>RXIV01000001.1 GCA_003989085.1 Candidatus Competibacteraceae bacterium
GGACTGTTCGGCTGCCGCCGCAACAGTCGCCGTCCGCGAGGACAACGTCTGGACGCTCTGGGTGGTCTGGACGCTGATGGCCGACAATCCGGTGACTGCCGAAGCGACTGTCCCCGTATAACCAACCATTTGGCCGATAATGCCTTGAAGCTTTTCGACGAAGCGGTTGAAATGGCGGGCCAGGTCGCTGATCTCATGGACGCCGGACACCGCCAGTCGTTGGGTCAGGTCGCCATCACCCTCGGCAATATCCTTGAACATCGCCACCAGATGATGAATCGGCCGGATAATGCTGGTCGCCATGACCAGCGCGAACACCAGTGCCATGCACAGCACCCCCAGCAGGCCGGCGACAATTCCCCACGAGTTGAGGATCGCCTCGTGTTCCAGTTGGGCAGTTTTTGCCAGAATGCTGCTGATCTCGATCCGAACCAGTGCTTCCAGATCATCAACCACGCTAGTGGCGACTTGCCAGAACTCGGCTGGTTTTATTCCAAAGTCGCCGCTGTGGGAGTGGTCCAGCACGATGCGGATTGTCCGGTTCATTTGCCGCCAGTCCGGCTGGTCGGCGAATCCTTTGATCCGATTGACGCTCTCAGGAAGGAGGGTCAACGCCTTGGAGGACAGGTTGGCGTCAATGCCGCCCTTGAGCCGCAGCACGGTCATCACCTGTTCTTCCGACAAGGGTTGGTTGACTCCCAGGATTCCCGAAACCGTGGCGCGGAGAATGCCGGCATTTTCCTTGGCGCTTTCCAGTACCAGCAGCGAGGTCAAGGTCTTGCCGACGCCTTTGCTCGTTGGAGTGTTGGCGATAGCGTTCATCAACTGTAGAAGCCGATCAATTTTTTCGCTGTACCGCGAAATCGCCACCGTCGGTTCGGTCACGGTTGCGCCGATCTCGCTGCGGAGAGTGTCGATCCCGAACATTTCCGGGGCGTACTGGCGTTGCTTGCCGACACCAAGATTGCTGGCGTTTAGCGCCGCACGGAACGGCTCCAGACGGGCGTCGGTTTTGCGGCGTTGCCCGTCCAGTTCAGTGCGGGTCAATGCGCCGGTTAGGAGCATTGAAGTGCGGCCACGTTCCCGCTGCAATTCGGTGATAAGGTCACTGGCGGCCTGAAAGCAAATAACATTGCGACTCATATTTTGGGCCAGGGTGCTGGTCTGGACGCTTTCAGAGACGATCCCAATTCCACCGAGCAGAATCAGCAGGAGTGGAAACAGTGTGGTCACCAGAATGCTGGCGCGAATGGACAGGTTCAATTTCATCCGGTTTTCCACAGGAAACTTTGGTCTCAAGAGCTAAGGCTTCAGAGTGTGAATAGCAATTTTGGAGGCTGTATCAGGCGATGTGAAAAATCAAGTTATGTTTTCCAAACTGCTTTTTATCGAAGTAAAGGGCTCATTTTTATCCTATCCGGCGCGGATGGGACTAAGCGCCGGCAATCACGCGCAAGCCAATGAACAATAAGTCCGGCTCCAGCCGATAATGACCTTGCAAATGCGGCAAGACCAGCATTCCACCGCCACCGGTCAGTAGTCGCAATCCCGGCCCATGAGTCGCCGCCATTCGCTCGGTAATCCCGTCAATCGCCGCCGCGACTGCATAGACCGTTCCGCCCCAGACTCCATCACGCGTATTATGGCCGAATAAGCGCACTGCGCCGGTTTCTGGGGGAATCTGTCGGGTTTCCCGATACAGCGCCTCGCGCATTAACCGTATTCCCGGAAAAATGACACCGCCCAAATGCTGTCCATCCGCCGCCAGCGCGTCTATCGTGACCGCCGTCCCACAATCCACTATGTAACTGGTCTGCCCGGTCAACGCTCGCGCCGCAATCATCGCCACCCAGCGATCTGCGCCCATCCGCTCCGGTTCAGCATAAGCGTTGCGAACTCCAAAGGCCGCAGCAGAGGGCGCCGCAAATTCAGCATCAATCGCCCAAGTCTGTTGAATCCAATGGGCTAATGCCGCCCGGACTGAGGGACCGGCCACACTGACAATCAATACTCGCTGCGGGCGCGGCAACTCTTGCCACAAACGGGCCGCCAGTTCAGGCCAGCTTTCCTTGCCATGCCGGGCCTGTCCACGCCGCCGGAATTTGCCCTGTTCACAACTGACCCATTTAATCCGGCTGTTGCCGACATCTGCCAACAGTATCACGATTCGACTCTCAGACTGATTTCACCGCCAATATACGGCTTCACCTCGCCGGACTCGCTTTCCAGCAGCAAGGCGCCGGTTTCATCAACGCCACGGGCAATACCGGTTACAGTACTATTGAGCATTTGCAAGCGCACCCGCCGCCCGGCGATGATGTCAAATTTGGCCCATTCTCCAACAAAATCGGCAAAACCACCCTGCTCAAACCGGGTAAAAATTTCGACCAGCTCATTGATCAGCGTTGCCGCAATCGAGTTGCGGAAAATAGCGGTTGTCGCCAGAATTTCGCGTAAATCCACCCACGGCTGATCAATCAGTTCGCCAATAAATGGCGGTAGGTTTATATTCAAACCAATTCCAGCCACGACATAAAATTCGCCAGAACCTCCGCCGGATTCCAGCAGAATGCCGCCGAGTTTGCGCTCCCGCCACCACACGTCATTCGGCCATTTGAGGCCAACCTCGGCGACGCCAAGGGTTTGCACGGTACGGGCTGCGGCAATCCCGGTCGCCAGACTCAGACCACTGAGTGCGTCCGGCGGCAAGTGGAAACGCCACAATAGCGACAGCGCCAGACTGGCCCCAAAGGGTGTTTGCCAACGCCGTCCCAGCCTGCCCCGACCCGCGCTCTGCTGTTCCGCCAGACAGACCGCGCCGCTTGGCCAATCTTCCCGCGCTCCCGCTTGCAAATAAGCATTGGTGGAGTCCAGCATCGGAAACAGTTCCAGCCGGCTTAATGCCGATTGTGCCGTAGCCGTTAATCCGGCCAAGATGTGCTCCCGATCCAGCAATTCCAGTACGCTGCTCATCGATTTATTCCGCTTGGGCGTCAATAAAAACCGCTTTCCCCCTTGCAGAGGAAAGCGGCTGGTTACAACGGGCCGCTTTAAAGCTGCGACTTTTATTTCATCCCTTTCCTGCAAGAACGGACGGGGAGTCAGAACAGGTTATTCCACGGGACGACTGAAAGAAAACTCAGCCAAGACGCAACAATCAGGATAAAAATAATGGTCAGCGGGAAGTTTTCAAAACTGAACATGGTTAATTATCTCCTAGCAGGTTTAGTGAAAATGCAGCCGGTTTTACTCAGCTATCCAGGGTATGATCATCATTCCGACGCTGACTGGAATGAGGAATGCGCGGGTCATCGTCGTCCATCAAAATCCGGTGGGCCGGGCCGTCCAGATCATCGAACTGGCCGGTGCGCACCGCCCACAGAAAGGCCCAGAGCGCTACACCCATGACACCCAGCGCCATTGGAATCAATAGATACAGAATCCGCATGAGGCAACTCCTCCCATTTTAAGACGGCTGTCCATTCAGGATTGCCGGAGCCGCAGCGCATTCACCACAACCAGCAGCGAACTGAACGACATGCCGAGCGCCGACATCCACGGGGTCAGCCAGCCTCCTGCCGCCAGTGGCACCGCCAGCAGATTGTATCCGATAGCCCAAGCGAAGTTCTCGCGCATGATCAATAAGGTTTGCCGGGCCTTGTCCACCCCGGACACCAGATGCTCTAGCCGTTCGGTCAGCAGAATCATGTCTGCCGTGGCGTGAGCCAGCTGAGCGCCGCTGCCCATCGCCAGCGAAACCTGTGCGGCGGCCAGCACCGGCGCATCATTGACCCCGTCACCGACCATCGCCACAATTGCGCCCTGCTGCTGCCATTCGCGCAGCCGATCCAGCTTGTCCTGCGGAGTCATCCCACCGGAGGCCTCGGTAATCCCGACTTCGCGGGCAATGTGCGCTACCGTCTCCTGACGGTCGCCGCTCAACAACGCCACCTTCAGCCCCCGCGCCTGCAACGCCGCGACTGCGGTCGCTGCGCCGGGCCGCAAGGCGTCGGTCAAACGGAACCAGGCCAATAAGCCGGTTTCATCGCCCAGCGCCACCCAGATGCCGGCGGCGTCGCCATCCGTCCGCTGCTCCGCCGTTGTTGCGCCGCCCAACCCCGCCGCAAAGCCAGGTCGGCCAATCCGGTAGCAACGCCCGTTAATCCAGCCTTCGACACCGCTGCCGGGTGTGTTCTTCAAGGCGGTCGCAGTCAGAATTACCGGCCCGGCGACTTCGGCCAGAGCGCGCCCGACCGGGTGTTCGGAGCCGCGCTCCAAGGCGACCGCCAGCGCCAAACTCTGTTGCGGGTCCAGATCGGCCACCGGTTCCACCGCCACCACCTGTGGTCGGCCATAGGTCAGGGTGCCGGTCTTGTCGAAAATGACGTGGGTGGTCCGCGCCAGTGTTTCCAAGGCATGACCTCGCGTAGTCAACACGCCCAGCCGGGTCAATGCGCCTGTGGCCGCGACAATCGCGGTCGGGGTCGCCAGTGACAGCGCGCATGGGCAGCTCACCACCAGGACCGCTAGGGTAATACGGAAAGCGGTATCGAAATCGCTGAGCGTCCACCACGCGGCAAAGACCGCCGCCGCCACGACCAATAAGGCAGTGACAAACTGGCTGGCGATCCGGTCCGCCAGCAAGGCTAGACGCGGCTTCTCACTCTGGGCGCGATCCAGCAGCCGCACAATCGCCGACAGTGCGGTATCGCCGCCGACCTTCTCGATCCGCATCACCAGCGGGCTTTCGACATTGACCGAACCGCCGATCAGCGTTTCGCCAAGCTGCTTGGACAATGGCAGGCTTTCGCCGGTGAGCAGCGATTCATCAACGCTGCTCACTCCTTCCAGCACCCGACCATCGGCGGGGATGGTGGCGCCGGGCCGCAGCAGCACCCGGTCGCCGGGGACGAGTTCGGCAATCGGCACGATGGTTTCGCCGCCTGCATCATCCAGCCGGGTGGTCATGGCCGGCAGCATTCGCACCAGCGCCTCGGAAATCTGGCCGGCCCGATGCCGGGCCGTCATTTCCAGAAACCGTCCGGTCAGCAGAAAAAATACGAACATGGTGACGGAATCGTAATAAACCTCGCCGCCGCCTTGTGTGGTGTACCAGACGCTGGCGATAAAAGCAGCGCTGATCGCCAAGGTCACTGGCACATCCATGCCTAATTGCCGATTTCGTAGATCACGCCACGCCGCAATGAAAAACGGTTGTGCGGCATAGCCAATGACCGGCACGGTTAAAATCAGGCAAATCCAGCGCAGAAAATCCTGAATCCAGGATTCCATCCCCTGATAATCGCCGGCGTAGAGTCCAACCGCCAGCATCATCACCTGCATCGATCCAATACCGGCCACCGCCAGTCGGCGCAAGGCAATGGTGCGTTCACGTTTCTGCACCGCCTCCTGCCGATTAGGATCAAAAGGATGTGCAACATAGCCAATTGCGGCAATGGCTGTAAGAATCGCGCTGAGTTTGATCTGCTGTTCGTCCCAACGTACTTGGGCGCGGTGAGTGGAATAGTTGACCCGAAATTCCAGAACGCCCGGCAGCGCATTAACGTGTCGTTCACTAAGCCAGACGCAGGCGGCGCAGACGATCCCTTCCAGCATTAACGCAGCTTCGCGGAGATGTTCGCCCTCAATGCGAACAAAGCTCTTTTGCAAATCGGCCCGGTCATATAACGCCAATTCACGCAGTTGCTCCGGGATTAAATCCTCGGCCCGTTGGGAGTGCGTCGTGCGATGATGGTAGAAGTCGGTGAGTCCAGCAGCGACAATTGCTTCCGCCACGGCTTCACAACCGTGGCAGCACATTGGTTGGCGCTGACCGTCAATGACGACAGCAAAATGGGCATTGGGTGGAACCGGCAAACCACAGTGGAAGCAGTCCAGTCTGGAATCGGTAACAGGCGTGGGGGGTACGACAGCGGTGAGCATGAGCGTCTACCGGTTTCCTATACAGCGTAGGGGATTAAATCATTTGGAGAGAGGAAGCCAACCCATCAGGAAGGCGTTGAAGAACTCAGGCGATTCATGATGGCGGCCGATTAAGGCGTTGCAGGTTGTGTATGATTTGAATCAACTCGCGCTCGGTCAGTGGTTGATCGGAATCCTCCAGCACCGTGGGGTCAGGTGGTGCGCCGGCGTGTCGGCGCTGCGCGTACTGACGGGCGGCGTGCAGCAGCATTGGCCCCGCGCCGTGCCGCCACAGAAACCGGGAACTGGCTTGCAGGTGATCGATCAACCGGCGTGGTTCGCCTGCACGGGGCATCAGCACTGGCCCCAGTCGCTGGCTGTAATGCCACAGCCCGGCCAGCAGGGTCACTATCAGCCCCAGCAACGGCATCCAGGCGTGCTGCCACAGCAGTTGCGCCAGCGACGGCGCCAACATCCGGTATTGCAGCCAGACAGCGCCGCCCGGATGCTGCTCCAGCAGCGCCCATAGCCAATCGGCGTGATCGTGATCCATCAGCCGGTCATTGCCAAACAGGTCAAGGTCAGTCAGCAGCGTCACCCGGCCCCGGCCCCAGCGCAGCGGCAACCACGGCGCATCGTTGAGGCGCAGATCAGACTGAAAGCGGAGCTGAAACGACGGAGCAACATCGGGATCAGCCGCACCCTTCAGCGTGACCGTCACCGGGTCGTAAACCGCTGTTTCAACCCGATGACTGCGGACATGCAGCGCATTGAGCAGATGATCCAGACCCCGGTCTGGCTCCTGTTCCTGCTGCACCGCGATCAGCAAATGCCCGCCTTGCTCCACCCAGTCCAGCAAGCGTTGACTGGCGGCGGCGTTCAGGGCGTAAGTCGGAATCGCCATCAGTACGGTATCAGCAGGATCGAGCGGATCGGGCAATTCATCCAGCCGACGCACGCTGTGAACCGTCCGGCCCAGCCGGGTCAACAGCCGCTCCGCCGCATAAAATGGGTTGCGCTGGACCGCTTCGCCATAACCGGCGTACACCTCTTCGCTGCGCTGGATCAGCTGCTGACTCAGCCACCACGCCAGGCTGCCGGCCAGCAGCAGCGCCAGCAGCGTCAACGGCAGTAACCAGGTGCGGCGGCTCATGCCGGCCACTCGCCGCCGACGGCGAAATAGCGGGGCCATTGCTGGCACAGGGTTTGGGCAACAGCCGCGTCCGGTGGGCGATGAGCATAGGCGACGGCTTGCCAGCTGCGGGTCAGGCGGTGGAAGAAGTCGCGTAGTTCCGGGTCAGCCAGGTGGCGTGCCGCCAACCGCAGACAGTCCTCTTCGGTGGCGCTGGCTGGGGTCGGCAAGCGGTAGTGGGTCGCCAGTCCGGCCAGGCTACCTTGATAAAGCATCCGCACCGCCTCACGGGACTGGCCGGCGATCCACAGCCGCCACGCCTCGTCGGCCAGATCCGCCGATGGAGGAGAAATTGCCTCATAGCGGCCTTGCGCGAGTAACGGGGACGGTTGGATCGAACGCCGTCGAATACGGGCCAGGGCGCGGGGCGCTTTCCGCAGCGCCCACCAGCCAACCACAGCCAGAAACAGACCGAAGGCAAACCACAGCAGCATTTCGACCGCCCCGGCGAACCACTGGGCCAACAGGTCATGGCGGAATGGCGGTTCGGGTGCTGCTCCCGACGGTTCATCCTCCCGGAATCGCCAGCGTTGCCGCCATTCGCAGGGTTGCAATGGCGGTTCGCGCAGGACTTCCTCCAGCGCCTGTTTGACCGGGCTAGGCGATTGGGCCAGTTCGGCTTCGCGGACCCGGCGTTGCTCGCATAGGGAGAGTTCGTCATGGTCAGCCCGGCTCATTCCCGGAGCGGTCAGCAGGCTCAGTCCCACGACCAGCACCGCCAGCCTCGCCACCGTCCGGCCTGGTCCAGCCCATCGTGCGGCCATCCGCCGGAAGCCCAGTTCCAGATCCCACGCCTCCAGTCTGGTGCGCCGGTTCAGATACAGCGCAAAACCGGCGGCCACGTAGCACGGCTCGACCAGGCTCATTCCGCAGAAACCGATGATGTTCAGCCACAGTTGCCCCCAGGCGCTGCCGTCGTCCAGCAGATCGCCAAATTCCAGGGCGACCACATCGGGGATCAGTAGCCAGACCAGCATCAACAACGCGAAATCCAGCGCCGCTTCCACATTGGCGCAGACCAAGGTCAACCAGACCGCCGGTCCCCGCCCCGGTTGACCCAGATCGCGCAGTCGTTGCCGGCGGGCCTTGCCGGACAGACCCTCCAGTTGCGAAACCGGCAGAACGAAGGATCGGGCCAGATCAAAGCGTCGCCAGGTGAGCGCGGCTATCAGTTGGCGGAACAGCAGCCGGGGCAATTCCCGCCGAAACTGGCGACGGCTGGGCGGATCGCCAAACAGGGCATGACCGAGAAGGTACAGCGGAGCCCGATCCAGCCAGGGTTTGAGCCACCACAGCAACCACGGAATGAGCCACCAGTTCCCCCAGCACAGCAGGTGCAGCAGCAGGAACAGCGGCAGCGCCACCGTAAACCACGCGCCATAAACCGGCCCGATCCAGTGACGCACCATCGCGACGCCCAGATCAGTTGCTTCCCAGGGATTGCGTAGGCGCAAAGCGACCGTTGCCGATTCAAGCGACATCACGGCCAGCTCGACTGAGGTAGAGGATGATCAGCAACCAGCCGATCCCGCCAACCGTATATTTAATTTCCGCTGGAATCGCATGGTTCGATGACCAAAAGGCTTCAATGAATGCGGCCAGGGTCAGCAAGGCGGTCATGCCGAGAATCAGCCGCACCCCGTCGGAGGCGGCTTGACGCAACGCCGCACTCCGGCTCCAGCGGCCCGGCGCGACCACTGCCCAGCCCAGTTTCAGGCCCGCCACCCCAGCCAGCACGATTCCGGTCAGTTCAAAGGCGCCGTGGCCGGCAACGAAGGTATAAAAAGTTTCGGTCAGACCCTTGGCGGTCAGGTAACCGGACACCGCGCCGATAAACAGCCCGTTCAGCAGCAACATAAACACCGCGCCGATCCCCAGCAGGATCCCGCCGGCGAAGGTGCGAAAGCCGAGGCCGATGTTATTGCGAATGTAATAGCCGAACATCGCCAGATCGCTGGAAGCCGCCCGGTCAACGGCGGCCTGGCCCGGTGCATACATCGCTTCCAGATCGGTGACTCTCTCCGGGGCCAGTAGGCTGTAAATCAGTTCGGGCGCCTGATAAACCGCCAGTCCCATCCCCAGTAACGGTAGATAAAACAGCGCGGCGCACAGCCAGAATAACCCGGCGTTGGCTCGCACCCGCTGCGGAAAATCAGTGCTCAGAAACTGCAACATGGCCTGCCAGCGGCCCTGGGGACCACGGTAGAGTTGCTGATAGGCGCGTAACGCCAACTGGTTCAGCCGGGCGTTCAGGGCGTTGCTGTAGCAGCGGCTGCGGGCGATAGCTAATTGCTGGCACAGTTGCCGGTAGGCGGCGGGCAGCTCCAGCACCGGCAACGGCGCGGGTTGGGGCAGATTTTTCAGTGGGGAACGCCGCTCCAGCCGCTCCAGTCGGGCAGCGAAAGCCTGCCACTCGGCGCTATGGCGGCGCTCGAATTGACGCTGCTTCATGAGTGATCTCCGGCTAGCCAGCGGGCGTAAGCCTGGAGCCGCTCGACACCGGCCATGCCGGTCAACCGGGTGAATCCGGTCAGTAATTCGGCCAGTTCGGCCTGCCGGGCGGGATTGAGGATCGTGCTGCGCTCGACGAAGTCGATGATGAGCTGCTGTTCGGCAAGACTCAGCGACGGCGGGGGCAAGGCCGGGCCAGGCAGCAAAGTGAGGGCGAGGATCGGCGGATCACGGTAGATGACGAGAGTGCCGGCAGCCAGATCGCCAAGGCGCTGAAAATCGCGATTGCTGAACATGGCGACCATCCCGAAACCGTACAGCACCGGCAGAAAATCTGCCGCCCGCAACAGGTTGCGAATCAGCGCCGCTGACCAGCCCACCGGAGTCCCGTTGGCATGGACGACCATGAGACCCAGCGCCTTTTTGCCAGGGGTCGCGCCGCCGGCGTAGACCTCGAATAGCGCCGGATATAGCCATTCGGTCAGGAACAGCGCAATCAGCCATACGCCAAACCCGCCCTGGCTCAGGGTCGCCAGCGCGATCAGTAGCGCCAGCAGCGCCATGCACTGGATCAGCAGATCGATGCTCCAGGCCAGCGCCCGCGCCACCGGGCCGGCCGCCCGCAAACTCAGGGTGATGCCTTCGGGGGTTTCGATCTGGCGGACGGTATCCAGCAAAGCAGGTTCAGGCATAATTGCAGGACGCGACTGGTGGAAACTGATATTGAAAAGCATGGCATGGTTCAGTGCCTGAAGAAAGCCAGCGCCAGAATGTCGCCCGCCCTTGCGGTCTGGCAGAGCGGTGTATCCCGTTGCCACAAGGCTACCCTTGGAGTTGGAGAATGCCATGAACAGTGACGCCAGTCCTTATCAGCCGCCGCACAGCGCCATTACTCCCATCGCGCCGCCCCAATTTGGCGAACTCAACGTCTTCTCGACGCGAGGCCGGCTGGGCCGGGTGCGCTATATTGGCTATTCCGTCGGACTGGTGCTGTTGGTCTATCTGTCCATCGCCATTTTGGGCGGCGCTGTCCTCGCAATGGTCAGGCCACACGGTGGTAGTGAGGCTTTTCAGTGGCTGGGCGTCGGCGTAGTGATCCTGCTGGGGCTGATGGCGCTGGCCGTGTCCCTGCTGTTGGCCATTCAGCGCCTGCACGATTTCAACGCCAGCGGCTGGTGGGTGTTGTTGATGGCGATCCCCGTCGCCAGTTTCGTGCTGTATCTGGTGCTGCTGATCATGCCGGGAACCCAAGGTTCCAACCGCTTCGGTTACCCGCCGCCGCCCAATACCCTCGGCGTAATTCTGCTGGCCTCGATTCTGCCACTGATTTCCATACTGGGCATCGTCGCCGCTATCGCTATTCCGGCTTATCAGAACTACAAGGTTCGCGCTCAAGCCCTTCATCGTCCAGCGCCCACCCAGCCACTCGCTCCCGCTCAACAGCCGTGATTCATTCCCCGGATCGCCGTTTGACGAGTATCGCCATCGACCTCGGTCAGGCGATTCACGCTTTGTCCGATGCGCTCGATCTGGTTGGGGTGGATGAAGTGTTCCACGGCAAACGAGTCGGATTTATGGTGACGCAGTGTGGTCTCGCCCTGGGTCTGGGCGCCAAGGAACTGGGAGACCTGTTTCACGCCGCGCTGCTGCACGATTGCGGGGTGTCCTCCACCCATGTGCATTGCTACCTGGTCAACGAGCTGGATTGGGAGGGTTCAGAACAGCATTGCATCAAGGGCAGCGAGTTGCTCGACCAGTTTCCGCCGCTGGCTCATCTGGCCCCGCTCATCCGCTATCATCACAGCCACTGGGATGCCTTGCATCGCTTGGACATTTCCGAATCGGTCGCCCGGCTGAGCAATCTGATCTACCTGGTGGATCGGGTGGATGCACTGGCTAAGCCTCACTACGAACGTGATCTGCTGTTAGCCCGCCACGCCATCCGCGAGACCATCTCAGGTTTGAGCGGCTCCCTTTTCGCCCCGGAGCTGGTGGCGCTGTTTCTGAATGTGTCCGCCAGCGAGGCATTCTGGTTGAGTCTGGAATCACGCCACCTGATTCGCTTCATCTACGAGCGTGAGGAGGAATGCCATCCCATCCTGATCAGCTTCCCGGAACTACGGCAACTGGCACTGTTGTTCGCCCAGGTCGTTGACGCCAAGAGTCCTTATACGATGCGGCATTCGCTGGGGGTGGCGCAGTTGGCGCGATTCCTGGCCGAGCGGGCCGGATTATCCAGTGAAACCTGCGCCAAGATTGAGGTCGCCGGGCTGCTGCATGACCTGGGCAAGCTGCAAGTCCCGGACGCGATTTTGGAAAAGCATGGCGCACTGACCTTGGAAGAGCGGGCAATAATCCAGCGCCACAGCTTCGAGACTTATCAGATTCTGCGCGGGATTGCCGGGCTGGAGGACATCACCCTGTGGGCGGCCTACCATCACGAAACCCCGGACGGGCGGGGCTATCCTTTTCAACGCCGTGGGGCGGAACTGACTGTTGAAATGCGGATCATCGCGGTGGCCGATGTGTTTGAGGCGCTGGCCCAGCAACGGCCCTACCGGGAATCACTGCCGCCGGACGAAATTCTGGAGATGCTGCGGGCCTTCGTCCGCGAAGGCCGGTTGGATGGCGTCCTCGTGGAACTGGTCGGACGATATTTGCAGGAAATCTGGCAAATCGCACTGGCCGCTTCGGCGCTCGAACCCGGATCTGATCCAGCGGCTCAATCAGTGGCTTGAAGCATGAAACGAATCAGCTGGCTTCCGGGCGGAACACCCCGTATTGGCCCTTGAAGGTCATGGCGGGTTCGCCATCGGCGCAAATTACCACCTCAACGGTCCAGCGAGCCTTGCCGCGCTCCTGGTAACGGTGAATGAATTGCTCTGCCGTCGCCGGTTCCGGCAGCACGCATTCGGCCACAATCCCCTCACGCACCGGCCGCAGAAATTTCAGGTGGCTGTCGATGATCACGATCTCGGCGCTTTCGCCGTGATTGCGCAGGGTCAGCGTGGTCATGGTCCAGCCGGTCAGCGCCGCAATCGCGGCCATCGATCCGCCAAACGCGGTGCCCTTGTCATTAACATTGGGTTCCAGCGGTGCGGTCAGCGCCAATCTGGTGGCGTCGCAACGCTCGATCTGCGCTTGCATGGCGCGGAACAGCGGGACATGGCGGTTGAGGTAGTCATTGAGTTCCTGCAAGGGGGACATAAGAGGTGACTCCAATAGGTTCGTGGCAGAAAAGGTTTAAGAATATCGTTCGACATTTTCGCTTTTTTCGCGCCGGCGTGGTCTACAAAACCGCCTTTAATCTTCTTTGGAGACGATCATGCCGAAAAACCCCGCCATCACCCAAGTTGCCATCGCCGATCTCATCGCCCAGCGCTGGAGTCCTCGCGCCATTGATCCGGATCAGCCAGTGAGCCGCGATCAACTCCTGGCCTTACTGGAGGCGGCCCGCTGGGCGCCATCCTGTTTTGGCGACCAACCGTGGCGCTATCTGGTCTGGGACCGGTTCCGTGATCCGGCGGGTTGGCGGCAGGCGTTTGACTGCCTTGCTGAGGGTAATCAACTCTGGGTCAAAAATGCGCCCATTCTGCTGCTGGCTGTGGCCGCGCCAAATTTCGGCCATAACGATCAACCGAACCGCTGGGCGCAATACGACACTGGGGCCGCCAGTGAGAACCTGTGTCTGCAAGCGACCGCCCTGGGGTTGGTCGCCCATCAGATGGGCGGTTTTGACCCGGAGGCGGCTAAAGCCCGCTTTAATATCCCCGCTGATCATGTTGGCATGGCCATGATCGCGGTTGGGCATCCAGGAGCGATTGAGTTATTGCCACAGGCGCTGGCCGAGAAGGAACAGGCGCCGCGCAGCCGCAAGCCATTGGCCCAATTGGCTTTTGAAGGCCGCTGGGGTCAGAGCGTCCAGAACTGACCGGTTAATCCCATGCCTTTAACCATTTCCGAACGGCGCTCGCAGCGGGGCGCCGGGCGTTATCTGCTGCATTCCCTGCTTTTTCTGGCGGCGTTGACTGCGCTGGGCGCAGTGTTTTTGCCGCCGTTGACCGCTGCGTTTCTGACCAATCCCTATCTGAATGGCACGATCGCCGCTGCTTTCCTGTTTGGGGTGACTTACACCCTCAAGGCTTTGACCGACACCCTGCGCGATGTCCGGGCCGGCAACCGGGCGGCCGAGGTGGCGTTGCAGGCCCGTCGTCGTGAAATCCCGCTCAAGCAGGCCGACGAAGTGCTGCTCGGCAGTCACTGGCGCGGGGTGAGCGACTTTATCCAGAAGATTCACCGGGTTATTAGCCACGGCGATGCCGCCGCCACCTTGCCCTATCTGCTCGATTCGCTGGCGACCCAGGGTGATGACCGGCGGGCGCTGGTGCGCTATCTGACCGGAGCGCTGGTGTTGCTGGGTCTCATTGGCACGTTTTACGGCCTGCTACTGACCATTACCGGGGTGCGCGATGTGATCAGCGGTCTGTCCACCGATAAAGCCGCCGACACTATGACCCTGATCGCCCACTTCAAGGATCGGCTCGCCGCGCCGCTGGGCGGGATGGGGACTTCATTTTCTGCTTCGCTGTTCGGGCTGCTGGCAGCCCTGGCACTGGGCTTTCTGGAACTGCAATTGCTCCGCGCCCAAAATCATCATCATGCCCAACTGGAGGCGTTGGTGGTCAGCGATCTGGTGCCGTTGTGGCAACCGGTAGTCACGGTGACGGCCCAGACCGAGACCATTTCGCCCCGGCATTTGGCGGCGCTGCTGCAAGCCACCACCGACCGGCTGGAGCGGGTTGCGGCGACCACCGAATATCTGGCCAATCGTGGTGAAGGCATTACCCGTGTGGCGGAACAGGTAGCGAATCTGGGCGAGCGGATCGAGTCGTTGCGCGGGACGTTGCAAAATATCGAGAACGACCGCACTGCTGATCTGCGTCATGAACTGCGCATCATTGCCCGGTTGCTGGCGCAATCGTCCGGGCCAGTGCTGGATGCCGACCATGCCCCGCCGCCGTGATTCGCTTAGTGAGTTCAATCTGTGGCCAGCCTTTACCGACGCCCTCAGCGGGCTGGTGATGGTGCTCATCTTTCTAATTACGGTGTTTGTAATTACCGAGGTGCTGATTGGCCGCGAGATCATGGGCAAGGACACCGCGATTGGTCAGTTACAACGGATCGTCGAGCATCTGGAAGGCTTGGCCGGCGATGCGGAGAAAGAGGCGACGCGGCTGCGCGGGCGAACGCAGAGTCTGGAGAGCACGGTCAGCGAGCGGGACAAGCTGCTGGCGCAGTTGCGGAATCAACTGGCTGGGTTGACGGCAGACAAGAGCAAAGCTGAGCAGAGTTTGGGCAGCGCCCAGGAGCAGGCGGCGCTGCTCAGCGTTCGGGCTGAGCGGCTGGCGGCGGAACTGGAGCGGCTCAACCGGGCGCTGGCCGCCAATCAGCAGGATTTGGCGCAGCGCGATGCGGTGATTGTTGAGCAGAAGGGCCGGATTGAGGCGCTGGACAGTGCGTTGAAGAAGAAGCTGCTGGAGCGGGTCGAGGAGCTGGAGAAATACGCCAGCGATTTCTTTGGCCGGTTGCGCGAAGTGTTCGCCAATAATCCCGATATCAAGGTGGTCGGCGACCGCTTCGTATTCCAGTCCGAGGTGCTGTTTGCCTCCGGCGAGGCCACGTTGTCGCCGTCCGGGCGCGGCGATCTGGACAAGTTCGCCGCAGTTTACCGGCAACTGGCGACCCGCTTGCCGGCGGATTTGCCGGTGATTATCGAGGTGCAGGGCCACACTGACCGGGTGCCGGTGCGCGGTCGGTTTCCGTCCAATTGGGAACTGTCCACGGCGCGGGCGCAGGAGGTGGTGAATTATCTGATTCAGCAGGGCGTCCCGCCAGAGCGGCTGGCGGCGGTCGGGATGGGCGAATATCACCCGATTGATCCAGGAGACAGCCCGGAGGCGTATCGCCGCAACCGCCGGATTGAGTTGAAGATCACCAGTCGCTAAGGCATCGGGTCGATTGTGATAGACTTTTTGTGTCTTTTATCTCAACCCGCGAGTGCGCCCTCATGGATTTCAAAACGACTGATTTGTGCGATGAGCATTTTGATCTGTGCAACCAGTTTTCGGACCGATTGCAGATTGCCGAACCGATCTTTAACGATTACGGCGGTGAAATGATGTTTTCCGGGGCCATCGTGACCCTGAAGGTGTTTGAGGACAACACGCTGGTTCGCAAGGTGCTGGAAGAACCGGGTGAAGACCGGGTGTTGGTGGTGGACGGCGGCGGTTCTACCCGTTGCGCGTTGCTGGGCGATCAACTGGCCGAACTGGCCGAGGATAACGGTTGGGCCGGTGTGGTGGTGAATGGCTGTATCCGCGATTCCGCCGTCGTTGCAGAAATGGGCATCGGCGTCAAGGCGATAGGTACACACCCACTG
Source organism: Candidatus Competibacteraceae bacterium (assembly GCA_003989085.1). Taxonomy (GTDB): domain Bacteria; phylum Pseudomonadota; class Gammaproteobacteria; order Competibacterales; family Competibacteraceae; genus RXIV01. Next base: position 16,005 of record RXIV01000001.1, read on the forward strand.
AAGAGCGTCAAACGCAATAGCGGCGAGCGTGATATTCCGGTGTGCTTTGCCGGGATTACTTTCCGGCCTGGCTATTATCTCTATGCGGATGAAGATGGCATGATCGTGTCGGAACAGCCATTGATTTAATTAATGGCAACACTGCGATTGATCGAAGGGAAGGCCAGTTTGGTCTTCCCTTTTTAGTGAGTCAAAGGTTAACCGGTTTTTCCGGCTAATTAAGGTGATTCTGCCAGGCCGGTATAACTGCACATCCCCATACGGGGTAAATTGATCAGTCGTATAGACTCTCCATAGTAACGGTGGGGATGGGTTTTAGCGTGTTAATCGCAGTGTGCCCCATACGCACCCGGTTTTCCTCCTACTGTCCATTCTTTCCCGACCAAAAGCCTGATACTTGCGCCATGACCATTACCCAAACTCTCGCCCGTGAACTCGCCGTTCAAGAACACCAGGTTGCAGCCGCTGTCGCCTTGCTGGACAGTGGTTCGACCGTGCCGTTTATCTCGCGCTACCGCAAGGAAGCCACGGATGGCTTGGACGACACGCAATTGCGCCTGCTGGAAGAGCGGCTCGGCTATTTGCGCGAACTGGAAGAACGGCGCGGCGTGATTCTGAGCAGTATCCGTGAGCAGAATCAGCTTACGGCAGAGCTGGAAGCCGCGATTCTCAGCGCCGACACCAAAACTCGGCTGGAAGATTTGTACCTGCCGTACAAGCCGAAACGCCGCACTAAGGCCCAAATCGCCCGTGAAGCCGGGCTGGGGCCACTCGCCCACGGCTTGTTGACCGATCCGACCCAAACACCGGATGCGATGGCCGCTGAATTTGTCAATCCCGACCGGGGGATTAGCGATGTCAAGGCGGCGCTCGACGGAGCGCGGCAAATTCTGATGGAGCAGTTTGCGGAGAATGCCGAGCTGCTGGCGAACCTGCGCGGCTATCTTTGGGATAACGCCGTGCTGTATTCGCAACTGGTTGAAGGCAAAGCGGAAGAAGGCGCAAAGTTTCGCGATTATTTCGACTACCGGGAACCCATCCGCCAGATTCCTTCACATCGCGCCTTGGCCCTGTTCCGGGGTCGCAACGAAGGGCTGTTGCAACTGACGCTGGAAATCGGCGATCCAGCAGCACCCGGTCCCGATCCTGGCGAACGGCGGGTTGCCGCCCAGTTTAATCTCCGCGATGAAGGCCGAGCGGCGGATGCGTGGTTGCGGGAAACCGCTCGCTGGGCGTGGAAAGTCAAACTGTTGCCGCATCTGGACACCGAACTCAAGCAGCGCTTGCGTGAAGCCGCCGAAGAAGAGGCCATCCGGGTATTCGCTCACAACCTGCGTGATTTGCTGCTGGCGGCCCCTGCCGGCACCCGCACGACGCTGGGACTCGATCCCGGCCTGCGCACCGGGGTCAAGGTGGCAGTGGTGGACGCCACCGGCAAGCTGATCGACACCGCCACCATTTATCCCCATGTCCCGCACAATCGCTGGGACGCCAGTTTGCACACCCTGGTGGAACTGTGCTGCCGCCATAAGGTGGAATTGCTCAGCATCGGTAACGGCACCGCCTCCCGCGAGACCGACCGGCTGGCGACAGAGCTGATGCAGCAGCACCCTGAATTGCGGCTGCAAAAACTGGTGGTGTCAGAAGCCGGCGCTTCGGTGTATTCCGCCTCGGAACTGGCGGCGCGGGAGTTTCCCGATGTGGACGTTTCGTTGCGTGGGGCGGCGTCCATTGCCCGCCGCCTGCAAGACCCGCTGGCGGAACTGGTCAAGATCGATCCCAAGGCGATTGGAGTCGGTCAGTACCAGCACGATGTCAGCCAGAACCGGCTGGCGCGGATGCTCGACGCGGTGGTGGAAGATTGCGTCAACGCGGTTGGAGTGGACCTGAACACCGCATCAGCGCCGCTGCTGGCGCGAGTGGCCGGGCTGAATGCGACGCTGGCCCGCAATATCGTCGAGTTTCGGGATGCCAACGGCCCCTTTCGTCGCCGCGATCACTTGCGGAAAGTGGCTCGGTTGGGCGACAAGACCTTTGAGCAGGCTGCCGGCTTTCTTCGCATTGTCAACGGCGATGATCCGTTGGATCGCTCCGCCGTCCACCCGGAAGCCTATCCAGTCGTAGAGCGGATTTTGTCCACCAGTGGGCGCGGGTTGCATGAAATCCTCGGCAACGCCGCATTTTTGAAGGCGCTGGAGCCGGCCCGTTTCACCGATGATCGCTTTGGTCTGCCCACGGTGCGCGACATTTTGGCGGAATTGGAAAAACCGGGTCGCGATCCACGCCCGGAATTCAAAACTGCGGCGTTCAAGGACGGCGTTGAGAAATTGACCGATCTGCAACCGGGGATGGTGCTGGAGGGGGTTGTGACCAATGTCGCCAATTTTGGCGCTTTTGTGGATATCGGCGTCCATCAGGATGGGCTGGTGCATATCTCGGCGCTGGCGGATCGCTTCGTCAAGGACCCGCGTGAGGTGGTGAAAACCGGCCAGGTCGTCAAGGTCAAGGTGCAGGAAATTGACCTGAAACGGCAGCGGATCGCCCTGACCATGCGACTCAACGAGCCGGCTCCGAACCCGGCGGCTCGTTCAAGCGATCCCGTATCGGTAGCCGGGCGTGGCCGCCGGGAGCGGGGAGTGCGTCCATCCGCGCCGCCTGTCCCAGCCGAAAACCATCCCAGCGCCTTGGCTGAAGCCTTTGCCCGAGCGCGACGCGGGCAGTAAGCGGCTGATCACCATGATTTGTTGTTTTAACCGTCTAAATACTGTTAGTATTTGCAACAATCGGTGTAAATAAAACAACACGCGCTGCTAATCCGTAATGACGATCGTGGATTGCCGGGGTGGTGGCTGGTTGGAGGGAGAGAGTGATGAGCGACAAAAGCGCTAAGCCCGTGGCGGTAGTGACGGGCGCTAATCGCGGCTTGGGTCTGGAAACAGCCCGGCAGCTGGCTAAACGTGACATCCGGGTCATCATCACCAGCCGTAATGCCGGCAAGGGCGAAATGGCGTTGGAGAAGTTGCAGGCGGAGGGACTGGATGTGCTGCTGCACCCGCTAGATGTGGCTTCGGAAAATAGTGTGGCCGAGTTGGGGGCGTTCATTCACAGCCGCTGTGGACGGCTGGATATTTTGGTCAACAACGCTGGAGTTTTTCTCGACAGCCACGGTTCAGAGGAAGTTGGTAGCGCCAGCGTTTTCACTGCCAGTCTGGAAACCCTGACCGCCACCCTGAAAACCAACCTATACGGGCCGTTGCTGCTGGCGCAGGAGCTGGTTCCGCTGATGAAGCAACAGCACTACGGACGGATCGTCAACCTGTCCAGCGGGATGGGTCAGTTGAGCGAGATGGAAGGCCGATCGCCGGCTTACCGGATTTCCAAGACCGCGCTCAATGCCCTGACTCGCATTCTGGCAGCGGAAACCCAAGGCTATAACATCCTGGTCAATTCAGTTTGCCCCGGTTGGGTGCGTACCGATATGGGCGGCCCTCATGCAGAACGAACGGTGGAGCAAGGCGCTGCCGGTATCGTCTGGGCCGCGACCTTACCGGATGATGGCCCGACCGGGGGGTTCTTCCGGGATGGTCAGCCGATTCCGTGGTGATGAGGTAGAAAATAATCCGGCGTTTTCAGCCGTGTTATTCCCAGGTCGCCAGCACTGCTTCCAGTTCCGTCAGACTGCTGATTTCCGCATCCGCTCTTGCACCGCCCGGCCAGTCGCGGCCAGTGCGGTTCACCCACACGGTGCGGAAACCCGCTTCCAGCCCTCCCTGCACATCATGGATCGGATCATCGCCCACATGAACGATCTGCGCCGGCGACGCCTGTAGCCGCCGCCGGGCTTCCTCGAACATCAGTACTTCCGGTTTGGCTGCGCCCACGTCAATGGCGTTGAGCGAGAAAGCGAAGAGGTCATCCAGCCCGATTAACCGTAGATCAGCATTGCCGTTGGACAGTGAGGCCAGAAGGTAACGCCGGGCCAGCCGCTCTAAAGTGGGGCGGACCTCGGTGAACGGTTCCACCGCATTGCGGGCGGTGAAAAACACCATGAACGCGGCGTCAACCTCGAACTCGGCATAGCCCGCCCGACCCGCCGCCAGTTGTAGCGCCTCCTTGCGCAGTCGGGTCCGGTCATGAGCAATGCCGGGTTGGTTCTCAGCAATCTCATCACACAATTCACGCAATTCCAAGGCGCTGAACCGGGCCGGAATACGCGGATAACGCGCCATCAGCCAGTCGTGGAGCAACGCCTCGGCGCGTTCGACCACAGGCCAGACCTCCCAGAGGGTATCGTCCAGATCGAAGGTCAAGGCCTTAATTTTCATTGGTTTAACCGCTCAGATGCCGCAAGCCGCGTTCCAGATCGGCCTGCACATCCGTCACGTCCTCCAGCCCCACCGAAATCCGCACCAGCCCCTCGCCAATCCCGGCCCGTTCCCGTTCTGCTGGCGTCAGCCGGCCATGCGTCGTTGTCGCAGGATGGGTAATTGTGGTCTTGGCGTCGCCCAGATTGGCGGTGATCGAGATCAACTGGGTGTGATCAATCAGCGTCCAAGCGGCTTCCCGCCCGCCGCGCAGTTCAAAGGAGACAATGCCGCCAAACCCGCTCTGTTGCCGTTTCGCCAACTCATGCTGCGGGTGCGACGGCAGGCCCGGATAATAAACCCGCTTGATGGCCGGCTGTGTCTCCAGCCACTGCGCCAAGTGCAGGGCTGCTTCGCTGTGCGCCCGCATCCGCAAGCGCAGGGTTTCCAGTCCCTTGAGAAACACCCAGGCGTTGAACGGACTCATGGTGGGTCCGGCGGTGCGGAGAAAGCCGTAAATATCCACCCCTACCCGTTGTTGATCGCCGACCACGGCCCCGCCGACGCAGCGGCCCTGCCCATCCAGATATTTGGTGGCGGAATGAATGACCAGATCCGCGCCCAGCTTGAACGGCTGTTGCAGGGCCGGAGTGCAGAAGCAGTTGTCCACCACCAGTAAAATGTTGTGGGCATGGGCCACATCCGCCAGCGCCTGAATATCCGCCAGTTCCATCAGCGGATTGGACGGTGTTTCCACATAGAACAACCGGGTTTCCGGGCGAATCGCCGCCGCCCAGGCCGCAGGATCGCTCAACTGCACGTAGCTCGTGCTAATGCCGAATTTGCTCAGGTAATTGCTGAACAGCCCAATGGTGCTGCCGAAGATGCTGTTAGCCGAGACGATATGATCGCCACTTTTCAGTAGTGCCATGCAGGTCGCCAAAATCGCCGCCATCCCGGAAGCGGTGGCGATACAGCTTTCACCACCCTCCAGCGCCGCCAGCCGCTCCTGAAACACCCGCACCGTTGGATTAGTGAAACGGGAATAAATGTTGCCGGGGGCTGCGCCGCTGAAGCGGGCGGCGGCTTCGGCAGCCGTGGCGAACACAAAGCTGGATGTGGCGAAAATCGGCTCGGCGTGTTCGCCTTCCAAAGTGCGGACCTGGCCGGCCCGCACCGCAAGGCTGGAGAAGCCCAGTTCGGGTGCGTCATCAGTGGAAGGCATGGGGACTCGCAGGCGTGGCGTTCAGTCGTGGTTGTGCAGATCAAGGATGGCGTTGGTGGCGCTGTCATGGGCATTCTTGATCGCGTCAGCGCGCTCCTGGGCCAGGCAGTCCAGATAGGCCTGGTCGATATCGCCGGTCACATACTCGCCCGTGAAACAGGACGCATCAAAGCGCTGGAGGGCGGGATTACCGCGTCGCACAGCCTCTTCCAGATCGGCCAGGTCCTGAAAAATCAATTGATCAGCGCCAATCGCCTGCGCAATTTCTGCCTCGGAACGGTCATGCGCGATCAATTCGTGTGCGGCTGGCATGTCAATCCCGTAGACGTTGGGATAACGCACCGGCGGCGCGGCGGAAGCAAAATAGACCTTGCGGGCGCCGGCATCGCGGGCCATGCGGATAATCTCTTCCGAGGTAGTACCGCGCACAATGGAGTCGTCCACCAGCAGCACATTCTTGCCCCGGAATTCCAGATCAATCGCGTTCAGCTTCTGCCGCACCGATTTCTTGCGGATTTTCTGCCCCGGCATGATGAAGGTGCGGGCGATGTAACGGTTCTTGATAAAGCCTTCCCGGTATTTGATGCCCAGGATCGAGGCCATTTGCAGTGCAGCGGTGCGGCTGGTGTCGGGGATCGGGATGACCACGTCAATATCCTGATCCGGCCAGACCCGAAGGATTTTTTCGGCCAGATATTCGCCCATCCGCAGCCGGGCCTTATGCACCGAGACCTGATCGAGAATCGAATCGGGCCGGGCCAGATAAACGAACTCGAAAATGCAGGGCGAGTAGCAGGGATGCTCCGCGCACTGGCGAGTGTGCATCCGCCCCGCCAGATCAAACAGCACTGTTTCACCCGGCGCAACATCACGGATCCGCCGGAAGTCAAGCGCATCCAGCGCCACGCTCTCGGACGCTACCATGTATTCCATGCCGTCCACCGTTTCGCGGCTGCCAAACACCAGCGGCCGGATGCCGTGCGGATCGCGGAACGCCACCAGTCCGACTCCGACGATCAGCACCACCGCCGCATAAGCGCCCCGCACTCGCCGATGCACCGCCGCTACCGCTGCGAAAATATCGTCAGCATCGACCGCCAGTCTGCTGCGCTGTTGCAGTTCATGGGCGAAGACATTGAGCAGGATTTCTGAATCGGAGCGGGTATTGATATGGCGCAGATCGGCGCGAAACAGTTCGTCCTTGAGCTGGGCGGCATTGGTCAGATTGCCGTTGTGAGCCAGGGTGATGCCAAACGGGGAATTGACGTAGAACGGCTGGGCCTCGGCGGAATCAGAACTGCCCGCAGTCGGATAGCGGACATGGCCGATGCCAATGTCGCCATGCAGATTCCGCATGTGGCGAGTGCGAATCACGTCACGCACCAGGCCATTGTCCTTGCGCAGGAACAGTCGGCCGTGATCGCAGGTGACGATGCCGGCAGCATCCTGGCCTCGGTGTTGCAAGACAGTCAGGCCGTCGAACAGGCTTTGATTAACCGGACTACGCCCGGCAATGCCGATGATTCCGCACATGGGCCGAACCCTCCGCGAACGATCTCAGGGGAAGCGAATGTTCTGGGCCAGTTCCGGCGGCAGGAAGCCTTGCAGCCAGACTGCGCCTTCCTGGAAATGGTGCAGCAATAGCGCCTGCTGCCACCACGGGTCGCGGGGCAACGGCGTTAATCCCGCCGCCAGCACCAGCAGCACGATCACTGCTGCGCCCCGCACGAAGCCAAACCCCATGCCCAGGATCCGGTCAGTGCCGGTCAGGCCGGTATAATCCACCAGATAGGAGGCCAGGATGCCAATCAGCCCGCCAATCAACAGCGTAACGAGAAAAAGACCACCAAATGCAGCGGCGATCCGCAGCGAGGGTATGTCGATGTAGGGAGTGAGATGCGCAGCGCCATCCTCGGAAAACAGGTAGGCGATGGCAAAGGCGGCGATCCAGGTTGTCAGCGAGATAACCTCACGCAGCAAGCCGCGCCAGAGGCCCATCAGCATGGATAAGGCGATGACGATAACAATGAAGTAATCCGCCCAGTTCATGATGGATTGCCGCGCCCCGCCCTGATTCGTGGTTTGCCAGTGTCGCCGCGCTCTGCTCCGGCGGATTGAAGCGCAGCATCCTAGCAGAAAGGGCCGCCGGCTCAAACGACACTAGGATGAGTGCTCAACGCCATACCCGCACTTGGTACATTGTCCGGTCGTTAGCCATGATCTGCTCCACCCCGGCCCGGATGTTTTGGCTGCGGTAGTAATCACGCAAGGCGTAGGCATTTTCCTGGAGGGCGTAGCGGCCAACCACTGTGCCGCCGCTGGAGGCGGCAGTGGAGCGGGCCGGTGCTGGGCGCGGCGCAGCTGTGGCTGTTTCCGTGCGGGAAACCAGCTCGATTTTGGGAAGCGCCGTCGGTGGTTTACGCCGGGTGGTTTCAGGCGTTGACGCTTCAGGCCGAGTGGGGGCGGCTTCTGCTTGGGCGCTTCGGCGGGCCGCTTCGGCGCGGGCCGCTTCGGCTTGGGCGCTGCGGCGGGCGGCTTCCGCCTGCGCTGCCTTGCGGGCGGCGTCTGCGCGAGAGGCTTCCCGCCGAGCGGCTTCAGCGGCGCGAGCGGTCTCGGTTTGCGTCGCGGTGCTTTCTCTGGGTTCGGACCGGTCGGGGCTCCATTCAGCTTGGGCGGCTTCGAGGCGCGCTGCTTCCGCTTTAGCGGCGGCGCTGCGTTCCGCCTCAGCCTTGGCACGGGTTTTGGCGGCCTCCGCCTGGGCACTGCGGCGGGCCGCTTCGGCTCTGGCCTTGGCAGCAGCGATCCGTTCCCTGTCGGCTTTGGCCTTGGCGGCAGCGATCCGTTCTGCATCAGCTTTAGCCTTGGCTTCCTGCTCGGTCTTGAGGCGGGCGGTGTCCTCTTGGGCGGAAACTTGGGCCGGAGATTGGCCGGGATCCGGCAGCGCAGTGGGTGGCGGCTCTGGGGCGGCGGCAACCGCCGGTGGCGTCGCCGCTGGAGCCGCTGTCACTGCTGGTGGCGTCGCCGCTGGTGGCTGGGGTTGGGAAGAGAAAGTTAAGGTCGGGGGTTCTTCAGGAACTTGTGTGGGCTGAACCGGCGCTGGCGGCGATTGCCGTTCCAGCATTTCCGGCACGAAGATGACAGCCAACGCCGCGATCACGGCGGCGCCGACCAGGCGTTGGGTCAGGCGGTTGTCCAAATCAGGTCTCCGGTGATAACGGCAAGGGGAAATCAGTTCGCCACGGCAGGGCGGTCAGCGCCGGCGCGACAGCATGAAACGATCCCAAAATAACGATACGGTCGCCCGGTTGTGCGGCTTGATGGGCGACCCGGTATGCGTTGACAACATCGCCAGCGGCCCAGGCCGGGTGACCGCCAGCGATCAATAAATTAGCCAGTTCAGCATCAGTGCGGCCACGCGGTCCCGCGAGCGCCGCCGTATACCACGCATCAATATTGCCGGCCAGCGCTTGAATCACTCCAGCAGCGTCCTTGTCGGCTAGGATGCCCAGAACGGCCAAAGTCCGTCCAATGCAAGGTCGCGCTCGCAGATTATCAGCTAATATGGCGGCAGCGGGCGGATTATGGGCAACGTCGAGAATCCACTCAACTGGGCCGGGAACGATTTGGAATCGGCCCGATAGTTGAACCTGGGCGAGACCGGCGCGGATGGCGTTGAGCGAAACTGGCGTGCGCTGGCGCAGGCTCATCAGTGTCGTCAGCACCGCAGCGGCGTTGCCGATCTGATGTGCGCCGACCAGCGCTGGAAGCGGCAGACCGTCGAACCGGACTTGCGCGGATTCCCAGCACCAGCCTGAGCCGGAGCGTGTGAACCAGTAATCGCGGCCAACCTGCTGCAACTTCGCGCCGATCTGCTCTGCAAATTCGACCAACCGTTGGGGTGGGTCGGGATCGGCGCAGATCGCGGGGCGATCCGACCGGTAGATGCCGGCCTTTTCGTAACCGATGCTATTACGGTCCGGTCCGAGCCAATCGGTGTGATCGAGGCCAATACTGACGATCAGCGCGGCGTCGGCGTCCAGCATATTGACCGCATCCAGTCGCCCGCCAAGACCCACTTCCAGCACGGCAACCGTTACGCCGGTTTCATAAAACAGCTCCAGCGCCGCCAATGCGCCGAATTCAAAATAACTCAGGGATTGATCGCCGCGCGCCAGATCAATTCGGGCGAAGATTCGGCATAGCGAGTCATCTTCCACGTCCTGCCTATTGATCCGGATGCGTTCGTTGTAGCGCAGCAGGTGCGGTGAGGTGTACGCGCCGACCCGATAACCGGCATTGTGCAGAATCGCCTCCAGTAGAGCGACGCAGGAGCCTTTGCCATTGGTGCCGCCCACCGTGATCACGACAAAGGGCGGCGGCTCAGGGCGTAGTCGCCCTAAGACGGTTCGCACCCGATCCAGACCGAGGTCGATGGTTTTGGGATGCAGAGTTTCCTGCCAATGTAGCCAGTCGTTGAGGGTAGTAAAACGCATGTTCCGGGAGTTAGGAAATAAGGGCGGTTATTTGACTGAAAGTAGCGTATAGCGCGATGAGTGCGTCCAGCGCAGGATCAGACATTGCGTCAGTCTTAAATAGTGGGTAAGAGGGACTGATTCAATCCTTCCGCGTAACGATAGTAACCTGATGTTATGTCGGGGAATTGTGGCCAGTCAGCATCGCTAATAATGCAGCCAGACGGTCGCGCAATTCACGGCGATCCACGATCAGGTCAATGGCGCCATGTTCCAGCAGGAATTCACTGCGCTGAAAGCCTTCCGGCAGTTTCTCTCGCACCGTCTGTTCAATCACTCGTGGCCCGGCAAAGCCGATCAGTGCTTTGGGTTCAGCGATGTTCAAATCGCCGAGCAAGGCCAAGCTGGCGGAAACGCCGCCGGTGGTGGGATGAGTCAGCACCGAAAGGTAAGGAATGCCATGTTCGGACAAGCGGGCTAGGGCCGCGCTGGTTTTCGCCATTTGCATTAATGACACCAGCGCCTCCTGCATTCGCGCACCGCCACTGGCAGTAAAACAGATCAATGGGATATGTTCATGCAAAGCAGCCTGAGCGGCGCGGACAAAACGCTCGCCGACAACGGAACCCATGGAGCCGCCCATGAAGGCAAATTCAAAAGCGGCGGCCACCACCGGCATTCCTTTGAGCAGGCCGCGCAATACGACTAATGCATCCTTTTCTTCACACGTTTTTTGCGCTTGCGCCAAGCGATCCTTGTATTTTTTGCCGTCCTTGAATTTGAGGAAATCGCTGGGTTCAATATCCTCGCCAATTTCGATCAACTCGCCTTTATCGAGAAAAGTTTGCAACCGTTTTCGGGCGCTCAGATACATATGATGGTTGCACTTTGGGCAGACCTGAAGATTGCGATCCAGCTCAACGCGATATAAAACAGCGCTGCATTCATCGCATTTGCTCCACAGGCCTTCGGGCATCTGGTGCTTGTTGCGACCATCGGTACGGATGCGGGAGGGAACGAGTTTTTCGTACCAGCTCATAGGGGAATCAACTAACTTTTGTCCATGGACGACACGGAAAACACGGAAAGCTTAAAAGCCAACTCTTCAACTTTTAGTATCCATCGCCAGACGCATGGCGGCGATCATCGCGCCGACTTCCTGGCGCATCTGTTCCGGGGCATCCACCCATTCCGCCATTTTGCTGACCAGGGCGCTGCCGACCACTACTGCGTCAGCAACCTGGGCAATCGCAGCGGCGGTGGATGGATCCTTGATGCCGAAACCGACGCCCAGCGGTAAATGGGTCAGGGCGCGAATCTGCACCAGTTTGTTGGCGACTTCAGCAACATTGATGACTGCGGAGCCGGTTACGCCTTTTAACGAAACATAGTAGAGATAGCCGCGAGCCAGTGGGGCGGTTTGACCAATGCGCTCGGCGGAACTGGTTGGGGCCAGCAGAAAAATCGGATCAATGCCGGCGGCAATCAGCAGTTCGGCCAACTCGGCGGCTTCTTCCGGCGGTAAATCGACGGTCAGCACCCCATCCACCCCCACCTCACGGGCGCCGGCGACAAAGGCTTCATAGCCGAAACTTTCAATCGGGTTCAGATAACCCATCAACACCAGCGGCGTTTCGCTATCGGTCTGGCGAAATTCGCGCACCAACTCCAGCACCCCATGTAGCGACATCCCGTGGCGCAACGCCCGCTCACAGGCTTTCTGAATCACCGGACCGTCAGCCATCGGATCGGAAAAGGGAACGCCCAGTTCGATCAAATCTGCTCCGGCTTTCACTAGGGTATGCAGCATGGGCACGGTCAGTTCCGGACGCGGATCACCGGCAGTAATGTACGGAATCAATGCCTTGCGGCCAGCGCTGCGCAAGTCTTCAAAACGACGGGTAATACGGTTCATTCGACGAAAACTCGTTAAAGTTGAATGCCTTCCAGCGTGGCGACGGTGTAAATATCCTTGTCACCACGCCCAGACAGGTTGACTATGATGCTTTGATCGCGGCGCAGGGTCGGAGCCAGTTGCGTGGCGTAAGCCAAGGCATGGCTGCTTTCCAGTGCTGGGATGATGCCCTCGGTGAGGGTCAGATCGTGAAAGCCCTGGATCGCTTGTTCATCGGTCACGGCGACATAATGCGCCCGGCCAATGTCTTTCAACCAGGCGTGTTCCGGGCCGACGCCGGGGTAATCCAGCCCGGCGGAGACCGAATGGGTTTCGGTAATCTGGCCGTTGGCGTCATTGAGCAAATAGGTGCGGTTGCCGTGTAGCACGCCGGGCCGACCCGCGCAGAGGGTGGCGGCATGATGGCCCGTTTCAATCCCCAGTCCAGCGGCTTCGACGCCGTAAATAGCGACTCCGGCATCGTTCAGAAAGGGGTGAAACAGGCCAATTGCGTTGGAGCCGCCGCCGACGCAGGCCACCAGCGCATCCGGCAGGTGACCGTAATCGCTCAGCATCTGTTCACGCGCCTCACGGCCAATCACCGCCTGAAATTCGCGCACCATCAGGGGGTAAGGGTGCGGGCCGGCCACGGTGCCGATCATGTAGAAGGTGTTATCGACATTGGCGACCCAGTCGCGCAGCGCCTCGTTCAAGGCGTCCTTGAGGGTGCGCGAGCCGGAAGTCACCGGTTGCACCGTCGCGCCGAGCAGCCGCATCCGGTAGACGTTCAGCGCCTGGCGTTGAATATCTTCCGCGCCCATGTACACCACGCATTCCATGCCGAGCCGGGCGGCGACCGTGGCGGAAGCGACGCCGTGCTGACCGGCCCCGGTTTCGGCGATCAGGCGGGTCTTGCCCATTCGCTTCGCCAGCAGCGCCTGCCCGACCGTATTATTGATCTTGTGCGCCCCGGTATGGTTCAGATCTTCACGCTTGAGATAAATCTGCGCCCCGCCAAGCTTCCGGCTCCAGCGTTCCGCATGATAGAGCGGAGAGGGGCGACCGACATAGCGGGCTAGATCGAGGTCCAGTTCCGCCAGAAATTCGGGATCGCTGCGACAGGTTTTCCATGCCTCGTCCAGTTCGTGCAGCGCCTCCATCAGCGTTTCGGCGACGAACCGCCCGCCGTAGCGGCCAAAGTGACCGCGCTCATCAGGAAACCGGCTGAAATCGACCGGGTTACGCATTGCTTTCGCCATCATGCACCTCTCGCAGGAATGCGCGGATCAGTTCACTGTTCTTGATGCCTTTTGCCGATTCAACGCCGCTGCTGACATCGACCGCCTCCGGGCGTACCTGCCGGATTGCCGCAGCGACATTGCCGGGATACAGCCCGCCCGCCAGGATCAGCGGCTTATGCCGTTCAGCGGGAATCCGCACCCAGTCGAAACCTTGCCCTGAACCGCCGGTTTGAGCGCCGCCGTGGCTGTCGAGCAGCAAACCCGCTGCGGTCGCAAACCGGTGTTCATAATCGTACACTTCAGCCCCAGCCCCCATCGGCACGGCTTTGAGATACGGCCAGCCGAATGCAGCGCAGTAGTCGGGTTCTTCGTCGCCGTGAAACTGCAACAGCGCCAACGGAACCACATCCAGAATAGCCCGCACCGTAGCGGGTTCCGCGTTCACGAACAGCCCGACCGTGGTGATGAACGGCGGTAAGGCCATGACAATCTGTCGTGCCTGTTCCGGGTTCACGAACCGGGGACTGGGCGGATAAAACACCAGTCCAATCGCATCGGCGCCCCATCGCGCTGCGATTACGCCGTCTTCAATACGGGTAATGCCGCAAATTTTGACGCGGGTGCGAGGAGGCGGAGTCATGGGATTGAGCGTGAAGAGGGCGGGACTATCGGGAAAGGCGAAGCCTATCAGAAATCCCACGACTTGGTAGCTGGGTTACCCAGCGCAACCGGTTCCGGCGTTCTTTTGGCGCTAAGCTGGGATAAAAAATTGTGAGAGATTTCCACCATGACTGCCATTATCGCTTTGTTAAGCCAGAATGCGACACACCAATCTATCCAACACGGCCAAAGCTACTTTAGAGATGGCGCAGTGGGCCAATTGGTTCGGCGCGGCGATGAACTGGAAGCAGACGTTGAAGGCGCCGAGCTTGATCCGTATCGAGTTTAGGTGCTGCTCGAAGGTGAAGAAATAATCGATGCTGGCTGTACTTGCCCCTACCACTATGGGGGATGGTGCAAACACATCGTCGCTGTACTGCTGGCTTATGAACAACATCCAGACCAAGTACAGATGCGTCCGCCACTGGCGGAACAACTCGCCGTGTTGGATCGGGCGCCATTGCAAGCCCTGCTGCTGGAATTGGCCCACCAAGCGCCCCGCCTGAATGAAATGATCGAAGCCGCCCTGCCTTTAGATCTGGACACTGTACAAAGACGCGAGTAGCCCGGATGCAGGGCGTCAGGCTGGAATCTGGAGATTTCCCCCATTTTTCCCTGTTTTTCCGATGTTTCGTAGCGCCGAAACGGTTATAAAACCGCTATGCTGTGCGCCGGTCTGCTTCCATGCTCAACCCTGCTTCAGGATTTATCCCATGAATTCCCTCCCTGTTACCCGCGAGCTGTTTGACGCCTTCATGGTCCCCAATTACGCCCCCGCAGCCATTATTCCCGTGCGCGGCGAAGGTTCCCGACTGTGGGATCAGGAGGGGCGCGAGTACATTGACTTTGCCGGCGGCATCGCCGTAACGGGACTCGGCCACGCGCATCCCCGGTTGGTGGCGGCGCTGACCGAACAGGCGCAAAAACTTTGGCATGTCAGTAATGTGTTGACTAATGAGCCGGCGCTCACGCTGGCTCGTCGGTTGTGCGAATTGACTTTTGCCGAGCGGGTGTTTTTCGCTAATTCCGGGGCCGAGGCCAATGAGGCTGCGCTCAAGCTGGCCCGCAAGTATTCCGCCGATCACTTTGCTCCAGACAAGCGCGAGATCATCGCCTTCACTCCGTCGTTTCATGGCCGTACTTTGTTTACCGTTACTGTCGGCGGCCAGCCTAAATACACCGAGGGCTTTGAACCGCTGCCGCCGGGCATCCGCCATACGCCATTCAACGACCTGGCCGCTTTCGCCGAGATGATTTCCGAGCGCACTTGTGCGGTGATCGTGGAACCGATACTGGGTGAAAGTGGCGTCATCAGCGCGACCCCGGAGTTTTTGCAGGGGGTCCGCGAACTCTGTAGCCGGCATCAGGCGTTGCTGATTTTCGACGAAGTGCAATCCGGTAATGGCCGCACTGGCGATCTCTACGCTTACATGGCGTATGGCGTTACTCCGGACATTCTCACCACGGCCAAGGGTCTCGGTGGTGGCTTCCCGATCAGCGCCATGCTAACCACCGCCGCCATCGCCGCCAGTCTGAATGTTGGCAGTCACGGCACGACCTACGGCGGCAATCCGCTCGGCTGCGCGGTGGCGAATGCGGCGCTGGAGATTTTCAGTAATCCTGAAGTGCTGGCCGGAGTCCGGCGCAAGCATGAGGTGTTCATGACCGGGTTAAGCCGGATCAACCAGCGATTTGGGGTGTTCCGCGAATTGCGCGGGATGGGTCTGTTGCTGGGTGGCGAACTAGCGGAGGCCTGGCGGGGCCGCAGTCGCGACTTCATCAAAGCCGCTCTGGATGAAGGGCTGTTGATCCTGGTGGCGGGACCAGATGTGATCCGGTTAGCCCCGGCGCTGATTATTCCTGACGAATTGATTGCGGAAGGTCTAAACCGTTTGGAACGGGCCATTGCCCGATTGCTCTCCTAAAACGCATGCCTGCCGCCCTGTTGGCGAGGAACTGGTTATGCAACGCGATAAAGCTGAACCGGTGCAGGTCCAATGCCCGCGCTGCCGCCATACCGAGATTATCTACATTCCCATTGAGAACATGCCGCACTGTCCTGAATGCGGGGCTGAGATGGTGATCCGGGAACTGTTGGACGAAGGCAAGTCCACCTGAGCGCCCGGCCTGTTCAAGACCTGAATTTGTAATATGCTTTTCAGGTGCGCTCCGGTTGTCGATGGATGATCGGAGCATCGTTTTAACGGTTGTTCCCTTATTACATTTCCCCACCGGAGCATTCCCGCATGAAAAATCGTCTGGTTGCACTGGCCGCCCTTGCCGTGTTCGGTAGTCTGAGCTTATCGCCCGCCTGGGCCGGAAAACTGGAGCAAATCAAACAGGACGGCCTGCGAGTCTGTCTGGAGCCGGCTTATATGCCATTCGAGATCACTGACAAGCGCGGCGAAATCATCGGTTTCGATCCTGATTTGGCCGCATTGATGGCCAAAGATCTGGGCGCGGCCAAGCTGGAACTGGTCAGCACGGCCTGGGACGGCATCATCCCGGCGCTGATTACTAACAAGTGCGACATCATCATGAGCGGCATGACCATCACCGACGAGCGCAAGCAGAAGGTCGATTTTTCCGAACCGTATATGCTGGTCGGCCAGACCATCCTGCTGCGCAAGGATTTGGCTGGCAAGGTCAAGTCTTACAAAGATCTTAACAAGCCGGACTACAAGGTCGCCTCCAAGCTCGGCACCACCGGCGAAATCGCCGCCAAGAAGTACATCCCCAAAGCCAAATACTTTTCCTACGAAACTGAAGCGGAAGGCGTAATGGAAGTAGTCAATGGCAAGGTGGACGCTTTCGTTTACGACGCGCCCTATAACCTGGTCGCCAATGTCCAGCGCGGCGAGGGCAAGCTGGTGTTTCTGGATAAGCCCTTCACCAATGAACCGATTGGCTGGGCGGTCGCCCAGGGCGATCCGGCCTTCCTAAAAGCGGTCAACGCCTTTCTGGTCAAGATCAAGAAAGACGGCAGCCACGAGAAGCTCCAGCAGAAGTGGTTTAAAAATACCGGCTGGCTAAAAGACGTGCAGTAGCCGTGCCTGCCAAGCGACGCGCCGCCCAGTGGCCCTGGCTGGGTCTGCTGGTGCTAATTCTGGTTGGGCTCGCTGCCGGCCTGTGGTTCGCCACCCAGCGCATTCACTATGAATGGCACTGGGCGCGGGTGCCGCAATACTTCGCTTATCACGACGAAGAATTGCAGATCGCGCCGGTCGCCGGAGTCGTTCTGCGCATCAACCCAACCGGCGCGGACAGCCGGATCGAGATTCAACCGGAAGGCGGTGGGCAGCCGGTCACAGTCACGGTTGAAACCGAGACCCTCAAGGTCAAAGCCGGCGAGTCGGTAGCGGAGGATGCGGATCTCGGGGCGGTACGCTCGTGGAAGATTGGCCCGCTGACCTGGGGGTTGTGGGTCACTATCTGGATTTCCTTCGTCTCCGGCCTGATCGGTATGGTCATTGGCCTGATTACCGGATTGTGTCGGCTGTCGCCTAATCCCACTCTGCGCTGGCTGGCGATCCTTTATATCGAGCTGATTCGCGGCACCCCGCTGCTGGTGCAAATTTTCATCTTCTACTTTTTCATCGGCACCGTGCTGAATCTGGATCGGACCGTGGCCGGGATCGGAGCGCTGGCGCTGTTTGTCGGCGCTTATGTCGCTGAAATCATCCGTGCCGGCATCCAGTCCATTCCCCGAGGCCAGAGCGAAGCAGCCCGGTCGCTAGGGATGAGCGCAACTGAAACGATGATCTACATCGTGCTGCCGCAAGCCTTTAAACGGGTGCTGCCGCCGCTGGCCGGGCAATTTATCAGCCTGATCAAGGATTCGTCGCTGGTGTCGGTCATCGCCATTACTGACCTGACCAAGAGTGGGCGGGAGATTATTACCTCCAGTTTCGCCACTTTTGAAATCTGGTTCACAGTGGCGCTGCTGTATCTGGTGGTGACTTCGGTGCTATCGCAAGTATTGTTCTGGCTGGAACGGAGGTTTGCCCGCAGTGATTAAGGTCAACAAACTGTTCAAGATTTTTGAGGGGCGCAACGGCCAGGCAGTGCGAGCGGTGGATGACGTGTCCACCCAGATCGCTAAAGGTGAGGTGGTGGTGATCATCGGCCCGTCCGGATCTGGCAAGTCTACTTTCCTTCGCTGTCTCAACGGTCTGGAGGCGTTTGACGATGGTCAGGTGGTGATCGACGGGATTGACCTGACCGCCAGCAAAACCAATCTGAACGCAATCCGCCGGGAAGTCGGGATGGTGTTCCAGCACTTTAACCTGTTCCCACATAAGACCGTGCTGGAAAACCTGACCTTGGCGCAACAGGTGGTGCGGAAACGCAAGGCTGCCGAAGCCGAGGACAAGGCGATGAAATTGCTGACCAAGGTCGGCATCGCCGAGAAGGCCCACGAGTACCCGTCGCGGTTGTCGGGCGGTCAGCAGCAGCGGGTCGCGATTGCCCGCGCCTTGGCGATGGATCCCAAAGTGATGTTGTTTGACGAACCGACCAGCGCCCTGGACCCGGAAATGGTCGGCGAGGTGCTGGACGTGATGAAGCAGTTAGCCAAGGAGGGTATGACGATGGCGGTCGTAACCCATGAAATGGGTTTTGCCCGCGAGGTCGCCCACCGGGTGTTGTTCATGGATTTCGGGCGGATTCTCGAAGACGCCCCGCCGACGGAATTTTTCACCGCGCCCAAAGAGCCACGGGCGCAAACCTTTTTGAAGCAGGTTTTATGAAAACCGCCGGTTTGACGCCGGACCGAATGACCTCCAGCGAGCGGCAAGCGGCATTCTGGCTGGCCGGGGTCTTTTCGCTGCGGATGCTGGGTCTGTTCATGATTCTACCGGTGTTCGCCCTGTATGCCGAACATTTGCGCGGCGATACCCCGGCGCTGGCCGGGCTGGCGATTGGCATCTATGGCTTCAGTCAGGCGTTGTTTCAGATTCCCTTCGGCTTTCTGTCGGATCGCTATGGCCGCAAGCGGATGATCTATGCCGGTTTGCTGATTTTCGCGCTGGGTAGCGTGGTGGCGGCGCTGGCGGATTCGATTTATGGGGTGATTCTCGGTCGTGCCTTGCAGGGCGGCGGCGCGGTGTCGGCGGCGGTGATGGCGCTGGCGGCTGACCTGACCCGCGAGGAGCACCGGCTCAAGGTCATGGCGACTATCGGCATCACCATCGGCGTCTCGTTTGCCCTCTCAATGATCCTCGGCCCGCTGCTGAACGGCTGGATCGGGGTGCCGGGCATCTTCTGGCTGACCGGATTGCTGGCCCTGTTCGGCATGGTGGTAGTGCGCTTTCGGGTTCCCGATCCGGTGGTGAGTCGGATTCATCGCGACGCTGAGCCGGTCGCTGCCCAATTCGGGCGGGTGCTGCACGATGGGCAGTTGCTGCGGCTCAACTTCGGTATTTTTACCCTGCACCTGTTGTTGACCGCTACTTTTGTCGCTGTACCGTTGGCTTTGCGCGACGCTGGTTTGCCTAGTGATCGGCATTGGCAAGTCTATCTGGCCGCTTTGTTGTTCTCGATGGCGGCGATGGTGCCTTTCATCATCCTCGCGGAAAAGCGCCGGCAACTGAAAGCGGTGTTGCTGGGCGCAGTCCTGACCTTGGCGCTGACTGAGTTCGGGTTGTTGGTCTGGCATGATTCGGTGCTGGAAACGACCTTGTTACTGCTGATTTTCTTTACCGCTTTCAATCTGCTGGAAGCGATGTTGCCCTCATTGATCGCCAAGATGGCCCCACCCGATGCCAAAGGAACCGCGATGGGCGTTTATTCCAGCAGCCAGTTTTTAGGTGCATTCGTCGGCGGCGCGTTAGGCGGCTGGTTGCGCGGGTTATTCGGCCTGCCGGGGGTATTCACTTTGGCAATGCTGGCGGCGCTGGTCTGGCTGGTCGTGGCGCTGACCATGAAAAGTCCCCGTTATCTGCACAGCTACTTGCTGAATGTGGGCGTGGTCAGCGAGGACGAGGCCCGGTCGCTGACCCAGCGGCTGAGCGAAGCGCCGGGCGTGGCGGAGGCGGTGGTGATCGCCGCTGAGGGCGTGGCCTATCTCAAGGTGGATCGGCAGATTCTGGATGAGGCGGCGTTACAGCACATTGCCGCACCGGCATGATGGAAACTCGTCACTCGCAAGCCGGCCAGCGGGAGGCGGTTGCGCTTATTTACTGCGGAACTGTGGATGTTTTAGGCGTGTCCTTCGAGCAGGCAGTGCCTCGTAAGGTGAAGCATTTTCTGCCGGGTTTAGGGAGTGTTTTATGGGGCTAGGTGATGTAGATTCAACCAGTTAGATGATAACCTGATGAAAAGTGCCTTTTAGCAGTGTGTTTGAAGGTGCCTTTTAGTGAGTCTACTCAACAGTGAGGCTGTTTAGATTTTGGTGATATAATGCAAATTATAGATAGAAATAATTTTCTTGTCGCTAAAAAGTGCATCGACGCGCTTTTCAAGTATTTGGGTTACAAAAATGAGATTATCGAGTTTCTATCAAGAAAAATTGAGTATGCAAACAACCTAAACGGCGACAATTGGAATTTGAATTTGGATTTAAATGGGAGGTTTCTTCGCTTTAACCTAGGGCAAGTATACTGTATACAAATCACCAGCTTAGAATGCTTGATTTTATGTATGAGGGACTCTCTTCCATTGGAATTAAGCAAATCAGGTGACATAGAATTTCGCGGATACAATAAAAAATTAATTGTGCAATCATCTGATATTAGCAGCGTTCCAGATTGCTTAGTAAAAGTACCTAATTCAATAGGATGCGTGATTAAGAAAAGATTTGATGAATTACTTCCAGCGCTAGAAAAAAGTAACATGCAATTTATTGAGTATGCGATAAGAAACACAAATATCCTGCCTCAAATGAAGTGTACTCATTCCGTTGGTGCCATTGATTTCATTTCTGTTTTCCTAGAAAGGGATCTACCTAATCCAAACTTTGTGTTTAGTGCTCAAAAAAATGAAAACATTGTATTAAGAAATCTGAAAAAAATTTCAGAATCAGAACTAAAAGAATTGGCATTATCAAAAACTGATTTGCCATGTAAAGGACATACCAAGATAACAATGTTTATACGCAGCTCGTATGTTGTAGAATTATCCAAACGATTAGCCAATGGTATTTGTCAAGATTGTGGTCAGTTTGCTCCATTTGTTAGTAAAATTACTAATGAGCCTTATTTAGAGATTCATCATATTTGCCCGCTATCGGAAGGCGGGAAGGACACAATTGAAAATGTGGTCGCCTTATGTCCTAACTGTCATAGAAAGCGGCATTATGGATAGCCTGTATTGTCCCCCTAACATGGTGCTGTGCAGGAGACCGCGCTTGACTACGATTGGTAATCAACGTGAATTGATGGCATGGCTCCAGTGATTACCAAAGAGGCGCTCAATGAAATTTGAATGGAATTCAAAAAAGCGCATCAAATATTAAAAAACACGGTATTGCTTTCGATGAAGCGAAAGCTGCCTTTAATGACTCACTCGCCTATAATTTTTGATGACGAATAGAGTTTATACCAAACACTACTAAAATAATTTCCTATTATAACTACTGAAAATGAGGAATTAAACTATGTGTCGTGTATTTGAAATTGAAATTTCAGAGTCTCAGGAAGAGTTAGAATCTTGCTAAAGCAAGAGAAAGACATACGGAAACGTGAGCGGTTGCAGTTGCTATTTTGGTATAAAACAGGACAAGCCATCACGCGTAAAGCATTAGGGAAATTGCTCAATCGTAGTCAATTTTCTATTGGTCAATGGGTGAATCTCTATCGAAGAAACGGACTGTATGGTTTACTCCATTTAAATTATCGAGGTGGAAATTTAGCGCCTTCCATCCCGCTATAAATTCAATTGCAAGTAAAGGAAAAGTTGGCCCAGCCTGAAGGGATGGTGAGCTATAAGGCGATCCAAATTTGGCTTAAAGAAACACATGGGTTAGACGTTCCTTATTCAACCGTTTTTGGGACGATTAAATACCGATCAAAGGCCTGTCTAAAAGTACCCAGACCTTATGCAGAAAATGATGATTAAGCAGCGGTGGACGATTTTAAAAAAACGTCTCAACCTGCCTTGATGGAATCATAACGCATTGTTTAGAAATATATTCTAGTATCCGCTATTGGACACAGGATGAAAGCCGGTTTGGGCTAAAAACGATCACAAGGCGGTGGATTACGCTGAAAAAAGTAAAACCTATCGTCAAGGTGCAATGGTCATTTGAAGCATTTTACCTTTATGGCATTGTTGAACCTCTGACTGGTGAGTTAATGATTGAAAATTATGATCGGGTTAATACTGAAAACTTTCAACAATTTCTTAATGACTTTTCTCAGAAATATCCAAAGGACTTCCATGTCGTTCAAACGGATAATGCCCGTTTTCATTGCTCTAACGATCTCATCATGCCGGATAATGTGATGTTGCTCTATCAACCTCCCCATAGCCCCCAAGTGAACCCTTCTGAGCAGTTATGGCAATGGTCTAAAGGGGAAATCTCGAATAAACTATTTACTGGTATTGATCACCTAAAAACAACACTTAGCGATTTATTTAAGTCAAAACCAAAGGAGTTTTTTGCCTCATTAACTTCGAGAAACTTTATTTTATGTGCATTGCAAAAATTGGTATGCTGCCAATTATAATATATTTTTTTAGTAGTATTTGATATTAAATGTTAGGCTCAAATGGAAACAAACAGCACAAATAAAGTGCTGATGAGTCTTTGCCAATGATCAAACCAAATCTGATCTCGGCTTATTCGTACAATACGAGACCGAAAGACCTAGCGCACTACTGCCTAACCCTGAGCTGAAAACACGTCTGAATCCGCTTTGAATTCGGTTTGAACCTTGAGCTTTGAGTCTGTCCATTCCCGCTATGAACGCCACCCGGCATCTTCTCATCATCTATCACTCCCAGACCGGCCACACCCGGATGATGGCGCGGGCGGTGCAGCGTGGGGCGCGGCGGGTGGCTGAGGTCGAAACCCGGCTGAAAATGGCCCTTCGCGCTGATCTGGACGATCTGTTGTGGGCGCATGGCCTGCTGCTCGGTACCCCAGAGAATTTTGGCTACATGTCCGGGGCGCTCAAGAACTTTCTGGATCGCACCTATTACCCGGCTCAGGGTCTGATCAGCGGCTTGCCCTATGCGGTGTTCATCAGCGCTGGCAATGACGGAACCGGCGCGTTGACCAGCATCGAGCGCATCGCTCGCGGTTATCCACTTAAACTGGTGTGCGATCCGATCATTGCCAAAGGCGAATCGACCGCTGAAGTTCTGCAACGCTGCGCGGAATTGGGCGAAACGATGGCGTCGGGCGTGGCATGGGGCATCTTCTGACGGGGCGCCGCCGCCATTGGCGTTTCTTGACCATTACATGCAGGGGAAAAGTGATGATGTCCGACTCTGAGGCGATAAGCGCCGCATCGGGTAGCCAGTGGCGCTGGCTCCGCCGCCGCTGGCTCAATGCGGGCGGCTTTCTGATTTGCGTATTGGGGCTGCTATTCGCCGGATATGCCCAGTTTTATCTGAATCTGGAGCCATGCCCGCTGTGCATTTTCCAGCGGCTGGCGCTGCTGGCGCTGGGTCTGAGCTTTCTGGCGGCGCTGATTCACAATCCGTCGGGCTGGGGGGCAAAGGTTTATGGGGTGCTGATCGGATTGATGGCCGGTATTGGTGTAGGTGTCGCCGCCCGGCATGTCTGGCTGCAACATCTGCCGCCGGAGGAAACACCCCGTTGCGGGCCGGGTCTCGATTACATGCTGCAAACCCTGCCGTTGGGCGACACGCTCCGCGAAGTGCTGACCGGCGCCGGCGAGTGCGCGCGAGTGGACTGGACCTTCTTGAGCCTGAGTCTGCCAGAATGGAGCTTGCCGCTGTTTATCGGCTTGGGCGTGGTGGGCATCATCGGCAACGGGTGGTTGCGACGCTAACCGTTGCGGCGGCGTTCCAAACCGCCGCTGCGCCTCAGCAGTGGGTAGGATCAGCCAGTTTCAGTCGTTTCCGGGTTAGCTGGATGCCAGGGCAATAGCCGCTTCAGTGCAGCATCCACCGCGAAATACAGCCCCACCGCCAGCGTCGCCAGCGTGACCAATGCGGCAAACATCAGATCAACCTGCATCCGGCTATTGGCGTGCAGCATCAGATAACCAAGGCCGGCGCTGGAACCGACCCATTCGCCCAGCACCGCGCCAATCGGCGCCACCGCCGCCGCAATGCGCAGCCCGGAGGCCAGTGCTGGCAACGCTGCCGGCAGGGCAATATGTCGCAGTACTGCCCAGCGCCGGGATTCGGGCAGCATCACTCGCGCCAAATCCAGCCAGCCGGGCGGGACATGGCGCAAGCCGTCATAGAAATTGGCGGTTACTGGAAAGTAGATGATCAGCAAGGTCATGGCGATTTTGGAGGCCATCCCGTAGCCGAGCCACAGCACCAGTAACGGGGCGATAGCGAACACCGGAATGGCCTGCGAGGCGATCAGCATCGGCAACAGCCAGCGCCGCGCCCGCCGCGAATAACCCAGTGCCAGCGCCGTACCACTGCCCAGCATGGTTCCTAACACCATCCCCGTCAGGATTTCCAGCGTCGTGACGCTGGCGTGACTGAGCAGAGAACCGGCGTTGCGCCCCAGGCTGGCCGCCACCGCCCACGGGTTGGGCAGGATGTAGGGCGGCAATTCGCCGATCACGATGATCATCTGCCAGGTCAGCAACACACCGGCCAAGGTCGCCAACCCGCGCCGGATCGCGCTCACGTTACAACCTCCAGCAAGCGCAAAATGGCGCGATAGGCGGCCTGTACTGCTGGATCACCGGGATCGCGAGGCGGAGCGCCGGGCAAATCCGGCAAGGTCTGCACGATCGCCGGTCGCCCGCTCATCACCAGAATATGCCCGCCCAAGCGCAGCGCTTCCAACGGATCATGCGTCACCAGCAACACGGTGCGTCCAATCAACAGTTCGGCAGCCAGAGCTTGCAGTCGCAACCGGGTCAGCGCGTCCAGTCCAGAAAATGGCTCGTCCATCAGCACCACTGGACGGTCTTCCATTAACGTCCGGGCCAGCGCCGCCCGTTGTCGCATCCCGCCCGATAAGGTATCCGGGCGGGCCAGCGCCGCGTCAGCCAATCCAACCCGTGCCAGCAGGTTCAAAGCCCGTGGCCGATCCGGACGCTCGCCGCGCAGCCGACTACCGAGGGTCACGTTGTCCAGCACGTTCAGCCACGGCAGCAATAAATCCTGCTGCGCCATCCAGGCTACCCGCCCGGTCAGGGGCAGACCGTCGTCACCGCGCAGGTCGCCGCTGACACCAATGGCCGTCAATCCAGCCAGCAACCGCAGCAGGCTGCTTTTGCCAATACCGCTGGAACCGAGCAGGCAGGTAAAGCAACCACCGGTCAAATCCAGGTCCAATCCGTCAAACAAGGTCAGTCCGCCATAGACCAGCTGGGCGGAACGCAGGTTGACCGCCAGCGGCGGGCCGGGAATAGCGGGTAAAACAGGCACGGGCGACAAAGGGTTGATTCCGGAATTGAAAACGGGCGACGATGGACAATAAATAAGTTAAGCGAATAAATATATAGATATTTATTCGTTTTTGATTTATAGCTTTACTGTTAAGTTGCTCCGTCAATCAGCAAAAGCAACCAGGCAGACAGGCGATGACTCAGGCTCAAATCCAATCCGGCTCCCCGGTCAATGACGCGCCACCGGATTTTGACGTGACGGCGCTGAACCATGATCTCGAACAGCGTAGCGCCGAGCAGCGGGTCGCGTGGGCGCTGGAAAGCTTTCCTGGCCGCGTCGTGCTGACTTCCAGCTTTGGTGCACAGTCCGCTGTGTGCCTGCATCTGGTCACGGTTCAGCAGCCCGATATTCCAGTCGTGCTGATCGATACCGGCTACCTGTTCCCGGAAACTTACCAGTTTATTGACAAACTGGGCGAACGGCTGGCGCTCAACCTCCATATCTACCGTGCCCAGCATAGCCCTGCCTGGCAGGAAGCCCGTTACGGCAAACTGTGGGAACAAGGTCTGGAAGGCATTGAGCGCTATAACCACATCAACAAGGTCGAGCCGATGCAACGGGCGCTCAAGGAACTGAGCGCGACGGCGTGGATTTCCGGGTTGCGGCGGCAGCAGGCCAAGAGTCGCCAGCACCTTGAGGTGCTGTTGTGGCGCAACGGGCGCTGTAAGATTCATCCGCTGATTGACTGGACCGACCGCGACGTGTACCGCTACCTGACTCAGTATGGTTTGCCCTATCACCCCTTGTGGGAGCAGGGCTACGTCTCCATCGGTGATGTTCACACCACCCGCCAGTTGAGCGAGGGTATGACGGAGGAAGAAACCCGTTTCTTCGGCCTCAAACGCGAGTGCGGGCTGCACGAGCAGGTCTGATCTTGCGCCAAAACCCGGCGACGGGCGACTATGCTATTTTCTGAAGCAAGTGCTGAACTCCGCTTTCCTGCCGGCCACGATTCCCATGAGCGATGCCGTAATTGCCCCTTGGTTGCAATTGACTCTCGAAGCCCTCGACCACGCGCCTGAGCAACTGGAAGACGCCCTGCTGCAAGCAGGCGCGTTGGCTGTCACCCTTGAAGATGGTGGCGATCAGCCGGTGCTGGAGCCGGCTCCGGGCGAAACGCCGCTGTGGGCGCATACCCGGATCACTGGCCTGTTCGATGCCCAGACCGACATTGAAGTGGTGAAAAGGCAGTTGCGGCGGTTCCTGCACACGCCGGATTTGCCGGAATGCCGGCTGACCGCGCTGGAAGAGCGGGACTGGGTGCGGGTCTGGCTCGATCACTTTCACCCGATGCGCTTTGGCCGGCGGTTGTGGATTTGCCCGAGCTGCCAGCCGCCGCCGGAACCGGAAGCGGTGAATATCCGGCTCGATCCCGGCCTGGCTTTTGGCACCGGCGCTCATCCCAGCACCGCGCTCTGTCTCGAATGGCTGGATGGCGCTGATTTAACCGATCAGACCGTGCTGGATTACGGCTGTGGTTCCGGAATTCTGGCGATTGCCGCCGCTAAACTGGGCGCCCGGCGGGTTTGGGCGGTGGACATCGACCCGCAGGCACTGATCGCCAGCGATGACAACGCTGCCGAAAACGAGGTGGAGGATCGTCTCGAACTGCTCGATCCCGCCGAGTTGCCGGCGGCGCTGATGGTGGACGTACTGATTGCCAATATTCTGGCCGGTGTGCTGGCGCAGTTGGCTCCGGAATTGGCCCAGCGGGTCAAGCCGGGGGGCCGGCTAGTGCTTTCCGGCATCCTCGATGCTCACGCCGATGCGGTGCAGGCCGCGTTCAGCCGTTACTTCAGATTCGGCCCCCGCCGACAACGTGAGGATTGGGTATTGCTGGCGTGCGTGCGGCGGGAAGGATGACAAACTGAACGGCTATCGACTATCATGGAAAAAGGATCGGCGCTATAACAAGCCGGGGCGAAAGCTGGAGTGAGTCGAGAAACACGACGATCATGTCCGGCCGGTTTTCAGTCCATCAGGTTGCTGATTTCGTAGCTTCTCTTGCCGAATGACCCTCTCCAAGCAAGCGGCAATCCTCTCTCCGGCGCTGTTTTTGCCGCATTCAATACTCAATGGCGACCCTATCAGTCCCCCCGCGACGACAAGCTGTGAACCCCGTCAGGCCCGGAAGGGAGCAGCGGCAGCAGTGGCCTCGGGCGCCGGGGTGCGGCGGGTCAGGGTCGCCACCCTCTCCGAAGGTTAAAGGCCAAAACTTCAGTGAAATGCGGCCTTTCTCCCCACAAGGCCGGGTTTGGCGTGAGCGACCCAGCGCCGGCAAACGGGCGACGGCGGCTCCTTTTCGCCAGACGACTCACCAGCAAAACAGCAACAGGCTGCATCGGTTCAGGCCATTCCGATCCTCACCCACAAAATATCACCGAATCTTTTGAGAATGATGGAGAAAAGCAGATGAAAGGTGGTTTGGGCAACATCATGAAACAGGCGCAGAAGATGCAGGAGAATCTGCAAAAGGCGCAGGCTGAAATTGCCGCTATGGAAATCGGTGGCGAGTCAGGCGGCGGATTGGTCAAGGTCACTATCACTGGGCGCTATGAAGTGCGGCGGATCAGCATTGATGACAGCCTGATCGGCGATGACAAGGATATGCTCGAAGACCTGGTCGCCGCCGCATTCAACGATGCCGTTCACAAGGTTGAGCGCACCATGCAGGACCGGATGGGCGGTCTGACCGCCGGCATGGGCCTGCCGCCCGGCCTGTTGGGCGACCTCAAACTGCCGTTCTGATCGGTTCCCCGTGGCCGGTTCGTCCTTGCTGAACCAGTTGATGAGCGCCTTGCGCTGTTTGCCGGGGGTGGGGCCGAAGTCTGCGCAACGGATGGCGCTGCATCTGCTGGAGCGAGACCGCGCTGGTGGGGAGCGACTGGTTTCGGCCTTGCAGGCGGCGCTGGTCGGTATTGGTCATTGCCAGCAATGCCGTGATCTGAGCGAAACTGATCTGTGCCCCGTCTGCGCCAACCCGCACCGCGACCGTTCCTTGCTTTGTGTGCTGGAAACCCCTGCCGACGTGCTGGCGGTAGAGCAGGCGACCGGCTTTCAAGGAGTGTATTTCGTACTGATGGGCCATTTGTCGCCGCTGGATGGGATCGGCCCAGCAGAACTGGGGCTGGAGACGCTGGAGGCGCGGCTGGTCGAGGGGCAGGTCCGCGAGATCATTCTTGCCACCAACCCAACCGTTGAAGGCGAGGCCACGGCGTATTACATCGCCGAACTGGCCCGTGAGCTGGGTATCCGCACCACCCGCATCGCTCATGGCGTCCCGCTGGGCGGAGAACTGGAGTATGTGGACGGCGGCACCTTGGCGCACGCTTTTGCTGGGCGGCGGGATTTCTGAGCTTCGGGGAGTGAATGGATGGATAGCGCGCTGTGGGCGACTGGTTTGGCCAGCGCCGCTTTTTTCGTCAGTCATTTAGGCCTTGCCCATCCACCAGTACATGACCGGATGGCCGGACGGATTGGTGAAAAAGGCTTTCAGGGTCTGTTTTTGCTGACCACGCTGTTGACTCTGGGGGCGATGATCGCCAGCTATAGCTACGCCTCTCACTTTATCTATCTGTGGATTCCGGGGCCAGGCTTGCGGCATTTACCCTGGCTGATCATGCCGGTGGCGTTCAGCCTGATTGCCGGAGGCGTACTGACCCGGAATCCATCGGCGCTGGGTATGGAAGGCAGCCTCGACCGGACGGATGCCGTCAACGGCGCATTACGCATCACCCGTCATCCGGTGATGTGGGGGATGACGCTCTGGGCGGCGGTTCATCTCATCGTCAACGGTGATTTGGCCTCGCTGCTGTTTTTCGGTGGATTTTTGCTGACCGCGCTGCTTGGATCGTTGCATCTGGACCGCCGCATGGCCGCCAGTCAGGGTGAGCGCTGGCAGCGTTTTGTCTCCGTGACCTCTTATATTCCGTTCGCGGCGATGCTCAGCGGTCGGCAATCCTGGTCCTGGGTCGAACTGCGCCAGCCAATGGCGTGGGGACTGGGCTGTTTTGTCTTGTTGCTGCTATTGCATCCCTACCTGTTTGGCGTGCGGCCTTACTGAGCGGCGACGTGTCCTGCGCCCAACATCCCCCGTTCAACGATGAACTGAATCACTTGATCCAGTCCCTGCCGGGTCTTGAGATTGGTAAAGGCGAAGGGCCGTTCGCCCCGCATTTTGCGGGCGTCGCGTTCCATCACCGCCAGCGAAGCGCCGACATGAGGCGCCAGATCGATTTTGTTAATCACCAGTAAGTCGGAACGGGTGATGCCAGGGCCGCCCTTGCGCGGGATTTTGTCACCAGCGGCCACATCGATCACATAGATCGTCAAATCGGACAGTTCCGGGCTGAAGGTCGCGCTGAGGTTGTCGCCGCCGGACTCCACCAGCACCAGGTCAAGATCGGGAAAGCGTTGGCATAATTGCGCCACCGCCGCCAGATTCATTGAGGCGTCCTCCCGAATTGCAGTATGTGGACATCCCCCCGTTTCCACCCCGATGATGCGCTCCGGTGCCAGCGCTTCGGCGCGAGTCAGGAACTGGGCGTCTTCATAGGTGTAAATGTCGTTAGTGACGACCGCGAGTTGATAGCGGTCGCGCAGTGCCTTGCACAGGGCTTCCACCAGTGCGGTCTTGCCGGAGCCGACCGGCCCGCCCACCCCGACCCGCAACGTAGCTTGATTCGTCATAGTTTCATCAGTCTCTATATAGATAAACAGCCACGATCATTGATCGTGGCCGTGTATGGGTTCAGCGGGATGGCTTCGGCCTGGGACGGCCTGACAATGGGGGGCGACGTGATTCAGACGAGGGTTTACGGCCACCGCCATCGCCTGTTCGCGGTGATCTGGCGCGTTCCGGCGTTGAACGACGGCCTGCGCTGGCCCAAGGCCCCGATCCCGGTTCCTGCACGGGCCGATTCGGGCGCGATGCGGCGGATTTAGCCCGGCTTGGCGCAACCGGCAAGCGGCGCGGCTCCGGTTCTGGTGCGGGTTCATAATGCACCGCCTTCATCAATTCCGCCATCTGCACCTCATCCAGTTCATCCCAGCGACCCGGATGCAGCCCCCGCCGCAAGATCACCGGCCCATAGCGCACCCGGATCAACCGGCTGACGGTAATCCCTTGCGATTCCCATAGTCGGCGCACCTCGCGGTGACGGCCTTCGCGCAGAATGACGTGATACCAGTGATTGACGCCTTCACCGCCCGCCTCACGCATCTCGTCGAATCGCGCCAGTCCGTCGTCCAGCGGCACCCCTTCCAGTAGTCGTTGCAATTGTTCCGGCGTCACCTCGCCCACCACCCGCACCGCATATTCGCGCTCGATCCCGGAGGAAGGGTGCATCAGGCGGTTAGCCAGTTCACCGTCGTTGGTCAGCAGCAACAGCCCTTGGGTATTGAGATCAAGTCGGCCGACTGCGATCCAGCGCCCGTCATGCACTGGCGGCAAGCGGTCGAACACGGTGGGCCGGCCATCGGGATCGCGGCGGGTGGTCATTTCTCCCACCGGCTTGTAATAAGCCAGCACCCGCCGGGGTTGTCGGGCGGCGATCCGCACTGGTTTACCGTCGATCTCGATGCGATCCGCGTTACTGACCGACAGGCCAAGCTGCGCCGGTTGACCATTGACGACGATCCGGTGCTGCCGAATCCAGTCTTCAATCTGGCGGCGGGAGCCAAGGCCGGCGCTGGCCAGGAATTTTTGCAGGCGTTCAGACATCAGGCAATTCCGGTTACAGTGAGGAGTCAGTGGGAGGGTCGGCGCGATCTTCCAGCGCCGCGCCAATCGCCGCCAGATCGCGCGGCGCGGCCAGTGGCGGCAAGTCGCCCAGATTCTTGAGGTTAAAATAATCCAGGAAGATGCGGGTCGTCGCATACAGCGCCGGTCGTCCGGGCACTTCGCGGTGGCCGATGATCTTGATCCAGTCGCGCTCCTGCAAGGTTTTCATGATGCTGCTGCTGACGCTGACCCCGCGCACTTCCTCAATCTCACCCCGGGTGATCGGCTGGCGGTAGGCGATCAGCGCCAGCGTTTCCAGCAGCGCGCGGGAATAATGGGCGGCTCGTTCTTCCCACAGCCGGGACACCCACGGTGCAAAAATTTTGGGCACTTGCAAGCGAAAGCCGCTGGCGACTTCGACCAGCTCCATCCCCCGCCCGGCATAGTTGGCAGCCAGTTTGCCCAGCGCAGCGCGTACGGCCTCCCGCGCGGGCCGCTCCGCTTCCGGGAAGGTATCGAGCAGCCGATCCAGGGTCAGCGGTTCGCCGGCGGCCAATAACAGCGCTTCGAGAATGATCTCCAGTTCCGGCAGCGCCATGCTTTAACCTCGGCGGCGAACGTGAATCGGCGCAAACGGCTCACTCTGCACCAGTTCCAGCAGCGCCTCGCGCAACAGCTCCAATACCGCCAGAAAAGTCACCACCACGCCCATCCGTCCTTCTTCCGGGCGAAACAGGGCGGTGAACGCGGTGAAACGCAGCGCCTCCAGTTGCTCCAGCACATGACTCATCCGTTCACGCACCGACAGCAGTTCGCGCTGGATCGGGTGGCGGCTGAACAGTTCTGCACGGGTCATCACCTCGCGCAGAGCCTCCAGCAGATCGGCCAGATTAACCGGTGGTGGTGTGCACACGATGTCCCCTTGAGGTCGTTCGGCGCTGGCGAGGAAACAGTCGCGCTCCAAGCGGGGCAAGGCGTCGAGAGCGCGCGCCGCCTGCTGAAAACGCTCGTATTCCTGAAGCCGACGCACCAGTTCCGCACGGGGGTCCAGCTCATCAACTTCGGCGGACGTCGAACGCGGCAGCAACAACCGGGATTTGATCTCGGCCAGCCAGGCCGCCATGACCAGATACTCCGCCGCCAGTTCCAGCCGCAATTCCTGCATCAGCGCCAGATAGTCCATGTATTGCCGGGTAATCGCGGCAACGGGAATATCGAGGATGTTGAGGTTCTGGCGTTGAATCAGGTACAGCAGCAAGTCCAGTGGTCCCTCGAAGGCTTCCAGAAACACTTCCAGTGCATCCGGCGGGATATACAGGTCGGGTGGAATTCGGGTAAACGGTTGGCCGCCAACTCTGGCAATAGCGGGGGGATCGACGGCGTCCATTCTGCTCGTGCTGATCGTCAGTCCGCTGTGTCAAGCAAATCGCAGAGGCGCTAGCGGCGGTCGCCGAGCTTCAAGCAAGGGATTTCGCATGGCCGATGACTGCCGCCAGCACCTTGGCGGCGTGACCGTCCACCTTGACCTTGCGCCACTCTTGTAGCAGTACGCCATTGGCGTCAATTAAAAAGGTGCTGCGTTCGACGCCGAGCGCTTCCTTGCCATAGTGCTTTTTCAGCTTGATGACTTCAAATAGCCGGCACAGATTTTCATCACAATCGGCGATCAAGTGGAATGGAAAATCATGCTGAGCGCGGAACCGCTCATGGCGGGGCAGGCTATCGCGAGAAACGCCGAACACCACTGCGTTCAACGCCACAAACTGCTCGTGCAAATCGCGGAATTGCTGGCCTTCCAGCGTACAACCGGGGGTATTGTCCCTTGGGTAGAAATACAGCACGACCAGACGCCCGCGCAGACTGGAAAGCCGCACGATCTGATCACTGGTCGCGGCGACGCTAAATTCGGGAACCGGTTGTCCGATGCGCACATTCATGTCGGTCTAACCCTTGATCGGTTCCAGCACCGCGTCCAGATTCAGTTCATCGCAGAAATCCAGAAACTCCTCGCGCAGCATGGCGATGTGCATGTTGGCGGGAATGCCAATCGCCAGATTGACCGAAAACATCGGGGTGCCGGTGTGTGGAGCGCTGTAACTGCGAGTGACCAGATCCTCAATATTGATCGAACGGCTGGCGAAGAAGCTGGCCAGATGATGCACGATACCCGGCTGGTTGACTGCAACCACCTCCACGGCATAGGGGAGCGTGTCGCCCGCCGGAGCACGGCTTTCGGTGCGCTTGGCGACGATGGTCAGGCCTAGCGCCTGCTCCAGCCGCTTAAAGTGCATTTCCAGCTTGGTCAGAGTGTTCCAGTTGCCTTGCACCAGCAGCAGGATGGCGAACTCGCCGCCCAGGACGGTCATCCGGCTGTCGAGAATGCTGCAATCGCAGTCGAGGATCACACGGGACAGCTCGTTGACCAGACCGGGACGGTCTTCGCCCAGGGCGGAAATAACCAGATAATTTTTCATGGGCGGAGCTTTCCTGAAGGCCGGGAAACAGAGGAGATCGCGGTTTACAGTCTATCAAACAGGGCGGGAACCGGACACGGCAGACCGCCCCTGGATAGGCGCTGCGCCAATCAGCCGGTTTACCCGCCAGGGTCCGTATCGCGATTCTGGCATTGCGTTGCCACCCTCACCGCCATTGCACCACTTCATCCAGCCGTCGGCGCGGGCTGGTTTCAGGCAACTCGGCGGGATAGCCCAGACTGAGCAGGGCCAGCGGCGTCAATCCTGGCTCAAGCCGCAATGCCGTGCAGACCCGGTCTTCCTCGAAATAGCCGACCCAAGTGGAACCCATTCCGGCAGCAACAACAGCCAGTTGTGCGTAGGCTGCGGCGATGGTGGCGTCCTGCACCGCGTATAACTTGGCGCCGCGCTCGCCAAAGGCGGTTTCGGAACGAGCCGGATCGGCGCAGAACACCAGACAGACCGGTGCTTCGGCGATGAAGCTCTGCTGATGAGCGGCCTGAACCAACGCTTGCCGATCAGCCAGGTCGCGCACCACGATGATTTGATAGGACTGCAAATCGCCGGCGGATGGCGCAGCGCAGGCCATTTCCAGAATGGCGTGCAGCTTGGTCGGCTCGATGGGCATGTCCGGCTGGTATTTGCGGATGGAGTGGCGGTGACGAACCGTCGTGAAAAAATCCCACATGGCGCGGTCCTCGAGGTCAGCGGCCTGCTTAGCCCGCGCCCTTGACCAGCGCGTTCAGCTTCGGCAAGTCCGGGGATTGTGGATAATTGCGTTCCAGCACCCGTAGGCTGTCAGCCGCCAGTTGCGGCATGCCCATTTTGGCGTAAGCCTCGGTCATGATGCTGAGGGCGGCGGCGACGGACGGGGTGCGGGCGTAGGTCTCCAGCACATAAGTCGCTCGGTTGACCGCCGCGACGTAAGCGCTGCGCTTCAGGTAGTAATTGGCAACATTAATTTCATAGGCCGCCAGACTGTTATGCAGGAACTGCATGCGCTGGCGAGCGTCCTTGGCGTATCTGCTGTCGGGAAACTTTCGCACCAGTTCGGCAAAATCGTTGTAGGACTGCCGGGCAGTGCCGGTATCGGTCTTGTCACGGTCGCTGGGGGCGAGTCGATCGAGCAGGGTGTTGCTGCGCTGGAAGTTCACCAGTCCCTTCATGTAGTAGGCATAATCTACATAGGGATGGCGCGGATTGGCCTTGATGAAGCGGTCGGCGGCGGCAATCGCGGCGTCCGGCTCGCTGTCCCGGTACTGGATGAAAATGGTGTCGAGCTGGGCCTGCTGGGCGTAACGGCCAAATGGATAGCGGGCCTGGATTTTGTCCAGATACTCAAGCGCCGTCTGGTAATTGCCATTGTTCATCGAGTCCTTGGCTTCGCTGTACAGACGCTGGGCCGACCAGCCCTTGGTCTCATCGATCTTGTCCGGGAGCAGGGAACACCCGGCCAGCAGCACGGCAACGAGCAGGCCAGTCAGGACTCTTCCGATCAGGAATTTTGGGGTGCTGGGCATGGTTGAAAACACGGAACGGCGGCAGTCGGAAATCACGAGGGTAAAATGCATCTTGAAGCCAGTTATAAAGCCAGTATAACGCCCGAACCGGTAAAAACCATCATGCCAATGACCGAAGCGGTCAGCTGCCAAATCCCTCCCGCCTGCGCCGGAATGCGGCTGGATCAAGCGCTGGTGGAACTACTGCCAACCTATTCTCGCAGTCGCCTGCAACAATGGCTGAAGACCGGCGACTTGCGGGTCAACGGACAAATCCGCCGGCCCCGCGATCCGGTCGTTGGTGGCGAAACTATCAGTGGCCGTCTGATTCTGGATACTGAAACGGTCGCCATTGCCCAAGATATTCCGCTGTCTTTCTGTTACGAAGACGCCGCTTTGCTGGTGATCGACAAACCGGCGGGGCTGGTCGCCCATCCTGCTGCGGGCAATCGCGACGGCACCTTGGTTAATGCCCTGCTGCATCGTTGCCCGGAACTGGCGCTGCTGCCCCGCGCCGGCCTGGTGCATCGACTGGACAAGGACACTACCGGTTTGTTGGTGGTCGCTCGCAACCTGTCGGCGCATACTGCGCTGGTCGCGCAATTGCAGGCTCGCACCATCGAGCGCGAGTATCTGGCGGTAGTCAATGGCCTGCCCGTTACAGGCGGGAAAGTGGACGCCCCTGTAGGCCGGCATCCAGTGGATCGGCAGCGGATGGCGGTCACACCCGGCGGCAGACTGGCGGTTACCCATTACCGGATCCTGCGCCGTTTTCGCGCTCATACTCTGTTGCGGGTCAAGCTAGAAACTGGCCGCACCCATCAGATTCGGGTCCACATGGCCCATATCCGTCTACCGTTGCTGGGCGATCCGGTTTATGGCGGACGGTTGCGAATTCCGCCAGGCGCGTCGGTGCCTTGCATTGAAACGATTCAGCATTTTCGTCGGCAAGCATTACACGCCGAACGGTTGGCGCTGACCCATCCGCTCAGTGGTGAGCGGATGGAATGGCGGGTGGAGGTTCCGCCCGATCTAGCGGAATTGCTGGCGGCATTGGCTGAGGATGCAGGGCATACCAATGAATGAGCTGCGACCGGAACATCTGATCATTCCCGACTGGCCGGCTCCGGTGGCGGTGCGAGCAGTCAGCACGACGCGGTGGGGTGGGATCAGTCCGTCGCCGTATATCAGCCTGAATCTGGCCGGACACGTCGGCGATGATCCAGTCTGCGTCGCCGAAAATCGTCGGCGATTGATTAATGCGGCAGGCTTGCCGGGAGAACCGGCCTGGCTGGAGCAAGTTCACGGCGTTGCGGTGGTCGCCGCTGAAACGGTCAGCACCCCGGTTGCCGCCGATGCCGCGTGGACCCGACGACCAGGGCGGCCCTGTGTGGTGATGACCGCCGATTGTTTGCCAGTGCTGTTATGCGACCAGGCCGGGACAGCGGTGGCGGCGGCCCATGCCGGCTGGCGCGGACTGGCGGCGGGGGTGCTGGCTGCGACGATAGCGCGACTGGAGGTTCCAACGGGGCAACTGCTGGCTTGGCTGGGGCCGGCGATTGGCCCGGATGCTTTTGAAGTCGGGGAGGAGGTGCGCGCTGCTTTCTTGGCGTTGGATGCAGGCAATACTGATTGTTTCCGGTCTTCGCCATCCGGGCGCTGGTTAGCAAATCTTTATCAACTGGCGCGGCGGCAATTGCAGCAGTTAGGCGTCAGCAGGATTTATGGCGGCGACTGTTGCACCTTCAGCGACTCGACACGATTCTTTTCCTACCGCCGTGAGAGTTGCACCGGGCGGATGGCTAGTTTGATCTGGCTAAAGTGAAGGGATCAATCATCCGCATCGCTGCCCAGCACGGTGATTGCGTCGGTAATGGCGATTTTCAGCGGCTAAGGCCGTTATCTCGAATCCATAAGGTGTGTTGTAGTCGTTTAGTGGCAGTGACTGGCTTCTGAATGGATGGCGCAACTAGGCGTCATTTTGTGATTGGGCTGTACAAAGCTCTATTTTCAAGATGTACACTTTTAGGGAAGGTGCTGGGAATCAGATTTGATCATAATGATAACTGGTTGTATATCAATGAAATAGTTCTACTAAAAACCTGATGCCCACGAACGTTCACCCCACCTTGACGACGGGCTGAGGGCAAGATCTCTTCGGTAGCTTCGGCTGCTGATTTTCCTCATGTAAAGCAGCGCCTTCTCTGAGTTCAAACATGGTTTGCGCTTACTTCAGAGACGGCCTCAAAGGCAAGCAACCCTTACCGCCTGGCTATTGCGCCTGCCCAGTGATGAGGAACTGAGCGGTGGTGAGGACAGCAGGGGAGCTGTTCCCTAATGCCAAGGATTTCACCGCCAGTGGCTGAACCGCTGGCCTTGTGGCCTTTTGGCCTTAACCTCATCACTGTAGCTGCCATGACCGACCCAATATTGACCACCGTTGAGATTGAACCCGCCGGCGCTGCCTGTTCCAGCGTGATCTGGATGCACGGTCTGGGCGCCGACGCCCGTGATTTTGAACCCATCGTCCCGGAACTAAAGTTGCCGGCGGAGCTGGGCATTCGCTTTGTTTTCCCTAATGCGCCGATTCGCCCAGTCACTATTAATGGCGGGATGCAGATGCGGGCCTGGTATGACGTGCTGAGCCTCGATTTGCCGCGTCAGGAAGACGCTGATGGCGTTTATGCCTCCGGGCAGGCGATTAACGCCCTACTTGAGCGCGAAAAGCAGCGCGGTATTCCCGCTCATCGGATCGTGCTGGCCGGTTTTTCTCAAGGCGGGGCGATGGCGTTGTATAGCGGTTTACGCTACCCGGAGCCGTTGGCCGGCATTTTGGCGCTGTCCTGTTATATCCCGCTGGCTGGTCGCGTCAATGACGAACGCCAGCCCGCTAATCAGTCCACCCCGATTTTTATTACGCATGGCGATTACGACGAGGTGATTCCGATGCACTACGGGCGGCAGAGCGCCAGCTTGCTGCAAAGCCTGGGCTACGCCGTGGAATGGAGTCATTATGGTATGGGCCATGAGGTGTGCTGGCAGGAAATTCGCGACGTTGCCGGGTGGTTGCAGCGGGTGTTGGCGCTCGGTTGACGCCGGGTGGATCGTCAATGGTTACCGCTGCGCGGTTCGCCTACAAACAGCCGTCCGCGATAAAAGCGCAACTCTTCGATGGAATCGCGAATATCCTGCAAAGCCAAGTGAGTTGAGGTCTTGCTAAAACTTTTCATTTCCGGGTACCAGCGCCGGGCTAGTTCCTTAATTGTACTCACATCCAAGTTGCGGTAATGAAAATAGGCCTCCAGTTCCGGCATACAACGGGCGAGAAACCGCCGATCCTGGCAAATGCTGTTGCCGCACATCGGCGACTGGCCTTTGGGAATGTGGCGGCGTAGGAACTCCAGCGTTTGCTCTTCGGCTTCCCGCTCGTTGATCGTACTGGCCTGAACCCGCGCCACCAGCCCTGATTCGCCGTGTTGCTTGCGGTTCCAGTCGTCCATTGCCGCTAGTGCTGCGTCAGGCTGGTGAATCGCCAGCATGGGGCCTTCCGCCAGAAGATTGAGCTGGCTATCGGTAACGACAGTAGCGATTTCGATAATGCGGTCGGTCTGGCAATCCAGGCCGGTCATTTCCAAATCAATCCAAATCAGGTTATTGGGGGACATAATTTTTTCGCAATGTAACAAGCCAAAGGGAGAAGTCGTTGCTTAAACCGACAATCGGCATGGAATGGGGTCAGTTTACGCTGGGTTGGCCGCCTGCGCCCCGCAGGAGCTGCTGACGATGGCCGGTCGGCGACTGACTCAGCAACAACAAGGGCGGATTCAGCGCTTGCAGGATCGCCGTCGCCATCGATCTGATCAGGCTATTCCAGAAGATGAAGCCGATTTGGGGCCGGAACAAGCCGGGTTGGCGATCACCAATCATGGTGCAACCGTGATGGTCGAGGATAACGAGGGCCGATTGCAGCGTTGCTCAGTGCGGCAGAATCTGGGCCGGTTGGCCTGCGGTGATCAGGTGATCTGGCAAGTGTCCGGCCCAGCAGGTGGCGTGGTAACGGCGGTGGTCGAGCGCCGGTCGCTGCTGACTCGCCCCGACTTTCAAGGCCAACCGCGCCCGGTGGCCGCCAACCTCGATGCTGTGGTGGTAGTGCTGGCCCCGGAGCCAAATTTTAGCGGGGATCTGATTGACCGCTATCTGGTCGCCATTGCTGCGATTGGCGTTCAGGGGTTGCTGGTGTTGAACAAGCACGATTTACTGGATGAAGCGGCGCTGGCGAGTCTGCTGAACCGGCTGGAACCCTATCACCGAATGGCTTATCCGTTGTTGCCGGTCAGTAGTCGCACCAGCTACGGTTTGGACGATCTACGGGCTTGGCTACGGGGTCGAACCAGCTTGCTGGCCGGACAATCGGGGGTCGGCAAATCATCGCTGATCAAGGCACTGCTGCCGGATCGAGATATTCGCATTCAGGCTTTGTCCGCTGCAACCGGTCACGGCGCTCATACCACTAGCGCCAGCACTCTCTATCACCTGCCGGGCGGCGGCGATCTGATCGATACGCCAGGTGTCCGCAGCTTTGAGTTGGGGGAAATCCGCCTGCGCGATTTGGATCGGGGTTTCGCCGATATTGCGCCTTATCTGGGGCGCTGCCGGTTTTCCGACTGCCGCCACCTGCGCGAACCGGATTGCGCGGTGCAGGTAGCAGTGAAACGTGGCGAGATTGCTCTGCGGCGGCTGGACAGTTATCAGCAATTGCGGGCGGCGCTGGAAACGGCGGGAAAATCAGGCTAAACGCCATGTTCGCCGCTTTCGCTTTTTTGTCCGCCGGCATTTTGCTGGGTCTGAGCGGAGGGCTTTCGCCGGGGCCATTGCTAGCCTTGGTGATCCGCGAAACTCTGCGCGGCGGAGTTCGAGCCGGCATAGGGATCGCGTTGGCTCCATTACTGACGGATGCGCCAATCATTCTGGCGACGATGCTATTGTTGCAGCCACTGACCGGCCAGAATTTAGCGCTGGCGCTGATTCATGTTGGCGGCGGACTGTATCTGGCCTGGCTTGGCGTTCAGAGTTTGTGCTTCACCGGTGCGGAATTGGGGCCATTTGATCCGTCCGGTGCAATTTCCTTACGGCGCGGCGTGATAGCCAATGTTCTCAATCCCAGTCCATACCTGTTTTGGCTGGTTGTCGGTGGACCTACCCTGTTGGCGGCATGGCGCGAGAGCGGGTTAGCGGCGGCGGCGTTTATCGGTGCTTTCTATGTACTGTTGGTCGGATCAAAAGTACTGCTGGCGGTAATCGTGGGGCATGTTCGCAGTGTCTTGCACAGCGGCGGTTATGTGATGTTGATGCGCGGTTTGGGGCTGCTGCTGTTGGCCTACGCGCTCCTGTTGTTTCATGAAGGTGGGCGGTTATGGCGGGGTTGATGAACTCAGGCCAGCATCTTGCCGCACTGGATCGCAATAAATTCCACCGCCTCGTCCACATTACTCAGCGCCATTTCGTAACCGTCAGGCAGATAGCCGTACAAACCTTTCTTATAGGGGTTATTGCCAGGATGATAAACCCGGACCGTCAGTTCAAGCGCGGGCTGGTTGGGGCCGGAGCGGAAGCCGATAGTGATCTTGTCGCTGAAGATCCAGAAGTAATTGATCCGGGGATGGGTGTCAATCTGGGCCTTGAAGCTCCGCACCTGCGTCTTGACGGCCTCGAATTCCTGCTCTAGTACGCTAAGCCGGCGTTCCTGATGGACCTGACGCTGTTCGCGGTCGGTGCGGAATTTGTCAACCGCTTTGTTGAACAACTCACTAATATCCTTAGTCATATCCTTGCCCCCAATCCGGTCAATAGTCGACGCTGCTAATGATGACACAACGGATTATACGCCGCCGGTTCTCCTCCAGTTCAAGCGGAGATGTTACAGCGATTCGTTACCCTGTTGGGACAGGGCCGCGCCGTGGCTACGAATGACCTCGCGGTAAAACTGCCCGCTGGCCTTGATCGTGCGCTGTTGTGTGGCGTAGTTAACGTGAATCAGACCAAACCGCTGCGAATAGCCGTGCGCCCATTCAAAATTGTCCAGCAGCGACCAAGCGAAATAGCCGCGTAGATTCACGCCACGCTCCAGCGCCGCCTGCACCGCTCGCAAGTGATCGCGCAGGTAGCGTTGTCGTAGTGGATCGGCCACTGCACCATCCGCTTGCGGTGGATCGTAAAACGCTGCGCCGTTTTCAGTGACATACAGCGGCAGTGATCCATAGCGGCCAGCGACCCATTCCAGAATATCGGTTAACCCCTGCGGATAAACCTCCCAATCCAGATGGGTGTAAGTCTGCTGCGGCTGACGGACGCGACCGGCAGCCAGCGGCCAATCGTCGGGATCGTGGCGCACCACCTGCCGGCTGTAATAGTTGACGCCCAGAAAGTCGGGTGGCTGGTGGATGAAGTCGAGATCAGCATCAGGAAAGATCGGCCAGGCTGCACCGAAAATTTCCGACAATTCAGGCGGATAACTGCCTAGAAACACCGGATCAAGGTAATAGCGGTTCCAGTAGGCGTCAGCTCGCATGGTGGCGTCGAGATCGGTGGCCGTTTCACTGGCCGGATATTTCGGCTCCAGATTGACCACTAGCCCGATCTGATGCCGACCCTCGGCCCGATACGATTGAATAGCGGCGGCAGCCGCTCGCAGCAGGTGATGAGAAGCATACGGTGCGGCGAAAGGATTGTGTCGGCCTGGTGCGAGAGTGCCGTGCAGATAACCGCCGTCCGCTACTACCCACGGTTCATTTAGCGTAACCCAGAGCTTCACCCGGTCATCCAGCGCCCGGAACAAAATTTGAGCGTAATCGGCGAACCAGTGGGCACAGTCAGGATTCAGCCACCCGCCCCGTCGATCCAGTGCCGCCGGTAAGTCCCAATGATAGAGGGTCAGCATTGGCTGAATACCCTGTTCCAGCAGTGTATCCACTAGCCGCTGGTAGAAATCCAGGCCGCGAGAATTAATCGGGCCGCGTCCTTCCGGCAATATCCGACTCCATGATGTGCTGAACCGATAGGCATTCAGGCCCAGTTCCCGCATCAGCGCCACATCATCCCGATAACGGTGGTAGTGATCGCAGGCGACATCACCGGTATCGTCGTTGCAGGTTTGGCCGGGGGTATGGGCAAATTCATGCCAGATGCTGCATCCCGCGCCATCGGCCAGCGGTGAACCTTCGATCTGGTAGGCGGAAGTAGCCGCGCCCCACAGGAAATCGGCGGGGAAAGATGTGGGTTCGGTCATGGGAAAAAAGCTCCGTTGCGAGGTACAGGACTTTCATACATGGGGCGGCAGCGCATTCCTATCCCGGGCGTAAAAAGAATGATGATAGGAGCGACCATCCTGCTATGAAACTAAATATAAACTAAGGCATAAAGCATGTGTCGATGGCGCCACAGCACCCAACTGTCGCCTATGCTTAATCGTAAACTCCCGAGTGTCCGAGCATAACCATGAACCATTCCCTCGACTCCCACAGACTTACCTTGACCGCGCCGCTCTCTGGCCTATTGCTGCCGATTGAGCGGGTTCCCGATCCGGTATTCGCTCAGAAAATGGTCGGTGATGGCATCTCGATTGACCCGCTGGATCAGTGCCTGCGGGCGCCTTGCAATGGCCGGATTATGCAGTTGCATCCTGCCGGCCACGCCGTGACCATCGCCACTCCGCAGGGTATTGAAGTACTGATGCATATTGGCCTTGACACAGTTAGTCTCAAAGGGGCCGGTTTTACACCCAGGGTCAAGGTAGGCGATACAGTGAAAGTCGGCGAGGCGCTGATTGAGTTCGACGCTGATTTCATTGCTACCCACGCTAAGAGCCTGTTGACCCAAATTGTGATTACCAATAGTGAGCAGGTGGCCGTTTTTACGCCACGCTCCGGCTCGGTTATCGCCGAGCGGGATGTCATTCTGGAGCTAACCCTGGTGGATGGCGCGACTGAATCCGGGGCGGAGAAATCGACTAAAACGGCTACTTCCGAGGCGATCCTGATTCCTAATCCGACTGGTCTGCACGCCCGTCCGGCGGCGGTGCTGGCCAATCTCGCTAAGAAATTCAAGGCGGAGATTCGCTTGCAAAAGGGCGACGATCAGGCCAACGCCAAGAGCGTCGTCGCGATTATGGGTCTGGAAGTCGGTTGCGGTGACAAGGTGGTGCTGATCGCTAAGGGCGAGGACGCCGACTCGGCGATTAGCACCTTGACGCCGCTGTTGTGGGAAGGGTTGGGCGATGAGGGTTACGCCCCGGCTCCGGCTCCGGCCAGCTTTGTCGTCTCGGCTGGGGCCGCGCCCGCGCCGAAACCGCGCTCCGACGATCCCAATTTGCTAATTGGTGTTGCGGCTTCACCAGGATTAGCGGTGG
Source organism: Candidatus Competibacteraceae bacterium (assembly GCA_003989085.1). Classification (GTDB taxonomy): domain Bacteria; phylum Pseudomonadota; class Gammaproteobacteria; order Competibacterales; family Competibacteraceae; genus RXIV01. Next base: position 59,450 of record RXIV01000001.1, read on the forward strand.
GTGCGGTATTTCAGGTGCGCCATACCGAGATTCAGGTCACTGAAGCCGCTGAAGGCGATCCGCAGCAGGAACGCGCCCGGCTGGATGAGGCCATCGGTCAGGCCCGTAGCCAGTTAGAGGCGTTGCAGGCTCGGCTGCACGGCGAACGAGCGGCGGATAAGGCCGCCATTTTCGCCGCGCATCAGGAATTGCTCGACGATCCCGACCTGCTGGACATCGCCTATTCGGCGCTGGCGAAAGGTAAAAGCGCGGCCTTTGCCTGGCAACGGGCATTCAGCACCCACGCTGACCGGCTGGCCAGCTTGCGCAATGAATTGCTCGCAGCCCGCGCCAATGATCTGCGCGATGTGGGCCGGCGGGTATTGACCCTGCTGACTGGCGCGGAGCCGGAACGCCAGGAACCGCCGGTTAACGCCATTCTGGTCGCTGAGGAACTGACCCCATCCGATACCGCCAGTCTGGATCGCAATCGGGTGCGTGGTTTTTGTACCACGCTGGGCGGGGCGACGTCTCATGTCGCGATTCTGGCCCGGTCGCTGGATATTCCCGCTGTGGCCGGCATTGAGCCACGGACGCTGGAATTGCCTAACGGTACCCCGGTCATTCTCGACGGTGGCAAGGGCATCTTGCGGCTGAATCCGACCCCGGAAGAAGTCGCCCGGATTCGCCAGACGCAGGAACAATGGGCAGATCGTCGGCAGATCGATCTGGCGGCGGCCCATCAGCCGGCGATCACCTTGGATGGGCAGCGGGTGGAAGTCGTCGGCAATATCGGCGGATTGGCCGATGCCGAGCAGATTCCGGCGCTGGGCGGTGAAGGTGTTGGGCTATTGCGTTCCGAGTTTCTGTTCATGGAACGCAGCACCGCGCCCAGCGAGGATGAGCAGTTTGAAGCCTACAAAGCCATTGCCGAGGCGCTGGGGCCGGAGCGGCCACTGATCATTCGCACCCTGGATGTGGGCGGCGATAAACCCTTGTCCTATCTGCCGATACCGAAAGAGGACAATCCGTTTCTCGGCGAGCGCGGTTTGCGGGTCGGCCTGGATCGCCCGGAGATGCTGCGAACCCAGTTGCGGGCGATTCTCCGCGCCGCCGCCTTTGGCAAGGTGCTGATCATGTTCCCGATGGTCGCCCTGCTGTCAGAACTGCGCGACGCCAAGGCCATGCTGGAGGAGGAGCAGCAACAGTTAAACGTCGCGCCGATCCCGGTAGGGATCATGGTGGAGATTCCTGTAGCGGCGGTGATGGCGGCGCAGTTTGCCCGTGAAGCCGACTTTTTCTCTATTGGCACCAATGACCTGACTCAGTACACCCTGGCGATGGATCGCGGCCATCCTAAACTGGCGCCGAAAGTCGATGGACTGAATCCAGGGGTGCTGCGGTTGATCGCCTGGACCGTGCAGGCCGCCCATGCCGAGGGCAAATGGGTCGGGGTCTGCGGCGGGATCGCCAGCGATCCACAAGCGGTGCCCTTGCTGATCGGAATGGGCGTGGACGAACTCAGCGCCAGCCTGCCGACCATCCCCGGCATCAAGGCCCAAATTCGTAACCTGCGTTTGAGCGAGTGCCAGGCACTGGCGCAACGGGCGCTGACTCTGGAAACCGGCGCTGAAGTACGGGCGTTGTGTCCCGATCCTCTTACCGAATCTGCTGAATCGCGGAGTTAACCGTCATGTGGCAATCCGCTTTTACCTTCCTGCAAAAAATTGGCAAGGCGCTGATGCTGCCGGTTTCAGTTTTGCCGGTGGCCGGCATTCTACTCGGCATTGGTAGCGCCCACTTCGGCCTGATTCCAGGTCTGGCGTCCGATATCATGGCCCAGTCCGGCGGAGCGATTTTCGGCAGTCTGGCGATTATCTTTGCCATTGGCGTCGCGCTGGGCCTGACCCATAACGATGGGGTTTCGGCTCTGGCGGCGGTGGTCGGCTATGTGGTGCTGCTGGCGACCCTCGGCGTTATGGCTAAGGCGCTGGGCGTGGAAAGCAAAAATCTGATGGGCATTTTGTCGATCGATACCGGCGTGTTTGGCGGCATTGTCATCGGTGGGATCGCGGCGGCGCTGTTCAACCGCTATTACCGGATCGAATTGCCCTCCTATCTCGGCTTTTTCGCCGGTAAACGCTTCGTGCCGATCATTACCGCCTTTGCCGCGATAGGCACGGGTATCGTCCTCAGCTTTGTATGGCCGCCGATTGGCACCGGGATCAAAGCCTTTTCGCACTGGGCGGCGGAAAGTAATCCGGCGCTGGCGTTCAGCATTTACGGCGTGATCGAACGGTTGCTGATTCCTTTCGGCCTGCACCATATCTGGAATGTGCCGTTCTTCTTCGAAGTGGGCAGCTATCTGGACCCGAATACCGGCAAGGTCATCACCGGCGAGATTCAGCGCTACATCGCCGGCGATCCCACAGCGGGCAACATGGCGGGCGGCTACCTGTTCAAGATGTGGGGCTTGCCGGCGGCAGCCATCGCGATCTGGCGCTGCGCCCTGCCCGAAAACCGCGCCAAGATCGGCGGGATCATGATTTCTGCCGCGTTGACTGCGTGGCTGACCGGCATTACTGAACCAATTGAATTTGCTTTCATGTTTGTCGCGCCAGTGCTGTATCTATTGCATGCCCTGCTGGCTGGGGTCGCCTATTTTCTGTGCATCGAACTGGGCATCAAGCACGGCATGACCTTCTCGCACGGTACGATTGACTACATCCTGCTGTTTCCTCAGTCCACCCACGCCCTGTGGTTGCTGATCATCGGGCCGCTGTGGGCGCTGCTGTACTACGTCACCTTCCGCACTGTAATTTTGAAATTCGATCTCAAGACCCCCGGTCGAGAACCAGAGGAAGCCGCCTCGCTGGATGAGGTTCGGGCTGATGTAGCGTTTGGCTTCGCCCAACGACTGGTGCTGGCGTTCGGCGGGCGCAGCAATATCAAGAATCTGGACGCCTGCATTACCCGGCTGCGGGTGGAACTGGGCGATGTGAGCAAGGCCCGCACTGACCAACTCAAGGTGTTGGGCGCGGCGGGGGTCGTCGTCGTTGGTAACAATATGCAGGCCATTTTCGGCACCCGCTCGGAGAACCTGAAAACCGACATGGAGGAGTATTTGCGTACTGCCGGGCCGGAAGCTGATGCCGTTGAAGAGCGGTCACCGGTGACTGCGCCGCTGCCTGCCGGCATCGTTTCCAAGCTGCGCGACCCGGAAGCGGCGGACAAGGCGCGAGGGGTGATCGCGGCGTTGGGTGGGGCGGGCAACATTCAACGAGTGGACGCTTGCGCCGAAACCCGATTGCGGTTGGTCGTCGGTAATGATGACTCGGTCGATGAGGCGGCGTTGCAAGCGGCGGGGGTCGCTGGCGTGATGCGGCTGACGAATCACACTTTGCATCTGCTTGTTGGTCTGAACGCCGATCAGTATGCAGCGGAGATGCAGGGGCAATTAGCGAGGTTGTAAGGTTTTAGCCAGCGCCAGCAAGTTATCACCGAAAGCGGGATTTGGGAGGCATGAGGAGGGCCGGGGTCAAATTCCCTACGCGAAGACATCCAGAGTTTGGCCGACCGTCGCATCAGGCGCTGCAACGACCGTTGGGGTAGCGGCGGGCGTGTTTTCCGTCACCATCTGCACCAGAGCCAGCGCCCCCTCGGTCTGTATATCCATTGATTTTTTGAGCATGGCGATCCCGACCTGCTGGGCGACTTGCTGTTGCTGCCAAGCGCTGATTGCGCCGATTGAAAGAGTGTCCATGCCGGTTCTCCTGATAAGACGCAACGGCGCACACAAACGGCTCATGGAAAAACTACAAGGGTGCTGCGGGGGTAAAGTGGCGCTCCCTAGGGGTTTCGAACCCCTGTTCCCGCCGTGAGAGGGCGGTGTCCTAGGCCACTAGACGAAGGGAGCGTGATGACTGGCGTCTTGAAGGGAAGCGGGTATTATACCCACGTTTCTATAGCCGACAACAATCCATCATTGGAAGCCTTGATCCTGAACCCGCAACCCGTAGTCATCCCCCGCCCTGATCACAATATCTCGCGGGTCAATATCAGCCCCAACGCACTCAAAGTATTGTACCGGCTGCGTGAGGCCGGCTATCGCGCCTGTCTGGTGGGTGGCGGGGTGCGGGATTTGCTGCTGGGCCGTGAACCGAAAGACTTTGACATTGCGACCGACGCCCGTCCCGAACAGATTTACCGGCTGTTCCGCAATTGTCGGCTGATTGGCCGCCGATTCCGGCTGGCGCACGTCCAGTTTGACCACGAAATCATTGAAGTCGCTACCTTCCGTGGTCATGGCGATGACAGCGAAGAGGGCGATGGCTCCACGATAGAGCGGGCCGCCGATGGCCGCATTCTTAGCGATAATGTGTACGGCGGCATTGAGGATGACGCCTGGCGGCGGGATTTCACCATTAACGCTTTGTATTACGACATCAGCGATTTTGCGGTGCTCGATTATGTGGGCGGGATCGAAGACCTTAAGGCCGGGCTGATTCGGTTGATCGGCGACCCGGCGGAACGTTACCACGAAGATCCGGTGCGGTTGTTGCGGGCGGTGCGCTTCGCCGCCAAATTAGGCTTGCGGATCGATCCGGCCACCGAAGCGCCACTGCATCGGCTCGGCCATTTGCTGGAGAAGATCCCGCCCGCCCGGTTAGCCGATGAAATCCTTAAACTGTTTATGGGTGGTTGCGCGATCCAGACCTTTGAACTGCTGCGCCATTATCGGCTGTTCGGTTTTCTGTTCCCGGCGACCGAACGTTGCTTAAATCACCAGCAGCAGCATTATCCGAAAACCCTGCTGATGCGCGCCTTGGCCGGAACTGACGCCCGTCTGGCCGGCGGCCAACCGGTCAACCCGGCGTTCCTGTTCGCCGCGTTGCTCTGGGATCCGTTGCGGGAACAGATGCAGCGCTTGCAGGCCTCCGGGCTGGATGAAGGCGAGGCGCTGCATGCGGCGGCTGACGCGGTGATCCAGAGCCAGATCCGCCGCGTTTCTATGAATCGTCGCTACAGCCTGTCGATGCGGGAAATCTGGGAAATGCAGCAACGCTTGACCATCACCACCGGCAAACGCCCGTTGCGCTTGCTGACGCATCCCCGCTTCCGCGCCGGCTACGATTTCCTGCTGTTGCGAGCCGATGCCGATCAACCGGCGGCGGAACTGGCCGAGTGGTGGACCCGATTTATGGCGATGGACGAGAAGGGCCGCATTCAGGCGGTTTTGTCCTCCCCCAAGGGCAAAAAGGGCAAGTCGCGCCGCCGGCGCAAACCACGTTCCGCCGGCCAGTCGGATTCCCCAAGCCAGCCGCCGGCTGAAAGCTGATTGCAGAGTTGTCCACCATGCAGCCTGTGCGGGCCTATATCGGCATCGGCAGCAATCTGGATAACCCGGTCGCCCAAGTGCAGCGGGCGTTCCAGGCGCTTGATGATCTGCCCGCCTGCGCCAATATCGCTTGCTCTCCGCTGTACCGCACTGCGCCGGTCGGCGGCCCGCCCGGTCAACCGGACTACATCAATGCGGTTGCCGCGCTGGATACTGTGCTGACGGCGGACGATCTGCTGAAAGCGTTGCAGGCGCTTGAAACCGTGCAAGGCCGGATTCGTGCAGTGCGCTGGGGAGCGCGGACCCTGGATTTGGATTTGTTGCTCTACGGTCAGATGACCCGCGACGATCCGTGGCTCACCCTGCCGCATCCCCGCCTGCACCAGCGAGCCTTCGTCTTGCAGCCCTTGCACGATATCGCTCCGAATCTGACGATTCCCGGACGGGGAACGTTGACGGAGTTGCTGGCATCCGGTCCGCTCCAAGCCATCGCTCCGTTGGAGCCACCACCCGCAACCGGCTAGGCTGTGGTCTGCGTCAAACGGCGCTCGCCCTGCCCCGGCATGAAAGGCTCAAACGGATCGGGCATACTTGAACAATCCTCGTTTCGAGCTGAACTCCGCACTGAATTGACCCGGATGCTTTGGATTCCTGAGACCTTAGCGATGATGCCGACTATCCGGCATCCATCAAGCCCTTAACCTTTAACCTTTGGCCTTCATCCCATGTACCAGGAACAGCCTGCCCGCAAACCGATCACATTGACCATACTGGCGAAGATGAAGCGCAACCGGGAGAAATTCACCGTCCTGACCGCGTACGACGCCAGCTTTGCCACGCTGTTCGAGGCGGCGGGCGTAGAAGTGCTGCTGGTCGGCGATTCGCTGGGTATGGTCGTTCAGGGCCGACAAACCACCGTGCCGGTCACGATGGAGGACATGATCTATCACACCCGACTGGTCGCGAACGGTTGCCAAACCGCGCTGCTGATGGCCGATATGCCGTTTGCCAGTTACGCCACGGTGGATCAGGGCGTCCGCAACGCCGCCCGACTAATGCAGGAAGGCGGCGCGCATATCGTCAAGCTGGAAGGTGGCGGCTGGCTGGCTGAAACCGTGCGCCAACTCAGCCGCAACGGCATTCCAGTTTGCGTCCATCTAGGGTTGCTGCCGCAATCGGTGCATAAACTGGGCGGCTACAAGGTGCAGGGTCGCGAGGACGCCGCTGCCCGCCAAATCATTGATGAGGCGCTGCTATTGCAGGAGGCGGGAGCTGACCTGGCTTTGGTTGAGTGTATTCCGGCGGAACTGGCGGCGCGATTGACCGAAGCGCTGACCATTCCGGTGATCGGCATTGGGGCCGGGGCGAGTTGCGATGCGCAGGTGCTGGTCTGTTACGACATGCTCGGCATCACCCCCGGTCGCCGCCCGAAATTCTCCAAGAGCTTCCTGACCGGCTGCGACAGCCTGCAAGCGGCGGTGGAAGCTTACGTTCGCGCTGTCAAAAGCGGCGAATTTCCCGGCCCCGAACACTGCCTCGCCTGACGGCTGGAGTACGCCTCACCATGCAAACCGTCCAGCACATTGCCGAATTGCGCACTCAAGTTGCCGCCTGGAAACGGGCGGGCGAGCGGGTCGCCCTAGTCCCCACGATGGGCAACCTGCACCGGGGCCATCTCCGGCTGGTGGAACGGGCGCGGCAACTGGCTTCGCGCACCGTCGCCAGCATCTTCGTCAATCCGACCCAGTTCGGCCCCAATGAAGATTTTGCCGGCTATCCGCGCACCCTTGAGGAAGACTCCCGCGAACTGGCCGCCGCCGGGCTGGATTTGCTGTTTGCGCCGGAAGTCGCCGCTATTTATCCACGGCCACTGGCTGAAATGACTCAGGTCAGCGTACCCGGACTGTCGCAACTGCTGTGTGGAGCCAGCCGCCCCGTTCATTTTGGTGGGGTCGCTACGGTGGTCGCCAAACTGTTCAACCTGGTCCAGCCCGATGTGGCGGTTTTCGGGGAGAAAGACTGGCAACAACTGATCATTATCCGGCGGATGACCGCTGATCTGGATTTACCAGTGGAAGTTATCGGTATTCCTACTGTGCGGGAGGCGGACGGATTGGCGATGAGTTCGCGCAATGGCTATCTGTCGGTGGAAGAACGAGTCATTGCCCCAACGCTCTATGCCGTTTTACAGGCAATGGCGGAACGGTGGCGGGCCGGTGACCGGGATAGTGTGGCGTTGGAGAATGCGGCCAAGGCGCAATTGGCGGCGGCGGGTTTTCGCCCGGATTATGTGGAGATTCGTCGTGCTGATGATTTGCAGCGACCTGAACCGGATCACGCCGCGCTGCGAATTTTCGCGGCGGCCTGGCTGGGTCGGGCGCGATTGATCGACAATCTGGCGGTGACTTGAACCGGAGAGAGGCATCATGGGCGGGTACGGAAGGCGGGTTTTGATTGCAACCCTGGCGGCGGCAGGCGTATCCACTGCGGTAGCCGACAGCCTGCGTTGCGGCAGTTATCTGGTGAATACCGGCGATTCGCAGTCGCGGGTCCGGCAAATTTGCGGCGATCCGCAAAGCGCCTGGCAGGACGGCTTTCTCGAAGAGACGGTGCGCCGCAGTGATGGTTATTACCCGGCCAATCCCTATCCGCCCCCATCAGGCTACGAAACCGAAACCCGCCGGATCATTCCGGTTTACAAATGGGAATACAGCCTGGGGCCGGGAACCTTCCTCAGAACCCTGGTGTTCCACGGCGATACTCTGGTCGACATTATCGACGGGCCGCGCCAGTAAGCAGCATTCAACCAGCGCTGGTTGCCCCCAATGCCTCCAGCGCCGCCAGCACCTGCCGGGGTTCCAACTGGCCCTTGAAAAACAGCACCGGGCCGGGAATATCCTGAAAATCGGCTGCGCCGACATTCAACCGTTCCGAAACCGCCACGATCAGATCCGGCATCGCCGCCCGGCGCAGTTTATCCAGCTTGCGGCGCAGATAGTCGGGATGCCAAAAGCCCATGATCTCGATGTGCGCCACCCGGCCATCCGGATGGCGCAGGGCAAAATCGGGAACGAACACCGTTCCCTTCAAATCAACGATGGACACCTCCCGCTCCAACACCCACGGCGTTCCTTGCTTTGCCCAGCGCGTGGCAAAGCGTTCCTCCAGCAAACTGTCATAAGCGGGCGGTGGCGCATCCAGCGAACGTAACGGTGATTGCGAATCGATTTGGTAACGCAACTCCAGCCCATCCCGTTGCAATACCGCCTCCATCGCCCAACGACTGACCCGCAGCAACGCCGGCAGAAACATCGCCATTTGCAAACCGTATTTGCGGGTTTGCTTGAACAGGCTGGCCGGACCATCGACGTAAATTTGATAGCCGTCGTCCAGATGACCTTCGACCGCGTACATCAGGCCGTGAAACTTGAGATGGCGGAATAGTCGCCGGTATTCGCCGGGGACATTGCGATGAGCGGTCAGGCGCAGATGCAGCGCCGAATACAGCAGACCTTGAGCCTGGGCCAGGTTGTAGCGATCAATCAACCGCTCCGGGGTGAATTCGGGCAACACGGTCAATCGGTGATTTTCCGGCAGATCGGCGTACAGGGCTTCACGTAAGGTTTCCGCTTCCAGTTGATAGCGCGGCGCGACTGCTTCCAGCACCGCCTGAGCCTGGGTTTCGCCATAACCGCCGCGTTCCGCCGCCAAGGTAAACAGTTCCCGTCGCAACAGCTCTGGTTGCAGATCGCCGGTTGCCAGGGTGAATTCAGCAGCGTTTAAGGCTAGATGGGCAAAGCCGCGCACGATACGGTAATCGGGCGAATCGCCCTCCAACGCCCGCAGCGCCGCCTGCAATTCACCTCGGCTGCGATGCTGATAGTCACGAATCAGATTGAGGACTTGTTCTGCCCAGACCTGCTGCTCACGTTTCAGGAAACGCGGGTAAACCTCGGCGCCGCGCCGGCGGGAGAAGAGGAGATCGGAGGGGAGCATCAGTGGTCGGGTTCAGAATCGGTGGTGCGCTGCGGATCGAACAGCGCCAACGTCGCTTCGATCCGTTCTGCTCGCTGGCTGGTGCCGGGCGCGATGCGGCGTCGTTCAGCGACCCGTTCCTCGCGAGTTTCACGAGCAATCACTTCGTAAAGCACTGCTTTCTTGCCCTCGCCGCGCCGCAGAATCCGCCCCAATCGCTGGACAAACTCACGCACTGAGGCGCTGCCCGACAGAATGACGCCAATTGAAGCATCCGGTACGTCCACACCCTCATTGAGCACGTTGCTGGCGACAATCGCCATGTAAACGCCTGTCTTGAATAAGTCGAGGATGGCCTGGCGCTCCTTGACGGCAGTCTGGTGACTCAGACAAGGGATCAGAAACCGTTGCGAGACTTCGTAGGCGGTGGCGTTATCCTCGGTGAAAATCACCGTTTTTACGCCCGGATGATTAGCCAGAATCATGTCCAGCGTCCGTAGTTTGGCTGGGGTAGCGTGGGCAATACGCCGGGCAGTGCGATGGGCCAGCATGGCGCGGCGGCCTTCACTGCTGCGGGCCGAACACATCACGAACCGATTCCAGCCTTCCAGGGTGCCCAGGGAAATCTGTTGTGCCTGCAAAAAAGCATTGCGCTCATCCAGCGCCTGCTGATAGGCGGTGCGTTCAGCAGGAGCCAGATCGACGTGAATCGTCCTTAGCTGAAATTCGGCTAACGCGCCGCCGGCCAGTTGTTCCGGGCGCTTGCGGTAAATGATCGGGCCGATCAATTCCGGCAAGTCGGCGTCGCGTCCGTCGCTGCGTTCCGGTGTTGCCGTCAGGCCCAGTCGGTAGGGCGCGAGCGAAAATTCAGCGATAACCCGGTAAAACTCTGAAGGCAAATGGTGCGCCTCGTCGAAAATCAGCAGGCCAAACCGGTCGCCCAGCCGCTCAATATGGCGGGCGGCGGAGTCGTAAGTCGCGATGGTCAGCGGTTGCGGTTCGTGATAACCACCGCCGATCAGGCCAATTTCCTGATCCGGGAATGCGGCTCGCAACAGCGCATACCACTGTTGCATCAGGTCGAGGGTGGGAACCAGCACCAGCCCATCCCGCTGCGCCCAACGCAGCGCCAGTAGTCCGACCAGCGTTTTACCCGCCCCGGTCGGCAATGCGACGACGCCGCGACCTCGCGCTGCCTGCCAGGCCGCCAGCGCCTCCTGTTGATGTGGATAGGGCGTCATCTCCAGCGCGCAAACCAGCTCCCGGCGCTGGTAACGCGGGGCGCGATTGCCGGCCAGTTTCCCCTTGAGTGGGCCAATCACCGCACTGTAGCAATGGGCCGGAGCGCGGTAGGCGTCTACTCGCGGATCGTACTGGAACCAAACATCCAGGCCCGCTGGCAGTTCGGCGACACCTTCCAGCAGCAGGGTGCCCCGGTCGAAACGTAACCGACGAACCGACTCAACATGGCCTGTATGGTAAAGACCCGGCGCATCACGGGTGCCGTGGTTCATTCGGCAGCAATCGCCGATTAGATCCGTGGCTTCATATTTTTCGATTTACCGGCGCTTGGTTCAACGCGGGCAGCGACCTTGGCAATAGGCGGTTTATTCGCTTTGCTGGTAGGAATTACCGCTGGTTTGCCTTTGGAACGGGCCGTCGCCGCTGCTTTGCTCTTCGGATTCGCCACTGCCAGGGCTACCGGTTTGCCCGGTTGACTCTGACGTTTGCCTGCCGTTGGTTGGGTTTTTGTTAGCGCTAATCTGCCCGGAGTCGCCTTGGCCTTGGCGGCTGCTTTTGGGCGGCTGGGACGCACAAGGACGTTATCGTTATCGTTATCGTCGTCGTCATTTGCTGCTGCCGCCCGGTTTCGTTGTCCGTTTGGTGACCGGATCATAGACGCTGGCACGGCGGATGACTCCGTCCGGGCCATGCGTAACATCGGTTCCGGCAGGACGGGTGGCGGTGGGGCCAACCCATAATGGGCAAAGCCATAGTCAAGCAGAGTGCGGGCATCCTGCCACAGCGCACCCCGGCTGGGGCTGTTTAAAACCGCCACAATCAGCGGGATGCCGCCACGGTCAACCTCACCAACAAAACAGTGTCTGGCCTTGAAAGTGAACCCGGTCTTGCCGCCGCGTGAGCCTTCATAAGACGCTAGCAATCGGTTATGGCTGACCACCGGCACCAGTCGCGCATTGTCGTAAGCGCCTTGCCCCGATTCGATCCGCAATGCAGCGCTGTGTGTGGCGATAATATCGGAAAAGAGCGGATAGTGAATTGCCTGGCGGAAAATGAGCGCCAGATCGTAAGCAGTCGAGTAGTGGTCATCATTGGGCAAACCGTGCGGATTCATGAAATGGCTATTGCGTGCGCCAATCTGTAGCGCCTTGGCGTTCATCAATTCGGCAAAACCGGGAATTGAACCGCCTGCCGCTTCGGCCAAGGTTTCAGCGGCGTCATTACCGGATTTCAGCAGCAGGCCATACAGTAAATCCTGGGTCAGGGCGGCATCTCCGGGATGTAGCCCAACACGACTGGGTGGGGCGCCCGCCGCTTGTGGACTGACCAGCACCCGCGCATTTGGATCGAGTCGATCCATGACCACCAGTGCTGTTAATACCTTGGTGGTGCTGGCGGGCGGCAGGCGCAAATGTGGTTCTTTGGCGAACAGGATTTCACCGGTAGCGGGGTTCATCAGCACCGCAGCACGGGCAGCCACGGTAGGTGGGGCAGACGCTCCGGTTTCCTGCCCGAGCGCAGAACCGGTCGCCCCGCACAACGCTATGCTCAGTAACCAGATTGGCAATGGCCCAAAGCCCAGCTTGCCCAAAAAAAACCTCGAAAACATGCGCTTTACCTCATTGCCATCTTGGGATCGGAACCACTGCCAAGATCTGCACAGCGACCCGGTACGGATGTTCGTAGGAACCTAATCATTATAGGGGCGGGTGAAAATTTGGCGACTGGCTGACGGAGTTTTGTCGTTGCCGCCTAAGCCCCTACGCCATCGCGGCTCTGCATTATTCAGCCCGGCGTGCAAACGCCAGATCCCAGACCGTATGACCCAGCCGCTGACCGCGTTGCTCAAACCGGGTCGGCAGTCGTTGGGATGGGCGCGGCGCAAACCCATCGCCATTGACGGTATTGTGCAGTTCAGGTGTGGCGTTCAACGAATCCAGAATGGAATGAGCGTAATCCGCGCAGTCGGTCGCGATGAGCAATCGTCCATTGGGCTCCATTTTTTTAGTCAGCAGTGCAACGAATGACGGCTGAATCAGGCGGCGTTTATGATGACGCGCTTTGGGCCACGGATCAGGAAAGAAAATCTGAATACGGTTGAAACAAGCTTCAGGCAGTTGCCGCTCGATCACTTCTGCAGCGTCGGCACACAGAACGCGTAGATTAGTCAACTGTAGTTCATCGGCCCGCAATAGCAGGTGGCCGATTCCGGGACGATGGACCTCAATTCCGAGATAATCAGTTTGTGGATCAGCGGCAGCCATCGCCGCCAGCGACTCGCCATCGCCAAAGCCAATTTCCAGAACCAGCGGCCCGCACCGGCCAAAAATCTGTTCCGGTTCCAGTCGCGCCGTACTCGTATCGATCCCAAACCGGCTCCATAACTCGGCAAATGCGCGTTGCTGGGCACGGGTTATCCGGCTCTCGCGTCGCATAAAGCTGCGGATTCGCGGTAGAGCATCAGCGCTGGCATTCAACTCAGCCCATGCCGTCCTAATCGGCGAACCATCTCCAGATGCATCAGGTGAACTCATTGTGAAATCGGCCTCTGTTTGATCAGTCACATCGTATTACTCTACTGGATTATTCTAAAGTGATTAAAAAGGATTGCAGACTCAAAAAAAAGTGTTCTACAATGATTATGTTGTTCCAATCCCTCTTTCTCCAAACCCGATAAACAACGGTGTCTAAAAAACTATGAGCAACACTATTGAAACCATCGTCAGTACTTCTTCCATCGAAGACCTCAAGGCGATAATCCGGAAAGCAGAGGATGCAATTGAAGAGAAAAAGGTTGGCGAAATCCTGGCTGCGCGTGAACAGATGTTCAAAATGGCTGATACCTTTGATATGACGCCACAGGAAGTTCTCGCCTTTTCCGTGCGCAAGCGCCGGGCGGTCGGCGTCCCGAAATTCCGTAATCCGGCCAACCCCGAACAGACTTGGACTGGACGCGGCAAAAAGCCGGGTTGGCTGAAGCAGGCGGCGGATCCGGAAGCACTGCGCATTCCTGAATAAACCGCATCTGCGCCATGCCTCTGTCATAATCATGCAAACTTGTCAGGGGCATGGTCTACAGGTAGAATGCGCGCCGTGAATGCCTGCGTTAGTCTAGCGCAGAGCGCAGGAAGCATTGTCCAGCGGGTGTAGTTCAATGGTAGAACTTCAGCTTCCCAAGCTGATAGCGTGGGTTCGATTCCCATCACCCGCTCCATAAAATTCAGGGTTACGTTAGCGCGTAGCCTTTTTTTTTGCCCATATCTTTAACGCTTGGTGAGGAACGCCCGTCATGATTCACGTTGCTATTGCCGGGGTTGCTGGACGCATGGGCCGCAACCTGCTGGATGCTTGCCAACAAGCTGGGGATATGCAATGCACGGTCGCCTCGGATCATCCTGAGAGCTCATTCATTGGTTCTGATGCCGGTGAAGTTGCAGGCATTGGCCGATTGGGTACGTCTATCGTCGCCGATTTAGCGGTATGCACGGACTGCTTTGAAGTGCTGATTGATTTTACCCGCCCGGCGGCAACCCTGACTCATTTAAAGCTCTGCTGCAAGTCCGGTAAAGCGATGGTCATTGGCACCACCGGCTTTTCTCCTGAGCAGAAAGCTGAAATTGCTGCTGCCGCCCATATTATTCCGATTGTCTTCGCGCCGAATATGAGCATTGGGGTCAATCTTAGCTTCAAATTGCTAGAACTGGCTGCGCAGATACTCGGTGACACGGTAGATATTGAAATTATCGAAGCGCACCATCGCCACAAGGTTGACGCGCCATCTGGCACCGCGCTGGCTATGGGGCAGGTGATTGCAAAAACTCTGGGTCGCGATTTGAATCAATGTGCAGTTTATGGCCGAGAGGGCGTCACTGGCGAACGCGACCGCCGGACGATTGGGTTCGCCACGGTTCGGGCTGGTGATATTGTCGGCGAGCATACCGTGCTGTTTGCTGATGTAGGCGAACGCCTCGAAATCACCCATCGCGCCTCCAGCCGGATGACCTTTGCCAAAGGTGCGGTGCGGGCTGCGGCTTGGCTGGCGGGGCGCAAACCCGGCTTATTTGATATGCAGGACGTTCTTGGTCTGCGCTGAACGATCTGCACTGCTAGAGCAGTGCCGTGCGATTTGGTAGACTCTCCTTAGTTCGGTATCTCTTTTCAGCATGGTCTTTCCCGGAGCGGCCTTCGCGCCGCTCCTTTATTGTGCGCTTATTTCTGGAGGCTCCCTTGAGGAAACCCGCGCTTCTGGCCCTGGAAGACGGCAGCCTGTTCTGGGGCGAATCCATCGGCGCTGATGGCCATGCCCAGGGCGAAGTGGTGTTCAACACTTCGATAACCGGCTATCAGGAAATCCTCAGCGATCCGTCCTACTGCCGGCAAATCATTACCCTGACCTACCCGCACATCGGTAATGTCGGGACTAATTCCGGTGATGAGGAAGCCGCCCGCATTCACGCTGGTGGTTTGGTGGTGCGGGATTGCCCACCTCGCGTCAGCAACTGGCGCAGTCGGCAACCGCTGGAGGACTACCTGCGCGAACGCGGAGTGGTCGCGCTGGCCGGAATTGATACCCGCCGACTGACCCGATTGTTGCGGGAAAAAGGAGCGCAGAGTGGCTGTATCATGGCCGGTGATGATCGGGATGCCGAATGGGCGTTGACTCTGGCCCGGGCGTTTCCCGGCCTGAAAGGGATGGATTTGGCGCGGGTGGTGAGTACGGCTGCGCCCTATGAATGGCGTGAGGGCGTTTGGCAGTTGTACGACAACCATTTTTCCGCCGTCAGCGAGACCCGCTATCATGTGGTTGCCTACGACTATGGCATCAAACGCAACATCCTGCGGCGGCTAGTTGAGTGCGGTTGCCGGCTGACTGTGGTTCCCGCGCAAACTCCAGTCGCCGAAGTCATGGCCTTGCAACCTGATGGGGTGTTTCTGTCCAATGGTCCGGGTGATCCCGAACCCTGCGACTACGCCATTGCCGCCATCCGCGAATTGCTAGTGATAGGCGTTCCGTTGTTTGGAATCTGTCTCGGCCATCAACTGTTGGGACTGGCCTGCGGCGCACGAACCATAAAAATGAAGTTCGGCCATCACGGCGGCAATCATCCCGTGATCGATCTGCAAACCGGTCAGGTGATGATCAGCAGCCAGAATCATGGTTTTGCCGTTGACGAAACCACGCTTCCAGCCAATGTGCGACCCACCCACCGCTCGCTATTTGATGGCTCGCTACAGGGCATCGCCTGCGTCGACCAGCCGGCCTTTAGTTTTCAGGGGCATCCCGAAGCTAGCCCTGGCCCGCATGATGTCGCACCGCTCTTTGACCGGTTCATCGGGCTGATGGCAGCATACCGATCCCACTGACCTCCCAAGCGGCCATCTACCGTCAACACGAATTTGCGGTTTCTTTATTTCCGTTCTTTCTTTTTCCGTGCTTTCCGTGTCTTCCGTGGACAAATGACTTAAGCCATGCCCAAGCGCACTGATTTAAAAAGCATCCTGATCATCGGCGCCGGTCCTATCGTGATCGGCCAGGCCTGCGAGTTCGACTATTCCGGCGCCCAGGCCTGCAAGGCACTACGGGAGGAGGGGTACCGGGTCATCTTGGTAAACTCTAATCCAGCGACCATCATGACGGACCCGAACATGGCCGATGCGGTGTACATCGAGCCGATTCACTGGCGTACGGTGTCCCACATCATTGCCCGCGAACGGCCTGATGCGCTGTTGCCCACCATGGGTGGCCAGACCGCGTTGAACTGCGCCCTCGATCTGGTGCGGCATGGGGTGTTGGAGCAATACGCAGTAGAGATGATCGGCGCTGCGCCCGATGCGATTGATATGGCCGAAGATCGCGACCGGTTTCGTAAAGCGATGGCCGAGATCGGCCTGAAAACCCCGCATTCCGCCATTGCCCACACTTTGGAAGAAGCGCTGGCCCGGCAACCCGACATCGGTTTTCCAACCATCATCCGTCCGTCCTTTACGCTTGGCGGCAGCGGCGGTGGCATCGCCTACAACCGCGAAGAGCTGGTTGAAATTGTGGAACGCGGTCTAGATCTGTCGCCGCTCAGCGAAGTGCTGATCGAAGAATCAGTGCTGGGCTGGAAGGAATTTGAAATGGAAGTGGTGCGGGATCGCGCCGACAACTGCATCATCATTTGCGCCATCGAAAATTTCGATCCGATGGGCGTCCATACCGGCGACTCGATTACAGTCGCCCCGGCTCAGACGCTGACTGACCGGGAATATCAGATCA
The DNA here is from genome assembly GCA_003989085.1 of Candidatus Competibacteraceae bacterium. GTDB lineage: Bacteria > Pseudomonadota > Gammaproteobacteria > Competibacterales > Competibacteraceae > RXIV01. Next base: position 76,243 of record RXIV01000001.1, read on the forward strand.
TGCGCAACGCCTCACTGGCGGTGTTGCGTAAGATCGGGGTCGATACCGGCGGCTCTAATGTCCAGTTCGCCATTAATCCGGCCAACGGGCAGATGGTCATTATCGAGATGAACCCCCGGGTGTCCCGTTCCTCGGCGCTGGCCTCCAAGGCGACGGGTTTTCCGATTGCCAAGGTCGCGGCCAAACTGGCGGTCGGCTACACCCTGGATGAATTGCAGAACGAGATTACCGGCGGGCGCACCCCGGCCTCGTTCGAGCCGAGCATTGATTACGTCGTCACCAAGGTGCCGCGCTTCAACTTCGAGAAATTCCCGCAGGCCGATCCGCGCCTGACCACCCAAATGAAGTCGGTCGGCGAAGTCATGGCGATTGGCCGCACCTTTCAGGAATCGCTCCAGAAAGCGTTGCGCGGCCTGGAAATCGGTGTAGACGGTCTCACTGAAATTCTCGATCGGCACCGCCCCGATCCCCATAGTGTCCTCAAACAGGAACTCGGTGTTCCTGGCCCCCAACGACTGTGGTATGTCGCCGAGGCGTTCCGGCTGGGCTATTCGATAGAAACGCTGCACGAGTTGACCTGGATTGATCCTTGGTTTCTGGCGCAGATCGAGGAGCTGGTCCAGATCGCCGGCGAAACTCGCACGCAGGGATTGGCGGGATTGCAGGCGCGAGATCGGTTGTACTTCCTCAAGCGCAAGGGCTTCTCCGACAGCCGCCTGGCAACTCTAAGCGGTTCCGATGAAACCACGGTTCGCCAGTTGCGGGATCGACTGGACGTGCATCCAGTTTACAAGCGGGTCGATTCCTGCGCTGCCGAATTTGCCACCAGCACCGCTTATCTCTACTCGACCTATGAGGAAGAGTGCGAGGCCGAGCCGACCAACCGAAAAAAAATCATGGTGCTGGGCGGCGGCCCCAACCGCATTGGTCAGGGTATCGAATTCGACTATTGCTGTGTTCATGCCGCGCTGGCGCTGCGCGAGGATGGTTATGAAACCATCATGGTCAATTGCAACCCGGAAACGGTCTCCACTGATTTCGATACCTCGGATCGGCTTTACTTCGAACCGCTGACCCTGGAAGACGTGCTGGAGATCGTCCGCAAGGAGCAACCCCAAGGTGTCATCGTCCAGTACGGCGGTCAGACTCCGCTCAAACTAGCCAAACCACTGGAGGCCAATGACGTCCCGATCATCGGCACCAGCCCGGATGCCATTGATCGGGCCGAGGATCGGGAGCGGTTCCAGCAGATGATTCACCGCCTCGGTCTGTTGCAGCCGCTCAACCGCACCGCCCGCGAGCCGGAAGAAGCGGTGCGGCTGGCGCGGGAAATCGGCTATCCGCTGGTGGTGCGGCCCTCCTACGTTCTTGGTGGACGGGCGATGGAGATCGTCCATCAGGAAGAGGATTTGCGCCGCTACATGCGCGAGGCGGTGCAAGTCTCTAACGATTCGCCGGTGCTGCTGGATCACTTCCTCAGCGACGCAGTGGAAGTTGACGTAGACGCGCTCAGTGATGGGCGGGACGTGATTATCGGCGGGATCATGGAGCATATCGAAGAGGCTGGCGTCCATTCCGGCGATTCGGCTTGCTCCTTGCCGCCCTACTCACTGAGTCCCGCCGTACAGGATCGGCTGCGGCAACAGATGCGGGCGATGGCGCTGGAACTGGAGGTGGTCGGGCTGATGAACGCCCAGTTTGCCATTCAGGGCGATGCTATTTACATTCTGGAGGTCAACCCCCGCGCCTCCCGCACTGTACCGTATGTGTCTAAAGCGACTGGTCGGCCGCTGGCCAAGATCGCCGCTCGCTGCATGGTTGGGCGCAGTCTGGCAGACCAGGGCATCGCCGGCGAGATTATCCCTGCCTATTATTCTGTCAAAGAAGCGGTGTTTCCCTTCGTCAAGTTTCCCGGTGTCGATCCGCTGCTAGGGCCGGAAATGAAATCCACCGGCGAAGTGATGGGCATTGGCCGCAGTTTTGGCGAAGCCTTCGCCAAGGCGCAGCTCGGCGCCGGTGATCAATTGCCGCGCGGTGGGCGGGCCTTTATCAGTGTGCGCGATATTGACAAGGCCAGAGCAGTGGACATCGCTCGTGATCTGGAACGGCTGGGCTTTACGCTGGTAGCTACTAAAGGTACCGCAGCATTCCTGCAAACGCACGGGCTGGATTGTGAAACCGTCCACAAGGTGGGTGAGGGCCGCCCGCACATCGTGGATTTAATCAAGAATGACCGGATTCACCTGATCATCAACACCACTGAAGGTAAACAGGCAATTGCCGATTCCTTCTCCATTCGTCGCGAGGCCCTGATGCACAAAGTCAGCTATACCACCACCCTCGCTGCGGCGCGGGCGACGTGTCAGGCCTTGCGTGAACTCGACAACGCCAGTGTCAACTGCCTCCAGGATTTGCATCGGGAGCTACACGCATGATTCAACGGGTACCAATGACTAATGCCGGCGCTGTTAAACTCCGCGCCGAATTGCACGAACTCAAGGCAGTAGCGCGGCCACGCATCACCGCCGCCATTGCGGAGGCCCGCGCCCACGGTGATTTGAAGGAAAACGCCGAATATCATGCCGCCCGCGAGCAGCAGAGTTTCGCGGAAGGCCGGATCGCTGAGATCGAAGCCAAGCTGGCTAACGCTCATATCATCGATATCACCAGTTTGCCGCCTTCGGACAAGGTCGTTTTTGGATCGACGGTGCGGTTTATCGATGAGGACAATGGCGAAGAGAAGCGCTACCAGATCGTCGGCGAGGATGAGGCCGACATCAAGCAGGGCAAAATTTCCTTTAGTTCGCCGATTGCCCGGGCGTTGATCGGTAAATTCGTTGGCGATGTGGTGGAGGTGCAAACTCCAGGTGGGCTCAAGACCTGCGAGATCGTTGAGGTGGAATATCTCTGAACGATGGTGTGGCTTGTCAAAACCGGCGTCTAATCCTTATAATGCGCCTCCCGTTTCAACGGGCGATTAGCTCAGTGGTAGAGCACTGCCTTCACACGGCAGGGGTCGCTGGTTCGAACCCAGCATCGCCCACCATCAAAATTAATTGCTTGCGTTCGTGTTCTGGCTCGTAGCGCCAAATTCAACTCTCTGGTGAAGTTCGCGAGCGTGTCCGCTTAAATGCAGCTTTAGCTGTCTGCATTCCAAGGTTTTGCCGTTTTCTGCCGGTTGGTTCTTTGGCGATCAAGATGTTGCGTCGTTATCGCTCCTTAAGGGTTGCCTGTTTCCGACTGGTGTTCTGTTCGTTGCTTCTCTCCCTCGCTGTGGCTCAAGCAACTGATCTTTCAGGGTGTTGCTGAATATCTTGGTGACCTGCCCATTGAGCATCGCGGCAGTTGGTTTCGCCTTGAATGGCGTCAGGAAAGCGTTGTTCTGCCCCTGCCATGACCGACGGTCATGATATTATCCTGTTGTTCATTCCAGAAGCGATAAGGCCCGCCGACAAATCGTAACCTTATGAGCAGCGAGCGCATCGAGCAACCCATTATTGAAGGCAGCGAACGGTTGGGTATCCGGCTACCAGTCGAAGCTAGCCGCCGCTTGGCGCGCTACCTTACTCTACTGGAACGCTGGAATCGCGCCTATAACCTTACCGCCGTGCGCGATCTGGATGCGATGGTGATCCGGCATCTGCTGGACAGTCTGTCGATTCTGCCGTGGTTGCAAGGAACACGAGTGCTGGATGTGGGCAGCGGGGCGGGATTACCGGGGATTCCGCTGGCTATTGCCCAGCCAGACCGCGAATTTTGCCTGTTAGATAGCAACGGTAAGCGCACCCGTTTTCTGATGCAGGTCGTTGCTGAATTGCAACTGATCAATGTCAGCGTTGTTCGTAGCCGGGTTGAGGATTATCCATCGGTCACACTCTTTGACTGTGTAGTGTCGCGGGCCTTTGCGACCTTGGCAGACATGGTGGCTGGTGCTGGTCGGCTATGCGCGCCTAATGGCCGATTGCTGGCGATGAAGGGGGTTTTTCCTGACGATGAATTGGCCCACCTGCCACCCGGCTATACCGTGGTCGGCGTCTACCCACTGCATGTCCCGCACCTGGAGGCCGAACGCCATCTGGTGCATCTGGCCCCCGCGCCCGTTTCCTGACACCGAGATCTGAGTTCACCCAAGTTCATGGCCGCCATTATCGCAATCACCAACCAGAAGGGCGGGGTCGGCAAAACCACCACTGCCGTCAACCTGGCCGCCTGCCTGGCGGCGCTGCGGCAGAATGTGCTGCTGATTGATCTCGATCCCCAAGGCAACGCCACGATGGGCTGTGGGGTGGACAAGCACACCGTTCCCGCCACCAGTTACGACGTGCTGCTCGGCGAGGCGACCCTGACCGAAGCCCTGCAGTGGGTGGAAAAAGCCCAGATGCAGTTATTGCCGGCCAACGGCGACCTGACTGCCGCCGAGGTCAATCTGCTGGAAAAGGACAATGCGCCTGACCGACTCCGTGTGGCGCTGGCCCCGGTCGTCTGGAATTTCGACGTGATCCTGATTGATTGCCCGCCGGCGCTGAATATGCTGACGGTCAACGCTCTGACCGCAGCCCACTCGGTCATCATTCCAGTGCAGTGTGAGTATTACGCGCTGGAAGGACTGTCGGCGCTGCTCGACACCATTGAAAAGGTGCGTAAATCGACTAATCCTGGCCTGCGGATCGAGGGTCTGGTGCGCACTATGTTCGATGCGCGTAACCGGTTAGCTAACGACGTATCCAGCCAGATTTTGGAACATTTCGGTGAAGCGGTCTTTGAGACGCTGATTCCCCGTAATGTGCGGTTGGCCGAAGCGCCCAGTTATGGTTTACCCATTATCTGTTACGACGACAGTTCCCGAGGAGCGCAGAGCTATCGGGAACTGGCCAAGGAAGTACGGAAACGGTTGCGGCGGCCGGCGGCGAAGATCGATGGTGAGACCAACGCATGATCCGGAAAAAAGGTGGTTTAGGCCGAGGTCTGGATGCATTGCTCGGCGCGGCGGCGCGGAGTGAAACGGTCCCAGAATCCGGCCCGACCGAAATCCTGCGGCAGCTATCAGTTGAGTCGATTGAGCGAGGTCGGTATCAGCCACGCCAGGATTTGCGCGAGGACAGCTTGCAGGAACTGGCTGAATCAATCCGTGCGCAGGGTGTGGTGCAGCCGGTGCTGGTGCGGCCGTTGGGCGGAGATCGCTACGAACTAATCGCCGGCGAGCGCCGCTGGCGGGCTGCGCAATTGGCTGGCTTGCGTGAGGTGCCTGCGGTGATTCGCGACCTGCCGGATCGGGCGGCGATTGCGGTGGCGCTGATCGAAAACATCCAACGTGAGAATTTGAACCCATTAGAGGAAGCCGCCGCCCTGCATCGGCTGATCACCGAGTTTGAACTCACCCACCAGCAGGCTGCGGAAGCGGTGGGCCGGTCACGGGCGACGATCAGCAACCTGCTGCGGCTGCTGGACTTAAGCGAAGACGTGCAACGTCTGGTGCGAGAGCGCAAGCTGGATATGGGCCACGCCCGCGCCCTGCTGCCGTTGCCACCTGTCCTGCAACGGGAAGCCGCTCTTCAGGTGCAGTTACGGGGGCTGTCGGCGCGGGAGACTGAACAGCTGGTTCGCCGTCTTCAGCAGGATGATCCTGCCGAATCGTCGCCGGTCAAACTGCCGGATCCTGATATCCATCGGTTTGAAAACGACCTGGCGGAACGATTAGGAGCTCGGGTGCGGGTGCGGCATGGTGCCTCCGGCAAGGGCAGCGTAGTGATCCATTACAACAGTTTGGATGAGCTAGATGGTATCCTGTCCCGGGTGAAATGAACCGGTGATTTTCATTGACCGTGATACGCAGGATTCCCTATAATTCCATGACAGTCTACACGGTTGAACACCCCCCGGGTTCTGAGGAACACCAAGTGCGGATCCCGGCCCCGTGTGGAAAAAATCACTATAAAACCAAAGACTAATAACTACATATCCCATGCCCAGCATGCCATTGGCGTCCAGATCATCACCCCCCGTGTGGGTTATGGGCGTGAAGCAGGTTACCCGCCGCATTGCCCTCATTCAGTTGCTCGTCACGTTGGCGGTTGCTGCTGTTTCCTTGGTGTTCAGCGATCTCCAGGCGGTGTGGTCGGCGCTGATCGGCGGCGGCGTCAGTGTTTTGGTCAGCATCTACTTTGCTAGCAAGATATTTTCCATCCGTATTGGATCGCCCGCCGCCAAAATCGCCCAGGCGTTTTATGTGGGTGAGGTTGTCAAGCTGTTGCTGACCGTTATCCTGTTGAGCGCCGCCTTCCTCTGGCTTCCGGTCGCACCCCTGCCGTTGCTGCTGGCGTACAGTGCAGCGCTGTTGGCGTACTGGTTGGCGCTGCCCTTTACCTTCCATGCTTCTACCGCTTCAGTGAGGACGCCATGAGCGAAACGGGTCATTCCATGACGGGATACATCGTTCACCATTTGACCAATCTCCGGTTTGATCTGACCGAGATGCACTTCCTGCACGGGGAGGAGACCGGTGGTTTTGGTGTGATTCATCTGGACACGCTGCTGTTCTCAGTCGGGTTGGGGGCGCTGTTCCTGTGGCTGTTCATGAAAGCCGCTAAAACCGCTACCAGCGATGTGCCGGGGCCGTTGCAGAACTTCTGCGAAATCATGGTCGAGTTTGTCGATACCCAAGTCAAGGATTCCTTCCACGGGCGCAATCCAGTGATTGCCCCGCTGGCGCTGACTATCTTTGTCTGGGTGTTCCTGTGGAACGCAATGGATCTACTGCCGGTTGATCTATTGCCGTCTATCGCTGGTCTGCTCGGCATCCCTTATCTGCGATCAGTGCCTTCCACAGACCTGAACTCAACTTTTGGTATGTCGATTTCGGTGTTGTTGCTGGTTTATTACTACAGCATCAAGGTTAAGGGACCCATTCATTTTACCATGGAGATTCTGACCCATCCGTTCGGCAAGTGGTTCATGCCATTCAATCTGTTGCTGCGGATTGTTGAAGACTTAGCCAAGCCTATTTCGCTCGGTCTGCGTCTTTTTGGCAACCTCTACGCGGGTGAACTGATTTTCATCTTGATCGCGCTGCTGCCGTGGTGGGTCCAGTTTACCCTTGGTTGGCCGTGGGCGGTGTTTCACATCCTGATCATCACCCTGCAAGCCTTTATCTTCATGGTGCTGACCATCGTGTACCTGAGCATGGCGCACGAGGATCATTAAGTTGCTGACCATTAAGGGCTGACGCCAAGTACGCCCGACCGGTTTTTTTCCATCCACACCTCAATCTCTAAACGGGAGATCATAATGGAAGCTGCAAGCCTGATTGCTCAAGTGCAGGGTATGACTGTTATCGCCGTGGCTCTAATTCTGGGCTTGGGTGCGCTGGGCACCGCCATCGGCTTTGCCCTGCTGGGCGGCAAGTTTCTCGAGGGAGCCGCTCGCCAGCCGGAAATGATTCCTGCCTTGCAGGTTAAGATGTTCATTGTTGCCGGCTTGCTCGATGCGGTGACCATGATCGGCGTCGGTATCGCGCTGTTCTTCACCTTCGCCAATCCCTTCCTCGGTCCAGTCCTGCAACACTTGGCCAAGTAAGAAGTTTCGTGTGCCACCACCGCGTATCTAAGGAGGTAACCGCGTGAACTTCAATGCCACCCTTATCGGGCAGATGATCACGTTCGGCCTTCTGGTGCTGTTTACCATGAAGTATGTATGGCCGCCGATCATCCAGGCCATGCAGGACCGCCAGAAGCGAATCGCCGACGGCTTGGCGTCTGCAGAGCGCGGAATGCGTGAGCAGGAACTGGCCAAGGTCAAAGCTGCTCAATTGCTGAAAGAAGCCAAGCAGCAGGCTGCCGAGATTGTCGCCCAAGCCCATAAACGCGCTAATGAGGTCATTGAGCAATCGAAACTGGATGCTCGTACTGAAGGCGACCGCCAGTTAGCCGCCGCCAAGGCGGAAATTGAGCAGGAGGCCAACCGTGCCCGCGAGCAACTCCGTCATCAGGTTGTCAGTCTGGCCATCGCCGGTGCCGGCAAGATTCTCCGGCGCGAGGTGGACGAAGCGGCCAACGCGGCGCTGCTGGATGACCTGGTCGCGCAACTTTAACCACTCGGACCACGCCCATGGCTGAAACCACACCCGTTGTCCGACCCGCCGCCGCCGCCCGGCCTTATGCCCGCGCTGCGTTTGAGGACGCCCAGGACGCCCAGGCTCTACCGCTCTGGTCGGAGCTGCTGCAAGCCGCCGCCGCTGTTGCCGCCGATCCGGCCATGCGCCATTTGTTGGGGCCTTGGAATCCCCAGTTGCGTGGCGAGCAGAAAGCTGAGCTGGTCGCTGGACTGTGTCGTGATGTGCGCGGCGGCCTGGAAACGCCGACAGTGTTCGTCGCTTTTCTCAGGATGCTGGCTGAGTTTCACCGGCTACACCAGCTTCCGGGCATCGCTGTCCTGTTTGAGCGGTTGCGAGCGGAGGCGGAAAGCGTTCTCCATGCCGAGCTGATCACCGCCACTGAAGTCACTGCGGTGCAAAGCGACAGCATTTCCAAGGCACTCACCGCTAGGTTCAAACGCAGCGTCGAACTGAACTGCAAGACGGATGCATCGCTCATTGCGGGTGCGGTGATCCGGATCGGAGATCGGGTAATTGACGGTTCGGCCCGCGGTCGGCTGGACAAACTCGCCATGGCCTTGAGCCAGTAAGGGGAATACCGTTCATGCAACTCAAACCATCCGAAATCAGCGATCTGATTCGGCAGCGCCTGCAAGGTTATGAGGCGACCGCTGAGGCCCGCACCGAGGGCACCATTGTTAGTCTGGCCGATGGCATCGCACGGATTTACGGCCTTGATAATGCGATGCAGGGCGAAATGATCGAGTTTCCGGCGCCTCGGGAAGGCGACCCGGTGACTTATGGCCTAGCCATGAATCTGGAGCGCGACTCGGTCGGCGCGGTGATCCTGGGCCAGTATGAGCACTTGGCCGAAGGCGACAAGGCGCTTTGCACCAGTCGCATTTTGGAAGTACCGGTTGGACCAGCTCTGCTGGGGCGGGTGGTTAACGCCTTGGGTCAGCCGATTGACGGCAAGGGGCCGATCAATACCACTCTAAGTTCGCCGATTGAAAAGATCGCGCCGGGCGTCATCGAACGGCAATCGGTCAGCCAGCCTGTGCAAACCGGGCTCAAGGCGATTGACTCGATGGTGCCGATTGGGCGCGGTCAGCGGGAATTGATCATCGGCGACCGCCAAACGGGCAAGACTGCGGTGGCGATTGACACCATCGTCAATCAGAAAGGCACCGGCATCAAGTGCATCTATGTTGCGATTGGGCAAAAAAATTCGTCTATCGCCAACGTGGTCCGCAAGCTGGAAGAGCATGGCGCGATGGATCACACCATCATCGTCGCTGCCAGCGCCTCCGAGTCGGCGGCGATGCTGTACACCTCCGCTTATTCCGGTTGCGCGATGGGTGAATACTTCCGGGATCGTGGCGAAGACGCCCTGATTGTCTATGACGATCTATCCAAGCAGGCCGTTGCCTACCGGCAAGTGTCGCTGCTGCTCCGCCGTCCACCCGGTCGCGAAGCGTTCCCCGGTGATGTGTTTTATCTGCATTCGCGGTTGCTGGAGAGGGCCTCCCGGATCAGCGCTGATGAGGTCGAGCGTCTGACCAATGGCGAGGTAAAAGGCCAGACTGGTTCGTTGACCGCTCTACCGATCATTGAAACCCAAGCCGGTGACGTGTCTGCCTTCGTGCCGACTAACGTGATTTCGATCACCGACGGCCAGATTTATCTGGAAACTGACCTGTTCAATGCCGGCATCCGGCCTGCCATCAATCCTGGCCTTTCGGTGTCCCGGGTTGGCGGCGCCGCTCAGACCAAGATCATCAAGAAACTCGGCGGTGGTATTCGGCTCGCGCTGGCGATGTACCGGGAACTGGCAGCGTTTGCCCAGTTTGCTTCTGATCTCGACGAGGCTACCCGCAAGCAGCTTGAACGCGGCCAGCGGGTCACCGAGTTAATGAAGCAAAAGCAGTATTCGCCGATGTCGGTGGCAGACATGGCGATCTCGTTGTTTGCGGCGGATCGCGGTTACCTAGATGACGTGCCGCTTAACAAGATTGGCGACTTTGAGGCCGGACTGCTGGCGTTTGCGCGGGCTAACCAGGCCAGCCTAGTTGACAAGATCAATGTCAAGGGCGATTACAACGACGAAATCGAAGCGGGCTTGAAAAAGGTCGTGGAAGATTTCAAGACCCACTACGTGTAAGCGGGTACCAGCATGGCCGGCGCCAAAGAAATACGAACCAAAATCAAGAGTATTAAAAGTACTCAGAAAATCACCAAAGCCATGGAAATGGTGGCGGCGAGCAAAATGCGCAAGGCGCAGGAACGTATGCGAGCGGCCCGGCCTTACGCGAGCAAGATTCGCAACGTGATCTCGCATCTGGCGCATGCCCATACCGAGTATCGCAGTCCGGGGCTGATTGAGCGTGAGCTGAAGCGGGTTGGGCTGATAGTCATTTCTACTGACCGGGGTCTGTGTGGCGGGCTGAATACGAACCTGTTTAAGGCCGCCATCATTGCCATGCAGCAGTGGCGGACGCAGGGCGTCGAGGTCGATGTTTGCACGGTCGGCACTAAGGCGTTCCAGTTCTTCCGCCGGCTGAAGGGCAATATCGTGGCCCACGTTTCGCACTTGGGCGATGCGCCGCGCTTCGAGGATGTGCTAGGGCCAGTCAAGGTTATGGCTGATGCCTTTACGGAAGGCCGCGTCGACGCGATCTACCTAGTCTATAACGAATTCGTCAATACGATGAGCCAGAAGCCCAAAATTGAGCAGCTGGTGCCGATTACCGCTGAGGTGCAGGACGCCGCACCGGCGCATCGTTGGGATTACATCTACGAACCTGATCCCAAGGATCTCATCGAGTTGCTGCTGCGGCGTTATGGCGAGTCGGTGGTTTATCAGGCTCTGGTGGAAAATGTCGCCTGTGAAATGGCGTCGCGCATGGTTGCCATGAAGAGTGCGTCCGACAATGCCGGCGCCCTCATTGATGAGTTGCAATTGATCTACAACAAGGCCCGGCAGGCGTCGATCACCCAAGAACTGGCCGAGATCGTTGGCGGCGCCGCGGCGGTATAGGCTCGCAGCGGGCGTCCGGTTCCGCTGGACGCCCGGTGAAACAAGCTAAGGGGAACCCAAAGAATGAGTTCTGGCAATATCGTGCAAATCATCGGCGCGGTGGTGGACGTTGAGTTCCCCCGTGGATCGGTGCCAAAAATCTACGATGCGCTTCGCATTGATGAAAACGGCCTGACGCTGGAAGTACAGCAGCAACTTGGTGATGGTGTGGTCCGCACCATTGCGATGGGAGCGTCAGAAGGTCTGAAACGCAACATGGCGGTAACCAACACCGAAGCACCGATTTCGGTACCAGTCGGGATCGCGACCTTGGGCCGGATCATGAACGTGCTGGGTGAGCCGGTCGATCACAAAGGGCCGGTGCAGGCGGAAGTCCTGCGCGGCATTCACCAGCCGGCACCGAGTTTCGAGGATCAGTCCGGTGCGACCGAGCTGCTGGAAACCGGTATCAAGGTCATCGACCTACTCTGCCCGTTTGCCAAGGGTGGCAAGGTAGGCTTGTTCGGCGGCGCAGGGGTGGGCAAGACCGTCAACATGATGGAATTGATCCGCAATATCGCCATTGAGCATTCCGGCTATTCAGTGTTCGCCGGCGTTGGCGAGCGTACCCGCGAAGGCAACGACTTCTATCATGAAATGAAAGAGTCGAACGTGCTGGACAAGGTGGCGCTGGTTTACGGCCAGATGAACGAGCCGCCGGGTAACCGGCTGCGGGTGGCTCTGACTGGTCTGAGTATCGCTGAAAACTTCCGCGATGAAGGCCGTGATGTGCTGCTGTTCATTGACAACATCTACCGCTACACCTTGGCTGGCACCGAGTGTTCGGCGCTGTTGGGTCGTATGCCGTCGGCAGTGGGTTACCAGCCTACTCTGGCTGAGGAAATGGGTGTGTTGCAGGAGCGCATCACCTCAACCAAAACTGGCTCGATCACGTCAATTCAGGCGGTGTATGTGCCAGCCGACGATCTAACTGATCCGTCGCCGGCGACCACTTTCGCCCATCTGGACGCCACGGTGGTGCTATCTCGCCAGATTGCTGAGCTGGGCATTTATCCAGCGGTCGATCCGCTGGATTCCACCTCACGGCAGCTTGATCCGCTGGTAGTGGGTCAGGATCATTATGATACCGCCCGTGCTGTGCAAAGCACCCTGCAGCGCTACAAGGAACTGAAGGACATCATCGCCATTCTCGGCATGGATGAACTATCTGAAGAAGATAAGCAGGTCGTATCCCGCGCCCGCAAAATTCAGCGGTTCCTGTCGCAGCCGTTCTTTGTTGCGGAAGTATTCACCGGTTCGCCCGGTAAATACGTCGCGCTCAAGGACACCATTGCCGCGTTCAAGGGCATTGTCGCCGGCGAATACGATCATCTGCCCGAGCAGGCGTTCTACATGGTCGGGTCGATTGACGAAGCCGTGGAAAAGGCCAACAAGCTGTAATGGGGCGGCGGTCCCGGTTTCGGGACCGCGTTCCGTTCGCAACCGACCAGGAGACGCACGATGGGCATGACACTGCATGTCGATATCGTCAGCGCAGAGAAGGAGTTGTTTTCCGGCGCGGCGGAGATGGTGACCGCACCGGGCGAGTTGGGCGAACTCGGCATTTTACCCCGCCATAGCCAGCTGTTGACTCGTCTTAAACCCGGTCAAGTGCGGGTTCGCCTGCAGGGAGGCGAGGAACAGTTATTCTATGTGTCGGGCGGATTGCTGGAAGTGCAGCCGAGTCTGGTGACGATTCTGTCCGACACCGCAGAACGGGCCAAGGATTTGGATGAAGCGGCCGCGCAATCGGCCAAGCAACGCGCCGAGCAGGTAATTGCTGATCATCGCAGCGAGTTTGAATTTGCCCGGGCCAAGGCCGAACTGGCTGAGGCCGTCGCGCAGTTACAGACTATCGAGAGACTCCGCAAACTGCGCAAAGGCTGAAGAGCTAACAATAATAACCATCTCGACCCCTCTGGGCCGTGACGCCGTCACGGCCTTTTTGTTTGTGACAAGGACAAGGCATCGCCTTCAGTGCGATTGAATTCGCCCACCGGCGTCGAAGCGCCAAGGACGGGCGATACGCAGTACATCGTAGCGTTGCCGTAACTGAGGCGGAAAAGGCGCATAGGGAGCACCTAGCCTGACAATTTGCTGTGCAGCCTGATCCAGTTCGGCGTGGCCCGACGAGCGGACGACCAGCACCTCCTGCAATGAACCATCAGCACGAATCGCTACATCCAGTGTTGGGCCGGCATTTAAGTCCAATTTACGGGCAATAGGCGGGAAATTCATTGCTCCGATTTGTTCGACCTTGCGCACCCAGGCTGCGATATAAAATCCTTCTGGCGATTGGGTGTCGGTGGGACTCACCCGTTTACTACGAATCTCAAGCGCTTCCCGATGCTGGTGTTCAGCTTCGATGCCTGCAATCTGACTAAGCAGCGCCGCACTGTCCAGACGACTGGGCAAATTGTTGGTGGGACGGGCTCTGCCGCTGCCAGCCGGGCGTTGAACTGGGTGGTTTGATGCAGGCTCAGTGGATAGCGGGGTGGATTTCGGCAGCGATACCGGACGAGGTTTGACGCGGGGCGGCGCTGCCGGTTTTTTCGGCGGTAGGGCGACCGGTTTAACGGGCGGCGCTGCCGGTTTTTTCGGCGGTGGGGTAGCTGATTTAACAGACGGTGCTACCGGTTTGATGGAATGATGCGCTGGAGGCGCTGGAGGAGTGGGTAGCGGCGGCGGGGTTTCGGCAACCAACTTCGGCGGTAGCACGGGTTCTAGTTGCGATGGCGTCGGTTCGGGAAGAGCAACAATTTCGGCAACCGCGAGCGGTGTCTGAGGCGCTGGCCGCTCCACCGGCGGCAACAGTACGACCTCAAACCGGTGTGGCGTGGGGAACGGGAGCACGCGCCAGTTCAACGGAGCTACCAACAGAACTGTCAGGTGCAGCAGCAATGCCAGCAGCAGCGCCGCTGCCAGCCGGTTGGCAGCCGATTTGGCATCATCGGCAAAACCATCCATTTTGCTTGAACCGGTCAGCGCTGTAGTCGCTGTTCAATCGCTGTCATCAAATCGCCACCGATATCCAATCCGAACTGGGCGTCCAGCTCACGGGCGCAGGTTGGGCTGGTGACGTTGATCTCGGTCAGCCAGTCGCCAATTACATCCAGACCGACGAACAGCAGGCCCATTTCTCGCAGGCGAGGCGCAACCTGGGTGCAAATCCAGCGATCCCGCTCACTCAACGCCACCCCCTCGCCACGCCCACCCGCCGCCAGATTGGCGCGGGTTTCGCCTGCTTGGGGAATCCGCGCCAGCGCGTAGGGTACTGGTTCACCATCAATCAACAGAATACGTTTGTCGCCGGTGACTACTTCTGGCAAGTAGCGTTGCGCCATGCTCAACCGCTGACCGTGCGCAGTCAGGGTTTCCAGGATCACATTCAGATTCGGATCATCCTGCCGCAGCCGGAATACCGATGCTCCACCCATCCCGTCCAAAGGCTTGACCACAATATCGCCATGTTCAGCGAGGAAGCTCTTAAACCGGGTTGCCTCCCGGCTGACCAGCGTTGGCGGACAACACTGTGGAAAATGCAGGGCGAACAGTTTTTCATTGGCATCACGTAGGCTACGAGGCCGGTTCACTACCAGCGCGCCGTCGCGCTCAGCCAACTCCAGCAAGTAAGTGGTGTAGATATATTCCATATCGAATGGCGGATCTTTACGCATCAGGATTGCATCCAGTTGCGCCAGCGGCAGATCCTGTTGACCTTGGAAAGTGAACCAGTCACTTTTATCATCTTTGACATGGAGTTGCCGACTGCGGCCAAACGCGACGCCACCACGGACGTAGAGGTCGGACTGCTCAAAATAGTGTAATTCCCAGCCGTGGGCTTGGGCGGCCAGCAGCATGGCGAATGTGGTGTCCTTTTTGAGAGTGATCGCCGCGATGGGATCCATCACTACGCCGAGTTTAAGCGTCATGGTTAACCTGAGTGGTCTAGTGTGGGACGGGGCCGGTTTCCGGAAGCCGGAAGAGGTATGTTGCGCCAGTGAAAAAACTCATTGTAGTTTTCAGCATGGCATCATTACCGCTAGTATGCTAAGAATGACACAATAGAATGCAAATTTTCATTGCAATCCGACTTACAACGTATGAGTCGCATAGCGATGATCGTAATCTGATTTGGGCACCGGTCGTCTAGCGCTGAATCTTGTTAGAGGATAACTCCGTGGCAGATGCAGCCATTAATCCGTTTGCGGCCTCTTCGCCGCTGCATCCCTTTGATATCCTGTTACAGCTTGACCAACGGATCCGCCATCGAACGCCAGTCGCGGCGGCCGGCGCTCAGCTGTCGGAGATCCGTGGGCGATTGGCGCTGCGCCTGGGATCATGGAACCTGCTATTCTCAATGGATGATGTCACGGAAATCATTCCAGTGCCCCGTATCACCCGAGTGCCTGGCGTTAAGCGCTGGTTGTTGGGCATCGCTAATCTGCGCGGCAAGGTCATTTCGGTTTCCGATGTGCGGGATTTCCTGACGGGCCGGACGACCCCGCGCCTGCCGGGTAGCCAAGTAGTCGTGGTGCGTGTCGGCGAGTGGGATTATGGTTTACTGGTCGATGAAATCATTGGCATGCGGCATTTCGGTCCGCAGCACCGCTTGCCGGCGCTGGATGCGGTGGACGCCAGCTTGCGGCCCTATATCATCGAGGCGTTCCTGAATGACAATCAATACTGGCTGGCTTTCAATAGCGGCTGCTTGTTGGCAGATCCGGCTTTTCTGAATGCAGCCAACTAAGTCGAGACGAAGCTGATATTCCGGTTATTGCCCTGCCGGATCCCGGATGGGGCCATCAGGATCACTGATTGGACGAGAATAGAAAACATGCGTGAGTCGCAAAATTATTCGGTTTTAAAAGGGGGGTCGGCCACCTATCTGATGGTGTTGGGAGCGCTGGTCGTGTTCATCGTGTTGATGGGGATAACCTTCATCGCCTTGGAGCAGCAGGATGTGCGCAGCAAACTTTACGCTACCCGCGCCGGCGAATTACGGTTGTTATCGTATGCCATCGTGAGCCAGGCGCTCGAAGCCGCACGAGGTAAGGAATCCGCTTTCGATCAGCTTAAGAGCCGCCGTAGTCAGTTTGAAGCCGCAATGACCGATCTCAGAAACGGCAATCTCGGACTAGGGCTACCAGCCTCGCCAGAGTCGGTGCGCCCGGCTTTGGACGAATTGGAAAGCCGCTGGAAGCTGGTCAGAACCGAAATTGATGTCATTCTGGCTGGGCGTGATCCGGTCGTGTCGGTTAGCAATTACCAGCCGCTGCTGGAAAGCTCGTTAAGCCAGATCATCAGCCTGTCCAACGACATTGCCCAGAGTTTGGCTAACAACCGGTCCGATCCAAAACAAGTCTATTTCGCCACCAACCAACTGCAACTTGGTCAACGGATCGATAGTGATCTCCGGCGCCTGTTGACGGAGGGCGGGGCGAGCGCCATTGCAACCGCCGACCGCTTCAGCAGTAATGTCAAACAGTTCGGTAAAACGCTCAAGGGGATGCGGGAAGGCGGAGGAGGCGTTGATCGGGTGACCATCCCCGACAGCGCAGGCAAGCTGGCTGAGCTTGCCGATCGGTTCAAATCACTCGAGACCGAAGCTACTGGCATCGTTGACAAGGCCCCGGAACTGGTCAAAGTCCAGAACGCTGCTCAAGGCATTGTCGACCAAGCGGACTCGCTGCAAAAATCCGCCAACCAGCTGCTGGAACGCTATATCGCAACCGCCAATGATTATCAGCTCCTCGGCCTGCCGCTTAATAACCATGTCACTTATGTGCTCGGTTTTATTACGCTGGTGTTGCTGATCCTGCTGTTTTATGTCCAGAACCGGGAGAGCCAAGGGCAACTGGTCGATGCCGAACAACGCAAGCAAGATACTGAGGAACAGAACCGTCGTAACCAGGACGCGATCCTGCGCTTGCTGGACGAATTGGGTAATCTGGCCGAAGGCGATCTGACCGTCCAGGCCAGCGTGACTGAAGACATTACCGGCGCTATCGCCGATTCAGTCAACTACGCCATTGAAGCCTTGCGCGATCTGGTGTCGACCATCAACAGCACTTCCGGCCTGGTCGCCGCCGCCGTTCAGGAAACCAGCGCCATTGCTGACCGGCTGGCCAAGTCCAGTGAGATTCAGGCCCGTCAGATCGAAAACGCCAGCGCTACAGTGATGCAAATGGCGCAATCGATGGATGAAGTATCGACCAAGACCGCCTCGTCCGCTGAAGTCGCCGAGAAATCCGTCGGCATTGCCCACGAGGGCGGCGCTCGGGTGCGGCGCACCATCAACGGCATGAACACCATCCGCGAGCATATTCAGGATACTTCCAAGCGTATCAAGCGACTGGGTGAATCCTCGCAGGAAATTGGCGACATCGTGGCCCTGATCAATGACATTGCCGATCAAACCAATATCCTGGCGCTGAATGCAGCGATTCAGGCCTCGGCGGCAGGTGACGCCGGGCGTGGCTTTGCGGTGGTCGCTGACGAGGTGCAACGGTTGGCTGAGCGTTCCAGCAACGCCACCAAGCGGATCGAGACCTTGGTCAAGACCATTCAGGCCGACACCAACGAAGCAGTCATCTCGATGGAGAAAAGCACGTCCGAGGTGGTTGGCGGCGCCGGGCTGGCGGAAAAGGCTGGCGAGGCGCTGGACGAGATCGAAAAGGTGTCCGCTAAACTGGCCGAACTGATCGATGAAATCTCCAAATCAGCCGGCCAAGTGTCAGAAATGGCTTCGCGGGTATCATCAGCCATGATCTCCATCAACGAAATCACCGGTCAAACCGCTGAGAGCAGCGTGGCGACCGCCTCCGCAATCGGTAAACTGAATCAGTTGGCGCAGGAGTTGCGCCAGTCGGTCGCCGGTTTCCGGCTGCCCGGTTGAGTATAGGGTTCATGAGGTTACGGCCCGGTCTCCGAGGCAACCGCATGCCGCGATCCCGATTGGCTGGTTTCCGAATGGCAATCGCCAGCCGGGCTAGCGGTATGCACTGAGGTAGCGTGATGATTTCGCGTCGTGTCGCTGACAACCCTCTAGTCGCCATCAAGGACGATCTGCTGTTCGCTCTGCGGCGCATTCAGATCGACTTAGACGCCTACCGTGAGCATCCTGCTGACCCTACGCCGCTGGAAACCTTGATCGACGCTATCGATCAGATTCGCAGTCCACTGGCGATTCTCGATCATCAGCAAGCGGTTGTTTTGTTGGACAGCATGCGTCAGACCGCCGTGGAGCTGGTTAGTGGCGGGCTTCAGACCATGGATACCGCAGTGCTGCGACAGGCTGCTGACCAGTTGACGGGGTATCTGGACGCGTGTTTGTCTGCGGATAATCGGCGTCCAGACGCTGAGTTGTCCAAAGTCGTTGATGCCTTGCGGCGGTCGCGACGGCAGAGCAGCTTGGCAGACTCTGGCGATGGCATCAACACAGCCGCCGGTGGATCACCGGTGGTGGAGCCCACCACAGGGCCGCAAGCCATGATCGATGTCTTAAAACGGATCCAGAAAACCATTGCTAACCATTTAGAAGCGGCGGCGGATCAACCCCGCTCTTGGGCCGTATTGCGGGGCGACTTGTGGACCCTGCGCGAGATGCTGGATGCGCGGGGTTGGTCGCGCCCGGCGTTAGTCATCGCCCGGCTGGATCGGATTGTAGAGACTTTAGCCGGCGGTGCGGCTGAACACTACGGATCATTGGTCAGCGGAGTCTGTGCCGAGATTATGGCCCAGCTGAACTACGGTCTGGAACCGTCCGACGGTGGCGGAACCCTGTGGTCGTCGGTGTTGCGTCGGGCTGAAGATCATTTAACCGAACTGGACACCTTGTTGGGTTTGCCGGATCTGGCGGAATCTGCCGCCACGGCTCCCCCGCCGCCCATCGCGCCCGCCGTCAAACCCAGTCTGCCTGAAACCCATCTTCCTGAATGTCCGGAACTTGCCGCGCCGGCGCCGCAAGCGGACTGGATGGTTTCCAGTCTGTCTCTTGACGCAATTGACTGGCCGATGTTAGCCGGTAATGCATCGCCACGGGAAAGTGTCGCGCTGCCCATAGCCGGTCCGGAATCCTCTCCTGATGCGCCCCTGCCAGAGCTAATTCCGGAGCTGACCTCGCTCGAAGCCAACGCCGAGTCCGCTATGAGCCAGCTGATCCGGTTGATTGGGTTGGCTGACGCCGATCCGGAATTTGCGGAGGTCTTTATCGAGGAAGCACAAGGCGAACTGGCGACCATTCGAGAACATCTGGCTCGCTGGCGGCAGGATCCAACTAATCAGCAGGCGTTGACCACTTTGCGCAGGGCCTTCCACACCCTTAAGGGCAGTGGCCGCATGGTTGGCGCCACGGTGATCGGTGATTTTGCCTGGGAATTTGAAAGTCTGCTCAACCAGGTTCTGGAGGGGAGTTTGAAGGCCCGGCCAGAAATTGCTGACGCCATAGCGGCGGCGGTCACCGCTTTGGCGCCGCTGGTGGGGGAGACGCCGTTGCGAGGCGGTGAGCTGGAAGCGTTGCCAACCTTGGTCGCGCTGGCGCGGACGCTGCCAAAGACTGGCCCGACGCCGGAGCCGGAGCCGGTTAAGTCGCTGCGTCCGACGTTGGCGATCTCACCGGACATGGATCCCGAGTTTGTGGAAGTCTTTATTGAGGAAGCGCAAGGCGAACTAGCTGCGATTCGGGATCAGCAGGCGATCTGGCGGGAACATCCGGCGGACCGGCAGGCAATCAGCGTTATTCGTCGGGCATTTCACACCCTCAAGGGCAGTGGTCGGGTGGTTGGCGCGACCGTGATCGGTGATTTTGCCTGGTGCTTTGAAAACCTGCTAAACCATGTGCTGAATGGGACCCTGGCAATTTCGCCCGACCTCATTGACTTGATTGGCGAGACTACAACAGCCTTGGAGCCGCTGCTTGGCGCAGCGCCGGCCACGGTTGACGCCATGACCATTTTGGCGCGACTGACTGCCCGAGTTGACGAACTGCTACAAGGGGCAGAGCCGGTTGAGCCAATAACCCAGATTGAAGTAATCTCGTCGGTTGAGCCGGTGGCCCAGGCTGAGGCGATCTCGCCGACCGAGCCAGTGGCCCAGGCTGAAGCGATCTCGCCGACTGAGCCGGTGGTTGTCGCGGCGCCGCTGGAGCCAATGGCGGCGGCTGAACTGGCGGTAGATCCAGAAATGGCCCAGGTTTTCCAGTACGAAGCCGCCGAAATTCTCGACGCCAGCGACGTTATCCTGCAACAACTGCGGGCCGGAACCGAGGCGGAATCTACCGCTTTGCTGAACGATTTGCGCCGGGGGATGCACACGCTCAAAGGCAGTTCTCGGATGACCGGGATCATGACGGTCGGCGATCTGGCTCATGCGGCTGAATCAGTGCTGGATGCCCTCGGTAAAACCGCTTGTCAGGCAACGGCGGTGGTGCTGGATACTCTGCAAAATACCCTGGATCGCCTGAACCGGATGCTGGCGGAGGCAACCAGCGGGGTACTTCCGCCCGCTGCGACTGACCTGATCGGCGAGCTGCATCACTTGGCTGATGCCGTCCTCAAAGGAGAGCCAGGCGTCGAGTTGCCGGCTGCGGCATCTGTGGCATCGTCCGGCGCCGGCGAGTCGGCGACTTTGATTGCGGAACCCCAGTCGCTGCAGGCCATGACCGAGCTGGATCAGGAGCTGGCCCAGGTCTTCCAGAGCGAAGCTGCCGAAATTCTTGATTCCAGCGATGTGATCGTGCAGCGGTTGCGCGTCGAACCCGACAACATTGAACTGCTCAACGACCTGCGCCGGGAGATGCACACGCTCAAGGGCAGTTCGCGCATGGCGGGCTTCATGACGGTCGGCGATCTGGCTCATGCGGCTGAATCGGTTCTGGATGCGCTGGGCAAGGGAACCTTGAAGGCATCGCCTCTGGTTCTGGATCCGGTCCAGCGGGCGTTGGATCGATTGCATCAGCTTCTGGCGGCGGTGCGCGACGGCGCGCCGCTGCCAACGCAGCAGGATCTTGTTGACGAGTTGCACAGGGTGCTGGAAGGGGAGCCTGCTGAGCAGACTCAACGCCCAACCGAGACGCCAGCGGCGGCTGCGCCAACCGCAGTCGGACCAACGCCTGCTACTGCACCCGTCGTGCGTCCGGCAGAAAAACCGGCAGTAGCAGCGCCCGCGTCAGCCGACACCATCCGGGTCAGCGCCGCGTTGCTGAATACTTTGGTCAACCAGATGGGAGAAAGCAGCATCTTCCGCGCCCGGATTGGCCAGGGCGTTAGCGCGATGAGTGAAAACCTCAATGACATGGAGCAGACCATTGCCCGGTTACGCCGGTATGTCAATCATCTCGCCACCCAGGCCGAAGCTCGTATCCAGTCGCGGCAGGATCAGAGTCCCAAAGCCCACCAGATGGAATTTGATCCGCTCGAACTGGATCGCTTCACCGAATTGCAGCAACTCAGCCGGTCGCTGATGGAAATTGCCGAAGATCTGGGCAGTGTCGGTAATACCCTGGGTGAACATACCCGCGAGATCACGACGCTGCTCGACCAGCAAGGCAAGGTCAACAAGGAAATTCAGCAGGGTTTGATGCGGACCGGTATGGTTCGCTTCGGCGCCATTATTCCGCGTTTGCGGCGAGTGGTTCGGCAGGCGGCTCAGGACTTGGGCAAACGCGCCGAATTGCTGGTTGCGGGTGAGGAATCGGAAGTGGACCGCACCGTGCTGGAAAACATGGTGGCGCCGCTGGAGCATATGCTGCGCAACTCACTGGCGCACGGTATTGAATTGCCCGAGCAGCGTCGGGTAGCCGGTAAACCGGATATCGGCACCATTACTCTGAGCCTGCGGCGCGAGGGGGCGGAGCTAGTGCTGGAGTTGGGTGACGATGGTGCCGGCCTGAATTTCAACGTGATCCGGCTTAAAGGCGAAGAAAAGGGTCTGTTGCTGCCCGGTCAACCGGCGACCCAAGACGAATTGACCGCTTTGCTGCTGCGTCCTGGATTCTCCACCGCCAGCACCGTCACCCAGGTGTCGGGCCGTGGCGTCGGCATGGATGTGGTGAATGAAGCGATCCGGGCCATGCGTGGCGCGTTGCTGATCCAGACCGAGCCTGGTCAGGGTACACGCTTCATTGTCCGTCTGCCGTTCTCGCTGGCGGTTACTCAAGCCCTGTTAGTGCAGGCCGGCGACGGGGTCTTTGCCATCCCCTTATTAAGCATTGAACTGGTTACCCGGATCAACGAGGCTGAATTTCGTTCCTATCTATCTGGCGAGCAGATTCAACACCAGTACAGTGGCCGAAACTATCCGGTGCATAACCTGGGCATCCTGGTGGGTAGTGAACAGGTGCTGCCCTTTGATGAAGTCAAGGATCGCCGGCCGCCGATCCTGTTGTTCCGCAGTGCGGAAGCCAGCGCTGCACTTCAGGTTGAAGCGGTGCGAGGCAACCAGGAAATCATCGTCAAGCCGGTTGGCCCGCAGTTCAACGGCGTTCCCGGCATCTCCGGGGCGACCGTGCTGGGTGATGGCCGTGTGGTAGTGGTGCTGGAGCTGGCGGCGTTGGTGCGCAACATCGGTTCCCAGCGGCAGAAGCAGTCAGAAAGTCGGGCGTTGCGGGCGGCGCGACAGGAAGCCCGGCAGGAGAAACTGAATATTATGGTGATTGATGACTCGATCACCATGCGGAAAGTCACGTCGCGGGTGCTGGAGCGCCATAACATCCAGGTCACGACCGCCAAGGACGGTTTGGAGGCCGTGGCGATGTTGCAAACTCAAGTACCTGATCTGGCGATCCTTGACATTGAAATGCCGCGCATGGATGGCTTCGAAGTGGTAGCCCATGTTCGCAATCAGGCTAACCTGCGTCACCTGCCGATCATCATGGTGACCTCGCGCGGTGGAGATAAACATCGCGATCGGGCCATGAAACTGGGCGTCAATGATTACCTGACCAAACCCTATCAGGAGGAGCAGCTGATGTTGTCGATCCGCAAGATTTTGGGTGAACGGGCATTGGAGCTGATTAGCTGAGCGTTAATCAAAGATGCTGCCCACGGAAGGAGAAAGAAGAAAAGCAAACTCCCATAATTTTTTATTCCATGCTTTCCGTGGATCGAAAGCGACTGACCACTGACACTGACACTGACCACTGATGGAAGCCTCCGCCAATCTCCGCTGCCTGTTAATCACGGTGCAGGGTGGGCAACTAATTCTGCCCAATAGCCTTGTCGTCGAAGTCCTGCCTTACGCGACGCCCCTGCGGATCGAAGGCGCTCCGCATTGGGTAGTTGGCGCTATGCTCTGGCGCAATTTGACCACACCGCTGATCAGTCTGGGGCGCCTGATCTTTCGTGTCGGGTCGGATGCTGATCTGAATTCCCGCATCATTATCGCCCATACTTTGGGGACCGATTCCAAGCTACCCCATTTTGGCATTCTCGGCACCGCCGCGCCGCGCCCGCTCAATCTGCAACGCCATGAAATCGCGCTGGATACGGAAGCGCCCAAATCCGAATTGAGCCGTCCGGGCGTTCTGCTCTGGGCACGCTACCAGGAGCAGCCCGTCGTCATCCCCGACTTGGAAACCATCGAGGCGGTGTTGCAGCCGCTGGTTCGCCGGGCCTGAGTCTTGCGGGGCGTTCGATCCACCTCATCATGCGCCTGAGCAAGGTCAAGCTGGCGGGTTTTAAATCCTTCGTTGATCCCACAGTATTACAGTTGCCTAGTAACCTGGTCTGCATCGTCGGCCCCAATGGTTGCGGCAAGTCCAATATCATTGATGCGGTGCGCTGGGTGATGGGCGAAAGCTCGGCCCGCAGTCTGCGCGGCGAGTCAATGACCGATGTGATCTTCAACGGCGCAGCGAACCGCAAACCGGTTGGGCAAGCCTCCATCGAGCTGGTGTTCGACAACAGCGCTGGCCGATTGGGTGGCCCTTGGGCCAGTTACGCGGAGATCGCCATCAAGCGGCTGGTGGGGCGCGACGGTCAGTCCGGTTACTTTCTGAATGGAACCCGCTGTCGTCGCCGCGACATCGCCGACCTTTTTCTCGGCACCGGATTAGGGCCGCGCAGCTACGCGATCATTGAACAGGGCATGATTTCGCGGATCATCGAGGCGCGGCCCGAGGATTTACGGGTCTTTCTGGAAGAGGCCGCCGGCATTTCCAAGTACAAGGAGCGTCGTCGCGAGACTGAAACCCGGATTCGCCATACCCGCGAAAATTTGGAGCGCCTGGACGATGTGCGCGGCGAATTGGCCCGGCAACTCCAGCATCTGCAACGTCAGGCCCGCGCCGCCGAGCAGTACCGCGACTACCGTGCGGAAGAACGCCGGTTGCGGGCGGAACTTCTTACCCTGCGCTGGCGTGATTTGCAAACCGACCTGCTGTCCCGTGAGCAGACCTTGCGGCAGCAGGATACTGCGCTGGATGCAACCCTGGCTGAACAACGCCGGTTGGAAGCCCGACTTGAAGCAGGACGGGCGCAGCGGTTGGAACTTAACGAGGCGTTCAACACTGCCCAAGGCCGCTATTACCAAGCCGGCGCGGCGATCAGCCGGCTCGAACAGTATTTGCAGCACCAGCGCGAGTTGCGGCGGCGGCGTGAAGACGAGCAGCGACAGATAGCGGCGGCGCTGGAGCAAGTGGAGGCGCAATCCGCTTTGGATCGGGAACAGCGTGATAAATTCTTGGCAGCGCTGACCGCTGCTGAGCCGGCGATGGCTCAGCGGCTGACCGACGAGGCGGATACCTGTGCGGCGCTGACCGCCGCCGAAACTGCTCTGCGTGACGGGCAGGCGGATTGGGAAAATTTCAGCCGGCGCAACAGTGCAGCCCAGAGTCAGACTGATGTGGAGCGTACTCGCATTGACCATCTGGATCGACAACTGCTGCAAACTGAGCGGCGATTGGAACGATTGCGTTTTGAGCAGGAGCAGTTGACAGGCGCTGATCTGGAACGGGAATTAGCCGAATTGCGTGAAGCGGAGCAAAGCATCGCTGAGGATTTGCAGCGCGATCAGGCGCAACTGGCGCAGATCGAAGCGGCGCTAAGCACAACGCGAGAAGCCAGGCAACATACAGATCAACAGCTTCAGGCGACCCGAGAACGGTTGCAAACCGGACGCGGGCGGCTGGCTTCGTTACATACCTTGCAGGAGGCGGCGCTGGGTCGGAGCGCCGGCGAGTTGACCGAATGGTTGCGGGTTCAGGGTTTGACGGATGCCCCACGCTTGGCTGAGCAATTGGCGGTTGGTCCCGGCTGGGAGGCGGCAGTGGAAACGGTGCTGGCCGGTTGGCTAGATGCGGTGTGCGTCGCTGATCTCGACTCGCCCGCTTGCGCCGCTGAACCTTGCTTTGGCCGGTTGACTTTGTTTGAACCTCCGGCGTCAGATGCGGTTAATCCGATAGCGTTCGGAGCGTTGGCAGCGCAAGTCCAGACGCCGTGGCCGTTGGCCGGGTTACTGGCTGGTGTGCATACCGCAGCCGATCTGAACGAGGTGCTGGCTCGCCGCGCTGACTTGCCGGAAGGTGGAACCTTGGTGACCCCGGATGGCGTGTGGTGTGGGCGGCACTGGTTGCGGATCGGGCGGGGGGGTGATGACGGGGTGCTGGCCCGCGAACGGGAAATCCGCGAACTCGACGCGGTGCTGGCCGAAGATGCGGCAGCGCTGGATCGGCTCGCCAGGCAGCTTGAGCAGCTTTGCACCCAGCAACAGGAACTGGATCAGCAACGCCGTGACCGGCAACAGGCGGTCAATCAGGGCCACCGGGATCATGCCCGTGCTCAGAGCGTGGTGCAGACCACCCAGGCTCGTTGGGAACAGGCGTGCGCCCGCAGCAAGGCGCTGGCTGAAGAACAGATGGATCTGGATGAGCAGGCGGATCAGGATCGGGAGCAGGCGCAATTGGCCCGGTTGCGGCTGGAAGATGAGTTATTGACCCTGAACAGCCTGCAAACCGAACAGGCGGAACTCAGCACCCAGCGGGAGTGCTTGCAGGACGAGTTCCGTCAATGTCGGGTACGGGCGGAAGCGGCCAGGCAGGCGGTGACCCAGCAGGCGGCGGCGCTGGAGGCGTTGCAGGTGCGGATCGCCGCTACCGACCAAGCGTTGGATCGGCTGGAGGCGCAACGTCAGCAGTTGCAGGCGCGGTGTGAAGGTCTGGATGCTGATCACGCCGCTGATGCCGATGCGCCTCTGACGGTTGCTGAGGAGGAGTTGGCTGATGCGCTGGAAACCCGACTGATGGCCGAAGCGGAATTGCGGGATGCGCGCCAGCAGCTTGAAAGTCAGGACGCGGAACTGGAAGCTGGCGAGCAGGCCCGTAGCCATTGTGAACGGCAGGTGGAGCTTCAGCGCCGGCAAATCGAGGAGCAGCGTTTGGCCTTCGGCGAGTCACGGGTGCGCCAGCAGAACCTGATCGACCAGTTGCATGAGCTCGACGCCGACCCGGACACTGTGTTGCCCACCTTGCCGGAGACCGCAGTCGAAGCCGACTGGCTGACGCAGTTGGAGCAGGTCGAGCGGCGTATTCAACGGTTAGGGGCCATCAATCTGGCGGCCATCGAAGAATTCGCGGCGGTGTCAGAACGTGGGCAGTATCTCGACGCTCAAAATGCTGATCTGCTGGAGGCGCTGGCGACGTTGGAAACCGCCATCCGCAAGATGGATCGCGAGACCCGTGCTCGATTCCGCGAAACTTTTGATCAGGTCAATGCTGGTTTGCAGGAGTTGTTTCCCCGCCTGTTTGGGGGTGGTCAGGCCAGTCTGGAACTGATCGACGCAGATACGCTGGACGCCGGAGTAGCGATCATGGCTAAGCCGCCCGGCAAACGGATCGGCTCGATTAGCCTGCTCTCCGGTGGGGAAAAGGCGCTGACTGCGGTAGCGCTGGTGTTCGCCATTTTTCAGCTTAACCCCGCGCCATTCTGCTTGCTGGATGAGGTCGACGCCCCGCTGGATGAGGCAAATGTTGGCCGGTTCGGGACGTTGGTCAGTGCGATGTCGGCGACGGTGCAGTTCATCTTTATCACCCACAACAAAGCCACTATGGCGATAGCCCAGCATCTGGCGGGCGTGACCATGCAGGAACCCGGCGTCTCGAGGCTGGTCGAGGTGGATGTTGAAGAGGCAGTGCGCTTGGCTGCGGTCTAACATCCCCGATGTGGCAAGTTTGGGCTGAACGCCGGGGTGACAGACGTGGTTTGTGAAACGGCAGGAATTTCAGTATAAACGGCAGCATTCACCCCCTGGCGCAATGGCGCCGGAGTTGATCTTCTGGCGACGTCATGGCGGCGCAATCCGGGGTTTTTGATTGAGTATGGAAATGGATAAGACACAGTTGCAATGGTTGGTGGCCGGCATTGGGGTCCTGGTGGTGGCGCTGATCTATCTGTGGAGCAGTCGCGCCCGCATCCGGGAAGGTTTCCGCCGGCGGCGGCGGCGTCCTCCGTTGGATAATCCACCCGCGATGGACAGTGGGGAATCGCCACTGGCCGATCCGATCCTGAACACTCAGGATCTTAAAGACTTGGGCCGCATTACCCCTGAACATCATTTGGCCGACAAGGTGTTGGTTGACGTGGAGTTTGGCCCAGTTCGCCGTCATGATAATGCCTCGCCCTCTGAAATGGCGCTCGATACCCCGGAGTCGCCGCGCCCGGCCCGGCGGGAACCTTCCCTGTCGGATCCGCCGAAGATGACGGTGGCGCTAACGGTCATGGCCCCGCCCGGTCAACCTTTTCAGGGACCAGATATTGCGGCGGCAGTTGAGGAAGCGGGCTTCCGGTTAGGCGCTTCCAATCTATTCGAGCGCCTGTCCAACGGAGAAGCCTCTGCCGCCATACCTGTCTTCAGTATGGCGCATCTGCGTGAACCGGGGACATTTTTGTCAGCGACGCTGGATAGCCTGACAACGCCGGGGTTACTGCTGTTTATGAATTTACCTGGTCCGCTGCAAGAGATGAAGGCGCTGGATTTGCTGGCGCTAACGGCGGATCAACTGGCGCGAACCCTGGGTGGATCGATTTGTGATGAGCGCCGTAAGCAGATGACTAATCAGGCTTTTCGGCATTTGCGCAACGAAGTCGCTGATCTGGAGCGGCGGAGGCGAGCGTGGGTGCAGCCGTCCTGAGGGAGCGCAGTGATCGTTACCGGTGATGTCCTCGCTCGCGCTGCCGAGTTGCGTGAGCAATTGCGCGGGCACGACTATCGCTATTACGTTCTGGATGCTCCGGAAATCCCCGATGCGGAATACGACCGGTTGTTCCAGGAACTTCAGGCGCTGGAGGCCGCGCATTCTGAACTGGTCACCCCTGATTCACCAACCCAGCGGGTCGGTGGCCGACCGCTGGCGGGATTCACGCCAGTGCGGCATCGGTCGCCGATGTTGTCGATTCATACTGAAACCGACACCCGTCCTGATGGCGCTCAGGCTTTTGACGCCCAGATCCGACGCGAGTTGGGCTTGAATGATGAGGCCGCGCCTGTTGAGTACGCTTGCGAACTCAAGTTTGATGGTTTAGCAATTAGCCTCCGTTATGAGCATGGGCTGTTGACCCAGGCCGCGACCCGCGGCGATGGCGAGACCGGCGAGGACGTGACCCAGAATGTGCGAACCCTCAAAACCGTGCCGCTGCGATTGCAAGGCTCCACGCCCGAAGTGCTGGAAGTGCGCGGCGAAGCGTACATGAGCCATGCCGACTTTGAACGCTACAACGCCCGGCAACGCACCGCTGGATTGCCGACGCTGGTCAATCCGCGCAACGGCGCAGCAGGCGCTATTCGCCAGCTTGATCCGGCCCAGGCAGCAAAACGACCCCTTTCCTTTTTCGCTTACGGCTTGGGTGAGGTGCAGGGCTGGGAATTGCCCGAAACCCATAGCGCGCTGCTGGACGCCTTGGCCGGATTTGGCCTGCCGGTTTGTGGTCACCGGGTTGTGGCGCAGGGAGCAGCCGGCCTGATCGCCTTTCACCATGCGGTTGCCGCAAAACGCGATGCGCTTCCCTTCGACATTGATGGGGTGGTGTACAAGGTCAACCGACTGGACTGGCAGCGGCAGTTGGGCTTTCGCACTCGGGAGCCACGCTGGGCGGTCGCGCACAAGTTCCCGGCCCAGGAGCAGCTGACCGTGGTCGAAGCCATTGAGGTGCAGGTTGGACGCACCGGGGCGATCACGCCCGTTGCGCGGCTTAAACCGGTGTTTGTCGGTGGCGTCACGGTGACTAATGCGACCTTGCACAACGCCGATGAAGTGGCTCGCAAGGATGTGCGGGTGGGCGATACCGTGATTGTGCGTCGAGCCGGCGATGTGATTCCCGAAGTGGTTAGTGTGGTGCTGGAGCGCCGTCCTGCTGGTTTGCACCCGTTCGCCATGCCGGAACAGTGTCCGATGTGCGGGTCGCAAATCCTCCGCCCGGCAGGCGAAGCCGTAGCCCGTTGCATGGGCGGCCTGTACTGCCGCGCCCAGCGCAAGGAGGCCATCCGCCATTTCGCCTCGCGCCGGGCGTTGGACATCGAAGGGTTGGGCGACAAGCTGGTCGAGCAACTGGTTGATCGGGAACAGGTGCGCAGCCCTGCTGATTTGTACGCGCTCGATGCCTCGATGTTGTCGGGCCTGGAGCGGATGGGTGGGAAATCCGCTGAGAATCTGGTGAGGGCGTTGGAGCGCAGCAAAACCACGACCCTGGAGCGGTTCCTGTACGCGCTGGGTATCCGTGAAGTCGGCGAGACAACGGCGCGGACGCTGGCGGCTCATTTCGGCGCACTGGAACCGCTGTTGCGGGCGGATGAAGCGCGGTTACAGCAGATTTCCGACATCGGGCCGGTGGCCGCTGCGGCGATCCGGGCCTTTTTTCAGGAGCCGCATAACCGGGACGTCATCGCCAGTCTGCAAGCCGCCGGGGTGCAATGGCCGGAAACCGTAGTCAAGCCGGTGGCGGAGCTGCCACTCGCCGGTAAAACCATCGTGCTGACCGGAACGTTGGATTCATTAAGCCGCGATCAGGCCGCTGACCGACTGCGAGCGTTGGGCGCGAAGGTCGCTGGCAGCGTGTCGAAGAAAACCGATTATGTTGTGGCAGGCCGCGATGCCGGGTCCAAGCTGGACAAGGCGCACCAATTGGGTATCCCGGTGTTGGACGAAGCGGGTCTGCTGGCGCTGCTGGATCACAGCGCCTGAGTGGGCTTATTGTCGGCGGCTGCGTGGATCGCCGGCAGCATCAGGGCGCGGCAGGTCGGTGACGCGGGCAGCCAGCTTCATCAGATCACCGGCCATGCTGCTGGGGTTGACCTGATTGCTGGCGTGCAGCATGCAAATCAATTCGGCCTCACCGCGAGTCAGGCCGCACAGTTCCATGATTTCGTCAGCACCCGCGCCCTGTAAGGCCAGTTTGGTCGCAATTTTGAAGGATTTTTGCTCCGGATCCCGGTTCAGCGGCAATCCCTCCTGTCCCGCCTGTTCCCGGAGTTGCCCAATTTGCATTTCCAGTTTCAACAGCCGTTCACCCAGCGCCGCCAGCGCCAGCATGACCCCCTTTAAATCCTGATGCAGATTAGAGGGTTCTTCCCGCTCGGCTTCCGGGGGCGGGGCAGAGGACCAGCGGGCAATTATGAAGCCCAGCCCAATCAGCAGTGCGTTGCCGGCCAGCAGGGCGAGAATGGCGATACTGTGAAACAGGACATCAGGCATGGGTCAGTTCCGGCCTACGGATTAGGTTAAGCGATCAGGGTTTGGGGGTAGCCACCGCGCTTCCGGTGGCGGGAGGCGCTTCCACCAGTTTAGTCAGAGGCTGCGCGGCGTTCGCTTCATTCAGCTTCAGATCCACCGGGTAGCGGGCATCGACATTCCCCATAATCACCAGCACCACCCGCCGGTTCTGGGTGCGGCCCGTTTCGGAACTGTTGTCCGCAACCGGCTGATATTCGCCATAGCCGATGGCGGACATCCGCTCGGGCCGTACCCCGTTGTTCATCAGGACATGCACCACATTGGCCGCCCGCGCTGCTGACAGCTCCCAATTGGATGGATAGACCGGCGTGTTGATCGGGCGGTTATCGGTAAATCCCTCCACCTGAATCCGATTGGAAATTTCGCGCAGGATAGCGGCGATTTTCCCCAGCGGCTCCAGCGCGTCCTGATTAACAATCGCGCTGCCGCTGGCAAACAGCACATTGTTGCGGATTTCTACCTCGATCCAGAGCGCGCTGCGCCGGAGACTAACCATGTCGTCGCGAATCAGAGCCGACAGGGCCGCTTGCAGCTTTTGCATCACCTTGACCAGATTCGGGTCGGATTGGGCTTCCTTGCCGGCGGCATCGGAAGTCAGCACCGCCGCCGCTTTGCCACTACTAGGGCCAGCGTTTGAACCGGAATCTCTGCTCACCATCACAATGGCACGAGGCGAACGCTGAATAATCGCGCTAGGCATCGGGCGCATGTCAGGGGCGACATTGCTTTTTTTCATACTGGGTTGGCCGGTGGCCTGCGAAGTCTGCGATCCAACCATTTCAGCTAACTGGATTGGCTTGGCGCTGTGCGGGTCCGGGGAGCGAAAGGCCACCACCATCGAGTCTGCCAATACCCGGAATTTGCCCTCGTTGACTGAAGACACCGCATACATCACCACGAAAAACGCAAACAGCAGGGTGATGAAGTCGGCGTAAGACACTAGCCAGCGTTCGTGATTTTCATGGCCTTCAGCATGTTTTTTGCGGCTCATCGCGGCGTTCTCAGTGCTGAATGAAGCCTTGCAGACGCGATTCGATATTGCGCGGATTTTCGCCGTGGGCAATGGCGATGATCCCTTCGATGATCAACTCGCAGAGCCGACCCTTCCGTTTGATGGCGCTTTTGATCTTGTTGCCCATTGGTAAGGCGAACACGTTGGCCAACACCAAGCCGTAAATGGTGGCGACGAAGGCGGCGGCGATGCCGCCGCCCAGCTTGCTGGGGTCGGCCAGGTTGCCCATGACGTGGATCAGGCCCAGCACCGCACCGATAATGCCGATGGTGGGCGCATAGCCGCCTAGCGCCTCAAAGAAGGTGACCGCCTGCAATTCGCTTTCTTCATGGAT
The DNA here is from genome assembly GCA_003989085.1 of Candidatus Competibacteraceae bacterium. Taxonomy (GTDB): domain Bacteria; phylum Pseudomonadota; class Gammaproteobacteria; order Competibacterales; family Competibacteraceae; genus RXIV01. Next base: position 108,474 of record RXIV01000001.1, read on the forward strand.
GGTCAGGTCCATCTCCAGAATGTGGCGGATTTCCTCAGGTTCCTTGCCATCCACTAGCAATTGCAGCGCTTTCGAAGCAAAGGGATCAGGTTCCTGCTGGATGTGATCCTCCAGCTTCAGCAATCCTTCTTTACGGGCGATGTTGCTCCAGCCGACAATTTTTTCGATGGCTTCCTGCATGGCGACAGTCGGCGGCATGAACGCCCATTTGGCCCGGCCCAGCGCTCGCTTGAAGACATCCATCGGCATTTGAATTAGCACTGCGCCGATGGTGCCGCCGAAGACGATGACGAATGCCGGGCCGTTGATCAGCGAGCCGATGTGACCGCCTTCGATCAGCATCCCGCCAACGATGCCGCCAAATGCGATCGTCAAGCCGGCCAAAGTCAAAATATCCATGTGGTTCGCTCCAAAACTCTCCGTGGATCAACCCGCGTCGCTCACGACCCGGGATCGCAGCCGGGCCAGCGCCTGACTGTGCAACTGGCTGACCCGCGATTCACTGACGCCCAGCACCGCGCCGATTTCTTTCAGATGTAATTCTTCATCGTAGTAGAGCGATAGCACCAGTTTTTCCCGTTCTGGCAATTGATCAATCGCCGCCGCCAGTGCTTTGATCATGGATTCCCGGTTGACGGCCTCGACGGGATCGCCATCAGGCGCGGGAATACCGTCCGCCTCATTCTCATCATCCGGGCTGGCGGCGTCGAGCGACAATAGTTTCTGTCCACGCAGGTCAGCCAGGGTAGCGTGATACTCCGCCAGTGGGAGGCCAAGATGCTCGGCGATGTCGCGATCCTTGGCCTCGCAGCCAGTCGCGGTTTCAACAGCGTGAATCGCCGCCGCCACCTCGCGGGCTTTGCGATGTACTGACCGGGGTGCCCAGTCGCCCTTGCGGATTTCATCAAGCATCGCCCCGCGAATGCGTGGTTCGGCAAAGGTCGCGAAACTTGCGCCTTGCGCGGGATCGTAGCGGCGTGTCGCCTCCAGCAAGCCCAGCATTCCAGCCTGGATCAAATCGTCCACCTGCACCGAAGCTGGCAACCGCGCCAGCAGGTGATAAGCGATGCGTTTGACTTGGGGAGCGCTGCGGGCGATCAAATCGTCGGCTGTGGCCCCACCGAGGCTGGCGTACAGGGCCAGACCTTTCATTCAGCCCGTTCCCCAGCAGAACGGGCAGGATCGATCAGCCGTTCGATGAAAAACTGGAGATAGCCGCTGGCGGTGCGCGGCATCGGCCAGCGCCCGATGATCTGGGTAGCCAAGCGGTGGAAGGCTTCCGCCGAACGGCTGCCAGGAAAGGCTTCCACCACTGCCCGTTGCGCTTGCACCGCCTTGCGCAGCTGTGGATCTTCGGGAATGGCGCCGAAAAAATTCAGGATGACATCCAGAAAGCGGTCAGTCACCTTCACCAGCTTGGCGAACAGTTCCTGACCCTCTTTGGGGGTCAGCACCCGGTTAGCCAGGATGTGAAAGCGGTTGACGCCGTAATCCTGGCTGAGCAGCTTGATCAGGGAATACGCGTCGGTGATCGAAGCCGGTTCGTCACAGACCACCACGATGACCTCATGGGCAGCCCGGCTGAAGGTGACCACGCTATCGGAGATGCCAGCCGATGAATCGATGAGCATGATGTCCAGCGACTCGTTCAACTCGCTGAAGGCGCTGACGATGCCTGCATTCTCAGCCGGCGTCAGTTCCGCCATTCGCTTGATGCCGGAGCTGGCCGGGATGATCCGGATGCCATTCGGCCCGGTGATGATGACTTCATCCAGGGTCCGCTCCTGGTTGAGGACATGCGAGAGGTTATAGAGCGGATGCAAACCCAGGATGACATCCACATTCGCCAGTCCCAGATCGGCGTCCAGCAGCATGACGCTTTGACCCTGGAGGCTCAGGGCCAGCCCAAGGTTGACCGTGACGTTGGTCTTGCCGACGCCGCCTTTGCCGCTGGCGACACACATCACCCGCACTGGCCGGCGTAGATTGGGTGGTAATCCGGCAACTTCAGCAGAAGGCATTGGCGACCAGCCTCCGGCCAAAGGTCAGAGCCAGTGCATCGTTAGCAGCAGCCTCGCCATAGCCGTACAGCCCGGCGAATTCTTCGCCCATGCCGATCAACGCATCAATGCGCGCCGCTTGCAGATCCTCGGGCACCCGCTGGCCGTTGCTGATATAGGCGAGGGATAGCCGGTTTTCGTGGACCACTGACAGCGCCGCACCCAGTCGGGTGGTTTCATCTACTTTGGTCAGGATGACGCCATGCAGGGAAGCGCGGGTGAAGGCCGCCACCGTCTCACGCAACACCGAATGCTGGGCGTTGGCGGTCAGCACCAGATAACTGCGAATGCGCGGCACATCGCTCAGCAGCGCAAACTGCTGAGATAGACGTAAATCACGTTGGCTCATTCCAGCGGTGTCGATCAGGATCAGCGATTTGTCGGAGAAGGCCACGATGGCATCCTGCACCTCTTGGGTGGTGCGCACCAGCTTGACCGGCGTGTCCATGATGATGCCAAAGGTAGACAGTTGTTCAAACGCGCCGATCCGGTAGCTGTCGGTGGTGATCAGCGCTACGTTGCGCGGACCGTGGCGCTGATTGTAACGTGCCGCCAGCTTGGCGATGGTGGTGGTTTTACCAACCCCAGTCGGGCCAATCAGCGCGGCGACGCCGCCTTGGGTCAGGATGTCGTCCTCGGTAACGGACAGGCCGCGTCCCAGCGTTTCCAGCGCCAGCCGCCATGCGCACTCCGGATCAGCCTCACTGGCGGCAGCATCGGCCAGTCGCAGGCACAGTTCGGGGCTGAAGCCAAAATCCATCAGCTGGCTAAGCAGATCGGCCCGGTACGGTTGCCGGCGTGCCAAATCGCCCCAGGCCAATCCAGACAATTGTTGCTCCAGCAGGTTGTGCATGATCCGCATTTCATGGCGCATTTCGACCAGTAGCGGATCCTGCGACCACAGGATGCGTGACTTGTCTGAGCCGGTCCGGTCGGTGGCGGGTGGAAGCGCCGCTGAACCGGTACCCGGCCTCGCTTTCGGAGGAACGGCGGTGGGAATGGTAGATCTGGCTGGTCTTTCCGTGCCGGGCGCCACGGGAGGTGGAACAGGGGCCGCATCATCGGTTGCCCCCTCTAACTCACGCAAGGCCCGTGGCAGCGCCCCAGCCGCCGGTTGTGGCATGCTTTGCAGCAGATTTTCATCGTAGTCAACCGCAGCGACGATTTCAAAACCGGCGGCGGTGCGCTGATTGGACAGGATCACGGCCTCCGGCCCTAGCTCCTCCCGGATTTTCCGCATGGCTTCGCGGATATTGGCGGCGCACAGTCTTTTAATCTTCATGGCTTGTTTCCCGCTGTTGTCGCAGCCGTCGCATCCTGAGCTGGCCGCGTCTGGTTCGCTTACTTGCCTACGGTGGCGATCACCTTGAGTTTCCGATCCTCGGGGATCTCGCTGAAGGCCAGGACATGGAGAGCGGGTATCCCGTGCCGCACAAACCGCGCCAACATCACCCGCAGCGCGTCTGGAACCAGCAACACCGCCGGTTGACCCACCAATTCCTGTTTTTGGGCGGTATCCAGCAGCGCTTTGTGCAGACGCTCAGCCAGTCCCGGTTCCAGGGGAGTCTGCTCATTGCCCATCTGCAAGGTGCGCAGCAATATCTGTTCCAGCTCCGCCGCCAGGGTCATCACCGGCAATTCATCCTCCAAGCCATTGATGCTCTGGACAATCATTCGTCCCAGACTAATCCGGACCGCCGTGGTCAACACGTCAGGGTCTTGGCTCTTGGCGCTATGCTCCGCCAAAGTTTCGGCGATAGTCCGCAAATCCCGAATTGGCGCCTGTTCGATCAGCAAATTTTGCAGCACCCGCACCACCACCCGCAGCGGCAGAGTTTTAGGAACCAGATCCTGCACCAGGCGCGGCGCAACATTGGCTAGACGATCCAGCAGTTGCTGCGCTTCCTCGTGACCCAGCAGTTCGTGGGCGTGAACCAGTAAAATCTGGTTGAGATGCGTCGCGATCACCGTGCTGGCGTCCACCACGGTATAGCCTAAAGTCTGGGCCTGTTCGCGCAGATTGGGTTCGATCCAGATTGCTGGCAGCTTGAAGGCGGGGTCTTGGGTGGCGATGCCGGGCAACGGGCTATGCACCTGGCCGGGATTGATCGCCAGTTGCCGGTCGGGGAAGGCTTCAGATTCAGCGGCGGTAACACCCAGCAGGGTAATCCGGTAGGCGGTCGGCGCCAGATCGAGATTGTCGCGGATGTGGACTGGCGGAATCAGGAAGCCCAACTCTTGGGAGAGTTTTTTACGAACCCCTTTGATCCGGGCCAGCAGTTGCCCATTCTGGTTGCGATCCACCAGCGCGATCAGCCGATAGCCGACTTCCATGCCGATAGTGTCCAGCGGCGGCACGTCGTCCCAGCCGACTTCGCGGGTATCCAGACTTTCGGCGGCGGCGCCCGGTTCGGCGAGACCGCCGATGGCCGGCAGAACGAGCGTGCTTTGCTGCTGGGCGCGGATTCGCCAGGCCAGATAACCCGCCCCGCCCGCCAGACCGAGAAACACCAGGTTGGGCATCCCGGGAATCAGGCCCAGGATGCCGATGATCCCGGCAGTGACCGCCAGGGTTTGCGGGTTGCCAAACAGTTGTCGGGTAACCTGTTGGCCGATGTCCTGCGATCCAGAGGCGCGGGTGACGATAATGGCGGCAGCAGTAGACAACAGCAACGCCGGAATCTGCGCCACCAGACCATCGCCGATGGTCAGCAGGACATAAAACTGGGCGGCGTCGGCCAGCGACAAGTTATGTTGCAGTGAACCAATGGCCATTCCACCCAACATGTTGATAAAGAGAATCAGCAGGCCAGCGATGGCGTCGCCGCGCACGAATTTGCTGGAGCCATCCATCGAGCCGTAAAAATCGGCTTCCTGCACCACCTCGGCCCGCCGACGCTTGGCCTCGGCCTGATCGATAACTCCGGCGTTGAGATCAGCGTCAATCGCCATTTGCTTGCCGGGCATGGCGTCCAGGGTGAAGCGGGCGCTGACTTCCGACACCCGGCCCGCACCCTTGGTCACCACCACGAAATTGATAATGGTCAGGATGGCGAACACCACGATCCCGACCGCGTAGTTGCCGCCCACCACGAAATGGCCGAAGGCCTCGATGACCTTGCCGGCGGCGTCAGGTCCAGTGTGGCCGTACAACAGCACCACCCGGGTCGAAGCGATATTCAGCGCCAGTCGCAATAGGGTCGTGATTAGCAGCACGGTGGGAAAAACGGTGAAATCCAGAGGCCGTTCGCTGTAGATGGTCGCCAGCAGCACCACCAGCGACAGGGCGATGTTGAAGGTGAACAGCACATCCAGGGCAAATGGCGGCAGTGGCAGGACCACCATCGCCAGCATGATGATTAACAGCAGGGGTGCGCCCAGACCGGAGCGGACCATGCTCCCCAAGGTAGCGGTCAGGTTCAAGCGGCTTGTCCCTTATTGAGTGCGTAGCTCAGGTGGCACCGGCACATCGCGCATGAGAATTGGCGCATTGTAAAACTCCCCGTCCCGGCGTAGGCGGTAAACGTAGGAGATTACTTGGGCGACCGCCACATACAGGCTGTTCGGGATCGGTTTATCGAGCGCGCCGTTGTAATAGAGGGCGCGGGCTAGCAACGGTGAATCGACCCGGGGAATCCGGTGGCGGGTTCCCAGTTCGCGGATTCGCAGCGCCACCTGTTCAACGCCCAAAGCGATGATCACTGGCGCTTTCATCGTTTCTGGCCGGTATTGCAGCGCGACAGCATAGTGATTGGGATTAGTAACAATCACGTCGGCAGTGGGTACCTTATCCATCATCCGGCGGCGGGCAAATTCCTGCTGCAAGCGGCGAATGCGGCCCTTGACCTCCGGCTTACCTTCACTGTCCTTCATTTCGTCGCGGACTTCTTTCTGGGTCATCCGCAGGTTGCGGAAGTACGAGAGCAGTTGAAACGGCACATCGACCCCGGCGATCAGTAGCATCGGCAGGGTCAGGATCAGAAAGGTCCAGCCTAAGGTTCGGGCAGTGTGAGCCAGCGCCGGCAGCAGCGGTTCCCTGCCCAGGTGCAGCAGTTCTTCCTCACCTCGCCACAGCAGGACGATCGCTACGCCGCCGACGATCAGAAACTTGATCAGCGCCTTGAACAGTTCCATCAGCGATTGCCAGGAGAACAGTCGGGATACGCCCTGCACCGGGTCAAGCCGGTCCCATTTGAAACCGAGGCTGAAGGTCCAGCCACCCAGCGCCAGCGGGGCGAACAGAGCGATAACCAACATCAGTCCCATGAACGGCGCCAGCAGCAGCACGATATCAATCAATGCCTGGCCCAATACGACTTGCATCTGACCGGCATCCACTATGTTTTTTGGATCCAGCGTCATTGCGGCCCGCATTTGTGTAGCCAGTCCCTCCAGTAGCGCCGGCCCCAGAATCAGCAGCCCGGCGGCGGCGATCAGCAACATCGCTAAAGTCGTCAATTCGCGGGAACGAACGACCTGCCCTTTGTCAGCAGCATCTTGTCTTCGTCGAGGTGTGGCCTCTTCGGTTTTTTCCTGGCCGTCTTCATTTTCAGCCATCAGCCGCTTCCTCCCAGCAGTTGGCCGACGCGCTGAAACGCATCAGCAAACAGGTGATCCAGTTGGTACAGCAAGGTGGGCAGGTTGTAGAGAATGATCAGCAAGCCCAGGATCAGTCCAATCGGAAAACCGACTGAGAAAATATTGAGCTGCGGGGCAGCGCGCGTCATCACCCCGAACGCCAGATTGACTACTAGCAGCGAGGCAATGGCCGGCAGAGCAATGAGCACCGCCCCGGCGAACATTCGGCTGGCCCAGGTCACCAGGGTCCACAGCAGATCGCGGTCCGCCCCACTGGTCGCGACCGGCAGCACCTCGAAGCTGTCCACCAGCAACTGAATCAGCATCAAATGGCCGTTCAGTCCCAGAAAGACCAGGGTGCCGAGCAGGGTATAGAACTGGCTCAACAACGGACTTTGCGCGCCGTTTTGCGGGTCCACCAGACTGGCGAAACCCAGGCCCATCTGAGTCGCGATCATCAACCCGCCCAGCTCCAGCGCGGTAAACGCCAGCCGGAACAAAAAACCCATGCTCAGTCCGATCAAGATCTGCTGGGCGACCACCAGTACCCCGGCCGGGCTGAGCGGCTCGATCACTGGCACGGATTTGATGAATGGCAGAATCGCCCAGGTCAACGCCAGCACCAGCATCAACCGCACCCGGCGCGGGATCATCCGCGCCCCGAAGATCGGCGCTACGGTGACCAGCGCTGCGACCCGGGCGAGCGGCCACAGGAAACTGCCGACCCAGGCGGCGATTTCGGCGCTGTTCAGTAGCATCAGACGGGTTCCAGCGATAGGCGTGTTTTCAAGGAGAATCGCGTACTTCACCCGATCAGGTTAGGAATGTCTTTCATCAGGTTCCGGGTGAAGTCAATGAGCAGTTCAAGCATCCACGGACCAGCCAGTAGCAGCACCAGCACCAGCGCCAGCAGCTTGGGCACAAAGCTCAGGGTCATCTCATTGATCTGGGTGGCGGCCTGAAACAGGCTGATCAGGACGCCCACCACCAGCGCCGTCAGCAGCAGCGGCGCTGACACCAGCACTGCCAGCTCCAGGGCGCGTTGGCCCAGGGTGATGATTGTTTCCGGGGTCATGGTACAACCTCCAGCGCGTGCGCTCAGGGGATGTAGAAACTGGACGCCAGTGTTGTCATCAGCAGGCTCCAGCCGTCCACCAGCACGAACAGCATGAGCTTGAGCGGAAAGGAAATCATCATCGGCGACAGCATCATCATACCCATGGCCATCAGGACGCTGGCGACGACTAGATCGATGATCAGAAACGGCATGAACAGTAAAAAGCCGATCTGGAAGGCAGTTTTAAGTTCACTGGTAATGTAGGCGGGAACCAGTAGCGCAAACGGCACCTGATCTGCTGATTCTAGCGATTCCCGGCCCGACAGTTTGGTGAACAGGGCCAGATCGCTTTCCCGGGTCTGAGCCAGCATAAAGGCCTGCAACGGTTGCCGGCCTTCCTGCACTGCCTGCTCGAAGGATATCTGGTCATTCAGATAGGGAGTCAGCGCCTGTTCATTGATGCGCTCAAAAACGGGCGACATGATGAAGAAGGTCAGGAATAGCGCCAGGCCGATCAGAATCTGGTTGGACGGGGTTTGCATGGTGCCGAGCGCCTGCCGCAACAGGGCCAGTACGATGATGATTCGGGTGAAGGCGGTCATCATCAGCAGCGCTGACGGCAACAGGGTCAATCCAGTCATCAGCGCCAGGATTTGCAGGCTCAGCGACCAGGTTTCGCCGCCACCCGCCGCTGGCGCGACCGTGACTGCGGGCAGACCCACCGGCGCGGCCCAAACCGCTGAGACGCCCAACAGCAGCAGGAGGGCGATCCCGTTGCTGCTGAATCGATAGCGGCGTTCAGGATTCCGGGCGGTCATTGATCGATTCCGGGAGTGACGGATCTGGCGCGATGGCAACGGGCGATGCAGGCGGAAAAATGTGCAAGGTTTGAATCTGCTGGGCAGTCACGCCGATCAGCAGTCGGGTCTCATCGACCTCGATCAGCAGCAGGCGCTCTCGGCTGCCCAGTGGCAGGCCACCGATCACCCGGATGACGCCGCCGCGTGGCAGCAGGTGACGGCGCAACAGCCAGCTCAGCCCGACCGCGAGGGCCAGCACCACCGCCAGTCCCAGGGTCAGCTGCGTCAGCACTCCGCTACTCACGGCCAGCGATTCCGCCCGGCTTGGGTCGGCGCCGGCGGCCAGTGCCAAGGCGGGCCATGCCAGGATCGGCAGCAGTACTGCGAGCGAGGGCACGGCGCTCACCGTAGGCGGCGAATCCGTTCTTCCGGGCTGGCGATATCGGTAATTCGCACCCCGAAACGGTCGTTGATCACCACGACTTCGCCCCGCGCCACCAGACAGCCATTGACTAGAATATCGAGCGGGTCGCCACCGGGTCGATCGAGCTTGACGACGGATCCTTGAGTCAATTGCAGTAGTTCGCGGACGGACATCCGGGTGTGACCCAGTTCCAGGGATAGGGTGATGGGAATGTCCATCACCATGTCCAGATTCGGGTCAACGCGACCACTGCGTGATTCGACAGGATCATTGCCAATCGCTGCGACGGCGGGGTCTGACAGTTCAGCTTGAGCATTCATGATGGGCAGGTCTCGGATGCAGTCCGGGGACTCGGCTGGCGGGAATCGTTTCCGTCAGGCTTTAGCTTCAAACGGGGCGAAGGTCGGAGAGAGTGTTGAATCCCCGCTCCAGCCCCCCGGCAGACGGAGCGCCTGTTCGATCTTGAGCGCCCGCCAGCCTTCCGCAACACCATAAGCGCCGCTGTAGATCGGCACATCTTCAATGCGTAGCGTAGCGGTGGCGGGGATATTGACCGAGATGATATCGCCGACCTTTAACGCCAGTAGTTCGCTGAGCGCGAGTTCAAATCCAGCTAGAAAACAATGCGCATCCACTGGACTTTCCTTGAGCCCATCCAGCAAGCGGTCCGCCAGTTGCGGATCGGGATTGACGGATTCGGTGTGGGGGTGATCCAGTAGGGTTTTGCGTATCGGTTCCAGAGTGGAGTACGGCAGCGCCAGATGCAGGGTGCCGGAGGTGGCGTCGCGGCTGACGTGGACGCTGCCGACCGCTAGCCATTCGCCTGGATTGATCGCGGTAATGAACTGCGGCTTGTGTTCAGAATTAATTCGGGTGCAGGCGAGCGAGACGAACGGTTCCCATGCTTCCTGTAAACACTGGAAGGACAAGTCCAGCAGCCGTTGAATAAAGCGGCTTTCAGTGGCGGTAAAATCCCGGACATTCGAGGCCTTGTACAGCCGTCCGGTCCCGCCGAAAAAGGTGTCCACTATCATGAACACCAGTTCCTGATCGAAAATCAGCAGGGCTGGTCCCTTCAGCGGCGTCATGCCGATGACGTTGACACTGCATGGCACGTTGAGGGAAGTGGACAGATCGGTGTGGCTGCGCTTCTCAATGGGTCCGGCGGTAACCGTCAGTTCCCGGCGCAGCAGCTCAAACAGGCCTATCCGCAAGCGATGGGCAAAGCGTTCGTGAATGGTTTCCAGAACCGGCAACAAGCTGTTGATGGCGTAATCGCAACCGCTCAGGTCGTAAGAGGCGACGCCCTCGTGGAATTCACCGGTCACCGCACTGCTGGTCAGCGATTTTTTCGAGACGACTTCCATGAGCGCATCGCGCTCGTCTTGAGTCAGCAGTTCGTCCCGGTCAAGCAATTCATCAGTAGACATGGCCGCTATTGCAACACGAAGGCTGTAAAATAAAGAGCCTCGACGCCGGGATAACCGACTTCCCGGGCCAGGATCGTTTGCACCTTTTCCAGTGCTTGGGCGCGCAACTTTTCCTTGCCCTCGTTTGTCGTCAGAGTTTCCATCTTCTGATTGGCGAACAGTAGAATCAGGTCATTGCGAATCTGCGGCATGCTATTGGTGATGGCGTCAGCCACCACTTTGTCACGGGTCAGGGCGGTCATGCCGATTTGCAGGTAGCGCAACACGCCCTGATCTTCGAAATTGACGATGAATGGCGGATCAAGCGGCTGATAGATAGGAGGCAGCCTAGCTGCCGCCGGGGTGTGGCCCGACCCGCCGCCATGCGCTGCGCCTGCCGCCGGAGCGGCTTCCTCGGTATGTTTGGTGAGCGCCCCGGTCAGAAACAGGGTGGCGCCAACTGAACCGCCGATCATGATGACGGCGCCAATCACGATTAACAGGATTTTCATCGGGCCGGAACCTTTTTTGGCCGGGGTTTTGGCATCGTCTTTCTGAGCCATGCGCGTTTCTGCAATTGGTCAAGGGAACCGAAGCTTGCCAAGCAAGGAACGAACCATGATTTGGAATGAAACTTTCAAGGTCGCTTCAAACAGTTGGGATTCGACCCACCACGCCGTTAGGGAATTGACTGGGTTAAGCGCTGGAAGCCACGCCAAAATTATGACGCGAGCGGAATGACAAGCCAGATGTGGATCGGTTGGTGCGCGTTTCGAGACTACAAAAAACGCGCACCAACCGATCCACATGGTTGATGCGCATCAAAACATTGGAATCGGGGCGGCAACAGGCCGTCAGAGGGTCAGCAGCGACAGAGTGCCGGCGCCGTAGCGGGGGACTGTGACTATAAAATCCGCGTGGTTCTTGGCTACCGCCGCCAGCAGGGCTTTGGCGTCGGCTGGCAGCTTGCTCAAATCGGGATATAGGGTTCCCAGTTTCAGGTGTGGGGTGCGCTCGTCCATAAGCATCGTTGACACGATATTCATGACCTCGTACAGGTTATCAAGCATGGTCTGTTCGAGTTTTTTGGTCTTGATCGCATCCTTGGCGGCTCCGGCAGGCAACATCGATAAGGCGCAGCCCGCGTAGGCGGCGAACGGAATATCGCACAGTACGGCGGCGACTGGCTTGTCCGCATCATCAATATAAATCGCAATCAGATTGCCGGAACCAGGCTTGACATCCAGCGGTTTACCAGGCGCAACCTTGGTATCGTCCCCGAACAGCATAGCCACATTTTTGGTCATTGCGGTGGCGTTAGGCAACACGTAGACAGGCATAGGCGTCTTCCTTTGATGAGCGATGAGATCTGGTTATTCAGAACTGGCCGGCTGTTCAGAGTTTGCTGGTCCGGGCAAGCCTGATGTTGAAGGGGCGGGCGATCAATCTTTGACGTAGGGTTCCAGCGTTTTGGCGAAAATTTCTGCGGTAAACGGTTTTGAGATCAGAAACTTGGCACCGGCCTGGGTGGCTTTGGCCCGCATTTCCGGGGTTGCCTCAGTCGTGACGAAACCAAAGGGGATTTTGTAGCCTTCCTCGTTTAGCGCCTCCAGGAATTCCAGCCCTGACTTATTGGGCATGTTCCAGTCCGAGAAGATCAGGTCTGGAGGATCCTTGTGAACGACCTCTAAAGCCTGGTTGCCATCGCCGGCCTGTTGAACGTCAAGGTGACCATAGCCCGCTTCACGCAGGGTTCGTCTGACGATCATGCGCATGGCGCTGCTATCGTCAACGATCAGGATTTTCATGCTGGTTTCTCCTTGTTTATATACGGTTATTTATAGACGCCTTCGGTAATTTCCTGAAGGGCGGCTTCGATCAATTGCGAGGGACTTATCGAACCGAACGCAATCTGTAGCATAAGGTTTTCCCCATTGAAATCGGTTCGAATGCGGCGTCCAGATTAAGAGTAGTTTCCGACGTGCCCAGAAACAGATAGCCATCCGGTTTTAGAATGCCGCGAACCTTGGACAAAATGGACTTTTTGGTTTCCAGGCCAAAGTAGATCAGGACGTTACGCATGAACACGATATCCATGGGTGGCAGTAGCGGCCAGGGTTCCGCCAGATTGCCTTGCTGGAATTCCACCATGCGCCGGATGTCCGGCTTGAGCTGCCAGCGTAGACCCTGCTTGTCGAAATACTTGGTCAATAGCGCTGCGGGCAAGCCGCGATTGATTTCAATCTGGCTATATAAACCTTCGCGGGCGCGAGCCAGGATGGTGCTGGACAGGTCAGTGGCGATGACTCGCAGCCGGCCCCTGACCAGAGTAGGGAAATGCTCATGCAGCAGCATCGCTACGCTGAACGGTTCCTGGCCGCTGGAGCAGGCCGCGCACCATACTGTCAAGGTTTGTCCCGGTTGTCGCCGGGCCATCAGATCAGGCAGAACCTGGGTTTTGAGCGTCTCAAAGGGATGTATGTCGCGAAAAAACGAGGTTTCGTGGGTCGTGATGGCTTCAAGCACTCGGGTTAGCAGGTCATGGCCGGCATTACGACGCAATGCCGCGATTAGTTCCTGCAACGAGGCGAACCCGGTTTGCTGCGCCAGAGGGGTCAGCCGGGTTTCGATCAGATAGGCTTTGTCCGGCTCCAGCACGATGGCGGTATGGCGCCGAACCAGTTCACGGATGTAATTGATGTCATTCAGGTTGAGTGCGTTCATTAGGGCATGGGGCGCAGGCGTAGCGGCTAACGGGCCGTCCGCACCCGGGTCAGGATTTCCCCGGCCAGTTGGGTCAACGCGATCTGCGCATCGGCCAGCCCGGCTTTGGCGACAAAACCGGGCATCCCCCAGACCACCGAACTGGATTCATCCTGCACCAGAATCTGCCCGCCGACCCGGCGAATCGCCTCGCAACCCTTCAGCCCGTCATTGCCCATTCCGGTCATAACCACCGCCAGGACATTGGCTCGGTAGACCTCGGCCACGGCGCGGAACAGCACATCGACCGCTGGACGACAGGAGTTTTCCGGCGGATTCTGGTTCAGTTGCAGGCGCACCTGGGTTCCCTGTCGATCTAACGCCATGTGCAAGCCGCCAGGGGCCAGCCAGACCTGACCGGGGTGGAGAGTATCACCGGCGGCGCCTTCAGTAATGGATAACGGGGACTGGGCGGCCAGACGCTCGGCCAGCAACCGGGTGAAGATGGGGGGCATATGCTGGACAATGAGGATGGGCGTCGGGAAATTGGCCGGCAACTGTGACAACAGGGTGACCAACGCATTGGGGCCACCGGTGGAGATGCCGATAGCGACGACATCGACCCTCTGGCGCAGGCGCGGTGGGACTGGCAGCAGCCCTGAGCGGGACACAGGTGCAGGCGCAGTTGGCCGATTCAGCGGGGCGGGCGCCACCGCAGGTGTCCACCGTGAGCGGCAGAACGCCTTGATACGTGGGATCAGCTCCTCGCGAACCCGCTGTAGCGCGACAGTCATGTTGCCAGTGTTAGAGGGCTTGGTAACGTAGTCATTCGCCCCCAGCGCCAAGGCTTCGAGGGTGACTGCTGCTCCCCGTTCAGTGATCGAGCTGAACATGATCACCGGCAGGCGTGGCTGGCGCTTGCGGATTTCAGCCAACGTCTCCAGTCCGTCCATCTCCGGCATTTCCACATCCAGAATGACGATGTCGGGCTTGACCGCCAGCAATTTCGCCAAGGCAATCCGGCCATTGGCGGCGCTATCGGCTACCTCCAGCGCTGGATCACCAGACAGTACATCCGTCAGCAAACGGCGGATCACCGCTGAGTCGTCAACCAGAAAAATGCGAATGGGAGCGGACATGGCTAAGTTCAGCGGATTCCCGGTAGGTTGAGTTTGTCTAGCACCGCATCGCGGGTGAACGGTTCCATGATGTATTCGTCGCCACCGGCGGCGAGCGCCTCGGTAATTTGGTCCAGTGCCAATTCCGTAGCGACTGCTGTTAAGCGTAGATGAGAATAAGCTGAATTGGCGCGGACGGCGTAGGTGAATCCGTAGCCACCCATCCCCGGCCTATTTCTTCCAAGGCTTCCTGTCCGTCGTGGGTCTCAAATACCTTGAGGTCCGCGCTATTCAGGATACGTCCTAAAGCACTACCCGCGTTCCAGTCCGGCTCAACCGGGTACTGACGTGGGCGCTGCCTGCTTCATAGCGGAACCGATCTACCAGTTGTTGCAGTTCAGCAGCCATGCGGGCCATCTCACCGGAGGCGTTGTGGACATCATTGGTGCTGCTGAGGGTATTTTGGGTAGCCTGGGCGACATCGGTGATGTTTTGGGCGATAGCGGCGCTGCCCTGCGCGGCATCGGATACGCTGCGCCCGATTTCATTGGTGGTAGCGGTCTGTTCTTCGACTGCGCTGGCAATCGTGATCTGGATGTCATGGATTTGATTGATGATCGTACTGATGCCGCCAATCGCCTCGACCGCACCGCCGGTGTCCATCTGAATCGCTTCGATCTTGCGCCCAATTTCTTCGGTGGCTTTGGCGGTCTCCTTGGCCAGTTCCTTGACCTCATTGGCGACCACGGCAAAGCCTTTGCCCGCTTCGCCGGCCCGTGCGGCCTCGATGGTGGCGTTCAGCGCCAGCAGATGGGTCTGCTCGGCGATGGAGGTAATGACCTTGATGATGTTACCGATACCGGCGCTGCTCTCGCCCAGTTTGCGGACGATGGCGTTGGCGTTCTGGGCCATCGTCACTGCTGAGGTGACCACTCGGGCTGCTTCAGCGGCATTCTGGGCGATTTCACGGATGCTGGCGCCCATTTCTTCGGTGGCGGCAGCGACCGCATCGACATTGGCGCTGACCTGATCGGCGGTGGAGGCGGTCTGGGTCGCCTTGGTGGAGGCAGCTTCAGCGTTGCCGCCCATCTGGTGGCTGACCATCGTCAACTCTTCGGCAGCCCCGGCCAGGGTTGTGGCGGTTTGACCGATACGGGCCATGCTGTCGCGCAGGGTGGCGAGCAACTGATCCAGCCCTTGGGCCATGCGGTCAATGGCATCGGTCCCGGCCACCGCCAGTTCCTGAGTCAGATCGCCCGCAGCGGCGGCGCTGACCACGTTCAGCATCCGGTCCACCTTGGTCTGCAACAGGTGGGCTTGTTCCTGCTCACGATCAACGACTTCTTTGACGGCGCGTTCGTTGCGGAGTATTTCGGTGACGATATCCCAGGTGATCATGGGGCCCATATAAGCACCGTCCCGGTCATGTACGGCGCTGAAATGCAGTTCACAAAAATCGTTGCCCAAGGTAATGATGGCCTTGTGCGGGAGGCGGGCGGGATCAGTGACGATCCGGCGTAGTTCGGGCTGCTGGCGGAAAAACAGATCGACGGGTTGGCCAATGAGTTCGGCGACGGGGATCGGCAAATGTTGCTCCAGCTCGCGCAGGGTGCGTTCCATCGCCGGATTGAGGTAGCGCAATCGGAGAGTGCGGTCAGCGACCATGATGTTGGACGGGGCGCTTTGCACCATCGACAGCACCCAGCCGACCTGCTTGCGTTGTTCTGCGACCTCCGCCCAGTCTACCTTTTCGGTCTGGAATACGGTGCGGATGCCCTCTACCGCGTGATTGAGAGACTGAGCCATGTCGCCCAGTTCATCGTGGCTGAGCACTTTCGCCTGATGAGAGAGATCACCATTGTCCAGGCTATGGGCCAGATCGAGCACGCTGTTGACGCTGGCCCGGATCCCGTGGGTCAACCAGAACGACAGCGCCAGCAGCGGAACCAGCAATGCGATGACCAGCGCTCCCTCGCGAAAGGCGGCGTTGGTGAAGTTGCCGCGCATTCCGTCCACATAGACGCCAGTAGTGATCACCCAGTCCCACGGTGCAAATTCGCGGGCATAAGCAACTTTGGGGGACAGGGTGCTCACGCCCGGTCGCGGCCATTCATAGCTGACGAAACCGCTGCCATCCTGCCGGGCAACGCGGGACAAGTCCGCGAGGATAGCGGACAGGTTATTGGCGTCGCGCCCGCCATGCGGTGGCTGGGTTTCCAGTTCCGGGTGGGCGGCGTTCAGCAGCAATCGTTGATCCGGACCTAATACGGCAAAGTAGAGATCCTGATAACGCATATTCCGCAGCGTTTCAATCGCCAGTTTTTGCGCCTGCTCACGGGTCAACGAGCCGGCTTGTTCCTGCTTCTGGTAACGCTCGACGACGCCACTGGCGATTTCTACCAGGCTGAGCGCCAGAGTTTTAGGTTCTTCCAGCAGTTGCTGCCAGCGAGGGTACAACGACAGGAGAGTCAGCAGCGCCATGCTGGCGACCGCCCAGCCGATGATCAGGGCCAGCTTGCCGCTCAGGCTAAGGTTTTTAAGTAAATTCATTTGGTTGCCTCTCCTTGAGACTCCGGCGGACCAGAGTGTCGGGCTAGCCTTGGATGTTAAGGTTTTGCGGCTCGGCGCTGGCGGTTCAGGATCGCCGGGCTGAACAGTTTTTCAACATTCAGCAGCAACAGCAGGCGGCCCTGCAATTTGTAGGTGCCTTGAATCAACTCCCGGGCGATGCCTTCCAGGGTGTCGGGTGGGTGTTCAAAGCAGGCTTCGTCCACTTCCAGGACATCACCGATGCGATCCACCAGCAGGCTGAAAATGCCTTGCCAGGTTTGGAAGACGATGTTAATCGGCAAGCGGCCGTCTTGGCGGTCTTCGACCTGCAACAGGCGACGCAGATCGACGGCAGTAACAATCTGGCCGCGCAGGTTGATTAGACCACGCACCACCTGTGGAGCCAGCGGCACCGGGGTGATGATCTGGTAGCGGATGACTTCCTGGACTTTTTCGACATCCACACCGAAGAACCGGTCATCCAGAAAGAAGGTGCAGAACTGCCGCCGGTCGGCCATCGCTCAGGCCTCTTCAGCCAACGCCAGCAACGGCTCGGCCTGGTGTAGAAAGCCTTGGACATCGAATAACTCGGTGACCCGATTCTGAATGACCAGGGTGCCGGCGACGCCATTGCGGGTGGATCGACCCTTGATCTCGAACACGTCTTGGACGATGTCGATGATCTCATCGACCGCCAGACCCACCCGGCGGGCGCCGTCGCCAAAGACAATGACTTCCAGCAGGTTGGAAGCAGGAACGTCGGATTCAGCGTGAGCCAGGCGATCAGCAGTGCGGCGCTCGCCGAGAATGTCCTTGAGGCGGATCAACGGCAGGATCTGGCCTCGGTACTGGATGACATCGACCTCGCCAGCACTCTCGACCTGATCGGCTGGGAACTCTTCCAGCCGCGAGACCGGGGCCAGCGGGATCGCCAGCCGGCCATTGCCGGGCGAGCGCACCAGCAGCAGAGTCTGGCGTTCGCCATCCCGATCCCGCGCCTCGCGTTGCTGCGCGGTGATGTTATGGTCATGGCTTTCGTTGAGGATTCGGGCCTGTTGGGCGATGCCCAGCACGTCAAGAATCAGCGCGACCCGGCCATCGCCCATGATGGTGGCGCCGGCGAATACCGGCACGTCCTGCAACACCTTGTCGAGCGGTTTGACGACGATTTCTTGGGTGTCGTTGATCTGATCGACCACCAGCCCGAACTGGTGCTGGCCGGCTTGCAGCACCACAATGTTGACCGCGTTGGAGCGACCGGCAGCCAGATCCAGTTCCCGGTTGAGGTGGACGATAGGCAGCAACTTGCCGCGCAGCCGGTAGACCGGGTTGCTGTGAACATATTCAATCGCTGCGCCGCGCTGTTCTTCGTTGATCCGGATCAGTTCCAGCAAGTTGACCTGGGGAATGGCGAAGCGCTCACCACCACTGGTGATGATCAGCGCCGGGACGATGGCGAGGGTCAGCGGAATGCGGATCTTGAAGGTGGAGCCACGTCCCAGTTCGCTTTCCAGATCGATAACTCCACCGATCTTTTCAATGTTGGTCTTGACTACGTCCATGCCGACCCCGCGTCCGGAGATGTTGGTGATCTTTTCGGCAGTGGAGAATCCGGCCAGAAAGATCAGCCGCCGGAAATCCTGATCGCTCATGGTCCCGGCGCGTTCCGGGGTGATCAGACCCCTCTCCAGCGCCTTGTTGCGCAGTTTGATCGGGTTGATGCCGGCTCCGTCATCAGCGATTTCAATATGGACCTGGCCGCCCTCGTGGTAGGCCCGCATCAGCAGGCAGCCTTCTTCTGGTTTGCCGGCGCTGCGGCGGACAGCGGGCAACTCAACGCCATGATCAACAGCATTGCGCACTAGGTGAGTCAGCGGATCCTTCATCGCTTCGATCAAGCTTTTGTCGAGTTCGGTTTCTTTGCCTTCCATGACAACTCGCACCTGTTTATCGCAGCTGAGCGCCAGATCACGGACGATGCGGGGGAATTTAGCCCAGATGTTGTTGATGGGCTGCATCCGGGTTCGCATGATGCCTTCTTGCAGCTCGCTGGTGATCAGATTCAGCCGTTGTGACGCCGCTTGCAGGGGCGGGTTTTCCTGGAGGATGGTGTATTCGAGAATCTGATTGCGAGCCAGCACCAGCTCCCCGACCAGGTTCATCAACTTATCCAGCAACGGTACATCCACACGGATGGAGCTGTCCGCAATGGCGGGCGGACTGGCCGCCGGAGCGGACCCTGCAACTGGGCGTTCCGGGATAACGGGAGCGGGTTCGGGCGGCACGGCGACCGATGCGATGACTGCCGGTGAGGCCGGGATGACCGGTTGCGGAGGCGATGGGGTAGTGCTGGCAGGCGGCGGGGCTGCGACCAGCGAATCGGCGATGACGGGCAGCGGGGCGGCTTCAGCAGTAGGCGGTGCGGGTGGAGGAACAGCGCTACCGCCTTCCTTGAGGCGGTGGAGGGTTTCGATGAGTGCCGGATAGCCTTCTTCGCCATCGGTCTCGGTGCGCTCGACTTCACCCAGTATGGTGCGCACCGCATCCAGCATTGCCAACAAGGCGGTCGCGATTTCCTGATTGAAGCTGAGCTTGCCGTCCCGCAGCAGCGACAGCAGGTTTTCACCGGCGTGGGTCAGTTTTTCGAGGCGGCTGAAACCAAGAAAGCCGCAGGTGCCCTTGATGGTATGGACTGTGCGGAAAATGCCGGCGAGCGTGTCCCGATCATCGGGGTTCTGCTCGAGGGTGACGAATTTGGTGTCAAGCTGATCGAGGCCCTCCAGGCTTTCGGTCAGAAATTCTCTGATGATTTCGTCCATTGCCGCAGGGTCGCTTCAGACGGTCGTCCGGGGTTCCGCACTCAGGAGGCAATTCTAGTTGAGTTAGGTCGGGAATGTTAGGGCGGACAAGGCGGCTCACGGGATGACGATCGTGGGCGGCCCGGCGGGTACGGGCCACAGGTCAAGCGGAAGGGGTTTCTGATGGCTAGGGTCAGGCGCTCGACCCGCCGGTCTGGTCGACTGGTCGAAGCCGGCCTTGAATCTTCTGCTCAATACCGTAATTCCACCGTTGCCGGAAACTGGTCAAGGGTGGCGGTCTTCGCGGTGAAAGTCGCCACTGATTGACCGTTGACTGTCATTGCCCGCACTGGTCGATTCAGCGGCGAATGCAGAATAATCCGGCCCGGCGGCACAGTGACATCGCCCGCCAGGTGTATCCGCAAAGTATCCGGATCGCTCATTACCATCTGAAAATTCAGGGTGCCATGCCAGGTCGGTAGCCGTTTGATCGTGACGCCCTCGGTGTTTTCCACCCACGCGGCAGGAATTCCAGCCCCAATCACCAGCGCCTGATCGGCTTCGCGTTCGTAGACGAACAGGCTGCGGACGGAGCGAATGAAGTCGGAACCGACCCAGGTGTGCGGCATATCGCCGATAAAACGCGGGGTTCTGGGATCGCGCCAGACCACTTCTGCCCACTGGTTCCAGGCCGCTGGCCGCTGGCCCTCCAAGAAAAACGCCAGTGCTTCCAGCGCCAGATCGCGGAATCCCAATCGGATCATGGCGCCGACGATCCGCCATTCATACGGCGTGTAAGCTCTCCAGCTTTGCTCGGCGCGGCGTTTATGGAAAAACTCGGCGTAACGCTCGAAGGTGCGATCCAGCGCCGGTTGCGGCAGCAGTCCCAACTCGCCGCCCGGATCAAGAGCCACTGTGGTCGAGGTTGGATCAAAATCGCCCAGTTCAACCGCGCCAGGAATGTAGTCAATGTGGCGCAATCGCATGGTGGTCAGGATCGAAGCGTACAAGTCCTTGCGGAAGGCGTCGCGGATCGCTGCAAACCGTTCAGCCTGTTGATCTTCACCGAGAATAGCCGCCATCGCGGCAGCGTCCTTCAAGCCACGCAGGATGAAAAAATTATCCCAATAGGAATGGCGTGGTTTATTGGCGTAGCCCTCATGGCTGATCGATTCAGGAACCAGTCCACAGTACGCGCACGAGTCCAGATTCAGGTAAGCAGCCGTCAGCCGTTGCTGGCGCAAGGTCTCGATGTGGTTTGCCGCCTTGACCACATACGGCCACATTTCACGGAGAAAGCCGACATCGCGGGTGTAGCGGTAATACTCCATCACCGCGTAAATCAATTGGCCGTGGCTGTCATGTTCCACCGTCGGATCAGCGCCACGCCCATCCACACAGCACGGCACCTTGCCGTCCGGGAACTGGTAGGGTGCATACCATTGCAGGAATTGCCGCACTTCCTCGGTGTAACCCATGCCCAGCAGGGCGGCGGAAGTTAACGCGCCGTCGCGAATCCACGACCGGGCATAGGCGCGGGAACCTGGCTGCAATGCCGGGCCGTCGCGGTTGATAAGAATGTAGGCCAGATTACTTTTGATACTGTTGGTCAGTGGCCGGGCGACCGGCGGCAGCTCCAGCCCGACCCGATCCAATTGCGCCGCCCAATCGCTCCGGGTTTTTTCCAGCAGTCGTTCAACCTGACTGGCCGCCTCAGCTTCAGGCGCAATACCCTTGCTCCCAGTATCCTGTCCTTTGGCAGACACTGGAAAAGGCGCAGCGCTATGAAATGGAATCTGCAAGTAGACGGTGCGGGCCTCGCCGGGCTGCAAATCCCAGCCGTATTCGAGCGCCCCGGAGGCATAGCCAACGCTTTCATCGGTCGCCCGGGTGCGGTCGGGCAATTTGCCCTTCGCCAACTGGTTGATCAGCAGCCCTTGATCAAAGCTGGCGGCGCGGAACCGGTCGGGCGGGTTGAGCACATTAATGCGTTTGCCTGATGGCGTGACTTTGATGGTCTGATCGGTGTAATCCAGCTCGCGAATTGGTGACACGCCGCCCACCATGTTCAGCGATTGCCAAGGCGGGTTGACCTGGAATGGCCGCACCACCAGGAACAGGATCAGATGGCGGGTCTCGGTGCTGAGATTTTCCACCCGGTAGCGGGCATACAGCGCCGACTCGCCCGCTTTGCCCGTGGCAAACGCGGTGATCGAGAGCCAGAAATGCTCCAATTCCCAGCGCACTGAGGGAATGGGCAGATAATCGTCAGCGAGGCTCTGCGCCGGATCTACATCAGCCCAGGTGATCAGGCGGCCATCGGTGAAAAGAAACGGCTCGATGGTGAAGCTGCCCCGATCCACCTCCAGCGCGCCATCTTCGCTCAATAACGCCTCCTTGCTGTCGCCGCCGCCAGCGCCAACCACCGTCCAGTAACTCTGTTCGTTTTGGAAATAGCGCGGGTAATAGCCGCGTGGCGCATTGTGGGCAATCGCTTCAAAAAACCGGTTCGGCGAGGTGGAAAACTCGTAGGACTGCACCTGTACCCGGCGAATGCCGTAACCTTGCCCTCGACTACTGTGTTGCAGGTTGAGCCGCAGATAGCGTGACTCAACATCATGCAGATACAAGTAATCGCGCCCGCCGTTGCCTTCCTGCACACTGTAAATCGTCCGCCACCGCTCGCCGTCATCAGAGACCTGCGCTTGATAATCGGTGGCGTAATCATCAGCGTCCCAGTCAATGACCAGCCCGCCATATTCGCGGGATTTGAGAAAATCCAGCAGTAGCCATTGATCTGCGGCCAGCGCCCCACTGCGCCAGCCGGTCGCTGAATCGGCATCCAGCACCGCTTCCGGTGGCCGGCCCTTGACGGTAGTTGAGGCGCGAACCGCTGGCGTCAACGTGTAGTCCAGGGACGGGTCGCGCTCTTCAAAAGTCAGATCGTCAATCCATACCGACCCTTTGCCCAGTGTGCTGGCGGACAGGGCAAATTCGATCATGACCAGGTCATCCATGCTCCCACCCGGTCCCCAGGCCAGGCCGAGATGGCGTTTTTTGACCGTAGTCGGCTGCCAATCGCCGGGAAAGTCGTAATCACGCTGTTTAAACCACCAGACACTCTGGCGAGCATCGATCAGCTTGAACTCGAGGTCGCTGCGCGGCGCATCACCACGCATCTGGAAGCGGAAGGCGAAATTATTCGGCAGGTGCAACCGGAACGCCTTGTGGGCCACCACATAGCCTGCGCCATCCTGAAACTCGAAATCCAGCCGCATGGCGCGGCCGGTCAGTCCGGTGTCTTGGGCAATCTCCAGCCGGGCGCCGGGCGAGGTGGCTATCGTCCAGCCGCTTAAATCCTCGAAATCGTCCAGCACGACCGGCTGGCGACCCCCCGTTGCGTTGGCGACGACTGGAGCAATCACCGGATTTTCCGTCGCCGCCAACCGTGCAGACGGGAGCGTCAAGAGAATCGCCGTAAGGAAAACAACAGTAAATTGGGTATGAAAAAAAGATGATGGGGACATGGGTGCAAGTTCGGAAGTCAGGGGTTGCGACGCTTCGGGTTTGATCGTCAATTCGTTGACGGATGGGTGGGCGCATAGTGGATTCGGGTGATAGTCAAATTATTGACTGTGAGATTATCGTTATAACTAATTGTTTTTATTAATTAATTATTAGATGGATCTGATTTTGCTTCAAAGATGGAATCTCCCTGCCGAAAGCCATCACCCAATCGGAAGGGCATCAGGGAATCTGTAGGATTCGAGATTCGGGATTCGCGATCTGATCGCGGTGAGCGACGAAGAATAGCGGCAAAGGTGAACAAGATGGAAACCAACCTGATGCGTTTTCTTGAAATGTCCGTGCAAACCTTTGTCCTGACCGGTGTTTGGCACGGTGCTTCGGCAATGGTCGCCAATGGCGCAGTGAATGAGCCGCTGGTGCTGTTGCACGCTCTGGAACCGTTCACGATCCCCGCCACGTTGCTGGCGGTCATTGGCTCGGCTGTCGCTACCCATATCGGCATTCGTAGCTGGCGGAAATTCCGGCGAGCGATGAACAAGGGGCGCGGCGATCTGCCGGCATCGAGCAACGAACGACCGTTGCCAGCTCACCCGCATGACCGGCTGATTGCCGATCTGCAAAATCAGATCATCGAACTGCACAAGGAGAAGGACGCGCTGGCTCGGATCATTCAGGAAAAGAGCGCAAGCTTGCGGCGGGATCCGCTTACCGGTATCGCCAACCGTCTGGCCTATGAAGAGCAGTTGCAACAAGAGTTTCTGCGCTGGAAACGTTTCGGTAATCCCTTAACACTGCTGATTTGGGATATTGACCGCTTCAAGCAGATCAATGACAGCTACGGCCATGCGACCGGCGATCAGGCTTTGCGTGACATCGCCCGGCAACTGGCGGCTCGCCTGCGGATGACCGATTTTGTCGCTCGCTACGGCGGCGAGGAATTCGTCATGCTGCTACCGGGGGCCGATATCAGTGCGGCGCTGCAATTGGCAAATGAAATTCGCCGCCAAGTTGCCGAAGCCGGGTTTGTCCAAGGCGAGCAGCGGTTTCCAGTAACGGTTTCCTGTGGCCTTGCTGGTTTTGAACCAAGCGACACGCCCCAGGACGTATTTAATCGCGCCGATCAAGCCTTGTATCGGGCCAAGCGGGCGGGACGTAATTGTTGTCGGGCAGCTTGAATCATTGCCAGGAAAAGCTAAATGAAAAAGGGTTGCCGGATGGCAGCCCTTTTTCATTTATAGCCGGCTACTGTTGTACGGCTACTGGTAAAT
This sequence comes from Candidatus Competibacteraceae bacterium, assembly GCA_003989085.1. Taxonomy (GTDB): domain Bacteria; phylum Pseudomonadota; class Gammaproteobacteria; order Competibacterales; family Competibacteraceae; genus RXIV01. The sequence continues at coordinate 132,767 of RXIV01000001.1, forward strand.
CACCAGCCATACCGAAGCCGACATAGCAACGGTCAATGCTACAGCCATCCCATTTCCCGTTGCCGTTGTAGTCCAGATACCAAGTACCGTTGCGGAACACTCCGACCTTGGCCTTGCCGTCGCCGTTCCAGTCCCCCGCCGCTGGCAGGTCTCCTTGGATTCCGAAACTGTTAAACAGGCACAAATCCAACCCGCCGTCTTGCTGGCAGCCATCCCATTTCCCGTTGCCGTTGTAGTCCAGATACCAAGTACCGCTGCGGAACACCCCGATGCCGGTTTTCAATCCGCCGTCCCAATTTCCCGCCACGGGCAGATCGCCCGGCAGACCGAAATTCAGGCACAGGTCGATGCCACAGCCATCCCATTTCCCGTTGCCATTGTAGTCCAGAGACCAAGCACCGTTACGGAACACGCCAATCTTGGCAAAGCCTGTTCCACTCCAGTCTCCCGCTACCGGCAGATCGCCGGGTGCGCCAAAGCCACTGTAACACCCGTCTGTTCCGCAGCCGTCCCATTGGTGGTTGCCATTGCGGTCAATAAACCACTCCCCGGTACTGGGGCGCAGCACACCAACAGATCGCTTTGTTCCACCGCCCCAATTCCCCGAGGCAGGTAGGTCACCTGTAGTACCGAAAGCGTCGAACAGGCAGAGATCCAGTCCGCCACTCTGCTGACAGCCATCCCATAACCCCTTAGCATCGGTATCCAGGAACCAACTGCCAGCCCGGAATACTCCAACGGTAGCAATGGTAGTGAAAGTAGCGGCGACGCTCTTCGCAGTATTTATGGTCAAGACGCAAGTTGGTGCGGTTCCTGAGCATGCCCCGCTCCAACCGATAAAATAGGTAGGTGTAGCGGTGAGTATGACACTAGCGCCGTCCGTAAAATTGGCTGAACAGATGATACCTCCACTGCCACAATTAATTCCGCTCGGACTACTAGTTACATTTCCTGTCCCGGTGCTAGTGACTACCAATCCATAGGATTGCTTGTCAATTGAGACAGTCTGACGGGTGCTATTATTAATGGTATTCTCGTCGTTGATCGCCGCCGCCACTTGGGCAGTAATAGTAATTGAACCAGGCAGCGTAGGTGTAATGGTAAAGAGTTTTGTTACGGGACTCACTCCAGGAAACAGGACGCCGACACTGCAAGTCATGGTAGTCATGACCACGCTACAGTCAGTAGGATATGTCCCAAAACTGACTGTTGAAGGCACCGTCACTGTGAAGGTAGTGGCAGGCGCTGGAATTGGCGGCAATACAGTACCGTCATTGTAGGCTTCTACTGTACAACTCATTGAAATTCCTGAGGAGCCGGTAGCAGGACAGACCAGTTTTACCCGTAAATCAACGGGTGCCGTACCCAACTTGGTGATAAAGGCATCGCTGCTACTGCTGTTAATTGTGGTGTCGTAGCTACCCATAGTGACCGGAAAATCTGATGAGGCAGTAGACCCGGCGATATAGACGCCATACATATAATTAGCGCCATCAAAGCCATCGTTAACGATTCTTCCGGGAAGGTCTATTGCGATTCCCGCGCCGCTATCGCTATTATTAAGTCCACCCAAATAGGTTGCATAAAGCACTTTGCTGAAATCGGCGTTAATCATCGCGACGAATGCATCCTGAGCGCCGCCGCGGGCTTTGCTGAATGCACCGGGAGTGACCGGAAAATTAGCCGAGGCGGTAGCCCCAGTGACGTAAGTGTAGATTTCGCCGGTACTGCTGTTGACCGCCAAGGCAATGCCTGCACCGCTATCCAAGCTGCTTCCACCCAGATAAGAGGAGTAGATTAATACGTCGCCGGTTGGGTGGATTTTAGTAATGAAGGCATCCCCACCACCACCGTTCTGGGCACCGAAAACGCCAGGAGTGACCGGAAAATTGGAAGAAGCAGTTGAACCCGTCACATAAACATAACTCTGGCTGTCCACGGCGATGCTCGCACCGCTATCCAGACCACTACCTCCTAGGTAAGTTGAATAGACCAACGGGTTAGTGGAATCCGGCGCAAATTTAGCGACAAACGCATCGCCGCTACCGCCCAAGGTTTTACCGAAAGCCCACGGGGTATTCAGGTTGGTCGAAGCAGTAGAGCCGGTGATATAGATAGAGCCTGCGGTATCTACTGCAATTGCAGTTCCCTTATCGTCTTTGCTACCGCCAAAATAAGTTGAGTACTGCATGATCCATGCTGGATCAAATTTGACAACAAAAGCATCAATACCACCACTAAGATTAGGCTGGTAAACATTACTACCAGTGACTGGAAAGGCGGTGGGAAAAAGAGACGTGGTATACCCGGTGACATAGATATTGCCGATGGCATCTACGGTAATGCCAGTTCCTCCTTCATCCTTGCCACCGCCTAAATAGCTCGAATATAACAAGGCGCCATTGAAAGTATTGAATTTGGCAATAAATGCGTCACTAGAACCACTGATTGCCTGAGTATATCCACCGGCAACTGGAAGTATCGGAAATGTCTTGGAAGCGGTAGTTCCAACTATATAAACAGCCGTACCGAATGGATTAACAGCAATGCCATAGCCAATATCATCCTTGTCTTCAGGTAATGCACCGGACATCAAGGTTGAAAACAACAGTGCGGTTCCATTGGGATTGAATTTAGCAACAAAAACATCCTTGTTTTTCAACGAGGGCAGGTTGCTGCGATCATAGCCATTAGTGAATATGGTGCTGGGAAAGTTGGTAGAGGCTACCGCGCCGGTGACATAGGCATTGCCTGAATTATCGACCGCAATGCTGGTAGCATAATCAACGCCCATACCGCCCAGAAACGTCGAATAAGCGAGCACCGGATCAATAATTAAAGGCTGATTTTTGTCATAAGCCTCCACCGTAAATCCGATTTCAATTGCCGCATCCAATGGGTCTCCCGCTGCAGGTGGTAACTTTGCAACCAGCTTAAAACCACCATCGATCAACCGGCGCTGACCAGCAATATTCTGGTAAATAACCGGCTTGTGCCAGCGTATTTCGCCAAGCGCCATTTTCAACACTAAATCACCGTTATCAGCCACAGTCACTGGTATGCCTTCATTTAGTTCAGTCAGAGCTAAATGGATGCGGTCTGGATCAGCGCCGGGCGCAACGATGAAGTCGTATTCCAGTTGCCGCTGATTGCCGTAGTAAATCAGATCAATTCCAGGATAAACCTTTTGTAGTTGCACTTTGGCATAAGTAGGAATACCAGTATGCCATTGTTGGGGATCCGATCCTCGGTAGTCATTAACTTGGGTTGGTAATGGATTCAATCCGCTAATTGCAGCTTGGGGATTAGCGCCGATCAAGTGCATTTGCAGTGTCGAAAGTTTGACATCCAGTGGGTTCGGCTCCAAAAGTGCCGAGGTACGGAGACTGAATACCGCTGCGTCAGGCGTAAGATATAGGGTATAACCCGGCCCGTGTGAGACGAACTGCACGTGTGGATCGGTTTGGCCCTGATTGGCTTCAAAAATGAGTGGCAGCTTGCCGTAGGCGGTGTTGATCCGCGCTTTTTGCGTGGATGAGGGTGCGACGATTGCTGGGAGCGTCAAGGAAGCGACAGACGGTGTTTTCGAAAACGCTATCCTCTCCGTCGTCATAAAATATACAGATAATGTGATTATTATCAGTATATTGAATGATAGTGCCATCCTAAGCCATCCGGCTAATTTAGTTTTCTGTTGTTTCATTATTCTTTTCTCCAAGAATCGTAAACATCAAATTGAAGACATTAGTGTTGCATTCATAATGCCACATTGCGATGCAGGGAGGGGCAACAAATCCGGCAAATGAGCCAGAGTCGAGGGGTCGTCTATGTTACAGACGTGACGGCCTGGGATGTGGTGGAATCGCGAAGGGAACGACAGATGGAAACTGATGATCAGGCTTTGGCGATGGGACCGCGATGACCGCCGCCAAACACCTTGCGGGTTCCTTGATCATAGAGAAAGTCCAGCGAGTCGCGCCCACTCAGAATAGCCAGCGACCGTTCAACATGACTGCGCCCGGCGGCGATTACGGCGCCGTTAATGTCATTCTGATCGTGTAACCGCTCAGCGGCCAGCTCCAGTTCTGCCCACAACTGGGTTGCCACAGCCCGCTCCGCCACCGGTAACCGGTTCAAACTGTCTGCTATACCTTGCGTATCGGCAGCCAGACCACAAGTTCGCAGATCGTCCAGCCGGTGGGCGATCTGGTCACGCAGTTGGTCAATGCAATGCTGCTTTTCAGCAACAATCTGTTCCAGCGCGGGTAGATCGCGGGCTTTCAAAACCGCGTATTCGCGTTGCAGCAAGTGCAGCAGAGTTTCGACTGTTGTCAGTTCTTCCCGCAGTTGCGCCGCCAGCATGATCGACCCGCCTATCCGAACAGAGTTGATTCAAAAGTGGACATTTTTTCTGCGATCTGCCGCGCATTGATCGGGTAACTCCCCTCTTCAATGGCTTGGCGCAAGGCGGCAATCCGGGCCTCATCAATGGGCGGTTCCCGATCGGCTTCCATCTGGCGCAGGGCTTGTGAACTGGGAGTCAGCCGAACCGGATCGATTTCGCTGACCGGCTTGCCTGGCGAACCGCTGCTCGGCATTGGGCCCGATTTCGTTGAAGCGGGCCGATCCACAGCGCTGTCGCCGCGCACGGATGAAAACTGGATTCCGTTGATATTAATCGCCATGGTCGTCCCATCCCGTCTGTTCAAAGGTTACAGATCATTTATCGGCGGTTCCAAGCGGAACTTTAGTGGAATTACCGCTACCGGCCAACCTCAACCCGATGATTACCGACCGCAGTACCTTCAATGACGCGCTTGGATCTTTGATTACGGACCCGCAACCGTTCACCTAGACCAGCATCGCTCAAGGCAATGCCACTGGAGGTGATTTCCATCCCGCCTTGCTGAATGGCCAGTATGACGGTTTCTCCCTGGCGGATCGCTGGCGGTGTTTTGACGATCTGCGGAGGAATCACCGTGCCGGCGTTCAACGCCTGCCGTAATTGCTTGCCGATCAAGGCGTCGGGGACGGTTTCGTAGCCGCCAGACAATACCGATAACTCGCGCCGTTCGCTGCGCAGATCAGCGGCGCTGAGGAGGGTTCCCCTGCTCAGAAAACGGCTGGCCACCACAACTTGATCGAAAACCCGGACGGTAGCGCGCTGATAGACCGTCCACGGCTGTGGACCGGGGCAACGTACTCCGATCGAGGTATTGCCCACTGTTTTCGCCCCACCCGGCAGAAAGGCTTCGAGTGCCGTCCCACATTTTGTCAAGCGCAGCCGTGGGTCAAGGGCAGTCAGGTTGATTTGCGGCGGTTCGGCGCGATGACGATGCTGCGCCACCAGAAACTCCCGAGCCTGATGCGAGATTGTCTCTAATGGCTGGATCGCTTCATCAGCCATTGCTAGCGCCGCCAAACCGAATAGTACTGGCAAAATTTTCCACCCCAAGCTGCCCATCGCTGTTGCTCCTCCTTCATTCGTTATCAAGATCAAGTCAATCAACGGTTCACTCTCATTCCCACACTCTAGCGAGGGAGTGTCGCGCTGTTCCGGTGACACGGGTGAGCTAACGGAGGTTAGTTGCTACTCGCGCTCACGCTGGAGTACGGGAACCAAACCGGAGGATTTAACGGCTCATCGGCACAACCTTTGCTTTTCACGACTACAAGCGTGCGGGTGCGCCATTTTTCCGGCAACCCGCTGGTAACGGGGTTCCGTCGAGCGGCTTATCGTAGCGGGGAGCATTGCAATGGCTATCAGTTTTGAACGTGCTCTGAGCGTCCACAGCCAAGCGCTGGGTGTGCGCTCCCAACGCGCTGAGATTCTAGCCGCCAATCTGGCGAATACCGATACCCCGGGTTATCTGGCCCGCGATCTGGATTTCAAAGCCACGCTGGCGAGTTTGCAAGGCCAGGATACGCCGCTCAGGGCAACCCACGCCGTTCATCTCCAGCCGGAGAGCCATGCCGCCGGTCAGTTGCTCTATCGGACGCCATCTCAGATGTCACTGGATGGTAATACGGTGGAAGAAGAACAGGAGAAAGCGGCGTTTTCAGATAACGCCCTGCACTATCAGGCTAGTCTGCGGTTTCTGGGTAATCGGGTTCAAGGTCTGCTATCCGCCATTCGGGGGGAGTGATCATGTCGTTATTCAGGATTTTCGATATTTCCGGATCGGCGCTCTATGCTCAGACCGTCCGGCTTAATACCACGGCCAGCAATATGGCGAATGTTGATAGCGCCAGCAGCAGTACGGCGAATACCTATCGGGCGCGGCAGCCGGTATTTGCTACGCAGCTTGCCGATGCCGATAACGAGGCAGCCGGGGTAGATGTTCTAGGCATTGTTGAAAGCCAGGCGCCATTACGGCGTGAATACCGGCCCGATCACCCACTGGCTGATCAAAACGGCTACGTCAATATGCCGAATGTCAATCAGGTTGAAGAAATGGCTAACATGATTTCCGCATCGCGCTCTTATCAGAGCAATGTGGAAGTGCTCAATACTTCCAAGCAGATGCTGATGCGCACTCTAGCTTTGGGCGATTAACCGCAACAGGAAACACGACCATGACCGCTATCTCCAGTATTGGAACCAGCTCTGCATTGTCCAGCAGCACCTCGACAACTGGCAAGAAAGCTAATGATCAACTGGATCAGGCAGACTTTCTTCGGTTGATGACCACGCAACTCCAGAATCAGGATCCGACCAAGCCATTGGACGGCCAGCAATTTATGGCGCAACTGGCGCAATTTAGCACTCTTAACGGCATCATGGATATGAAGGCATCGCTGGACGGCTTGGTGACGCTATTGACGCCCAAGACTGAGGCGGCTACCAGCACTCCAAGCTCAACAACTGGCTCGACCGATAATTCTTATTAATCCCCCGCATTGTTCCGCTGAATCCTCTGCCAGGAGATTAAACCATGTCCTTCCGCACCGCCCTTACTGGGCTGAATGCCGCCAGCGCCGATCTGGCTGTTATCAGTAACAATATCGCCAATAATAACACCACGGCATTCAAGCAATCCCGTGCGGAATTCGGCGATATTTACTCCCTAAGCGATTTGGGGACATCGACTCGCCGGAGTATTGGCACCGGCGTTAAGCTCAATTCTGTTACCCAACTATTTAAACAGGGTAATCTGGAAACCACCAGCAATCCATTAGACTTAGCGATTGATGGTGAGGGTTTCTTTGTGCTTCAGGATTCTGATGGTTCGATGCTCTATACTCGCGCTGGAGCATTTGGCGTCGATAAAGACGGCTATATTGTTAATACTCGTGGACAGACCTTACAAGGTTATCTGACTAATCCAACGACCGGTGAAATTGATACGGGTAATGAAGGTGCTCTCCGGACCCAAACCGCCAATATCGATCCCAAGCAAACGACCACTGGAGAATTTGGCATTAATCTCAATGCCAGCGCGATACCACCGACACAGGCTTTTGATTTCAAGGATTCCCGTACTTACAACTTTTCATCGGCGCTGACAATTTACGATAGTTTGGGCAACGACCACAGCCTGAATTCATATTTCGTCAGAGACTCCGCAGTACCGGCGGGTGCCCCAGCCGGTACAACCAGCGCTTGGGATGTTTATTTCAGTATGGATGGCCTAGGTCTGGATGGGAATGCGCTTCCAGCAGCCGGTGCGGCGACTGCGTCCGGAACCTTGGGGTTTGATGCGTTTGGCGCTGCAACCGCCACCTATGTAGCCGGAACTTGGTTAACCACTATAGCGATCAACCTGAACAGCATCGTACCGACTAATGGTCCTGATCCGATTACCGGTAACGGGACTCCCAATGGCGCCGAAAATCCGATTAATACTTCGGGCACTCCGCCTGGAGTGACCATTAAGTTTGATACCACAACCCAATACGGTAGTCCTTCTAGTACAAATGCAGCTACCCAGGATGGCTTTGCGACTGGACGGATTGTCGGTGTGGATGTCGGCGAGGATGGCACCATGAATGGCCGTTACAGCAATGGACAGGCTAAAGTGCTGGGACAGGTGATTCTGGCCAATTTCCGCAGTACCTCAGGGTTGAGTCCGATTGGTGACACCAGTTGGGTCGAAACTGCTGCTTCAGGACAACCGGTTAAAGGCCCGCCGGGCACTGCAAGTCTTGGTTTGGTGCGCGCCGGCGCATTGGAACTCTCCAATGTTGAACTCTCTGAACAATTGGTAAAGATGATCAGCGCCCAGCGTAACTTCCAGGCTAACGCACAAGTCATCAGCACTGCCGATCAAATGACCCAGACTTTGCTGAATATGCGCTAGGGTTGAGAATCGTCAATTTGACGGCATTCCAAGTTTCGATCACGTCCGGGAGTTCCGGCAAAGAGGATTAAATCATGTCCATGAGTACTGGCTTGAGTGGCATTAATGCGGCCACTAATGATCTTAATACAACTGCTAATAACATCGCCAATGTCAAGACCACTGGGTTTAAACATTCCCGTGCAGAGTTTGGCGACTTGGTGGGCGGAGGGTGTGGGGGCAACGGCATTGGTCTTGGTGTGCATACCCAAGCGATTAACCAGCAGTTTCAACAAGGCAATATTGAGACAACCGGGAACGCATTAGACTTTGCGATCAATGGGTGTGGCTTTTTCCAGGTTAAGGATTCTTCTGGTACTTACTACACTCGCGCTGGCAGCTTTCATGTGGATAAGGACGGGTTTATCGTCAACAACCTGGATCAGAGACTCCAAGGGGTTGGCGGGGATCTTCAATTTGACACCGCCTCTCTCCCAGTCACCAACATCACCTTGGACAGTGCTGGCAATATCACTGCGAAAGGCGTTACCGGCGCAGATGTAACGATTCAGGGTGGGCCATTGGGACTGGCTGATTTCGCCAATGTACAGGGTCTTAAGCAGGTCAGCGATACGGAATGGATGGAGACTCCTGAATCCGGCGCAATGAATGCTAATAACGGCGGGGTGCTGGTCGCTCCGGGAACCGGCAGCTTGGGCAAGGTGATGAATGGCTCTCTGGAAACATCGAGCGTCGACCTGACTGCGCAACTGGTCAATATGATCATCGCCCAGCGCAATTTTCAGGCGAATGCCCAGACCATCACCACCAATAACACCCTCGCGCAAACTGTGATCAACATCCGCTAAAACCAAGGCGTCTGAATCATGGATCGCATGCTGTATGTCGCAATGACCGGCGCCCGGCAAACCTTGCAGGCGCAAGCGCTGGTCAGCCACAACCTGGCCAACGCCAACACCGTTGGTTTCCGGCTGGATATGGCCGACTTTCGCAGCATGCCGGTGTTTAGCGATCACGGACTGCCGAGCCGGGTTTATAGCATGGCTGAACGGCCAGGCATTGACCTGAAATCGGGTAAAATCATGACGACAGGCCGTGATCTGGATGTCGCCATTCAGGGCGAGGGCTGGATTGCCATTCAGGCTCCCGACGGTAGCGAGGCTTATACCCGCGCCGGCGATCTGCAACTGGACACCAACGGGATGCTCAAGACCGCCACCGGTCATCCGGTGCTGGGCGAAGGCGGCCCCATTTCCATCCCGCCTGCCGAGAAAATCGAAATCGGCGCGGATGGCATTATTTCGATTCGCCCACTGGGTGAATCCTCCGCCAATCTGGTGGAAGTAGGCCGTATCCGGCTGGTCAAGCCCAGTGACGCCAATCCGCTCTACAAGGACGAAGCTGGATTCATGCGAACCCGCGATGGCAGCGCCGCGCCCCCGGATTCGTCGGTGCGGCTGCTGGCCGGAGCGCTGGAAGGTAGCAATGTCAATCCCGCCGAGGCGCTGGTCAATATGATCGAATCCGCTCGCCGTTTTGAAATGCAGATCAAGATGATGAAAACGGCTGAAGAGAATTCCAGCGCCACCAATCAACTGCTGCGTCTGGAATAGGAGCACAGCGCCATGACTTCCGCACTATGGATCGCCAAGACCGGCCTGGACGCTCAGCAGATGCGTATGTCGGTTATCACCAACAATCTGGCCAATGTCAGCACCACCGGCTTCAAGCGTGGCCGCGCCCAGTTTGAAGACCTGCTGTATCAAAACGTCCGTCAGGTCGGCGGCCAGACCTCGCAGAACACCACATTGCCATCGGGGCTGTCGCTCGGCGCGGGTGTCCGCATCACTTCGACCGCTAAGGTGTTTACCCAGGGCAACCTTGTTCAAACCGGTAATTCGCTGGATCTCGCTATCAATGGTCGAGGATTTTTCCAGGTGCTGTTGCCTGACGGCACCACCGCCTATACCCGTGCTGGCGCTTTCCAGGTCAATGCCGATGGTCAGGTGGTCACGCCCAACGGTTACCTGTTGCAACCAGAAATCACGATTCCCGCCAACTCGCAGAGTATTACTGTGGGTAGCGATGGCACCGTCAATGTTCAGATCGCCGGTCAAACCACCGCCACGGCGGTTGGAACCCTGCAAATCGCCGACTTCATTAACCCGGCCGGTCTGCAAGCCATTGGCGGCAACCTGTTTATGGAATCGACAGCCAGTGGTACGGCGCAAACGGGAAATCCGGGCGCCACCGGGCTGGGTCTGATTGCCCAATGCTCATTGGAGACTTCCAACGTCAATGTGGTGGAGGAAATGGTCGAGATGATCGAAACGCAGCGGGCCTATGAAATGAATTCCAAGGCGATTGCTGCGACGGATCAGATGTTGCAGTACACGAATAACAACCTGTAAGCCAAGCCGTCGCCGTCATGAGCAAGCCCACCGTAGTTGTTCTGCCACTCTGGATTTTCCTGCTGTCGGGGTGCAGCGGTCTGGCCCCGCAATATGATTTCAAGCCGGTCACTCCAAAAGTAATGACGATGAATGATCCGGTGGATCCTAGTCCGCGCAGCGCTGGAGCGATTTACCAGGCTGGGCGCGATATGCGGCTGTTTGAAGACCGCACCGCCCACCGGGTCGGCGACACCGTGGTGATTCGGCTGGTCGAGAACACCACCGCCACCAAATCAGCCAAAACCGGTATTGAAAAGAACAGCGACATTGACCTGCCAAATCCCATTCTGTTTGGAGCGCCCGTCAGCGCAGGGCTTTCCAATCTGGAAATCGCCGCTCTCAAGGAAAGTCGCAAATTGGGCGGCGAAGGCAAAAGCGACCAGAGCAACAGTTTGACTGGCGATGTGTCCGCCGTGGTGGTCGGGGTTTATCCCAACGGCAATATGGCGATTCGCGGTGAGAAAATGCTGACGCTGAATCAGGGCGAAGAAGTGGTGCAAATTTCTGGCGTGATTCGCCCGGAAGACATCGCCCCCAACAACATTATTTCCTCTAACCGGGTGGCCGACGCCAAAATCACTTACGCGGGCAACGGCGTGCTGGCCGACGCCAACACCGCCGGTTGGCTGAGTCGGTTCTTCCTCAGTCCGTTATGGCCGTTCTAGGCTGCTTGCCGAGGTATTCCGCCATGTTCCGCCGTATCCCGCTCCTCCTGTTGCTCGCCTTGGCTCTGTCGAATGCTGAGGCTGAACGCATCAAGGATTTAGCCATGGTCTCCGGCGTCCGCACCAACCAGTTGGTCGGCTACGGCCTGGTGGTCGGTCTGAATGGCACCGGCGATCAAACCACGCAGACCCCGTTCACGGTCCGCAGCCTGAAAAGCATGATGTCCAACATGGGCATCACCATTCCGCCGGACATCAATCTGCAATTGAAGAATGTCGCCGCCGTTTCAATTCATGCCGATCTGCCGCCTTTTATCAAGCCGGGACAAACGATTGATGTGACCGTCTCCTCCATCGGCAATGCCAAGAGTCTGAACGGCGGCAGTCTGCTGATGACCCCGCTCAAGGGCGCGGACGGCGCGACATACGCCATTGCCCAAGGCAACCTGGTGGTGGGCGGAATCAGCGCTGCCTCCGCCGGTTCCAGCGTCACCGTCAACGTCCCCAGCGCCGGCCGCATTCCCAACGGCGCGACTGTTGAGCGGCAAGTGGCTGACAATTTTGGCGGCAACAGCCCTATCGTGTTGAACCTGCATCAGGCCGACTTTACTACTGCCGAACGGGTCGTTGAGGCGATCAACAAAACCTTTGGCGGCGATGTGGCCGCAGCGATAGACGCCTCCTCGATTCAGGTGCGCGGTCCAGCCGAACGCAACCAGCGGGTCAGCCTGATTGCGGTGCTGGAAAATATCGAAGTAGCGCCGGGCCAGAGCGCCGCCAAAGTGGTGGTCAACGCCCGCACCGGGACCGTCGTGATTGGCATGAATGTGCGGGTTGGGCCGGCGGCGGTGGCCCACGGCAATATGACCGTCACTATTACCTCTGATCCCATTGTCAGCCAGCCAGGTCCATTCTCCAACGGTCAAACCGCCGTCGTTCCAAACGCCAACATTGCCGTCAACCAGGAAAAGAAACCGATGTTCCTGTTCAATCCTGGCGTTGCGCTGGATGACATTGTCCGGGCAGTCAATCAGGTTGGCGCCTCACCGACTGACCTGATTGCTATTCTGGAAGCCCTCAAAGCCGCCGGCGCTCTCAAAGCCGAACTGATCGTGATCTGAAGATGGCTAATTTTTCCTGGAAAACACTGTCGCTGTTGGCGGCAACCCTGCTGGTTGCGCTTGGATTGCAGGCCGGCTCGCTCAAAATCATGATCAATCTCAGCCATCAGGCTGATGATCCGGCGCGGCTGTCCACCGGCGCTGCGCCCGCCAAGCCGCATCCTCCGGTCTCGACCGCCGTAACCGGGAGGCAATCCGCCCCGGCGGCTGAAGAACGGATCGCCGCTACCTCGGTGGTGCGGGAACCCAATCCCGAAGCCTTGTTGGTGGATCCGCCGCCGCTAGCTGCTCCGGCGACGCAACCAGAACTTTCACCTAGCGAGGCAAACCCTGAGGCGCGTCAACTTCCCGTCGCTGCACCGGCAGCGACAGTCACCCCGCCGCCAATTTCAGTAGAAGCAGGCGCAGCGCCCGTCGTCAGCCATCCGACGCCGATAGCACCACCCGTCACGCCGACCGTTCCGGTTGCGCCGCCGGTGGTTGCTGCCCCGGAAGCTAATCCACCGCCCACGACTGCGAGCGGTCTTCAGGAATCGACCTGGATCAAGGCCCGCGACCCTCGGCATTACACGGTGCAGGTCTACAGCGGCAAAGACATGAACACGCTGCGGGAAATTTCGGTGGCGGCGGACATAGCCGACCCGCAAGCCTATTTCACCACTACCAGTCGCTCCGGCCCCTGGCATGCGCTGGTAATCGGCGACTATGCCAATTCCGCCGCTGCCCAGGCCGCCGCCGCAAAAATGACCACCCGACTGCCCACGATTAAGCCTTGGGTTCGCCGCTTTGACGAAGTGCAGGCCAAACTGCGCTAGGCGCTGCCGCCATGACCGTCACTGCTGCTTCTGACGCCGCATTTGTCTACACCGACATTCAGGGATTGGCTGGTCTGCGGAACAAGGCGCGGCAACACTCGCCCGACGCGACCCGCGAAGCGGCCCAGCAGTTTGAGGCGGTGTTCATTCAGATGATGCTTAAGAGTATGCGGGCCGCCAGTTCGAGCGAAGGCGGGATCATGGATAACGATCAAAGCCGGATGTATCTGGAACTGTTCGATCAGCAATTGGCGTTGAGTATGGCGAAACAAGGCCAATTGGGCTTGGCGGATCAAATCGTTAAACAATTGGGTGGCGAGACCGCTGCTCAACCACCTCGCCCCACTTCAGCAACGGCCATAGGTGATCCGCTGGCGACACTGCGGCAAGTGGAAAGAATCCGCTCCAGCGTGGCGATGCCGGCAACTGCCAGTATCAGGACCGCTGCCGCCAACGATGCTGGTCATGCCGATCCGGTCAGTGATGCGCCATTTGAACCCTCATCGCCAGCAGCTTTTGTGCGGCGGATGTGGCCGCACGCACAGCAAGCCGCCAGCCAGTTGGGTGTCGCCCCGGAAGTGCTGATCGCCCAAGCCGCTCACGAAACCGCCTGGGGTAAGTCGATGCCCCGGTTCGCCGATGGCCGCAGCAGCAACAACTTGTTCGGAATCAAGGCCAATCGCAGTTGGCAAGGTGAGCGGGTGGTCAACTCCACGCTGGAGTTTGTCGGTGGAGTGCCGGTGCGTCAGCGCGATGGCTTCCGGGCGTATGCCTCTTATGCCGACAGCTTCAATGACTATGCGCGTTTCATTCAGAGCAACCCGCGCTATGGCGAGGCGCTGAACCGGGTTGAGGATGGGGCAGCGTATCTGCGGGCCTTGCAGCAGGCCGGCTATGCTACCGATCCCGGCTACGCCAGAAAAATTCAGGCGTTGATGGACGGGCCGGCATTCGATGAGGCGTTGGATGCGCTCAAGCCAGCGGCGCTTCAGCCGATACCCAATTCAAGAGGGTGAGCAGTCGGTCGGTGGCTGCGCACACGATGCAAATGGCCCCGAGCCAGAGGAGATTGAATCATGGCAGACATCCTGCGCACCGGCCTATCGGGGCTGATCGCTTTCCAGCGGTCGCTGGCTACCGCCAGCCACAATATCGCCAACGCCAACACGCCAGGCTATACCCGGCAGCGTGTTGAACTGACTAACAATCGCCCGGACTACGTCGGCGGTTTATCCGGCCCTCAGTACATCGGCAGTGGTGTCAGCGCAGTATCGGTGAGCCGGGTCTATGACAATTTTCTGACGGAGCAAGCCCGCAATTACGGCTCCAGTGTCGGGCAATTGGAAGCCAAGGATCGGTGGACCACTCAGTTGGATGGTGTGCTAGGCGACGGCTCTACCGGGTTAGCTCCGGCGCTCAAGCAGTTTTTCGCCTCAGCGCAGGATGTCGCCAACAGCCCGGCGTCATTACCGGCACGGCAGGCGCTGTTGGGTCAGGCGGAAACGCTGGCTGACCAGTTTAATAATCTTGACGGTCAGATGAATGTCCTGCGCGATGGTGTTAATCAGGATCTGCGTGGTGCAGTGACGAGCATCAATGGGCTGGCGGAAAGTATCGCCAAAGCGAATCAAGCCATTGCGACCTCTATCGGTGGTGGCGCCAACGCTGCTCCCGATTTGCTCGATCAACGGGACCAACTGGTGGCCGATCTGGCGCAGAAGGTGTCAGTCAACACCGTGATTCAGTCCGATGGCTCGATGAGCGTGTTTATCGGCAACGGCCAGAATCTGGTCATGGGCGCCAAGGCTAATGTGCTGGAAACGAAGACATCCACCACTGATCCACGCAAGCTGGATATTCAATTCAAGCAAGGCGGTTCGGTGATCACAACGGCTTTTAGCAGTGGGGAAGTGGGTGGTCTGCTGGCTTTTCAGGATCAGGTGCTGGATCCAGCGCAGAACAAGCTGGGGCTGATGGCGGTGGGATTAGCTCAGACCTTTAATGATCAGCATCAGCTGGGCATGGATTTGAATGGGGCGCTGGGTGGCGAATTCTTTAATATCGGTGCGCCCACTGTCGGTTCCAATGCAGATAACACGGGTACTGGCGCTTTTACTGCAGCTATTGTCGATGTTAGCAAGGTGCAGCCCAGTGACTATGAAGTGAAATTTGATGGGACAAATTACTCGGCAGTGCGGGTTTCGGATCAAAAGACTATTCTCGGCAGTGGTGATTTAGCTGCATTGAATACGGAATTAGGCAAAGATGGCTTGAACCTTAGCTTGACCAGCGGCGCGCCTGCTGCTGGCGATCGTTTTTTGATTCAGCCAACCCGCTTGATGGCGACCAGCTTTGGGGTAAAAATTAAAGACGCCAGTCTATTTGCCGCCGCTGCACCGATCAAAACTGCCGCTTCGCAGAGCAATACGGGAACCGGTAAAATTTCGGTGGGTGAGGCGCTGGATGTTACGAATGCCAATCTGCTGACTCCAGTCAATATCCAGTTTACTGATGCGACTCACTATACGGTGAACGGCGTTGCTTCAGCGACTACTTATACCAGTGGCGCTGATATTGATATCAATGGCTGGCGGATTCAGCTCACCGGAGCGCCGGCGACTGGCGATCAATTCCAGATTTCTTCCAATGCTGGTGGTGTTGGCGACAACCGCAATGCCCTGAAACTGAATGAATTGCAAACTGGTAAGAAGCTGCTGAATGGCGCTAGCACTTATCAAGATGTGCAAAGCCAGATGGTTTCAGAAGTCGGCGCCCAAGGCAGCAGCGCCCGCAATACGCTGAAAACGCAAGAAGCATTGCAGGAACAGGCAGTTCAGGCGCGGGACAGTGTTTCCGGCGTCAACCTTGATGAAGAAGCCGCCAATCTGATGCGCTACCAACAAGCCTACGAAGCCGCCGCCAAAGTGATTCAGGTCGGCGACGCCATTATTCAAACTCTGCTGGATGCGGTCAGGAGATAAGCCATGTTGCGGATTGCTACGTCCCAAATCTACCAGCAGAGCGCCAAAAACATGGGTGAGCGGCAAGTGGCGTTGGTCAAGGTTCAGCAACAAATGGCGACTGGAAAGCGCCTGCTAACCAATGCTGACGACCCGGTTGGCAGCGCCCGGTTGCTGAGCTTAAATGAAGAGGTGAGCCGCTATGATCAATATCAGCGCAATACCGATCTGGCGAATGGCCGGCTGAATGTGGAGGAAACGGCGTTGGAAGGCATCGGTGAGGTGCTGCAAAATGCACGGGAACTCATTGTGCAGGCTAATAACGCTCCACTCAACGACAACGATCGGCGTGACATCGCTACACAAATCCGGCAATTGCATGGACAATTACTAGGGTTGGCCAATACTCAGGACGGTAATGGCGAATATCTGTTTGCAGGATTTAAGAGCCACACGCAGCCGTTTGTGCTGGATGGGAATAATCAGGCGATTTATCAGGGCGATCAGGGTCAGCGGTTGATTAAAGCTGGCCCGTCATTCGATGTGCCGGTCAGTGATTCCGGCGCTGAAATTTTTCAAGGCGCGATGAATGGCAATGGCCGTTTTCAAGTAGCGGCAACGCCGACCAATACTGGTAATGGAGCTATTGATGTGGGTAACGTGACTGACCCCACTGCGTTTCAGAGCAACTTTAGCAAACCGCCCTATACTATCGATTTCATAGTCGATAACTCCACCACACCACCGACTACGACCTTTAACATTAAGGGTTCAGACAGCAATTCGCCGCCGGGTTTCACCAATCCCCAACCTTATAAGGATGGTCAGGCGATTAGCTTTGCCGGTTTGCAGACGGCCATCACTGGCACTCCAGCCAACGGCGACACCTTTACCATTCAACCAGCGACTCATCAAGACTTATTTGCAACGCTGGACAAACTAGCAACGGCGCTGGAAACGGGGGCAGATCAGCCGCCGGCCAATACCGCGCAGTTGAACCAGGCAATGGCGAATGGTTTGGCTGAATTAGATCAAGGACTGGATCACTTAACTGGCATTCGCGCCAAGATTGGGGCGCGGATGAATGCGCTGGACGATCAGCAAAACACCAATGCTGATTTTGCGGTTCATCTTAAACAAACCATCAGCGATATTGGCGATCTGGACTATGCCGAAGCGGCGACCCGGCTGAGTCAGGAGACGCTGATTTTGCAGGCGGCGCAGCAGTCATTCATCAAGATTCAAGGACTGTCACTGTTCAACTATATGCGCTGAACCGACGGATCAAGCAATGTTCGGCAACAGCTCATCGCGGCTAAATCGCACCAGCGCCCCAATCCGCTGCTCCCCCAGAGAGGCCAGTTCGATGAGTGACAAGGTCTCGCCCGGTTCTGGCGAATCCGTCGCCAGTTTGACGCCGAGCCGGTTCAAGCGCAGGGACAGCGGCTGCACCCGCAGGTAGGTTTCCGGCTGGCTGAGGACCATCAGCACCTGTTTTAGATAGTCGTCCAGCGTCCCCAATTGCTTGCGGGCGGCGACCAGGTCTTCTTCGGTTCGAACCAGCCGCTGTTCCAGTTCCGCCAGTCGCCGTTCATCAGCATCCGCACTGGACAACAAGGGATGTAAACCGTGTCCCCGCATCCGCCACGCCTGCAACTGCGCCTGTAATTGTCGCCGCTGTTCTTCCAGCGCCCCGCGTCCGGTTCGCAATTCGTGGATTCGCTCCTGCGCGCGGCTCGCCAAGAACACCAACATCCGCTGTTTTAGTTCCAAGCGCAGTTTGGCCTCGCTGGCGGCGGGGAAAAACAGCTGGTGTTGCGAGAAGCTGACCTGGATTTGCCGGACTTCGCGGACCAGCATGTCACCCTCCAGCACTGTCCCGAAAGTTTCGGTCTCGCGCTTAACCATCAGCAGCAGGGCGAAGCATTCGCGCCCGTCATTCTCCGCGAAAAAAGCCTGGATCTGCGCATCTTCACTCAGCATAGTCCGAACATCAGCCGCAGTGGCGAAAAAGGCGTTGACCTGTGGGTTGCTGGCCCAGGCATGACCGTCCAGCGTGACGGCCGCCGGTAATTGTCGCAAGACGCTTTCGTTATGGTGCAACGCGGTTTCTACCGCATCGGCCAGCTTTTCCGGGTAGTTGCCCACCAGCCGGATACGCGGTTCGCTGGCGTCTACGACCTGTTCAATAGCCTTCCGCAGAAAAGCCAGCCGCTCGTGATGGGAGCGGCGTTCCGCCAGATGATGCTGGGCAAAGGTGGTGATGCCGCCCAGCACGTGGTTTAGAAAGCCCTGACTCTGTGGGGTCAGCATGGCTGTTGCCTGCCTGTCACGCCAACCGGGCCAGTCGCTGGTGCAACGGGCTTGAACGTGGAAAGTGCGCCCGCAGGAAATCCATCTGATCGGCCAATACCCGCCGGCTTTGCAGATAGACATATTCAGCATGGTTAGGGACGAACGGAATCGCCAGCAATTGCATCCGGGCCTGCTCAGGCGTTTTGCCGCCTTTAAGGTGATTGCAGGGTTTGCAAGCGGTTACAACGTTATTCCAGTGATCGCTGCCGCCCTGCACCAGGGGCCGGACATGGTCGCGGGACAACTCCCGGATCGGAAAGGTCTCGCCGCAATACAGGCAGGTGTTGCAGTCGCGGCGAAACAACGAGGCGTTGGAGAGTGGCGGCGTATAGTCATCGCGGGCGCGAAGCCGGGCGTAGGCGCCGCCTTGGGTCGCGATGATCGAATTGACTACGATCATGCTGCGCTGACCACTGTAGGCGTTAATGCCGCCGCGCACCGTGTACAGCGCCGTGCCGCAGGTGTAGGCGACTTGCGCGGCGTAATAGAGCCGCACTGCCTGTTGGTAGTCGATCCACTCCAGCGGCATCCCGGTCACGTCGGTATGCAAAACCTGTTGCTCCAGCGCGTACATGCTTCACCTGTGCCTGTTATCCAGCCATCGCAGCGTCACGGGCTATCGCATCAACCGGCATGGCCCGTCGCCGGATCTGAAAAGCGCCCTGATCAGTGGCCAGGACGCCGGGAAGACTCCGAATTCTATTTCGCCCGGTTCTATGGCGATGTTCAAAGTCTAGGCTATATTCTACCAGTATCGTGCGCCGCCCCGCCGTTGGCGTACATGCCCACTTAAAACCCCGATACTCCCCAACCGGCTTCGCGTAAGCCTTTTTTTTTCACGCCAGACTCCGGGCGGGCGGGTGTCTGGAAAGAATAACTACCATGAGGACAACAATATGCCAGTTCGTATGGCCGTCCCGAAGGAAACCGTTTCGGGCGAACGCCGGGTCGCGCTCGATCCGACGATGGCCGAGCGTTTTGTCAAGCTCGGCGTCGAAATGCTGGTCGAGAAGGGCGCTGGTCTCAGCGCCTTTTTCGCCGACGAGGTCTACGCTAAAAGCAGTCGGGTAGCGAGCGATGCCCGCGCCTTGTATGCCGAGGCCGACGTAGTATTCAAGGTGCAGGCGCCCACTCTGGAGGAGATCGAACTGCTTAAGGATGGCTCGGTGCTGCTGGCGGTTTTGCAGCCGCACCGTAATTTGGAACTGGTCAAGCGGCTACGCGACAAGCACATCACCAGCTTCGCGATGGAACTGATCCCCCGAATTTCCCGCGCCCAGTCGATGGACGTGCTGTCGTCACAGGCGGCGGTCGCAGGTTACTTCGTCGCCCTGCGGGCGGCCGCGCTGGCCAGCGGCTTCTTCCCGATGCTGACCACCGCCGCCGGCACCATCCGCCCGTCCAAGGTGGTGATCGTTGGCGCCGGCGTGGCCGGTTTGCAGGCTATCGCCACCTGTCGCCGACTCGGCGCGATGGTGGAAGCCTATGACATTCGTCCTGCTGCCCGGCAGGAGATCGAATCGCTCGGCGCGAAGATGATCGACACCGGGGTGAATGCGGCGGCTGAAGGCGGCTACGCCCGCGAATTGACGGCGGAAGAACGGCAGAAACAGGCCGACGTGCTGGCCAAACATATCGCCGCCGCCAATGCGGTGATCACGACTGCCGCCATTCCCGGTCGGGCCGCGCCAAAAATTGTGACCACCACGATGGTGGAAAACATGAAGCGCGGTGCAGTAATTATCGATCTGGCGGCGGAATCCGGCGGCAACTGCGAGCTGACCCGTCCCGGCGAGACTTACGAACACAATGGCGTGGTGATTGATGGCCCGATCAATATCCCCAGCAACTTCCCGGCCCCGGCCAGCGAGATGTACGCCAAGAACCTGTTCAATTTCCTGTCGCCGATGATCAAGGACGGCAACCTGAACCTCGACTGGAACGATGAGGTGATCGCCAAGAGCGCACTCACCCACGGCGGGAAAATCGTCCATGAACCGACCGGCAAGCTGGTCGGATAACCCTACTGGAGAAGCATGATGGAAGCCGTGGTTGCGTTTTTCTCCCCCATTTACATCCTGATGCTGGCCGGCATTCTCGGCTATGAAATCATCGGCAAGGTGCCGGTGATCCTGCACACCCCGCTGATGTCCGGCACCAACTTCGTTCACGGCATCGTGCTGGTCGGCGCGATGGTGGCGCTCGGCCAGGCCGTGACCCCGCTGGAGCAGGCGATTGGCTTTCTCGGCGTCTTGCTGGGCGCTGGCAACGCGGTGGGCGGCTACTTCGTCACCGAGCGGATGCTGGAAATGTTCAAGAGCAGCAAAGGCCAGGAGAAGTAAGTCATGGGTTATCTGATTGAAACGGTCTATTTTCTGACGGCCGCGCTGTTCATTCTCGGCCTCAAGCGGATGTCGCATCCGACCACCGCCCGCAGCGGCATTGTCTGGGCGGGTTACGGGATGGTGCTGGCGACCTTGGTTAGCTTCGTTCATCCGCAGATCACCGCGCACATCATTCCGGCCAACTATGTGCTGATGGTGATCGCCATTGCCATCGGCGGCGCGATTGCCTGGTACGGGGCGAAGAAAGTGGCCATGACGGCCATGCCGCAAATGATCGCTATCTACAACGGTATGGGCGGCGGCGCGGCGGCGGCGATTGCGGCGGTGGAACTGTTGAAAGACCACGGCAGCCACGCGGCGGCGCCGGCCACCTCGGTTCTGATCATGGCGGTCGCCGGCGCGTTGATCGGCGCGGTGTCGTTCTCTGGCTCGGTGGTGGCGTTCGGCAAGTTGCAGGAGCTGAAGTTTTTCAAGGATGATGCCAAATTCCGTTTCTCAGGCCAGCAGAAGGTCAATATGGTGATCTTCGCCAGCGCGGTGCTGCTGGGTTTGGTCGTTGCCGTGAGCCACAGCACCAGTGGCGGGTTGATCTCAGTGTTTTTCCTGCTGGCCTTGGCCTTCGGCGCGATGATGGCCTTACCCATCGGCGGCGCGGATATGCCGGTCGTTATTTCACTGTTCAACGCCTTTACCGGTTTGGCGGTGGCGCTGGAAGGTTTTGTGCTGGGCAACTCGGCAATGATCATTGCCGGTATCATCGTCGGCTCGTCGGGTACGCTACTGACGCTGATGATGGCCAAGGCGATGAATCGCTCGGTGTCGAATGTGCTGTTCAGCAACTGGGCGGCGTTGGGCAGTGGCGAAGCGCAGGCGGTGACGGGCAGCCTCAAGCCGATGGAGCCGCCGGATGCGGCGATTCAAATGGCGTATGCGAGCAAGGTCATCATCGTTCCTGGTTATGGCATGGCGGTGGCCCAGGCGCAGCACAAGATCTGGGAAATGTGCAAGTTGCTCATAGAGCGTGATGTCGTCGTCAAGTTTGCCATTCACCCGGTCGCCGGGCGGATGCCCGGCCACATGAACGTGCTGCTGGCCGAAGCGGGCGTCCCCTACGATCTGATCTTCGACATGGACGAAATCAACGAAGAGTTCTCCACCGCTGATGTGGCGCTGGTGATCGGGGCTAACGACGTGGTGAATCCTGCGGCGCGCACCGACAAGTCCAGTCCGATCTACGGGATGCCGATCCTAAACGTCGATCACGCCAAGAACGTGCAGGTGATCAAGCGCGGCAAGGGTGTCGGCTTCGCTGGCATCGAGAATGCGCTGTTCTTTGCCGATAACACCCGGATGGTTTACGGCGACGCGCAGAAGGTTGCGGCCGGGATGATCCAGGGGATTAAAGACCTCGGCTGATTTCGCCGTTGTTCTTCGCAGTAACGCAAAAGGCGGCCTTCGGGCCGCCTTTTTTAGTGGCGCTAAAGGTTTAGAGATGCTTGACCCGTTCGCGCAGGATGAACTTTTGCATCTTGCCGGTTGAGGTCTTGGGCAGTGGCCCGAATACCACCGTCCGGGGCGCTTTGAACCGCGCCAGTTGATCGCGGCAGAACGCGATGATTTCCTCTTCGGTTGTGTCTTCCGCTCCCGGCTTGAGGGTCACAAAGGCGCAGGGCGTCTCGCCCCATTTCTCATCAGGTCGCGCCACGACGGCCACTTCCATGATCGCCGGATGCCGGTACAACACATCTTCCACCTCGATGGTCGAGATGTTCTCGCCGCCGGAAATAATAATGTCCTTAGAGCGATCTTTGATGTCGATGTAGCCGTCTTCATGCCAGACCGCCAGATCACCGCTGTGAAACCAGCCGCCGGCAAAGGCTTCCCCCGTGGCGCCCGGATTTTTCAGATAGCCCTTCATCACCACATTGCCGCGCATGAAAATTTCGCCGATGGTTTCGCCATCCTGCGACACCGGTTCCAAAGTCTGGGGATCGGCGACCATCAGCCCCTCCAGCATCGGATAGCGCACCCCTTGCCGGGACTTGAGCGCCGCTCGTTCCGGCAGGCTCAACTCGTCCCATTCCCCGTGCCAGGCGCACACCACCGATGGCCCATAGGTCTCGGTCAGGCCATAAGTATGGGTGACATCAAAATTCATCCGCTGCATGCCCTCGATCACGGCGGCAGGCGGCGCGGCGCCGGCGGTCATCACCTTGACCGGGTGGTGAATGCCCGCCTTCATTTCATCCGGCGCGTTTTTAAGCAGATTCAGCACAATGGGCGCGCCGCAGAAGTGGTTGACCTTTTCCTGCCGGATCAGATCGAACACCAGATCGGCCCGCACCTGGCGCAGGCAAACATTGACGCCTACGGTGGCGGCGATGGTCCACGGGAAACACCAGCCGTTGCAGTGAAACATCGGCAAGGTCCACAGATAAACCGGGTGCAGGCCCATGTTCCACACCAGTGCGTTGCTGATGGCATTCAGGTACGCACCGCGATGATGGTAAACCACTCCTTTGGGATTGCCGGTGGTGCCGGAGGTGTAGTTGAGCGAGATCGCTTGCCACTCGTCGGCAGGTATTTGCCAGGCGAAAGCCGGATCGCCTTCGGCCAGCAAGGTCTCGTAATCCAGCGACCCCAGCCGCTCACCACCTTCAAACTGTGGATCGTCCACATCAATCACCAGTGGCCGTTTCTGGACCGGCATCAACCGCAACGCCTTGCTGATGGTTTCGGAAAATTCCCGGTCGGTGAGCAGAATTTTGGCTTCGCCGTGTTCAAGCATGAAGGCGATGGTTTCGGCGTCCAGCCGGATATTCAGGGTGTTGAGCACCGCGCCGCTCATCGGGACGCCAAAATGAGCTTCGAACATTTCCGGAATGTTCGGCAACATCGCCGCCACGGTATTGCCCAAGCCGATGCCGCGCCGTTGCAGGGCTGAAGCCAATCGCCGGCACCGGGCGTAGGTTTCGGCCCAGTCGCGCCGCACCGGGCCATGTACTACAGCGGTATAGTGGGGATAAACTGATGCGGCCCGCTCCAGAAAAGTCAGTGGAGTCAGGGGTACGAAGTTGGCGGTGTTTTGGTCCAGGCCCATCGCATAAGGATTGAGAGTGACGTTCATGCAGGCTCCTCCAAGGGATATTTTTTGTTTACGGAAAAACACAGAGAAGACACGGAAAAATCAAGAACCATCGGTTGTATTTGCTGGTGACGTTTTAACAGCCTTTCCACACGGGTTTACGCTTGGTAATGAAGGCGTCAATGCCCTCGCGAGCATCTTCGCTGTTCATGTTGCAGGCCATGACTTCGCTCGCGCAGGCGTAGGCGTCTTCAAGACTCATGCTCAATTGTCGGTAGAACAGCTCTTTACCCATACGGATTGCCAAGGCGGACTTGGCGCAGATCGAATCGGTCAGTTGCTCAATCGCGGCGTCCAGTTGCTCTAGCGGGACAACCCGGTTGATCAAGCCCTGTTGGGCGGCGGTTGGGGCGTCGATGAATTCACCGGTCAACAGCAGTTCCAGCGCCGGTTTGCGACCCAGATTGCGGCTCAGGGCGACGCCGGGAGTGGCGCAGAACAGACCGACATTGATCCCGGAAGTAGCGAACCGGGCATTTTCGGACGCCACGGCGAGATCGCAGGCGGCAACCAACTGACAGCCTGCGGCGGTGGCGATGCCGTGAATTCGAGCGATGACCGGTTGCGGCAGGCGATTGATGGTTAACATCACCTGTCCGCACTGGGCGAACAGCGCCCGGTGAAAAACCGGATCGGTCTGGGAACGCATCTCTTTGAGGTCATGTCCGGCACAGAATGCAGCTCCGGCTCCAGCAATGACTACGACCCGGATGGCGGGATCGACCCCTACGGTATCCAGAGCCGTTTGCAACGCGCCGAGCATAGCCTGAGACAGCGCGTTGTACTGTTTGGGGCGATTCAGGGTCAGCGTGGCGACGCCGGCTTCATCTTGGCGTAGCACCAAGGCATCCTCAGCATGAGCAGTGACAGACATGGCGGGGTTCTCCTGCTAATCGACGGGTTGGAAGAGTACTGACATGATTGTAATGGACTCTTTCACCAACATGGCCTTGTTAATCACTGCGCCCCAATCCGTGAACACTTCTGACGCTTTGCTGATCTATGTTGTGGATGAGGACGCTGCGCTGTGTGACGCTCTGCGTCGCTTGTTCGATTCGGTAGGTTTGGGCGTTTGCGCCCTAGCCAATCTGGATGGATTTCTGGAAGCTTACCAGCCAGAGCGACCGGGCTGCTTGTTGCTAGATAACGGCATGCCGGGGCGCGATGGGTTGAGCGCCCAACACTGGCTACGGCAGCGGGAAATTGACCTGCCCGTCATCATCATGGCCGGGCATAGCGATGTGGCGACAGCGGTGGCCGCGATGAAACAGGGTGCGCTGGACTTCATGGTCAAGCCATTTAACGAACAATTGCTGTTGGATGGAGTGCATCACGCCCTCGCTGAAGATCGGGTGCGGCGGCGTAACCGGGCCTGGAAGCAAGACCTCCAGAGCCGGTTCAACACGTTGACCCCGCGTGAACAGGACGTATTGCGGCGGATGGCGGAAGGGCTGTCTAATCAGGATATCGCCGATGTGCTGAGCCTGAGCCGCAAAACTGTTGAAGTCCATCGGGCTAAGGTCATGCAGAAGATGCAGACGCATGTCTTGTCACAGTTGATCCGGATGGCGATGACGCTGGGTATTCTCCAGCTCTACGATCCGGAAGCATAATCCTTGACTCCCACTGATTTAAACTGCCATGTGCCTGATTCTGCTTGCCTATCGTTGTTACCCCGGCCTTGACCTGCTGGTCGCCGCCAACCGCGACGAATTTCACAACCGGCCTACTGCGCCGCTGGCGTTCTGGGACGATGCGCCGCAAGTCCTAGCCGGGCGCGATCTCCAGCAAGGCGGTTCCTGGATGGGTGTGACCCGAACTGGCCGCTTTGCTGCGCTCACCAATTACCGCGATCCCAACCGAGTGCGCCATGATGCGCCATCGCGGGGTCAGTTAGTCAGTGATTACCTGCAAGGTGAGGAGCCAGCACTGGATTATCTGGCCCGACTGGCGACCCAGAGCGAGGTTTATAACGGCTTCAACCTGTTGCTGGGTGATGAAGCTGGTTTGCATTACTACTCGAATTGCGGTGGCGCTCCGCAGACCTTGCTGCCTGGCTGGTACGGCCTGAGCAATCATTTGTTGAACACGCCCTGGCCTAAATTGCAGAGGGGGCTGGCGCTGGTGCAGGATGCTCTGGAACGGCGACCTGACCCGGTTCCGGATGATCTGCTGTCGGTGCTGGCGGATCGCACTCTCGCTCCTGATGCCGAGTTGCCCCAGACCGGCGTTCCACTGGAATGGGAGCGTTGGTTATCGCCAATCTTTATTGATGCGCCGGGTTACGGCACCCGTTCCTCAACGGTATTGCTGGCGAGCGAGCATGGGTCGGCGCGAATGGTTGAAATAACCTGGGCGGATGGCGGGCGACGCGAATTTATCTTGGATGGGTTGCCGAAGCGTGGCCCAGCGACTGGCGATGGGTAGTAGGTACACTGGCTGTTCAGGCTAATCGGCATCGGCTATCCTTGACCGCGCTGCACACCCATAAACCCGGCTAGGGTAGCCTCGCTCGGTGTTGCGACGCTTGGCTTGTTTGGCCCCGATAGCTCAGTTGGATAGAGCGCACCCCTCCTAAGGGTGAGGTCACAGGTTCAACTCCTGTTCGGGGCATTCCTTGAGCCTCCAACAACACCTAAAGACAGCGATAAGCCAGCGTAAAAGCTGGTTTTTTGTGCCTATTATGTCCAAAAACCACTGGAAACCAGCCTTAAAAACAGGTCGATTCGAGGGTAACTGTCTTTCTGCCAGGACCGTTTACTCTCATGCTGACCGAGAAACAAATACTACGAAGCGAGTCTGGCTTTAAAGAAAGCAGAGGGTAGTTGGGTAATCGATTCGCAAAGCTTCGTAGATTATCTGGTTGCCTCGCCTAAAGCCGATCAGTCGATGATCAGCGCCACGAATTCATATCAATCCGATGCGCCCAAAGCAGCCGGCAGCAACTCAGCCGTTCACAACAGTGGAAACAAGCCATCGCTGATTTGTTTCAAGCGTTCGCGTGAAGCGATCTGCAAATCCTGGCCGGGCGTGGAAATCACAATCCCGGCGTCATGCAGGCGGCGCAGCGTTCTCGAAAACGTCTCGCTGGTCAGATTGAGCTGATTGGCGAGATCTTTTTTCAAACCCGGCCATAAGACCCGATCACTGTCTGTATCAGCCGCATTGAGCAGAAACCGGGCAACCCGCCCCGCCGCATCACGTAACGTCATGTCTTCCAGCAACTCCACGAAGCGATGCACCCGGCCCGCCAGACCGCCCAGTAGTTGCAGGCATAACGAATGATCCTCCTGCAAGGCGCGCTGAAACTGGTCATTCGGCAACAGCAAGCATTCGCTATCGATCGCCGCTTCGGCGAACGCGGGACAGGCGAATTGCCCGATGGCGGCGACTTCAGCGAAGGTTCCGCCGGGCGTGGCCTGATGCAGGATTTGCTGTTTGCCCGTTGGTGCCAACATAAAGATGCGGATCAGGCCGGTTCCCACCAGAAAAAGACCGGGGCACGGATCGCCTTGCCGGAAAATCAGCTCGCCGCTGACGAAACGCTGCGGCGTCGCCATTTTTAGCAGTATCAAGCGGCTTGGGCCCGTCACGCGGGCAAACAACGCGCAGGACTGGAAAGTGGCTTCAGCTTGTATGGATGTCATGACCTTGGGTTGAAATCACTGCGAAACATCCAGCACCCGATAAGAGAACTACACGACGCTGCTTGATCTGGGTCAAGGATGCACAGATCGCCCTTCACCGACAATAGCCATCATCCACAGCGCGCGCGTGATGGCGCAGGCTGACGGAATAAGCGGCGTGGTTGCCGTAGTGTTCTACTTGAGGACTTTTTCATGTTTTGTAATCAGTGTGAGCAAACCGCCCAAGGCGTGGGTTGCGTATCCAGCATTGGCGTCTGCGGCAAAAACGCGGATGTGCAATCCGTACAAGAGTTGATCCTCTACGGTCTGAAAGGCATGGCGGCCTACGCCAGCCATGCGCGGCGGCTCGGCAAAACCGATTCCGCAGTCAGCGCGTTCATCGAAGACGCGTTGTTCGCCACGATGACCAATGTCAATTTTGACCTCGACAGCCTGTTGGAAATCGCGCTGGAGGTGGGTCGCCACAACCTGCGCGTGATGGAGTTGTTGGACGCCGGCCACATCGAAGCCTTTGGCAAGCCGGAACCGACAACGGTGCGTTGCGGAACCCAGGCGGGGCCGGGCATTCTGATCACTGGTCATGATCTGGTCGATCTTCAAATCCTGCTGGACCAAGTCGCGGGCACCGACATCAAGGTCTACACCCACGGGGAAATGTTGCCTGCGCACATGTACCCCAAGCTGCGTCAGCACCCGAATTTAGCTGGACATTACGGCGGCGCATGGCAGCAGCAGAAAACCGAGTTTCCGAATTTTCCCGGCCCGGTGGTGGCGACCACCAATTGCATCCTCATCCCGCGTTCGGATTACGCCGACCGGGTTTTCACCACCCGCTTTACCGCAGTGCCCGGCGGAACTCGATTGCCGGATGACGACTTCGCGCCGGTGTTAGACAAAGCCCGGCAGTGTCCATCGTTGCCGGAATCTACACAGGAGAGTTTAACCGTCGGTTTTCACCGCACGGTGTTGCTGGACGCTGCTGCAGCTTTGGTGCAGGCGATCAAGGCGGGCCAGATCAGCCGGTTCTTCGTGATCGGCGGCTGCGACGGCGCAGAGCCGGGCCGCAATTATTTCTCGGATTACGCCACTGCGACGCCGGCTGATTCGTTTATCCTGACCTTGGGCTGCGGCAAGTACCGCATCAATCAACAGGCGTATGGCGATCATTTGGGCTTTCCGCGTCTGTTGGATATGGGCCAGTGCAACGACGCCTACGGCGCGATTCAGGTCGCACTGGCGTTGGCGCAAGCCTTTGAGTGTGGCGTCAACGACTTGCCCTTGACTTTAGTTGTTAGTTGGTTCGAGCAAAAAGCGGTGGCGGTATTGTTGAGTTTGCTGGCTTTGAATGTGCAAGGCATTACCATCGGGCCGAAGCCGCCAGCGTTCCTGACCCCGAAAGTATTCGCGGCCTTGCAAAGTCGCTTCAATCTAAAGCTGACTGGAGCCGACGCCAAGGCTGATTTAGCCGCCGCACTGGCGTAAGGCGCAGATTGGAAGGTTCGAGGGTGATCCGCGCCTGCGTCCCCGAACCTTCCGCCGTGAAGCTCACAGGAACATGCCGCCCGATGCTTCGATACGCTGGGCGTTGATCCAGCGGTTATCGTCCGAGAGCAACGCCGCGATGACGCCACCAATGTCATCCGGCACACCGACGCGACCCAGCGCAGTTTGCGCAGCGATGTGGGCGTTGATCTGCGCGTTGTCGCGCACTACGCCGCCGCCGAAATCGGTCTCGATCGCGCCCGGCGCGACGACGTTTACCGCGATGCCACGTGGTCCCAGTTCCTTAGCCAAATACTTTGTCAGCACTTCGATCGCACCTTTCATCGACGCGTAAGCCGCGAAACCCGGCAAGGCGAAGCGCGTCAGACCCGTAGACAGATTGACAATGCGCCCGCCGTCGGCGAGCAGCGGCAACAATGCCTGGGTCAGGAAGAACACGCCCTTGAAATGGATGTTCATGAGCTGGTCGAACTGTGTTTCGGCAGTGTCCGTAAAACTGGCGTTGATGCCGATTCCAGCGTTGTTCACCAAAAAATCGAACTGTTCCCGTCGCCATTGCTCACGCAGTAAATCCTGCACTTGCGCTGCGAAACCACCGAATGCGCGGCAGTCGGCGACATCAAGTTGCAAGGCGGCGGCGCGCACGCCAGCCTGTTCAGCGGCGCTGACCACAGCCTCTGCTTCGGCCTGTTGGCTGCGGTAAGTAAAAATCACATCGACGCCTTTTTGGGCGAGATGCAGGACAGTATTTTTGCCAAGACCCCGGCTGCCGCCGGTTACAATCGCAATCTTTGATCTCATTGCAGACCTCATTTTGAGAGTCTATAAAAAATCGCTTCATCTCCCGAATAGAGAGAAAGTGGACCAAGGGCTTAACCAGTCACTCGACAATTGGACCCTGGAACAAGCCTATCGTAACACCCAGCCACTCCAATAACTGGGCCAGTAGCGGCTCTAACCCGTGTGACTTCTATCTTAAATAACCCGTTCTGTGGTCTTGACTGAGGGATCCACTTTAATGCATCCGCTACCGCTATGTTGGCAAGTAAAAAATACTATCACTGGAAACTTATCTCGATATGGGCTTGAAGGATACTTGCCAACGCAGGGATGAAATCCGTCAAATGGTATAGAAGTTATTTATGAATCAATCCGATATTTTTGCTCTTTAGCTTATAGTTGCCCGTTGCTGAAATGGCGTAAATCCAGCAGCCATACTCGATCACATGAATGCTGTTGTTTAAGAAGATGAAAATAGCATTGCAGTCCCCATCTTCGTTATAAGTAGCGGTATCTCCAACAAGGAATATCTCGCCATCAATCTGGTTGCTTTTTGGGGAAAAAGACTTGTTTTTGTCATAGGGGCCGAATACGAAGAGATCAAACTTAATTTTTCTTCCAGGGAGTTTCTCGATCAAAAGTTCGCCATTTTTGCTTTCATAGATGCCAGTAAAATCAGCATTGTTTGCCATCTTAGAGAGTAGAATCGTTTTAAGGATAGCAAGACGTTCATTGTATGCGCTTTTTAAGCAAACAATATCCAGGCATTTGTTTCTGATTTCTTTAAGCCATTGCCTTTGGCTATCTTTTATAGACTGTGAGTTTGGTGAAATATCAATAGATTGTTTGTAATATCGTGATAATAAATTATCCAAAAAAGAAAGATGGCTGTCTGTGCAGATAATATTTTCTACCGTTGTTATTGTCTTTTTGCAATTAAAACTAGCTGGTTCAGCATTGGTGACTAAAGGAAGAAAAATGCAGAAAACAAGAATCCGCATCATATACATTTCTCTGCATCTGGCATTTTAAGATCATCAAGGACAGCGATTAGATTCTTCGAGGTTTTTATAGAGCCAGGCACAAGTATGTATTGTCATATGACAGCCTGATTCACCGCGTTCTCAACCAGAACAATAGTCCAGAATCCATCTAATAATCCTGTACAGATTATAGGATTATTAAATGCTAGGTCCTTCGCGGGTTCTGTGGAACTAGCTCTACTACTAGGTTCCTAGTCCGTCGATCTGGCGCTGAACTGATGCTATCTTGTCTTTTGCAAACCAATCGCTTAGCTTCACGGCCGCCTTGATCCCCGGCAATCCCCGCAAGAACCGACCAAGAACCGCCGTTCATCTGGCCTTGGACTTGTGAAAATCTATCTTTGGATCATGACTCTTGGTTGCTTGCATTATCTGGCTAACAAAATGGCCTTATCTCAACCGGGATGCCTCATTTGGTTAGTACGCGCTGAACGCTGCATTTTTACACCTAGATTTTGTCAACCAGAATAAACATGAAAAACAGAAAAGCACACTAAAAATCTGGTTACGAATGAAGGAACGAGACTTGCTGTCAAGCTGCACTCATTGGCTGAAGGCGCGATATACTGACGATTATTTTCCGCTTCCCGCGCCGAGGAAAAGCCGAATGCACTCATTTCGTGCTGGGTTGTTGCTGCTGACCGGATTATTGCTGGCTGGGCTGCTGGCCGGTTGTGGTCAGAAAGGGCCGCTGTATTTGCCCAAACCGCAGCCGCAAGCGTCCTCGCCTGAATCCCCTTCATCCGCGAAACCCTGAGTCATGGATCATTTCGAGTACCGCAACGGTCAATTATACGCCGAGGATGTTCCGGTCGCCGAGATCGCGGCCAAAGTCGGCACTCCTTGTTACATCTACTCCCACGCTACACTAGAGCGGCACTGGCGGGCTTTTGACCGCGCATTTGGCGCTCACCCCCATTTGGTCTGCTATGCGGTCAAGGCCAACAGTAATCTGGCGGTGCTGAACGTACTGGCCCGGCTTGGATCGGGCTTCGACATCGTATCTATCGGTGAACTGGAGCGGGTGCTGGCAGCAGGCGGCGATCCCGGCAAGGTCGTTTTTTCGGGAGTCGGCAAGCGTCGCGATGAACTGGAACGCGCCCTGGCCGTTGGTATTCGCTGCTTTAATATCGAGTCCGAGTCAGAACTGGCGCTATTGGAACAGGTTGCGATGGCGCAGGGCAAGAAAGCGCCAGTGTCGCTGCGGATCAATCCCGATGTGGACGCCAAGACCCATCCTTATATCTCCACTGGCCTCAAGCAAAATAAATTCGGCATTGACCCAGAGCGGGCACTGAAGGCCTACGTCTGGGCTGCTGCCTCGCCGCATCTCGAGGTCATTGGCATCGATTGCCATATCGGCTCGCAACTAACCGAGGCGGCGCCGTTTGTGGCGGCGCTGGAGCGGGTGCTGGCTTTGGTCAAGCGCTTGGAGCGGCAGGGCATCGAAATCCACCATCTTGACCTGGGCGGCGGGCTGGGTATCCGCTATCGCGATGAGGAACCGCCTTTGCCCGCAGATCACGCTGCTGCCCTGATGACGCCTCTGCAAGACCAGTCCTACGAAATCCTGATCGAACCGGGCCGGGCGATTATCGGTAACGCCGGCATTCTGGTAACTCGGATCGAACTGCTAAAACAAGGTGCAGACCGGGATTTTGCCGTAGTGGACGCGGCGATGAATGATTTGATCCGCCCGGCGCTGTATGCCGCCTGGCAGGCGATCGTTCCGGTGGAGCCGCGCACTCTCGGCCAGCCGCGTCGCTATGACGTAGTCGGGCCGATTTGTGAAACCGGCGACTTTCTTGGCAAGGATCGGGAGTTGAATATCCAATCCGGTGATTTATTAGCGGTGCGCTCCGCTGGCGCTTATGGCTTCAGCATGAGTTCCAACTATAACTCCCGACCCCGTGCTGCCGAAGTCATGGTGGACGGCAGCCGGTTCCAGGTTGTCCGTCGCCGTGAAACGGTGGAGGAACTGTATGCAGGCGAAACGGTATTGATCGAATGATGGAAAAGACGCTCGAACACCCGGTCCAGCACCGGTTGAAACTTCGGAACCTGCGGCTGGCTGATTATGGCGACGTGCAGGAAATCATGGAGCTGGTTTATCCGAATATGGATGGCGCTTGGACCCGGGAACAGTTCGCCTCACAGATCGCCCGCTTCCCGGAGGGGCAGATCTGCATCGAGGACAACGGTAAGGTGGTTGCCGCCACTATCAGCCTGATTGTCGAGTACAGTCGTTACGGCGACCGACACACCTATTGGCAGATCATCGGTAACGGCTATCTCACCACCCACGATCCCAATGGCGACACGCTCTATGGCGTTGATGTGTTCGTCGATCCCAAATACCGCGACATGCGACTGGGCCGGCGGCTGTACGATGCCCGCAAAGAACTGTGCGAGAAGCTCAACCTCCGCGCCATCGTGGTCGGTGGGCGGATTCCCGGTTACGGCCAGTATGCCCACGCAATGACTCCGCAGCAGTATGTGGAATTGGTGCGGGCTAAGGAACTGATCGATCCGATCCTGACATTCCAGTTGGCTAATGATTTTCATGTCCGCAAGATTATTACCGGCTATCTGCCCGACGACGATGAATCCAGGGCCTACGCGGTGCTGCTGGAATGGCTGAACATTTATTACGAAGACAAGGAAGTGCTGATCGGTGGGCGCAAATCAGTGGTGCGGGTGGGGGCGGTGCAGTGGCAAATGCGCCAGACCGCGTCGCTGGAGGAAATGCTGCAGCAGGTCGAGTACTTCGTGGACGCGGTAGCGGGCTACAAGACTGACATCGTGCTGTTCCCGGAATTTTTCAACGGCCCGCTGATGGCGCATTTCAATCAGCGCAATACCGCCGAAGCAGTGCGGCAACTGGCTGAGTATACCGAGCCGTTGCGCGAAGCCATTTTGCAATTGGCGGTAGCCTATAACGTCAATATCATCGCGGGCAGCATGCCCGAATATCGCGGCGGATCGCTATACAATGCCGCCTATCTGTGCCGGCGCGACGGTACCTGGGACAAGCAGTCCAAGCTGCATATCACCCCGGATGAGTATTCTTACTGGGGCTTGCAGGGTGGCGACGAGCTGAGGGTGTTCGAGCTGGACATCGGCAAGATCGGCATTCTGATCTGCTATGACGTCGAGTTTCCGGAATTGCCCCGCTTGCTGGCCGATCAGGGCATGCAAATCCTGTTTGTGCCGTTCTGGACGGATACTAAAAACGCCTATCTGCGGGTGCGCCGTTGCGCTCAGGCCAGGGCGATTGAGAATGAATGCTATGTCGTTATTTCCGGCAGCGTCGGCAACCTGCCGAAGGTGGAAAACATGGATATGCAGTATTCCCAAGCAGCGGTGTTCACCCCGTCCGATTTTGCTTTTCCGCATGACGCGATTGCGGCGGAAGCCACGCCGAACACGGAAATGACCTTGATCGTTGATCTCGACTTGGACAATCTCAAGGAAATGCGGGTGCATGGCAGCGTCCGCAATTTCCGTGACCGGCGACTGGATTTATACAAGGTCGCCTGGACAGGCCGGAGTTGAGAAAACTAAGGTTAACGCTTGGAAGTTAAAGGCTAAAACAGGCCGCCGCTATGAAATTGCACTTCACCAAGATGCATGGTCTCGGCAACGATTTTGTGGTGATCGATGCGGTCAATCAAACCGTAGCGCTGGAGCCGGCGCAGATTCGCCGGCTGGCTGACCGCCATTTCGGAATTGGCTGCGATCAGGTGCTGCTGGTGGAAGCGTCTGACCAAGCTGAGGCTGATTTCCGCTACCGCATTTTCAACGCTGACGGTGGCGAGGTCGAGCAATGCGGCAACGGTGCGCGCTGTTTCGCCCGCTTTGTCCGCGACCACCATCTGACCGACAAAGACGACATCTGCGTCCTGACCGCCGCTGGCCTACTGCGATTGCACATCCAGCCTGACGGGCGGGTGAGGGTGGACATGGGCCAACCCCGACTGGAACCGACTGATATTCCGTTCTTTGCTACGGATCGCGCTGCCCGCTATCCGATTGCCGCCGATGGGTTGGAACTGGAGATCGGGGTTGTGTCGATGGGCAATCCGCATGCAGTGTTGGTGGTAGCCGATGTTGATCGGGCACCCGTCGCGCATCTGGGGCCACTGTTGGAACGGCATGGCCGCTTTCCACATCGCACCAATGTTGGCTTTATGCAGATTATCGCTCCCGATCAAATCCGCCTGCGGGTGTTCGAGCGGGGAAGCGGTGAAACGCTGGCTTGCGGCAGTGGGGCGTGTGCGGCGGTGGTGGTCGGGCGATTGTGGGGACTCCTGTGGACAGATGTCCAAGTGGCATTGCCCGGAGGTGAATTGACCGTTCACTGGGCTGGCGAGGGAGGGTCAGTCACAATGACCGGTCCGGCGACGACCGTGTTTGAAGGGTGGATCGACTGATGAGCGAAGCGCAGGAAACCACTGGATTTGAGTTGGAAGTAGCCGCCTGGCTGCAAGAACACCCGGATTTTTTCACTCGCCATCCGTCGCTGGTGGAAAATCTACGGATTCCTCATCCCTGTCAACCGGCGGTCTCGCTACTGGCGTATCAAAACCGTCTGTTGCGGGAACGCTGTCAGCGTCAGCACGACAAGTTGCTGGAATTCGTTAGCATCGCCCGCGACAACGGTCGGCTAGCCGACCGGGTGCAACGGCTGGCGTTAGGCCTACTGAACGGGCGTAGCGGGATGGATGAATTTTTGCGTGGCGTCGAAGCGATTCTGCGCGATGAATTCAAAGTAGATGACGTGGTTTTGTGCCTAGCTGGAGCGCCGACCCTTCGCCCGAAGATTGCGGCGGAGTTCCTCTGCCCTGAAGTCGTCACCCGGTTTAGTGGCTTGTTCCTGGAGGGACAGCCACGCTGTGGCCGATTGCGCCTGGAACAAGCTATTGCCCTGTTCGGCAAGAATGCGCCAGGGGTCGCTTCAGCGGCGCTCATTCCTTTGGGCGACCGGGATTGGCGTGGCTTGCTGGCAGTAGGCAGCAGCGACGCCGGGCGTTTTCACCCCGGCGCTGGCACCCTGTTTCTGGAACGGATTGGCGAGCTACTCAGTCAGGCCTTGCAGGCGCGGCTGTCGGCGCGCCGGTTGCGGGTAGTGCCAGTACCCGATGCGCCATCGGCGCGCAACCTTTAATCATTGTCCACAGAAATACAGAAAGCTTAAAGACTAAAACTGGGCGCTTTTCCTTTTAGCCTTCAACAGCAAATCCCAACCACTTGTCTAGCCGCGCCCATGCCTCCTCCATGCCCAGTCGGGTCAGGGCCGAGAACAGCTGGGCGCTGGTTTGCGGATAATCGGCCCGCAGGGTTTTCTCCACCTGTTGCCGCACCGCCAGGGCTGCTCCCCGACTGAGCTTGTCAGCTTTGGTCAGCAGGATATGCACCGGCAGCCCGCGTGCGGCGCACCAGTCCAGCAGTTGCCGATCCAGTGGCGTGAGTGGATGCCGAATGTCCATCAGCATCATCAGACCACGTAACGCCATTCGCTCACGCAGATACTGCTCCAGCAGCTTTTGCCAGTGCCGACGAATCGTCTCCGGCACTTGGGCGTAACCGTAGCCGGGCAAGTCCACCAGGCAGCGCTCCGGCTCTACCTCGAAAAAGTTGATCAGTTGGGTGCGCCCCGGCATCTTGCTGACCCGCGCCAGTTGCCGCTGACCGGTCAGCGTATTCAAGGCGCTGGACTTGCCGGCGTTGGAGCGTCCGGCAAAGGCGACTTCATTGCCGGTATCGGGTGGGAGTTTCTCGAACTCATTGATGCTGTTTAGAAAGCGAACTGCCTGATAACGACGGGCCGCAGCAGCAGTCTGGGGAATAGGAACAGGATGATCAGGGTTTCTCATTGAACTCAAAGGCCGAAACTGATATATAAAACCGCCGATTTCGCCGACGGGACCGCTTCAGATCAACACCGGTTCCAGCGCGATCAAGCGAGACCCGGTCGCCGATCCGCGCCACTACTATCCACGCCGGCGGCAGGTCGCCTGAACCGAATTCCGTCATCGTACAGGAGCCTTCCAAAAATGAAAAAACTCGTTGCTATCGCCGCGATCTGCGCATTACTCGGTTCCGCGACCGCCGCGCTGGCTGCCGGCGATGCCACCGCCGGCAAAGCCAAGTCCGCTGTTTGCGCGGCCTGCCATAACCCGGATGGTAACAGCACCAACCCCACTTATCCGAAACTGGCCGGACAAAGCGCTGATTACCTAAACAAGCAACTGACGGAGTTTAAGAGCGGCGCACGCGTCAACGCCATTATGGTTGGTATGGTCGCCACCTTGACCCCACAGGACATGGAAGACCTGGCCGCCTATTTTGCTTCACAACAGATCGCGCGTGACACGGCTGACCCGGCCCTGGTTCCGGCTGGCGAAGCACTGTTTCGCGGCGGCAACCTGACGACTGGCGTGTCGGCTTGCATGGCGTGCCACGGAGTGGCTGGAGCGGGCAATCCCGCCGCCAAGTTCCCAGCGCTGGCCGGTCAGCACGCTGCCTATGTTGAAACTCAACTGAAAGCCTTCCGCGCCATGGAACGCACCAATGATGCTGGTCAGATGATGCGAGGCGTCGCCGCCAAGCTGACAGATCCGGAAATCAAAGCGGTCGCCTCTTATATTCAGGGTTTACAATAATCGCGATAAAAAGCATCCGGGTCTGCCGGACTGAATACCCCTTGACTTAACCGTGGGGCGGCTCAGTGGCCGCCCTTTTTTGCGCCCGGCGCTGACCGTATACCACCCAGAACCGGTGAACGGAGCGCCCCTCATTGTGTCGAAAGGGCGTCCTCACCTAACCCCCGCTAACTCCTTCGTGAACGAAACCACCCTCGGTAAGCCTCTCCGCCAGCACACCCTCGGTTGGGTGCTGCTGGAATTTTTCGGCTCTATGAATCTGGCGATTACCCTATTGGTCGTGGTCGCCGTCGCTTCGATCATCGGCACAGTCTTGCAGCAGAATCAGCCCTATCCTGATTACATCCTCAAGTTTGGACCCTTCTGGTTCACTGTGTTTAACCAGATCGGTCTGTACGATGTTTACAGTACCGGCTGGTTTATCGCCATTCTCGCCTTTCTAATCTTGTCCACCAGCGTCTGTCTCTACCGACAGGCTCCAGGGATATGGCGCGAGATGACCCGGTTCCGCACCAGCGTCCAGATTGATTCATTGCGCGGATTTCCCCAACAGGCTGAATGGCGGCTGCCGGATCGCGATTCCGAGGTCGTGCAAGCGGACATCACCCGCGCATTTCGCGGTTTCGGCTATCGCTGGCGGGTGCAGGATCACGGCGATCATCAGATCGTTGCCGCGACAAAGGGTCGTTATAACCGGCTGGGTTATCTGTTCACCCACGCGGCGATTATCGTGATCGGTATAGGCGGGCTGCTTGATGGTAACTTGTGGATCAAACTCAAGGAATGGCGCGGTGAACTGGCTATCGAGACCCGTGACCTGAGCGCCCGCGAGACGCCGCCCATCAGCCGGTTGGCCCCTGGCACGATCCCGGCCTTTCGCGGCAATGTGCGCCTGCCGGAGGGTGCCACCGCCAATTTTGTGTTTCTGCGGCTGCGCGATGGTTTTCTGGTGCAGGAATTACCCTTTGCTATCGAACTCAAGACGTTTCAGGTCGCCTATTACGATACCGGCCAGCCCAAGTCCTATACCAGCGAGGTGCTGATTCACGATCAGGAACACCTAGGCGATCAACCGCTGGCAGCTACCATCCGTGTCAATCACCCGCTGGTTTATCGCGGCTACGCTATTTACCAGTCCGATTTCGGCGATGGTGGCTCCAAACTGGAAATGAAGGCCTGGCCGCTGGCGACTGCTCGTCTGGAGCCGGTTGAGGCGAAAGGCGAAGTGGGTGGCGTGATCAAGGTCGGAGGGCCGACAGCCGGGGCGCTGAGTTTGGAACTGGACGATTTTCGCTTGTTTAACCTGCTGCCGGAACCGGAGGCCCAACCCGGTGACCGCAAGTTCCGCAATTTTGGGCCGAGCATCAGCTTCAAACTGCGCAACGCTGCCGGTGAGGCGCGGGAATATCTGAATTACATGGCTCCTGTGCAGATGGGAGGCCGTTGGTTCTACCTCAGTGGGGTACGCGCCCGGCCCGACGAAGCGTTCAGCTATCTGCATATTCCGGTAGACGCCCATAACAGTCCAGAGCGGTTTTTACGTTTCAATGCCCGGTTGCACGACGCCAGTGGACTAGAAAAACTGCTGACTCCGCCTGTCGATGGCGAGCATCCGGATTTTCAGCGCGATCTCCAGCGGGTACGGCTGAATCTGGTCGAACTATTTACTCAAGGCGGCTTTATGGCGATCACTGGAAAAGCCAAGGCCGTCGTACCGGCGGAGCGGTTACAGGAGGCAACCACGCTTTATCTAAACATCCTGCGCGAAACGCTGGCCGAAGTATTTGTCGCCGTGCTGCGCGAAGAAGGCGTAAATGTCGAGCAGGAGTTAGGCGAGCGCGAAAACGCTTTCTTCAATGACGCACTGTCGGCTTTGGCGGCGCTGCCGGCTTACGGATCGCCGTTCTACCTGCAATTAACCGGTTTTCAGCAAGTGCAAGCCTCTGGCCTGCAAGTGACCTACAGCGGTGGTGCGACGGTGGTTTACACCGGGTTTACCCTGCTGATCATTGGAGTGTTTCTCATGTTCTATACTTCATTCCGGCGGTTATGGGCGTGGCTGGCGGTTGAGGACGGCGCGGTTCGGCTGATTCTGGCCGGGACCAGCAACCGCCGCCCGGTGGAATTCGCCCGCGAGTTTGCGGCATTACAGGCAGCGCTGGCCCAGCGACTGGGGCTGCCAGTTATCTCGCCTGCATCATCGTCCCCGGCAGCCCCAGCAGCCACTCTGAAAGAGGCCCATTGAAATGGCGGCAACCCGCGAAGCAATGCTGGAACACTGGAATCAGCCCTCATTTTGGCAACGACTGACGCTAAGGGACGGACTGTGGGCACTGTTGGTGCTGGCCGGTTCGGGCACGGTCTGGTCGCTCTACCAGCCCTACATGGATGGTTACGAAATCGCGATCCAGTTTGGCGCCACTCTGGCGCTGATTGGCTGGGGCCGCTACTGGCCGCCGGCGCAGGGATTCACCCTCGCGGTAGCGGTGCTGAGCGTGCTGGCGCTGTGGTGTTACGGCGCGGATTATGAGCTACGCAAGAGCGCTTTCCTGCTCAAGTATGTGCTGGAGAGCCAAGCGGCCTTTATGTGGATGAGCGCCCTCTATGTGTTGGCGACCGTGACCTACTTCGCCGCGCTGTTTTCCCGCTCGGCGTTCATTGGCAAAACGGCTACGGCGTTAACCTGGAGCGCAACGGTGATGGGCATGACCGGGCTGCTGGTGCGCTGGCGCGAGTCCTATCTGCTCGGCGCTGACATCGGTCATATTCCGGTCAGCAATCTTTACGAAGTCTTCATCCTGTTTGCGCTGATCACGGCGTTGTTGTACCTATTTTACGAAGACCGCTACCGCAGCCGGTCAATGGGTGGCTTTGCGCTACTGGCGATCAGCGGAGCTGTTGCCTTTCTGCTTTGGTACGCCTTTGGTCGTCAGGCCCATCACATCCAGCCACTGATCCCAGCCCTGCAAAGTTACTGGATGAAAATTCACGTCCCGGCCAATTTCATCGGCTATGGCGCGTTTGCGCTGGCGGCGATGCTGGGCGTGGCTTATCTGCTGCGGGCCAGGGTCGAGGCACGAAATCCCAATGGTTTGCTGGCGCGGGTGTTGCCGCCAACAGAATTGCTCGACGATGTGATGTACAAGGCCATTGCCTTGGGGTTCGCCGCCTTTACCCTGGCGACAATTTTGGGCGCGTTGTGGGCGGCGGAAGCGTGGGGCGGCTATTGGTCGTGGGACCCAAAGGAAACCTGGGCCTTGATCGTCTGGCTGAACTACGCAGCCTGGCTGCATCTGCGGTTGAGCAAGGGCCGGCGTGGTGCGCCGATGGCCTGGTGGGCAGTGATCGGCCTGTTCGTGACCCTGTTCGCCTTCCTGGGGGTCAATATGTTCCTGTCCGGGCTGCATTCCTACGGCTCGCTCTAGCCTGCCACCCCTGCCCCTGCCTGAATAACCCATCTAATGGAGGTCCCCCGATGTCTACCCATCCGCTCTACCGCCTGCTCTTGATTCTGCTGGCCTGCGTCTTGCCGCTGACCGTGGTCCGGGCTGCCGATCCGCCCGCGTCGCCGCCCTTTATCGAGGGCAAGGACTATGTGCTGTTGTCGAACCCGGAAGCCACGACAACGCCCGGTAAGGCGGAAGTGATCGAGTTTTTTTCCTACACCTGCCCGCACTGCTACCACTTGGAACCATCTGTCCAGGAGTGGCTGAAACATAAATCTGATCAAGTCGCATTCGTGCGGATCGCGGTCGCTTTTAGCGCCTATTGGGAACCCAGCGCCCGTGCTTACTACGCTGCTGAGGATCTGGGCGTGCTAGATAAAATCCATCCACTGCTGTTCGAGGCGGTTCACCGGAATCCGCGCATGAATCTGGATGATCTGGCAGCGTTCTTTGCAGAACAGGGTGTTGACCAGGATGCCTTCCGTAAAGCTTATCAATCCTTTCATACCGAGACCCAGTTACGGCGTGGCAATCAGTTGGCGCAACGTTACAAAGTCAATGGTGTGCCGTCGGTCATCGTCAACGGCAAATATGATGTGCGCTCGCCGCGTATGTTCGATGCGGTGGATTTCCTGATCGCCCAGGAGCCTACCCCGGCCCGTCCAGCGGCGAACTGATGGACGACGATCCCGGCACGCTGCTGCGGCTGCTTAGCTATAACATCCAGAGCGGCCTGACCACTTACAAGTACTCCCAGTACCTGACCCGGAGTTGGAAGCATCTGGTGCCGGTGCCGTCGCGGATGACCAACCTCGACGGCATCGCCCAAGTGCTGGCCGGTTACGATCTGGTCGGCTTGCAGGAAGTGGACGCGGGCAGCCTGCGCAGCGGTTTCGTCAATCAGGTCAAATACTTGGCGGATGCCGCCGGTTTTGAGCACGTCTTCAATCAGGCCAACCGCAAAATCGGCATGATCTCGCAGCATGGCAACGCCCTATTGAGCCGCCTGCGTCCAGACGCCATCGCTGAGCACAAGCTGCCGGGACTGATCCCTGGGCGGGGGGTGCTGGAAATCCGGTTTGGGAGTGGATCTGATGCGCTGCATGTGCTGATTCTGCACCTGGCGCTGGGTCGGCGAGGCCGCTTGCAGCAGATTGGCTTCTTGACCGAACTGGCGCGTGATTATCATCACGTCATCCTGATGGGCGATCTCAACAGCCGCTCGGATAGCCCGGAAATGGCAGTATTGCTGGAGAACATTCGGTTGTCGGAGCCGACGCCAGGTTTGCGAACCTTTCCCAGTTGGCAGCCGGATCGGCAACTCGATCATATCCTGGTATCGCCCTCGATTACGGT
Organism: Candidatus Competibacteraceae bacterium; assembly: GCA_003989085.1. GTDB lineage: Bacteria > Pseudomonadota > Gammaproteobacteria > Competibacterales > Competibacteraceae > RXIV01. The sequence goes on from RXIV01000001.1 coordinate 175,366, forward strand.
AGAGCGGGTAGAAGTGCTGGATTGCGCTTTCTCGGATCACCTGCCGCTGGCAATGCAGGTGCGGCTGCCCGACGCAGTGCGACTGCCGTGGGCAACTTCTCAGTCGGCAGTTGCTCCTGCCCAGCCTGACGCTGCTGGGCCGCAGGCTGTGTCAGTGTTACGCCAACCGGCCATTCAAGATATCCAATAAGGTAGTCAGGTAGTTACCGGGCTTCAGACCGCCTAAATGCTGTGCGCCCCTTGAGCAAAGTATTTAGGCGCGCACACCGCACACCTTTCGCCAAGCCGGGAAAAACTGCCCTGATCCGGTTCTGCACGATCGTTAGCCCGCCAAGGCGGCATCGTCTGAACCACCCTTGATAATCCTGGATCTCGCCCGCACCTAAGGCTCAAATCCCTTAACTGCGTGAACGCCATGACCGACCACGAACCCGCCGTTGAAGCAGAAATCGTGCGCGAGGATGATGCGGACGAGACCTCCACTACTATCGTCGCTGCTGCTGACATCCTGCCCACGACACTGTACTTGTTGCCGCTGTCTGAACGGCCGTTTTTTCCGGCTCAGGCGTTGCCGCTGCTGCTGAATGAGGACCCCTGGCTGCCAACCGTCGAAGCCGCTGCTAACCGTGAACACAGGGTGATCGGCCTGATTCTGGTGCAGCCCGACAGCGCCGACAAGGCCAGCCCCGCTGATTTTTACGATGTCGGCACGGTGGCCCGGATGCACCAGTTGACCCGCAATGAGGGCCGCTTACAATTCATCGCCCAAGGTCTCAAGCGGTTCCGCATCGAGCAATGGTTGTCCAGCGAGCCGCCCTATCACGTTCAGGTCGAGTATCTGAACGAGGAGGATGAGGCCGGCCCTGACGAGTTGCGGGCTTATTCGCTGGCGGTGATCAATACTCTCAAGGAACTGATCCCGCTCAATCCGCTGTATTCGGAGGAACTCAAGTTCTTCCTCAACCGTTTCAACACCCATGATCCCTCGCCGCTGGCTGATTTTGCCGCCAGTCTGACCACCGCCGGCAAGGGCGAATTGCAGGAGATTCTCGCCACCGCGCCGGTGCTGGAACGGTTGAAAAAGGTCATCGTGCTGCTGAAGAAAGAGTTGGAAGTCGTCAAGCTCCAAAGCCACATCCGCAAGCAGGTTGAGGAGAAGATGAGCGAGCATCAGCGCAAGTTCTTCCTGCGCGAGCAGCTCAAAGTCATCCAACAGGAACTGGGCATCGCCAAGGACGATCGCACCGCTGACGTCGATCGCTTTCGCGAACGACTGACCACCCGCCAGGTTCCCGAAGCGGCGTTGAAGCGGATCAACGAGGAGCTGGACAAGCTCTCGATCCTTGAAGCCGGTTCTCCAGAATACGCCGTCACGCGCAACTATCTGGACGCGATGACCGATTTACCTTGGGGAACCTATTCCACCGATAATCTCGACCTGAAACACGCTCGCGAGGTGCTGGATCGGGATCATGATGGCCTGGAGGACGTGAAAGACCGGATCATCGAGTTTCTGGCGGTCGGGGCGCTTAAAGGCCAGGTCGGCGGATCGATCATCTTGCTGGTTGGCCCGCCCGGCGTGGGCAAAACCTCCATTGGCCGGTCTGTGGCCGCCGCACTGGATCGCCAGTTTTACCGGCTCAGTCTGGGTGGGATGCGTGATGAGGCTGAGATTAAGGGCCACCGCCGTACTTATATTGGCGCGTTGCCCGGCAAGTTCATCCAGGCGATTCGGGAGGCTGGCACTGCCAATCCGGTGATTATGCTGGATGAAATTGACAAGATCGGTGCGTCTTATCATGGCGATCCAGCCTCGGCGCTGTTGGAGGTGCTGGACCCGGAGCAGAATGCCGAATTTCTCGATCATTATCTGGATGTGCGTTTTGATTTATCCAAAGTGCTGTTCATCTGTACTGCCAATCAACTGGACACCATTCCGGGGCCGTTGCTGGATCGGATGGAAACCTTGCGGTTGTCGGGTTACATCACGGCGGAAAAACTGCAAATCGCCCGCAATCATCTCTGGCCGAAGCTGCTGGAACGCAGCGGCATGACACGGGATCGGATTGAACTGGGCGAGACGGTGTTGCGCCAGATCATCGAGGGTTATGCGCGTGAAGCTGGGGTTCGCAATCTGGAAAAGCAACTGGGGCGGATTGTCCGTAAGAGCGCGGTGGAGATCGTCAATGGCCGCGAAGGCGTGATTACGGTCGAGTTGCCGGAGCTGGATCGCTATCTGGGCAAACCACCGTTCAAGCCGGAAACGCCGATGACCGGAGTCGGTGTTGTGACCGGATTGGCGTGGACCGCGATGGGTGGGGTGACGCTCAACGTCGAAGCAACCCGAGTGCACACCAAGAATCGCGGCTTCAAGTTGACCGGGCGGTTGGGCGAGGTGATGCAGGAATCGGCCAATATCGCTTATAGCTATGTCAGCGCTCATTTGGAGGAATACCAGGCTGATCCGAAGTTTTTTGACGAGGCGTTTGTCCATCTGCATGTTCCGGAAGGCGCAACCCCCAAGGATGGCCCCAGCGCCGGGATTACGATGGCGACGGCCCTGCTGTCGCTGGCGCGAGGCCAGCAACCGGATCGACTGTTGGCGATGACCGGCGAATTGACCCTGACCGGGCTGGTGTTGCCAGTGGGCGGGATTCGCGAAAAAGTGATTGCGGCGCGGCGAGTGGGTATTCACGAGCTGATTCTGCCAGAAGCCAACCGGAGTGATGTTGAGGAATTGCCGGATCACATTAAGGAAGGGTTAACCATTCACTTTGTGGCGCGGCTGCGGCAGGTAGTGGATACGGTTTTTGTCGCCAAAGCAGCCTAGAGTTTTATCCACGGAAATCACGGAAGGGACGAAAAGATTGAATCAAAGAGGAAACCTCAAATTGACTGGAAATCTGTTCCCTCAATCCCCTTTCTGCTCACAATTAAGTGGCGCTCTGCTGTTGCTGGCGCTAGTGCAATGGTCTGGTCTGGTTCAGGCGGGTTGCGACGATCCGCCCGCCCGGCGGGTCAACTGGTTGCGCTGCGATAAGCCAGGGGCGGATCTGCGTGGTGCAGATTTGCGCGAGGCAGTGTTGACCCAAGCGAATCTGGTGAATGCCCAACTGGCCGGCGGTCGGCTGAATAATGCAGACTTGGGCGGTGCGGCCTTGAGTGGGGCCGATTTCACTGGCGCGACCCTGAGCGATGCGCGCCTGGTGTCGGCCAAGCTGGAGAGGGCGGTATTCACCGGCGCGAACTTGGCCGGGGCGCGGCTGGATCGGGGCGTATTGACCGAGGCTAACCTGAGCGGTGCGGATTTAAGCGGGGCGGGGTTGTACCAGGTCGATTTGCATGGCGCAAATCTGGCTGGGGCGAAGCTGGCTAAGGCCAATCTGGCGCAGGCCAATCTGACCAGCGCTCAGTTGCCGAATGCGGATTTAAGCGGAGCAGTGTTGAGCCGGTCAGTGCTGGAAAATGCGGTATTGACTGGAGCCAATTTGCCAGGCGCCAAACTGGATGGAGCCAGCTTGCTGGATGCTGATTTCACCGGAGCGAATCTGGCCGGCGCGACCTTGGCGAATGCCCGGATCGACGGTGCCCGGTTCACCGACGCCAAACTGGATAGCACCACCTGGTCGGATCGGCGGCGCTGTCAACCCGCCTCGGTAGGCGAGTGCCGGTAGCTTGTGTGTGGCATCCGCCCTTGATGTATGTTGGTCACTTTAAAGCAGCTATACTTGCGATTGATTCAGGGGAAAGACGCTGTCAGGGAGAGAGTACAGGTTAAACAGCAGCGTCCTTCAATAAGGGCAAATGCGCCTGGCTGATAAGGCCCCAAGCGTGGAGTTTCTGACAATGCAAGCAAAAATCAGATTTTTTTCCACAGCACTTCTGCTGCTGATTCTCGGATTAATTCTGCCGGCGCGATTGGCGTTCGCCGCGACCGTTCCGAATGTGGTGGGTCAGACCCAAACCGCCGCCGGCAGCACGATTCGCAGCGCTGGCCTGAGCGTCGGTAAAACGACCCAAAAGAACGATGATACCGCTCCAGTTGGCAACGTCATTGACCAAAGTCCGGCGGCAGGCACCACAGTACTCGCTGGCGCCCTCGTCAACATAACTGTCTCACTCGGGCCAGCCGGTGTTGCCACCGTACCCAACGTCAACGGCCAACTGGAATCCGTCGCCAAATCCAACCTGCAAAATGCCGGCTTCGTCGTCGGGCAGACCCTAACTCAGCCTGATCCGACCACACCAACTGGCTATGTCATCGCCACCCGTCCAGCCGCTGGTACGGTCGCGGATGCCGGCGCCACCGTCGATCTAATTGTCTCGGTGGGCCTTTCCCAACCGCAGGAATGCGCTGTTCCCGACGTGACCAATCAAACCGTCGAGGATGCCCGTGAAATCCTGTTTGCTACCTGCCTGTCCACCATCGGCTCAACGACAGTGCAATCCGATCCAGTTATCGCCGCCGGCAAGGTGTCCGGCCAAGTGCCCACCGCCAACACCCTGATCGGTTATAACACTACCGTCAACCTGTTTGTTTCCTCTGGGTCGCAACCGCCAGTCAAGAATCCGAACGTGGTCGGGATGAGCTTGACCGACGCCACTACCGCACTGGTCAATACCGGTTTGACGCTCGGCTTCGTCTCCAAACAGACCAGCAACACCGTCAAGGAGGGTTTGGTCATCAGTCAGAGCCCGTTGATGACGGCACTGATTCCTCTTGGCTGGCCGGTCAACCTGGTGGTGTCCCTCGGCCCAATTCCTGATGATCCGGGCGCTCGCCCGCAAACCCAAGCGCCTGATGTCGCCGGTCTGAGCCTGGCTGCCGCTACTGCTAAACTGATCAACGCCGGTTTACGGGTTGGTCTGGTTGCTAACCAGCGCAGCCAAACCGTCCCGGTCGGCCAGGTCATCCGCCAAAGCCCACCGCCCGATGCCACCGTGCCGATGAGCAGCCGGGTCAATCTGGTGATTTCCTTCGGGCCTTACGGTTATGGCCTGCTCAGCGGCCCAGCGTACATCACTAACTATGTGGGCAACACTGTGTCTGTCCTTAACTCGGAGACTGACCAGGTCGTTGATAACCTGTCCACCGGCATCAATGCTAACGGCCCCAGCGGCATCGCAATTCACCCGGATGGTACCAAGCTCTACGTCGCCAACCGTCCCCAGTACGGCAAACGCGCCGGCTCGCTGTCAGTGATTGATCTGGCTGAACGCAAGGTGACCGCTATCATCCCGGTCGGCGTAGCGCCGCTGGGCGTGGCGATCAGTCCGACTGGCGAACGGGTGTTTGTCGCCAATGAAGGCAGCTCCAGCCTGTCCGTCATCAATACCCTGACCAACCAGCCGTTCATTGACATGAGCGTCCCTAATCTGGGCGCCAATCCATTCCCACGCGGCGTCGCAGCCCATCCAAACCCGCTGCGGCCACTGGTGTACGTCACCAACCGGACAGTCAATTCCTATTCGGATGATGAGCAAAATCCCTATCCGGATCAGTGTGATGCCTTGGTCGCACGGCCACCGGTCAATGTCAACCCGGATCAATGCGTCGGCTCGCTGTCGATCTTTGATATTGACCTGAAGACTCAGGTTGGCTCGGTCGCGGTCGGAATGGCCCCGGAAGGCGTGGCGGTTCATCCTGACGGGATGCTGGTTTATGTTGCTAACTCTGGTGACCGGACGGTTTCGGTGGTAGAAACTGTCTTTAACCGGGTGGTTGGTGTCATCGCGCTGGATGAGTTTGGCGGTGCGCCACAACCGTTGGTGCCCCGCGGCGTCGCGGTTAGCCCGGACGGCAACCGGCTGTATGTCACTGATGGTGCTGGTAATCGGCTGTTCGTGATCGACACCACCGCTAACCACGCTGTTGTCGGTATTGTTCCGGTCGGCAAGAAACCTTACGGGGTGGCGGTCAGCCCGGACAGTCTGCGAGTCTACGTCGCCAACACCGACGATAATACGGTGTCGGTCATTGATGGCCGTAGCAATGCCGTGATCACGACAATACCTGTTGGGCAAGCGCCGTGGGCGTTCGGTCAGTTCGTCGGGCCACTGGCGACGGTGGCGCCGCCGACCTTTGATCCGCCGGGTAGCGGCGCGGTCTATGCGCTTGGCGTGACGGTGAAAATTACTTCACCGACGCCGGGGGCCAGCATTCGCTACACCCAGGATGGCAGTATCCCGACCGCTACCACTGGCACGTTGATCAGCAACGGCCAGTCCGTAGAGTTGACCCCGTCAGCCACCACCGACAAAGTGGTGCTCAAGGCGGTTGCCTTCAAAACCGGGTGGGCAGATTCGGAGGTCAGCGAAGCGACCTATACGATCAACCGTTTGTCTTTCTTTAGCGGGGGTTCTAATCCCTGATTTGGTTTGAACCAATCAATCTTCAAGGCCGCCGGTATGGCGGCCTTTTTTGTGGCTGGGGTTAGTAAGCGCGGCAAACCTTGGGCGATTCCCAGCCGGTTATCAATCACTCTGATTAAATCCCTCTAGCCTCCCTTTTTTAAAGGAGAGATAGCCCATTCAGAATGACTTCTACCGGGATTGCAGGAATCAAAGGCGGTAATCGAGGTGAACTTTGTCGAGCCTGGAGAAGATAATAGTTCTCTCTATCGCTGTAGCAAGATTGGTTCCCCTTTGTAAAAGGGAAAGCTTTATTTAGGGGAATTGGCTTAATGCTGATTGCGATTCGGTAGAGTAATCCGCTTGTAGTGCTTGTTGAATTAAGGGGCTGAAAGCCTGAGCCTTTCAGAATATGAGATTTACCCATCCATAAAAAAACCGGCGGAATTTTACTCCGCCGGCATTGGCTTAAATGCAGTGTCGAGGATTACTGTGGCGGATTAGTCGTCACCGTAATTTTGATCGCTTCGCTGCTGACTTCCGGCCCTATCGTGGAGAAGTAGAAATCCACGCTGCCGCCGGCCAGATCACCGACTGGCGGGGGTAGGTCATTAACCATCAGCGTGGCGTAGGCATAGCCTCCTCCACCCGAAGTCAATGTCGCCGGAACCACCGAAGCAGTGGGGTTGTACTGACTGGCTAGAGCGCTGGCGCTGACAGCAGCAGTGGTCGCCGTATCCACAGCTGCGGCTAACTCCGTCCGCGTAGCGCATTTAGCTGGATCCCGTTTAACCGTCTTAGTTGGATCAGTCGGGTCGGCCACATCATCGCAAACTCCGGGGTTCGCAGCGTCAAACGCGGCCAAGGCTGCTGTCGCCTGCGCTAATTGCGCCTCTGCTGCTGCCGCCGCTGTTGCTGCCGGGTTGGTAATCACCGGTTGCTCTGCGGAAATCGATACTCCAGGAATCGGAGTGCGAACCAGCACACCATTGGAGGTTACGCCGCCATCTAGCACTTGGAATGTCACTGGCAGATTAATCGATTCACCTGACGCTACCACCAGCGTTGCGGTAATCAACGGATCCCAGGGATTTACACTGAGCGCTGGCATCTGTTGCGCCAGTTGCGCTGGCGCAGTCACTGTCAGGATAGCGCCCACATCGTTACCCAGATACCAGTGAGTCATCACCGCACCCACTTTGCCACCATTGGACTCGGCGACCACCATGAACCGCCGCCCAACCTGGCTGGCCGGATAATTCATAATCGTGTTAGCCACACCATTGGCGTCAGTCATAACACTCACTTCAGATCCGGAAACCGTGTTGAAGTTCGCGATGTTGCCCTTGTGTGGAGCACAACCAACCGTGTACCAAACATTCGCGCCCACATTCTGACTGACCTGGTTAAACGGTTCGTTCACGATCAACATATTGCCTTGCCGCCCGGTGATTACTCGGCTACCAACGTGATATTCCAGCCGACCCTCGGATGGCAGGCTGTTAATCGTGCTGGTATTGGGATTGATGACTTCTGGATCCTGCAACACCAGCAGACAGAGCGGATCAGCAATTGCCCACGACACACCATTAGGTACTACGAATGGGTTCAAGGTATCGCCATTAACTCGTGGAATCGTACGGTTCGGTGCGAAGAACTCCCAACCACCTTCCTGCGGGTCGCCGTTATAGCCGGTAATCGCAAACTGGCCGTGCCCCTGATCGGGATAGCGGTTTTGGAGCATATCCAGTGGCGAATCAATCAGCCGGAAAGTGATCGGCGTTCCTGCGGGCGGTGGATTGCCAAAGGGGTCACTGGCGATCACTGAAATGGGCCGGGTATAGATGCCATTCCACAACGCACCCTTGGGGTTAAGAAACTGCGTCGGGTCGGTCAATAATGCATTCAGGCTATTGCTGCGTGCCAGCACCGCATCGGCAAACGGCCCGCTGAAGGTCAGCGAAGAAATCACTCCGGTGCCAATCGGGATAGTGGCGTAATTAGTGATAGCCATCTGAATGCCGTTATCGACATTGTTGTCAGCGCGGTCCGCAGTCGCGGAAATCACGACGGTGCCGGGTAGTGTGCCAGCATGCAAAGCTAGGGTGGCTGCACCGCCAACCATGTCGGCTAAAACCGAGGTTCCTTCCTGTGGATTGCCTGCCGCATCGGTAGTGCTCAACCATTCACCACCATTGGGTCGGTTCGGCAACATTTCAACGCGCAAGGTATGGCCGCTGCTCGGATTAATCGGCTGACCCAGATCATCCTTTACGAACACCTGGAACAACTTGATATTACTTTGCGAAACGGGAGTCGTACCATCAGGATTAGTACTGATATAGACCGGTGTCGGGTCCATGACAAAAGTCACTGCCGCCGGAGCGCCACCGGTAATGCCACCGCCGCCACCGACCACATTAATCGTCAAGTTAGCGCTGACTGTTTGCTTGGTATTTGGATCCTGGGTCGTTGCTGTTAATACCACCGCTCCCGGTGTACTACCGGCTAGAAAATGCCCGGAAACAATGCCGCTCGTTTTCTCAAACACCAGACTGCGATATGCATTATCAACGCACACCTCCGTGGTTGATCCAGCAGGAGTCGTACACGTCTGGTGTGTTTTATCGCCGTCCAGATAAAACAGCGAACCCGTATTCAACCCGGACGCAACAGTGACAGAAATGCTGGTTGCGGGGAAGACATTGCCATTTTGCTTGACAGTAACATAGAAGGTGCTCATGTAGGACTGACTAAACTGCTTCGTGATATTGACTGGCAACGTGGTCTTGTCGGCAGTGATCTCTATTGAAACCAACGCCTGACCGGTAAAACCACCACCGCCACCGCCCGAACCAGTGAACCCACTGCCGGCCAGCGCATCGCCCATTCCCCAACCAGCCAGCATGAGCGCCAGCAGGCATAATCCAATAAACTCTTTCAGTTCTTTCATCAAAGCTCGCATGGCATGTACTCCCCGCAATAGTTTTTCAAGTTCAGCGCTCGGCAGAAACCGCACCTTCTTTCAGAATCTGTGGCGTGACAAAAATCAGTAATTCACGCTTGACCGTATTCTGGCTATTGCGCTGAAACAGATAACCCAGTAACGGAATATCACCCAATAGCGGCACCTTATCTTGGCCTTTATTCTTGTTCTGCTCAAATACTCCGCCCAACACCACAGTCTCACCGTTATTCACCAGTACTTGGGTATCGACCTCACGCCGGTCAATGGAGGGGACAAAGCCACCCGTTGCCTGCGGCACATTTTGCCCCACGTCATCCTTGGTGATCTTCAGATCCATCCTGACCCGATCATCGGGTGTGATCTGTGGCGTAACCTCCAGTTTCAGCAGAGCATCCTTGAATAAAGTCGTGACCTTGCCATTGTCATCTACTTCCGAATACGGGATCTGCCGCCCCTGCAAAATGACCGCTTTCTTAAGATCCGCCGTCACCACCCGAGGATTAGAAAGAATCTCGCCCTTGCCTTCGGTCTGTAAGGCCGACAGTTCCAGATCAACCAGATAATCCGCCCCCAGAATCGACAGGGCCAGCCGGGCCGGCGTGCCACCACCACTGGGCGATGCGCCAAATGGAGCCCCGATCCGGTCAACCAGGTTTGGAATCGTCACCGGATAGGGCTGCCCGGTGCTTTTCAGGTTTTCTGCAGCGCTGTTGATAATCGTATTGGTGCCGAGCAAACCGCCACTGACGGCGCCAACCGTGCCATCATTGGCATTGACTCCGGTAACGCCAAACCGCACCCCGATATCGCGGGCAAAATCATCACTGGCGATCACCAACCGCGAATCAATCATCACCTGCTTGGTTGGCCGATCGAGTTTGGTCACCAGATCGCGCACCTCAGCGATTCGGTCAGGCACATCCTGCACTACCAGGCTATTAGTCGCCTCATCTGGGACCACATTGCCTCGCGCCGACAATATAGACTGGCCTTGGCCCTTTTCACCGGTTTTCTTGAGTAAGGCCGCTAACGTCGTCGCCTTGGCGTAATTGACCTGGATGATTTCAGTGCGCAATGGCACTAATTCCTGAACGACCTTACGTGATTCCAGATCCAGCTTCTCGCGGGCCGCGACTTCTTCGGTCGGCGCAATGAACACCACATTGCCGTTTTGGCGCATCGCCAGACCTTTGGTGCGCAGAATGATATCCAGCGCCTGATCCCACGGCACATTTTGCAAGCGCAAGGTTAAATTGCCCTTCACGCTGTCACTGACCACGATGTTCAACCCGGTGAAATCGGCCAGGATTTGCAGAATCGCCCGCACTTCGATGTCCTGAAAGTTCAGCGACAGCAGATCGCCTTTGTACTTCTTCTTGGAAGGATCAAACTCGGCCTCCTTCTCTTCTTCAGCGGTTGTCTTCGGCGCGGGTGGCCGCACTTCAATTACATATAAATCATTGGCCTGATAGGCTAGGAACTCAAAGGGCGGATTCGGCTTGACGGTCAATCGAGCATTGCCGTCCCGGTTCAGCGCCTCGACCAGCGTTACTGGCGTCGCAAAATCACTCACATCTAGCCGCCGCTCCTGTCCTCGCGATAGCGCGGCTCCCTGAAAGTCAGCGATGATCTGATTGCCTTCCTGGCGCACATCCGCCGCAATGCCTGGGTTGGACAGCTTGAGGGTGATCACGCCTTGGCCGCCTGGCCCGCGTTTGAAACTTACATCCCGAACATTGCGCGCTCCTCCTGACGGCGGCGGTGCTTCAGAACGTTTCGCTCCTGCTGCCGCGACTGAAGTTGTCGCACTCGCTGCTGGAGTTTTTGTCACCGCCACTCCGGCATTGTCCAGGGTCAACACCACGGCATTACCCTGTACCTGCACGGTGTATGGCACCAGCCGCGCTAGATTCAGCGAAGCCCGAGTCCGATCCGCCCCTTCCAGTACGCTTAGTCGGTCAGCCACGCCAACATTAATCGTCTGCTGCCGTTCTTTCAGGCCATTGGTCGTATTCAGAAAGTCCAGAACAATTCGCGCCGGTTCATTGATCGTGAAGCTGCTCGGCGGTCCCTTGGGTATCGCCGATAACCGAAATCGGAGCTGCAACCGGTTACCTGCCAGCGGGCTGATATCCACTGCCTGTAATACGGGTTGCTCATCCATATTCTGGGCAACCGCCCCTGGCCATGAACCTGCCAGCACGACTGCCCACACCAATCCGATCGCCATCAGCCAGGGCGGAACCCCCATTCCGCCTGCCTGCCTGCCCTGTTGGCCTTCGCTCACGAACCTGATCGCCATGACACTACCCCCTGATCGTTATTGAGTCAGCGACAGAAACGCATCGCGCTCCTGCCAGCGTCCCGGCCCATCGGGAACCAGCTCCTTCAAATCAACCCGCTGTTCCGTAATGCCAACAATTTTTCCGTGGTTATTTCCCAAGTAATTATTTTTCTGCACCCGATGCACCACATTGTCTGGAGCCAGAATCAGCGCCCACAGATCGCTGCCGCCACCCATGCGGAAGGTGCCCATCATTTTCAGCGACCCTAGCGAGTACTTCTCCAGTTCTTCTCGCACCCGGTTTGGATCCGGCTTCGGCCCGGTATACGGCGCAGCCCCCGGTTGCAACGCGACTCCACCTTCCTGGGTCATTTCCAGCTCTTCCTGCTGAGCAAACGGCGCCACAGTAAACGGATCCTTAATTCCTTGAGCCGTATAGGCAAATGGCGTGTAAGGCTTGACTTCCGGCGGTGGTTCAGGCTTCTTGATGGGCGTGGTGCGTTTGGTTTCCTCGACAAAGTACTGCAAGTCGCTCATATCCCGTTGGACGCACCCAGCCAACACCGCCAGCATTACCCCCGCGGCTAAAGCGCTGCGACCAGGCGCCGCCATCCGCTTTGAATGAAAACGCACATTCATTTTTTGGCCGCTCCCGGTTTTGCAGTACTCGGTGCTGCAGCTTCATCCATATAACGATAGGTCTGCAGAGTTGCCTCGATGGTCAGCGGCTCCTTGCCGCTGAGATTGACCTTCGCATCCTTCGCGCCTAGCTTTAGCTTTGCAGCGCCCGGAACCGTCAATGTCGCATTTTCCAGCGTCACGATCCGCGACAGCGCCGCCACCCCGCTCACAAATGCCCCGAATTCGTGGTAGGTTCCCTTGGCTTTGATCGTGATGGGTTTAGCAGCGTAGAAATCCCGCGGCTGCTCCGCTCCGGGCTTGAACAGCTCGAAATCCAGCCCGTTCTTCTTGCCGGTATTCGACACATCCTGCAACAAATCTGGCATTTCAGTGCCTGTGGGCAACTGCCGCAGCATCACTTCCAGGTCGGCCTCCATCTGCTTGAGCTGCGCCCGGAACGATTCTAGGTTGGCCGCGACCCGCTGCTTCTCGATGAAATCCGCCCGCAGGGTCTGCTCCTCTCGGGTGACCTGATCTAGCTTGATCAACTGGTCATCAGTAAAGAAATAATAGCCCGCGCCGACAATGACCGCGATCACTAGGATCATCAGCACCGCCTTGCCTGCGGGTGGCCAGTCACCGGCCTCTCGGATATCGATGTCGCTGAGGTTAATCTCGGACAGGTTCATGTGTTGCCCTCCGCGCCAGCCGAACCCCTATCCAGCTTGAGCGGAATAATCAGCTCAAAGACCCGGGCCTGTACATTATTGATGGTCTTAGTCTCAATAACCTGCAACACTGGTTCGCCAAATAGTTTGGAATCCCGGATGCTGCGCATGAACTCGGAGATGACCAGATCAGACTTGGCGGAGCCGTTGAGCGTAACCTGAGCGCCAGTTGTCTTGAATGAGGTCAGGTAAATATCTTGGGGTATCAGCCGCACCAGACCATCCAGCGTCCGCACCATGCCGGGACGGCTTGCTTGCAGCTTCTGGATAACATTCAGTCGATCCACCAGCCTGGTCCTGGCTTTCTTCAGTTCCTCAAGTTCCTCAGCCGCCTTTTTGAGGCGGGCGATTTCACCTGTCAAGTACTGGTTACGCTGCTGCTGATACTCAATACGGTTGTTGATCTCGGTGTACACTCCGAACACGATGCCCGCTCCCAGCAGTGCGGCTGCCGCCAGCATTCCGATCAGATCGCGCTGTCGCTGAAGGCGGCGGGCTTCGCGCCAAGGCAATAAGTTGATGCGCGTCATATCAGTCGAAGCTCCTCAGCGCCAGACCACAGGCGACCGCCAGCAAGGGGGCGTCGCGCAACAAGGCGCCACTGTTCACCCGAGCGGCGCTGCCCATGTTCTTGAAGGGATTGGCAACCAGCGTTGTGATACCCAGCACATCAGCCACCACCCGGTCCAGACCCATGATCATCGCGCCCCCGCCAACCAGCACGATGCTATCCACAGTATAGCGACCGGAAATAAACTGATCGGAGGAAAAAAAGAACTGCAGACCATGACCGATTTGCTCGGCCAGCATCTGCTTGAACGGCTCCAGTACCATCGAACCGTAATCATCGGCTAGTGGCCCGGTGCGCTTGGCCTGCTCCGCCTGCTCGCGCGTCAGGCCATAGGCCTCAGCCACCCGAACCGTTAAATGATCCGCGCCAAAGCTTTGTTCACGGGTAAAAATAACCCGATCCTCCTGCAAGATATACAGATTGGTCATGGTGGCGCCGACATCCACCAACGCGGTTAGCCCGTCCCGCGCCTTGCTCAGATTGAGTCCGCCGGCATTGGCGCTGGCCTTGGGCAGGCTGTCCATCAGTAACCGAAAAGTGTTCTCCAGTGCGTAGGCTTCCATGTCCACAATCGCGGGAACCAATCCGGCATTTTTAAGCGCGGCGTCGCGGGTATCCACGTTTTCCTTGCGGGTCGCCACCAGCATGACATCCTGCATCTCGGCGCTGGCTGCGGATGGACCCTTCACTTCGAAATCCAGATAGATTTCTTCGATGGGGTACGGGATGTACTGAGACGCCTCAATCGGGATGTTGACCTCAATGTCGCTTTGCTTGAATTCAGCCGGCATCGGCACCGTGCGCTGGATCACGCTGGATGTTGGCACGGCCACCGCCGCATGGCGGGTTCTGGCCCCAGAATTGCGCCATGCCCGCTTGATGACCTCCGCCATGTCGTCAGTATCAGCGGGATTGCGATCCTCCATCATTCCCTCGCTGAGCGGTTCGATGGCAAACGCTTCAACCCGGAACCGGGTCCCGGAGCGGCTCAGTTCGATCAGCTTGACCGCTGATGGACTGATGTCGATGCCTAAAATAGGTTCTTTACGCTTGAACAGAGCCAAGTTACGTTTCCTCAAAGTTGATTCAACCGCGTTGATTCAACCAATGAATCAAACCCGCACCCGGTAAAACTATAGCAGACAACCCGCTACAAACGGTTGGAACTTTATCCGGCATGGGCAAATCCTTACAGGATTGTTACGTTGTCTTTTCAAGCTGTCCCGCGTTCCAATCCACGCTATTTATTCGCTGCAACTCTTGTTGGAGTTTACTCATGGCCCGCCGCCACGATGATCACCGCCTTAAAGCCCTGCTGACTCAGGAATGCGCCCGGATCATGGCCGAGGAAGGTATCCAGGACTTCCGGATCGCCAAGCGCAAGGCCGCACTTCGATTGGCGGCTACTGACCGAACCGCACTGCCTGGCAACGCTGAAATCGAACAGGCTCTGCTGGATTATCAGCGTCTATTTCACGCCGACCGGCAAGCCTTCCACTTGCGCGGCCTGCGTGAAACGGCTCTGGAGACAATGCGTTTTCTGGTGGACTTCCGACCCCGCTTAGTCGGTCCGGTCTTGAGCGGTGCCGCTGGCCCGTACGCCAGCATTCATCTACACCTGTTCGCCGACACGCCCAAAGATCCGCTCATGTTCCTGATGGAGCAGCGTGTTCCCTTCGAAACATTGGAACACCGGCTTAGAATGAGCAACGGCGATCAGGTGTGGTTACCGGCTTTCCGTTTCAACGCGGGTGATCATCTGGTCGATCTGACGATTTTCCCGCCACTGGACGAACGGGAAGCGCCGTGTAGCCCAATCGACGGCCGCCCCATGCGCCGGGCCGGCCTAGCCGAGGTTGAAGCCCTATTGGCCGAAGGCCAGCCCTAAAACAACAATACCCAGACTATGCAAGCCGCAGTCCCTAAGTCTTGACATCAACTCGAAATAAGCTGTTTTCCAGCCTCAGCTTTTGGCGGCGTCAGGGTGAGTATCCACAAAATGCTTCAGCACTAGCTTGAGCTGCAAGGCCTTCTGATCGTGTTTGCGCCGGCGGGCATCCTCAATGTCATCAAGAATAATGCGCTTGATCATGGGAATGCCTTCTGCCGTATGCACCAGATAATTACCCAACTCCAAGGCCGCCATTTCCGGCAGATGCTCGTGCTGGGCAATCGCCTCGATCTCTTCCTCGGTCAAGTCGCTCAGTTCTACGCAATCTTGATAGCACAACATGGTGTTCCCTCCTGAGTCGTTTTTAGGTTGAATCTGCTCACACCGGATGCGGACAGCCCGCCCCCCTGCTCTCTAAAACCGATTACAAGGTTAAACCCGGCAATGCCTCCACACAAGCATAAAGCCTCCGTAGTTTGCAATGCTTTATGCACCGCATTGCCATCGCGCAGGTTAAACCATGATTAAATCATGGTTTTTCCCTATTTACGGATACCCGCAGGCTAGTTTTAATGAAGCTGTGTCAGTCTCGCCGGGTTGGGTGCGTGGTTAAGATGCGCAGTAATGCGTTGACTAAGCGCTAATTGATAGATGCATAGATGCTCGGCGACGGATCAAAGGTTAGCCGCGAAGACGGCGGAGAGTCTCCAACCACCACAGGATCGAGGGTCGGTCCCCACCGCCCGACCAGAGCGCTATGGCGCGTGCTTCAAACCAAGCACACTCGATAAGCCCATAATAATTCTCTCCTAACTCTTCGCGGCCAACCCTTTTCCCTTTCCCTGCGTATGGCGGGAGCCTCGCGGTTTGACCGGATTTGCATCTACACTGGTACATCAAGCGCCTGTCCCAGCAGCGGTTTCCGTCCGGCAGCCAGATTGTGTATGGATTCAGTCGGACGCAACACGTTATGATGGTTATCACGCCGGCTGCTGAATACCCTCACCATGACCACCGATTCCGCCTCTTCGTCCAGCGATCCCGCCTCTCCCTGCATCGGGGTTTGCGTCATAAACCCGCAAACCCAGTTGTGCGAGGGCTGTTTCCGCACTTTGGATGAGATCGCCGGGTGGTGGGAGTACTCGTTCGCTCAAAAACAAGCCGTGTTGGCTCAACTGGAGGATCGGCTGGCGCGGATCGCGAGTGGCGTTTTCTTTGACTGACTGCCCGCACCTTACTCTACCTGTCCAAAGGAATCCGCTATGCCGCTCCCCGCTGCTGCTCCCCGCCAATTACTGCACCGGCGTACTGTTGAGTGTCTGGGCTATCAGCGTGAAGATGGCCTGTGGGACATTGAAGGTCGGCTGGTGGATGTCAAGACTTACCCATTTCCTAATGAAGATCGAGGCGGCGCCATCGAAGCCGGCGATCCGTTACATGACATGACCATCCGTCTGACCGTGGATGATGAGTTCTTGATCCGTGAAGTGGTCGCCTGTACTGACCGTTCGCCATTTGGGCTGTGTCCGGCCATTACCCAACATTACTTGAAACTGATTGGGGTGCGGGTCGGGCCGGGTTGGTCACTCAAGCTTAGGGAACTGTTCAGCGGGATCAGCGGCTGCACCCACATGACCGAGTTGCTGGGGCCGGTCGCCACCACCCTGTTCCAGACTATTTATGGCCGGCGCTATGACCAGGACGACGCCAAGCTGCCCGAAGATCGGCCACCGCCCTTGGTGCTGAATACTTGTCATGCCTTGGCCAGTGACAGCCCGGTGGTGAAAAAACGCTGGCCCAGAGCCTATACCGGGCCGGATCGGCAGTTGGACGACCACCATCGACCGCTGTTGGACGACTGCCTAACCTGAACAATACATGCCTACACCGCTTTTCCCGCTCAGAAATTAAGCTAATCGTCACTTTTCCCGAGAGTGGCACGCTCTCAGCAATGTCAGTTATTCGCTTTATCCCGTTGGCTAGCTCTACCCGCCGCGCTTTGGCTGGTTCAGCCATCAGACGGGCCTGATTTTCCCTAAGTCCCGCATCTTTGAGACCCACCATATGTTCACCGGCATCATTAGCGCAGTTGGAACCCTCACCGCGATTCAGCCACGCAGCGGCGATGTCCGTTTGCGGATCGCCACCGGCAAACTGGATTTAAGTGATGTGCAACTCGGTGACAGCATCGCCGTCAGTGGCGTCTGCCTGACCGCTGTAGCATTGCCCGGCGATGGATTCTGGGCTGATGCCTCCCGCGAGACTCTGGAGCGCACCATCCTCGGCGAGGCGACCGTCGGACTGCGGGTCAATCTGGAAAAAGCCCTGACGCCCACTACCCGGCTCGGCGGTCATCTGGTCAGCGGTCATGTTGACGGCATCGGCATGGTCACGGTTTGGCAACTGGATGGCCGCTCGTGGCGTTTGCGGATTCAAGCCCCGGATGCGCTGGCCCGCTACATCGCGGAAAAAGGCTCGATCAGCGTAGATGGCGTCAGCCTGACCGTGAATCGGGTCGATGGCGCTGCTTTTGAACTGAACATCGTCCCGCACACCCTGGTTGAAACCACCCTGGCGAATTTTAAAATCGGCCAGCGGGTCAATCTGGAAGTAGACTTGATCGCCCGCTATTTGGAGCGGCTGTTGCTGGGCGACCAGGCGGCGCGGCCGGACAGTGGCGGACTGACCGAGGCGCTGCTGCGCGAACACGGGTTCTGGAACTAACTCACGACATCTTCCCTGCCCGGAAGGACGGGGTTTCTCGCGGAAAATCTTGATGACGCTGAACACGATTGAAGAAATCCTCGCCGATCTGCGGCAGGGCAAGATGGTCATCATCATGGATGATGAAGACCGTGAAAATGAGGGCGATCTGCTAATGGCGGCCTCGATGGTGCGCCCCGAAGACATCAATTTCATGGCCCGTTATGGACGCGGCCTGATCTGCCTGACGCTGACCAGAGAACGCTGCCAGCAGTTGCGCCTGCCGCTGATGGTGCAGGACAACGCCACCCCATTCACCACCAATTTCACCGTCTCCATCGAAGCCGCTCAAGGCGTGACCACCGGCATTTCCGCTTATGATCGTGCCCACACCGTGCGCACGGCGGTGCAGCCTGACGCCCGGCCTGAAGACCTGGTGCAGCCTGGACATATCTTCCCACTCATGGCCCAACCCGGCGGCGTGTTGACTCGCGCCGGTCACACCGAGGCCGGTTGCGACCTGACCCGGCTGGCTGGTCTGGAGCCGGCAGCGGTGATCGTCGAGATTCTCAACGAAGACGGCACGATGGCGCGGCGGTCTGACTTGGAGCAGTTTGCCGCCCAGCATGAGGTGAAAATCGGCACCATCGCTAACCTGATCCACTACCGGATGCAGAATGAAAAGACCGTTGAGCGAGTGGCCGACGCCCAGATGCAGACCGAATTTGGTTTGTTTCGAGTACTGACCTATCAGGATGTGGTGGGGCGGCAGGTGCATTTTGCGCTGGTCAAGGGCGAGATTCATCCCGATGAGCCGGTCATGGTGCGGGTCCATGTTCAACATCTGTTGAGCGATCTACTGACGCTCAAGCTCCCCGACAGCGGTTGGCCGATGCGCGATGCTCTGCAACGGGTCGCCAGCCAGCCGAGCGGGGTGCTGGTTTTTTTGAGCCGGCCCGAAGAATCCGCCACGCTGATCCGGCGGATGCGCGGCTATCAGTTTGGCCCAGCGGAAACAACTCCAACGACTGACCAGAGCGCTGAACTTCGCACTTACGGCATTGGCGCCCAGATTCTGCTCGATATTGGCGTCCATAAAATGCGGGTGCTGGGCGCCCGTAAACGGTTAAGTGGCCTGTCCGGTTTTAACCTGGAAGTAGTCGAATACCTGAATTGAATCAAAATATAAACATTAGCCATCAACCTTTAACCTCTTCACCGGAATCCCCGCCATGCGCCAAATCAACACCATTGAAGGCGACTTTACGCCCTTGCCCGACGTCCGCTTCGCCTTGGTCGCGGCGCGGTTCAACAGCTTCATCGTGCAAAGCCTGATCAACGGTGCGGTCGATGCCCTGTGCCGACATGGCATCCCCGAAGCCAGCATCGATCTGATCTGGACCCCCGGCTCCTTCGAATTGCCGCTGGCTACCCAACGCTTGGCCGCCAGCGAACGCTATGACGGGATCGTGGCGCTGGGCGCGGTGATTCGCGGTGGCACGCCCCACTTTGAATACGTCGCCGGCGAGTGTGTCAAGGGCTTGGCTAGCGTGGCGCTGGAATACGATCTACCGATTGGATTTGGGGTGTTGACCGTGGATAGCATTGACCAGGCCGTCGAGCGGGCCGGCACCAAGGCCGGCAACAAGGGCGCTGAAGCGGCACTGTCGATGCTGGAGATGGTCAGCCTGCTGCGCCGTCTGGAAGCCTGAATCGTGTCCCATCCGCCCCGCCCTAAAAAACCCGGCCCGCGTAGTTGGGCGAGACGTTGCGCCGTGCAGGCGATTTATGAATGGCAGTTGAGTGGCCGTGAACCAGGGCTGATCACCAGCCAGTTCCTGGCGGATCATGACGTACTCCAGGCTGATCCCGACTACTTTCGGGAACTGTCCCATGAAGTCCCCGCCCGGGTAGCAGCCATTGATGCTGTACTGGCTCCGTTTCTGGATCGTCCGGCAGAACAGGTCGATCCAGTAGAGCGGGCGATTCTGCGCCTCGGCGGCTATGAGCTGATGCAACATCCCGATTTAACCAGCCGGATCGTGATCAACGAGGCGGTGGAACTGGCCAAGGTGTTCGGCGCGGAACAGGGCCACCGCTTTATCAATGGGGTACTCGATCAGCTGGCCCGTGCCGTTCGCCCGTTGGAGTTCATCGCCCGTTCCTGAAGGGCGGCAAATCCGGCGAATCGGGAACCCATTGCCTGTTTCCGCAGGGGAGCCTCATGGGTTAGCTGCTCAAGATCGAAACAACCGCGAATACTGGGTTTCGTGCAGCGCCCCGGCCAGCGCCAAACCCGGCGCAGACGCGCCAATCGCCTCATCCGCTACGTTGAACCCTTCAGCAACCGTCACCGCAATCACCGGACCAACCGCCGTCAGCAGCCGTTGCACGGCGGTCTGGCCGAGGGGAATCAGCCGAGCGGCGGCAATGACCTGATTTTCCGCCCAAGTCCAGGCATAGCCAGTGGCCGCCTCCGGCAAGGGAATCGCCCACTTCAGTGCGGCTAGGCTGAACAGGGTCGCAAAGCATACTCGCGGTGCGGTTTGCCACGGCCTCGCTTCGGGGATGTCCAGATCAGTCAGTAACCGGGCCAGCGCCGCGCCCAAGTGTTGATCTTCCCGCTGCAATTCCGCCGCCTCGCGGGAAGCGTACAACCGGGCGTTCCATTGCCGGATCGCCGCCGAATCTTCCTTGGCCCATGCCGCATACAACCGGGCGAACACCGGCACGTCCAGTTGCCGCATGGTGTGACCGAGCAGGCCGAAAATCCACTGGCCGGCGTCGGTCTCATCCCGCACCCAGCCGCGATCCACCGCGCATTCCAAGCCTTGCGACCAGGCGAAAGCGCCGACGGGCAGAGTCGGACTGCACAATTGCAGCAGTCGGGGCAGGCTGGATAGAGTCAGACTCATGCGGAATGGCTGGATGGGGCCGGAGGCGCGGCGCGGGTGATGCCCAAAATCGTGTGGCGAGCCTGGCCCTTGCGCTGTAGTTTGTCCTGATACATCGCTTTATCGGCCAGCCGCAGCGCCTCTTCCAGCGCATGATGGGTAACGGCAGTACTGGTTCCTAGCGACAAGGAGATCGGAAAACTCTGATCCCGCTGGTTATAAGCATCCATCGTGGCGTGAATTTGGGCAATGGCGGCCTTGGCGGCATTTTGATCGGTACGAAGCAGGATGATGACAAACTCATCGCCGCCGATTCGCGCCACCACATCATCCGGGCGTACCCCATGCTGCAATACTTGCGCGGCTCTTTTGATCAGCAGATCGCCCACCGGGTGACCGCGTGTGTCGTTGATCGCCTTGAGACCATCGAGATCGGCGATCATCAAACTGACCGGATAATCGTGCGCCTCGTTCA
Source organism: Candidatus Competibacteraceae bacterium (assembly GCA_003989085.1). Classification (GTDB taxonomy): domain Bacteria; phylum Pseudomonadota; class Gammaproteobacteria; order Competibacterales; family Competibacteraceae; genus RXIV01. The sequence goes on from RXIV01000001.1 coordinate 196,852, forward strand.
GCCGACTCATCTGCTCGTTAAAGTAGGCGCGGTTATACAATCCGGTCAGGGGATCGTGGATGCTGAAGTAATGCATTTTTTCCTCGGCAGTGCGCTTTTCCCGCAGCGCTCAATCATCTGATTGAAGGCGTTTGAAAAGTCGCCGAGAAAATCGACTTGCTGCTCAAGATCGCCGGCCGCGACCTGCTGGGTCTGCCAGGTCAGGTGGCGCAGGCTGGCCTGGAGGTGCTTGAGCGGGTCGAGCAGGTGAACGCCGGACGGCGGGTTCTGGGCCAGATCACCATTGGCTAGGGCGATGGCAAAGCGGCGCAAGGTGTCCAGCGCCTCTAGCAGTCGGGCGAATCTTTCGCTAAACGGGCGCAATTCTGGGGATAATCCGTCATCCGGCGGCAGGGGCGGCGCGGCGCAGGCGGCCAGCAGCTTATCGATCCGGCCTGCCGCCGCCGTCAGATAACGGCCATCGACTTCGTTCATACAGTCAGGGGCTGGTCGAGCTTCACGTCAAAGCGGCAGGTGCGGTCGCCGGTGGCCCAGCAATTGATTTCCTTGACGGAAAATGATAGACCGGTGTAGGCATACAGCAGGCCGGCGATAAATCCCTCATCATAGTCGCAGACGGTTGTGCCCGTGATCGGCAAACCGGAACAGTCCAGGTCTTCGGAAACCGTCAGCAGAAACGCCAGCGATTCTGGATCTGCCCGCTCCACCCGCAGCACTCCGATGCTCAGTTCCCTGAGCTGGGTTTGCAGTTGGGCGATGAAGGCCGTCAGTGGCTGGCTGCGGTTGAGGATATGCAGGCAGAACTCGCGGCCCGCGATCCAGCCCGCTTCGCGCAGAATGTCCCCCGCCGCGCCGTCGCCGTAGCGTTGGGCGATCGCTTCCCGCAGGGTGTATTGAGCCAGTCGGTACACGAGCACCGGGAGTTGCGGGCCAAGGTTGGGGCGACCCAGCTCAATGTCGCCCAGGTCTTCCCACTGGAAACGGTAGTTTTCACCGAAGGCCGGGATCATGGATTTCCTCCTGGTCAGGCAAGTGGGTAGAGGAGAGTGAGGCCAATCGCACACCGTCAGTTCAAAAGTATGGCGAGGATTGGCGCGATCACTATCCGCACGCGTGGCGCGTTGTCTACCGCAGCTCCGGCCAGACCGGAGCCGACGACTCGTGGTCGTGGTCATGACCACCGCCATAAGCACCCGCTTCCGGTTCAAACGGAGTTTCCTCACCGACTACGCTTAAACCCAGTTTCTGCACCATGCTGTCCAGCACATGATCGTGCAGATAGCGTAGCCAGCCGGAACCCAGTTGCAGCGCAACATGGCGATTGCCGAGATGATAAGCCGCCCGCGCCAAGAGTAGCGGATTATCTGTTCTGGCCGTCGAGACGGGTTCTGGCGCGGCCCGCACTTCAACGATCAGCCCGTTGAATGCCCGGAGCCGGTCGCCGTCGCGCAACACCGTTCCCCGCGCCAGAAACACGCCCACATCCTCACCACTGTCCAACCGGGTTCGCAATCGGCTTTTCTGACGCAGTTCAAACGGCAGGGTCAGTGTGGCTTGAGCCGGTAATGCTTCGGACAGGCGCTCGACGATTTGTAATTCCAGATCATCATCTTCGGAGTCCATAAGAGCCTCGGCATGGGGATCAGGGCGCAGCGCCGACCGGAAGCATGACAAAAACACTCCCGATCCCGCATAATCACGCGCCTTTTAGGAGGGTTGCGTTCAAATTGTCACTTTAGGTCGTGACGGAATGTTCGACTCAAATCATACTGGATTTCATTTGGTCAGGTTCAAGATGACTGCACCCTCTGCGCCGATACGTCCGCGCTATTATGACCAGGTACAACCGTGGTTCTGGATGGCATTGCTGACCCTGCTCGCTGTCGATCAAGGACGGGCTGGGGTGTTTGAAGACGGCGATGTGCTGATGCTGCAAGCCGCGCCAGGCGCGATTCACTTTAACTCCGATCCAGAACATGCCAAGTATTCATGGCTGGTCGGTCTGGAATGGCAATCCGCCTCGCACTGGCTGGTTGGCGCATCCTACTTCAATAATAGCTTCAACCAGAAATGTGAGTACTTCTACTTTGGCAAATCCTGGCCGCTGGATTTCATTAGCGACAACGAGATTTTCAAGAGTCTGTACTTCAAGCTGACCGGTGGCTTGTTGCTAGGCTATAAAGAACCTTACGAAGACAAAATTCCGTTTAATAACGACGGGGTTGCGCCGGGCGTGGTGCCTGCGCTGGGTTACCAGTATGGTGATTTCAACGTCCAGCTCAACTTGCTGGGCGGGGCGGGCGTTATGTTTACCTTCGGCTATAACTTTCTCAAATAGCCGCCGCATATGGAATCTTTCGAGTCGTATTCTCCACAGCGCCGATTATCCCGGTTCTATCTGCTGGGTTTGCTCATCATTTTTACCGCAGTCTGGTTTAGCAATATTGAGTACCGCAAGCTGGTTCGGCCCGACGAGGGGCGTTACGCCGAGATCGGACGGGAAATGGCCCAGTCCGGCGACTGGATTACCCCTCGCCTGAACGGTCTCAAGTATTTTGAGAAGCCGCCATTGCAATATTGGGCGACGGCGGCAGCATTTCGGTTCTTTGGCGACAGCCACTGGGGCGCCCGCTGGTGGCCGGCCACCACGACCTTCGCCTGTGTGTTGCTGATGTTCTGGGCTGCACGGCGCTTGTATGGCGATGAGGACATCGCGTTATCCGCGGCGGCAACGCTCGGTGGCTGCACCGGTTTCGTCATCAACTCGCATATTAATACGCTCGATGGTGGGCTGGCGGCGTTTCTGACCCTTGCGCTGTTGGGTTTCCTGCTGGCGCAGCATCCCGGTGCAACGCGGAAAGAAAACCGTAACTGGATGCTGGTGGTTTGGGCGGCACTGGCATTGGCGGTATTAAGTAAGGGGCTGATCGGAGTGGTGCTGCCCGGCGCAGTCTTAACCCTTTATCTTCTGATTGAACGCGATTGGCCGATGCTGGCTCGGCTGCATTTTGGCAAGGGGCTGGCGTTATTCCTGCTGATTGCCGCACCGTGGTTTATCGCGGTCTCACTGACAAATGACGAATTCGCCCGGTTCTTCTTCATTCATGAACACTTTGAGCGGTTTTTGACTAAAGTCCATCGCCGTGGAGGCGCATGGTATTACTTTATTCCTATCCTGTTGTTTGGATCGATGCCGTGGTTGCCGTTCATTGCCGTCCGGCTGCGGAATGGCTGGCAGCGTGACCACTCCGTCGCTCACCCGCTTATGGGGGAGGGGGGTGTGGCAAAAGCGCTGCAGCCGTTGCGGTTATTGCTGCTGTGGACGGGATTCATTTTCCTGTTTTTTAGCGTGTCCAGTTCCAAACTGCCGTCCTATATTCTGCCGGTTTTCCCGGCGTTGGCGCTGTTTGCAGCCGTTGAGATGCAACGGGTAACGCCGGAACTGCTCAGCCGCCTGGCCTGGGGACTAGCGGCAGTAGGCAGCGGGTTACTGCTGATCGTCATTATCGGCGGTGAGCGGATTGCCAGTGAGTTTTCAAAAGACTCATCACCTTTCGAGATTGTTCGCAATTACGTTCCCTGGATTCAGGCATCGGTATTCAGCTTCACAGTCGGCGCTATTGCCGCTGCCTGGTTGTTCCGCCGTTACGCCCGCTCGACCGCTATCGTCGCGCTGGCGTTTGGCAGCCTGATCGCCGGGATTCTGGCAATGGACGGCCATGATGAACTGTCGCGGCTATCTTCGACTTATCACATCGTCCGGGACATCGAAGCGACACAGGGACCATTCGACCGGAGCCTGCCGTTTTACAGCATCCAGATGCACGATCAAACCCTGCCGTTTTATCTCAAACGCCCGGTGACGTTAGTGCAATATACCGACGAATTTGCTCTGGGTCTGAATGCGGAACCGGAGAAAGGTATTGCCCAGGTTGAGGACTGGAAACCGCGCTGGATCGCCTTGGAACGGGGTTATGCGATTATGAATCCGGCCAATTATGAACGGTTCACCGCTGAAGGTTTACCTATGCGTATTCTAGCCCGTGACCCGCGCCGGGTCATTGTGAGCCGGCAATGACTCCTGCCAGTTTTACGCTGATTTTGGCCGGTGTCTTGCTGAATGCTGTCGCGCAATTACTGCTCAAGGCGGGGACTAATGCGCTTGGAGTAATTACGCCTACCTTTGCTAATGCACTGCCACTGGTCGGCGCGATTGCGACTAATCCTCATTTCCTCGGTGGGTTTGCCTGCTACGGAATCAGCGTCTTGGTGTGGATTTTGGCGCTATCTCGCGTTCCTGTTAGCATCGCCTATCCGATGCTGTCGATTGGCTATGTTGTCAACGCCCTTGCTGCTTGGTATTTATTCGGCGAAATGCTCAGTAGTGGGCGCTGGCTTGGTATTGGTTTCGTTCTGATAGGTGTTTATTTGCTGGCGAGATCATAATATGGCAACCCTTCCCTATTTGCCCTTTGCCCGCCCGACTCTGGATGAAGACACCATAAGCGGTGTCGTTGAAGTATTACGTTCCGGCTGGATCACTACTGGGCCACAGGTTAGAGCATTCGAAGCGGCGCTTTCCGATTATCTAGGTGGGCGCTGGGTTCGGGTGTTGAATTCAGCAACGGCGGCATTGGAAGTCGCTTTGCAACTGTGCAGGATCGGTCCGGGCGATGAAGTGATTACCTCGGCGCAAACCTTCTTCGCTGCGCCTAATATGATCGCCAAGATTGGGGCGACGCCGGTGTTTGTTGATGTGGAACTGATTAGCCGAAACCTGGATTTTGACGCAGTAGAACGGGCCATTACACCACGCACTAAAGCTATTATGCCGACTCATTTTGGCGGTTTGCCAGTGGACATGGATCGGCTGTATGAAATCGCTGGAAAATACGGGTTGCGGGTGATCGAAGATGCGGCATTGGCGATAGGTTCTAGTTGGCGTGGGCGACGCATTGGCAGTTTTGGCGACCTGACTGTATTCAGCTTTCATCCTAATAAAAACATCACTGCTATTGAAGGTGGGGCGCTGGTTTTAAATAATGAAGCTGAAGCGCTGGAAGTGGAAACATTGCGCTTTCATGGTATTACCCGCCTAGCTGATGGAACGCGGGATGTGGTTTTTCCTGGCGGTAAATTTAATCTGCCTGATGTCAATGCCAGGATCGGTCTCGGTCAATTAGCGCAACTGGATGAATTTAACGCTCGCCGCCGAGCATTGGCCGCTGATTATTTCCGGCTGTTACACACTGATCCACCCTGTTTGCTGCCACATCCCGGCTATCCTGGAGATGAAATCGGTCATAGCTGGAATCTGTTTGCGCCGCTATTGCCACTGGACCAATTGCGGATTGATCGCCAGCAATTTCGTGCTGCGCTGGAAAGTCGTGGCGTTGGTACTGGTGTTTCCTATGAGGCCGCGCATTTAACGGCATTGTTTCGCAGTTACGGTCATCGTAAAGGTGAGTTGCCGAATACCGAGCGGATCGCCCATGAAACCGTGACCTTGCCGTTATTCCCTGCTATGACCTGTGTTGAGGTGGAACGGGTTTGTGCAGCAGTTGATGAGGTGTTGATAGAGGCGAAGCGTTGAATGAACAATCCGTTATTGTCTGTAATCATCCCAGTTTATAACGAAGAAGCCATCTTGCCCGCACTGTTTGCCCGGCTTTATCCAGCGCTGGATGCGTTGAAAGTTTCTTATGAAGTGTTGTTGATTAATGATGGTAGCCAGGATCGATCCGCAGTATTGCTAAAAGACCAGTTTCTAACCCGGCCTGACGTAACACGAGTTATTCTATTCAATGCTAACCATGGTCAGCACTTAGCAATTATGGCCGGCTTTGAGTATTGTCGGGGTGAGCGCATTGTCACGCTGGATGCTGATTTGCAGAATCCGCCGGAGGAAATTAGCAAGCTGTTGGCTGCTATGGATTGCGGACATGATTATGTCGGTAGCATTCGCCAAACCCGCAAGGACAGTTTATGGCGACATCTCGCTTCGAGACTCATGAACCGTTTGCGTGAGCGGATTACCCGGATCAAAATGACCGACCAAGGCTGCATGTTGCGGGCTTATAGCCGTAGTATTGCAAAAGCAGTCGTCGCGACTCGTGAAGTCAGCACTTATATTCCGGCGTTGGCTTATACCTTCGCTGCTAATCCGACCGAAGTTGTCGTTGCTCATGCGGAACGGGCTGCCGGTGAATCAAAATATCCACTGTACAAACTAATCCGGCTCAATTTTGATCTAGTGACTGGTTTTTCGTTGGCCCCATTGCAAATGTTTTCTCTGGCGGGTATTGCGCTATCGTTAGCTTCAGCCGGATTCGTGATGTTCCTCATCATTCGTCGAATCATGGTTGGTCCAGAGGCAGAAGGACTGTTTACATTGTTCGCAATCAACTTTTTCCTGATAGGTATTCTGTTGTTTGGCATTGGGCTATTAGGCGAATACGTTGGACGGATTTATCAGCAGGTGCGTGAACGTCCGCGCTTCAATGTCCAGGAGATTCTGGAACAGCGTGATGAAGAAAGCTAATACCATGACCCGTACGGTTGTCTTTGCCTACCATAATGTTGGGGTGCGCTGTCTCAAAGTGCTGCTGGCGCATCACATTGAAGTCGCGTTGATTTTTACTCATAAAGACAATCCAACTGAGCAAGTTTGGTTCGATAGTGTTGCTGAAACTGCTGCTGATTATGACATTCCAGTTATCACCCCTGACGATCCCAATACACCGGAATTACTACAGCGGATTCGTAGTTTAAAACCTGATATCCTGTTTTCTTTTTATTACCGGAAAATGTTGTCGCTAGAATTACTGGCAATAGCGCCACAGGGCGCATTGAATATGCATGGTTCATTATTGCCAAAGTATCGCGGTCGAGTTCCAGTCAATTGGGCGATTATTCATGGTGAGGCTGAAACTGGCGCAACCCTACATTATATGGTGGCTAAGCCAGATGCGGGTGATATTGTAGCTCAAACGGCAGTACCAATTCTGCCGGACGATACGGCAGGAGAAGTCTTTAATAAAGTGGCCCTTGCGGCTGAATTAACTTTGCATCGCGCCTTACCCGACCTATTAGCTGGTCGTGCGCTGCGCCTTATTCAGGACTTAAGCCAAGGCCATTATTTCTCTGGGCGCAAGCCGGAAGATGGGCGCATTGACTGGAGCTGGCCGGCGGTACAGATTCATAATTTGGTGCGGGCAGTCGCGCCGCCATATCCCGGTGCATTCACTACAATTAACGGCCAGTTTGTGCGGATTCTGCGGAGCCGGATCATCGAATCAAATATGGGTTTTGACAGGATGTTGGCGCCATTACTTGAATTGATTGGAAACCGGTTAATTGTCCACTGCGCTGATAGGGGTCTATTGCAAATTTTAGCGCTGGATATAACGGGTGTCCCAGTGATTCCCACGCAGTTGGCTAATCAGCTTGGCCCTGGTCCTTGGCGGTTGGGTCATTGATTCTGCCTAACCTCTTCTGAACACCGTCTAGCTACTCACATTCTCATATTCCCACCCCCTCACCCCTAACTCATCTCCCGCTGGTGGGAGAGAGGGTTAACAATGGAATCCTTCCCGCAATGAAAAAAATCCTGATTCTTGGTGTCAATGGTTTTATTGGTCATCACTTATCCAATCGCATTCTGGCCGATACCGACTGGGAAATTTACGGTATGGATATGCAGGATGATCGTATTCGTGACTTGGTTGGTCATCCGCGCTTCCATTTCTTTGAAGGCGACATCACCATCAATCGGGAGTGGATTGAATACCACGTTAAGAAGTGTGATGTCGTATTGCCACTGGTCGCCATTGCTACGCCTGCTACTTATGTGCGGGAACCACTGCGGGTATTTGAACTGGATTTTGAGGCTAATCTACCCATCGTGCGATCCTGCGTCAAATACCGAAAGCGCTTGGTATTTCCATCAACTTCTGAAGTTTATGGGATGTGCACCGATCCAGAATTTGATCCAGAAAACTCGCCACTGGTTTATGGACCGATTAATAAGCCGCGCTGGATTTATGCCTGCTCCAAGCAAATGATGGATCGGGTTATTTGGGCTTATGGGATGGAACAGGGACTGGATTTTACTCTATTCCGGCCTTTCAACTGGATTGGTGCTGGGCTGGATTCGATTAACACCCCAAAAGAAGGAAGTTCACGGGTGATTACCCAGTTTCTCGGCCAGATTGCCCGAGGCGAAGTGATTAAGCTGGTGGATGGTGGTGAACAGCGGCGTTCCTTCACTTATGTTGATGATGGGATTACCGCATTGATCAAAATTATTGCCAATGTGGACGGTGTGACCACCGGTAAAATTTATAATATTGGCAATCCATACAATAACCTGTCCGTCCGGGAATTAGCGGTGCGAATGCTGGAGCTGGCGGCGGAATATCCTGAATACCGCGATAACGCTGCAAAGGTCAAACTGGTTGATGCGACCTCATTGGATTATTACGGCAAAGGCTATCAGGATGTGCAACAGCGGGTGCCGAAGATTACCAATACCTGTGCTGATCTGGACTGGCAACCGACGGTCAAGATGGACGATGCGCTGCGGCATATTTTTGAAGCCTACCGCGCCCATGTCGCCGAAGCCGGCTATTTGGTGGACTAAAGATGGCAGCGCCGGTTATTGCGCTTAAGGTCGATGTTGACACTCTGCGTGGGACACTGGAGGGCGTTCCACGATTACAGGAATTATTCAGAAAGAAACAGACTGATGCGACCTTTTTATTTAGTCTTGGTCCCGATCATACCGGTTGGGCAATTCGGCGAATCTTTCGACGCGGCTTTCTGGGCAAGGTTAAACGTACTTCAGTTCTTGAGCATTACGGGCTGAAAACCCTGCTGTACGGTACATTGTTACCTGGCCCGGATATTGGTCGGCAAGCTGGTACAGTAATGCGGGAAGTACGGGATGCTGGTTTTGAAACCGGTATTCATTGCTGGGATCATGTGCTCTGGCAAGACTGGGTTGCCACGGCTGATTTTGAATGGACGACTCGGCAAATGCAGAAAGCGGCGGATCGCTATATGGAGATTTTTAGGACTTCAGCTACTGTGCATGGCGCGGCGGGTTGGCAAATGAACCATCATGCGCTGCGATTGACCCGAGAACTTGGCTTTAATTGCTGTTCTGACTCACGGGGAACCCAGCCATTTTTACCAGTGATTGATGGCGATGTGATTCATGTTCCGCAATTTCCAACGACGCTGCCAACGCTGGATGAGTTAATCGGTATTGATGATATTGGCCCAGAAAATGTTGCTGACCGGTTACTGGAACTGACTAAAACGCCACCAGCGACTGGTCATGTTTTTACCCTGCATGCTGAGCTTGAAGGCATAAAATTTTTGCCAATTCTGGAGAGGCTGTTGACGGGTTGGCGCAAGCAAGGTTATGACTTGGGCGCATTAAGGACGTTAGCCGGAGTGATCGACCCAAAGACCCTGCCCCAGCATGAAATCATGCAGGGAACGGCACCAGGGCGCAGTGGGACGCTGCTGGTTCAAGGGCGCAACACCGGCTCCATGCCCGTGTAGACGGAGTATGAGTAGGAAGCCGGCATTACCCATTTAATCTGGTCAAAATAGGAAATATCGCTGCGCCAGCGGTAATATGGCGGCTGGTTCGCAGCTCAGCAATACGCCATCCGCTCGTACTTCATAAGTCTGCGAATCTACTTCAATTTTAGGCAACGCGTTATTATGAATCAGATCGCGCTTTCTAATGCTGCGAGTGTCCCGCACGGCGGCCAGCATTCGTTGCAGACCGAGTGAATCCAGCGCCCCACTGTTTAATGCGGCTTTGGAGACAAAAGTCAGGCAGGTGGCCGCCAATGCTTTGCCCAATGCGCCAAACATCATCCGGTAATGCACAGGCTGTGGTGTGGGAATTGAGGCGTTGGGATCGCCCATTGGTGCGGCGATAATCAAGCCACCCTTAATGATCAGCGCAGGTTTGACTCCGAAAAATGCAGGTTGCCACAGCACGATGTCGGCTAATTTACCTGCTTCCAGCGACCCGACCAGATGGCTGATGCCGTGGGTGATCGCCGGATTGATAGTGTATTTGGCGATATAACGCTGGACCCGGAAATTGTCGGCCACTGGACTCTCTTGACCTCCGGGCAGATGACCACGCTGGACTTTCATCTTGTGGGCGGTCTGCCAGGTGCGGGTAATCACTTCACCAACCCGGCCCATCGCCTGCGAATCGGAGGAGATCATCGAGAACGCGCCCAAGTCGTGCAGAATGTCCTCAGCAGCGATGGTTTCACGGCGGATGCGCGAATCGGCAAAAGCCACATCTTCAGGAATGGCCGGATCAAGATGGTGACAAACCATCAACATATCCAGATGCTCGTCTACCGTGTTGATTGTGTAGGGCCGAGTCGGGTTGGTCGAAGAAGGCAGCACGTTCGACTCGCCGCAGGCGCGAATGATGTCCGGGGCGTGGCCGCCGCCCGCGCCTTCGGTGTGATAGGTGTGAATCGCCCGGCCCTTGAACGCCGCTAGCGTGTCCTCGACAAAGCCCGATTCGTTCAGCGTATCGGTGTGAATCGCCACCTGCACGTCATAGCGCTCTGCCACATTCAAGCAGTTATCAATCGCCGCCGGGGTCGTCCCCCAGTCCTCATGCAGTTTCAGCCCCATCGCCCCGGCTTCGACCTGTTCTTCCAGCGCCGCCGGGTGACTGGCGTTGCCCTTGCCAAGAAAGCCCAGATTCATCGGCAACCCTTCGGCTGCCTGCATCATCCGCCGCAGGTGCCACGGGCCGGGTGTACAGGTGGTCGCATTGGTGCCGGTGGCCGGGCCGGTGCCGCCGCCGATCATCGTGGTGACGCCGGACATCAGCGCCTCTTCCACCTGCTGTGGGCAGATGAAATGAATATGGCTGTCAATGCCGCCGGCGGTAGCAATCAGCCCTTCGCCAGCGATGATTTCGGTACCGGGGCCGATAATGATGGCTACTCCGGGCTGCACGTCCGGGTTGCCAGCCTTGCCAATGCCGCTGATCCGCCCGTCCTTGATGCCGATGTCGGCCTTGATGATTCCCCAGTAATCGACGATCAGCGCATTGGTGATCACGGTATCGACCGCCCCACCCGCCTGGGAATGCTGCGACTGGCCCATGCCGTCACGAATCACCTTGCCGCCGCCGAATTTCACTTCCTCGCCGTAAATCGCGTAGTCGCGCTCGACCTCGATCCATAACTCGGTGTCACCCAGCCGCACCCGGTCGCCGGTGGTGGGACCGTACATATCCGCATAGGCACGACGATCAATCCGGCTCATGGCTTGCTCTCCAACGGTCCCATCACTTCAGCCCGGAAGCCATAGACTTCCCTTGACCCGGCGTAATCGACCAACTCCACCTCGCGCTCTTGGCCGGGTTCAAAGCGCGTTGCGGTCCCAGAGGGAATATCCAGCCGACAGCCCCGCGCCAACGCCCGGTCAAAATGCAGCGCCGGGTTGGTCTCGGCAAAGTGGTAATGCGAACCGACCTGAATGGGCCGGTCACCGGTATTGGCGACGCTCAGCCGCCGCACCGGGCGACCAGCGTTGAGTTCCAGCTCACCGTCAAGGGTGATAATTTCACCAGGGATCATTAGGTGGCTCCTCAATCAATCGGGTGATGGACAGTGACCAGCTTGGTTCCATCCGGGAACGTCGCCTCAATTTGCACCTCCGGGATCAGCTCCGGGATGCCCTCCATGACTTCAGCGCGGCTCAGCAGGGTGCGGCCATAACTCATTAATTCCGCCACACTGCGTCCTTCCCGCGCCCCCTCCAGCAGAGCGCAAGAAATATAGGCGACGGCTTCCGGGTAATTAAGCAGCAAGCCTCTCGCTTTGCGCCGCTCCGCCAGCAGGCCGGCGGTGAATAGCAGCAGCTTGTCTTTTTCACGGGGGGTCAGTTCCATCGGCGTTCTCGCAAGGTCATCAAGCGTTCAGGTGTTCAGGTATTCCAGAATCGGGAAGGACAGGGTGGGCGCTTCAATAACGCCGGCCTAAGCAACCCCCATGCCAGGGTGAACCAGCGCCGCGCCCGGGCCGTTGAAGGCCCTAGATAGCGGCTAATCAATACGCCGTCCAGTTGGCTGACGGTTGCCAGTTCCGGGGTTGGCGGTGAGGGCGAGATGGCGTCCCACCCGGCGCGCAGGGCGCTGACGACCTCGCCCGCTAGCGAAGCCGCACAGACCAGCAACCCGCTCACCGGCTGGCCTTGCAGCCCCCATCGGGCATCGAGGACTGGATCGCCGCCGCCATAATGCCCCCGCTCCAGATACAGAGGTTCACCATCGCGCCACAGCTCAAAATCCTGGCGATACTCACCGGTCCCAAAAATCTCGCCCGCCGCTGGCCGGCCCAGGCAAAAAATTTCCCAACCGATAAACTGGGCATCGCCGCACAGTTCAACGTGAGTCAGGGTATGAACGCAAGCGCCGTTGAACACGATGGTTTCCTGCGGCAGCCATTCCAGCGCCGCACCGGGCGCAACCGTCAACTGCTGGATCTGGCGGGCAACCGGGCCGGCGCTGCGGTAGCACTTGCCGGCGGCGGGCGTCGTGATCAGCGCATGGGCGCTACGATTCAGCACCGCTTCAATCCACAATTCATCACCGCCAACTACCCCGCCTGGTGGATGAAGCAGGGCTACATGGCAAACGCCGGTGCCTTCCGGGTAAAACGGCCGCTGTACTTGCAACGGACCGGCGTGGCGGCATTGCTCCAGTATTGTGCGTGATTCCTGTCGGGCAAAACCGAGGTTGAGCCGGGCTTGCCAGCCGGTGTCAGGCGGGGCGGACCGGAGCATGGACAAGATGGCAAATTCTCCGTAAGCGGCGTCAGGGGTAGCGAGTGCTAAAAAGTCTAGCCTATTCTTCTTGGTGAAACGTAGCAGCGCAAACTGCCCGCCCGTTCATCAGTACCCGGCGCAAGCCTTGGGAAGCAGCCATCACAGGATGACGTCATGTTCTTATCAGCGCCAAACCGCCCACCCCGGCGAGTTCGCTTCGGCTTGGCCGCTCGGTTATCGCTGACCTTGATTGGCGCAACAGCGCTGGTGTTCGTGACTGCGTTCTACTACGACTATCGGGAATCGCGTCGGCATATGCTGGACACCACCCGGAAAGTCCTGGCTGAACTCAGCGCCGCGATTGGCAACGGACTCGACATGATGCAAAAGGATGTCAAATCGGTGGCAGTCGAAGTGGCGCACGGCCTCACCACAGGCGATACCGGTCCTGAGCTACGCCGTCGGGCGCTGGATGCGCTTACCGGCAGTCAGGATGCTCAAAGCGTGACCGTACGTATGGCGTCGGCCGAGGGCCAGCCGTACCACCCGGTGCTGTACTGCCATCGCGGCCGAATTCGAGCGGTTTGCGAAGATCTGGCCGGAGCCGCCACCGAGCTGGCCCTATTGCGGGGCGACGATCTGAATGCTGACCCGTCTGGCGCGCTCGGCTGGAGCGAGCCACAGATCGCGCCCCATCAGAGTGAACCAGCTACTTTTTACGAGTTGCCGATTTACCGTGAATCGGCTACTGGGTCGGTTCAGATCGGCACCATCAGCGTCAAGTTAACCTTGGCCCATTTAACGACCGCAGTCGAGCGCTTTCGCCTGTTTCAGAGCGGATATGTGATCCTCCTGTCCAGACAAGGACTGTATTTGTCTTATCCTGAATACTCCGACCAGGGGTGGAGTCGGCGCGGGACCATTTTTGAACAGGCGCGTTCCCGCCAGGATTCTGTGCTACAGGTGGTTGGTGAGCGGATGACCCGACGTGAGACTGGCTTTATGCCGTTTGGCAGTCCATACCTGAATAATCAGCCAGCGCATATCTATTTTAGCCCGTTGCCTGACTCTGGCTGGTCGATTGGCGTAGTGTTTGCGGACAGTGAGTTATTTGCCGCCATGAATGCACTAAGCCGCGATGTCATGCTGATTGGTAGCGCCGGCCTATTCTTGTTGCTGCTGCTAGTAACGCTGATCGTGCGCCGTTTTACCCGACCGTTATTGGCGTTGACCGAAAAGAGCGCGGCTATCGCCGGGGGTAATCTGGATGTACTGATCCCAGCAGCGCACACCCGCGATGAAGTGGGCGTATTAACCAACTCATTCGCGGAAATGCGCCGGGCGCTGCGCCGGCAACTGGAAATCCTCGCTGAAGCCCGGGCGGCACAGGCGCGGATCGACAATGAACTAAGCATTGCTCGCGCCATTCAGGCCAGTTTTTTACCCCGCGATCCGACTGGGCTGGTCGGAGTCAGCCGGTTGGCGCTGGCGGCCTGGTTTCAGCCGGCGCGGGAAGTGGGCGGCGATCTGTACAACGGTTTCTGGCTGGACGACGGCAGGCTGTTCCTGTGTATCGGCGACGTAGCGGGCAAGGGAGTTCCGGCGGCGTTGATGATGGCGGTCACGACTACCTTGATAAAAGCGGTGGCGGCTTCGAATCCAGCCCCGGCAGAGGTGTTGCAACGGGTTAATCGTGAGCTGTGCGCGATCAATGAGGAACTGCTGTTTGTGAGCCTGTTCGTGGCCGTGTTGACGCCGGAAACCGGTGAGCTGATTTGCAGTAACGCCGGTCACAATCCGCCACTGCTACTACGGACAGATGGAACTGCTCAGTGGGTTAAGGTCGCGCCGGGGTTGGTGCTGGGGGTAGCGCCGGAGTTTGCCTACGCTGCATTCCAATGGCAGTTGGAGCCAGGGGAGACACTGCTGTTGTACACCGATGGGTTAACTGAAGCGATGAATACTGCTGGCGAGTGTTTTGGATCGGCGCAGCTGTTGGCAGTGGGATGCACCTCCAGCCACGACAGTCCATTACAACTGACGCAAAAGATAGTGGCAGCAGTGGCTACTCATGTCGGGAGCGCCGATCAGAGCGACGATCTGACACTGCTGGCGATAGCACGATTACCAACGGTTACAGATGCCGGGATTCATCTGTACTTGCCAGCGGAACTGGAGCGCCTGCCGGAGCTGCTAGAGCCGATTCGGCAGGCGGCGGAAAGCGTCGGGTTGGCTGAGGCACAAGTAGGCCGGCTGGAGCTGGCGGTGGAAGAGGCGCTGGTCAACGTCTGCCATTACGCCTACGCCGACCAGACAGAACCTGGCCCGGTGCATTGCCGGATCGCGGTGCAACCGCAAGGATTGCTGGTAGAGATCGCGGATGAAGGCGCGCCATTTGATCCGCTGGCCCGACCCGACCCGGATACCACTCTGGAGCTTGAGCAACGAGAACCCGGCGGGCTGGGCATTTTCCTAATCAAGCAACTGGTGAGCGAGGTAAGCTACCGCCGTGACGAGGGTCAGAATGTGCTGGCGATTCGGGTCGTGCGCTGAAGGCGCACATCTGAAATTTGGCTGGAAAACAGCACAATCCAGGACAACCTCCACCGGTACTTAACATTTAGCCATAACGTCGAACCACATACTCCGCGACGATTTTCTGAAACTCAGCGGCGATGGTTTCGCCCTTCAAGGTCACGGTTTTTTCGCCATCCACATACACCGGTGCTACCGGGATTTCACCCGTTCCTGGCAGGCTGATGCCAATATTGGCCTGTTTGCTCTCGCCGGGGCCGTTGACCACGCAGCCCATCACTGCCACTTTCAACGCTTCAACACCGGGATAACGAGTGCGCCAGACGGGCATTTGCTCGCGCAAATAATCCTGAATCTGCCGGGCCAGTCGCTGAAAATAGTCGCTGCTGGTGCGTCCACAACCCGGACAAGCCGTCACCGCCGGGGTAAAGGAACGCAACCCCAGCGCTTGCAGAATTTCCTGGGCGACGATCACTTCCTGTGTGCGGCTGCCGCCCGGCTCCGGGGTCAGCGAAACCCGGATCGTGTCGCCGATGCCCTCCTGCAACAGCACCGCCAGCGCCGCCGTCGAAGCGACAATGCCCTTGCTGCCCATTCCAGCCTCGGTCAGGCCCAGATGCAATGGATAGTCACAGCGTACGGCCAGCTTGCGATAGACCGCGATCAAATCCTGCACTCCGCTCATCTTCACCGATAGGATGATTTTGTCATGGCCCAAGCCGAAGTCTTCAGCTTGCCGGGCGCTGTCCAGCGCCGATAGCACCATCGCTTCGTACATGACCTCACTGGCGGGTTGTGGCTGCGCCAGAGCCGCGTTCTCATCCATCAACCGCGCCGCTAATGCCTGATCGAGGCTGCCCCAGTTCACCCCAATGCGTACCGGTTTATCGTAGCGACAGGCGATTTCAATAATTGCAGCAAATTGCTCATCCTTTTTCTTGCCGCGCCCAACATTGCCCGGATTGATTCGGTATTTGTCCAACGCTTCAGCGCAAGCCGGATAGTGCGTCAATAACCGATGTCCATTGAAGTGAAAATCGCCAATCAGTGGTACGGTAACGCCTTGTGCAGCCAGGCCGTCGCGGATGAGCGGAACCGCAGCAGCGGCAGCCTCATTATTCACCGTAATCCGCACCAGTTCCGAACCAGCCTGCGCTAGTTCTGCAATTTGCGTGACTGTTGATCCAATATCAGCGGTGTCGGTATTTGTCATGGACTGCACGATGATGGGCACAGCACCGCCGACCAAGACCGCGCCAATACGAACGGTGCTACAGGAACGGCGTGGCAGGGGAGCGGCAACAAGGGTCATGGGCGTCACTCAGTAGGATGTGAATTTATTGGGTAAATTTAGTGCGCCCCGATTGCGGACACACGTTGATCAGGTATTGTTCAGTAACTTCATCAAGATAAGCAGTCAACATGGCATTAGTGGGCTTGGCAGTGGATGAATAGCCAGATTAACGTAAAAATTCTCGACTGATTGCTCGAAATGAGTCGGTGCCTGCTTGGTGAAGCCACTCAAAAACCACCATTTCACGACTAACAATCCGCACGCCTTCAGATCGCATGCGATCCATCGCCAATTCCACATCACGGGGCGAGCGTGAAGACACTGCGTCAGCGACTAGATAAACTTCCTTGCCCGTCGCCTGTAATTCCAGCGCGGTTTGCAATACGCAAACATGCGATTCCACCCCGACCAGAATCCATTGCACCCGGCCACAGTTATCAATTCGCCGCATACAGTCCTGCTCGGCGGCACAGGAAAAATGGTTTTTTTCCATGAACGCCTCTACCGGCAGCACATTTCGAATCGCTGCTACCGTTGGCCCCAACCCGCGTGGGTATTGTTCTGACGCCAGCACCGGGATTCTTAGCTGCTGGGCAATTTGAATCAGCAAAACGGCGTGAGCGACAGTTTGATCGGCTTGGTGAATCGCCGGCATCAGCCGCTCCTGAAAATCCACTACCAGCAAGGCTGATGTTTCCGCTCTCAGCAACATTGCATGTTCTCCTCCAGCGTAATTTCGTCCGATTGGGTGGGTCATTCCGCGATCAAGGTAATGCGTTCGTGAGGATTGCTGCCTTTCACTACCCGGGTCTGTAATCCTCGCCAGGCTGGGGCCAGCAAATCAGCCGGAGCGCGGGTTAACGGATCGTCTACCGCAAAGGTGAACAGGCTCATGCGCGGTTCCAACTTTTGTTGGCTCACACTGCCGACCCAGATGAGCAGGCCGCTCCCTTGCAACTGCACTCCAATATCCCAGAAGCGCAGCAGCCAGCGGGTGTTCGGATCCTCGCCATAACGCACCATCGTCAGATCATCTTCGCTGCCTTCGTGGATTTGTGGCAGTACCGGCAATTCGCGCAATTGCACCTGCGGACTCAAGCACAGCAGTATGCTCCGTAAACTCGGCGCTGCCGCCGGTTGCCAGCCCGTCTCTCGCAATCGCCGTTCCAGTTCCTCGCGAGGCGCTGCCCATTGCAGTACAAAGTCCTGGCGGCGATTGCCCCGGAAATCCAGCCGTTGCTGCGGCAAACTCCGCCAGCCATCCTGAAACCATTGCTCGCGGCTCAGCGTTTGCACTACGGTTTGCAATTGATAGCGTTGCCGGTCGGCGTGAAAGTCAAGACTGACGTGCAGCAAATCGGTCGCCAGTAGGGCGATAAGACTATAGGCTAGCAGTCCTCGCCAGTGGATTGATGACGAGCTGGGATGGCGGCTATAGGCCACGCCCAGCGTCGTGACCCAGAGCAGTCCCAGGCATAACCCGGCCACGGTGTCGGTCAGCCAGTGGATGCCCAGATACAGCCGGGCGAAAGCGATGGGAACGATGATGAACGCCGCCCCCAGATAGATGATCCAGCGTCGGGCCAGCGGCAATTCACGGGCAATCAGCACCGCAAGAAAGCCGAAAACCAGGGTGCTGAAGGTGGCGTGGCTGGACGGGAAGGAATAGCCGGGGACGCCTTGCGCGATTTCAGAAGGACTAGCCACCGGCAATAACCATTGGAACAGCAGATTGGTGGTCATGCCAAAACCGAGGGCCGCCAGCCAGTGCCAGGCCGCCGACCGGTTGCGCCGCCATAACAACCAGCCCAGCACAGCCAGACTGACCGGCAGCGTAACCGGATAGTCGCCCAGCTCGGTAGTGAACACCATCAGCGCATCGGCCCACGGAGTTCGCAGATCACCGAAAAAATGATAGAGGCTCTGATCCAGGCTGCTGGGCAATTGCTGACCGGCGGCGCTCAAGCTCAGGCTGATCAGCACCGCCCCGCCCAGCAGCAGCACCGCCAGCGTCGTCAATCCGCGCAATTCGCCTTGGGCTGGGTCCAGCAACGAGGCGCTGATCGGGCCGATGAAGCGCCGCCCTTGGCTCCACTGGTAGAAGCGTTGCAGCCAGTCCGTCGCATGGGCCTGAAATAGCCGCACCAGATGCCTGACCAGCCAGGTCGTAGTCCACAACACCACCAGCACGATCACAATTAGCGCCGCCAGCCGGCCCGCCACACGTGCGGCGATCTCCAGCGATGCGCCAAAGGCCATGCCGGGCAGCAGATAGATCGGCGCCCACAAGATGCCCGAAATGACATTGGCGATCATGAAGCTGCGCCAGGTCATGTCCATCATCCCGGCTACGGTGGGAATGGTGCCGCGCACCGGGCCGAAGAAGCGCCCGAACAGCACACTTTTGCCGCCGTGCTTGCGGAAAAATTCCTCGCTGCGGGTGATCATTTCCGGGTGTTTGGTGAATGGCCAGAGCCGGCGAATACGCTGGTGGAATACCTGTCCGATCCAGAAGCTGATGGCGTCGCCGATGATCGCGCCTGAGGTTGACCACCAGTAGGCGGTCCAGAAATCAACGTGACCCAGACCAATCAACGCGCCCAGGCTGAACATGACCAGCGCGCCGGGGATGATCACGCCAACGATGGTCAACGACTCGGCCATCGCTGTAGTGAAGATAAAGGCGCTCATCCAGCCGGGATGCGAGGCAACCCAGGCCAGCAGGGTAGTGACGAATTCGGACTGCATGAGAGGATTTGGGCGTTCTGCGGGCAAACGGTGAAATTCGGAAAGTCGCGGCAAGTATGATTGCGCACCGCCTGTTATGCCACAGCACCGCCTGATTTTGCCACCACGGAAACCGGCCAGGAGTATGGAAGGGCCAGATTGTCGAAGTCCGGCCCCGTTTGTTTTAGTCGGCGGTGACCCGGCTCTGCACTTGATTACGCCCGGCCTGTTTAGCCCGGTACATGGCTTGATCAGCCCAGCTCAGCAACTGAATGAACGTCTGGTCGGCATAATCAGTCAGCGCCGCCACCCCGATGCTGGCTGTTAGCGACACTACGCCGTGCTCGGTAGGAATCGGTTCGGCTGCCAGGGCCGCACACAACCGGCCAGCAATGTTCATCGCAGTCAATAAGGTGGTTTCCGGCAGCAGCATTACAAATTCCTCACCGCCGTACCGGGCCAGCAGATCGACCCGTCGCAACTTGTCGCGCATGATCCGGGACACTATCCGCAGCACCTCATCGCCGGTTGGGTGACCATACGTGTCGTTGATGTGTTTAAAATGGTCGATGTCCAGCATCAGCAGCGCCAGTGGGCGACCGTAGCGCCGGCTGCGCTCAAATTCCTGATGGGCCCGTTTGAAAAAGTGCCGCCGGTTGATCAGCCCGGTCAATGGATCCTGGGTCGACAGCCGCCGCAAGGACTCTTCCATTCGTTTGCGCGCCGTGATGTCTATCATCATGAGCAGCGTTCCGGTATAGCGACCATCTCCATCCATGATCGGATTGGTCGAGCACAGCGCCCAAATCTTGCCGCCATCTTTGCGCTTGAGTCGGCAATCGGACTGCCCGGCGATTCCTGTACGGCAACGTTCCAGATTGGCGACAATGACGGCGTGCCACGCTTTATCCATGAATTCCAACAGTGATTTCCCCAACATCACTTCAGTCGGATAACCCAGCATTTCGGTGATGCGGGCATTGGTGAAGGTGGTGCGGTAGTCCAGATCAATCAGCCAGATGCCTTCCTGGGCGGTTTGAACAATGCGTCGGTAGCGTTCTTCACTGTCTTGCAAGGCTTTCTCGGCATGGCGTTGCTCGGTGATGTCGCAGCCCACCAATTGCAGTTCAACCAGCACGTTGTTTTCATCAAGGATCGCCTGGTTGGTCCACTGCATCCAGCGCACCATGCCATCGGCCCGGATCGCTCGATGTTCGTGAGTGATCAGCGGTTGATCGACGCCGCAGGTGGCAAGCCACGCCAGAATGTCAGCCTGATCTTCCTCTGGAACCGTCGCGATGAAACTGCTGGACAGCATTTCGTCATAGGAACGGCCAAAGTAGCGGCAGTACGCTTCGTTGACGAAAGTCAGCGTCCCACTCGGCAACAATCGGCAAATCAGGGCGGTCTGATTCTCCACCACCGCTTGATAGCGAGCCTCGCTGAGTTTCAATAAATCCTCAGTGCTTTCATCGTTGGCCGGGCGGCGCTCGGCTAGCGCCACCACCAATTTCGCCATCCAGCGGTGTAAAATCTGTAGTACCGTTCGTGATCTCACCAGGCTTTCCGCTAGATTAATCGATGGCGCTACAGTCAAGCAGTGTCCGACGCTTTCGTACCCACTCAGCATTGCGCACCTTGTGTACCAGTATCGCCAGTTCTTCATCGGGCGCTTCTCCAAGACTACGGATTAATTCAGCAAAAAGAATAGGCCGTTGTATAATAATTTCACGAATATCGCGAGATACCTTGCCCGCCATCGCTAATAGCAGATCGGTATCTTCTCCCAGGTCCATTGCTAATCGCCGCACCATAGCTTCGGATGGCGGTGAGGTTTCACCGCGTTCGATTTTGCTTAGGTAGCCGGGTTCTACGCCAATACGTTGTGCGGTTTGCCGAATGGAGTAACGCAGATTGGCTTCACGCCGCCGTTCACGAACCTGCCGGGCATAAATTCCGAAACCCATGATTTCCACCTTTGAGTGATTGTTTTTGTTCAAACGTTCGATGCTTGATTGCAAATCCGGCTGGCGCCGAAATCAGCATGAACGAAAAACCACTAATCATTTGGGGAATAGCAAGGTTCAAGCCAACTGCAAAGGCAGTGGCAGCTGCCGATCGCTGGAATATTGATGGCAGTAAACTACTTGATTATCAATAAGATAAAAAATACGCAGTGAGGCAATGCAGAAGGGAGAAGCGGAAGGTACAGGGTGGGAAATGAAAATTTTGAAACAGGGCCATTTCAACGTGTTTCACACTGAAACATCAGGGTCTCTAACGGATTCCAACTGCAAGCAATACTCTTTCATGCGCCGCCATAGGGTTGTACGGCTGATTTTTAATGCCTGGGCCACTTGGGTCAGATTGCCTTGATGAAGATCAAGCAGTCGCTTGATTTGGGTGCGTTCTATCAATTGTGGCTTTGATAGACCAGTTGATTCCACCATCGAGACCGGAAACCATTCGCCATCTTGAATCTGGTTGCCAGGACTAAGAATCATGGCTCGCTCAATCAGGTTTTCCAGTTCCCGCACATTGCCAGGATAATCATAACTGCATAGGCTTTGCATGGCTTCAGCGCTGAAGTCAGTGATCGACAGATTCAGTTTTCGACACTGCTTTGCCAAACAGTGTTGAGCGAGAGAGGGAATGTCGTCCATGCGTTCCCGCAACGGGGGGATATGAATAGGAAACACGTTGATCCGGTAATATAAATCAGCCCGAAATTGGCCGTTTTCAACGGCCACCTGCAAGTTTTTATTGGTAGCGGCAATGATCCGCACATCTACCTGACGAGTCTCATTTTCGCCAAGCCGGCGGAACTTGCCTTCCTGGAGGATATGTAACAGCTTGACTTGCAACGCTGGATTCATTTCGCTGATTTCATCTAGAAATAGGGTTCCGCCATGAGCGGCTTCAAACAGCCCCTTACGATCTTGGGTGGCTCCGGTGAATGCGCCGCGCTTGTGACCGAACAGTTCGCTCTCTAGCAGGGCTTCCGGGAGCGCACCGCAATTTTGCTCGATAAATAATCGATCATGGCGTGGACTACAGTGGTGAATATAGCGGGCTAGCAAGGTTTTTCCGACCCCGGTTTCACCAGTCAACAGAATGGATACCGGACTATTAATAACCTGGTTCACCGTGGCGATTACTTGTCGCATCGCCTCACTTTGCCCGATGATTCTAATATTCTGTAGCTCCATATCAACTTCACGCCGCAGGAAAGTGTTTTCGTCACTTAGTCGAGCATTAATAATTTGCAGTTCCTTGATCAATCGCTGATTTTCCAAGACAATCTCATAGCTCTCCAATGCCCTCTTAACTGTGACCCGGAGTGCCTGACGTTCCCACGGTTTGGTAATGTACTGATAGATATGGCCCTGATTGATGGCTTCAATGAGCGCAGCCGTATCGGTGTAGCCGGTCAGGATGATGCGGATGGTATTTGGATTGATCAGGAGGGCTTTTGCCAGTAGTTCCACACCGGTCATTTCAGGCATGCGCTGATCAGCGAGAATCAGCGCAATATCCTGCTTTGCAAGAATATCCAGTGCCTCGGTCCCGCTGGAGGTGGTGAAAATTTCATAATCCTGCATAAAAGTCAGGGTGAGACTACGCAGGATTTCTTTTTCATCGTCAACGATAAGCAGGCTGTGACGTTTCATGAAATTTTCCTATAGATGGCGCACTGGTAATTCAATTGTCAGTGTGGTTCCTTCGTTTATTTTACTTTTTACCAGCATTTTACCACCGTGCCTTTCAATAATTCCGTAGCTGATACTAAGACCCAGTCCAGTCCCTGATCCTATTGGTTTAGTGGTGAAAAACGGATCAAAAATCCGGGCCAAGTTACTTTCAGAAATGCCAATGCCGTTATCCTGAATGTGGATGCTGACCTGAGTAGCCTCCGCCTCCGTTTCGGTCTTGATCCAGACTTCGCCTCGGCCAGGAATCGCCTGTGCCGCATTTTGCAGCAGATTCATGAACACCTGATTAATTTGTCCAGGATAGCATTCTACTCTCGGTAAGTTGCCATAGTCGCGGTGAACCGTAATTCGATTTTGGTATTCTTTAGCCAATAGGCTTAGTGTTGATTCCAGCCCATCGTGCAAATCAGCCGCCATCAAACCCAGATCATCAGTCCGTGAAAAAACTCGCAAATCCAGTACGATTTTTTTGATCCGTTCGGTACCTTCCTTGCAACTGCTAATCAACTCCCGCAGGGTTTGCAGCAGGCTTTCCACGTAAGCAGCGTTGGGTCGATCGACCTGATCAGAAAAATGACCGGATTCGCTATAAACTTTAATGATACTCGCCAAGTTTTCTGCATATTCTTCAATGAATTCCAGATTGCTGTGAATATAGCTGGTGGGATTGTTCAGTTCGTGGGCTACACCAGCCACCAGCAAGCCTAGCGAGGCCATTTTTTCTGATTGAATCAACTGCTCCTGAGTACGAGTCAATTCCTGATAGGCGGTCTCCAGTTGCTGATGGCGCTGGCTGAGTTCCTGATGGATTAAGGATAGCTCTTGGGTACGCTCAGTGATTTTGCTTTCCAGATCGCGGTTAAGGTCTTCCAGCAGACGGCGGCGATCCTGCTCGACCCGCTGTACTCGCGCCAGCAGATGACCACCATACACAAGAATCAGAGCCAGTATGCCGGAAATTACCGGAAGCCATATACTAGCCTGGCTAAAAATCAGTAGGGCAGTGGCAAAGAATAACCCGGCTAGAATGAGAGTTACGATTAAGCCGGTGAGTGGCCTAAGTCTGATCAGAGTCAGGCTGGCGATTGACGTGAGCAACACGAGTAATAGGGATTGCATGGGTTGACTCAACTCAGTCACAAAACGCCCCTCCAACAGATTGCTAATGATATTAGCCTGAATTTCTACTCCGGCAGCCGGTTGCTGCGAAATCCATGAAAACGGTGTAAGAAAGGTATCTCCCGATAAGCGTTGCGGTTCAGGAATTGCTTCCAGTGACCGACCAATGAGAACAATTTTACCACTGAAAGTCCCTGGAGGCAGTAACCGTGCATAATTCAGTGCTTGGTAATACGATACCGTTTTAACTGTTTTCGGTGGTCCTGGGTAATTAATTAGCAGGTCTTTTAATAAATCTTTCTGGCTGAACCGCTGAAATCCTGGCGTAGTTTTATGGGTTACAGCAGGATTTTCAAGATAACGTCGGACGATCTGCAAGGCAAATGACGGCATATCTGGGGCTAGAATCCGTGTGCGTCGCACGATACCATCGGCGTCAATCCGAATCAGTGGATTACCGACTGCGGCTACATTCCGAAAGACCGGCAGCGGATCAATCCGTAGCGTGTAGCGATACAGCGGATCATTTTCAAGCGCCAGGGCGCTGACTAGAACAGTGTTACCGACTTCCTGCAACGCATCCGTTAGCGCCTGATCTTCCGCTGGGTCGGAAGGTTCAGAAAACAGAATATCAATACCAATCACTTTAGCGCCAGCTTGATGAAGTTGCCGGATCAGCTGAGCGTGGAGACTGCGCAGCCACGGCCATTGTTGCTTGATTTCGACCATTGACGATTCATCAATAGCGACAATCACGATTTGGCTAGATGCAGGTAATGAGCCACGCAGAGTAAAGAGCAGATCGAGTCCTTTGAGTTCGATCAGTGAAAAAAACGCCAGATTGCCGATCAGAGTCGTTATGCCGAAGGTGACGATTGCAATAATCACCGTCGGCAGAAGCAATGGTGCCTGGAACTTGGGCAAGGTTTTATCCGGTCAGCAGGGCACCCATATCCATTGCCCATTGATAAATTTATAACATAGACCGGTTGTGGTGTTGCGAAGGAGAACATCATTTTCTTGGATTGCATCGGTTTTCAACCGAAGAACCTGTTTTTTGCCAGTCCCGTCAGTCATCACCATCAGAATGGTATTGGAAGCGATCTCTGCCAGATTCTCGGATGAAGCCTCTTCTTCAAATTCAAGCGTTGTAGTGGTAATAATTGCCATTGTTCATATCTCCTTTGCATGACGTGGTTAAAAGTTAAGGACGATCCGGGCCAGCCAAGTTCGTTCGGGAAGGAAACGCGGATCGGTATTATTAGTCGCCGTCTGAAACCAATAATCCTGAAATTGGAATTGTTGATTCATCAGATTTCTGGCTTCAAGCGCAACAATTCCCCAGCGTTTAGGAAGGCGGTAACCCACCGTTGCATCCAGTAGAAAAAAATGAGCACTGCCAGATGCTATTGAATGATTAGCCTCCGGATCATAACTTGCCCGCTGATCAACGTAAGTTGTGCCCACCCCGGTAAAAAATCCAGACGGATTGAAATAGCGGACATTAAGCGGTACGCTAGTAGTTTCAAGCCGGGTTGGAAAGCTCATCCGTCGATATTGACCATTCAGCATTTTGAATCCTTCGTACAGGTACTCTGTTGTTACTGACCAGTTACGGTCCAACAACCAGTAAAGGTAAGCGCGGTACAAATCCTCCTGATCCTTCTCAATCTCAAAAGGCCCACCGATTCCAAACGGAAGTTCCAAATCACGCCGGAAGAATTCCAGGCCGCCAAACAGGTTTTTACTCAGATGTATGTCAAGACCAACGCCATAGTTCTTAGAGGATGTTCCATCTGCATCGTCAAAAAATTGATTGAAGCCAGCGACTTGAGTGGGTTCGATGGTTTGATTCACAATAAATGCCCGTTTCACCACTTCAAACGCAGCGGCGCGCAACACCAATTGGTCGGTTACGTTCCATCGTAGCCCCAGCTTGGGATTCAGTTGATTAAAACTAAAATTTTGCTGATCATAACTATCACCACTCAAGCCTAGTATCCCGGTGATACTAGGAGAAAACTGGATATTGGCGTAACCATAAACCGTAGTCTGGTCGACTGGAAAGTTCAGATCTGGATGTGGTGTGCCAGGGAAAGAGTTATTGTATTTATTTCTATAGAGGCTAAAACCGGTAACGGTATTGAATAAATTCTCTTTATAAAGCCACTGCGCTTCTGCTTGAGTGCCATTAGGCCTAGCAATAAGCTGAAACCCATTTTTCCTATAAAAATAATCAAAATCAGTGTTCCGGTCGGTATAAATCAATGAAACAATCATGTTCGTCTGTGGCGATGGTGAATAGTGAAGACCAACGCGTGTGGTTTCCTGAGTCGTATTATTTCGATCTTGTGGCGCAAAGCTACCATCGAAATTCAAGTGCAAATCGCCCTGAGTGGTCTCGCGCCGCCGGTACTCAGCCTGGAGATTCAATTCCGGCGTTACCTCCGCTTGAAAAAATAAATCGTAGAGATCATGCTGAATATCATCATTAGGGCGGAATCCATCGGTCTGGTAATGAAATTGCCCGAGACTGTAGGAAAAAGACCCATTCAGCCCGGAGGCCACCACCTCATCCCCCCAAGTGCCGTTATTGCCAGCGGCTCCAGAAGCATAAAGTTGGGTCTGGTCACGCTCGAAGAGCGACATGTATTCGTTAAAAGCCATTTTAGATACCCCGGTGCGGGCCAGGATATTCAGATTGGTGGCCACCAGACTTGGCTGAATTGGATTGATATTGATCGGTTGCAACAACTGCGCTTGCAATAATTCGCTGACTTGCGCGATTTCATAGCGGGGACGACCTGAATAACTGTCCGAGAGAAAGCGATGAGCAGAATAGTTGGTCGGGTCGAGACTCAGCGACTGGGTTGCCTCAACTTGGGCCATCTGCTCGAAACCAAGATTTTCATAAATTCCGGCCTGACTGGCTTCGCGGGTAGCCAAGTCCTCATCCAATAACAATCGGGAGCGGTAAACAGTACGGTTTTTATTCAGGTCGATGGAATGCTGTACGTTGTCCAGCGCCTCGGCTGGATGGTTAATGCTTTGCAGACGGATCGCGTCATAGAGCCAGGGAGTCGGGTCGCGAGGATCGAGTTGTTTAGCTAATTCCAGATATTTTTTAGCCCGCCGATCGTCTTTTATTTCATAAAACGCTTTGCCGAGATAGCTGTTGTAGAGTGAAACCTGCGGCTCCAGCAGGGTCGCCTTGCGGATTTCATCCACTGCTGCTTTAGTGTGATTGCGCCGGAACAGCGCTAGTCCCAGCCCCAGATGTGGCAGACCCAGCGTTGAATCCTGAGTAATCGCGGTCTGGAACGCCTCGCGGGCGTCACTAACCCGGTTCTGCGCCAGTAGCAGAAACCCCCAAATCGTATTGACCATTGCGTCATTGGGCGCTCGTTGCCGTGCCTGTTCCGCGACCTTGATTGCCTCGTTTAACTGACCCATGCCGAACAGCAGACTGCTTTCCTGAATCAGCGCCCGAGAATTGTCCGGATCGAGTTCAGTAGCCTTGCGGGTCGAGGCTAATGCAGAGTTCAGATCAAACCCGGCCTGCTGGGCCAGACTGAGACTGAGGTACGCCGGAGAGGACGCAGGATTCGCGGCAACAGCGCGTTGGGCGTCCGTCAGTGCTTCGGCATTACGGTTTTGCACCAGGGCAATGGTGGAGCGCAGGCTGTAGGCGTCGGCATCGTTCGGATCGAGCACCAGCGCCCGGTCGATGGCCTGCCGGGCCGCAGCGACCTGACCCTGCAACAGTTGGCGTTGCGCGGTTTGGGTCCAATAGCGAGGTGATTGCGAATCATTGGGGCGGCGTGGATCGGGTTGCCCCGGAGCACCAACGCCATCGGGATAGTAGAGCGACCATTGCACAGCATCGAGCGGATTGATCAGCACGATCTTGCGTGGTGCTTCACCCCGCTTGGCTGTGGCCTGCTCATTGGCCGCCACCAGCACACTGCCTTGGGGATTGCGGAATTCGATCAGACCGGTGAGGACGGTCAATCGGGCCAGATCACCGGGTTCCACCGCTAGATCAAATTCGGTACCCCGAACGGTTGCCGTGGCATACACGGTTTCGATTTCCAGCGGTTCGCCGCCGCTGCGTACCCAAACTTCACCGCTGAGCACCCGCAACAGGTTTTGCAGGACTTGGGTGGCGGTGTCCAGAATGCCTTCGGTGGGTGGGGCAATTTGTTTGAATTCCGTCTGGCTATTGGCGTTGAGTTTGACTTGGGCGCCATTGCTCAACTGGATCGCGGCCCGGCTGTCGGAGCCAATGCGGACGGTCTCGCCAGCGGCGACCGTTGCCCCCATCGTCAACGCCTGCCAGTGTCTGTCTCGGAACACTTCGGCGGTTCCCAGTACACTGACGATTTCCCCCACGCCTTGCGCCGAGGCGACACTGAACGGTAAGAACAAGGCAATCAAGATGAGGCAGATCCCGCTTAGCCAAGCCGGATAGTCCTGTCCCAATGATTGAGGATGTTGCCACGCCGCTTTCTCGCCAGAATATCTACGCATGACCACCCACCAATTAAATAAGTTTTTATGTTGCGTTAAGTGGGGTTGGTCGCGGAGAATTGCGTAATAAGTGGGTTAAGTTTGTACCACCCTTTACCCCAATCAAAGTGTGTCATGGATAGTATATCGTTTTCATTGTTGACCAAACAATCTGTTGTTTTGTCTGTAATTTATTACATATTTAATTTATTTTGACGTTTTAGCCGGGACTAAAAAGCCGGGATGAAAGCGCCCCGGCTGATTTGGCGGAACTGAAATGGCTATTCCGCTTTACACGGAACGAAGGCTGGCCTTGCGGAAGGCCTCACGCATTTCCTCGAAAGTCCGCGCTACCGGGAATTGTGGAAACTCATCCATGACGTTCTGCGGAGGGCGAAACAGAATGCCGGCCTCCGCCTCGGACAGCATCGCTGTATCGTTATAGGAATCGCCGGCGGCGATCACCCGGAAATTGAGACTGTGGAACGCCCGTACCGCCTGACGCTTGGCATCAGCCTGACGCAGGGTGTAGCCGACCACTCGGTCGTCAGCCACCTCCAGCCGATGACAGAACAGCGTTGGCCAGCCCAGTTGCTGCATCAACGGCATGGCGAATTCATAATAGGTATCGGACAGAATCACGACCTGAAACCGCTCGCGTAACCAGTCCAGGAACTCACAAGCGCCGTCCATTGGCCCCATTCCGGCAATCACCTGCTGAAGGTCAGACAGCTTCAGGCCATGCTGATCCAGCAATGCCAATCGTCCTCGCATGAGCTGGTCATAATCGGGAATATCGCGGGTGGTTAGCCGCAGCGCCGCGATGCCGGTGCGTTCGGCGACATTGATCCAGATTTCCGGAACCAAGACCCCTTCCAGGTCCAGGCAGGCAAGTTCCATAACAGTCCCCCTCTAAAGCGCCGCTGCACCCAGTACGGCGCATGGCATTGAATGACGATGATCAGGATTGCCAAACGCTAACCGGTTGCCGCTCGCCCCGCAATAGCCAGCCCTACTCTTGGCCGGCAGGTGCTCAGCTCAATATTTCATCCTCGTCAATGAGTTCCGCCAACTGCTCAGTATTCAGCCGCAGCCGCAGAGCCAGCACTTTAATCAGGTCGATGGCGGCCTTGGGATTTTGCTCCAGAAAGGGCATGAAGTCGTGGCGGTGGATCACCAGCAGTTCGCAAGGCGTCAAGGTCGTTGCGGTCGCCGAGCGCCCTCGCCCATCAAGCATGGCGATTTCTCCCACGATCTCGCCGGGGCCGATTGCGCCAAGAATGATCTCGCGCCCGTCCCGATTGGTAATGCTGACTTTCAGCCGCCCATTCAGGACTACAAACATTTCCTCGCCGGCGGCGGCAGCTTCGAACACCACCTGTTGGGCGGGCAGCAGCATCACCCGCGACAAGCCAACGATCTTTTCCAGATGGGCAGTAGACAGGTTGCGGAATAGAAAGCTTTTAGCCAGCACCTCGTATTTCTGGATCACTCGGGCTTCCGGCATCCGTGCTGATCCGCCTGGCGCCAGTACGCTATGCAACTGGCTGGCGATGATCGGTCGCTTGATGCAGGTGTAGTCCGTAGCAAACTGCGGCACTGTAGACGCTAGAATGATTTGGGCGTCGGGGGTGGTTTGCCGGTAGTCATTCCACACGGTCATTGCGACCGGATCATCGGCGTTGACAATGACCACCTCAGCCACTTCGCCGCTGGCTGTCGCCAACTGATAGCTATAATCCTTATTGCTTGCCACTGACAGGATATTGCGAATCATCCGGCGGTCTTTATCCAGAAAGCCAATCGCGTTCACGGTAATTGATCGGGTTGCCATAAATAAACCTCCTGATTTGCACCTCTGCACGACAACTATAACAGCAACAGCCGATCTGGGGCAGGGTGTTCCTGTCTGGTTCACCTCTTTCCAAGGCTTTCGGCATGGTCTAAAGTCTGAAGCACAGGTAGACGACCAACCTGAACTCTTTCAAGACAGCAGCGCACCACACAAGTAATGGCTACTAATCCCAACAACACGATCACCCAACCAGGCAGCCAATTGACTGGCCTTGCCCGGCAGCTGGTGCTCAACCATTTGCTTGATGAGGCCGCTGCGATCAAGGCGCTCGATCAGGCCCGCCGGGACAACATCCCCTTTGTCGCCTACCTGGTTGACGGCAACCCGGCCTGCGACAAGGATATTGCACGCCTTGCCGCTCGTAGTTTCAACCTGCCATTGTTCGATATCGAGGCGATGGAGATCGACCGGTCTGTCGTTCAACTGGTTGATGAAAAACTGCTACGCCAGCACCACGCTCTACCGTTATACAAACGCGGTCGGCGGTTGTTTATCGGCATTAGCGATCCCACCAATCAGCGGGTATTGGAGGACATCAAGTTCCAGACCCGGCTGGATATAGAACCCGTCATCATCAGCGAACGGCAATGGACCAAGGCGATTGATGGCGCTGTTGAATCGCAGGGATCGGCGATGGTCGATTCGGATATTGGCGAGCTGGATTTCAGCAGTGGGGATGAGAGCAGCGCTAAGATCGAGACCCTGACCCAGTCCGATGCCGAAGACGCGCCAGTCGTGCGGTTTATCAACCAGGTCATCGTGCAAGCCATCAATCGCGGTGCGTCCGATATTCACTTTGAACCCTACGAAAAAATGTATCGGGTGCGGTTCCGCCAAGACGGCATGCTAGATGAAGCCTACAAGCCGCCAGTCGCCATGGCGCCGCGTTTGGCCGCCCGCCTCAAGATCATGGCCCAGCTGGATATCGCCGAACGCCGGGTGCCACAGGACGGCCGTATCAAGCTCTACTTGACTAAGCAGCGCGCCATTGACTTTCGAGTCAACACCATGCCGACCCTTTGGGGGGAAAAGGTGGTGCTGCGAATTCTCGATCCCACCAGCGCCCAGATGGGTATTGAGGCGCTGGGTTACGAGGATCATCAGAAAGAGTTATTTCTTAGCGCCATCCACCGACCTCAGGGTATGGTGCTGGTCACTGGCCCGACTGGCAGCGGCAAGACCGTATCACTGTACACCGCGCTCAATATCCTTAATACCGCCGAAGTCAATATCTCGACGGCCGAGGATCCGGTTGAAATCAACTTGCCCGGTGTCAACCAGGTCAATGTCAATCCCAAGGTTGGCATGACCTTCGCCAACGCCCTGCGCGCCTTTCTGCGCCAGGACCCGGATATCGTCATGGTCGGCGAAATTCGCGATCTGGAAACCGCTGAAATCGCCATCAAGGCTGCCCAGACCGGGCACATGGTGTTGTCCACCCTGCACACCAACAGCGCCCCGCAAACCCTCAATCGGCTGATGAACATGGGTGTTGCGGCCTATAACATTGCCTCCAGCGTGACGCTGATTATCGCCCAGCGGCTAGGTCGGCGGCTGTGCCCGCACTGCAAGGAAGAGGTGAATGTGCCGCCGGAAGAGCTGATCCATCAGGGGTTCCATAGCAACGAACTGAAGGATCTGACAATCTATAAAGCCATTGGCTGCGATCAGTGTAATCATGGCTACAAGGGTCGGGTTGGCATCTACGAGGTTATGCCAATTTCCGATGACATCGGCCGGCTCATCATGGAGAGCGGCAACGCGATCCAGATCGCCGATCAGGCGCGCCGGGAAGGTGTGAACGATCTACGCCAGTCCGGCTTGAACAAGGTGCGAATGGGCCTGACCAGTCTTGAAGAAATCAACCGGGTAACGACGGACTAACAGACATGGCCAAACAACCGACGCTGGCGAAAGCCAAAAAGAAGAAGGAAGAAGAACCAACCTTTAAGTGGGAAGGCACTGACAAGCGGGGTGTCCGGGTCAAGGGTGAGCTGCGCGGCGCCAACCAGAATCTCATCAAGGGTGAGCTGCGGCGGCAGGGCATTTTGCCGCTTAGCGTCAAGAAAAAAGCCCAGCCGGTGTTTACCTTCGGCGACTCGATTGCTCCCAAGGACATCATGATGTTCACCCGGCAGCTTTGCACCATGCTTACTGCCGGCATTGCAGTGGTACAGGCGTTGGACATGGTGGGGAGCAGCAACCGTAAACCCAAGGTCAAGGAGCTGATTCTTGACATCAAGGCTGAAGTGGAAAGCGGTACGGCCTTTTCCAAGGCGCTGAGTAAGCATCACCTGTACTTCAATGATTTGTACTGCAGCCTGGTTCACGCCGGTGAGGAAGCCGGCGTCCTGGAAGTGCTGCTCGACAAGATCGCGACCTACCTGGAAAAGTCCGAGGCGCTCAAGGCCAAGGTCAAGAAGGCGCTGACTTACCCGGCCATTGTGTTGCTGTTCGCCTTCGTAGTAACTGCCATCCTGCTGATTTTCGTGATCCCGACCTTTGAGGATCTGTTCAAGGGATTTGGCGCCGAACTGCCGGCGCTGACCCGAATGGTGATTGATCTCTCAAAGGTCTTCCAAAAGTACTGGTACCTGATTCTGGGTGCTCCGGTAGCCGGCATTGTCGGTTTTCTGGAAGCCCGCAAGCGATCCCGCACCTTTTATCAATGGCTGGACCGTATGGTCCTGAAAATGCCGCTGATCGGCGATCTGGTTGCTACTTCAGCCAATGCCCGTTTCGCCCGCACTCTGTCGACGCTGTTCAGCGGCGGGGTGCCGCTGGTGGATGCGATGCTCAGCGTGGCCGGCGCGACCGGCAATTATGTCTACGAAAAAGCGGTGCTGGAGATGCGTGAGGCGGTTTCCATCGGTCAGCAACTCAATTTCGCCATGCGCCAGAGTAGCTTGTTTCCGGACATGGTGGTGCAGATGGTGGCGATTGGCGAGGAAGCAGGTTCGCTGGGCGACATGCTGTCCAGGGTGGCCGATTTTTACGAAGCTGAAGTCGATCAAAAAGTGGATCAGCTCACCACCATGATTGAACCGTTGCTGATGGCGTTCTTGGCGGGGGTGGTTGGCACTTTGGTAATCGCCATGTATCTGCCGATCTTCAAGTTGGCCTCGGCGGTTTGAAGACGACGATCTACGAAAGGCAGCGGAAGACACGGAAGATCCCGAAAAATAACGAGGAGGCCTCCCATTCATAGTCTGATGGAGTTATTGGCGGGTGCGCCGACGTTGTTCCTAATCGTGGTGGTGGTGCTGGGCCTGATCGTCGGCAGTTTTCTCAATGTCGTCATCTATCGCCTACCGCTGATGATGGAGCGGGAATGGCGGGCGCAGTGTGCGGAACTGCTTGATCAGCCGGCGGCGGATGCTGATCAGCCAGCGTTCAACCTATGGACGCCGCGTTCGCGCTGCCCCCATTGCGGTCACTTAATCACCGCTACTGAAAACATACCGCTGCTTAGTTTTGCGCTGCAACGTGGGCGCTGCGCCCATTGTCAGGCCGAAATCAGTTGGCAATATCCGCTGATAGAAGCGGTGAGTGGGCTGCTGGCCGGGCTGGTGGCTTGGAAGCTGGGCTTCGGCTGGCCGGCAGCAGCGGGGTTGTTGTTCACCTGGTTCTTGCTGGCCGCGAGCGTCATCGATTTTAAACATCAGTTGTTGCCCGACGATCTGACTTTGCCGCTGTTGTGGCTGGGACTGATGGTCGCGTTGTGGGGGCCGTTCGCGGATTTGCCCAGCGCAGTCATTGGGGCGATAGCCGGTTATCTCTCGCTGTGGTCAGTTTATCAGGCGTTCCGGCTGCTGACCGGCAAGGAAGGCATGGGGCATGGCGATTTCAAACTGTTGGCGGCGCTGGGAGCCTGGACTGGCTGGCAATCGCTGGTGACGATCGTGTTGTTGTCGTCGCTGGTTGGCGCGGTGGTCGGACTGACGCTGATTCTGTTCCGAGGTCGTGACCGACAAACTCCGATGCCTTTTGGCCCCTTTCTGGCGGCTGCCGGTTGGATCGCGCTGCTGTGGGGCGAGGCGATCAATCGGGTCTGGCTGAGCTGGCTGGGGGGATAAGTCATGTTGGTGGTGGGCCTCACCGGTGGAATCGGCAGTGGCAAGACCGCAGTCAGCGACCGCTTTGCCCGTTATGGCGTGCCCATCATCGACACTGATTTGCTGGCCCGTGAACTGGTCGAACCCGGTCAGCCGGCGCTGACGGAGATTGCTACGGCGTTTGGCCTGGATTGTCTGGATGGCACCGGACGCCTGGATCGCGCTCGCCTGCGCGAGCGGGTGTTTGCCGATGCCAGTGGGCGGCGGCGGCTGGAAGCTGTCCTGCATCCGCAGATTCGCGCCCTGTCTAGGCAACGGCTCGCACAGCTGACCGCCCCTTACAGTTTGCTGGTCATTCCGCTTCTGGCGGAAACCGGTATGACGGACTGGATCGACCGGGTGCTGGTGGTGGATGCGCCTGAAGCTGAGCGGCTGCGTCGGGTCATGGCGCGGGATCAGACGGATGAGGAGCAGGCCCGCCGCATTCTGGCCGCGCAGGCCAGCCGTGAGCAGCGCTTGGCGCTGGCTGATGAGGTGGTAGAGAATTCGGGGGATTTTGCGGCGCTGGATCGCCAGGTTTCCACTCTGCATCAACACTATCTGACGCTAGCCTGTTCCCGGTAGAGTTCCGTTCTCGTGTTTTTGCCGGTCCCGGCCCACTCCACAAACTCCCTGCGAGACATTGCGTGCCGCTCCAAATCGTTTGCTACGAACAGCCGCTGAATGAACGCACGCGTGCGCTGCTGCGGCTAGAGTTCCTGTTCCAGCAGGTCGAATACGCCACCACGGGTTCATCCATCTGGGACAGCCGGCTGGCGTTGCAGGGGCTGTTCGACATTCTTGATCTGACCGGACGCACCGAATTGAAGAGCGAGTTGCTCAAGGAGTTGGAGCGACACGCCGTCACTCTGGGCCGGTTGCGGCAAACACCGGGCGTTCATGCTGCAATCCTCGATGAAGTGCTGGCGAAGATTGCCCAAGTCACTCAACGTATTCATCGCAAGCTGGATAATCCGAGCATTGATGCGGTGCGGCAGACTGATTTTCTCAGCGCCATTCACAAACGCCATCATGTTCCCGGCGGAGCCTGCCGCTTTGATTTACCGACGCTGCATCACTGGCTGCAACAGGATAGCGCGGTTCGCAACCGGCATATTCAGGAATGGCTGGAACCGTTTGCGCCGATGCGGGAAGCGGTGGTGCTGATTTTGCGATTAATCCGCGACAGTGCTACATCGCGGGCGGAACTTGCAGTTCAGGGCTTTTTTCAGCGTGGGCTGGACAGCACGGTGTCCAATCAACTGATTCGGGTGTTACTGCCGGCCGGCGATGGCATTTTTCCGGAAATCAGCGCCGGTCGGCAACGCTTCACCATCCACTTTCTGGAGCAGCCGGACCCGAACCGGCGGGCGGTTCAGAGTCGGGCGGATATTCCGTTTGAATTGGCCTGCTGCGCGATCTGAATCCCCGACTGCTGTAAAGCGGCCAGAATCGGCTGGTCAGCGGCAGGAAAAGCGAAGGTCTCCAATTCGGCAGGCGAAGCCCAAATCAGCGGTTGCCCTTCCCGACCGTGCGGCTCGCCGGCGTAAGCGGTCACCCGCCACACCTCCAGCAGTACCGTCTGATCAGGATAGGTATGGCGAACTTGCAGCCACGGTTCAGCGGCTTGTACGGTAATCCCCAGTTCCTCATACAGTTCACGGCGCAACGCTGACTCTGGCGATTCGCCGCTTTCCACCTTGCCGCCGGGAAATTCCCACAATCCACCCTGATGAACGTGATCGGGTCGACGGGTGATGAGTACCGCGCCGGCAGCGTGGACAATGATGCCGACCGCGACCTGAACCGTGTCGCTCACGTCCGGTACTCAGCGTTGATCCGCACATAATCGAAAGACAAATCAGTGGTCCAAATGCAGGCTGCTGCCTCGCCCCGGCCTAGCTCCACCCGGATGGTGATCTCGGATCGGGTCATAACTTGTTGCCCTTGCTCCTCGGTGTAGTCAGGAGCGCGGCCACCCTCGCGGACGATGCATACTTCGTCCAGATGAAGCGCCACCCGGTCAATATCCAAATCGGCTAATCCGGCCCGGCCCACCGCCGCCAAAACCCGCCCCCAGTTGGGATCAGAAGCAAAGAAAGCGGTTTTGACCAGCGGCGAATGAGCAATGGCGTAAGCAACTTGCCGGCATTCGGCAACATCCCGTCCGCCTTCGACCTGCACCGTGATGAATTTGGTGGCTCCCTCGCCATCGCGGATGATCGCTTGGGCCAGGTCAACGCACACCTCGCGCACTGCTGCGGAAAAATTCTTGTATTCTTCCCCGGTCGCCGGGATAGTCGCGCCGCTCTGGCCGGTGGCCAGCAGGACGCAGGAATCGTTGGTTGAGGTGTCGCCATCCACGGTAATGGCGTTGAAGGAATCCGTCATGGCGTCGGTCAGCACCTGTCGTAACAGTGCTTCATCGACTGCGGCATCGGTGGCGATGAACGCCAGCATCGTCGCCATGTCGGGCCGGATCATGCCTGCGCCCTTGGCAATGCCGGTGATCGTCACATCGCGCCCGGCCACTGTCAGCCGTCGCGATGCCCACTTGGGCCGGGTGTCGGTGGTCATGATCCCGTGCGCGGCGTCTTCCCAGCCGTCTGCCCGCAACGCCGCCAGCGCCGCCGGCAACCCGGCCACCAGCCGAAACAGCGGCAACGGTTCGCCGATGACGCCGGTGGAAAAGGGTAACACTTCCAGCGGGGTGCAAGCAGTCAGTTCCGCCAGGGTCTGGCAACTCGCTTCCGCATCAGCCAATCCCTGCCGCCCGGTGCCGGCGTTGGCGTTGCCGGTATTAATCAGCAGGTAGCGGGGACTGGCGGCGGCCAGATGCACCCGCGCCACCGTGACCGGCGCGGCGCGGAAAGCATTGCGGGTGAAGACCGCCGCAACGCGGGTGCCGGCAATGGCTTCAATCACCACCAGATCGCGGCGGTCAGGGTATTTAATGCCGGCGCAGGCGGCGCCCAGCCGGATACCGGCGACAGTCAGCGGTTGCATGATGTTCTCCATTCCGTTCAACTCGGATCAATCCAGTTGGCCGTGGCAGTGCTTGTACTTCTTGCCCGAACCACAGGGACACGGTTCATTGCGCCCGACCTTGCGACCATCGCGCACAAAGGGGCTGTGGCTTTCTTCCGGCTGAAACCGCACTTCAATCCCGGAGCCGTCGCCAACGGCCGGTTCTTCAGTCAACGCCGATCCTGCCTCGGCGTGTTCAAAACGCATGACTGCGGGTGGTGGCCGGTGCGGTTCGGGAATCGGCGCGGGTTCAGCCTGGAATTGCGCCCGCGCCAAGAAGCCAATGGTTTCCTGATGAATTCGCTGCAACAGCGCCTGAAACATTTCGAAGGCTTCGCGCTTGTATTCCTGTTTGGGGTTTTTCTGGGCGTAGCCGCGCAGGTGAATCCCCTGGCGCAGATAATCCATCGCCGCCAGATGCTCGCGCCAGTGGCTGTCCAGCACTTGCAACAGCACTGCTTTCTCGAATTGCCGCATCCAGGTTGCGCCAACCTGAGTTTCCTTGCTGGCGTAAGTCGCGTCTAGTTCGGCCTGAATTCGCTCCCGAAGAGGCTCCTCGTGCAGATCATGATCGGCATCCAGCCAGGCGCGGAGCGGCAGGGCCAGATCAAACTCTTTCTGCAACGCCTCTTCCAGCCCGGCCACATTCCACTGTTCTTCCAAGCTGTGCGGCGGGATATACGGATCAATCACCTGTTTGAGTACATCAACCCGCATGTCCACCAGGGTGCCTGATACGTCCTCGGCTTCCATCAACTCGTTGCGCCAGCGGTACATGACCTTGCGCTGGTCGTTGGCGACGTCGTCGAATTCCAGCAGGTTCTTGCGAATGTCGAAGTTATGGGCCTCGACCTTGCGTTGGGCGTTTTCAATCGCCTTGGTCACCCAGGGATGCTCGATCGCTTCGCCCTGCTGCATTCCCAGTTTCTGCATCAATCCGGCGACCCGGTCGGAAGCGAAAATGCGCAGCAGGTTATCTTGCAGCGACAGGTAGAAGCGGCTGGAGCCGGGATCGCCTTGCCGCCCGGAGCGTCCGCGCAACTGATTATCAATGCGCCGCGATTCGTGGCGTTCAGTACCGATAACGTGCAGGCCGCCGGCAGCTACTACCTGGTCATGGCGCTGCTGCCAGGCCCACCGCACCGTTTCACGGTCGGAATCGCTGGCGTCCGGCCCCAGCGCCTTGAGTTCGGCTTGCAGGTTGCCGCCCAGTACGATGTCGGTGCCACGCCCGGCCATGTTGGTGGCGATGGTCACAGCGCCGGGTCGCCCAGCCTGGACGATGATTTCGGCTTCCCGCTCATGCTGCTTGGCGTTGAGCACCTGATGAGGAACCTTTTCCTTGTCCAGCAGCTTTGCGAGCAGTTCCGACACTTCGATGGAAGTGGTGCCAACCAAGGTCGGCTGGCCCCGCTTGCGGCAATCACGGATGTCCTCCAGCACCGCCTGGAATTTTTCCGGCGGGGTCAGGAACACCAGATCACCATGATCCTTGCGGATCATCGGCAAGTGGGTGGGAACGACGATCACTTCCAGGTTGTAAATCTGTTGAAACTCGAAGGCTTCGGTGTCGGCGGTGCCAGTCATCCCCGCCAGTTTGCTGTACAGGCGGAAGTAATTCTGGAAGGTGATCGAGGCCAGAGTCTGATTCTCAGCCTGGATCGGCACATTCTCTTTGGCTTCAATCGCCTGGTGCAGACCGTCCGACCAGCGCCGGCCCGGCATGGTGCGACCGGTGAACTCATCGACGATGACGATCTCACCATCGCGGACGATGTATTCCACATCCCGGTGAAACAGGGCATGCGCCCGCAAGCAGGCATTCATGTGGTGGAACACGCCCAGATGGGCGGCGTCGTACAGGCTCTCGCCATCCCGCAGCAGGCCGATTTCCAGCAACAAGTCCTCGACCTGCTGGTGACCGTCTTCGGTCAGGTACACTTGCTTGGCTTTTTCGTCCACCCAGTAGTCGCCCGGTCCTTCCTCTTCTTTCTGACGGGTCAACCGGGGAATGATCTCGTTGATCCGGCGATAGAGTTCCGAGCTTTCTTCAGCGGGGCCGGAAATGATCAGTGGGGTGCGAGCTTCGTCAATCAGGATCGAGTCCACCTCGTCCACCAGGGCGTAATACAGATCACGCTGCACCTTTTGCTCAAGGCCAAACGCCATGTTGTCGCGTAGATAATCAAATCCATACTCGTTGTTGGTGCCGTAGGTGATGTCGGAACCATAAGCCGCCCGCTTTTCCTCCTGACTCATCCCGGCGATGACCACGCCGACGCTCATCCCCAGAAAGCGGTAAATCTGGCCCATCCAGTCGGCGTCGCGACGCGCCAGATAGTCGTTGACCGTGACGACGTGAACGCCCTTGCCGGCGAGCGCATTCAGATAGACCGACAGCGTTGCAACCAGGGTTTTGCCTTCACCGGTGCGCATTTCGGCGATCTTGCCTTCGTGCAGCACGATGCCACCAATCAACTGCACATCGAAATGGCGCATGTCCAGTGTGCGTTTGCTGGCCTCGCGCACCACCGCAAAGGCTTCCGGCAACAGCGCATCCAGCGTTTCGCCCTTAGTCAGGCGGGCTTTAAATTCTTCAGTCTTGGTGCGTAACCCCAAGTCGCTCAATGCCGCGATCCCCGGTTCCAAGGCGTTGATTTTTTCCGCCGCCTTCCGCATCTGACGGATCACTCGGTCATTGCGACTGCCAAAAATGGTTTTCAGGATATTCATCAAGATTTCTCGCCAATAGGTAGTGCCGTTTGCCAATCTTCCAGCGATACGCCGGGAACGCGGGCAAATTCGCGGGAGTTATGAGTGGCGGCCATCCGGCCTTGAGCATGGGCGTCAGCCCCTTCGCCCGCCAGTGGGCGGGGGAGTACGCAGTGACGCGGAAAGTATTGCCCCAACGGGGGCCGTGCGCGGCGCTCATAGCGTACAAATAGCGCGGCATGATACCCCAGCCGGCAGGGGTTTGTGCAGCGCGGGGCCGGTGGGTGTTGCTGCGGCACGGTGGCTAGCTGGATCTCGCAGGCCGGTTGATTTTAGCGCGGGATCCTTGCACGAACCGCTATGTCGCCGTTCCAGCCGAGGCCGGCAGAAAGTGGACTAGCGTGGGGATTCAGAGTGTGGTGCGCCCGGCGGGTTCATCGGCGGCGACCGGAAACGCCAATCGGGTTCGCAGCCGCTCCAGACCCTGTTCAAACGCCCGGCTGATCCGGGTGGCGTTGCGGATCCGTTCCAGTTTCGGCCAGGTTGCCCGTTCACCGGTCAGGATGAACTCGGCGATTCGCTCTGGGCGGGGGTTGGAAAAAATGTCCAACAGGTTGTTCAGCCAGGTTGGCGGCACAATGGTGATGTCGCCGCTGTAGCTTTGGTCGGCCACCGAATAGGCTTTGTCCAACAATAACCCCAAAGTATGGGAATCGACATTCTGGCGAGCCAGGTCCAGCAGGTGTTTGAGGTAAAGTTGAAAGGTTGAACTGACGATGTCGCGGGTGAACGACAGCAGCCCTTTCTCGCGGGGTTTAGCCTCGCCGAGGAAAGGAACGATGTGTGGGTTGGTCTGGCTGACGATGTAATGATTGACGTTGTGCATCCGAGCCACCCGCAGCATCGGCAAATCGCTGTTCAAGGTGCCGTCCACCCATTTGTCGCCAGGCATATAGGGAACGGTGACGCCGTTGAAATCCCGCGCCTCCAGCATCACTGCCGGAAACACGCCGGGAATCGCGCAAGAAGCCAACGCCGCCCGGCGAATCAGTACATTCGGCGCGCTCAGATAATTCAGCAGCCGTGAGTGCTGGTGCGCCCGGGCCGGCGACACCGGAATGCTGACAATCCGCCCGGTGCGATCAAAGGCTTCCTCGAAGGTCAGGGCGCGGACGTTATGCTCAATGCAGCGCTCCAGTTGCTGACTATCCATGAGAGAACTACCCTTGAGCAGGCTCTTGAAACCTAGGCTGCGCCATGCTTCTACGGTAAACAGGGTCGGATCGAACACCCGCGCCAGTTCAGCATCGGTATGAGTACCCAATGTCGCCGCCACGATGGAGCCGGAACTGGAACCGGAAACGACCCGTGGTAACAAACCTTCTGACCATAAGGCCTTGATCACGCCCAAATGAAACAGGCCCAGCGTTGCGCCGCCGCTCAGCATCAACGCTGAGCGGCCAAAACTCTGTGCAGTGCGTTCAAAAAATCGCAGCTTATCCGCCAGAGGGAAGACCGGTGTTTCGTATTCGCAGAGATAATCCAGCGCAGAGGTGATCTCGTCGAGATAATCCGTCAATAACCGCTTGGTCCCGAACCGGCATCCGGTGTACAGCGCCGGATTGGCGATATTGCCGAGATTGCCATGCAGCCCTTCGTGCAGGCAAAACACCAGTCGGGCTACTTCGCCCTGCCGGCGCAATTCGCGCAATTCTTCGAGTCGTGCCTGCACCAGCCGGTAATCGTAATCCGACGACTCCGCTTGGTCCCGCCACTCCACAGCGCCAGTCAGCCGATCATGTTCCTGAGCCGCCGCGCTCCAGGCGGCGTAATCAGTCGCTTGGGCCAGCGCGTTCTCGCAACGTCTCAAGGCTTTTTTATTGGCATTCATGGTGTCGCCGCCGCCACGGCTGAGAGTGAAACGGTAAACCGGAATCGATTTTACCTAACCAAAAGTCGTGCTGAATGTCATGTCAAAACCGGTTCACTTTGGCATGATCGCCCCGTTTTCCCTACTTGCGAGCGCCTCCCGCCATGTCTTCTCCGTCGCCTGTCCGTCTTGTACTGCGTCATCCACTGGCATTCGTCGGGCGGACGCTGCGCCGGTTTCAAGCCAACCGGGGCTTGCTGCTGGCCGCAGCCATTGCCTACTACGCGCTGCTGGCGCTGGTTCCGCTAGTGATCCTGCTGCTGGTGGCGCTGTCCCAGGTGATCAACGAGGCGCAATTGCTCGATCTTCTGCATCGTTACCTGGAGCAACTGGTTCCCGGCGAGTCCGAGCTGATTCTGAATCAGGTTGCTCAATTTCTCGGACAACGGCAGGCGCTGGGTTGGACTATGGCCGGAACCTTGCTGCTGTTCAGCGCCGCCGCCTTCGGAGCCTTGGAAAACGCGATGACTGTCATTTTTTCCCACCGCCATGCCGCGCACTGCCGAAATTGGCTGATTGCGTTGTTGTTGCCCTATTTGGCGGTATTGCTGCTGGGTTTCGGCCTGCTGGCGATGACCCTGCTTATTGGACTGTTGCAAGGCTTGATCGCCGGTGAGATTCGGTTGTTTGGCTGGCAATGGTCATTGAGCGGGGTGCAGACCCTGGCGCTGTACACCGTCGGATTGTTGAGCCAGTGCGCGGCGCTGACCCTGATTTATCAGTTGATGCCCGTGGGCCGGCTACCGTGGCGGCATGCGCTGATCGGTGGCGTAACTGCCGGGCTGCTGTGGGAAGGAGTCCGCGCCGGGCTGGTGTGGTATCTCGCCAATCTGTCAGCGGTGAACGTAGTGTACGGGTCATTGGCAGGCGTGGTGATTGTGCTGATGACCCTGGATGCTATTGGCATCATCATCTTACTGGGGGCGCAGGTCATTGCCGAGTACGAGCGGCTGCTGCCGGAATTCCGCGAAGACATTGCCGCCGCATAAGTCCGTCTCGCCCATTGCGGCGACTGTTCTAGGCAAACCGAGTTCCGGGCGTAGCACCCGGTCAGTGGCCGTAAAATGGACTCTGTAGATACTTATCCTGGGCATGGCGCAGCAGCACAGCGATGACCGCTGCGACCGGCAGTGCCAGCAAGACGCCGAAAAAGCCGAACAGGTGGCCGCCAGCCAGCACTGCAAACAGTACAGCCACCGGATGGAGGCCAATGCGGTCGCCGACCAGCGCCG
Source organism: Candidatus Competibacteraceae bacterium (assembly GCA_003989085.1). GTDB lineage: Bacteria > Pseudomonadota > Gammaproteobacteria > Competibacterales > Competibacteraceae > RXIV01. The sequence continues at coordinate 240,427 of RXIV01000001.1, forward strand.
GAGTTAGCGCCAGGTCGCTGATCATCTGGCCGATGCCGAATACGATCAGCACCGGAATCACGCTCGCCAGGCTGTGAAATTGCAGAATGGCGACGATGCTGGCAACCAGGATGCCGATGATCGGGCCCAGATAGGGAACAAAACTGACCAGCCCGGCGACCAGCCCGATGAGCAGTGAGAAGTCCAGACCGATGATGGCCAGCCCTACCGAATAAATGATCCCTAGCGCCGCCATCACGATGAACTGGCCGCGCAGAAAGGCGCCAATGACGGCATCCGATTCCCGCGCCAGTTTGCTGACCGTCGGTTCAATACGGCGCGGCAGCAGCTCGCGGACCCGGGCTACCAGCACATCCCAGTCGCGCAGCAGATAAAAAGTGACCACCGGCACCAGGAGCAGATCGGCGATCCAACTGAATACGACGGTCGATGATTCCCGGATTGACTGGAACAGGCCGCCAGCCAGATCGCCGATGTCCTGCGCGTAATTCAGCAACTGGGTACGCAGGCTGGACAGATTGAACAATTCCGGATCAGCGCCGAGTCGGTCGTGCAACCACGGCACAATGTTGGTTTGCAGCCAGTCGATGTAGCTCGGAAACCGCTGCATCAGCCCCCGAAATTCATGCGCCGACAGCGGAATCAGCAGCAGCAACAGCAACAGCAGCCCCAGGATGATCGCGCTGAACACCAGAGTCACCGCCCAGGATCGGGAGATTTTGCGGGCTTCCAGCCGGTCAATCAGCGGATCACCCAGATAGGCCAGTAGCGCCGAGAATAAAAACGGGGTCAGCACCGGAGCCAGCAGGTACAACCCGCCGCTGACCGCCACGCCGAAGATCAACCAGAGCCGGGTTTGTGATTTATAAGGCATTGCGGTTCATCCTTTCGCAGTCAGGAGGGATGCAGGCTATCCGGTTTGGAGCCGGTACTGCCCGATGTTGTTGGCTACAATAAGCACCATCATCTGATGAAACCCATGAACCCGACCACCGTGTCGGTTCGGACCGCCCGGCCTATAGGTAGCCCGACTGATGCCAGTGACAGACCCTAAACCGGACAGCAACCCGCCAAGGATCGCCCTAATGGCCGGTTATCGCTTTCTGGCGCAGATCATGGGGCAATCCCGCACGGTTTTGATGGAGGACGTATCTCCGTGAAGGAAATCTATTTTGCCCGGCAACCCATCTATGACCAAAAACTGCATATCGTGGGTTACGAGCTGTTTTACCGGCATGCTGAGGGCGATACCACCGCTCAGTTTCTGGATGCCGAAATGGCGACCTCCCAAGTAGTTCTGAACACGGTGAGCGAGGTCGGTCTGGATCGCATCGTTGGCGAACACAAGGCGTTTATCAACGTCGCCCGTGATTTCGTGCTGGGGGGGCATCTGGCGGGTTTTGGCCTGCCACAACTGGTGTTCGAGGTTGCGGCGTCCATCGTGGTGGATGAGCTGCTGCTGCATACCCTGCGCGACTTGTACCAGCAAGGCTATCACTTCGTTCTTGACGACTACGAGGACAATGAAGCCTACCGGGCGCTGCTGGAAATTGCCGATTACGTCAAGATTGACCTGCTGACGACCCCGGAGGAGGAGGTGCGGCGCTTGGTCCCGCTCTTGCGTCGGCATAAGGTCGCCTTGATGGCCGAGCGGATCGAAACTCAGTCCATTCAGGAGCTGTGCCAGTCGCTCCACTTTGATTATTTCCAGGGTTATCACTTTTCCCAGCCCAAATTGCTCAAATTCAAAAGCATCCCCAGCAATCAGTTGGCGGTGCTGCAACTGATCAGCAAACTGCATAATCCCAATGTGGAAATCAAGGAGATTGAAACGATTATCAGCCAAGATGTCGCCCTAACCTACAAACTGTTGCGCTACATCAACTCCGCCTATTTCAACCTCCCCCGGCGGATCGGATCGATCCAGCGAGCGGTGGTGCTGCTGGGAATCAGGAATATCCGCTCGTGGGCGACATTGGTTTCCTTTGCCAATGTAGATGATCACAGCAGCGATTTGATTACGGTGGCCTTGGAGCGGGCCAAGATGTGCGAGCTGCTGGCCGAGGCAACCGGCTTTAAGCAGAAGGAAACCGGTTTCACTATTGGTTTGCTGTCGGTGCTGGATGCAATGACCCAGGCGCCGATGGACGTGATTCTGGCCTCGCTGCCGCTCGATGAGGAAATCAACCAGGCTCTGCTACAGCATGCCGGGCCGTTGGGGCGAATCCTGGCCTGCACTTTGGCTTATGAGCGCTGCGACTGGGAGTCGCTCGATACCCTGGGACTGGAGCCGAGCCAGATCAATGACGCTTATCTGACCGCATTGGCTGAGGCCTATCGGGCGACTTACGAATTGCTCAAAGGCTGAGAGGCGGCCCCGTTGCGACAGTGCGAACTGGACGATTAAGGATCGCGCCGGGCATCAATCCGGCGTCGGCTCCGGGCGCGCCGACCCCACTGTCGGACATAGGCTGCGCCGCTCCAGAACGTAGTCAGCGCAGTCAGGTAGATTAACCCGGTGATCAGCCAGACCGGCTGAGCGGCCATCCCGTAGTGAACGATCACGGCCAGTGTCAACAGCAGTTGCAGCAGAGTGTTAAGCTTGCTTATCAGCAGCGGCATAGCTTCAAACCGCTCAATCAGTAGATGGTAACTGACCGCGCCACCGACGATGACAACATCCCGCGCCACCACCAGCGCCACCAGCCAGCGTGGCAATTCATTCAGCCAGCCCAGCGCCAGCATCGCCCCCAGCAATAGCAGCTTGTCAGCTAGCGGGTCCAACAAACCGCCCAGTTCGCTGGTCCACCCAAAGTACTTGGCCAGAAACCCGTCCAGCGCATCGGAAACGCCGGCAATGATGAACAGCCACAGGGCCGGACCATAGCGTTCTTCCAGCAGCAGCCACAGGAACGGCCCAACCAGCAGAATCCGCAGGCCAGTGATGAGATTGGGGATATGACGGGCTTTCAAGGGCATGGGTGTTATGTGATCAGCACAGTTTTTGGCGAGTGGACTGGAGTTTCGACAATGGCGGCAACATTTGACCGCCAGATGACCACATTAATTGTGGCGCATCCAAACCTATGCAGGAGAATAGACCCATGACCGAATCCCACAACAGCACCCCTCTAATTCCAGCTTACCGGCGGATGATGGAGCGGTTGAAAGAACGCCTGGAAGAACTGGAACAGGCCGAACAGGCGGCCTTTCCGCAACTGAGCGCCAGCATTGAACATGTTGCGGAACGGGCGGTGGAACTGGGCGAACTCACCCGCGAGGAAGCCCGGCTGATCGGCGGTTATCTCCAGCGCGATTTGGAAGACGCCGGGCAGCATCTGGCTACGACCGGACGCGATTTGAGCGCTTGGCTGCGCTTTGATCTGGAATTGCTGGAGGAACGGTTGCTGGATTTCTTCCAGCGTGGCGTCGATCAATCGCGGCTGGATTGGCTGGCCTTTGAATCTTCTCCGGAAACAGAACCGGTGCGCTATCAATGCGGCGAGATTACCGGGCCAGGAACCCTGCAATGCGAAGCGTGCGGCGAGCTGCGGATCTGCCATGCGCCCTCGGTGATTAACCCCTGTGCGGCTTGCGGGGGAGCCGTTTTTCTGCGCGTCACCGACGAATAATGTCCAGGGTTCGCTGCGCCCCCGAACCGGGTGTGGTTGGCTGATGAATGCGCTAAGCTGGCTTTTTTTGTTCAAACCGGTCATCAACCCGCCATTCTGATCTGTATAACAGTGCAAAATTTTGAATAATCTGGCTATTTTATTAAATTAGGGTGTTTGTTCTAATTTTTACGCTTAGGTTCGCAGTACGGTGCGGCTTGCCAATAACCTGTTGAATCGACAACGTAACTAAGGATTACGCCCATGCCAAGCTATACTGCTCCCGTTCGCGATATGCAGTTCGTTCTGCACGAATTGCTCAAGATCGACCGCTATAACGACATTCTGGCTGGTTTTTCCGAAGTGACTCCTGACACTGCCGCCGCCATTCTGGAGAGCGCGGCCCAACTCAGTCAGGAGGTGTTGCAACCGCTGAATCGGGTGGGCGACCGCGAAGGCTGCCGGTTGGAAAACGGCAAGGTCACTACTCCAACTGGGTTCAAGGACGCTTACCGCGCGGTTACTGAGGGCGGCTGGACTGGTCTGATCGGTGCGCCCGAGCATGGCGGCCAGGGTTTGCCCTATGTGCTGGGACTGGCGGTCAGCGAAATGATGGCCTCGGCCAATATGGCTTTCACGATGTATCCGGGCCTGACCAGTGGCGCGATGGAAGCCATTGAGATCGGCGGCACCGACGCGCAGAAGGCGCTGTATCTGCCCAAGATGGTCAGCGGTCAATGGACCGGCACCATGAACCTGACCGAGCCGCATTGCGGCACTGACCTTGGCCTGCTGCGCACCAAGGCCGAACCACAGGCCGACGGCAGCTACCGGATCACTGGAACCAAGATTTTTATCTCCGCTGGCGAGCATGATCTGGCCGAGAACATCATTCATCTGGTGCTGGCGAAGATTCCCGGCGGACCGGACGGGGTCAAGGGCATTTCGCTGTTCATCGTCCCTAAATTCTTGGTCAATCCCGACGCCAGCCTCGGTGATCGCAATGCGGTGAGTTGCGGGGCGCTGGAAGAGAAGATGGGCATTCACGGCAACTCAACTTGTGTGATGAACTATGACGGTGCGGTTGGCTACTTGATCGGTGAGGAGCACAAGGGTCTGCGCACCATGTTTATCATGATGAACGCCGCCCGGCTGGGGGTGGCGGTGCAGGGTTTGAGTCAGGCAGAAGTGGCCTATCAGAACGCGGTGGACTACTGCAAGGATCGGGTGCAGGGCCGCTCGCTGCGCGGCGCCAAATTCCCGGATCAGCCCGCCGATCCGATCATCGTTCATCCCGACATTCGGCGAATGCTGATGACAGTGCGGGTGTTCCAGGAAGGTGCGCGGTCGCTGGCCTATTGGGCCGGTTTGCAGGTGGACATTATCCGCAAGCATCCTGACCCGGAGACCCGGCGCAAGGCTGAGGATTTGCTGAGCCTGCTAACCCCGGTGATGAAAGCCTATTTCACTGACATGGGTTTCACCTCCGCCAATTTGTGCCTGCAATGCTTCGGCGGCCACGGCTATATCGCCGAATGGGGCATGGAACAGTTCGTGCGCGATGCCCGGATCACCCAGATTTACGAAGGGACCAATGGCATTCAGGCGTTGGATTTAATTGGACGCAAGCTGCCAGCTAACAAGGGCCGGGCGATTCAGCTCTTTTTTGCGCTGGTCGGCGGGTTTTGCGAGAAGTACGAGGACAATGCTGCGCTGTCGCCTTTCGTCAAACCGTTGACCGAGGCTCTGGAGCGGCTGGTGGAGGCTACGCAATGGCTGATGCAGCACGCCATTTCCAATCCGGACAACGGCGGTGCGGCGTCGATGGATTATCTGTACATGATGGCGCTGGTGACGCTGGGCTACCAGTGGGCGCAGACCGCCCGGATTTGCGAAAATCAGCTTTCCAATCCCGACGATGACAGCTTCGACCGGCAGTTTTACCAGAACAAGCTGGTCTGCGCCGAGTTCTTCATGGAAAAGGTGCTGCCGGAAACGATGGCCCATTTAGCCAAGATTCAGGCCGGGGCCGATGCGCTGATGACCCTGAAAGCCGAGGCGTTCTGAGCGGCGCCGCCCATACCGGGTCATAGAACCGGAACACGGGCAGGATGCCCGTGCTACGCCGCCCGCCGCAAGCAGGCCAGACTGTAGGCTAGCGCCTTGCTCATATCCTGTTGCCGCCGCAGATAAAACCGGGCGTGCGAGTCGGGATGCCAACCCACCCGAATCCCCAGAATGTCGGGATGCTCCAGGCGGAATACGTCTTCGTCGGTGTCATCGTCGCCGAAGAAAATGGCGCGGCCAAAGCCCTGTTCCGCCATAAGCCGCAACAAGGCGCTGCCCTTGTTGGTTTCGGCGTTGGGGAACAGGTTAAACACCCTTTTGCCGCCGCTGATCTGCGGGGCCGGCTGCAAACCGGACAATGCCGCGCTGATCGCGGCCATAGCCTGATCGGGATCAGCAGCGTTGCGATAGTGAAGGGTCAGGGTGTACTGCTTGTCCTCGATCCACACTCCTGACAGGTCAACCAGTCCACAACGCCAACGCCGTGACCAGCCATCGAGGGCAGTAGCCGGTAACGGTGAGGCTTGCAATTGTTCCAGCCAGCCTTTGACCAGACTCTGCGCTTGCTGTAATTCAGGCCGAGTCGGATCGCCCCAATCCAGCCCGTGATTGCCAATCATGAAGTCCACTGCTACCCCGTTGAGCAGGGTTTCCAACTCGGGGCGATGCCGCCCGGACAGGACCGCTACCGGGACCGACTCGCGCAGGCGGCGCAGGCGAGCCTGCATCGTAGTAGACAGGGATACTTCGCAGGGATCATTGGCCAGCGCAGTCAAAGTGCCGTCGTAATCCAGGGCGAACAGCGGGCGATGACGACACCACTCGCGTAAAGCGGCGATGCCAGTTTTGGAAAAAAAAGGGTGCATGATGTGATGTCCCGTAGAGAGCAGGTTCAGGAGGGTTCTTTAAGCAGCGCCACATTGGCGCCCAGACTGGACAGCTTGAGGGCGAAGCGGTTTTTCCGGCGCACGGCGGCGGCATCGAGCAACATCCGCCCGGCCCAGCGGAAGATATTGAATTCGCTGACGTAGCTTCGCATGGCGTGCATCCGTTCCCGTTGTTCGCTTTTGGGCATGGACAGGGCGACATGCAGCGCCTCGGCGCACTGCTCAATGTCGTAGGGGTTCACGATCAGCGCCTCAGTCAGTTCCCGCGAGGCTCCGGCGAACATGCTGAGAATCAATACGCCTTCCTCATCGTCGCGGGCGGATAGATATTCCTTGGCGACCAGATTCATTCCGTCGTGCAGGCTGCTGACCAGACACAGCACGGCGGCGCGAAAATACTGAAACACATCGACCGGCTCATGGTGTTCGATCTTGAGAATGATCGGGCGGTAGCGGCCATCGCCATACTTGAGGTTCACCTGTTCCGCCATCGCCCGCACCTCGGCGTCAAAGTGTTGATAGGCGGGAAGCGAGGAGCGCGACGGCGCGGCGATCTGCACAAAGGAGAACTTGCCGATCCATTCCGGGTGTTTTTCCAGCAATCGTTCGATGGAGCGGAACCGCTCGACAATCCCCTTGGTGTAATCGAGCCGGTCTACGCCAATCCCGATCAGCACCTCATCGGCGATATTGTCGCGGGCGCGGACTTGCTGGAGGCATTCCGGGCCGGGTGGCACATCGACTAACCAGCGTGGCGGCCATTCAATCGAGATCGGGTAGGCTCGCACCAGCGCAATCTTGCCGTTGTAGGAGATGGACGAAGTTTCCATATCAATCCGCGACTCCAGAAACCGATCCACGGTTTCGATAAAATTGTTGACGTGATAGCGGGTGTGGAACCCCATGATGCTGCTGCCCAACAATCCTTCCAAAATCGCTTCCCGCCACGGGCAGATGCCGAAGACTTCCTGATTGGGCCAGGGAATGTGCCAGAAGGTAATGATGGTCGCCTGCGGTAACTGGTTGCGGATCATTTGTGGCAACAGCGCAAAATGGTAGTCCTGAATCAACACCACTGGGTCCGCGCTCCGCGCATCCCGTACTACCGCATCAGCGAATTTCTGGTTGACCTTGACGTACTCCTGCCAGTCTGAACTACGGAAGATCGGGCGGGTATGGGCAATATGGCACAACGGCCACAGCCCTTCGTTGGAGAAGCCGTAGTAATAGCCGAGTTCTTCTTCCTTACTGAGCCACACTCGGTGGATTTCATACTGCGGATGATCCGGCGGCACCTTGACCCGGTCGCGCTCGTCCACCACTTCGCGGTCGGCGGAACCGTTGCCGTGCGCCACCCACACCCCGGAACAGGCGCGGACAATCGGCTCCATCGCAGTGACCAGACCGCTAGCCGGGAAGTGGACCTGAATCTGTTCGCCGACCCGGCTGTGGATGTAGGGCTGGCGATTGGACACTACAATGACTTCATCGCCGGACAGTTCGCAGGCCAGAATTTCGCGCAGTTTCTCCGGGGTCCAGTTCAGTTGCTGGTCATCACGGATAGTGCGGTTATCTTCCAGTTCCTGCATCAGGTTCTTGATGTCACGCAGTATTGGTTGAAATTCCTGGTGCTGGGGCGCAATCACGTCATCGGCAGCGTTGGGCTTGCGTGCCTCGTTGAGCAGGGTCCGCATCGAGTTCATCCATTCCTTGCGACTCCAGCGGGCCACAACCACCGCAACCAGTGAGGTCACAACGCCGATCACCAGAATCAACGCGATGAGATAATTTCGGGTGTCATCGACGCGCCGACCGGCCACGCTCAGGTCATGGACGATGATTAGCCGGCCCAGCTTAATGGCGGCAGGGGATGATGCGCCCTCTGCTTCGACCAGCGGCATCGCCAGCGTGGCGGCTGTGATGTTGAAACGGCCACCTTTGAGATCCCTGGTCATTAATGGCGACGGACTGTCGCCAGCGGCTTGAGGGTCGGCGGGGATATCTTGGCAAGTGAGATCTGCCGGGAACAGCACAGTCTTGAATTCAAGCACATTGTCGGCATTGCAATAGCCCATAGCCAGAATACGTTCATCTTGGGCGACCTTATCCAGGAGCGTCTGGATTTTGCTTTTTCGCTCGCGACCCTTGGTCAGCAGCAGGGGCTGTAAACTTTCTTGGAGGGTATTCGTCACCAGTTGGCTACGCAGCTCCAGATCCTTGATAAGCCAGCGCTGGGTCACCAAATCCAACACTGGAACCATCATTGCGCCAATGATCCCCAACACGATAATCAAGGGAATAACAAACTTAAGAATCAGTTTCATTTTGACTCCCGTAGATCATGAAGTTGGCCCCATTTTTGGGGTTTTTCTTAACGGAATATGGCGTTCCTTTACGGAGTGTGGAATTTTCAACATATTGTTAGAACAAAAAATTGTTGATGAATGATTTTTAACTTATTGAAACATACTGGTAATGGTGCTTTCAGGTATGGATTGATGAAAATAGCCAATCCACAAGTCGTAAAGGAGCACTGTAATCAACAGCGCCAATTCCCATAATGCCTAAAAGGACCATGTCGACCAAGACCCAATATTGCTTGGCACTGATGATTTTAAGAAAATAGTGTGTTAATTCATTGGGTAACCCTCATAATTTGCGCTGATGCTCACTAAAGGCCAAGATGCTTTCTTGGAGCGGGTATCGGCCAACCCCACTGTCTGGAGCGCACCGCCTGTTGCCGGGGTTCGAGCGTCGCTCCTGATGGTCCATTTCATATTCATAAGGGTGTGTTGCACCACGCCTGGAACCCCGTACAGGGTAATTTTTCCCTGGATATTGTGATCGGTACCCGCTAACCCATGACTTCGCAATCCAATCAGAACCTGTCCCGCGCCAGCGAAAATCTCCTCCGCGCCAAACGGCGCTTTGAGAAACTCAACCACCAACGGCTTCGCCTGTTGCCCCGCGCCCTAGCACTGGGCGTGTTGTCTGGGTTAATGGCGGTCGCCTTCGCCAGAACCATGGATGCTGGTGAAACATTGCGACTGGCGTTCCTCGTCTTTGCTCACCGGTTTGGAAACTGGGGAATCGCCTTGTCGATCCTGTTTTCAGTAACCGCCGTCTGTCTGGCAGTGTGGCTGGTCCGCTATTTCGCGCCGGCGGCGGCGGGCAGTGGCATCCCCCACCTCAAGGGGGTGCTGCTCGGTTACCGGTCGATGAATTGGCATCGGCTGCTCTCGGTAAAATTTGTTAGCGGTGTGATCGGCGTTACTGGCGGCCTTACTTTGGGGCGGGAAGGACCGACCGTGCAAATGGGTGGAGCATTGGGTCGGATGCTGGGCAATTACAGCCCTGGCGATTCAGTGGAGCAGCGCACCCTGATCGCCGCTGGCGCTGGCGCCGGCTTGTCCGCAGTATTCAACGCGCCGCTGGCGGGCGTGATCTTTGTTCTCGAAGAGTTGCAGGGGAACTTTTCACCACCGACCCTGTTTGCTGCGCTAATTGCTTCTCTGACGGCAGACGTGCTCTCGCGCTCGCTCATGGGCCAGATGCCGATTTTCCATGTACAGGTTGACGCCATTCCCCATCTGTCCAGCCTGCCGCTGTTCCTGATTCTGGGTATCCTGGCCGGGGGGCTGGGCGTGGCCTTTAACCGGATATTGATCGCCACGCAACGCTGGACCGATTTCAGCCAGATGAATCTGCTGGTGAGCAAATGGGTCTTGTGGGGCCTGATCATTGGCGTCGTGAGCTGGTGGATGCCGGGGATTTGCGGAGGCGGTCAATCGCTGGTCAATCGCCTGCTGAGCGCCGGTACCGATAGCACCCTCGGTTTCTGGCCGCTGTTCCTGATCTTCGGTATGCGCTTCCTGTTGACTATGGGCAGTTACGGCACGGGCGCCGCCGGGGGTATTTTTGCGCCGTTGCTGGTGCTCGGCGCTTTACTGGGGTTGGGGGTCGGCCAATTAGGACGCGAATGGGTGCCGTTGGCTGCTCCGGAACCGCTGACTATGGCGGTCGCTGGTATGGCGGCTTACTTCACCGCCATTGTCCGCGCCCCGCTGACCGGCATCGTGTTGATCATTGAAATGACTGGCAACTATGCCCTCATCCTGCCCTTGCTGACGGCGTGTTTTTCAGCCTACGTCACCGCCGAATGGCAACGCGATATCCCCATCTATGAGGCGCTGCTGGAGCGTGATCTGGGGAAGAACGATCCTCGTTAGCGCGCATCAGATGGTTGCTACCCTGTCCCGGCCACCTTTTGCGATAGAAATTGCCGGCTATCGCGTTTGACCGGATTTCGACTACCCTTAGACGGCGACGCAACGCCGGAACCGGTCATGGCGGGACGAGCGGGTGTTAAATTCCCGCCGCCCGTTCACCAACCCCAGCGGTTTCCCCCGTAAATAACCATAAGAAAGCTCACCACCACCATGCGCCCGCGTTGCCCCCGATGCGAGCCGGCGGGAGGCTGTTGACCGTCCTATTTGATTCTTCACGTTTTTAGACCACGAGGTAAGGTTCATGATCGCTGAGAAGCATCTCGACATCCTGCACGAACGCCGCGCCAAGGTGCTAGCCGGCGGCGGTGAGGACAAGCTCCAGGAACGCCACGCTAAGGGCCTGCTCGGTGCCCGTGAGCGGTTGCTGGCCTTGTTTCAGCCGGACACCTTTCAGGAAATCGGCACCCACGCCAAACATGCCGGCAAGCACTTCGGGCTGGCCGACAAGGAACTGCCTTCGGACGGTGTCATCGTAGGCACTGGCTTTGTCGATGGCCGGCCAGTCGCTGCGTTCAGCCAGGACTTCACCGTCATGGGCGGCACTCTGGGGAAAATGCACGCCAAAAAAATCGTTCAGTCCATGCAAATGGCGCTGAAGATCGGCGTGCCGGTTGTGGCGTTCAAGGATTCCGCCGGCGCGCGAATTCAGGAAGGGGTTGATGCGCTGTCCGGCTATGGTGAGGTGTTCTATCAGAACGTGTTGCTGTCGGGCGTGGTGCCGCAGATCGCGATCATCGCCGGTCCTTGCGCGGGCGGCGCGGCCTACTCGCCGGCGCTGATGGACTACATCATCATGACCCGTAATGACGCCTACATGTTCATCACCGGCCCGGAAGTGATCAAGGCGGTGACCGGGCGCACCACCAGCCTTGATGAAGTCGGCAGCGCCACGATGCACGCTACGGTCAGCGGCAATGTTCATTTCATCGCCGAGGATGACCGCCATGCGGTGCAGATCGCCAAGTCGCTACTGAGCTATCTGCCCTCGAACAACACCGAAGACCCGCCGCACCGGCCGTATCCGGATCTCGATCTGTCGCCGGATGAGGATATCAATGCGCTGATTCCGGAAACCTCTTCGGAGCCGATGGACGTGCAGCCGATCATCAAGCGGCTGGTGGATAACGGCCAGTTTCTGGAAGTCCACGCCGGTTGGGCGGGTAATATCGTGGTCGGCTTCGCTCGGGTGCAAGGCATCGTGGTTGGGATACTCGCCAATCAGTCGATAGTCCGGGCCGGTGCGATGGACATTGACGCTTCTGACAAGGGCGCCCGCTTCATCCGCTTTTGCAACGCCTTCAATATCCCGCTGGTGACGCTGGTGGATGTACCCGGCTTCCTGCCCGGCATCGAACAGGAGCGCGGTGGCATCATTCGCCACGGGGCCAAGATGCTCTACACCTACGCTTCCGCCACCGTGCCGAAGATCACCATCATTCTGCGTAAAGCCTACGGTGGTTCCTATCTGGCGATGTGCGCCCAGGAAATGGGGGCCGATATGGTGTTCGCTTGGCCGACCGCCGAAATCGCGGTGATGGGTGCTGAAGGGGCGGTCAACATCCTGTATCGCAGCGAACTCAAAGGGGCCGAGGATCGCAAGGCCAAATCGAAGGAACTGGCGGATGAGTATCGGGCCAAGTTCGCCTCGCCGTACATGTCGGCCTCACGGGGCTACATTACCGACGTGATCGAACCTGCCGACACCCGCGCCACCATTGCTCTGGCGCTGCGCAAGCTACTGACCAAGCGTGAATTGCGCCCGGCCAAAAAGCACGGCGACATTCCGCTGTGATTCCGCTGAACCCGACGGGAATTGATTGATGAGTACCTACACTACCCTCAACGCTATCCGCGATATATTCGTGATGTACGGCATCGTGATCGTGGTTTCGATGCTGGTTGCGCTGGTGATTCGCGGCATCGTCATGGTGCTGTCGCGGCAAGCCGGTAAGGACGCAGCTAAGGCTCCGGCCAAGCCTGCGTCGGTCGCGCCGCAACCGATTCCGACTGGCATCCCGCAGGAGCATCTGGCCGTGATCACCGCCGCTGTGGCGGCCATGCTGGGAGCGCACCGCCTCGTCCGGATCGAAGCTCCGGATCGGGGCTTCGGCTGGACGTCTGAGGCCCGCACCGTGCATCACACCTCCCATGCGCCCCGCGCATCGCATTGATTTTTAGTTCCTGACCTTCCTTCCAACTTTTTGCGAGAACTCATCACATGGAGAAGAAATTCCGTATCACCGTCGAGGGCAAGCCCTATGTCGTCACGGTCGAAGACATCACTGCTGATGCCCAGAATATCTATCAGGACACTGCCTCGGCAGTGCTGAGTGCGGTACCGGTGGCCGCTGCGCCGGTGGCTACTGCGCCGGTGGCTGCCGCGCCCGCCGCCAGTTCTCCGGGCGCTGCTGGACCGGGCGACGAGGTCGCGCCGTTGGGTGGGGTAGTGCAGACCATTCATGTCAGCGTCGGCCAGATCGTCAACGAGGGCGACAAAGTGGTGTCGCTGGAGGCGATGAAGATGGTGACGCATGTTGTCGCCCGCCGGGGCGGCAAAGTGGTCAACATCGCAGTCAAACCGGGTGATCCAGTGGACGCTGGGCAGACCTTGCTGACGATCGGCTGAGGCCGGGGAGCGTTCCGTTATGGAATCCCTCAATTTTCTTGACTTGTTCCAGGGCATTAACACCCTGGTGCAGGGCTTCTCGACTGACCCTAAGATCGCCTTTGGCCGAATATTCCTGATGGTGCTAGGCGTGGTGCTGCTCTATCTGGGCCGGAAGGGGGTGCTGGAAGCCCTGCTGATGATCCCGATGGGACTGGGCATGGCGACGGTCAATGCCGGGGTGATGTTCTTCTCGGCCTACGATCCGGCCACCGGAATGAACTTTGCCGCTGGTCATGTGCAGCAACTGCCCGGCACCCTGTTTGTCGCCCCGTTGGCCTCAAACACTGACGCGCTGGTCAACATCCTGCAAATCGACTGGTTACAGCCGATTTACACCTTCATGTTCAGTAATGGCTTGATCGCCTGTTTCGTGTTCATGGGCATCGGCACCCTGCTGGATGTGGGTTTTGTCATGGCGCGGCCCTTCCAGAGCATGGTCATCGCTCTGTTCGCTGAGCTGGGCACCGTGTTCGTGTTTCCGATTGCGGTGGCGATGGGTCTGAATCCGGGCCAGGCGGCGGCGGTGGCGACGATTGGCGGCGCAGATGGCCCGATGGTGCTGTTCACCTCGCTGCAACTGGCGCGGGATTTGTTCGTGCCGATTACAGTCGTGGCTTATCTCTATCTGGGGCTGACTTACGGCGGCTATCCGTACCTGATCAAGTTGCTGATTCCAGCCAAGCTGCGGGCGTTGCCGATGCCGGTGGAAAAGACCCGGACCATTACCTCAAATGAGAAGCTGATCTTTGCGGTGATCGCCTGCATCCTGCTCAGTCTGCTGTTCCCGGTCGCTTCGCCGTTGTTGCTGTCGCTGTTTGTCGGCGTGGTCATTCGGGAAAGCAATCTGCCCAACTTCTATGAGCTGTTTTCCAACACCGTGCTGTACGGCTCGACCTTCTTTCTGGGGTTGTTGCTGGGCGTGTTGTGTGAGGCGAACACCATCCTGAATCCGGTGGTGCTGAAACTGCTGGTGCTGGGGATTTTGGCGCTGCTGATTTCCGGGATTGGCGGGATTTTGGGCGGCTATGCGATGTATTTCTGGTCGGGTAAAAAATACAACCCGGTGATCGGCATTGCCGGTGTCAGTTGCGTACCGACGACCGCCAAGGTCGCGCAGAAATCGGTAGGGCCGGGAGTCATCATCCTGCCTCATGCGCTGGGCGCTAACATCAGTGGCGTTATCACCAGCGCCATCTTTGCCGCAACCTTGATCGCCTTCCTGCTGCCGATGATGCAGAGAGGCTGATTCTTCCGCTCCACCCGGCGGGCAGCATCGGATGCCGCCCGCCAGTTTTTACCTTGAGATTCTTTCGGCTTTCTGACTCAGACCTTGAAGCTTTCGCCGCAGCCGCAACTGTCGGTGGCGTTGGGATTGCGGAAACGGAAACCTTCGTTTAACCCCTCTTTGCCGTAATCCACTTCCATCCCATCCAGAATGGGCAGATTTTTGGCGCTGACCACCACCTTTACGCCCTGTGAATCAAACACTTGATCATCGGGATCAATCTGGTCGGCCAGCTGCACCACATACATATAGCCGGAACAGCCGCTATTGCGGACTCCTAGCCGCAGTCCCTGAGCGTGCGTCTGCTTGGCGAGAAAGGCTCGGGCGCGGTCAGCGGCTTGTTCAGTCAAGGTGATCGACATGGTCATGAACTCCTGAAACGTAAATTTAGAGGGAAATCGTGCAAGTCACTTTGCCCGCCGATGATCTGGCGGCGTAATCCTGCAAGGCGGTTTTCAGCACCGTTTCGGCCAGGACGGCGCAATAGAGTTTCTCCGGTGGCGCATCCAGCATTTCGACCAGCGCATGATGGCGGAATTGCCCCGCTTCGGTCAGATTCTTACCTTGGATAAGTTCAGTCAGCAGTGAACCACAGGCGATCAGCCAGCCGCAACCATAAGCCTTGAACCGGGCGGCCGTAATGCAATTGTGTTCGTCCACCTGCAAACCCAGCCGGAGCAGTGCGCCGCTGATCGGTTCACTGAGCTGGATGATGGCGACTGCCGGATCGTTCGGGTCGAGATCGCCAACATGGCGCGGCTGTTCAAAATGTATCCGCGCCGTTGTGCTCAGCTCTCGCATAAACGCTGCTCAAGCTGTCGTTCCGGCATTCTGGTCTGCCTCGACCGAGCCGGCGGCAGTGGATTGATGCCAGCCATTGGTGCTGGCGGCGGAGTGCAACTCGCAGTCCCGTAGCTCGCACAGTTGTAGTTCACCCGGATCAATCCCGGCGTCCCGCAGGGTCTGACATAGCCGGCGGACAGTGCGATCCAGCGCCTGAAGGTGATCGAGCATCTGATTAATGGCGTGGGCTTCGGGATCGGGTAGGTCGGGCGTCGCGCCGTAGGCGTCAAACCCCAGTTTGCGGGCGATTTCCCGGCGGACATCGGTCTCACCGCTACCGGCTTCAATCACCCGCCCCGGCACTCCAACTACCGTCGCATGAGCCGGCACTGCCTTGATCACCACCGAGTTCGAGCCGATCCGGGCATGGTCGCCGACCTTGAATGGGCCAAGGACTTTGGCTCCGGCCCCGATGACCACGTTATTGCCGAGGGTTGGGTGGCGCTTGCCTGGGTTCCAACTGGTGCCGCCGAGCGTTACGCCCTGATAGAGGGTGCAATCGTCGCCGATCTCCGCTGTTTCACCGATCACCACGCCCATACCGTGATCGATAAAGAACCGCCGGCCAATTTTAGCGCCGGGATGAATCTCAATCCCGGTCAACCAGCGGGCGAAGGTTGAAAGGAACCGGGCCAGCCATTTGAGACCCAGCTTCCACAAGTGATGATTGATCCGATGGAACAGTACGGCATGGATGCCGGGGTAGGCGGTCAGCACCTCAAAGACGCTGCGTGCCGCCGGATCGCGGTCGAATACCGAAGTAATGTCTTCCCGCAGACGCTGCCAGAATCCCATAGCTCATCCCGGACGGTTGAGAGTGAAGAAGCCGACCGAAATGGACGGCATGAGGCGAGGGAGTATAGCAATCGGATGGGCAGCAAGGGCATCGTCGCTTCGATGGCGGGATTGTCGGTGCTGTTGCAGGAGGGTATCGGCGACACGATCCGGATTTCGCTGACCCCAGAGCTGGCTCCAAGGCTGGGTCATCGATCTCGCCGCCCGAGTCGGCCACTTGTGCGTTGGCGAACCAATTAGCCTACATCGCCTTCGCTGTGGTCCGCCAAGGGCGTGCCTTCGGCAACATTTACTTAACCTGCATTGTGGCTACATCAAAGATCAGGGGCAGAAGGCGTTGTTGATACGATAATAGGGCGATGTCGGGAGCGGTCAGCCCACCTGCTCCACGCCTTCATGGCGCAATAACCAGCGTTTGATCGCTAGCGGATCACCAGTCACTGCGCCGGCATAGCCGCCCAGACCTTGCCGACTGACCACCCGATGACAGGGAATCAGGATTGGAACCGGATTGCTCCGGCAGGCGTTGCCAATGGCGCGGGCGGCAGTACCGAGTTGCTGCGCCAGTTCCCCGTAGCTCAGCACTGTGCCGGGTGGGATCGCCTTGAGCGCCATCCACACCCGCTGCTGAAATGGTGTCCCCACCAAGATCAGCGCTACCGTCAACGGGGTCTTGGCATCGCGGAAATAGGCCGCCAATTGGGCGACCACCGCAGCAGTCGCCGCATCGGTTGGCGGCAGCTCGGGCGTGTCGGCGGGCAGATAATCCAGCATCCTCACGGCCTCGCCGGTCATAGCGATGCCGATCCGGCTGAAAGGCGCGGCGATAATCGCCTGATAAGCGTTATGGATGGTCATCGCGCTACCCTCGTTATTCGCTCTTCACTGAACGTAGCTCAACCAGTCACGACCTGCATCGCCGTACACGATAAAATGTGGGTTCAGCAGCGAATCGTGGGTGTTATAGCGCAGCGGTTCGCCGGTCTCCGCCGACACCACCCGCCCGCCAGCCACTTCAACAATCGCCTGAGCGGCGGCGGTGTCCCATTCCGAGGTCGGGCCGAGTCGGGGATACACATCCGCCGCGCCTTCTGCGACCTGACAGAGCTTCAGGGAACTGCCCATAGTGACCAGCTTATGCGGCCCCAGCGCGGCGACAAAGTGCAGCAGGCCCGGCCCACCATGCGAGCGGCTGCCGACCACCCGCACCGGTTGACCCGTTTGCAACGATCTGACCTGAATCGGTTCCGGCAAATGGCCAGGCTCCTTACGGAACGCGCCATAACCACGGGCAGCAAAATAGCTGAGTCCGGTGACCGGAACTCGCACCACACCCAGCACCGGTTCATGATCCACGATGAGAGCGATATTGACAGTGAACTGGCCGTTGCGCTGAACAAATTCCTTGGTGCCATCCAGTGGATCGACCAGCCAATAGCGTCGCCATTGCGAGCGTTCGGCAAACGGGATGACCGCTGATTCTTCGGACAGAACCGGAATATCCGGCGTCAATTGGCGCAGACCGGCGATGATGGTGTGATGGGAAGCCAGATCGGCAGCAGTCAGCGGACTGTCATCCAGCTTGGCGGTGACGCCGAACGCCGTCGCGTAAATGTCCAGAATCCGCGTACTAGCCTCGGCAGCCAGCGTTCGCGCTGGCTCCAGCCAATTCACCCATTCATCGCGCATCCCAACCTCCCAATTCAGCAGAACCGGTGGAAAGCCGGTTCCGCAATAAAAAAAGCGACCCGGAAAGGATCGCCCTGTAGTTCCAAATCACTGATCCGCTTAGGAGGACTTGATGGCCAGCTTTTCCTTGATGCGGGCCGCCTTGCCTTCCAGACCACGCAGGTAATACAGCTTGGCGCGGCGCACATCGCCCCGACGCTTGACGGTCAAATCGGCAATCGCCGGGCTGTGGCTCTGGAACACCCGTTCCACGCCCTCGCCGTGGGAGATCTTCCGCACGGTGAAGGCCGAATTCAGGCCACGATTGCGTTTGGCGATCACGACGCCTTCAAACGCCTGCAACCGTTCGCGGCTGCCTTCCTTGACCTTGACCCGCACCACCACGGTATCGCCGGGATTAAAGGCCGGAAGTTCACGGGTCATTTGTTCCCGTTCAAATTGTTCCACCAGGTTAGTCATCACACAATGCTCCACGTTGTTCCGGGACTGCGCCGGCCGCGCCGGGATGTCCGGTTTGCTCTTGATATGCGCTGATAAAGTCATCCAGCAGTTGTTGATCCCGACGATCCAGCGCCTGTAATGCTGGCAAATCAGGCCGCCGCAACCAGCTTCGCCCCAGCGACTCGCGCCGCCGCCAGCGAGCAATTGCGGCATGATCGCCGCTTAACAACACCGCCGGAACTCGCCGTCCATCGATCACTTCGGGTCGGGTGTAATGCGGAAAATCCAGTAACCCGGCCATAAATGAATCCTGCGCGGCGGATTCATCGTCGTTGAGCGCCCCCGGCAACAGCCGAGCGATGGCGTCGATGATCACCAGCGCCGCTAGCTCGCCACCGCTGAGGACGTAATCGCCGATAGACCATTCTTCATCGACTTCCGCCGCAATTAGCCGCTCGTCGATGCCTTCATAACGGCCCGCAAGCAGAATCAGCCGGGGTTCGCCGGCCAGCTCCCGCGCCCCGTTCTGGGTCAATGGCCGACCCTGCGGACTTAAATACAGTGTCTTACCCGCCGGTTCCGCCGCTGCTCTAGCCCGTCGCAGCGCATCACGCACCGGCTGGACTTTCATCACCATGCCCGGCCCGCCACCATAGGGGCGATCATCGACGGTGCGATGCCGGTCGTGGGCGTCATCACGCGGATCCCAGGTAGCGACCGTCAACAAGTTACGGTCCACCGCCCGGCCAGTCACTCCGAAGCGGAGCAGGGTTTCGACCATTTCGGGGAACAGGGTGATGACATCAACGTGCATGGCAAGACGGGTTCAGAAATCCGGGTCCCAGTCCACCCGCAATTGGCGATGTTCAAGATCAATCCCGACGACCACCTGCCCCTGCACAAACGGCAGCAACCGCTGTCGCTCGCCTTGCACCACCATGACATCATTGGCCCCGGTAGCAAACAGCGAGGTGACGGTGCCTAGAACGACGCCATCCAGGGTAATAACCTGCAACCCTTCGAGATCGGCCCAGTAGTACTCGCCGGGCTGGGGCGGCGGTAACTGCGACCGGCGCACCGCGATCTCGGCCTGCATCAAAGCCATCGCCTGATCACGATCATGGCAACCGGCGAATTTCAGCACCACGCCCTCACCGTGAGCACGACCGGCCTCAATAGCAACCTCACGCCATTGACCTTGTTGCTGCAAAAACACCGGGTTATAGCGGATGATACCGGCGCGGGGATCGGTGTGGGAAAATATTCGCACCCAGCCATCCAGCCCGAACAGGCCGGATACCCGGCCCAGCACCACCCAGTCGTCGCCCATCCCGCTGCGACTAGACCGACGCCGGTTGCTGGCGGGCGCATTCCTTGATCAGGCTGGCGACCCGCTCCGAGGGTTGGGCGCCTACGCCGAGCCAATACTGCACCCGCTCCTGGTTCAGATTCAGCCGCACATCCTTGCCGCTGGCGATGGGATTAAAAAAACCGACGCGCTCAATGCAGCGCCCATCGCGCCGGTTGCGGCTGTCGGTGACGACTACGGTGTAAAAGGGGCGCTTTTTGGCGCCGCCGCGAGACAGGCGGATGGTGACCATGCGCTGTGCATACCTCTGGCGAATGCGGATACAAAAAGGCCGCCCATGCGGGGCAGCCGGACGAAGCTCGAAATAGTACCCGAAACCTGGCGCGTTTAATAGCAGCCTGACGAATCGATCGGGGTGGGTGGAACCGATTGACCGCGCCTCGCATAAAAATCCGCCACAAATCCGGTTAGCCGGTTCTCGGCTATCGCCGCTCGCAGGTCGCGCATCAGTTCCTGGTAGTAGTGCAGGTTGTGGATAGTATTGAGCCGGGCGCCGAGGATTTCCCGGCACTGATCCAGATGACGCAGATAAGCGCGACTGTAATGGCGGCAGGTATAACAACCGCAGTGCTCATCCAGTGGCTGATCATCAGCACGATAGCGGCTATTGCGAATGCGAATATCACCATCGTGGGTGAATAAATGACCGTTACGCGCATTGCGGGTCGGCATCACGCAATCGAATAGGTCGATGCCTCGCCGCACCGCTTCGACGATGTCTTCCGGCTTGCCTACCCCCATCAGATAGCGCGGCGCGATTTCCGGCAACTGCGGCACCGTGCAGTCCAGCATCGCCAATCGTTCCGCCAAGGGTTCGCCGACCGCCAGCCCACCAATCGCATAGCCGTCAAAGCCGATGTCCCGCAGTCCATCGGCGGAAATACGCCGCAAATCAGGGTACATACCGCCCTGGACAATGCCGAACAAGGCCGAAGGGTTGTCGCCGTGCGCAACCTTGCTGCGCCGCGCCCAGCGCAACGATAGTTCCATCGACTTTCGTGCATCGGTCTCGGTGGCCGGGTAAGGGGTGCATTCGTCGAAGATCATCACGATGTCCGAACCGAGCGCCCGTTGCACCGCCATCGACTCCTCCGGCCCCAGGAAGATCGGATTGCCGTTGATGGGCGAGCGGAATGTCACCCCGGCTTCGGTAATTTTGCGGATCGCCGCCAGGCTGAACACCTGAAAGCCACCGGAATCGGTGAGGATCGGCCCGTCCCAGTGCATAAAGCCATGCAGCCCGCCGTGCTGCGCAATGATCGGCGCGCCTGGCCGCAGCATCAGGTGAAAGGTATTGCCGAGGATGATTTCCGCGCCGCTAACGCGAATCTCCTCCGGGGTCATGGCCTTGACCGTGCCGTAGGTGCCGACCGGCATGAAGGCCGGGGTTTCCACCGTGCCGCGTGGGAAGCTCAACCGGCCCCGGCGAGCGGAGCCGTCAATCTGAAAGAGTTGAAAACGCATAATTGTTCGGTTCGCCTTGCGGCCCGGATTCTGGCGTGGAGCCATCGAAAAAGCCGGTGAGCAGCTTGCGGTTGACTTTGCACGGCCCCAATCCGCTGCTGATTGGAGCCGCAACGCTTTGTCGCTATCCTTGCGGTTGACTTTGCACGGAGTAAGGCCCGCCATGCCGTTTGCGCAAAAATCTCTGCTTATGTGGTTAGGGTTGATCGCACTGACGATCAACCCGATTTTCGCCGCCGGGCTGACCTCGATCACAGTCGGACCCGCCGTGTTTCAAGTCGAGGTGGCGAAAACGTCTGAACAGCGTGAACGTGGTTTGATGTTCCGTCGGGAACTGCCGCCCAACCAGGGAATGCTGTTTGTGCAACCGACGGGAAGGGCGGCGTTCTGGATGAAAAACACCTTCATCCCGCTCGATCTGCTGTATTTCGACCCGGATGGAACCCTGCTGCAAATCGAAGCGAATGCCTTGCCTTGCCAGACGCCGGACTGTCCGGTTTACACCAGCCGGAAGGCGACGGTACGCTATATCTTGGAGATCAACGCGGGCGCGGCGGCGCAGCGCGGCATCCGGCTCAACGACCGACTGCGCTTCGAGTGAGCCGGTCTGAAACCACTGGTCAGCGCCGGAACCCCGAGGTGATGGGGTAGCGACGGTCCCGCCCGAAAGCGCGGGGCGTGATCCGCACGCCCGGCGCGGCCTGTCGGCGTTTGTATTCGTTGACGATCACCAGTCGCGCCACCCGTTCGACCGTCATCCGGTCGAACCCGGCTTCGATCAATTCCTCCACCGAGCGGTCTTCCTCGACATAGCCACGCAGAATGGCGTCCAGCACTTCATAGGGCGGCAAGCTGTCCTGGTCGGTCTGATCGGGCCGCAATTCGGCAGACGGTGGCCGGTCAAACACCCGCTGCGGAATGACCGGTGTTTGCTGATTTCGCCAGACTGCCAGCCGGTAAACTGTTGTTTTCAGTACATCCTTGATCGGGGCAAAGCCGCCGGCCATGTCGCCGTATAGCGTGGAATAGCCCACCGCCGTTTCGCTCTTGTTGCCGGTGGTCAACACCAGTTTGCCGGTCTTGTTGGAAATCGCCATCAGCAGCACTCCCCGGCAACGGGCTTGCAGGTTTTCTTCGGTGCTATCCGGTGCTCGTCCGGCTAGCACCGGTTGTAAAATGTCCAAAAAGGCCTGGAACGCCGGTTCAATCGGCATCACATGGTAGTGGACGCCCAGCGCTTGGGCTTCCAGTTCGGCATCAGTGTTGCTCATGTCGGCGGTGTAGCGCGACGGCAGTAGCACCGCCTCGACCTGTTCTGCGCCCAGCGCATCGACCGCAATCGCCAGGGTCAGCGCCGAATCAATGCCGCCGGACAATCCCAGCACCACGCCGGCAAAGCCGTTTTTTTCGACATAATCGCGCACCCCCAGCACCAGCGCCCGATAAATACCCTCTTCCAGCCCCGGTTCCTCTGCGACCGGCCCCGGAACCGGGATCGCAGCCCCAGTGGAAATCTGGAAATCGACCGGATACAGACCGGCTTCGAAAAACGGCGCTTGCTGGATCAATGCGCCATCGACCCCCACCACCATCGAGCCGCCATCGAACACCAGTTCATCCTGCCCACCGAGCAGATTGACGTAGACAATGGGAATGCGGCCCTCCCGCACCCGGCGGCGCAACACGGTCAGGCGTTGTCCGCCCTTGCCGGCGTGATAGGGCGAAGCGTTGAGATTGACTAGCAGTTGCGCCCCGGCTTCAGCGGCCTGCGCCACCGGCCCCGGCAACCACACATCCTCACAGATGGTCATGCCGACCCGCGTTCCGGCCACAGTGAACAATGCCGGGTCTTCGCCGGGCGTAAAGTAGCGTTTCTCGTCGAATACGCTGTAATTAGGCAGCCATTGCTTATAATAGGTCGCCTGAATTTGACCATCGGCCAGCGCCACGGCGGCATTCCGCAAGCCGTCGGGAGTCGGCAATGGACTACCGATAACGGTGCTAATCCCCCGAATTTCATTGCGTAGACAGTGCAGGGCAGATTCTACCTGATGGATAAAACCGGGGCGCAGCAATAAGTCTTCCGGGGGATAGCCCGTCAGCGTCAATTCTGGGAAGACAATTAAATCTGCATGCAAATGATCGCGGGCTTCAGTAGCGGCGCTAATGATTTTATCAACATTGCCGGCAATGTCGCCGACCAGAAAATCAAGTTGGGCCATGACAACCCGGAGAGTGGAAGAGTCAGCAGCCATGCCATGATCTCGCTAAAGGTAATAAGTCTAATGGCGATGCTGGAATCACCGATGCGGCCAATGCCGCTGTGCTTCATCCCAACACCGGTTGCGCTGAATCAGCGCTCACTTAATTTGAATTGATGTGCTTGGTTTTGCAGTTCAGTTGCCTGGGCCGCCAAGTCGCTGGCAATGGCAGAAAACTGACCGGTTTGGGTCGCGCTCTGTTGCGTCACCGAATCCATCTGCGTAATAGCCTGATTAATCTGTTCAATACCTTTGGCTTGCTCTTGGGCAGCGGCGCTGATTTCAGCAATCAACACAGCCACTTTTTTCACGCCATCCACGATCTCGCTCAGCGCCGCCCCGGCCTGTTGCGCCATTCCGGCGCCGGCTTCAACCTTGGTGCTGGAATCTATAATCAACCCCTTGATTTCCTTAGACGCATCCGCACTGCGTTGCGCCAGCTTCCGCACCTCGCCGGCGACGACCGCAAAACCTCGCCCTTGCTCACCGGCGCGGGCCGCTTCCACCGCCGCATTCAAGGCCAGCAGATTGGTCTGAAACGTAATTTCATCGATAGCGGTAATGATGGCCGCGATCTTTTTGGATGCAGTGGTAATGGCCTGCATCGATGCTATCACTGCCTGCGTCACTATGCTGCCATGCTCGGCACTGGCGCGAGCCTGCGCCGCCATATCATTCGCCTGACCAGCGTGGGCTGCACTCTGCTTGATCGTGCCGGTCATCTCTTCAAGAGCCGCTGCCGTTTCCGTCAGGGAAACCATCTGCCGCTGAGCACCCTCTGACAAGGCCTTGCTGCCCTGCGCCAACTGGCTGGAAGCGGCGGTGGTGTTCTGGGCTGCCTGCTGGATTTCGGTCATGCTGCGCTGAAACCGCTCCAGCATTCGGCTGATCGCTGCACCCATCTGACCCAGTTCATCCTGTGTTTCCACCGCGATTTGCACGGTTAAGTCGCCGGTCGCCGCCTGTTCCGCTCCCGCCACCACCCGATGCAGGGTGCGGACTATCGACCGGGCTGGCAGCCAGCCGAGCAGTCCACCAGCGATCAGCAAGGTTGTCAGCAGCGCTACTGTCCATCGGGTGGTGTGAGCCACCGCCTCCCGCGCCTGCGCATCGAAGACCCTGGTGTTTTGCAGTCGTAATTGTGTCAATTGGCTGAGAATCCCCCGCACTGTTTCAAACAGGGTTTCAGCCTCGCCGAGCGAAACATCAATCGCGTCCTTGCGATCCTCTGCTGTATCCATCGCCAGCAGCGCCAGCACCTCCCCGGAGGTTTTTTCCCACTGGGACAAGGCATCCTCGAAACCAGGCCAGAGCCGGCGCTCTTGGCTGCTGGCCGGAATCGCCTGATACTTCAGCCAGCGTTCCTTGATCTGTTGCTGGTTTGCCTCATACGCCTTGCGCATCTTGCTGGCCTCTTCGGACGCCTGCCGTATAAACATCAGGGTGCGTTCGACCACCAGCGCCTGTTGCAGATCGCGGTCGATTTCGGTCAGAGAGTCAATCGCCGGCAGATTTTCCTCACTGGACACCTGAAGCATAGCGCCCGCCCAACGGAAGTTGCTCAAATTCCAGAGGCCAATCCCGGCCCCCAACAGGACAACCAACAGACTAGCCGTCACCAGCCTAGTCTTAATTCCCCATGCTTTCAGGTGCATTGCATTGGCTCCTCCAGCCACTGCGACCACGCCAGACCTCCCGCTGACCGCACGCCGGGCGATTCTCTATTTGGCTATTTGACTTAACTGGGTGACATTAACACCGACCACCAGCACCCCGATGCTCTTGCCATCCGCCAACACTGGGACCGCAACCTGGATTTGGTGGGTCTGGGAACTCTCGTCGAATTCCGGCTGACCCTGCCACGGCTGGCCGGTGGTGAAGGGGGTGTCGAACTTTGGTTGTCCCTGGTGCAGATACGACGTAGTTTTATCGACAAACGCGACTTTCTCGCCCCGGCTGGCATTAAGGAATGCCTCGGTATATAGACCTTTCGATTCTTCCAGCTTTTGCTTGAGTAATTTAGCTGCATCATTATTCTGGAAAGCCTTGATCCGATCGTCGCTGCGGCGGATTTTTTTCCATTGGGCATTATCCAGATCGGCGATGGGACCTTTCTGGTTCTGCGCGACCACTGCACTGACCAGGACCGGATCCGCTGCCCAGATTTTTACCACCTCAATGTTTTTGTCGAGCTCCTTTTGCACGGCAGGCGTGATTTCAAAAGCCGCCCACCCCAGCGTCATTATCAGAATGCCCACCGCGCCCAACACGATCTTTAACCACCGCATGGCTCTCTCCTTCACGGCTATCGCCGCTGTATTGAAAATACCGGCTATCCACACAATATTATTTTATCCCGCTTTCCAGTCAGTGTGGATAGTATTGATTTAATGGCGGGCTGACTCGGTTTGAGTCGAACGGATTGTCCCTCGTTGCAGATAAAAAAAGGGCAGGTTATGTTGATAACCCACCCTGCACTTTCTGCCTGCTCGACAGTCCGTTGCTTACCCTTTCAAAGAAAAGGGCAGCTATGACTCAACTGAAAAACGATTTCATAGCCGCACCGATGTCGGCGGGAGAACGGACGATCTTAGCGCCGGCAGCTTCCAGCGCCGCGAACTTGTCAGCAGCGGTACCCTTGCCACCCATGATGATCGCGCCGGCATGGCCCATACGCTTGCCGGGCGGAGCGGTGACGCCGGCGATGTAGGCCACTACCGGCTTCTTGATGTTGGCTTTGATGTAGGCCGCGCCTTCTTCTTCAGCGCTGCCGCCGATCTCGCCGACCATCACGATGCCTTCGGTCTGTGGGTCATCCTTGAGCAGGGTCAGCACGTCGATGAAGCTCATGCCGTGAATCGGGTCGCCGCCAATGCCAATGCAGGTGCTCTGACCGAGACCGCTTTGCGTGGTCTGGTAGACCGCTTCATAGGTCAGAGTGCCGGAGCGGGAGACGATGCCGATCTTGCCGGGCAGGTGAATATGGCCGGGCATGATCCCCATCTTGCAGCCGCCGGGGGTGATGATGCCGGGGCAGTTGGGGCCGATCAGGTAGACATTCGGATAGCTGTTCTGCAAGGTCGCCTTGACCTTGAGCATGTCCATGACCGGAATGCCTTCGGTGATGCAGGCGATGACCTTGATGCCGGCGTCGGCGGCTTCCAGGATCGCATCGCCGGCAAACGGAGCCGGTACATAGATCATGGAGGCGTCAGCGCCGGTAGCAGCGACGGCTTCATAAACCGTGTTGAAGACCGGCTTGCCCAGATGGGTGGTGCCGCCCTTGCCGGGGCTGATGCCGCCGACCAGGTTGGTGCCATAGGCAATCGCCTGTTCGGAATGGAAGGTGCCCTGCGAGCCAGTGAAACCTTGGCAAATCACCTTGGTGTTTTTGTCGATCAGAATACTCATAACGGGTTCTTTTCCTCGAAGCGGTGAGCGGATGCTTACTTGGCGGCGGCGACCGCCATTTTGGCGGCATCGGTCAGGTCGTCGGCGGCCATGATGTTCATGCCGGACTTGGCCAGCATCTCGCGGCCAGCTTCAACATTGGTGCCTTGCAGCCGAACCACCACCGGCAACGCCAGCCCGACTTCCTTGACCGCCGCGATGATGCCCTCGGCAATGGTGTCGCAGCGGACAATGCCGCCGAAGATGTTGACCAGAATCGCTTTGACCTTGGAGGAGGACAAAATCAGCTTAAAGGCCCGTGCTACCCGGTCAGCCGTCGCACCGCCACCCACGTCGAGGAAGTTGGCCGGTTCGCCGCCATGTAACTGGCAAACGTCCATGGTCGCCATCGCCAGACCAGCGCCATTGACCATGCAGCCGATGTTGCCGTCCAGCGCGACGTAGTTGAGGCCGATTTCGTGAGCGATATGTTCACGTTCGTCTTCCTGTGTCGGGTCGCGCATTTCGGCGGTATCCTTGTGCCGGTACAGGGCGTTGTCGTCCAGACTGACCTTGGCGTCCAGCGCCTGCACCTGGCCGTCGGTGGTCACGATCAGCGGGTTGATCTCGACCATGCTGCAATCTTTCTGGACAAACAGGTTGTAGACGCCGGTAACCACCTTGACCAACTGCTCTACTTCCTTCTTGCCCATGCCCATCTTGAAGCCGAGATCACGGGCCTGATAGGGTTGAATGCCAGCGACCGCATCAACGGTTAGGGTCAGAATTTTTTCTGGAGTCTTGGCGGCGACTTCCTCAATGTCCATACCGCCTTCAGAAGAACCAATCAGAATAATGCGCTTTTTGCTGCGATCCACCAGACAGCTCAGATAATATTCCTTGGCGATGTCTACCCCATCCTGGATCAGCAGAGCATGGATCGGAACACCTTCGGGACCGGTCTGGTGAGTGTGCAGAGTGGAGCCGAGCAGGCGGCCAGCGACGTCTTCAACGTCCTGGAGGGTGCGAACGAACTTGACGCCGCCCGCTTTGCCGCGCCCGCCGGCGTGGACTTGGGCCTTGACCACCCACGGCCCTCCTTCCTTCACCATTTTGGCCGCTTCGACCGCTTCTTGCTGGGAAGTGACCTTGATGCCCTTGGGCACCACGACGCCGAATTGCTGGAGGAGTTCTTTTGCTTGATATTCGTGCAGGTTCATGCGGTTTACAGCCCCCTTCTATCTATGCAGTGGAGCCGTGATTGTATCCCGAAATACCACAATCTTCACGCATCATTGCAGATCAAATAAGCGGCCGATTCCGGTTGATTTTAGGCCGGGGCCTCTAGTAATGATCGGATCGCAGCTTCCCTAACCACCGTACATGGTCATGCCCTTAACTAACCCGCATACCGAGCTTTACCCTGATCGGCTGACGGATCGTCGCCATCTGTGGGTGGTGTTCCGAGCCACTAATATTTACCGGCTGGTGCTGGCGGCGCTGCTGCTGGCGGCGTTTGCGATTGACGAGCAGAACCGATTATTCGGCAAGCTGAATCCCCCGCTGTTCCTGGGTGCGGCGGCGGTCTACATGACGCTGGCGGTGGCCGCCATTATTGGCAGTTTCCGGCGGCGACCGCGATTGATGGTGCAGGCTCATCTGCAACTGTTGGCCGATCTGGCGGCGCTGACCGTGATGATCCATGCTTCTGGCGGGCTGACCAGCAGCCTGAACAGCCTGCTGATCGCCGCCGTCGCTGCCAGCAGCATCCTGCTGCCATTGAGTTCAGCGTTGCTTGGGGCGGCGCTGGGTTTTTTCCTGCTGACCGGTTCCTGGTTGGTGGGCCACTGGCTGGCTGCCCAGGCGTTGAGCCAGGTCGGGCGCGGCTCGCCTGGCTGGAGCGGTTTGTTCGAACAAACCGGCAATGTAACCGATGACTGGGTCCGGCTGGGCATCTTGGGCGCGGTGTTGTTTATCGCGGCCGGGTTGACCCACACTTTGGCCGAACGAGCGCGGCGCAGCGAAGCGCTGGCCCGGCAACGCACCCGTGAACTGCTGGAAGTGGCTGAGCTTAACCAAGGCATCATCCGCCATTTGCAAAATGGGGTGGTGGTGGTGGATGCCGATGACCGGATTCAACTGCTAAACGACATGGCGTGGGACATGCTCGCCTCACCCCATGCCGTGGTCGGTGGCGTCCTCCAGGATTTATCTCCGGCGCTGGCAGAACATTTGCGCAACTGGAAACGGGGCAACGGGCCGGAAAACCCGGCGTTTCGCCCCGCAGAGCACCGCCCGGAACTGATCCCGCGTTTTACCCGGCTCAGCGGGCGTCAGGCAACCAATGCGCTGATTTTGCTGGAAGACTCGGATCAGGTTGCCGAACGCCTACAACAGATCAAACTGGCGGCGCTGGGCCGGCTGACCGCCGGCATTGCCCATGAAATTCGTAATCCACTGGCTGCTATCGGTCATGCCGCCCAGTTGCTGGAAGAAGCTGCTGGCGTCAATGCCCAGACCCGGCGACTGGCGCAAATCGTCTATGACAACGTCAAACGCGCCAACCGGATTATTGGCGATGTGCTGGATCTAGCTCGGGGCGACCGGGGCAAACCGGAGCGGTTGGCGCTGGGGCCGTGGCTGGACGCCTTCAGTCAGGAGTTTCTGCGTGGGCCGGATGGGCCGCTTCCTGACTGGCGGCATGTGGTGGAGCCGGACGATCTGGCGATCAGTTTCGATCCGCACCAGTTGCGGCAAGTCCTGTGGAATCTATGCGCCAACGCCTGTCAGCATGGCGCTCAGCCGGGGGAGCCGCCGCGTCTTGAGCTGTCCGCCACAGTGGAGCAGGAGCGTGGTCGGCCCATTCTGGAGGTGCGCGACGCTGGCCCCGGCGTGGCGACCGAGCATGTCGGCCATCTGTTTGAACCGTTCTTCACCACCCGCGCCAAGGGCACTGGTCTCGGGTTATATCTGGCCCGCGAGCTGTGCGAAGCCAACCGGGCGCATTTGCAATATCTGCCCGGCGCCGGGGGCGGCAGCTGTTTCCGCATCACGTTTACTCCCACAAGCTCCCCGATGGAGATGGTTTGATGGATGCCTACACCGCCTTGATCGTGGATGATGAAGCCGATATCCGCGAGCTGATCGAGATGACCCTGTTGCCGATGGGCGTAATTTGCCTGCCGGCGGAAACCGTGGGCGAGGCGCGGGTGTTGCTTAAGCGCCAGCCCTTCAGCTTGTGCATTACTGATCTGCGTTTGCCGGACGGTAGCGGTCTGGAGGTGGTGGCGCATATTCAAAAGCATCATCCTAACTTGCCGGTCGCCGTCATCACCGCCCACGGCAATGTGGAAAGCGCGGTCGAGGCGCTGAAGCTGGGCGCTTTTGATTTCGTATCCAAGCCCTTCGAACTGGCGGTGCTGCGCAACATGGTTTCGACCGCGCTGCGGCTGAATCGTGGGCTTGGCCCCAGTCGCTCCAGCGAGAACCGCCCGGCGCTGCTCGGCCAGTCGGTGGTCATGGACGGGGTGCGCGCCCTGATCGCCAAGCTAGCTCGCAGCCAGGCGCCGATCATGATCAGCGGGGAATCGGGTACCGGCAAGGAATTGGCGGCGAGACTGATCCACCTGTCCGGGCCGCGGGCTGACAAGCCGTTCGTGCCGGTCAACTGCGGGGCGATCCCCGAACATCTGATGGAAAGCGAGTTTTTCGGCTACAAAAAAGGCAGTTTTACCGGGGCCAGCCAGGACAAGATCGGGCTGTTTCAGGCGGCCAGCGGCGGCACCCTGTTTCTGGACGAAGTAGCCGAATTGCCGATTCCGATGCAAGTCAAATTGCTGCGGGCGATTCAGGAACGGGCTGTGCGACCGGTTGGAGCACAGGCTGAGATATCGACTGATGTGCGGATTCTCAGCGCGACCCACAAGAATCTGGCGGCGCTGGTCCAGGAGGGTCTGTTTCGTCAGGACTTGTTCTACCGGCTGAACGTGATTGGTCTGCGGTTGCCAAGTTTGAATGAGCATCCTGGCGATATTCCCGAACTGGCGGCGGCGATTCTTGACCGCTTGAGCGTGCAAACCGGTTTGCCAAGACCGGAGCTGGCGGCTGCCGCCTTGGCCGTGCTACAGGATTACGATTTTCCCGGCAATATCCGGGAATTGGAGAACATTCTCGAACGGGCCTTCACCCTGTGCGAGGACCGCGTGATCCAGGCTGAAGATTTGTTGCTGCCGGCGGGACAGGCGATGCTCATCCGACCACCCGCGCCCAGCGTCGGCGCAAAAGCGACCCCGGCGCCAACACCGCTCCCCCCGGTCGAGCTAAAAACGGCGTCTGCTCTGACGATGCCCGTTGTCGATGATCTGGAGGGTTATCTGGAAGATTTGGAGAAGGCGGCGATCCGGCAGGCGCTGGAAGCAACCCGTTACAACAAGACCGCCGCTGCTGAGAAACTCGGCATCACCTTTCGGGCTTTGCGCTACCGGCTGAAGAAACTGGGGCTGGATTGAAAGCTAACGGATCCGCACCGCCAGCACATCACACGGCGCGCCATGCAGTACGGCGTTGGCGGTCGATCCCAATAACAGCGCCAGCCCGTGGCGACCGTGACTGCCGACCACGATCAAATCCGCGCCATGTTCCTTGGCTGCGCCAAGAATGCCTTCCTTGGTCGATGGCGCATTGACCACCCACTGTTCAGCGTCTTTCAGGCCAAGCTTTTCCGCCAGCGCGCCCAGCGCGGTTCGAGCTTCCTGCGATAACGCCTGGTCGGGTAATTCTGATAGTACTGGCAACAGTTCATAGCCGCCCCCCAAGCCGATATTCACATCTTCAACCACATGGATCAGGCTTAATCGCGCGCCTGATGGCCGGGCGATTTCCTTGGCTCGTTCGCCGACCTGCAAAGCGCCTTCGGAAAAATCAGCCGCAAACAGAATGTGTTGATAGCTCATGGCATTCACTCCCAGATCGTGTGCTAAGGCAATGCCGTTTCCAGCAGAGTCTGTAACAGCTCGCGGGTTTCCTGACGGGCCGCATCGGTGGATGGCAAGCGGGTTTGCGCTTCCCGCAACGCGCCCACTCCCAGTTTGACCTGCACTAACCCTAAATTATGCAGGGTTTTGGCGTCGTCACGGCGGCGTAGTGCTTCCCGATAAGCACGTTCCGCCGAATCCAGTCGGCCCTGCTCAGCGTACAAGTTGCCCAATCGAAACCACGGCGCGGCGTCATTTGGTTTCAGCCGGGTCAGTTGCAGATAATAGCCTTCGGCCACATCCCGGCGACCTGTTTCATCGGCTTGGCGGGCGCGTTCCTCGATAAAAACCGGGCTGGCCGACTGAGGGGGCGGCGCTGGGCCAGTCCAATCGGAAGGGGCAACCGGGGAGCGGACAGCGGTTTCGACGCCAACCACCGGCAGCGGCGCGCAACCGCTCAAGATCACGGCAAAGGTAGTCGCCAGCAGCCAGCGCAACATTACGGCAAACCTTCTCCAGCACAAAAAACTGGTCCGACCTTGAGGTGGCTATGCTTCCGCCATCAGGGCATTCAGGTCGATCAGGGTCTGTTCCCGAATCAGCGGTTCGATCACCACATCCAGGTTCCCTTCTAGCACATCGCCCAATTTGTAGAGGGTTAGATTGATGCGATGGTCGGTGATCCGCCCCTGTGGAAAGTTGTAGGTGCGGATTCGCTCGGAACGGTCGCCGCTGCCTACTTGTAACTTGCGGTTTTGGGCCTGGGCGCTGGTTTGTTTTTCCCGCTCCGCCGCCAGCAATTTCGCCTGCAACAGGGACATGGCTCGCGACCGGTTCTTGTGCTGTGAACGCTCATCCTGACACTCCACCACGATCCCGCTGGGCAGATGGGTGAGGCGGATCGCCGAGTCGGTCTTGTTGACATGCTGACCGCCAGCCCCGGAGGCCCGGTAGGTATCGACCCGCAGATCACCAGGATTGATCTCCACCTGCTCGATTTCGGCCAACTCTGGTAGTACGGCGACGGTGGCGGCAGAAGTGTGAATCCGACCCTGCGCCTCTGTGGCCGGCACCCGCTGTACCCGGTGCGCCCCGGATTCAAACTTCAGCCGGGCATAAGCGCCCTGACCAATGACACGGCTAATCACTTCTTTATAGCCGCCATGCTCACCGAGGCTCTCGCTCAGCAGTTCCAGCGTCCAGCCGCGCAATTCAGCATAGCGCCCATACATCCGTAATAAATCGCCAGCAAACAACGCGGCTTCGTCGCCGCCCGTCCCCGCGCGGATTTCCAGAAACAGATTGCCGGCGTCATGCGGATCGCGGGGCAGCAACAACAGCTGCAACGCCTGTTCCTGATCGGCAAGGCGATTTTCGGCCTCCAGTATCTCGTCCTGAGCCAGGGCGCGTAACTCAGGATCGGAATCGCGGCTCAGCTCGCGAGCGGCATCCAGCTCATCCAAGGTATGGCGATAGGCCCAGAAGCCGCTGGCTACCGGCTCCAGCTGGGCGTATTCCATCGACAGGGCGCGGAATCGGTCGTTATCGCCAATAACGGCAGGTTCAGCCAGCAAGGCGCTGACTTCTTCATGGCGGGAAGCCAACTGCTCCAGCCTGGTCAGCATTGAAGGGTTCATCGGCAAGGATTCCGACCGTCGAGACGGTACAGGTTCTTAATCAGCTTCAACATTTCAAGATCGCCTTGGGCAGCGGCTTCGCGCAGGCCAGCGCAGGGCGGGTGAATGAGGCGGTTGGTCAGGGTATTAGCCAGAATATGCAGCACCTCGGCGGGGTCTTTGCCTTGGGTGAGTTGCCGTTGCGCCCGCGCCAGCGCCTCGTCTCGCGTTTTTTCCGCCTGCCGGCGCAGGGCATGGAGGCTGGCGGCGCTGTCCTGGGTTCGCAGCCAGGCCATGAAATGCTCGACCTGACTGTCAATAATCTCCTCGGCCTGTTCAGCAGCGGCTTGCCGGGAGCGCAGATTGTCCTGAATGATGTCCTTCAGATCGTCCACCGTATACAGGTATACGTCGTCGAGTTCCGCCGCCGCCGGATCAATATCGCGTGGCACCGCCAGATCGACCATGAACATCGGCCGTCGCCGCCGTTGTTTCAGGCACTGGCGAATCAGCGCCGCGTCCAGCATCAGACCCGGGCTGGCGGTGGCGGCGATCACCATGTCGGCTTCGCCAAGATGCATGGGGATTTCCTCCAGTCCAATCGCGTAACCAGAGAAGGGCGCGACCAGCGCATGCGCCCGCTCCAGGGTGCGGTTGGCGATGATCAGCCGGCCCACGCCATTATCGTGCAAGTGGCGAGCGACCAGTTCGATGGTGTCGCCCGCGCCAATCAGCAGCGCGGTGCGTTGCGGCAAATCGGCGAAAATCTGCTTGGCTAGTCCGACGGCGGCGAATGCGACCGAGACCGGGCTAGCCCCGATCCGGGTATCGGTGCGGACCTGTTTGGCGACGGCGAAGGTATGCTGAAACAGCCGCTCCAGCCGGGAGCCGAGCGCGCCAGCGCTATTAGCGGCCTGATAAGCGGCCTTGACCTGGCCGAGAATCTGCGGCTCGCCCAGCACCAGCGAATCCAGTCCGGAAGCCACGCGCAGGATATGGCGCACCGCTCGCTGCCCGGCGTGCTGGTACAGGTAAGGCTGCAAATCCGCCGGACGCAGCGCATGGTAATCGCCCAGCCATTCCACCACCGGTCGGTCATCATCGCCTTTGAGGCGACAATACAGCTCGGTGCGATTGCAGGTGGACAAAATGGCCGCTTCGCGGGCGCAGCCACAGTCCAGCAAGTCTCGCAGCGCAGCATCCAGCCGCTCGGTGTGGAACGCGACCCGCTCGCGAACCGCGACGGGGGCAGTGCGATGGTTGAGGCCAAGAGCCAGCAGGGGCATAGGTAAACCGAAGGGGGGCTGAAAAATGCTAAGATTTTGCGGGATAAAACCGGTGAATGACAAGGTCATATCCCGGTTGGGCTTTTCGGCGTGCTATTAATCTCTCCGACAGCGCCTTGTAGCAAGATTCTTCGTCAGGCCAGCGGAAGCCGGCTCTACATTATTCCTCTCCATTCCAGCGGTTTCTTCCGCTGCCAAAGCCAAACGATCAACACACACCAGTGGTAATAACAGGCAATGAACACACTTTTGAAAGCATTGGGTTTTGGCGTGCTGCTGCTGTTAAGCGGGTGCGCCACCGTGGTGGACGCACAAGCCCCGGTGGAATCGGAATTTCCGATCCGGCCCACATTGCAGCGCAGCGCCCGCGCCGAAACGATGTATCAGGTGCTGACGGCGGAACTGGCTGGCAAGCGTGATCAACTCGATGTGGCGCTGGCTAATTATCGCAAGGTGGCCGCTACCAGCCGTGATCCCAAGATCGCCGAGCGGGCGACGATGCTGGCGCTGCTGATGAAGGACCATCCCGTCGCGCTGGAACTGGCGCAACGCTGGCAGATGCTTGCCCCTGCGGATGATCAGGCCCGGCAGGCGCTGGCGCTGGCGTTGCTCCGTAATGGCCGGGTGGACGAGGCGGCGAATGATCTGGAAGTAGTGCGGCGATTGGCCAGCAAGAAGGACAAGCAGGATGGCTACGCCACCTTGGCTTCGCTGCTGAGCCAGGTAGACGACAAGCCGGCGGCGTTACGGGTGATGGGGCAATTCCGCGACCGCAACCCGCGCTCGGCTTTCGCCCAGTATTACTACGCGATGCTAGCGGCTGCCGCCGGCGACCGTCCGGCGGCGCTGGCTGGTCTCGATCAGGCGCTGGCTCGCAATCCGAAGCTGGCCGCCGCCCATCTGCTGCGGACCCGCATCCTGCTGGATCAGGATGACCGGGAGGCGGCGCTGGTCGGATTAGGCAAGGCCGTTGCAGCGCTGCCCCGCGACCGCAATCTGCGGATGAGTTATGCCAGATTGCTGATTGAATCCGGGCAATTGGATCAGGCTCGCCGCGAATTCGCCATTCTGTTGAATCAGAATCCCAAGGACGCGGATTCGGTTTATGCGTTGGGGTTGCTGGCGGCGGAAACTCGGCAATACGATCTGGCGGAAAGCTATTTTCTGGACCTGATCAAGCGCAATGTCCGGCTGGCTGACGCCTATTTCGAGCTGGGCCGAATCGAGGAGCAGCGCGGCAACTACGCCAAGGCCAAGGAATGGTATGGCCGGGTAGGAGGTGCGGATCGCTACCTCACTGCCCGGATGCGGATCGGCGTGGTGCTGGCGAAGGCCGGGGACTCGACAGCTGTCGTTAGCCAGCATTTCGATGCGCTGCGCCGCGCCAATCCGCAGAACAGCATCGCGCTCTATCTAGCCGAGGCTGAAGCCCTGCGCGAGGCCGAGCGGTTTCAGGAGGCGTTTGACACGCTGGATCGGGCGCTGCAACTGCATGCGGGCGACAAGGATTTGCTCTATGCCCGGGCGCTGCTGGCGGAACGAATCAACCGGCTGGATGTGCTGGAGCGGGATTTACACGCCATTATCGCCGCCGATCCTAAAAACGGACAGGCGCTCAATGCGCTCGGCTATACCCTGGCGGATCGCACCGACCGCTATCAGGAGGCGCTGGGTTATATTGAGCAGGCGCTGGTCGTATTGCCGGACGATGCGGCCGTGCTGGACAGCATGGGTTGGGTGCAATACCGGCTGGGTGATTACCCTAAGGCGCTGGACTATCTGCGCCGGGCCTATCAGGCCAATCAGGACGCCGAAATCGCCGCCCACTTCAGTGAAGTGCTGTGGGTTAGCGGTCAGCGCGAGGAGGCGAAAAAAGTCTGGCGGGAGGCGCAGCGTAAAACCCCGGACAGCCGCCATTTACACCAGCTTCAAGAGCGGTTTGGCTGGTAGCTATTATTACGGCGGCAACCGGGTCAGGCATCTGGTTGATCCGCCTGCAATCATGCAGAAAACCCTGCCATTGATACCTCACCGGCCTGAATGCCGGAGATTCCTTCGGTGCTCACGTTGCAAAAGCTGGAGTCACTTCAACGGATCTTGCTTTATCAAAGCAGCCAACCTCGCTTCTCCACAGGTGAATCGAACGTGCTCTGTCCTTAACACGTTGTTGATCGCACCGACCAGGTCGGCGTTTTCAACAACAGGGCGGCGGCGCTCACAACCGCGCCGTTGAGAGGCGGAGCTTATGAGTTGGCCGGTTTGGGCGCGATCTGAAAATCCGGCGCCAACTGGTTATTGATCACCACGGCCATGCCATTGCGCAGTTTGAATACGCCGGTCGTCACGATGGTCTGTCCAGCCTCCAGTCCCGAAGTCACTACAACAAAATCACCACGAGTTTTGCCCAGATGCACGAATTTCTGGTTGAGCACTTTATTGATCGCATCGGTTTTCTCGTCCTTTTTTTCCTCGACGATGAATACTGAATTGCCATAAGGCGCATACAGCACCGCAGTAGCCGGAATGATCAGCACCTTTTCCATCGCAGGCAGCACGGCGGCGACATTGACAAACATGCCGGGCCGCAAGCGTCCTTGTGGATTGTCTAGGGTGGCTTGCAACCGGACGTTGCGGGTTGCTGTGTCTACTTCGGGATTAATGGCGGTCAGCTTGCCTTCAAATTGCTGTTCGGGAAACGCATCGGTCGTGACCCGCACCGTCATGCCAATACTGAGCTGGGCGAGTCGCTGTTGCGGCATGGAAAAATCCACATGAATTGGATCAACCGCTTGCAGGGTGACAATGGGGTCGCCGGTGTTGAGGAATTGACCAAGATTGACTTGGCGAATGCCGGTCTGGCCGGTGAAAGGCGCCCGGAGCGTTTTTTTGCCGATGACCGCACGGATATTGTCCTGTTGAGCGTCGGCCTGCTTGGCCTGCGCTTCAGCTGCATCGAGATCGGCTTGGGAGACCATGCGTTTGGCTTGGAGATCGCGGGCGCGGGCCAGATTAGCGCGGGCCAGGTCAGCAGCGGCGGCGGCGGAACGGAGTTGAGCCTGTTCAACGGAGGTGTCCAGTTCGAGCAGTCGTTCGCCGCTTTTCACCGTCGCGCCCGACTCAAAAGCGATCTGTCTAACGGTGCCAGCTTCCTCGGCGCTGAGCATGACGCCTTGTGCAGCGGCGACGGATCCCACTGCGCTCAGGACCGGTTGCCAAGTGTCCAGCCTGACCTCGGCGGTAGTGACGGTTGTCGGCGGCGGAGCAAAACTGGCTCCCGCCGCAAACATGGTCTTGAACTGAAATATCTTGGCGCTGGTCAGCGCCCCAACCAACAGCAACAAACCGGCAAGGGTAAGGAAAACTTTTTTGATCATGGCAAGGAGGCCCAGAACCTGATGGAAAGATTGATTATATGGGGTTGACCCAGGCAACGGCTTGAAGCTTTGGGCCGGGTCGAATTTCCGCTGCTGTAAGCAACCAGTATGGCGGGGTTCAGCCACGCCAGGCCGGGTTAGACTAGACAAGGTCTTTTCTGACATCCCTGTGCTGTACGGACTCCACACCCCATGACGATAATTCTCGATTCACATTACACCATCGGCCGATTGCACCTGTCCTGCCAAGACTATGTCTGCCAAGGATGGGAACCATTTCCGTATGTGATTCTGGCGGATGGCTGCTCGTCCGCGCCGGATAGCGATCTAGGGGCGCGGCTCCTCGTGCTGAATGCCCGGCGTTTGTTGTCGTGGTTTGCTCTTCCAGCGGTCGATGAAGCGGAGCGGACAGCCCGCCACTGGCGATTGGGGCGTCGCTTGGTGCGCCGGGCTGCCCGGCAGGCGCGAGAGCTGGGCGTCAGTGTGGATGTACTGGATGCGACCTTGCTGGTGGCCTGGTGTGAAGGGTCTACGGTCTATATTCATTGCTACGGGGATGGCTGCATTGCAGTCCGCCGGGCGGATGGTGAAACCGCAGTGATCCAGATCGAATATGCCGAAAATGCGCCCTATTACCTGTCCTATCTGCTGGATCGGGACCGCCATGCTTTGTACCAGGAGGCGATTGGCGATCCGGCGATAGCCCAGACCATTCGCTACTCCAGTAAAGCCGGTGTCAGCACCCGGTTGGAGCCGTTTAACTCCCCCACGCTATTCAACTTTAATCTGATGACCTCGCCGACCGTCACTGTCGCTACCGACGGCTTGCATTCACTGGTGAGCACTGAAACCGGCAACCGGCTGAATGTATTGTCTGTCGCGCAGGCTATGCTGGATTTTGACGATCTGGAGCCTGGTTTTATCAAGCGCCAATTGCGGCAAGTACTGGCTGATTATGGTCAGCAACGAGTATTCAA
Organism: Candidatus Competibacteraceae bacterium; assembly: GCA_003989085.1. Classification (GTDB taxonomy): domain Bacteria; phylum Pseudomonadota; class Gammaproteobacteria; order Competibacterales; family Competibacteraceae; genus RXIV01. Next base: position 279,712 of record RXIV01000001.1, read on the forward strand.
CCTCGATGACCTCAGCTTGGGTGTGTTTGTCGGAGGTAACTGAAACCATGAATCGATTAGCGTCTGAACCGGGCGCAGCGCAGCTTCCGCCTGTCAATCCGGCTGAAAAACCCTCTTTTTCAGTCGATTTAGTGATTTTCACCACCTATGAGGATTGTCTACAGGTGTTGCTGGTCAAGCGGGCGGAAGCTCCGTTCAAGGGGCGTTGGGCATTGCCGGGTGGATTGTTGGAGCCAGGGCGGGACGACGCCATCGAAGGGTGCGCCCTGCGCCGACTGGTTGAGAAAACCGGCGTCGAAGCGCCCTATCTGGAGCAACTGAAGACTTATGGCTCTTGTGACCGCGACCCGCGTGGCTGGACCGCCACCACGGTGTATTTTGCACTGATCGCGTCGGAGCTGGTGCGACCGCGGGCTAATCAGGAAACGGTGCGCTGGACGCCGATCCAGGGCGAAGGGGTCAGTTGCGAACTGGCCTTTGATCACGCCCGCATTCTGGCCGATGCGGTAGAGCGGTTGCGCTCCAAGCTGGAATACACCCACATTGCTGTCCACCTGCTGCCCAAGGAATTTACCTTGCCGGAATTGCAGCGGATCTATGAAATGATCCTCCAGCAGCCGCTGGACAAGAGTTCATTCCGCCGCCGGGTCGCCCAAGCCGACATGCTGGAGGAAATTCCCGGCAAACTGCGCGATGGTTCCGGACGGCCCGCCCAGGTTTACCGCTTCCGCGACTATGACCGGCGCACATTCTTCCCGCGCAGCATCAGCCGCTACGCCCGATAACGAACCCCAGGCCGCGGGTATTTTGATTTTTCCCGCCTCAGAACAGCTTGCCCAACAGCATGTACAGGGAAGCTTTGCTGCCATCGGCCAGGCCCGCACCCAGGTAGAACGGCCCCAGTGGCGTATCTGCGCCCAGAAACAGGCTGCCCGCCGGAATCAGCGTATCGAAGCGAATATCATCGGTGTCGTTCCAGGCGCCCCCGACTTCCAGGGAGCCGCCGGCATAGAGCGGAATGGTGAACGCCGCCGAGGCGCTGTCCAGCCGATACATGTAGATCAGTTCTCCAAACGCCAGATACTGCCCGGAAAGCTGACCGAGCTGATAGCCCGACAGGTTCAAAAAACCGCCCAGTAGAAACAGGTTCTCCGGACCGGGATCGCCCTCCAGCGTACCGGCCAGCCGGAGGCGCGGGATCAGCGTCGATTTGCCCCAGCTATAAGGTTTGAAAGTATCCAGGCTGAGGGTTTGGAAATTCTCGTCGGCGCCCAGTCCGGTCAGGGCGCTGTAGTAGCGGAGGTTGGCAAAATAGCCGGAAGTCGGGAAGTTCAGACTGTCCAGGGTGTCCGCCGCCCAGCGCAGTGAGTAGCCGCTGTCGTTAAATGCGCCTTCGTAAATCGAAGACCGGCCAAAGCGCAGATCGTTATTCCCGGCGCTGTAATGCAGCCCCACCGACAACCGTCCCCAATGCGCCAGATTACGGCCCAATTCTATCCCGGCTCCGACCTCGCGCACCCGAAAGCTGGCGCTGGTGGAGATGGAATCTTCGTTTTGCAAATCCAGATTGTATTGCTGATAGCTCAGGTAGGGATCAAGGTAGTAGTCCTGTTCGGCGCTGAGCGGCTGGTAGAAATCGGTCTCCAGATCGATGTTGCCGCCGATCTGGACGAAGCTGCGCCATTCTCCGCCCAGCTTGTTGATCTGCGACATGGTATAGGCGGTGCTGATGTTGAACAGCGAGTCGCCTTTCAGGTTCGCGCCAAGAAACAGTCCGAAATTGAGCGTGTTGGCGCCGATGTCCCGTGGCGCCGCCTCAACGATCAGCCCGGTCTTGCCGTTTTCCTCGACCAGCGAGTAGTCGACCTGCTGAAAGTCGCCCATCCCGTAAATCACGTTGAGATTGCGGTTAAGTTGCTTTGGATCCAGCCGGTCGCCCGGTTGGACATGCACCTGTTTTTCGATGACCGCATCGGCCAGTCGGGTGCCATTTTTGATCCGGATGAAATCAATAATCGGGCGGTGAGGTTCAGGTAAATCCGGTCGCGCCGCTAGATAGGCCCGATAATCATTGGGCGTGGCCGACAGCCGGCTGAGGGCGCTGCGCTGGGCCTGGGCCGCCGCATAGCCGACCTTCTCTGCTTCTGCGGAACGGTCGAAATCAATGCTACTAATATCCTTGAGATCCGGCGTGATCCAGATGTCTTTGGGACCCAGCGTTTTCTTTTGTTGCTCGACGTTGCGGACGGTCAGGATGGTGGTGAGTTGCTCTGTGATAGACAGCACCGAGGTCAGTTCGCTGGTGGGTGCCAGCGGCGCGCCCACGTCCACCGCAATAATCACGTCCGGTTTGCACAGATTGCGGGCTACATCCACCGGCACGTTGTCTGACACGCCGCCATCCACCAGCAGCTTGCCGTCCAGCTCAACCGGGGCCAGGGCGCTGGGAATCGACATGCTGGCCCGCATCGCGGTCGCCAGGTGGCCGGAACTCAGCACCACCGGCTTACCGGTCGCCAAATCGGTCGCCACCGCCCGGTAGGGAATCCGCAACTGGTCAAAATTGCGGACTTCAGCCGCTGGCAGCGCCAGTGTTTCCAACAGCAGCAGCAGATTCTGACCCTGCAACAGACTTCGTGGCAGTTGCACACTCCCGTTTTTGACGCCAACCCCGACATCCGTCAGCAGAACCCGCTGTTCCTGCTTGGTGCGAAACGGCAGGTCGGCGCGGGGTGGGCCATCGGTGAACGCCTGCGGCCAGTCGATTTTCTGCACGGTTTCGCTCATTTTCTCGGGGGTCATGCCGGAGGCGTACAAACCGGCGATGATCGATCCCATGCTGGTGCCGGCGACACAGTCCACCGGGATGCGCAACTCTTCCAGCATTTTAAGGATGCCGATGTGCGCAATGCCGCGGGCGCCGCCGCCGCCCAGCACCAGGCCAATGCGAGGGCGTCCCGAACCGGCTTCTGCCGCCTCCGATGCCGGGCTGAAAGCCATCAGAATCAGCAGGGCCAGCAAGAAGACGCCAGGCCAGTAAGCGAGGTAGCGATGGAATAGGCGATGGGGCATGGAATCAACCTGCAAAGCGGGTGTTCAGCGGAAATTTAGGGGCAGTGCGCCAATAATCTAATCAATATAATGATACAGCCTGGGAGAACATTTAATGTCGTTAGAGAAGGTGGAGGTGGTTATGACCGATCAAGAGCATGAATCTCTCGCAGTAAACCCGCAGCTTGAGGACAACGCTCCGACAACCCTGGATGTGGATCAGCGTGGACGCCGCGATGTTCTGGTGAGTCTGGGGCGTTGGTCGAAAGTGGTAATCGGTGGTGTGCTGCTGGGTGCTTCGCTGACCCCAGAACGCGATGCCAAGGCGCTGGGCTGGGGTAATCGGGGTGGCGGTAGTGGTAGTTGGGTCAACCTGGGTGGCGGCGGTTGGGGCTGGGGTTGGGGTGGCGGGTCGGGTGGTTGGTACAACGGAGGTGGTTGGCATAACGGTGGCGGCTGGTATAACGGCGGCTGGTACAACGGCGGTGGTTGGTACGATCGGCCCTGGAACAACCGGCCCTGGTACAACGGCGGCTGGTATAACGGCGGAGGCGGCAGTTGGTACAACCGCTGATTAACCGCGCCAAATTCCACAACCTGAGCAAATGCCAATGAATGAATTAACTTACAACATTCCCGTCCACCGGCTGGCGGATGATCGCACGGGCGGGCTCATCGTCCGCGCCACGGACCCGGCGGCGTTGATCGCGGCGTTGGAGCCGCACGACCCCGAACGGGTGATCGCCATTCAGCTTTTGGCGCTGGATGCCGATTCTGAGCCGCTAAATGCCTGGGCGCCGGGCTTGCCGGTGGAACTGGTCATGCGGGATCCCGCCGCCGAGTTTCCGTTGCTGTATCGCCATAGCAATCTGCTCGATAACCATCCGGTGCGGATTGTGATCCCGGTGACGCCGGACTTTGGCAAGGCCGTCAAGACTGCGGTGGCGTTGGACTTTGCGGTGCGGCTGGAGCCGGGCCAGCCCGATCCGGCGCTGATTGGGGAACTGACGGCGGTGCTGGAGTTTTATCTGCGTCAGCCGACGGTGGCCCAGCCCATCGAGTATTTCCACAGTGCGTTGTTAGGCTTTTATCACGATGAGCCAATGCCGCTGTGGCGGGTTCTGGATGAGGAACCTGACCGGTTACGCGATGTGGGCGATGATGGCGCAGAATCCTTGTCGGGCCGGCTGGCCGGGATCGAACTCACGGTTACGCCGGACGCCGATTTGAACGCCTGGATCGAACAGGCGCTGGCGACGGCTGAGGAATGCCGGGCTTGCGCGTTTCTCAACAGTTGTGGCGGTTATTTCAAGTGGCCGCGCCGTGATTACGACTGCGCCGGGGTAAAGCAGATCTTCGGGCTGCTGCGGGCGGCGGCGGCTGAATTGCGCCACGATGTGGAGTCGGTGGAAGCGTAGCGGGTTTGGCGGAGCAGCGAGGCGGGGAACTTTGGCCGGGGCGGGAATTTTTCAGTATGATTCCACGCCTTGCCTATTCTGTGCAGTCAACCCCGGCCCATTTTCAGGAGTCCCCGTGATCACGCCGCTTTCCGAACGTGTACAACGCATCAAACCTTCCCCTACTCTGGCCGTCACCGCTAGAGCCAATGAACTCAAGGCCGCTGGCAAGGATGTCATCGGTCTGGGGGCCGGCGAGCCGGATTTCGACACCCCCGAGTTCATCAAGGAAGCCGCGATCCAGGCCATTCACGCCGGTTTTACCAAGTACACCCCGGTAGACGGCACCGCCAGTCTGAAAAAGGCGATCATCGCCAAGTTTCAGCGCGATAACGGCCTAAGTTACGAACCCAAACAGATTCTGGTGTCCTGCGGCGGCAAGCAGAGTTTCTACAATCTGGCCCAGGCGCTATTGAACAGCGGCGATGAAGTCATTATTCCCGCGCCGTACTGGGTGTCCTATCCCGATATGGTGCTGCTGGCCGATGGCGTTCCGGTCATCGTCAGCGCCGGCATTGACCAGCATTTCAAGATCACCCCGGCGCAATTGGCGTCCGCCATTACCCCGCGTACCAAGCTGATGGTGATCAATAGCCCGTCCAATCCCACCGGCGTGGCGTACAGCGCGGCGGAACTGGCCGGATTGGGTGAAGTGTTGCGCCAGCATCCGCAGGTCTACATCGCCACCGATGATATTTATGAACATATCCTGTGGACCGGGGAGCCGTTCTGCAACATCCTCAATGTCTGCCCGGACTTGTCCGACCGGACGGTCGTGCTGAATGGCGTCTCGAAGGTTTATTCGATGACCGGCTGGCGGATCGGCTACTGCGGCGGGCCAAAGGATTTGATCAACGCCATGACCAATATCCAGTCGCAAAGCACCTCGAATCCGACCTCGATTTCCCAGTTCGCCGCAGAGGCGGGGCTGAACGGCGATCAGTCCTTCGTGGCGATGATGACCCAGGCGTTCCGGGAACGGCATGACTATGTTTACAGCGTACTGAAGGCGATGCCTGGTGTGGCGGTTGCGCCGGCGGATGGGACGTTTTACATCTTCCCGAATTTTCAGCAGGCGATGAATCGGCTGGGGCTGGCGAATGACATTGCTTTCGCCGAACGGCTGCTCAATGAGGTGGGCGTGGCGGTGGTGCCAGGATCGGCGTTTGGCGCGGAAGGCTGTGTGCGGATCTCCTTCGCGACCAGTATGGGGAATCTGACCAAGGCGCTGGATCGGATCGGGCAGGTCATCGGTTAGATGCTGGTGTAAACGGCAACGGTCAATGGGACGGTTGCGGGATCGACCGTTGTTACCCCAATAGTTTCCTTCGATTAGAAGGACGATCTGCCCATTGTCGGTCGGTGGTAAGTGACTGAAAAACGCCCCGCATCTGCCAACAGATGCGGGGCGTTGCGTTGTGCCAGTGACCAGCGCGATCCGCCTTTGCCAGTTGACATCCAGCGAAATTTGCCGGGATTATGCTGCGATTCGCCACAGGTGGTTCAAGCGGATGGACCGACCGGCCCGCCATCCCCCGCTATACGGCTACAGCCCAACCCAGTCACTGAGCGCCCCATGTTTTACGTTCATCAAAGCAACCGGCTGGAAAGCCTGACAGAGCGGCTGGCCGATCAGTTGCGTCAACCTCTGCGCTCGCCCTTGGCGCAGGAAATCATCATCACCCAGAGCAACGGTATGGCCCGCTGGCTGGCGCTGCGGCTGGCTGACCGGCTAGGAATTTGCGCCAATCTCAGTTTCCAGTTCCCGGCCACTTTTCTGTGGGAGATGAGCCGGGCGGTGCTGCGTCACCTGCCGCCGGTCTCGGCGTTTGAGAAGCCGGTTTTGACCTGGCGGCTGATGACTCTGTTGCAGGAGGTGGAAGATACGCCCTGTTTTGCTGAAGCCCGCGCCTACCTGGGCCATGACGATGACGACTTCCGTCGTTACGAACTGGCCAGCCGGCTGGCCGATTGCTTCGATCAATATCTGGTCTACCGACCGGATTGGATTGACGCATGGGAAGCGGGCAAAGAGGATCACTGGCAAGCAGAGCTGTGGCGACGGCTGGCGCATCACGGCGAGGCGCATCGGGTGCAGGTGCAGCGCCAGTTCCGGGCGGCGCTGGATCAGGGCGGCTTCAACCCGCGCCGGCTGCCGGAGCGGATCGCCATTGTCGGTATCGCTGCATTACCGCCGTTGTATCTGGATTTGCTGGCTGGGCTAGCGCGTTTTATCGACGTGCATCTGTTCCTGCTCAATCCCTGTCAGGAATACTGGGGCGACATCCGGGCCGAGCGCGATCTGGCCCGGCTGGGTGAGGAGACTGACCCGGAAGACGCCTATCTGACCGTGGGCAATCCTCTATTGGCCTCGCTGGGCAAACAGGGCCGGGATTTCATCGACGGGCTGCAAAACTACCCACGGGCTGAAACCGACGATTTTGCCGAACCGTCCGGCAGTGGCCTGTTACCGCAAGTGCAGGCCGATATTCTCCACTTGCGGGATCGCGGCAGCGACGACTGCCCCCCGTTGCCCTTATTGCCAGAAGATCGTTCGGTGCAGATTCATGTCTGCCACGGGCCGATGCGCGAAGTGGAAGTGCTGCACGATCAATTGCTGGCGCTGTTCGAGACCCACCAGGACTTGCAACCTTCCGACGTGATCGTGATGGCCCCGGACATCGCCATTTATGGACCGCTGATCGAAGCCGTGTTTGACACCGCCCCTCACGACCGGCGGATTCCGTTCAGCATCGCCGATCAGGGCATTCCTACCGAAAACCCCTTGATCGAGGCGTTTTTTGAGTTGCTGGAAATGGGCGGTGGTCGGTTCGATGCGGTGCAGGTGCTGGGGCTGCTCGAACAACCGGCGGTGCTGAGGCGGTTCGGACTGAGTGAGGACGATTTGGCGCGAATCCGCCGCTGGGTGCGAGGGACCGGCATTCGCTGGGGGATTGATGCCGACATCAAGAGTGCTTGGGACTTGCCGGCCACCCCTGAGAATACCTGGCGGGCCGGACTGGATCGGTTGCTGTTGGGCTACGCGCTGCCCGGCGAGGGGCGCGATCTGTACCGTGGCATCCTGCCCTATGACGAAGTGGAAGGCAGCGATGCGCAAGCCCTCGGCGGTTTGCAGAGTTTCGCTGAAGCACTGTTTGGACTGGACGCTCGTTTGCGGGAACGCCGACCGCTGGCCGATTGGATGACCACGCTACACGGGGTGTTGGCACAGTTTTTCGATCCCCGTGACCGTGAGGAAAATGAATTGCAACTGATTCGCCGGGCGCTGGAAACCCTGGACGATCAGGCCGGCCAGGCCGCGTTTGGCGAAGCAGTCACGCTGGCGGTCATTAAATCGGCCTTGCGCGGCCAGTTGAATACCCCGGAAAGCGGCGTAGCCCGGTTTCTGGGCGGTGGTGTGACCTGCTGCGCAATGGTGCCGATGCGCAGCATTCCGTTTCCGGTGGTGTGCCTGATCGGCATGAATGATGACGCCTACCCGCGTCCGCACCGGCCCGTCAGCTTCGATCGGATGGCTGACCGCTTCCGGCGTGGCGACCGTTCCCGCCGCCAGGATGACCGTTACCTGTTTCTGGAAACCCTGCTGTCGGCCCGGCGCTGCTTCTACCTCAGCTATGTTGGCCAGAACATCCGTGATAACACCGTCCTGCCGCCATCGGTGCTGGTCAGCGAGTGGCTGGATACGCTGGATCGGGGGTTTTATTGCGCTGGGGGTGGCCGGGCTAGCGAGCAACTGGTGACGCGCCATCCCTTGCAGGCGTTCAGCCGACGCTATTTCAGCGGCGACTCCCGATTATTCAGCTATGCGCAGGAACTGGTTGCCGCTGGGCGGCAGGCCGGGCGCGGCGAGCAGGTTCCAGCGGCGCTGCTGACGGTGGAATTGCCAGAACCGGAACCGGCGCTGCGCAGCGTGCGGTTGGACGATCTGATCCACTTTTTCAAGAATCCTGCTCGTTGGCTGTTGCGGGAGCGGCTGGGCGTCCGTCCGGAGGAAGGCGAAGAGGCGTTGACGACCCGTGAGCCGTTCGTTCTCAATGGATTGGAAAATTATCAGGTGCTTGGTCAGATGCTGGAACTGCATCTGGAGCGGCGATCAGCAGCGGACATTGCGACGATCCTGCGAGCCGAGGGCGCTTTGCCGCACGGTCAGGTTGGTGAATGTATTTTCCAGCAGGCGCAAGAGCGAGTGACGCGCTTTGCCGGACGCTTGGGGCGGGTATGGCCGCGTCGGGCGCAAGAGCCGTTGGTGATGGATATGCCGCTCGGCGAATTCCGCCTGACCGGCCAGATCAGTGGCCTGACCCCGGAAGGCTGGGTCGGCTACCGGTTGGCGGGCATGAAGGCTAATGATTATCTGAATTTATGGCTGCATCATCTGGTGCTGAACGTCGCTGCGCCGGAGGGTATGCCGCGACAAAGCCATTGGGTGGCTGAGGATCAGGAAGTGCTGTTGGAGCCGATCGAATCCGCCGCTACCCACTTGCAAGCGCTGCTGGAGCTGTACTGGCAGGGGACGCGACGACCGTTGCACTTCTTCCCGAAAACTGCGCTGGCGTATATCGACGCGCTGCGCAAGGATAAAAATCAGGATACGGACAAAGCCCTGCGGGTGGCGCAGCGAGCATGGGAAGGGAGTGACTACGGCTACAACCGGGCGGAACGGGAGGATGCCTATTATCAATTAGCGTTTCGGGATACCGATCCGCTGGATGCCGAGTTTACAGAACTGGCGCGGGCGGTTTTTGCGCCGCTGTTCGCGCAGATTCAGCTATAACCATTTGATTCAAGAGACTCTGCATGAACCTTGATCCCCTCTCGTCCCCGATCCGGCAAAAAATGCAATTCAGCATGGCGCTGGTTCTTGCGCTGCTGACCGGCTGCGCAGTTTCGCCCACGACCTCCCCGGAAGCGACCAAGGCCTGGGTTGCCCGCCAGTCGGCGTTGCAGCATCTGACGCAATGGAACGCCGCCGGGCGGATTGGCGTGGTCAATGGCTCGGAGGGCTGGCACGCCGGTTTTCAGTGGGCGCAGCAAGGTTCCGATTATCGGATTGATCTGATTGGCCCACTGGGGCAGGGCCGGGTCCGGGTTGAGGGTGATGAGCAAGCAGTGCGGATTCAAACTGCGGATGGTCAGATTCAGACTGCGCCTAATCCCGATGTTCTGCTGGAACAGGCGGTTGGGGCGCGGCTACCGGTAAACGGTCTCCGCTACTGGATTCGCGGCCTGCCGGAACCTGGCACAGCGCCGGCGGTCCAGACCGACGCGGAAGGTCGGCTGATCCGGCTGGAGCAGGATGGCTGGATCATTGAATATCTGGCTTATGCCTATGCCGCGCCGTTAAGCCTGGATCTGCCTGAACGGATCATGGCCCGCCGGCAGGAGCTGAGCGTCAAGTTAATCATTGAGGAGTGGAGCCAATGATCAACGATCCCACGGCCTGGCCGGCGCCCGCTAAGCTGAATCTCACGCTCCGCATCATTGGGCGGCGGGCGGATGGCTATCACCGGCTGCAAACGGTGTTTCAATTTCTGGATCGCTGCGACTGGCTGTGGTTTATCCCTCGCGCTGACGGAGTGATCGAACGGGAAGGCGTGGTGACCGGTGTTGCTCCAGAGGCTGATTTGACTTTCCGCGCTGCCCGGTTGCTGCAACAAGCCACAGGAACCGGCTCTGGCGCTACGATTCGCATTGAAAAACGGTTGCCGTTGGGCGGTGGGTTGGGCGGCGGCAGTTCCGATGCAGCGACCACGCTGGTGGCGCTTAACTATTACTGGGGAACCGGCCTGAGCCGGACGCGACTGGCGGAGCTTGGCCTGCAACTCGGCGCGGATGTGCCAGTGTTCGTTCACGGTCAGGCGGCATGGGCGGAAGGCGTGGGTGAACGGTTGACCCCGGTGGAATTGCCGGAACCGTGGTTTGTGGTGCTGACCCCGGCCTGTCAGGTGGCGACTGGCGCAGTGTTCAATGACCCGGAATTGACAAGAAATTCGCCACTCAGCACAATAGCCGACTTCCTGAGCGGTGCAGGCGGCAATGATTGCGAAACGGTGGTGTACCGCCGCTACCCGGAAGTAGCCGCTGCCGCTGCTTGGTTGCGCCAGTATGGCGCTGCCAGGATGACCGGGACCGGGGCTAGCGTGTTTGCCGCCTTCCCGGACGCCGTAAGCGCTAGCCGGGTGCTGGAGCAGTTGCCGCCGGGATGGAGCGGCTTTGTCGCAGCAGGGCGCAATGGTTCGCCTCTGGATGAGCGGCTGGCGCGGGGATGCGCAGCATCTATTTGAATCGTCTCTGAATTATTGGGCCGTCGCCAAGCGGTAAGGCACCGGATTTTGGATCCGGCATTCCCAGGTTCGAATCCTGGCGGCCCAGCCATCTTTTCTACAGCACATCTACGGGGGAACATGATCGTGTACGAAGGCCGCATGATGGTGTTCACGGGTAACGCTCACCCGCAACTGGCCCGCGATATTGCCGAGCATCTCCAGTTGCCCCTTGGTCAGGCGGTGGTCAGCCGCTTCAGCGATGGCGAAGTCCTGGTCGAGTTGATGGAGAACGTGCGCGGCAAGGATGTGTTCATCGTTCAGCCCACTTGCGCTCCCACCAATGACAACATCATGGAGCTGTTGGTGATGGCGGATGCGCTGCGTCGTTCCTCGGCGGTGCGGGTCACGGCGGTCATCCCCTACTTTGGCTATTCCAGGCAGGATCGCCGGCCCCGGTCGGCGCGGGTGCCGATTTCGGCCAAAGTCGTCGCCAACATGATTACCAGCGTGGGTGTGGATCGGGTGCTGACGGTGGACTTGCATGCCGACCAGATTCAGGGCTTTTTCGATCTGCCGGTGGACAACATCTACGCCACGCCTATTGTCCTCAGCGACATCCGCGCCCGGAATCCCGGCGATGTAATGGTGGTTTCCCCTGATGTCGGCGGCGTAGTTCGCGCACGCGCCTTGGCGAAGCGGCTGAATGATGCTGAACTGGCGATCATCGACAAACGCCGTCCCGCACCCAATCAGTCCCAAGTCATGCACGTCATTGGCGATGTCGAAGGCCAGCATTGCATCGTAGTGGATGACATGGTGGATACCGCCGGCACCCTCTGTCTGGCGGCCAAGGCGCTCAAGGAATGGGGCGCTGCTTCGGTGCGGGCCTATTGCACCCACGCCGTATTGTCCGGTGCGGCGGCGGACAACATCCGTAAGTCGGTACTCGACGAACTGGTCATTACCGACACCATCCCCTTGCGGCCTGAAACGGCCGCCTGCCCTAATATCCGCCAGATTCCCGTGGCCGGACTCCTCGCCGAAACCATGCGCCGGATTCATCTGGAAGAGTCTGTCAGTTCGCTGTTTTTGTAGTCCTGTGAGCAGGATAAACCATCGGTATCAGTTTGGGCGATGCTGGGTGCTAAATATCCTCCCATAGTGCGTTTCATTGCGTCTTAGTGGTCTATTTAAATAATCGATTAGGCTCTTCATATAGTTCGTATGCGCTATCAAGGCAAGATAACTAAGTGGAAGGATGAACAAGGCTTCGGATTCATTACACCAAGTAACGGTGGCAGGCAAGTATTCGTCCATATTAATGCGTTTTCAAACCGACGTCGCCGTCCCTCTGGTGAAGAAATTGTTAGCTATGAACTGAACGCTGATGCCACTGGTCGATTTCAAGCTGAGAAAGTTGCATTTATCGGCGATCACACAGCAAATTTATCTGGAGGTAGTGCAGTTTTACTGATATTAGCTACGCTCTTCCTCGTTTTCTTGGCTGTATCAGTTTTAGTCAACAAGTTGCCTTTTGCAGTCCTTGCTTTGTATCTAGGCACAAGTGTTATAGCGTTTTTTGCCTATGCGAAAGATAAATCAGCAGCCAGAAATGATCGATGGAGAACGCCAGAGAATACACTGCATATACTTGGATTAATCGGTGGTTGGCCTGGGGCTTTAGTGGCACAACAACTGCTACGCCATAAGTCGAAAAAACGGTCGTTTCAAATCGTTTTTTGGATCATAGTCATAGCAAATGGTGGTTTTCTAGGTTGGCTATTTTCACATTCTGGATCCAGTATGCTTCGTTCTATTCTTAGTGCAGTGTCTAATCGATTAGCCTAGCCAAGGGCACTACGCCGGAGGCACTATAACCATTTTTGGCAGTGCGCCAAATTTGGACATGACTGCAACTAAACAACGACAATAAATTGCGATACCTCGTATCCACGAGAAGGGCGTTACCGATTTAACACCGCCCCGCCCGGTTCACGGCGGGATTGCCAAAACGGCGCGTCTGGTCGCGGGCGCGTTGTCTTTTGTCTTCACTACTGGAGTACCAAGCTAATGAGTATAACCTTTGAATTCACTGCCGAACCACGCAGCGATTTGGGCAAAGGTGCGAGCCGCCGCCTGCGCCGCGCCGGTCAGGTGCCGGCCATTCTGTACGGTGGTGGTCAGGATCCGCTGCCTCTCACCTTGAATCATCTTAACTTCGTCACCCAGTTACAGAACCCGGCAGTTTATTCGCACGTTCTGACCCTGAAGATCGGCGACCAGATTGAAACGGCGGTACTGCGTGATTTGCAGCGCCATCCATTCAAGCCGACCATCCTGCATATCGACTTCCTGCGAGCCAGCGCCGACCGCAAATTGCGCGTCCATGTGCCGCTGCACTTTATCAACGAAAGCAACGCCAAGGGTGTCAAGCAGCAGGGTGGTGTGGTCAGCCATGCGTTGATCGACCTTGAAATCACCTGTCTGCCCAAGGATTTGCCAGAGTTCGTCACCATTGATTTGACCAACCTGGGCATGGGTGAGTCGCTGCACCTGAGCGGGATTCCGCTGCCGGACGGGGTCGAATTGGCCGACAAAGTCACTCCGGGTTCCGATCAGGACGCCATCGTGGTTAGCATCCATCACGCCCACGGCGGCGAAGAGTCCAGCGTCGTCGCCCCGACCACGCCGGCAACCTGATTCCGGACGACGTTGCGAGCGGAACTGTCACCATGCCGGAAGCTGCGCCGTTATTGCGGCTGGTGGTCGGGCTGGGTAATCCCGGCTCCGATTACGCCCAGACCCGCCATAATGCCGGGTTCTGGCTGGTGGATGAATTGGCCCGTCAGCACGGCGGTAGTTTCCGCCCGGAGAGCCGGTTTCACGGTGAGACCGGCCGGATCACGCTGAATGGTCAGGAGCTATGGCTCCTTAAACCGATGACCTTTATGAACCGCAGCGGCCAGGCTGTTGCGGCGCTGGCCCGGTTTCATAAAATGACGCTGCCGGAAATTTTGGTGGTGCATGACGATCTGGATTTACCGCCGGGCGTAGTGCGCGTGAAGCGCTCGGGCGGCCACGGCGGCCACAATGGTCTGCGCGATCTGATCGCTCACTTGGGTGGTAACGACTTTCCTCGTCTGCGCCTTGGCATCGGCCACCCCGGCCAGAGCCGCGAGGTGCTGGATCATGTGCTGCGCCGCGCCTCACAAGCCGAGCGGGCGATGCTGGATCAGGCGATAGCCGATGCCCTGCGCGAATTGCCGCGCCTGATCGCCGGTCGGTGGAACCCGGCTATCCAATCCTTGCACAGCCGGCTGGTTGAAACGCTCGCTGCCCCCTCCGCTTCCTGAACGAACCTACCTCCCGGAACACCTCATGGCCATCCAATGCGGCATTGTCGGCTTGCCGAATGTCGGCAAGTCCACCCTGTTCAACGCCCTTACCAAAGCCGGCATTCAGGCCGAAAATTATCCCTTCTGCACCATCGATCCTAACGTCGGGATCGTGCCGGTGCCTGATCCCCGGTTGTCGGCGCTGGCGGCCATTGTTAAGCCAAAGCAGATCATTCCCGCTACCGTCGAATTTGTGGACATTGCCGGACTGGTAGCCGGCGCGTCAAAAGGCGAGGGGCTGGGCAACCAATTTCTCGCCCATATCCGCGAGACGGACGCTATTGCCCATGTGGTGCGCTGCTTTGAAAACGATGACGTGATTCATGTGGCCGGCGGGGTGAATCCACGTTCGGATATTGAAACCATCAGCACTGAACTGGCGCTGGCCGATCTGGCGACGGTAGAAAAAGCCCTGCAACGGGCCGAGAAAGCGGCTAAAGCCGGCGGGCGCGAGGCGCTGGAACGCAAGGAAGTACTGGAACGGGTGCAGGCGCATCTCGATACTGGAGCGCCGGTGCGGGCTTTGGCGCTGGCTGCCGGGGAACACGAAGCGCTGCGGGAACTGTTTTTATTAACCAGCAAGCCGGTGTTGTACGTCGCTAACGTCGCCGAGGATGGTTTTAGCGACAATCCTCTGCTGGAGCAGGTGCGCGAGATGGCCGCGCAGGAAGGCGCCGGAGTAGTTCCGGTTTGCGCGGCGATTGAGGCAGAACTGGCGGAACTGGCGGATGCTGACCGGGCCGAGTTTCTGGCCGACTACGGGCTGACCGAGCCGGGGCTGGATCGAGTGATCCACGCTGCTTATACGCTGCTGGGGCTGCAAACCTACTTCACCGCCGGTCCCAAAGAAGTGCGGGCCTGGACGGTGCGGATTGGCTCGACCGCACCACAGGCGGCAGGCGTGATTCACAGTGACTTTGAGCGCGGATTCATTCGCGCCGAAGTCATCGCCTATGCCGACTACCTGGTCGGGCATGGTGAAGCCGGCGCCCGCGAGGCCGGTAAATGGCGGCTGGAAGGTAAGGAGTATATTGTTCAGGAAGGCGATGTGATGCACTTTCGCTTCAATGTGTAAATTTGCGTTGAGTGAAATAAACTTCTTGCCGTTGGGCAGAATTCGTCAAACCAGCCTGTGCCCGATCACCAGACGATAAACGTCATATGACGATCATCCGGCTAATGGGCATTGATCCCGGCTCGCGGATCACTGGCTACGGGATTGTCGAGATGGACGGGCCGCGCAGTCGCTATATCGCCAGCGGCGGTATTCAGACCGACAGCAGCCGACCGGTGCCGGAGCGATTGAAAACCATCTTTGAGGGCATCGCCAGCCTGATTCAGGAGTATCAGCCAATAGAGGTCGCCGTTGAACAGGTGTTCATGCACCGTAATCCCGATTCGGCGCTTAAGCTCGGTCAGGCGCGCGGCGCGGCGATTTGCGCGGTGGTGGTCGCCGGACTGCCGGTCAGTGAATATGCAGCGCGGGCGATCAAACAGGCGGTTGTCGGCAGTGGAGCGGCGGATAAAACCCAGGTGCAACGGATGATCGCTTTACTGCTGAATCTACCGGCCTTGCCGCAGAGTGACGCCGCTGACGCGCTGGCGGTGGCGATTTGTCACGGCCATACCCGGCAAACGCTCCAGCGGTTGGGGGCGGCGGTCACGCTGGTCGGGCGGCGGCGATGATTGGCCGGTTGCGTGGGTTGCTGGCCTGGAAACAGCCGCCCGCGCTGATGATTGACGCTCACGGGGTGGGTTACGAACTGGAAGCCTCGCTGACCACTTTCCAAACCTTGCCGGAGGTGGGTGCCGAGATCACGCTGCACACGCATCTGGTGGTGCGCGAAGATGCCCACACCCTCTACGGCTTTGCCCATCTGGCGGAACGGGCGCTGTTCCGCGAGTTAATCCGTGTTTCCGGCGTGGGTCCCCGGTTGGCGCTGCTGATTCTGTCGGGGATGAGCGTAGAGTTGTTTGGACGGTGCGTGCGCGACGGCGATGCGGCTTCATTGACCCGGCTGCCGGGGATTGGCAAAAAGACTGCTGAGCGGCTGATCATCGAACTACGGGATCGGATCGGCGGACTGGGCGGCGATTCAGCGGCGGTTGGGTTGACGAGCGGTTTAATCGTTGCG
This sequence comes from Candidatus Competibacteraceae bacterium, assembly GCA_003989085.1. Taxonomy (GTDB): domain Bacteria; phylum Pseudomonadota; class Gammaproteobacteria; order Competibacterales; family Competibacteraceae; genus RXIV01. Next base: position 296,037 of record RXIV01000001.1, read on the forward strand.
CCCGAGGCGCGTCCGGCAGATGACGCCGTCAGCGCCCTAGTGTCACTGGGCTACAAGCTCCCGGAAGCCTCGCGCATGGTGCAAAGTCTTGAAACCGACGGGTTAAGCAGCGAAGCGATTATCCGGCTGGCCTTGCAGGCACAGGTACGGCGTTAAACTAACCCTGATCCATAGAGTTACGGAAAATCAAAGGCCAGTACCGCGTTTCTTTAACCTTTAAAATTGGACTTTTAATCTTAACGAATGAACTCTCCCGACCGCTTGATTTCTCCGGCTGCCAGCGGCGAAGACGCCTCGCTGGATCGGGCGGTGCGTCCCCGGCGGCTGGCGGATTATATCGGCCAGCAACCGTTGCGTGAGCAGATGGACCTGTTCATCCGCGCCGCTCGCGCCAGAAATGAAGCGCTGGATCATGTGCTGTTGTTCGGGCCGCCAGGGCTGGGTAAAACCACGTTGGCGCATATCATCGCTGCCGAAATGGGCGTCAATTTACGCCAGACCTCCGGACCGGTGCTGGAGCGGGCTGGCGATGTCGCGGCGCTGCTGACCAATCTGGAGCCGCACGACGTACTGTTCATCGACGAGATTCACCGCCTGAGTCCAGTAGTCGAGGAAGTGTTGTATCCGGCGATGGAGGATTATCAGATCGATATCCTGATCGGCGAAGGACCGGCAGCACGGTCGATCAAGTTGGATGTGCCGCCCTTCACGCTGGTCGGGGCGACCACACGAGCGGGATTGCTGACTTCGCCGTTGCGGGATCGGTTCGGGATCGTTCACCGGCTGGAGTTTTACAGCCCGGAAGAATTGACCGAGATTGTAGCCCGTTCGGCGCGGATTCTCGGCGTCGAAACCGACTATCCCGCTGGGGCGATGGAAATTGGCCGGCGCTCGCGGGGAACGCCGCGCATTGCTAACCGCCTGTTGCGGCGGGTGCGGGATTTCGCGCAAATTCGAGCCGATGGGCGGATTAGTGTTGAAGTGGCTGGGCAGGCGCTGGATATGCTCAAGGTCGATGAGCGCGGCTTTGACGAACAGGATCGGCGGTTATTGTGGCTGATGATTGATAAATTCGGCGGTGGGCCGGTGGGGCTGGATACACTGGCGGCGGCGCTGGGCGAGGAGCGCGGCACCATTGAAGATGTGCTGGAGCCGTACCTGATTCAGCAGGGGTTTTTGATGAGAACCCCGCGTGGCCGGGTGGCGACTGCGCACGCCTACCGTCACTTTGGATTGGCTGTAGCTGCGCCGGTAGTCAGTACCGATTTGTTTGGGGCTGGTTCTGGAGCCCCTTGAATTTTTCCGTGCTTTCCGTGAATAAAGTATTGAATCATTTTTCCGTGAGTTCCGCGCTTTCCGTGGATGTGGACAGAGACTAAGGGAGATTGCTGGTGGCTCATGATTTGTCGTTTTGGAGCCTGATAACCAACGCCAGTCTAATCGTGCAGCTCATCATGCTGGGGCTGGCGCTGATTTCACTGGGTTCGTGGTGGGTGATCGTCAAGAAGGCGCTGGTGCTGTCTTCCGCCAAACGGGCGACCGACCAGTTCGAGGATGACTTCTGGTCGGGGACCGATTTATCCAAACTCTATGCTGACATTAACCATCAGCAGGAACCGGTAGGCGGGATGGAAGCCATTTTTCTGGCCGGATTCCAGGAATTTCTGCGTTTGCGCTCCCGTCCGGCGATGGACCCGGAATCGGTGGTCAGCGGCGCTCAACGGGCGATGCGGGCCGCCTGTTCGCGAGAACTGGATGATCTGGAAATGTACCTGTCCCTGCTGGCGACGACCGGTTCCACCAGTCCCTATATTGGCCTGTTTGGCACGGTATGGGGGATCATGAACGCTTTCCGTGCCTTAGGGCTGGTGCAACAGGCGACCTTGGCGCAAGTCGCGCCAGGTATTGCCGAGGCGCTGGTCGCTACCGCTATGGGCTTATTTGCGGCGATTCCAGCGGTCATTTTTTTCAATCGCTATGCCCATGAAGTTGATCGGTTGGCGAACCGCTACGAGACTTTCATGGAAGAGTTTTCCAATATCCTTCAGCGCCAGTCCTACAGCCAGCGTAAAAACTACGCCGATGCCGCTGCCCGCGCCGCCGCGCAATCTCAGGGATAGGCGACATGACCCGGCGCAGCTCGCACAGTCGCCTGAAGGCTGAAATCAATATCGTTCCCTACATCGATGTGATGCTGGTGTTGCTGGTGATCTTCATGGTCACTGCGCCACTGCTCAATCAGGGGGTGGAAGTTGATTTGCCTAAGGCTCCGGCAGAGCCGATCAACACTCATAATCAGGACAGTGAAGTGGTGGTGCTGTCGATCCGCAAGGATGGCGGTTGCTTTCTGAACGTCGGCGCAGGACAGGCGCAGCTTGTGAACTGCGATACGCTGGAACCGCAACGCCAAATTATCGGGGATTTGCTGACCCACAAGCCACAGCCGCCAGTGTTGGTTCGCGCTGACCGGGAACTGGTGTACGACCGGGTGATCAGGGCAATGACGGCGCTGAACAAGGCTGGGGCCAGCAAAGTCGGCCTGTCTACCGCTCCGCCGGATGAGCCGGTCCACCGGTAAACTTGACCGATGCAATCCCGGCGGCAGGTGTGGCAACAGGATGTCGTGGCGACAATAGTAGCCGTCGCGATTCATGCGTTGGCTATTGGTTTCCTGTTGATGAATCTGCAAATGTCCGGGGCATTGGACACCCAGCCAACTGTCGCTGAACCGATCCCGGCTGAAATGGTGGATGAAATGGCGACCCGGGAGGAATTGACCCGGCAAGCGGCTGAAGAACGACGGCAGCGTGAAGCGGCGGAACGGCAGGCCAGATTGGCTCGGGCAGAACGGGAAGCTGAAGAGCGGCGTCAGGCGGAAATTCGCCATCAGAAGGAGGAGGAAGCCCGCCGTGAGGCTGAGGAAGCCAAACGGCAAGCCGCTGAGGAAGCCAAGCGTCAGGCGACTGAGGAGGAGAAGCGTCAGGCAGCGGCGGAGGCCAAGCGTCAGGCAACGGCGGAGGCCAAGCGCGAAGCAGCTCAGGAAGCCAAACGGCAAGCCGCTGAGGAGGAGAAGCGTCAGGCAGCGGCGGAGGCCAAGCGTCAGGCAACGGCGGAGGCCAAGCGCGAAGCAGCTCAGGAAGCCAAACGGCAAGCCGCTGAGGAGGAGAAGCGTCAGGCAGCGGCGGAAGCCAAGCGTCAGGCAGCGGCGGAGGCGAAACGTCAGGCAGCGGCGGAGGCCAAGCGCGAAGCAGCTCAGGAAGCCAAGCGGCAAGCGGCTGAGGAGGAGAAACGTCAGGCAGCGGCGGAGGCCAAGCGTCAGGCAACGGCGGAGGCCAAGCGCGAAGCAGCTCAGGAAGCCAAACGGCAAGCCGCTGAGGAGGAGAAGCGTCAGGCAGCGGCGGAAGCCAAGCGTCAGGCAGCGGCGGAGGCCAAACGGCAAGCCGCCGAAGAGGCGAAACGTCAGGCAGCGGCGGAGGCCAAACGGCAAGCCGCCGAAGAGGCGAAACGTCAGGCAGCGGCGGAGGCCAAACGGCAAGCCGCCGAAGAGGCTAAGCGTCAGGCAGCGGCGGAGGCCAAACGGCAAGCCGCCGAAGAGGCGAAACGTCAGGCAGCGGCGGAGGCCAAACGGCAAGCCGCCGAAGAGGCGAAACGTCAGGCAGCGGCGGAGGCCAAACGGCAAGCCGCCGAAGAGGCTAAGCGCGAAGCGGCGGAAGTCAAGCGTAAAGCGGATGAAGAGGCGAAACGCAAGGCAGCCGAAGAGGCCAAGCGTAAAGCGGATGAAGAGGCGAAACGCAAGGCGGAAGCCGAGGCAGAGGCCCGGCGTAAAGAGGAAGAAGCGCACAAGCTGGCTCAGGAGTTGGCGGCTCGTGAGTTTGCCGGCAACAGGATTAAGCCGTATGTGAAGCGTCAGTGGAATCCGCCGCCTGACAGTCAGAGTGGCTTGAGTTGCGAACTGGTCATATCGGTAACGGCTTCCGGTGCAGTGACTAACGTCAGAATTTCCAAGTCCAGCGGGGATGCCCTGTTTGATAATTCAGTAAAAGCTGCGGCGCTCAGAGCGTCGCCATTACCGATGCCTGCTGATGCCTACCAGTCTGCGTATATCGCCAAGCAGTCGCTACAGATAACATTTCGGGCTTCGGATTCCGATTAATTGAGAACGGTTTAAATCCTTATGACCTGCAAGTTCCAAGGGAGGCTGATCCTTGAAAGCAATTGAAAGAACGACCTGGTTTTTAGTAATTTTAATGGGCGTGTTTGGCGTGATGGTCGCCCACGCGCAAATAACGCTGGATATCACCAAGGGCATTGAGGGTGGCGGCGTTCCCATCGCAATTGCTCCGTTCAGCGGCGGCGCTCCAGAAAATATTGCCGGCATCATTGCCTCTGATCTCCAGCGGACCGGCAAATTTGCTCCGCAACCCGCCGGATCGCGGGCCGATTACTCGGTAGCCGGTCAAGCTAATTCCGGCGGTTCCCGTGGTTATGTCGTGCAATTTCAGTTAAGCGGCGCTCAGGGCGGCCAGTTACTGAACCTGTCGTTCGACGCGCCCGCCAACCAGTTGCGGGCAGTGGCGCATCGCATCAGTGATCTGATCTACGAGAAACTCACTGGTGACAAAGGGCTGGCCGGCACCCGCATTGCCTATGTCGCCGGCGGCGGCGGAACCTGGTATCTGGTGGTCGCTGACGCTGACGGCCAGAATCCCCAGACGATCCTGCGCTCCAGCCAGCCGATCATGTCGCCAGCTTGGTCGCCGGACGGTTCAAGGCTGGCGTATGTATCCTTTGAAGGTCGCCACCCGCAGATCGTGGTGCAGGATGTGAGCAGCGGCGCTCGCCGTACTGTCTCTGCCGCGCCTGGCATCAATGGCGCGCCCTCATGGTCTCCAGACGGCCGGAGACTGGCGTTTACCTTGTCCAAGGACGGCAACCCGGAAATTTACGCCCTCAACCTTGGGTCCACGACTCCGGTGCGCCTGACCAGTGGTGGCGCGATTGACACTGAACCGGTCTGGTTGCCGGATGGCAGCATCGTGTTCACCTCTGATCGGGGGGGATCACCGCAGTTGTACCGGATGGCTCCCGGCGGCGGCGCTGCGCAACGGCTGACCTTCGAGGGCGACTACAACGCCCGTCCTGCCGTATCCCCCGATGGCCGCACCATTGCGATGGTGCATCGGCGTGGCGGACGCTTTCACATTGCGGTGCTGGACTTGCAGAATCACCAGTTCCGGGTGCTCACTGCTGGCGGATTGGATGAATCGCCCAGCTTTGCCCCGAACGGCAAGATGATCATCTATTCCAATGGCCAGCGCCTGACGGCGGTGTCGCTGGATGGCAGCGTCAAACAGGATTTCGCCTTGCGCGGCAATGGCCGTGACCCGGTCTGGGCGCCATTCGCCCGCTGATTTCTATGTTGCAACCTGGAGAGGAGAAAATCACCATGAACCACTGGATTCGCCCCCTGATTGTCGCCGCAGCGCTCGCGCTGCTGGCCGGTTGCGCTGCGACTGGCGAAAGCACCACTGAAGAGCAGCAGACGACCCAGGATGCCACCGCGCAGCCGGGTATTACCGCGCAGCCGGGCCAGGAAGCTTACAGTTACGGTTACGGCCAGGCGCCGGTCGGTGCTTACGAGACCTACGACGCTGCGGGCGGCACAGCGACGGGCGCGACGGCGGGCGCGGGTGGGCGGCCCGGTCAAGCCGTCGCTGTTGGCGCGGTTCCCGCTGATCGTATTGTCTACTTCAGCTTCGATAGCGCGGAAGTTCTGCCGGAAAGCCGGACCATCATTGAAGCAAACGCCCGCCGATTGATGAAGAGTTCGCGGACGGTCACCCAACTGGAAGGGCATACCGATGAGCGCGGTAGCCGTGAATACAACATTGCCTTGGGCGAGCGTCGCGCCAATGCGGTGCGGCAGGCCATGATCGCGATGGGCGTTACGCCACAGCAGATCCGGGTGGTGAGCTATGGCGAGGAGCGGCCTGCCGCAACTGGGCAGGATGAGCAGAGTTATGCTCTGAACCGGCGGGTGGAAATCGTCTACTGATGGAAAAAACGGTGATGTTCAAACCCCCTCTACCCTGCGCGCTGATCCTGCTGACGCTGAGTGGTCTGGCGCTGCCCAGCGCGGGTTTCGCCCAACAGCCTGCGGACAGCGAATTGACTCTGGAGATGCTCCAGCGTATCGAGCAACTGGAAGTGGAAGTCCGGCGCTTGCGCGGTGAACTCGAACTCCAGCGCCATCAACTGGACTTGCGCCAGACAGAGCGGAACGCCGCGATTCCGGCTCCTGCGCCGGCTGGAGTGAATCAGGCACCGCCAGGAGGGTACAGCAGCCCGCCGCCACCGGCGGTTGCGCCTCCTGCGGCTTCCGCCCCGCCACCGCCAGCAGCGCCACCACTAGCAGCGCCGCCACCGCCAGCAGCTGTCGGAGGGACTGAATCGGCTGATTTTGACGCAGCCCTGAGTGAATTGCGCGAGGGCCGCTATCCGCAGGCCATTGCTGATTTGCAGCGGTTTGTGAGCGCTTGGCCGAACAGCAGCCGGGTAGGGGATGCGCAATACTGGCTGGGCGAGGCCTATTATCTGAGCCGGAATTACGACGCGGCCAAGGAGGCGTTCATCAATCTGGGCCTGCACTACCCGCAAAACGCTCGGCTGCCGGATGCCTTGCTGAAGCTGGGCTATATCTACGGGGAACAGGGCGATGCAGCGCGGGCGCGGGACGTGCTGCAAAAGCTAGTGCAGGTTTACCCGAACAGTCAGGCGGCGAGTTTGGCTGAGCGGCGCTTGCAGTCATTGCGCTGACCACAAGCAGAACTTGTGATTTAGGCAAATTGTTGTACCATTGGCAGCCCTTTCCGGGCCGTTAGCTCAGCCGGTAGAGCAGCAGACTTTTAATCTGTTGGTCGTGCGTTCGAACCGCACACGGCCCACCATGAAATCAAGCCCTTAGCCTACATTGGCAAGGGCTTTTTTTTGGCTGTGCCGGAAGTTGTGCGAACCAGTCTTGGGGCGCTGATTCGCTCGGCGTGTTCGGCGGCGGCTAAGGTCTTCGGGCCGAGTAAGCCGTCATCCTGGATGCGGATCGCCTGTTGCAGGAGTTGGATGGCGGTGACCACGCCTTGGTTGATAGCGCAATCGAGCATCAGCAGGTCGAGACCCGACGGAAGCTCGTCGCCATGAATCGGGTTCCAGTAATCGCGGCGGTATAGGGCTTGGGCTTCGGAAAGCGTCAGCGCGGCAATGTTCAGCGTCGGATAGCTGCGCTGGCTGATGCCATGCTTCGTCAAGCCGCCGGGGTCTTGCCGGTGGTTGGACAGGCCGCCCTCTTCGGCCAGAATGAGGGAAATACAGCGGTTGAAGTCGCCCATAAATTCGTCTCCGAAAGGATGGGAGACAGGATTACGGCGATAGGCGGGCGGGTCAGTCGCGGCGATTATGGCGGTTGTGACGGTTGCTGTGAAAAAAGCAGTCGAGCGGGCAGTTAGGACGGAGTTCAGCCCAACGTGAGGCCCGGCGGGCCATAACGTATTGAGCGCGAAGCGTAAACTATTGGAAACCGGTCAATGGGATAGGGAGGGGAGGCCGGAGCAGCGGGGGACGGGTGTTATTTTGGGATGGCCCTGTACAAAGTCCCATTTTTTTGGACGTATACTTTGTCGGAGACGCTGCATCGCTTGGAACACGAGACGCTCGGTCAATCCGCTGGTGAGCGCAAGAGCGCCTCGTTCGAGCGGACACCGCTCACTGCGTTCGCGGCTTGCGCCCGCTGGGAGTTTCCAAGCCGGCCAGCCGTCCTTTTAACCCGCGCGCGGGTGCCGCTCAACTCGCGCCCTGTTAGGCGTTGTTGTAAATGATCTGCGGCGATAACAGTAGAAACTGTAAAGCGGATCTTTATATTCCTCATAGGAGTTTTTCTCATGAAAAAGCTATTTAAATTGACTGCTCCTGCAATCATTCTCCTTGCAATAAGCAGCAATACCTTAGCTATTGACACTGGTTCCAGCTTCCCAGACGGTTATTTCAAGCTCACCACTCAGTTCCGCGAAAGCAAGGGTGAATGTCTTGAAGGCAACCAGGTGAAAGGCTCGATGAATGGTGCGGCGTTTATGGATAAATGTCAGAACGTTACGGGCCAGTTGTGGAAAGCGACACCCGCCGGGAATGGATACTTCAAGCTCACCACTCAGTTCCGCGAAAGCAAGGATGAATGTCTTGAAGGCAACCAGGTGAAAGGCTCGATGAATGGTGCGGCGTTTATGGATAAATGTCAGAACGTCACGGGCCAGTTGTGGAAAGCGACACCCGCCGGGAATGGATACTTCAAGCTCACCACTCAGTTCCGCGAAAGCAAGGATGAATGTCTTGAAGGCAACCAGGTGAAAGGCTCGATGAATGGCGCGGCGTTTATGGATAAATGTCAGAATGTCACGGGCCAGTTGTGGAAGTTTAAATAATAGCTGGTGAAAGCAATACTGACCGGCCTAACTGGGGGCTTGCGCCTGACCCCGCTACGCGGGGCAGGCGAAGCAGGCTGTTGACGCCGCGCTCCGCGCGGCGTCAACATGCGCATCCAGTGGGCGCGCCAAATCGCGCGCCGCTGATGCTTGAGGTTAGGCATCAAGATGAAGAGATGGTTTGTAGTCACCTCGATTCGGATCATCCGTCCGTGACGAAAATCATTGGGCGCCTGTTGTTGGTAACCTTGTGTGTTGCCGTCGGTGGTTGTTCTCTCGTCAAACTCAGCGAGGAGTCGAAGGCGTTCTATGCGTCAACCGTGCTGGTCGGCCGCGTTGACAGCCCGTCGGGCTGGCGCGGATCGGTAATCGTAGCTGCATATGCACGCAAATCCGGCCACATCAGCATCGCCCATCAAACACTGCTGCATGAACCCGGCGGCTACGAATTGATTGTGCCGAAGGGCGAATACGCGCTGTTCGCCTTCGGCGACACCAACGGCAACGGCGTTTTCGATGCCGGCGAACCTACCGGCGAGTACACCGGCGCGGCCCCGATCGTCGCGACCGGCACCGGCGTGGTCGCGTCGCTCGATTTAGTGCTGAAGGATGCCTCGCCAGCCAGGACTGCGATTCCGGTCGGCACGTCGTTCAACGCGTCGGCCGCGCGCTCCCACAGTACGCAAGCCGGCGCGCTCGCCGATCTCGATGCGCCGATCTTCTCCGCCGAAAACGGCACCCGCGGTTACTGGGCGCCGATGGAATTCTTCAAGGCGGCTGGCGGCAATGTCTACTTCCTCGAGCCATTCGATCCGAACCGGATTCCGATCCTTTTCGTGCATGGGGCCGGGGGTTCGCCGCAGGACTGGCGTTACTTCTTCGACCACATCGACCGCAGCCGCTACCAGCCCTGGTTCTTCTACTATCCCTCCGGCGCCGCGCTCGATTCGATGGCCTACCTGCTCTACTGGAAGCTCTTCAACCTGCAGCTGAGGTATCACTTCGAGACGCTCTACATCACGGCCCACAGCATGGGCGGGCTCGTGGTGCGCACGTTTCTGCTGAACCACGGTGACCAGTTTCCGCAGGCGAAGCTCTTCGTATCGCTGTCCACGCCTTGGGCGGGCGAGGCGACCGCCGAACTGGGCGTCAAACATTCCCCTGCGGTTGTGCCGTCCTGGATCGACATGCAGCCGCAAGGCCGCTTCATGCAAGCGCTTTTCGCACGGCGACTGCCGCCGACGGTCGACTACTACCTGCTGTTCGGCCACAAGGGCGGCTACAGCATGCTGCGGCCGAACAACGACGGAACTGTAACGCTCGCGAGCGAACTTAGGAATCCTGCCCAGGCCGAGGCGCGTATGGTGTACGGCTTCGACGAGGACCACGTCAGCATCCTGTCCTCGCCGCAAGTGTTTGCTCAGTACCAGGCGATATTGGCGAACGTCGAGCAGAAAGCCAGAAGCGGACCGCAGCCGGGTCACGTACGCGTGAAATTCGCTTTCATCGGGCACGACGACGGCCCCAAGGGATTGCCCGTTTTGCTGCTGACCCCTGTTGACGAGACAGCACGGCAACAGCGCGCCAAGGTAACCGTCGCATTGCGGGCGGAGGACACCGACGGCCGGGTCGGCCCGATTCCCACCGGCCTGTATGATGCCAGCCTGTTCGCTGACTCCTACAAGACCGAACCACGCAAGGTTCGCGTGCAGATTGGAACCAATCGCACGCCGACACTGAGCTTCCAGCTTGTGCCGCAGGGCGCGCTGATCGGCTACGTCGGCGCCGATGGGGATGTCATCGATTATCCCGCCGGCAGCTATCGTCCGCCGCACGAGACGGTGAAGATTGTTTCGATCACGCTGACCGGCGCCGGCACACGTCGTAAGCTGGTGCCGCGCCAAGCGGGGCATGACGACATCGTCGAGAGGTATCTCGCCGGCGAGGATGCCGCCTTTGGGGCGTATTTCTCTTTCGTCGATCTGCCGGCGGGCGACTACGAGCTCACCATCCTGGCTGAACGTTATCGGCCGCACACATCGCGCTATACGGTGGTTCCCGGACGCCAACAGCAGCTGAATCCGATCGTGCTGGAGCCGGTCACACATGACTGAGCCCGCTCTCGTAGACAGCATGTACCGTTGCGTCGGTCGTCGGATGAGTTCACTGGCGAGTAGGGTGTCATGGTTGTGCAGGTTCCTACTCGTGGCGTGCGTACAAACCATTCACGCATCCTGCCCAACAAGCGCTTCGAGATCGACCTCGGAGACGCTGCACGCCCCTCGGCGCCTCAAGCGCCCTGTTGGGCGACATATTCGTCAGTTCTCCAAGCTTTCTCCAGAGTAAATTATGACTAAATCCACTGCCACCTACTGGAATGTGTTGGGTCCACAAGCACTGGAACGCTGGGCGCCGGTCAAAGGATTGGAGGGCATAGCCGAGGAACTGACTCTGAGCATTGATGAAGAGTCGGACGAGTACACGAAATTGACCCGTTTTCTTCCTGGCGCAGATACAGCCGCCTTCGGCGGCAAGACGCATCTTTACCCTGAAGAAGTATTCATCATTAGCGGCCGTCTCTATGACCAAGCGTTTGAAATGTGGCTTGAGGCCGGACACTATGCCAGTCGACCTCCTGGGGAACTTCATGGGCCATTTAAAACCGATGTCGGGTGCGTAGCGCTGGAAATATCGTTTCCTAATCGTGTCGGTTAGCCAATATCGTCCAACCCATCATTCCCACCGGACGCTGCGCGATATAGCCGTGCAGCACCGGTTAGCCTACCCACCGCCCACAACTTTCACCCCTCGCGCTGAAACTTCTGGTTTCTGACCAACCATTCCACCAGCGCCGCGTGAGCAATCCGGTGATGGCAGCCGACCAGAAAGGAATCGAGAGCGCGGGGATCGGCATTTTTCACCGCCGGATGCTCGGAAAGTTCGCAGAATTGGCGCAGCGTGGTCGGGCTGATGCGGAGCAACTGGCACACCTCGCCAGGCCGGTAGACCGCCCTCGGTGCGATCCCCTCGGCCAGCAGCAGGGCGTGAAGCTGGCCCTCGGCCTGCGCCCGGAGGTCGAGGGAAGAGGCCAGACCTATCTTCCGGTGACGGTTAGCGTAACCAGCGTAACTCACACCAACGTCCCCCAAGATTCCCTGGATAGTTTAACGGGGTCCCGGCGATGGAGATTTGAGTAAGTTGAACCTCTACTTCACCAAAATCCTGTCCCTGTTCGTCTGCCCGGTCGGTCTAACCTTGCTGCTGGCTGGCCTGGCCGGGCTGCTCTGGTTATGCCGCTGGCGGCGACTAGCCGGGTTCAGCAACGTGCTGGCGGTCTTGGTGCTGTGGGTCAGTTCGACCCCAGTGATCGCCGAATTCCTGTATGGCTCGCTTGAACGCCAGCACCCGCCGGTCGCGGTCGCTGACGCTCCCACCGCCGACGCGATCATCGTACTTGGCGGCGCGGTGGGCCAACCACTGTCACCTCGGCTGGAGTCCGATCTAAACGCCGCCAGTGACCGGGTGGTTCATGCCGCTCGACTGTACCGCGCCGGTAAAGCCCCGCGTATCATCATCGCCGCAGGCAACTTGCCCTGGGAGAAGACCCTCCGGCCCGAGGCCGAATTGATCGCCGATCTGCTGGTCGAGTGGGGCGTCCCCCGTGCTGCGCTCCTGCTCGACACCGAAAGCCGCAACACCGCTGAAAACGCTGCGAACGCTCGGGCGTTGATGGCGCAACACCACTTGCACACTGCATTGCTGGTCACTTCCGCCGGCCACATGCCTCGAGCGCTGGCGCTGTTCCAGGCCGCTGGCGTCACTGTGATACCTTGCGCCACCGACCTGCGGGTGGTTGGCGAAAGGCAAGGCACCGTCTTTGCTTGGCTGCCCGAGGTCACTGCCTTGGAATTGACCACTCTCGCCCTTAAGGAACGGCTCGGGCGGTGGGTCAACGACTGGACCCTGCCCCCATCCGAACCGCTGCCGGAACACCCGTGAAAAATGTCCATTTTCACCGCCGGCTATGACTGATCAGTCCAACCTCCAAGGTGCCGTCAGTGGGAGCGCTGATCTGCGGAATCAGCTTGCTGCCGCCCGCAACTGCTGTCCGGTTTCGGCAGCGGGCAGCATTGCGCCCTGTTGCTCCGGCGGTTTGCCGACCAGCAACCGTAATCCGGCATGGAAGCATTGACCGGCATAGGTCAGTTCGTGGACGGATTCCAGCCACTCGCCAAGTTCCTGATAGGCGTCCGGGGTTGGCATAATCCGAATGCTGCGCTCCAGATAATCGCGGGCCTTGGCGGGTTGCTGACAGCGTTTAGCCAACCGGCCCAGGGTCAGTAGCAGATAAGGATCATCGCCATGCTGGACCAGCCAAGTTTCGGCGGTAGCCAGTTGTGCGGCGGCATTGCCCCGCTCCAGCCTCCCGTAGCCCACCACCAGCTTGGCGCTCCAGCGTCGGTTGATTGCCTCCCGCAACACAGCTTCGGCGTCGTCAAAGGCGTTGCCATCGCACAGCGCCGTCGCGTAAGCAATCAGAAAGGCCTCGTCCTCCTCACGCAATGCCGCTGGCGCTTGTTTCCATAAGATCCGCAGTCGATCCAGCGATCCACTGGCAGCAGCGATGTCCAGCAAGGCCCGATAAGTCTGTGCCTGCAATTCCGCCAGCGGTTCGGGGCCAAGCGCCTTCTGTTTTTGCACCTCCGGCAGCAACAGTTGCAGCGGCTCCCATGCCTGCAACTGCTGATAGGTGCGGGCCAGCCACAGTAATACGCCGGGATGACGCGGATTGAGGGTGTGCAGCGATTCCAGAATGGGCCGCGCCTGCTCTGCCTGCCGGTCGTCCAGCAAAAACTCGACCCGGGTCAATTGCACGGTCAGCCGGTCGGCGTCGGGCGAATCTTCGGCTTCGCGCAGGTGCAGGTCGCGCCGCCATCTGACGTCGCTGAGATGGTGGGTGGCTCGCGCCGCGTTCAGATAATGCAGGGCGGGCGTTTCGCTGTATTCCGCGCTGTTGATCAGGGTTTTTTCCGCCGCCGCCCACTGGCCGGCCGCCAGCTGCCGACTGCCCAGATTGAATAGCCGTTGCGCTTTTTTCTGCAAGCGCCGCCGGTTGGCTCGCAGGGTTTGCACCGGAGTTTTCCACAGCCGGATCGCCAGTCGCACCAAGGCATAAAATCCGAGAAAAACCAAGCCCAGAAAAATGACGAAGAAAGCGAGACTGGTTTCAATCGTCCATTGGCCGATGCTGACCATTGCGTAGCCGGGATCCTGCCGGAGCGCCAGCGCTATCCAAACCGAGACGAACAGAGTGACGATGATGCCGATTAGCAGCCTCATGGTTGCGCTCCTTCAGCCGCCGCCGGGTTCGGATCCACTGGGGTTTTCAACACTGGGCGAATCGGTTGTCGGCGGGTCAGCGCCTCGCGGTAGGCGTTATTGAGGCCGGCCAAATCAGGAATGTAGGGATTGAACTGCACGGTCTGCAACGCCTGCAATTGGCCGAGAAAGGCGGTCACACGGGCATCCTCGACATCAAAATAGGTTTCAGTCCATTTGCGAACCAGTGCGTAGGAATCCTGATAGGACTCGGCATCGCCGCGCAGCAGCGCCATGCGCATGCTTTCCAGTTCAAGACACAGGTTCTGGCGCAGGAAAAATTCCTCCTCCATCGCAATCAGCGGCGGCGCTTCGCTACGCACCCGGCGGATCACCACAATATCCTTGAACTGGTTCCACACTGCTTCAGTGCTGCGATCCCACCACGACCGCTCGGCGTCGGCGCTCATCGTGACTGTGGTAGCCGGTTTGACTCGGGTTTTGATGTCCGGCACCCCGGAATCGATCTTCAGCGGCAGCCCGCCCACGTCCTTTTCCATATCCGCCAGCTTGTGGGCCAGACCAGCGAAGTCGGGCAACTGAACGCCGCGCAGGCTGGCAATCGCTTCGGCAAGCATGGTCTGCACCGGAGCCAGTCCGCTTTCATTGACTGCTTTCAAGCGTTGCTGGGCGACATCCAGCGCCAGCCGGGCGACGCTGATGTTACGCTCCAATTTCAGCTTGGCGTCGGCCAGACGCAGCAGGTAATCCACTTCGGCCAGCGGAAAGGCGTTGAGGTCGCCGCCTTGCGCTGCGACGGTCTTGACCGTTTCCAGATTCTCCGCCAGACCGCTATTGCTGAGTTTCAAATTCTTGATCTGGGTGTCCATCTGGGCGATCTGCCCCTGATGTTCCTGCAGTTGTCGATCGAGCGCCTCCTTCTGCTGCTGGAGGGTGGCTTGGTGCGCGGCCTGGCCTTCCCGCACCAGCGCCATTTCGCTCTTGATAACCTGATTCTCGCCCTTATACAGCTCCATCGCGTTCTTGAGCGGCTGTAAGTCGCCGGTCAGGCCGAGAATTTGCCCTTGAATATTCTGATTTTCGGTACGGACCTGGTCGATGCCAGCTTTTAGCCCTTGCAACTCTCTGACCTGGGCTTCCAGGGCCTTGAAGGCCGGATCGCGCTGATCGATGGCCTGTTTGATCGCTGCCTTCAACCGGTCGGCTTGAGCGACCTGATCCTGTTGCCACAGGTACCAGAGATAGCCACTGCCACCGCCGGCGCCCAGCCCTACCAGCAGCGCCAGCCAGGCTACACCTCGACCACTTTTAGGTGCAGGGGCAACACGGGGCGCAGCCGTTGCCGGTTTAGCGTCAGCTTTGGCGAGCAGCGCCGGCGCTGGGTTGGCGTCGGGCAGCAAGGTATCGTTATCGGGTTTTTTGTCTGTCATGGCGCATTACCAACCAGAGGTGAGGGGTTCGCCGTCAGATCCAGCAGGGCGGCGACAATGGCGTTATCGCTCGCTTCCTGAGCAAGCCGGAGAAAATGACAACCGAGTTGCGCGGCGATCTGCCGGGTCCGGGCGCTAACCGCAATCAGTGGGGTTTGACGCAGATAATCTTGCCCGGCAATGCCTAGCATATCAAACAGATTCCCTAGGGTTTCGCTGCTGGTGACCACTACTGCGCCGATTTCGCCATGTTGCCAGCGATTCAGCAAGGCGCTCATATCCACGGTGGGTCGTTCACGTCGGTACACTTCGGCGTAAACGACGATCGCGCCGCGCGCGGCCAGGGTTTCGGCCAGCAGTTCTCGACCGCCTGCGCCACGCACGATGACTACGGTCTGACCAGCGACGTTCTGGAGCCGGGGCAGGGCCAGCAAGGCCTCACTGTTGAAAACCGCTTCCGGGTGCAGGCAGTGATCGATGCCCTGCCGGGCGAGAGCGTGTGCGGTGGCCTTGCCGATGGCGGCGATCTCCATCCGGGGTGGAAACCCGCCGCGTGAGCGAATCAGCGGTAACGCCCGGTCAACCGCGTTGGCGCTGGTGAAGATCGCCAGATCGTAGTCCGCCAGTCGATCAAAAATCGTCAGGGCCGGCTTCCAGTCCAGCGGTTCGCAAATCAGCAGCGCCGGGCAACGAATGGCGACTCCGCCGTACTGTGCAATCAAGCGGCAGAGCGGGTCGGCCTGCTGCTCGGGGCGGGTCACCAAGACGCCTAGACCACGCAGGGAACAGGATGGCGATACCATGTTTCAGGAATCCGCCAGCAGCCGGCGCAAGATCGCTTCGGCCCCGCGCTCCAGCAGTTCTTCCGCCAGACAAGCGCCAAGCTGTTCCGCCGCCGTCGCCAAGCCGCGAATCTCGCCAGTAATGATCCGGCTGCCATCCGGTTCGCCAACCAGCCCACGTAACCAGAGTCGTCCGTCTGCTTCCAGTACTGCATAAGCGGCAATCGGCGCCTGGCAGCCGCCCTGTAATCGGGCGTTAAAAGCTCGTTCCGCGATCACGCGAGTCTGAGTCGCTGGATCATTGAGGGGGGCCAGCAGTTCCCGCGTTCGAACATCATCGAGCCGGCATTCCACGCCAATTGCACCCTGCCCAATCGCTGGCAGACTGAGTTCCGGTTCCAGCGCCAGGGTAATCCGCTCGCGTAAGCCCAGTCGGCTCAGACCGGCGGCGGCTAGCACAATGGCATCAAATTCACCTGTATCCAGTTTCGCCAGCCGGCTGTTGACGTTGCCACGCAGACTGCGGATTTGCCAGTGCGGATAACGGGCGGCCAGTTGGCATTGCCGGCGCAGACTCGATGTGCCGATTCTGGCGTTAGCAGGCAAGGCGTTGGGATGAGAATAATGAGGGGAAACAAACGCATCACGGGGGTCGTCGCGGTCCAGAATCACCGCCAGTCCCAAGCCGGCGGGAAATTCTACTGGCACGTCTTTCATGGAATGGACCGCCAGATCAGCCCGGTTTTCCAGCAGACCCTGTTCCAGCTCCTTGACGAACAAGCCTTTGCCGCCCACTTTGGCAAGTGGGCTGTCGAGAATTTTATCGCCTTGGGTGATCAGGCCGATCAGTTCCGCTCGCAGGCCTGGATGAGCCTGTTGTAACCGATGAGCGACGTGTTCGGCCTGCCACAGGGCCAGCGGGCTTTTACGAGTGGCAATACGCAGGACGGCGGCGGGCATGGCAATCGATCAAAAGGTTATTGAGGAACCGGATCAAACCGATATGGGCGACCTAAATTCATTAACTGGAATTGTAGACCAATGCGCCTCGGAGCCCTTGCCTTTCTAGCGGGAATTCTGCTGTTGCACCAGATGCCGGAACTGCCAGCCCGGAACTGGGCAATGGCATTGCCCGCGATCATCCTGGCGCTGATCTTTATTCCCCGGTGGCGGCTGCCGGCTTGGGGCCTGACCGGCTTCCTGTGGGCATTGCTACTAGCCGCGCCGCCGTCCGCGTTGCCGGTGGAACTGGAAGGCGCAGAACTCTGGATTGAAGGCTGGATCGCCACCATTCCCGACCGCGAATCTCGCAGTATCCGCTTTGAGTTCGAGACGGCGCGGGCGCAACACGGCGAGCAAGCTGTTCCCTTCTCTGGCCGCTTGCGCCTGTCGTGGTGGGATGATGGCGAGCGTGGCGCCCATTCACCGGCAGCGCGTACCGAGTTGCGGGTTGGCGACCGCTGGGGATTCGCAGTGCGCCTCAAACGCCCACATGGCCTGCTCAATCCCGGTGGCTTCGATTACGAACGCTGGCTGTACGCCAAGAGCATCGTCGCGACCGGCACGATCCGCGCCCGCCCATTGCCGCAACGGCTGGCCGAGGCCGAATGTTATCCGTTGGATCGTTACCGTCAGCGGATCGCAGACCGTTTTCAGCAGCTGCTGCCCGGCAATCCCTATGCCGGTATTCTGGTGGCGCTGGCGGTCGGCGATGAAAGCGGTATCACCCCCTGGCAATGGGAATTGCTAAACCGGGTCGGGATCAGCCACCTGATGTCGATTTCCGGATCGCACATCGGCCTGGTGGCTGGAATCGTATTCGGGCTGGTCTGGATCGGCTGGAGCCGGAGTCCCCGACTGGCCCTGCGCTGGCCGGCGACCCGCGTCGCCGCGCTAGCGACGATTCTGGGCGCAGGCGCTTATACCCTGTTGTCCGGGCTGTCGGTCCCGGCGCAACGCTCGTGCCTGATGGTGGCGGTGGCGATGATCGCGCTGCTGCTGCAACGGCCTGCTGCGCCCAGCCGGGTTCTGGCGCTGGCGCTGCTGGCGGTGCTGATCGTCGATCCCGGAGCGCCACTGATGGCCGGTTTCTGGCTATCGTTTGGAGCAGTGGCGGTGATTCTCTATTCAGTCAGCGGGCGCTGGCGCGAGGGTCGGCTACTCGGCCAGACCCTCACGTTGCAACTGAATATCACCTTGGCGATGTTGCCGCTGAGTCTGCTGTTTTTTCAGCAATTTCCGCTGCTGTCGCCCTTAGCTAACCTAATCGCCATTCCCTGGGTGGATTGCACGGTGTTGCCGCTGAGTCTGCTGGCGGCGCTGGCGGAACCTCTGGGAACGACCGTGCAGACTGCGGCGCTGGACTTGGCGGTGCTGACCCTGGATGGTCTTTGGCACATTATGGTTTGGCTGGATCGGTGGCCGGGGATGGTGCTGTATCGGCCCGCGCCGCCGCTATGGAGCTTGGGTTTTGCCCTGCCTGGCATCGCGGTGCTGCTGGCTCCGCGTGGCCTGCCCGGACGCTGGCTCGGTGTGCCGCTGTGCCTGCCGCTGCTGTGGCCGCCGGCGGTCGGGCCGGAACCGGGCGGGTTCTGGTTCACTTTTCTGGATGCGGGTTCGGGGCCGGCGGCGGTGGTGCAGACTCAACATCACGTTCTGGTCTATGACACCGGGCCAAAACTGGGAACGACACTCGACGCTGGTCGGGCGGTGGTGGTTCCGTTCCTGCGCCGACAGGGCGCGACACAGGTGGATGTGCTGATCATTAGCCATGCCGATGGGCAGCACACGGGCGGAGTGCGGTCCTTGCGGGAGTTGATGCCGGTGGCGCGGATTCTGACCTCGGCCCCGGAGCAGACCCCGATCGATGGTGCGGAACCGTGCCGAGCCGGGCAGGTGTGGGACTGGGACGGGGTGCGCTTCCAGATGCTGCATCCGCCGGAACGGGGTTTTAGCGATGACAATGCGTCCTGCGTACTGCGGGTGGAGGGCGCGGCGGGCCGGGTGTTGCTGCCGGGCGATATTGAACGCAGCGCGGAAAGCGCATTGGTGGCGAGTCATGGCATGGACTTGGCGGCGGAGATTCTGATCGCGCCGCATCACGGCCACCGCAACCAGTCCACGCCAGCCTTCCTCAACGCGGTGCAGCCTCGCTATATCCTGTTGGCGACTGGCTACCGCAACCGTTATGGCTACCCGCGCCCTAACACCGTGGCCCGCTACCAGGCAACCGGGGCAACCCTGCTCGATCCAGCGGATGAAGGGGCGCTGACCTTCCGGGTGGAACCGGGCCGGGTGCTGGAGCCGGAACGCTACCGCCGCGATCAGCGCCGCTACTGGCATGGACAGTGACGAGCGGCGTCAAGCCGCGAGCGCTACGGCAACAGGCCAATCCCTTCCAGCCCGGCGCTTTCCGGCAGGCCAAATAGCAGGTTCATGTTCTGAACCGCCTGACCGGCTGCGCCCTTGACCAGATTGTCAATCACTGCCAGCACCACCACCGTCTTGCCATTTTGCGGGCGATGCACCGCCAGCCGGCATTGATTCGACCCGCGCACGCTGCGGGTTTCGGGATGGGATTTTGGCGGCAATACGTCCACAAACGCTTCGTTGCCATAGCGCTGCTCGAAAATCGCTTGCAAATCGGCGTCGGGATCGGTCAGTGTCGCGTACAAGGTGGCGTGAATCCCGCGAATGATCGGCGTCAAATGCGGCGTAAACACCAGTTCCACCGGCTGGCCGGTCGCCACACTCAGGCCTTGGCGAATCTCCGGCAAATGGCGATGCGCAGCCACGTTGTAGGCTCGGAAGTTATCACTGGTCTCGCTGAATAGAATGCCGACCTCCGCCTTGCGCCCGGCGCCGCTGACCCCGGATTTGGCGTCGGCGATCAGAGATCGTGGATCAATGACGCCGGCTTCCAACAGCGGCAGAAACCCGAGTTGCACCGCAGTCGGGTAACAGCCGGGATTAGCAATTAGTCGGGCGCTGCGAATCGCTGCCCGGTTGACTTCCGGTAGACCATAGACGGCCTCCGCCAGTAACTCCGGGCAAGCGTGTGGCATGCCATACCAGTGTTCCCACTCGCTGGCGGTTTTCAGGCGAAAGTCAGCCGCCAGATCAATGACCTTGACCCCAGTGGCTAGCAAGGCTGGTGCGCTGTTCATGGCTGTGCCATTGGGCGTGGCGAAAAACACCACATCGCAACCGCTCAACGCCGCGTCGTCCGGTTCAACAAAGCATAAATCTACTCGCCCGCGTAGGTTGGGAAACAGGTGACTGACGGGTAGACCTTTTTCACCGCGTGAGGTGATGACCGCCAGTTCCGCTGCCGGATGGGCCGCCAGCAACCGCAACAGTTCTACCCCGGTATAACCGGTCCCGCCGACAATGCCTACCTTAATCATGGTGTTAACCCGCTCGCACCTGGACTCTGAAGGTCCCCAACCACTGAGAGAGCGTTGGGGATAAAGTTGAAAAACGGGCATGATAAGGCGTTAGTTCTACCGTGCGAAACCGGGCGTACCCGTCGCCGGTCGTTTTTGCTGTCGCCCCGCCATTCACCAACCATTGGAGATTCACCCATGAAACCGAACAAAGAAACCCTTATCGCTGGCTTGGCGCTGGTGGTAGTGCTGGGCTTTGCCGTGAGCTGGTTTATACCCGCTGGCCTGCGTCTCGCGCCGCCGCTGGTTGGGCAAAGCCTTGATGGTCGCACCCTAACCCTGGAGCAGTGGCGCGGCAAGCCGGTATTGGTCACGTTCTGGGCCACCACCTGCCCGTCCTGCATTGAGGAAATGCCGCATCTGGTGGCGCTTTACCGGGAGCTGAATCCGAAGGGACTGGAAATGATCGGGGTGGCGATGAGCTACGACCCGCCCGAACAGGTGCGGGCGATGGTGAAACAGCGGCAGCTTCCTTATCCGGTGGTGCTGGATACTCAAGCGCGGATTGCCCGCGAATTTGACAATGTCCAGCTGACCCCTACTACGGTGCTGATTTCGCCGGATGGCCGGATCGTGCAGTACCGGCTCGGTTTGCTGGATTTGCCGAAATTACGCGAGACGATTCAGGGAATGTTATGAGAACTGAGCGAATAGCGGATGAACAACGATTCACCGCCAATCGCTAATTCCCCGAAGCGCTCATTCAGGTGAAACAGGCGTTGGCCCGATCCAGACACTCGCAGGCCTGATCGAGGTCGGAGTGACAGCGCATCACCCAGGCATCGCCCCAGAAGAAATGGCAACTGGTTTCCGCCCGCAGCACCCGCCACCGCGCCTCCTCCAGCAACCCCAGTAACTCCGGGTTGCCCGACCCGATGTGGGTGGCATTGCGGAGCGAACCTTGCACCGCCTGGCTGACTTCACCCACCCGGGTCAGCGCGTCTTTCTGCGCCGCCGATCCGGACCATTGCACGAAGTCGTGGCCGTTGTGCCAGCCGGTGTTCCACGCCCCCGGCCCGACCGTGACTTCGCCCGTCGCACCAAACTGGTTCAGATAATTCTTGATAAAAACCGGCTGGATCGCGTTGCCGCCACCTCGCGCTTGTTCCATCAGTGGCTTGTAGAAGGCATCCCAGAAATTGCTGCCGGGAGTGACGTTGCGGAACCAGCCGCCGTTCTGACCGTCGCTACAGGTCGTGACCAGCGCTGGAAAATCACAGGTCTTGGTGCGATCCCGCACTTCCCGGTCAAACCACGAAAACTCCATCCCCGATTCCTGGGCATTGGATAATTCACGGTCACGGACAATGACAATGATCTCTTCCCCACCAAAACGGGCGATATGCGGCTGATAACGCAGTTGCTCCCAGCGCATCGGCGTTACCGGCTGGACATGCTCGCAATCCACCAGGACAAACCGGTAACCACTGCGCCGCAGCAACGGGATCATCTCCATGCAAAAGCCCATTTCCGGCGGCCAGAAGCCCTGAAAATCACTGTGATAAAACTGGCGGTGGGCTATGCCCCGCCACCGCTCCAGATGCGCTTCCCAGTCCGCTGGTGGAATCAGTGGCATCACTGGGTGGTAATAAGCGGTGCCGAGCATATCAATGACTTGGGTATTGCGTAATTGCCAGAGCAGCGCCCCGCAGTCTACCAGGCCATAAGCCTGATTCTGAAATTCCACACTGGTCAATGCTTCTAGTAGGGTTCCGGATAACGCCAGATGCACTCGGCCAATATCTTGATAGTCCGCCAGCGCCCGAGGAATCCGGTCCATTGCAAACAGGATTTCTCGCGCTTCCCACTCATTATGAGCGAGCAGATGCTCAAGATTGCCGTGGGGCTGATGCAGGTTCAGCACCAGCGCATGATAAAGGGGATCCGCCATGTTCAGCCTCCTGTGGCAAATTCGACGGGCAGAGCGGGGATTGCATCGCTCTGCCCACCGCCCTGATTACTCATCGTTTAATGAGAATACCGGGAACCTGGATGGTAGTGGCTCAAGCCGCTAAAAACTGGTTTCAGCAATAGCAGTAGCCCGTCGGCAAATCTCGCGGCCATAATCAGTCCACAAACCCTGTCCCCAGTACCGGTAGCAACTAGTTTGCGAACTCATCAGGTGAAACAGCGCATTGCGATAGCGTGGATCGCTTGAAGAGATACCAGGCTTCAGGACTTTTTCGTAAAAAACCGCGCTGGCTTTTTCCATAGGGCCAAGGACATTGTCATAACCCTGTACCCAGGAAATGTCATTGGTCCAACTGCCACCCTCCATGTGAAAGCGCCCGTCTTCTTTCTTCAATTCAGCAATAACCTGTTCCAGTTTTTCCGGCCCATCGCCTGGTTTAAACCGATCCCATATCCGCTTCTGGAATAGCGGTTGCAACGTTGGTAGATCGGATTCTTTCACGCCGGATGCGAACAGATGCTCCAGATATTCCGTAGCATTCATAAAGGGCGTATCCGACCCGGCAGACTCATGCACTGAATCAAAGAACTTACCGGGAAATTCGTTCATCATGACCCCACCATTCTCGCCGTCCGCTACTTGCGTGACCAGTGGCGGGACTGATTTTCCAGCCAGTTCCCAGCGCGACAAGCTCTTGGCTTCGTAATAGGGCTGCATTTGTGCGACTAGCTTGGTATCGCTGCCTTGGGTTTTGATAATAGCGATAATGCTGACTGTCTCACCCTTTGAATTAGTGCAGATCAGCCGGTGCGGGAGATGTTTTTTCTCCGGTCCCCAGCCGTTTTCCGGGCGTTCAACGGTGTGTTCCTGCACCAGTAACCATTGATAGCCGCAGTCCACCAAGGTCTTGATATAGGCGTAGGCAATGTCAGGATGATTGGGCAGCGCCATTTCCGACGGGGAGAAACCACGCACTCGCGCCAATGCTTCTAACCCAAAAATGGCGGCGAAATGATGCTGCCAGGCTTTGACATGCAACCGGAAATCCTGAGTCGGCGTCGAGGGCGCCACTGCATGACCCCACGGACAGCCCAGCCATTCCACTGCCCGCCGGTAATCAGGATTACAGGTCGCATTTTTAAGTGCGTCGAAGACATCATTCAGCCCCATAGCCCGCAAACCGTGAAACAGGGTCCCGGAGTATTCCAGCATCACCCGGGGCTCCTTACCTTCATTAATCAACTGCGGGAGAAACTCACCCATGCGCTTATAGCACCAGTGGAAAACCGGGGCGTTGTAATTATCGCCAATCCCCTGATTGTCCATCATGTATTTAAGATTGCTGATAATGGCGGCAGTAGATAAGTCGCCGCCACCCGCCGGAATCAGCGGTTGATGCATGTGCAGGGCAATGGCGCAGGCTGCGCGAATCCGGCTAAAATCAATCCGGCTGTCGGGCAGAAAAACCGGTTTGTCACGATGGTCGCGCAGGGTTTTTTCCACGAGGGATTCCGAACCGCAGATGTTCGGTAGACCGTCGACGTATTCGGGAAGCTGACTCATGGTGAAGCGTCTCCTTTGGGATAGACAAAGTTTATTTGGAACGGATATGTTCGTAGATGTTGAGGTAATCCTGACCGGGCCGACACCACGAATAGTCACAGGTCATACCATGAATCATCAGGCGGCGGAAATCGTCAGGATAAGCAAACCACAAGGCAATAGCGCGATGCATGGCAGATTCCAGGCCAGCATGATCAGCGCCTTGGAAGACATAGCCATTGCGTTCCTCGAACGGCTTATGGGAATAATCTTTGTCAAATACGGTGTCCTTGAGTCCGCCGACTTCGCGGACAATTGGCACTGTGCCGTATTTCAAGGCAATCATTTGGGTCAGACCGCAGGGTTCAAACAGGCTGGGCATGACAATCATGTCGGCTCCAGCATAGATCAAATGCGATAGCTCTTCGTCAAAACCCAGTTCCAAGTGGCAATCCGGGTTGTCGTTGAGATGGCGCTTGAGATTCCAGAAATGCTGGTTAGTGTGTGGTTCTGGACTGGAGCCGAGCAATACAAACTGGGCATTATTACGCAGCGCGTAGAAGATAGCGTGGTGAATCAGATTGACGCCTTTCTGACTGTCTAGTCGTCCAACGTAGGCAATGATCGGTTTGAAATCCTTGCTCAGCCACAACCGTTCCCGCAGGGCGTCCTTGTTCGCGTATTTCTGATCCAGCGTTTCAATGCTATAACGGCTGGGAATGTGTGGGTCTACTTCCGGGTTCCAAACATCGTAATCAATGCCGTTCAGCACTCCGCCGAACTTGCTTTGATGTAGGTTCAGCACCGGCCCCAGGCCACTGCCCTGATCGGTGAACCGCGCCTCGTGGGCGTGAGTTGGCGAGACGGTGGTGACAAAGTTTGAGTAAACAATACCGCCCTTCATCAGATTAACGGCGGTGTGATTAAAGTTGTCGCGCAGCCGGTCGAAGTTGAAATACTGGGCGATATTGGTCAGTCCGGTGGCCCACAGCGCGTACTCACCGGTCAATCCCTGATGCTTGAAGTTGTGGATGGTGTAGCAGACCCGTTGCCAGTGCATTCCGGCATGGGCGTATTGCTCAAACAGCAGCACCGGAATCAAACCGGTTTGCCAGTCATGGCAATGAATGATGTCGGGCCGACGGTTGTCCTTGAGCATGAATTCCAGCGCCGCCTTGCTGAAAAAGGCGAAACGGCTGATATCGTCCTGAAAGCCGTAAAAATGGCCGCGATTGAAGAAATTATCCTGCGAGTGCGGTTCTATGAAGAAACATTTGCGACCGTGTACAAAACCAAACCAAACTGTGCAATGCACTGCGCCGTTATACCACGGCACCCATAGATCCCGCATACTGACTTGCAGCCCCCAAATCTGGTCATAGCGCATGCAGTCGTATTTCGGCAGGATGATATGGACTTCATTGCCACGAATTTCCAGTTCCCGGCTCAGGCCATAAATCACGTCAGCTAGACCGCCAACCTTTGCAACTGGGGCGCATTCAGAAGCAATCTGCACAATATACATAATGTCTCCCGTCCTTATTTTCGTATGCCGGGCGCAGCAACTCGGATTCTCTTGAGCGGAAAGGGCCGCGCTGCGCCCGAGAGCCTAGTGCGGCAGATGATCGCGGCTGGTGACCATGACGAAGGCTTGGCCGGGCCGCAGGTCGTAGGAAAACGGTCGCGGAATGTACTCAAGCGGATATTCGGGCGATACGTCCATCAGCGGTGCGCCAGCCTGAATGTAGGTGCCCAGATTCTCAGCGTAAAAATACTGGTGGTTCCACGGATCCTTGTTGAGGATGACCAGCGCCTCCTCGTGAGTCTTGGTCGAGGCCTTCCACATCACCAGAATGTTGGGGTTCTGGTAAGGCAGAATGCTGGTCGGGCACTCCTCTTGGAAAATGGGATAGCGGCGCTTGACAGCGTTGACCTGGCTAATGAACTCGCATAGATCGATATTGGGTTGTTCCCAGTCGTCGGGGCGGGTATTGACTACATGCAGCCGCCGCCGGAAGCCGTACTCGAAGCCGATGGGCGCCATCACCCCGGCGGAGAACAGTGCAGAAAACAGATAACGCTGTTTCATCGCCGCCTCGTTGCCGTGGACTTCCTGGAACAGCCGGTCGGTGTCGTGGCTTTCCGGAAAGCTTATAGATGGGGCGATTTCCCGCACCAGTTGGTACTGTTCCATCAGCCAGGCGCCGTTGAAATCCCACCATTTAGAGCTGTTGAAAACATAATCGAAGCCGGCTTGGGCGGTCTGCTTGGTCTGATCGGCGGTGCAGCCCAGGGTTTCAGCGGTGAACAAGGTATCGGGATATTTTTGCCGGATCTCGCGGATCAGCCGGCTCCAGATTTGGCCGGGTAGTTGATAAGCGGCGTCGCAGCGGAAGCCTTTGAATCCGAGTTTGAGCAGGTATTCGATGATTTGGTAGAAATAGCGGTACAGCCCCTCCGGATCGGGGGTGTGTTGATGATTGAAACTGGCCAGATCGCCCCATACAACTTTATGGCCGTCTTCCATGCAGAAGGGGTGGGCAACGCTGCCGTCTCCCTCGCGGACAAACCATTCCGGGTGCTGGCGAATCAATTCGGAATCAAAAGCGCAGTGATTGATGACCAGGTCCACCATCACTTTAAGGCCCAGTTTTTCGGCGGCGGCCAGCGCGGCCTGCATCTGCTGCTCCGGGGACAGCTTGGACTGGGGATCGGCCAGCAATGGATTCAACTGGAAATAATCGACAATCGAATACAGGCTGCCCGAATAGCCGGGCTTCTGCACGGGGTTGACGAAGACCCAGTCGAAACCCATGTCAGCGGCCCGCTTGAGGTGCGGTTCCCAATTTCCGCATGGGCCGGCCAGCAAGGGAAAAAGGTTGTAGATGATCATTCGGCGGTTCCCCGGAGTGCTTTGTTCTGGTGGTCAGACGCTTAGCTGGGCGTCCTGATGGCTAGGATGTGGTATTGCGATCCGGCGAATCGTACCATAAAGCACGGATTGCAGCAGTTACAGGCCGCCTTGCTCATCCATCTGGCGGCGTAAATCCGCCTCTTCCGCTAGCGCCACCAGCAATGATTCGGTAGTCAGGGTCTGACCCAGCAACGCTGCACGGCGGCGCACTGTAGCGAAATCGCCCACGGTCAGCGATCCCAGCCCCCACAGTCGGGTCAGCGTCTCTTCTGTCAGCCCCTCCAACGGCAGGGTACCGATCTCGCTCAAGGCGCGGCGGAAGCACAGTTCGGACTGTTCGGCGGCCAGCGGCCAGAACCGGGCCTTGAGATCAAAGCGCCGCCGCACCGCCGGATCGAGGTCATTGACCCGGTTGGTGGCGCAGAGCAGGATGCCGTCGAATTGTTCCATCCGCACCAGCAGTTCGTTGACCTGGGTTACTTCCCAACTCTGACGGGCGTGTTGGCGACTGCGCAGAAAGGAATCGGCTTCGTCAATCAGCAGCACCGCGCCGGCTTGGCGGGCTTCTTGGAACATGGCCGCGATCCGCTCCTCGGTGACGCCCACCAGCGGATTAAGCAAATCGGAGGCGGTTTTCAGCAGCAACGGCCGATCCAGGGTTTGCGCCAGCCAGGCGGCAAACGCGGTTTTGCCGGTCCCGGACGGGCCGTACAGGCAAATCCGCCCTCGACCCTGTTGGCTTAAGCCGTTGACCAGCGCCGCCAGATCGCAATCGCAGTTGATCAGGGTCGGATCGTAGTTTTCCACTACGGCTGCTGTCGGCTCCGGTAATTCACCATGACGGGTGGCGATCAGGGCGTTGTCCAGCGCCTGATTCAACAGCGCCTCGCCCTGTGCGGCGAAAGCATCCGGCAGTAGTTGGGCCAGCCGCGCCGCTTTCTGCACCAGCGCCGGACTGATGTGGGGATTTTCCGCTAACTGGCTAATCCAGCGTGGACTGACCGCCAGTTCGCCCAAATGTCGGCGAATGATCCGCTCCCGCACTGGCCGGGGCGGGATGTGCAGGCCAATGTGCAAGTCAAAACGGCGCAGGAATGCCGCATCGATGGTGTCGATGCGGTTGACAATCCAGATCGCCGGTGCCTGGTTCTGCTCCAGTACCCCGTTCAGCCAGGCTTTGTTGACGCCGCTGTCCCGGGTCGCCATGAACAATGGCAGGTCAATCTCGCCGCCTTCCGAGAGGGTGTCGCCGGCCTCGTCAAATAGCAGGGCGCATTGCCGCCGCCGCGCCAGCAGGTGCTGAGCCAGGCTGTAGCGGGACAAGCGCTTACACGCATCCAGTGGGTCTTCATCCTCATCGCTGGCTTGCACCGCGAATAGGGCGACTCCAGCCGCTTCAGCCAAGGTCAAGGCCAATTCGGTCTTACCGGCGCCAGGCAGGCCGTACAGCAGGAGGTTAACGCCGGGGGTTCCTGTTTCCGCCGCCCGGGCCAGCAGACATCGGGCTAGTTCAAAATCGGCAGCCAGGTGAGCGAAATCGTTGGCGGCCAGAGTCGCCGGGCGGGCCGGGGCGACATAGCGTAGGAACAGGGTGGCGGTATCCAGCCGTTCGCCAAGCAGCAGTTGCGGCAGCCGGTCGAGGATGTCCAGTTTGGCCTTGAGATGGTAGCTGTGGCTGTCGTCAACCCGGATCAGGCCGGTGTTGGCCAGCAGACTATTGGGCAGCAGCGCCCGGTACACCGCATCGGGTCGGGCGCCCAGGATGGTGGCCAGGGCGGCGCAGGCTCCTCGGCGGGTAAATTCGCCCAGCGGTTTGAACGCCGCGTAGAGAGTGGGATCCAGGTGCATCATCGCCACCAGCAGCAGCAATTCGCGCTCCAGCGGAGCCAGTCCGAGGGCGGCGGCAATAGCGGCGGCGTTGCTGAAGGGTGGGCGATGATCACGGGAGCGCGGGTCTTCCTCTAGCTTGCTCAGTTGTCGTTGCAAGGCGGTATCGACCGCACCGCGCAGGCTGATGCCAAGCGCACTGAGCAACCGGCTCTGGCGGTTGTGCTGCAAATGGCTCTTGACTCGTTCCGGGCGCACTCCCCGCCAGGCCCGCAGCACCCACCGCCGTCGCACCGCCGGATAATCGGGACTCAGATGCGCCAGATCATCGAGCAGTGCTTCGGCTTCGTCGCCGAACTCCAAATCATCGCTGTCCAGGTCCATTTTCATGAAATTCCACACATCGTCATCTCCAGACCGGTTGGCGAAATCCGCTCCCGTGCTGCGCTGCTGACGATTCGACATGGTTGATACTCCGTGTTGCGGTCAAAGGCGTTGCCCGATGGTCATGCTACGGCTTGCCTGGGGTCTTGGAAAGCGATCAGCAATGGGTCGGCGGCTACGATGATGCCGCATCGATGCGATTTGACGGGTTGTTTTCAGTGGAATCAACCGTGAAGCCAAAAGCCAGCAACTGATCGATCACGACTCGCCATGATGCTTGCGTTATCAAAAGCGCATGCCGTCGGCGAGACGGTCAAGGGTTGCTTTAGCAGGGGAAGGCAGTCTTAAATTCAACGCCAGCTCATCGTCCTTTGGGCGGACATTCTCCGACCAGCTCCACCCTGCCATTTTCATCAGTCGCCTCCAACCGCACGGTAAAGCCCCACAACCGGTGCAAATGCTTGAGAACTTCCTGGGCGCTATCCTGATGCAACGGGCGGCGGTTGTAGCGAGTGTGGCGCAGGGTCAGTGAACGATCCTTGCGGTAAGCGACATTCCAGACCTGGATATTGGGTTCGCGGCTACCCAGGTTATATTGATCGGCCAACGCCAGCCGTAATTTCCGATAACCGCTTTCATCATGAATGGCGGTAATTTCCAGCTCGTCCTGCGCCTCGTCGTCCAGCACCGCAAATAGTTTGAAATCACGTATGACCTTGGGCGACAGGTATTGGGCAATGAAGCTCTCATCCTTAAAATTACGCATCGCAAAATCGAGCGTCTTGATCCAGTCCTGTCCAGCCAGTTCTGGAAACCAGTAGCGATCTTCAGCAGTTGGCTCCTGACTCATGCGCTTGATGTCGCTCATCATCGCAAAACCGAGCGCATAGGGATTAATCCCGGAGTAATAAGGATGATCAAACGGCAACTGCTGGATGACGCTAGTATGTGATTGCAAAAACTCAATCATGAAGCTGTCGTTGACATAGCCCTCGTCATACAGCCGGTTCATCAGCGTGTAATGCCAGAACGTCGCCCAGCCTTCATTCATGACCTGGGTTTGGCGCTGCGGGTAAAAATACTGACCGAGCTTGCGGACAATTCGCACCAGCTCGCGTTGCCACGGCTCCAGCAACGGCGCGTTTTTTTCAATGAAGTACAGCAGGTTTTCCTGTGGCTCCGGTGGAAAGCGCTTGGCTTTTTCAGCAGCGGCTTCGACTGGTTTAATAGGGACGGTGCGCCACAGATCATTGATCTGCGATTGCAGATAGTCCTCCCGCTCGTGCTGGCGCTGTTTTTCCTCACTGATCGACAATGGCGCTGGATGTTTGTAGCGATCCACCCCGTAATTCATGAGCGCATGGCAGGAGTCAAGAAATAACTCGACCTCTTCCTCGCCATGCCGTTCTTCACATTCCATCACATAATTACGAGCGAACAGCAGATAATCAATGATCGCGTCGGCGCTAGTCCACGTGCGGAATAGATAATTGCCCTTGAAAAAGGAATTGTGTCCATAAGCAGCATGGGCAATGACCAGCGCTTGCATCATCGCGGTATTTTCTTCCATCAGATAAGCAATGCACGGATCGGAGTTAATCACGATCTCATAGGCCAGCCCCATCTGCCCACGCCGGTAATTCTTTTCATTTAGCACAAACTGTTTGCCGTAAGACCAGTGCTTGTAACCTAGCGGCATGCCTACTGAAGAATAGGCGTCCAGCATCTGTTCGGCTGTAATGATTTCAATCTGGTTCGGGTAGGTGTCCAGCCCGAAGTCATCAGCGGCAATTTGACCAATCACGTCATTGAAGTGATCCAGCATCGGAAAAGTCCATTCCGATGACTCAGCAATTAATCGTGATGCACTCATGCGGTGCGTCTCCTGAATAAATCCCGGAACACCGGATAAATATCCGCCGGCCCGTCAATCTGGCGCATGGCGAAATGCGGGTGAGTCGCCCGTACTTCTTCATAGGCTTCCCACAGACTTTGATGACGGTCGGGCGTGATTTCAATGTACGAGTAATAGCGGACATACGGCATAATCCGCTGCAACAGAATATCCCGGCACGCCGGTGAGTCGTGGTGCCAGTTATCGCCATCCGACGCCTGGGCGACATACAAATTCCAACTAGAGACCGGATAACGCTCAGTCATGATGTCGCCGGCTAATTGCAGAGCGCTGGAAACAACCGTGCCGCCGGTTTCCCGCGAGTAGAAAAACTCCTGCTCGTCGACTTCCTTGGCAACGGTATGGTGACGGATAAACACCACCTCGATCTTTTCGTAATTACGCTGGAGAAACAGGTATAACAGAGTGAAAAACCGCTTCGCCAGGTCTTTACGCGCCCGATCCATTGAGCCGGATACATCCATGATGCAAAACATGACCGCCTGAGTAGTGGGCTGTGGTTGTTTGACCCGATTAGCGTAACGTAGGTCAAAGGTATCAATAAACGGTACTGCCCGCGCCCGCACTCGCAGATGATCAATCTCTTCTACCAGCGCCTTAGCCCGGACTTCATCGACCGGCGACTCGGCCAGCACCCGCCGCAATTCCTCTTCCGCTTCGCGCAAGCGGCGGTTGTAAGGTGCAGCCAGCGCCATTCGCCGGGCCAGCGCGCCTTTCAGTGATCGCACGATGTCAATATTGGCGGGAGCGCCGGCGCTGGTGAATCCAGCCCGCACTGATTTGAACTCCGTGACTTTAGCTAACTGGGTCCGCACCAGATTGGGAAGCTCCAGATCCTCAAAGAACAGTTCCAGAAACTCTTCCCGCGACAGTTCAAAGACAAAATCGTCTTCGCCCTCTCCGGTATTACTGGCCTGACCTTTGCCGGAACCACCGCCGTCGCCAGGTGGCGGCCGGGCAATCCGGTCGCCGGGGGTAAAGTCCCGATTACCGGGATGAATGGCTTCCCGTCGCCCGCCCGGCCCATGACCGAACACCGGCTCGGACAGATCGCGGGCTGGGATATTGATCTTCTCACCATTATCCATGTCAGTGATGCTGCGGCCATTCATGGCCTCGGTCACGGCTTTCTTAATCTGGCCTTTGAAACGCCGGATAAAGCGCTGGCGGTTGACCGAACTTTTGTTCTTACCATCCAGCCGCCGGTCGATAAACGTGGCCATCAGTGATTCCCTCGTTTTCCTCGATCAGGACGCTTTACGGACCCGCAGATACCAGTCGGATAAAAGCCGGACTTGCTTGGCGGTATAGCCCTTGGCGACCATCCGATCCACAAAATCAGCGTGTTTTTTCTGCTCTTCACCGCTGGCTTTGGCATTGAAGCTGATCACCGGCAGCAAGTCCTCGGTATTCGAGAACATCTTTTTCTCGATCACCGCCCTTAGTTTCTCGTAACTGGTCCAGGCTGGATTCTTTCCAGCATTTTTAGCCCGTGCTCGCAGTACAAAATTGACGATCTCGTTACGGAAATCCTTGGGATTACTGATACCCGCCGGCTTCTCGATCTTTTCCAGCTCCGTGTTCAGCGCTGCCCGGTCAAATGATTCACCGGTATCGGGATCGCGATACTCTTGATCCTGAATCCAGAAATCAGCATAAGTCACATAGCGATCGAAGATATTTTGTCCATACTCAGAATAGGATTCCAGATAAGCTTGCTGCAATTCCTTACCGATAAATTCAGCATAACGGGTCGCTAGAAAGCCCTTGAGGTAGGACAGATATTTCTCTTCAATCTCAGCGGGAAACTGCTCACGCTCAATTTGTCGCTCCAGCACATACAACAAATGCACTGGATTAGCGGCGATCTCGCTATGATCAAAGTTAAACACCTGAGACAGAATTTTGAAGGCGAATCGGGTAGAAATCCCATTCATACCCTCGTCCACCCCGGCATAGTCACGGTATTCCTGCATCGACTTGGCTTTTGGATCGGTGTCCTTGAGATTCTCACCGTCGTAAACCCGCATCTTGGAAAAGATATTGGAGTTTTCCGGCTCCTTGATGCGGGTCAGCGTCGAAAATTGCGCCAGCATTTCCAGTGTGCCAGGGGCACAGGGCGCGGCGGACAGCGAACTGTGCGCCAGTAATTTCTGATAAATCTTGACTTCGTCCGATACCCGCAGGCAATACGGCACCTTGACGATATAGACCCGATCCAGAAACGCTTCGTTGTTCTTGTTGTTACGGAATGACTGCCATTCCGACTCGTTGGAGTGGGCCAGGATGATCCCCTCGAACGGAATGGCCGATAGTCCTTCGGTGCTGTTGTAGTTTCCTTCCTGCGTCGCAGTCAGCAACGGATGGAGCACCTTGATGGGGGCCTTGAACATCTCAACGAATTCCATCAGACCCCGGTTGGCGCGGCATAGCGCGCCGGAGAAGCTGTAGGCGTCCGCATCATTCTGGGCAAAATGCTCCAGTTTGCGGATATCGACCTTGCCGACCAGCGAGGAAATATCCTGATTGTTTTCGTCGCCTGGCTCGGTCTTGGCGACCGCAATTTGATGCAGGATCGCGGGCCTCAGCTTGACAACCCGGAACTGGGTGATGTCGCCGTTGTACTCCTGTAGCCGTTTGGCTGCCCACGGTGACATGATATGGCTCAGATAGCGGCGCGGAATACCGTAGTCTTCTTCCAGGATTGGGCCGTCCTCGTCGGGGTTGAACAGCCCCAATGGCGACTCGAATACCGGTGAGCCTTCGATGGCGTAGAACGGCACTTTCTCCATTAACTGCTTGAGCCGTTCCGCCAGCGACGATTTGCCGCCGCCGACCGGGCCGAGCAGGTACAAAATCTGCTTCCGTTCCTCCAGCCCCTGTGCAGCGTGGCGGAGATAGGACACGATTTGTTCAATGGCGTCCTCCATCCCGTAGAATTCCTCAAAAGCGGGATAGATTTTCAGCACCTTATTCTGGAAGATCCGCGACAGGCGCTGGTCGTTGCGGGTATCCACCAGTTCCGGTTCACCAATGGCCTTGAGCAACCGTTCAGCAGCGCTGGCATAGGTCAACGGGTCTTTCTTGCACAGCTCCAGGTACTGCTGGAGCGACAGATTCTCTTCGCGGCCCTCTTCGTAGCGCGACAGATAACGCTTGAAAATGGTCATCGCCATTACCTCTTCGGATCGTGGAAGCCGGGGCGGCCTCCGGTTCGGACACGTTAGATTCAGCAGCAATTAATGGACCAATCCGGTTTCGGCCTGCGGCAACCGGGTCAGATTTCCCAATGGAGCGCCGACACTCCATAGACTATTGCGTTGTTAAGCAAAACCAAATGATGGCTGGTTTATCGCCGAGGCGCTCAGCCAGCGGTGGGATGGCGGATGATCACGGGCTCTAGCCGCTCCATTGACCGGTTAGCAACACCATGAGGCGATCCTGCGCTCTATTTTAGGGCGATGCACTAAAATGGTTTCGGTGGCAATAGACCGCATCGGGTAATAGCGGTTCAAGGGATGCTGGGTCGATGGTTAGGACCGCAACGGCTTTATGATTAACATGGATCAGATTTCAGATTGTGGGGAGGCCACAGGGCTAAAGGTATCAATGAAGATTATCAGCGACTGGTTTCGGCGACTTTTTAATGATCCCCAGGCGATCATTCTGACCATCATGCTGGCGTTGGGCATCAGCGTTGTGTTGATCATGGGCCGCGATTTGGCTCCGGTATTGGCCAGCATGGTGATCGCCTATCTGCTGGAAGGCGTTGTGCAACTGCTGCAACGCCGGCTGCACCTGCCCCGCTGGCTGGCGGTGGTGGTGGTCTTTGTGCTGTTTATCGCCTTTGTGCTGTTCCTGCTGTTCGGGCTGCTGCCGCTGGCCTCACAGCAACTGACGCAATTGGTGCAGCAATTGCCCAACATGATCGTCAAGGGCCAGAATCTGCTGCTTAGCTTGCCTGCGCTCTACCCGGAATTCATCACCGAGGCGCAGGTGCTGGAAGTGATCAACGCCATCCGGGCCGAGATCGCCACTTGGGGCCAGAAGGCGCTGTCGTGGTCGCTGGCGGCGGGTATTGGTTTCATCACCGTCATCGTCTATCTGGTGTTGGCGCCGTTGCTGGTCTTCTTTTTCCTTAAGGACAAGGAGTTAATTCTGGATTGGCTGCACGGTTTTTTGCCCCGCGATCACACCTTGGGACAACAAGTGTGGCGCGAGGTTGACCGGCAGATGGGCAATTATGTGCGCGGCAAGTTTATGGAGATTATGGTGGTGTGGATCGCCACTTTTATCGCCTTCACCACCATGGGCCTGCAATTTGCCATGCTGCTGGCGCTGATGGTTGGACTGTCAGTGATCGTGCCTTATATCGGCGCGGTAGTGGTGACGGTGCCGGTGGCGCTGGTGGCGTTCTTCCAGTGGGGCTGGAGTTCAGAGTTCTTGTGGTTGTTGGGTGTGTATCTGATCATCCAGGGGTTAGACGGCAATCTGCTGGTGCCGCTGCTGTTTTCCGAGGTAGTCGATCTGCACCCAATCGCCATCATTGTCGCGGTGCTGGTGTTTGGCGGATTATGGGGATTCTGGGGCGTGTTTTTTGCTATCCCACTGGCAACGGTGGTGCAGTCCATTCTCAAAGCGTGGCCGCGCCCGGTGCCCGTAGCGGAACCATAGTGACGGAGTCATAACAATCAGCGCGCCACGGGAGGCGCACGAAAGATGAACGATCAGGAACGGACCCTGCGGCAATTGCCGGAACATCTCGTCGTACATCAGCACGCCGAACAGGCGCTGCACGAACATCGGCGGATGCTGGTGACGCTGCTCAGCAACTTGCCTGGTATGGCCTACCGCTGCCATAACGATCCTGATTGGACCATGGAGTTCGTCAGCGAGGGGTGTCGAGAGTTAACCGGCTATCCGCCGGACGATCTGATCGCCAGCCACCGCATCGCCTACGGCAAGATCATTCATCCCGCTGATCGGAAACCGGTATGGCAGCAGGTACAGGATGCCCTGTCGCAACACGAACCGTTCCAGCTCAGCTACCGCATCATTACCAACGAGGGCGAAGAACGCTGGGTGTCTGAACAGGGCCGTGGCGTGTTTGACGACCAGGGCCAGTTGACAGCGCTGGAAGGCTTCATCTCCGACATCACCGAGCGCCGGCAGACCGATGAGTTGTTGCGGCTTAGCGAGGCCCGCTACCGGGCGATTGTCGAGGATCAAACCGATCTGGTGTGCCGGTTCCTGCCCAATGGCACCCTGACCTTTGTCAACGAGGCCTATTGCCGCTATTTTGGCCACCCCAGCGAGGAAGTGCTGTCCACCAGTTTCATCCCGATGGTTCCAAAGGAGGACTGGGACTATGTGATGGCGCAGATGGCGGCCTGCAACGCCGACCACCCGGTCAACACCTATCAGCATCGGGTGATTCGCCCAGATGGGGCAGTGTGCTGGGTGCAATGGACTGATCGGGCCATTCTCGATGAGGACAACGCACTGATCGAATTACAATCGGTGGGCCGCGATATCACCGAACAGCGGCAAGCGGAACAGACGCTGCGGGATAGCGAAGCCCGTTACCGGCGCATTATTGAAACTGCCCAGGAAGGCGTTTGGCAGATCGACGCCGACCACTGCACGACCTTTGTCAACGCCCGGATGGCTGAGATGCTGGGCTATGCAGTCGAGGAGATGCAGGGGAAATCGATCTTCGCGTTCGTGGATGAAGCACAGTGGAATACAGCTATGAGTCATGAGGTCGGACAGCATGATCTCAAGTTCCGCCGCAAGGATGGCGGTGAGCTGTGGGCCATGATCTCGACTAATTCGATCCGGGACGGGCAAGGCGGTTTTGCCGGGGTGCTGGCGATGGTGGCGGATATCACTGACCGCAAGCGTATGGAGGAGACCTTGCGGCGGCTGGCGACACAGGATTCGCTGACCGGCCTATTTAACCGCCGTTATTTTTTTGCGGTTGCCAAACGGGAATTCCAGCGTAGCCAACGCTACGGCCATTCTCTGGCGCTGCTGCTGCTGGATATCGATTACTTCAAGCGGATCAACGATGCTTACGGTCATCGGGCTGGCGATCAGGTGTTGCGGACGATCGCCGAAATCATGCGCGGCGGCTTGCGACAGGTTGATATTCCCTGTCGTTACGGCGGTGAGGAATTTGTGATGCTGCTGCCAGAAACCCCACTGGACACGGCAATAGCAGTAGCACAACGCTTGGGCGCGACACTGGCTGAGACGCCGATCCCAACCGAGAAAGGACCGTTGCCGGTAACGGTCAGCATTGGCGTGGCGGGAATGACCAACGGTGAAGGCTTGACGCTGGATTTGTTGCTGGAGCGGGCGGATCAGGCGATGTACACAGCCAAGCAGGCAGGTCGTAACCGGGTTCAGGTCTGGCGAAGCGATGCACAGCTTTCCTTCGCTGGCACTTGAACCACGCCTCTCGCCAATGCTGTTGGTGGGCGGTGGCCTCAGCCATGCTCTGGCGGGTGCCGCTGTCCTTGTTTCCAACATCCCCCTTGGGGTCAAGGCCGGATTGATCGCCGCTATCGGTTTATCGCTGGCCTGGTTCGGCTGGCGCTACGGCAACCGTGCTGGGCGCGGCTTCATTGCCCGCATTGAACTATTGGACGGGCGCTGGCGGCTGGAAACCGGCGATGGGCGAGTTTATCGGGTGCAACTGACTGGCGGCTATGCCCACCTGTACTGCCTGATTCTGCATTTCCGGTTGGAAAACGGCTGGAGCCGGGCGCTGACGCTGCTGCCGGACGCCGCCGATCCGGAGGCTCTGCGCGAATTGCGGGTCTGGCTGCGGACCCGGCGGGACCCGCCGGAACCGCCATAAACTCTCGCTCTCCACTCATTCAACCCAGTGGGGCGGCGCGTTCGCTCCGGCGAAATTGGCCGGAACCAGCACCGTATCCCGCACGGGCGCGGTCGCGCCCGCTTGGGGATAGTCCAGGGTGTAATGCAGCCCCCGGCTTTCCTTGCGGGCCAGCGCGCAGCGGATAATCAGCGCCGCCACCTGGGCTAGATTGCGCAGCTCCACCAGATTGCTGCTGATTCGGAAATTGCCGTAATACTCGGCGATCTCTCGCAGCAGCAATTCGCTCCGGTGCTGAGCGCGTTGCAGACGTTTGTTGCTGCGGACAATCCCGACATAGTCCCACATGAACTGCCGCAATTCCGCCCAGTTATGGCTGACTACAACTTCTTCATCAGAGTCAGTAACCCGGCTTTCGTCCCAGTCCGGCAAGGTGGGCAGTGGCGGGATGCGGCCCAATTGTGGGCGAATATGGTCCGCCGCCGCCGCCGCAAAGACTAGGCATTCCAGCAGCGAATTACTGGCCATCCGGTTTGCCCCATGCAGTCCGGTGAAGGCGACTTCACCCACCGCATACAAACCTTCCACATCCGTTCGCCCTCGCAGATCGGTCAGTACGCCGCCGCAGGTATAGTGCGCCGCCGGCACTACCGGAATCGGCTGACGGGTCATGTCGAAGCCAAATTCCAGACACTTGGCGTAAATGTTGGGGAAATGCTCCTGAATAAAGGCCGCTGGTTTGTAGCTGATATCCAGATACACACATTCTGCGCCCAGTCGCTTCATCTCATGGTCAATGGCCCGGGCCACGATGTCACGCGGCGCCAGTTCCATCCGCACATCGAAATTGCGCATGAACCGGCTTCCATCCGGCAACAGCAAATAACCGCCTTCGCCGCGCACCGCCTCGGAAATCAGAAAATTCTTGGCCTGCGGGTGATAGAGGCAGGTCGGATGAAACTGCATGAACTCCAGGTTCGCTACCCGGCAGCCCGCCCGCCAAGCCATCGCAATGCCATCGCCGGTGGAGCCGTCGGGATTGCTGGAATAGAGATAGACCCGGCTGGCGCCACCGGTCGCCAGCGCCACAAACCGCGCCGCCAGCGCTTCGACCCGCCCACTGTTGCGATCCAGAATGTACGCGCCCAGACAGCGGTTGCCGGCTAGGCCCAGCTTGCGAGCGGTCACCAGATCGACTGCAATATGCTGATCCAGCAGGGTGATATTCGGGTGGGTGCGGGCGCGTTCATCCAATGTGGTTTGAATAGCTCGCCCGGTGGCGTCGGCGACATGCGCCACCCGGCGGTGGCTATGACCACCCTCGCGGGTCAGGTGATAGTCTGCGCCGGGTTCACGGGTGAACGGCACCCCCTGGGCGCTGAGCCACTCAATGATCGTCCGACCATGCTCTACCGTGAGCTGTACCGCATCCGGATGGCACAGACCTGCCCCAGCGATCAGCGTATCCTCGATGTGTGACGCAATCGAATCCCCGGCGTCGAGCACCGCCGACACTCCGCCCTGAGCATAGTAAGTGCTGCCCTCGTGCAGCGGCCCTTTGGTCAGTACAGTCACACGGGCGGCGTCGGCCAACCGCAGCGCCAGACTCAGACCGGCGGCGCCGCCGCCTATAATCAAAACGTCAGTGGAAACCGGGGAGGTCGTCATGACTTGTGAGCAACTCCGCGAATAGGCTATTTTGGGTACAATGCTGCCGCTGGACACAGCAAGTGATTACGAGCGGCAGCAACATGCCATACTGCTGCCGATTCGACACTATAACCACATCCTGGCGACCCTGCGAACTAACGGAGCCCACTCCGGTCTACCGTCATGCTTGCCGGCAGTCGCCATTGAATCAACAAGGGGTCTGCCCGGATGGGCGAAGGTCATCTGGATCGCGATCTGGTTCAACGGGTGCAGAAGGGCGATAAAAGCGCATTTGATCTGCTGGTGCTCAAATACCAGCACAGGATCGTCAAGCTGATCTCCCGCTATGTGCATGATCCTAGCGAAGCCTTGGACGTTTCCCAGGAGGCGTTCCTTAAAGCCTACAGGGCGTTGCCGGGTTTTCGTGGTGATAGCGCGTTTTATACCTGGCTGTACCGGATCGCCATCAACACTGCCAAGAACTATCTGGTCGCCCAGGGCCGGCGTCCGCCGGGTTCTGACATTGACGCCCAGGAAGCCGAGCAATACGAAGGGTCGTCGCCGCTCAAGGAGTACGAAACTCCCGAACGGCTGCTGCTCAAGGACGAAATCGCCGCAACCGTGTTCAAGGCGATTGAGGATCTGCCGGAAGACCTGCGCACCGCTATTACCCTGCGCGAACTCGAAGGGATGAGTTATGAGGAAATTGCCCAAACCATGGGGTGTCCAATCGGCACTGTGCGTTCCCGAATTTTCCGGGCGCGGGAATCGATTGACGCCAAATTGCGTCCACTATTGAGCTAGTTTCAGGATACAGTCATGGCTGAAAAGACGGCTGAACAACTTTCGGCGCCGGTCGCTGCCGATATGAATATCGAACTCGCGGCCAGCCAGCTTTCGGCGATGGTCGATGAACAACTCGACGCGATGGAAATAAACCTGGCCTTGCGTCGCTTGAGCCGGGACGGCGGGTTGCAAGCCCGCTGGGAACGCTACCACCTGATCAGCGACGCGCTACAGGGTCATTTGCCGGACGCGCTGGATCTCAGCTTTGCAGCGCGCATCCACCAGGCGATTGCGGCTGAACCCTT
This sequence comes from Candidatus Competibacteraceae bacterium, assembly GCA_003989085.1. Classification (GTDB taxonomy): domain Bacteria; phylum Pseudomonadota; class Gammaproteobacteria; order Competibacterales; family Competibacteraceae; genus RXIV01. The sequence continues at coordinate 336,581 of RXIV01000001.1, forward strand.
GCCCCAACCGGTCGCTAGGCCGCTGCCGGCCTGGTATAAACCAGTAACTGGCTTCGGGTTGGCGGCCTCGGTAGCGCTGGCCACTCTGGTCGGGATTAGGATGAACCCGCCGGATGCTCCCACCGCCTCTGCTCCACTGGTTTCTTCCACCACCCCCCCACCCCCCGCTTCCTTGGCCGCTGCTCCCGTCCGATCCACGACTATCCCCCTTCAGGTCGCTGCGCTGAATTCGTCGGTTAACCCTCTTGCCGCTGAACCGAACGCCGTCCGGCTGAACAGCTACTTAGTCAACCATAACGGCTACGCCTCCATGAACAGCGTACACAGCATGTTGCCTTACGTTCGCATGGTCGGTTATCAGACTGCCGGTTCCAACCGCTAACATCCCGAATGAATCGGACGCTCCTGCATTGCGCCGTCCTGGCGCTCGCCGCCGGTTCCTTTCCCGCCGCCGGCTGGCCCCAACCGCCCACCGCCAATGCCCGACAATGGCTGGAACGGATGATCCAGGCCACCCAGACGCTGAACTATGAAGGGACTTTCGTCTATGTTCAGGGGCCGTACATCGAGGCGATGCACATTGTCCATAGCGGTGGCAACGACCACGAGCGGCAGCGGCTGATCTCACTGAGCGGCCCGCTCCGGGAAGTCGTAGTCGCCAATAACAGCGTGATTTGCCTGTCGCCAGAACGGCAGGCCACGGTTGCCGGCAGCGACTACCCGCGATCCCCGTTTCCGGTGTCGATCCCCAGTGAACTGGGTCAGCTGGAAAGCCATTATGAATTTACCGTGCTGGGCGAGGATCGGGTCGCCGGGCTGGATACCCAGATGATCGCCATTCGGCCCAAGGATACTTGGCGGTTTGGCTACCGGCTGTGGCTGGATCGACGCAATGGGATGGTATTACGCTCGGCGCTGCTGGACGACAAAGACCATCCGGTCGAGCAGCTGATGTTCACCGACTTCCAGCTTAAGCCGCACATCGACGAGGCCGAATTCAAAACGCCCACCGCGCCGCTGGAAACCCAGCTACCGCCGGGCTCTCCGTCCGGTGGGAACGCCAAGGCGGCGACCGGGGAGCCGGTCACGCAATCAGAGTGGCGGATTGGGCAAATGCCAGAGGGTTTTATCAAGGCGTTGCATAACCGTTTTGTTAAGACTCCAGGCCATCGGCAGACCGAGCATTTAGTGTTCGCCGATGGGCTGGCGACTATTTCGGTGTTTCTGGAAAAGTTGGACGGAGCGCCGGCGTTGTTGCAGGGCGCCTCCCAACTTGGTTCGATGAACGCTTTCGGGATGACGCTGGACGGTTATCAAATCCTGGTGGTTGGTGAAGTGCCGGCGGCTACCGTGAAGCGCATTGCTGATTCAATCCAGCATACAGGCGGGGTAGCTAAACCATGATTGAAGCACAGGGTATTGTCGCAGAGGTCGGCGCTGGCTACATCTGGCTGGACATCCAACGCCAGTCGGCTTGCGGTTCCTGCCATGCTAGCGCCGGGTGCGGGACAGCGGCGCTGGCGAAGGTCTGGGGTGGGCGTTCGACCCGGGTGCGGGCCGTCTCGGAATTGGCGTTGCAGGCAGGCGATGCGGTCATCGTTGGGTTGGCCGATGGCGTGTTGCTGCGCGGGGCGCTGCTGGCTTATCTGTTGCCGATTGCGCTGTTGCTGGCGGGCGCCTTGTTGGGCGAATCCGCCTTTGCCGGGGCGGGCGAAGAGCCCGTCGTGCTGCTTGGCGCGCTAGGCTTGGGACTGGGCTTTCTGGTCGTGCGCATTCGATCCCGCCGGCTGCGGAATGACCCCCACTATCAGCCGGTCGTGCTGCGCCGGGTGCTCCCAGCCGCCGTGCCCGGCTGTGTGCTTTCTGCGTCTTGATCCCGCTATAATCCCACCTTAGATTTTTACCTGCCGCGATGCACCCAATGGAATCGGGGCTGATCAGCCGGCTTATCACACCCCTCACAACCTTTCCAGCATCGCGGATTTTTCCAAGAGAACAAGGATTGAAACAGGACACCGTTCGCAACTTTTCCATTATTGCCCATATCGATCACGGTAAATCTACGCTTGCTGATCGTTTCATCCAGATTTGCGGCGGCCTGACTGCACGGGAAATGGCCGATCAAGTGCTCGATTCAATGGACTTGGAGCGGGAGCGCGGCATTACCATCAAGGCGCAAAGCGTTTCGCTGCGCTATCCGGCCCGCGATGGACAAATCTACCAGTTTAATATTATCGACACGCCAGGCCATGTTGACTTTTCCTACGAAGTCTCCCGCTCGCTGGCCGCCTGCGAAGGCGCCTTGCTGGTGGTGGACGCCGCTCAGGGCGTTGAGGCGCAGAGCGTCGCCAACTGCTACACCGCCATAGAGCAGGGTCTGGACGTGCTGCCGGTGCTGAACAAGATCGACCTGCCTTCGGCAGACCCGGAGCGGGTCGCGCATGAAATCGGCGACATTATTGGCCTGGACGCCAGCCATGCCTTGGGTGTCAGCGCTAAAAGCGGTTTGGGTGTGGCCGAGTTGCTGGAAGAAATCATCATTCGCATCCCGGCCCCGCAGGGCGATCCCAACGGCCCGCTCAAGGCGCTGATTATCGACTCATGGTTCGACAATTTCGTCGGGGTGATCTCGCTGGTGCGGGTGATGGATGGTTGCATCACGCCCAAACAGAAAATCCAGGTGATGTCCACCGGGCGCAATTTTCAGGTTGAATCGGTCGGCATCTTCACCCCCAAGCGCAGCGACCAGCCAGTATTAAATACAGGCGAAGTCGGTTACATCATCGCTGGAATCAAGGATATTGACGGCGCGCCGGTTGGCGACACTTTCACTGGTGCGGATCGTCCAGCCGCCGAGCCGTTGCCGGGATTTCGGAAGATTCAGCCGCGGGTGTTCGCCGGCTTGTTCCCGGTGGATTCCGACGATTTCGGCAACCTGCGCGAAGCCTTGCAAAAGCTGCGACTGAACGATGCCTCCTTGTACTTTGAGCCGGAAACCTCGCAGGCAATGGGCTTCGGTTTCCGTTGCGGCTTTCTGGGCCTGCTGCACATGGAGATCGTCCAGGAACGCCTGGAGCGGGAATACCACCTTGATCTGATCACCACCGCGCCAACGGTGGTCTACGAAGTCCTGACCGCCACCGGTGAAACACTAACGATCGATAATCCCGCCAAGCTCCCGCCCAGCAACGAAATTGCTGAAGTGCGCGAGCCGATCATCATTGCTCACATCCTGACCCCACAGGAGCATCTAGGCGCGATCATTACCCTGTGTATCGAAAAACGCGGGGTGCAGCGAGGCCTGCACTACACCAGCAGCCAAGTGCAACTGAGTTTTGAGTTGCCGATGAGCGAAGTGGTGATGGATTTTTTCGACCGGCTGAAATCGGTCAGTCGTGGCTTTGCTTCATTTGAATACAGCTTCGAACGGTTTCAGGCGGCGCCACTGGTCAGGCTGGATGTGCTGATCAATGGCGAAAGGCTGGACTCGCTGTCGGCCATCGTTCATCGCGACCAAGCCCAACGCCGGGGTCACGATCTGGCGGTCAAACTCAAGCAATTGATTCCCCAGCAGATGTTTGAGGTGGCGATTCAGGCGGCGATTGGCAGCCAAATCATCGCCCGCACCACGGTCAAGGCGTTGCGTAAAAACGTCATCGCCAAGTGCTACGGCGGCGATGTGACCCGCAAACGCAAGTTGTTGGAAAAGCAGAAGGCCGGCAAGAAGCGGATGAAGCAGGTCGGCAAGGTAGAAATCCCGCAGGACGCCTTTCTGGCTGTGCTGCAAATGGACAAGAACTCGTGAGATGCCTATGAATATTGATTTTGCTGCGGTGCTGGTGGCGCTGACGGGACTGACCGGCGGCATCTGGTTGCTGGATGCGTTGGTGCTGGCCCCCCGCCGCGCCGCAACCGTGATGAGCGACGCCAAGGCAACCCTTGCCGCGCCGGGGCGTTTGCCGTGGTATGTCGACCTGTCCAAATCGTTTTTCCCGGTGATTCTGGCGGTGCTGGTGCTGCGTTCGTTCATTATCGAGCCGTTTCGGATTCCATCGGATTCAATGGTGCCCACCCTCCTCAATGGCGATTTTATCCTGGTTAACAAGTTTTCCTATGGTCTGCGTTTGCCGGTGCTGAACGCTAAGTTCTTCGGTAGCGGTCAGCCGGCGCGGGGTGATGTAGTGGTGTTTCGTTATCCACGCGAACCGTCGGTGGCCTATATCAAGCGGGTGGTCGGCTTGCCTGGCGACCGGCTGGAATACCGGAATAAGCAGTTGTTCATCAACGGTCAACCGGCGGCGCTGACGCCATTGCCCGCCGATCCCGCCCGGCCTGGCTATCAGCAGTTTGATGAGCAGCTGGGGCAAGTCAACCATCGTATTCAGTTAATGGCGGACGGGCGCTGGCCGGTGGTGGATCTCTGGCAAGGCCTGGAATTGCGCCGGGAGCCGGACGGAACCATCGCCTGGGAATATCAGGTGCCGGATGGCCATTACTTTGCCATGGGCGATAACCGCGATAACAGTAGCGACAGCCGGGTATGGGGGCCGCTGCCGGAAGAAAATCTAATCGGCAAGGCGTTTTTTATCTGGATGAATCTGAACTGCATTACCTTCAACGGCCAATGCAGCCGGATTGGCGATAGCATCAAGTAGACAAGTAGATAAATTAAGGGGGCGTGATATGCGGACAAGACAGTGGGTCAAAGTAAAAGGTCAGCAGCGCGGCATGAGTTTAATCGGCATGTTGCTGGTGATGGTTCTGATTGGGTTGGTGGCGGTGGTGGCCATGCAGGTATTCCCGATGTACAGCAACTACCTCTCGGTTAAATCCACCATTGAGACCGTCCGCAAAGAGTCGGTCGCGCAAATGGCTGTTCCTGAAATTCAGGCCGCCATCCAAAAACGCTTTAATATTGGTTATGTCGAAGTCATCCAGGCGAAAGACATCAAGATCCGCAACGACCGTAGCGGTAAAGTAGCCGAACTGGTTTATAACGATGAGCGGGAATTATGCTGTATGTTTTATATTACGCTCAAGGTTAACGAAACCATTCCGCTGCAGTGAATCCTCCCATCAGCCGGCTGTGCGCGGCGCTGGGCTATGTCTTCCAGCAGCCTGAGTTGCTGGAAGAGGCGCTGACCCACCGCAGCGCTTCCGCCCACAATAACGAGCGGTTGGAGTTTCTCGGCGATGCGCTGCTGAATTTGATTATTGCCGAATATCTGTTCCAGCAGTATCCCCAGGCCAGTGAAGGCGAGATGAGCCGGCTGCGGGCCAGCCTAGTCAAAGGCGAAACCTTGGCTAAACTGGCGCGCACCCTGAATTTAGGCGACTGGCTACGGATGGGGCAGGGCGAACTGAAAAGCGGCAGCTTCCGGCGCGAATCGGTTTTGTCCGACACCCTGGAGGCGATTTTCGCCGCAGTGTATCTGGATAGCAGCTTTGCCGCCTGCCGTGAATTAATCCTGCGGCTGTATCGGCGTTGGCTGGTCGGCTTAGCCAGCGCTAGTGAACTGAAAGACCCCAAAACCCGTTTGCAGGAATACCTGCAAGCCCGCCAGCAACCCTTGCCGATTTACAACGTGCTGGAAATTCGCGGTGAACCGCACATACAGAGCTTCGTAGTGGAATGCCTTACTGCCGCCTCGCGCACTGTCGCGCTAGGCAGCAGTCGGCGCAAGGCCGAACAGGAAGCCGCCCGACAAGCTTTGGAGAAAATCCAGTGACCTCATCCGTTCGCGCCGGCTACGCCGCCCTGCTGGGTCGGCCCAATGTTGGCAAGTCCACTCTGCTAAACCGGCTGCTTGGCCAGAAGCTCAGCATCACCGCCCCTAAGCCTCAAACCACCCGCCACGTCATCCTCGGCATCCAGACCTTGCCAGAGGCGCAAATCGTCTATGTAGACACGCCGGGTCTGCACCGCCAGGGCCGACGGGCAATGAATCGTTACCTGAACCGAGCTGCAGCCAGCGTCATCGGCTATGTGGATGTCGCCATTTTCCTGATTGAAGCCCTGCGCTGGACCGATGAAGATCAGGATGTTTTGGACCGGCTGGCCGGTTTTCCCGGACCGGTGGTGCTGGCGATCAACAAGGTGGATCGGATCGCCGATAAATCACGTCTATTGCCCTTCCTGCAAGAAATCGCCGGGAAACGGAATTTCACAGAAGTGACGCCGCTGTCCGCGCTCAAGGGCGATAACGTGGCGGAACTGGAGCGGATCATCGCCCGGTTGTTGCCGACTCAGGCTTTCCTGTTTCCGGAAGACCAGCTCACCACGGCCAGCGAGCGGTTTCTGGTCGCGGAACTGATCCGTGAGAAGCTGACCCGGCTGCTGCGCGAAGAACTGCCCTATGCGCTGACCGTCGAGATTGAACAGTTCATTGAAGAGGAGCGGCTGGTGCGCCTCCACGCCGTGATCTGGGTTGAACGCGCCAGTCAGAAAGGTATTGTCATCGGCGAGAAAGGCGCAACGCTGCGCGAGGTGGGCCGCCAGGCTCGCCAGGATATGGAGCAGTTGCTGGGCCGCAAGGTGTTTCTGGAAACCTGGGTCAAGGTGCGTGAGGGCTGGTCCGATGACGAACGGGCGTTGCGTAGCCTGGGCTACGCTGATCCTGGCGCACCCTGACCCTTGCTGGTGCGATCCTGCCGGTTGAGCGCCTGATGCGTGTCCTACTGCAACCGGCCTTTATCCTGCACCGCCGTCCTTATCGTAATACCAGCCTGCTGCTGGATGCTTTCAGCCTGGAGCAGGGACGGATTGGATTGGTGGCGCGGGGTGCGATGGCTCCCCGCTCCCGGCTGAAAGGCCTGTTGCAACCCTTTACGCCGCTGCTGTTATCGTGGAGCGGTGCGGACGAATTGGCAACCCTGACCGGGGCGGAAGACGCCGGTTTGCCTATCGCTTTGCCAGCCTGTCGTGCGCTGGCCGGGCTTTATGTCAACGAACTGCTGGTGCGGCTGCTGCGCCGTCTGGACCCGCAACCTGGTTTGTTCACCGCCTACGAAACCCTGTTGACGGAACTGGCGGCCGCTTCTGGCGAGGAACCGGCGTTGCGGCGCTTCGAGAAACGATTGCTGGATGAACTTGGTTATGGCCTGAATCTGGATTGCGAAGCGGTCAGCGGTCAGCCCCTTGTCGCCGAGACGCAATATCGCTATGTGCTGGATCAGGGGCCGCTGGCTATGAGTGGCGACGAGAGCGGCGTGCCGATTTCCGGTGAGAGTCTGCTGGCTTTGCGCGACGGCAGGCTTGCCGACCCTGCCATCCTGCGGGAAGTCAAACGTCTGACCCGCGCTGCACTGGCGGCACAACTGCGGGGCCGGGCGCTGAAGGCGCGAGAACTGTACCGGGTGCGGAGGGGAGCGTAGCGCCTGGCCGGGTCATGTCCAATTCTCCCCAAACAAAATCGGGTGGCGAACCGGCTCAGGCCATAGCGGCAATCGCCGCTTGCAGTCGCGCTAAATCTCCATCGCCATGAGTCTTGAGTGGCTGTTCATCCGCGCCCGGCGGCTCGTCGTATTGAAGCTGTCGCTCCAGCACCGCCACATCCGCTTCGGCGGCGTCATCGCCTCGCGCTCGCCGCACCGCGACCCGCTCGCGCAAAGTGGCCGGTTCACCGATGCAATCCAGCAGGATGAACGGGACGCCATGCCGGGCAGCCAGTTCGCGAAACGGTTGGCGGTGGTCGCGTTTCTGGAAGGTGGCGTCGACCAGAACGGGATGCCCTGCATCCAGCAACCTGTCCGCCAGTTCATATAAACGCTGATAGGTGCGGGCGCTGGCGTCTGGCGTGTACAAACCCTGACCAAGCGCTGACCGGCTGTCGTCCAATGGGCCGAGGCCGAACAGTCGCTTGCGCTCGACATCAGAGCGGATGCGGATCGCGCCGGGGAATATTTCCAGCAGTTGCCCGGTGCGCCGCGATTTGCCGGAACCCGAGACGCCGTGAGTAATCAACAGGAATGGTGCCGCCGGGCGGGTCAAGGTCAGCGCTAGGTGCAAATAAGCCCGGCATTGCTCACGGGCGGCGGTGCGGGCTGCTTCAGGAATGCTCTCCTGACTGGCCTGAATCGCATTAATCTTGGCGCGCACCATTGCCCGATAAACTTGGTAATAGTCCAGCAGCGCCGCGCCAGCGAAATCGCCGCTGTATTCCAGATAGGCGTTCAACACCCGTTGGGCGAACGGCGTGGCTTGGCGCGAGCGCAAGTCCATGGTCAGAAACGCCAGATCGTTCATTACGTCAATCCAGCGGAAATCATCATTAAACTCGATGCAGTCGAAAATCATGACCTGGCCGCTCTCAGTCAGCACCATATTGCCCAGGTGCAGATCGCCGTGGCCCTCGCGGATCCATCCGCCGGCCTTGCGTTCCGCCAACAGCGGGCGCAGCCGGCTGAAAGCGTTCAAGGTCCAGCGTTCCACATCCGCCAGCGTGGCGAGCTCAGCCGGATCGACCAACAGGGGTCGGGTGTGGCTGAAATTGTCCAGCATCGGTTGTTGCACCCGCTCCGGTGTTCCCAGTGAGGTAGCGGGATCAGCGGCGGGAATAGCGCGGTGGAATTTCGCCAGGCGCCGCGCCAAGGCGTCCAGATGACGCAGCTCCAGCTTGCCGGCGGCGAGCCATTGGTCCAGCAGCGCGGTCTGGGGAAAACGGCGCATCCGCACCGCGTAGTCGATCACCGGGCCGGACGGATCGCCCAGCCGAGGCTCAGCGGCGCTGCCACTGATTGGAATACAGTCAAGGTACAAATCTGGCGCCAGACGACCATTCAGCCGCAATTCCTCTTCACAGTAGTATTTCCGCCGGGCCAGACTGGTAAAATCGAGAAAACCCAGATTCAGGGGCTTTTTGACTTTATAGGCATAGTCGCCGGCCAGCAGAACATGGGAAATATGGGTTTGCAAATGGTCGACCTTCGTCACCGGCTGTGGATAACGCGCTGGTTGCAACAGCGCCGCAATCAGCGCCGCTTGGTCATAGGGTTGATGGGCTTGCACGGCGCGGACTCCGGATTGTGAAAATGAAGACGGTTAGGATAAAGCAGAATCAACACGATGCGCCAAGCCGATTAACGGCAGCGCCTCCAGACGAGAACCCACATGGCTAGAGGCCGATCACCGCGCCCGTCCCGGAAGCGGCCGGGAGTATTTCGTTCGCTGTTATCGCTACTGGTTTCGCTGGTCATGGGTGGCGTCCTGCTGGGCGCGGCTGGACTGGGCCTGTACATGGTGTATCTGGACGGCGTGATCCGGGCTGAGTTTGATGCGAAGCGCTGGGCCTTGCCGGCTAAGGTGTTCGCCCGGCCACTGGAGCTATTCCAGAGTATGCCTTTGAACGCGGACGCCTTCGCCCAGGAACTCAAACTGCTGGGCTACTACGATGTGAATTGCCCCGCGCCGCCGCCGGCTCCTCCGCCTGACAAGACTAAGCGGCCAAAGCTCAAGCGCAAACCGCCTCCACCTCCGGCGGTTTGCACCCCGCCGCCGGGTGGTGGCGAGTCGCCGACCAAGCCCGGCAGTTACGCCCGCCAAGGTGAGAGCTTCGAGGTTGTCACCCGCGAGTTCCCGTTCTGGGACGATGTCGAGCCATCGCGCAAGGTCAAGGTGGTGTTCGCCGGTAATATCCTGGTCGATCTGCTCAGTCTGGATGGGCAGGAAGCGCCTGGTCTGCTGCGGTTGGATCCACCGGAAATCGCCGGTATTTATCCTTCGCATTACGAAGACCGGATTCTGCTTAAGGGCAAGGACTTGCCGCCGGCGCTTGTGGATACCCTGTTGGCGGTCGAAGATCGATCCTTTTTTGAACATGCGGGCATCAATCCAAAAGGTATTTTCCGGGCAATGGTGGCTAACCTGCGGGCCGGTCGCGCCGTGCAGGGCGGCAGCACCCTCACTCAGCAGCTGGTCAAAAACTTGTTTCTGAGCAACGAACGCACCCTTAAGCGCAAGATCAACGAAATCCTGATGGCGATCTTGATCGATGCCCGTTATGGCAAGGATGAGATTCTGGAAGCCTACAGCAACGCCATTTATCTCGGTCAGGACGGCAGTCGGGCGATTCACGGCTTTGGCCTGGCCAGCCAGTTCTATTTTGGCAAGCCGCTGGAGGAACTGGATTTGCATCAGATCGCCCTGCTGGTGGGGATGGTCAAGGGACCGTCGCTGTACGATCCACGCAAGAATCCGGATCGGGCCAAGGAGCGCCGCGCCCTGGTGCTGGACGTGATGGTCGAACAGAACTTGATTGGAGCCGAAGACGCGGTGATCGCCAAGGACATGGCGCTGGATGTGACGCCCAAAGCCGCCAGCGGCATCACCGCCTATCCAGCTTTCCTGGAACTGGTGCGACGGCAATTGCGCCAGTATTACAAGGCGGAAGACTTGTCCTCAGAGGGGCTGCGGGTCTTCACTACGCTCAATCCGCGCCTCCAAGCTGTGGCGGAAAATACTCTGGCTAACAGCCTGCCATCGCTGGAAAAGAGCCAACCTAAGGCCCGACCCCTGCAAGGCGCTGCGGTGATCGCCGACACCCAGACCGGCGAAGTGCTGGCGATGGTCGGCGACCGGGAGCCAAAATCGGTCGGCTTTAACCGGGCGCTGGATGCCAAGCGGCAGGCTGGATCGCTGCTCAAGCCGGCAGTTTACCTGACCGCTTTGGAACAGCCCGACCGCTATACCCTGACTACCCTAATCAATGACAGCCCGCTGACTTACACCTCCGGCGGCCAGCGCTGGAGTCCGGGCAACTATGACCGGCGCTTTCATGGCCGGGTCACGCTGCGCGATGCGCTGGCTCGCTCCTACAACATTCCAGCGGTGCGGGTGGGTCTCGACATGGACGTGATTAACGTGGTAGCGATGCTCAAGCGACTGGGTCTGGATGAGGATCTGAAGCCCTATCCATCGCTATTGCTGGGTGCGGTGAACCTGTCGCCCTTCGAGATTACGCAGATTTACGAGACCATCGCCAGTGGCGGTTTTCGCATTCCGCTACGGGCGATCCGTGAAGTCACCGACACCAGTGGCCGGCCGCTCCAGCACTACGCGATGGATGTGGTAAAAGTGGTCGAGCCAGGGCCGGTTTATGTCTTGACCAACGCCATGCAGCAGGTTGTCAAGTCCGGCACCGCCGCTGCGATGAAAAGCAAGCTGGCCCCGGAACTGAACATCGCTGGTAAAACTGGCACTACTGACGACTACCGCGACAGCTGGTTTGCCGGCTTCAGCGGCAACCGCCTGGCGGTCGTCTGGCTGGGCCGCGATGACAACAAGCCAACCGGTTTGACCGGGGCCAGTGGGGCGTTGCAAGTGTGGATGGATTTGATGTCCGGGTTGACTCTCGATCCGATTGAGTCCCCCGCCCCGGCCGATGTCGAGGAAATCTGGGTGGACCCGCACCGCGGCTTGCGATTAAGCCAGGGGTGCCGGCGTGGCGAACAGCTTCCGTTCGTCCTCGGTTCCGGGCCGAAGGGATCGACTTCGTGTGGCGGCGGCGGTGGTGGTTCAGTCGCAGAACGGCGAACCGAGCCGGCGGATGCCGCCGATCTGGATATGCCGGCGGATAATACCGATGGCGGCGGCAACGGTAGCGGTAGCGGCGGCGGCGAAATGAGCGATTTTTTTCAGCGGTTGATGAACTGAAGACTGATCAGTGGCTGCCCGCGAGCGCGGAGCCGGTCAGTGACGCATGGCGGCGGAATGCCGGACGGGATACAGTTGATCTTACCAATCCGATTTTATGAGCCGTGCCGGCTTGCCGATGAGCGCAGTCGGGCCGGCGGGGAGTATTGATGAATATGACGTTGAAGCAGTCTTTAGGGATTTTGGCCTTGACCATTGGGGTGGCTGGTTGCGCGAATATGCCCTTTTCGCAACCGCAGCCCACCGCCAAGAAACCAGTCGCCAGGGCGCCCGTCGTGGATCACAGCGCCCGGCAGCCTGCGCCGGACGACTATCCGCAACCCGCTTACCGCCAGCCGTCGCCCGCGCCAGACGCCTATCCGCAACCTGCTTACCGCCAGCCGTCGCCCGCGCCGCAGGATGATCCACTGATGCCGCGTGAGTATTCCTCGGCTTATCCCGCCACGCCGGGCTATCCGAATTCCACCGGCCGCGCACCAGCGACTCCACAGGCCCGGCCCTATCCACCAGCGGCCAGTGATGGTTATTACCCGCAACCGCCAGCTTACCCGCCCGGTGCGGCAACCCAACCGGCCTATCCGCCAGCAGCCCGCCCTTATCCGACTGCGCCTGCCGAGAGTTACGACCGCGCTGCGCCTGCTGAGAGCTACGACCGCGCTGCGCCTGCTGAGAGCTACGACCGCGCTGCGCCACCGGTCGGGAACTATGGCCGTGCGCCATCCCGCGAGGCTAATCAAGCCTACGGCGCTGCGCCAGGTGCGCTGCCCGAACCACAACCAGTGATTCCGCAGACGCCGCAGACGCCGCACACCCCACCACAACCTCGGCCCGCCGCACCGGCTCCAGCGGAACCAACGGTCGCGATGGTTCCCCCAACCACGCCGACGGCGCCAGCGCCCAGACCGGTTCAACCGGCTCCTCCGGCCAGTTTGCCGCCGGCGGAAATCACCCGTGAGGGCAGCAACCAGGCGGTGGCGGCGTTGCTGGAAAGCGCCGACAAGTATGTCAAGAGTAATCAGTTGGACAAGGCTGGGGCGGCGCTGGAGCGCGCTTTGCGAGTCGAACCGCGCAATGCCGGAATTTGGCACGATCTGGCTCAGATTCGCCTGCACCAGGGCCAGTATCAGCAGGCAGAATCCCTGGCCAGTAAATCCAACAACCTGGCGTCCGGCAACCGGGCGCTGCAATCCCGCAACTGGAAGGTGATCGCCTTGTCCCGTAAAGCGTCCGGCAACTCGGCAGGGGCTGAGGAAGCCGAGGCCCAGGCGGCGCAATTGCGCTGATCGCCGTTGAAACCGAACGCAGCGGATTTGCTGGGGCCAGCGAGCGCTCTGGCCCGGCAGCTTCCTGGTTTTGCGCCGCGTCTGCCGCAACAGCAGATGGCGCAAGCTGTTGCAGTGACGCTTGAAACCGGCGGTGTGCTCATCGTCGAGGCCGGCACTGGCACCGGCAAAACCTTTGCTTATCTGATTCCCGCCCTGCAATCCGGGGCGCGGATCATCCTTTCCACCGGCACCCGCCATTTGCAGGATCAACTGTTCCATCAGGATTTGCCGGTGGTGCGTCGGGCGCTCAAGAGCCGAACGACAGTGGCGCTGTTGAAAGGTCGCAGTAACTACCTCTGCCAGTACCGTCTGGCTGCGGTTGAGCAGGAGGGGCTGCTTAGTTCGCGGGAGCAGGTCGCCGAGCTGCGGCGCATCCGCCGGTGGGCGGACCGTACTCGCTCCGGCGACATCGCTGAACTTGCCACTGTGCCGGAAAACTCTCCGCTCTGGCCTCGCGTCACCTCGACGACCGACAATTGCCTGGGGCAGCGCTGCCCGCATCTGGACGCCTGCTTTTTCGCCAAGGCCCGCAGCGCAGCGCAGACAGCCGATCTGCTGGTTATCAACCATCATCTGCTGCTGGCCGACATGGCGATGAAGGAGACAGGTTTTGCCGAAGTGTTGCCCGGCGTCGATGCCTTTATTCTCGATGAAGCCCACCAGTTGCCGGAGATCGCCGGCCAATTTTTCGGCCAGGCGCTGAGCGGCTGGCAACTACTGGAACTGGTCCGGGATACCGTGGTGGAGCAGGCCAAGGATGCCGCCGATTTCCCGGCGCTACGGCAACGGGCCGAGGCGCTGGAACCGGCGGTGCTGAACTTGCGCCAGAACTTGGGGGTAGCGGATCGGCGAGCCTTGTGGCGGGAAGCGGTTGGGCAGCCTGCGGTGCAGGAGGCGGTTGCTGGAGTCATCCAGGCGCTGGATGCGTTGCGTGAGGCGTTGAAGGAAGCCGCCCAGCGCGGGAAGGGACTGGAGAATTGCCAGCGGCGCAGCGAGGATCTGGCGCAGCGGTTTTCGCGGCTGACCGACGAAGGCCTCAATCCGGATCAGGTGCGCTGGTTTGAAACTCGGGGGCGCAGTTTTACCCTGACCCAAACGCCGCTCGATATTGCCCCACTGTTTCAGGGGCGGATGGCCGCGCAACCGGGTGCCTGGATTTTTACCTCGGCGACCCTGGCGGTAGGGCAGGACTTCACCCATTTCGCGGCGCGGCTGGGGGTGCAGGACTACACCGGACTGCGGTTGGACAGCCCCTTTGATTTTGCCCACAACACCCTGCTCTATCACCCGCCGTACTTGCCCGATCCGACGGTTCCCGGCTACACAGTGGCCTTGCTGGAGGCGATCTTGCCGGTGCTGGAGGCCAGTCAGGGGCGGGCGTTCCTGCTGTTTACCAGTCACCGCGCCCTGCGTGAAGCGGCGCAGTGGCTGGCAGGCCGGCTGGACTATCCGCTGCTGACCCAAGGCGACGCCGCCAAAGCAGCGCTGTTGCAGCAGTTCCGCAGTCTCGGCAATGCGGTTTTGCTGGGGACGGCGAGCTTTTGGGAAGGGGTGGATGTGCGCGGTGAGGCGTTGTCCTGTGTGATCATCGACCGGTTGCCCTTTGCCGCGCCGACCGATCCAGTGGTGCAGGCCCGGATTGAAGCCCTGCGACAACGCGGCGAACAGCCTTTCCCGTGTTATCAGCTCCCCCAGGCGGTCATCGCGCTCAAGCAGGGCGTGGGCCGATTGATCCGCGATGTGAATGACCGGGGAGTGCTGGTGCTGGGCGACCCGCGTCTGTTGAGCAAGTCCTACGGGCGGGTGTTTCTGGACAGCCTGCCGCCGATGCCGAAGACCCGCGATTTGGCGCAGGTCAAAGCGTTTTTCACCCCACCACTCACCACGGGTTGCGACCCCCCATGAAACGACGGGATGTACTGATGCAGTTGCTGGGATTGGCCGCCTGTGGGGCGCTGCCGGTTTCACTGATTCACGCCGCCCGGGCTGAGGACGATGCGCCGGTTAAATCTCAGCCGTTCAGCCAGGAGGCGCTGCGAGAAACTGCACAACGGCTGGCTCAGGAACCCTATGTTGCGCCCAGCGACGCCCGCCCGCCGTGGCTGGCGGCGCTGGATTATGATGACTATCAGGCGCTTAACCACTTCCGAGCTGATCGCAGCCTGTGGGCCGGCGGCGAACTGCCATTCCAGGCCCGGTTCTTTCATTTAGGACTGTACTTTCATTACCCAGTTAGCATTTACGAAGTCGTCAATGGCTTGGCCCGGCCCATCAAATTTTCCCCGGACCTGTTCAACTACGATCCACGGGTGAAGGACAAACTGCCAGAGCAGATAGGCGATCTGGGCTTCGCCGGCTTCCGGATCAATACCCGTTCGGACTGGGATCGAGATATGTTCTCGTTCCTCGGCGCCAGCTACTTCCGGGCGGTGGGTGTTAGCAAACAGTATGGTTTGTCTGCGCGGGGGCTGGCGATTGATACTGGACTGGATCGCCCGGAAGAATTTCCGGTGTTTCGGGCCTTTTGGCTGGAGCGACCAGCGGCGGATGCGACCGCGTTGACCGTTCATGCCCTGCTCGACAGCCCAAGCATTACCGGGGCGTATCGCTTCATCATCAGCCCCGGCGAGACGACAGTCATGCAGGTGGAAAGCTGTTTGTTTCCCCGCCATGCGATTGAGCGGCTGGGCATCGCGCCCATGACTTCGATGTTCCAGTGCGGCGAGAACGACCGGCGGGTGGCCGACGATTTCCGCCCTGAAATTCACGACTCGGATGGGTTGGCATTGTGGACGGGAAGCGGTGAATGGATCTGGCGGCCGTTGCTGAACCCGCATTATCGCCGGGTGAACTCTTTTGCTGACGACAATCCGCATGGTTTTGGCTTGTTGCAGCGCGACCGCGATTTTGCCGATTATCAGGATGATGGCGCGTTCTATCACAAGCGGCCCTCGCTGTGGATCGAGCCGCTGGGCCAGTGGGGCAAGGGCGCGGTGCAACTGGTCGAACTACCGACTGCTGATGAGACGATGGACAACATCGTGGCGTTCTGGAATCCGGCGGAACCGGCGCAGCCAGGTCGGGAGCTGAATTTTAACTACCGTCTATACTGGGGTCAGCAACCGCCAGTCCGGCCACCCCTGGCTGAGGTTGTCGCGACCCGGATCGGCATGGGCGGCATTCCGGGGCGGAAACCCCTCGTCCCGACCCGCAAATTCGTGATCGACTTTATGGGTGGGCGATTGGATCGCTTAGCCAAGGAGGCCAAAGTGGAAATAGTGGTCGCCGCCTCACGCGGCGAGATTCGGGATGTGGCCGCCCGACCCATCCTGGAATCCAACCAGTGGCGTGGTCATTTTGACCTGATCGCCGGCGGCAGTTCACCGGTCGATTTACGCGGCTATCTGCGCGACGCCGAGGGTGCGTTGAGCGAAACCTGGATTTACCAATGGTCGCCGCCGCCTGGCGCCTGAGCGAGCGGCGCCGACCACCCAATCACTGTTTCGATGTGTCATTTCCCGGTGGTCGACCCGGCATAAGGCTTTTAAATCATGGTGCTTCGCCGTTTTCTGCAATCGATTTTCAGCGCTGCTTCCGGCCCATCCGGCAAAAATGACGACGCCACGATCCGGGCCGCCATTGAACGGGTGGTGGATGGCACCGACCCGCGCCTGCGAGCGGTGCGCCGTTATCAGCACAAGCTGCGCGGCGCGGTGGAATGCGCTATTGACCATGCTGTGACCCTTATCGACCAGCTGCCGCCGGCCATCGACGCCAGCCACCGCAGTTTTGTCGCTAGTCCGCAGCTGCGGGCCGCGTTTGCTTCACCGGATCGACTGCGCGAAACCCTCAGTTTCAGCAAACATACCCGGAACTATCAGCAACAGAGCGCCGGCCCGCTACCCGCTGAACTGTACGCGGTGCTGGGCATGGAGCGGGTGGAAAAGACCGTGCTGGGCGTCGAATTGCACGGCGACCTGGTTCGGCGCGATGTGCCGCAAACTACGGTCAGCTTCTGCAATCAGCGGCTGGCCTGCCTCACCGACAGCGAACAGGCAACCCGGCGGGAACTGATCCAGCGGGCTTTTGATTCGCTGATTGAAGTCGCCCTGGATAACCTGACGACGATCCGCGCCCACCGCCGGCAACTGGAGCAGCGCCATCGGGAATTACTGCAACAGAAGGCGAGCGCACTTCGTTCGGCTCGGCTGGGGCTGGACTCGCTGCTGGAGTCGACTGGGCCGAATCTGGCCGATGCCGGGAATCTCGAACGGCAACTGTGGGATCTGGAAGCCGAATTGGGGAAAGTCCGCGCTGGCTCCGCCACCCTCGATCACTTGCTCGCCAGAATCATTGTGACGTTGAGCAAACCGGATAAGCATCTGCGACTGGAGCCGGTGGCGCTGACCCTGGATCACATGAACATCAAGGTTTCGCCTGGCTCTTCCCGGCCCGGCAACGCCCTGAGTTTCAACGAGGCGCTGCTGGGCAAGGACCGCCGGTTGACCGTGCTGCTGGTGCGTTTCCCCAGCAGCGAATTGCTTGCGCCGCCTGATTTTTTCCAGGAAGCGCAGCGCTTGCTGACGCCCCGGCTGTTGACCTGATCGACCGACGGCGGGTTGCTCACCCCGACGCCAACCGATGGGCATGGCGCGTGGTTTCCGGCAAGCGGTAGCGGGTGCAGCAGCGCATGACATAGTCCATCGCGGTGAGCAGACTGATCCGGTGGCCCGGCGAGATATACAGCGGTTTGACGCCAGGCCGGCTGCGTAGCACAGCACCGATCGGTTCGTCCCTCAGCCACAGCGGCGTCCATGCCCCACGCTGGTCCGGCGGTTCCGCATGCGCTCCGCACAAGCGGGTCTTGGCGACGCCGATGGCGGGAAGGTCAGTCAACAGACCAAGATGACAGGCGATGCCGAACTGGCGCGGATGAGCGATGCCCTGACCGTCGCAGACAAGTAAATCCGGCGGTTCGCGCAGTCGCTCCAATGCCTCCAGCACCGCAGGCAGTTCCCGAAACGACAACAGACCGGGAATATAGGGAAATGTAGTCGGACGGCGGGCCATCACAGTTTCCAGCAGGTCCAGTTCAGGAAAACTCAGCACGGCTATCGCAGCACGGGTTACGGTTCCCGCCGCCTCAAACCCTACATCTACTCCCGCTACCCGTTGCACGGTTCCCAACTGGTCGGTCAGCACCAAGCGGGGGCGCAGCGCTTGCTGTACAGCCATTGCTTCGGCAGGGCTGAGAATCCACGGGTGGGTGAATTGAATTTTCATGTCACAAGTGTATTCGCGCACCCGGCATGGTTAAACTGGCACACTTCCTGGCAACCCCCGGTTCCAACGGCTTATCAGTCATGCAGCTACTCAAACGCGGTATCTCCAAGGGCAGTCTGCTAAAGTGCCACCATCATCGCTGGTATTGATAAACTATCATTAACCTTTGACTGCCCAGTCCGCCATGCTTGGCGGAAGGCGGAACACTTCGCCGACCAACCCCATCCTCACCCGCTGGAGCCTTGCATGGCCGTGGAACGCACCTTGTCCATCATTAAACCCGACGCCGTCGCTCGCAACGT
Organism: Candidatus Competibacteraceae bacterium; assembly: GCA_003989085.1. Classification (GTDB taxonomy): domain Bacteria; phylum Pseudomonadota; class Gammaproteobacteria; order Competibacterales; family Competibacteraceae; genus RXIV01. Next base: position 355,141 of record RXIV01000001.1, read on the forward strand.
CATCGGCAAAATCTATAGTCGCTTCGAGGATCAGGGCTTGCGGATTATCGCTGCCCGGATGCTGCACTTGAGCCGCACTCAAGCCGAACAGTTCTATGCAATCCATCGTGAGCGGCCCTTTTACCAGGAACTGGTCGCCTACATGACCTCCGGCCCGGTCATGGCGCAGGTGTTGGAAGGGGACGACGCCATCGCTAAAAATCGGGAAATCATGGGCGCGACTGATCCTAAAAAAGCTGCGCCCGATACGCTCCGCGCCGAATTTGCCGAGAGCATCACCCGTAACGCTGTTCACGGTTCCGATGCGCCAGAGACCGCCGCCGATGAAATCGCCTTCTTTTTTGGCCAGGACGGCCTGTGTCCACGCACCTCCTGAACCCACCCAGAGTAACTTCCGCCATGATCGCGTCCACCAGCAAGCGTAATCTGCTCGATCTGGATCGCCGCGATCTGGACGCCTTTTTTGCTGGACTCGGCGAAAAACCCTTTCGCGCCGTTCAGCTGATGAAGTGGCTTTACCACGAGCGAGTCACCGACTTTGCCGCTATGACCAACTTGGGCAAGGCGCTGCGGGAACGGCTGGCGGAATGCGCTGAGATTCGCCTGCCGGAAATTGTTCTCGATCAAGCCTCGCAGGATGGTTCCCACAAGTGGCTAATTCGGCTCGATAGCGGCAACAGCGTCGAAACCGTGTTCATCCCCGAACCGGATCGCGGCACCCTGTGTGTGTCCTCGCAGATCGGCTGCCCGCTGGATTGCTCGTTTTGCGCCACCGCTCAACAGGGCTTCAACCGCAACCTGAGCACCGCCGAAATCATCGGTCAAGTCTGGCAGGCCAGTCGGGCGTTGGGTGATGTCCGCAATGGCGAGCGCCGGATTACCAATATCGTGCTGATGGGCATGGGTGAGCCGCTGCTTAATTTCGCCAATGTGGTCAAGGCCACCGATCTGATGCAGGATGATCTCGCTTTTGGCATTTCCAAGCGCAGGGTCACCCTTAGCACCGCCGGAGTGGTTCCGGCGCTTTACCGGCTGCGTGAAGTCTCTGAGGTGAGTCTGGCGGTTTCGCTGCACGCCCCGACCGACGAGTTGCGGAACCAGCTGGTGCCGCTGAATCGCAAATATCCGATTGCCGAACTGTTGGCTGCCTGTCAGGCGTATATTGCCGACAAGCCGCACCGTCGAATTACCTGGGAATATGTGCTGCTGGACGGGATAAACGATGCTGAATCCGACGCCCACGCTCTGGCTTCGCTGATTCGGCGCATCCCGTCGAAGGTCAACCTGATTCCATTCAATCCGTTCCCGGCCACGCGCTATCGCCGTTCTAGTCCGGCGGTTATCGCTCGGTTCCAGGCCATTCTCATAGCCTATGGCCTGACTACCGTGATCCGCAAGACCCGAGGCGATGACATCGCCGCCGCGTGTGGGCAATTAGCTGGACAAGTGCTGGCCAGGGGGCGTCGCCCGGTTCATACCCTGCAACTGGCCCGTTAGGGAGATCCCGAAGATGCCGCTATCGTCCAAACTGTTCGCGTTGAGTCTGGCGCTGTTGCTGGCGGCCTGCGCGACGACCGACCAGGATTTCAACAAGAATGTCGCTGAGGCCAATTTCAAGCTGGGGATCGGCTATATGCAGTCTGGTCATTATGATGTCGCCACCGAAAAGCTGCTGAAATCGCTGCAATTTGACGACACTAATCCGGAAACCCACAACGCCTTGGCTGTTTTATACGAAGAAGTCCGTGAGTACGGTCCCGCCGAGACCCACTATAAGCGGGCGATTGACCTCAAGCCCGACTATGCCTTGGCAAAAATCAATTACGCTCGATTCCTGTGCAACCACGAACCGGCCCGCATCCCTGAGGGCGAGAGTGAGTTCCAGAAAATCGCCGCAGACTCAGCCAACGCCGGCGTGACCGCTGCTGACGCCTATGTCGGGCTGGCCGGGTGCGCTCGTAAACGTGACGACGCGGTCCAGGCGGAGGCCTTGCTGCGCAAGGCATTGGAGAGTAACCCCAAGAACACCGCTGCTCTGTACGAATTGGCCCAGATCAGCCAGAACCAGAACAAGACCTTGTCAGCTCGCGCTTTTCTGCAACGCTATCATGCCCAGACCCAGCCTACGCCGCAAAGCCTGGCGCTGGGCGTCTTGATTGAAACCGCCCCGGACGGTGATCCACAGTTGCGCCGGGAATACACCAAGCTGCTGCGATCCCAATTTCCTAATACCGATGAAACCCGCCGCCTGAACAAACCGGAATGAGAGAACCTGGAATGAGTATGCCTGATTCCACTGTCGCTAATTTCACCCAATTACCTGACTCTACTGACGAGAACACTGAGTCGCCAGGCGCTTGGCTGGCCCGGATTCGCGCCGGCGCTGGTCTCGAACTACGCGAGGTTGCCCAGCAACTGCGCCTGAACCCAACCATCATCCAGGCCATTGAAGCGGATGACTTCGCCCGGTTAGGGCCGCCGGTCTTTGTGCGCGGTTATCTCAGCCGTTACGCGCAACTGCTGGAGTTGCCGGAAGCAGGCGTTCTGGAACATTACCGCCGGCAGACCGACACCGCCAGCCAGGTTCCGACCCTGAAAGTAGTGCTGCCGATCCAGCGGCAAACCCGGGTGCGGGATTTACGCGGCCTGTTTTACCTGCTGGTCATGGGCGGTATCGGCTGGGCCGCAGTGGAGCATTTGGACGATCTGGCCCCTGGTCGGCTGACCGCGCTGTGGGCGGGCAATCGCCCCAGCAGCACTCAGACGGTCGCTACGCCGACGACTACAACATTACAAACCCAGTATCCATTCCAGTCCAAACCGGTGGAAACGGTGAACGAATCGCCGACCGTTAATCCACCGCCTACCGTCGAACCAGCTCCGGTTCGCCCCGATCCTGATTTGGCTCCAGCCATTGCGGCCGAGCAACCCTCCTTGTCTCCGGCGGTGGATGCGGCTTCCACTCCGGCGGCATCCGGGACGGGAACCGCGCCTGCCGCCCCCGTTCTGGCGGTGTCCGGGATGGGAACCGCACCTGCCGTCCCTACCCTGTCGGTCAACACCACCTCCCCGGACAGCAGCGGCGCCGGGGCCAAGCTGTTGCTGGAATTTAGCAACGATTGCTGGGTCGAGGTGAAAGACGCCCAAGGCAACATACTGGCCAGCGGGATGATGCGGGCCAACACCACCCATACCCTGTCCGGGGTGACGCCATTCAAGGTTACGCTAGGCAATGCGCCCGCCGCCCGCATTATTTTTGACGACCGGCTAGTCGACACCACGGTCTATATTCCCCGGCGCGGCACGGTCAGCCGCTTTACCTTGGATCGCGGCGACCAGCCCTGATTTGATTCTCTGCGCTGCGTCGGTTCCCGCAACCGGCGCAGCGGCTTTCGCCCATCCTCTGGACTTCCATTCATGGCCAAGCAGTTTCAAGCCATTCGCGGCATGAACGATATTCTGCCCGCCGAAACGGCGTTGTGGCAGCATCTTGAAACCACTGTGCGCGAGGTGCTCGCCGCCTATGACTATCAGGAAATCCGCCTGCCGCTGGTGGAGAAAACCGAGTTGTTCGCCCGCGCTATCGGCACAGTCACTGACATCGTCGAAAAGGAGATGTACACCTTTGCTGACCGCAATGGCGACAGCCTGACCCTGCGCCCGGAAGGCACCGCTGGCTGTGTGCGGGCCGGGCTGGAACATGGCCTGTTGCACAACCAGACCCGCCGGTTGTGGTACGCCGGGCCGATGTTCCGCTATGAGAAACCGCAAAAGGGCCGCTATCGTCAGTTTCACCAAGTCGGGGCCGAGGCTTATGGCATGGCTGGGCCGGATATCGACGCCGAACTCATCTGCCTGAGCGCCCGGCTCTGGCGGCGACTGGGTCTGGGTGAGGTTAGTCTGCAACTCAACACTCTCGGCTCCAGCGCGGCCCGTGCAGCCTACCGGGAACAACTGGTGAGCTATTTTACGGCGCGGCAGAGCGAACTGGACGAAGACAGTCGGCGGCGCTTGCAGAGTAATCCGCTGCGGATTCTGGACAGCAAGAACCCGACTATGCAGGCGGTTATCGCCGAAGCGCCGGCTCTGCTGGATCATCTCGATCCAGAGTCGCTGGCCCATTTCGAGGAACTCAAGGCGCTGCTGGACGCAGCCGGCATTGTCTATCACATCAATCCCCGGCTGGTGCGCGGGCTGGATTACTACCGCCAGACCGTATTCGAGTGGGTGACGGACACTCTCGGCGCTCAGGGCGCGATCTGCGCTGGCGGCCGCTATGACGGGCTGATTGAAGAGCTGGGCGGGCCAGCGACTGGCGGGATCGGTTTTGCAATGGGTCTGGAGCGACTGGTCGCGATGCTGAGCGCTGCCGGGCAACCGGGCGCGGATGTGGCTCCTCACGCCTATCTGATCACGGTGGGCGCGGCGGCCCAGCGGCTGGGTCTGGCTCTGGCGGAACAATGGCGCGATCAGTGGCCGGCGCTGCGCTTGCGGTTGAATTGCGGCGGCGGCAGCTTCAAGTCCCAGTTCCGCCGCGCCGATCACAGCAATGCCCGGTTTGCGCTGATACTCGGTGAGGAGGAGGCCAGTACCGGCATGGTCGCTATCAAACCCTTGCGTGAAGCCCAAGGCGAACAAATGACCCTGCCGCAGGATCAGGCCGCCGCCTGGCTGCGGAACGCCACGTTGGAAAAGAACCCATAATCTACCGGAAAGAATGGCTGAGGATATAAGCAGATGGAGCAATACACCGACGACGAACGAGTCGAGGATCTAAAAAAGTGGTGGCAGGACAACGGGGCCAGCATCCTGATCGGCATCGGGCTGGGCGTACTGGCGATTTTCGGTTGGCAATACTGGCGCTCCTACCGCGACACGCAGGCCGAACACGCTTCGCAGGCGTATGAGGCGTTCGTGGCGGCAGCGGAAAAGCCCGATGTTGAGCAAGCCCGGCAGCGCGGCCAAGCTGTTCTGAGCGATTTTCCGAAATCGCCTTATGCGGCATTGGCAGCGTTGCGGCTGGCTAAACTGGCGATGGACACCGGCGATGCGACGACAGCAAGGCAACGGCTGGAATGGGTGATCGCCAACGCCAAGTTGGACGAGGTCAAGGACATTGCCCGGTTGCGGTTGGCGCGGGTGCATCTGGCTGCTGGGCAACTGGCCGAGGCCGGGGCATTGCTGGACAGCGTGGCTACCGCCAGTCTGGACGCCGAACGCGACGAATTGCGAGGCGATGTGTATTTGGCGGGTCACGATCCCGCCAAAGCCAGAACCGCCTATACCGCCGCACTAGCGGCCGGCGGTGGACAAGGGTTGCTGCAACTGAAAATTGATAACTTGGCCGTACCCACCGCCGACATGATCGTTATTGATGCGCCGGCCCCGCCGCCGGAGGCGCAACCTGAACCAGCGCCGGCTTCGGCAGAATCCGCCCCGGTTTCGATCAAACCGGCCGTAACAGCACTGGCCCCGACAGAACCCGTTTCAGCGCCGGCCCCGGCAGAACCTGCCACAGTTTCGGTGCCGGTTGAAACTGCCCCGGCTCTCACAGCTCCAGCGACTCCGGCAACACCGGCAGCGGTTGAGCCGGTTCCCGTTGCGCCGCCTGCTCCCACCTCATCAGGGCAATAACTATGATCCGCCGCGCATTCCTGCTTCTGATTCTGGTTCTGAGCGCCGGCTGTAGCATGATTGGTGGCTGGTTCAGTTCCGACAACACCCTCCCGCCCGCTGAGTTGCAAACCGTCGCTCAGCCGATTGGCGTTCAGCAGCTTTGGGAGACCAAGGTCGGCGCGGGCGCAAAAGATCAGTTTCTCCGACTGGTTCCAGCGTTGGCCGACGGGCGGATTTACGCGGCCAGCGCTGATGGCGTGGTTATGGCGCTGGATGCACTCACCGGCCAGCGACTGTGGGAAACCAATACTCAACTGCCCATCACCGGCGGTGTTGGGCTGAGCGAGACCGGGCTGGTCTTGGTCGGCACCAGCAAGGGTCAGGTCGTCGCGTTGCAGCAGGAGAACGGTCAGGAAGCGTGGCGGGCGCAGGTGTCCAGTGAGGTGTTGGCGCCGCCTCGCGCCGGTAATGGCATCGTGGTGGTGCGTTCCGGCGATGGCAAATTCACCGGCCTTGACGCCCGCACCGGTGAGCGGCGTTGGGTTTACGTCCATTCCGTCCCTGCTCTTAGCTTGCGCGGCAGCGCTCCGCCGTTGGTGGTGCAAGGGTTAGTGGTAGCTGGACTGGATAGCGGCAAACTGCTGGTGCTGTCGCTGGACAAGGGCTTGCCGTTGACTGAAAAAACCATCGCCGCGCCGCGTGGGCGCACCGAAATCGAACGGATGATCGACATCGACTCGGAACCCAAGGTGGTTGGCGATACACTTTATCTGGCCGCTTATCGCGGCAGTGTCGCCGCCATTGACATGCGTGGCGGCAACCTGGTCTGGACCCGCGATCTATCCAGCTATGCCGGTCTCGCTGTTGACGCCGGGCAGGTCTACGTCAGCGACGATACCGATGCGGTGATAGCGCTGGATCGCCGCAGTGGCGGGACGCTCTGGAAACAGCCGGAACTGACAGGTCGCCGGTTATCTGCTCCGGTCGCGACAGATGATTATGTGGTGGTCGGTGATTTTGAAGGCTATTTACACTGGTTGAGCAAGGACAGCGGCCGGATCGTCGGCAGGGTTCGCGCCGCCAGCGCCTCGATCATTACGCCACCCATCGCCGCCGGCAATATAGTGTTTGTGTACGGCAAGGGCGGGACGCTCAGCGCGTTCCGCGCTGGAGGCTAAAAACCCGGACGGGTGTTTCCAGCTTAAAACCGGTTGGGATGAGCGGGTCGAATCCTGTTCTTCAACACTGAATAGCCTTTCGATGAATCTCATTCAATCGTTGCGCGGCTTGTGTTGAGATAGCGAGGAACCCCATGCAATTCCAAACTTTTGAACTCACGCAAAACCAACTGCGGATCCTTGAAACGCCCGAATACGATGGCAATCGTTGCGCCGTATTCCGGCTGGAAGGCTCTTTGGACGAGGCCCGGTTAAGTCACGCAGTGCAACAGGTGGTTCGCCATTGTCCTCCTTTCGCCTACAAGTTTCTGAAGGTGGACGATGCCCGGCAAATTTTTCTGAGTCCCGATCATCAGGGTGAATTGAGCGTAATTGACGCCAGCACCGGGGGACAGGAAACCGTTTACGCGCTGATTGAAAACTTCCGTAACCGACGCTTTCGACTGGACGGCGGTGCGCCGTATCTATTCTGCCTGCTGCGCGGTCAAGACCTAAACCACCTGGTTTTCGTCTGCCACCCTGCCCTGATTGACCGCTTTTCCCTCAAACCTTTATTTGCCGCGCTGGCCGTCGCCTATCAGGGCGGCGAGTTGCCCGAGCACCTGGGTTTGCCGCAGGACGCGCTGCTGGAGGCGGAAAAGCACCGTCTGGCCGGGGCGCAATACGCAGAAAGCCTGCGCTTCTGGCTGCAACTGGTTCAGGATACAGCCTTCGAGTGGCGTCCTGCCCGGCTGGAAAGCGATTTGGCTGATAATTACTTCAGCGTCACCCTGTCCGAAGAAGACACCGCAACCTTGGCTCGCTTAGCCCAGGAATTAGGCATCGGCCTCGATCATTTGCTGCTGTTTTGCTTTCACCTGTTCCTGTTTCGGGTCACCCGCAACGAAACGGTGCTGACCACTTATTGCCACCGCATTCGCACCGGCGCACCCGAGCAGATCGGTTTCAACGAAAATAAACCAGTCTTCAAAAGCTTGCTGACCCCCGAACAATCGGTCGCCGGATTTTTCCGCCAGGCCGCCCGATTACTCGCCCAGACACAATTTCACTCTGATATTCCATCGCGGGAAGTTATTCAGGAGCTGCTGCGGCTTAACCCGGATTATCGTTGGCCAACCAACGTCCTGTTTGACGAAGACACCCTGCCTTACCGGGAACTGGCGCTGGACGGGATCACCGCTACTCTGCTGCCGTTCTTCTCGCACCGGCTGGAAAGCGAGGATATTGCTGTTTATTTCGACCTGCGTGAACACATCACTTTCCATGTGCTGGCCCGTTCCCCCCAGGACATCTCTGGCCTGAACATGGCCTTTGCCCATTACCTGGCGCTGCTCGATCATCTGCCCGAAGACTTGCAGCGACCGGTCGCCGCACTCCGTTTGTTCACCGAACCTCTGCAACAACAGGCTTTGGCATTTGCGGATGGCGGCCCGCTGGTTACGCCAGCGGTCGATGTACTCACGCAATTCGCCGCCGCCTGCGCCCGCTGTCCGGACGCCCCGGCGCTCAGTTTCGGCGACATTCACCTGAGCTACGATCAACTGTCCCGTTCCGCAGGATCGGTCGCAGCTCACTTGAAAACCTATTGCGCGGGTCATGCCGAACCGTTGATTGGCATCTGTCTGTCGCGCAGTGAACGGATGATTCAGGCCATTCTCGGCATCCTGGCCGCAAATGCGGGTTATCTGCCGCTGGACCCGCAAATGCCTGCCGAGCGTCTTGGCTTTATCGCCAGCGATGCCCAACTGGCGGCAGTCATCGCCGATGCTGCGACCCGCGCCACCATCGCCGCGATGGTCGATTGTCCGGTGGTTGCGATTGAAGACCTGCTCGATGCGCCGACGCCCATGCCGATCCCGGCGGATTCCGCAGACATCGCCCACCAGACCGCCTATGTGATTTACACCTCCGGCACCACCGGCAAACCCAAGGGCGTGGTGATCGAACGGGGGATGCTGGCCCATTTCATCGCCGCGCTGGAAGGGGTGTGGGATCGCGGGCTGGGGAGCCGCTGGCTGCAATTCGCCTCGGTCAATTTCGACGCCAGCGTGCTGGAAATCTTCAATCCGCTGACTCACGGCGGTGAACTGATCGTGGCCCCCAGCGAGGCTCGCGCCGATCCGGAAGCGGTGTTCCGTCTGCTCCGGGACAGTCGCGTCACCCATGCCTTCGTGCCGCCGGCCCTGCTGCGATTACTGCCGCGCCGCCCGTTGCCGGACCTGACCACCATCTTTTGCGGTGGGGAAGCTAGCGATGAAGAAACGGTGCGCTTTTGGTCAAAAGCGGTGGAACTGGCCAATGTGTATGGCCCTACCGAAACCACCGTGCTGGCTACGGTCAACCGGATGGGCGGTTACAAAGCGGCTAATCAGCTCGGTCGCCCGTTGCGTGGCTACCAGACCTACATCTTCGATAACGACGAGCAGTTGACGCCGCTGGGTGGCATTGGCGAGATCAGCATTGGCGGCCATGCAGTGGCGCGGGGCTATCTGGGGCGGGAGGAACTGACCGCACAGAAATTCCGACCTAATCCTTATGGACCAGGGCGAATCTACCGAACCGGCGATCTGGGCCGATTTCTGCCCAACGGTGATCTGGAATTTCTGGGCCGCAGCGATTTTCAGGTCAAGATTCGCGGCTTTCGCATCGAATTGGGTGATATTGAAAGCGCGATTACCGACCAGCCCGAAGTCAAGGGCGTCTATGTCGGCGTGTTCGACTATCAGGGCAGCAAGGCGCTGCTGGCCTGGTATGTCGCGGCCTTATCCCCGGAAATGCTGCGCGAGCGGCTGGCGCAACGATTACAGCATTACATGATTCCGGCCTTCCTGATCCCGATACCCGCTTTCCCATTGAACTTGAGCGGCAAGATCGACCGGACCCGGCTGCCGATGCCGGCGCCTGACCAAGCGCCCGTCGATGCTCGACCGCTGGATGAACTGGAAAGTCAGGTGCGGGATTTCTGGGCGGCCGTGCTGAATGTCGCCCCAGCCACTCTCGGCGCAAGCAGTCACTTTTTCCACCTGGGCGGCCATTCACTGCTGGCGGCGCTGGTCTGCAACCGGCTGAGCGCGGCGCTGGGTAATACCATTCGGCCCAAGCAACTGTTTGAACACCCGATTTTGGCTGATTTCTGCGAGCAGGTGCGCGGGACGCCACAGGCTCAGACCACCCTGCCGCCGCTCACCGCTGCCGGTCAGCAGGCCGCGCCGATGGATAACCGGCTGATTGGGCTGATCTATAGCCGGGCGATGCGCTTTCCCGAGGACAACACCTACAACATCGTGGTGCGGGTCGATTTTTCCCCGGAAATTCATCCGCTGCGGCTGCGCCAGGCCTTCCGCGACCTGCTGGAGGCGCATCCGGTGTTCCGCGCCGCCTTCACCGAGCAGCAGGATCGCATCTGGATCAAGGCGGCGGCAGAACTGACCTTGCCCGCGATCCCGCTGGTGGACGCCACACCCGCCAGCATCACTGCACGCGCCGAGGCGTTGCGGGCCGAACCGCTGGGCGTTGCCCAAGCGCCGTTGTGGCGGGCGGAAATTTTCTGTACCGCAGCCAGCGCCACCACCTTGGTGTTTTGTGTTCACCACGCCATTTTCGACGGCTGGTCGCTGAATCTGTTTCTCGAAGAACTGGCCCACCGTTATGAAAAGCGCCCCGTCGATCCCCGGCTGAACTGGTTTGATTACTGCCGCTGGGCGCGGTGTCTGCCCGACAGTCCACCGTTCGCCGATTCCATCGCCTATTGGAAAACCAAGCTGGCGGCAGTGGACGCCCATACCGAACTGCCCACCGACTTCCGGCAAAAGCAGGCCAATGCTAACGCCGCGCTGCGGTTGCGCTTTGCGCCGGGGGTGGTCGCGGAACTCAAGGCCTTTGCCGACGCCCAGGACATCACCCTGCCGCCAGTGCTGTTTGCACTGTTTCTGAGCTGGGTCTGGCGGTTGAGCGGGCAAGAAGAGCTGGTGTGTGGTTATCCCTATGCCGGGCGGGATATTCCGGGCAGCGAAGAGATTTACGGGATGTTTGTCACGATGGGCTTTCTCCGTCAGACGGTGCGACCTCAGCAATCCTTCCGGGAATTGGCGCTGGCGGTGCATCGGCAGATGCTTGACGACAAGGAGCACCTGCTGGCTACGCCCTACGACGCCGAAATCGCCGGACTGGACGCGCTGAATGTGATCTTCAGCCTGCAAAGCGGAATTGGTCTGGAAGGCGGCTTTGGCGGGGCGACCTATCAGGCGGATGAGTTGCCCTCGCTGACCTCCAAAGCCGACCTGACCGGCATTTTTTACCAGAGCAGCGATGGCGCGATTGAAGGGCGGATTGAATTCGACGGCTCGCTGTTCCGGACCGAAACCGTAGCGGGCTTTCTGGAGGTGTTCACCACCTTGGTGAGTTCCGCCGCCCGCCGGCCGGAGGCGCGGGTCGCTGAACTGGCTTACCAGTCCGAAGCCGCTTTGACCCACTTTCTCGATTTGGCTTGTGGCCCGTGCCTCGATACGCCCGATACCAGCATTGCCGCCCAGTTCGCCGCCGTGGCGCAGGCCCGCCCGAATCATCCGGCGCTGATTTTTGAATCCCGTCAGACCAGCTACCGCGAACTGGCCGAGTGGAGCGACCGGATCGCCGCCGGACTGGCCCGCCAGGTCGCGCCCGGTTCCCGGATCGGTCTGAGTCTGCAAAAGAGCGACGGCCTGGCAGCGACGGTGCTGGCGATCCTCAAGCTCGGCTGCGCCTATGTCCCGCTCGACCCCAGCTATCCGCCGGAGCGGTTGCGGTTCTTTGTGGAAAACAGTGCGGTTCGCTACGTCGTCGCCGATGCGGTCGGTCGTGAGGCGCTGTCGGCCATAGGACTGGCGCATCTGGATTTCATCGATCCGCTGGCGGTCGCTACTGAACTAACTGAGCCATTGCCGCCGATCGCCCCGGAGGCGCTGGCGTACATCATCCATACCTCCGGTTCCACCGGCCAGCCCAAGGGCGTGATGATCGAACAGCGCACCGTGGTGCGGCTGGCGCTGGCCAGCGCTCCGGCTCTGGATTTTGGCGAAGACGGCGTCGGTTCCCTGATCGCGTCGATGAACTTCGACGCCAGCGTGCTGGAATATTCCCTGTGTCTGTTGACCGGACGGACCCTGGCGATCATCCCGGAAGCGGCCCGCAAGGACCCGGCGGCGCTGCATCGGACCCTGCGCGAATGCGGCGTGACTCATGCGGTGCTGTCCCCGGTGGTGTTGCAGAACCTGCCTCGGGAACCGCTGCCGGCCTTACGGATGATCGGCTTTGGCGGCGATGTCATCGACGAACCGACCGCTGACTGGTGGTCGCGTCAGACCCGGCTGTTCAGCCTGTACGGCCCGACCGAAACCTCGGTGATGGCCTCGCTCGGCCAGATTCTGCCCGGCGCCAATCCCCGCACTATCGGCAAGCCGCTGGCCGGCTACCGGCTCTATCTGCTCAACCGCTATCGTCAGCCGGTTCCGCAAGGGACGGTGGGAGAAATCTGCATTGGCGGCGAGGGGCTGGCGCGGGGTTATCTCAACCGCGACGATTTGACCCTGGAGCGGTTCATTCTCGATCCCTTCGGCGGTTCGCCCTATGCCCAGATGTATCTCACCGGCGATCTGGGGCGCTATCTGCCGGATGGCGCGATTGAGTTCTTTGGCCGCAACGACGCGCAAATCAAGCTGCGCGGCTTCCGCATCGAACTGGGGGAAATCGAAACCGCGTTGACGGCTTTCCCCGATCTCCGGCAGGTAGCCTGCGCGACCAAGGGCGAAGGCGACAACCGCTATCTGGCCGCTTATTACGTTGCTGATCATGATCTGGATGAAGACGTCTTGCGTCAGCATTTGGCCCGGTTGCTGCCCGATTACATGATCCCGGCTTTCTTCGTGCGGCTGACCGCGCTGCCCGCGTCGCCGAGCGGCAAGATCGACCGCAAGGCGTTGCCAGCGATTGCCGGCAAGGTCAGCGCCAACCCGCCCCACGCCGGGCTGGAGCAGCAGATCGCCGAAATCTGGGAGGATATTCTGCGGTTCCGGGGTATTGGTCGGGATGAGAGCTTCTTCCGGGTCGGCGGCAATTCGCTGCTGGCGGTGCGGATGCAGGCCGAAGTGCGGAAACGACTGGGTCTGGAATTCGCGATGGGCGAGTTTTACGGTGCGCCGACCATTGAGGCGCTGGCCGCCGGTGACAAGATCAGCCATATCCAGCAGGCGATTCAGGATGCCCAGGCCGGGATGTCCATTGCTGATCCCGCGCCCCGCCGAGTTGAATTGACGAAACCACGCACGGTTTTACTCACCGGAGCCAGCGGCTTTCTGGGGATTTTCCTGCTCGCGGAACTGACCCGTCAGGTCGAGATCGTAGAGTGCTTGCTGCGCTGCCGTGACGAAGCGGCAGGGCTGGAAATTCTCGGCAAACAACTTGCCACTGCCAGATTGACCGCCGATCTGGCGCGGGTGCGGGTCATTCCCGGCGATCTGGCGCTGCCGGGGCTGGGGCTGACGAACACGGTCAGGCAGCGGCTGGCGATCGGGGTGGACGCCATTTTACATTGCGGCGCTTTCGTTCATCACCTGCACAACTACGCGATGATGAAAGCCGCCAATGTCGACAGCACCAGCACCTTGCTGGAACTGGCGCTGACTGAGAAACAAAAGCCGTTTTGTTTCGTGTCTACGCTTTCCGTCGCTTCGGCGCTGGAAGGCGTTACTTGCGCCGCTGAGGCCATTCTCCCCAATCCTCCGGTGGTGGACAGCGGCTATCTGCTGACCAAATGGGTCGGCGAGCAACTGGTCGCCCAGTGCGCGGCCCGTTATGGTCTGCCCGCCGTCATTGCCCGCCCCGGCAATATCACCGGGTGCAGCGCCACCGGGTTTAGCAACTACGCCCACAACCATTTCTGGCTGTTCAATCAGGGCTGTCTACAACTGGGGGCGTTCCCGGACATGGCCTATCCGGTGGAAATGACGCCAGTGGATGGGCTGGCGCGGGCCATTGCCGCCCTGACCCTCGCGCCCCGGATGGACTTGTTGGTCGCCAATCTGAGCAACCCGGCCACCCTGAGTCAGTCCGAATTCTTCCAAAAGCTGGCGGATTGCGGATTGCTGGCAGTGAGCGAACCGCCAGTGGAATGGCAACAGCGGTTGGCGACGATCGGCGAGGACAATGGTTTGTCCCAGATCAAGGAGTTTTACACCGGGGATCTGTCGGGAACAGCGCCGCCGGTTGAGCAGTCGGCGACCTTGGCGGCCTTGGCGGCGCTGGGGGTGGATTACGCTACCGACTACGCCACGTTAGTTCCGATCTATGTGGCTTATCTGCGGCGGGAGGGTTTTTTGGCGTGAGCCGGGCTGGCAAGGTCTGACGCCTCGTTCTCCTGTGTGGGAGAACGAGGACAAGCCATTAAGCGGCTGCAAGTCGTCGCCAGGTGGCGGTTGTCGAGATCACCAGCAGGGTCAGGGTGCTGCCGATCAAAATCGCCAGCGGCGGCACCAGAATCCAGCCGGTTTGCATGACGGTAAATTGCAGGATGGCGGGCATTGACCCGCCTACTACGCCTTCAGCAATGTTGACCGAGAGCGCCAGTCCCGTCGAGCGCACCGAAGCCGGAAAGATGTCCACCAGGGCGATATAGGTCGGGATGATGATCAGCCCCAGGATAGCGAACAATACGATCTCGCTCCCCAGATCGAACCAGTGATTGCCACTGCTCATGCCAAAGTAGATTGGCAGCGCCGCCAGAATCGACAAAATCAGCCCCGCCCGCATGACGCGGATGGCTCCCCACCGATCCGCCAGCATTCCCGCTCCAATGAACAGGAATACCGCTGCCAGCATGGACGTAGTGTTGATCTCCAGGGAAGCTTCAGTGGAGAGACCCGCCTGCTCGGACAGCCAGGTCACGGTATAAACCGCCAGGGTGTAAAAAAACACCGTTCCCGCCAGGATGCTGCCAAACGCTGCAAAGAGCGTCCCCCGGTGCAAGCGCCACAGCCGCAGAACCGGAAATTCCGTCTCCTCAATCGGAGGATGATAGCTATCGCTTAATCCCCGGCGGAGAAAAACCCCGGTAACAGAGATGATTACGCTGAGGGCGAAGGGAATCCGCCACCCCCAACTCTGCATGACGGCATCGCCCAGAATGCTGGTCGTCAGGTAGCAAACGAAACCGCCCAGCAGAATGCCCACCAGGCCGCCGGCGGTGGAAACGGCGGTCATCAATCCCTTGTTCTTGGGGGCGGCGCTTTCGTTGACGTAGACGATGGAACCGCTGAATTCCCCACCGACTGACAGGCCTTGCACCATACGCAGCACGACCAGCAGGACCGGCGCGTAAACTCCGGCCTGCGCGAAAGTTGGCAGGATCGAGAGCAGGGCAGTGGGAATAGCCATCATCAGGATCGACAGCAGAAGCACCGCTTTCCGGCTCATCGCATCGCCGATGTGGCCGAAAATGACCGCGCCGACCGGGCGCATGATCGCGCCGACCGCGAACGCGCCAAATGCTGCGACTATAGAGACAGATGGATTATCGGACGGAAAAAAATTGGCGCCGATGATCGTGGCCAGATAGCCAAACAAGGCGAAATCGTAATACTCGA
Source organism: Candidatus Competibacteraceae bacterium (assembly GCA_003989085.1). GTDB lineage: Bacteria > Pseudomonadota > Gammaproteobacteria > Competibacterales > Competibacteraceae > RXIV01. The sequence continues at coordinate 370,550 of RXIV01000001.1, forward strand.
TGATGTTGCCGATGGCGCCGGTCATCATCAATCGAATGCGGGAAGGGGGTGCGGTGGTCATGATGGTTTCTTGGATGATTTTCTAATGAAATTCGATTTTCACACCGCAATCATTATCTCACTGCAATCATCATCCTGATTGGATCATGGCTTTGTGAATAGATTAGTCAGCGGCTTTCGAGCAACTGCTTTTCGAGATAGTGAATGTCCGCGCCGCCGTTCAGAAACCGGGCATCGCCGAGAATCCGCCGATGGAGCGGCGCGTTGGTCTTGATGCCTTCGATCACCAGTTCCACTAACGCCCCACGCATCCGGGCAATGGCGACTTCGCGGGTCTCGCCGTGCGCGATCAGCTTGCCGATCATCGAGTCATAATTCGGCGGCACCCGGTAACCGTTATACAGGTGGGAATCGACCCGGATGCCCGGCCCGCCCGGTGGGTGATATTGACTGATTGTGCCCGGCGAGGGCGCGAAGCTTTCCGGGTCTTCCGCATTCAGTCGGCATTCCAGGGCATGACCGCTGATCCGAATATCGGTCTGCCGATAATCGAGCGGCAGACCGGCGGCAATCCGCAACTGTTCCTTGACGATATCCACACCAGTAATCAGTTCGGTGACTGGATGTTCGACCTGTACCCGGGTATTCATTTCGATGAAATAGAACTCACCGTCCTGGTACAGAAACTCAAAGGTGCCCGCGCCGCGATAGCCGATCCGCTGGCAGGCATCTACACACACCTGACCGATCCGGCGGCGTTGTTCCGGGCTGATGCCCGGCGCGGGCGCTTCTTCGATCACTTTCTGATGACGGCGCTGCATTGAACAGTCACGTTCGCCGAGATGAATGGCGTGACCATGAGTATCTGCCAACACCTGTACTTCAATATGGCGTGGATGCTCCAGGTACTTTTCCATATACACAGTCGCATTGCCGAAGGCCGCGCCTGCTTCACTGCGGGTCAGGTCCAGCGTGGTCAGCAACGCCGCCTCGCTATGCACCACCCGCATCCCGCGTCCACCGCCGCCGCCAGAGGCTTTGATGATGATCGGATAACCGATCTGGTGCGCAATCCGCTGGATTTCCTGAGCATCGTCACCGAGCGGCCCATCAGAGCCGGGGACGCAGGGTACGCCGGCCTCCTGCATCGCCCGGATCGCCGAGACCTTGTCGCCCATTAGCCGGATGGTTTCCGGTTTCGGGCCGATGAAGATGAAGCCGCTTTGTTCGACCCGCTCGGCGAAATCAGCGTTTTCGGACAGGAAACCGTAACCGGGATGAATCGCTACCGCATCGGTCACCTCGGCGGCGCTGATGATCGCCGGCATATTCAGGTAACTGTCAGCGGCGGGCGGCGGGCCGATACAGACGGTTTCATCCGCTAGCCGGACATGCTTGAGTTCCCGATCTACCGTGGAATGGACGGCGACAGTGCGAATGCCCAGTTCCCGGCAGGCCCGCAAAATCCGCAGGGCGATTTCCCCCCGGTTGGCGATGACCACTTTGTCCAGCATGGCGGGGTTATTCAATGATCAGCAGTGGCTGATCGTATTCAATCGGCTGGCCGATTTCAGCCAGGATGCGGGTCACGGTGCCGGCGCAATCGGCCTCGATCTGGTTGAACATTTTCATCGCCTCAATGATGCAGACCGTCTCGCCAATCGTGACCTGCTGGCCGATTTCGACGAACGGTTTGGAGCCGGGCGCAGCGGAGCGGTAGAAGGTGCCGACCATCGGCGAACGCAGCACATGGCCCTTGACCGGTTCCGGGACGGCGGGCAAGGCGGCGGGAACCGGCAATGGCGCAGCGGGTAGCGATGGGCCGTAACCGGGCGTTGCCCAGGTCGGTGGCGGCGTCATGCTCGTCGCCGCGCCGCCGTGTGGATGGCGACTGATCCGCACGGAGTCTTCGCCCTCCTTGATCTCGATTTCCGAAATGCCGGAATGCTCCAGCAAGTCAATCAGCTTCTTGATTTTGCGAATATCCATCGGCATGACAGCGGCTACCGGCGTGGAGTAGCGAGGTAATGGTCAGCGGCCCGCAGCGCCAGTTCGTAGCCTTGAGCACCAAGGCCGCTGATGATCCCGACCGCGATGTCGGACAGATAAGAATGATGGCGAAACGGTTCGCGGGCAAAGACGTTGGACAAATGCACCTCGATAAACGGAAGGCCCACGCCGAGCAGGGCGTCACGCAGCGCCACGCTGGTGTGGGTGAAAGCAGCGGGATTGATCAGAATGCAGGCGACGCCTTGCTGACCGGCAGCGTGAATCCGGTCGATCAGGGCGTACTCGGCGTTGCTCTGGAAACAGGTCAGCTCATGCGGCCCCAGGCTCTGGGCCAGCTCCATGCAACGCTGCTCGATATCGGCGAGAGTGGTCGCGCCGTAGATTCCAGGTTCGCGGGTTCCCAACAGGTTCAGGTTGGGGCCATTCAGCAGCAGCAGTTTTGCCATAAGTCAGAAAGTTGTTCACGCCGGCCAAGGGAGGGAGGCGATTTTGCGTGAAGCGCAAGATGTTGTCGATGTGTTCCTGATGTGGGGTTGAATTACTCCGCCAACAACGTCCTGATCACCCCAACCACTCGCGCCATCGTCGCATCTGCCGGGGTTTCCCGCCCGACCATGTAGCTCATCAGTAGCGGATCCTGCACCTCCAGCAACTCGGCAAACGCCTGTTGTTCCGCCGCTGACGCCGTTGGGTAATATCGCTCCAGATAGCCGAGCGTCAGCAAATCCAGTTCTTTCATGCCGCGCCGGCAGCGCCAGCGCAATTTGCCAAGTTGTTCATCCACGATTTGTATCTCCGCTAAAGAAAACCCCTCGCCCGAGCGGGAAAGGGGTTGAGATCGAAGCACCCCGCGCCCGCCAGCAAGCGTGGGAGGGAAGACGCTGTGATTAGCGCCGTTCCACCATCAGTTTCTTGATTTCCGCAATCGCCTTGGCGGGATTCAAGCCCTTCGGGCAGGTCTTGGTGCAGTTCATGATGGTGTGGCAGCGATAGAGCCGGAATGGGTCTTCCAGATCATCGAGCCGCTCACCGGTGAACTCGTCGCGGCTGTCCACGATCCAGCGGTACGCTTGCAACAGGATCGATGGGCCAAGATAGCGTTCGCCATTCCACCAGTAGCTCGGGCAACTGGTCGAGCAGCAGGCGCACAGGATGCACTCATACAGCCCGTCCAGCTTGGCCCGGTCTTCCTTGGATTGCAGCCGCTCACGTTCCGGCGGCGGGGTGGCCGATTGCAGCCAGGGCTTGATCGAGGCGTACTGGGCGTAGAAGTGGGTCAGGTCCGGCACCAGATCCTTGACCACCGCCATGTGCGGCAACGGGTAAATCTTGACCTCGCCGGATACATCCTCAATCGCCTTGGTGCAAGCCAGGGTGTTGGTGCCGTCGATGTTCATCGCGCAGGAGCCGCACACACCCTCGCGGCAGGAACGCCGGAAAGTCAGTGTCGGGTCAATCTCATTTTTGATCTTGAGCAGCGCGTCCAGAATCATCGGCCCGCAGGCCGCCAGATCGAGTTCGTAGCTATCCATGCGCGGGTTTTCGCCGCTGTCCGGGTCCCAGCGGTAAATCTGGAAGCGCCGGACATTCTTGGCGCCGGCCCCGGCATAGTAGGTCTTGCCCTTGCCGATGATGGAATTGGGCGGAAGATTAAATTGAGCCATTAGCGTCTTCCTTCTCTCAGTAAGTGCGCTTCTTGGGCGGAATGTAGTCCACCTCATTGGTCAGCGTGTAGGTATGGACCGGGCGGTAGTCAATGGTGACTTCGCTCTTCGGCCCCAGCCACGCCAGGGTGTGTTTCATCCAGCCTTCGTCGTTGCGATCCGGATAGTCTTCGCGGGCATGAGCGCCGCGACTTTCGGGCCGGTTGATCGCCGATTTGATCGAGACCATCGCACAACCAAGCAGGTTGTCCAGTTCCAGCGTCTCCACCAGATCAGAGTTCCAGACCAGACTGCGGTCGCTGACGCCAATGTGGTCAAAGCCAGCATGGACTTCTTCCAGCAGTTGGATGCCTTCGGCCATCGACTCACCGGTGCGGAACACCGCCGCGTGATTCTGCATGGTGCGCTGCATCCGCATCCGCAGGCTGGCGGTCGGATTTTCGCCCTTGGCGTTACGCAATCCGTCGAAACGGGCCAGGATTTTATCGACCGCAGCTTTCGGGGTGGCTGGGTGGGCGCTGTTAGGCTTGATCGATGCGGCGCAGCGGTTGGCGGCGGCGCGACCAAAGACCACGATGTCAAGCAGCGAGTTGGATCCCAGCCGGTTGGCGCCATGCACCGACACACAGGCGGCCTCACCAATCGCCATTAGACCGGGAACGACGGAATCGGGATTGCCATCCTTGAGAATCACCACTTCGCCGTGATAGTTGGTGGGGATGCCGCCCATGTTGTAATGCACGGTCGGCAGCACCGGCGCCGGTTCCTTGGTCACATCGACCCCGGCGAAAATCCGGGCGGTTTCAGCAATACCGGGCAGCCGCTCGTTGATCACGTCCGCGCCCAGATGCTCCAGATGCAGATAGATATGATCCTTGTGTTCGCCAACCCCGCGCCCTTCGCGGATTTCGATGGTCATCGACCGGCTAACCACGTCACGGGAGGCCAGGTCTTTGGCGTTCGGCGCGTAGCGCTCCATGAACCGATCCCCGTTGGAATTGGTCAGGTAGCCGCCTTCGCCGCGACAGCCTTCGGTCATCAAACAGCCGGAGCCGTAAATGCCGGTGGGATGGAACTGGGTGAACTCCATGTCCTGCAACGGCAAACCAGCCCGCAGCACCATGCCGTTGCCGTCGCCGGTGCAGGTGTGGGCCGAGGTCGCCGAGAAGTAAGCGCGGCCATAACCGCCGGTCGCCAGCACGGTTTGATGTGCGCGGAACAAGTGCAGCGTACCCTCGGCCAAGTCCCAGGCCACGACGCCACGGCAGGTGCCGCTGTCATCCATGATCAAGTCCAGCGCGAAGTATTCGATGAAAAACTCGGCGTCATGCCGCAGCGCCTGCTGGTACAGGGTGTGCAAAATGGCATGGCCGGTGCGGTCAGCAGCGGCGCAGGTGCGCTGGGCGGTGCCTTCGCCGTAGTTGGTGGTCATCCCGCCGAATGGGCGCTGATAAATCTTGCCTTCCTCGGTGCGTGAGAACGGGACGCCGTAATGCTCCAGTTCAATGACCGCCGGCATGGCCTCACGGCACATATATTCAATCGCGTCCTGATCGCCGAGCCAGTCAGATCCTTTGACCGTGTCGTACATGTGCCACTGCCACAGATCCTGGCCCATGTTGCCGAGCGCCGCCGACATCCCGCCTTGCGCGGCGACGGTGTGGCTGCGGGTGGGGAATACTTTAGTCAGGCAGGCGGTTTTCAGCCCTTTTTGCGCCATGCCAAAGGTGGCTCGCAGCCCGGCGCCGCCGGCCCCGACCACTATGACATCGTAATTATGTTCAATTAGTTGGTATGCGTTGGACATGAAACCTCAGCCTCCCAGTGCGACCTTAAGTACGGCGATGACGGAAATGGCGCCCAGCACGAACAACACAAATTGTGTTACCAGCAGCGCGGCGACCTTGGCGCCTTCTGGTCGGACATAATCTTCGTAGATGACCTGCATGCCGAGGCTGGCGTGATAGAACGTAGCGACCAGCAAGGTCGCCATCAGCCCGGCCCGGATCGGATTACTGAGCCATTGCTGGAACGTAGCGTAATCAGCGTGAGAGATGGCGAGCAGGGAAATAACGAACCATAGGGTCAGTGGGATCAGGATAACGGCGGTCACACGCTGCAACCACCAGTGATGGGTGCCGTCTTTAGCGGCGCCCAAGCCGCGAACGCGGGCGAGCGGGGTGCGGATGCTCATAAATTATGCTCCTCAGGGCGCGGCGATTAGCCAGCACAGGAAGGTCAGAAGGATGGACGACCACACCACCCACCAGCCGGATTTGGTTGCCTGATCCAGTTCAAAGCCGTAGCCGGCGTCCCAGAACAGATGGCGGATGCCGTTGGCGAGGTGATAGAACAGCGCCCAAGTCCACAGGAACAATAATAATTGCCCCAGCATCGATCCCAGCGCTGATTGGGCGCTTTCATAGAAACCGGGTCCCCGCGCCGCCCAAACCAGCCAGTACACCAGAAGCAGGGTTCCCGCTACCAGTGCGGCGCCGGTGGCGCGGTGAGTGATGGACAGGATCGAGGTCATTTGTGGTTTGTAGTAAGGGCCGATCATGAACGGCGATAGTGGCCGCTTATTGGCTGTTGACATACGTTTCTCCTCATTTTTCAAGACACGGTGGCGAAAATCAGAACCTGCTCTTTATTGTGCGCTGCAAAATCTTGGGCTGCAAAAAACCTCCGGGGCGAAAGACCGGAGAGCCGGAAACAGATTGTGGGAACAACAGACCAGTGGGAGTTTAGAAGTCGATGCAACGCCCAGCTTTTTCCCAATCACCATAGCGGGTAGGTTCAGGGCCTTTGGGACCACCGTATTCCTTAGGGCGCTGGGGGGGCGGATCGGCTTCGGGTGGCGGGTCAGGAGGGGTGGCGGGCAACGACTGCGGATCATGCGGATTCATTGCTGATTCTCATTGTTTGGATGCAGGAATGGCGGCAGGCCACCATCCCGGTCCCACAGGTGAAGGGAACGCCGGGGAGTAGTGAGAAATGGGCCGCTGTGGCGGTGCGCCCCCGGTGGGTTATAGCGCGGTATTATGCCGTTCACGCCCTCTGATCGCAATGAATCCGTACCCGATCAAGGGTTTTATCTTGAGGCGGACGCCGGGATTGCCATTGGCAAAACCTGATGGAGTTCAAAATGATGAATACAGAATGGGGTGATTTCCCCCGAGCGGCTGAACACGGTGGCAACCTGGAACCGGAGTTGCGGGTAGTGGCGGACGATGTGTTATGCAGCACATTGTCTCATCACGGGCTGGTTGTGGTGCGAGGTCCTGATGCTGATCAGTTCCTGCAAGGCCAGCTGACCTGCGATGTCCGGGAAGTGACCTTGGAACGCAGTCTACTCGGTGCGTACTGTTCACCCAAGGGTCGGGCGCTGGCCTGCTTCCGGCTGTTCCGGCGCAACGATGGGCTGTATCTGGAATTACCCCGTGATCTGGTGTCACCGACCCTGGCCCGGCTGAGTAAATATGTATTGCGGGCCAAGGTGACGCTGGAAGACGCTAGTGATCATCTGGTGTGCCTTGGCATTGCCGGCCCGAATGCCGCTTCGCTGGCGCTGGAACGATTGGACGAAATCCCAGAAACGGTGAATGGGGTATTGCATAGCGCGGAAGAAGAATCCGCCCTCACCGTGATCCGCTTGCCTGGAGCGATACCGCGCTTTGAACTGTATGGCACTGCATCCAAGGTGCATGCGCTGTGGAATGTCCGCGATGAGCGGCTCAGGTTCACCACCGGGATTGAGCCGTGGCAAGCGTTGGAGATTCTGGCGGGAATCCCGGCAGTGTATCCTGAAACGGTGGACGCTTTCGTGCCGCAGATGCTTAACCTGGACCTGCTGGGCGGGATCAGTTTTCAGAAAGGTTGCTATACCGGGCAGGAAATCGTGGCACGCACCCATTATTTGGGCAAGCTTAAACGGCGGATGTATTTGGCGCGCGTGGAGAATCCAATGCCGCCCAAGCCCGGCGATCCGCTGTTTTCGCCGCAGGCCGACACCAGTCAAAGCGCTGGACAACTGGCCGATGCCTGCCGTCATCCTGATGGGGGTTACGTGGTACTGGCTGTTGCGTTGATCAACAGTGCGGAACACGGAACACTACATTTAATCAGCACCGACGGGCCGGTATTGCGGTTGGAAGCATTGCCATACGGATTCGGGACGGCGGTTTCTCACTGACTTCTGATCAACGGGGGATTTGAAACACAATGAGCTGGCCCAACACGCGACTGACTGAGCGACTTGGTATTCGTTATCCCATTGTCCAGGCGCCGATAGACAGCAGCCCCAATGCTCCGGGGCTAGTCGCGGCGGTAGCTAACGCAGGTGGTCTGGGATCGCTGGCTGGCGGTGCGATGCAACCGGCGCAATTACACACCGCCATCGCCGAAGTGCGCGCACTCACTGACTGTCCCTTCGCGGTTAATCTGACAGTAGCCAGCCCGGCCCGGATCGATCCAGGCCGCATCACCCGCGCTTGTGAACTACTGGCTCCCTATCATGCTGAATTGGGATTGTCGCCGGAACCGCGAGAACCGCCAGAGCAACCAGATTTTGACGAACAACTGGATGTCATTTTGGAGAATCGGATTACGGTGCTGAGTTTCAGCTTCGGCGTACCGGATGTCAGCTACCTGGCGCTGTTACGCGAAGCCGGCATCACCATCATGGCGACCGCTACCCACCTGCTGGAAGCCATTGTGCTGGAGGAAAGCGGAGTCGATTTCATCGTGGCCCAAGGCGCCGAAGCGGGCGGTCATCGTGGCGCGTTTATTGGTCATCCCGAACAGGGCTTGGTCGGGACTATGACCTTGACGCCCTTGCTGGCTAAATATGTAGCGACGCCGATTATCGCAGCCGGTGGGATTATGGATGGGCGCGGCATCGCCGCCGCCCGGATGCTAGGCGCGGTCGGCGTGCAGATGGGTACGGCCTTTCTGGCTTGTCCAGAAAGTGGTGCTCATCCCGCCCATAAAGCGCTGCTGCGTCAAGGTAGCGAAATCGCCACGATTTTGAGTCGGGCCTTCACTGGCCGTTGTGGTCGAGTCTTGCGTAACCGGCTGACCACAGAGTTGCAAGCGCACGAAGCGGAGTGGCCCTGTTTTCCGGTGCAACTATCCCTGACCCAGGACTTGCAGCGGACTGCCGCTGACCAGAGCCTAACCGATTTCATGGCGTTGTGGGCCGGTCAAGGTTGCCATCTCTGCGAAGATCGTCCAGCGGCGGATCTGATCGCAACTTGGGCCGAGCAGGCAGCGACCTTGTTGGGCGGGAGCAAACCCCAGGAACCGATCCGAACGGTGGACGAACTGCCCGATCCAGCAAGTTTGATTTAACGGCTTGAACGGCTCGGTGATTTTCCAACGGAAAACCTGGAAGGAAACGGCGTTGGAATGCGGTTGGGGCGCATTGAGCTTCGGCCTTTAGACGTTCTCAACCCAGCAGCCGGCGCAAGCGCACCCAATCAAACGCTGGTCCTGGATCGGTCTTGCGTCCCGGCGCGATGTCGGCATGACCGGCTAACCGTTCTGGGTGAATGGCTGGATAGGCTTGTCGCAGCGCCGGAATAACCGCCGCCAGCCGCTGATACTGATGGTCAGTGTAGGGAACCCGATCGACACCTTCCAGTTCGATACCGATGCCGAAATCATTGCAACGGGACCGACCCGCGTATTCTGAAACGCCCGCGTGCCAGGCCCGGCGCTGAAATGGCGTGTATTGGGTCAAATCGCCATCCCGGCGAATCAGTAGATGGGCAGAGACCCGCAAACTGGCGATGGTTTGAAAATAGGGATGGGCGGCGGGATCGAGCGTATTGGTGAACAGCGCGTCAATCCATGGTCCGCCGAACTGACCAGGCGGCAGGCTGATGCCGTGAATCACGATCAGATCGATGTCCATCCCGGCGGGACGCTCGTCGCAGTTCGGCGAGGGCAGGTAGCGCGCTGCATCCAGCAGCCCGGTGACCGGATCGACGCGCATCGCCGCTTACAGCACGGTCTGATCGAAATCGTAGCTCAGGTCGGTGTGTGGCCGTTGCAGGAAAAAGCCCTGCACATAATCAATCCCGCAGGACCATAGCGCTGGCAGGGTATTCGCGTCCTCGACGCCGGTCACAATCACGGTGATGTTCTGGATAGCCAGCGAACGGGCTAGTTGAGTCAATTGTTGCTGACGCTCCTTGTCGTTGAGCAGGTTCTGGGCAAAGCGGGCGTTCAACTTGACATAATCGACCCGCAGTGACTGCGCTAATGCCTGGGAACGCTCATGACCGCTGAACTGATCCAGCGAGAGTCCGCAACCTAGCGCCTTGAGTCGCTGCAAAAACGGCAGCAGAGCCTGTTGGTTCAGATCGGCGGTGGTTTCGGGGATCTCGAATACCAGGCTGGCTGCCGGGACGCCAGTCTTTTGCAAACCGCCCTGTAGCCAATTCAGCAGTTCCTCATCCTGAAGGATGGTGGGTGAGATATTAATGAACAGGATCATGGAGTGCCCTCGCGCCTGCCGCTCGCGCAAGACCCGGATGGAGTGGGCGATCACCCAGCGATCCAGCACCATGCCGATCCGGTGGCGCTTGACCAGGCTGAATACTGTTTCTGGCAACAGCTCCCACCCTTCCCGATTGCGTATCCGTAGCAGAACTTCATAGCGTTCAACGGTGTCACCGCGTAGGCTGACGGTAGGCTGGAACAGCAGGTTCATCCGCTGCTGCTGCACGGCCTCGCGAACCTCTTCCAGTAGCCGTCCCTGCTGTAGATGATCGGTGTCGGTTTCAGTGTTCTGGCTGCTGTGCTGAACGTAGATCCGGGTACCCTTGCTGTCCCGGGCCATCCCGCAGGCCAGATCGGCCTGCTGAATCAGTACTGCGGCATCGTGCGTAGCGGAACCGGTGACGCTGATGCCAATGCTGGTATGCAACCGGAATTCAGCGCCGCCGATCATCCGGTAGGGATCCGTTTCCAGCCGGGCTTGCACCGTGCGGGCAGTCGTCAGCAGGGTATCCTGGTTGACGAAGCTGAGCAGCACCGTAAACAGGGCATCACCAAAGCGGGCGGGGATCGGGCCGGTTCCCAGGGCGGCTTGCAACCGGGCAGCAGCCTGTTCGATGACTTCATCGGCCGCCGCCACATCCTGGCTTTCGATGGCGCGGAAGTTGTCCAGCGCGATCAGCATGATCGCAACCTGCTGGGCATTGGCGGCGGTGGCGACTAACGCCCGCTCCAGGCAGGCCAGAAAATACGGGCGGTTGTGCAGACCACTGACGGTATCGCGATGGCTGAACCGGCTGAGTTTATGATGTAAACCTTGGCCTTGGCGCAGCCGTTTGTCGATGGTGGCGCACAGCAGTTCCGGGCTCAGTGGTCGAGTCAGCAAGGTCTCACCGCCAAGACCGGTCTCCGCCAGCCGTTGACTAATATCGGTTTGAGCCGACAGCAGAATCAACGGCAATCCCCGAAAGGTCACATGCTGTTGAATCGCCTGGGCCAGCGCCAAGCCGTCGATTTCCTTCAAATCCAGGCTCAGCAGCAGCAGACTGGGCGGGACATTGCTAAGCGCCTGCAAAATCTGGAGTGGTTGCGCCAGCACTTGGGTGGTCATACCACGATTTTCCAGCCAGCGGGCGGCCTCGCGGGCGGCCGGCAGGCTATCATCGACGATCAGAATCCGGTGGTTGAGAGTTTGCGTCGACCGCTCATCGATCGCCTCAAGCAGCGCCGGTAAATCGGCAGGTTTGACGAAGTAGCCGGATCCACCGATTTCCACAGCATCCAGTCGGGCACTGATATCACCACGGTCCGCCAGGAAAAATAGCGGAATATCCGGGGCCAGCGCTTCGCGCAAGGCTGCAATGGGTTGCAAGGCCGACCGGTTATCAGCGATGTAATCCAGATCGATGATGAGGGCAATCGGCGACTGGGATTGCGTCAGCAGGGTGCGGATCTCGGCCAGCCCGGCGCATAGCCGAACCTGAAAACCGCCGCGTTGTTCGAGCTTATGAACCAGATCACGGGCCGATTCCGGGGCTGCCAGCCACACAGTGGTGGACTGTTTTTCGTGGTGGACTGGCCGCGACTGTTCGCTTTGATCCCATTTGGAAAATAAGGAGATGCTTAAAGGTTCGGCTGATTGGGAACCCACGCCGCCGGTTGTAGCCGGATCGGGGCGATCCAGTTGCATCGCGGCCCGGCATAGAGCGTCCACGATGGCGATCAGCCGTTCCCGCTCGGCGCCCTTGGGTAGTTCGCCCTTCTCCAATACCACGCTGATTTGTTGTTCGATCCGCTCGGCGAGGGTCACGATGCGGGCGCAATCCGGGCGTGGACGAGCCAGAGTCAGCAGGTCCTGCGCCGCTCGCAGCAACAGTACGAAAAACTCCCGGCTCCATTTGATGTAAACCAGTTTTTCGGCAAGGTCTTCAATGCGCTGCAATTTTCCGGCGAGCGAATCGGGTGAAGGGGGTTTTTGGTCCATGTCGCATCTTCATTAGCTGGCGGTTCTGACCAACGAGCAGGGAGCGGCGCTGGCGCAAGGCGATGACGATAGTGTAGTACGGCAATCACGATGAAGGGGCAAAGCGCCGATATCTCTACCTTTTAGCGCTTTGCCCCTTGGTCTGTTCCGTTACGCGGTTAATCCTTCATCTCTACTCTGCGACCCGCGCCGGAACCCTGGTTTATTGCGCATCGAGATGATAGGAAATAATCCGTTCGACCTCGTTGCGGGAACCCATGATCACCGGACAGCGCTGGTGCAGATTGGCCGGTGGCAGCGCCATGATTCGTTGCTCGCCAGTAGTCGCCAGTCCGCCGGCCTGTTCAACAATGAAGCTCATCGGATTGGCTTCGTACAACAGGCGTAATTTGCCTTCCTGATGCTTGGCGCGCAATTTGCGGTCAGTGGGGTACAGGAACACGCCGCCCTGGCATAGCACCCGGTGGACATCGGCGATCATCGCGCCGGCCCAGCGCATGTTGAAATCCCGGCCGCGTGGACCTTCCTTGCCGGCCAGACATTCGTCGATGTAACGACGCACCGGCGGATCCCAGAATCGCATGTAAGAGGCGTTGATCGAGAAATCCTGGGCGTCGGCGGGGATTTTCATGTCAGGATTGGTGAGGATGAACTCGCCGATGCGTTGGTCAAGGGTGAAGCCATTGACCCCATGTCCGGTGGTCAGCACCATCATCGATGAGGGGCCATATAACGCATAACCAGCGCAGACCTGATGGTCGCCCGATTGCAGAAAATCATCCTCGGTCGGTTCGCCTATCGTGCCTTCGGGGCGGCGCATGATCGAGAAGATAGTGCCGACCGCACCGTTGACATCAGTATTGGAAGATCCATCGAGTGGATCGAACACCAGCAGGTATTTGCCGCGTGGATACTGGGCCGGCAAGTGGTAAACGTCGGTCATCTCTTCGGAAGCCATCGCGGCGACGTGCCCGGCCCATTCATTGCGCTTGATAAATAGATTGTTGGAGATAACATCCAGTTTTTTCTGGGTTTCACCTTGGATATTTTCGGTATCGGCGGCACCGAGGACGCCGACCAGGCTGCCATAGCGAACTGCACTGGCAATGGCCTTGCAGGCGATCACGACATCATTGATCAGAGCGGTGAAATCGCCTGAAACATTACCGATGTGCCGTTGTTCTTCAATGATGAATTCAGTAATCGTAGTGCCGATAGGCATGAGCGCTTGTCCCTAGATAAGCTAAAGGGTGGGGTAGAACCGACGCGGCGCAGATTCTCGTTCACCGTGCCGTTGGCCGATTATAACGATTAGCCATAGTGTTTTCAGGGGTTTCAGCCGAAGCGAGGGGGGTTCAGAATTTTATGTCGCAACGCAACATTTTTTGCTATACTTATCGTTGTTGACTTGCAACCTTTATTTCGGGAGAACTTCATGAACGAACAATCTGCGGCGTTTGCGGAATCTTTCAAGCCGTGGTTGACTTCTCTGACCCGGTTCAACCAGTTTGCGGTAGGACGAATGGAACAGTGGGTCGCGCTCCAGATGGACAGTCTGAGAGCCTACGTTGATCTGGGGGTCGCCCAGGCGCGCGTTGCGCTCAAAGTGACTGACCCACATAGCCTGCATGAATTTGCCGACAGCCAATTCGCCGTGTTGAGTTTTGTCGGCCACCGGGCCATCGACGATAGCCGAGCCATCAGCGAATGGAGAAGCGATGGACAGAAGCAGGCAATTGGTCTAACCAGGGCTAACCTGCTGACTGTACTGTTCAATGATTAACCGGCTACATTTGGTGCAACCGCTATGCTAAACGCCGCCACAAGGGCGGCGTTTTTATTTGAGGCTATTCAAGTCAATAGCTCGGCATTGACCGGTGCCCGGCTCCAGAACAGCGCGTGCAGCCGCAACAGCGTTTCCGGATCCGCAATTAACTCGCGTTTCTGCGCTGAGCTGAGGCTATCTGGCCCTTCTTCTTCCAGTTGGTGAATCAGCCCCTCCAGATAATGCCGACGCCGTTTGCTCGGCGGTTCGCGCTCTGGCAACAGCGAACGGTGCAGCGCATTGACGTAAGGATCGGTCAATGCCTGGATGAAACGGTTGACCGGAGCCCCTCGCAACGCCGGTAAGACCGGATCACCCTCCCGCAGACCGTCTTCCAGATAACGCAACACGTCCGGAGGATCACATTCTTCCGGGGTTAGAAACAGGCCAAGGTTGCGCGCCTGCTGGCCCAAGGCGATGCTGCTGGACAGTATCGACACCGGAATCGCCAGCGCCAGGCCGAGCAACACTGGGGTAAACCACCAGAAGAAGGCCGGCACATAGCAGTAGCTCAGAAAGCCGGCCACGATACCGATCCCGGTCTGTATGCCGTGAGTGAGGGCAGCCTCGCGAAAACTGGTCATTCGATCGCCACGTTGCTGGGGCGGCCAGCCAACCGCCCGGCGCATCAGGATCGCCAGGACGAACTTGGTCTGGAACAGCATCAACACCGGCGCAGTCAGCACTGAGAATGCAGTTTCCAGCGCTACGCTCAGGCTGGCCCCGACGATCCCGCCATAGGCACGCAATAGCCGGCGATCTTTGAGTAGCAGCAGCAAGGCCAGCAATTTAGGCAGGAACAGCATGGTCAGGGTCACCAGCAACACGGTGGTCATCTCGACCGCAAAGGACACCGGCCAGACCGGAATCCAGTTATCGCCGAAGAAATACACTGGGCGTTGCTGGGCCTGGATGAAGGCTTCAACGCCGGTGGCGATCAGAAACAGCAGCCACAACGGCGAAGCGGCATAGGACATCACCCCCATCAGGAAATGCAGCCGGCTCAAGGCATTAAAGCCACGAGAAAAAGCCAGCCGCAGGTGTTGAAGATTGCCTTGGCACCAGCGGCGATCCCGCTTGGCGTAGTCGATCAGCGTGGGCGGAATTTCCTCATAGCTGCCTTCCAGGTCATAGGCCAGCCACACTTCCCAACCAGCCCGCCGCAGCAAGGCCGCTTCGACAAAGTCATGACTGAGGATATCGCCGCCGAACGGTTCGCGGCCCGGCAGTTTCGGCAGGCCGCAATGATCGAGAAACGGCTGGATGCGGATGATGGCGTTGTGGCCCCAATAATTGCTCTCGCCCAGTTGCCAGTAATTCAATCCGGCGGTAAACATCCGCCCATAGATGCTGCTGGCGAATTGCAGAATCCTGGCGAACAACGATTCACGGTTGACCGGGATCGGCGGGGTCTGGATCAGAGCAACGCGCGGATGATGCTCCATCAGCCGCACCATATCGACCAGGGTGGCACCCTGCATCAGGCTGTCGGCGTCCAGCACGATCATATAGCGGTAATGACCGCCCCAGCGGGTGCAGAAGTCCTCCAGGTTGCCGCTCTTGCGGCTGATATTTTCCGGGCGATTGCGATAAAAAATGCGTCCCTTGCCGTCCAGCGCCCGCACCATGTCCTGCCAGCGCAGTTCTTCCTCAACCCAGACATCCGGATCGCGGGTATCGCTGAGGATAAAGAAATCAAAGTCGGCCAGTTGGCCGGTGTCGGCCAATGACTGGTGAATGGCCCGCAGCCCGGCAAAAACCCGCTCGGAGTCTTCGTTATAGATCGGCATCAGGATGGCGGTGCGACCCGGCGGCCCGGTGAAATCCGGCGGCGTCCCTGGCTGGCGGGAAATAGCCCAACGGTCGCGGCCTAGCAGAATCGCGATAAAGCCCATAAACGCGGTCCAGAACGACACGCAAATCCAGGAAAACAGGATTGCATATAGCAACAGCAGCAGTAGTTCCATAGGACTGAAGCCATTGCTGTGAAAGGCGCTGGCCATCAGGCCCAGCGCGATCAGTGTGGTCAGCGTCACCAGCAGGAAGAACGCCACTCGCCGCAGGGTGTGGCCCATGATCGGAGATTGAGAAGGTTGCGTCATGATGAGGTGTCCAGAACAAGCAGGAACGAGGGTCACGGAAGGCGCGATGGAGTCTACGGAAGACGCGGCGATCGCCACGGAATACATGGAAAGAGAAAGAAGTTTGTCGGTGGTTAGCGCTGTCTTGCTTGTCGCCGAACAACTCTGTCCAAAGGACCAAGATGAAGTGGCCTTTATTTCTTCCGTGGGTTCCGTGGACTGAATGCTTTGCCGTGGACTGGCTTAGAACAGGGAAAATAATTCGATGCGTTGGGCCGGCATGAGGCCAGGACTAGCTACCGGGGTTGGTTCGGCTACCGCAGAACGCAAGGTTTCCAGCGCCGCTTCCGCCATGCCCGGGGGAGCAAACAGCGCTGCCGGCCAATCCGGGGCTGCACCGCTCAATAAGGCGGCTCGCGCCGCCGCCAGTTCCGGCGAGGGCCGGGGTAGCTTAAGCGCCTGAGCCAGCCAGTCATCCAGCAGCTCTCCAGCGGCCAGGATGGTTCGGGCCGCTGGATCGAGTTCTGGCGTTTCCGGCAGTTCGGATGCTCGCCGCAAGGCCTGTTCGGCCAGCGCCGCCGCCTGATCCGGGTCGCTTACCCCCAGCGCCCGCCAGTAGGTCTGGAGCCGGCTATGTAATTGGGTGATGGAGGGCGTGGCGGGCGCGGTTGCCGAATGGGGCAGGTAGGGCGGTGCGGCGCTTACTTTGCTGCGGTCCACTGATAGCTCCAGGTTTCAGTCAGGACATGATCGCCCAGTTTGAGGAAGCAGCGCAGATCAGCGGATTTGTCGCCTTGCGGCAGCAGCTCGAAAGAGACCCGCCAGCCATTGGTGTACGGGTTCCGGTGAGCAACCGGGTTTTCGATTTGGCCGCTGGAACTGCTGATCATCGGTTGTACCGGCGCATCCTCCGCCAACTTGGCGAGCGCCTCGCCACCAAAATCAATGACAAACCGCCGCCGTTCGGGATTCAGATCGCCCGCGCCGCCCGCGCCGATCCGGCTGGACAACGTCCGCCCGCCCGGCGACAGGTTGGGCAGATCAAGGAAGAAGGACAGCCGGTAGCTGTACTCCAGCGGCTGGCCGGGTTCGACCGGTTTTTCCGGGGTCCAGAACGCGGCGATGTTGTCATAGCGTTCGGCCTCGCTCGGGATTTCGATCAGTTGCACCGATCCCTTGCCCCAATCGCCCTGCGGCTCGATCCAAACGCTAGGCCGGCGATGGTAGAGGGCTTCCAAATCCTGGTAATTGTCGAAGGCGCGGTCGCGCTGCAACAGCCCAAAGCCACGCGGATTGCTGTCCTGGAATGCGCTGATTCGCAGCCGGGTCGGATTATTCAGTGGCCGCCAGATCCATTCACCGTTGCCGGTCGCCAGCAGCAAGCCGTCCGAGTCATGCACCTGTGGGCGGAAATCATCGAAGAACCGTTCGTTCAGCCCCCCGTGGTAGAACATGCTGGTCAGCGGCGCTATTCCGATTTTCTGCACCTTGTCGCGGAAGAACAAGCTGGCCTTGACTTCGATCTGGGTAGCCACGCCGGGCTGGATGACCAACCGGTAGGCGCCGGCGACGCTTGGGCTATCCAGCAGGGCGTAGACAGTGAGTTCGGTAGCGTCCTTGGCGGGTTTTTCCAGCCAGAATTCGCGGAACCAGGGAAATTCTTCGGGCTTGGGCAGGCCGGTATCGATGGCCAATCCCCTCGCCGACAGGCCATAGCCCTGGTTTTGGCCAATGGCGCGGAAGTAACTTGCGCCCAGAAACACCGCGACCTCGTCGTATTTACTGTCGGTGTGCAGCGGATACAGCACCTTGAACCCGGCGAAACCCAAGTCCTTGGGCATGCTGTCGGGGATCTTGTTGTGGCCATAGTCGAACAGATCGGCGTTGTATTCGACCGGCTGGCTGGCTCCGTCATCAATCACATTGATCGTCACCTGACGATTGAACAGAAATCCCATCGGGGCAAACTGGATTTCAAACGGCAGTCCGGCATCCCGCCACAAGCTTTTATCCGCCCGGAAGCGGATGTCGCGGTACTGGTCGTAATCCAGATTTTTTAGGAAATCCGGTAGGTTGCCACTCGGCGTCTGGTAGGTTTGAGTCGCCAGCACTTCAGCGCGGCGGCGAACGTCGGCGAAATTGAAGCGCTTGGGTGGCGGCGTCGCCGTTGAGGTGGCTTCAGGGGCATTGGGTGCGCTCAGACTCGCCATCGGGCTGGCGCAGACCACGCCCGCCAGCAGGGCAATACTCAGTAGCATTCGGAGTTTCACAGCGTCACGGCTCCGTTGACGGTTCAGTTCGATAGGATTCAGTCGGCTTTGGACAAGCCGCTAAACTCAGTATTGTATTGTGGTTTGGGTATTCCGACTATCTTGTTGCTTCATCGTTGAATTGCCAATTTCCGGGGGACTCTCATGCAACTGCGTGATACCGCTCTTTTCCGCCAGCAAGGCTATGTGGCCGGTTCCTGGATCGACGCTGATCACGGCGCGGTTTCGACCATTAGCAATCCTGCGACTGGCGTGGGTCTGGGTCAGGTTCCCGAACTGGGGGCTGCTGAAACCCGTCGCGCTATCGAGGCTGCGCACACCGCATTGCCGGGTTGGCGCGGACTGAGCGCTCAGGCCCGTGCGCTAATTTTGCGACGCTGGTTCAACCTGATGCTGGAGCATCAGGAGGATCTGGCAACGCTGATGACCTTAGAGCAAGGCAAGCCACTGGCGGAGGCGCGAGGTGAAATCGCTTACGCCGCCAGCTTTCTGGACTGGTTCGCCGAGGAGGGCCGGCGGGTTTACGGTGATGTGATCCCTGCCCCTCGGCCGGACCAGCGGATTCTGACCTTTAAGGAGCCGGTGGGCGTGTGTGCGGCGATCACACCCTGGAATTTCCCGGCGGCCATGATCACCCGCAAGGCCGGCGCGGCCTTGGCGGCCGGTTGTACGATGGTGGTCAAACCGGCCCCGCAGACGCCGTTTTCCGCCCTGGCGCTGGCAGTATTGGCGGAACGGGCCGGCTTACCCGCTGGGGTGCTGAATATTGTCACCGGCCCGGCTCAGGCGATTGGCGATGTGATTCTGGACCATCCGCTGGTGCGGAAACTTAGCTTTACTGGTTCAACCCGTACCGGCAAGTACCTGATGCAGCGCTGCGCCGGAACGCTCAAGCGGCTGTCGCTGGAACTGGGCGGCAACGCGCCATTCATCGTGTTCGACGATGCCGATCTGGATGCAGCGGTCGCCGGGGCGCTGCTTTCCAAGTACCGCAACAGCGGCCAGACCTGCGTTTGCGCCAACCGCTTTCTGGTTCAGGATGGAATCTATGACGCCTTCGCGGCCCGACTAACCCAAGCGGTGCGCGAGCAGTTGAAAGTTGGCAACGGACTGGAGCCGGGGGTGATGCAGGGGCCGCTGATTGATATGGCAGCGCTGGCCAAGGTGGAGCGGCAGGTCGCTGATGCCGTTGCGAAAGGCGCTACAGTGCTGACCGGCGGCCAGCGTCATGCCCTGGGCAGGACATTTTATGAGCCGACGGTTTTGAGTGAAGTGACGCCGGCAATGCTAGTGGCCCGCGAGGAAACTTTTGGGCCAGTGGCGCCGCTGTTCCGGTTTCGCAGCGATGAAGAGGCTATCCGCCTGGCGAATGATACCGAGTTTGGACTAGCAGCTTATTTTTACAGCCAAGGGATGAACCGGGTCTTTCGGGTGGCCGAGGCACTGCAATATGGGATGATTGGCGTCAATACCGGGCTGATTTCCAATGAGGTTGCGCCATTTGGCGGGATCAAGGAGTCTGGCTTTGGTCGTGAAGGCTCAAAATACGGCATCGAGGAATACCTGGATATCAAATACTTGTGCGTTGCCCTCTGACATGATCTCCATGCAGCAATTCATTTATATCAGCTTGTTGGTTCTCGGTATTGCCGCTACCTTCGCCATTGCCGGGCTGCTGCTGTGGTTGAGCTGTTTTTCCCGATTCGCGCCCTGGTTTCGCTCACTCAACAATTTTTCGCCGCAAGTGGTTGCTGTGGTCGGCATTCTGTTTGCGCTGTACACCACCTTTTTCGCCAGTGATATCTGGAGTGTTCGCGACCGGGCGCAAACCGCAATTCTGCAAGAGGCCGATGCGTTACGTAACCTGTTTTTACTAGCCGAACAGCAAGCGCCAGCTATTGGCGCACCGATTGTGGCGGCCATTCGAGACTATGCGCGAACTACCGCTGAAATTGAATGGCCGTTATTGGCAGAGGGCAAAGCCAGTCCACAGGCTCTAGCCGGTTGGCGACGGTTATTGCAGGCGGTGATGCGTGAAGAGGCCGTCAAGGGACTGGCGGTCAGCGTTCATGCCGCCATGTTGCAGGATACCAAACAAGTGCAGGTTGCCCGCTATCAGCGCCTAGCGCAAAGTCAGAAACATGGCGATCCGCTGAAGTGGTTTGCGGTGGCCTGTCTAGGCACATTGACCATGTTAACCATTGTGCTGGTGCATCCTGATCACTGGCGGACGCAACTGGCGGCATTGCTGATTTATGCCGCCGCTATTTCGGTCAGTTTTACTGCGGCTTACTTGCAGCGTAGCCCGTTTCAGGTGTTTGTGGTCAGTCCACAGCCGATTGCCGAATTGATCACTGTGGATTCGCTGCTGGAACTGCGCTGAATCGCTGGCTCATGTTCACCGGCGCAGGTGTAGCGATAATAACGAAATATTCCATCCAGATTGATCGATATGCTTTTGTCGGCTACATAGTCACTATTTAAAAGTTCTTATCGAAAAAGAGTAAATTATGAAAAATGATGGTTCTCGGACTGATCCGTCCGGCATCGGCCTTGCGGCAAAATACATGGGTGCGGTGGCCCTCACTCTAAGCTTGCTGCTGATTGGCGCGACGTTGCTAATCTATGAGCAGCAATCTGACATGATGGGTCGCTTTGATGGGGTCGCTCATCAGTTGATCGACGCTATGATTCAGAATCAGGAGGAACAGTTACAGGAAACGCAACACTTCAAAATTAGTCAACTTACCAAGATGCTGGCGGCCAGTTCCGCTCAGCATTTCGCCAATTACGATTTCAGCGTAGTCGGACGCTTTGCTGAAGTGGCGGTGGAAGACCCCGATGTATCTTTTGTAGAATTCCGTGATCAGGATGGAAAAGTGGTTGCCAACGCCGGTAAAGCTGGCCGGCATCCGCCCCAACAGATTATCAGCCAGCCGATTCTGGATCAGGATCAACCTCTTGGTGAAGTACGGGTCGGTTTTAATCGCGACCGGGTTGAGCGGCAACGAACCGTTATTACTGATCAGGGAGCCACTGAAACCCAAAAACTGGCGCAGCAAATTCAGGAAGACCAGCGGAAAGCTGCCTTGATCCTGGCGGCAATCATGATTGGTATTATCGCGATTACCAGTAGCCTGATCTGGATTCTGTTTCGGCGCATGGTGTTGCGGCATTTGTGGTCAGCCATGCGCCGGGCTGATCAAATTGCCGGTGGCATTCTGGAGGAATCGACGAATACTCATTATTCCCGCGATGAAATGGGACGGCTGCTCCGGGCGATGCAGACCATGACGGATCGGCTGCGCGAGGTAGTCAATGATGTACGGCAGTCAGCGGATACCATTGGCGACGCGGCTAGTAATATCGCTCGAGGAAACAATGATCTGCGCCAGCGTACCGAGGAGCAAACCGCCGCGCTCGAACAGACCACATCCAGCATCCGGCAATTAACTGGCGCGGTCCGTCAGAGCGCGGACCATGCCCGGCAAGCCGATCAATTGGCCGCTGATGCCCGGCTTCAGGCTGAACAGGGCGGGCGGGTTATTGAGCAGACCGCAGTCGCGATGGCGGAAATCAGCGCCAGTAGCCGGCAAATCGCCGCCATCATCGGTGTCATTGACGAGATCGCGTTTCAGACCAACCTGCTGGCGCTGAATGCCGCTGTTGAAGCTGCCAGGGCCCGAGAACAAGGCCGAGGTTTTGCGGTGGTTGCCGGAGAGGTACGGAAACTGGCGCAGCGCAGTGCCGATGCCGCCAAGGAAATCAAGAAATTGATCACCGACAGCGTGGGCAAGGTCGCCGATGGCGGTCGGTTGATTGCACAATCGGGGCAGACTTTGCAAGAAATCGTCATGGCGGTGAAGAAGGTCAGTGACATCGTCGCCGAGATGATGGCGGCCACTCACGATGAGGCTAGCGGGTTCGATCGGGTGAATCAGGCGATTCTGCAAATGGACCAGGCCACTCAGCAGAATGCGGCGCTAGTGGCGGAAGTCACTGCGGCTAGTCGCGCCCTAGATGAACAGGCGGCGGACCTGCGCCAGTTGATGGTGTTTTTCCAGCTCACCGCAACGACTGACACAGTCACTGTTTAACTGGAGTAACGATGAATTACGCACTCATTCAAATCAACCCGGAGGAAAGATAATGAATCAGAAACTGACAGGACAAATGGGCAGTCTGCTGGTTGCGGCCAGTCTTAGTCTTGGGATGACAGTCAGTGTCAATGCGGAGGAAATCAGGATTGGCGGTGGTTCAGCCCCCCTCGAAAATGTGTTCAAGAAGATTCAGGAACCTTTTGAAAAGGCGGCCGGTATGCAGCTAGTTTTAACTTCGGAAGGACCGGATCAGGCGTTTATCAATGTTGAAAATGGTACTATCGATATTGCTGCTGCCGGATTGAGTTTCGAGTCTTGGCTGGAGTTGATGAAGCAGAAAGGTCATATAATCGCCAATCCAAAAGACTACAAATATCGGGTGATCGGACGCGATAAGATTCAAGTGTTGACTAACCAGGATGTGGCGGCAGTCAAGAGTCTGTCGAAAGAACAGCTTAAAGGCATATTCACCGGCAAGATCAACAACTGGAAGGAAGTCGGTGGTCCTGATGTGGCGATTATGGTGATATTCCCGACCAAAATGACCGGCACCAACAAGCTCTGGCAGGAGAAAATCATGGATGGTGAAGAATGGGCCAAGGCCAATCGACAGGAGGTCGCTACAGCGGTTGATCTCAAGAAGAAAATTGCCGAAACCGCTGGAGCAGTTGGCGCTGGGCCATTAGCAGCGCAGACTCAGAGTAATTTGCACTCCCCGGAAACTCCGGAAGTTGGTCGACCCATTACTGCATTGACCAAAGGCGCTCCCTCGCCCACGGTACAGAAGCTGTTTGATTTTATTGCTGGCGAAGGCCAGAAATACATCGTGCGCTGATGAGTTGCAGACTCCCCTCTCTTCCTTGGTGGAATGAGAGGGGATTGGATACTGAACGCTCAGTTACATATTCCGCCGATATTGCCCACCGACTTCAAACAGCGCGGTGGTAATCTGGCCCAGCGAACAGTAGCGCACTGCATCCACCAGCACTGCAAACAGATTTTCATTGGTAATCGCGGCCTGTTTCAGTCGCGCCAGTGCTACGCCGCTACTCTGGCGATTCCGCTCCTGAAATTCCCGCAACCGCCGCAACTGACTCTGCTTTTCCTCATCAGTTGATCGAGCCAGTTCCACCGTCGCTTGCTCATAGCTGGTGTTTGGATTGCGGAAGGTGTTGACTCCGACAATCGGCAAGGAACCATCATGCTTGCGGGTCTCATAATGCAGCGACTCTTCCTGAATCCTGCCACGTTGATAGCCAGTCTCCATCGCGCCCAATACGCCGCCGCGTTCGCTAATCCGCTCAAATTCCTTTAATACCGCTTCTTCAACCAGATCGGTCAGTTCATCAATGATGAATGCGCCCTGATTAGGATTCTCATTCCTGGCCAGACCCCATTCCTTGTTGATGATCAATTGCACCGCCATCGCCCGCCGCACTGATTGCTCTGTGGGCGTGGTAATCGCCTCATCATAGGCGTTAGTGTGCAATGAATTACAGTTATCGTAAATAGCGATCAGCGCCTGCAAGGTAGTGCGGATGTCATTGAAATCCATTTCCTGAGCGTGCAAGGATCTGCCCGAAGTCTGAATGTGGTATTTCAGTTTCTGGCTGCGCTCGTTAGCACCGTATTTGTAGCGCATCGCGGTCGCCCAAATCCGGCGCGCCACCCGACCCATCACTGAGTATTCCGGGTCCATGCCATTGCTGAAGAAGAACGACAGGTTCTGGGCGAAATCGTCAATGTGCATCCCCCGCGCCAGATAGGTTTCGACATAGGTAAATCCATTCGCCAGTGTGAAGGCCAGTTGTGAAATCGGATTAGCCCCGGCTTCGGCGATGTGATAGCCGGAGATCGACACCGAGTAGAAATTACGAACTGCATGATGGACAAAGTATTCCTGAATATCACCCATCATTTTCAGTGCGAATTCAGTGGAGAAAATGCAGGTATTCTGGCCTTGGTCTTCTTTCAGAATATCGGCTTGCACCGTGCCGCGCACATTTTCCAGAGTCCATTCCTTGATCTTTTCAATCTCATCATCAGTCGGTGGCCGGTGATTATCACGTTCAAACTTTTCAACCTGCTGATCGAAAGCAGTATTGAAAAACATCGCGAGAATGATCGGTGCAGGACCGTTGATAGTCATTGATACCGAGGTGGTCGGCGCACAGAGATCAAAGCCGGAATACAATACCTTTAAATCATCCAGCGTAGCGATAGAAACCCCAGAATTGCCGACCTTACCGTAAATATCCGGGCGTTCATCAGGGTCACAACCGTACAACGTGACTGAATCAAAAGCGGTGGATAACCGAGTAGCTTCAGCATGTTCAGACAGTTTTTTGAAGCGGCGATTAGTGCGGAATGGGTCGCCCTCACCGGCAAACATCCGGGTTGGATCCTCGTTTTCACGCTTGAAGGCAAAAACGCCAGCGGTATAAGGGAAGCTGCCAGGGAGATTTTCCAGCATCATCCAGCGCAATAATTCACCGTGATCTTCAAATCGCGGCAAGGCTACTTTTGGAATACGGATACCCGATAAAGAACGGCTGGTAATCTGGCTCCGCACTTCCTTATCGCGGATTTTAACGACGTATTCATCGCCACTATAGCTCTCCTTGACCTGTGGCCACATATCCACCAGTTTGCGGGCATGAGGATCAATCTGTAATTCTGTCTGATCCAATAAGGGTTCCAAATCGGCGGCAGATTTACCTTCGGATTCCAGCAGGATTTTAACGGCCTGTAATTGCTGGCGACGGCGAATCATTTTTACCTGTTCACCCACCTGCTGGTGATAGCCGCGTACTGCATCAGCAATCTCAGCCAGATAACGGGCGCGGGCCGCAGGCACAATGACAGTTTTAGCGGTGGTGGCTTTATTCTCCACAGAGGGTAAGCGGCCCGGCGATAACTCCAGTCCCTTATCACACAGCAGTCCTACCAGCCCCTGATAGAGCGCGGTCACTCCGTCGTCATTGAAGCGGGCGGCAATCGTGCCATAGACCGGCATGTCATCTGGCGATTGGTTAAAAGCCTTGTGATTGCGCTGCACCTGTTTACGCACATCACGCAAAGCATCTTCTGCACCTTTCCGATCAAATTTGTTAATTGCCACCGCATCGGCAAAGTCGAGCATATCGATCTTTTCCAATTGCGAAGCGGCGCCGAATTCTGGGGTCATCACATACAGCGACCGATCTACCAGCGGCACAATCGCGGCGTCGCCCTGACCAATGCCGGAGGTCTCGACGATCAGCAGATTAAAACCGGCCAGTTTGCAGACGGCCAGAATATCGCCGAGGGTTTCCGGCACTTCACTGCCAGCGGCGCGGGTCGCCAGCGAGCGCATGTACAAATTCGGCCCGTCAATGGCGTTCATCCGAATCCGGTCACCGAGCAACGCCCCGCCGGTCTTGCGCCGCGACGGATCAGCAGCGATGACGGCGATCTTCAACCGATCATCCTGGTCCAGCCGGAAGCGCCGCACCAGCTCATCGGTCAGCGATGACTTGCCGGAGCCGCCGGTGCCGGTGATGCCGAGAACGGGCACGGTGCAGGTTTTGGCCTGGCTGAGCAACTGTTGGCGGAACTCCGGGGCAACGCTGCGGTTTTCCAGCGCCGTGATCAGCCGGGCCAAGGCCCGCGTCCCGCCAGTTTGCAATTCATCGAGGGTCTTAGGGGCATATTGGCCGGGATCGACATCGCAAACGGTCAGGATATGCTCGATCATCCCCTGCAAGCCCATCGCCTGACCATCTTCGGGCGAGAAGATGCGGGTAACACCGTACTCATGCAGCTCGTGAATTTCCGCCGGGACGATCACCCCGCCGCCACCGCCAAATACCTTGATATTGTCGCCACCCCGCTCGCGCAGTAGGTCGATCATGTATTTGAAGAATTCGACATGACCACCCTGATAGGAACTGACTGCAATGCCCTGGGCGTCTTCCTGCAAGGCGGCGGTGACGACTTCTTCGACGGAGCGGTTATGGCCAAGATGGATCACTTCCGCACCGCTAGCCTGGAGAATGCGGCGCATGATGTTGATGGAGGCGTCATGGCCGTCAAACAGGCTGGCGGCAGTGACAAAGCGGATTTTGTGCCGAAACCGGCTCTGTTCAAGGTTGACGACGGTGGCGCGGAGTGGACTGACAGTGGCGGACATGATCGGGATTCTCCTTAAGGTTGTTATGCGCGAATAATACGCCGTTGCCATGCGCTAGGGGATGCCAGGTTGGGAATCCATTCACGGCAATAGCTCCTTGAGCAAATCCGATTGTAGGGTCAATCTGTCAAAGGAATAGAGCGGCGCCGGTCACTGAGTTTGACGCGGCTGGGCTTGGTTCCTGTGGTTTGGACGTGGCAAATTTTACGGAGGACGCCTCCTCGTATGACCCTGACTCCTGGTGCTCCCCGCTTCCTGCTGATTGCCGCCCCATTGGCGCTGATCGCGTTATGGACCGCTGTTTCTTTCAGGCCGCGTCCACCCCCGATTCCATTGGCCCACAGCGCCTATCTCTGGCAACGGGAATGGACTGATGGAGTGCGGGAAGCGCTGCGACGTAACCAGCCCTTCATTGCGGAATGGGCCGTTTTGGTGGCAGAGGTGGAGTTTCGCGCTGGCGCTGCGCCGCGAGTCGCCCGAGTGATGCCCGACTATACCGCCTTGCGCGAATCCGGACGACCGGTCAGCTTCGCTATTCGGGTTGCGCCGTGGGCGGGATCATTCGATCCGGATCGCCCGGAAACCGGCTTTTTACGGCAATTGGCCCGTGAGCTGCTGCAAGAGGCCCGGCAACACGGCATTGAAGCCGCTGCCCTGCACTTGGATTTTGATGCCGCAACCCGGCAACTGGATAGCTATCGGCACTGGCTGGATGCACTACGCGAAGCCATCACACCGACTCCGCTGGTATTCACCGCACTGCCGACCTGGCTGAACAGTCCCGCCTTTGCCCGACTGACTCAAGCCGCCGACCGTTATGTGCTGCAAGTCCATTCCTGGGAAGCGCCTCAAACTCCCGACCAGCCCTTCACTCTCTGCGATCCGGGACGAGCCAAACAGGCGATTACCCGCGCCGCCCGGTTGAACCGGCCTTTTCTGGTGGCATTGCCCACTTATGGCTACCGTGCCTGGTTTGACGGGCAAAATCGTCTGCTCGGCCTGTCTGCTGAGGGGCCGGCCCTGACCGCAACCGGTGGTGTCCGGCTACGCGAAGTCCGTGCTGATCCGGTGGCTATGGCGGGTTTAGTACACTGGCTGGAAACTCATCGCTTTGAAGCGTTGCGTGGGGTGATCTGGTACCGCTTGCCCCTGCCAGAAGACCGGCTAAGCTGGAGTGAACCAACTTGGCAAGCCGTGATGCGTGGGCAATCGCCCGTAGCGAAAACCGGCTTGACGTTGGAAAAATCCGCCAACGGGCTGGTTGAACTCAGTGTTCAAGCCGACGGCGACGCCGATAGCGTACTGGACACCTCGGTGCGGCTGGACTGGCGGCAGGCTCGGCTGATCGCCGCCGATGGCCTGGCCGGTTTTACTGTCAACCGCATTGCGTCGGATACCCTGCGTCTCCAGCCACCGTCGCAACCGTTACGACTGGCCCCCGGTCAGCGGGCGCTCATCGGCTGGCTGCGTTTCAACCAACCCCCGGAGATTTCGGCCCATGTGGACACCCCGCCCGCTCCTTAGCGTCTTGCTTGGTGCGCTGACGATCGTTGCTCCGCTGCAACCGGTCGTCGCCTGTGGCCCATTTCTGCCCAGCCGCATCCTGATTGAAAAGGACAGTGAATTTCTCGCCCTGCCTTATTCGACCTTTGCTTACGAGGCCAAGCAGGTTCCTGCCCCGTATCCGCCGTCGTTCCAAGCCGTCGCGCCGACGCTGAGCGACAGCGATACCTTGGGAACCGCTCAGGCCAAACAGACTGAAGCCATCGATCTTGAGGAACTCGGCCAGGCTTTGGCGGCGACTCAACCCGACTTGGCCCAGCGGCAGAAAATCCTGGCTGAGTACACGGCGGTGCGGCACGCATTGACCGCTCATGCCCAACAGATGGTGGCGTGGAAGGAGCAACTTTGGAGCGGCATCCCCGATGAAAAACCGCCGCCACAACCTGCGCTCGCTTCGGCGCTCACCGTTCCCGAGGGCTTGCCGGGCGAGTTCGCCGATTATCTGCGCGGCGCAATCGCCTATCGGCAGAACCAGCCGGAAGCCGCTCGGCAAGTCTGGCAGGCGTTGTTGCAGCGGCCCGCCGATCAGCGCCGTAACCGCTCGACCTGGGCGGCGTATATGCTGGGTCGTAGTTTCCTGGCGGAAAATCCGGTGGAAGCCCGGCGCTGGTTCCAGCAGGCGCGGGACCTGGCGAAAGCGGGTTATGCCGACCGTCTGGGCCTGGCTGCCGCCAGTTTGAGCTGGGAAGCGCAGATCGACCTCCAGCAGGAGCATTACGCCCCGGCGCTGGAAGCGTTCCGGGTGCAACTGGATACCGGCGATCCTTCTGCTCCGACCTCGTTGCTGCTGGCCGCTCGTCGCACCGTAGCCAAGGCTAGTCCGGAGGCTCGCGCTGAATGCGCCAAAAATCCTACTGCTCGCCGCTTGGTGACGGCCTATCTGCTGTCGGCTAGTCTGCTTAAGGACAACCCGAACACTCATGCGGCGTGGCTGGACAGTTTCAAGGCGGTGGATGCGCCGGCGGAAGACGCTGACCGGCTGGCCTGGGCAGCCTATCAAATCGGCCAGTTCGATGTGGCGCGGAGCTGGCTGGTGAAAGCGCCCGCCCAAGCGCCCATTGCTCAATGGTTACGAGCCAAATTGCTGTTGCGCGACGGCAAGGTGGCCGAAGCACTGCCGCTGATTGCCGATGCCGCTGCCCACTTCCCCCGCGCCCCGGAATTCGTGATCAGCCAGGACCAGCTGGGTGATACCGAGATCTTCGACGCCCGCCGCGCCCAAGCGGAGATCGGTGCGGTACAGTTGGGACGCGGAGAGTATGTCGCGGCGCTGGATACGCTGCTGCACAGCGTCGGTGGCGCGGATGATCATCCCGGCTATTCCGATAATGTGGATTACATGGACCCGAATCGGTATTGGCCGGACGCCGCTTATATCGCCGAGCAGGTGCTGACGCTCGCCGAATTAAAAGAGTTTGTTGATCGACGCTGGCCGAATCCCGTCCCCCCACCTGCCGAGGGCAAATCGCCGGGGGTGGACGCCAAGATGCGCTATCTGCTGGCCCGGCGACTGGCCCGGCAGGGTAAGCTGGAAGCGGCTGCGCCCTATTATCCGTCCGATCAGCAGGACAATTTTCGTCGTTATACCGAGGCGCTGCGGCGCGGTAATAATTTGAACATGGCGCGTCCACAACGCGCCGAGGCGCTGTGGGCCGTGGCGCAACAGACCCGCGAGCAAGGTATGGAGCTGTTAGGGACGGAAAGCGATCCCGACTGGGCCAGCGAAGGCGGCAGTTTTGATCTGGGAACCACGAGTGCCGACCGCCCGAAGGAAGGCGTCAATCGCGCAGCGCCCGAAGAGCTGACCCGCGCCGCCAGTCACCGCCCAACCCCGGATCAGCGATTTCATTACCGCTACCACGCCGCTGATTTGGCGTGGAAAGCCGCCCAGCTCATGCCCGACCAGTCCGATCAAACCGCTTTAGCGCTGGCCTCGGGCGGCAACTGGATCAAGAACCATGATCCCAAGGGCGCAGACCGGTTCTACAAGGCGCTGGTGCAACGCTGCGGGAAAACCAGTCTGGGCAAGCAAGCTGCCGTCAAACACTGGTTGCCGGAGCTGAGTCCGCCGCCGGCCCAGTGAATGATCTGGACGGAGCGAGCCGCTGCCGGGTCTTTGATCTGACCGGACACGGCCCATCAAAAAGGGCGATCCAGTAGATCGCCCTTTTGTTAACCGAATGGGTTAATCGAACTGCGGATGATTAGCGTTCAGCCAATGATGGGACATTACGCCGCGTCGCGCCGACATAAAGCTGGCGAGGCCGACCAATCTTCTGATCCTTTTCGGTGATCATTTCCATCCAGTGGGTGATCCAACCGGCGGTGCGGGCAATGGCGAACATCACGGTAAACATGGATACTGGAATCCCCAATGCGCTGTAAATGATCCCAGAATAGAAATCGACATTGGGATAAAGCTTGCGCTCAATGAAGTAGGGATCATTCAGGGCGATTTCTTCCAGCCGCATCGCCAGTTCCAGGCGTGGGTCATGGCCAAAGCTGTCGAGTACCTGATGGCAAATCTCCTTGATGATCTTGGCGCGGGGATCAAAGTTTTTATAAACCCGGTGGCCGAAACCCATCAGCCGGACGCCGCTATTCTTGTCCTTGACCTTCGACAGGAAGCTCTCAACATTGCTGATATCGCCAATCTGATCCAGCATCTTGATCACAGCTTCATTGGCTCCGCCGTGCGCTGGCCCCCACAGGCAGGCGATGCCGGACGCAATCGCGGCATAGGGATTGGTGCCAGACGAGCCAGCCAGACGTACTGTTGAGGTGGAGGCGTTTTGCTCATGATCCGCGTGCAGGGTAAACAAAATATCCATTGCTCGATCGGCCACCGGATTAACTTCATAACGCTTGCCGGGGCGGCTGAACATCATGTAGAGCAGGTTGCCGGTGTAGCTCAAATCCTCACGTGGATAAATCGACGGATCGCCAATACTGTGCTTGTAGCAAGCGGCGGCAATCGCCGGTAATTTTGCAATTAACCGGCGGGCCGTTACCATGCGGTGTTCGTAGTCGTGGATATTAAGCCGGTCATGATAAAACGCTGACAGCGAACTGACTGCGGCAGTCATCATCGCCATTGGATGAGCGTCGTAATTAAATCCGTGAAAGAAACGGCGCAGGTTTTCGTGAATCCGGTCGTGGCGAGCAATGCTGGTTTCAAAAATCTGTTTCTTCTCAGCATTGGGCAATTCGCCGTACAGCAGCAGATAGCAGACTTCGAGGAAATTGCACTGCTCGGCGAGTTGCTCAATCGGGTAGCCGCGATACATCAACTCGCCCTTGTCACCATCCAGATAGGTAATGGCGCTCTGGCAACTGGCGGTCGACATGAAGCCGGGATCGTAGGTGAAATAACCAAATTCCTTGGCCAGCTTGCCAATGTCCACTACGGCTTGGCCGTGGGTCGGCTCCAGCACCGGCATTTGCGCTACTTTGCCGGTAGCGTCATCTTTGAAGGTGATCGTTGCCATTGCAATAAGCTCCAAAAGTGGGGGATCAGACCGGAACAGGGGGCTTGGAGGATGCGGATTATGAGGTGTTCCGGCGCTGGTTGGCGTTTTGCACGCCTGGGTCAAAGCGCCTGTCATCATACCTGAGCCTCTGCCGCATTGCCGCAAAATCCGCCAGGAACCGGGAATCGTGGGCAAAAATAAAGGCATCCTGAGATGCCTTGGGGTTCAATCCGATGCCCAGCGTTTCAGACTTAGACCAGCCCATACTTGCGGCGAAACCGATCCACCCGTCCGGCGGTGTCCACGATTTTCTGCTTACCGGTGTAGAACGGGTGCGAGTGGCTGGAGACTTCCACCTTGACCAGCGGATATTGCTTGCCGTCAGTCCACTGGATCGTATCCTTGGCGGTCAGCGTGGAGCGGGTCAGGAAGGTAAAATCGGTGGAGATGTCCTGAAACACCACCTCGCGGTATTGGGGATGAATGCCTTTTTTCATGACGGCGGAAACCTTGCAAATGCGGTGGGTCAATCAGCGGTGCGCCCGGCGCCGGGGCGAACAACACCGTCCGGCGGGCGATTCAAGCCATACAATATACTCATTTTGGTAATAGCCGCGCAAGGTTGCGTCTACCTTTCAACCTGATGGAAAACTCGATGAACCGTACTTCCGACCCGCAAATCGGCTTTGTCAGTCTTGGTTGCCCCAAGGCGCTGGTCGATTCCGAACAAATCCTGACCCGGCTGCGGGCTGAGGGTTACGGTATTGTGCCAAGTTATGAAGCTGCCGATCTGGTGGTGGTCAACACCTGCGGTTTCATTGACGCGGCGGTCGCGGAGTCGCTGGACGCCATTGGCGAAGCACTGGCGGCCAATGGCAAGGTGATTGTCACCGGCTGCCTGGGGGCAAAAGGGAATACGGTGCGTGATCTGCACCCTAGCGTGCTGGCGGTCACTGGTCCACACGCCTGCGAGGAAGTGCTGACCGCAGTTCATACCCATTTACCCCGTCCGCATGATCCGTTTCTGGACTTGCTGCCGCCGCAGGGCATCAAGCTCACCCCGCGCCATTACGCTTATCTAAAAATTTCCGAAGGCTGTAACCATCGCTGCACCTTCTGCATCATTCCGCAGTTGCGTGGCGATCTGGTCAGCCGGCCCATTGGCGAAGTGCTGCAGGAAGCAGAGACGCTGGTTCGGTCGGGCGTTCGGGAATTGCTGGTCATTTCTCAGGACACCAGTGCCTATGGCGTGGATGTGCGCTACCGCACCGGTTTCTGGAATGGCCGTCCACTTAAAACTCATCTGAGCACGCTGGCTGCTGCGTTGGGTGAACTAGGCGTCTGGGTGCGGCTGCATTACGTTTATCCCTATCCGCACGTCGATGATCTGATTCCACTGATGGCCGAAGGCAAGCTGGTTCCCTATCTGGACGTGCCACTGCAACACGCTAGTCCCCGGGTTTTGAAAGCGATGAAGCGCCCGGCCAATGCCGACGATGCGTTGGCGCGAATCCACCGCTGGCGGGCGATTTGCCCTGATCTCACACTACGCAGTACCTTTATCGTCGGCTTTCCCGGCGAGACTGACGCCGATTTTGCTCAATTGTTGGAGTTTCTGGCGGCGGCGGAACTGGATCGAGTGGGCTGTTTCACCTATTCGCCTGTCGAGGGTGCGCCCGCGAATGCCTTAGCTGATCCAGTCCCGGAAGCGGTCAAGCAAGAACGACAAGCCCAGTTGATGGCGCTCCAGGCGGCGATCAGCGCCAAACGCTTGCAGGGTAAAATCGGGCGCGCCCTGACTGTACTGGTAGATGGCGTTGACGAGGCCGGCGCGGCCATTGCCCGGTCAACCGCCGATGCGCCGGAGATTGATGGCGTGGTGTATGTTGAGAATGGCGGGAAATTGCCGGTCGGCGAATTCGCCGAAGTGCAGATCCACGCTGCCGATGAACATGATCTGTATGCCGAAACGGTTGGGAGCCGGTCGCCTAAACGAAAACCCCGTCGAAAAAGCGGGGTTGCGCTGAAATAGCGATAGAGGCTGATTGAGCCGGTTCGATGGCCAACAACGCCTGACAAGTCTGATGACTAGCTTGAATTGCAGTGGCATGAACTCTCGTTAGTCGAGTGAACACGAATAACCTGCCGTGCAGCGCACGGTCAGGCACAATCGCTATTCAATTGCTGCCAATCCGGTCTATTGATTGACGTTGCAATGACGCTCACGCTCTTCAGCCTTAATCTGCTCGATGCGCCTTTGTTCGTGCGATGAGAACTGCGGATGATCCGTTCGGCAGGGGAAATCGCTAAAGGTACGCTGTGCCAGATCAGTTTTGAAGCAATAGCCATTCTGAGCGTAGATTAAGTTGCGCTGATACCAAAGATCATAGCAACTATCCGCTAAAGCATTCGTAACTGGAAAAAGCAGTATGAATGTGGTGGTGATGAGTAAAGATCGCATAAGGGAACCTCCTGAATTTGCTCGATGTTCGATTTGGATGCCTAACAACTTCGTTCGCCTGCCTTAAAAATAACATGTTTTCCCTTTCCATTAATCGAGTCAACGGCCTGCTTGCGCCTTCCCCGCATTAGCGGGGAAGGTGCAAGTATACCGGCTCGTGGGCCAAACTGTTGGAGGGTCTGTTTGAGCAAGAGGTTAGGCGTCATGCTGCTGCACGACACGCTCGATTCTTCGGTCGGGAATAAGCCAAAGGCAAGCTACCACTATGTAGACGGCAGTCGCTATCCATGGGCTGAAAAAGGATAGAACGATTCCCATAGTGTAGAGTGCAGGGGAGAGCTTGCCTTTCCAGTCATTGCCTATGGCAATGCGCAGCTTGGAAGATGGCCCTTGGGATGCAATGATTGTCTGTTGCAGTATCCAGTAGGCAATTGCTGCTGCAAGAAGCACGACGCCATAGAGTGCCGTTGGCAGGCCAGAGAAGTGGTTTTCTCCCATCCATCCGGTCGCGAAGGGGAAGAGCGAGAGCCAGAAGAGAAGGTGAAGATTGGCCCAAAGTATGCCGCCGGTGACCCTGCTACAGGTATGCAGCATATGGTGGTGGTTATTCCAATAGATGCCGACATAGATGAAACTCAAGACGTAGCTAAGGAAGACCGGGATAAGCGGCCCCAATCCAGCAAGGCTGGCGTCGTGAGGAACCTTCATCTCAAGCACCATGATCGTGATAACGATGGCGAGAACACCATCACTGAATGCTTCAAGCCTTGTTTTGCCCACTCTTCACGCTCCTAAATGGTCTCTGCTGAGTACGGTTTCCAGCTATTCATGGGTAAAGTATCTTCCATTTGAGGATGAGTAATGCCACAGCTGGGAGAAGAAATAGGAACAGCATGATCGAGAACTTTTCGCTGATGGAATAGCCCGTTTTGCTGACGCCGACATATATGTTGAACCCAGTTGCGGAAAGCAGGAGCGCCAAGAAGGCGCACACCACTGAGCTTTATGCCTGAAAAAACTATGCTTTGGTGTCCGCAGCTAAAAGAAAATTAAAAGATTGTTCTATCCTCTGCCTAATGTTGTCATTTGGATTGTATATTGTACCGACCTCTCCTGCACGCACATCAATTCCTCTTTTGATACCCTCATATTTTAAAATAGCAGCAGAATCGATAATTTCCTGATCTACATGATCGTTGTATGTCAACACATCATAGGCCACTATTCTAATTAGGACTTTCGCTCGTAATTAATTCAAGAGCTTACTTTGGATTAAACTGGCTTTCTGATATAGTCAGCGAATGAAAATGACCCGACAAACTTAGGTTGAGTACATAATCGGCACGCCGATCAATTATACTTGTACCCACCTCGCCGATCATTTGACTGACGGCATCAGCCATGATGCGGTCAATGATTATTTGCGGCGGGAAAGGCATTCGGCACATACCCTTTGGGAATTGGCCAAACCGCTAATCAACAACAGCAACGGAGCCTATCTGATCATCGATGACAGCGTTCAGAACAAAAGTTGTTCCCAAAAAATTGAGATGGTAAAGCGCCAGTACAGTGGAAACGCGCACGGCATAGTTAAAGGAATTGGAATTGTGAATTTGATGTACGCCTTTGGAGATGACTACCATCTGATAGACTATCGCGTGTATGCACTCGATGCCGATGGCAAAACAAAAAATGATCATTTTCGAGAGATGCTGCGTTTGGCTTTCGAAGAAAACGCATTCAAGCGCAAACCATCCTGTTCGACAGCCGGTACGCCTCATCAGAAAATATTAAATACATTCATAGGCTTGTAAAATTATTTATCACTGCGTTGAAAGAGAATCGCCTGACCTGATCAGTCTCAGCAAAGAGCAAGGCTATATTCATCTCCAAGATCTGCAATGGACCGACCCACAACTCCAATGCGGCATAACCGTCAATCTCAAGGAAATCCCGTTTAAAGTGCACCTTTTCAAGGTGGTCGCCACCAACGGCGACATTGAAGGGGTGATCACGAACCGTCCCCCGGGCTCTATCGACACGCATTTGGTTCAAAACGAGAACAAGAAGCGTTGGTTGATAGAGAGATTGCACAGAGAGCTAAAGCAGTTGACGGGCATCGAGCGGTGTCAATGCCGCAAACAACGGGCACAACGCAATCATTTCTCTTGTTGCTATCATGCCTGGTTTTCACTGAAAGTGATCGCGAGAAAGCTAGGCAAAACACTATCAGATCAAGCACAGCTTGTGGAGTGATTATTTGCGCAACGAGCTACGAAATCCCCGTATTCGCGCTTACCAACCCGCTTAATTGGATAAGCGAAAGTCCTAGTTTGTTGTGTTTGTTATTTTACGCATTTTGATTGATCTTTTGGTATACCCAATCATGGACTTTTGTTTTTATAAGGTGTTGTGCATCGGCTAGCTTCATGCTTTTTCTAGGCATACCTTCATTCATTTTTCCGTGTCTTGAAAAATCTCCTGTTACATTGCTGTTGTTAGCAGAAGCTTTGAAAATTTGAATGTTTTTATCTGCAATGCCACCAGCATCTTCAGAAATGACCTCGTAAATACGATAAAGGTTAACCCAATTAAGGTCTCTACTGCATAGCCTTAGAGCTTTTGCAATAGCTTTGTCTCTTAGAGCAAGTAGAATAAAATTAGAGATATCAGGCTCACTTCCTCTTAACTCAGGTATAACTGCATACATATTTCCAATATTAGGGAGATAGTTAACTTCGCCATTATTATCAATGTATTTGACATAGTGAAGATTTATAGTGCTCATTGAAAAATCTTCAACTATTGCTGAACCATTAATTACATCTATAAAGTCTTTTACATCCTCCCAAACTTTTGAAATGGCACCATTGTCTTTAATATCGAAATCATCAACTAAAGAAGAGGTTTTTATTACAATTTTTTCATCTTCAATGATTAAGGAACAATCAAATTTTTCGAGTGCATCTTGAAGTTTTATTTTATCTTTCTCTGTATTTTCAAGAATGATTAAAAGTTCCATAATTTACTCTTTTAAAACATAACAGTTGAGTAGATAGAATGAGCCAATATTGCACTAGACAGAATCTGCATAGCATTGCTCCATATCTGTATAGCACTCACCCCTAACTTTTCCGGCTCATCTGACACAGAAACGCTAGTTCATGATCAACGCACTGTCAACTCCTGACGATGCCGTTCGCCGCTTTTGGGGCCGATATCTGGAATTGTTGCATCAAACAAGGCATTAAGCTGCCTGCCGACCGATGGTATGTCACTCGGGCAGAGGCTTGGCTTACGTCAAGGCCACTACCGGTCGGCGTCTAACGGAACAACCCCCATCGACGTTCATCAGTACTTTGCCGACGTGGGCAGAATAGGCATAATAAGCGATTGGCAGTTTCGGCAAACAGTCGATGCTATATAGAAATTATTAAATTGGTGGGCGTACCCTGGCTGTGTGAGGTAGATTGGGATTTCTGGCGAGATTCTGCGCAAAGCTTATCGTTCAATCATCCGACTATCGCCAAGATTGCCCACCCACCTGCGTTGCCGCCGCTACCTAACGAAATAAGTTGGAATCTGGCTACGACATCCGCACTGTACAGGAATTACTTGTCCATTCGGATGTTTCCACCACCATAATCTACACCCATGTGCCAAATAAGGGTAGCAAGGGTGTGATCAGCCCACTGGATCGCCTTTGACGCTTATTGATGAACAGCACCACGATGAAATCACCTCTTATCTCTCTTAGCCCATTAACTCAACGCCGCTGGGCGCAATTTCACGCTAACCGACGTGGTTATTGGTCGCTCTGGCTCTTTTTACTGCTGTTTGGACTCAGTCTGAGCGCCGAATTTATCGCCAATGATCGGCCTCTGTTGATTCATTACCGGGATGCATTTTATTACCCGGTATTTAAGGATTATGCAGAAACAGACTTCGGTGGCATCTTTCCCAGCGAAGCCAATTATCGTGATCCCTATCTGGAAAAGCTCATTGCTGAACATGGCTGGATGTTGTGGCCCCCTGTCCACTTCCGCTATGACACGGTGAATTACCAGTTGCCGGTTCCAGCCCCGGCCCCGCCATCGTTGGATAACTGGCTCGGTACCGATGATCAGGGCCGCGATGTGCTGGCGCGGTTGATCTACGGCTTGCGGATTTCAGTGTTGTTCGGCTTGCTCCTGACGCTGAGTTCTTCAATCATCGGCGTAGCGGCAGGCGCGGTGCAGGGCTATTTCGGCGGGCGGCTGGATTTGCTGTTCCAGCGCTTTCTGGAGGTATGGGGCGGATTGCCACAACTGTTCATCCTGATCATCGTTTCCAGCGTGGTGACGCCGGGGTTCTGGACTCTGTTGCTGATCCTGATGCTGTTTGGCTGGACTTCATTGGTGGGCGTGGTGCGGGCTGAGTTTCTGCGCGCCCGCAACTTCGATTATGTCCGCGCCGCCCGTGCGTTGGGCATGAGCGATGGCCGGATCATGGTCAAGCATGTTCTGCCCAATGCGATGGTGGCAACCCTTACTTTTGTGCCGTTCATTCTGTCCGGTTCCATCGTGGCATTGACGGCGCTAGATTTCCTTGGTCTGGGGTTGCCGCCGGGTTCTGCTTCATTGGGCGATCTATTGCGCCAGGGCAAGGACAACCTGCAAGCGCCGTGGCTGGGCATCTCCGGGTTTATGGTGACGGCGTTGTTATTGAGCCTGCTAGTGTTCGTCGGCGAGGCCGTGCGTGATGCCTTTGACCCGCGCAAGAATGTTGTTTGAATCACCGCCAGTTCACCCACTAAGCAGAGGAATTTCACGACGCGCTGCGAATCGCGGATCGCCGGGTCAGATCCGCGAACAGGACTAATCGCGGCTGAATCCGGCGCAAGAATTTGCGTTCAGGCTCTAATGGCTTCAATCGGGCGGACTGGCTCATTGCCGCTCAGTACCGCCAATAAGGCGGCAGCACCCAGATCATCCATGGAGTCCATTTCAATGATCTTCTTTAGTAAAGGGGTGCTCTTCGCCAATTCGCCCAGCCGGGCATACAGATAGGCTTCGCCTTTCAGGCACAGCAAGTAGAAACGGACCATCACCATGTTGTTTTCATGGCCTGAAAAAAGCTGCGTCTCGTTAAGCGTACGCCAATCGTCGGGTAGTCCCAGCTTTTGCCGAATGACTTCCCGCGCCTGTTGGCTGATGGCAATCGCTTCAGAAAAGCGCTGTTGATAGACCTGATAGCGAAACAGAGCTACGAGCACCATGAGATGGTTCGGGGCTAATTGGTAGGCGCGTTGCAAATCAGCCTCGGCTTGGTCGTCACCGTAATTTTCCGCCGCCTGTTGGAGTAGCTGCACGACTTCTTCAGTAGGCGGATGGTCGAAAAACAACGGTTCGGCATCGAAAGACAGTAAGTCCATAATCAATTTCCTCAGTAAATTCACAATCGATGGTTATGGCATGATGAGGCCTTCGCTGATCGTTAACCGGATCAAGCAAAGGCCCGGAATCTGTTGGGAACGATTGGCTCTGGTGGCGAATCCCGATCACATGCGCGGCGGCGGGGCCAGCACCTCCCGACTACCGTTCGATTGCACCCGCCCCACCACCCCGGCAGTTTCCATCGTCTCCACCAGCCGCGCCGCCCGGTTGTAGCCGATTCGTAACCGGCGCTGCACCCCGGACACCGAGGCTCGCCGTGATTCAGTCACGATCCGCACCGCTTCGTCATACAGCGGATCGCTCTCGCCGCTGCGCCCATCACCTTCACTGGCGCTGCCGTTCTCACCATTCTCGCCGCTTAGTTCCGCCAGCACCTCATCCACGTAGTCCGGGGCGCCGGTTGAGCGCAGATAATCGACGATCCGGTTGACTTCGTGATCATCGACAAACGCACCATGCACCCGCTGCGGCAAACCCGTGCCGGGCGGCAGATACAGCATATCGCCGTGACCTAATAACTGCTCCGCGCCCATCTGGTCGAGAATGGTGCGGGAATCAACCCGCGAGGACACCTGAAAGGCGATGCGAGTCGGGATGTTGGCCTTAATCAGCCCGGTGATCACGTCCACTGAGGGCCGTTGCGTCGCCAGAATCAGGTGAATGCCGGCAGCTCGCGCCTTCTGCGCCAACCGGGCGATCAGCTCCTCCACCTTCTTGCCGACGATCATCATCAGATCGGCCAGTTCATCGATCACCACCACGATGAACGGCAATGGTTGCAACGGCGGAAGTTCCCTCGGCATTCCCGACCCATCCGCCTTCCAGACTGGATCAGTCAAGCGTTCTCCCGCCGCCAGCGCATCCAGCACTTTGCGATTGAAGCCAGCAATGTTGCGCACCTTGAGCGTCATCATCAGCCGGTAGCGGCGTTCCATTTCCCCCACGCACCACCGTAAGGCGTTAGCCGCTTCTTTCATGTCGGTCACGACCGGGGTCAACAGGTGGGGGATATCCTCGTACACCGACAGTTCCAGCATCTTCGGATCGACCAGAATCAGCCGCACTTCGCTGGGCGAGGCCTTGTACAGCAAACTCAGCAGCATGGCGTTGATCGCCACCGATTTGCCCGAGCCGGTCGTGCCCGCCACCAGCAGATGCGGCATCTTGTTCAGATTCGCTACGACCGGGTTGCCGCCAATATCCTTGCCCAAGGCCAGAGTCAGCGGTGAGGCGGACTGGGTATAAACCGGCGATTCCAGCACTCCACGCAGGTAGACGGTCTCACGCTGCCGGTTGGGGATTTCCAGTCCGATGACTGCTTTGCCTGGAATAATTTCGACGACCCGCACGCTGACCACCCGCAACCCCCGCGCCAGATCCTTGGCCAGATTACTGATCTGGCTGACCTTGATCCCTGGGGCTGGGTCGATTTCGAAACGGGTAATGACCGGCCCCGGCTCCACCGCAACCACGTTGACCTCGATGCCAAAGCTTTTGAGCTGGGTTTCCACCTGTCGTGACATCCCGGTCAATGCCTCCGGGGAATAGCCGTTCGGGCGTGGCGGCGGCGGATCGAGCAACGCCAGCGCCGGCAGCGGGTAAGGTATCGACACCGGCGGCGGCGCGGCGACCCGGCGGGCCATTGACACTGTTGGGAGCTGGATAGGAGGTATTGGGACTGGCGTGGTCCAGTTGGCGTCGTCCAGATCCTGCGGATCAAGCTCCGTCGGTGGCGTTGGCGGCGGGATCGGTTCAGGCGGCGACGATGGCGACGGATGAACCGTAAAGCCCTCGCCTGGCTGCCAGGGTGTTTGCACCGACGGCAGCGGCGGCATGACGGGCGGCGTGGTCGGAGCAGGGGATGCAGACATGGTGGGCAGCAGCGTCAACATATCCAGATAGGGCGTTTCCAGAACCGTTTCTTCAACCGGCGGGGGAACCGCAGCGACGGCAGCGACCGGAGTCGGTGGTGGGGGCGCTTTCTCCGTTGTCGGCAAATGCAGCACCGGTTCGATCCGTCCTGACCGGCTGTCAGGAGTGGCGGCGACCTCCTCGGCAACATCGGCGTCCAGTGGCGGTGTCCCGGAAGCTGAGGGCTTCGTGACCGTCGGGCCGGCTTTGCTAACCGGGTGGTGGGTGCTCCACCAGGCTGAGCTTGCGGCAAATACCGATTGCCCCGCGCCCACCAACCACTCTTGCGCCCGCCGCAGCGCCGGCTGAGGCTTCGATGGCGCGACTTCGCCTTCGTCAGTCGGGCCAGACTCGCCTGGTGCGGCGTTAGCCCCATCGTCGGCAGCCTCTGTCTTCGTCTTCGCCACTGACCCCCACCAGCGCAGAGGCGCCAACGCCAGTCCCCCGATCCAGTCCAGCAGCCGCAATGTCCCCGTGCCGATTCCATCGAGAATCGTCAGCCATGACGCGCCGGTCGCCAGCATCACCCCGGCCAGCAGCAGCGCCGCCATGAACAGGTTGCCGCCCGCAAATCCGAAGGCGTGGGTTAGAAACTGGCCGACGTGAATGCCAACCAGCCCACCGGCAGTGCCTTCACCAGGCAAGGTGGCTGGAATCACCCGCAGATGCAGCGCCGCCAGCCCGCAAGCAGTCGCCAATGCCACCGCAAACCCCAACACTCGAAACAGCACAATCTCACCGTCCAGCGCCAGCAGCCCACCGCGTTTGAACAGTTGCCAACCTCCGAATACGATCCCTAGCGGCAGCAGGTAAGCGGGATAGCCGAAGAAATACAGCATCGTGTCGGCAAACCACGCGCCCGGAGCGCCGCCCAGATTGTGTAACCGGGCTACCCCGGCGGTATGGGTCCAGGCCGGATCCGCTGGATTGAACGTCGCCAGCGCTACGATCATCCCCACCGCCAGCACCGCTAGCAGCCAGAATCCGCTTTCACGCGCGATGCGGTTGAGGAAGCGGAATACGCCCGCCCGCATCACGGCGGGATCAGTCTTGATTCGATGTGCCTGGGCCAAAATTCCAGTCCTGTCGTCTTGGGTGAAAGGTGAAAGATGAAAGATGAAAGATGAAAGATGAAAGATATAAAGTCACGGTCAATCCGGGGCCGCTAAAAACCACCAGTATTGTTTCATTTCCGGGCCAGGCGGTGAAGGATGCGGTGAATGGCGAACCGCTACGCCGTTTCAGGTTCCAACCGATCCACCTCCGCCACCGCTGCACCCTCGCTCATGCGCCTTGAACGCCTTACCAGCCTGACCGAAATTTCTGCCGCCGAATGGAACCGGTTGGTTCCTGACCATAACCCGTTTCTCAGCTACGAGTTCCTCAGCGCTTTGGAACGGCATGGCTGCGTCGGCGAAAAGACCGGCTGGTTGCCTTGGCATCTGGTCTGTCGCGACGGGCAGGGGCAGTTGCTGGGCGCGGCGCCCTTGTACCTGAAATTTAATTCCTATGGCGAATTCGTCTTCGACTGGGGCTGGGCGGAAGCCTACCGACGGCACGGTCAACCTTATTATCCCAAGCTGGTCAGCGCCATTCCCTATACGCCGTCCACTAGCCCTCGTCTGCTGCTGGCCCCCGATCAGCCACACCCGCAGGATACCGTGCAGACGCTGGTGGATTTCGCCCTGGAGGAGAGTCACCGACATCGCCTGTCCTCGATCCATTGGCTGTTTCCAATACCTGCCGAGCTGGCGCCATTGCAGGCGCGAGGCTTTCTGCCCAGGATTGGTTGCCAGTTTCACTGGCGCAATCGCGGCTACCGCGACTTTCAGGATTTTCTCGACGCCTTCACCGCCAAGCGTCGCAAAAACATTAACCGGGAACGGCGGCTGGTGCGTGAGGCTGGACTGGAATTGAGAATGCAGTCCGGCGCAGCGCTCAGTGAAAGCCAATGGCAGACGGTTCATCAATTGTATCGCTCCACCTTTGACCGGCTGGGCGGCGCAGCGACACTGACTCTCCCGTTTTTTCAAGAGATTGCCGTGACGCTGGGCGAGCAGTTACAGGTGGTGCTGGCTTTCGCGGAGGGCCGGGAAGTGGCCGCCGCGATCTGCTTGCGCAGCGATTCCACGTTATACGGTCGCCATTGGGGTTGCCGGGCCGACTATGACAGCCTGCATTTTGAAGCCTGCTATTATCAAGGGTTAGACTATTGCATTCAGCAGGGCTTGCTGCGGTTTGAGCCGGGCGCTCAGGGCGAGCATAAAATCTACCGGGGCTTTTTGCCGGTACTCACCCACTCTGCCCACTGGATCGCCGATCCCGGATTCCGGCGGTCGATTGCTGATTTTCTGGACCGGGAGACGCCGGCAGTGCGCGATTATGCCCGGCAACTGTTGCACCATTCGCCCTACCGGGACGAGGTAATCCCCGATGACTTTGCCGTGGCTGGACCCGCGTAATGACGACCAGCCGTTTCCCTCGCCGGATCGCGCCTTGAGCGAACCCGATGGCCTGCTGGCCGCCGGCGGCAGCCTGAACCCGTCCCGGCTGTTGCGGGCTTACCGGCAAGGGATTTTTCCCTGGTATTCACCTGGTCAACCGATTTTGTGGTGGTCGCCCGACCCGCGCCTGATCCTGTTCCCGGAGGCTATCAGCATCTCCCGCAGCCTGGCTAAAATCCTCCGTAAAGGGCGGTTCACCGTGACTGCTGATACCGATTTTGAGGCGGTTATCGTCGCCTGCGCCGCGCCGCGTGGGCCGGGGCAGGGCACCTGGATCACTCCAGCGATGCAGCGGGCCTATAGTCGGCTGCATCGGCTGGGCCACGCGCACTCTATCGAAACCTGGCGACAGGGCGAACTGGTTGGCGGGCTGTACGGGGTGGCGGTAGGCCGGGTGTTCTATGGCGAGTCGATGTTCAGCCGGGCCAGCGACGCCTCCAAAGTGGCGTTGGTCGCTCTGGCGGCGCAACTGCGGCGCTGGGACTTCGCGGTCATCGACTGCCAGATGCACACCGATCATCTGGTGAGCATGGGCGCAGTGGCCGTTCCCCGTGCGGTTTTTCTGCGCTTGCTGGCGCGTTATTGTCCATTATCGGGCCGCGACGGCGGCTGGCGGCTTGATGACGACCTGTTGGC
Organism: Candidatus Competibacteraceae bacterium; assembly: GCA_003989085.1. GTDB lineage: Bacteria > Pseudomonadota > Gammaproteobacteria > Competibacterales > Competibacteraceae > RXIV01. The sequence goes on from RXIV01000001.1 coordinate 415,136, forward strand.
TGCTAACCGTTTGGCCGCCCCGCCGCCATGAGCAATCCCCACGATGCGCTGTATGACCTGCGGATGTTTCTGACCACTGACTACGGCTGTAGCTACCTGCCAGGCCGGCTGGCGCGGAATCTGGTGGCTGATCCGGCAGTGACCGACCAACACCTGTATACGCAACTGGCCGATATGGGTTTTCGTCGCAGTGGCGAACATGTTTACCGGCCTCATTGCCGGGGTTGCGTCGCCTGCCGGTCGTTGCGGATTCCGGTTAATCGCTTCCAGCCTAACCGTTCACAACGGCGCATCTGGGCGCGGAATCAGGATTTACAGACACGGGAATTGGGGGCGGAATTCAAGGATGAGCATTTTGATCTGTTCGCTCGCTACATCATGGTTCGGCATTTTGGCGGCGGCATGGATCCAGCCAGCCCGGATAACTACTGGTCTTTTATTACCTCGCGCTGGTGTCCAACCGGGTTATGCGAATTTCGCCGCGATCAGCAATTGCTGGCGGTGGCGGTGGTGGATCGGCTGGATGATGGTTTGTCGGCGGTTTACACCTTTTTTGACCCTCTGGAGGAAACACGGGGGTTGGGAACCTTTGCGATCCTGTGGCAAATCGCCGAAGCGCGGCGGTTGGGGCTGGACTGGGTTTATCTGGGCTACTGGGTCGAGCACTGCGGCAAGATGAGCTACAAAACCCGCTTTCGGCCACACGAGATTTTTGTGGCGGAACGCTGGGGCTGGCTGGCGGTGGATGGTCGCTGATTAGTCCGACCCTGGGCAGCGGACGCCCGCGCCACCCAGTCCGCAGTAACCGCCGGGATTTTTGGCCAGATACTGCTGGTGATACGCCTCAGCGTAATAGAATGGCGGCGCGGCGGTTATCTCGGTGGTGATGGTGCCGTAACCTGCGGCAGTCAACGCCAGTTGATAGGCGGCGCGGCTTTGCTCGGCAGCCGCCCGTTGCGCGGCGTCGCTGAGGTAGATCACCGAGCGATACTGAGTGCCGGTGTCATTGCCCTGGCGCATACCCTGAGTTGGATCGTGCGCTTCCCAGAACACGGTGAGCAGTTGCCGGTAGCTCACCAGGGCCGGATCGAACACCACCCGCACCACTTCAGCGTGACCAGTGCGACCGCTGCACACCTCCTCGTAAGTCGGGTTGGGCGTTACCCCACCGGCATAGCCGGCTGCGGTGCTGTACACCCCCGGTTGGGTCCAGAATTTCCGTTCTGCGCCCCAGAAACAACCCAGCCCAAACAGCGCCTGCTCCATACCGGCAGGAAACGGCGGTTGCAATGGATGATCGTTGACGTAATGCCGCGCAGGAACCTGCAACGGTGTCGCCCGGCCGGGCAGCGCCTGTTCCGGGCTGGGTAACTGGGTATGGCGTGATGATCCCCACATGGATTTCCCCTCAGTTCAAGCAGTGAATTTTTCACGATGGCCGTTCCCACCTTGGGCATGGGAACGCACCGGCTTAGCCATCAGCAAAAGCCTCGTCACGTTTTGGACAGATGGGCGCGAATGAATTCATATTCCGCCTGAATGGCTTTTTCGGCGTCGCCGCCAACGAAATCAGCCAGCTTGCCGCCAATCAGTGGAATCCCGCACTTGACCTCCAGCTGCACATCATTGACGCAGCCGTTGCCTTCAGCTCTGAGTTCCATCGCCCCCTTAATGCTGACCGGCACCCCGGCGATATCGATGTCAAGCGCACAGCGCCAAGGCCCTCCGGTCTTGCCTTCCCAACGCTCGTTCTGCGCTACCGAGTTCCAGGGATTGAGAAACTTCTTGAGTAAACCCGGAACATCTGCGGGCACCTCCCGCTGGACTTTGACCGCATAGCGGCCCTCGCTCCCAGTGCATTCCAGCACCTCGACCTTGCGTCCGCCCATCCCAAGGTATTTGGCTTTCATAAATTCGGGATCGTGAAACAGGCCAAAAACGGTGTCCACATCGTGTGGATAGGGGTGTAGCGCTTTAATTTTCATGCGATTTCCTCATAGGTTAGGCGGGAAGGGGGCATTGCACTCACAGCAGCGGGGATAGCAGCCGGGCGGCGGATTCGCTGAACCGCCGACCAAAGGTAGCCCGCCGACCCGGCCGGATATAGCGACTGGCGGAATTCAAATCGGCTTCAAAGCTGCGGGTCAATTGGGTGGTCAATCCGGTGTCGTACATCACCGCTATCGCTTCGAAATTCAGCGCCAGGCTCCGGTTATCGAAATTGGCGCTGCCAACCATCGCCACCCGGTCATCAATCGTCAGCAATTTGGCGTGGAACATCGCTGGACCGTACTGGTGAATATGAACGCCGGCGTTGGCCAGTTCATCGTAGTAGCTGCGAGCCGCAGCAGTGACCAGTCGTGAATCACTGTGTTTCGGGGTCAGGATTCGCACCTCGACCCCGCGCAAGGCGGCGGTCGTCAATGCGGCAGTCAGGGCTTCGTTCGGCACGAAATAGGGCGTCGCCAAGGCAATCCGCTGCTGGGCGCCAGCAATCGCAGCGAAATACAGCCGGGCAATGGCCTGGCGGCTATTGTCGGGACCGGATTCCACGATCTGTAACCACGAGTGGGTTGCAGATTCCGGGAAAGGTGGAAAGAAAGACGGATCGAAGGGAGCCTGGTTGGTCGCAAAATACCAGTCTTCGAGAAAAATGAATTGCAGGCGGTGCACCGCTTCGCCTTCGATGCGCAGGTGGGTGTCTCGCCAGGCGTCTGCGCCACTGGATTGGGCGCTGTGTTGATCGCTGATATTGATGCCGCCGGTGAAGCCGATGCGTCCGTCACAAACCACGATCTTGCGGTGAGTGCGGAAGTTGATGGAGGTGGGGCGCAATCGGCGCAGGCTCAGGGGATTAAACCAGGCCGTCTCGCCACCGGCGGCCCGCAGCGGTTCCAGAAACCGCGTACTGATCCGATCCGAGCCGATGGCGTCCAGTAATAACCGCACATGCACCCCGGCTTGGGCTTTGGCAATTAACTGGTCGCGCAGTCGGGTGCCGACCCGATCCGGTTGCCACAGGTAGTATTCCAGATGAAGGTGATGTCCAGCGGCGGCAATAGCAGTTTCCAGCGCGGCGTAACACCCATCGCCGGTTTCCAGCAGGGTGACAGCACGAGCGGCCGTGGGCGCTCCTTGACCGCTTCGTTCTAACAGCGTCGCTAATTGCCGCTCCAGGCCAATGCCGGCAAAACTCGGCGGTGCAGCTCGGTCGTCGCGCAAGGGATGGGTGGATTGAATCAGGCGCTCACGGGCGCGGCTATAGCGTAACCGGCGGCGATGTAGCCGGCGCGGCCCAATCAGCAGATACACCAGAAAGCCGAAGTAGGGCATGAACAGCAAGGCCAGCAACCAGGCCAGCGTCGCCGCTGGCGAACGCCGCTCCAGAATCAGCCCGATGCCCAGCAGCACAATCCAGAGTAGCCAGGCCAGCGACAACAGGATGGTCAGATGTTCCGTAATCAGCGAGGCTTGCATCACAATTACGTTGTTTATCAGCGAATGGGGGCAGCAGGACGACCACGGCAACATGGCCGGCTGACTCTGGATTGTATGGAAACTGGTATCGTATCGCGTTTTTTCCGGCAGCCGGTCAGAAGCTGCGGGGTCTGACGCGCTCGCCGCCGGTTACCGGATTGCCAGTCTGAAGATGATTTTCTGCAAGAGGTCTTCCACTCATGAATATCCTGATCGTTGGCGGCGGTGGCCGCGAACACGCCCTGGCCTGGAAAGTGGCGCAATCCAACCAGGTTCGCCGCGTTTACGTCGCGCCGGGCAACGCCGGAACCGCCCGTGAACCCAAGGTTACTAATATCGGAATTACTGCCGATGATCCGCCGGATTTGCTCAAATTTGCCCTGGGACACCACGTTGATCTGACTATTATCGGCCCGGAAGTGCCGCTGGTGCTGGGAATTAGCGACCTGTTTTCTGCTGCCGGGCTGCGTTGTTTTGGCCCTTCCAAAGCAGCGGCGCAACTGGAAGGCTCCAAAGCCTTCGCCAAGGACTTTCTGGCCCGTCATCACCTTCCGACTGCCCGCTATCAGAGTTTTAGCGATCCGGACGCAGCGGAAGCGTATATCCGCACGATGGGTGCTCCCGTGGTGGTCAAGGCCGATGGATTGGCCGCCGGCAAGGGCGTCATTCTGGCCCAGAGCGAGGATGAAGCGATCACGGCCATGCGTGGGATGTTGAGCGGCGCTGATTTCGGCGCTGCCGGGCAGCGGGTGGTGGTGGAAGAGTTTCTGGTCGGCGAAGAAGCCAGTTTCATCGTGATAACCGATGGTGAGCATATTTTGCCATTGGCTTCATCGCAGGATCACAAGGCTCGCGACAATGGCGACCAGGGGCCGAACACCGGCGGGATGGGCGCATATTCGCCGGCACCGGTCATCACCCCGGAATTGCACACGCAGATCATGGCCGAGATTATCGCGCCCACCGTGCAAGGCATGGCGGCGGAAGGCAACCGCTATGTCGGGTTTCTCTACGCCGGGCTGATGATGACCGCTGAGGGCCCCAAGGTGCTGGAGTACAACTGCCGGCTGGGCGATCCAGAAACCCAACCTCTGATCCTGCGGTTATGTTCGGACCTGGTGGAACTGTGCGAGGCGGCTCTGGATGGGCGGCTGCATGAGGCTGAAGTGGCATGGGATCCGCGCCCGGCCTTGGGCGTGGTCATGACCGCTGCCGGTTATCCGGGCCGTTACCGGCAGGGCGATGTCATCAGCGGATTGCCGACTGCTCAGGAAGAATCGGGCGACGTGAAGCTGTTTCACGCCGGGACGCAAGAGACCAAAGACGGTCAGGTGGTCACACATGGCGGGCGAGTGTTGTGCGCGACAGCATTGGGCGCAACCGTCGCCGAGGCTCAAAGTCTGGCTTACAACCTGGCTAGGCAGGTGGATTGGGAAGGGGTCTATTACCGCACCGATATCGGCTATCGGGCCATTGCCCGCGAGCAGGAGTAATAAGCGGTTTAGTAGTCAACTTGGCCCGGCGCAACCGCGAGTTCGAACGATTCAACACTTCAGCGAGAAACGATATTCCCATGCGGCTATTGCACACGTCGGACTGGCATCTCGGCCAAACCCTGTATGAGTTTGAGCGGGATTATGAGCATCAATGTTTTCTGGACTGGCTGCTGGATACCCTCGAAACCGAACAGGTTGAGGCGCTGCTGATTGCCGGGGATATTTTCGATAACGCCAATCCGTCTGCTGCCGCGCAAAAACAGTTCTATGGTTTTCTCACCGCCGCCAAGCACCGCGTTCCGCATCTGAATGTCGTCATCATCGCCGGCAATCACGATTCATCGGGACGTCTGGAAGCGCCTGGCTCCTTGTTTGCCGCTTTCGGCGCGACGGTGGTCGGTAATACTCGCCAGCACGGGGAAATTAACCTCGACCGGCTGGTGACGCCGCTGAAAGACCGTAATGGCGAGATTACCGCTTGGGGGCTGGCGATTCCGTTTCTGCGGCCCGGCGATGTGCCGCTGGTGGAAACCGAAGGGGATCGCTATCTGAAAGGCGTCGAGTTGCTGTATCGGCAGGTGCTGGATCAGGCATTGAGTCGCCGGCAACCCGGTCAGGCGATTATTGCCCTCGGTCATTGCCACATGAGCGGCGGGCAGACTTCGGAAGATTCGGAGCGGCGACTGGTTATTGGCGGAGCTGAGGCGTTGCCGGTGGAGATTTTCGATCCGGTCATCGCCTATGCCGCCTTGGGTCATTTGCATCGCGCCCAAAAGGTCGGCGGTCAGAAGCGGGTGCGCTACTCCGGCAGTCCGTTGCCAATGTCTTTTACCGAGATTCACTATCGGCATCAGGTGATCTGTATTGATCTGGACGGCGAAGCGGTACGGGACATCGTATCAATCCCGGTGCCGCGTTTCGTCGAGTTGTTGCGAATCCCCGATCAGCCCGCGCCCATTGACGTGGTGCTGGAATTACTGGGGAAATTGACTCTGCCTGATGCGCCTTTCAATGCCCGGCCATATCTGGAAGTGCAGGTGCAGTTGACCGGGCCGGAGCCGGGATTAGCCGCCCGGATTGATGCCGCGCTCGATGGCAAGCCGGTTCGTCGGGCCAAAATCAGGTCATTCAGCCCGCAGGCTCAGGCGGAGAGCGGAACTGCTCCGCCATCGCTGGATGATCTGGGTCGGCTGCAACCCGATGATATTTTCCGCAAACTGCATCGCAGTCGCTTTGGCGGCGAACCGACGGCTGAACTGCTGGCCGTGTTTGGTGAGCTGGTGCGGGAAGCAGACACGGAGACTGCGCCATGAAAATCCTCGCCATTCGCGGTAAGAATCTGGCGTCGCTGGCAGGGGAGTTTGCGATTGATTTTCGCGAAGAACCGCTGGCGTCCGCCGGCCTGTTCGCCATTGCCGGACCGACCGGATCGGGTAAAAGCACCTTGCTCGATGCGCTCTGTTTGGCGCTGTACAACAACACGCCGCGACTGGTCAAAGCCGGCGTTCAGGGGCCATTGCCCGATGGCGGCGACCGCACCATCACCCCGCGCAACCCGGCCAATGTGCTGCGCCGGGGCGTTGGCGAAGGTTTCGCTGAGGTCGATTTTGTCGGCAATGACGGCGATGAGTACCGCGCCCGCTGGATCGCCCGTCGCGCCGGCGGCAAGGCCAGCGGCGATTTGCAACAGGTCAAAATCAGCCTGATCCGGTTGAGCGATCACCAGCCGGTTGGCAGCGTTCGCACCGAGACGCTTGACGAAATCAAACAGCGGATCGGCCTGTCGTTTGAGCAATTCACCCGCGCGGTGCTGCTGGCTCAGAACGAGTTTGCCGCGTTTCTGAAAACCGATGAAAACGACCGGGCGGTGCTGCTGCAAACCCTGACCGGGCTGGAGGCGTACACCGGGATTTCGATTCGCGCTTTTGAACGCGCCAAGGCGGAACAGCAGGCGTTGCAGGCTTTGACTAGCCAGCTTGCCGGCCAGCAACCGCTCGCTGCCGAACTTCGCGCCCAACGCGAACAGGAGCGCGATGGCGCCCAGGCAGAAGCCGTAACGCTGGAGCAGCGCCGGATCGAACTGGATCGGCAATATCAGTGGCATGAGACGTGGCAAAAGCTGAAACAGGCCGAACAGCAGGCGCTTGAAAGCGTCCAGCAAGCCCGCGCTGCTCAGGATCATGCGGTATCTCGCCATGCTTATTTCGCCCAGGTGGAAGCGGTGCAAGAGGCGCGGCCGCTGTTGACCAAAGTCGATGATGCCGCTACGGAAATCGCCATAAGTCGTCAGGCCGTGAGCGATGCAGAAAAAACGCTGGATGCCGCCCGGAAAACTCAGCGGGAAGCCAATGAGATTTTGGCAAAAGTTCAACAGCGAGTTGCCGACGCCGAGCAGGCCAGAACCGCCGCTAATCCCGATCTGGATCGGGCCAAGGCGCTTGAGACGGAAATCAAGACCCTGGCGCCCGGTCATGCCGCTGCCCTTAAAACCCGCAATGAAACCCGTGATGCTGAAACTACCACGCAGCAAACCCTGAGCGCTAAACAGGCTGAACAGCGGCAAACCGCTCAGGCGCTGCAAACAGTTCAGGACTGGCTGGCCGCGCATGAAACATGGCGGGTTTTGGCAGAAAGTTGGCCGCGCTGGGAGGTGCTGTTCAATGATGCGGCCACGGCTCAAACCCGTTTGGGTGGGATTGAACGGACTCTTGGCGCTCACCGCCAGGAACAACAGCAAAAACAGCAGGCGCAGGAACAGGCGGCTGCCGCTTTTGCCAAAGCCAAAGTCGCATTTCAGACGGCGGAAACCCGGTTGCAAACGGCGATTCGTGAGTTAGCCGGTTTTAATACTGAGGAACTGGCCGCACAACGAATCATGGCTGAAACCCAGCGCCATCAATTGGAAAACGTCGAAAAATTATGGAGAGCGTTAGCGGATTCCCGGACTCGTCGGCAGCAACTGGATGATGAAATCGGGATCATTCAGGATCAAATGGCCCAAGCGGAAGCCGGATTAACGCAACTGCTGACGGAAAAGCCGATTACTACCGTCCGGTTGGAACAGGCCGAAAAGGCGCTGAAAGCTGCCGAAGCAGCTTGCGCCAGGAATGTTGAAACCTTGCGGGAAAATCTTGAAACTGGATCGCCTTGTCCGGTTTGCGGCGCGCTGGATCATCCTTATGTTACTGGTGATGCGCCTTCCCATGCTTTGCTGATTGCATTCAAGAATGAAGTGGCGCAATGCCGGCACGCCCTGGAATCTCTGATTAAACAGGAAAGCGCGCAACAAACGACTTTGAATAACAGTCAGCAACGATTGGCCGCCATTGTCAAGGAGCGGGAACCTTTGATCATCACCATTAATCGTGATACGGCTGCCTGGAATGATCAACCGGTTGTTGCCGAATTAGCCACAGTGGCTGATGCCGACTATTTGTCCTGGTTTTCAGCAAAAATCCAGCACGTTCAGCACCAGCTTGAAACCCTTATCCAGCAAGAAAACGCCCAGCATCAAGCCATTAAAATCAGAGATAAGGCGCAAGTGGATCGTAATCAGGCCGAACAGAAGCACTCCACGGCGCGGGATGGTTTAAGCGCTGCACAAACTGCGCTTGATCAAATTATTGCTGCGATTAAAGTCGCCACAGATCGGCATATAGACGCCGCGCAACAACGCAATGATCGGTTGACGGCGCTCAATCCAGCATTTTCCGGTTCAGACTGGCGGCAAGCATGGGAAACCAATCCTGACGCCTTTTACCTGCAGCAACAGCAGCGGGCTAATGAATGGAACCAGCAACATAAAAAGGCTGAGGATTTGCAAACCCGCTTCAGTACGCTGATCATTGAAATCAACAGATTGTCTGAAAAAATGACTGAAAAAACAGCGCAAAGACAACTGGCCGCCGACAATTTTTCAACCATTAACCGCACTCTTCAGGATAAGCACGAGCAAAGAAAAAACCTGTTTAATGGACGTCCGGTTGCGGAGGTGGAAAGCGGGTTTGATAAAGTCGTTGCTGATGCCAGAACGCTGCGCCAGCAACAAGATCAGGCGGCGCAGAAAGCAAGAGATGATCACACTCAGGCGGTAACTGCATTAAATTTAGCACAGCAACACGTTGTAGAAATTGACAAGACGCTGGAAAAGGCGAGGATTGCCATGAATTGCTGGATCACGGCGTTTAATCAGTATTATTCAGGAAAATCGCTCGATTTACCGCAACTCCGCGCTTTGTTGAACCATGATCACGACTGGCTGAAGCTGGAACGCAGCGTATTACAAAAACTGGTTGATGATGTGCAGAGAGCAGAAACCACGTTCAAGGTCTGCCAGTCGCAACGAGAAGATCACGAACGGCAACGCGCCAGTCCCGATTCGCTGGATGCGGTGCAAGCGGTGCAACAGCAGATTAGCGCCGCGTTAACCACTGCAAGGAGTCGGCATCATGAAGCTGCCCTTGATCTCCGCCGCGATGATGAGCGCCGAAAAGCAACGGCGACTTTGCAGGACGCTATCGCCAAACAGGCGGCAACTACTGAAATATGGGAAAAATTGAACAGCCTGATTGGCTCATCCGATGGCAAGAAATTCCGCAATTACGCCCAGCAATTTACCCTTGAAGTCTTGCTGGGTTACGCCAATCATCATTTAGCAAATCTCTCCCGTCGTTACCGGTTGGAGCGAGTTCCAGAAACCTTGGCGCTGATGATCGTGGATCAGGATATGGGTGATGAATGCCGCTCGGTGCATTCATTGTCGGGCGGTGAGTCGTTTCTGGTTTCGCTGGCATTGGCGCTCGGTCTGGCTTCGCTGTCTTCCAATCGAATCCGGGTGGAATCACTGTTCATTGATGAAGGTTTCGGCAGTCTTGACGCTGAAACCTTGCGCGTAGCAATGGACGCGCTGGATCATTTACAGGCGCAAGGGCGCAAAGTAGGGGTTATCTCCCATGTCCAGGAAATGACCGAACGGATCGGAGTCCAGATTCAGGTACAACGTCAGTTCGGCGGGCAGAGTCGGGTGGAGGTCCGCAGCATTTAGATGGGGTTGATGACAGTATCATCTTAATGAATCAGGAGCGCCGGCGATGAAGAACGACCATGATGGTTCTCATTCACATCAATCGATGAAATCATCTTCCGGTGTGGTGGTTGATCTGGAAACCGTTGAACTCAAGCGGCTGGAAAAACGAGTCGGCCGGGTGCATGTGCAGCAACGGCTTGGGATTGAATCCGATCATGTCGCCCAAGTGTTCGGGCCGGGCCGGACATTTTTCCATATCGAGAACTGGTCCTCGCTTCGCCCTCTGATTCGTCTGGGCCTGCGCTGTACCGGTCTGTATGGCCGAGGCCTGCGTAACGCGACTGACATCAAGATTCGCCACAATGAGATCATCATGCCCCGATTGCCGATGGCATTCGACGGTTTCACCCTGTTGCATCTGAGCGACCTGCATCTGGATCGGGATTCCGCGTATCCGGCGGCGCTCATTACACGACTCGAGCAAGTGGAGTATGACCTTTGTGTGATCACCGGCGACTTTCGGGCCAAAACTCACGGCCCTTACGATGCTGCTTTAGCCGCATTAGCTCAAGTGCGTCGGCATCTGCACCGCCCAATTTACGCGATCCTTGGCAACCACGACTCGATCCGAATGGTTTCGGGCATCGAAGCGCTGGGCGTTCGCCTGCTGATCAACGAGTCGGCGATCCTGGAGCGTAATGGCGCATTCGTTCATCTGGCGGGCATTGATGACCCACATTATTTTCAAGTGGACAATTTTGACCGGGCCACCCAGCACATCCCGCCGGACGCCGCTGCTATTTTGCTGGCGCATTCCCCGGAACCCTACCAGCGGGCCGCCCATGCCGGGTTTGACCTGATGCTCAGTGGTCACACTCACGGCGGCCAGATTTGCCTGCCGGGCGGAATTGCACTGATGACCAATGCCGATTGTCCCCGCCAGTTCTGCAAGGGTGCTTGGCGTTACCACACCATGCAGGGCTACACCTCAGTCGGTTCCGGCGCTTCGGTGATCGGGGTGCGGTTCAATTGCCCGCCGGAAATTACTTTGCACCATTTGCGGACTCCGCCAAGCCCACAAGAGCATTGATCCATGAACGCGAAGCATATTTTGATTGTGGAAGACGAGCAGCCCATCCGGGAAATGGTGGCCTTTGCGCTGGCTAATGCCGGCTACGACGTGCAGGAAGCCGCCGACGCCCGGCAGGCGCAAATCCGCATTAGCGAGCGCCTGCCCGATCTGATGCTGCTGGATTGGATGTTGCCCGGCATCAGCGGGATTGACTATGCCCGCCGGCTCAAAAAGGATGATCTGACCAGGGACTTGCCGATCATCATGTTGACCGCCCGCGCCGAGGAAGAGGACACCGTACAGGGATTGGAAAGCGGCGCAGATGATTACATGACCAAACCGTTTTCGCCCCGCGAACTGGTGGCGCGGATTCGGGCAGTGCTGCGGCGCGGTGGGCCGGCGGGAGAAGATGAAATTCTTCGTGCCAATGGCCTGTCGCTTGATCTGGCCAGCCACCGGGTCAGCGCGGGCGACACCTTGTTGGAAATGGGGCCGACTGAATACCGGCTGCTGGAATTTTTCATGGCGCACCCGGAACGGGTTTACAGCCGAGGACAGCTGCTGGATCGGGTTTGGGGCAGCAATGTCTATGTCGAGGAACGGACGGTGGATGTGCATATCCGCCGGCTCCGCAAGGCGCTAGAGCAACATGGCTTTGACGCGCTGGTCCAGACGGTGCGCGGCGCGGGCTATCGGTTTTCGACCCGGGTCTAACATGGCTCGTTCGTGGTGGACCGTGTGGCGGCGACTGACGCTGCTTTTCCTGGGCGCAACGCTGCTGGGCGGGATCACTCAGCAGTGGCAGCTCACGCTGTTGCTGGCCGCACTGGGCGGGCTGGCGTGGCAACTTTGGCAACTGTACCGACTGGATCGCTGGCTGGACGGCGATCAGGATGTTTGCCTACCGCATACTGGCCCGGTGTGGGACGGCATTCAGGGGCGTATCGCCCGGCTGTATCGACAAAGCCGCAAACGCAAACGCAAATTCAGCCGGTTGTTGCAGCAGTTCCAGCAAGCCGTCGCGGCTTTGCCCGATGCCGCCGTCTTGCTCAGCGAGGATGACCGGATGGCGTGGTGCAATGGCGCGGCTCAACCGTTGCTGGGATTAACGCCAAGCCGGGACCACGGCCTGCCGATTACCCACCTGTTACGTCACCCCGGTTTCGTGGCGTTTCTGAATCAGCGGGGCAACAACGACCATGTTGAGTTTCCCTCGCCGGTAGACGATAGCCTGCTGCTTAGCGCCCGAATTGCGCCTTACGGCAAGAAACAGCGGCTGTTGTTGGTCACTGATATTTCCCGCGTTCGGCGGCTGGAGCAGATGCGGCGTGAGTTTGTCACCAACGTTTCGCACGAGCTGCGAACTCCGCTCACGGTGATTGCCGGCTATCTGGAAACATTGCTGGACAGCGATGATCCGGTGTTGGCGGGCTGGGAGCAGCCGCTGCGGCGGATGCAGCAGCAATCCGGGCGGATGCTGCATCTGATTGAAGATTTGCTGCTGCTGGCCCGGCTGGAATCGCAAAAAGAGCGGCCGCCGCTCAAGCCGGTTGCTGTGCCGGCGCTGCTGACGGACATTGCTGAAGACGCATCCGCGCTCAGCGGCGATCAGGGCCATCAGATCAGCGTCATTGCCGATCCCGGTTTATGGTTGCTTGGCTGCGAGAAGGAATTGCACAGTGCCTTTGCCAATTTGACAATTAATGCGGTGCGCTATACCCCGGCGGGCGGACAGATCACGCTGCGCTGGTTCGCTGATGAAAGGGGGTTGCATCTGGCAGTGGCTGACACTGGCGAAGGGATTGCCCCGCACCATTTGCCGCGCCTGACCGAGCGGTTTTACCGAATCAACCGCGACCGCTCCCGCAGCAGTGGCGGCACTGGACTGGGTCTCTCCATCGTCAAGCATATCTTGAATAATCACGGCGGCCAGTTGCGGATTGAGAGCACGTTGGGCGCGGGCAGCATCTTCACCTGCGACTTTCCCGTTGAACTGCGGGTAGCGCCGGGATGCAGCGAAACAGAGTCCGGGTGATAGACTGGACTGAGTTAAGACGAGGAAATGTGATGAAACTGTTATTGGTTCGCCACGGCATTGCCGAAGAGGCGGAGATTTTTATGACGGGCGGTGGTTCTGATGGACAACGACCGTTGACCGAGATCGGGCGTAAAAAGATGCGCAAGGGCGCTAATCGGCTGCGCTCGCAGATCAGGCAGATCGATTTGCTGGCGTGCAGTCCATTACTGCGCGCCCGTGAGACAGCCGAGATTATTGCCGGGGTATTTGGCGACGTGTTGATCGTCGAGCGTACCGAACTGGATTTCGGCTATCCGCCGGAAGCGGTAGTGGCGTGGCTGGCGCAGTGCCCGGTTGATGGCCTGATCACAGTAGTTGGCCACGAACCGCAACTGAGTTTGCTGACGGGCCTGTTACTGGCGGATGTTGCGCAACCGCTGCTGATCTTCCGCAAGGGCGGAATGGCGTTGATCGAATTCAGCGGGCGGGTTGCGGCGGGGGCTGGAACCTTGCTGTGGGCCTTGACGCCGGGGCAGTTGCGCAGCCTCAAGCAGGAGTGAACCTCTTCATAATCCACGGAATACGCGGAATATGCAGAAGAACTAACAGCTAAAATCACGCCTCTTCAAACCATTAACCTTAAAACCTCCATCATGCCATCAGATGTCGCCGCCGCTATTGACTTGGGTTCCAACAGCTTCCACATGATCGTGGCTCGCATCAACGACGGCCAGATTCAGATGCTGGATCGGTTGCGGGAGATGGTGCAATTGGCGACCGGGCTGGATGGACGCAATCGTTTGTCTGAAGAGTCGCAGCAACGGGCGTTGGACTGTCTGGCGCGGTTCGGCCAGCGTCTGCGTCATATCCCACCTACGCAACTTCGCATCGTCGGTACCAACACCTTGCGGCTGGCCCGCAACAGCGCCGAATTTCTGGCGCGGGCTGAGGCAGTGCTCGGGCACAGTGTTGAGGTTATCAGTGGCCCGGAAGAAGCGCGACTGATTTATCTGGGCGTAATGCACAGCGTCGCGGCGATTCCAGGTCAACGCCTGGTGGTGGATATTGGCGGCGGCAGCACGGAATTGATCATTGGTGAACAGTTTGAACCGCTGCATCTGACCAGCCTGAAAATGGGTTGTGTCAGCATTAGCCGCGCCTGCTTCGATGATGGGCGAATCACTGAGGCCCGCTTGCACAAGGCGGAACTGATCGTGCAATTGCGGCTGGAGCCAATCGGCGAGGAGTATCGCGATTTGGGCTGGCAGGTCGTCACCGGCGCATCCGGCACCATCAAGGCGGTTCAGGAGGTCGTAGTCCGCGAAGGCTGGAGTCGTGAAGGCATCACCCTGGAGGCGTTGCGACGATTACGGGGCGCATTGCTGGAAGCGGGAAACGCCAATACGCTCGCTGCCCGCTGGCAACTGGAGCCAGCCCGCGCCAAGGTGTTCGCCGGAGGTTTTGCGGTGTTGCACGGGCTGTGTGAGGCGCTGGCTATCACCCGCCTGGAAGTCTCCGACGGAGCGCTGCGCGAAGGAGTGATTTATGACCTTCAGGGCCGTATCTGCCATGAGGATGTGCGAGATCGAACGATTGCCACGGTTACCCAGCGTTATGGCTTGGATGATGCCCAGGCAAAACGGGTGCTAGCGACCGCCCGGCAGTTACTGGCTCAAACCAGTGTCGCTTGGAATCTGGACGCAGCGGAGTTCGCGCATCTGTTGGAGTGGGCTGCCCGGCTGCATGAAATCGGTTTACTTCTCTCCCATCAGGATTATCACAAGCACGGCGCCTATATTCTGGAACATGCCATCCTGCCAGGTTTTTCGCGCAGCGATCAAATGCTGCTGGCGGCGCTGGTGCGCCGGCATCGTCGCTCGTTCCCCGCAGACGCTTTCAGCCAGTTGCCCAAAGAGCAGGCGCAGCCACTACAACGCTTGGGGGTGCTGTTGCGGTTGGCAGTCATGCTGCACCGCAGTCGTAGCCGACAACTGTTGCCATCGCTGATACTGGAGGTCAACGGGCAACGGCTGAATTTGCGCTTTCCCGCCGGCTGGCTAGCTGGACATCCCTTGACTCGCGCTGATCTGGAGAACGAAGCACGCTATTTGCGTAAGGCGAACTTTCGACTGGAGTTTGGTTAACACTGACAACAACAACCATGATGATGGTACAGACCCTGTTTCTGTTACTTTGGGCGTCCGACCAGTTTGAAACGGCAACCTGCGCGCTCTGGCCGAACGCAAGACGCACTACGGCAACGTGCTGATGGGCGAGGAAATTCTCGCGCTGCGCAAGCGCTATGGTCTGACGCAACAGCAGACGCCAACCATTTTTGGCAAAGGCAAGATCGCGTTCTCCCGTTACGAATCTGAAACCAGCTACCCGGACGAGAGCACGACTCTTCTATTGACGCTGGCGATTGAGAAAGCTGAAGTTATGAAATACTTGGCTGACAAGGCCGGGGTAGATCTGCCGTTATGGCCCGAACGCTGCGAAGATGATCGTGGCGTGAAGCTGCGGTTGATTCCGGGAGGGCGTACTTCTACAACGACAACGCACAAGCAAAACATGCAGCCGGATTTTTCGCCGGGGCCGTTCGCGTCCAACATGCTACTCGGTCCGGTTAGACCTATCATTTTTCCCGTTGCATCCAATGATTCTGTCGATCTGCTTGAGGTCGTTGCATCGTGAAAACTGCGCCGATCCAGTTGCTACAGGTGGCCTTCAGGAAGGTGCAGGTCGAAGTCGATGACCAACACGCCCCACCAGAGCCACTCAATCCCTTCACGACAATCTTTGTTTTTGATGGGGTCAACATCAGTACTGAGTTCGGCATTGGCGAAGCTGAACCCAATCACGAACGGGAGCGGCTGTTCGTCGTCACGCTGCGCGTAGTAGTTGATAACCAATCTGCGAGCGAGGCCCCTGAACGCAAGTTCAGCCCCTATCTGATTGATGTTGAGGCGAAAGGGGTTGTGGTGGTGCTGAAAGGCGCCGAGAAGTTTGGAACGCCAGAGGATCTGGCCGCAGTGAATGGAGCCTCGTTGCTGTGGTCTGCGGTGCGTGAACAGGTACTCACGGTGACGTCGCGCATGATGGCGGGTCCAGTGACGTTGCCGACGATGAATTTCCATGACTTGAAGAAGCAGGAGGCTTTAGCGGCAGAGTCGGTTGTTCCGGTAAAGAAAGCAAAGCCTAGCCCGCGCAAGCAACGCGAATAACCGATGGGAAATAACCTCGCTCGATAAGAGGTTATATGTCGGTGATCGATCTAACTGATTGGTTTGTAAAAGTGTAGAGCCAACTTCCAGTTGAACCGATAGGCTAAAGCCCACTTTGAAAAGTTAACTCTATTGAAAAGCCATAAATCCAGTGAGCGGGCGACGAATGTCGTTCTGAGACGGGGATTAATGCGTTAGTTTCCATCCAAGTCTCTTAGTCGGTCGAGTCCCTGCAAAACGGCTGCATGAGCAGCCCATCCAGCCGGGTCGCCCGCCAGTCGCGGCAATCCTCCAGTCCGATCGTCATCCCGCGATGTCCATCGTGCGGCTGATCCCGGTAAGTGTTGAACAGTCGGTCCCACCACGGCAGATTGAAGCCAAAATTGCTATCCGTCTCTTCCACTCGCACTGAATGATGAATCCGGTGCATATCGGGCGTCACCACGATCCAGCGTAGCCAGCGATCCAGCTTTTCTGGTAGGGCCGCATTAGCATGGTTGAACATCGCAGCGGCATTCAAAATAACTTCAAACAGCAGCACTGCCACCGGCGGCACGCCCAGCGCCATGACGAGGCCCAGTTTGATCAGCATCGACAGCGCGATTTCCAGCGGGTGAAAGCGCAGGGCGGTGGTGACATCGAAATCCAGGTCACTATGGTGCATCCGGTGCAGCCGCCACAAGATCGGAACCCGGTGAAACAGCACATGCTGGCTGTAGATGGTTAAATCCAACAGCAGCAGGGACGCGATCAGCGCCAGCCCAAACGGGGTATGAAGCCCGCGCAACAGCCCCCAGCCCTGTATCTCCGCCACATGAGCTGCGCTCACCGCCAGCACCGGGAAGGCCAGCCGCAGCACGACGCTATCTACGATGACGATGCCCAGATTAGCCGGCCAGCGCCGGGTGCGAGGCAGACTGAGAGTCCGGCGCGGTCGCCGCCATTCCCAGCACAGCATCACCAGCAGGACAGTGAAAAAGCAGCCCAACCGGATCGCGACTTCGTAGTGCAGTAGCTGGCCCATGTCTCACACCACCCAAATCAGCGCCAGCGGCAAAGTCAGCAACGCCAGCGCTGTTTCCACCGTAATAATGGCGGCCATCAGCGCCGTGTCTCCGCCCAGTTGCCGGGCCAGAATGTAGGCGGTCGAGGCTCCCGGCAGCGCGGTGAACGTTACCAATACCGCCGTTTCCAGCCGCCCAGGATTGATCAGCCAGCACAATGTCCCCGCCAGCGCCGGCAAGGCCAGCAGTTTCAGGCTGCTGGTTGCCACCAGTAGACCGGGCCGGGCCAAGCCCTCGACCCGCAATCCCGCGCCGACCGCCAGCAAGCCCAGCGGCAACGCCGCCCGCGCCAGAATCTCCAGTATCGCCGCCGATCCCCACGGCAAGCCGATCCCGCTCAGATTCAGACCAATCCCGGCCAGACAGGCCAGAATCAGCGGGTTGCCGATCAAACCGCGTACAACCCCGCCGACCGTGGCGTTGCCACCGGCGTGCAGGTTCAGCACCAGCACGCACAGCACGTTGATCGATGGAATCATGATCGCCATCACCAACGCCGCGACCGCGCCGCCTTCAGGGTTAAACACCGCCAGCGCCACCGCCAGCCCGACGTAGGTATTGAAGCGGATCGCGCCCTGATACACCGAGCTAAAGGCTGGCCCGTTTACTTTCAGCCACGGACGCAACAGGTAAACCAGCGCAGTCATCAGCAGCAGTAGCGTGATGATGACTGCCGCTACTGGCAACACTGCGTAATCGCCGATCCGGGAGAGCGCCAACCGCTGGATCAGCAGGGCTGGAAACAGGACGAAATAGGTCAGACGTTCTGCCGCCGGCCAGAATCCGTCACCGGGAAAACCCACCCGGCGCAGACTAAAGCCGATCAAAATCAGCCCGAAGATGGGGCCGAGCGCCCCGAGGATCAGAGGGAGGCTGCTCATGCAGGCTGGACACAAAACCGCCCAATCAACCCGCGCAGCAAATCCAGCGTTGGGGGAATGGTCGCCAGTGGCAGAAACTCATCCGGTTGATGTGCGCATTCGACGCTGCCGGGACCGAGAATCACCGTTTCCATTCCCAGCGCGTTCAGATAGGGACCCTCGGTGCCAAAACTGACCGCCCTCGCCTGCGCGCCAGTTAATTGCTCGGTCGCTTGGACAATGGCGGCGGTTGCCGGCGTTTCCATCGCCTCAATTCCAGCAAACAGCGGCAAAAAATTCAGTATCAACCCGCTGTCCGCCATCAGCCGCGCCAGGCGTCCATGTAATTCTTCGCGCAGACTGGACAGCGGCATCCCCGGCAATGGCCGCAGATCAATATGCAACTCGCAGTCGGCGCAAATCCGGTTCGGATTATCGCCGCCGTGGATGTGTCCCAGATTCAGGGTCGGCGTCTCGACGGCAAATAATGGATTGCGATAACGGGCCTGCAACTCCGTCCGCCAGCGCAGTAACTCGCCCATCACCTGGTGCATTCCCTCCAGCGCATTCACCCCCAGCGCCGGGTTGCTGGAATGGCCGGAACGACCTTCCAGCCGGATCGCTTCCATCAGGATGCCCTTGTGCATCCGCACCGGCTTCAAACCAGTTGGTTCGCCGATCAGCGCATGACGACCCAAGGGTTGTTTCGCTGCGGCCAGTGCGCGCGCCCCAGCCATGCTGC
Source organism: Candidatus Competibacteraceae bacterium (assembly GCA_003989085.1). Taxonomy (GTDB): domain Bacteria; phylum Pseudomonadota; class Gammaproteobacteria; order Competibacterales; family Competibacteraceae; genus RXIV01. The sequence goes on from RXIV01000001.1 coordinate 434,114, forward strand.
TTTCCTCATCCGCTGTCGCCAGAATGATCAGCGGTTGGCGCAAATCGCTGGCCTGGAATTCCTGCGCTGCGTCCAGCGCCAGCGCCAGAAACGCCTTCATATCCGCCGTTCCCAGCCCGTAAATCCGCTCGTCTGCCTCGATTCCGCCAAAGGGATCGAAACGCCAGCGTCCGGCGTCAAACGGTACGGTGTCGGTATGCCCGGCCAGTACCAGCCCGCCTGGCCCTGAACCCAGAGTGGCGATCAGATTAGCTTTATCCGGGCGCTCCGGCAGCGGCTCGATCCGCACCACAAACCCGGCTGATTCCAGCCAGTCCGCCAGCAGATCGATGACCGGGCGGTTACTCTGGTCAAACTGCGGTGACACGCTGCTGACCGAAGGGGTGGCGATTAAGCGGCGAATACGCTCTAACAAGCGAGCGGGAGAAGTTGGCATGATAGTTTCACTAGCGATAGCGGCTGCTACTGCACGATAATAACAATCCTCCCGCCTGATCTGACAATTCCCTGAATCGCCATGCTCCGCTGCGCCACTCTGGACGACATCCCGGCCCTGCTGGCGGTCGAAACCTGTTGTTTCACCAGCGATCGCCTGTCCCGCCGCAGCTTCCGCCACTTGCTGAGCCGTGGCAACGCCATCGCGTTGCTGGATGAACACGATGGGCGGCTGCGTGGCTATGTGTTGCTGCTATTCTCCCGCAGTACATCGATAGCTCGGCTTTACTCCATTGCGGTTCATCCCGATTTTGCCCGGTGCGGGGTGGGTGCCCGGTTGCTGGAAGTCGCGGAAACCGCTGCGCTGGAACGTGATTGCGTTTCCATGCGGCTGGAAATTCGCCGTGATAACCCCGCCTCACTGGCGCTGTTTCGCCGCCACGGCTACCGCCAGTTCAAGGAAGTCCCGGATTATTACGAAGACCAGATGGCCGCGCTGCGGTTCGAAAAGCGGTTGGCTCCACATCTGAAAGCCGAGTTGGTTACGGTGCCTTATTACCAGCAAACCCTTGATTTTACCTGTGGTCCAGCGGCGCTGATGATGGCCATGAAGGCGCTGGACCCGATGATTGATCTGAATCGCAGCTTGGAATTGCGGTTGTGGCGCGAGGCCACGACTATTTTCATGACCTCTGGACACGGGGGCTGCGGCCCTTACGGACTGGCGCTGTCAGCCTACCGGCGCGGTTTCGATCTGGAAATCCATGTCAATGAGGATGGTATTTTTCTGGTCGATTCAGTCCGTAGCCCGGAGAAGAAAGAAGTCATGCGGCTGGTGCAGGAGGACTGGATCGAAGAACTACGTCACCTGCCGGTATTGCTCCACCGGGGCAGCCTGAGTGTGGACGAGTTGCGGCAAAAGGGTGAGGCGGGTGGCATTCCGCTGGTGTTGATCAGCTCCTATCGCATTTATGGCGAACGCTTCCCGCACTGGGTGGTCGTCACCGGTTTCGACGATCACTACATTTACGTTCACGATCCACTGGTCAATATCGACCAGGGCGCCACTATCGCCGATTCGGTAAACCTGCCGATCCCACACCGGGAGTTTCAGCGCATGGCCCGTTATGGCAAAGCTGCCCAGAAAGCCGTGCTGATTCTCTATCGATCTCGCCGCCAGCCCGAATCGGCTCCGCCATCACCGTTTTAACTTTGCTTACTTTCACGGCGTCAGGAGCGCCGATACAAGCCGATGGCCGATCATATTATCCTGGTGGAAAACCCCACCGACTGGAAAGCCCATTTTCCCAATTTACCGGTGGTTGCCGCCAAGGATTATCTGGGCAAGCCGGAGTATTCCTCTGCCGGGCGCAACCTGCGTGTACTGAATCTTTGTCGTAGCTACCGCTATCTGAGTGTGGGCTATTACTGTTCGTTGCTGGCTGAGGCTCGTCGTCATCGGGTGATTCCCAGTGTCCGCACTTTGAATGATCTCAGTCGCAAATCCATTTACAGCCTCGACACCGAAGACCTGGATGATCAGGTACAGCAGGTATTGGGCAAACCCCGGCCTGGCTTTACTGCCACGGCCTTTGAACTGGATATTTACTTTGGTCAGTGTCCAGTCAAGGAAATGCAGGAACTGGCCCGGCAATTGTTCGACGCCTTTCGCTCGCCACTGCTGCGGGTGGAATTCAAGCTGCAAGGCAAATGGCGAATTGCTACGCTGAAAGCATTACACCTGCATTCATTATCCGCCGAACAGGAAGAAATGTTCATGGCGGCGTTGACCACCTATCTTAACCGGCGCTGGCGTCAACCCCGGACGCGCAGCAATTACCGCTATGATCTGGCGATTCTGCATAATCCCAGAGAAACTTTGCCGCCTTCTAATCTCAAAGCGTTGCAACAGTTTATTAAGGCTGGACGGGAAGGCGGGGTCAATGTCGAATTGATCGAGAAAAAAGATTACGGGCGGCTGGCGGAATTTGATGCGCTATTTATCCGTGAAACGACCGGTATCGATCATTACACCTACCAGTTTGCCAAAAAAGCAGAAAGCGAAGGCATGGTAGTCATTGATGATCCCGACTCCATTCTTAAATGCACCAACAAGGTTTATCTGGACGAGTTATTGCGAACACACCGTATTCGTACCCCTAAAACCGTCATCGTCCGCCGCGACAATCTGGAACGGGTTGATAGCGAAATTGCTTATCCAATTGTGCTAAAAATTCCTGATGGTTCATTCTCACGAGGGGTGTTTAAGGTTAATGACCGTTCTGAATTGATCGAGCAGGCTAGCAAGCTATTTAAATCATCTGATTTGGTCTTGGCGCAGGAATTTCTCTACACTGAATTTGACTGGCGAGTGGGTATTCTTAATAAAACTCCGCTGTTTGTGTGTCAGTATTTCATGTCAAAGGAACATTGGCAGATTTACAATCATCAAACTGGCCAGAAGTCCGGTATCCGTGAGGGCGACTCCAAAACATTTCGAGTGGATGATGCGCCGGAGATCGTGATTAAGACCGCGCTGAAAGCCGCTGGTCTGATTGGCAGTGGTTTTTACGGGGTAGATTTAAAACAGACGGCCAAAGGCGTAGTTGTTATTGAGATCAATGACAATCCTAATGTTGACCAAGGTATTGAAGATGCCGTGCTGAAGGAAGATCTGTACCGCCGGATTGTGGAAGATTTTGTCTGGCGGCTAGACCGAAAACGCGGGAAGTGAGATTAAAGATGCTTGGCTTTTAATCTGATTTATTTCCGTGTGTTCCTATAGAGAGCGGGGTCACAACGGACGGCGGCCAAGCACCGTTGCCAGATAAATCCCCAGTGCAATGAACGCAATGCCAATGCCGTGAAACCCATGAAGTCGTTCGCCTAAAAAGATCATCGACAGCACCGCACCGAAAGCTGGCATTAAGTGCAAAAACTGACCGGTGCGATTAGCGCCCAGCTCCGCAACTGCCCTGTTCCAGAAAATGTAGGCCAGAATCGATGGAAATAGCGCCAGGTATAAAATGCTGCCTACCGTCGTGGTATTGACCACAAACCCCTGTCTGTGCGCTAAATCCCAACCATACAACGGCGTCAAGATGATGATGCCAATCAACATGGTCGCCGCCTGGAAAGATAATGGCTTGAGTTTAGCCGGTCGCCAGCGCAAGCCGACTGAATACAACGCCCAACTGAGCACCGCTGCCAGAATCCATAGATCACCGGTGTTGAACTGCCGCGCTAACAGTGTTTCAAAATGCCCCTGGCTTATAATCACCAGCACGCCAGTCAGTGATACGCCAATGCCCAACGCCTGCCAAGCAGTCACAGTCTGACGCAAGAGCACGAATGAGATGGCTACAATCAATACCGGCGTTACCGACAGCATGATCACGGCGTTTGTTGCTGTGGTTGTTTGCAGGCCAATGTAGACAAAAGTGTTGAAATTGACAACGCCAAGGATGCTAAGCAGCAGTAGAATTGCCCAATGCCGTAGCAGTAATGGTGCTTGATCGCGCAGTGAGGTCCAGACAAACGGTAGCAGAATCGCCAAGGCCAGCGCCCAGCGCCAGAATGATAATGTGAATGGTGTAAAGACTGTATGCACCGCCCGACCTAATACAAAATTGCCGGACCAGAACAGCGTCGTCAGCACCAGCAGTAGGTATGGCGATGGATGCCAGAAAGTCGGGACTTTAATCATGAATTGGGAGAATTCCATTGCGATGAAACGTCGGCTTGGACTTCAGTTCGTGTTCCGCCGTAGTCTTAATTGTAGTGCAGTCGCAGCCAGAATCAGTGCAAATAGCACAAAGGCTATCGCTGAGGCATAGCCCATGTTCCACCAGCGAAACCCTTCTTCATACATCAATAATACGATGCTGACGGTGCTATTGGCTGGGCCGCCCTGGGTCATGACATACGGCTCGGCGAACACCTGGAAATAGCCAATGACAGTCATCAGCGCCACCAGCAGGAAAGTCGGCCCCAATAATGGCAGGGTGATATAGCGAAACTGCCGCCAAGCGCCTGCTCCGTCAATTTGCGCTGCTTCGTAAAGAGTGACCGGAATATTTTGCATACCAGCAATGAAAATAATCATGTTAAAGCCAAAATTTTTCCAGATCGCCATCAGAATGAGCGCCGGCATTGCCCAATGTGGATCACCAAGCCAGTCAATCGGTTCCACGCCCAATAGACTCAATCCGTAATTGATTAATCCATAGCGAGGATGGTAGAGATAACGCCACACCACCGCCACCGCCACCAGGGTCGTGACTACGGGCAGAAAGAATAAAGTGCGGAATAGGCTGGGAAAACGGGTGAGACGAGAATTAACCAGTAGTGCCGCACTGAGTGAAACTGCCACCGATAATGGCCCACCGATCATCACGAAGTAAAATGTATTGGCAAGTGCTGTCCAGAATAACGGACTTTGTAGCAGTTGCTGGTAATTATTGAAGCCAATAAAGCGTAACCGGTTCAAATCACCTAGAGCGTAGATATCGAAATCGGTGAAACTTAATAGCAGCGCTGCGATGACCGGCAGGAAGAAAAATACCGTGATTAACAATAACGCCGGGGTGAGAAAAGCCCAGCCGCTCAAGGCCATTCGCCGCTCGTAGCCAATCATGGCGCCATTCCTCGCCCAATCAACCAGCGCCGCTTTTCCAGAATCCGGTCAACATCTTGATTGAGCGCTGCCAACGCCTCGTCCACACCTAACTGCTTGCGCACCGCCTGTTCTGCATAGTAGGCAATCCGCTGGGCGATCCGCTCCCATTCAGGAATCGGCGGGGTTGGCCGAATCTGTCGTAATTGTTCCCGGAATGCCTGGACCTGCTGGTTACTAGCCAGCGCCGGGTCAGCCCAGGCCAATTGACGAGCCGGCAGATCGCCGGTCAATTGATAGAACCGGGCCTGCTGTTCCGGCTCGGCCAGAAACTCCAGGAGTTTCCAGGCGGCTTCCTGCCGGGGTGACGCTCGGCTGATCGCCAGACTGGCCCCGCCCGCTAGTGAAACGCCCACCGCCGGTTTCATCTCCAATACCGCCCCCGTTGTCGAAAGCGCGGCGGCATCAGTCCAGAACGGCAACGGTGCGGTCATCCATTTGCCCTGCATCGCTGCAGGCAACCGCCGTCCAAACTCGCCGATATTCCACGGCCCGCTGACATAGACAGCAAAAGCGCCATTGGCGAATTCCTGATAGAGATTCGCCATCTGGCTATTACTCACCGGCGGCGCTAATCCCTGCTCAAATAGACTGAGATAGAACGCGAACGCCTCGCGGAACCGGGGGTTCTGAAAGTCGCCGTATTGATCTTGGTCTCGCAACAGGGTTGCGCCGCGTTGCAGCGCCAGAATCACTGGTAATTGCCATTCGTTGATCGGCAGCAGAATAGCGTAGCGTCCCTCGCCGCCGAGATTTTTTAACGCCATCATTGCCCGCAGCCACTCGTTCCAGGTCAGCAGCGGCTGGGTGAAACCGGCAGTGGCTAGCAGGTCAGTCCGGTAGAAGAACAGTCGGGTGTCCACATACCAGGGCAGGGCATAGGTCTGCCCATTTAACCGGTTGGCGGCGAGAATGCCGGGGAAGTAGTCGGCCAGCGCCGGGGCTGGCCCGGTGTGCAACCACTTGTCGAGCGGCTCAATTGCCCGCAGGGCGACGAATTCAGGAATCCAGGTATTGCCCAGTTGGAACAGATCCGGCATCACCTCGCCGGCGTAGGCGGTCAGCAGCTTTTCATGCGCTGCGCTCCAGGGCAATGGTTGCACTCGCACCCGCAGACCGGGGTGCCGGCGTTCGAACTCTGGCACCAGCGCTTGCACCCGTTCGCCTTCCTGGCCCATCGCCCAGAACTGGATGATCGTTGTCTGGTCAGCGGTGGAGTCACAACCTGCCAGCCAGAGCAACGGGAAGAGGAGGATAAAAAACAGGCAGCGGGACATATTGAGCAGTTTAACCGCGATTGTGCCGAGGAGTAATTGCAAAGAGGGCTTGAAAACCGTCTGAGTTATCTCCATAAAGGCCGGTGAAGATGTTGAATCAATCCGATGGTCCTTGAGGTGTCCCATGCCCATTTACGAATACCGTTGCCAGTCCTGCGATCACGAACTGGAAGTCTTGCAGAAACTGAGTGACCCAGAATTGCGCGACTGCCCCAGTTGCGGCCAGCCGGAGCTGAAGAAGCTGATTTCGGCGGTTGGATTTCGGCTCAAGGGCAGCGGATGGTATGAGACCGATTTCAAAAGCGGTAATCAGAGGAATTTGGCCAAGAGCGAAGCCGCTGCATCTAGCGACAGCGCATCGGGTGGGACCTGCGCGGGCGCTGGTGGATGTGGGGCTTGCCCAGCGCCCGCGACCTGAAGAAGCGGCGCAACGCTGGCGGGCGCGGTCAGGGCGTGGTTGTTCTGGCCGAATTGCCGGCCCAGGGCATGATCGGCACCGCCGATATGGAGTTCTTCGGCGAGCCTTCCACCAGCTTGTCGCTATAGACCAGATACACCAGCGTATTACGTTTCTGGTCGAGAAACCGCACGACCCGCAGCTTCTTGAACAGCAGCGAACGGCTTTCAGTAAAGACCGCTTCGCCGTCCTTGAATTTCTCCTTGATGGTTATCGGCCCGATCTGACGGCAGGCGATGGAGGCATCCGAGCTGTCTTCGGCCAAGCCCAGGCTGCCCTTGATGCCGCCGGTGCGCGAACGGCTGACATAACACGTTATCCCGTCAATTTTGGGATCGTCGAAGGCTTCAATCACGATTTTATGATTGGCCCCCAGCCACTGAAACGCGGTATCCACACTGCCGATTTCCTGGGCGTTCGCCCCCAGGATGACGCCGAGCAGTCCGCCCCACCACCACCAACGCTTCTTTATCATCGAGAGATCTCCAGCAGTTTCAGCGCCTCTGTCCATGACCAGCGCAATTGTTTAAGGCTGGTTCTGTAGCTGGAAACGCATGGACAGGTCAACCGCCCGCACGTCCTTAGTCAGCCCGCCGATAGAAATGTAATCGACGCCGGTGGCGGCAATTTGGCGCACAGTGTCGAAATTGACATTGCCCGAGGCTTCTAGCTTGAGCTGATGGGCGGTGATCCTTACCGCCTCGCGCATCGCCGCTAGATCAAAATTATCCAGCATCACGATGTCGGGCTGGGCAACCAGTGCTTCTTGCAATTCCGCCAGGTTTTCCACTTCCACTTCAACGGTCACGCCGGGATGGAGCCGGCGGGCCGTCGCAATGGCTTCGCTGATCGATCCGGCAGCCATGATGTGGTTTTCCTTGATCAGCACCGCATCAAACAGGCCGATGCGGTGGTTCTGGCACCCGCCGCAGCGCACCGCGTACTTCTGGGCCAGCCGCAGACCAGGGAGGGTTTTGCGGGTGTCAAGAATGGTCGCGCCGGAGCCGGCGACTGCGTCGGCAAAGCGGCGCGCCAAGGTAGCAACTCCAGACAAGAGTTGCAGAAAATTCAGCGCAGTGCGCTCGCCAGTCAATAAGGGACGGGCGGGGCCGCGCAAGGTACAGAGCAACTGATCAGGGGTAATGCGGTCACCATCCGCTGCCTGCCACGCAACATGGATGCCCGGGTCGAGTTGCTGGAAAACGGCATCGAACCAGGCCGCGCCGCACAACACCGCATGTTCACGACTGATGACTGTGGCTTCGGTTTGGGCGGACTCCGGGATCAGGGCGGCGGTCAGATCGCCGTTGCCGATGTCCTCGGCCAGCGCCAGAGCGACCGTGGGGTTGGGATCGGGCGGGGTCATTGGTGGTTCCTCAGAATGAATATCAAAGACGCAGTATATCCAGATATTAGGAATCCAGAGCGTGGGAATCCGGGTGGGATGGTGAAAGCGCCGTAGGTGGGCGCCAGGCCAGCGTAAAACCAGCATATTGATTTCCAGAACGCTAAAATAGGCGGCGAAGCAACGGCTCAAAACTGCTGGGGGATCTATTGACCTCCTCCCCGCGCCCTCCCTCTCCGGCCTAAGGGCCAAGGTTTCTCGCGGAAAATTCTGATGACCTGGACACTGCTGCCCAAAACGCCGGAATCCGGCCAACCCGCACGCTCTTCAGTAGACCATTCTGGAACAGGCGTTGGTTTTTCCTGGGACGCCGCCCGCGCCGAATTGGCGGGATTGCCCGACGGGGGTCTGAACATCGCATTTGAAGCGGTGGATCGCTGGGTGGCGGCTGGCTGGGGCGAGCGAACCGCGCTGCGCTGGCTGGGTAAAAACGGCGAGCGGCGTGAGTTCAGTTACGCTGATCTGGCCCGGCTCAGCAACCGTTTTGCCAACCTACTGGAGCGGTTAGGCGTCGGTCGAGGTGACCGAGTCTGCATTCTGACTGGGCGGATTCCCGAGTTATACATTACCGCCTTGGGCGCCCTGAAAGCTGGCGCAGTGTTCTGCCCGCTGTTTTCCGCTTTCGGCCCGGAGCCGGTGCGAGTGCGGCTGGTCAAGAGCCAGGCGCGAGTTCTGATAACCACAACGCTGTTGTATGAGCGCAAGGTGCGGATGCAACGCAATCAACTTCCCGATCTGCGTCATATTCTGCTCACCGATGGCGGCGACGAAACTGGGATTCTATCGTTTCAGACACTGCTGGCAGCAGAAGCGGAAGATCGCGATCCGCCTACAACCCGGCCTGATGACAGGGCGTTGCTGCATTTCACCAGTGGCACGACGGGCACGCCTAAAGGCGCGATTCATGTCCACGACGCTGTGGCGGCTCATCGCCTGACCGGGCGACTGGCGTTGGACCTGCGGCCTGGTGATGTCTATTGGTGCACCGCTGATCCCGGTTGGGTCACGGGGGTGTCCTACGGGATCGTTGCTCCGCTTGCGAATGGGGTGACCTTGGTGGTGGATGAATCCGAATTCGACGCCCGACGCTGGTATTCGATCCTCGAACAAGAGAAGGTAAATGTCTGGTATACCGCCCCGACTGCGATCCGGATGCTGATGAAAGCAGGCACTGCGGCCCGGCAAGGCCATAATCTGGATGCGCTGCGATTCATGGCGAGTATTGGCGAACCGCTCAATCCTGAGGCGGTGCTCTGGAGTCAGGATATGCTGGGCCAGCCGTTTCACGATACCTGGTGGCAGACCGAAACCGGGGCGATCATGATCGCCAATTTGCCTGGACTGACTATCCGACCTGGCTCGATGGGGCGTCCGTTGCCCGGCATTGAAGCCGCGATTGTCCGGCGGCGGCATGGCGGAGGCGTGGATTTGCTGGAGCCAGGACTGGAGGGTGAGTTGGCGCTGCGGGTCGGCTGGCCGTCGCAGTTCCGGGATTATCTGGGCGATGCGGACCGCTACCGGCAGTGTTTTGTCGGCGACTGGTATCTCAGCGGCGATCTGGCCCGGTGTGACGCCGATGGCTATTTTTGGTTCGTGGGCCGCGCTGATGACGTGATCAAGACGGCAGGCCACTTGATCGGGCCGTTTGAGGTCGAGAGCGCATTGCTGGAGCACCCGGCGGTGGCTGAGGTCGGGATGATCGGCAAGCCGGACGAATTCGCCGGCCAGATTGTCAAGGCGTTCGTGGCGCTCAAACCGGGTCACGAACCGGGCGATGCACTGCGTAAGGAACTGCTCGGTTTTGCCCGCACCCGGCTGGGGCCGGCTGTAGCGCCGCGTGAACTGGAGTTCATGGCCGATTTGCCGAAAACCCGCAGCGGCAAAATTATGCGCCGCTTGCTGCGGGCCAGAGAGTTGGGATTGCCGTTGGGCGATTTGTCAACCTTGGAGGGTGAGGCAGCGGAAGATTAGGAAGTTTATTCTAATTCTTGCTGGTAAAGTGAGATTGCCGCTGCGGTCTGGCCTGGAATTTGCCTAATTTTATTCCGAGATCCAGTACGAGACTGCTTGCTTTTTCAAAAGGGCAATGCGACACTCATTGTTGCGGCGCAACATGCCGATTTGAGCTTCCGATACCCGCGAGAAGGAATATAGTGATGAACACCATAAACCACGAGCAGATCCGTGAAACGATTCTGCGGACTTTGAGTGATGTCGTTCCAAACGCCGATACCCAGGCGTTGTCGCCCGACATCAGTTTTCACGATCAGTTGGAACTGGATTCGATTGACTTCTTGCGGCTGATGATGAGTCTGGAAAAGGAAATGAACGTCACCATTTTCGACTTCGATTATCCCAAGCTATCGACGCTCAAGGGGTGCGAGCGTTATCTGGGCGAGCGGTTGGTGTCAAGTGCATCATGATGCGGTGCGCTAGAAGCGGTCAATCTCTACCACATCGTAGAGGCTGACCGAGGGTGGCGCATCGATAACCAGAGTTGTGAACTGGCCAACCAGTTCCTTGAAACAGCCGCTTTCGTAGTGTTGTTCCAGTGCCTGCCGATCCGTCCAATAGCTGACAATTAGCAACCGGTCGGCACCCATGATGTCCTGATAGCAATCGCATTCTAGACAGCCGACCTCGCTGCGAGAACGCTTAACCAATACCCTGACTAGCTCTAGTAATGTTGTCCGGCTTTCTGGAAGCGCCTCAAATTTCGCAGTCGTCATTAGCATGGTATTTCTCCGAATTGCCCACGCTGTTTTCCAAGTATCATTCTGCGATGAGCTAACTTTAGGACCAGAAAAAGAAAACCGATCCGCCGGGGATCGGTCATCGTATTGAAATTAAAGGGCAAGCGATCAGGGTATTTGCTCTAAACCAGAATCCTGGAATCGGCGACGTGCGGCAGGTTTTTGGCCCTTTCCCGAATTTGTCGCACAACTCCCCTTTGGTGGTTATTACCAGGCGCTAAGCCCGGCCTTTTTGGCTTCATTGACAATAAATTGTAGATTCCGGCATTCGCCCTGTTTTAACGAGAAAAGCCTGGGTGAGGCAAAAAGCCGCCTTCTTGTTGCTATTCGGTGTGTCCTGGCGACGCCGCGCATTATACCGGCTACGGTTAATCCCGCAACTTTTTCCAGTTTGCATTGTCGAGGGCGGTCACCCGATCATGGCTCCAGTCGATCCAGAATCCAGCCGCAGCCTTTCTGTAGCCGGTAGCGCAACCGGTCGTGCATCCGACCCTGCCGACCCTGCCAGAATTCCAGCAACTCTGGTTTTAGCCGGTAACCACCCCACTGATTTGGCATGGGAATGTTGTCGTCTGGATATTGCGCAGCCAGTTGTGCGAACCGTTCATCCAGAATTTCGCGACTGATCACCACCTGACTTTGTCGCGAAGCCAGCGCCCCCAGTCGGTTTTCGCGAGGGCGGGTACGGAAATAAGCTTCCGATTCGGCCGGGGATACTTTCTCAACTACGCCCTCGATACGCACCTGTCTTTCCAGTTCCAGCCACAGAAACAGCAGTGCGGCGTGAGGATTTTCAGCCAGTTGCCGGCCCTTGTCGCTGCGGTAGTTGGTGTAGAACACGAAACCACCCGCGTCGCAGTCCTTAAGCAGCACCGTTCGGGCAAAGGGTCGTCCTGTCCGGTCGGCAGTCGCCAAAATCATGGCGTTGGGTTCAGGCAGCTGCGCGGTTATTGCCTCCTGGAGCCAACGCTGGAATTGCTGAATTGGATCGGCATCAACGTCGACCTCATTCAACGCATTCAGCGCATATTCCTGACGCAATTCGGCAAGGGACTGGCTCATGACAGGACTCCTGTAACAGGGTGTTTAGGATAAAACCCCATTATAGCCCCGGTAGTGGTGGTTTCCTGAACCAAAAAAACGGCGACCCGCAGGCCGCCGCTGTCCTTGATCAGAAACCGCTGGCGGTTAGCCGTTGGCTCGCGTCTCCAGAATCTCGACGGCGGGCAGCACCTTGCCTTCCAGGAATTCCAGGAACGCGCCGCCGGCAGTGGAGATGTAGGACACCTTGTCATAGATGTCATACTTCTGAATGGCGGCAATGGTGTCTCCGCCGCCCGCCAGGGTGAAGGCATTGGTGTTGGCAATCGCCATCGCTACAGCTTTGGTTCCTTCGCCAAACTGGTCGAACTCGAACACGCCGACCGGACCGTTCCAAACCACAGTGCCGGCTTTCATGATGATGTCGGCCAATTCCTGAGCGCTCTTTGGCCCGATATCGAAGATCATGTCGTCATCGCTGACGGCGCTTGCGTCCTTCAGAATGGCTGGTTCGGCAGGGTCAAACTTTTTGCCGCACACCACATCGACCGCAATCGGAATGGTTGCGCCACGGGAAGTCATCTTCGCCATTAGCAGCTGGGCTACGGGGACCAGATCATCTTCGCACAGCGATTTGCCGACATTTTTCCCCACCGCTTTGAGGAAGGTATTGGCAATGCCGCCGCCAACCACCATCTGATCGACTTTCTCGGACAGGCTTTCTAGCACAGTCAGTTTGGTTGAGACCTTGGAGCCGCCCACAATCGCGACCATGGGCCGGGCGGGCTTGGCCAACGCCTTGGTCAGCGCGTCCAGTTCTTCGGTCAGCAGGATGCCGGCGCAAGCCACTGGGGCGTATTTGGCGATGCCGTGGGTCGACGCTTCGGCGCGATGGGCGGTGCCAAAGGCATCCATGACGAAGACATCACACAGAGCGGCATATTTCTTGGCCGTCTCTTCGACGTTCTTCTTCTCGCCTTTGTTGATGCGGCAATTTTCCAGCAGCACCACTTCACCATTGGCGACTTCAAAGCCGCCGTCGACCCAATCGCGGATGACACGCACCGGCTGACCGAGTTTGGCGCTCATGACATCAGCGACGGGCTGGAGCGAGTTTTCTTCGGAGAATTCGCCCTCGGTGGGACGGCCCAGATGGGATGTGACCATCACCTTGGCGCCGGCCTTCAGCGCAAAGGCGATAGTGGGCATCGAGGCGGTAATCCGGGCATCGGAAGTGACTTTGCCGTTTTTGACCGGCACATTAAGATCGGCGCGGATGAATACCCGCTTGCCGGTCACGTCGAGATCAGTCAGGCGCTTGAAATTCATTGATTTTATTCCTCAAAACAAAACCCCCGTCCGGCTGGGCGCAAGGCGCAAGACGGCGGGGGCGGGTTAAACCTCTAGTTGCGAACCGCCACAGGGGGCGACCGCTTACTTGGACATGACGCGGACCATCTCCAGAACCTTGCAGGAGTAACCCCACTCGTTGTCGTACCAGGACACGACTTTAACGAAGGTGTCGTCCAGCGCGATGCCGGCATCGGCGTCAAACGTGGAGGTGCAGGTCTCGCCGCGGAAGTCAGTGGCGACCACTTTATCCTCTGTATAGCCCAGCACACCCTTCATCGCGCCTTCGGAGGCGGCCTTCATCGCGGCGCAGATTTCCTTATAGGTCGCAGGCTTGTTCAATTCCACGGTCAGATCGACTACCGATACGTCGGAAGTCGGGACGCGGAACGCCATACCAGTGAGCTTCTTGTTCAGCTCGGGGATGACCACGCCGACGGCCTTGGCGGCGCCCGTCGAGGACGGGATGATGTTTTCCAGGATGCCGCGTCCGCCGCGCCAGTCCTTGTTGGAAGGACCATCAACCGTTTTCTGGGTCGCGGTGGCGGCGTGAACGGTGGTCATCAAGCCGCGCTTGATGCCCCAGGTATCGTTTAGCACCTTGGCAACGGGAGCCAGGCAGTTGGTGGTGCAGGACGCATTGGAGATGATGGTCTGGCCGGCGTAGGTCTGGTCATTGACGCCGTAAACGAACATCGGGGTGTCGTCCTTGCTGGGCGCGCTCTGAATGACCTTCTTTGCGCCGGCGGCAATGTGCTTCTGGCAGGTTTCCTTGGTCAGGAACAGGCCAGTGGATTCAACGACAACGTCGGCACCCACTTCATTCCACTTCAGGTCAGCGGGATCCCGGACTGCTGTCAGGCGGATCTTCTTGCCATTGACGATCAGGTTGTTGCCTTCGACTGAGACTTCGCCCTTGAAGCGACCATGCACCGAGTCATACATCAGCATGTAGGCCAGATAATCCGGTTCAAGCAGGTCATTGATACCGACGATCTCGATGTCCGAGAAGTTCTTGACGGCAGCGCGGAATACCATGCGGCCAATGCGGCCGAACCCATTGATGCCAACTTTAATCGCCATGCTTTCCTCCAACGGAGTGAGTTTCATCAAAAGGCGGACAGGATCGCCCGCCCAACTTGGTCAATTGTAGACCGGATTCATTAAAAATTGGCGCCGGACGGGAACAGCGCCGTAACAACGGCGACGACACGTTCGGTGGTGAAGCCGAAATGCTGGAAAATGATCTCGGGTGAGCCGCACTCGCCAAAGCGGTCGATCCCGATCACCATTCCCTGCGAACCGGCGTACTTGTACCAGGGGGCAGTCGCGCCGGCCTCGACCACGACCCGCCGAGTCACATGGGCCGGCAACACCGCTTCACGGTAAGCGGCGTCCTGAGCGTCAAACACGTCTACCGACGGTATCGACACCACCCGTACTCGCCGCCCCTGACTGTTCAGTTGCTTGGCGGCCCCCATGGCCAGTTGCACCTCAGAGCCGGTGGCTATCAGGATCGCCTCTGGGGCATCGCCGCAATCCAGCAGCACATAGCCGCCCTTGGCAATGGCCTGCACCTGATCCGGGCTACGGTCCTGATGCGGCAACTTCTGGCGGGTGAAAATCAGCGCGGTTGGGCCGTGGACCCGTTCCAGGGCTGCTTTCCAGGCCACTGCGGTTTCCGTCGTGTCGCAGGTCCGCCAGACCGATAGATCGGGGATGAGCCGCAGACCGGCGACGTGTTCAATCGGCTGATGAGTCGGGCCGTCACCGCCGACCCCAATCGAGTCATGGGTCAGGACGAACATGCAGCGCAGTTTCATCAACGCCGCCATGCGAATGGCGCTGCGTCCGTAATCGGCGAACATCAGGAAAGTACCGCCGAACGGGATGTAGCCGCCGTGCAGCGCCAGCCCGTTCATAATGGCGTTCATCGCAAATTCGCGGGCGCCGTAATAGATCAGGTTACCGTCAGGGTGCGCGAAGTCCACTGGCCGGCAACCACTCCACGGAATACCTGTGGATTCGGTCAGATCCGCCGAGCCGCCGACCAGACTGGGAAAGTGTGGGCCGTACGCCTGCAACGCCCGCTGTGAAGCGACCCGGGTCGCTAGATCCTCGCGCTGCTCCTGGGTCGCGTGGATGAAATTCCAGGCCAGTGTTTCCCAGTCATCGGGGAAACCGCAAGCCAGTCGCCGATCTAGTTCCGCTGCTGGTTCCGGGTATTCTGCCCGGTAGCGGGCGAACATCTGGTTCCATTCGCCCTCCCAGTCAGCGCCTTTGGCGCGGGCGTCAAAGGCTTGGTAAATCTCCGGCGGGATCACGAAAGGTTCATGCCGCCAGCCGAGGTTCTCACGGGTCGCGGCCACTTCGTCCACACCCAGCGGAGCGCCATGCGATTTTTCGCTGCCGCCCTTGCCGGGTGAACCCCAGGCGATGACGGTCTTGCAGACAATCAGGGTCGGGCGATCAGTCACAGCTTGCGCTTGAGCGATGGCTTGATGGACCGCTTCGGCGTCGTGACCATCGACCTCAGGAATGACGTGCCAGCCGCAGCTTTCAAAGCGCCGGGCCACATCATCGCTGAACCAGCCTTTCACTGGTCCATCAATGGAAATGCCGTTGGAGTCGTACAGGCAAATCAGCTTGCCCAGTCCCCAAGCGCCAGCCAGCGAGCAGGCTTCGTAAGAGACGCCTTCCATTAGGCAGCCATCACCGACGATGACGTAGGTGTGATGATCAATGATGGGGAAGCCGGGGCGATTGAAGCGGGTCGCCAGCGCCCGTTCGGCCAGCGCCATACCGACACTGTTGGCCAAACCCTGGCCCAGCGGCCCGGTGGTGGTTTCGACGCCGTCGGTGCGTCCATATTCGGGATGGCCGGGGGTGCGGGACCCCAGTTGGCGAAAACGCTGCAAGTCTTCGATGGTCAGGTCATAGCCGCTCAGGTGCAGCAAGGCGTATTGCAGCATTGAGCCGTGGCCGTTGGACAGGATCAACCGGTCGCGGTTGAGCCACTTAGGATTGGCGGGGTTATGGCGCAAAAAGTCGTTCCACAGCACTGCGCCAAAGTCGGCCATGCCCATCGGTGCGCCGGGGTGGCCTGATTCAGCCCGTTGCACGGCGTCCATGCTCAGGACGCGGATGGCGTTGGCCAATTCCCGGCGCGAGGGGGTGGAAGATGGCGCGGCCATGACGTTCAACGGGGAACGGGCGGCCGGTTCGCTACGCGAGGGCATTAACTCTCTACTCCTAAATTCCTGAAACAGTGCCTCAGCACGAAAATTACGGGGAAATGCCGGGAAGGCGCGCCAGATTTACAGGTCTGTAAAGTGCGCCATAACCCGACCGCGCGCGTCACTCTTGCTGGGACGTTCACCGGAGAGATCGCGAAGGATGTCCAGTCGCGCCAAAACCCCCTTTGGGGAACGGTTTGGCCGAAAAATGGCGGCGATTATAGGGAGAACCGCTTTAAACGCCAATGGGTTTACACGGAGGAGGGGCGGGAATCCAGTCCCGGCTGTGAAAATCAGCTTCATTGGAGGCAAGCCGGAGCCTGATCCAGTGTGTATCATTAAACTCTTTGATCCGCTGGACTCCGACGATTGATGTGTCTCTCTCTCAGCCCCACTTCCCGCCTGCTGTGCGGTTTGACTGGCTGGACCCTGCTCGGTCTGTTCCCGGCGGTCTGGCCGGAACTGACCATCGGGTGGCTGTTGCTCGGCGTTCTGCTGTTGGCGGCGGTCATTCGGGATGCGGTCGCGCTGCATCTGCGCCCGTCGGTGCGGGTTGAGCGTTTTGTCGCGCCCGCTCTGCCCTTGGGTGCGTGGCATCCGGTTCGGCTGCGTTTCGAGAACCGGCTGGCGCAACCCGCGACCCTGACCGTGTTTGATCACTATCCGACCGCCGCCGCCGATTGCACGGATCTGCCGCAAACTGTATCGGTTGAAGCGGAGGGTTGGGCAGAGATCAGCTACCAGTTACGCCCGGTGGTGCGCGGCGAGTGGCAATTTTCGCCGGTACAAGTCCAACTGCAATCACCCCATGGGTGGTGGCAACGTGATGATCGGCTGGGCGAGCCGGCGCTGGTGCGGATTTATCCCGATTTTGTCGCCATTGCCCGTTATATTCGCTTGGCGGCGGAACGGCGCGAAATGCTGATGGGCATTCACCGGCGGCGGCGGCGTGGCGAAGGCCAGACTTTTTTGCAGTTGCGCGAATACCGGATTGGCGACAGTCTGCGTCAGATCGATTGGAAAGCCACGGCCAGAGTCCGTAAACCGATTGCCCGCGATTATCAGGATGAACGTAACCAGACTGTGCTGTTTTTGCTGGATTGCAGCCGGAGAATGCGTGCTCAGGATGACGACCTCAGTCATTTCGATCACGCCCTTAACGCCATGATTCTGCTGGCGTATGTCGCCCTGCGCCAAGGCGATGCGGTGGGGGTGCAGAGCTTTGGCGGAGTCCGGCGCCGGTTAGCACCCCGTTCGGGGCCGGCAACGCTGACTGCGTTGATTAATACCGTTTACGATTTGCAGCCAACCTTGGCGCCCCCGGATTATGCCGAGGCGACCCAGTTAACCCTGAAGTGGCAACGCAAGCGGTCGCTGGTTGTGTTATTAACTAATCTACGCGATGAAGATCAGGATGATCTGCGTCCGGCCATTGCCCTGCTCAGTCGTCGGCATCTGGTCTTGATTGCCAACCTGCGCGAACCGGCGCTGGATGAGGGGCTGGCGCAGCCGGTTCATGACTTGCCGCAAGCACAGTTGTACCCGGTCATTTGCCATTATCTGCTGCGCCGGGAGCAGGTTCAGGAGAGCTTGCGCCACTGTGGCGGTATTCTGCTGGATGCCCCGCCGCAAAAGCTGCCGGCAGCAATGGTCAACCACTATCTCGATCTCAAACGTGGCGGGCGGCTGTGAGTATTGAACCAGCCTGAACCGTTGACGCCCGCACCGGGTCAATACTGATGCGATTCACCCCTTTTCACACCCCACTGGAGGCTTACGATGTTGCAACGAGATGACTTGGTGATTAAAGACGCCATTCCGCTGGACTCCGGGAATGCGCTGGCCGCCAACAAGGTGTTACGCAATACCTATCTGCTATTGTCGCTGACGTTGCTGTTCAGCGCCGGTACGGCCGGGATCGCGATGGCGAGCCACGCGCCGCCGCTGCATTGGCTGGTTACGCTGGGCGGTTATTTTGGCCTGCTGTTCGTCGTCACCCGCCTGCGCAACAGCGTCTGGGGGCTGGCGGCGGTATTCGCCCTGACCGGCTTTCTTGGCTACACCCTGGGGCCAATCCTGAACTTCTACCTGGGTATGCGCGGCGGTTCGCAAGTGGTGATGACAGCGCTGGCCGGCACCGGTGCGATTTTCCTGGCGTTGTCGGCCTATGCCGTCATCAGCCGCAAGGATTTCAGCTTCATGGGCGGGTTTCTGATGGTCGGGATTCTGGTCGCCTTCCTGGCGAGCCTGGGTGCGGCGCTGTTTAGCATTCCGCTGCTGTCGCTGGCGGTGTCGGCGATGTTCATCCTGCTGATGTCCGGGATGATCCTGTGGCAGACCAGCGAGATCATTCATGGCGGCGAGACCAACTACATCATGGCGACCGTCACCTTGTACATCACAATCTTCAACCTATTCCTGAGCCTGCTGCAAATCCTCGGCGTCTTCTCCGGCGACGACTGATCGGCTTATCTGGTTAAAGCGCTAATTTGACAGAACCCCGCGCTGGCGGGGTTCATGGTAAAAGAGGCAGCGTTTCCGCCCCCGATAAAACTCAATTCCCAGACTTCGCTAGCCACTGAAACCGCGCCAGTCGAACAGCATTGCGCTGGCGATGACCCAGAATTGGCATCAGCCCCCGCGCTAAAATGGCATTCATCGCTCGTTCGCCGAGCAACACTTCGGTGCTGGGCTGCATAACCCGCTCGCCGGCTTCCTCGTAAACGTGAGCTGGCAAATCCTCAGCGTCCAGCACGTCGCCGGGATTGAATTCCCACCCGTTTTCCACAAACGCCGCCACGATCAGCCGGGCGCAAATAAATGCCGGATTGCCCCACAGATAGGCATCGGGATCGCGCCTACTCGGCATTTCCTCAAAGGCAAAGGCTTCTACCGGATCCGTTTTCGTCCCGTAGGGCAGGCGCAGCAACACACGCGGCAAAGCCAGACCGATCCAGGGCGCAACCACGCAGCCCCGCAACGCCTGCCAGCGTTGTTCAGCTTCGGCAGGCAGGGATTGCCATTGGGCTGGATCGGCCAGCGCTGTGACGGAATGGCAGCCCAGCAGCTCCGGGGTTGCCGCTGCCAGAAATGGCCCGCCGGACTGAGCAGCCAGCGAACCCAGCATTGCCAGCAGCGCGACATCTTCCGGCCCGGCCCCAAACCGGTAGTCGCCTACCAGCGCCGCCCAAGGTTCGCCATCGGGCATCTGGATACCGCGTTCAATCAGCAACCGATAAAGGCCGGTCGCCTTGGGATCGCCGCCCGCCACCCGCAAGTCGGCCAGCAGTTCCTGTCGGGATGCATCGAGCAGGAAAATCTGAACTGTGTCATCACTGTAGTTGTTCACCAGATGGTGAATGCTGCGCCAGGTTGCTTCCAGTGCCTGAAACGCCGGCTGATGCAGGATCGCTCGCAACTGGTCGCCAATGGCCGCATCTACCGCCGCCACCCAGGCCGGCTGGCGCGGATCCGTCCATACGATATGCGGCTGCACCACGCTTTGCAGCAGGCCTTGAATCGCGGTGGCGCCTGAAGCAGCTGGTCGTGCTGGCGGAGCTGCCGGTGCTTTCCCCAATAGCCGTCCGAGCAAATCCGCCTCATTCTCACCGGTCGCCGCCGGGTCAGTCTGAACCGGTTCCGATGCAGACAATGGGGTCAATTCGGCAGCCGCTTGGGCAAAACTGGCTGGATTGAGCAGCCGGGCGCGGCTATGGCGCAGCGCCTGAAATAATTCCAGATGTTGATAGAGCGCATCCGGATGAAAGTCGTCAATTTGCCTGAACTGGATCGGAATCGTCTCGCCAGTCGCACCTACTGGCAAGCGCAACGCCGGTGCCAGCCGGGCCATGACCGCGTTCAGGTTATCCACATCCACCGCCAGCACGGGCCGGTCGGCCAAGCCGGGTGAAACAGCGGGCATATCCCAGTCCGAACGGCCGCTGAAATCGGCCATGATCAACAGACGCAACGGTGCATCGGGGTCCCGGCGGACTGGATCCGCAAGCGATTTAGGCAGGTTCAACTGGAATTCCATTCGAGCTGGCATGACGTTTGATCTCCGGCATTGAAGGACGACAATATGAAGTCTAGTCCGAACGGTGCTCACTGGGGCAAGCCAGCTTCCAGGCTGGAATTTGCTGCTAAACTCCAATCAGCGCTACTTACCATCATGGCTTATGGAGGCCGACTATGTCCGCCATTACTATCACCCAAAAATACCGGATGATTGCGGTCAATACGCCCCTGGGCGGGGATGTCCTGGTCTTTGGGCGGATGACGGCGACTGAGCAATTAAGCCGGCTGTTTGAATTTGATCTGGAGCTGTTCAGCGAGCGTAACGATATTGGCCCTGCTGATGTGCTCGGCAAGAACATGACCGTCCGGCTGGAATTGCCGAATAGCAGCACCCGCTACTTCAATGGTTTCGTCACCCGCTTTGTCCATATCGACACGCATAGTCAGCGTTACGGCGCCTACCGGGCGACTCTGAGTCCTTGGCTGTGGTTTCTGACCCGCACTGCAGACTGCCGGATTTTCCAGAACAAGACCGTGCCGGACATCATCAAGGCCATTTTCAGCGAACACGGCTTTTCCACTTTCATGAAGGATTCCCTGAGCGGCAGCTATGGGGAATGGGAATACTGTGTGCAGTATCGGGAGACGGATTTCAATTTCGTCAGCCGGCTGATGGAACAGGAAGGCATTTACTATTACTTCACTCACGAAAACGGCAAGCACACTCTGGTGCTGGCGGATGATTACAGCTCGCATGGCACGTTTGCCGGTTATGACTCGGTTCCATATTTTCCGCCGGATGTCCATGACCACCGGGAACGCGATCACCTGTTTGAGTGGATCACGGTCCAACAGGTGCAGCCGGGCGCTTATGCGCTTAACGACTTCGATTTTAAAGCGCCGCGCAAAAGTTTGCGGGCGTTGCTCAAACAACCCAAGAGCCATGAGAAGGCTGATTTCGAGATGTACGACTATCCGGGCGAATATATCGAGGCCAGTGACGGCAGCAACTACTCCAAAATCCGCTTGCAGGAGTTGCATGCCCAGCACGATATTGCGCATGGGCGCGGCAACGCCGCCGGTTTGGCGACTGGCTATCTGTTCAGCCTGACTCAGTGCCCGCGTGATGATCAAAACCGCCAATACCTGATCGTCTCCGCCGTTCACCGGCTTGAATCGGATGACTACGAATCGATTACGGAAGCAGCCGGCTCTGGCAAACCGTATCGGGGCGACATCTCGGCTATTGACGCCCAGCAACCCTACCGGGCGGCGCGGCTCACCCCCAAGCCGCTGATGCAGGGGCCGCAAACCGCGATTGTGGTGGGCAAGGCCAACGAAGAAATCTGGACCGATGAATACGGCCGGGTCAAATGCCAATTCCCCTGGGATCGCTACGGCACATCGGATGAAAACAGCTCCTGTTGGATTCGGGTCTCGCAAAACTGGGCCGGCAAAAAGTGGGGGGCGATGAACATCCCGCGCATTGGCCAGGAAGTGATCGTCGACTTTCTGGAGGGCGATCCCGACCAGCCGATCATCACCGGTCGGGTCTACAACGGCATCAACATGCCGCCCTATACCTTGCCGGACAACGCCACCATGTCCACGCTCAAAAGCAATACGAGCAAGGGTGGGGCCGGTTTCAACGAGATTCGTCTGGAAGACAAGAAAGACTCGGAACAACTGTTTATTCACGCCCAGCGGGATCAGGATATCCGGGTCAAGAAAGATGCAAGAGAGTGGATCGGTGAAGAACGGCACCTGATCGTCAAGAAAAAGCAGTTTGAGCAGGTCGAGGGCGAAAAACACCAGATCATCAAATCTGGCGACGGCGGCGCGGGTCATCATAACGCCAAGGTCGATGGAACCGTGTCGCTGGAGATCGTCGGCGATCAGAAAGAGAAAATTGGCGGCGACCAGCACCTGAATATCGGCAGCCGGCAAAATATCAAGACCGGCGGCACCGTATCGCTGGATGCGGGTCAGGACTTGCAACAGAAAGTTGCCGCGAAGTGTGCGGTAGACGCCGGGCAGGAGATTCACCTCAAGGCCGGGATGAAGGTCATCATCGAAGCGCTAACGCAAGTAACGATCAAAGCCGGGGCCAGCTTCATCGACATTGGCACATCAGGCATCACCATTAGCGGTACGCCGACTGTGAGCATTGTCGGTGGGCCGACGGTCATGATTAACAGTGGCGGCGGTTCTGCGGGTTCCGGCTCGGGTTGTACGGTCGCGGCACCCGCCGCTCCGACCGCCCCGACCGCCCCGACCGAGGCCGCCAACGCCGAATCGGGCGAGGTCAGCGACACCCAGGCCCAGACTCCCGCCGATCAGCAAAGCCATACCCTGGATTCGGTCACGGTCGATAATGAGCAACAGCCTGATGACAATTCCTCATCCGGCGGCTCGTCAACCGGCAGCGGTTCCTCCTCACCGACTCAGCAACAAAACCAGCCAGCCCGACCGGAGCAGCATCAGGAACGAAACCAGGAAGACGAACACCAGGAAGACGAGCAGCAGGAAGATCAGGAACGCACCCGACAAAACCGGCAGGCCCAGTCGGCTAAAAACGCCAGTCAAAACGGCAAACCGTTTCGCTCGACTGGTTGATCCAGAATAGCGCCCAGCGGTCCCACCGACCGCTGGGATGCGTCCACCACCCATCCAGTCATTCTCTCCGCCCTATCAGGAAGATCGCCATGCCTGATTCTTTAGCCGATACGCTTGCCAAGGCGTTGTTTGCTGATCCCGCAGCCCATGTTTACGCAGTGCTGGATGGCGCTGCCATTCCCGGTTTGCTGGCCAAGGCCCAGGAGTGCCGGATTGAACCGGTTTGTCTGTATCGCGGTGACCTGATTCCTGAACTGGCAGCGGCGGCCCCCTATCAGATACTACTGGAGCGCGGATCGCCGTTGACGAACTGGCTGCTTCAGGAAGGCTGGGGAAAGCACTGGGGTATCTTCGCTGTCAGCCGCACCGACTGGCGACCGATGCGTGAGCATTTATGCGGCCTGACCCAGGTTTACGATCCCGACTATCAGCCGATCTATTTCCGCTATTACGATCCCCGGGTGTTGCGCGTCTATCTACCGACCTGCGACGCGGGAGAATTACGAACGGTGTTTGGCCCGATCGCCCGCCTGTTGTGCGAGGACGAGGATGGCGCATTACTGCGCTTCTGGATTGCCGGCGGAGAATTAGGCAGCGACCGCCTGCCGCTGCAATAGCCTCATTGAGGAGAGAACGGATCATGTTGATCATTCGCAAATCACAGATGGCCGCCTTCGAGAAGATCGCCGTTCGGCGTTTTGAGGACGGACTGCTGGACCACCTGCGAACCTTTTTCCCGGAACACGCCGCTACTCTGGGCGAGAAGCAGTTGGGCCGGGTGATGCGCTACGGCTTGCAGCGGGCCGAAAGCCGCAACCTGCAAACCGAACGCGGCGTTTACCTTTATCTGGCGCTGATGTTCATGCTGGGCAGCCTGTTTGACGAAGACCCGCAATTGCCGTGGGCGGCAGCTCCAGAGCCGGTGACTCCGCCGGCGGCGACCGCCGGTGAAACGGCAGAACCGACGCTAGCCCCGGAAGACGGCGTCGAGCCGCCGCCGGCAGAACCGCCAGAAAGCCCGGATGCTCATATTGAGCGGATTTATGGCGAAGCCATGGTGTTTCTGGACCAGACAGCCGGGCCAGACAACGGCTATCTGCTACAGACCCTGAACCTGTTGCGTCAGCCGCAGGTTTTTGACGGGTTGCCGACTGCGCCCAGTTTCGGCCACCGGTTATTGTTGTTGCTGCAAATGCTGGCTCCAGCCAAGTACCAGGCGCTGGGCGATGAGCCGTTGCGGGCGCTGGTTCGCACCGGTTATGAAGCCGCCAAGCGCCACGGTTTCACCACTGAACCCGGCATGATGAATTACATCACCTTGGCCTATGTTCTGGGGATCGGTTTTGATCGCGATCCGGTGTATCCCTGGGCGGCGGCTACCTTGAGCGACCCGGCGTTGGCTAACTCGGCGCAACGTAGTGCGGCATTGCGGGAGACGGCGCTGGCGCACTTGGCCAAATGTCCGCCCGGTTGTTCCCGGCGGGCTGAACAAAGCGCTGCTGCGCTGGAAAAGGCCGCCAAATCCTGGCGGCAAGTCATTGAGGACTGAGTGCGGGTGACATGGAAAGGACTGTTCCGGGCGCTGATCATCCTGGGTATGGCGGCGGGCGGCAGTTGGGCGCTTTGGCGTGAGTTTGGCCCGATCACGGTTGAAACAGCGTTAGCAGTCCGAGGACCAGCGGTGCGAGCGGTTTATGCCACCGGCACGGTGGAACCGACCGTGATGTTGCCTATCGCCCCGCGCAACGCCGGGCGGCTGATGGAACTCAATGTGGCCGAGGGCGACCCGGTTCACGCCGGTCAGACCCTGGCTCGGCTGGAGGATGCCGACTTGAAAAAGTCGGTAGATGAACTTGAAGCGCGGGCGCGGTTCGCCAAAAGCCAGCTGGATCGCGCTCAGACCTTGCTGGATCGAGGTTTGGGCACGGTGCTGGAGCGGGATCGGGCGCGATCTGAACAGCAGGCGGCAGACGCGACGGTAGCCCGTGCCCGCGCCTTGCGTGGCTTCATGACCCTGACCGCGCCAGCGGATGGGCAAATCCTGCAACGCGATGGCGAGGTCGGCCAGCTGATTCCGGCTAATCAGCCCATCTTTTACTTCTCCTGTTGTGCGCCGCTGCGGATTGAAGCTGAGGTGGACGAGGAGGACATCTTGCTGGTGCAACCCGGCCAGCGCACCCTGATCCGTGCGCCAGCGTTGCCGGGGCGGATTCTGGAAGGCCAGGTAGCTGAAATCACCCCGAAGGGCAACCCAGCAACGCGCAGTTACCGGGTGAGGATTCGCTTCGCGGAAGACCCTCCGTTGCGGATTGGGATGACCGCCGAACTCAATATCATTGTGACCGAACGCCCGGATGCGCTGCTGATTCCGGCTACGGCCATCAGCGACGCTCAGGTCTGGGTGGTGCGCGGCGGGCGTTTGCATCGCCAGCCGGTGCAGACCGGTTTCGTCGGCGAGGCTAAAACCGAGATTCTTTCCGGCCTAAGCGACACCGACCCGGTGGTGGCTCGCCCGGCGGCGCAATTTCGGGAGGGGCAGCGAGTGCGCGAGCAGTAGTCGCAACCCGCCAAACCATCGTGTCTATCCAGTTCACTATCGCGGTGACCCACCTCATCAGCCGCAAGCGGCCTACCCTGGTTTCTCTGACCGGGATCGCGCTGGGTGTCGCCTTTTTTCTGGCGGTGTCGGCGCTGATGCGTGGTTCCGAGCGCGATTTCATCAAGCGGCTGGTCGATAACAGCCCACACATCACCGTATCCGACGAATACCGCCATCCTCAACCGCAGTCGGCCCGGATGTTGTGGCCGGAGGGCGCCGTCGAACTGAAGCGAGTCAAGCCCTTGCCCGAGGTGCGTGGCCTGCGCGGCCATGCCCAGAAGCTGGCCTTTATCGAAGCACTGCCCGGAGTGCGGGTGGCGCCGGTGCTGGTGGGTTCGGTAGTGTTGACCTTCGCCGGGCGGATCGAAGGCGTTACCCTCACCGGCATCATTCCGGCGAAAATGAAGGGGGTTTCGACCATTGAGGAAAAGCTGATCCAAGGCTCGCTGGACGCGCTGGCGACCAATCCTAATGGCATCCTGATTGGCGATGGGTTGGCGCAAAAGTTCGGGCTGAGCATGGGCAGTGTAGTCAACGCCGCTTCACCGGGTGGTGAAGTCCGCACCTTGAAAGTGGTCGGCATCTTTCGCACCGGCAACGCCAGTTATGATGAAACCCAGACTTTCGCCCTGCTCAAGCGGGTGCAAGGGATGCTGGATCGACCCAACCGGGTCAACCGTTTCATCCTTCAGCTGGACGATCCCTACGCTGCCCGTGAGGTCGCCAGCGTGATTGAGCAGCAGGTGGGCTACAAGACGGTCTCGTGGCTGGAAGCCTCGCAAGACCTGATGAGCGTGTTGCTGGTGCGTAATCTGATCATGTACAGCGTGGTGGCGGCGATTCTGGTGGTAGCCGCATTCGGTATTTACAACACCATTTCCACCATCGTCATGGAAAAAACCCATGACATCGCCATTCTGAAATCAATGGGTTTCCACGCTCGCGATATTCGCCGCATTTTTCTGATCGAAGGAATTTTGTTGGGACTGATGGGCAGTCTGATGGGGTTAGTGTTGGGGCTGGGCTTAATGGCGCTGCTCGGCCAGGTCGAGATCAAGCCGCCCGGTGCGAGTGACCTTGTGTTTCTGCCGATTTACTGGGGCTACGACCAGTATCTGATCGCGCTGAGTTTTGCCCTGCTCTCGGCGGTGGGGGCTGCTTATCTGCCCGCCCGCAAGGCCGGGCGGGTGCATCCCGTGGTGATCCTGCGAGGGATGGGATGAGCGGGATCCTGACGGCGGAACAGTTGGGACGAGTCTTGCCCGGTGAAGTGCCGGTGACGCTGGTGCAAGATATTAGCCTGAACATCGGGCGCGGCGAGTTCGTCGCCATTATGGGGCCATCCGGTTCCGGTAAATCCTCACTGCTGTATCTGCTGGGCCTGCTGGATGCGCCGACTTCAGGACGGGTACTGCTGGAGGGTCAGGATACTTCGGGTTATGGCGAGGATGAACTGGCGAACACCCGGCTGCAAAAGCTCGGTTTCGTCTTCCAGTTCCACTTTCTGCTGGCTGAATTCACGGTGCTGGACAATGTGCTGCTGCCCATGCGTCGTCTGGGAAAGATGACCGAAGCCGCCGCCCGGCAGCGGGCCGGGGAATTGCTGCGGCAATTTGGCTTGGGTGACCAGGGTCACAAGCATCCACACCAGCTATCGGGCGGCCAGCGGCAACGGGTTGCGATCACCCGCGCCTTGGCCAACGATCCACCAATCATTCTCGCTGATGAGCCGACCGGCAATCTGGATAGCCGCGCCTCGGCCAACGTCCGGCAAATCCTGCACGACCTGACCCGCGAGTGGGGCAAAACGGTGATTGCCGTCACTCATGATCAGACCTTCGCCAGCGCCGCCGACCGCCGGGTTGGCATTGTAGACGGCCTGATCGATCTCGATTGGCGGGCCTAGAGCGGTCCGCCTTATTCGAACAGCCCGGCCACCGACAGATAGCGCTCGCCGGTGTCGTAGCAGAAGGTCAGGATGCGGCTGCCGTGGGGGATTTCCGGCAATTTCTGGGCAATGGCCGCCAGCGACGCACCCGAGGAAATCCCGATGAAAATGCCTTCCTCCCTGACGCTGCGCACTGCGTACTTGAAAGCGTCCTCGTGATGGACCTGGATAATGCCATCCAGAATGTCCGTGTTCAGCACCGCTGGCACGAAGCCCGCGCCGATGCCTTGAATCGGGTGGGGGCCGCGTGGCCCGCCGCTTAGCACGGGCGAGCCGGTTGGCTCGACTGCAAACACGCGCAATTTCGGGAAATGCGCCTTCAATACCTCGGCGCAGCCGGTAATGTGTCCGCCGGTGCCGACGCCGCTGATCAGATAATCCAGCCCTTCGGGGAAATCATTGAGAATCTCGCGGGCGGTGGTGCGGCGGTGAATCTCGACATTGGCGGGATTCTCGAACTGTTGCGGCATCCAGGCATTAGGGGTATCGCGCACCAGTTCCTGCGCTTTCTCAATCGCGCCCGGCATTCCCTTTTCCTTGGGCGTCAGCACCAGTTCCGCGCCCAGCGCCGCCAGATAACGGCGTCGCTCCAGCGACATCGATTCCGGCATGGTCAGGACCAGTTTGTAGCCCTTGGCGGCGGCGACCATCGCCAGGCCAATCCCGGTGTTGCCGGAGGTTGGTTCGACAATGAGCGTATCCGGGTTGAGAATGCCGCGTTGTTCGGCGTCCTCGATCATTGCCAGCCCAATCCGATCCTTGATGCTGCCGCCGGGATTGGCCCGCTCCAGCTTCATCCACACTTCGACTGGGTGATCGGCAAACAGCCGGTTGAGGCGGACATGCGGGGTGTTGCCGATGGTTTCCAGGATGTTATGTGCTTTCATCGTGACGTTCTCCAACCCGAAGTGCGCCGCGCTCTTGCCGGAGACGGCGGTTGATTTGCCAGTACGCCACCAGGGCGACTGCGCGGAAAATAAAGGATCTGTCGCGGTCTGACGGAATGCAGCAAGGCCCGGTTGGCCTGTTAAACTGAACTACGATCTGCGGTTTCCATGCAAACATAGCAGGCGTTGCTAACAAGCAAAAGAATAATAAGATATTTTTTTATAATCATGGGACATATCACCCGGATCGCCGGTTGCCTGAAAGGAGAAATTGTGCATGTCCGAATCACGTTTTCGCGGAACGGATCGTTACGTTGCCACCGACGATCTAATGATGGCGGTGAACGCTGCCGTGACCCTGGGCCGGCCTTTGCTGGTGAAGGGCGAGCCGGGCACCGGCAAAACCCAACTGGCTGAAGAAGTTGCTCTGTCCTTGGACCGTCCTTTTATCCAATGGCACATCAAGTCCACGATCAAGGCCCAGCAGGGTTTGTACGAATATGACGCCGTATCCCGCCTGCGCGATTCACAACTGGGCGAAGCGCGGGTTCACGATATCGGCAACTACATCGTTCCAGGCAAGCTGTGGGAGGCCTTCACCGCTGAAGTCCAGCCGGTATTGCTGATCGACGAGATCGACAAGGCTGATATTGAGTTTCCCAACGATTTGCTGCTGGAACTGGACCAGATGCAGTTTTACGTTTACGAAACCCGGCAGGTGGTCAAGGCCCGGCATCGTCCGATCATTATCATCACCAGCAATAATGAGAAGGAGTTGCCGGATGCTTTTCTGCGCCGCTGCTTTTTCCATTACATCCGCTTTCCAGACAAGGAAGTCATGGAGCAGATCATTCGGGTGCATTACCCGGATTTGAAGAAGCAGTTGCTGAGTGAGGCGTTGGAAACTTTCTTCGAGATTCGCGAGGTGCCTGGGCTGAAAAAGCGCCCCTCGACTTCGGAACTGCTGGACTGGATCAAGCTGCTGGTGGCAGAGGATATTCCGCCCGAAGCCTTGCGTGGCGATCAGCGCAAGTCGATTCCGCCGCTGTATGGCGCACTGTTGAAAAACGAGCAGGATATTCACCTGTTTGAACGACTGCTGTTTATGAACCGGCGACAATCAAAAAAGGAGTAATGATGCCGGTCATTGTCGTTGAGTTAAATAAGCCGCATTCATCGATCACAATGAATGCGGCTTTTTCTTGGGCGACGCCGCATGGAATAACAGACGATGCAGGATGGAGGATAGACCACTGGATATGGGCTAGGTTGGGCTGATTCGGCGCGACGAAACCATCCTGCGATCTTGTCTTATAACTAACAATCGTTGGCTTCGGATCGGTAGCGTTTGCCACAGGCTACTCGCTTTTCTATTAAAAAATAGAATTATAACAGTAAGATGAGGTAGGTATTGCTGCTAGGCACGTCGTTTGCTTAAGACGACCTGCCGCCCGCTTCCGGGCGGTGGCGGGCCATCAGCCGTTCCGCCGGATTTTGGCGATGGGGGAGCGTGAGCATGGCATCCAACGAGCAGTCGTTAGCGACCGGTAAGCCACCGGTGCTGCACCCGTGCTATTCGCCGGAGGCGCACCAGCA
Organism: Candidatus Competibacteraceae bacterium; assembly: GCA_003989085.1. Lineage (GTDB taxonomy): Bacteria > Pseudomonadota > Gammaproteobacteria > Competibacterales > Competibacteraceae > RXIV01. The sequence continues at coordinate 464,406 of RXIV01000001.1, forward strand.
TTTTGCCCGCCTGCATTTGCCAGTTGCTCCCACCTGTAATATCCAGTGCCATTACTGCAATCGCAAATATCATTGCAGCAACGAATCGCGTCCTGGAGTTGCGGCAGAATTGCTGACTCCCGAACAAGCTGTGCAGAAAGCATTAGCAGTAGGTGCAATTATTCCGCATCTGGCCGTCATTGGCATTGCCGGGCCAGGCGATCCGCTGGCTAATCCTGAACCAGTATTCGCTACCTTACGCGAATTACGGCGGCAAGCCCCTGATTTATTGCTCTGCCTGTCCACGAATGGACTGGCATTGCCGGAACACGCTGAGGCGCTGGCGGAACATGGCATTAACCATGTCACCATCACCATTAATTGCGTAGACCCGGAGATTGGCGCACAGATTTATCCTTGGATTCGTTGGAATGGGCGTCTGCGCGGGCGGGAAGCAGCTGAAACCCTGATTGCCCAGCAATTGCTTGGTCTGGACCGACTGGTGGCGCTGGGTGTTCAGGTGAAGATTAATTCAGTGCTGATTCCCGGCATTAATGATGCGCATCTGCCCGAAGTCAGCCGGGTCGTGCGAGAGAAAGGCGCAATGCTGCATAACATCATGCCGCTGATTGCTCGCGCCGAACATGGAACTCATTACGGACTTAATGGACAGCGTGAACCAACAGCGGCAGAACTGGCTGCGGTGCGCGCCGCCTCTGGTGGTGATGGGACAATGGTGAGTCATTGCCAGCAATGCCGCGCTGATGCGACGGGAATGCTGGGCGCTGATCGCAGCGCCGAATTTAGCATGGATAAAGTGGAAGCGATGCACATTGATCCGCAGGCGGCGATGGCTAAACGGGAAGCGGTGCGTTCAGCGATTGTCCATCGGTTGCAAACCCAATCCTCCAAGCCGGCGCAACGTCCGAATCGGATACCAACACAGCAGCGAATTATCGATGACAATACGCTGCGTCTGGCCGTAGGTAGTTTGAACGGGCAGACTATTGACGCCCATTTTGGTCATTTGCGTGAGCTACTGATTTATCAGGTATCCGCGCATGAAATCCAGTTGATCGAGCGGCGCGAAATTGCCCGCTATTGTCATGGCGCAACAACATGCGGCGACTCGGATGAGGCAATGGCCGGGGCGATTCTGGCGCTATCAGATTGTGCGGCGCTACTCTGCGCCCGAGTTGGCTTTACTCCGTGGAGAGCGCTGGAAAACGCCAGTATTGAGCCTAATAGCGAACATGGCAATGAGCCGATTGAAATAGCGCTCCGGGCCGTTTACGAAGAATGGCGGGCGAATGGCCGGATTCCGGCAACGTCAATCATTACCCGCGCTACTGCCTAATTTCTTTTATCCCCTGACTAGCGAGCGCCCACTATGGCCAAAGCGCGACTTACCTTTGCAGATATTAACACCACCGTGACTGTACCGGCCGGTAGCCGGGTTATTGAGATTTCGGACAAGGTTAATTCCGGGATCATTTATGGTTGCCGTGAAGGTGATTGTGGAACCTGTCTGATGAAAGTCATGGAAGGGATGGAGAATTTGAGCGCCCCGTCGGTGTTGGAGGCCAAGATTCTTAAAGAACACTATGTCGGGCAGGATGTTCGTCTGGCCTGTCAGGCCCAAGTGCTCGGCGATGTAGTCGTCCGGCCCGCTTGATTGCACTCACCCCCTCTTCTCGTCCTAAGGAAGATCGACTGATGCCATTGATTACTTTTTCCCATCCTGATCATAAAATTAAGACTGTTTATGCTGCTGCTGGCAGTCATACTGAGACGGTCTTGAAAATCGCCAAAGCCAACCAGATTCCGATTGCCTTTGATTGCCAGGACGGCGAATGCGGAACCTGTTTGGTGAAAGTGACGAGTCTTGATAAAAAGCCCCGCATGAGTGGCCCGCCGACCGAGAAGGAAAGAAATCTGCTCAAAGAATTGGGCAAGCTGACCGACGAGGACATTAGCCGGATTTTGGTCGACGACATCCCGCCCCCGTGGCGGTTGGCGTGCCAAATGATCGTGCGCGATGAAGATATCCTGGTGGAATACTGAGAGTTAATCCCCGTGATGCCGCTGCCGCGACTGGAACCCTCAGCACCTGGCGTGACCACCGATCTACGGCGGGAGACCTATGGCGGCTTGATGAGTTGCAGTCGTGGCTTGCCAAATGACGAGGCGCTGGCGCAAATACTGGCGACTCAGGTTCATGGCGGCGGGGCTTTACCGGATGGCTTGGGATTAGCACCGGGAATGTTCGCCGCATTACTGACGCGGCGCTTTCCCGGCTTTTCTGTTCCGGGAGTGGCGGAACGTTCATTGCCGCCGTGGGATCCGCGTTTAGCGGAGGAACTGGAAGAACTCGTCAAATTACTGCAAATGCACCAAGCCGGTCAGGATGAATCCGAGGGCTGGCTGAGTGTGATCATTGCCACCGGTTGCATGGCTAACGATCATCTCTGGGAGGATCTGGGTTTATGGTCACGGCGGGATTTAAGCGAACTAATGCTGCGTAATTTCCCGGCGTTGGCTGCCAGGAATGATCGTGATATGAAATGGAAGAAGTTTCTCTACAAGCAGCTTTGTCTTCAGGAAGGCATTTATCTTTGCCGCGCCCCATCCTGCGCAGTCTGCCGGGATTATTCAATCTGTTTTGGGCCGGAAGAATAGACTCACGCCAGCCGCTCCACCTCGTAAATCCCGCCGATCACCACATATTCATCCTCACCCTTCAGCATACCTGGCAACACCCGATTGTAGAAAAATATTTTGCTTATAGGGACTTGCACCCGCAATAAGTGATCGCCAAATTCCTCAGCCCGTTCACGGTTGACACTAAACGAACTGAGGTTATTTAGCAGCACGATCAGGCGGCGGCGGTCGAGCTTGACCAGCATTTGATCGTCGCTGAACTGGTTAAAGCCGCGATACAGACTGAGATGCAATGCGTCCGGCTGGGAGCGATGCAATTCATATTGGCAATAGGTGTACAACAAGTCCAGTTGCGCCTCCAGCGCGTTGGTGTTGTACAGACCATGACTACGGGCTTCCTGATAGTGCAGCCAAGCATCATGCCGGTCGTCACCCTCAATAAGGCCGTTGTGATAACGGGTCAGCAAGCCAAAGCGCGATTCCACCCAGCTTTTTAACACCGCCCCTTCCTGACTGTTGGGATCAAACGCCCAACCCCGCACCATCCGCAGATAGTCGGCTCGCCCGCGCAATTTAGCTTTGGACCGGCCCGGCGTCAGTCCTGCCTCTTCTAGCGCCTCCAGTCGGAAATAAACCGTCATGTAGTCCATGAATTGCCGCGCGCGCGCCTCCGGTTCATCCAGAGCAGCGAGCAGCCGGAACATTCGGGCGTGTAATTCCGCAACTCCGTCAATCAGCAAGGGTGCAGGATGGCGCTGAAAGGTCAGCCCACCCAAGATCGCTGCGGGCAGGTTGCAGTGATTAATCGGCCAATAGGTTTCCCTGGGCAGACGGAGATCGCAGGGAATGTGGGGATTGTTGCTAACCGTACAAGACGCCGCGTTTGTCATGTATGCCACTGGATGCTCATTGAAGTCGGAAAAATAAAAATAGATATAAATCAGCTTTTTGAATTCTTATTGCTATTTGGCATGACTGTTGAAGAACACCAAGCGAGAGCAAAAACTTCGCATCCGGCGATAGGAGAATACCGCAATGGCAATACGTCAATGTGCAATTTACGGGAAAGGCGGCATCGGCAAATCGACCACCACCCAGAATCTGGTGGCGGGCCTGGCCGCTGAAGGCAAGAAAATCATGATTGTCGGCTGTGATCCCAAGGCGGATTCCACGCGATTGATCCTGCATGCCAAAGCCCAGAACACCATTATGGAAATGGCGGCGGAAGCTGGCACCGTCGAGGATCTGGAATTGGATGAAGTCCTCAAAGTCGGTTATGGCGGCATTCGCTGTGTCGAGTCCGGCGGCCCGGAGCCGGGGGTTGGCTGCGCCGGTCGTGGCGTCATCACCGCCATCAACTTTTTGGAAGAAGAAGGCGCCTACGAGGAAGACCTCGACTTTGTATTCTACGACGTGTTGGGCGACGTGGTCTGCGGCGGTTTCGCTATGCCGATTCGTGAAGGCAAGGCGCAGGAAATTTACATCGTGGTCTCCGGCGAGATGATGGCGATGTACGCCGCCAACAATATCGCCAAGGGCATCTGCAAGTACGCCAGTTCCGGCAAGGTGCGCTTGGCCGGATTGATCTGCAACTCGCGCAAGACCGACAAGGAATCGGAATTGATCGAGGCGCTGGCGGCAAAAATGGGTACTCAGATGATTCATTTTGTGCCGCGCGATAACGTCGTGCAACGGGCTGAAATTCGCCGGATGACCGTGATCGAATACGATCCGGCGGCCAAGCAGGCCGAGGAATACCGCACCTTGGCCCGCAAGATCGTGGATAACAAGAAGTTCGTGATTCCCAAGCCACTGACCATGGATGAGTTGGAGGAGCTGTTGATGGAGTTTGGGATTATGGACGAAGAAGATGAATCCATCATCGGTAAAACCGCCGCCGCTGAAGCTGTGCTGGCCGTTGCCTGAATCTGACCGGAGATCGCATCAATGAGCATGAATCGCCAGGAAACTGAACAACTGATCCAGGAAGTACTGGAAGTTTACCCGGAAGCGACCGGCAAACAACGCGCCAAGCATTTGATGGCTAATGACCCGACTCTGGAGAAATCCAACAAGTGCATCGTCGCCAACAAGAAGGCGTTGCCGGGGGTGATGACTGCCCGGGGTTGCGCCTACGCTGGGGCCAAGGGTGTGGTGTGGGGGCCAGTCAAGGATGTGGCCAACATTTCACACGGCCCGGTGGGTTGCGGGCAGTTTTCCCGTGCGGGTCGCCGTAATTACATCACCGGCCATAGCGGCGTCAATATCTTCGGCGATATGAACTTTACTTCCGACTTCCAGGAAAAGGATGTGGTGTTCGGCGGTGATAAGAAACTAGCCAAACTGATTGCCGAAATTGACACCCTGTTTCCCTTGGCCAAGGGTGTGACCGTACAGTCAGAATGCCCTATCGGTCTGATTGGCGACGACATTGAAGCTGTAGCCAAGAAATCGGCGAAAGAAATCGGCAAGCCGGTCGTCCCGGTGCGCTGCGAAGGCTTCCGGGGTGTGTCCCAGTCGCTGGGGCATCATGTCGCCAATGACTCATTGCGCGATTGGGTGCTGCACACACGTGATGACGATAATAGTTTCGAGTCCACGCCTTACGATGTGGCGATTACCGGTGATTACAATATTGGCGGCGACGCCTGGTCATCACGGGTGTTAATTGAGGAAATGGGACTGCGGGTGATCGCGCAATGGTCGGGCGATGGCTCCATCCCGGAAATGCAAACGACTCGCCATGCTAAGCTGAATCTGCTGCATTGCTATCGCTCAATGAATTACATCAGCCGCCATTTGGAAGAGAAGTATGGTATTCCCTATCTGGAATATAATTTCTTCGGGCCGACCCAAATCGCCGCCAGTCTGCGCAAGATTGCCGCGCACTTTGACAGCACCATTCAGGACAACGCCGAGCGAGTAATTGCCAGGCATCAACCAATCATGGATGGACTCATCGCCAAGTACCGACCCCGGCTGGAAGGCCGGCGGGTGATGCTGTTTGTTGGCGGTCTACGGCCTCGCCATGTCATTGGCGCTTATGAAGATTTGGGGATGGAAATCATCGGCGCGGGTTATGAGTTTGCCCATAATGACGATTACGACCGGACCTTCAAGGAATTGCAGGATGGCGCGTTGATCTATGACGATGCCACCAGTTTTGAACTGGAATCCTTTGTGGAGCGGCTGAAGCCCGATTTAATCGGCTCTGGCATCAAGGAGAAGTATGTCTTTCACAAGATGGGCATTCCCTTCCGGCAAATGCACTCCTGGGATTATTCCGGCCCCTATCACGGCTATGACGGTTTCGCCATTTTTGCCCGTGACATGGATATGACGATTAACAATCCCTGCTGGAAAAATATGCAGGCTCCCTGGAAACGTGCCGGCGCTGAAGCATTGAAGTCAGCTGCCTGAAACTGGTTGGTTGGGTGAGGCCATTAGGCTGTAGCCCAACATTTTTATCCTGTTGGGCTATACGCTTCGCGCCGTTAATGAGGATCTGGTCATGCAAGACGTTGAAACTATCAAACCCGGTTATCCCCTATTCAACACTGATGAATACCAGCAGGCGTTTATCCGCAAGCGGGTGTTTGAAGAGGCGCCCGCCAAGGAAAAGCTGGAAGAAGTGTTTCAGTGGACCACCACTGAGGCTTACAAGGAACTCAATTTTCAGCGTGAGGCATTGACGATCAATCCAGCCAAAGCTTGTCAACCGCTGGGTGCAGTACTATGCGCGTTAGGTTTCTATAAAACCCTGCCCTATGTTCACGGCTCACAGGGTTGTGTGGCTTATTTCCGCACCTATTTCAACCGCCATTTCCGCGAACCGGTCGCCGCAGTTTCTGACTCGATGACCGAAGATGCGGCGGTGTTCGGCGGGCAGAAAAACATGTTCGAGGGGTTAGAAAACTCCAGAGTCATGTATCAACCGGAGATGATCGCGGTATCCACGACTTGTATGGCCGAGGTGATTGGCGATGACCTGAACGCCTTCATCACCAATGCCAAAAAGGATGGGCGGGTGCCGATGGATTTCCCCACTCCATTTGCTCATACTCCCAGTTTTGTCGGTAGTCATATCACCGGCTGGGATAATATGCTGGAGGGGATTCTCAATTATTTCACCCTTAAAACGATGGAAGGCAAGGTTGTCGGCAGTAACGGCAAACTCAACATCGTAACGGGCTTTGAGAGCTATCTGGGCAATCTGCGGGTGATTAAGCGGATGCTCAATGAAATGGGCGTGGCTTATACTTTCCTGTCCGATCCGGAGGAAATTCTGGATACGCCTGCCGATGGTGAGTTCCGCATGTACGCCGGCGGTACGACTCAGGATGAAATTAAAGACGCTCCCAATGCGATCGATACCTTGTTGCTGCAACCGTGGCAATTGCCAAAAACCAAGAAATATGTCCAGGAGACCTGGAATCAGCCCGCTAGCCCGATCAATATCCCGATGGGTCTGAGCTGGACTGATGACTTCCTGATGAAAGTTTCAGAGCTTACCGGCAAACCAATCCCGGAGTCACTGACACAGGAACGCGGGCGGTTACTCGATATGATGACCGACTCCCATACTTGGTTGCATGGTAAACGTTTCTCGGTGTTCGGCGATCCGGATTTTGTGACTGGTATGTGCCAGTTTCTGATGGAGCTAGGTGCTGAACCGCTGCATGTGTTGTGTCATAACGGCAATAAGCGTTGGGCCAAGGATATTACCAAGATGCTTAAGGCGTCACCTTATGGACAAGAAGCTGAAGTCCATGCGGGTAAGGATCTCTGGCATTTACGCTCGCTGGTATTCAGCAACAAACCTGATTTCCTGATTGGTAATTCCTACGGCAAGTTTATCCAACGCGATACCCTGCATAAGGGAAAAGAGTATGAAGTGCCGCTGATTCGGATTGGCTTCCCGCTATTTGACCGTCATCATCTGCACCGCGACACTACGCTCGGTTATGAGGGGGCGATGTACATGCTCAAGCTGCTAGTTAATTCAGTTATGGAGAAACTTGACCAAGACACCATGACCTTGGGCGAAACCGACTACGCCTTCGATTTGGTGCGCTGATTTGAATGCAGAATTGGCTTCCAGCCGGTTTGGCAGGCTGGAAGCCCGTCCTGCATTCCACGACAGGAGATTCAGCCATGCCCAATGTCATGTTGCGAAATAATGCCGCCGGGGACCTGGTGTTCTATATCACCAAGAAGGATCACGAGGAAACGGTAGTCGCGCTGGAACATGCGGGACCGGGAACTTGGGGCGGTGAAATACAATTATCCGATGGGTCACGGTTCTATCTTGAACCCTTTGCGCAGCCGCCCAAGTTACCGCTAACCGTGCGAGTAAAGCGGCTATGACCGATACCAGTCCACTCCCTGATTGTTTGGCGCTGAGGATTGGTCTGGCGGCGCGTCAATTGCCTGATACCAGTTCAGGCCAACTATTGCGGGTATTGGTGGCCGTACTGGGCGAGCCACTGACCGAAGTCAAGCTGAATGATCTGAAGGTTAAAGATCTTAAGACCGGTGCTGACGGCGCATTGGGTGAAATGGATGGGGTGGTGTTGCGACGGGCGCTGCACTTTCTGCATGGTGAAGACGATGCCGCTGCCCAAACAGCAGTCCCGACCCCGGAACTGTACTTAGAAGGCGAATTGCCCAACTCAATCCGGGTGGCGTGCGCCTCTAACAATGGTGAGCGGTTGGACGGCCATTTTGGTTCCTGCGCCCGGTTTCTGATTTACCAGGTTTCGGCAATAGCATCACGGCTGATTGCGGTGCGACCAGCCCCGGTGGTTACCCGGCTGAGCGTTGACCATAGTGCAGAGCGGGTGGCGCTGATTAACGATTGTCATTTACTTTGCGTGCTGTCCATTGGCGGTCCTGCCGCAGCCCGAGTGGTAAATGCTGGAGTTCACCCATTTAAGCGCCCACAGGCTGAGGATATTTCGGCGCTGCTGAGTGAGTTGCAACAAGTACTGGCTGGCGAGCCGCCGCCGTGGCTGGCCCGGATTATTGGTCATACTCGCGTCACTCCGGAATGGGCTGGGGAGGCGTCATGATTACGCCGCGCCAGATCACTGATATTGCCAGAGTAGCCATTGCCGAAGGCCTCACACCGGCAACGCTGACAGATCTGAGGCGCATTTATCCCGGTGTTTATTTCACCAGTTGTCTGGATGACGATATTATTGAAACCGAGCCAGTATTGCAGGGAGCTGGGTTAAACATTTATCTGGTAGATGGCCGGCAACATTGCATGCGACTTACCAAAGATTTTCAAGCCGCTACTGGCGTTGTGCTGGCGGTTGTGACTGAGGACTGTGTGGAATTCTGATGAAATGTAGCACCATTAATCACCTAATGAGGTAATCATCATGGCCAAGATTGGTTTGTTCTACGCCACCGATACCGGTAATACCCGCAAGATTGCCAAGCGGATCAAAAAGCAGTTTGCGGAGGATGAGGTTGAACTGTTCGATATGGCCAAGACCACGCCGGATGAGATGCTGAGCTGCGAATCGCTGATTATCGGTACGCCCACTCTGGGCGACGGTGAGTTGCCTGATCCATTGACCGAGTTTCTGGGTCAGCTGGAAGCTCGCCACCTTGAAGGGAAGCCTATTGCGTTGTTCGGGCTGGGTGACCAAGTGGGTTACCCCACCGAGTTTGTCGACGCACTGGGTATTCTGCATAAGAAGCTCAAAAAACTCGGCGCCCAGTTAATTGGGAGCTGGCCAGTCGATGGCTATGAATTTGAGAAATCCAAGGCGCTGCGTGATGGCGAGTTCGTCGGTCTAGTACTCGATCAGGACAATCAGGCGGATTTAACCAATGAGCGGATCGAAGAATGGCTGGAGCAAGTAAAACCTGAACTGTTGGGCATTGCAGTAGCGGGTTAGAGTTGAAACCGGGCATCTTGCTCGTGAAGTTGATTTAACGCCAACACGGGCAGGATGCCCGCGCCACTATGAGGACACGGTGATGAAAACCAGCGATCTTGCTGCATTGCGCGATGAACCTGCATGCAGTCACAACCTGCAAGCTAAAACCGGTTGCGCCCGACCGACGCCCGGCGCTGCCGCAGGTGGTTGCGCATTTGACGGTGCGCAGATTTCGTTGCTGCCGATTGCCGATGTCGCTCATATCGTCCACGGCCCGATTGCCTGCGCTGGCGATTCGTGGGACAACCGGGGGACTCAGTCCAGCGGTCCCGCACTGTTCAAGCTCGGTATGACCACCGATTTGAATGAGCAGGATGTGATTATGGGCCGGAGTGAGAAACGGCTGTTCTATGGGATTAAACAGGCGATTGACCGCTATGCGCCGGCGGCGGTTTTCGTCTATAGCACTTGCGTTACCGCGTTAATCGGTGATGATTTGGAAGCCACCTGCAAAGCGGCGGCTGAACGGTGGGGTATCCCGGTTATTCCTATTGATGCTGCTGGCTTCTACGGCAGTAAGAATTTTGGCAACCGGATCGCCGGTGAAGCCATGATTAAATATGTCGTTGGTGGCAGTGAGCCGGAGCCGCCGCCGGTCGATCCGGCCCGGCCTGAACTTAAAGTCCATGATATTAACTTGATTGGCGAATACAACATCGCCGGCGAGTTGTGGAACACCCTGCCCTTGTTCGATGAGCTGGGGCTGCGAGTGCTGTGTTCCATGTCCGGCGATGCCCGGTTCCGGGAAATCCAGACCATGCATCGCGCTGAAGCGAACATGGTGGTGTGCTCCCGCGCCATGCTGAATGTCGCTCGCAAACTACAGGAGCGATTCGGCACACCCTGGTTTGAAGGCAGCTTTTATGGCGTTAGCGATGTGTCTGCCGCGCTGCGCCAGTTTGCTGCCCTGCTTAATGATCCTGATCTGACTCAGCGTACCGAAGCCTTGATCGCCCGAGAAGAGGCCAACACCCACGCGGCGTTGGCACCGTGGCGGGAACGACTGCGCGGTAAGCGGGTGTTGCTCTATACCGGCGGGGTCAAGTCCTGGTCCATCGTGGCCGCGTTGCAAGAGTTGGGCATGACGGTGGTGGCCAGCGGAACCAAGAAATCGACTGAGGAAGACAAAGCACGGATTCGGGAGCTGATGGGCGAGGACGCGCAATTGATCGAGGACGGCAATCCACGCGGTTTGCTCGAAATGGCCCGTGCTCACCATGCCGATCTGTTGGTCGCTGGTGGGCGTAACCTGTACACCGCGCTCAAGGCCCGACTGCCGTTCGTGGACGTGAATCAGGAGCGGGAACATGGTTATGCCGGCTATCGCGGGATGATCACTTTGGCGCAGGAGCTGACTCGAACCCTGGAAAGCCCGATTTGGGATGCGGTGCGGCGACCTGCGCCGTGGCTGCCGCATGGCGTGACGGAGCCGGCTCATGGCTGAAATCATCCGTCGCAGCAAGCCGCTGTCGGTCAGTCCACTGAAAAGCAGTCAGCCCCTCGGCGCCAGTTTGGCGATCCTTGGTCTGAACCGGGCGATTCCACTGTTGCATGGCGCTCAGGGTTGCACCGCGTTCGCCAAGGTATTTCTGGTGCGCCACTTCCGGGAGCCGATCCCGTTGCAGACCAGCGCCCTGGACCCGATCAGCAGCATTATGGGGGCGGATGACAGCTTGTTTGCCGGATTACGCACCGTTTGCGAGAAGCATCATCCCGCAGCGGTCGGACTGCTGACCACCGGTTTGACCGAGGCGCAAGGCACCGATATTCATCGTGTAGTGAGGAATTTCCGCGAACGCTGCCCGGAATTTCAAGCGGTGCGGATCGTCCCGGTCAATACCCCTGATTTCAGCGGTTGTCTGGAAACTGGCTTCGCCGCCGCCGTAACCGCGATGATTGCCGAGTGGGTTCCGTCTGCGCCTTCCGACCCATCGGATGCTTCACACCACGGGACATCAGCTCCTTCCTCCCAGCGAGGGGAAAGTGGGGGAGGAGGGCAACCACGCCAGATTAACGTGTTGTGTGGGGCGTCGCTGACGCCGGGCGATCTGGAGGCATTACGCGAGTTGATCGAGCGCTTTGGCCTGCACCCGGTGCTGATTCCTGATCTGTCCGATTCGCTCGATGGTCATTTGGACGCTGAGGATTACCACCCGCTGACTACCGGCGGAACGTTGCCGGCAGCCTTCATGACCTTGGGCGATGCCGCTGCGACTCTGGTGATCGGCGCTGCGCTGGATCGCGCCGCTGACTTGCTACAGCAGCGTACCGGTGTTCCGACCTATCGCTTCCCCCATTTGTTTGGACTGGAGGCGACTGACCGGTTGGTGATGACGCTGGCTGGAATTGCCGGTCAAGCGGTTCCAGCCTCCGTGGCGCGGCAGCGGGCGCAGTTGCAGGATGCCATGCTCGATACCCATTTCCTGCTGGGCCGGGCGCGGATCGCTATCGCTGCCGATCCTGATTTACTCCATGGTTTCAGTCAGTTGCTGGCGGAAATGGGCGCGGAAATCGTGGCCGCAGTGACCTCGGTCACGACGCCTGCACTGGCGCAATTGCCGCTGAAGCAGGTTCATGTTGGTGATCTGGACGATCTGGAAACCTTGGCGCGGGAGCGGGAGGCGGAGTTGATTATCGGCAGCTCCCATGCGCTGGACACCGCTAACCGGTTGGAGGTGCCGCTGCTCCGCGCCGGCTATCCGCTGCATGATCAGTTCGGCGGTTATCAACGGGCCTGGATCGGCTATCGGGGAGCGCGGCAAGCCTTGTTCGACCTGGCAAATGCTCTGTTAGGCCATGCCGAACACGCAGTTGCGCCCTATTACTCCTTCTATTCCCGCAAGGCCGATGCCCGGCCGGAGGTGCGTCATGGCGCTACGCCGACATTTGCGGATTCTGGCCGGTGGCATTGAGGAACAGCGGATGACCACGACCACGCTCGTAGTAAAAGCTGCGTTCGCCACCAGTGACCGCCACCAGGTGGATGAACACTTTGGCGCAGCGAGTGCGATGCTGATTTACGCCATCACCCCCGATCAAGCTACGGTGGTCGAGTTTGCCCAGTTCGGCGATCTCGATTGCGATGGTCATGAAGACAAGTTGGCCGCCAAACTGGCGTTGTTGCAAGGCTGTGCGGTGGTGTATTGCCAGGCCGTAGGTGGATCGGCCATTCAGCAATTGTTAGCGCTGGGCGTCCAGCCGATTCGGGTCGAAGCCCATACCAGTATTGCGTCCCTGATTGCTGACTTGCAAGCCGCCCTGCGCAGCGATCATTCGCCTGCCTGGCTCAACCGCCTCATTCGCCGCCAGCATCAGAGCGACCATGCCGATACTCGGTTTGCGGCGATGGAAGCCGAAGGTTGGCAGGACTAAACGATATTTTTAACAACGCCCGGTTTGACCATGCGTCCGTACCGGGTCCTTCATGCAAGCGAGGTAACACCGTATGGGCGCTGAACCCAATATCACCGGCCTGACTCGGGGCGGGACTGCCTGGATTCCCCAGTTCGTCACTGCGCTGGACGAACAGAAGTGCATTGGCTGCGGACGCTGTTTCAAGGTCTGCCCGCGTGATGTGCTGACCATCGTGCAGCGGGCGATTGACGATGTCGATCTGGACGATGATGACGATGACGATGATGACGACAGCGATAATTCGTTTATGACTCTCTCGAACGCCCTGGATTGTATCGGTTGTGAAGCTTGTTCGCGGGTTTGCCCCAAAGCATGCTTTACTCATGAATCGCTGCCAGTAGCAGCGTGAACATAGCCGGTTGACTCATCCGCCCGTTGACTACGACGGGCGGAATACCAGTTTTTTATGTAACCGGCCTCAGTAGTGGGCGACCTGATAAATCGCATCATCCGCCAACGTCGCTTCCAGCGCCGCGCCGACAATGGCCGCCCAGCGCACACAGCCTGCCTCATCCGCGATCAAATCCTGACGAATTTCAATTTCCAGATGGGGTAGACCCGCCGCGCTGCCGTGGACATCCATAGTGAAGCCGGTATCCCGTCCCGAGTAAGGCTGGTTATCGCCAACGCAGATCTCAGCGTTGGCCCGGAACCGCGCCAGCAATGGCTCAGCCAATCGTGGATCGCGGTTCCATAACACCCCAATGTGCCACGGCCTCTGAAAGCCATTCATGGTTGGCGTAAAGCTGTGAATGGCGATCAGGGCTGGCGCGTGGCCGCGATCATGCCGCCAACGGTGGGCCAGTGCCTGGGTGACAGCATGATGGTAGGGCCAGAAGGCCGCGTTCAGCCGCAGTTCCGCCGCCGCATCGTCAACGGCCTGGTTGCCGGGAATTACAATGTTGTCGCTGATCCCGGCGATAGACGTTGGATCGCCGGGTGGCCGGTTACAATCGATGACCAACCGTGAATAACCGGCTAACACCGCTGGCGCATCCAGCTGTGCCGCCAGCAGCCGGGTGACCTGCGCCGCTCCAATATCCCAGGCGATATGCTGCGCCAACTCCACTGACCCCAGCCCCAATTGACCCAGTGCCACTGGCAGCGCATTGCTGGCGTGATCGCACGCCAGCACGGCCGGCGCCTGACCGTCTGGATTGATTACAGAGAATGGCGGCGGATCCTCCGGTCCCAGCAGGGTGAGCGCCGATCCGGCCGGTCGATGGAGCGGTGAGCTGCATTCGTGTCTGCTGTTCATGGGAGAAACCGTTCAAGACCGGTGGGAGGAACCTTTGGGGATGTTTTCATGGCGATTACCGGATATTTTTCGCCTATGAGGTTGTTATAGCCCTACATCAATCAGCACAATGGGCAAATAAAGAAGAGGCCTTAGCTTCCGCCAATCCCCGTATTGTCCTGAGGAGATGGCTTGGTTTTCGCCAACCGGATTTTCCGGTGTGAGGGAGAGTGAAGCGGATCAATCTGCAATCGAATACTCCGCTAGGCCGCATAATTCTCCCCGCAGACTTCGGTTCCCGCCAGCCCGGCGGTCAGTTATTAGGAGAACATTGAAAGTGTACTACAACGGCAAAGGCAGGCGAACGACGTTCGCTCCGCGTTCCCATCTCGCCCTAGATGACAGGGTTTCTCACGGAGAGCCCTGAATGAATATATCCTCCAACGCCACCAGTGAATCCGCCAGGTTTCCTTACTCAGCGCGGCCGCTCATGGTGCTGCTGGTCGATGATCAAGCCTTTGTGGCCGAGTTCATCCGTCGGCAATTAGTCAGCGAGCATGACATCAACTTTCATTACTGCATCAATCCGGTGGATGCTATTAGCACCGCTGAAAAAATTGGTCCCACTGTGGTATTGCTGGATCTAGTGATGCCGGACATTGATGGTTTGATGCTGTGTCGGCAATTCCGCAATCACCCCACGGTCTGCGATCTGCCGGTGGTTATGCTGTCCAGCACCGAAGACTCAGTGGTCAAGGCCCAGGGCTTCGCCGCCGGAGCGAATGACTATCTGGTCAAGCCGCCCGACAAAATCGAATTGATCGCCCGGCTCCGTTATCACTCCGCTTCGTATATCAACAAGTTGCAGCGGGATGAGGCGTATCGGGCGCTGCGGGCCAGTCAGATGCGGCTCGAAGAACTCAATATGGAATTGTTGCAACTGGCTAATCTGGATGGACTCACCGGTCTGGCTAACCGGCGCTATTTCAACGAGCGCTACTCTGAAGAATGGGCGAGGGCGGTGCGCACCAAAAAACCTATTGCCCTGATCATGAGCGATGTGGATCGATTCAAGGTATTCAACGACCACTACGGACACCTGGGCGGCGATGACTGTCTGAAGCAGGTTGCCGCGACGATCAAGGCGGCGGTGGGCCGACCCGGCGACATCGTGGCCCGTTATGGCGGCGAAGAGTTCATCATCGCCTTGCCGAACACCAGTATTGAGGGTGCGGTGTGCGTCGCCGAAAAAATCCGCGCTGACGTTGAGCAGCAGGCGATTCCCCACCCATTCAGCGACATCAGCGCCCATGTCACCATCAGCCTGGGGGTCGCTGCGGTCATTCCTCAACCTGGAACCGATCCGGCCACATTGATCAAACAGGCTGATCAATACCTGTACCAAGCTAAAAACACCGGGCGTAACCGAGTACAAGGAGCGGCGTTTTCGCCGGATGATCCTGTTTCAGTTGTGTAGCACTTGCGACTCATGCAAAAGATTCTGCGGGAGGCTGCGGCTCCACGTCGCGGTTGCGGCTATCCGCCTGAATCCGTACCATTTCCGCCCTTGCCGGTGACCCGCCCACCGGTTTTCCCGCCGTTCTCGCCACACCCTGCCCCACGGAATCCAGACGCCATGCGTAGCCACTATTGCGGCCAAGTCACCGAGACCCTTTTGGATCAAGATGTTACCCTTTGTGGTTGGGCGCACCGCCGCCGCGATCATGGCGGCGTGATCTTTATTGACCTGCGCGACCGCGAGGGTCTGGTACAAGTGGTCATCGATCCCGATACCCCGGAGGCGTTCGCCAGTGCCGAGCGGGTTCGCAACGAATATGTGTTGCGGATCATTGGGCGGGTGCGCCGTCGCCCACCTGGCACTGAAAATCCGAATTTGCCCACCGGGGCGGTCGAGGTGCTGGCCGGCACGGTAGAGATTCTCAACCGCTCCGAGCCGTTGCCGTTTCAGTTGGACGATGACGACACGTCCGAGGAAGTGCGGTTGCGCTACCGCTATCTCGATCTGCGCCGCCCGGAAATGCAGAACCGGCTGCGGTTGCGGACCCGGACCATCAGCGCGTTGCGCGGGTTTCTGGAGCAGCACGGCTTCATGGACATCGAAACCCCGATGCTGACCAAGGCCACCCCGGAAGGCGCCCGCGATTATCTGGTGCCCAGCCGCACCCATCCCGGCAGCTTTTTCGCCCTGCCGCAGTCCCCGCAGCTGTTCAAACAGTTACTGATGATGGCCGGGCTGGATCGCTACTATCAGGTGGTGCGCTGTTTCCGCGACGAGGATTTACGGGCTGACCGCCAGCCGGAATTTACCCAGCTCGATATTGAAACCTCGTTCATGGACGAGCCTTCGATCACGGATTTGATGGAAGAGATGATCCGGCAGATGTTCAAGGCGGTGCTGGAGGTGGAGCTGCCCAACCCGTTTCCGCGAATGCCTTATGACACGGCGATGCAGCGTTACGGCTCCGACAAACCGGATTTACGCATTCCGCTGGAGTTGACTGACTTGTCGGACTTGATGGCGACGGTAGAATTCAAGGTGTTTTCCGTGCCGGCTACTGATCCCAACGGGCGGGTTGCGGCATTGCGAGTGCCCGGTGGCGGATCGCTCAGCCGGCGCGAAATTGACGGTTACACCGAGTTCGTCGGTCGCTACGGGGCGAAAGGGCTGGCTTACATCAAGGTCAATGACGCCGCCGCCGGTCGTGAAGGATTGCAGGCGCCGATTGTGAAATTTCTGCCGGACGAGACGCTGGCCAAGATTCTTACCCGCACTGGAGCGGAAAGCGGCGATCTGATCTTCTTTGGCGCGGATTCGGTCAAGGTGGTCAACGACGCGCTGGGCGCGTTGCGGATCAAGATTGGTCATGATCTGAAATTGCTCAAGGGCGACTGGGCGCCGTTGTGGGTGGTCAACTTCCCGATGTTTGAATGGGACGAGACCGAGCGGCGCTGGAATGCCCTGCATCATCCCTTCACTGCGCCGCGTACTGAAGACCCGGACGAAGTGCGGGCCAATCCGCAACAGTGTTTATCGCGGGCTTACGACATGGTGCTGAACGGCACCGAAATCGGCGGCGGATCAGTGCGTATCCACCGGCAGGAGATGCAAAGCATGGTGTTTGACCTGCTCGGCATCGCCCCGGACGAGGCGCGGGCCAAGTTTGGCTTCCTGCTAGATGCGCTCAAATTCGGTTGCCCGCCACATGGTGGGATCGCCTTTGGGCTGGATCGGCTGGTCATGCTGATGGCCGGAGCCAAGTCGATCCGCGAAGTGATGGCGTTCCCCAAGACCCAGACCGCCGCTTGCCCGTTGACCCAGGCGCCAGCGCCAGTGACTGAAACACAATTGCGCGATCTGAACATCCGCCTGCGCCGGACGCCGTGACGCCCTGTCCATCGGCCCCTCTCCCACATGTGGGTGGGCAGAGATGGAAACGCCCGGAATCGGTGCTGGTGGTGGTGTATACGGCGGCGGACGAGGTGCTGGTGATGCGCCGTTGCCAGCCGCTCAACTTCTGGCAATCAGTGACCGGCAGCCTGCACTGGGAGGAAACCGATCCGCTGGATGCGGCGCGGCGGGAACTATACGAGGAAACCGGTCTAAGCGGAGTCGAAATCACCGCCTGTGGTGTGGTCAACCGCTTCCTGATCCTGCCCGCCTGGCGGGATCGTTACCCGCCGGAAGCAGTGGAAAATGTCGAGCAGGTCTTCCGGGTGGGTCTGCCCCGCTGCCGGCCCGTGACGTTGAACCCTGCCGAACACGACGATTATGAGTGGTTGCCGCGAAAACGGGCCGCCGCACGGGTTTCGTCGTGGACCAACCGGAACGCCATTTTAAGCTTGCCATGAAGTCGCCGTTGATCCGTTATGCCGGGCCGTTGATCGGCCTGGCGTTGTTTATCGCCGCGCTGTGGGTATTGCATCAGGCGCTGGCTGAATACCGCTATCAGGATGTTTCCGCCTATCTGGATCGGCTGCCGCCCACGCAATTACTGGCGGCGCTACTGGTCACTGCGCTGAGTTATCTGGTCGTCACCGGTTATGACTGGCTGGCGTTGCGCTACATCCGCCGGCCACTGCCCTGGCCGAAGGTCGGTTTTGCCGCGCTGCTCAGTTACGCCTTCAGCAATTCGGTCGGGCTGTCGGTGCTGACCTCCAGTTCGCTGCGCTACCGGCTGTATTCCAGTTGGGGGCTTGGCGCGGTCGAAATCGCTAAAATCGTCGTATTCACTACCTTGACCTTGTGGCTGGGCATTCTGACGGTCGGCGGTGGGGTGCTGACGCTCGATCCGCTGGACTTGGGCGCTCTTCCTTGGCTGGCGCTGGATAGCCGGTTATTGGGGCTACTGTTGCTGCTCCTGCCGGTGAGTTATGTGTTGCTGGGCGTGTTGCGCCGCCGGCCGCTGGTCTGGCGAAGCTGGGAATTGCCGATGGTGCGGCCCCGGCTGGCCTTGCCGCAGTTAGCGGTCGGTGCGCTCGACTGGGTTATGGCAGGCGCAGTGTTGGCTACGCTGCTGCCGCTAAATGACGGCGTTGGCTTTGGTCTGATGCTTGGGGTGTTTCTGATCGCCCAGATCGCCGGTCTGCTCAGTCATATTCCTGGCGGGCTGGGCGTGTTCGAGTCGGTGACGCTGCTGTTGTTGCAAGACCGTTTGCCGGCGGCTGATTTGCTCGGCGCGTTGCTGGTTTACCGGCTAATTTACTACCTGCTGCCGCTGGCGCTGGCGGCGATTACCCTAGGCCTGTATGAACTGCGGCGCCAGAAAGCGCGGTTATTGTGGTTGCCACGCCTGATGGAGCCGTGGGCGTCAGCGTTGCTGCCGCATATCTTCGCCCTGCTGGCGCTGATCAGCGGCGCAGTGCTGTTATTTTCCGCCGTGACCCCGGCAGTGGAAGCGCGGCTGGAATGGCTGGAAGAATTAATCCCGCTGTCGGTGCTGGAAGCCTCGCATTTCATCAGCAGTTTGATGGGCATGGGGCTGGTGCTGCTGGCGCGTGGACTGCAACGCCGGCTTGATGCCGCTTGGCTGCTGACGGTCATTCTGCTGGGCGCGGGGATCATCGCTTCACTGCTCAAAGGTGTGGACTACGAAGAGGCGCTGATTTTGAGCATCCTGCTGGCCGGGTTATTGCCCTCCCGATCCCAGTTCTATCGTCGCGCCTCGCTGTTCAGCGAAAGTTTCACCCCCGGTTGGCTGACGGCTATTGCTGTAATCCTGAGTTGTTCGATCTGGCTCGGTTTCTTTTCCTACAAGAACATCGATTACGCTGCTTCGCTGTGGTGGCAATTCAGTTTCAGCGATGAGGGTCAGGCTTCACGTTTTCTCCGGGCGGTGGTGGGGGCAATGGGCGTGGCGCTGTTTTTCGCCGTCGCCAAATTATTGCGTCCGGCTCCCTTTGAACCAGCGTTGCCTAGCCCTGCCGAGATTGAAGAAGCCCGGATCATCGCGGCGGGATTTCCGCGTGGCTATGCCCATTTGGCGCTGCTGGGCGACAAGGCGCTGCTGTTCAATGCGCAGCGGGATGCGTTTTTGATGTATGGCGTCGAAGGCCGCACCTGGGTGGCGATGGGTGATCCGGTCGCAAGGAGCGAGGAGGATCGTCGGGAACTGGCTTGGGCCTTCCGCGAATTGTGCGAACGCCACGGCGGCCGGCCGGCGTTCTATCAAGTTCACCCGGATCATCTTGGCCTCTATGTGGAAATGGGACTGCCGCTGCTGAAATGCGGTGAGGAGGCACGGGTAGCACTGGCGGAATTCTCGTTGGAGGGCAAAGCCCGCAAGACGCTGCGCAACACCATCAATCGGTTGGAGCGGGACGGCTATCGCTTTGAGATCGTGGCCGCCGCCGCCGTGCCGGCGCTGTTGCCCCAGTTGCGGGTGGTGTCTGACGCCTGGCTTGGCGGCAAGACTGTGCGCGAAAAAGGCTTTTCGCTGGGGTTCTACAGCGAGAATTACCTGTGTGCCGGGCCGGTCGCCCTAGTGCGGCGCGATGAGGCGGTCGCCGCCTTCGCCAATCTTTGGCGGGGTGGAGGCAAGGAGTTGTCGGTGGACTTGATGCGCTATTTGCCCGACAGTCCCAATGGGCTGATGGATTACTTGTTTCTCCAGATCATGTGCTGGGGCCGCGAACAAGGCTACGAGTGGTTCAATCTCGGCATGGCGCCACTGGCCGGCTTGCAAAATCGCAATCTTGCGCCGCTATGGAACCGGTTTGGGGCGCTGGTGTTCGGACGTGGCGAGACGTTCTACAACTTTCGGGGCCTGCACCAGTACAAGGAAAAGTTTGATCCGCACTGGGACGCCCGTTATCTGGCGGCGCCGGGTGGCTTGGCGCTGCCTCGGGTGCTGGCGGATTTGACCACCCTGATCGCCGGCGGACTCAGGGGCGCAATTAGCAAATAACGACCATGCGAACTCAATCGATGTGCACGCGATTTCAAACATTGGGGCTGATTGTCGCCCTGCTGCTGACCGTAGTAGGCGTTGCTAACGCGGAGACAGTGGCCGAAACGCTGGAAACGCCCGAATTCGGCCAGTTGACCATTGAACGAACCGCTGATGAACCCAAAGGCATTGTGTTGTTCGCTTCCGGTGCGGGCGGCTGGAATGCCGATCTGACCACAATAGCGCGGGAAATCGCCGATCAGAATTACGTCGTTGCCGGCATCGATCTAAACGCCTGGCTGGCCCGACTCGATCGCTCGGAAGCCGCCTGTATCGATCTGTCAGCGGAGTTCGACCGGCTAAACCGGCTGCTGGAAGGGCGGTATCCGCCGGCGACCCATTTGCCGCCGATTCTATTCGGTTATGGTGCGGGTGCGGCGCTGACTTACGCGGCGCTGGCCCAGGCGCCTGCTGAGCGCTTTCATGCCGGAGTCGCGCTGGATTTCTGCCCGGAGCTGGCCCTGCACAAGCCATTGTGTCCCGGTGGGGCGAAGCTGGAAGCATCGGCGCTTCCCGACGGCAAAGGCGTGGCGCTAAAACCGGTTGGCCGGTTGCCGACCACCTGGTTCGTGTTTCAAAACCGGCCCGCCTGCGATGCGGGAGAGGCGGCGCAATTCGTTCAATCGATCTCATTGGCGCGGCTGGCCGACATTCCGGGCGCGGAAGGCGTCAAAAGTAGCTTGACGCAACTTTCCGCTCTGTTCCAATGGCTCGACCCCAGCATCGTCAGGCAGGTGCAACCCGACTCCGGCGTCAGTGGCGTCCCGCTCACCGAAGTCCCTGTCACCGGCGGCCCGGATCGACCGCAACTGGCGCTGATGTTTTCCGGCGACGGCGGTTGGGCGCTGCTGGACCGGGCGGTCACGGCGGAACTGGCGAAAAATGGCTTGCCGACGGTCGGCTGGGATTCATTGAGCTATTTCTGGAAAGCCCGCCAGCCGGATCAAGTCGCGCTCGATCTGGAACGAGCACTGCGCCATTACCTGGAGGTCTGGAAAAAACAGCGGGTGGTGCTGATCGGCTTCTCGTTCGGGGCAGATGCGCTGCCGGCGGTGGTGAATCGTTTGCCGAAGGAGTTGCAAGACCGGATTGATCTGATTGCGCTGCTCAGCCTGTCGAATCAGGCCTCTTTCGAATTCCACCTCGACGACTGGATCAATGATGCGCCGGGCAACGAGGATCAGCCCGTGCGCCCGGAGCTGGAGAAGCTAACGGGCATTAAACGACTGTGCCTTTATGGCGCAGAGGATGAGAATAGCGCCTGTTCGCAGTTCGCCGACATGGGTGTGATCGCGGAAAAGATGCCGGGCGATCACCACTTTGACGAGGATTACCAAGGTGTGGCGCAGCGGATTCTTGCCCACCTGCCGGCGTTGCCGGCAAAACCCTGAAGAGGCTTGCATGGCCGTTTATGCGATTGGCGACATTCAAGGCTGTTACGAGCCGTTGCAGCGATTGCTCGACCTGCTGAACTTTGACCCCGCCGCCGACCGGTTGTGGCTGGTTGGCGATCTGGTCAATCGTGGCCCGCAGTCGGTGGAGGTATTGCGGTTGCTGCGTGGGTTGGGCGAACAGGCGATCACGGTGTTGGGTAATCACGATCTGAGCTTGCTGGCGGTCGCCGCCGGTCGGGTGAAACCCAAGCGCAAAGATACCTTTCATAGCGTTCTCGATGCGCCCGATGCCGCTGAATTGCTGGACTGGCTGCGTCAGCAGCCACTGCTGCATCACGATGAACCGCTGGGCTTTACGCTAGTTCACGCCGGGTTGCCGCCACAGTGGGATCTGCCATTGGCGCAACGCTGCGCAGCAGAACTGGAAACCGTGTTGCGCGGCCCGGACGGCGCGGCTTTTCTGGGGCGGATGTTTGGCAGCGAACCACGGCGCTGGCGGAGTGGCTTAACCGGTTACGACCGGTTGCGGTTCATCGTCAACGCCCTGACCCGAATCCGCTTTTGCACTGTGGACGGGGCGCTGTCCCTGGCCGAAAATGGGCCGCCTAGCAGCCAGGGCAAGGGTTTGTTGCCGTGGTTCTCTGTGCCGGACCGGCGCGGCGCCGATCTCAAAATCATCTTCGGCCACTGGGCGGCGCTGGGCTACTACCGGGCGCCGGGCATTTACGCTCTCGATAGCGGCTGTGTGTGGGGCAACCGGCTCACCGCCATCCGGCTGGATGCCCCCGATGCCCCGGTGTTTAGCGTTCCGGCGATTCCGCTTCCGGCATGACCGCGCCCCTGACGCTGATCGCCGCGATGGCCCGCAACCGGGTGATTGGCCGCAACAATCGCCTGCCGTGGCGGTTGCCGGCGGACTTGCGGTTTTTCAAACAGACCACGATGGGTAAACCGCTGGTGATGGGCCGACGCACCTGGGAGTCGATTGGCCGACCGCTGCCAGGGCGGAAAATGATCGTGTTGAGCGGCTATTCTGGCTATCAGGCAGCTGGTTGCAGGGTCGCGCACACGCTGGACGAGGTGTTAGCCTTGGCCGGCGATGTTCCCGAAATCATGGTGATTGGCGGTGCGGCGTTGTATGAACAGACGCTGCCGCTGGCGGGGCGGTTGGTTTTAACCCGGATTGATGCGGAGATTCCCGGCGATGTCTGGTTTCCAATCTGGGATGAACGGGACTGGCGGCTGGATTGGGAAGAGTCGCATTCGGCTGACGCCGATCAAGCCTGGCCGTACCGGTTTCAGCGGTGGGAACGAGAGGCCGGCGGGTCGGGGCTTTAACGGCGCCGCGTCGGGCGGGCAATAATGTTGTCCGTCCATTCCAGAATTGCCCGTACCCGTGGAGTCAGCAGGGTCCAGGTTTCGGCGCGGTCTACCCAGCGGAATTCGCTGTGTTCGGGGCGGCCCAGTTCCGGGTTGTCCGGCAGCCCGACCTCGGGGTTGACCGCCTCAGCGATGTAATACCGGGCGACCTTGCGGCCCTGATTGTAGGGGTGCGTTTCCCGGTAGACATCGCCCCAGCGAAACCGCAGCCCGGTCAGGGTGGTTTCTTCCTCCACCTCGCGGATTGCGGCTTCCAGCGGCGATTCATGGGCTTCCACCATACCTTTGGGAAAGTCCCAGTAGTTGTAGGCCCGCAGCAGCAGATACTCGTAATGATCACGCTCCCAACGCACGACGACGATGCCGGAAGACAGAATCCGGGGAGTCGCTGGTTTTGGCACGGTGATGGCGTTCATACCCCGTCACCGGTGGGTCGGGATGCGCTCAGTTCATGTACTGCCGCGACCAGCGCTCCCACCCGTTCTGGCTCGACCCCCGGCTGGACTCCGTGGCCTAGATTGAACACATGACCAGCGCCGGGGCCGAAATCAGCCAGCACTTGTGCGACCTGCGCCCGAATCCGTTCAGGGGCGGCGTATAACACTGCCGGGTCAAGATTGCCCTGCAAGGCCACCTGTGCCCCGACCCGCCGCCGGGCTTCGCTCAGATCGACAGTCCAGTCCACTCCGACCGCATCGCATCCGGTCGCGGCAATCGCTTCCAGCCAGGCTCCGCCGCCTTTGGTGAACAGGATGATCGGTACGCGCCGGTTGTCCGCCACCCGGGTCAGGCCGTCTACGATCCGGGCCAGGTACGCCAGCGAAAATTCCTGATAGGCGCGGGGTGTGAGGATCCCGCCCCAAGTGTCGAAGATCATGATCGCTTGCGCCCCAGCGGCGATTTGGGCGTTCAGATAGAGCGTCACCGCTTGGGCAGTGACCTCCAGCATGCGATGCAACAGGCCGGGCTGGTCATACAACAACCCCTTAATCCGGGCGTAATCCTTGCTGGATCCGCCCTCGACCATGTACGTCGCCAAGGTCCACGGGCTGCCGGCAAAGCCGATCAAGGGGACTCGTCCGGCCAGTTCGCGCCGGATCAGGCGCACGGCGTCCATGACATAACGCAAGGCTGTTTCCGGATCGGGAACGAATAGCCGGTGAATATCCGCCACCGAGCGCACCGGGCAGGCAAACTGCGGCCCTTCGCCTTCGCTGAAGGTGAGTCCCAGACCCATCGCATCCGGCACAGTCAGGATGTCCGAGAACAAGATCGCGGCGTCCAACGGAAAACGGGCCAGCGGTTGCAGAGTGACCTCGCAGGCCCAGTCCGGGGTCTGGCACAAGGCCATGAAGCTGCCGGCGCGGGCGCGGGTGGCGCGGTATTCCGGCAGATAGCGCCCGGCCTGGCGCATCAGCCAGACCGGGGTGACATCAACCGGTTGCCGCAGCAAGGCGCGCAGCAAGCGGTCGTTGTGAAGCGTGTCGTTCATGAAGTCTCGCGGGTTGGTCGGAAGGCGACTACCGTTCTATGCTGACATTCTAGGTTAAAAATAGATTGGGGTTTCGAAACAGCGTCGTCCGTGTGCAACCAAAAAGGCCAATCCCCGCCGCTACCGCTCGCCTTGTTCCCGCACCTTGGCCTGTTCGGCCTGAATCGCAGTCAGGGCAATGGTGAACACGATGTCTTCAACCAGCGCCCCCCGCGACAGATCATTGACCGGTTTACGCAAGCCCTGCAACATCGGGCCGATGCTGATCACATCAGCGCTGCGTTGCACTGCTTTGTAGGTCGTATTGCCGGTGTTCAAGTCCGGGAACACAAATACCGTCGCCCGCCCCGCCACCCGGCTATCTGGGGCTTTGCTTAACGCCACGTCCTTGATCGCCGCTGCGTCATATTGCAACGGCCCGTCAATCAGCAGATCAGGCCGCCGTTCACGGGCGATCCGAGTGGCGTTCTTGACCTTTTCCACATCGCTGCCGGTTCCAGAGCTGCCAGTGCTATAGCTCAACATCGCCACGCGGGGTGTAATCCCGAAGGCCTGAGCGGATTCAGCGCTCTGGATGGCGATGTCGGCCAGTTCTTCGGCAGTCGGTGCGATATTAATGGCGCAATCGCCGTAGACCAGCACCTGCTCGGGCAAGCACATGAAGAAGATCGACGACACCAGGCGCACGCCCGGTGAGGTCTTGATCAGTTGCAGGGCCGGACGGATGGTGTTGGCGGTAGTATGCACCGCCCCGGACACCAGCCCATCCACCTCGCCCAGTTGCAACATCATAGTGCCCAGCACTACCGGATCATGGAGCTGCTCCTCAGCTAACCCGGCATTCAGGTCCTTGTCCCGACGCAATTCCACCATTGCGTCGATATAACGCTGGTCGATCTGCGCCGGATCGATGATCTCGATGTCTGGCGGAATGCTCATTCCACGCCGCGCTGACAGCCGCCGCATCCGCCCGACGTCGCCCATCAGTACGCAGCGGGCGATGCCGCGTTGATGGCAGATGATGGCCGCTTCAATAGTACGCGGTTCGTTGCCTTCCGGCAGGATGATCCGCTTGTTGGCTTTGCGGGCGCGCTCCACCAGCATGTGCCGAAACGCCGGCGGGCTGAATCGCCGCTCCTCGATGGTGTTGAGCAGCGGTTCCTTCCACTCCAGGTTGATGTGCGAGGCGACCGCATCAACGGCCTGCTGCATCCGGTCGCCGTCATCGAGCGGCACTTCCAGATTCAGATAGGGCAGGTACAGCACCGATTGCATGGCGCTGTAGTGGATAGTCAGCACGGGTAGACCGGTGTCCAGCGCCGGGCCGCACAACTTCCAGACCCGAGGATCGGGCTTGAAGCCGCCAGTCAGCAGGACGCCGGCCACCTGGGTGCCGCTCATCGCCGCCATGCACACCGCCAGCAGTAGATCATCGCGGT
This sequence comes from Candidatus Competibacteraceae bacterium, assembly GCA_003989085.1. Lineage (GTDB taxonomy): Bacteria > Pseudomonadota > Gammaproteobacteria > Competibacterales > Competibacteraceae > RXIV01. Next base: position 490,822 of record RXIV01000001.1, read on the forward strand.
CGCCGGGCACGATCACCATCGCCCCGGCCCGCAATTCCTGACAGATATTCAGCAGGCTTGGCGCGCCTAGGACAACATGGGTGACGCGGCGGCTGAGTTGCCCTTCATTGAGAATCTGGGCGCCGATCATCTGCATGATGTCGCGCACTCGCGGTGCGATCAGCTCGCGTTGCCAGGGAATGCAGCCGATCAGCTTGAAGGTCTCCGGCCAGTGTCGGGCGCATTCGGTGCGAAACTGCGCCTCGTGGCTGGCGTTGTAGTTCTCTTCGGCGCGGCTGAAATCAAAGCGGATATGGCCGGTTGGGTCCACCGGGGCATCCATCAGGTTGATGATGCAGCCGATCATTCGTTCATGGCGAATGCCGCCGTAAGCCTGAGCCACCACTTCTACGGTATCGGCCACTTGGCGTGGGGTGTCGCGGCCCGGCGCGGCTACGATGATGATCTTGGCGTCCAGGCCTTGCGCCATTTTGGCATTGAGGTGGGCGCCGTAAGGTTGTTCTTCGGTATCGACTAGACCCTCGACCACGACCACACTGGCGTTCTGGGCGGCTTGCTCGTAGCGGCCAATGATCTCTTCCAGCAGTACGTTTTCCCGATCATGACCGAGTAGGCTTTCCGCCTGGACGCCGGGAATCGGTTCTGGTGGATTCAGGCTAGTGACGGTGCGCACCAGCCGGGTAGAGCGTTCCGGACCGGTGTCTGAGGCGTGTGGCTGGCTGATGGGTTTGCAGAATCCGACCGGAATGCCTTCCCGATCGAGGGCGTGAACCAGACCGAGCGCAACGGTGGTCAAGCCAACCCGCTGCTCAGTGGGGACGACAAGAATGGCGTTGGCCATGACGGTTCCTTGGGGCAGTATGCAATGTTGCAATGCAGCGCAGCATACACCAAGATCATGATGGCTCGGTACGCAGTGGCAAGCGAGTGCTAAGCGTGCCTTTGTCTAGTGGACGCTTTCAGGGTGTGGTCAGAAACGGCCCTAGTAGCCGGGCGCAGCTTTCCGGGTCTTCGAGGTGGGGATGATGTCCGCCGGGCAGGATTTTCACCGTCAGGTTGGCAACGCGGGCATAGCGATCCTGCATATAGGCCCGCTGAACCAGATAACCGTTATCACCACACAGCAACAGGGCCGGAGCCTGAATCCGCGCCAAGTGCGCCAGAATTTGCGGCTCGCTCAGATACAGCGGCGAAACGAAGCGCAGGCGCGGATCGGTGCGCCAGCCAAAACCGTCGCCAACCGGCTTGACCCCGCGCTCCACGAGAATCGTTGCGGCCCGCCATGACAGCCCGCTGGCTTCACAGCGGGCTTGAACCGCTGCTTCCAGGCTGGGATAGAGCGGCAGGCGCTTGCCGGGTAGGGTGTTCATTTGCATCAGCGCCTTGCGAAGATTGATTGGGCTGTCATCCGGATTGCTGGTCGGTGGCCCGAAACCTTCAATCGTCGCCAGCCGGGTGACACGCTCTGGCAGCACGGCGGCAGTAAAGGTGGCAATCCCGCCGCCCAGCGAGTGACCCAGCAGGGCGAAGCGTTGCCAGCCCAGTGCGTCAGCGGCGGCAGCCACATCGGGAATAAAATCCACAAAGTGATAATGGCTGCCGGGTGGGCGGTGATCGGAGTAGCCGTGGCCGGTCAAATCCAGCGCGACCAGCCGGACCCCCGGCAACTGCGGCGCCAAGGCGTCGAAACTGGCGGCGTTGTCCAGCCAGCCGTGCAAAGCCAGCACCGGAACGCCATCAGGCGGCCCCCAGACTCGCGCCGCCAGCCGCAGCCAAGGCGTCTGCAATTCCAGTTCTTCGACCATTAGCGCCCTGCACCCTGCTCAAACGCCCGGTGGATAGTTCCAGCCGGCCTCGTTCGGAAACCGGTTCAGGTATTTCACGCTGCTGCGTGCTTCCGCCATCATCTCCGCCACTGCATCGCGCCATTGGGCGTAATGAGCGGTTTCCTTATGCCGGGTTGGCGCGTCGGCGTCGCGGTAGACCTCGACCAGCACAAAGCGGCTTGGATCGTCCGCTTGCTGAATCACGTCAAACCGGGCGATTCCCGGCTCCTCGATACTCTGCCGGGCGTTTTTCAGCGAAGCGGCGATGAAGGCGTCAATGCACTCGGGCTTGACGTGGACGAAAACGTGAACGATCAGCATGGTGAGTTCTTCCATCAAGGTTCAAGCGACGCTTTTTGGCAGGAAATCCAGCAACAACCCGCAGAAGATCACCAGTCCAAACGGGTGGTTATTGAGAAAGGCTTTGAAGCATTCTTCCGGTTTGCGATCACGGATCAGGTATTGCTGATAAAGCGCCAGCCAGGCTGCGATGAACAGGCCAAGATAGTAGAACCCGCCGCAACCGCTCAGTAGTCCAATCACGACCAGCAATAACAGCAGCGCCAGTTGCAGATAGCCAATGATCTGTTTGTCCCGCTCGCCGAAGCGGATCGCGGTCGATTTCAGCCCGATTTTAAGATCGTCTTCCCGATCCACCATCGCGTACTCGGTATCGTAGATCGCCGACCATAGCACGTTGGCGAGCAGCAGCAGCCAGGCGAGCAGCGGCAGAGTATTCGTCACTGCCGCAAAGGCCATCGGAATCCCCCAGCCAAATGCAGCGCCGAGATGGAGCTGCGGGAAATGGTGGAAGCGTTTCATCAGTGGATAACTGACTGTCAGCGCCAAACCGATGAAGGAGAGTTGTATGGTCAGTGTGTTCTGGGTCAGCACCAAGGCGAAGGCCAGCAGGCAGAGGATCACGGCCAGGCCGACCGCCTCGCCGGGCCGGACGCGACCCGCTGCTAGGGGCCGGTCGCGGGTGCGGGCGACGTGCTGATCGAAGTTGCGGTCGGCGATATCGTTGATGACACACCCCGCCGAACGCATCAGCGCCACGCCGAGGACGAAGACCAGCACGACGCCTTTTGGCGGTTGCCCATGACCGGCTAGCCACAGCGCCCACAGGGTCGCCCACAGCAGCAGATAAATACCGATAGGCCGGTGTAGACGCATCAGCAGGGCGTACTCGCGCAAGCGGTTTTCAACAGGTTCAATAGTCATGGTTAAGGTCGGTCGGTTCAGCAACAAGCCGGGCTTGCCGGCAAATTGGACAGGAAAATTTCACAGACCAGCAACGGAGAGCCATCCAGCCAGAACAGCGAACGTCGGCCCCACCGGGCTGCTGAGGGATCGGCGCAACCAGCCACGGCGCGTTGATGCAAAGACTGGCCGGCGGCGATGCGGGCGACTTCCAGCGGACCGCGTCGGATGCCTGGATCGGTGAACAGCGCCGCGCCTAATGGGCGGGTTCCCAAGCGGGTCAGCCGGCGGCCCCGCCCGCGCAAAGTACGCGCCGGGATCACAGTGCGGGCGAACACCCAAGGCTGCTCATCGCAGCACAGTCGCACCTCGCGGGTCCAAGCCCAAGCATCTCGCCGCAGTCCCAAGGCGGCGGCTTCATCGTGGTCCGGTCGGGTCCAACCTTGCCGTAGCACCTGCACCCGGAACTGGCCTGGACAGCGCTGGAGCAAGCGCTGGGTCAACGAGCCGGCGTCAAACAGCCAGTGGCTCAGATCGGGGGGCCAAAGCCGCGATGATGGCGGTGGATGAGTCTGCCAGCGCGGCAATGGATGCAGTGAAATGGGAGAATCGGTCGGCAAGGCGGCGCATTCAGCAATGGTTTTAAAGTGCAATTATGGCATGGTTAAGCGGTAGCGGGGGATTGATGCCGGCGCGGAATCAATCCCGCCCGCTGCGCGGTTTGTAAATTCGTCCTGCGCCCTGAGCCGGGAAGCAATCCACTCTCTGAAGTCTTGATAATGATCTATCAACTTTTTCTGATTTTTACCGGCGCGGCGGCGCTGGCCACTCTGGCGTTGTTTGCGCGGCAGGCGCTGCCCATCGCCTACATCGTGCTGGGTATCCTGATCGGACCGCATGGCAGCCAACAGATCAACGATGCTTCGGCTATCGAAGAAATGGCTCAGATTGGGATCATGTTCCTGTTATTTCTGCTGGGACTGGACTTGTCGCCGCAACGTCTGCTGCAAATGCTGCGCAAGGCGACTCTGATTACCGTCGGCACCTCATTCGCGTTCGCGCTGCTGGGCGGCGGGATCGCCTGGCAGTTCGGCTACACGTTGGGCGAGAGCCTGCTGGTCGGGGTGGCGATGACTTTTTCCAGCACCATCATCGGGCTGAAGCTGCTGCCGACCCGCACCTTGCATCATCAGCACACCGGCGAAATCATCATCAGCATTCTGCTGTTGCAGGATTTGCTGGCCATTGCGGTGCTGCTGCTGGTGGAAGGACTGGGCGGACGTGGCTCCTCGCTGCAAGGTCTGGGACTGTTAATCATTACCTTGCCGGCGCTGTTGGGCTTCGCCTATTTGGCTTCGCGCTATGTGCTGATTCCGCTGATTCACCGTTTCGATAAAATTCGTGAGTATATCTTTCTGATTGCCATCGGCTGGTGTCTGGGTCTTTCCCAAATCGCGGCCTTGCTTGGTTTGTCCTATGCGATTGGCGCGTTTATTGGCGGTGTGGCGTTGGCGACCAGTCCAATTGCGTTGTACATCGCGGACAGTCTCCGACCGTTGCGCGATTTTTTTCTGGTACTCTTTTTCTTCTCGCTGGGCGCGGGATTCGACACCGGAATGCTCGGGGCCGTCCTGGCGCCCACTCTGGTGCTGGGCGGAGTGCTGATGATTGCCAAACCGTGGGTATTTCGCGGTTTTCTGCAATGGGCGGGGGAGCGGCCACGGATTGCAATGGAAGTAGGGGTGCGCTTGGGTCAGGTCAGCGAATTTGCGCTTCTGATCGCGGTGCTGGCGCAGCAGAATGACTTGATCAGTCTTAAGGCGTCCTATCTGGTGCAGGCCACCACGTTGCTGACCTTTATCGCTTCCACCTATTACCTGGTCCTCAAGTATCCAACCCCGGTGGCCATCTCCGATAGCCTGCGGCGGGATTGAAGTTTGCGGAACCCATGATCCTGCATGGCTTGACGCTACTGGCGACTGGTGCTTGAATTTAATCCCATTCTCACGTCGCATTGTGCAGAGCCTTGACTACACAACACATGTTACTGACTGCCGGGATTTTGACGTTGACTGCCTGCGTGGCGGCGCCGGTGCAGGAAATGAGCGACGCCCGCCAGGCCATCTATTCGGCAGAAGCCGTCGGCGCGGCTCAGCGTTCGCCGGAAACCCTGAGCGCTGCACAACGTTTGTTGCAGGAGGCGCAGGCGCAGCTCGAGGCTGGCGCCTACAACGATGCCCGTCGTCATGCGCTGGATGCGCGGGAAGAGGCGATCCGGGCGCGGGAGCAGTCCATGCAAAATACGGCGCTCCATCCGCCGGCACCCCCATGAAAACGTCCTGTTTGCGTTGCTACGTCAGTGGGCGGGTTCAGGGCGTCGGCTTTCGCTATGCAACTGCCGAAAAAGCTGAGACGCTCCGGTTGAGCGGCTACGTCCGCAATCTGCCCGACCGACGGGTGGAAGTACTGGCCTGCGGTGAGGAAAGCGCGGTGCTGGCCTTGCGGAACTGGCTTTGGCAAGGCCCGGCGCTGGCGAGGGTCAGCGCAGTCCAGTGTGAAACTGCGCTTTATCAGGATTATCACGGCTTCCGCATCGACTGATTCAAAGCGCCTTTATGCAAGTGAAGGCTTGACTTATCCACAGGCTTATGCGTCCGGGCTAACAGCGGCTTTTCCCGGCAGGACATTTCAAAATCCCGGTAGGATTCCAAAGCCTTAGGTGTAACAGTTTGATAAATAAATAAAAACAAACTGGTCAAAAAGTCATCAAACCGTCATTCTTCTAACGGCGGCACACAGTTAGCTGCCCCACCTTAAAGTTATCCACAGAGTTATCCACAGCTTTTGTGGATAACTCTGTGCTGAACTCCCGCAGCAAACTTAGCCCTGCTCCGCCCTCAGTCGTTCCCACAGTCTATCCAGCAGCCCATCTCTGGGCAGCAAGGTCGGCGCAGCATCGCAGCGGCCCCGATATTCCACCTGTCCGGCGGCCAGGTGGCGGTCGCTGATCACCAGCCGGTGCGGGATACCGATCAGTTCCATGTCGGCGAACATGACACCGGGCCGGGCATCGCGGTCATCCAGCAGCGCTTCAATCCCGGCAGCCTGCAACGCCTGATAGAGTGCTTCCGCCGCTTCACGCACCGCTGCCGACCGGCCTGCGCCTATCGGCAGCACCGCCACCTGAAACGGCGCCATTGCCGCCGGCCAGATGATCCCGCGTTCGTCGTGGTTCTGTTCAATCGCCGCCGCGACCACTCGCGATACGCCAATCCCATAACAGCCCATCGCCACGATCAGCGGCTGGCCGTCCTCACCCAGCACAGCAGCGTTCAGGGCGGCGCTGTATTTACGCCCCAGTTGAAAGACGTGGCCGACCTCGATACCTCTGGCAATATCCAATGATCCTTGTCCATCGGGGCTGGGATCGCCGGCCACCACGTTGCGAAGATCGGCGATGAGCGGCTCCGGGCAGTCACGGCCAAAGTTGACCCCGGTCAGATGCCAGTCATCCTGATTGGCTCCGGCGACGAAATCAGCCAGCTTCGCCACGCTGCGATCCGCGATGACCACACCCGCGAAACCCACCGCGCCCAGCGAGCCGGGACTGGCCCCAAATGCGGTGCGAATCGCGTCGGGACTGGCGAAAGCCAGCGGCGCTTTGACCTGCGGCAATTTAGCAGCCTTGACTGCATTAACCTCATGATCGCCGCGCACCAGCAGCAATACCGGTTGCTCGTCCTCGCCCTCGACCACCACCGCTTTCACCGTCTTTTCAGCGGGAATTTGCAGAAACGCACACAGTTCAGCAATGGTCTTGACCTTAGGCGTGTGGACGCGGGTCAGGGCTTCAGTCGGGGTAGGCCGTTCGCCGGCGGGCGCCAGAGCCTCAGCCATTTCAACATTGGCTGCGTAGTCGCCGCTGGTGGAGAAGGCAATGGCGTCCTCGCCGGACTCGGCCAGCACATGAAACTCATGCGAATGGGCGCCGCCGATGCTGCCGGTATCGGCTAGTACTGCCCGGAATTTCAGACCTAACCGGCTGAAAATCTGCGTATATGCGGCGTACATGACCTCATAGGTCTCTTGCAGCGAGGCCGCATCGACATGGAAGGAATAGGCATCCTTCATCAGAAATTCCCGCGCCCGCATCACCCCAAAGCGGGGCCGGATTTCGTCACGGAATTTGGTCTGAATCTGGTAGAAGTTGATCGGCAACTGCTTGTAGCTCTTGATCTCGCGGCGGAACAGGTCGGTGATCACCTCTTCGTGAGTCGGGCCGAAGCAGAAATCACGATCATGCCGGTCCTTGATGCGTAGCAGTTCCGGGCCGTACTGTTGCCAACGCCCGGATTCCTGCCACAGCTCTGCTGGCTGCACCGCAGGCATCAGCAATTCCAGCGCCCCGGCGCGGTTCATCTCCTCACGCACCACCGCTTCCACTCGGCGTAACACCCGCAAACCGAGCGGCAGCCAGCTATAGACGCCGGCGGCGAGCTTGCGGATCAGCCCGGCCCGCAGCATGAGTTGATGACTGATCACCTCGGCGTCAGCCGGGGTTTCCTTGACGGTGCAGAGCGGAAAACGGGAGATACGCATGGGTTAGCCTTGGCAAGCAGCAGGGATGATTCAGGACGTTCAGGGGTTACAAAAATAGTCTTGGTCTTTCTGGGCTTTTTTCAATTCCGCCTCGCGTTGTGGGGCATCCAGCGGAGCCTTATTGCCGTTGGCGTCGGTCTTGACCACCGGGCTGTCGCCTTGCAGCACCTGGACGTTTTTCTTGGCGATCTCGCAGTTTTTAGCTCGCACATCTTCAGCGTCCTTCTGCGCCCGTTCTTCCTGTTCCTTCTGTTTGGCAGCTTCTTCCGCCGCCTTTTTCTCCTGTTCCTTAGCCGGATCGGGCGTGGTTTGAATCACTCCGCTGCTTGGGCCGGAGGGTTTACGAACCATTTCATAAGTCACCCCGGCGGGTGGGGGCAGTTCGGAATATTTTGACTGGCCCTGCTCGTCGGTCCATTTATAGATGAACTGTTGAGCCTGAGCGGTCGCCGCGATCCCGCAGCCGCTGGCTAACACCAAGCAAAACAGCGTTCTTCTCAACATTACGGCCTCCAATGACAAAGATAAAATAGTTCCGGCGGGCAATGCCTGTGCGTGACCCGGCAGCCTGGCGGGATTTTGCTTCAAAATAAAGTTTGGGTAGTATAGCCAGTCCGCAAAACCCGCGCCTTAGCGGGTACCGGCGACTTTCATGACGGGTTGTGCCCGCCGGATGTTACCCCCGCCGCGTGGCGTTTACCCCGCCCCAGCGCGGCTCCGGCCCCGCCACCTCACCGACCCGGCATGAACCGCCCGTACCTTGGCGACTGTTTGGCTTTGCTGATCGCTGTTTTCCCAACCCCACTCGTCATGAAGGAGTGAACGCTGATGGAACTCATCACCGGTGCTGAAATTATGGTCCGCTGCCTCAAGGAAGAAGGCGTCGAATACCTGTTTGGTTATCCCGGCGGCGCTGTGCTGCATATTTACGATGCCCTGTATGTCCAGGAAGATGTAAAACATATTCTGGTTCGCCATGAGCAGGCCGCCCTGCATGCCGCCGACGGCTATTCCCGCGCTTGCGGCAAGCCAGGCGTGGCGTTGGTCACCTCTGGCCCCGGTCTCACTAACGCGATTACTGGCATCGCTAATGCTTACATGGATTCGGTGCCGCTGGTGGTGTTTTCCGGTCAGGTGCCCACCGCGCTGATCGGCAATGACGCCTTTCAGGAAGTGGACGCGGTCGGCATTACCCGGCCTTGTGTCAAGCATAATTTTCTGGTCAGGGACATCAAGAACCTGGCGGAAACCATTAAAAAGGCGTTTTTCATCGCCACGACTGGCCGACCCGGCCCGGTGCTGATCGACCTGCCAAAAGACGTCACTATCGCTAAGGCCGAGTACCACTATCCCAAGAAAGTCAAACTGCGCTCCTACAACCCGACCATCAAAGGCCACGCCGGACAGATTCGCAAGGCGGTGGATATGATTCTGTCGGCCAAGCGCCCGATAATTTATACCGGTGGCGGGGTAATTCTGAGTGATGGTTCCCCGGAATTGGTTGAATTGACCCAGTTGCTGGGCTATCCGATCACCAATACCTTGATGGGCTTGGGTGCCTATCCGGCGACTGACAAACAGTTCATCGGCATGCTGGGGATGCACGGGACTTATGAAGCCAATATGGCGATGCACGATTGCGATGTGCTGATTGCCATTGGCGCCCGTTTTGACGACCGGGTGACGGGTAAAATTGAGAAGTTCTGCCCGAGCGCCCGTATTGTCCACGTTGATATTGACCCGTCCTCGATTTCCAAGAATGTTCAGGTGGATATTCCAATTGTCGGCTCGGTGCCCAATGTGCTGCGGGCGATGATTAGCGTTATTCGTGATGAAAAGCTCAAACCTGATGCCGAGGCGCTGGGCAAGTGGTGGCGACAGATCGATGAATGGCGAGCGATTAAATCGCTGAACTATCGCCAGAGCAATGAGGTCATCAAGCCGCAGTTTGTGATTCAGAAACTGTATGAAGTCACCCAGGGCCAAGCGATTATTGCTTCCGATGTGGGTCAGCATCAGATGTGGGCCGCTCAGTACTACCACTTTGATCGGCCCCGGCAATGGATCAACTCTGGTGGGCTCGGTACGATGGGTTTTGGCCTGCCGGCGGCAATGGGCGCTAAGTTCGCTTTCCCGGATCAGGACGTGGCTTGTGTGACGGGCGATGGCAGCATTCAAATGATGTTGCAGGAACTGGCGACCATGAAGCAGTACAACACGCCGGTTAAAATCGTGAACCTGAATAACGGTTATCTTGGTATGGTCCGGCAATGGCAGGAGTTCTTCTATCAGAAGCGCTACTGCATGACCTATTTTGAATCCTTGCCGGATTTCGTGATGCTGGCTGAGGCCTATGGGCATGTCGGCATGCGGATTGATAAACCGCGTGATGTGGAAGGGGCGTTACGTGAGGCGTTTGCTATGAAGGATCGGACGGTATTCCTCGATTTCATTACCGATCAGACTGAGAACGTGTTCCCGATGATTCCTTCCGGCGGCGGTCAGAATGAAATGCTGCTGGCAGAGCGCGACGAAATGGTTTCGACTCATGACGAAGGGATGGTGCTGCTGTGAACAACAATAACCGTCATCTGATTTCGATCCTGCTGGAAAATGAAGCCGGCGCATTATCGCGGGTTGCTAATCTGTTTTCGGCGCGGGGCTATAATATTGAAAGCCTGACGGTCGCGCCTACTGACGATCCGACCCTGTCGCGGCTGACGCTGGTCACCAGTGGCAATGAACAGGTTATTGAGCAGATCGTCAAGCAACTCAACAAGCTGATTGACGTAGTCAAGCTGATTGACCTGAGCGAGACGGACGCGATTGAGCGCGAGTTGATGTTGATTAAGACTAGGGCTAATGGTGAGCAACGGGCTGAGATGAAACGGTTGGCCGATATTTTCGGCGGGCGAATTCTTGATGTGACTGATGCAACCTACACCATTGAACTGACGGGTGATGGTGAAAAGTTGGATAACTTCCTGCGGGCGGTAGAGCGGGACGCCATTTTGGAAGTAGTGCGTTCGGGCGCAACCGGTATTGCTCGCGGCCAGAAAGCGCTGCACATCTGACGTTGATCCCTTAACCTTTAAACTTTTTCCGTCCCCGCTGCGGATATCCGTCGGGGACGATTTGTTTTAACCCTTGCAGGATTATTGCCCCTATGAATATCTATTACGACAAAGATGCCGATCTGTCCCTGATCAAGGGGAAAACGGTCGCAATTATTGGTTATGGCTCACAAGGTCATGCCCATGCCCTGAATCTGCGCGATTCTGGAGTCAAAGTAATTGTTGGTTTGCGGTCCGGTTCCACTTCGGCTAGTAAGGCTGAGCAAGCGGGCCTCACCGTCATGCCGGTTGAAGAGGCGGCAGCGGCAGCAGATGTAGTCATGATTCTCGCTCCTGACGAGCATCAAAGTCTGATTTACCGGCAGATTGAATCCCGGTTGAAGCCGGGCGCAGCACTGGCTTTCGCCCACGGCTTTAATATCCATTTTGGTGGTGTCGTGCCCCGTGCTGATTTGGACGTGATCATGATTGCGCCGAAAGGACCGGGGCATTTAGTCCGCTCTACTTATACCCAAGGCGGAGGCGTTCCCTGTTTAATCGCGGTGGCGCAGGATGCTTCTGGTGCGGCTAAGGAATTGGCGTTGTCTTATGCTTCCGCTAATGGCGGTGGACGGGCTGGGGTGATTGAAACCACGTTCCGCGAGGAATGCGAGACGGATTTATTCGGTGAACAGGTGGTTTTGTGCGGTGGTTTGACAGCGTTGATTCAGGCCGGGTTTGAAACGTTGGTAGAGGCTGGTTATGCGCCGGAAATGGCTTATTTCGAGTGTCTGCATGAGGTGAAACTGATCGTAGATTTAATCTACGAAGGTGGTATTGCCAATATGCGTTACTCAATTTCCAATACCGCTGAATATGGCGACCTCACTCGTGGTCCGCGTATTGTCACTGAGCAGACCAAGGCTGAGATGAGCAAGATTCTCAAGGAAATTCAGTCGGGGCAGTTTGCCCGTGAATTTATCCTGGAGAATCAGGCAGGCGCTCCAGTATTGAGAGCGAACCGCCGCATTAGCCGTGAACATCCAGTTGAGCAGGTTGGCGCAAAACTGCGCGGAATGATGCCGTGGATCAAGGCGAACCGGTTGGTGGACACCACCAAGAATTGAGGGAGGTTCTTAGTTGAAAGGCGGGGTTTGCGAGGTTAATACGTTATCCGATGTGCCCCGCCTTTTTATTGTAAAGTCGATTCCCTATCATGAAGGATCGCCACAATGAACTGGCAACAGGTCTGCGAACATCTCGATTTGAGAAACCTTCCGTTCAAAAGCGAATTAAATGAGATAGGGCAAATCCTAATGTCTCCGGTCAAGGTTTATCATTCTGCTTTTCAGGGTAAAATTGCGGTGCTGCTGTATTTCAATTTGGGCGGAGGAGAAGTCTTGGCCGAGTGTGCGATCAAGACCGGAATGGGCGCCAAACTTTCCCAGGCAATTATAAATGACCAACGAGCAACTCTCTGAACCCCGTCGCTCACGCGGCGTTTATCTTCTGCCTAATTTATTCACGACGGCTGCGCTGTTTTGCGGCTTCTACGCTATTATTGCTGCCCTGAATAGCCGTTTTGAATCCGCTGCCATTGCCATATTTATTGCAATGGTGCTGGATGGACTGGATGGGCGAGTTGCCCGCCTGACCCATACTGAAAGCGAATTTGGCGCTCAATATGATAGCATGGCCGATCTGGTGTCATTTGGTCTGGCCCCGGCGTTGTTGATGTATGAATGGGCTTTGGGTGGGATGGCTGGAATGGGGCCATTTTTGTCGAAAGTGGGTTGGCTGGCGGCATTCTTCTACACCGTGATGGCGGCGTTGCGACTAGCTCGGTTTAACGTACAACTTGGTAGCGCCGATAAGCGCTATTTCACCGGATTGCCCAGTCCATCTGCCGCCGCTGTTGTGGCCGGCATGGTCTGGATTTGCGCTGATTTGGGTCTGACTGGTTCGCAAATGCTATGGCCTGCGCTAATGATCACCATTGGGGCAGGAGCGTTGATGTTCAGCAACATCCTCTATTTCAGCTTCAAGCAGCTTGATTTTCACAGCCGGGTTCCTTTTATTACTGTTCTAATTATCGTGCTGATTTTCGTTTTTACCTCGATGGATCCACCAAAGATTTTGTTCTTTGGTTTTCTCACCTATGGCTTGTCGGGACCAGTATTGTTTCTATGGCGTTGGCGATTGCGTTCCCGGCGGCGGAGCAAGAGTGAATCCATCAATCCTGTGGTTAAATAGCGGTGCCTTCAGTAATAAATTCCTATGAGTCAATCCAATTCTTCCATCGAAGAAACTATGAATCAATCGGTTGCTGGTTCAGGACTGACTGGGTGGCCAGATGGCGTTTATCAGAATGAAAAACAGAGCGTAAAGATTTACCAGGGCAATTGCCTTGAATGGCTGGACACTATTGCAGATCGCTATCCTGAAGGCTGTTTTGACATGATTTTTGCTGATCCGCCCTATTTTCTTTCCAATGGCGGCATCACCTGTCATGCTGGGAAAATGGTCAAGGTCGATAAAGGGAGTTGGGATCAGTCGCAAGGACCAGAACTGAATCATAAGTTCAACTTGGAGTGGTTGCGGCGTTGCCAACAGGTGTTAAAGCCAAATGGAACGATCTGGATTACTGGCACGCATCATGTCATCTTTTCTGTTGGCTACGCCATGCAGCAATTAGGCTATAAAATCCTCAACGATATTATCTGGCAAAAACCTAATCCACCGCCTAATTTATCTTGTCGTTATTTCACCCACGCTACTGAGACTGTGCTATGGGCTGCGAAAAGCTCAGCCAGCCAGCATTATTTTAATTACGATTTAATGCGCGAAATTAACGGGGGTAAACAGATGAAAACCGTATGGACGTTTACCGCACCAGGCCAGGAACAAAAGACCTTTGGTAAACACCCTACGCAAAAACCTTTAGCATTGGTGGAACGCTGTTTGTTAGCAGCAACGACTGAAAATACGCTGGTGCTGGATCCGTTTTTGGGCAGCGGTACTACAGCAATTGCATGTTTGCGGCAGCGCCGGCAATGCGTCGGGATTGAAATTGATCCGGCGTTCATCCAACTTTCTATTGATCGGATTCAGGCTGAACAGCCTGACGGCGAACCGATTGTTTCTGCTGTCGCCTGAATCTAACCCCCGCCCACTGGCTGGAGCAATGCCCCATGAATAAGCTGATCATTTTCGACACGACCCTGCGCGATGGCGAACAAAGTCCTGGCGCGTCAATGACCAAGGACGAAAAAGTCCGTATTGCAAAAATGCTGGAGCGGATGCGGGTGGACGTGATTGAGGCCGGCTTTCCCATCGCCAGCCCTGGTGATTTCGAGGCAGTGCGGGCAGTGGCGCGGGCGGTCAAGGACAGCACTGTCTGTGGATTGGCCCGTGCTGCCGATGCCGATATTGACCGGGTCGGCGAGGCGATCAAGGACGCCGCTTCGGGCCGGATTCATACCTTCATCGCCACCTCGCCAATTCACATGAAAATGAAGCTGCGGCTGGAGCCGGAGCAGGTGCTGGAGCGGGCGGTTGAAGCGGTGCGGCGCGCCCGGCGCTGGACTGATGACGTCGAATTTTCCGCCGAGGATGCCGGACGTTCTGAACTCGACTTTCTCTGTCGGATTACCGAAGCGGTCATTGCTGCCGGCGCCCGCACTATCAATATCCCCGATACGGTTGGCTACAACGTTCCGGATCAGTTTGCCCACACTATCCGTAGCTTGATCGAGCGGGTGCCGAACGCCGATCAGGCCATTTTTTCGGTTCATTGCCACAATGATCTCGGACTGGCGGTCGCTAATTCGCTGGCGGCGGTGCTGGCTGGGGTGCGGCAGGTGGAGTGCACCATCAACGGTCTTGGCGAGCGCGCCGGTAATGCGTCGCTAGAAGAGATCGTGATGGCGGTGCGGACTCGGCGTGATGTATTCCAGCTTGAAACCGGGATTGATACCACCCAGATCGTCCCTGTTTCGCGGCTGGTCGCCAACATCACTGGTTTTCCGGTGCAGCCCAACAAAGCCATTGTCGGCGCCAACGCCTTCGCCCACGAATCCGGGATTCATCAGGATGGCGTTCTCAAGCATCGCGAAACCTACGAGATCATGCGGGCCGAGGATGTCGGTTGGAGTGCGAACCGGATGATTATGGGCAAGCATTCCGGGCGCAATGCCTTCCGCACCCGGTTAGAGGAGTTAGGCGTTAGTTTTGCTTCCGAGGAAGATCTGAACGCGGCCTTTGCCCGTTTCAAGGATCTAGCCGACAAAAAGCACGAGATTTACGACGAGGATTTGCAAGCGCTGGTGACGGACGCCAATCTGGCGGCGGTCAATGAGCGGGTGAAACTACGCTATCTGCGGGTTTGCTCCGAAACTGGCGAAACCCCGAATGCTCAAGTCACCTTAGCGGTCGATGGGATTGAGCGCAACGCGACAGCCACTGGCGGCGGCCCGGTTGACGCGGCGTTCAGGGCGATTGAGCACATTTTGGAAACCGGGACCGATTTGTTGCTGTACTCGGTCAATAACATCACCAGCGGCACTGATTCGCAGGGTGAAGTCACAGTGCGGGTTGCTAAAGGCGGGCGGATTGTCAACGGTCAGGGTGCCGATACCGACATTGTCATCGCCTCGGCTAAAGCCTATGTGAATGCGCTGAACAAGATGTTGCAGCCCAGCGAGCGGGCGCACCCGCAGCTGTTGTAAAGGTCCGCCATGTCCGGCGACCGTCAGCGCCAGGTTCTGGCCGATCTCGGTATTCCGCTATGGCTGCCGCGTCAGTCACTGGCCGGCGGCCCGCGCCAGCCGGACCCGTCAAATCACCCTGTCTTGTCAATGGAGCCGGAACCTTCGGATCACGCCGAAGTTTCGTGTCAGTCTGAATCCTCAAATCACCTTGACGCCGCCCGCCTGCTAGAACCATCGAACCACCCCAACGCTGCTGATTTTGCTCCAGTTGCGCCTAATCGCCGAGCGGCGACTATTGCACACATGGATTGGGACGCGCTAGCAGAGGAAGTCCGGCAATGCACTGCCTGTGGCCTATGTAAGACCCGGACTCAAACTGTGTTCGGGGTAGGCGACCGCCGGGCGGAGTGGCTGGTGATTGGCGAAGCGCCCGGCGCAGATGAGGATCGACAAGGCGAACCGTTTGTCGGGCGGGCCGGCAAACTGCTCAACCCGATGTTGCAGGCGGTTGGGCTAAAGCGCGAGCAGGTTTTTATAGCGAATATATTGAAATGCCGTCCGCCGGACAACCGCGATCCAGCCCCCGGTGAAGCCGCCAGTTGCCGGCCGTTTCTGGAACGACAGATCGCGCTGATTCGTCCACGCCTTATCCTGGCGGTAGGCCGGATCGCCGCCCAAAACCTGTTGGCGACCGACACCCCGATTGGCAAATTGCGCGGCCAAGTGCATCGCTTCGGCCTGGCCCGCATCCCGCTAGTGGTCACCTACCATCCGGCGTATCTGCTGCGGTCGCCGCGTGAGAAGCGTAAAACCTGGGATGACCTGCGGCTGGCGCGGCGGGCGTTGATCATGCACCTCTCCACGTCCGATGGGAGATCGCTCGCGCCATGAATGCGCTGCGCGAACCACAGGCCGGCCAGTTTCGCCCGATGTTGTTCGCCGACTTGCGGGAGATTACTTTGATCGAGCGGCGAGCCTACGAGTTCTGCTGGACCGACGGCATCTTCCGCGACTGCATTCGCACTGGTTATTTTTGCCGGGTGTTGCAAATTCCGCATGGCCCTATTCAAGGTTACGGCATCCTGTCAGCGGCCGCTGGCGAGGCGCATATTCTCAACCTGTGCGTGCGGGAGGAATTGCAGGGGCGCGGGTTGGCGCGACAGGTATTGGATCATCTGCTGGACTTGGCTTATTCCGTCCAGACCCAGACGGTATTTCTGGAGGTTCGCCCCTCCAACCACCGCGCCGTGCGGCTTTACAGCGCTGCGGGGTTTTGTGAGATTGGTCTGCGAATCGGCTACTACCCGGCGGCCAAGGGTAAAGAAGATGCGCTGGTCATGGCCAAGGAACTGCCGGAACGCGGAAAATAGTTTGGCGCATGAGCGGTATCGATCCAAAACGGTAAAACTTGCTTGCCCTGCCCGGATTCTTTGCCTATAGTGTTGACTGCGTGTGATCTTCAAGTAGTGAATTTGCTCGCTCACTGTAGCACCCACCACAAGTCGGTCATTGCAGTTCGTCAAATTCCCTGGTTTGATTCCCGTGCAGGTTGATTGGGTTACGGCCCAACTGTTCCAAGGCTTTTAGTTCAGGAAATACCAATAATGGTTACTGGCACCGTCAAGTGGTTTAACGAATCGAAGGGTTTCGGTTTCATCAAGCCCGATAATGGGGGCGATGATTTGTTTGCACATTTCTCCGCCATTCAGGCACGGGGTTTCAAAACGCTCCGGGAGAACCAGAAAGTCTCCTTCGACGTGACGACCGGCCCCAAAGGCAAGCAGGCAACTAATATCCGCCCGCTCGACGAAGCTTGATTTTTTAAGCATTGCTCCAAAAGCCCGGCGCTGCCGGGTTTTTTTGGCTGTTTTTTGTGGATTGCTGCCCATTGGTAATGGGCCATGCATTACATCAAGCTACTGTTGTGCTACAAGCGAGTCTTGACCGAACGGCAACGTCAGGTTGGGTTGCAGCGCCCATAATTGTCGGCGGAACCGCTCCTGAATTTCGCCCATTGATGTGGAATCATCCGCCTCGAAGCGCAGCACCAGACTGGGTGTGGTGTTGGAGGCCCGTACCAGTCCCCAGCCGTGCGGAAACTCGACCCGCAACCCGTCCACCATGATTAATCGGGCGTCCTGGCCAAAATCAGCCTGCGCCAATAACCGGTTCATAAACGCCACCGGCTCACCCTCGGCCATGTCCAACCGCAATTCCGGGGTAGTCAATCCCGTTGGCCAAGCGGCGAAAAATTCGGCGCTGGAGCCGGACTGCCGGGCCAGCAGATTCAACAGTCTGGCCGCAGCGTAAAACGCATCGTCAAAGCCGAACCAGTCATCGGCATGGGCAAAGTGGCCGGTCAGCTCGCCACCGAGCAAAGCGCCGGTCTCGCGCATTTTAGCCTTGATCAGCGAATGGCCGGATTTCCACAAAATTGCTCGCCCGCCCAGCCGTTCAATCAGCCGGGTCAGATGCCACGAGCATTTAATGTCGTAGACCACCGCCGCACCGGGACACCGGGTCAATACTTCTTCAGCCAGTGCCATCAGCACCCGATCCGGCCAGATAATCCCTCCTGTATTGTCCACTACACCCAGTCGGTCAGCGTCGCCGTCGAAGGCCAATCCTATATCGGCTTGTTGCGCCAATACCGCCGCCTGCAAATCCACCAGATTCTCCGGGAGACTGGGATCGGGATGATGGTGTGGAAAGCGCCCATCCACCTCGCAATACAGCTCCACCACATCACAGCCGAGCGCCCGCAGCAAGGTTGGCGCGGTTTTGGCTGCAATAGCGTTACCGCAATCCACCACTACTTTTAACGGTCGGGGCAAGGGCAGCGTGCTACTGACCTGCTGGATGTAGCCGGCGCGAAGGCTGATTGCCCGCTCGCCGCCGTGGCCGTGGCGCAGATCGCCGGTTTCAATCCGGCGGCGCAGATCACGGATGACCTCGCCATGCAAGGCGATCCGGTCAATGACGATTTTCAGCCCGTTGTAATCGGGCGGGTTATGGCTACCGGTGACCATCACGCCGGCGCGGGTTTCGGCGAGAACGTGGGTGGCGTAATACAGCAGCGGAGTAGAGACTGCGCCTAAATCCAGCACGTCCAGTCCAGCGGCGCGAATCCCGGCTTTCACGGCATCACAGAGCATGGGGCTGGACAATCGTCCGTCGCGCCCGACCGCGACACTGGTTTCACCCCGCTCAGCGGCCAGACTGGCGACTGCCTGAGCAATGTCGCGCACCACCTCAGCGCTCAGATCGCGTTCCACTACGCCGCGAATGTCGTATTCCCGAAAAATGGATTTTTTCATGACCTCAATGTCGCCCGGAATGACCGAAACCGCCCATTCCGCGTGCACTGGGCGCAAACTCAGAAACGATCGCAAAGTGGGCCCGCACCACTGGCACGATCACCAGTTGCGCGATCCGTTCACCGACCGCGATGGTGAAGGGGGTCTGGCCCCGGTTCCAGCAAGACACTAACAATTCACCTTGATAGTCGCTGTCGATCAGCCCGACCAGATTGCCCAGCACAATGCCATGTTTATGACCGAGGCCAGATCGCGGCAGCACCAGCGCGGCCAAACCGGGATCACTGATGTGAATCGCCAGCCCGGTGGGGATTAAATGGGTTTCACCCGGCTGCACCGTCAGCGGTTCATTCAGGGCAGCGCGTAAATCCAGTCCAGCAGAGCCTGCGGTGGCATAGTCGGGTAAGGGCCAGTCCTGACCCAGCCGTGGATCAAGTATTTTCAGTTCGATGGTTTGGTGGGTCACGGGAGTTGTCAAAGAGGAAGTGGACGGATTGACCGACGGTAAGATTCATTATTCATTACGCCGGTTTAAGTAATGGATCCCAGTAACCTTAATCCTTGGCATTCCAGAGCAGATACCGTTCCGCGATTAACGCGATCAATTGTTGTCCCAGCCGGATTTTATCCGTCATCGGCAAGAGTTTTCCTCCGCCTTCCCATAGAACGTGCAAGGCATTCTGCTCGCTTTCAAAGCCGCTGCCAACGATGCCAACCTGATTGGCGGCGATTAAATCCAGATTTTTGCGGCGACGCTTATCCTCTGCGTAATGCAGCACCTCGTGCGTCTCAGCGGCAAAACCAACGGTAAATGGCCGGTGAGAAGATAAAGCTGCGACTTCGGCCAGAATATCGGGATTACGTACCAGTTCCAGCGTCAGCACTTCGCTGGTTTTCTTGATTTTCTGCCCGGCGGGATGGGCGGCCCGGTAATCGGCGACTGCGGCAGTCGCAATAAAAATATCCGCCTGCCGAACCCGGTGCATCACCGCCTGATGCATCTCAACCGCGCTTTCCACCTCAATCCGTTCAACACCGGGTGGAGTAGGCATATTCACCGGACCGCTAATGATCACGACTTGCGCTCCGGCCTGCGCCGCCGCTGCCGCCACGGCAAAGCCCATTTTCCCGGTGCTGCGGTTGGTGAGGAAGCGCACCGGATCGAGCGCCTCACGGGTCGGGCCAGCGGTCAACAACACGGTCAAACCTTGCAGATCCTGTGGTCTAGGCAGGGATTCTCCAGCGGGCGGTTCGGATCGCCAGGGCGCTGGTTCCTCCCTTGTTCCGAGCATCTCCACTACGAAATTCCGCAATTCCACCGGCTCCAACATCCGCCCGGCGCCGATTTCGCCGCACGCCTGTTCCCCAACCCCCGGCCCCCAGAGTTTGACGCCGCGCCGCGCCAGCAACCGGCAGTTGTCCTGGGTCGCCGGGTTTTGCCACATCATCCGGTTCATCGCCGGCGCAACAGCAATCGGCTGGTCAGTTGCCAGGCAGAGGGTACTCAGCAAGTCATTAGCGAAACCGTGCGCCAGTCGGGCCAGAAAATCGGCGGTTGCCGGGGCGATCAGGATCAAATCTGCCCATCGCGCCAGTTCGATATGGCCCATGCCAGCCTCGGCGCGGGTATCCAGCAACTCGGTTCGCACTGGCTGACCGGACACGGCCTGAAAGGTCAGCGGCCCGATGAAGGCGGTTGCTGCCGGAGTCATCGCCACTTGCACTTCAGCTCCGGCTTCGCCTAGACGGCGCACCAGATCGACACTTTTGTACGCTGAAATACCGCCGGTGACACCCAGCAGAATGTGTTTTTTAGCCAAAGGTTGCAGCATGGCGAAGCTCCACGGGAATTGAGAACTCGTAACAGAGCTTAACGCAGCTTGGACTGGTGCAAAAGGCGGACAGGAGGCGAGATGGGAAAATGGGGGAAAGGGGGGAATAAAAAGGACGTCCGAACGTGCATTCACTTCACGCACATCCGGACGCCATAGTCCGCGACGGCGGCCCCCGTTAGCCGCCCGAATCCGCGCTGCTCCCAACTAGGTTGGTAAGCGCAAACTCTTGGTGGCGGATGCAGCAAAGCGATTGCCAACTTTATCAAGTCACTGTTTAGGAAAATATTGATGGTTTTAATCAGGACTCAATCCTACCCGTTTGAAAACATCATGTGCTTTATACCAGTGCTTAATGTGCCGAGATTGCCTTAAAACCGGGCATTATTGGCAAAAATGCCGTTTGAATCAGTTCATTTACACGAATGCTTGATCTGTCTATTCTCAGTGACCATGTTTTGAGTGAGTGATCAGCAAGGAAAATCCAATGTCTATTCGCGATTGGCCCGATGATGAACGTCCCCGCGAGAAGCTGTTGCAACGGGGGGCCGGAGCACTGTCCGACGCCGAACTGCTGGCGATCTTTCTGCGAGTTGGGACGCCTGGCCGCAGCGCGGTTGACCTTGCCCGCGACATGCTCAAGCAGCACGGCAATTTACGAACCCTGCTGGAGCTGGATCAGGTCGGGTTCTGCGCGACACCAGGGTTGGGGCCAGCCAAGTTCGTACAGTTACAGGCAGTGCTGGAACTGGCACGCCGTCATCTGGAGGAAACGCTGCATCGCAGTGACCCCATTCAGAGCACCGCCGACACCCGCCGCTATCTGATGGCTCGGATGAGGCATCATCAGAGCGAGGTGTTTGCCTGCCTGTTTCTGGACACCAAACACCGGGTTATTCAGTACGAGGAACTGTTTTTCGGCACGATTGACAGTTCCGCCGTTCACCCACGCCAAGTAGTGAAACGAGCCCTGCATCACAACGCCGCCGCGATCATTGTTGCTCATAACCATCCGTCCGGGGTTGCCGAACCCAGCCGGGCCGATGAGTCAATCACCTTGCGGTTAAAAGAGGCGCTGGCCCTGATTGATGTACGGCTGTTGGACCACATTGTGGTCGGTGATGGGCAAACAACCTCTCTGGCAGAGCGGGGTGTGCTTTAGACCACCTTGGTGGGAAACCTCTTGCCTGCTGTCTTGCTGGCAAGAGGCGTCGATGAAGGTCAGGGTGACTGTTGAGCAGGGTGGAACAGTTCGTTGAAAAATTGCTGCATGGCCAGCCAGGAGCGCCGATCGGCCTTGGCGTTGTAGGCGACGCCCTTGCTATTGTTATTCCCATTGGCGGGGTTGCTAAAACCATGTACCGCGCCGCCATAGATGAGCAACTGCCAATCCACACCGGCCCCACGCATTTCCTGCTCGAACGCGGCAACCTGATCCGCTGGCGCATAGGGATCATCCGCTCCATGCAATGCCAACACCTTGGCGCGGATATTCTTGGCGTCCTGCGGCGTTGGCGAGTCCAGACCTCCGTGGAAACTGACCACACCCGCCACTTCAGCGCCGCTGCGGGCCAGTTCCAGCACGGCTGTGCCGCCAAAGCAATAACCTATCGCAGCGGTCTTGGACGGATCGACCTGTGGTTGCGCTTTCAATGTCGCCAGTCCGGCAGCGACCCGCGCCCGCAACAACGCCCGATCCTTTTTGTAGGAACCAGCCAGCATCCCGGCTTCCTTGGTATCGGCGGCAATTTTGCCGTCGCCGTAAATGTCAGCGGCGAATGCGACATAGCCCAGTTCCGCCAATTGCTCAGCGCGATGCTTGGCGTAATCGTTCAGACCAAGCCATTCATGGACCACCAGTACGCCGGGTAATGGTGTCTTTGCGTCCTTGGGGTAGGCCAGATAACCAACCAGTCGGGTATCGCCTTGGCGGTACTCGACGACTTTGGTTTCGATAGCGGCGGCTTGGCCCAAGGCGGGAACCAGCAGCGTCAACAGCAACAGCAGTAGTTTGGGCATATGCAAATCCTCCGGTTGATGGAACAGCGCCAACTTGGCGTGCAGGGCAACAGCGGTTGCTCCTGAAACTACACAGTTTGCTACCGCAAGGCTCGGACTGCTTCGCTGATTAGCGTTGGCCCGCGATAGATGAAACCAGTATATAGCTGCACCAGACTGGCCCCGGCGGCGATTCGGGCGGCAGCGTCAGCGCCGCACAGGATACCGCCGGACGCGATGATGGGCAGTTCTCCGGCCAGCAGTTCCGCCAGATTCCGCACCACCGCCGTAGCGCGATCTCGCAACGGGGCGCCGCTCAGCCCCCCGGTTTCATTTGCATGGGGCAGCCCTTCAACTCCGACGCGGGAAGAGGTGGTGTTGGTGGCGATCACCGCATCAATACAGTGACGCTGCAGCGCCTGCGCCACAGTCGGTAGATCGGCGTCCGCAATATCCGGGGCAATCTTGAGCGCCAGCGGCACATAACGGCCGTGGTGGTCAGCCAGTCGCTGCTGCTCTGCTTTCAGCTCCGTCAGCAAGCCATCCAGCGCCGCGCCGTATTGCAAATCCCGCAGACCTGGCGTGTTCGGCGACGAGATGTTGACAGTGATATAGCTGGCCCACGGATAGACCGTGCGTAGACCGGTCAGGTAGTCCTCAGTCGCCCGCTCTACCGGGGTATCTGCATTCTTACCGATATTGATGCCTAACACCCCCTTGAACCCGGATCGCCGAACCTGCTCAACCACCGCATCGACACCGCGATTATTGAACCCCATCCGGTTAATCAGCGCCTCTGCTTGCCGCAATCGGAACATTCGGGGTTTGGGATTGCCCGGCTGGGGGCGGGGCGTCACTGTGCCAATCTCGACAAAGCCAAACCCCAGCGCTGCCCAAGCATTGATACATTCGCCATTTTTGTCCAATCCTGCCGCCAGCCCGACCGGGTTGGGAAAATCGAGGTTCATCACCCGACGCGGCGCGGCAGGAACATGGGTGGCGAAGGATGCTTTTAGGAGCGGCGTCGGGGCTGAATGCAGCAATTGCAGCGTCCAGTCATGGGCGGTTTCGGGATCAAACTGAAACAGCAGGGTGCGGAGTGGTGGGTAGAGCAGAGAGAGCATAAGACGTCCAAGAGCAATCAGAGGGTGAGATGACGGCAGGCAGCGCCCGGTGTCAGGATCTAATTTGGGGCATAATGGTAAAAAATGTAGCTTTTTAAGCCATATTGAGCCGGAAACCTTGTCCTGTTTAGAACCCATTTTTACTGCTACATCGGCAAATAATGTCACTATGCTTGTAAATGTTAGTGACAATGTCAATATTGCCCCGTAAACTATTTAGGCAACGGATAAGCCGTCGAAAACTGTGAGTTTGACTAGTTTAAGTGATAGCTGAATCTTGACCAAAGCATAATCTGCTAGCGATGTGCTCAGTCGTTAAGTACCGAAAATGCGGCGGATAACAAGGCTAGCGTGATGATCTGCGTCACTCGATAATTTATTGACAGTTTGTTGATCAGTTTCCAGTGACGATGGAGAGTCCCTGACATATAACGAGTGTGCGACCCGATCCCCGATTGAAATCGCCCTCTTTTGATAGAAGGTCCATATTAATGCGTAAACTATTGATTTTAAGCACAGCAGTTGTCGATGATGCGACGCTCCAGAAAATCGGAGCGGCGGACTGGGAGATTTATTCGGCTCAGGATGGGGGACTAGCCCGAACCCTGCTGACCGAACACTCCTTCGAGGTGGGGTTGGTGGTGTTGTTTAGCTGTGAATCGGAGCGTTCCATTCAGTGGTTATTCGATTTGGTGCTGGCGCGGCGACAAATGCAATGGATTGTGGCGTTATCCCGTCAATGTATCGACCGCAAGTCGATATCCAGCCTGATTGCCGAATGTTGTTACGACTACCACACCCTACCGATTGATCCACAACGATTGGTCGTAACTCTTGGACATGCCTACGGGATGGCGACGCTGACCGAAACCACCATGCGCCGGCAGCATGAGCTGGAATCGCAATACGGGCTGATCGGTAACAGTCCAGCCATGCAAACCCTGTTTCGCGGGATCCAGAAAGCGGCGGAAGTGGACGTGCCGGTGTTGGTGACCGGTGAAAGCGGCACCGGCAAGGAACAGACTGCGCACGCGATTCACGAATACTCGGCCCGCGCTGCCTCGCCCTTTGTCGCCATGAACTGCGCCGCATTGCCCTCCAACTTAATTCAGTCGGAGCTGTTCGGTCATGAAAAAGGCGCGTTTGCCGGTGCTGGAGACCGCCATATCGGCCATATCGAATCGGCTAATGGCGGCACCCTGTTTCTGGACGAGATCGGTGATCTTGCTCCCGAACTGCAAGCGAACTTGCTGCGGTTTCTGGAAGAAAAGAAAATCCGTCGGCTGGGGGCGACCAAACTCATTCCCGCCAATGTCCGGTTGATCGCTGCCACCAATACCCAGTTGGAACAGGCGGTGCGAGAAGGCCGGTTCCGTGAAGATTTGTATTATCGGTTGAATGTGCTGCATCTGCGGACGCCCGGTCTGCGTGAACGCAAAGGCGATGTGGAGTTGCTGTCCAAGTACTTTTTCGCCAAGTTCGCCGCCGAGACACGGACTTCGGCGCGAGGATTTAGCCGTGACGCGCTGGAAGTGATCAACCGCTACGACTGGCCCGGCAATGTCCGGGAATTGATGAACCGCATCCGCCGGGCGGTGCTGTTGAGCGAAGGTCCTTACATCACGCCGGTTGATCTGGAGTTGGAGCGGCGTTCGCCGGTGCGGACCTTCGTCACGCTGGACGAGGCGCGGATGGCGGCAGATCGCGAAACCATTCAGGCCACGCTGCTGCGCACTCGCTTTAACATCGCCCGTGCTTCGCAGGAGCTGGGCGTGTCGCGCATGACGCTGTATCGGCTGATGGAAAAATACGACATTCGCCGGGATCTCTAAACCAGGACGGTCATCCAGGACGAAAACGCGGCCTCCGGGCCGGTGGGTTTTACCGCCAGCCGGCTTGGAACCGACCGGATCGCGCCAGACATGACCGTACCATTGCCTCCTTTCGACGCCACTGCCTTTCTCAAGGCCCTCACCACGCTACCCGGCGTCTACCGGATGCTGGATCAGCGTGGCGAGACCTTATATGTCGGCAAGGCCCGTAATCTCCGGCAGCGGGTCGCCAGCTATTTCCGGGAAAACCCGGTTTCGGTCAGGATTCGCCGTCTGGTATCCAGCATTTGCGCCATTGAGGTGACGGTCACGCATACTGAGACCGAAGCGCTGCTGCTGGAAAGCACACTGATCAAGCAGCTTCAACCTCGTTACAATATTCTGCTGCGCGATGACAAAGGCTATCCCTGTATTCACGTTTCCGCAGACGAATTTCCGCGCCTGACCTTGCATCGCGGCGCCAAGCGGGCCCCCGGCCGCTATTTCGGGCCATATCCCGGCGCCAGCGCGGTGCGCGATACCCTGAACCTGCTCCAGAAGACCTTTCGCTTGCGCTCGTGCGACGACCGTTTTTTTCGCACGCGCAGTCGGCCCTGCCTGCAATACCAAATCAAGCGTTGCACTGCGCCGTGCGTTGGTCTAGTGGAGGCGGAGGGCTACCAGCGGCAATTGCGCGATGTGGTCCTGTTTCTGGAAGGCAAGAGCGGCCAGTTGGTCGAGGAACTGGCGCAACGCATGGAAACTGCCGCTGCGGCGCTGGATTTCGAGATCGCGATGACTTACCGCGATCAGATTGCCGAATTGCGGCAGATTCAACAGCATCAGCATGTGGAAGGTGGCAGCGGCGATCTGGATGTGATCGCGTGCGCTGTCCAAGGCGGGCAGGCCTGTGTGCAGATCTTGGTCTTTCGCGGCGGACGTTTACTCGGCAACCGGGCGTTCTTCCCGCGTTTGCCGGAAAGCGAAAGTGCTGAAACAGTGCTGAGTGCGTTTTTAGCCCAGTACTATCTCGACAAAGCAATTCCCGCCGAACTGCTGGTCAGCCACCCACCGGATGAGGCGGCGTTACTAGCGCAGGCGCTCCAGGAACGGTCTGGTCAACGGGTCGCCATTACGGTTCGGGTGCGCGGTGAACGGGCGCGCTGGCTGGACATGGCGCAACATAACGCTGACCAGGCATTAACCGCTCGTCTGTCCAGCCAGGCTGGATTTCGTCAACGGTTGGCGGCGCTGCGGGAGGTGCTGGGGATCGACCATGAGCTGACCCGGCTGGAATGTTTCGACATCAGCCATACTCAGGGCGAGGCGACGGTAGCGTCTTGCGTGGTGTTTGGTGGGGAGGGGCCACTCAAATCAGACTATCGCCGCTATCACATTGAGGGGGTTGCGCCTGGCGATGACTACGCTGCCCTGCATCAGGCGCTGGCCCGGCGTTATGTCCGGCTGTGCGATGAACAGGGCCCGTTGCCTGATATTCTGTTCATCGACGGCGGCAAGGGGCAGTTGGCGCAGGCGGGTGAAGTGTTGGGAACCTTGGGCGTGACCGGAGTAAGGATGATCGGTATCGCTAAGGGGCCGGAGCGCAAACCGGGGCTGGAGACGCTGTACTTGTTGGAGGGAAACCGCCCTCTTATACTGCCTGCCGATTCGGCTGCCCTGCATCTGGCGCAGCAGATCCGCGATGAAGCGCACCGGTTTGCCATTACCGGCCACCGCCAGCGCCGGGCTAAGGCCCGCACCGCTTCTGTGCTGGACGAAATTCCCGGGATTGGCCCCAAACGCAGACAAGCGCTGCTACGGCAGTTCGGTGGCCTGAAACAGTTGATGCGAGCTGGCATCGAGGATCTGGTCCGGGCCGAGGGCGTTAGCGCCACGTTGGCCCAGCGCATCTATGACGCCTTTCACGGAGAAGCCTGAACGTGCCGCGAACCATGCGCCTTAACGTCCCCACGAGCCTGACTCTGCTGCGGATCGCGTTGATCCCGGTGTTGGCGGGCGGGTTTTTTCTGCCTTTCCGCAGCGCCAATCTGTTGTGCAGCGCCCTGTTCGGGTTAGCGGCGCTGACCGATTGGCTGGACGGCTATTTGGCGCGGCGGCTCGGTCAAACCTCGGCGTTTGGGGCGTTTCTGGATCCGGTGGCGGATAAGTTGATGGTGGCGACAGCGTTGGTGTTGCTGGTGCAGGCGATTCCTACGCCGCTCATGGCGGCGGCGGCGGCGATCATCATTGGTCGTGAGATCGCTATCTCGGCGCTACGCGAGTGGATGGCGCAGCTTGGCGGACAGGAGCAGGTGGCGGTATCGATGGTCGGCAAAATTAAGACCACCGCGCAGATGATCGCCGTTCTGCTGTTACTGTATCGGGAGCCGCTGTGGGGCTTCCCGACATTAGAGATTGGGCTGAGCTTGCTGGTGGCGGCGGCGATGCTGACATTGTGGTCGATGCTGCATTATCTGGTCGCGGCGTGGCCGCTGCTGCGACGCGGCTGAATGGGCTTGACGGTCCGTTTTTTTTCGTTAGAATTACCAATCTACGCAGAGCGGGAATAGCTCAGTTGGTAGAGCACAACCTTGCCAAGGTTGGGGTCGCGAGTTCGAGTCTCGTTTCCCGCTCCAGGTTTCCAAGCCTCGATTTTTCGAGGCTTTTTTGTCTCCAAGGCAACTTGGAATCCGTTTTTGGCTGGGTGGCAGAGTGGTCATGCAGCGGCCTGCAAAGCCGTGGACGCCGGTTCGATTCCGACCCTAGCCTTCAATTAAGCATCCAACGCAGTCCAAAGAAGTCTCTAAGCCCGCGATTCAGCGGGTTTTTTTATGCCAATTTCGCCCTTCTGGCGAGCAGTTCCAGCAAAAGTCCTGGGTAAAGATTCTTTCTGGGGTTTCCGCGGAAAATTAATCCGACATATTGCAGAACAACCCAGACAACACGCTTAAAATTAGCAGTGAGGAAAATTCTTCCGCAATGGCGAGGTAAAGACCATGGCGAACGATGATCAGAATTCCCCAATTGCGTTGAACGGACTGGACGACAGCCGGCGGGCATTGTTGGACATGCTGGTGGGAATGCGGCGCACTCTCTGTCTCTACACGCCACTGGTGCGAGCGGAACTGTATGGCGACGCCGAAATCCTGGCGGCTATCCGCAGCCGGATAGTGAGTCAACCCCGGCTGCGCCTGCACTGGGTGTTGCCACCCGCCCGCGAATGGCGCAACGCCTGCCCGCGACTGGCGCGGCTTGGCGAGCGGCTGACCAGTTCGCTGATTCTGCATACCCCCATCCCGGAAGAACGGCTAGATCGGCCAGAACTGAGTCAGGCTTTCGCCATTGTCGATGAGCGGAGTTTGCTGCATTTCAGCGATCCACGTCGGCTGATCGGCAGTTATGATCCACATCCGAACGAACGGATGAAGCAATTGCTGGAACTGTTTCGCGAACTGTGGAGCCGGACCCAAGTCGATCCCGATCTGCAACGCCTGGGCCTTTAAGGCGGCGGCAAACGCCAGCGCTCTAGCAGCATTGCCCGATTCAGCTCTAACCACTGCAGCGCGATGATCGGTGCGGCGGAGTTGATGCGTCCGGTTTGCAACAAGGCTAGCGCCTCGGTGCGGGAAACGACATGTAACCGAATATCTTCGTGTTCGGCGGCGATTCCGCGCACCTGATCCTTGATAGTCGATGCGTCCACCCGACCGCAAAACAGCGTGATGCTTTCGGAAGTTCCACCCGGACTGACCAGATAATGGCAAACCGGGATCAGATCAAGCAGCGCACAGCCAGCTTCCTCGTCGGTTTCCCGTCGCGCTACGTCCTCCGTGGTTTCATCGGGATCGTCCATAATTCCAGCGACGATCTCCAGCAGCCACGGCCCACCCGGAAACTCCAGCGCCCCCACCCGGAACTGCTCCAGCAACACCACCTGGTCGGAATCTGGGTCATACAACAGCACCGCAACGGCGTGACCGCGCTCCAGGCACTCGCGATTAATATCCGCACTCCAGCCGCCCGCAAATAATTCATGGCGCAGCCGATATTGTTCCAGACGGAAAAACCCACTATAGCCAACCGACTGATCAATAATTTCAAAGCGATGGTTCATAGCACGTTCCGCATGATAGTGGAGAAGAAGTTCGAACAGGTCATTTTAGGCGGGTTCAATGCCCAGAAGAGGACGAGCAGTCATGAATGCAGGCATTTCAAAATCCACCCGACCAGTCTTAATAATCATCGGTTTTGCCTTGTTGTATGCCTGCGGTGGCGGTGGAGGCGGCGACTCACCGCCACCGCCACCAATAGCTCAGTACACCGTGAGCGGGACGATTCGTCCAGCGGCCGGTTCCGCTATCGACAGCGACGTAAATGATCCGGAAGCGCCTTATCAGGCGAACGATAGCATTGCCACCGCCCAGCCTATCCCTAATCCGGTTACGCTGGGCGGATACCTCAACCAACCCGGCGCTGGACCGGCTGGCCGATCACACAGTAGCGGCGATTTGGCCGATGTGTACCAGGTCAGTCTTCTGGCCGGCCAGCAAATTAACCTGCTGATTGCTGGTGATGGCGTCCATAACGATCTTGATCTGGAGCTGGCGGATCGCAACGGCCAGTTGGTTGACGCCGCCATCAGCCAGCGCCGGGTCGAATCGCTGACCGTAAAAGCGAGTGGCGATTATCTGGTACGGGTAACGGTCCACAGCGGCGCATCCAATTATCTGCTGACCATCGGCCAAACGCAGGTTTCATCCAGCCCGGGCCTGCGGTTGAGCGACGAGTTTATCCCTGGCGAAGTGATCCTGCGCTTTCAGGATAGCGCCGCCGCTCGTCCTGACGGATTACGCGCCCAAGCCCAGACTCTCGGTTTGATGACTAGCGGCCAGCAGGAAATCCAGGAACGTAACCACCGATTTAATTTCAACCAACTGCAATCGCTGGGCGTTTATCGGGCAGCGACTGGTGCGACTTCGTCAGACCCTTCCGATGAATTTCAGCCTGCAGACGCCGTCCAGCGCGACAAGCTGGAAACCCTGCGCCAAGTCAGGGCGCTGGCTCAAAACCCGGATGTCGCTGCCGCTGCGCCTAATTATCTGCGCCAGATTCAGTTCAGCCCTAATGATCCGTTATACCGCTATCAATGGCACTACCCGCAAATCAACCTGCCGCAAGCCTGGGATTTGACGACCGGCGCTGGGGTTATCGTGGCGGTGATCGATACCGGGATCGTATTGAGCCATCCTGATCTGCAAGGACAATGGGTAGCGGGGTATGACTTCATCAGTGATCCAGCCAACGCGCTGGATGGCGATGGGATTGATCGCGATCCCAGCGATCCGGGTGACCGCTCCAATCCAGACGGCAGCAGTTCCTTCCACGGAACCCATGTGGCCGGTACGGTGGCGGCGGCGACCAACAACGGGATTGGCGTCGCCGGTGTCGCCTTCGGTGCCAAGGTGATGCCGCTGCGGGCAGTGGGCCGGTTGGGCGGCTCCATTTACGATATCGAACAGGCGGTGCGTTTCGCCGCCGGTCTGCCCAATGATTCGGGTACGGTTCCACCCCGCCGCGCTGATGTTATCAACCTGAGTTTGGGATCAACCTATTTCGACTCAGAGGATCAGGCCGTTTTTGATCTGGCCCGCGCCGCCGGGGTGGTGGTCGTTGCCGCCGCTGGCAACAGCGCCAACAGTACGCGATTCTATCCGGCGGCCTATCCGGGCGTGCTGGCAGTCAGTGCGGTGGACATCAACAAGAATTTGGCGCCGTATTCCAGCTTTGGCGCTTGGATTAGCGTGGCTGCGCCCGGCGGCAGCACCGCCCAAGATGTGAATGGCGACGGCAAGCCGGATGGAGTGTTGAGCACGGTGGCCACCGATACCGGGGGTGTTCTGGTCAACGACTACGTGATCTGGCAAGGCACCTCGATGGCGACGCCGCATGTCGCCGGGGTGGTGGCCTTGATGAAGGCGCTGGCGCCGCAGTTGACGCCGGCGGATGTCGCCAATCTGCTGGTCGCTGGCGCATTGACCGATGATATTGGCGTGGCGGGCCGCGATGACCAGTTCGGCTATGGCCTGATCAACGGCTACAAGGCGGCGATAGCGGCGATTAATAGCGGCGGCCAACCGGTCGATCCGACGCCAATTCTGGCCGTTAATCCCACTGCGCTAAACTTCGGGATCAGTCTCAGTAGCCAGACTCTGAGCGTGTTAAATGGCGGCGGCGGTAACCTGGCCGTATCGCCACCAACCGTAGATGCCGGCTGGTTAAGCGCGACGCCGACACAAGTGGACGCAGGTGGTTTGGGCATTTATACGGTGTCGGTCAACCGGACTGGACTGGCGGACGGCGTTTACAACGCCAATCTGACATTTAAGTCCAGCGCTGGGACGTTCCAGGTCAAGGTCATCATGCAGGTGGCTAATAGTTCAGGGTATAGCACGGTGGGCCGACAATATGCGCTGCTGCTGAATCCCGATACCGGCGAAACGGTGGCTGAGGGGACGATGCAGGCTCAGACGGATGGCGGCTACGCCTTTACGATGCGCGATGTGCCAAAAGGCGTTTATCAACTTTATGCCGGTGCTGACTCCAACAATGACCGGAATATTTGCAGCGTCGGTGAGTCGTGTGGCGCTTATCTAACCCTGGATGAACCGCTGCTGGTTACGGTTGATCGGAATCGTAGCGGACTGGATTTTGTCAGCGGGTTTCTCGTCAACTTGGCCGATTTCCAGTCTGCCGTTAATCCGCAACCGATAGCCGCTCTGACACGGATCACCCCCCGGCGTCTGGAATCAGTACACTGAAAACACCGCCCGCGCCATTCTTGGCGCGGGCGGGCAATGGACCAACCGGACAGGCTTACCGAACCTGCAATCGCGGTAAGCCTTGCACCCGCTGATTAAATTGCGCCGCATCGACGAAACCGACTATCCGGTATTCTCGACGTTCTGTTCCCTCCGGGCCGAAAAACAGCAGCGCCGGCGGGCCGATAATCCCAAAATGTTTTAATAAGGCTTGGTCGTCGTCATCATTCGCGGTGACATCCGCCCGCAGTACAGTCATGCCCGCCAGTGTCGCCTGCACTGCCGGGTCGGTGAATGTTTCGCGTTCCAATTCCCGGCAGCTCACGCACCAGTCCGCATAAAAATCGAGCATCACCGGTTGCCCATTAGCGGCCCGCACGGCCCGTTCCACGTCGGCCATAGTTTTGACCGGGTGGAATAATGATTCGGTTGTCGCAGAGGCTTCGCCGGCGGCACTGGCTATCAGGCGCACTCCACGCAAGGGTTGCCACGGATCACGCCCACCGCTGGCGACCCCAATCAGCAGCAGAATCCCGTAAATCAACAGCACCAGTCCCAACCCCTTGATAAGCGTGCGCCAGGCTGGTGCGCCATGCGCTACTGGCTGAAGCACCCCCATATAGGTCGCGGTCACAATCAACAACGTCGCCCACAGCGCCATGCTCGCCGTTGCCGGCAGGATGCGATCCAGTAGCCACAGCGCCACCGCCAGCAATAAGACGCCGAATACCGCTTTAATCCGCTCCATCCAGTGACCGGCGCGGGGCAGCCAGTGACCAGCAGATGCGCCGATCAGCAGCAGCGGCGCACCCATTCCCAGACTCAGCGCAAACAGGGCGGCTGCGCCCAGCGCGAGATCGCCGGTCACTGCAATAAATGTGAGGACGCCGATCAACGGTGGCGCAACGCAGGGGCCGACGATCAATGCCGACAGCAGCCCCATCACCGCAACCCCGACGTGATGACCACCGCGTTGCTGATTGCTCCAGTCCACCAGCCGGTTTTGCAGCGTCGCTGGCAATTGCAGTTCGTACAGGCCGAACATGGACAGCGCCAGAACCACGAACATCCCGCTGAACACCGCCAAGACCCAGGGATTCTGAAACCAGATTTGCAGATTCTGCCCGAGCAGCGCCGCCAGTACCCCGGCAATGGTGTAAGTTGCGGCCATTGCCAGCACATAGGTTAGTGACAGCAGCAGCGCCCGCCGCCGGGTCAAAGTCGCGCCTTGACCGGCGATCAGACTCGACAGAATCGGGATCATCGGAAAGACGCAGGGGGTAAAGGCCAGTAGTAGTCCGAAGCCGAAGAAGGCGGGAATCGCCCAAAAACGCTGCTCGCCCAGCAATCGAGCTAAGCGATCCTGCTCCGGTTCGATGGACTCTGCTCTCCGGCTCGGATCAGGCGAAGTCGCATGAAGCGCTGAGGTGCTTGGGGGGCGCGGTGATTCCACCTTCACTGGCCCCGCTGCGGCTAGTGAAGGTGCATAGACCGGCAAGGCAACGGGCAAAGTCTGACTAAGCGGTGGATAGCAAACCCCAATTTCAGCGCAGCCCTGGTAGTCGGCTTTAATCCGTACCTCCTGTTCAGCAGATGGATCACGGTTCAACCGGGCTGTGATCACTGTCGCTTGATGGAACACCTGCTGCCGGCCAAAGGTGGGATCATCCTTCGGTTCACCGGGCGGAATCTCGATGCTGGCGATGCTGACGCCCGGTCCATCAACCACGCTCAAGCGAAATTTGTCGCGGTACAGGTAATAGCCCGGCGCAATTGTCCAGCGCAGCTCCAACGTCAGTGGATCAAGCATATTGGCGATGACCTGAAAGGCCTGATCGGCGTCGAGAATCCGCTCCTGCCCGGAGTGGCTGAATCGGTCAAACAACCCGCCCGTCGCCGGTCCCGCTGCTAGAAACAGTAACAGCCAGAGCCATGCTCGCCCATGATGCTTCATTCCAAAACTCCCGTATTGGCTGCAATCCAGTTCAGATAATCCGCCGATCCGGTGTGAATCGGCAGGGCGATAATTTCCGGGAGCTGATAAGGATGCAGTTGGCGAAGCCGGGCTTGGAGTTGCGGATAAACCGCGCTGCGGGTCTTAATGATCAGCAGCAATTCGGTATCACGCTGAAGCTGGCCTTCCCAACGATAAATTGAGGTGAGGCCGGAGATAAGGTTGACGCAGGCTGCCAGCCGCTCATTAACCATCGCTTCAGCGATGCGCTCGGCGATAGCCTGATCCGGGCAACTGCAATACACCACTAGTGCTTGACTATCCAATAACTGATTCCTCTTGCAGTGTGGATATAGCGCCGGTTTTGACCCTGCGGTCGCGACATACGATAGACCCCGCCCCGCTATTTTTCTTCACGCTGATCCCTTGAAATTTGCCCATCGTCCCCTACTTCACGGTCAACCCTTGACAGGGTGTTTTCGCTGACTATGATTAGCACTCACTGACGGAGAGTGCTAACACTACAAGCGTCAACCTCCGGCCAAAAAAGCTAACCAGTTCACTTTAAGGAGATTTTTCTGATGAGTATTCGCCCACTGCATGATCGCGTGCTGGTCAAGCGCGTTGAAGAAGAGACCAAAAGCCCAGGCGGCATCGTCCTGCCGGGCGCGGCTGCCGAGAAGCCCTCGCGTGGCACCGTGAAGGCGGTAGGTCGTGGCAAGCTGCTGGACAATGGCGATGTGCGGCCCCTGGATGTCAAGGTCGGCGATCAAGTTCTGTTTGGCAAGTATTCGGGCAGCGAAGTCAAGGTAGACGGCGACGAGCTGATCGTGATGCGCGAAGACGAGATCATGGCGATCATCGACTAAACCGCGCCGGTTCCGCTTCAAGTCCTGCACTTCCCCGCTTTTCACCCCGAATTTAGAGGAATGACCCAATGGCTGCAAAAGATGTCAAGTTTGGCGATGACGCCCGTTCGCGCATGGTGCGCGGCATTAATGTGCTGGCTAACGCCGTTAAGGTGACGCTCGGCCCGCGTGGCCGCAATGTCCTGCTGGACAAGTCCTTTGGTGCGCCCACAGTGACTAAGGACGGCGTTTCGGTCGCCAAGGAAATCGAACTGGAAGACAAGTTCGAGAACATGGGCGCCCAGATGGTCAAGGAAGTGGCGTCCAAGACGTCCGACGTAGCCGGCGATGGCACCACGACCGCCACTGTGCTGGCCCAGGCGATTGTCCGCGAGGGGATGAAAGCCATCGCCGCCGGCATGAACCCGATGGACCTCAAGCGCGGTATTGACAAGGCGGTCAGCGCCACCATCGAAGAGTTGAAGAAGCTCTCCAAGCCTTGCACCGATGACAAGGCCATTGCCCAGGTCGGCACCATTTCCGCCAATGCCGATGAGCATATTGGCCGGATCATCGCCGATGCGATGAAGAAGGTTGGCAAGGAAGGCGTGATCACCGTTGAAGAAGGCAAGAGCCTGGACAACGAGCTGGATGTCGTGGAAGGGATGCAGTTTGATCGCGGCTACATTTCGCCCTACTTCATCAACAACCAGCAGAACATGTGCGCGGAACTGGAAGCCCCGTATGTGCTGCTGTACGACAAGAAAATTTCCAATGTCCGCGACCTGCTTCCGGTGCTGGAAGGCGTCGCCAAGGCCAGCAAGCCGTTGCTGATCGTCGCCGAGGATGTCGAAGGCGAAGCGCTGGCGACCCTGGTGGTCAACACCATTCGCGGCATCGTCAAGGTCGCGGCGGTCAAAGCCCCTGGCTTCGGCGACCGGCGCAAGGCTATGTTGCAGGATATCGCCATTCTGACCGGCGGCCAGGTGATCTCTGACGAAGTGGGTCTGAGCCTGGAGAAGACCACTCTGGCTGATCTGGGCACCGCCCGCAAGATCGTGATTGCCAAGGAAAACACCACGATTATTGATGGTTCTGGCAAGACGGAAGAGATTCAGGGCCGGGTCGAGCAGATTCGCCGCCAGATCGAGGAAGCCACCTCCGATTACGACAAGGAGAAGTTGCAGGAGCGGGTCGCCAAGCTGGCCGGCGGCGTGGCGGTCATCAAGGTGGGCGCAGCCACTGAAATCGAAATGAAGGAAAAGAAGGCCCGCGTCGAAGACGCCCTGCACGCCACCCGTGCGGCGGTTGAAGAAGGCGTGGTGCCGGGCGGCGGCGTGGCGCTGATTCGGGCGTTGCAGGCGATCAAGGATCTGAAGAGCGGCAATCCTGATCAGGACCGGGGCATTGCAATTGCCCTGTGCGCGATGGAAGAACCGCTGCGCCAGATCGTCGCCAATGCCGGTGAAGAACCGTCCGTTGTGATGAACCGGATTGTTGAGGGTTCGGGCAACTTTGGCTACAACGCGGCGACCGGTGAGTACGGCGACATGGTCGAAATGGGTGTTCTGGACCCCACCAAAGTCACCCGTTATGCCTTGCAAAACGCGGCGTCAGTTGCTGCGCTGCTGATCACCACCGAGGCAATGATCGCCGAACTGCCCAAGAAGGATTCGGCGGGTGGCGGTATGGGTGGTGGTATGGGCGGTATGGGCGGCATGGGCGGCATGGGCGATATGATGTAAGCGTGCCCCGCTGCTGATTTCTGAATCAGAAAGCCCCGCTTCGGCGGGGCTTTTTTGTGGCGGGTTTGTGGAATAATGCCGCTCGTCAAAATCTTGGAGACAACAAGCATGAAAAAACTGGTTAGCGGGATCGTCATTATTTTAGTTCTGGCGGCGGCGGGCTTTACCGGCGCGGCCTACTGGGCGGGGATACAGGCGCAGCGCTGGTATGAGGAAGCGCTGGCCCAAGGCGCAAAGAACCCCAACATCAAATTCAGCACCGTTAGTTATCATCGCGGCCTGTTCTCATCGCAGTCCGTGACCCGCATCCAGTTCGTGATGCCAGAAGGCAGTCCTAGCACAGGCGCTGATCCGTCATTCTCAATCCGACAGGACATTTACCACGGGCCGCTGCCGTTGGCCGGACGGGGTGTTGCGGGCGTTCCGATGCAGTGGACCGGGTCGGTGGTGCGGGCGGTGCTGGAGCCGGACAGCAGCGCTTGGACCCGTGAGTTGGCTAAAGTCTACGGCAATCAACCGCCGGTGGTGGCGATCTCGAAGATCGGCTTCGATGGCGCCAGCGATACCCATATCACCATGCCGCCACTGACCCTCAATAATGTCGATGAGGTGCAAAGTCTGAAATTCAGCGGTTTGCAGGGTCAGTTCCAGGTCGCTCCCAAAGCGACCGCCGTGCAGGGCGGCATGACCGTTGCCAGTCTGGAGGCAGTAAGCAAACCGGTAGCGGCCAGCGAAGGGCAGGCGGCGTCCAGCGCTGGGCAAGTCAACCTGCGTGATCTCAGTTTAAAGGTGAATCAGCGTCAGGGTGCGTTTGATCTGCTGTTTGGCGAATCCAGCTTCAAGATCAGTGAGTTGAGCGTCAAGGATCAAAATACCGGCATGCCATTCCTGATCAATGATTTGAGCATCAATGCTTCATTGACTCCGCAAGGTGCGCAGCAGGTCGCCGCCGAAATGTTGATCAAAGCCGGCAAAGTGACGGCGGATCAGCAGAGCGGCGAAGGCAGCTTCAAGCTGACGCTGCGCAATCTGGACGGCGCTACCGTCGTACAATTGCAGCAGTGGCAGGAAAAGTTCGCCGCGAATCCTAACGATCCGCAGATGCTCGACGAGTTGCTGAAGCTGGTGAAAACCCTGCTGAACGGCAAACCGGAATTTCTGATCGATAGTCAGGCCAAGCTGGCCCAAGGCGATTGGCGAGGTCAACTGACCCTGAATTTCCAGAGTTTAGGTGAGGTTAATCCGCTGCTTGATCCCAGTGGGTTGATGAAGGCGCTGGAAAAAGGCGCAGCGGAGGTTGCCGTATCCAAGCCACTGGTTGAAGCCTTGTTGATCAACAGCGCTAAGGAAACTGCGCTGGCGCAAGCCCAAAAACAGGGCAGTGCTACCGATGACGCGACCATTCAAAGCCTGGCGGCGCAGCAGGTCGCGCAGCAGCTTCAAGGTCTGATGGCGACCGGTTTCGTTAAGCTGGACGGGGATACTTATAAATCCACGGCCAAGTTTGAAAACGGCAAGCTGTCAGTGAACGGTCAGGATATTCCGCTCACGGCGGGCACTGCCGACAGCGCTACCGATGAAGAAACGCCGCCGGAAGAACCGGATGCCGCCGAGGAACCGGCGCCGCACCAGTAGCCACCCAGTCGGACCAACCCGGTCTTCCGCCGTTGCAATGATGGTATTGACCGGGTAGCGCCGAAATGTGGGAATTATTGTGAATAGTCTACGGCTATCGCTGTATTTGAATGATTCAATTTCCACAATGAATCCGCACCGTCTAAGCTTCACCCCATGCAGTTCAATCGGGTTTCTGACCCACCCACTGAGGAGATAGACCCATGAGCGTTCTGGTGACCCAATCGGCCCCTGATTTCACCGCTGCCGCCGTCCTGCCGGATGGTTCGATTAAAGAGAACTTCACGCTGTCCGATCTGCGCGGCAAGTATGTGGTGCTGTTCTTCTACCCGCTGGACTTCACTTTTGTTTGCCCGTCGGAAATCATCGCCCACGATCACCGTGTCTCCAAGTTCAAGGAGCTGGGTGTGGAAGTGGTCGGCGTCTCCATTGACTCGCAGTTCTCCCACTTTGCCTGGCGGGAAACGCCGGTGGAGAAGGGCGGTATTGGCCGGGTCAGCTTCCCGCTGGTGGCGGATGTCAAGCATGAAATCACCAAGGCCTACGGCATTGAACATCCGGCGGGCGTCGCGCTGCGCGGCTCTTTCCTGATCGA
Organism: Candidatus Competibacteraceae bacterium; assembly: GCA_003989085.1. GTDB lineage: Bacteria > Pseudomonadota > Gammaproteobacteria > Competibacterales > Competibacteraceae > RXIV01. The sequence goes on from RXIV01000001.1 coordinate 529,889, forward strand.
CAAAGCCGGCGTGGTCCAGGCGCAGATCGTCAACAACCTGCCGCTGGGCCGGGAAGTGGACGAAATGATCCGCTTGGTCGAGGCTCTGCAATTCACTGAGCAATATGGCGAAGTGTGTCCGGCTGGCTGGCGCAAGGGCCAGAAGGGCATGAAGCCCACCGCTGAGGGCGTCGCTTCGTACCTGGCGGAAAATTCCGCTGCGCTGTAAGTCTTAACTCCCACGCCCCGCCTGTTTTCAGGCGAGGCGTGTTGACAACACGGCGCCAAAACGCCAGCGCCTTTTCCCGCAGTCGCTGCCGTTTTGGCGCGGTCCGCTAACCGCACACCCACTCAGGAGACTCCCGCCATGAGCGCCTCAAAACACGCCCGCTTGTTGATTCTCGGCTCTGGCCCCGCCGGCTACACCGCCGCCATTTACGCCGCCCGCGCCAATCTGAAACCGGTCATGATCACCGGCCTGCAAATGGGCGGGCAGTTGACCACTACCACGGAGGTCGATAATTGGCCGGGCGATGTGGAAGGGTTGATGGGGCCGGATTTGATGGAGCGGATGCGCAAGCACGCCGAGCGGTTCCATACCGAAATCATTTTCGATCAGATTCATACCGCGCAATTGCAGGAACGCCCATTTCGGTTGATCGGCGATGCCGGCGAATACACCTGCGATGCGTTGATTATCGCGACTGGAGCCAGCGCCCAGTACCTCGGACTCCCGTCGGAACAGGCGTTCATGGGTAAGGGCGTCTCGGGTTGCGCGACCTGCGATGGTTTTTTCTACCGTAATCAGAAGGTCGCCGTGATCGGTGGCGGCAACACCGCAGTCGAGGAAGCGCTGTATCTGGCCAACATCGCCAGTGAAGTCACCGTGGTGCATCGTCGTCAGCAGTTCCGCGCCGAGAAGATCATGGTGGATAAGCTGCTGGAGCGGGCGGAGAGCGGCAAGGTGCGGCTGGAGCTGGACAGTGTGCTGGATGAGGTGCTAGGCGACGCCAGCGGCGTGACCGGCCTGCGCACTCGCAACGTCAAGACAGGCGAAACGCGCACTATCGACTTGCAGGGCGTGTTTGTCGCCATCGGCCACAAGCCCAATACCGACCTGTTTACCGGCCAGCTGGATATGAATAACGGCTACATCAAGGTCAAGGGCGGCAGCGAGGGTGGAGCGACTTCGACCAGTATTCCTGGCGTATTCGCCGCCGGCGATGTGGCCGATCACGTCTACCGGCAGGCGGTCACTTCCGCCGGTACTGGGTGCATGGCGGCGCTGGACGCCGACAAGTATCTGGATCAGGCTGCTTAGCTACGCTACGGGGTCGCGTCCGACCCGAGGCGATCCAGAATCTGCTGAATAATGGCGCGCAGGGTCTGACCGTCGCTGGCGACGATCAGATCAGCGATCTCCCGATAAAGCGGATCGCGCTGTGCAAATAATTGCGCCAGCCGCGAGCGGGGGTCAGCCGTTCGTAACAGGGGGCGGTTGTCGTCGCCTCGGGTGCGGCGGAGTTGCTCATCTACTGACGCACACAGATAAATCACGAAACCTCGCCCGGCCAGACAGCGGCGGTTATCCGGATCCAGCACCGCGCCGCCGCCGGTGGCGAGCACCAGGGTCGGACGCTGGGTTAGTTCCGCGATTATGGCTTTTTCACGGGCGCGAAAACCGGCTTCGCCTTCCATCTCGAAAATCAGTGGAATGCTGGCGCCGGCGCGTTGCTCGATCAGCCCGTCGCTGTCGAGAAAATCCCGCCGCAAGGTTTCCGCCAGTCGACGACCAACGGTGCTTTTGCCGGCGCCCATCGGGCCGACCAGAAAAATACTGGGAATAGCGCTGAACACGACCCGTTGTCCCCGTTTAATCGCCTGTTTTCACGATGCCGCTTTGCGCAACACAATCTGCCGAAACCAGCCGCCGGCCATCGCCGGTTGATCCAGGATCATTTCGAGCGTGGGCGTCTGCGCCAGCACTGCTTCAAACTCGACATCAGTGCGTGTCGCCAGCATCCCTAGCAGCGGGCTGATCCACCGCCGCAGCGGCGCACGCTGGCCGGGTCGCAGAAACTTGTCAAGAATCAGCACCCGTCCGCCGGGTCGCAACACCCGCGCCGCCTCCGCCAGCACCTGCCGCGGGTGTGGCGTCACCGCCAGAATTAGATGCAGCACCACTGTGTCAAAAGCCCTGTCATCATAAGGCAGGCAACGGGCGTCGCCCTGATCCAGATGTATCGCCATACCCGCAGCGGCTGCCCGGCGGCGGGCGCGGGTCAGCATCGCTAGCGTCAGATCAATGCCGGTGTAATGGGGTCCGGGGGGAAGCAGCGGAATATCCAGCCCGCTGCCAATGCCGACTAACAGTGCGTCAAGAGGTGGTTCCTCATTCAACAACGCTAGGCTGCGCCGCCGCGCCGCATCGGTAAAGGGCGCGACCAGCGCGTCATAAATCGGTGCGAACAAGGTATAGCCGTAGCGCAGCGTCACGGCGCTTTCCCCTCAGTGCAGGGTGCGGGGGATGGACAATACAAACGGCGGGATGTCGGCGTCGAAACTTATCCCATCATCGGCCAACATCCGGTAGCTGCCAGTCATGCTGCCGACCGAGGTCTCCAGAATCGCGCCGCTGGTGTACTGAAATCCTTCACCGGGGCGCAAATAGGGTTGTTCGCCGACGACGCCGTCGCCCCGCACTTCTTCAACCTTGCCGTTGGCGTCAGTAATCAGCCAGTGACGGCTGAGCAGCTTGGCGGGAATGGTGCCTTGGTTCTGGATCACGATGGTGTAGGCGAAGACATAACGATCCTGATCCGGATTGGACTGCTGTTCCAGATAGAAGGCCCGTGCTGCGACCTGGATGCTGTAGTGGGTTTTTTTCTTTGCCATAGCTCATTAGATTCCGCAAAGTGGCGGTGAATTCAAAATATCAGGACTCAGACGACAGAGACGGTTGTGGTGGTGAACCGGAAACCGCATTCAGCACCTATAAAACGCCTTTTGGATAGGACCCAAGCACCCGGAACAGACTGGCCTGTTCGCGCAATTCAGCCAGCGCATTAGCTACTGGTTGATCCTGAGCGTGGCCATCTAGATCGATAAAAAAGACATAGTCCCACATTCCACGCCGCGATGGCCGCGATTCAATCCGGGTCATGCTGACATTATTCCGGGCCAATGGCTCCAGCAATTTGAACAAGGCTCCAGATCGGTTCAATGAAGCCACCAGCAGTGCGGTTTTATCATCGCCAGAAGGTGCAATGGGTTGAGCGCCGATGATCAAAAACCGGGTGGTGTTGTTCGGCTCATCCTCGATATTACGCACCAGGATCGGCACTTGATAAATATCAGCGGCGCCCTGTCCGGCAATCGCTGCCGCATCATTGGCTTCATTCCCCACCCGCAACGCCGCTTCACCATTACTGCTGACCTCAATCTGCTCCACTCGCGGCAGATTGGCGTCCAGCCATTCCCGGCATTGCGCCAGCGATTGCCGATGCGAGTAAATGCGGCGAATAGCGGTTAATTCAGCTGTGTGGGTCAGTAGGTGATGGTTGATCCGCATTTGCACTTCGCCACAAATCCGTAGCGGCGATTGCAAAAACATATCCAAGGTGTGATTAACCACGCCTTCGGTGGAGTTTTCGACGGGCACTACCCCGTAATCGGCGGAACCGGCTTCTACTTCACGGAATACTTCATCAATCGCCCGTAGGGGAATGCTACGAATGGACTTGCCAAAATGCTTAAGCGCGGCTGCTTGCGTGAAAGTCCCTTCCGGGCCGAGAAAAGCGATTTTCAGCGGTTCTTCCAACGCCAGACAGGCCGACATAATTTCCCGAAATAATCGGGCCATTTCCTCGCTGCTCAATGGCCCCTGGTTGGCCTCGATCACCCGTCGCAACACCTGCGCCTCGCGTTCCGGGCGGTAGAAATTGCCGGTCGCCCCGGCAGCTTGCTTGATCGCGCCCACCTGTTGCGCACACCGCGCCCGCTCGGAAATCAGCGTTTGCAACTGCCGGTCCAGTGCGTCGATCTGCTCGCGTAGCGCTTGCAGGCGATCCGCCTCGCTCATGCTGCCCCCTCGTCATTGCTATCTTCACCTGATTCGGGATTATCGTCCTCTATCAGCGGATCATTGTCGGTTTCGGTCTCGCCAATACTTTCAATTTTTTCGAGACCCACCAGTTTTTCACCGCCCTGCAACCGGATCAGAGTCACGCCCTGGGTATTGCGACCCACCAGGGAAATACCCTCGACCGGGGTTCGCACCAAGGTGCCACCATCAGTAATCAGCATGATTTCATGATCATTTTCTACCTGAACCGCGCCGACCACCCGGCCATTGCGCTCGGTGGTTTGAATCGCAATTACGCCTTGCCCTCCGCGTGCATGCCGGGGATATTCCGCCACTTCAGTGCGTTTGCCGTAGCCATTTTCGGTCGCCGCCAGCACGGTGCCTTCACCGACCACGATGAGCGCGATCACTTTTTGCCCTACACCGAGGCGAATGCCGCGCACCCCATACGCGGAACGCCCGGTGTCTCTCACTTCGCTTTCGGCAAAGCGCTGCACCTTACCGGCGTCAGTGAACAGCATGATGTCGCGCTGGCCGTTGGTCAGTTCCACATTGACCAATTGGTCGCCGTCGCGCAAATCAATCGCGATGATGCCGCTGGCGCGTGGTCGGGAATATTCGGACAGCGGGGTTTTCTTGACCGTGCCGTTGGCGGTGGCAAAGAACACAAAATGATCATCGCCAAATTCGCGCACCGCTAAAACCGCATTGATCCGCTCACCTTCTTCCAAAGGCAGTAGATTAACGATGGGCCGACCCCGTGCGATTCGCCCAGCCTGCGGCAATTCATAAACTTTCTTCCAATACACTTTGCCGCGATTGGAAAAACAGAGCACCGTATCGTGGGTGCTGGCGATGAATAACTTGTCAACGAAATCTTCTTCCTTGACTGTAATGGCGGCCCGACCCCGTCCGCCGCGTCGTTGCGCCCGGTATAGCGACAGCGGTTGCGCTTTGACATAGCCGGCATGGGACAGGGTCACCACCATCGTCTCTTCGTTGATCAAGTCCTCCAGATTCAGGTTCTGCTCATCGGGCAAAATCACGGTGCGGCGCGGGTCACTGTACTGGGCATGCAGTTCCTGCAATTCGGCGCGGATTACCGCAGTCAGCCGCTCCGGCGCCGTGAGGATCTCCAGATAATCGACAATCCGGCCCAGCAGCTCCTGGTACTCATCCAGCAATTTACGTTGTTCCAGCCCGGTCAGCCGGTGTAATCGCAAGTCCAGGATGGCCTGCGCCTGAACCGGCGATAACCGATAGCCGCCGGGGCATAAGCCAAACTCTATCGGTAAATCCTCGGGTCGTGCGGTATCGGCGCTCGTGCGGTCCAGCCAGTCGGTGATCACCCCTGGCGTCCAGACCCGCTCCAGTAACCCGGCCTTTGCAGCAGCCGGATCGGCGGCGGCGCGAATCAGCGCGATCAGTGGGTCGAGGTTGGCCAATGCCACCGTTAGTCCTTCAACGATGTGAGCGCGGTCACGGGCCTTGCGCAGATCAAACAGTGTGCGCCGCACCACCACTTCCCGGCGGTGCGCCAGAAAGGCTTCCAGCACCTGTTTGAGATTAAGCAGGCGCGGCTGGCCTTCCACCAGCGCCACCATGTTGACGCCGAAGACACATTGCAACGCGGTGTGCTGAAACAGGTTATTGAGCACCACTTCGCCCGATTCGCCGCGACGCAGTTCGATATAAATCCGCAGGCCATCCTTATCGGATTCATCGCGTAATTCAGAGATGCCTTCCAGCTTTTTATCCTTGACCAATTCGGCGATTTTCTCAATCAGCCGGGCTTTGTTGACCTGGTAAGGCAGTTCGGTCACGACAATGGCTTGGCGATTGCGGACTTCATCGCTTTCAATCACCGTTTTCGCTCGCATTTGCACCCGACCCCGCCCGGTTTCATAGGCTTCATGAATACCACGCACACCATTAATCAGCCCAGCCGTGGGAAAATCTGGCCCTGGAATATAGTGCATGAGCGCGCTGATGGTCAGTGTCGGGTCATCAATCAGGGCAATGCAGGCATTCACTACCTCGCCAAGGTTGTGCGGCGGGATATTGGTCGCCATGCCCACCGCAATTCCAGAGGAGCCGTTGACCAGCAAATTAGGCAGACGGGTTGGGAATACGGTGGGTTCATGCTCTGATTCATCATAGTTAGGGACAAAATCGACTGTTTCTTTATCAAGATCGGCCATGAGTTCGTGGGCAATCCGCGACATGCGGACTTCAGTGTATCGCATGGCGGCCGGCGCATCGCCATCAATACTGCCGAAATTACCCTGCCCGTCGATCAGCATATAACGCAGTGAAAAGGGCTGGGCCATTCGCACCATCGTGTCATAGACTGCTGTATCGCCATGTGGATGATATTTGCCGATTACGTTGCCCACGATCCGCGCTGATTTTTTATAGGGCTTATTCCAGTCATTGCCCAATTCATTCATGGCGAACAGCGACCGTCGATGCACCGGTTTCAGCCCATCACGCACATCCGGCAAGGCGCGTCCGACAATCACGCTCATGGCGTAGTCGAGATAGGACTGGCGCATTTCGTCTTCGAGATTAACTTGCAGGATTTCTTTGGCGATGTCAGTCATAAGGAGAACCTTGGGCAGCGCCCCGGTTTGATGAGGCAGGGCGGTATGAAGCGGTAAACCGCGAAGTTATTGGTTGCGGGTGGTCACTGTTCGCCGCCGGCTGGTGCGGTCATTGTCATCCCACTTTTCCATTTCTACCCGATTGCGTCCTCGGTTCTTGGCCCGGTACAGCGCTCGATCAGCGCGGATGAGGATGGCGTCCGCATCCAGGTCGTTTTGCGCCAACAGCGCGACGCCAATACTGACGCTGAAGCCGATGGAACCCGCGCCGGTCATGGCCGGCGACTCCATGATGATCCCCCGCAACCGTTCCGCGAGCGGATAAGCGCCGGTCATGGTCGTGTCGGGCAGCAATGCAGCAAATTCTTCCCCGCCCAACCGACCCAGCAGGTCAATTTTCCGCAAGGTCTGGCTGGCAATAAAGGCAAAGTGCTTGAGGACAGCATCGCCGATCGCATGGCCGTAAGCATCGTTGATCTGCTTGAAGTGGTCGAGATCCAGCATGAGCAACGCCGCTGACGCGGAGTAGCGTTTGAGCCGATTCAGTTCCCGCTCGACCTGGGCCAGAAAATAGCGCCGGTTCGCTAAACCGGTGAGTGGGTCAGTGGTCGCCAGTCGACGTAATTCGATCTCTTGGGCCCGGCGCTCGGTTTCATCGCGCAAAATGCCGACTGCGTACCACTGACCCCGAATCTGGACACTGGACAGGGAGACCGCCACCGCGATTTCTACGCCATCCTTGCGCCGGGCCTGCAGGCCCAGGGTTTTGCCGATGGCATTGCCGCGCCCGGTGCGCTGGAACACCGGGAATGCCTTATAGTGGGCATCGTGGTAGCGTTCGGGCGCCAACAACGGATGCAGTTCCCGCCCTAGAGCTTCCTCTCGTGTGTAGCCGAAAATGTGTTCGGCGGCTGGATTCCAGAACGAAATTCGCCCCGCCGGCTCCATCATCACAATGGCGTCCTGGGCAGCTTCGGTGATGTTGTGCAGAATTGCTTCCCGCTCGCGCAGCGCTATTTCAGCCTGCCGCCGCTCACTGACATCCTCACCGGACGACAGGGTGCCGGTGATGTAACCCGCGGTATCCCTCAGCACCGTATTACGCCAGGCGATGATCCGTTCCTCACCGCTCCGGGTTAGCACCATGCTTTCCTGCGATTTGATCAGGTCCGTTGTTTCAGCGATCAGGCTGGCGAAATGGGCTTTGGCGCTCACCCGCAGTCGCTCGGGCAGGAACCGATCAAACCAGTTGGCGCCAATAATGTCCTCCTGACGGTAACCCAATAGTTGGCAACCGGCCGGATTGATCAGGCTGACCGTCTGGTCCTGCCGGACCACGATCACGATAGAGCCGACCACACCCAGATAACGCTGCGAGGCGTCGCGTTCCTGGCGCAGCGCATCTTCCATCGCCTTCTGGACGCTGATGTCGCTGACGATCACCAGCAGCAGAGGCGGGGCCAGCCGCCGCCCGACGGGGGAAACGGTATCCGTTTCCCGGCGGCCCGTCAGACGAGCAATGAGGCTGCTGGCAGGTTTCCCACGCCGCCGTAGCGTGACATCCATGCTCTTGCCTTCGGGATTTTTGAAAAATGCTTTGAACCGGCCCAGAAAAATGTCCCGATCCGCCGCCGCCATAAACTCGGCCAGGGATCGTCCCATCAGGTCAGCGCATTCGTTATCTACCATGCTGGCGAAGGTCTGGTTGAACTGCCGGATGACACCGCTGGCGTCCAGGCTCAGATAGCCCTCCGGAGCCTGGTGATAGAGCCGGGCGTAGCGATCCCGTGCGTCTTTCAGTTGCAGTTGGATACTGAATAGCTCTTCGTTCTGGAATTCCAGCTCGATCTGATACGCCAAGAGATCGTGGATGAGCCGCCGCATCTCGATCTGTGAGCCATCAGCCGGTTCTTGGACGGTGGTCGCCAGAATCGCCTCAGCCCGGCCCCGCAAATCGCTCTGTCGGCTATCCTGCTCACTGTCCATCATTCTCCATCCGCTGTGGAGGATTGGACAGCTGGTACAGAGGCGATCCCTTCTCGCTGAAATGGATGACCATGTCTGCCCGCTTGCGCTCAGTGATGTCCATACAGGAACCGATGTAGCCAGTGAATCCCTCTTCAGGCGTACTGCGCGGGTGACCCTGATCGTAAATCCAGCGGTATTCGCCGTCGTGTCGGCGCAGGCGGTATTCCATGATGAAGGGCCGGCGCTCGTCGAAGGCGGCCTCATAAATCTTGAGGCAGTGATCAAAATCTTCGGGATGGACGCCTTCCGCCCAACCGTTGCCTTGTTCCTGTTCCAGTGTACGTCCGGTAAAGGCCAGCCAGGGTTCGTTAAACCAGGTGCAGCCCTTGTCGAGACCGGCCATCCAGATCAATGCAGGCGAGGTATTGGCAATGCTGGCAAACAGTTGCATTGACTCGCGTAGCGCCGCTTCCGCCCGCCGAATTTCGGTGATGTCCACAAAGGAAATGACGGTGCCGGAGAACGCCCTGGGACCGATGGTGTAGGGCACTATCCGCATTAGATGACTGCGTCCTTCCTGGGTGCGAACCTCCTGTTCCAGCGGTTGGCCGGTCGCTTGTACCTGCCGGACCATTAGGATGGGGTCGCAGTCAACCAGATAATGCGAGAGGTGAGTGATCGGACGGCCCACATCGCTGTCGAGCAATTTCAGAATCTGGGCGATCTTGGGCGAAAACCGCCTCACTTCCAGATTTTCATCAAGCAGGAGTTGACCGATCTGGGTAGCGCCGAGCAGGTTGTCCACATCGTTGTTGAGTTCGGTCAACTCGATAATCTTGCTCTGGTATTCGGTATTGACCGTGAACAATTCCTCGTTGGTGGACTGCAATTCCTCGTTGGTGGACTGCAATTCCTCATTGCTCGCCAGCAACTCTTCATTGGTGGCCTGTAATTCCTCGTTGGAAGTTTCCAGTTCCTCGATGGTGGCTTGCAGGTTCTCACGGGTGAATTGCAGGTCCTGTTCCAGATCATGCAACCGTTCTTCGGCCTCGCGGGATAAATCATAGGACTGCACCGCAGAGTCCGGGTCAGGCGGCCCGATCTTCTTCACCTCTTCAATGAAGACCGCAACCAACGGTTCCTGACCCTTCTTTTCGGGCAGGGGCCGAATCCGCAAATTCACGACCTTGTTGCCACCATCCTGGGCCAAGCGGATATTGGCAAAGCGCAATTCCTGACGTTGGCGGAACACTTTCTGAATGCCGGTGGTCAGCGGAATCGCCAGTTCCCGGGTAGCCATCTTGGAAATGTCATTGACCACCTTGCCTGATGGCAGCTTCAAATAACTGCTGGTGTCGCCCAGGACATGCAGCACTTCCAGCTGCAAGTTGACGATGACCGTCAGCGGAAGGTAGTCGTGAGTGGCTCCTTCCAGAAAGCGCTCCAGCACCCGTTCCTCTTCTCCGATGCGCTGGATGCGGCGGGTGGCCGCGAATTGTCCGCGCAGATCACGACTACGGGTGTCGGTGACCGAGAGCAGATGGGTGGTGTCCGCCAGTGGCTTGAGGCGGCCCTTGGAACGATACAGCTTCCATTTCGGGGCGATAGGCTCGAAATAGTCCGCCATATCGCCGGTGGTCTCACTGGTGCCGAGCATCAGAATCCCGCCGGGATTGAGCGAGAAATTAAAAAATTCCAGAACCTTGCGCTGCAAAATGGGTTGCAGGTAGATCATCATGTTGCGGCAACTGATCAGGGAAATGTTGGTAAACGGCGGGTCCTTGATCAAATTGTGCTGGGCGAACACCACCATTTCCCGGATGCTGCGGGCGATCTGAAAGTTGTCCTCTTTCTTGTAGAAATACTTGGCGAGCAAGCGGGGCGAAATATCGGCGGCGACGCTTTCGGGAAAGCTGCCGCTGGCCGCGTAATGAATGGCGTCGCGGTCGATGTCGGTGGCGAAAATTTTCACATCATGGGCGGTGCCAAGCATTTCCATGCACTCGCGGGCCAGAATCGCCATGGTGTAGGCTTCCTCGCCGGTCGAGCAACACGCCACCCATAACCGAATCTCCCGGCTGCCGGCGCTTTTGAAAATTTCTGGCAGGCCGTACTGGGCCAGGCAATCGAAAGCATCTGGATCGCGGAAGAAGCTGGTCACGCCGATCAACAGTTCCTGGTACAGCGCCATCGCCTCGCCGGGGTTGTTGGACAGATAGGCGACGTAATCGCGGATGTCATCGGTCTGGTTGATGGTCATCCGCCGTTCGATGCGGCGGGTGACGGTGCTGGGCTTGTAGAAGGTAAAATCGACTTTGCACTTCTCGCGCAGGATGGAGAAAATCCGGGTTAGGCCCTGTTCATCGCTCAGCAGGGTTTCGGAACGCTCGACCTTGGTGAGATAGGGATGTTTGGAGAAAGACAGCAGTTGTCCTGGCATCTGATCCGGCGGCAGTACGAAATCGGCCAGGCCAGTTGAAATCGCGGCGCGCGGCATCCCATTAAACTTGGCGCTTTCTTCATCCTGCACCATGACCATCCCGCCGTATTCCTTGATAGCCCGTACCCCACGGGTGCCATCGCTGCCGGTGCCGGACAGGATGATGGCTACGGCTTTCTCGTTCTGATCCTCCGCCAACGACCGTAGAAACACGTCAATCGGCAGATTGATGCCCTTGCTGTGATCCTGCTCGCTCAACAGCAGCTTGCCGTGAAAGATGGTCAGGTTTTTTTTGGGCGGAATCAGATAGACGTTGTTGGGCAGCACCGGCACCCCGTCTTCGGCCCGGTGTACCGGCATCGGGGTGCGCTTGGAGAGCAACTCGACCATCAGGCTTTTGTAATCCGGCGAGAGATGCTGAATCACGATAAAGCCCAGACCACTGTCAGGCGGCATACGGCTGAAAAAGGATTCGATAGCCTCCAATCCCCCTGCCGAGGCGCCTACCGCTACGTAGTAGCTAGGCATTGCGGCTTCGGACAGATCATCGCTCTGCTTTTCCAGAAGGTCACGTTTGGCTCGGTCGCTGATTCTGTTCATTACCATCAAACTCCAGACTGAATGTCGACGGGCGTCGCGGCCCTATCCTAACGGAATGCTATAGTCCCCACTGATTTTCCAGCGCCATACCCCCTAAAGCAGCATCAACCGTGCCAGTTGTGCTGCATCCGGTTTTAGCACCACGCCCCGTTCAGTGACCAGCGCATCGACCAGCGCTGCCGGGGTTACATCAAACGAGGGATTCCAGACCTCGGTCCCGGTCGCAGCAACCGGGTGTCCGCCCAAATTCAGCAATTCCTCGGCGGCCCGCTGTTCAATAGGAATAGCCGCACCATTGGTCATCTGCAAATCCACGGTCGATGTCGGTGCCACCACCATGAACCGCACACCGTGATAGCGGGCGATAATCGCCAGAGGATAGGTGCCGATCTTGTTGGCGACATCGCCGTTAGCGGCAATCCGGTCAGCCCCGACAATGACCCAGCGCACTTGGCCCTGCCGCAACAGGGCCGCCGCCGCCGCATCGGCTAGCAGCGTTACCGGAATCCCGTCCTGAACCAGCTCCCAGGCGGTCAGCCGCGCCCCTTGCAGCCAGGGCCGGGTTTCATCGGCGTAGACCCTCTCGATCAACCCGGCGGCAACGCCGGCGCGGACCACGCCCAATGCGGTGCCGTAGCCGCCGGTCGCCAGTGAACCGGCATTACAATGGGTGAGCACCGCCCCGCGCTCGCCCAGCAGCGCCGCACCCAATTGACCCATTCGCCGGTTGGCGGCGATGTCTTCACGGTGGATCGCCTGCGCCTCTGCCAACAACTGTTGCTCCGGGTCGCCCACCAGCCCAGCCATGACCTGGGCCATGCGCTGCACCGCCCAATTCAGGTTAACGGCGGTCGGACGGGACTGGATCAGTATCGCCAAATCTTCGCCGATCCGGGTTTGCCAGGATTGGGGGGTTTCGGCATAGCGGGCGCGGGCCGCAAGCACCACGCCGTAAGCCGCAGTGATACCAATCGCTGGAGCGCCGCGCACTACCATTTCACGGATAGCGTGGGCCACGTCCGCTGCCGTCGTTAGCCGCTGATAGTGCACTACGCCGGGTAATAAGCGTTGATCAAGTAGTTCCAGGGCGTTTTCGCGCCAAACAATGGCGCACACCCGATCCGGGGCGTCGATCATGGTGGGTTGATCCAGTGAAATTGCGGGAAAAATAGCAGGTTTAGGTTGTTGCTTTTTTACTACAAGCCGCTTTTACCGCAAGATGTATGGCAAAAAATCGCTTGCCAAAATACCGGGATGGCGGGCAAAATGATGGCATTTATTGTTGGCACAACATTATTTTGCAATTCTGACACAGTGTTGTATCATACACACCATGACCGGTAGTTACCGTTCGGGTATGCTGGTTGAGATAGGGATGATGGCGATTCAACCCACCCGGTCTTGTGACCTGACTTGCCGGCACCATGCACCGAGATTCTTAATGCCTGTTTGGGAGAGTATAGCGATGAAAGTGAAACTGAATAAGCTCAGCCTGGGTCTGGCTGCTTCGATGATGTTGTTCGCCGCGCTGCCCGCGCACGCGGTTAACAAGTACGGTTGCATCTATGCAGTTGATCCGTGGGACAAGATTGTCAAGGATCCCTACGGCAATTGCATCCGCACCCCATACTGGACTGCGGCGAAGAACGTTCCGGAATGCGGCGGCATTGCGGCGGTTGAGCCACCGCCGGCTGCGCCGGTGGTCGACACCCTCACCTTGGGGGCCGACGCCTACTTTGATTTCGACAAGGCTACGCTCAAACCGACTGGTCGGGCCAAACTGGACAAGCTGTCCAGCGACCTGCGCCGGGTGTCGTCGGTTTCCTCGATCCTGGTGGTCGGTTACACCGACAGCAAGGGCACTGACGCCTACAACCTGCGCCTCGGTCAGCGCCGCGCTGATTCCGTAGCCAGTTACCTGACCGCCAAGGGCGTGCCTGGCTCTCTGATCACGACCCGGAGCATGGGCAAGGCGGATCCAGTCGCGCCGAACACCCTGCCGAATGGCAAGGATAATCCGGCGGGTCGCGCTCTGAACCGTCGCGTGGTCATCACCGTGACTGCCCAGGAACACGTCATCAGCCAGTAAGGCGTCGGCGTTTTCCGATAGCTTCCATCCACGCCCCGGTCCGCCGGGGCGTTTTTTTGCGCTCGGAATGCCGTTGCCATCATCCGGCGTTCCATTGGAGAACTGCGCATGCAAGCCATCTCCACCCTGATCAACGCTCGCTGGATTGTCCCGGTCGAACCGGAAGGCCTCATTTTGGAGTATCACGCCCTCGCGATTGACGGGGGGCGCATTCTCGCTATTTTGCCCCAGGCTGAAGCGGCTACTCGTTACCAGGCTGAGACTTGTCTGATGCTGGATCGGCAGGTGCTGATGCCTGGCCTGATCAACGCCCACACCCACGCCAGCATGACCCTGCTGCGGGGGCTGGCCGACGATCTGCCACTGTTGAACTGGTTGCAGGACCACATCTGGCCGGCGGAGGCTCGCTGGGTGGACCCAGCATTCGTCCGCGCCGGAACACGGCTGGCGGTCGCTGAATTATTGCGTGGTGGAATCACCTGCTTCAACGACATGTATTTCTTCCCCGAAGCGACCGCTGCTGTGGCCTGCGAGGCCGGGATTCGTGCCTGCGTTGGGTTAATCGCGCTGGACTTTCCCACGGCTTACGCCCGTAGTCTGGATGAGTATCTCAACAAGGGGCTGGCGCTGCATGAGGCGTTGCGCTCCGAACCACTGCTGCATACTGCCCTGGCGCCGCACGCGCCGTACACAGTGTCGGCCCCGGCGTTGGAGCGGATTGGGCGACTAGCGACTGATTTGAATCTTCCGGTGCATATTCACGTCCACGAAACAGCAGCCGAAGTCGCCGATTTTCAGGCCCGACATGGTTGTCGGCCACTGCAACGGCTAGAGGAAATCGGCCTGCTGTCATCCCGCTTGCTGGCAGTCCACATGACTCAACTGGAACCTGTTGAAATTGAGCGGCTGGTGCAAACCGGTGTGCACGTCATCCACTGCCCGGAATCCAACCTTAAGTTGGCTAGCGGGTTTTGCCCGGTCGCTCAACTGGATGCTGCGGGGGTGAATGTAGCGATAGGCACCGACGGCGCAGCCAGCAACAACGATCTCGATCTATTTGGTGAACTGCGCACCGCTGCGCTGCTCGGCAAGGGGGTTGCCGGTGATGCCCGCGTTTTGCCGGCAGCGCGGATTTTGCGGATGGCGACCCTCAATGGAGCCAAGGCGCTGGGTCTGGCTCACGAAACCGGCTCACTGGAGCCGGGCAAGTCCGCCGACGTGATTGCGGTTGATCTGGGTGAACTGGAAACCGAGCCGGTCTACCACCCGCTCTCGCAGCTGGTCTACGCTGTTAGCCGCCGGCAGGTCAGCAATGTCTGGGTGGCCGGCCAACGGGTGCTGGCCGAACGCCACTTGACAACACTGGACCTGGACGAGACCGTCCGTGAGGCGCGGAACTGGCGGGACCGGATCGCGGCCTGACCAGATTTGGATTAAAGCCCACCTCACAGGAACTATCGAATATGACCACGACCGCCCATCTCAACGTAGACTTGCAGGAAATCGCCAAATTTGAGGAACTCGCCAGCCGTTGGTGGGACCCGGACAGCGAATTTAAACCTCTGCACGATTTGAATCCGTTGCGGCTTGATTACATCGAACAACACGTTGGCGGGCTGGCCGGGAAGCGGGTGCTGGATGTCGGCTGCGGCGGCGGCATTCTGGCTGAAAGCATGGCCCAGCGTGGTGCGCAAGTGTTGGGGATTGACCTGGGAGAAGCGCCGCTAGCGGTGGCGCGCTTGCATCAACTGGAATCGGGCGTGACGCTGGACTACCAGCGCATCACCGCCGAGGAATTGGCCGGGAACGAGCCGGCCTGCTTCGAAGTGGTGACGTGTATGGAAATGCTAGAACATGTCCCCGATCCAGCCTCGACCATTCAGGCCTGCGCCCGGTTGGTTAAACCGGGTGGTCATGTCTTCTTCTCCACTATTAATCGCAATCCGCAGTCCTATTTATTCGCTATTATCGGTGCGGAATATCTGCTGCGGGTGCTGCCCAAAGGCACTCACGATTACCGCAAGTTCATCCGCCCCTCGGAGCTGGACGGCTGGGCGCGGACTGTCGGGCTGAGTCTGCACGATCTCACCGGTCTGCATTACAACCCGCTTACTGGGCGTTATTGGCTAGGACCGGGTGTGGCCGTCAACTATATGGTTTATTGCCAGCCGGAGGCTGCGTGAATCCGCCGGCCTGTGTTCTGTTTGATCTGGATGGCACCCTGCTGGATACCGCACCCGATCTGGCGGCGGCGCTGAACCGGTTGCGCCGCGAACGGGGTGAAACCGCATGGCCTTTCGCGTTAATCCGACCGACGGTCTCGCACGGTTCGCCGGGGATGCTCAAGGCCAGCTTCGGGGTTGGAGCCGATCATCCGCTTTACGCCGAACTCAACCAGCGATTTCTGGCACTGTACCAAGAGTTTATCGCTGTTGAGACAGCGCTGTTTCCCGGTATGGCCGAGGTGCTGGCCCATCTGGAAACGAATGCGATTCCGTGGGGTGTGGTCACCAACAAGCCGGGGTTTCTGACTGAACCGCTGCTCAAGGCTTTGGGATTATGGACGCGAGCGGCTTGTGTGGTCAGCGGCGATACTTTGGCAAAATGCAAACCCGATCCGGAACCGTTGTGGTACGCCTGCAAACAGGCCGGGGTCGATCCGAGCCGCTCGTTGTATGTGGGCGATGCCGAGCGCGATGTGCAAGCCGGCAATCGGGCCGGAATGATTGCGCTGGCTGCCGGGTTTGGTTACCTCGACGCGGAAGACCGCCCGCAGGAATGGGGTGCTGCCGGGGTTCTCAGCCAGCCGGTTGATCTGTTCCACTGGCTGGGCGTGACGGTGCAGAACCCTGCCACCAGCGCCCCAGCCGCCGCCACCACGGCGCAAAGCGGAACGCCGCCGACTGCGCCCATAATACAGTGATGTTGTCCTGATGCGGGCGTTGGCGACCAGCGATCTCTGTTAGCAATCGCTGACAGGGCGACTCCCCACGCCGAACGCTGCTCAGCACCCCGCTGATTTCGGCTTCATTCAGCGTCAACATCCCATCGCTGGCCAGCAGAATCTGGTCATCGCGTTCCAGCGCGTGGGCTTGATGCGGCAGATCCACCAGTTCCATCTCATGACCGGTGACGGCGCTGATCAGGGCATTGCGGTCGGGATGGTGAGCCGCGTCGTCGGCGCTCATCTCGCCCTCATGAACCCGCTGCGCCAGAATGCTGCGGTAGGCATGATCCTGATTCAGCCGGTATAACCGCCCTGCTCGCCATAACCACAGCGGCGAGTCGCCGACACTGATCCAATACAACCCCTCCGGGGCCAGCACCACCGCCAGCAAGGTGCAACCCATGCCATGCAAGCCGTCCGGATCGGTCGCCGCCTCCCACGCCATCCGTTCATTAACATGCGCCAGGGTCCGCTCCAGTCGTTCGGGGATGGTCGCTCCGGGCACCATGTCATAAGTCTCTACGAACACCCGGATGGCCAAGGTGCTGGCCCGGGCGCCGCCACGCTCGCCGCCCATGCCATCGGCCAGCACCAGCAGCAGATCGCCGGCTTCCAGCTCCGGTGGCAACTCAAACACGCCATAATCGTCTTCCTGCCGGGGCCGGCTACCCTGCGCCATGCCCTCATCGTGAACCCAGGCCGCCATGTGCTATCCCCGGCGTCAGCCGCCGTCGCGCCAGTCGAAATCCGGCCCGCACAAGGGCGCGAACCGGAGTTGGGTTTGTCCAATCTGCAAAATTTCGCCGCCGGTCAGCTCCGCTGATTTGGGAACGGGCTGACCATTGAGCAAGGTTTCCGCTGCGACTGATTGCAGATAAAAGTGACGAGAACGGGCCGTATAGATAATGGCGGCCTGATTTTCGGGCGCGACCGTCGAATCACCAAAATTCAGCCGAACCCGAGCCCCAGCGCTGCGCCCGATATCATTGACCCCGTAACTCAAGGGCAATACCGTGCCCCGGCCTGGGCCGGCAATGATCGCCAGCCAACCCACCACTGGATTGGTCAGGGCATCTGCGGCGATGACCGGAGTCGCTTCCGCAGGCGCAGAGGCTGTCGGGGAGCTTGGCCGGTGTTTGCCATCGGGACGAGCGACACGCCGGGTCGGATCGAGCGGCGGTGGGGTGGATGATCCTTTTTTTACACCACGATAAAGAGGCATATTGCTTTCTCCTCAGCGACTCTGCTTAGGCATCGCCGATTCGGAAATGCAGGCGCACCTCGCCCAGCTCCACGACATCGCCATTGCTAAGTATCTGAATCTTAATTCGTTTACCGTTGACCCAGGTACCATTGGTCGAGTTTAGATCGCAGATCTGGAATGCGCCGTCGGGCAGATGGTAGACCTCAGCATGACAGCCTGAAACAGAATCATTATCCAGGCTGATGTCGTTGTCCGGCGCCCGGCCCAACCGGCACAGCGGCGAGCGCAACCGCAGATCACCCTTGCCCAGCGCGTCAGTACGGATAAACCGTGCTCGCACCAGCACTGTTTCCGGCTGGCTGCGTCGCCGGCGTGAAAAAGGCCAGAAGCTCAAGCTCATTTGCTGTTGAATCCGCTATCGGTGGGCTGATCCCAGTAACTGGGCCGTTTGGGTGACACGGGCGCTGGTTGCGCCCGATGAACTGGCGTCGCGGACGTCTCGGTCATTGACCGAGTCCGGCGTTTCCGGTCGGTTCGTGGCCGGACGCTATGCGGCGGTTTTTCCGCCACAGTTTTTCCGGATGGCCTGGTAGTGGGTTCTGCCTGATGAAGTTTAGGGGCATGACTGGGCATTGCCGGAACGGAAGGGAGACCGGTGTTCTCAACCGCTGCTGGTTTGACCACCGGGGTGGGTTCTGCTGCTTTGCCTGCGGCGGAGTTCTGAATAGGGGCCGCTGGCGGCAGGATCGCTGTGGCGGCGGGCGGTTCTTGCACAGTTTCCGTGACCGGCGGTGATTCGACGACCGGCGGTGATTCGACGATCGGCGGTGATTCGACGATCGGTGGTGATTCGACCACCGGTGGTGATTCGACGACCGGTGGTGATTCGACGACCGGTGGTGATTCGACGATCGGCGGTGATTCGACGACCGGCGGTGGCTTGGCGACCGGTGGCATGTGCGCAGCGGTTGGGTCAGCTGATGGTGTATGCGCAGCGGTTGGGCCAACCGGCGGCAATGGTGATTCTCTGGGAGTAGAGGGCCATAGCCAAAAAGTGGTCGCCATCGTCGCCAGCGCCGCCAGCCCACCGCCGGCGAGGACGCCCAGCAACCGGCGCCGGGAGGGATTCTTGCTCGGGGACGGTTGCAAGACGCTATGTCGTAGTCTGTCCGCCGGGTGATCGACAGCCGGTAGTTGGGTCGCCTCCTCCGGCCAGTCGTCAGGATCATGCACCGCTGCCTCCAGTGCGGCGGAATCAGGCAGCCCAGTTGGATGCGGCGGCAGAGAGAGGGGAATGGCCGCTTTGCTGGAGGTGTGCAGCGGCATCATGATCACTGTCTCGTCGCTGTCTTCATCCGACGAACTGACCAGCGCCGCCTGCATCTCGGTCACGGTGCGAAATCGGTGTTCCGGTCGTACCGCCAGCGCCCGGTCAATAGTGTGGAGCAGGTTGGTGCTGTAGCGCCCAGCGCCCGCCTTGACTGCTGGTTCCAGCGTATCGTCCAGCAGCCGCTCAGCCGCTTCTGCTGGGGTATGACCGGTGATACAGCGGTACAACACGGCGCCCAGAGCGTAAATATCGGTCCAGGTGCCGTAGCGGTCATTGCGGGTGGTGTACTGCTCAGGTGGCGAATAGCCGGGTGTGACCAGGCTGGTGACGCTCTTGCTATGGCGGCCAATCGCCTCCCGCGCCGCGCCAAAATCGATCAAGATCACCCGATGGTCGCTGGATCGGACGTACAGGTTAGAGGGCTTGATGTCGCGGTGCAGGAATCCCTGATCATGAACCGCCTGCAATGCCGGCAACACGTCCTCCAGCAGACCGCGCACCTCATCCTCGCCGAGAGTCTCACCATCCTGGAGAATCGCGCTCAGTGGTTCGCCTTCCTCATAATCCATCACGATGTAGGCAGTGCCGTGGGCGCGGAAATAGCGCTTGATCCGCACGACGAAAGGGTGTTGAACCCGCGCCAGCACCCGCGCCTCATCGAGAAACCGCTCCAGCCCCCAAACGTAGTCGGAAGCCTGATCATCGGTATTGCTGGCCTGACCCTGGGTGTTGGGGTGAACCGTTACGCCGTTGGTATCACGGAACGACCACTCCACCGGAAAGTATTCCTTGATGGCGACCCAGTTTTGCAAATGGGTGTCCAGCGCCTTGTAAGTGACGCCGAAGCCGCCGGCGCCGAGAATGGCGTCAATCCGGTACTCGTCCAGCGCACAACCGGACGGCAGGGCGTTGGCGCGGCGGGCGCTGCGTTTGACCGGAGTGTTTGGATTCGGGCTAGTGGTCATGACAGCAAACCGGTGGCAGTGTGGAACTGGCCGCTTGGAAACTCAGAAGTCGGCATTGCGCGGGGTGCGCGGGAAGGGGATCACGTCCCGGACGTTGCTCATACCGGTCACATAACTGACCGTGCGCTCAAAGCCTAAGCCAAATCCGGCGTGCGGCACACTGCCGTAACGGCGCAGATCACGATACCAATTATAGGTCATCTTGTTCATGCCCGACTCTTCCAGCCGCTGATCCAGCACATCCAGCCGTTCCTCGCGTTGACTGCCACCGATGATTTCGCCGATGCCCGGCGCTAGCACGTCCATCGCCGCCACGGTGCGGTCATCGTCATTCAGACGCATGTAAAAGCTTTTGATTCCTTTCGGATAGTTCATCAATACCAGCGGCCGCCCGACATGCTGCTCGGTCAGATAACGCTCATGTTCGGATTGGAGATCGACGCCCCAGCGCACCGGAAATTCAAAGGTGTGATCCGCCTGTTCCAGAATCTGGATCGCTTCGCTGTACTCCATCCGCTCAAAGGGCAGATTGACCACCTGTTCCAGCCGCTGGATGCAGGTTTTGTCAATCCGCTGGGCGAAGAACGCCAGGTCATCGGCCCGCTCGTCCAGCACCGCCCGGAAAATGAACTTCAGCAGCGCCTCTGCCAGATCGGCGTTGGCGTAGAGATCGGCGAAGGCTGTTTCCGGTTCGACCATCCAGAATTCGGCCAAGTGGCGACTGGTGTTGGAGTTTTCAGCGCGGAAGGTAGGGCCGAAGGTATAAACCTTGGAGAGCGCCAGGCAGTAGGATTCAACATTGAGCTGGCCGGAGACGGTGAGGAAGGTTTCACGGCCAAAGAAATCCTGTTCAAAATCAATCCTGCCGGAGGGAGTACGCGGCGGATTGACCAGATCGAGGGTGCTCACCCGGAACAGCGCGCCGGCCCCTTCACAATCACTGGCGGTGATGATCGGGGTATGAACCCAGAAATAGCCTTGTTCGTGGAAGAAACGCTGAATCGCTTGAGCCAGGCTGTGCCGTACCCGCGCCACCGCGCCGATGCTGTTGGTGCGTGGGCGAAGGTGAGCCACCGTGCGCAGGTATTCAAAGCTGTGTGGTTTGGGGGCGATGGGATAGGTTTCCGGGTCGTCCACCCACCCGACCACCTCTAAATGTTCCGCCCGCAATTCCACGGTTTGGCCCTTGCCTTGTGAGGGAACCAGTTCGCCGCTGACCCGCACCGCACAGCCAGCGGTCAGATGAATGACCTCGCTGGTGTAATTAGGCAAATCCGCCGGGGCGATCACTTGCAACGGATCGAAGCAGGAGCCGTCATGGATGGTAATGAATGACAAACCGGCCTTGGAATCGCGGCGGGTGCGCACCCAGCCCTGAACAACAATTCGGCTGCCGGGCGAAATCAGGCCATTCAGGACAGCGGCGATAGGGTGAACGGACATGGGAAGGGTCAGGCTCCAAAGTTAAAGCTGTTCCTGGTATTTCTGGAAGTGCAGTGTTTTAGCCTGTCCAATCCAGTCTTCACGGCGAATACGACCAGTAGCCTTAATAGCGGCTTCGATCCGGGTGATGTCCTGGTCGCCCAAGGCGGCCAGCTGCCGGTAACTGGAGAGACCCTGTTTACGCAGTTTCTTTTCCAGGGCTAGGCCAATCCCCGAGATAAGTTTGAGATCGTCGGGCTGGGTCGGAATGGGTACGCTGACCGGCGGCGTTTCTGCTTGAACCACTGATTCCCCGATGGTTTCTACTTCCGGTTCTGCAACTACTTCCGGTTCTGCAACTACTTCCGGTTCCGGTTCTGCAACTACTTCCGGTTCTGCAACTACTTCCGGTTCCGGTTCTGCAACTACTTCCGGTTCCGGTTCTGCAACTACTTCTGGTTCTGGTTCTGCAACTACTTCCGGTTCTGCAACCGGTTCCGGTTCTGCAACCGGTTCCGGTTCTGCAACTGCTTCTGGTTCCGGTTCTGCAACTACTTCCGGTTCTGCAACCGGTTCCGGTCCCGGTTCTGCAACCGGTTCCGGTTCTGCAACTGCGACCGGAGGATCGGTTACAGCGGGCGCAGCGACAATCGGTGGTTTGACGCTGGCTGCTTCACCCGAGGTCAGTCCACCCCGACGAAGTACAGTGAAGTACTCGTCCCACCACTGGTTCTGGGTCTGAATCCAGCGTTGCAGCACATCCTCCATTTGCAGCACCCAAGCCCCCATCATTTCCGGCGTACCCTTTTCCTGGGCGATTTGATGCACCCATTGCTTCACCCAGTCTGCTTCCTGAGTCAGGGTCTTCTTGACCGCCATTTCCCAGGCCGACAGATTCTTGAGGTAGGTCTCGCGCCAGGTTTCTACTCCGGCGGGTGGATGGAACGGCACCGCCGCGCACAAGCTCTCCCACAGGCGTTTCTGGGCGTCAGTCCAGGTTTTGAAGATGTCTTCGTTGATCCACGGCTTCACTTCACTACCCTCCAAAAAAGTGTCTTGTCTAAGTTTTATTGGTGATATTTCCGGCGGTGAATTTCAAAACTCAATCCCCGGTTGCGCCTTGATGCCCTGATCGTGATAGGGATGCTTGATAGCGCGAATATCGCTGACCAGATCAGCCAGATTCACCAGTTCCGCCGGCGCGTTGCGACCGGTGACCACGATGTGTAAGTCCGCCCGGCGTTGGCTCAGGGTTTCCAGTACCCGCGTCCCGCCGAGATAACCGTAGTGCAAAACCGGGTTGAGTTCGTCAAGAATCACTAATTGATAGCACGGATCGTCGATCATCCGCGCCGCTTCGGCCCAAGCCTGCTCCGCTGCGGCGATGTCGCGCTCTCGATCCTGGGTCAGCCAGGTGAAACCAGCGCCGATGGTGTGAAACTCCACGTTTTCAAAGCGGCTAAATGCGGTGCGCTCAGCGCTGTCTTGGGTGCTCTTGATGAACTGGACGATGCCTACCTGCATCCCGTGACCAATGGCCCGCAACGCCATGCCGAATGCGGCGGTGGTTTTACCTTTGCCGGGGCCGGTGTATACGATCAACAAGCCCTTTTCACCGGTAGCGCGGGCCTGTTTGCGTTCATGGCCGGCCTTGCGGCGGGCGGTTTGGCGGGCGTGGTCGGCGGACATGGCAAGAGGAAACGCCGGGATCGCAGTGGTTAGATGTGCGGGCTGAACCGGGTCCAGCTCTGGGGTGTCCAGTCTGGATCAAGGCCGGCGTCATCGGCCTCGGTTACGTCTAGGCCGCATTTACGGGCAAAGTAGCGATGAAACGCCAGACTGGGCGTAAGTTCGGGATGAAATACCGTTACCAGAATCTGATCATCTTCGGCGGCGGCGATGTAATCGTCCAGTTTCAGCAGGGCCTGCACGCCGGCCCCGATCCGGACGATCTTGGGGGCGCGAATAAAGGTGAGCGGAATCGGGTTCGGCGCGACCTTGAGCGCCCGAGCCTCGCGGTTGAAGCTGTCCAGCTGGCTGCCAAAGGCGTTGCGGTTGACGGCAATGTCGATCAACCCAAAATACGGTGTTTCGCCGATATTCTCCCGCGCCAGCAGAATCGCTCCGGCGCAGGTGCCCCACAGCTTCAAGCCATTACAGTAAGCCTGCTCAATTGCCTCGCGCAGGCCGAAAATGGTCAGCAGTCGCGACAAACAGGTGCTTTCGCCGCCGGGAATAATCAGACCAGCCAATCCGGCCAGTTCGGCGGCATGTTTGACTGGTCGGCCCGCGACCCCGATCCGACGGAGATGATCGAGGTGTTCCTGTACCCCACCCTGCAAATCGAGCACACCGATCCCGCCCGCTGCCGCGTTCATTACCAGCCCCGTCCCGCCAGCCGTTCATGTTCCGGCATGGTCGCCACATCCAGCCCCGGCATGGGTTCGCCCAGATTCATCGATGCTTCCAGCAGTTGCTCCGGATCATTGAAGTAGGCGGTGGCTTTGACGATAGCGCGGGCGCGGGCCGCCGGATCGCTGGACTTGAAGATACCGGAACCGACAAACACCCCGTCGCAGCCCAGTTGCATCATCAAAGCAGCGTCAGCGGGCGTCGCAATACCGCCAGCAGCGAAGTTGACCACCGGCAACCGGCCCAGTTTTTTGATCTCCAGCGCCAGCTCGTAGGGAATGCCGTTATTCTTGGCAAAGCTCATGATTTCTTCTGTCGGCAGGCCAACCAGTTGACGGATTTCGCGGTTCATGGTCCGCATATGCCGCACCGCTTCAACGACATTGCCGGTGCCGGCCTCACCCTTGGTGCGGATCATCGCAGCGCCCTCGGATATCCGCCGTGCTGCCTCGCCCAGATTGCGGGCGCCGCAGACAAAGGGCAGGGCGAAGCGGGTTTTGTCGATGTGGCATTCCTCATCAGCTGGGGTGAGCACTTCGCTCTCGTCGATGTAATCAATTTTCAGGGCTTGCAGGATTTGCGCTTCGACGAAATGGCCGATGCGGGCTTTGGCCATGACCGGAATAGTCACGGCTTCCTTGATGGCCTTAATCAGACCCGGATCGGACATCCGCGCTACGCCGCCCTGCTTACGGATGTCGGCGGGCACTCGCTCCAGGGCCATGACGGCGACCGCGCCTGCTTCCTGAGCGATTTGGGCCTGTTCAACCGTGACCACATCCATGATCACACCACCCTTAAGCATCTGCGCCAATTGCGCGTTCAAAAGATAACGATTCTCTGCCATGCTGGTACTCATTGATTTAATTAAGAAATGGCGACATGACAATCAGTGTCAACCCAACTGATCGATCTAAAAAAGATCGATAAGTATACCACTGCCCCGCTGAATCCCGCTTAATCGAGCCAGCGCCGGGCATTACGGAACAACCGCAGCCACGGGCCGGCCTCGCCCCAACCATCGGGATGCCAGGAATACTGCACGGTGCGAAAAACCCGTTCCGGGTGTGGCATTAAGATAGTAAAACGCCCATCGCGACTGCACAGACCGGCAATCCCGCCCGGCGAGCCGTTGGGATTTGCAGGATACGTTATGGCCGGTTGACCGAAATGATCCACGAATCGTAATGTAACCAGCTCCGCCGCCAACGCGGATTCCGCGCCATTCTCATAGCGAAATTCCGCACGGCCCTCACCATGCGCAACGGCTATTGGCAAGCGTGAACCAACCATGCCGTGCAGAAATAATGACGGTGACGGCAGTACTTCCACCAAACTCAATCTCGCCTCGAATTGCTCAACCCGGTTACGGACAAAACGCGGCCAGTGTTCGGTTCCGGCAATCAGTTCATGCAGATTGGAGAACATTTGACAGCCATTACAGACGCCTAAACCAAAGCTGTCTTGGCGGGAGAAAAACGTGGCGAATTGATCACGGGCGCGTGCATTAAACAGGATCGATTTTGCCCAGCCTTCGCCTGCGCCCAGGACATCACCATAGGAAAAACCGCCACAAGCAACAAGGCCGTGAAAATCGTGGAGCGTAATTCGCCCGGCGATTAGATCGCTCATGTGAACGTCAATTGCGGTAAAGCCAGCCCGGTCAAAGGCCGCCGCCATTTCCACCTGACCATTAACGCCCTGTTCACGCAAGATAGCTATACGAGGACGGGCCAAAATGGCTCCCACCCTCCCTTTTGCAAAGGGGGCAGGTTCAGCTGGATCAAAGGTTAAATGCACATTCAGACCGGGATCAGTCGCATTACAGGCGGCATCAAAGGCTTCTCTAGCGCAATCGGGATCATCGCGCAAGGCCTGCATTCGATAGCTGGTTTCCGACCACCACTGTCGCAATTCAGAACGGCTGGCGGTGAACAGTATTTCGCCGGCAAAACGCAGAATTAATCGATCCTCATGATTCAGAGCACCAATGACATGACTGCATTCACCCAAACCAACCGAGGACAGTTGCGCGACTACAGCATTACGCTCGCTTGCCTGTATTTGAATAACAGCGCCCAGTTCTTCAGTGAATAGCGCCGGTAATGGCGCATCAGCTAAATCATCCAGCAATACGGTCACGCCGCAGCCGCCGGCAAACATCATTTCCACCAATACCGCTAACAACCCACCATCAGAACGGTCGTGATAAGCAAGAATTCGGCCTGCGGCGTTCAAGTCCTGAATTGCGGCAAAAAACGCTTTAAGATCATTCGCTGAATCGATATCAGGGACGGTATTGCTGAATCGGTTGTAAACCTGTTCCAGCGACGAACCACCCAGCCGATTTTTACCGCGACCGAGATCAATTAGAATCAAATCAGTGTCGCCATAGTCCGTTCGCAATTGTGGCGTTAAGGTCCGGCGAATATCCACAACTGGCGCAAAAGCGGAAATAATCAACGATAACGGCGCAACCACGCTTTTCGCTGCATCACCCTCCTGCCAAACAGTTTTCATCGACAGCGAATCCTTGCCGACTGGAATTGCAATACCGAGCGCCGGACATAATTCCATTCCGACTGCTTTGACAGTATCAAATAATCGGGCATCCTCGCCGTAATGACCAGCCGCCGCCATCCAATTCGCGGATAGTTTCACATCACCCAGCTTTTCAATCCGGGCAGCAGCGATATTAGTGATCGCCTCACCAATGGCGATTCGCCCGGACGCCGGCGCATTGGATAGCGCCAATGGCGGGCGCTCACCCAAACTCATAGCTTCGCCAGTATTAACGTCGAAACCGGTGGCCGTTACCGCAACATCGCTGACCGGGACTTGCCACGGCCCGACCATTTGATCGCGGCAGACCAGGCCAGTCACGCTACGGTCGCCGATCGTGATGAGAAAGCTCTTATCGGCGACAGCGGGGAAGCGCAATACCCGCGCTACCGCATCGGCCACTGATGCTTCCAAAGCCTCTCCGCTAATAGAAGCAGTAATATCGTGCGCCACCTCACGGAGCATTTTTGGTGCTTTGCCGAACAAGACATTCATAGGCAATGCCACCGGTTGATCAGTGAATTGCCGATCATTAACTATCAAATTCTGTTCTTCAGCGACAACGCCAATAACTGCATAGGGGCAACGCTCGCGCTCGCAAAAAGTTCTGAAAACCTCCACACGTTCAGCAGCAATCGCCAGCACATACCGCTCCTGTGCCTCATTGCACCAGATTTGCATTGGACTCATGCCTGGATCAGCATTGGGAACTTCACGCAATTCAAAAATGCCGCCCCGTTCAGCACCATGCACGATCTCAGGAACTGCATTAGATAAACCACCAGCGCCCACATCATGAATGGAGAGAATTGGATTATTTTCACCCAGTGCGACACAACAATCGATCACTTCCTGAGCACGGCGCTGCATTTCCGGGTTGCCACGTTGCACCGAGGCAAAATCCAAATCTGCCTGAGAACTGCCTGCCGTCATACTGGAGGCTGCGCCGCCGCCTAATCCAATCAGCATGGCTGGCCCACCCAATAGAACAATGGCAGTTCCTGGGGGCAATCCGGTTTTATGCACGTCTGGTTTGCGGATATTACCCAAACCACCGGCGATCATAATCGGTTTGTGATAGCCGCGCCGCTGACCATCGGGACCGGTTTGTTCAAAAGACCGAAAATAACCCGCTAGATTGGGGCGGCCAAACTCATTATTAAATGCCGCTGCACCCAGCGGCCCATCCAGCATGATGTCCAACGCTGAAGCAATGCGATCCGGCTTACCGTAATCCTGTTCCCACGGCTGGATAAAGCTGGGAATTTGCAAGTTGGATACCGAAAATCCGCATAGTCCGGCCTTGGGTTTTGCGCCGCGCCCAGTCGCACCTTCATCACGGATTTCGCCACCAGAACCGGTTGCTGCACCGGGAAAAGGTGAAATGGCTGTCGGATGGTTGTGAGTCTCAACCTTCATTAAAATGTGTACCGCTTCATCGTGATAGCGGTATTGACCATCGACTGGATCAGGAAAAAATCGTCCGGCTGAAAAGCCGCTCATGACGGCGGCATTATCGCAATAGGCTGATAGCACCTGATCCGGATGATATTCATGGGTATTGCGGATCATGGTGAATAATGAACACGGCTGTTTAACGCCATCAATGATCCAGTCGGCGTTAAAGATCTTGTGACGGCAATGCTCAGAATTGGCTTGGGCAAACATCATCAATTCCACATCAGTGGGATTGCGTTTCAGGCGGATGAAGCAGTCCAGTAGATAATCTATTTCATCATCGGATAGCGCCATACCCAGTTTACGATTGGCAGTGGTTAACGCCTCTCGCCCATCGCTTATTAGATCTACAGTGGTTAACGATGCAGGTTCAGACTGAGTAAAAAGCATCGTCGGATCATCACTCAATGTCAGCGCGGCTTCCGTCATCCGATCATGTAATAACGGTTGCAGTCGACTTAAATCAGGGGCAGCCAGCGCTTGCGTAGATTCGAGGTAAAAAGCCACGCCACGCTCAATACGGCGAACGTGTGACAAGCCACAATTATGAGCAATATCGGTAGCTTTTGATGACCAAGGAGAAATGGTGCCGTGGCGGGGAGTGACTAGAAAAATGGGTTCACCGCTTAGATGGCGTTGCGGCGTGCTTGAGCCATAATGTAATAGCCGATCCAGAATCTCGCGGTCGTGGGTGGTTAGACGACCATCGACGAAATGGATAAACTCAGCGTAAACATCGGTGATCGCCGGAACCTGCTGCCGCAAGACCGCCAGCAGTTTTTTCAGCCGGAATGGCGATAGGGCGGGACTTCCACGGAAACGCAACATTACGGGGATTCTCCAGGCGGGCGGGGAGGCGGGAGGCTGAACGGCCTTTATTTCACAGAAAACACGGAAGAAAATGGATTAAAAAGTTGTTGGCAGAACCAGTAGTCATTTGATTCGAGTCATGGAAACAGCCCCGGAAAAAGAGAACCAGGAACGCCGTTACTTGCCGACCCGCAGCAGCCCGCCCAGACCATGCTGCTCCAGACAAGTGTTGGCGTGGTCCCGGATCGCGGCAGCAGTATTCAGGGTCATGGCTTCGAGCAACAGTTGTTGGGCGGCATCATAGCGGACGGTGCGAATGAGCCATTTGATTTTCAGCAGGCTACCCAGATTCATGCTCAGGCTGTCTGCGCCCATTGCCAGCAGCAACAGCGCTGCTGCCGGATCGCCGGCCATTTCACCACAGACGCCAATCGGCTTGCCCGCCGCCTGAACCCGTTCGATCACATGGCGAATCGCCATCAGCACCGCCGGATGCAGCGAATCATACAGTTTGGCTACCCGGTCGTTGTTGCGATCCACCGCCAGTAGATACTGAGTCAAATCGTTGCTGCCAATTGAGGCGAAATCAACCATTTGAATCAGCGCATCAATCTGATAGACCGCTGAAGGCACCTCCACCATGATCCCGACCCTGGGCGTCTGCACGGGCAGACCGTCCTCCAGCAGCTCCAGCTGGGCGCTGTGCAGCAGCTCCAGTGCTTCGCTCAATTCGCCGACGCTGCCAATCATCGGCAACAGAATCGACAGATTGGGATGGACCGCCCCGGCCCGAAGCATCGCCCGTAATTGGGTCTTGAACAGATCCGGCTGATCCAGGCTGATGCGGATGCCGCGCCAGCCCAGAAACGGGTTCTGCTCCCGAATTGGGAAGTAAGGCAAGGGCTTGTCGCCGCCGATGTCCAAAGTTCGCAGCACAACCGGGTACGGCTCCATGATTCGCAGCACCCGGGTGTAAAGCGTGGTTTGCTCATCTTCGCCAGGAAAGCGGTCGCGCAGGAAAAAATGCAGTTCTGACCGGTATAACCCGACACCCTGCACGCCACTGTCACGGGCAGCGGCGATGTCGGCGAATAGCCCGGAATTGGCGTGCAATTCCAACCGCCGACCGTCCGGAGTTTCTGCGGGCAGACCGCGCAGGTGCTGCAAACCCTGCGACAATTCGGCCTCTTCCATGATCAGCTTTTCGTATTCCTGGCGCAGCGCCGGACTGGGCTGGATGCAAACTCGCACCGTATAGCCGTCTACCGCAACTTCCCGACCGTTCAGCCGGCCCGGCGGCAGATTGCTGACCCCGAACACGGCCGGAATTCCCAAACCCCGCGCCAGCAGCGCCAGATGCGAAGCACCGGTGCCGCGCACTGAGACGACCCCTTTGAGCTTTTCCGGCGGCACTTCCAGAAACTGGGAAACGCTGACTTCTTCGCCCATCAGGATGGTGTGATCGGGATAGACCCGGCTGGCTGGCTGTTCTTCCTGCAAGCGGTTCAACAGGCGTTGACCGAGATCAAGAATATCGGCAGCGCGTTCCCGCAGGTAGGGATCATCCATCTCGGCGAAGATATTGGCGTATTCCAGTACGGTAGCCCGCAACGCGCCCGGCGCCCAGTTGCCGGCGTGAATCCGCTCCAGTGTGCCGTTAACCAGACTGTCGCTGCCCAGCAGCAGGGCGTAGGCGTCAAACAGCGCCCGGTCGCCCGCCGACAGCAGCAACCGCATCCGTTCGCTGAGCCGGTGCAGTTCGGCCAATTCCGCCGCCACCGCCTGACGGAAGCGCGAGGCTTCAGCATCGGCATCGGGGGTGTCCTGGTCCGGCACCCGCTCCAGCGCCGCAGAGGGGAACACCACCACCGCTTCGCCAATGGCGACGCCCCGAGCGCTGGACACGCCTTCCAGAAACAGGGTTTCAGTCAACTCGCCATCATCGAGCCGGGCTAGGGCCTGACGGATTTCGGCCTGAGTGATGCTGCCCGCCAGTTGCGCCGCCAGCGTCACCAGGAAGGCTTCCTCATCGGCGCTGTACTTGCGCTGCTCGCGCTGCTGTGCCGCCAATACTCCCAGCACCTTGCGCCGGCGCAGAATCGGTACGCCAACGAAACCGTGGAAGGGCGCTTCACCGGTTGCGGCGATGTAGCGGAAGGCGGGATGGGCCGGCGCATCGTCCACATTGACCGGTTCAGCCCGGTTAGCGGCCAGCCCGATCAATCCCTGGCCGATCTTCAACCGCACCGTGCCCACCGCGCCGGAGCGCAGACCATCGGTAGCCATTAGTACATGCTCGCCCCGGACCGGATCGGTCATGTAGACCGAACAAACATCAGTGTGGAGAGCGGACTTGACCTCGGTCACGATGAGATGAAGGGCTTCGTTCAGATCACGGGCAGCGTTGATGTCTTCGACAATGCGCCGCAAGGTGTCCAACATGGAACTGCCCTCCACCGGCAACCAGCCGCAAAACGGGAATGATTAGCGCCGGATAGCGCGATGCTGCGGATCCGCCACCGGACGCACCGGGCGGGGGTCGTCGATGACCACCGGTGCTACCGACGCGGCTTCCGGCATGACTGCCCGCCGTGTCGCTACGACCCGGCGGGTAATGACCGGATTGCGCCCGACTGCCGCTGCGCGCAGCGGCAGAATGGTCACTGGTTTGATAGTGAGGGCGGGTCGGGCCGGTTCACGCCCAGGATCAGGTTCGGGGTTGTTCTGTCGTCGCCGGGTTGCGGCTCCCTCCGCCAGATCACCGGGCAGCGCCAGCGGCGCCAGCTCGTGCAACGCCCGCCAGTAGACATGTCGCTTGAACGGCACCACTGCCCGTAAGGGATACCAGTAATCGACCCACTGCCAATGATCGAATTCCGGGTGTTCGGACAAGTCCAACCGTACTGCCTCTTCGCCGCTGATCATTCGCAGCAGGAACCAGACTTGTTTCTGGCCGATGCAGGCCGGCCGATCGCTGCATGGCCGAATCAGGCGCGGGGGCAGGCGATAGCGCAGCCAGCCCCGGGTATTGCCGATGATCCGGACGTGATCAGGCAACAGCCCGACTTCTTCAGCCAGCTCCCGAAACATGGCCTGCTCAGGCGACTCATCCCGCCGAATGCCGCCTTGGGGAAACTGCCAGGAGTGCTGGCCAATTCGTTTCGCCCAAAACAGCTGTCCTTCCGTATTGCACAGGATGATGCCGACGTTAGGCCGATACCCCTCCGAGTCGATCACGGTAAAACCAATATGTTGCAATGGAATGTACCGATCATTTTTCCATAATCCGGCATTTTTCGCCATTGGCAACCACTCGGACAGGTGCGTCGCTAACAGCTATGATCAAGGCCATCACGCCGTGAACGAACCCTGTAACCTCCTGCAAATTTTTTTCTTTTTCTCAAGGAGTCCCCTGCGATGCGCCGCCTACTGGTTCTATTGTTGCTGCCGGCGTTGCTGCTGTCCGGCGCTGCTCATGCTTTCGACGATCCGGCGCTGGCTGTGCCGGCGGCGCAGTATCAGCAACTGATCCGTGATGGTCGCGATCCCGCCGGCCAGCCTGCCACCGCCCTGATCCAGCAGGCTGAGCAACAGACCCGGCAGAAAAACTGGACGGCCGCCATTACCGCCTATGAAACGGCGCTGGCCGCTGCCGGACAGACCGCGACCTGGCTGGCATTGAGCCAGATCTGGCAGATCAAGGCCGAGCAGCCTAGTCCGAAGGATGATGCCGAGGCCAAGCAACGCGCCCAGGATCGCGCTCAGCAAGCCGCTTGGAATGCCTTGCAAACCGCCCACACTTCGGCTGAACGCGCCCGTGCTCTGTTCCGGCTGGGCGATCGGTATGACCGCTCCCATCAGTCAAAACTCGCCATTGCTGCCTACCGCGAGGCGCTGGAGCTGGAGGACAACCCGCGTATCGCCAAGCGCTATCAGGAATTGGCTGAGGCCCATGCGTTCCAGATCAAGGGCGTTGCCGTCGAATCGGACAGCGCGACCCCGAAAGTCTGCCTGAAATTTTCCGATGATCTGGCTAAGGGCCGGTCACTGCATTACGAGGACTATCTGGTTATTGAGCCAGCGATTCCGCTGACGGTCAGCGCCCAGGAACAGCAGTTGTGCATCGAAGGCGTCCGCCACGGTCAGAGCTATGTGATCAAGGCGCGAGCCGGCATTCCCTCGGCAGACGGTGAGAAAACCCGCAATGGGCAAGAGTTCACCGCCAAGATCGAGGATCGCAAGCCAACCCTGGGTTTTCGCGGTACGGCGTATGTGCTGCCGAAAGCCAGTGGACAGAGGCTCCCGCTGACCAGCGTCAATCTGGATGCGGCGCGGGTGCGGCTGTTTCGCATCAACGACCGGAATCTGCTGCAACAGATTGAAAACCGCAGAATAAGCAACCTGCTGGATGGCTACGATCTCAAAACTATTGCCAATCGCTCCGGCGAGCAGATCTGGGCAGGAACATTGACATTGACCGGCAGCGAGCCGAACCAGGAAG
Organism: Candidatus Competibacteraceae bacterium; assembly: GCA_003989085.1. Classification (GTDB taxonomy): domain Bacteria; phylum Pseudomonadota; class Gammaproteobacteria; order Competibacterales; family Competibacteraceae; genus RXIV01. The sequence continues at coordinate 563,263 of RXIV01000001.1, forward strand.
TCACGACCGCTATTCCCATCAGCGAGATCCTGCGCGACCCACAGCCGGGTATCTACATCGTCGCCGCCGAACCACTCAAGGAAGACCCGGATGGCTATGAAAATCGGGCGACTCAATGGCTGGTGGTGTCGGATTTTGGCCTGTTCACGATGCGTGGCAACGACGGACTGCATGTCTTTGTCCGCTCGCTGACGACCGCCCAGCCACTGACCGGGGTGGAACTGCGGCTGTATGCCCGAAACAATGGCGAACTGGGCAAGGCCACTACCGATCGGCAAGGTTATGTCCGCTTTGATCCGGGCTTGCTGCGTGGCGACGGAGGTCGGGAGCCGGCTGCGGTGATGGCCTTTGGCAATGGCGACTATAACTTTCTCGATCTGACCAAACCGGCCTTCGATCTCAGCGACCGGGGCGTCGATGGCCGGGCGGCGCCGAGTGCGGTGGACGCCTTTCTTTACACCGAGCGAGGCGTGTACCGGCCTGGCGAGACGGTGGAGTTAATGACGCTGGTTCGTGACAGCCGAGGTTATGCGCAACCGGATGCGCCGCTCACGCTCAAGGTATTCCGCCCGGATGAAGTAGAAATCGCGCAACTGCGCCCGGGCAATCCGGCGCTGGGCGGCTATCACCTGCAATTACCGCTGGCGTTGAACGCCCGTACAGGTCATTGGACGGTCAAGGCCTACGCCGACCCCAAGGGCGAACCTATCGGGCAGATCAGCTTCCAGGTGGAAGATTTCGTACCGCAGCGACTGAAACTGGAGCTGAGTTCCATCGTGCCGGTACTGAAACCGGGTGAAGCGGCGACGGTGGACATCAATGGCCGATTTCTGTACGGCGCGCCGGCGGCCAATCTCAAGGCCGAGGCGGAGGTGACGCTGCGCGAGGATCCCAATCCGTATCCGGCTTTTCCGGGTTACCGCTTTGGGCTGGCGCAGGATATGTGGACCGCGCAACGCTTCCCGGTGGCCTTGGCCGGTACGGACGAGCAGGGCAAGGCCCAGGCGCAGATCAAGCTGATGGAAATCCCCGACACCACCAAGCCGTTGCAAGCCCGGGTGCGGGTTTCCTTGTTTGAACCGGGTGGGCGACCCGTCAATCGCAGCCTGAACCTGCCCTATCGCCCGCAACCGTTCACCATTGGTATCAAGCCGCGCTTCGGCGATGACGGCGTACAAACCGGGCAGAAGGCCGGGTTTGACGTGATCGCATTGGATCCGCTGGGTCAGCCGCAAGCCAAAGCCGGGTTGCGGGCTGAACTGGTGCGTGAGGACTATCAATACTACTGGTATCACCAAGAGGGCCGCTGGAATTACAAGCGGGTGATCCGCGACAGCGCCCCGCTATCCAGCCAAACCTTGAATCTAACTGCCGGGTCGCCGGGGCTGGTCACGCAACCTCCCCTCGACTGGGGCTATTACCGGCTGGATGTGGTCGATCCTGCGACCGGCGTTGCCTCCAGCGTCCGCTTTACTGCGGGCTGGTTTGACAGCCCCGGCGAGAGCGACGCTCCCGATCAGATGAAGGTCACGCTCGATCAGCCGCGCTATCAGGCCGGCAACATCGCCAAAGTGTTTATCCGTCCGCCATTTACTGGCGAGGTGCTGATCAACGTGGTCAGCGACCGGTTGTGGTTGAGCAAAACGGTCAGCGCTACGGCAGATGGCGTGACCGTAGAAATACCGATCCCGGCAGAATGGGGGCCGGGCGTCTACATTACCGCGACCGCCTTCCGCATTCCGACCCCGGCCAAGGGTGAACCGGGCGCGGTGGACAGTGCGCCGCAGCGCGGGCCGGGCCGGGCGATTGGCCTGGTTTGGGCTGGGCTTGATCCCGCCACCCGCACTCTGAACATTGCGCTGAACGCCCCGAGCGAGTGGCAACCGCGTCAGACCGTCGAATTGCCGATTACCGTGACCGGCCTTGAACCCGGCCAGCCGGCTTATCTGACGGTGGCAGCGGTCGATGAAGGCATCCTGCAATTGACTGACTTCCTCACGCCTGATCCGGTTAAATACCTGCTTGGCAAACGCCAACTGGGAATGCAACTGCTCGATTTATATGGAAAGTTGATTGAAACCGGTGGGCAGCCAGGGCAACTCAAGGTCGGCGGCGACGCCGACTCCCGGCAACTGGACGGTTCCGGAGTGCGGACGGTGAAAACCTTGGCGCTGTTCTCCGGGCCGGTGGCGCTGGATGGCAACGGCCAAGCTAAAGTTCCGCTGACCTTGCCCGATTTCAACGGCCAGTTGCGAATCATGGCGGTGGCCTGGGATCGCAACCGGGTGGGCAAGGCGGAAGCCGCGCCACTGGTGCGGGATCCACTGGTCGCTCGGGTGTATCTGCCGCGTTTCCTGGCCCCGGATGATGACAGCCAGGTCACGGTCGCTGTGCAGAATCTCAACGCGCCGCCCGGTGATTACCACCTTCGATTGACAGCAGACGGCGCGGCGGCAGTCCGCCAACCGGCGGAATTCACCTTCACGGTTGCTGATTCCACGGTACAAAACCGCGAGAACCGGGTCTTTACCCTGCACGGTCTGCAACCCGGCATCGCTCAGGTACGGCTGCATCTGGACGGGCCGAATGGCTTTCAACTGCTGCGGGAGGCGGAAATTGGGGTGCGTCCAGCCCAGACCATTGCCACTCATCGCACCGCCAAGCGGCTCAATCCTGGCGAATCGTTGCGGATCGGCGCTGAGCTGCTGGGTGAGTACCTACCCGGCAGCGGGCAGACCAGACTGAGTTTCAGCAGCCGGCCCAATTTCAACGTCCCGGAACTGCTGGCCGAACTGGATCGTTATCCCTACGGCTGTCTGGAGCAAACCACCAGCCGCGCCCTGCCGTTGATCTACTTCAATCAGGTAGCCCAGGCCTGGGTTGAACAAAAGGCGACCGAAACCGGGTTACGGGCGCGGGTGCAGGAGGCTATTCAGCGGATTCTGAACTTGCAGGATGCCAGTGGCGGCTTTGGGCTATGGAATGCCGATAGCCCGGTGGATGGCTGGCTGTCGGCCTATGCGATGGATTTTCTGGTGCGTGCCCGTCAAGAACGCTATCTGGTCCCGGAAACCGCGTATCAGCACGGGCTGAAGTATTTGCAAGCGCAACTGAATACGGATGAATTCGGTGAAAAGGATCTCAGTTGGCGAGCTTATGACTTGGATGTGCTGGCACGGGCGCAAAAAGCGGCTATCGGCGATCTGCGTTATCTGCATGATAATTATCTGCAAAAGCTGCCGAATGCCCTGACTCAGGCACAACTGGGCGCGGCGCTGGCCCGTTATGGCGAACTGGATCGGGCCAGGGAAGCCTTTACTGCCGCATTGAACCGGAGCGACCGGGCGGCGCTGCGTGACTACGGTACCCCGTTGCGCGACCGGGCGGCGCTGCTGGCCTTGCTGGTGGAATCCGGGTTGCTGCCGGAGCAGGTTCCGCCACTGGCTGAACAGGTCGCCGCCGACTACCATCAGCGCCACTACGTCAGCACCCAGGAGCAGGCGTGGTTGTTGCTGGCTGCTCATGCGCTGCTCAAGCAGTCCGGGCGGATGCAGTTAACGGTCGATGGGCGGCAAACGACCACTGATCCGTTCTACCTGACGCCAACAGCGGAACAGTTAGCCCAGGCGCTGACTGTGATCAATCAGGGTGGTGATCCGGCTTGGTACACGATGACCTTGAGTGGGGTTCCAGTCGCCCAGCAGCCGCCGGCGCAAAGTGGCTTTACGATCAGCCGCCGTTACTACACCCGCGCTGGTAAGGATGTCGATCCGGGCCAAATCCATCAGAATGATCTGCTGGTGGTGGTCATCACCGGTGAGGCGCAGGGCAGTGAGGCGCAGCAAGCGCTGGTGGTGGATTTGTTGCCGGCGGGACTGGAGATTGAGAACGCCCGGCTGGCGCACAATACCTCGACGACCGAGATTGCCTGGTTGCCGGAGCTGACCCAAACCCTGAACACTGAATTTCGTGACGACCGGTTTGCGGCGGCGCTGGACCTGGATGTGGGCGGCAAACGCAAATTTACCCTGGCCTATCTGGCGCGGGCAGTCACGCCCGGCGTCTACCGACAGCCTGCGGTATTCGTTGAAGATATGTACAAGCCGTGGCAATTCGGGCGCGGGGCAATGGGTACGGTGAAAATCGAGTGAAGACCGTAGGACTCAATCAGGAAATTCAGGAAATCGCCATCCGGGAGCATCAGGGGTTGAAACCGAAAAGCCGTCAGGAGCTGGGTCTGGCCCAGCGTTGGGTGATCAAGATTGGCAGCGCCATGATCACCAACGATGGGCAGGGGCTGGATCGTTTGTCCATCGAGGCTTGGGTGGCGCAGATGGCGGCGCTGCACCAGACCGGGCGGGAGGTGCTGCTGGTCACCTCCGGGGCGGTGGCTGAAGGGATGCGGCGGCTGGGCTGGACCCGACGACCAACCGCTCTGGCCGAGTTGCAGGCGGCGGCGGCGGTCGGGCAAATGGGCCTGGTGCAAGCCTGGGAGTCGGCGTTCGAACGCCACGGCATTCAAACCGCGCAAATTCTGCTGACCCACGAGGACGCCTCCGACCGTCAGCGCTATCTCAATATCCGCAATACCTTGCGGACGTTGCTGCGGTTGCGGGCGACGCCGGTCATCAATGAAAACGATTCGGTGGCGTTCGAGGAAATCCGTTTTGGCGACAATGACACCTTGGGGGCGCTGGTTGCCAATCTGGTTGAGGCCGACTTATATGTGATCCTGACCGACCAGCAAGGTTTGTACGACCGCAATCCCCGGCAATTCCCTGATGCGCGGCTGATCCGCGAAGGCCGGGCCGGCGACGCGGCCTTAACGGCAATGGCCGGTGGCGCGGCAGGCAATCTGGGTAGCGGCGGGATGTTGACCAAACTGCACGCTGCGAGCAAAGCAGCGCGATCCGGGGCGTTCACTCTACTGGCCTGGGGGCGCGAGCCGGAGGTGTTGCGGCGAATCGCGGCGGGTGAGGAACTCGGCACCCTGCTGCGACCCAGCCAGAGTCCGCTGGCGGCCCGTAAGCAATGGTTGGCGGTGCAGTTACAGATCAAGGGCCGGCTGCACTTGGACGCTGGGGCGGTGCGAGCCTTGCGTGCCGACGGCAAAAGTTTGTTGCCGGTGGGCGTTACTGCGATTGAAGGCCAGTTCAAGCGCGGTGATCTGGTGTCGTGCTTGGATCCGAGCGGGGTTGAAATAGCGCGGGGTTTAGTGAATTACGAGACTGAGCCGGCGTTGTTGCTGATCGGCAAAACCACGCGCCGGATTGAGGCGCTACTGGGTCATGTGGACGACCCGGAACTGATCCACCGGGATAATCTGGTGCTGGTGTAGCGTAAAGCACGATCGAAGCAGGATCGGCAGAAACAAAAAACGGCCTCTAGGGCCGTTTTCGTTGTACTGCGGATTGGTACTGGCGGTGGGACTCGAACCCACAAGCCCGGTCAGGGGCGCAGGATTTTAAGTCCTGTGTGTATACCATTCCACCACGCCAGCGGGGAAAAATGAGACTGGGACCGCCCGCGAATCCAACTATGGCCGCTTAGGATAGTGTAATTGCTTGGCAGTGGTAAAGGGGTTATGCGCCGGGCGCAATCGAATATCCCTTTTGAAAACCGCTTCGTCCACCATACCGAAAAATTAGTTTTTCGCAGATTCTTGTGGAAACTGCCAAGCCGCGAGGCGGCCCGATGAATTTGCGGTGGACAAGGCAAAGTCACTTCACCGGATCGGCTGGCCGAGATTGGTCTGCGGGATCAGTTCCATAAAAATCAGCGAAGAACCGAGCTTAATTCCGCGAAGAACCGAGCTTAATAATGGCCCCTCCTTTTTCCAAGGGAGGGGCAGTTTCCCGCTTTACGCCGGACGCCGCTTAATCAGCAACCGCCGCTCGATCTCGAAGATCTTACTGCTGAGCTTCTCCTTGCTCAGTTTCTGCTTATCATTCTCCTTGATAAATAGGTCCGCTCCGTAAGTCTCCAGTGCGGCGGTGGCACTGATATTTTTCACCCCGATAAACTGGAACGTCACAATCCCGGCAGTATCAGTATTGGGCAAGGTTTCAGTCGCTACTACTCGTGAGAGCGCCGCTACCGTATCTCCGGATACCGCTGGTTGGGTGTGATAACCCTCAGTGAAACCCAACTCCCACAGCGCATTTTCACTGACATCGCGACTCGCCAAGCCTTCCAGCCAGGCAAAGACTAATCCGCCGTAGACAATCGGTTCACCGCTCATTTTCCCTGATAAGCCGGTGCTATACACCCGGTCAAAATGCAGCGGATGGGTATTACCAACCAGATACGTCCAGGCCATATGCTCATCCGTAATGGTGCGACCATTGGCATGGATGATCAGATCGCCAAGGGCGAAGTCTTCGAAATAAGTATTGGGTCCAGTTAATTGCGCCGGATAGTGCCCCGCATTGATCGGCAACTCTACGACCGGATGCTCTACCCACGGAAATTCCACTGGTGTAGTCGGTGCGGGCGTGGTGGGCAACCGGTCGCCGCGATAGCCGACCATAATCTTACGCTCGTATTGCAACACCACCTGATTATGCTGATTTAGACCCAGGGTGCGAATTAGCACGATGCCGGGTTTATCCTCACCCCGCGCCTTGCGATCCATCACCTTGGTATAACCGCGCAAGGTATCGCCCGGATAAACCGGCCGCAGAAATTGCACGTTGTAATAACCCAGGTTGGCTATCGCTTTCTCGGAGTCGTTATGCACCCCCAGCGACAGCACCACGTTAAACACCATTTGCGGGCTGGCCGGTAAATCGGCAAAGCCGTGAGCCTTGGCATACTCCAGATTCAGATACAGCGGGTTGCACTGCATGAAGACGCGAGCGAAATCCAGCATTGGGCCGCGTTCAAAGGTATAGCCCCGTGGATGGACAAACACCTGACCCGGCACAAATTCGTCCAGATAACGTCCGTATTGGGGCCGCCGCGCCCATTCCAGATTCACCGTTACTGAACCGGACACTTCTGGCTGTTCACTCAATCGCATGGAAAAGCTCATGGCTCAATTCTCCACTTCGGCCTTGGTTTTGGCATTATCTACCAGCGAGCGGGCAATCACTTTTAAGGCCAGCGTTTCTTCGGCGCCTTCGAAAATGGACAATACCCGCGCATCAATGAAATAGCGGCTGACCGGCACTTCTTCGGCGTAACCCATGCCGCCATGAATTTGCAAGGCTTCACGGGTGACCCATTCCGCCGTCTTGCAGGTAAAGAACTTGACCATGCTGGCTTCCATATCGCCTTCGCCTTTATCCATTAAGCGCCCGACGGAATAGGTAAATTGCCGGCCAATCGCCAGATAGGCCGCCATTCGCGCCAGCTTGATTTGGGTCAACTGGTAATCACCAATCGGATAGCCAAACACCATCCGCTCCTGAGCATAACTCAGCGCCTTTTCATAGGCTGCCTGCATCAATCCCACGGCGCGGGCCGCAGTCTGAATCCGCCCGCCGGCAAAGCCCGCCATCGTGAAATAAAAGCCCTTACCCTCACCTTTCGGCCCGCCGAGCATATTTTCATCGGGGACAAATACGTTATCGAAGAACAAATCAAAGGAGTGCATTCCGCGATAGCCAATAGTGGCAATCGCTTTGCCGGTCAGCTTGCCGCCGCCATCCTGAGTAAACTCGAAGGCATGACCAGGATAAACAGGCTTCTCCAGCAGAAACATCGACAGGCCACGATGACCCAGTGAAATATCAGGATTGGTGCGGGCCAGAATCAGCAGCACTCCGGCTTTGCCACCGAAAGTACACCAGGTTTTGGCACCGTTCAGCAGCCAGCCGCCTTCGGTCTTGGTCGCTTTTAGCCGCATGTTGGCCACGTCGGAACCATAATTCGGCTCTGTCACCGCCACTGCGCACAGCCTGTCGCCGGAGGCCAGTTGCGGCAGCCACTTCATTTGCTGCTGTTCGGTGCCGCCCTTAAGCAGCGCCTTGGACAGAATTTCAGGCCGGGTGATCAGGCTGCCCGCCGCGCCCAGCGACCCTCGGGTCAGTTCTTCGGTGACAACGATCATCCCCAGGTTATCTTCCTGCTCATCGCTCTGAATGCCGCCGAAGCGTTCCGGGATGGAAATGCCAAAGCAGCCCAAATCCTTAATTTGCTCAAGAATGGCGTCAGGAATGTCGAGATCGTGGCGGTGAATCTCCTCGGCCAGCGGCATCACCACTTCTTCGGCCACCCGGCGGAAGGTTTCGCGCATCATTTCATGATGATCGTCGAGCAGATACGCACCGGTCACGCCATTCTCCGCCCGCATCAACTGCCCCAGTTCGGCCACCCGGGCCGCTGGCAGCTGGCTTAGGCAGAACTGCCTCACTGCCGGATAATCGACGGTCGCGCCCAGCCATTGCTCGTTGAGGCCGAAATCAGTCGGACGGGCGCTCAGGCGGTTGCGGATTGCCTGCAATGCTTCAGCGGCGAATAGCAGGGCGAAGCGTTCTTCCAGGCTCAGCTCACTGGTTGAACCGCCACCCGCTGCCCGCGCCCGTTTCGCATAATCGAGAGCGAAGCGAGCGCCAGTCGCTTCAGCGCAGGACAACGCCAGGTCGTAGCTGACCAGTTGATGTTGATCGAGCAGCGCGGCGGAGATTTTGCCATCGGCTTGCTGGGAGCGTTCCTTCAAATCGGCGAGGGAGTAATCAAGGGCCTTCTGGACAGAAGCCAGCGCCAGGGCGGCCTGCTGCAACTGTTCTGCCGGAGTCGGAGTGGACTGGGACATCGGGGTGCCTCGTGGAGTCAGCGGTGATGGGAAAACCCTGCATTTAATGGGCTATCGCGCCAAAGTTTAAGCGCAAAGCGGCTGTGAACATAGACTTGGCTCCCAAAGCGGCGGCAAAAAATCCGGCGACTGAAATTCAGCGCCAAGGTAGCCTCTACCATAGCGGTTTTCCACGGTAGCAGATTCCCTGTTCCGACCTTCCGCCGGCATCCTGCCCTTTCTCCCGTTGCGCAAAGCGGTCGAGCGACCTAAGATACACAAAGATCGCACAAAGAATACACATCATGCGCACGAATATTGTCATTGACGACCAATTAATGGAAGAAGTTTTGCGTCTGACTCAACTAAAGACCAAGCGTGAGGTCGTTGATTTGGGCTTGCGGACCTTGTTGCGGTTGCGCCGACAGGAGGAGGTTCGACGCTTTCGGGGCCAGTTCGACTGGCAAGGTGACCTTGATGCGATGAGGACCGACGAGTGATCTTGGTCGATTCCAGCGTCTGGATCGACTACTTCCGGGGAACCGTTACCCCACCGACTGAGCGTCTGGATGCGTTGCTGAGTATCGAGCCGCTAGCGGTTGGCGACCTCATTCTGGCTGAAGTGCTGCAAGGATTCATCAGCGACCGGGACTTTACCCAGGCGCAAAAACTGCTGACTTCCCTGACAATAGTGCCGATCGGAGGGCAGGATATCGTGATTCAATCGGCGCGAAATTTCCGCACCCTGCGCACGCGGGGCGTGACGATCAGGAAAACCATTGATACGCTCATTGCGACCCGCTGTATTGAGAGCGATTTCGCCCTGCTGTACAGCGACCGGGATTTCGAGCCGTTTGTTGAGCATTTGAGTTTGCGTTCCGCAATGCAGCAACGCTGAAACTCCAGATTTAGCGAATAGATGCGCTCTGTCTCCCTCTCATCCACCGTCCGCCCCATCTGCCGGGTGCGGCGCTCCAGAGACCCGTCGTGGCTAAGCCCTCCATTCTGTCGAACGAACTTCGTCATTACCCCGGCCTGCTGGTCATTGAACTCGACCCGCAAGCCTCCGATCCTGCCGGCATTCCGCCCGAACCGCTGACCGTTGCTGCTGCTTCAGCGCTAGCCGGCCATTTAGCTAAAGATCTGGATCACATTCTTGGCGGCATTGACCATCTTGGTCTGATTCTGCCAGGCGCCTTGTACGATCAGACCGAAATCCTGCAACCGGGTTTGCCCTTGCCTAGCGCCTTGGCCGATCTGTATGGCGGCAGTTTACAAGGCGGCTTTGTCCCGCAGTTGATCGCCTTGGGTGCGGATCACGGCGCTTTCCCGATGGCTGAGATCGATCCCCGCCGCCGGCCTGGTTCCGGGCCGTTGTTGCTGTTGCCATTCTGCTTGATCGGGCCGTCCGCCACTATTGATCCGTTAGCGCGAATTATGGAAGACCGTCTATTGCAGAACGGTGAAACCTCACCGGCTACCCGTGAGGCGATGCAACAGGCCTTCGGATTGACCGTGTTGAACCTGTCCTTTGCCACCATTGGCGATTTATGCGCCCTGCTGCGGGTGCAACTGGAAGGGAATGGGCTGTTGCCGCTGTGGGAATTGCTGGAACACGCCTGGTTTGAACGGACTGGCGTCCATCCGGTGCTATTGGAGGACGGCAACCGCTTTCTCGTCGCTGGCGATCATGCCCACACCCTGTTCTACACCTTCGACGACTGGGCGCAGTTTGGGCCGGGCCGGGCGCTGCCAGCGGCGGAATTGGGCGAGGGCTATCAACGCTGGGTGCGATGGCAACGCCAATATACATTAGCGTTGGCCGCTTACGGGTTGGAGGTCCGTTGGGTATTAGCCAATCCGCAACTGGAGGAAATCCTGGCGACGGCGGACGGTGAAACCGCCAAAGCTGCCCTGCGTGCGATTCCCTGCCTGTCCGGGGATTATCTGATTGAAGCGATGTTCCAGAATGACCGCGAGAACCCGGAACAGCAGATGGCGGTCACCTGTCACGCTGATCCGGAACTGGGTACGCTGGCCTTCACTGTGATGACGCTGGACGCTGACGGTCAGCTATTGCGGCTGGAACACCACTACCCGCTGCAACCACAGGGCTTGCAGGTCATCATTGACCGGCTGGTGCAGCGCTGCGCCGAACAGGGCACCGAGCGACAGGTGCTGCATCCAGGTCGGCTGCTGTATGCGGAAGAGGGGCGGAGTCTGCGAGCCGCGACGGTCGCTGATTTGCCAGCGCCTCTGGAACGGCGGCATTAGCGCGGGTCTTGAATCAGGGACGGCATCAGCAACATTGGCATTTCCACACTGCCCCTTTAGACTTTGCGCCCTTCAACAGGCTTACTCTGATTCTCAGGAGTTTTACATGAAAATGAAGAATATCGACCAGTTACTCCAATCATTCCGGGATAATCTGCCGGATGGCAGTCGAACAGCTGCCGCGCTCGACCGAGGCGCCAGTCTGGAGGAAATTTCCGGACTTGCCGAGCAGGAGGGGTTTCACCAGATGGCCTCCGTGCTGTTCGAGGCGGAACAGGAAGCCTTGCGCGAAGGCCCAGCGGCGGTGGAAGACCCGTCGGTGGCGACCGATGCGTTTATTCGGACGATTCGCGGGGAATTGCCGGATGGCAGCCAAACGGCCGCCGCCATTGACCGTGGCGCGTCCTGGGAGGAGATTTCCGAACGGGCCGAAGCCGAAGGTTTGCACCAGTTGGCTTCAGCCCTGTTCGAAGCGGAACAGGAACAGTTGCGTTCCCCGGTCTGACCACCCGATATAGGTCACTGGACAAACCGCAATCATGAAACGTATTGTCAAGGTTCTGCTACAAAATCCCGGGACGGCCTCGTTGGCGCTGTTTGCCCGGGAACTCCTGGCCAATCCACGGGCGATGGGCGCAGCCTGCCCCAGCATGCCGGCGCTGGCGGGCTGTATGGCGTCCTGCGTCCCGCTCAACCGGGATGGTCTGGTCGTGGAGCTGGGAGGTGGAACCGGCGCGGTCACTGCCGCCCTGCTCCGGTATGGGGTGCCGCCGTGGAAATTGATCGTCGTCGAGCGGTCGCCAACTCTCGCCCATCATCTGCGGCAGCGGTTCCCACACCTGCGGATCGTACAGGGCGACGCCGCGCACCTGGCGCAACTGCTGGATCAGGACCGGGCGCGGGGCATCGGCAGCATTGTATCCAGCCTGCCGCTGCGCTCGTTGCAACCTGCTGTCACTCGCGCCATTAGCCAGCAGTTTGAAACCCTGCTCGAACCCGGCGGCCTGCTGGTGCAGTTTACCTACGATCTGCGCGGCGCCCGCCGCCGGTTGTTGCCACACTTTCGGCGGTTATCCAGCAAGCTCATCTGGAGCAACCTGCCGCCAGCGCGGGTGGAAACCTTTGAACGGGTAGGCAGTGATTGACGGCAAGCCGGATCCTGGTTACCCGCGCTCGTTGAATCGGTTCTGCTAAACGCCAGGCCCACATACCCCCTGATGAACCGCCTCGACCCGCTCTATGTCCCTCTCAGTGGTTTCAATCTGATTGAAGCCAGCGCGGGCACCGGCAAGACTCACACCCTCACTGCACTCCATGTCCGACTGGTGGTGGAACTGGGGATTGCGGTCAACCGCATTCTGGTTGTCACCTACACCAACGCCGCCACCAAGGAACTGCGCGACAGGATTCGCAGCCGGTTGTTGCAAGTCCGTGCCGCCTTTCTGCGGGGACGTGCGCCCGCAGACGATGAGTTAGCCGTTCGGTTGCTGGATTTGCAACCAGATCGGGATATCGCCATTCGCCGGCTGACCAACGCGGTGCGCGGCTTTGACGAGGCGGCGATTTTCACCATTCATGGCTTCTGCCAGAGGGCGTTGGGTGATCACGCTTTTGCCAGTGGCCTGTCGTTTGAGACCGAGTTGCTGGCCGATACCGGCGAGCTGTTGCAGGAGATCGTCGATGATTTCTGGCGGCGCGAGTTGTATCCGGCCGCGCCGATGGTCGCGCAGTATTTTCTGGATGCCGGCCATACCCCGGAAAAACTGCGCAGCCAGATCGAACGTCATTTGAACAAGCCCTATCTACGGGTGATTACGCCGGGCGGAGTAGTGGATGGCCCGGCGCTGGCGCAGACCTTCGCAACAGCGTTTCAGCAGGCCCGCGAACTTTGGTTACAGGATCGCGCTGCGATTGAAAAACTGCTGCTGACCTGGCCCGGTCTCAACCGCAAAAGCTATGGCCTGAAGTACATCCCCGGCTGGCTGGTGGCGATGGATGGCTATTTAAGCGGGGAAATTCCCAAACTGGCGCTGTTCTCCAGCTTCGACCGCTTCACCGCTGCCAAGCTGCACGCCTCGGTCAACAAAGGTAAAACTGCGCCGGAGCATCCCTTCTTCGTCGTCTGTGAAACGCTGCATAGCACCGGCCATGCGCTGGCGGAGTACTACCGGCATCAGCTGCCGGTCCAGCTGCTGGCGTACTGCAATAAGGAACTGACGCTTCGTAAGCGGCGGCAGCAACTCCAGTCCTACGACGATCTGCTGCTTAATCTGCATCGGGCGCTGCACGATGCCCAACGGGGCGCTGCACTGGCCGAGACCCTGCATCAGCGTTATGCCGCTGCCTTGATCGATGAATTTCAGGATACCGATCCGGTGCAGTACGCCATTTTTCGGCGGATTTACGCTGGCGCGAACCAGCCGGTGTTTCTGGTCGGCGATCCCAAACAAGCCATTTACAGCTTCCGGGGGGCGGACATCTTTGCCTACCTGAACGCCCGCCACGACACCCCTGCCACGCATCGTTACACCCTGGATGTCAACTGGCGCTCGGATCCACGCCTGCTGACGGCGCTGAATGCAGTGTTCGGCGCAGTCAAGGATCAGCCTTTTCTGGTGGACGAGATTCCATTTCATCCTGCGCGCCCGGCGGAGCACAAGCAGCATCAGCCGCTGACGATTCAGGGTCGGCTGGAAGCGCCGTTGCATCTGTGGTTGCTGGAAACTGATGGCAGTGAGGCGATCAACAAGGGTATCGCCGGTGACTGGGCGGCGCAGGCGACGGCGATGGAAATCGCGCGATTGCTGAATCTGGGGGCGCGCAATCAGGCCCGGATTGGCGAGCAGGCGCTGAGCGGCGGCGATATCGCCGTCTTGGTGCGCAGCCATTGGCAGGGGCGGTTGATTCGCCGGCAGTTGTTGCGGCTGAATGTGCCGAGCGTCCAGCATGCCGATGACAGCGTGTTCGCCACTGCTGAGGCCCGGCAACTGGACTGGTTGCTGGCGGCGGTGCTGGAGCCGGGCCATGAGGGGCGGGTGCGGACTGCCCTGGCCTCTGACCTGTTCGGCCTGAGTGGCGAGGAACTCCACCGTTTGCACGAGGATGAGCGGGCTTGGGCGCGGTGGCTGGAGCAGTTGCAGGATTATCGGCAGTTATGGCGGGAGCATGGGTTTATCCGCTTTTTCCGCGCTTGGTTGATCGGTGAGGGCATTCCGCAGCGGCTGCTGGCGTTCCGCGATGGCGAGCGCCGGCTGACCAATCTGCTCCATCTGGCTGAGTTGCTGCATATCGCCAGCCGTAGCCATCCCGGCATGGCGGGGCTGCTGAAATGGCTGGGCGACCGCCGCCGCGATCCGTCCAGTCAGGATGAGGAACAGCAACTGCGGCTGGAAAGCGATGAGAATCTGGTGCGGATTGTCACTGTCCACAAGAGCAAGGGGCTGGAATATCCCATCACTTTTTGCCCGTTCGTGTGGGATGGGCGGCTACGGACCGATGATCAGGATGACGTGCTGCTGTACCACGACCCGGAAAATCCCGGCCAGACCCTGCTCACCATCGGCGCAGCAGAAGACGATCCCGCGCATGACTATGCTCGCCGCGAGGAAATGGCCGAGAGTCTGCGTCTGTTCTACGTCGCGCTGACCCGCGCCCAGCAACGCTGCACCTTGGTTTGGGGCAAGATCAAGGCGGGCGAGACCGCACCGCCCGCCTGGTTGTTGCACCGTCCGACCATCAAGGAAGCGGACAAGGACTGGTTGCAGGCTACTGAGGAACGGTTTGGCAAGTTGAGTGGGGCGGCGCTGCGCCAGGAGGTGCAGACTAGGCTGGCCCCGGCGGGCGGGACGGTCGTGATTACTACGCTACCGCAGGACGCCGGTGAACGCTATCAACCGCCCGCCGTAGTGGAGCCGGAATTGACGGTGCGAACCTTCGCCCGGCCACCCTTTGAATTCTGGCGAGTGGGTAGTTTTACGGCGTTGACGGCCGTTGGCCACGCTGTGGAAATGGCGGAATGGCCGGATTACGACATGAGCGCCGTTGCGCCAGTAGTGGATGCTGAGCCGTTGGTGGACTCGCTCCTCCACCGTGATATTTCCTCTTTCCCGCGTGGAGCGCGGGCCGGAACCTGTCTGCACGCTATTTTCGAGCGGCTGGATTTCAGCCGGGGCGAGCGGGACCCGCTGGAAAAACTGGTGCGCCGGACCCTGACCGGACATGGGCTGGATGCCGAGCAGTGGACGCCGATCGTGGCGGACTGGGTGGAGCGGACGCTGGCGACGCCATTGGATGAACAGGGCTTGCAGCTGGCAATGGTGACGCCGGATCGGCGCATCAATGAGCTGGAGTTTTATTATCCGTTAGCTCATCTGCGCGTTGAAGCGTTGCGGCAGGTGCTCACTCAACATGGCTACACCGCCGGTCCGTTCCGGGAGATGATAGAGCGGCTGCAATTTAGTCCGTTGCGCGGTTATATGAAGGGCTTTATTGACCTGGTTTTCGAGTCGGACGGGCGGTTTTATCTGGCCGATTACAAATCCAACTGGCTGGGCGCGGAGTTGGTGGCCTATCGGCGGGAGAATCTGGCGGAGGCGATGGCCCGCGAGTCTTATTTGCTGCAATATCTGATCTATACCGTGGCCTTGCACCGTTATTTGCGGCTGCGAGTGGCTGACTATGACTATGCCCGGCATTTCGGCGGGGTTTATTACCTGTTTTTGCGCGGGATGAATCCGGCATCAGGCGCAGAATATGGGGTATTCCATGATCGGCCTGCGCCGGCCTTGATCAGGGCGCTGGATGAATTAATGGCGGGAACTGCCGGCTAGGTCTGGAGTGTTTGTACCCAGGCCATCGCCTCGAAATGCCGGGTATTGACCGCGCTGACCTCGACCCCGCACCGTTTGGCGGCAGCCTCAATGCGATCCGGGTCAAAGGTTTCGCAGGCCAGCGCCAGATCGAGAAAGGGCGCATAGGGTCCCTGGTTGTTTAGCAGCGCCGCGCTGATGGCCTCCGGCAGATTAAGCGACTTGAGCGCCGTCGGCAGCGGCATTTGCAGCACCAGATCCAGCATTGAAAATAGCCCCGTCACGAACAGACTATCGCATTCCGCCGCGGTGAATGCCGGTGCACCAACCAGTTCCATCAGCCGCCCACGAGCCAGCGCGCTTTCCTGCAACATCGCCATGTGGGGCGAAAGCTGGGCGGAGCCGAACAGCAGCAGGGTCAGCCAGCGGTACATCTTCTGCCGGCCCATCAGCACCAGGGCATGCTCAATTGAGGTCACCGGCTGGCGCAAGCCGGACGCCGCCGAATTGATGTGGCGTAACAGGCGGTAGGACAACACCGCATCCTGTTTGAGATGTTGCGCCAGTTCGGCGGTTTCGACCTCGCACCGCAACTGGTTGAGCAGATTGCAGACGTGCAGGGTCTGCGGTCTCGTCTGGTTACCGCTCCAGTCCTCGCGGCTGGTCACAAACGGCCCTTGGAACAGGGCGAAGCCCAACCGGCAGCACAGTCCAAAGTCGTCAAAACTTTGCAGATCCCGGGCAATCAACGTGACGCCACCCGATTGACGGACGAGCCGCTCGGCGGTCTGTTTCAGTTTGGCCGGATTGTGTTGCGCGGTCTTGACGATAAAGTAGCTGACGTGCGGCGCCAGCAGCGCAAAGTGCGCTCCCTCAAAGCACTCCTCCAGCGCCAGTGCAAAACCCCGTCGTTTCAGTTCATTGACCCGGTTGATGAGCAGAACCGGATCGGGCGCGTCACTGGCGTCGTTCATCGGCTCTACCGTCAGCACGATACCCTGACCGGGCAAGGCATCGATCAGCGGGTTGGACAGAAAAGAATCAAGCACCGTGATAAAGGCCTGCCGGTGACCTAGCAGCTGGTGGATAGAAAACTGGAGCAGATTGCGGATCACCACCTCGTTATAGACATGGTGAATACGTCGGCTTTGGGCTTGGACCCGGTCACGCATCCCCTGGCGCAACATGAACTCATAGCCGACTATCCGCTGTTCACGGTTGAGCGCAGCTTCGCGGCAAATGACCGAACGGTCGGCGGGATCGTCGAGACGGTTGCCTTGCTGTACGGGAGGCGGGGTCTCGATAGCAGCGCTAGTGCCTTTGACCGGCGCCAAATTATCGAGCGTCTGAAAATCGCGCTGTTCGGCGACGCGAGGGGGCGGGCGCTTGAACAAAAAAGCAAACAGTCGGCTGAGCATGACGGGAAGCTCGGAACCTGTGACGATGAGCGTGGAGGAGGGTCGGGAGTGGCAACGCAACGCCAGGCTATTTTGAATGTTTTAGCCGGTTTGGGCGGTCAGGAAAGCGTCACCATCGGAATTATAGTTCCACTGGGAGGATAGTCAGCCGGAGCGACGAACGATTTCAGGCTCTATCAGCGCTCGCATCATGAGGATGGGGAAATAGTGAGTGGGCCAAGCCGACAGTCAGTTGCCGGTTTGGCCTATCTGGTATAGCGGCGATTGCGTTTGAGGTGAATCAGCAACAGGGAAATAGCCGCAGGGGTCAAGCCTGGAATGCGTCCCGCCTGACCCAGAGTCCGGGGTAAATGGCGGATCAGTTTCTCGCGCACTTCCCGGGTCAGACCGTGAACCCCGGCATAATCCAGATCGGGCGGCAATGGCAATTCTTCATGGCGGCGCTGGCGTTCAATTTCGTCCTGTTGCCGATCAATGTAGCCAGCGTATTTGGCCTGAATCTCCACTTGTTCAGCAACTTGCGGATCGGGTTCGCCTGGCCCAACGCCGGGCAGACTCATCAGGCCGGCATAGTTGACTTCGGGCCGACGGAGTAATTCCAGCGCTCGACTTTCTTTTGCCAATGTCGTTTGTAGAACCCGCTGTGCGTCGGCTTCGCTCATCTGGGCCGGACGCACCCAGAGATCGCGCAATCGCTGACTTTCCCGCACAATGGCTTCACGCTTGGTTTCGAACAGCCGCCAGCGTTCATCATCAACCAGTCCCAGCCGGTAACCGGTTTCCGTCAGGCGTAAATCCGCATTGTCCTCGCGTAGCAATAATCGGTATTCAGCGCGACTGGTGAACATCCGGTAAGGCTCAGTGACGCCACGGCTAATCAGATCGTCAATCAATACGCCTAAGTACGCCTCGTGACGATGCGGATGCCAAGGTGTTTCACCCTTAACATAAAGACCGGCGTTGAGTCCCGCTAATAAGCCTTGCGCCGCTGCTTCTTCATAACCGGTGGTGCCGTTAATCTGACCGGCAAAGAACAGGCCGGCGATAGCGCGGGTTTGCAGCGAATCATCCAGATCACGCGGATCAAAAAAGTCATATTCAATCGCATAGCCGGGCCGGGTGAGATGGGCGTTTTCCAGGCCCTTCATTGAACGGACCAGCGCATATTGAATATCAAACGGCAGGCTGGTGGAAATGCCGTTAGGATAAAACTCATAAGAATGCAGCCCTTCCGGCTCCAGAAAAATCTGGTGCGAGTTTTTATCAGCAAAACGGTGAATCTTGTCCTCAATCGATGGGCAATAACGCGGGCCAACCCCTTCAATCACACCAGTGTACAGCGGTGACCGATCCAGACCGCCGCGAATGATGTCATGAGTCTGTTCATTGGTGTGGGTAATCCAGCAGGAGATTTGCCGGGGATGGTCAGTGATGGAACCGAGAGAGGAAAACACCGGGCAGGGATCGTCACCCGGCTGTTCAGTCAATTGCGTGTAATCAATGCTGCGGCCATCCAGACGGGGTGGAGTGCCGGTCTTGAGTCGCCCGACCCGTAACGGCAATTCCCGCAATCGCGCCGCCAACGCATTAGCAGGCGGATCGCCGGCTCGACCACCTTCATAGTTCGTCAGCCCGACATGAATCTTCCCGGCCAGAAAAGTGCCGGCGGTCAGCACGACCGCGCCAGCGCTAAAACGAATGCCGGTCTGGGTGACAACGCCGGTCACGCGGTCGCCCTCGATCATCAAATCAGCGGCAGCCTGTTGAAATACCCGCAAATTAGGCTGATTTTCAATCAGGCTCCGCACGGCGGCCTTATACAACGCCCGATCAGCCTGACAGCGGGTAGCCCGGACTGCGGGACCCTTGCGACGATTGAGAATGCGGAACTGAATCCCGGCCTGGTCAGCAGCCTGGGCCATGATCCCGCCGAGCGCATCGATCTCCCTGACCAGATGGCCCTTGCCGATTCCGCCAATGGCTGGATTGCAGCTCATCGCACCAACGGTCTCAATCGTATGGGTCAGCAGCAGAGTCCGCAGCCCCATTCGGGCGGCGGCCATACCCGCTTCGGTGCCGGCATGACCGCCGCCAATCACGATGACATCAAACAGTTCGGGGTAGCGCATGGTTTGAAAGAAGACTAAAGGTTAAGTGTCGAAGGTAGACGTTTATTCAATCGTTCCTTCTGTGTTTTTCGTGGACCAGGATTATTCCGGCAGTGGTAATTGCACTGCGTAATTCGATACAGGCAATGCAATGGTAGTCACGCCCTGTTTGAACAGGAATTGGGCAAAACGCTTGTAGCGGGCTTCGTCCAACGCTGCCGGCCGCCGGGCCAGTCGGGGTAGCGTGTCGCGCCAGGCCCGGCGATTCAGTTCATCATCTAAATCCGGGTGTTGGACGATGAACGCTTTCCACGCTTCATCCGGATGATTAATGAGGTAGAGCGTGGCCTGCTCCAGCGCGGCCATAAATCGCCCCAGTCGAGGATCGTTGAGCGCGTCGCGCTGGGCAATCAGCACCAGTTCGTCATAGGGCGGTAGCCCTTCTTCTTCCGGGTAGAACGCCCGGCCCGGCTTTTTCGCCAGGTCCAGTTGGTTCAGCTCGAAGTTGCGAAAAGCGCCGATGACCGCGTCCACTTGGCCTGAAAGCAGTGCCGGGGATAGAGAAAAATTGACGTTGACCAAAGTGACGTCTTCCATCTTGAGGCCGGCCTTGGCCAGCATCGTTTTGAGCAGAGTTTCCTCAAATCCACCGACGGAATAGCCAATTTTGCGGCCCTTGAGATCGGCCAGGGTCTTCACCGGTCCATTTTTCAGCACCACCAGCGTATTGAGCGGTGTCGCGATCAGGGTGCCGACCCGCTTGATCGGCAGACCGGCGGTGACGTGCATCATCAACTGCGGCTGATAGGTGATCGCCAGGTTGACCTTGCCGGCGGCAACCAGTTTGGGCGGATCGTTGGGATCAGCGGGAGTCTGCAACTCAACTTCCAGATTCTGGGCAGCGAAAAAGCCTTTTTGCTGGGCGACCACCAGCGCCGCATGATCGGGATTGACAAACCAGTCGAGCATCACTGTCAGTTTTTTCGATTCCTTTGATTCCGCAGCCGGTGGGCTTTCAGCCCAACTGCCCGGCGTCAGTAGCGTCAGGATCAAGGTCAGCAGAAACAACCGGAAACTGCGGTGGGATAACATGGCTCTATAGATCCTTTTAAAAATAATGAGTTAAGCAGGTTCAGCGTCCCGGTATTCAATCGCTTCGCCGGTCAGTGGCGAACGCAGCAGGAAGGTCTGGCGGTCGATGCGCTGGCAGGCTGGTGCTTCAAGAGCGATCTTGCCGTAGCCGCCGGGGATGTCCAGCATCAGCCGAGGGACCAGATAGCCCGGCAACTGTCCGCGCAATGCGCCCGCCAGAGCAATAGCCTGATCCAGCGGCAGCCGGAAGTGCGCCGTGCCCGGAACCAGATCCGGGTAATGCAGGTAACAGGGCGTAATTCCCGCGCGCGCCAGCGCCCAGGACAGATCGCTTAGCGCCGCCACGCTGTCGTTGACGCCGCGCAGCAGCACACTCTGGTTATACAGCAGCACAAAGGGCCGCAGGCGGGCCATCGCGTCCATAAAGCGGGGCGTGACTTCGCGGGCGTGGTTGACCTGCACGATCAACACATCGATCTGGGCGGCGATCTCAGCCATGCCGTCACAGCGGGCCGGTTGATAAACTGGGAAGCGGGTATGCAACCGGACACTGTCCAGATGGGGAATGCGCCGAAAAGCGCGGATGATCTCCAGCAAGCGAGCATTGTCCAACGCCAGCGGATCGCCGCCGGACAGGATGATTTCGCGGATGAGCGGCCGGGCCGCAATGTAGGCGACAGCATCGGCTAGTTCGGTATCGCTAATGTCGGGTTCACGCTGTTCGATCCGGGCTTTGCGGAAGCAGTAACGACAATGGGCGGCGCACCGGCTGGTGGTCAGCAGCAAGGCCCGATCCGGGTAGCGATGCAGCAACACTCGGCTAATCCTGTGCTCGGCAAGATGAACATCAGCCGAATCAGGGCAATCTTCTGCTGTTTCGCTGTACTCCGCTGTGGAAAACTGGGTCATCCGCGCCAGCGGATCAGCCGGATCGCTCCAATCAATCAGCGACCGGTAGTAATCGGTCAGTTTGACAGCCAGCATGGGCGCACCTTGGTTTCTTTAGTCAATCAGGAAGCAGCGGAAGGGATCAAGGATACGCAGGCGAGAGGGAATTTTGCAGATATGGAAAATGCCCATTTGGAGCTGCCGGCGATGCATTACAACACCGCCGGCAATGGAGTTAATACCGGTAATTCTCTGCTTTATAGGGTCCACCGACCGGCACCGCGATATAGGCTGCCTGTTCCGGCGTCAGTGTCGTCAGCTTCGCGCCAACCCGCTCTAAATGCAGCCGCGCTACCTTTTCATCCAGGTGCTTTGGCAACACATAGACTTTTTTCTCATAACTGCCGGCGTGATTGAACAACTCAATTTGCGCCAAGGTTTGATTGGTGAATGAGTTGGACATGACAAAGCTGGGGTGTCCGGTGGCGCAGCCAAGATTCACCAGCCGCCCTTCCGCCAGCAGAATAATCCGCTTGCCGTCCGGGAAGATAATATGATCGACCTGCGGTTTGATATTCTCCCAGCGGTATTCCTTCAGACTGGCGACGGCGATTTCCGAATCAAAATGACCGATGTTGCAGACAATCGCCTGATTCTTCATCCGCACCAAGTGATCATGAGTAATCACCTCGACATTGCCAGTCGCCGTGACAAAAATATCCGCCTGATCCACCACATCATCCATCGTGACTACCCGATAGCCTTCCATCGCCGCCTGCAAGGCGCAAATCGGGTCAATTTCGGTAATCCACACCGTCGCGCCTAATCCCCGCAACGATTGCGCACAGCCCTTGCCCACATCGCCATAACCCAGCACCACAGCTACTTTGCCGGCGATCATGACATCAGTCGCCCGTTTGATGCCATCCACCAGCGATTCCCGGCAGCCGTAAAGATTGTCAAACTTGGATTTGGTCACTGAGTCGTTGACATTAAACGCCGGGAATGGCAGCCGCCCTTCCTTCTCCATTTGGTACAGGCGATGAACCCCCGTCGTCGTCTCTTCAGTAACTCCCTTGATCTGCGTCAGCCGCTTTGAATACCAACTTGAATCTTTAGCCAGATGCCCGGCAATTGCGGCGAATAACGCCTGCTCTTCTTCATTTCCCGGTTTGGCGATGGCGTTGCGGTCGGATTCAGCGCGGGAGCCAAGAATCAGCAGCAAGGTCGCATCGCCGCCATCATCCAGAATCATGTTGGCCTGCTGTCCATCCGGCCATTCAAACAGGCGGTGGGTAAATTCCCAATACTCAGCCAGTGATTCGCCCTTGTAGGCGAAGACGGGAATCCCGTCAGCGGCAATGGCGGCAGCGGCGTGATCCTGGGTCGAGAAGATATTGCAGGACGCCCAGCGAATCTCAGCGCCCAGCGCAGCCAGGGTTTCAATCAGCACCGCCGTCTGAATGGTCATGTGCAATGACCCGGCAATTCGGGCGCCCCGAAGAGGTTGTTGGCTACGGTATTCTTCACGGATAGCCACCAGACCTGGCATTTCGGTCTCGGCAATGGCAATTTCCTTGCGGCCCCAATCGGCCAGGGACAAATCAGCGACTTGATAATCAGTAAAAGCTTCGCGCACCACGGCGTTCATCAGACTCTCCAAGTAATGAACGGGCGCCGTTGGCTATGAAAGCCACGCCATGCCGAGCCTGACGGTCATCACCGTTGCAGCGCCCCTCGGCATGAGGGCGAGAATAGGAATAGCTTATAACCCTGCCGCGTCTCGCAGCGCTTCGGCCCGGTCAGTGCGCTCCCAGGTAAATTCCGGCTCTTCGCGCCCGAAGTGACCATAAGCCGCTGTTTTACGATAAATCGGGCGAATCAAATCCAGCATCTTGACCAGTCCGTAAGGCCGCAAATCGAAATGGCCGCGCACGATCTCGACCAAGCGCTCCTCCTCAATCTTGCCGGTGCCAAAGGTATTGATGCTGATGGAAGTGGGTTCAGCGACGCCAATCGCGTAGGACACCTGGATTTCACAGCGTTCGGCCAATCCGGCGGCGACGATATTCTTGGCGACGTAACGCCCGGCGTAAGCGGCGGAGCGATCCACTTTGGAGGGATCCTTGCCGGAAAATGCGCCGCCGCCGTGGTGGGCCGAGCCGCCGTAGGTGTCCACGATGATCTTGCGCCCGGTCAGGCCGCAATCGCCTACCGGCCCGCCAATTACGAAGCTGCCGGTGGGGTTGATATGGTAGCGGGTGTGCCGGTCCAGCCATTCGACAGGCAGAATCGGCAGGATGATGTTCTCCATCACTGCTTCACAGAGCAGTTTGTAGCTGATGTCCGGGTCATGCTGGGTGGACAGCACCACGGTCTCAATGCCCACCACCTGGTTGCCTTCATAACGGAAGCTAATCTGGCTTTTGGCATCCGGGCGCAACCAAGGCAGCACGCCGCTTTTACGCATCTCGGCCTGTCGTTGCACCAATCGGTGAGCATAAGTGATCGGGGCTGGCATCAGCACATCAGTTTCGGTGCAGGCGTAGCCAAACATCAGCCCCTGATCGCCGGCGCCCTGTTCTTCAGGACTCTGCCGATCCACGCCTTGGGCAATGTTGGGCGACTGCTTGCCGATGCAGGACAGCACCGCGCAGGTCGCACCGTCGAAGCCGACACCAGAGTTGTCATAGCCGATCCCGACCACGGTATCACGCACGATCTGGTCAAAATCGACCCAGGCTGCTGTGGTAATTTCTCCAGCCAGCACCACGACGCCCGTTTTGATCAACGTTTCGCAGGCGACCCGGGCCTTGGGGTCTTCGGCGATAATGGCGTCCAGCACCGCATCAGAAATCTGATCGGCGATCTTGTCCGGGTGACCCTCGGAAACGGATTCAGAAGTGAATAGCGTGGTTCGGCTCATGGGATGACTGATCCTTAGACGAAATTGCGGCAACAGGAATCGATGCGCCAAAATGGCGGCGGTCGGTAGATAATGACCAGTTTAATCGGAAAATGCTGCACTTTCATCCCGACTTTTTATGCAGTTTAGTTATTTGAAGTCCCCTGGAAGCTATTTCACTATGACGACAACAGTATTAACTTGCGCTGACTTGGATGACGGATTACTGGCTGCCCTGTTGAGCCGCTATAAAATCATTGTGGAGTGGATAGCGCTGGGTATGGCGATTCCCGGCAGCTATTGGGGCGAGAGCGAAGCGGGATTGATTGGTGACCGGTTGCTGGTTAGAGACGATACCCCGGTGCATTCGGCGCTGCATGAGGCAGGCCATTATATCTGTATGGACGCCGCCCGCCGCGCCGCGTTGCATACCGATGCCGGCGGCGAGTTTATCGAGGAAAACAGCGTTTGTTACCTGCAAATTCTGCTTGCGGATGACTTGCCGGGAGTGGGGCGAGCGCGATTGTGCGCTGATATGGATGTCTGGGGTTACAGTTTCCGGTTAGGATCGGCCCGCGCTTGGTTCGAGCAGGATGCAGAAGATGCCTACCACTGGTTGATCGAGCACGGGCTGATTGATGAGAACGGGCAACCATGTTACGGCATACTCAGGCGATGACCGATTATTTCCCGGTAGTGCCTGTCTGGTCAGTCCCATAACACATGCGGATGGCTGTGGTGCAGGTTTTGAAATATCTGCTTCCAGTGGCTCCAGTATATTGGAGCCGCTCAAAAGTATCAGTCAGACAACCAGAATGGTGTGAAAAGTAGCGATTTTCCGACCAATTTTCTACCAGAAAGCTTTTTTAAAATCATCCCTGAAATTACGAAACCCCCGCTTAAACGCATTTTCTTTCGGTGGCGGTGGGCTCTTGACAGTCTGGTCACGACTTGCCGATGTCGAATTATGACGTAGGTCATTGTTTCTGGCTGATGATGGGTGAGTGGCCCGGACTGGTTTTTTTTGCAAGACCACTGGGATGATGAGATCATGATCAGTAATGCTGACTGAAAACTGTTTGGACTGGTATCCAGACGAGCGGATATTGATTTCATAACGCCCCGGCGCTAATGCGACGCCTGGCTGGTAGAGTGTTGGATTATTACGAAAATGAACCGTGGCTTCCGACGGGTCAACGTGTATTGTGAGACGATAACGGGGAATGGTAGATGCAACTGGCGCGTTGAGCACTGGAGCTGGTGCTGGATTAGCAGGAGTCGCTCCACTTTGTGCTTCGAGATTCAGCACGATATTTAAATCGGCATCGACAATCGTGATGTTTTTACGTTTGGTTTGATAACCTGGATACGCTATTTCAATTTGATAGGCGCCAGATTCCAGCTTGATACTTGGTTGATAAGGTTTCTGGATGTTGAGAATACTGATTTTGGATTGGGGCGGATCTACATCAATTGTGAGTGCATAAAGTGCTTTTTCAAGACTAACCAGTAAGTTGACATCATTTTCAACGATTTTTGCGTTAGCTTTTTGTGTGACATAACCAGGGCAACTGACTTCAATTTCATAAATGCCGGAAGGCAGTCGGAGTCCGGGTTGATAGGGTTGGCTGAAATTCAGCAGCCGGATGGCGGCGTTGGTTGGCTCAGTCTTTACAGTCAGAGCGTGCAAGTGTTGGGTCACAGTGGCGGCGGCAGCGCCGGTGATCAGCATCGCCAGATTATCCAGTTTGATCTGTACTGCATCGATATCCTTACCCTGAATCTCGCCGCTGCGTAAGACCGTGCCCGTTTGGGTATCAATCAACCGCGCCGTGACCATAACCCGATCCCCCAGTTTACTGATTGTACCGGTCACTACGCCGTAGATCCCATAGAGTGTTCCCAACTGGATTGCGGTTTCAGAGTCCACGGGACCGATGGAGCCCAGCGGATTTTTTTTAGCCAGTTTAGCAATGGCGCTTAACGATATCCGGTCCTTGAGCGCAAAATTTCCTATGTTAGCAATCGCTGAAGTCAGGGAGTCGGCAATGATAGCTCCGGCCTGTGGATCAAGGCCATCGCCTCTGACGGCGAACTCAACGATGGCAATGGTTTTTTTGGATGCTGGCGACTCCGCAGCGAAAGTATTCCCAGTCAGGCCATCGATAAGTAATAGGTGACTGACTAAAACGACCGCGCCAAAGATTCTCATAAAATTTAGTCGTTGCATAAAGCCGTCTCAGCCTGATTCGAGTGCGTGTGGGCATCGCAGTCGTTTAATACCGTCAGTGACGATGCTTTTGGGATAAAGGCAACCATTCCAGCGACCGGAATAAACCCAGCGGATACAGGCCGCGCTTCAGCAGTTCCTTAGCCACCATGACGGTGATCCGTCGAGTGTCGCGCCACGGTTGGTAATGACTGCGCCGGCCTTGGGGCAAATACAGCGTTTCGATGGCTACCGTGGCTGGTGGATAGCCGCAATGGCTTGCTTGAATCAGCAGGGCGCTTTCAAACACAAAACCACCGCCGCCGTTGGGCGGCGGCATCAGTTTGTGCAGGAATGCAGCGGGATAGAGCCGGAACCCGGACTGGGTATCGCGGATCGGATAGCCTGCAGCCCACGATACCCAGAAATCAGCCATTTTGTTGGCGAAGCGCCGCAATCGAGGCGCTGATTCACGGCGTTCCAGCCGGGCGGCGATGATCAGGCGATTTGGCTGGCGTCGCCAGGCATCCAGCAGCTTTGGAATGTCCTCCGGGCGGTGTTGACCGTCGGCATCCAGGCTGATCACTGCTGTTGCGCCTATCGTCAGCGCCGCTTGCATCCCGATCCACAGCGCTGCGCCTTTACCCTGATTGTCAGGTTGACGCAGCACCCGCGCTCCAGCGCTTTCAGCTTGCGTCGCGGTGCCATCGCTAGAGCCGTCATCGATCACCAGCACCGTTTCAACTTGTTGCCGGGCGCGGTGAACGATGCCGGCAATGGTGGCGGCTTCGTTATAGGCCGGGATGACAAGAGCAATAGTCATGGACGGCGTCACGCTATGCCGCCATTCAGGTTGATGATCTGTCCGGTCAGATAAGCCGCTGACTCCGAGGCCAGAAACCCGGTCAAGGCGGCCACCTCTTCTGGCGTTCCGGCGCGTTTCATTGGGACGAGCCGTTGAATGGCGTCAGTATTGAAAACTGTTTCGGTGTCCCCACCGGCGATGAGGCCCGGCGCAATCGCATTGACCGTAATCCCCCGCGAGGCCAGCTCCAGCGCCAGCGCTTTGGTTGCGCCGTGCAGACCGGCTTTGGCGGCGGCATAGTTGGTTTGCCCTCGGTTGCCGATAACCCCGCTCAGCGAGGAAATGCTGATGATCCGGCCCCAGCGAACGCCGATCATCGGCAGCAGCAGCGGTTGAGTGACGTTAAAAAAACCATGCAGGCAGACCTCAATCGGTAAGCGCCATTGTGCTGAACTCATCCCGGCCATTGGCGCATCGACATGAACCCCGGCGTTATTGACCAGTACCTGGATCGGTCCGGCTTCGAGCAGTTTGCTTAGAACATCGCGGGTTTGCGTTTCATCGGCGACATTGAATAGCGCTGTTTCCGCCGAACCGCCAGTGGTTTGAATCGCCGCCACAACCGCTGCCGCTTGTTCAGGATGGCGGTAGCCGTGAACGATGACGTGCAAACCGTCTATCGCCAGTTGTCGGCAAATTGCCCGACCAAGGTCGCCGCTGCCGCCCGTCACCAACGCCCGTTTCATGGCGTCACTTCTACCTTTAACCCCATGCCGCCGTCGTCAACCAGTGCGACTCTTTGACCGGCAGGCCGGGCGATGGCTTGCAACAGCGCCAAACAGCGGGCGGCGGGATTGCCGATCCGCAGCGTTTCCAGTTCCGGATCGGCGCTAGGACTGGCGGCGGAAACAGCAGTCTGGGTCAAGCGGAGCATCGCCAGCCGCCGTTCGTTCGGCTCCGGATTCACCAACAATGCCATTCCAAATGGGGCGATGATCACCCGTCGTTCCGCCAGCGGAAAGGGTTGCGGCATATCGTAGGCGATGAGTAAGACCGGTGCGGTTTCTGTCCAGGCCAGCGCCGCCGCTTCCCGCAGACCGGCCATGAAACTGCCGTCGTAGGCGGACAGGCTGATCGATGGTTGTGTGCAACCAGTGGCGATAGACCAGTAACCGGCGGTGGTGTTATGCACCGACTGATGAAAGTGGGTCGGCGAAACCGGCCGGTCAGGCAAGGTCAGCGCCACGCAGATTTTATCCAGCACCGCGCTGTCGCCGCCTGACGAGGCGAATACCGTGCGGATGGTTTGCGGGTCGCGGCAAGCCTGCACGATCGCTTCCTGGGCGACATGCAACGCCAGTTTGACCAGGTTGGTGACGCGCCGCCGTTCATTGGCGGGCAGCAGAGCAGCGACCGGCATGGGCATGGGCGCAGCGATATAGGGGGCTTCACCGGCCAGGATCGCCCGGCTAGCTGTCCACCCCGCCAGACCAGGGGCAAGCAGGCCGACGCTTTCAACCGAGAGGATGGGGTTCATCGGTCAATTCTCCGTCCGAACAGCAGGCTGCAATTGGTGCCGCCGAAGCCGAAGGAGTTGCTCAGCGCCGTATGCAGCGGGCGGCGCTGGTGGTCGAGAATCACACCCGCGCCCAACGCCGGATCAATCTGGCGGGTATTCAGCGTTCCCGGCATGAAACCGTGTTCCAGCGCCAGCAACGCGAAGACAGCCTCGGTCACGCCTGCTGCGCCCAAGGTGTGACCGGTCCAACCCTTGGTGGAGCTGCATGGCGTATGTGGCCCGAAGACCCTCAGCACCGCCCGATCCTCGGCGGCGTCGTTGAGGGGGGTGGCGGTGCCGTGCAGGTTGATATAGTCCACCTGATCCGGTCTCAGCTCCGCCCGCGTCAACGCCTGCTGCATCGCCAGCACTGCGCCGGCTCCTTCGGGGTGAGCAGCGGTCATGTGATGGGCATCGCTGCTTTCCCCATAGCCCAGCAGCAGAACCCGCTCATCACCGGGTTCCGCCCATTCCAGCAATGCAAATCCCGCCCCTTCGCCGATGTTCAAGCCATCACGCCCGGCAGCCCAAGGCTGACAGCGCTCGGTCGAAGCCAGTCCCAGCGCGTTGAATCCGTACAAGGTCGTTAGGCAGAGGCTATCCACCCCGCCCACGACCGCAGCATCACAAAATCCCGCCTGTAAATGTCGGTGGGCGACAGCAAAGGCCTTGGCGCTGGATGAACAGGCGGTGGAGACAGTAAAAGCCGGGCCGGTCAGACCTAGCCGGCGGCGAGTCAGATCGACCACCGAAAACAGGTTATGGGTGTGCTGATAATCGAAATGGGTGGGCAGGCTGCCGGTCACGGGATCGCGCTCGCTGTAGGCGATTTCAGTGGCGCGGATGCCGGAGGTGCTAGAGCCGATGAATACGCCGATGCGGTCAGCCCCATAACGGACAATGGCCCGATCCACCGCCGCACTGAAGCCGTCTTGTTCCAGCGCCAGCCATGCCAACCGGTTGTTGCGGCAGTCGAAAGCGGCGAATTCGCCAGTCAGCGGTTCCTCTTCCAGTCCGGCCACTCGCCCGATCCAGGTATTCAAGTCGGTCTCCTCGAAATCGCAGCGGCGCAGTCCGGTTGCACCGCATTGCAACGCAGTCAGCGCGGCGGCTACGCCCCGGCCCAGGGCGTTAGTTACGGTGCAGGCGCTCATCGCCAAGGGATTCATCGCCATGATGTGAACTCGTCAACCAGTTTGGATCGTCTTAATTAGCGGTTTTTTAGTTTAGCCGGGAACTGACCAGTGGCGATCACCCATTCTCATCGCCATGAGCCGGATCGGCGGTTTCAGCAGAATCTCAAACCGCTGTATTCAGGGGGTTTGCCGGATCGGAAAATTCGGGCTGCTAGGTTGGACGTTCAAAAAAACTCCAAAAGTTGACAATCATCAATTCACCTTTGCATCACTTCGCTAGATTTTATGAAATGCCATTCCTTGCAGAGGGGGGTTGTTCATGTCATCGCTTAGCGATCACGAAGTTGCAGCCTGTGCGACTCAGGACCTTGACAGTTATCAAGGGGCGCTTGGCGGCCTGACCCGCCGCGAATTTCTGAAATACTGCACCGGCGTTGCAGCCACCCTGGGCCTGTCCTCGATGATGGGCATTCGGATTGCGGAGGCCGCCACCGCGCCTACCCGGCCACCGGTGATCTGGTTGTCAGCGCAGGAATGCACCGGCTGCACCGAATCGCTGCTCCGTGCCTACCACCCGACGCTCGAAACCCTGATTCTCGATATGATCTCGCTCGACTACCACGAGACCTTGTGCGCAGGGGCCGGTCATCAGGCCGAGGCGTTCAAGGCCAAGTCAATGCAGGAGAACCGGGGCAAGTACATTTTGATCGTCGACGGCTCGATTCCCACCAAGGATGGCGGAGTGTATTGCATGGTGGCTGGTCGGCCGATCCTCGACGCAGTCCGCGAGGCGGCGGAGGGCGCTGCGGCCATTATCGGCATCGGTTCCTGTGCGTCCTGGGGCGGTATTCCTTCCAGTGATCCCAACCCGACCGGTGCTAAATCTGTCCAGGCGGTGTTACCAGGCAAGACCGTGATCAATATTCCCGGTTGCCCACCCAATCCCTACAATTTTCTTTCAACTGTCCTCTATCTGCTGACCTTTGGCAAACCCCCGGCGCTGGATATCCAAAATCGGCCCAAATTTGCCTATGGGCGGTTGATCCACGAAAACTGCGAGCGGCGGCCCCACTTTGATGCCGGGCGTTTTGCGCTCGAATTTGGCGATTTCGGCCACCGCCAAGGCTTCTGTCTCTACAAGATCGGTTGCAAGGGGCCAGAAACTCACGCTAATTGTCCAGCCATCGGCTTCGGCGATGTCGGCGAAAATAACTGGCCGGTTGGGATCGGTCATCCCTGTTTCGGCTGCACTGAACAAGGGGTCGGTTTCACCAAGCCGCTGCATTCGCTGGCCACCGTCAAGACCTTTGCGCCGCCCACCGCTTTTCCAGTGGTGAATGCACCCAAAGGCCAGGGTATGAGTCCGGCTGCCGCAGCGGTTGTGGCTGGCGCTGCCGGACTGGCGGTTGGCGCGGGTGCAATGGCGTTGCGCGGAATGAGCGACAAGGACGAGTCCACTCCTGACGCTAAACCATAGGAGGCCAGCGCCATGACCATGAATCGCCGTCAATTCTTGCGAGGAGCTGCCGCTGGCGCCGTCGCTGTCGTTGCCGCTCCAACGGCGGAAGCGACGCCATTTGGCCCGCGTGAACCGAAACAGTTGCCGCCGAAAGCGGTCGGGATGCTGTACGACTCGACCCTGTGCGTCGGCTGCAAAGCCTGCGTCAGCGCCTGCAAGCAAGCTAACGGGATGCCGGCGGAACAGCCAGAGCAGCTGGCGGCCTGGAACGAGGGAACCTGGGACACGGCGGAAGACATTTCCGGCAAGACCCTGAATGTGATCCGGGTCTACCAGAACGGCACGATGGAGCAGAAGGATCGCGAAAAGGACGGCTATGCCTTCGTCAAGCGCCATTGCCTGCATTGCGTCGATCCCTCCTGCATTTCGGTCTGTCCGGTCAGCGCGATGCGCAAGAACCCGGAAACCGGCATCGTCACCCACAACCCGGACGCCTGCATCGGCTGTCGTTATTGCGTTTACGGCTGCCCATTCAACGTCCCGCAATACCAGTTCGACGAGACCTTCGGCCAGATCGCCAAATGCCAGTTCTGCAACCATTTGCAGAAACAGGGCAAGTTACCGGCCTGTTGCGATGTCTGCCCGACTGGCGCTTCATTGTTCGGACTGGTTACGGAACTGCAAGCCGAGGCGCAACGGCGGCTGGCGCTCAAACCGGGTGAAATGACTGAGTTTCCCCGTGGCAAACTCGGTGGCGACCGGCCAGGCCATGAAGCGCCGGTCGGCCACTATCAGCCGCATCTCTACGGTGAACATGAATCCGGCGGCACCCAGGTGCGTTATCTGACCGGTGTGCCCTACCAGAAACTGGGCTTGCCCGAACTGCCCGGCCAGTCCTACGCCTCGGTATCGGAAGGGATGCAACATACTTTATACAAAGGGATGGTCGCGCCGCTGGCCTTGCTCGGCGGCCTAGTCGTGCTGGCCCGGCGCGGCGTCAAGCAGAATGAAGATGCGTCGAATCATGATGAGGATCCGCCGAACCACGATAAGGACCAGCAACCATGACGGCGATCACTCATCAGCCGCTCGGCGGCAAGGTTTTCACCAAATCGTTCCTGATTCTCGGCCTGTTCGTCCTGATCGGGGCGTATTTCATCTTGCGCCGCTTCCTGTTTGGCCTCGGCGACGTCAGCCACATGAGCAACGGCTACCCGCTGGGGGTCTGGGTGGCGGTGGATGTGGTGGTCGGCACCGCGTTCGGCTGTGGCGGTTATGCGATGGCATTGCTGGTCTATATCTTTAACCGCAATACCTACCACCCGCTGATGCGCCCGGCGCTGCTTAGTGGCGTGTTCGGTTACACCTTGGCCGGTCTGGCGGTGATGATCGACCTGGGCCGCTACTGGAATGCTTTTAACCTGCTGTTGCCCTGGTACGCCCAGTTGAATTCGGTCATTTTTGAGGTGGCGCTGTGTGTCATGGCCTATACCACAGTGCTGTGGATCGAATTCTGGCCGGCGTTTCTGGAACGGATGCCGCTGGCTTTCAAGCAACGTTTCAATCTGGATCGCCTGCAAGTTTTCCTCAAACGCTACCTGTTCCTGTTCATCGGCCTGGGCGTTCTGCTGCCGACCATGCATCAATCCTCGCTGGGATCGGTGCTGCTGGTGATGGGTTCCAAGCTTTCGCCGCTGTGGTACACAAGCTGGCTGCCGCTGCTGTTCCTGACATCGGCGCTGGCGATGGGCTACGGAGTGGTGTTGCTGGAGGCGACCCTGACCAGCCGGGGATTCCGGCTGCCGTCGGAGTCGGCGTTGCTGACCCCGCTCTCGCGGATCGCCGCCGGCGTGCTGGCGCTGTTTTTGATCGTGCGGTTCGGCGCATTGCTGGCTGGCGGTCATCTGGGTCTGGCCTTCGCTGGCGATGTTCGCGGCAACCTGTTTCTGATCGAGACCGTGCTGTTTCTCGCCCCGATAGTCCTCCTCGCCTCGCCCACTGGCCGCGCCAGTCAGCGCCGACGGTTCCTGGCCGCAGTCAGTCTGCTGGCCGGCGGTTCGCTGTACCGGATCGACGCTTATCTGATGGCGGTTAATCCCGGCAATGGTTGGACCTATTTCCCCTCCGCGCCGGAATTGATGATCACGGTCGGCGTGGTCTGCCTGGAAATCATGCTGTATTTGCTGTTTATCAAGACGTTGCCGGTATTGCCCGGCGCTCACCAGACCTGACGATTGGAGACGGCCGTGGCCCGAATCACCATTGATCCCATTACCCGCATCGAAGGCCATTTACGGATCGATTGCGAGGTGGATAACGGCAAAGTCGTCAACGCCTGGTCGTCGGGGCAGATGTGGCGCGGTATCGAGGTCATCCTCAAGGATCGCGATCCCCGCGACGCCTGGTTGTTCGCACAGCGGATTTGCGGAGTTTGCACCACGGTTCACGCCGTGGTCTCAGTGCGAACGGTCGAGAATGCGCTGAATCTGGAAGTGCCGCTGAACGCCCAGTACATCCGCAACATGATCATCACCGCCCACGGCATTCACGATCACATTGTCCATTTCTACCAACTGGCGGCGCTGGACTGGGTAGACATCGTGTCGGCGTTGTCCGCCGATCCGGTCGCCGCCGCCAAAGTGGGGGCCAGCCTGTCCGATTACCGGCGCAACAGTCCGTCGGAAATCCGCCAGGTTCAGGACAAGCTCAAGGCCTTCGTGGGCACCGGACAATTGGGCGTGTTCGCCAGCGGTTATTGGGGCCACCCGGCGATGAAGCTGCCGCCGGAGGTCAACCTGCTGGCCGCGACCCATTATTTACAGGCGCTGGAATTTCAGCGGATCGCCAACCGGATCGTCGCCATTCTTGGCTCCAAGACCCCGCATATTCAAAATCTGGCGGTGGGCGGCGTCGCCAATCCGATCAACCCGGACAGCCAGTCCACACTGACTCTGGAGCGGCTGTTCGCGATCAAGGCCGAGATCGACAAACTCAGCGAGTTTGTCAATCAGGCAATGATTCCCGACGTGGCGGCGGTGGGGGCGTTGTATGCCGACTGGACCGGCTATGGCGCGGGCGTTACCGACTACCTGTCGGTGCCGGATTTGCCGCTGGATACCAAGGGAACCCAGTTTGAACTGCCCGGTGGTTATATCCCCAAGGGCGATCTCGCCCGCTTCAAGCCGATTACCACCTATCAGGACGCCTACTTCCGCGATGGGGTCAAGGAAAGCGTCAAGCACGCTTGGTATGAGTACCTGGGCGGCAGTAAGGCGCTGCATCCCTACACTGGACAGACCAACCCCCATCACACTGCGTTTCAGGATGATGGCAAGTATTCCTGGGTCAAAGCCCCGACCTTTTACGATCAGCGAGTGCAAGTCGGGCCACTGGCTAACGTGTTGGCGATGGTCGCTGCGGGTCATGAGCCGACTCAGCGCCATCTGAACCGGATGCTGGAGATCGCCAGCAAGGTGGCCGGATCGCCGATTCCGGTCGCGGCGCTGCATTCCACCATTGGCCGGATTGCGGCGCGGGCGGTGCGCTGCGCGGTGCTGCTGGAGTCGTTGCAGAATCAATGGCAGCTGCTGATCAACAACATCGCCAAGGGCGACTTCGAGACCTTCAACCGGCCGGTGTTCCCCAAGGGCGAGATTCGCGGCTTTGGCTATCACGAAGCGCCGCGCGGGGTGCTATCGCATTGGGTCGTGATCGAAGACGGCAAGATCCTGAACTATCAGGCGGTAGTACCGAGCACCTGGAATGCCGGCCCGCGAGATGATGACGACGCGCTGGGGCCTTACGAGGCATCGCTGCTGGATAATCCGGTCGCCAATTCTGAACTGCCGCTGGAGGTGCTGCGCACGGTGCATTCCTTTGATCCGTGCCTGGCCTGCGCGATCCATCTGGTGGATGGCGAGCGGCGGCCCATTGTGCAGGTCAAGGCGTTCGGGTGAAGGTGATCGTGCTGGGCCTCGGCAATATCCTGCTGCGCGATGAAGGCGTCGGGGTGCGGGTGATTGAGGCTCTGGCCCAGCGCTATGTCCTGCCGGCGGGTGTCGAAGTGGTGGATGGCGGCACGGTCGGGATGGATTTACTGGATACGCTGGCCGGTTGCGATCATCTGCTGATTTGTGACGCAGTGAAAATGGAAGCGCCGCCAGGGTCGGTGGTGAAACTGGTCGATGGGCAAGTGCCCGCCCTGTTCCAGACCCGTTATTCGCCCCATCAGATTGGTCTGTCGGAAGTGTTGGCGACGTTGACGCTCACCGATGAAGCGCCGGCGGCGGTGACCCTGATCGGGATTGTTCCCGCCGACCTGGAATTAGGCATTGAGCTGTCGCCCCCGGCCGCCGCTGCGATTCAACCGGCGCTTGAGCAGTTGGCCGCGACCTTGGCCGAACTGGGTTTGCCGCTGACGCCGGTTTACGGAGTCTGACCGTCATGTGCATCGCCATTCCTGCCCGGGTCATCGCAGTGCGCGGCCCGAACGCGCTGGTGGAGCGCTACGGTGAACAGTTGGAAGTGAGCCTGATGCTACTCGCGGAAGAAGTCGCGCCCGGCGACTACCTGATTCTTCAGGCTCGCGCTTGGGCGGTGGAAAAAATCACTGCGGATGAAGCGCAGGAAGCCTACCGCCTGTTTGACGCATTGTTCGACGCCAACACGCAAGCCAAAGTGAATCCAGCAATCTGGCTGGAGCCTTGACGCCGGAGATGCGCGGCTGGACGGGCGTCGGCGAAGGCCGGTTACACATCCAGATCGGGATTGAACAAGGCGTCATCGTTAAGGTTGCGCTAAATTCGACCCGTCCGGTCGGGATGTCCGATGCGCTGACGGGATGCGAACCGGCCGCCATCATCAACCGGTTGCCACGTCTGTTCAGTTTATGTGGCGTCGCTCAGGCGGTCGCTGGACTGACTGCGGTTGAAACCGCGCTTGGCTTCACCCCTCCCCCTCCTCAAACCGCCGCCCGGCGTTTCCTGGTCGTCGCCGAGGCGCTTGAACAAACCGCCTGGCAATTACTACTGGAAGGGCCACGTTGCATTGGCCTCACTCCCGCTTTCGAGCGCCTGAAACGGCTGCGATCCCTCATCGCTAAACTGTGTCCACAACTGTTTCCCGATCCGATCTGGAACCGGATTGGCGGAGCGCGGTTGCAGCCGGATCAGGCTGGACTAGCGACAACGCTTGCTGAAATGGGGGAATGTCTCCACCCAGCCATTTGGGGCGAACCGGCGCTGGGGCAACCCTGGCAAGAACGACGGGACTTCGCGCATTGGCTGGATCAAGCGGCTACGCCGATAGCGACGCTGTTGCGGCAGGTGCAGGATTGCGGTCTGGCCGATTTTGGCCGCTGTGCGACCACCCCGCTGCCGACTTTCGACCCGGAACAGTTGGCGCAGCGGCTGGCGGGTGATGACGGTCAGATGTTTTGCGCCCGGCCCGATTGGGAGGGCGTGGTTTATGAGACCGGCGCTTTGGCCCGACAATGGGATGAGCCGCTGATCGCCGCGCTCCGCGCCGATCACGGGAATGGGCTGCTCACCCGGTGGGCGGCGCGGGCGCTGGAAAGCCGGGCGCTGCTGGCCGAGTTGCGCGAGGGGTTGCATACAATCGTGGCGCAGCCGGGCGCAGCGGTGGACGTTACCGCGACTGGCGCCGGATTAGGCGTGGTGGAATGCGCCAGAGGCCGTCTGGCGCATTGGGTGGCGCTAGCGGCGGGGCAGGTGAGCCGTTACCGGATTCTCGCGCCGACCGAATGGAATTTGCATCCAGACGGACCGTTGTTCCAGGGACTGATCCAAGCCCGAACCGGGCAAGATGCGACGATTCGCCATGCCGCCACTCTGCTGGTCACGGCGCTCGATCCTTGCGTCGGTTTTGATCTGACGATAGACGAAGGGTCCTGAATCATTCAAGTTCCATATAAGCAGTAGTAACGAATGATCAAATTTTATTGCGTCGCACCATTTTTCTACTATAATCATTCCAAGTTTGGCATTGTACCGAATGCTAAATGAAGTCAGGTTTCGTAAAAATGAACAACTTTGGAGGGCGTGATCGCTCTTCGTCCCAAAAGGATGGGGTTTGCGCCGCGTTAGATGACAATGAAAGAACTGATCAAAGTAGCCATGTTTATACTGTTGACTCTAGTCCTGTCACCCTTGTTAGGGTTCTGGATTGTGGCGCTGGTGGGCGCGGGCTTGGTACTGTTGCCGGTGGGCGCGGTGGTTTCGGCGATTTTTCCCAATGTCCGGAAATGGTTTGAGGTCAACTTATTGACTGGGAAAGTGCTGCTGCCAGCCGCTTGAGTCTGGCGCTGTCCAACAGATTTAAAAATATATACAAATAAATCAAAGAATAAAGGCCCGGCCAACACCGGGCTTTTTTGTATCTAGCCGCAGAGTATGGATAACGGGTTGGGCAGCTTGAGTCCAACTGTTCTTCGGCTGTGGTTTAATTTTTCTGGAACGCGCCATGCCCATTCATTACGACTTGCCGGTCTGGCGACCGCCGTCCGAGGCCAACAGTTTCATCCTGCAAGCCACATTCGGTTGCAGCTTTAACCGATGCAGCTTCTGTTCGATGTATCGCACCAAGTCGTTTGCCATTCGCCCCTTGGCAGCGATTCAAACCGACCTCCAGACTGTGGCGCGCCGCGATCCCAATATCCGGCGAGTATTTCTGGCCGATGGCGACGCGCTGGCCGCCCCAACCGATCACCTACTGGCGATTCTGCAAGCGCTGCGTGTTGCCTTTTCCCGCCTGGAGCGGGTCTCCAGCTATGCCCTGCCCGCCAATCTGCTGAAAAAATCGGTGGCGGAGCTGGCGCAACTGCGAGAAGCCGGCCTAACACTGCTGTATTACGGTATCGAAACCGGATCGGCGGATTTGCTCAAGCGCATCACCAAAGGCGCAACCCCGGCGACCATGATCACGGGCTTGACCAAGGCTAGGCAAGCCGGATTGAAAATCTCTGCGACGGTGATTCTTGGTCTGGGTGGGCAGAGCCGCTGGCGGGAGCATATCGACGCCACTGCCGCGCTGGTCAATCAGGTTGAATTGGACTACCTGTCCACCTTGCAACTGATGCTTGACCCGATGATTTACGATGAATTTCACCGCAAGTTCCACGAGCCGTTCCAGCCACAGGACGACTTGGCGCTGCTGGCTGAACAAGTCCGTTTAATCGAAGAGTTAAATCCACCCGTGCCGCTGACCTTCCGCTCCAACCACGCCTCTAACGCTCTGGCGCTGGCTGGCGAGTTGCCGCGAGACCGGGAAAAGCTGCTGGCGCAACTGGATCAGGCGCTGGCTGGCGCAGCGCCATTGCGGCCAGAGTGGCTACGCGGCTATTGAAAAACTTCGGAGCGCCTGCCCGCAGCGCGGGCAGGGAGAGTGAGAGCAATCAAGCCGCTAATACCGCGCCACTACGGCGAATAGCGGCGACAATCCGGTCTTCAAGGTCGATCCGGGTCGCCAGCGACTCGCCCAATTGCGACAGTTCCTGGTTCAGGCAGGTCAGGATCGGTTCGGATAGATCGCCATCGTAGCGGTCATGGAAGGCCAGCGCCGTCTGGGTGGTGCGAGCGATCCGGGTGTAAAGTCGCCGGGCCAGATCACGGGCCGGGCGGTAGGGTGAATCAGCGGGCTGATCTTCCAGCGCCTGATAAACTTCGAAGGGGCCTAGCGCCAGGTAATCCACCAGGGTTTGCCGGAACTGTTGCAGCAGACGCTGGGCCAGACTGGCCGGGGCGGACGGCTCCAGCACGGTGAGCTTGTGATACAGCACCAGACTTTCCTGGCGCACCGTCAGCAGTTTGGCGACCAGGTCCGGGAGCGCTTTGCTGTGAGTCGCGTCAGCCATCAGAGTAGCGTTCATGCGGTATCCTCCAGTCGGTGAATCGTGATATTCACAATTTCATTGTTTTTCTGGTGGTTATAACCCACCTGCCGATCATGCTACCCCCAGCCAGCCTAATTTCCAACACCTAGCTTCAGCGCATGCGTACCGTCGGACGGCTCGCCACTTGGTTGCGCAGGTACACCGGCAGCGCCTGTTCCGCTATCACCCAGGCGCTGCGCCGGGTGGGTTCCGCCGCCAGCCGGGCCACATCGCCGGCGCGGGGATAGCAGTTGCCCTGCCAGGCGCTAACCGTGCAGTGTTGCGATAATGCCTCGGCGTAAGCCAGCCAGCCGCTCCCGACCCCGAACCAATTGTTCGGCGGCGCCGTGATCGCGGTCGGTGGGCAACAGCGCTCCTCACCCACCAGCGCCACCGTCCCGCCCGTCGCGTGGTAGGCACCCCAGTAGACCTCACCCATCCTAGCATCCAGCGCTGTGGCAATGCGTGAGCCGCCAACCTCTCGCGCTGCGCCCAGCGCCAGCGCCGCCAGAGTGGAAATAGGAGCTACCGGCAGATCCGCAGCAAAGGCGATGCCTTGGGCGATGCTGATGGCGATGCGCAGCCCGGTAAATGCGCCCGGCCCGCAGCCGACCGCAATCGCATCCAGTTGCGCTATCCTCAGTCCGGCTTCGGCCAGCACGCTTTCCAGCATCGGCAGAATCAGGGCGGCGTGGCGGCGTGGGGCCAGTTCGTAACGCTCCAGCACCACGCCATCGATCCAGATCGCAGCGGAGCAGGCTTCAGTCGCGGTGTCCAGCGCCAGCAGCTTCATTGCGCTGTGTCAGCCGGTTTGGCCTGCTCACCCATTTGCTGGATCTGCCGCTTTATTTGTTCGATTTCGTTGCGCTGTTTCTCCTGCTTGGCTCGCTCTTCGGGCGTTGGCGACAGCGTCGGGACAGGTTGAATCTGCCGGTATTCGCTGCGGGATCGTTCTACTGCGGGTGGGGAATAACGCTGGCGCTCGTCCTCATCTGCTTTGCTCCGCTCCTCGTCCCGCTTGCGGATTTCCTTTTTGTTCCGTTCCTGTTCCTGCTCCAGTTCTCGCAGGCGGCGCTCCTGCTGGTACAACTGCTGGCCGTTGCGGTAGCCCTGCAAAAAGGCCCATTCCAGCGGCGGCGGACACACCTGGCCGTAGCTTGCGCCTCGTCGACCTTCCTGATAGCCCCGTTCCGGGGTGCAATAGATGCCGATGCCATCATCCCAGCCGGCCTGATAGGCCTCACGATCCGGCCGAATTCGGTATTCAGCACATGCCTCGCGATGTTGCGCCAGCCGATCCGGCGCATAGCCAGCCGCCCCATCCTGAACGCCAATCTCATACCAGTCGCCCATCAGGCAGTCGTCTCTCGACAGGGTGGCGCAACCGCTGATCGCCAAGGCGCTGCCCAGTCCCACCAACATCAAGCGCAGTTTGCAGCTCATCGCAATCTGTCCTTCAGACGTCATCCATCGGTTTTGCTGGCCGCCGTTTGGCGGATTTTCGTTCAAAGGGCTGACTATCATTGTCCATTACCGGTTTCGCCCGCGTCCGTTTTTTAGCCAGTTCCTGGCCGTCGAGACGGCTGATGTTCATCGGGTACTGCCGCACTCGCACCCGGCGCAGATGCTGGAAAATTTCGGCGGGCATCCCGTCAGGCAAATCCACCGTGCTGTAGTCGTCGAAGATCTCGATGCGTCCGATATAGCGGCTCTCAACACCGGCTTCATTGGCAATGGCGCCTACGATATTTTGTGGGGTCGCACCCTGTTCACGGCCCACTTCGATCCGGTAGCGAATCTTGTCCAGATCCGCCGAATCCCTGCCGGCGTCGCGGGGTCGCCGCTCGCGCCGACCTTCCGGTTTAGGTTCTCTGAAGGTCCGTTCCGGGCGAGCGGGTGCTTCCTCCGGCTCTTTCGGATCGGCCTTGCCCTCAAACTGCAACGGGCGGTCGCGCTGGGCCAGCCAGGTCAGCGCCGCTGCGATGTCGTGGGCGCTGATTTCCTGTTCCTCTTCGATTTCGCCAATCACCTGGTAGAAAAAGTCGAGGTCCTGTGCGGACAGAATTTCGCTGATTTGCTGCTTGAATTGGGCAAGGCGCCGCCCGGCGATGGCTTCGCGGGTCGGCGGTTGCATCGGTTCCAACGTCTGACGGGTGGCTTTTTCAATCGCCCGCAGCATCCGCATTTCCCTGGGCGCAACGAACAGAATGGCGTCCCCGGCGCGCCCAGCGCGGGCGGTGCGGCCAATGCGGTGCACATAGGCCTCGGTGTCGTAGGGGATGTCGTAATTGATGACGTGGCTGATGCGCTGCACGTCCAGCCCCCGCGCCGCAACATCGGTGGCCACCACGATGTCCAGCCCGCCGGCCTTGAACTGTTCGATAGTCTTCTCGCGCAGGGCTTGGGTCATATCGCCATGCAGCGCTGCACAGGCATAGCCCCGCGCCTCCAGCCGCTCAGCCAGTTCGGTGGTTTCGGTTTTGGTGCGGACAAACACCAGCACCGCATCGACATCTTCCACCTCCAGAATCCGGGTCAGGACATCGAGCTTGTGCAGGCCGCTGACCCGCCAGTAGCGCTGACGAACCGTCGACACGGTGGTGGTGCTGGTCTTGATTTTGACCTCTTTGGGATCGTGCAGGTGGCGGTGCGCGACTCGGCGGATCGGTTCGGGCATGGTGGCGGAGAACAGCGCCACCTGCTTTTCTTTCGGGGTTTGCTCGAGAATCCAGTCCACGTCGTCAATAAAGCCCATCCGCAGCATTTCGTCGGCTTCATCCAGCACAACCGTCCGCAACGTCGCCAGAGACAAGGTTTCACGGCGTAAATGATCCATGACCCGGCCCGGGGTGCCGACGATGACGTGAACGCCACGTCGCAGGGTGCGAAGTTGGATGCTCATGCTCTGGCCGCCATAAATTGGCAGGACGTGGAACCCCGGCAAGTGGCGAGCGTAGCCCTGAAAGGCCTCGGCGACCTGAATCGCCAGTTCACGGGTCGGGGTCAGCACCAGCGCCTGCGGCTGGCGGTCGGCCCAATTCAGCTTTTCCAGAATCGGCAGGGCAAAGGCCGCAGTCTTGCCGGTGCCGGTCTGCGCCTGGCCCAGCACATCGTGACCGGCCAGCAGTAAGGGAATAGTGGCTGCCTGAATGGGCGACGGGGCTTCGTAGCCGAGTTCCACGAGGGTGGTGAGCAGTGGGGCGGACAGAGCGAGTTGTTCAAAAGTTTCAATAGGAGATGACATGCACGACGGTACCTGGGTTGAAAAGGAGTTTGCGGTGAGTGGGCCAGTCAGGCCAGCTGAAGCGGGGGCAATGGGCGGGATGGAACCGGATCTTAAGCAGTTCAACTCGCACCGGCGAAGGCTCGTCGCCGGCGGAACCGGCGGATAATGTGCCGACGCCACACCAGATGGGCAATGAGAAACGTTGCGACGCCCGCGATCACAGCGGTCGCCATTGAACCGGCCAGCAAGGGCAAGCCGATGTCACCGGCTCGTTCCAGCAGCCAGCCCAATGACGGTTCAAAATTCCAGTCCACCGGCGATTGGCCGAGCAACCATGCGCCAAAGCGGTAGTTGCAGAAAGCGATGGGTGGGATGGTCAGGGGATTGGTGATCCACACCATCGCGACCGCCACCGGCAGGTTGAACCGTAGCCAAAGGGCGGTGATCGCGGCCAGCAGCATTTGCCAGGGGAAGGGAACGAAGGCGTAAAACGCGCCAACGGCCAGCCCGCGCACCGTGGAGCGGCGGTTGAAATGCCAGAGCCAGGGATCATGCAGGCGTGCGCCAAGGAACCGCAGGCTTTTATGCTCGCGCAATTGTTGAGGATCGGGCAGATAGCGGCGCAACAACGGGGGCATGATGGCGTTCAGATCACGGCGGTAAGGAGGAGGAGGCGGGTTTGACTCAAAAGCGGCGCGGAAATTTCCACGCGACGTTTCCCACTATACCCCAACGGCAGCCGCACACTGGAATCTACCCAATTATTTCAGACCGCTGATTCGGAAAACGCCAGCAACGCCCGTTCCGTCTCGCTCAATACGGCTAGAACGCCGGCCTGTTGTCGATACAGCCAGGCCAGCCGTTCCTGCCGTTCGGCCAGGGCATCTGCTTCTACCTCTACTGCGTCGCGTAACCACACGATCAGCTCGGTCACGGCTTCTTCCAGTTCATCGAGTTCGTCCAGCAGTTCCTGCCGGCGGATTTGCAATACAGGGAAAGAGAGAGCATGAATCATGACGCTGACCGGTTAGAGCAGCGCCAGATTACGGCACAGCGGCAGGGTATCACGGCTGAATTGATCGCCCATTTCCCGTAGCTTCGCCAGATTGGCGGCCTCGTCATTAAGCGGTTGGCCTTCGTGCAACAGACGACGGCCCATTGCGTTCAACTTGCTCCAGACGAAGGCAGCGTGATCCTTGGCTGATTGCTGGTGAGCCAGCAAGAATAATTGGTCGGTCAAC
This sequence comes from Candidatus Competibacteraceae bacterium, assembly GCA_003989085.1. Taxonomy (GTDB): domain Bacteria; phylum Pseudomonadota; class Gammaproteobacteria; order Competibacterales; family Competibacteraceae; genus RXIV01. The sequence continues at coordinate 607,015 of RXIV01000001.1, forward strand.
GCCAGATTAACGCCGCTGCCCAATACCGGCGAGGCCAGAGTAGTCATGTCTTGCCCGGCCAGCGCCCGGTGCAAGATGGCCTGGTTGAAAGCGCGGCTGACGGCAGCATTGCGCGCCTTGCAACTGAGTGGTCGCCCGGCCTGAAGATAGCCCAATGCGCCCAGTACCTGGAGTGATTCAATCAGACTGGCCGGGGGTTGCTGGGCCAGCGCTGGTTGCCGTTGCAGTTCTGCCAGAGTTTTCGGCCCACTGGCCAGCGCGTCCAGCAGAGGCTCGTAGGCTTCGGGTTTGAGATTGACTTCACCGGCGGGAAACGCGCCTTTCAGTGGGCAGGCGGAACGGGCGCGGACCAGGGCGAATGGCGTGGCGTCATGCCAAGCGCGGTGTTCGGCGGCGGTCAGCCGGATGCGGCCCCGGCTGAACAAATCGCGGCGGAATTGCTGGTTGGTGGCGAAATCGCGCACGGTCTCCTTCAGCACCGGATCGTTGATCTGGTCGTACACCGCTCGGGTTTGGCCTGGAAATGAGAGATGGTCAAGATTTTCGGCATAGTTGGCGGAGGCAATGAAGTTCAGCTTGGCGGTACCCATTTCCACCGCAACATCGGCGTGATACAGCAATTCCCAAGCATCATTAAAGTATTCGTGCAACAGGTAATTGCGATTCTGCTCGCGGATCTTGTCGAGGCGAGGCGCGACCATTGGATTAGCGGAGAAATAATGGGCGCCACTGTCTTTGAGTTGCTGCAACAGGGTCAATGCTTGCTCGAATTTATTCGTTAGCGGAACACCAAGAGTAGCAGCGTATTCGGTCATCAATCGTCGGGCCGGCGCCATAGCCGCCCAGCCGGGCAAGCTGTTATAGCTGACATAAACCAGACCACCCGGTTTGAGCTTGCGGGCGATGATATCAACAATCTCGTGGCGGTTAGCCGGGCTGATCCAGGAATAGACGCCGTGTAGATTGATGTAGTCAAACTCAGGTAGATCGCGATTTTTTAGCTCGCTGAAGCTGTCCTCAAAAAAGCTGATATTGGTTATGCCTGCCTCAGCAGCCAGGCGGCGGGCGCTGACTACATGGGTGGGATTGAAGTCCGTCGCGTAGAATCGCCCTTCCGGATTGCAGGCCGCCAGTACATTGGCGGAGTAGCCGTGGCCGCAGCCCAGTTCCAGCACGGTGAATGGCCGATCCAGGTCGGGAGCGCGATAGCCGCGCTGGACGGCTGCCCAGTTGAGAAAACTGGGGGACAGTTCCCGATAAAAACCGACGGTGTAGTCCACTTCAGTGACGTAGCCGGCAGACCAGGCGGAGTTGACGTTCTGAGACATGACAGGTAAACCGGTTGGGGTTGAGTAGATTATGTGAATTGACAAAGATAGCAGGGATCGGTTGGGGCAGGGTAAGCAATGTCCGCATTACCGATTGTGGTCGGTTGGCCGGGCTGAATAAATAGCCGAAAGCCTGACCCGCTGTTTCTTATATTAACCACTTTCTTCCTGTACCACTCGCGCCGGAGCCATCGTTGCCCATGCCTTTACCCCCCGCCCTGCAACAGGAAATCGCCCAACACTGGCAAGCCTTCAATGCCGCCGCCCAAGCTGCTGGCGCAGCGTTGCCGACTGGCGTGATTCTGGAGCAGTTAATTCCGGTCTGGGCGGGTAGCGAGTTTGTCGCCCGCGCCTGCATCCGCGAGCCTGGGCTACTGACGGAACTGGTGGACAGCGGTGATTTGGCAAACTGTTATACGCTGAGCGATTGGGCAATGCGATTGGCGCGGCAATTAGCGGCGGTGAGTGATGAAAGCCAACTTGCCGTTGCCCTGCGCCAGTTCCGCCGGCGGGAGATGGTGCGAATCGCCTGGCGCGATCTGGCCGGACTGGCTGATCTGACGGAAACCCTGGGCGATTTGACCGAGTTGGCGGAAATGGCCGTCGGTGCGGCGTTGGATCGGCTGCATGAGGAGCAATGCCGGCGTTACGGTGTTCCCCGTGCCGCCGACGGTCAGCCGCAGCAACTGGTCGTGCTGGGCATGGGCAAACTCGGCGGGCGCGAACTCAACTTTTCTTCCGATATTGATCTGATTTTTACCTATCCCCAGCAAGGTCAAACCGACGGAGCGCGGTCGATCAGCAATGAGGAATTCTTCCGTCGGCTGGGTCAACGGCTGACTAAGACCTTGGCGGAACCGACAGCCGATGGTTTCGTATTCCGGGTCGATCTGCGGCTGCGCCCGTTTGGCGATTCCGGGCCGTTGGCGGTGTCCTTCGCCGCCTTCGAGGATTATTGCCAGCATCATGGTCGCGACTGGGAACGCTACGCGATGATCAAAGCTCGTTGCATTGCCGGCGACCGGGAAGCAGGCGAGAGGCTGCTCACGGCGCTGCGGCCATTCGTCTACCGCCGCTATCTGGATTACCACGCCTTTGAAGCCTTGCGTGGGATGAAAGCGCTGATCGCCCAGGATATGGAACGGAGAGGGATGCGGCGCAATATCAAGCTGGGGCCGGGCGGGATTCGCGAGATCGAGTTCATCGCTCAGGCCTTCCAACTGATCTACGGCGGGCGCGAACCGGCGCTGCGGGAACGCGGCATTGTGCGGGTGCTGGATACCCTGGGCGCGACCGGGCGCTTGCCGAAAGAAGCTGTCCACGATCTTCAGCAGGCTTATGCCTTCCTGCGCCGGGTCGAGAACCGCCTGCAAGCTTGGGCCGATCAGCAGACCCACCATCTGCCTGAGTCCGAATTGGCGAAGCTGCGACTGGCGTTCACGATGGGTTATTCCGACTGGGACGCCTTGGCACAGGAACTGGCTCGACATACCAATGCGGTCAGCCGCCAATTCGCCCAGGTTTTTGGCAGTGCGGCGGAGCCGGAATCGACCCATGCTGATCTGGGTGAAACATGGCGTGGCGATCCCAGTGAAGATCGGGCTTTGTCGCTGCTGGTGGAATACGGTTTTGAAACGCCGGCGCGCGCCTGGAATCGGCTACGGGCGTTGAAAACCGGATTCAGTTACCGAACCATGAGTCCACGCGGGCGGGAACGACTGGACGGGCTGATTCCACGGGTGCTGGAGGCGGTTCGCATCACGCCGCAACCGACTGCAACCTTGGAGCGCATCCTTAATCTGCTGGAAACTATCGCCCGCCGTTCGGTGTATTTGGCGCTGCTGACCGATCAGCCGGCGGCGCTGGCGCAACTGGTCAAGCTCTGCGCCGCCAGTGGCTGGATCAGCCATCACTTGAGCCGCTATCCGCTGTTGCTGGACGATCTGCTGAATCCGGCTGTGCTGTATGCGCCGCTGGATCGTCGGCAACTGGCGGCGGAACTGGACTTGCAACTGGCGCGAATACCGGCGGACGACGCCGAAGAAATGTTGAATGCCCTGCGCTATTTCAAGCAATCGCAAGTGTTGCGGGTCGCCGCTGCCGAAGTTAGCGGCGCGATGCCGCTGATGATCGTCAGCGATCATCTGACCGAGATCGCCGAGACCCTGCTGCGGAAGGTGCTGGAACTGGCCTGGGGCGATCTGCTGCCCAAGTTCGGCCAACCGCGCTGCGTGGTGGCTAACGTGGAGCGGGACGCACAGTTTGCCATCATCGCTTACGGCAAGCTGGGCGGGATTGAACTCAACTATGGTTCCGATCTCGATCTGGTGTTTCTGCACGACAGCGCTGGCGTCCGGCAATTCACCGTCGGGCCGCGCCCTATCGACAATTCCACTTTTTTCGCCAAATTAGTGCAGCGGATCATCTCGCTGCTGACCACCCGCACCGGAGCCGGGGATTTGTATGAAGTAGATACCCGGTTGCGGCCCAGTGGCCGGGCTGGATTGTTGGTCAGTTCCTTTGAAGCCTTTACCGAATATCAGCGCCATCAGGCGTGGACCTGGGAACACCAAGCCTTGGTGCGAACCCGGATGGTCGCGGGACCTGCGGTGCTGGCCGAGCGGTTCCAGACTATCCGCCGCGAGGTCTTGCAGCGGGATCATGATCCGGTCGCATTGCGGCGGGAAGTCCGGGAGATGCGCGAGCGGATGCGGACCGAACTGGACAGCAGCACTGCCGAAGTCTTCGATCTCAAACAGGGGCTGGGCGGTATCGCCGATATTGAATTTATGGTGCAATATGAGGTCTTGGCGAATGCCCGCCATTGTCCGGACCTGCTGATTTTTACCGACAATATCCGCCAGCTGGACGGGCTGGAACGGCTGGGCATCCTGTCCGCCGCCGATGCCGACCAACTTCGTAATGCCTATCGCGGTTTACGGCGGCGGGTTCACCAATTGAAATTGCAGGAGCAACCGGCCCAGGTTTCAAATGATGTAGCGCGGGATGAACGGGACAGTGTGGTCCGTATCTGGCGGCAGATCATGGAAGAGGACGCTTGAACAAGACCGGCTTCTGGTTTGATTTTCCGTGTTTTCCGGGTCTTCCGTGGATAAGAAGCTAAAGTTTGGAGACAAAACGATGTCGATGTCTGACCGCGATGGTCTGATCTGGTATGACGGCGAACTGACGCCCTGGCGCGAGGCCAACACCCATGTCCTGACCCACAGCCTGCATTACGGCATGGGCGTCTTTGAGGGCGTTCGTGCTTACGCCACAGACCGGGGAGCGGCGATTTTCCGGCTTCAGGCCCATACCGACCGGCTGTTCCGTTCCGCTCACATCGTCGGGATGCCGATGCCCTACAGCAAGGACGAGATCAACGAAGCCAACCGGCTGGCGGTCAGCGCCAATAATCTCGCCAGTGCCTACATTCGTCCGATGTGCTTCTACGGTTCCGAGGGGATGGGGCTGCGGGCGGACAACCTCAAGGTTCATGTCATCGTCGCCGCCTGGGAATGGGGCGCGTATCTCGGTGCAGAAAATCTGGAGCGCGGCATCCGCATTCGCACTTCATCGTTCAGCCGCCATCACGTCAACGTCACCATGTGCAAGGCCAAGGCGAACGGCAATTATATGAATTCAATGCTGGCGCTGTCGGACGCACTGCGCGACGGCTACGACGAGGCGATGTTGCTCGATACCGAGGGCTATGTGGCTGAGGGCAGCGGCGAAAACATCTTCATCGTGCGCGACGGCGTGATTTACACCCCGGACTTGACGTCAGCTCTGGAAGGCATCACCCGCGACACGATTATCCGGTTTGCCGCCGATCTGGGCCTGTCGGTCAAGGAAAAGCGCATCACCCGCGATGAAGTCTACATTGCGGATGAAGCATTTTTCACCGGGACCGCCGCTGAAGTCACTCCGATCCGCGAAGTGGATGGTCGGGCGATTGGCGCGGGGCGGCGCGGCCCGATCACCCAGCGCTTGCAGGCGCTGTATTTCGACCAGGTGCATGGCCGCCGCGAGGCTTATCCCGATTGGCTGACGCTGGTCTAAACGCCGTTCGCTGCCACAACCACAAAATCAGGAGAATTGCTCATGGCCGCTGCCGCCGCCGCTACTTCCCCCAACGTCATGCCTAACGCCCAGAAGGTCTACGAAGTCAGCCGCGCTGACTTGCCGGTGTCCTGCCCGCTGCCGGACATGATGCTGTGGAATTCCCACCCCAAGGTTTATCTGCCGATTGAAGCCACTGGCCGCGCCAAATGTCCGTACTGCGGCGCGGATTTCGTGTTGGTCAACTGAATTTTTCAGTCGGGCGCGAGCAGAGGCTCCACTGATTGGGTTGAACCCGGCTTCCACCGGATTTCCATCCGCCGCTAAAAATGGCCCTGAAGGATTGATATGTGTGGAATTGCCGGCGTTTTTTTAAAAGAGCGCAATCCGGATCGGTGCCGTTTGTTGGATGCGCTGGCGGTGCTGCATCACCGTGGCCCTGATGATAACGGCCTGCATTTATCCGGGCAGATCGGGCTGGCCTTCACCCGCTTGTCCATTATCGATCTCGATCACGGCCAACAGCCGCTTTATAGCCACGACAAAAGCCTTTGCCTGATCGGCAATGGCGAGATTTATAACTATATCGAGTTACGCAAGCAGCTTGTGGGACGAGGTTGCCTGTTTGCCACTGAGAGTGATTTCGAGCCGCTGCTATATGCATACCAGGAATACGGTCTGGATTTTCTGAATTCCCTGGAAGGCATGTTCGCCTTTGCTCTGTATGACCAGCGCCGGAATCGACTCCTGCTAGTCCGCGACCGGCTGGGTATTAAGCCGCTCTTCATCGCCCAGACTGCGGACGGCGTATATTTCGGCTCTGAGCTAAAAGCGGTGTGGGCGCTACAGCACCCGCGCCGGCCCTCAGTGAATCCGGTTGGACTGGCGCAGTATTTGCAAAGCGGTTTTGCCGCGACTGACGCGACGCTTTGCAACGAGATCGAGCGGCTGCTGCCGGGCGAAGCGATGCTGATTGAGTCTGATGGCCGCAGTCGGCGCTGGCGTTATTGGTCGCCGCAAACCATTCAACCCACGGCTATTGGCTTTGAGGAGGCTGCTGAACAGTTCTCCGCGCTGATGACCGATGTGATGCGTAAACATCTGCGTGCGGATGTGCCGTTCGGTTTATTTCTCTCCGGGGGCATTGATTCTTCGACGTTGCTGGCGCTGACTAAAATAGCCGGCGCTGAGCCGCTGCGGACCTATTCCATCGGTTTTCCGGGCAGCGATGTTTTCAATGAGCTGAGTGATGCCCAGCGCATTGCACGGCATTTCGGGGTCGAGCATGTGATGCTCGAACTGGATGAACAAGCCCTCTTTGAACGATTGCCGCAGATGGTCTGGGCGGCGGATGAACTCATCGATGATTACGCTGGACTGGCCTTGTCGTATCTGGCCGAGCGGGCAGCGGTCGATGTCAAGATGGTGTTTACTGGCGATGGCGGCGACGAGGCCTTTGCCGGCTATGGCCGCTACCGCCGATTCTATTTGCAGCGCCTGCTAAAACGCTTGCGCTGGCCGGGTTCAGGAGGGTTTCGCACCAAGCCGGGCTTTGTGCCCGACGAAGCGAAAACGCTGTTCAATCCCCGGCTGTTACAGGCCAATGCGGCCTGGCGACACCCGTTCGTGGCCTCGTGGCAGGCGGATCCTGCCAACTGGAGCGATTTGCAGCGGATGCAAACTGTTGATATCGATACGGTGCTGCCCGACCGTTACCTGGTCAAAACCGATCGGGTGACGATGGCGTGGGGGCTAGAGGCGCGGGTCCCCTTTCTTGACCACCGGGTTGTCGAGTTTGGCTTGGCGTTGCCTGACCGGCTCAAGGTTCAAGGTCGGCAGGGCAAGATGTTTCTGCGGCAATGGGCGCAACGCTGGTTGCCCGCCGATCATTTGCAGTTGCGTAAGCGGGGGCTTTCGGTACCGGTCGATCAATGGCCCAGTGGAACCCGCCTGCCCAGACTGGAGCGGGCGCTGCTGGGCAATGCCGGGATTCAGGAATGGTTTGCACCGGCTGGCGTTCAGCGACTCATCGCCGAACAACACCAGCAGCCGTCCAGCAAAACCCGCTTAAAGCTGCTCCGCCTGCTTCAGTTCGCGCTCTGGCACCGGCTGTTTATCGAAGGCGATGGCACTGCGCCGCCCAAACGCCAGGATCCGCTTGATTTTTTGGGTGTGCAGTAAGCAGCCTCCGGCAAAGCAAGTGGTAAGGAAAACGAGCGCTTGAAGATGCGACCATGGCAAGTCTGGCGGTTTTGCGACGACAAGGCCGGTCACGACCATCAGAGTCAAGGATTGCTTGAGGCGTTGGCCCGGTTAAGGCCGGTTGAATCCCTCACGCTGAATCCGCTGTCCACCGCTCAAACCCTGTTGAGTCTGATGAGCGGCAATATGCTGGAGTGGCGAGCATTGCCAGACCCGGATTTATTGATCGGCGCGGGTCATCGCACTCACCTGGCGCTGCTCGCCGCCCGTCGTTGCCGAGGCGGTAAAGCGATCGTGCTGATGCGCCCGACCTTGCCGTTCAGCCTGTTTGACCTGTGCCTGATTCCCGATCACGACGCGCCGCCCTCTCGTCCGAATATCTTGCCCACTCGCGGCGCGCTCAACCATCTCCAACCTTCCGCCATGCTCGAACCTGACCGGGGTTTGTTGCTGATCGGCGGGCCATCAGCTCATTTTGGCTGGGACAGCGCCAAGCTGCATCAGCAAATTGCCGCCATCCTCTCCGCCAATCGGGCGATACGCTGGACGTTGACGACTTCCCGCCGCACCCCACCTGATTTTCTGGACGCTCCAATGGATCCCCGGTTGACCGTCGTTCCCGTTGCCCATACCGGCCCGGACTGGTTGCCGGCGCAACTGGTGCACGCTGGACAAGCGTGGGTCACGGCCGACAGCGTCTCGATGGTCTACGAGGCGCTGACGGTCGGGGCTGCGGTCGGCATTCTCGAAGTGCCGCAATCGCGCCCTAGCCGGGTCAGCCGGGGACTGGCACAACTGGCCGATCAAGGTTGGGTGACGTTGTTCGCCGACTGGCGGCAACATTGGACGCTGTGTCGCCCACCTCAAACCTTTAATGAAGCAGAACGCTGCGCTCGCTGGATCGTTGAACGATGGCGCACCTGAGCGTGGCGCAATTGCTGCCGGCGCTGAACGGCGGCGGCGTGGAGCGTGGCGCATTGGAAGTGGCGCGGGAACTGGTGAAACGCGGGCATCGCTCCATCGTCATTTCCGCCGGTGGGCGGCTAGTCCCGGAACTGCTCACTGCCGGCAGTGAGCATCTGGCTTGGCCGCTGGGGGTCAAATCGCCGCTGACCTTGCGCTGGATCTGGCCGTTGCGGCGCTGGCTGACTGAGCAGCGCATTGATATCTTGCACATCCGCTCGCGGTTGCCCGCCTGGATCGGCTGGCTGGCGTGGCGCGGCATGAATCCAGCCACCCGCCCACGTCTGGTGACGACGGTTCACGGCCTGTACTCGGTCTCCCGCTACAGCGCGATCATGACTCGTGGTGAACGGGTGATCGCCGTTTCCCAAACTATCCATGATTACCTGTGCCGTTATTATCCCGAGTTGCCAGCGGAACGGATTCAGGTGATCCCGCGTGGGGTCGATCCAGCGGAATTTCCCTATGGCTATCAACCCTCGTCCGCTTGGCTCGATGCCTGGCGGCGGCAATACCCGCAGTTGCAAAACGCGCCGGTACTAACTTTGCCGGGCCGGTTGAGCCGGCTCAAGGGCCATGAGGATTTCATTGAGCTGATCACCCGGTTGCGGAAACAGGGGTTGCCGGTTTACGGTTTGATCGTGGGTGGCGAACAGCTTGGCCGGCAACGCTACGCCGCTAGGTTGCGGGAAACGGTGCAGACGCGGGGCTTGGGCGATGTGATTCTGTTGACCGGTCATCGCAGCGATATGCGGGAGATTTACGCGGCATCGAGCATGGTGCTATCGCTATCGAGGCAGCCGGAATCCTTTGGGCGAACCGCACTGGAGGCATTGAGTTTGGGAACGCCAGTGGTCGGCTACGATCATGGCGGCATTGGCGAGATTCTCACCCGGCTCTATCCTGCCGGTTTGACACCGCTGGGCGATTTGACGGCGCTAGCGACCAAGATTGCTGAACTGCTGACTGCTGCGCCGCCGGTTTCCTCCGAACCTGCGTTTCCGCTGCAACGGATGCTCGATGAAACGCTGGCGCTGTACGAAGCGCTGCTCCAGTCGCCGAGGGAGATAGTGTGAAACTGGCTCCGTCCGGGCGAACCCTAATCATTCAGCCCTTGCCCGGCATTGGCGATATGGTCTGGCACTTGCCGCATCTGCATGCCATCGCCGCAACCACGGTTTCCGGCCAAATCGATCTGTTAACCAAGCCCCGTTCCCAAGCGGACCGGTTGTTGGCCGCCGATCCCAGTGTGGGGCGAGTGCTGTGGTTGGATCGCGATTCGGACCATGCCGGTTGGCGCGGTCTGTTCCGGTTGGCGGCGCTGCTGCGACAACGCGGCTATCAACGAGTCTGGATTTTGCATGGCAGCGCCCGTTATGCCTTGGCGGCTTGGCTGGCTGGCATCCCGGAACGGATCGGTTACGGAGTCGGCTGGCAGGTGGCGTTGCTCAATGGGCCGGGGCGTTTGCCGCCCGCCCTGCGTCATGCCCATCCGATCCGGCGGGCTGATGCACTGCTGGATTTGCTCGATATCCCTCGCCCTGAACCGGAACCCTGCTTGCGTGTGGCCGCTGAAGCGGATCAACCGTTGGCGGAGCGGTTTTCAGCCTGGCCCTTGCCGTGGATCGCGCTCGGCATCGGTAGCAGTGAACCGTGGAAACAATGGGGCGCAGCCCGCTTCGCCGAATTGGCGCTGGCGTTCCGCCACCAGCAGGCGGGTTCGATCTTCATCATCGGTGGGCCAGCGGAACGCGCCTTGGCTGATGAGCTGCTCATGCAGATTCGCGCCACCGGTGGTCAGGCGGCGGATGCTGTGGCCCTGCCACTGGAACAGACGGCGGTTTTATTAGCCCACTGCTGCGCCTATCTCGGCAACGATACCGGGGTATTGAACATGGCCGCTGCGCTGCAAACACCCGCGCTTGGCCTGTTTGGCGGCTCGCCACCGTTGTGGCATTCGCGCTTCATTCACCCAATCACGCCGCCGGAAGGTGAATCCGGCATGGCGGCGATCACGGTTCCACACGTGCTTGAACCTCTGCTCCGACTGATCCAGTCCAATGCCCATCAAGACCTGGCCTGACCGACTGCACGCCGCGTTCTGGCAATGGGGTTGGCTATTGCCGACCGTGCTGCCACTGGCTCAAATCGGCGGACGCGCCCTTTATACCGTGCTGGTCGGTCTATATGCCCTGTGGGGATTGCCCTGCCTGTGGCAGCGCCGCCAACGGCTGGATCAAGTGACCACCGGGCTGTATCTGGCCTTGCTCGGCGCGATGCTGATCGGCATTCCCGGCTCGATAGACCCAACCGGCGGGCTGCGGGTGTGGGGACAATTCGTGATGCAAACTTCAACACTGCTGCTGATGCAGGCGGCGCTGCGGGACTCACCAGCAAATCTCGATCGGCTGCTCAATGCGCTGGCGCTGTTGGGCGCGATCAGCCTGGCTGGGCTGTACCTGTTGTTGCCCTATGACTGGCTGGAAATCTCCGGCCAGCCGTTTGATCCGAGTTTGCAATTACGGGAAGACAACCTGCCGTTCCTACTGCCGTTCCTATTGTACTGGCTCTGGCGGCAGGGCCAGTGTCGCTGGCGTCTAGCAGCCATGATCGGCCTGACGGTCGCGGTCGCGGCCTATGTGGTGCTTTCTGAAGGGCGAGCGGCGCTGCTCGGTCTGGTTGCCGGATTGATGGTCTTTTGCGGACTGGTCCTGGGCTGGCGGTTGCGCTGGATCCTGCTGCTGGCAACGCTGGCGCTGGTCATCGGCATCGCTGTCCATATCGGTCCGTTCCAAAAGGCAGAACTGGATACTGATCATCCGCTGGATGCCTTCACTACGGGCCGCAGCATTTTGTGGCGGCAGGCGTTGACGCATCCTCCGGCACGGCAGTGGCGAGGCGTCGGGATCGGCAATGAGGCTTATGCTGCGGACGTATTGAGTTTTACGATCGGCGGCAAGCCGGTGCAGGTCAAGCATCTGCATAACTTTCTGCTGGATGCTTGGTACGAGACCGGTATTTTGGGGATTAGTCTGCTGATGACGCTGATCGGAATTGTCCTGATCCGGTTGGCGCAAGCCTGGCGACGGCTGTCGACTGGCGATCGGCAGCGCGCCGGGGTGTTGCTGGCCGCTGTGTTGGCCCTGATGACTGCCGGATTGCTGAGTTTTTCTTACACGTCCCGGCAACTGGCCTGTTATCTGTTCATTTGCCTGGGCGGGTTGAGCGGGATGACACCGCCGCCAGCAACTGCTGATACAGATCGAGATAGGCATTGACGATGGTTTCTTCACCGTGCCGGGCCAACAACGTCCGGCGGCCATTAACGGCCAGTTGATGACGCAAGGGTTCATCGCGCAGCATCAGCGTCATGGCCTCCGCCAGCGCGATCGGTTTGCCCACTGGCGTCAACCAGCCGTCTTCATGATCCGTTATGATGTCTTGCAAACCCTGGGCGCGAGTGGACAGCACCGGACGGCAACGCGCCCAGGCTTCCAGAATGACATTGCCGATGCCTTCCTGCCGCGAGGAACAGACGCACAGATCAGCCAGTTCCTGAAAGCGGCCCGCATCGTCGCGCCAGCCCGGCCAGCGTACCCGGTCGCTAATACCCAGCCGCTTGGCGTGACGTTGCAACGGGATCGCCAGTGGCCCATCACCGACGATAATCAGATAAACCGGCCGGTCGTGAATCCAGACGGGAACGGCTGCAAAGGCTTCCAGCAACTCATCGAAGCCCTTGATCGGGTGCAGCCGGCCTACCGCGACTACGATCAATGCGTCATCGGGGATGGCCAGCTCCCGACGCAATGGCCGCAACACCTCCGGCGCAGCGGGAATGCAGGGCGCCACAAAATTGCTGATGTGAAAGACCCGCTCTGGCGGAAACCCATGCTGGATCAGGTGATCATGGATACCAGGGCTGTTGACGATCCAAGCATGGGCATGGCGGTAGCCATGTGGTGCGTAATAGCCGCCGAGCCGAGCGACATGCACGGGTTGTTGCCCAAAAGGCAAGCGAGTCAGCCGAGTGGCCCGGCCCATATAGGTTTGCACGATGTCCGGGTGGTGTTGCTGGATCGCCTTACTGATTTGCCAGCGCGACCATACATCCCAAACCCCGCGCATCGGGATATCAATCCGGGTAATCTCCGGGTTAATCTCGGCGGCAGTCAGGCTATCCGGGACGGTCATCGCCAGCGTCACATGACCGCGTTGATGCAGGGCGTTCACCAGTCGGGCGTAAAACAACTCGGCGCCGCCCAGCCGTTTGCCGCCGATAATATGCGCCGATACGATCATGGACTCCTGTTGGACCGAACAGTGACGCGCTGCAAAGCGCCTTATTGATATTGCAATATGGTACTTTAAATAAAAATTTTGTTCAGGACAGGCTGATTCATGACCGACCGTACCCGGCTTTCGGTATTCATCACCACCTACAACAATGGCCGCACCCTGACAGCGTGTCTGGACAGCGTCCGGTGGGCGGATGAAATCGTGGTGCTGGATTCCTTCAGCACTGATGACACACTGGCGATTGCCCAGCAATATGGCGCACGGATTAGCCAGCACGAGTTTATGGGCTACGGTCCGCAAAAACGTATGGCGCTAGCGGCAACGACGCATGATTGGGTATTGCTGCTGGATGCCGATGAAGCGCTATCACCTGTTCTTCAAACTGAAATCCGTCGGTTGTTAATACAGGGGCCGGACGCAGACGGTTATGAAATTCCGCGCCAAGAACAGATGTTCTGGCGAATGTATAATCCGGCGACCCGTATGAATTATTACCTGCGCTTGTTCGATAAGCGCCAAGGCAGTATTGACGATATGCCGATTCATGCAGCGCCCAAGGTGCGAGGGCGCATTGCCCGGATCAAGGCTCCGTTGTATCACTATGGCGAGACTGATATTCACACCAAGGTTGAGAAAATCAACAGCTACTCGACCGGATTGGTCGCTGATAAAATAAAAAGGCAACGGTGGGGAATCCCATTCATCATGCTATTTTATCCACCACTGTTTTTTATTCGCAGTTATCTATTCAAGCGCAACTTTCTTAATGGCTGGGCGGGATTTATCAACTCAGTGATTGCTGCGTTCTATGTCTTTCTGAAGTACGCCAAATTGTACGAGCATCGCCAGTTTGCCAAATATGGCACCCGGCTATTGCCAGACGATGCGCCGCCATTGCCGGAACAACTAAAAAGAGATCAAAAAAATTAATTGACTTGATCGTGGGAAGATCTGGCGCGAATTGCGCCAGATTTTTGGATCGCATCTATGAAATTTATTTTGATAACATCAATCTACTACGTGCATTTGCTGCAATTTCAGTGCTGGTTTATCCCATTATTGAGTTATTTCCCTAGCAAACGTTCCCGGTGACAGGGTCGCTGGTCTGGTTCCGTATTGGGGCGCTGTTTTTACCATCTTGCTATCTGCATTTTCCTGGCGCTTTGTCGAAAAACCTTTGATCAGGCCGTTTCATTGAGCACTGGCATGAAAGTAAGACCGTTGATTCCCGAAGGCGAGGCGCTGCGCCGAGCATTCCAGTGGCTTATCGATCAGGGGGGGCATTGCACTCTTCAGACCGTCGAACAGGCTAGCCAGCGCTTTGATTTGACGCCGAAAGATGAGGAATTCCTGCTGCGGCAGTTCGTTTACCACCGGGGCGCGGCCAGCGATGATCCAGCTTCAGGACAGTAGCGGCGGGTTGCCAGCCAGCCGGCGGGCAAAGCCGACCAGCATCGCGGCGGTCGCGCCCCAGATGAAGCGGTTTTCGTAGGGGATGACGTAGTAGCGACGCGGCTGACCTTGGTAGATCAGGCTCCGCTGTTCGTGATGGCGTGGATCGAGGATAAAATCCAACGGCACCTCAAACGCCTCGGCGACCTCGAAATTGTCCAGTTTCAGCGCGAACGGTGGAGTCACGAACCCGACTACCGGTGTGACCAGAAACCCGGTCACGGTCTGATACAAATCCAGAAAGCCGGCGATTTCCACCACATGCCGGCGATCCAGCCCAATCTCTTCTTCCGCCTCACGCAATGCCGTTTCGACCGGGTTGGCATCTTCCGCTTCGGCTCGTCCGCCGGGAAAACTGATTTGCCCGCCGTGATGTTCCAGATGGGCGGTGCGCTGGGTCAGCAGCACCGTGTAACCTTCAGGCCGTTCGACCAGCGGCGCCAGCACTGCTGCCGGGATCAGAGTGCGCGGTTCAGCCGCCAGCCCCGCTACCGCGTGATCGCCAGTCACGGTTTCAATCTGGTGGGTTGGATGCAGACAGCGGCGAATCCGGTCACGCAGTTCCGAAGAGTTCACGCCGCCTCCGCTTGTAAACCAAACAGGCGCAGATAATTGGCGGTCGTGATGGCTGCGACCTGTTCTAACGATTCGCCGCGCAATTGGGCGACAAATTCCGCAACATGGCGCACCCAGGCTGGCTGGTTGGACTGACCTCGATGCGGCATTGGAGCCAGATAGGGTGAGTCGGTTTCCACCAGCAGCCGGTCTGCCGGCATCCGGCGGGCGGCATCCTGAACCGTCTGGGCGTTTTTGAAGGTCACAATTCCGGAGAATGAGACGTAAAAGTTTAGTTCCAGCGCCTGTTCCGCCATTGCCCAATCCTCGGTGAAACAGTGCAATACCCCACCTACTTCCGCTGCGCCTTCCTCGGCCAGCAGCCGCAGGGTATCCTGACGGGCGGCGCGGGTATGGACAATGAGCGGCTTGCCCAACTGGCGGGCGGCGGCAATGTGGATGCGGAACCAGTCCTGCTGGCGGGCGGCGTGGTCCACGCCATAGTGGTAATCCAGCCCGGTTTCGCCGATGGCGACGACTCGCGGCTCATGGCCCAGCGCGATCAGCTCGGCTACTGTGGGCGCCCGGCTGCCGTTTTCGCTAGGATGCACGCCCACCGATAACGCAATTTGAGGATACGGCGCGGTCAATCGGGCCAGGGCCGGCCCGCTTTCCAGATCGGTCGCCACGCTCAGCAACCGCGTTACCCCCTGGGTTTCGGCAGCGGCCAGCACCCCGGCCAGACCACCATCAAATCGGGCGAGATCGAGTCGATCCAGGTGACAATGGGAGTCAACTAGCATGATGGACTTGCCGCCTTACATAGTGTTGGTCGGCTGGTCAGTGCGGGGGTAGCCAGCCAGCAACGCTTCGATTTTCTTCTCGAGCCGGACGCTGTCGGCGCCGCCAAACTGGATGCCGACCCCGACTTGTCGACCACCGGGACTGGTGCGGTAATTGATCCAGACCACCTTGCCGGTAATGGCGAACCGCTCCGGGTCTTCCAGCAGGGTCAGCAACAGGAATACTTCATCGCCCAGTTCAAAAGAGCGTTCGGTCGGGATGAAGATACCGCCGCTTTTGACGAAGGGCATGAAATTGGAGTGCAACATCGCCTTGTCCCTGATGGCGAGTGAAATGACGCCTTGCCGGGGAGGAGTCGCCATAAAGTTTAACCTTCCTTAAACGGGCGTTCGGGGGACGCCGGATTCATCACCGCCCGCCGCTTCGCTGAGAAACGCCTCTAACAGCAGGGGCGCATTAGCTTGAGCAGCGGTACACAAGGTATGCAGCCGAACCGCCGCATCCAGACGTTCAAACAAGACTCGGGGCGTGGGCTGAGCCGCCCAGCGCCGCAATAAGGGCCGCAGATCGGGATGGCTCAGGCAATGGGGAGCGGGATTCATCTTAAGCCGAATCAAGTCGGTATGCCAACCGATCAGCCAGCACAGGTTCTCAGCCAACTCGCCCTGTGTCCATTGTTCCGCCGCCTGGATCGGATCGAGCCGGCCCATGAGGATTTGGTCGTAGCCCTCGGCCAGTTCCCGTCGCCGCCGCCAACGATCTCCATCGGCGTAGCGCAGGGCCGCCAGCGGCGATCCCCCAGCAACATCAAGCAGGGTCGCCGGCTCCACCAGCCCACCACCCACTCGCGCCGCCAGCCAGGGAAGGGCCAGGGTTATGGGAGGCCGGTCAAACCGGATAAGCTGGCAACGGCTGCGCACTGTGGCCGGTAACCGCGCCGGGCGTGCGGCGACCAGCAGCAAAACACAGGCGCCCGGTGGTTCTTCTAGGGTCTTCAACAGGCTGTTGGCGGCATTGACATTGAGTTGATCCGCTGGCTCCAGCAGGGCGATCTTATAGCCGCCGTACTGCGTGGTATGGCCGAGGAAGGCGCAGAGTTCGCGAATCTGGTCAATTTTGATGACCTTGCTCTTTTTCTTTTTGCCGCCGCCGGCTCCCCCAGCGGGCGAATCGTCCTCGCTGCTGTTCTGATCCTCTTCGGGCTGAACTACGCTGTAGTCGGGGTGGCTGCCGGCCCGGAACAGGCGACAACCCCGGCATTGCCCACAGGCGTCGCCTTCAACACTCGGCGACTCGCACAACAGCGCCTCAGCCAGCCGGCGGGCAAAGATCAGCTTGCCCAACCCAGCCGGACCCGCCAGCAACAAGGCATGGGGCAGGCGACCAGCGGCGCGGCGTTGCTGAAGTTGCCGCCACAACGGTTCATGCCAGGGTAAGGACTCGTCCATCAATCGCGCTCCAGCCATTGCGCGAGAAGGTTTTCTACATCGGCCCGCACTACCCCAACGGGTCGGGCGGCGTCCACGATCCGGTAACGCTCAGGCTGTTGTTGCGCCCGGTCGAGATAAGTCGCCCGCACCCGCTCAAAAAAATCCACCGTTTCCTGTTCAAAGCGATCCGCCGCGCCGCGCCGACCCGCCCGCGCTAGCCCGATCTCTACCGGCACATCCAAGAGCAGGGTTAAATCCGGGCGAAGGTCGCCTTGCACCCAGTTTTCGAGAAGGGCGATTTGTGCGCCCGACAACCCGCGCCCGCCGCCTTGATAGGCGTAAGTTGCGTCGGTGAAGCGGTCGCAGAGCACCCAACGCCCTGCCGCCAGCGCTGGCCGGATGACCTGCGCCAGATGTTCAGCACGGGCGGCGAACATCAACAGGGTTTCGGTCGTCAGCGCTATTCCGTCATCATGCTGAGCCAGTAACAGCGCTCGAAGCTTCTCGCCTAGCACGGTTCCGCCCGGTTCTCGGGTCAGCGTCACCGGATAAGCGGCCCGCTCCAGAAAGTCACGCATGAAAGCCAGTTGCGTGGTTTTCCCAGCGCCTTCACTGCCTTCAATGGTGATGAACCGGCCAGCCATGATGTTATCTTTCTTTGATCTGATAGCGTTTAACCGCCTGATTGTGTTCGTTGAGCGTCGCCGAGAACACATGCCCGCCGGCGCCATTGGCGACGAAATACAACGCATCGCCGGGTGCGGGTTGCACGGCGGCCATCAGCGATTCCGCGCCGGGCAGGGCGATAGGCGTGGGCGGCAGCCCTTTACGAGTATAGGTGTTGTAGGGGGTGTCGGTCAGGAGATCTTGCCGGTGCAGGTTGCCGTCGAAGGCCGCACCCAGACCATAGATCACGGTGGGATCGGTTTGCAGCGGCATATCCTTCTGCAAGCGCCGAATAAAAACCCCGGCAATGGCGGCCCGTTCTGCCGGCAACCCGGTTTCCTTCTCGATGATCGAGGCCAGAATCAGCGCCTGATCAGGATCGCGCAACGGCAATCCGGCGCTACGCTGCGCCCAGATTGCGGCCAGCCGCTGATCCATCGTGGTTAGCGCCCGCTGGAGAAACGCGGCGTCACTGGTTCCCGCCGGAAAGTGGTAAGTGTCGGGAAAGAACCGCCCTTCGGGGGAGACGCCGGGCCGTCCGAGTCGGGCCATGAGCGCTGCGTCATCAAGGTCTTGCAGGGTGTGGGCGAGTTTGGGATGTTCCGCCAACGCCTGGCGCAATTGCCGGAAGGTCCAGCCTTCCACCACCGTCAGCGGGTATTGAATAACCCGGCCAGCAACCAGCTGATCCAGCAGACTGCGGGGAGTCGTTCCGGGAATAACTGCGTATTCGCCAGCTTTCAATCGGGGCGCCAGATCATGCCATCGGGCATAGGCTTCCAGATAGGTTGCCGACCGCAGCAAACCCGGTTGCCGCTGCAATTCGCGGGCAATGGCGCTGATTCCCATCCCTGGCTTGACTTCCAGGGTCAGGCCGCCGGCGGGAACGCCCAGCGGCGTGACGAGAAAGGCGCGGTAATCGGCATAAACGAGATATAGCGCCGGGACGAAGATCAGCGCCAACACCGCCAGCGTCAGCAGCAGGCGGCGCAGCACTGAAGAAACAACCATACCCTCGCCTCAATCGGCGTACAGAACGTGAGCGTTTAATCCAGCGCCCGGAACGCCACCGTGCCGTTGGTGCCGCCAAAGCCGAAGGAATTGGACAGCGCGACCTTGATGCGCCGTTCCTGGGCGGTATGCGGCACATAGTTCAGATCGCAGCCCGGCTCTGGATCGTCGAGATTGATGGTCGGCGGCGCGACCTGATCGCGGATCGCCAATACTGTAAAAATCGCTTCCACCCCGCCCGCCGCGCCGAGCAGATGACCAGTCATTGATTTGGTGGAACTCATCGCCAATCGGTAAGCGTGATCGCCGAACACCGCCTTGGTCGCGTCGCTTTCAATTTTGTCGCCTGCCGGGGTGGAGGTGCCATGTGCGTTGATGTAGTCCACCGCATCGGGATTGATTCCGGCATCGCGCAGGGCGTTAAGCATGGCCCGTCGGGCGCCATCGCCATCCGGTGACGGCAGGGTCATGTGATAGGCATCGCCGCTCATGCCAAAACCGATCAATTCAGCGTAAATCCGCGCCCCACGTTGCCGGGCGTGTTCGTACTCTTCCAGCACCAGCACGCCCGCGCCGTCGCTCAAGACGAAGCCATCGCGCTCCCGATCCCAGGGCCGGCTGGCTTTTTCCGGTTGGTCATTGCGGCTGGACAGGGCGCGGGCCGCAGCGAAACCGCACAGTCCAGTCGGGGTAGTCGCCATTTCAGCGCCACCGGCCAGCATCACATCGGCATCGCCATACGCGATCAGCCGCCCCGCCAGGCCAATGCTGTGGGTGCCGGTGGTGCAGGCGGTCACTACCGCCAGATTTGGCCCCTTAATCCCGTACAGGATGGACAGATTGCCAGAGACCATGTTGATGATGCTGCGAGGGACGAAAAACGGAGTCAGTTTGCGCGGCCCACCCTTGAGAAACGAGGAGTGACCTTCTTCGATTCCCGGCAGACCGCCAATCCCGGAGCCAATGAAGGTCCCAATTCGATCAGCATTGGCTTCGGTGATCTCCAGCCCGGAATCCTGGATGGCCTGCACCCCCGCCCCGATGCCGTAATGAATGAAGGCGTCCATTTTCCGGGCTTCCTTGGGATTCAGGTAAGTTTCAACCTGAAAATCCTTGACCGCTCCGCCAATCCGCACCGGATAGCTGCTGGCGTCAAAAGCGGTAATCGGGCCGATTCCGCTGCGCCCGGCCAGAATGTGGTTCCAGGCCGCGCTCACGGCGCTACCGACCGGAGAAACGATGCCCATGCCGGTTACTACCACGCGCCGCTTGGCCACGGGACTATCCTCGTTCGCGCTCTGCTGAAAATTGAAGAGATTAAAAGCCACGGCCTCCAGGGGCGACCGCAGCGATTGCCCCCGCCGGATGCGGGGATGAAAACGACACCCTCAACCGAGATGCGCCGCAATATAGTCAACCGCCTGCTGCACCGTGGTAATTTTTTCGGCGTCCTCGTCGGGAATTTCCAGTTCAAATTCCTCTTCCAACGCCATCACCAGTTCTACGGTGTCTAAGGAATCCGCGCCCAGATCTTCGACGAAATGAGCATCGTTGGTGACCTGTTCTTCCTTCACGCCGAGTTGCTCGATGATGATTTTCTTGACGCGCGCTTCAATGTTGCTGATGTCAGTCATGATGATTTGCTTCCTCATTGTTACAATTAAAACCTGCTTTTAGCAGCAGGTAAAATCCGGCGGAGGTCTCACCCATCGGCGCGAATTGGGGAAAACATCCCGTGATACTTCCCATGCGCAGCGGTTCCCGGTTCCCGCGCCGACCGCCGGTCAACCCAGCGCGGATTCCTCCCATTCTAGCTGTTGGCGCTGATCACGCCATATACATCCCGCCATTGACGTGCAAGGTCTCGCCAGTGAGGTAGGCGGCGTCCGCCGAAGCCAGAAAGGCGACCACCTTAGCGACTTCTTGCGGCGCGCCTGGCCGGCGCAGCGGAATCGCGTCAAGCATTGCCTGACGCTGTGCTTCCGGCAAATTTCGGGTCATGTCGGTTTCGATCCAACCCGGCGCGATTGCGTTGACGGTGATGTTGCGCGAGCCAACTTCGCGGGCCAGCGATTTGGTGAAACCCAGCACGCCGGCCTTGGCCGCCGCATAGTTGGCCTGACCGGCGCTGCCGATGACCCCGACCACTGAGGCAATGTTAATGATCCGTCCGCGCTGGGCTTTCATCATGCCCCGCAACACTGCCTTGCTTAATCGGTAGACCGAGGACAGGTCGGTGTCGAGGATCGTGCTCCATTCCTCTTCTTTCATCCGCAGCAGCAGATTGTCGCGGGTCGCTCCAGCATTGTTCACCAGGATAGTCAGCGCTCCGAACTCCTGCGCCGCCGCCTTCACTACTGCCTCTACTGCCGCTGGATCGGTGACATTCAGGCACAGGCCGCGTCCCGTAATCCCGTGTTGACGCAAATCCTGGGTGATGGCCTCAGCGCCGGCTTCGGTCGTCGCAGTGCCGATCACAGTCGCGCCGCATTGGCCCAGCTCGCAGGCAATGGCCTGGCCGATGCCGCGACTGGCTCCGGTCACCAGAGCAATTTCACCTTGCAGGGTCATGTCCAATCTCTCCACTAATACGTGAGCAGCGCCGCGCCCCAGGTAAATCCACCGCCAAAGCCTTCCAGCAGCACGGTGTCGCCGCGCTGGATACGGCCATCACGCACCGCTACATCCAGAGCCAGTGGCACCGAGGCCGCCGAAGTGTTGCCGTGGGTGCGCACGCAATCGATCATCCGCTCCGCCGGCAGGCCCAACCGTTTAGCGGTGGCGGCTAGAATCCGCCGGTTGGCCTGGTGCGGGATCAGCCAGTCCACATCGGCGACCGTCATCTGATTAGCGTTCAGAATCTGCTCAGCGATGTCCTTGAGAGTGGTCACCGCCACCTTAAAGACTTCGCTGCCGCGCATTTCGACAAAGGCGGCATTCTGGCGAGTCTGCTCGTAGCCGCTGGACACACCCGCCGGAACCCATAGCAGTTCTTTGTAGCGCCCATCCGCGCCGAGCCGGCTGTCAATGATGCCTGGTTTATCGGCGGCTTCTAGCACCACGGCCCCGGCGCCGTCGCCGAACAGGATGCAGGTGCCGCGATCCTGCCAGTCGATGATCCGGGTGAAGGTATCGGCGCCAATCACCAACGCCCGTTGCGCAGCGTTGGTGCGGATGAAGCGGCTGGCGATATCCAGGGCGTAGACAAAACCGGTGCAAACCGCTTGCACATCAAAGGCCGGGCCGCCGTAGCAGCCCAATCGATGCTGTAATTGGCTGGCGACGCTGGGGAAGACGTGATCCGGCGTAGTGGTGCCGAGGATAATCAGGTCAATATCGCGGGGGTCCAGAGCGGCAGCGTCCAGCGCCCGACGGGCTGCCTGCTCGGCGAGATCGCAGGTGGTCTCCCCAGGCGCGGCAATGTGGCGTTCTTCCACCCCGGTGCGTTCGACAATCCAGTCTGCTGTCGTTTCGATCAGTTGTTCGAGATCGGCATTGGTCAGCACTTTCTCCGGCAGATAGCCACCGGTTCCCCTGATTCTGGCGTAGTTCAAAGCGCGTGCCTCGCGGCGTGGAGGGCTGCCAAATGGGCGTCAATGCGTTGCGGCACGGCTTGCTTGACTTCGAGCATCGCCACTTGAATGGCGTTGGCGAACGCCAGCGCGTCAGCCCCGCCGTGACTCTTGATGACGATGCTCTGCAAACCGAGCAGACTGGCGCCGTTGTAGCGGCGAGGGTCGATTCTGCGGCTGAAAGCGCGCAGTACCGGTAAGGCAATCAGGCCGGCCAGCCGGGTCAGTGGATTACGTTTGAACTCGCGGCTTAGGTAGTGGCGGACCAATTTGGCGACGCCTTCGCTGCTCTTGAGGGCGATATTGCCGACAAAACCGTCACACACCACCACATCCACATCGTCCAGGTAAATACCGTCGCCTTCGACGAACCCGATGTAGTTCAGATCGCTGGCGGCCAGCAGGCGGGCGGCGTCCCGGACCTGCTCGTTGCCCTTGATGTCTTCTTCACCGATGTTCAGCAGGCCCACTCGCGGACGCTCAATACCATTGACCTCGGCCAGCACCGACCCCATCACCGCAAATTGCAGGAGGTGTTCGGCCTTGCTGTCGACGTTGGCCCCCAGGTCAAGCACTCGGGTATGACCGCGCACGGTGGGCAGGGTAGTGCAAATAGCAGGGCGATCAATACCGGGCAGGGTCTTGAGGACGAAACGCGAAGTCGCCATCAGTGCCCCGGTGTTGCCAGCGCTGATGCATGCGTCGGCTTCGCCCTGTTTGACCAGGTTGATCGCGACCCGCATTGAGGAGTCTTTCTTGACCCGCAACGCCTGAGCGGGCGATTCCGCCATGCTAACCAGTTGCGAGGCGTGGCGAACCAGGATGCCGGGATGGTCCTTGGCCTTGAACCGGGTGAGTTGGGCGGACAGGATGTCGTCCTGCCCAACCAGGATCAGCCGCAACGGAATGTCGGCAGCGTTTAGCACCCGCAGCGCAGCAGGTACTACGACTTCAGGGCCGACATCGCCGCCCATGCCATCTAGGGCGATAGTGAGGGGGCGGGTCATGAAGCAGACCAGCCGGTCATTGCGGCCAGACCGGGAGGCGGGCGAACCAGAGCATGGGGGACAGGGTGATTATTCTTCGGTTTCGGCTTCCGCCGGAGTATTGATGACCTTGCGGCCACGATAAAAACCATTAGGAGTGACATGGTGGCGGCGATGCAATTCACCGGAAACGCTGTCAGTGGATAATGTCACGGTAGTCAGGGCGTCGTGGGCACGACGCATCCCGCGCTTGGAAGGGCTTTTACGGCTTTTTTGTACAGCCATGAGCTAACGGCTCCTCTTGGAATCGGGTAACAGCGACGCCAATGACCCAAAAGGCCGGCGTTGCTCCGTAATAAGCGCCGCATCCGGCGCTCCGTAACCGTGGGCCTCGCACTCCCGCCGATCCGCATGACGGGGAATCTGGGGCAAGGCCAGCAATAATTCATCTTCCACCAGATCGGCGACGGTCATAGCGCAATCCGGAGCCAGCAACGGTTCATAGTCGCCAGATAGGCGGTCGGCTTCGGCCTCGCTGTGAACCAACCCCAGATGCACTGTTACATCCAGCGGCCACTGTAGTGATCCCAGACAGCGCTGACAGGTCAATTCAACCGTGGTGCGTAGGTGACCGGCAATAAACCGCTGCCCTTGTCCATCCATCCCCGCTGTCAGGGTAACGCTGACAGCGCCGCTGCTTTGATCCAGCAGCGCGACCAGACGCGGCAGCTCGGTTAGCGCCAGATCACCGGTCAACCGGCCATTTTCAGCGGCAAGTTGCCAAGGATTCAGCTTGTCAGGAAGCGATAGGGTCAACATAGGGCGCGAAATATATAGGCCAGTCTGATTTCTGTCAAAATCAAAGCTGAGTTTCGCATGATCGGCGCCATTCTGCGCGGTATTCCGCAAGAGTTCACTGAAGGATTGCCATGTCCACAACATTATCGGATGGTCGCCGCCTGCTGCTGGCCTCGACTTCGCCATTCCGCCGCGAACTGCTGGCGCGTCTTGCTTTGCCGTTTACAGTGCAGGCTCCGCAGGTCGATGAAACCCGCCTGCCGGGCGAATCAGCACCGGAGTTGGTTGCTCGGCTGGCGGAAGGGAAAGCCGAAGCGGTGGCGCGGCGGCAGGGGTCGGCGGCGCTGATTATTGGTTCGGACCAGGCGGCGGTTCTGGAGGGCGTGATCATCGGCAAGCCCGGAGACCATGAACAGGCGGTGGCGCAATTGCAGCAAGCATCAGGGCGCACCGTCGTTTTTCATACTGGATTGTGCCTGCTGGACAGCGCCAGCGCTTGGCGGCAGATCGCAGTCGAGGAGTTTCGTGTCGTATTCCGGGTGCTGACGCCGGCCATGATCGAGCGCTATCTGCGTCGGGAGCAGCCTTATCAATGCGCGGGCAGTTTCAAATCCGAAGGGCTGGGGATCGCGCTGTTCGATCGGCTGGAAGGGGACGACCCAACTAGCCTGATTGGCCTGCCGCTGATCCGGTTGACCCGGATGCTGGAAGCAGCAGGGGTCGTGGTGCTTTGATAGGTTCGCACTCACTTGAGCAACACCCGTTTGCGCAAGCCGGCCAGTGGCGGATCGATCCGGCGCAGCAGCGTCCATTATGGATTGCCTCCGCCCAATAGCCGATCCTCGGCCTCGTGAGCGGCCTGCTCCTGCTGCTGCAACGCCCACATCTGGGCGTATAGCCCGTCTTGTTGCAATAACTCGCGGTGATTGCCCTGCTCGCGCACCCGGCCCTGATCCAGCACCAAAATCTCATCGGCATCGACAATGGTGGATAGCCGATGGGCGATGACCAGGGTGGTGTGTTCCGCCGCCACCGCTCGCAGCGCCTGTAGGATGGCCTGTTCGGAATGACTGTCCAGCGCTGAAGTCGCCTCATCGAAAATCAGGATGCGCGGGCGCTTGAGAATGGCGCGGGCAATGGCGACTCGTTGCTTTTCGCCACCCGATAGTTTTAGGCCGCGTTCCCCGACCACCGTGTCATAACCTGCTGGCAGTGCGGTGATGAAGTCGTGCAGTTGCGCCATTTTGGCGGCGGCGGCGATCTCATCAGCACTGACGCCGGGCCGGGCGTAGGCCAGGTTGTAATACAACGTGTCGTTGAACAGCACTGTGTCCTGCGGGACGATGCCAATCGTGGCTCGCAGGCTTTGCTGGGTGACGGCCTGAATGTCCTGTCCGTCAATCAAAATCCGCCCGTCGCTCACATCGTAGAAGCGGAACAACAGCCGCGCCAGTGTCGATTTGCCCGCGCCGCTGGCGCCCACCACCGCCAGTTTGCGCCCCGGCGGCACGATGAAGTTCACATCAAACAGGATTTGCCGCTCAGGCTGATAGCCAAAGTTGACCCGTTCAAAGCGTAATTCGCCTCGCGTCGCCTGCAATGGCGCGGCGGCGGGTGCGTCGCAAACTTCAGGACTGCGCTCGAATAGCCGAATTAAGTCGTCCATATCCACCAGCGCGTATTTAATCTGCCGGTAGACGATGCCGAGGAAGTTCAATGGAATAAACAGTTGCAGCAGCAGGGCGTTGACCAGCACCAGATCGCCAAGGGTCAACTGGCCGGCGGCCACCCGGTCGGCGGCTGTCCACATGATGGCGGTGACGCCAACCGCGATGATCGCGCCCTGGCCGAAATTGAGCGCCGACATCGAGGTCTGGCTGAGGACGGCGCTGTTTTCCCATTGCGCCAAGGTGGCGTCGCAGCGGCGCAGCTCCCAGTCCTCGTTGCCGAAGTATTTGACTGTTTCGTAGTTGATTAGACTATCCAGCGCTTCGTTGCCTGCCTGCGATTCCAGCCGGTTCATCGCATGGCGATGTTCCATCCGCCAGTTGGTGATCGCCAAGGTAAACGCGACATAAGCAGCGACACTACCGAAGATAATCAATGCAAAAATCGCGGGATAGCGGCTCAGCAGCAATCCCCCCGCCAGCAGAAATTCCACCAGCACCGGCAAGATGCTGAACGCCAGATAATTGAGTAGGGTGCTGAGGCTGCGGGCGCCGCGTTCGAGATCGCGGCTGATCGCGCCGGTTTTGCGCTCCAGGTGAAAGCGCAGCGACAAATCATGCAGATGCGCCAGTGTCCGTACCGTCAGCCGGCGCATCGCCCGGTAGCGAACCCTGGCGAACACTACATCGCGTAGCTCACTGAACAGGGCATTGCCAAGCTTCAGCGCCCCATAAGCCAGCAGCAGGGTGGTCGGTAGTACGAGGGTCGCCAGCCGGCTGTCCAGACTGTCCACGATCTGCTTGAGCGCCAGCGGGGCACCGACATTAGCGAGCTTGGCTAGCGCCAGACAAGCCATCGCCAGCCAGACCCGGCCACGATACTCCCAGAGATACGGTAATAAGGCGCGCAGGTTGGTTCGGTCGTGGCGTTCCTGGCGGGACGTTTCCACCGGACGGAGATCAGGACGCATGGCGGTTAGCCTGGAAAAACGGATGATTAGCCTGAAAAGACCAAGGCCACCCGGTGGGATGGCCTTGGCGTTTTGATAGCGACGGTGGCGGCAAACAGCGGGTTATTTGGCTGCCTCGTCCGTCTTGATGCCGGTTTCACCGAGCATGTAGACAATGGCGTCGTGAATATTGGCCTCAGTCAGCGAGGGATCACCCCCCTTAGCCGGCATAGCGCGAACGCCAGACAGGGCGTTGTTAGCCAGGGTGTTCAGGCCTTGAGCGAAACGTGGCTCCCACAGTTCCTTGACACCGACTTTAGGAGCGCCCAATACGCCGGCGGCATGGCAGTTAATGCAGACCTTGTTATAGACCTCCTGACCGGTCAGCTTGATTTCAGCGCCAGCCGGCTTGGGTACAGCAATAGCGACCTGCGCTACCGGCTTGATGCGTTCGATCACGGCGACTCCCTTGCGTGAACCGTCGTCTGGCGGAACCCGGCTAATGACCCCGATAAGGGCGGCGACCAGAAACAGTACGGTTGCCAGCAGCGTCAGTGCTGAGACCAAGGCGATGGATGTCGTGAAAACGGATTTATCGGTTTGCAAAACGTGGGAACTCACACTCTCACCTCGCTGGACGCTGGAGAGTCTTCGCAGCGGCGTTGGTTAGCAGGAAGATTTTAGTTTGGGGTAGTTATCTTTAAATGGATTGGGCAGGGACTTAAACATAGCGATTATAGTGTTATTCAGCTTGACCGGAAACGGATTTCGCCATGTGGACTGCCGGGGTTGCCGAATGTTAGTAGTGAGGTTGATTTCTGAAAAATTTCGGCAGGGGCTAGACGCGGAATCGTTATCATGGGTATCCTAGCAATCCTTTCTCCATGCGCCCGTAGCTCAGTTGGATAGAGTGTCGGCCTCCGAAGCCGAAGGTCGTGGGTTCAAGTCCCGCCGGGCGCGCCAAGTTTTTCATGTAGTTATCTCCGCAGTTGCCGTAGTGATCCCGCCAAGTTTACGTCAGGTCGCGCCAGATGATGACAGGTGACGACACGACCTTCGGCCCTGAAGGCTACGCCGCCTCCAACATCGCCACCGCCCCGCGCAACCGATCCGGGGCCAAGTGCGCATAGCGTTCAATCATTTCAATAGAGGTATGGCCGAGCAGGTCGCGCACCTCAGTCAACGGCGCCCCGACCTGAACCAACCAACTCGCGAAGGTATGGCGCAGATCGTGAAAGTATTCACATAACCTTGCAACCAGCGTTCCGATACGCCAGTGACACGGGCAATGCCTGCTAAAGGGATTTTTCAAGCAAGAGTTTATCGATGAGTTGTTTGGTCGCCTCAGAAATCGGCTGTTTTTTGGGATTTTCTACAAATTGCCTGCCACAAGAATTGTATTTAAATTTAGGTTTTCCGTTACCCAAGCTGCCATTTTTGGCGATGTGGTTAGAGGAACAGCTTGGGCAATTCATTGTTAAGCCTCTTTGGATTTTTCGATCAGCATATTCTATCGTAGTATTACTCAAATTTCAGGACCACCGATTATCTATCGTTTTGCTGATGTGTCATTCCCTAGCCAGCGTCCAGTGCTGGCCAAGTGGTAAAATCACATAGTCTCCTAATTACCGGCGCCGATGCCGTAATACAACCAGTGATCGGCCTTGCACTGGGTACGGTTCTTCGGGTGGATGATCGCTACCGCTTACCGGTTGTCCTTGTGGTAAAGCGGTATCAATCATCACTTCAAACAGTGTTTGATCTCGCAATACCGGTAACACAAACAGGATTTCCTCGTGATGGGCGTTGAACAGCAGTAGAAAGTCATCATCTTCCAATGGATGTCCACGCTCATCCCAGTCGCCCAATCCATCACCCGGCAGATAGAGTCCCAAACAGCGAGCGTAATCGTGTGTCCATTCCTCATCGTCAATCTCCCGGCCATCAGGATTAAACCAGAGAATATCGCGGATACCATCGCCATGAATTCCCCGGAAGAAATGGCGGCGGCGGAAAGTAGGATGCTCGCGGCGTAACTGAATCAGGCTTTGGGTGAAAGCCAGCAATCGTCGGTTCTCAGGTAACCAGGAAATATCCCAGTCCAGCCAGCTGATTTCATTATCCTGGCAATAAGCGTTGTTATTGCCGCGCTGAGTTCGTCCAACTTCATCACCAGCCAATAACATCGGCACTCCCTGCGAAAGTAACAGTGTCGCCAGCAAATTGCGCCGCTGGTGTAAGCGTAATTCCAAAATGGCCGGATCCGTTGTATCCCCCTCCGCTCCACAATTCCAGCTACGATTATGCGATTCACCATCCTGGTTATTTTCCCCATTAGCTTCATTATGGCGCTCGTTGTAACTCACCAGATCGTAGAGTGTGAAACCATCATGTGCAGTAATGAAATTGATGCTGGTGGGTGGACGGCGATCATTATGCTGATAAAGATCGGCAGAACCAGTGAGTCGATAAGCCAGATCGCCGATTAAACCGCTCTCACCGCGCCAGTAGTCGCGTACCACGTCACGATACTTACCGTTCCACTCGCTCCAGCCCACTGGGAATTGACCAACCTGATAGCCGTTTTCACCCACGTCCCACGGTTCAGCAATCAGTTTGACTTGTGACAATACCGGATCCTGCTGAATTACATCCATAAATGCGCCGCCCTGGTCGATTTCGCCGTCGGTCTCCCGCGCCAAGGTTGCAGCCAAATCAAAGCGAAAACCGTCAACATGCATCTCTTGCGCCCAGTAGCGCA
This sequence comes from Candidatus Competibacteraceae bacterium, assembly GCA_003989085.1. Classification (GTDB taxonomy): domain Bacteria; phylum Pseudomonadota; class Gammaproteobacteria; order Competibacterales; family Competibacteraceae; genus RXIV01. The sequence goes on from RXIV01000001.1 coordinate 636,521, forward strand.
GGCTGTCCATGACCAATTGCAGCACACGTGGGTGCGCGGTGTTCAGGGTATTGCCACAACCGGTGTAGTCCATGTAATAACGCGGATGTTCCGGGGACAGCCGATAATAAACCGCGTTATCAATGCCCTTGAAATTCAGGGTGGGGCCAAGTTGGTTGCCTTCCGCCGTATGGTTGTAGACGACGTCAAGAATGACTTCAATTCCGGCTGAGTGTAGAGTCTTGACCATGCTCTTGAATTCAGCAACCGGATTATCTGAAGCAGCATAGCGGGGATTCGGGGCGAAATAACCAAGTGTGCTGTAGCCCCAGTAATTACGTAGTCCTTGATCCAGCAATAGTCGTTCATCAGTAAAATAATGGATTGGTAATAACTCAACCGCTGTGACGCCTAATGCTTTCAGGTAGTCAACAATGACGCCACATCCCAACCCGGCATAAGTGCCGCGTAATTCTGGCGGCAACTGGGAGTGGCGCATGGTAAAACCACGAACGTGCAGTTCATAAATCAGCGTGTCATGCCAGGGAACACGCGGTGGGCGGTCATCTCCCCAGACAAAAGCCGTATCCACAACTTGGCATTTTGGCATTCCCTGCGCGCTGTTGCGGGTATTAAAACTGAGGTCTTCACCGCGCCCGCCAATCCGGTAGCCAAATTGGGCGTCGCTCCAGTGTATTGGCCCAATCATCGCTTTGGCGTAGGGATCGAGTAGCAATTTATGGGCGTTAAACCGGTGACCTTCTTCCGGCGCGTAGAGACCATGAACCCGGTAGCCATATAGCAGTCCAGGCCGGGCTTCCGGCAAATAACCATGCCAAACTTGGCCCGTTCGTTCTCGCAATGGAATTTGCTCTACTTCGTGCTTGCCCTTGGCGTCGAATAGACACAACACGACTTGTTCAGCATTTTGTGAGAACAGGGCGAAATTAACGCCCTCACCATCCCAGGTTGCACCCAGTGGATACGGCCGGCCCGGCCAGAGGGTAGTCGGTTTATTCATCAATTATCCAATCCAGAATCCAAGTGTTCACCAAACCAAACCACAGCACAGCGCTAAAGAGCAACCCCAGAATAGCGATAGTGCAATTGAACGTCTGTGTATGGTTTGGTCCCCCGCCACTACTTAGTGTCGGGGAAAGTTTTAAACCAGACTCATTCGCTGAACGACCGCAGACTCTTAGTAACTTCACCCGGTGCTACAACAGTAATGCCATCAGCTGTTACGGTATAACGCTGGCGGTCGATTTCTGGATCAAAACCAATACGGCTGCCCTCTTCAATCACGTTGTACTGACCGACAATGACGCGCCGCAATCGGGAACCGCGCTTGATCCAGACATAGTCCTGAATCACGCAATCTTCCAGTTCCACGTCATCCTCAATAATGACTTCGCGACGAATCAGGGAATTACGGAGCGAAGCCTGACGGACCATCGACCCAGCGGCAATCACACTGTTATGTACTTGGGCATCGAGAAGTCGCGCCACTGGCCCCTGATAATTACTGGAGAAGATTCGCCATTGCGGATTGAACATGTCAAAGCGTGGGTTCAGCCCCAGCAAATCCTGGTGCGCCTCAAAATAGGCATCCAGCGTTCCTACATCGCGCCAATACGCCTGTTCTTCATACGGCTTGGTGCCCGGCACCTTGTTGGTGGCGAAGTCATAAGCGAACAGCCGATGGGTTTCTTTCAACTTTGGCAATACATTATGGCCGAAATCATGCTCACCGCGCTGATTGGCTTCCTTGAGCGCCTGCACCAAGATTTTGGCGTCAAACAGGTAATTACCCATTGAGGCATAAGAGCGCGTTGGATCGGACGGCATCGGGGCTGGATTAGCTGGCTTTTCCTGAAATTCACTCACCCGACCCGCATGATCAGCGGCAATCACTCCAAACGCGCTCGCGTCGGCAATGGGCACTGGTAAAGCAGCTACTGTGACATCAGCGGCCCGCTCATAGTGAAAATCTACCATCTGCTGAATATCCATCCGGTAGATATGATCAGCACCGAACACGATAACTAGATCTGGATCGTGTAATTGAATTAGATTGATATTCTGATAGACCGCATCAGCTGTTCCCTGAAACCAGTCGCCGCCGCGCATCATTTGCGGCGGCACAACCGTGACGAATTCCTCATTTCGCATCGGCGACACGACCCACGCCTTGCGGACGTGTTCAATTAGCGACTGCGATTTGTATTGCACCAGCATATAAATCGCCTGAATTCCGGAATTCAGCAGATTGCTTAATACAAAGTCGACAATTCGGTAGCGACTGCCAAAGGGTAAGGATGGTTTGGAATTATCAGCCGTGAGTGGTTGCAGACGGGAACCTTCACCGCCGGCCATGACAAATGCCAAAATTTTCGGTTTTTTCATTACGATTCATCCTTCAGTGGTAGTAAGAGCAGCTCACACAAACCCCCAAGCGGAATTGCGATCCAGTCGGGGCGGTTATCCAATTCATAACGAAGTTCATAACAGGCTTTCTCTAGAGTGAACAGTTCCAGAAGAATCTTCGCCTGATCGGGATCAGTGGGATATCCTGGACTGTCGCCTACGGCTTCAACATAGGCGTTCAGAAACGCGGCCCGGGTTTGCTGTTCCCAATCGCTAAGATACGGCCAGAGTGTCGCCCGGTCGCAGGTCCCATCGGCGGTAGCCTGCCGCAGGGCGGCATGAGCCGCATAGTTGAACGAGCGCAACATCCCGACCACGTCTCGCAGTGGCGAGTGCTTGGCGCGTCGCTCCGCCAGTGACCGTGATGGTTCGCCCTCGAAGTCGATGATGATGACATCGTCCCTGGCCACCAGCACTTGACCGAGATGGTAATCCCCGTGGTAACGGGTCTTCGCAGCCTGTGGGGTCAGCGCTGCGACTTGCGCGGCCCGCGCTTCCGCCGTGCCTCTCGATTCCAGCACCTGGGTGGCCAGTGAGGCATAACGACCGGCCTGTGGTACGCCGATTTCCGCCGTGAGCAGCCGTTCGGCCAGCACCCGATCCGGCTCAGGAAGCCGTTTCAGGGACAGCTTGAGTCGCTCGAATGTCGTCTTCGCTTCCTCACGGATCCGATCCATCCATTCGATCAGATCGACGGTCGTAATCGGCTCTGGGTCGAAGGCCGGATCGCCGGTGTTTTGCGCCAACGCCCGGTGCAATTCGCCGGTGCGCTGACCCAGGGTCGCGGCAAACAACAAATAGATCGAATGCGCATCCCCGCCGGCTTTCCGGACTTCATCCGGCTGTTCGAGGTAGTCCGTCAGAAAGCGTTTCAGATAATCCTGGGTATAACTCCAGGCATCGCCCTGATTCGCTACAAAGCCTTGCAACAACACCAGGGTAATACTGTCGCCCGTTGCGTCCTCATATTCGAGCGCACCGGCCAATGGCGCAATATTTGGAAAGGCGATTTCGGTGAGAAAGCGGCCCATCTCCAATTCAGGGCTGATGCCGGACTGCAAGCGACGGTAGCCTTTCATCAACAAGCGCTCGCCGATAGCAATCGTCGTGTTGCTGCTGTCCAGCGCCAGCCGCTTGACCGGCAGTAGTTCCGGCGTATCGCCGGCTAATTCGGCGAACACTTGGGTGACGGAGAATTTCAACCAGCCCTGCCCCAGGGGAACCCGTGCGCCGCAGGCGATCATCTTGACCAGGGTCTGGCAAAACATCTCGTCGGCAAAAGCGCCATATAGAAGGCCCGTCCGGGCTCTAAACCTCACCCTGGCCAGTGTGTAGGGCCACAAGGGCCGCAATTTTTCATCACCGTCATCCTCCCAGGCCAGCGCCAGCGGCAGGGCGTAATCCTGTGGTTCTGGCCGTCCGACCAGCCAGACCCGCGCCCGCGCCAGCAGCCACTCGCTGCGGTCGACCCAGATCGCGTATTTCTCGAATTCCACCCGCTCGATCCGCCCCCCCTTGCCGGCGAACCAACGCTGGGTCGGGAGAAAATCCGGCAGGATTTGCCGGATCAGTCGCTCGTGCAAGGCCGCCGCCATCGCCCGTCGACTCGGTTCAACCTCATCGACAAAGAAACTCTTCCAGCCCTGGAATAGCACCAGCACCCGCAATTCCAGACCCGGCAGTGTGCCCTCATGCCAGACAGGCGGTGCAGTCCGGGTCAGCCGAAACCAGTAAAACCCTTGACGGGGCAGCGTGAGCAGATACGGCAGCTCGCCGATGGGCGGAAATGGGGTTTGGCCGAGCATTTCCACCGGAACCAGGCCTTTATACTGTTTGAGGTCGAGCTCCACCGGCTGTGCCGCCCGCGATAGGTTGGCGACACACAACACAACCTCGTCGGCGTAGCTCCGGGTATAGACCAGAATCTTGCGGTTGCCGGGGCGCAGCAGATCCAGTCGACCACGGCCAAATGCCTGACAGGATCGGCGCACTGCCAGCAACCGCCGCGTCCAGTTGAGCAGCGAAGCGGGTTCGCGTTGCTGCGCCTCGACGTTGACCGCTTCGTAACCGTAGATCGGGTCCATGATCGGCGGCAGGTACAGCCGCTGCGGATCAGCCTTAGAAAACCCGGCGTTACGGTCGGGACTCCACTGCATTGGGGTCCGCACGCCGTTGCGGTCACCGAGATAGATGTTGTCGCCCATGCCGATCTCGTCGCCGTAATAGAGGATGGGCGTACCGGGCATCGACAACAGCAAGCTGTTCATCAGCTTAATCTTGGCCGGATCGTTATCCAGCAGCGGTGCCAGCCGTCGGCGGATGCCGACGTTCACCCGCATCCGCGGATCAGCGGCGTAGGTGCGGTACATGTAGTCCCGCTCCCGGTCGGTGACCATTTCCAGAGTCAGTTCGTCGTGGTTGCGCAGGAAGATGGCCCACTGGCAATGCTCGGGAATGCCCGGGGTCTGCTCAAGAATATCCACGACCGGGTGGCGATCTTCCTGGGCAATCGCCATGAACATGCGTGGCATCAATGGAAAGTGATAGGCCATGTGGCATTCATCGCCATCACCGAAATAGTCGCTCACGTCTTCCGGCCACTGATTGGCCTCGGCCAGGAACATCCGGCTACGGTAATGGGTGTCCACCACTGCCCGCATCCGTTTGATGACATTATGTGTTTCTGGCAGGTTCTCGTTGGCGGTGCCCTCCCGCACGCACAGGTAGGGAATAGCGTCCAGTCGCAGCCCGTCCACCCCCAAATCCAGCCAGAAGCGCATGATCTTGATCACGGCTTTTACGACCGCCGGATTGTTGTGGTTCAAATCCGGCTGGTGGGAGAAAAAGCGGTGCCAGTAGTATTGCTGGGCTATTGGGTCCCAAGCCCAGTTGGAGATTTCGGTGTCGGTGAAGATGATGCGGGTTTCCGGGAATTTCTTGTCATCGTCGCTCCAGATGTAGAAGTTCCGTTCTGGTGAACCGGGTGGGGCGCGACGGGCGGTCTGAAACCAGGGATGCTGGTCAGAGGTGTGGTTGATCACCAGCTCGGTGATGACCTTGAGACCACGGGCGTGCGCCTCCTGGACGAAGGCCCGAAAGTCAGCCAGCGTGCCGTAATCGGGGTGGACGTTCTGGTAGTCGGAAATATCGTAGCCGTCATCACGTAAGGGCGAGGGATAAAAAGGCATGAGCCATAACGTATCCACCCCCAGTTCCTGAAGATAATCCAGCCGCTGGATCAACCCCCGGAAATCACCGAAACCATCCCGACTGCTGTCGCCGAACGCTTTGACATGCAGTTGATAGACGATGGCATCCTTGTACCAGAGGGGGTCTTCTACGCCGGTCCAGCCTTTATTACGCGCCATGCAGGTTTCCTCAACCGTTGAATGTATCGAAATTCTGCTCTGTCTGTAGACTGCTGCGAATGCGGAAGACATGCGCCGGCATCCGGTGCGGATTGAGCTCTACATAGTTGCGCGGCCCATTCCACAGATAATGAGCGCCGGTCAGCAGATCATCCACCTGAAACGGCAGGTTTGGATCGAGGCCCAGTGCCGCCAGATCCAGCAGAGTCCAGCCAGATTGGGTGTAATTGGGATCGAGGTTGACCACAACCAGAATCACGTTCGCAAGATTGGCAGTGGCCTTGCTGTAACAGATCAACTGCTCGTTATCCACCGGATGAAACCGCAGACTCGGATCGGTGTGCAGCGCCGGGTTGCGCTTGCGGATCCGATTCACCAGTGCAATGAAATCGTGCAGGCTGCCGGGCCCATCCAGCATTGCAAAATCGCGGTGACGCACCTGGTATTTTTCAGAATCGAGGTATTCCTCGCTACCGTGTTTGATCGCAACATGCTCCATCATTTCGTAAGCCGGGCCGTAAATGCCGTAATTAGCGGTCATGGTCGCCGCCAGAATCAGCCGGGTCATGAACATCGGCTTGCCGCCGAATTGCAGCGCCTCAGTCAGGATGTCCGGGGTATTGGGCCAGAAGTTGGGGCGAAAATACTCGCGGCCCGGCCCTTGGGTTAATTCAGTCAGATACTCGGTCAACTCGGCCTTGGTGTTGCGCCAGGCATAGTAGGTGTAGGACTGGGTATAACCGAGTTTGGCCAGCCGGTGCATGACTTTGGGCCGGGTAAACGCCTCAGCCAGGAAAATAGCGTCGGGCGTAGTCTTTTTGATTTCGGTGATTAGCCATTCCCACATCGCAAACGGCTTGGTATGCGGGTTGTCTACCCGGAAAATGCGCACACCCTGCTCGGCCCAGAACGTGAAAATGCTCTTGATCTCGTCCCACAGCGCCGGCCAGTCCGGGGTCTCGAAATTGAACGGATAGATATCCTGATATTTTTTAGGTGGGTTCTCAGCGTATTGCACTGTGCCATCTGGCCGCCAGCGGAACCAGTCGGGATGCTGCTGAACGTAGGGATGATCCGGAGCACATTGCAGGGCAATGTCCAAAGCGATGGCGATGCCGTGTTCTTTGGCTTTTTGCACCAGCCGGCGGAAATCATCCAAGGTGCCGAGCGCTGGCAGAATGGCCTTGTGACCGCCCTCCGTCGAACCAATCGCCCACGGACTGCCCACATCCTCATGACTGGGCGTCAAGGTGTTGTTCTTGCCCTTGCGGTTGATCCGGCCCACTGGATGGATCGGCGGGAAATACAGCACGTCGAAACCCATTGCGGCGATGCGCGGCAACCAGGCTTCACAGTCCCTGAAGGTGCCATGCTGACCGGGAGCCGAACTGCACGACCGGGGAAACAGTTCGTACCAGGTGCTGAAGCGGGCGCGTTCGTCATCGACGATCACCGCCAGTTCCTTGCCATAACTGAGCGCCAGGGTACGGTCAGCGTAGCGCATCATCAGATTGGCCAGATGCTCGTCCAACCCCAATTGTCGGCGGTACTCCAGATCACGCGAGCTGGTCAGTTCGCCTGCGCGTTGGGTGAGCCAGCGGGCGTCTTCGCCGGTAGCGCGGGATGCGGCCTTGCTTACCAGTTGCTCGCCCACCCGCAAGGCAATGGCGATGTCTTCGGCCTGCACCCAGCGGCCCAGGTCGTGCCGCCACGATTTGAAGGCGTCTACCCAGGCCAGGATTGTGTATTCGTATCGGCCCAGTTCCTGTGTCTGAAACTCGCCGCGCCAGCGGTCGTTGACCAGCACCCGCATCGGCGTTTCCAGCCAGGTGCTTTCACCGGCCTTGCGGTATTGCAGGAGGCAGGACAGCGCATCGTGGCCGTCGGTGAAGATGTCCGCCTCGACAGTGACCATATCGCCAACCGTGCGTTTGATGGCGAAGCGACCGCCATCCAGTTCCGGGGTAACGCCTTCGATGATCCCTCGCTTGCGGCCATCGACCGCGAGATTGGGAGTTTCCGGTTCCGGGACGACAGGGGTGAGTTGAGCCACGGTTGGTTTAGCTGGATCAGGACTCTGGCCTGCTGCTGGTTTCGCTGCCTCGACGCCTGCTGCTGGCTTTACCTGACGGGGTGCCGACTTGGCCGCTGCCGGCGCAGATTCAGTGCTGCTCCGCTTTTTTTCATCCACGGTGAGTTTCTTGGACATGCCGGTTGATCCTCGTTGTTCTACGTTCTGGTTGCGCTCAAGCTGCGGTTCGAGGCGTTGAGTGTTAAAGTTTCCTACCTTTATCCCCTCTTATTATGACGGTTTTTTGCGGCTGTACCCAAGCCTGTCCGGTCCCAACTCACCCCCCACCCCCGAGGAAATTGCCAATGAGTGAATTGTCACGACTGATCGAGGATGCTTTCGAGCGCCGCAGCGAACTGGACCCGGCCACCGCGCCGGCGGAACTACGGGAAGCCATTGAAGAGGCATTGAGCCTGCTGGAGCTGGGACGGGCGCGGGTCGCGGAACCGTGCAATGGCGTCTGGACGGTCAACGCCTGGCTGAAAAAGGCGGTGCTGCTGTCGTTTCGCCTGAACGAGAACATGATTATCCGCGATGGCTACACCAATTATTTTGACAAGGTGCCGCCCAAGTACGCGGACTATGGCGAAAACGACTTTCTGGCTGCCGGGGTGCGAGTGGTGCCGCCGGCGGCGGCCCGCCGGGGGTGCTACATCGCGCCGGGCGTGGTGCTGATGCCGTCCTATGTCAACATCGGAGCCTATGTCGATTCCGGGACGATGGTGGACACCTGGGCTACGGTTGGCTCCTGCGCCCAGATTGGCCGGAACGTGCATCTTTCGGGCGGAGTCGGGATTGGCGGGGTGCTGGAGCCGTTGCAGGCCAGCCCCACTATTATTGAAGACGACTGCTTCATTGGCGCCCGTTCCGAAGTGGTCGAAGGCGTGATCGTCGAACGCGGCTCGGTACTGTCGATGGGTGTCTATCTCGGCCAAAGTACCAAAATTTATAACCGGCTGACCGGAGAAATCAGTTATGGGCGAGTGCCAGCGGGTTCAGTGGTTGTCCCCGGCGGATTGCCTGCGCCGGACGGCAGTCATAGCCTGTATTGTGCGGTGATCATCAAGCAGGTCGATGAAAAAACCCGCAGCCGGATTAGCCTCAACGAGTTGTTGCGCGACTGATGGACGCGACGCTGGCGCTGGCTTTTGACCTGATCCGCCGCCCTTCGCTCACCCCGGATGACGCCGGTTGCCAGACGTTGTTGATCGCTCGATTGGCAACGCTGGGTTTCCGGGTTGAGCGACTGCGCTTCGGCGACGTAGACAATTTCTGGGCGCGGTATGGTGACGCAGAGCCGTTGTTCGCCTTTGCCGGCCATAGTGACGTGGTGCTGCCCGGCCCGCTGGAACAGTGGCAATCGCCACCGTTTGCGCCGGAAATCCGCGACGGTTGGCTGTATGGACGTGGCGCGGCTGACATGAAAGGCAGTCTGGCGGCGATGATCACTGCGTGCGAACGCTTTTTGGCGGTTCATCCGCATCCGCACGGTTCCATTGCGTTGTTGATGACCAGCGATGAAGAAGGCGCGGCGGTCGATGGCACGGTCAAGGTTGTCGAGTGGCTGGAGGCCCGTGGTGAGAAAATCTGCTGGTGCCTGGTGGGCGAACCGTCCAGCACTGCCCAACTCGGTGATACGATCAAAAATGGCCGGCGGGGTTCACTGAATGGTCAACTGGTTCTGCACGGAATGCAGGGCCATGTCGCTTACCCGCATCTAGCCCAAAATCCAATTCACGCCATTGGCGCAATTCTGACCGCGCTCGGCGATGAAGTCTGGGATCAGGGCCATGCGTCTTTCCCGCCGACCTCATTCCAGATTTCCAACCTGCGTTCCGGGACGGGCGCGGTCAATGTCATCCCCGGCGATCTGGATATGCGGTTTAACTTCCGCTTTTCGCCGGCCATTACGGTGAAGCAGTTACAGGAGCGGACCCGATTGATCATTGATACTGCTCTGCTCAATGAGGAAGTCAAGACCGGGCAGGTGTTTCAGTACGATCTGGACTGGAGTCTGTCGGGGCCGCCATTCTTTACCCCGCCGGGTGATTTGGTCGCGGCTACAGCGGCGGCCATTCACGCCGAAACCGGATTGGAGCCAACACTGTCCACCAGTGGCGGCACTTCGGATGGCCGCTTTATTGCGCCCACCGGGGCGCAAGTGATCGAACTGGGTCCACTGAACGCCACTATTCACCAAGTCAACGAACGGGTTGCCGTGGCTGATTTGGAAAAATTAAGCCGGATTTATCAGGGTGTGCTTGAGCGATTGCTGGGTTGATCTGATCCCATCTCATCCAGTCATAACGAACCGTTCGATTTGAACCGTGATGGTCATTCTGGATCACCATTTCCTCTCGAAATGGTGATGATATGGATTGTTTTTATTAAATTTTTAGTCTTGGCATCGTCTATGCTTAGTATGGTCAGATATCAAAATCCGCCAGAGAATCCGTTCCCGGTCATTTTCTGGCGCAGAGTCAAACCACTGGAGATACGATCATGGCGACCAATTATCGCGCGACGAAACCGGTTCAACAGTTTGATCCCACTTCCTGCTGGGCGGCAGCCTTGGAGTGGTGGGCGCGGGCAATCGGCAACCGGACCGTGATCAAGCAGCTCGACCTGCTGAATCTCTACTTGAGTTATTGGGATTCTTCCAATCCGGATACCAATCCAAATTATGGCACCGTCTCACGCGCTAACCTGATTGCGATCATTCGCGATGCTCGCTGGAAAATGAACTGTGAAAGTGTGGCGGGCAGTAGTTTCACCTGTCATTATGTGAACAGTAAAATGAAACATGGACCGCTGGTCGTGGGCTATCGTAAACCCGGACTTGGTAACCATGTGGTCAGTGTCTATGGTGCATCCAATACCCATATTGCCTGCATGGATCCCGATGGCGCCCAATTCCGGGGATCCCTGGCAAGCCATTTTCAAGGGGGCGAATTGGTCGTGGGTATTCCCCAGTAAATCGAATAGTCTGGCTTAATGACCTGCGCAACGTCTCTTTGCGCCAGAGGGAGAGATGAGATGAATGACTGTTGGAACTGACTCTCGATTTCACCACGATTCTGCTATTAGGCGGTGCGGCGTTATTAGCAGGGTTCATTGACGCCATTGCTGGCGGTGGCGGCATGTTGATCATGCCGGCGCTACTGAGTACCGGAATGCCGCCACATCTAGTGGTTGGCACCAACAAGCTGATAGGCACTTTTGGTACCTTCAGCGCCTCGTTGACCTTCATTCGCAAAGGGCTGTTCAAACCGGGGCTGTGGTGGGCGATGAGTTTTGGCGTCTTTGTGGGGGCGCTGGTGGGGGCGCTGCTGATTTACCTGATGAGCGCTGGGGTACTGAAAAAGCTGCTGCCTTTGGCGATTTTGCTGGCAGCGGCGTATCTGGCCTGGCCGCGCCGGGTTTCCCTGACAGCCGCTCACCCGGAACCCGCACTATCACCCCACACGATTCGGCGGAGCATCAAGCTGCTGACCGGTGGTTTAATCGGCTTTTACGACGGCTTTATCGGTCCCGGCACGGGTGCATTCTGGATGGCGGCGGCGATGAAGTTGTTCAGGCTGGATTTGGTCGCAGCGGCGGGTGTGGCGCGATTTATGAATTTCATCAGTAATCTCACGGCCCTGCTGACCTTCATGATGCTCGGCAATATCCACTACCCGGTCGGACTCAGTATGGGCGGATTGCTGATGATAGGGGCTTTCGCCGGCGCTCATAGCGCAATTCGCTATGGAGCGCCATTTATTCGCCCGGTGTTTCTCACTGTGGTGCTACTGATGGCCGGGTGGCTGCTGGTGGCGGGATAAGCACTGGCCGGTGTTCTCCACGCCCTGAGCTGGACAGAACACTGGTTGACGCCGCGCTCCGCGCGGTGTCAAATCCTTAGTTTCCAGACCGGCCAGCCGTCCTTTCAACCCGCGCGCAGGTGCCGCTCAACTCGCGCCCTGTTAGGCGGCGCAGGGGCACCACTGGCCGCTCGCAACTGATATTCAACGACGCAAACCGACATGCATTCGTACTCTCCATTCGCCGTCTCAGTGCACGATTTGGGCACTAGAGATCTGGCAGCACTCCGACACGTAGCCGAGGGGTGGTATGTCGAGTACAAGCGTGAGTGCCCGACTCCGAGTGCCAGTGCCCTTGCCAAGTCTGTTTCCGCGTTCGCCAATACTTACGGCGGCTGGCTATTCTTGGGTATCGCTGAAGAATCAAAGGAACGCCCTGTCGCTGGAGCATTCCCCGGCATCCATCTAGATGAAGCCGACGCCACTATGCAGCGACTTCGCCAAGCAGCCGCAGACCATCTAAACCCGACACCGTACTTTGAGTCGAAGATCCTGTTTGGTCCGAATGAAGACCTTGGCTTGGCGAGCGATCGTGCCGTCATCTGCGTCAAGGTTCCTCAAAGCACTACCGCGCCGCATGTCCACAAGAGCGGGAAAATCTACAGACGAGTCTCCGATGCTTCCGAACCCAGGCCAGAAGCCGATAGGTTCGTGCTTGATCAACTATGGCGAAGGGGAGACAACATCAAACGCCAGCACAAAGACTGGTTTGACCGAGACCCGGAGTTCTCTGACTACGAAAAGACCTGTCCCTACGTTCGCCTCATGCTGGTTGCTGATCCTTGGTCACAACGTGATCCTTGGATTGAAGCGGACGACGACAAGATACGTGCAGCCCTTGCCGAGAATTCCGGCGTAAGTGCTATTCCATTCGACACGGTCTACACCTACTCCGACGGTCTCATAGGCAGACAACTGAACGGAAACGATCCTGCGAACATGGCACTTACGTGGCGTCTTCGCAAAAGCTTAGTGAGCGACGTGATTGTTCCGTTGCCGATCTATCGCATGGAGACGCTGGATCGCCTGCCGCTAGACCTCATTGGCTACGAACACGCCGACCGATACTTGCGCATTCTTCGAAAGTATCAAACTTCAAGTTTACGCATTGTCGATCTCAACTTCTTACCGAACATCCTTATCGGGGTGGCTGAGATTCAAGAACGTCTCTGCAAGCTCGCCTCTTGGACCGAGGGCTACTACCTGAAGGTCAAGCTCTTGAACTCTTGGCGAACCACGCCTTTCGTGGACACCGCTCACGTACTTCAGCGGTTCGAGGCTCATGGCCTGCCGATGTGCCTGGATGCGACCTCTGCGTTCCCTCGAGGCACCGGGCCCGACAGCTACATGCAGGTTTCGCGTCATGCCGAGATCGAGAGTGACGCAGCGCGAGTGCTTGTTCAAGGGATGTTCATGTTCTCGCCGCTGGCACTCTCGTACGGCATTCCGATGTGGTTGGACTACGACGACGAAGGTAAGGTCACACCGTATCACGTGGCCCTGCAGGAAGCGGGTCGCCGTGCAATGGAGGTACAGCGCCTTCGCAATCTGCGGCTCAAGAAGTAGCAAGTGTTGAGCACTAGCGCGGCACCGCCTAACCCTTCCTTTAAGCGGACTGGCCTTCGGCCAGCCGCTTAAGTCAAACGTTAGGCGGCTGGAAATTGAGGGCAGCACATCATGGCCTTAGACCCAAATGAAGTGACGCAGCACGGGCTGACGATGAACCAGATCGACGCCCAGGAAGCTGAGTATGTCCGAGGCGCGAACGATGCACTCGCCGAACTGCGGGACCGAGACTGCCGATGGTGGTTGTATTCTGTCTCGCACCGCACGTTCGAGGTAGTTATTAGCGGCCCGCTCGACCACGACAACGTAGTCATCGCTCTTGCAGGCTGCGACCACATTGCTGGTCCGGTCACATGGCCGAACCAGCAACTACGAGTGGTCTTGCACAGCGACCAGTTAGCGTCCGTGGGTTGTATGGGCGTGTATGTGTTGGAGGATGAATCCGTCGGGTTCAAGGCGGTCGGCGCGTTGTTTCGCTGGCAGCGCGGCTATGACTTGCTTGAACACGGCAGTCTGTACATGCCGCGGTCACGCTCCGGCTCAGGTGGTAATGATATTTGCGCTTTGAAATATGAAGAGCTTATTGCACTTATCGAGATCGCTGGGTGGCTACAAGCTCACCAGAAAAGCAGCCACCGTCAGTTTCATCATCCAGAGAAACCTGGAACAGTTACAGTTTCAGGAAAACTCGGCGTCGACGTTCCGCCCAGTACAGTTAACAACATAGTTGAGAAGCTCTTCCGGACTCCATAAAACTCAGTGTCAATGTTTCGCCCAGTACATTCAATAGTGCCTTGAGACAGGCAGGTCTCAAAATAGGAGCTTAATATGCGTTATATGGTTGTCCTTGAACAAGGTTCAAGCAGCTTTGGGGCATACGTTCCGGATCTTCCAGGTTGCGTGGCCGCAGCAGAAACAAAACAAGAGGTATTGCAACTCATTCAAGAGGCTATTGAGTTTCATCTCGATAGACTTAAGGAAGAGGGAGTATCAGTCCCGTTGCCACATTCTTATAGTGAGTTCGTGGAAATTCATGCCTAACAGGGGCTTGCACCTGACCCCGCTACGCGGGGCAGGTGAAGCCAGTCGTTAGACACTATCGGGGAAACTATGCCGCTAATTTTCTGCAACATTGGATGGATGAAGAACTACAACGGTATATCCGGTGACTCAATTGAAAGAGGTGGAAAATACAACCAGCATTCAATTGGTCACGAAGTTTGCAATTTCACAAACAATAACGGAAATGTTTATGGGTATGTTCAACCAGTAGGGGAAACGATAAAAATAGAAAAAATTGGTGCATCCAAGAAAGATGAAAAGATCGACGGGGTTACGGTTGTATGGACAGCAGGCCCTGAAAGTGGTGGAACAGTTGTGATTGGGTGGTATAAGGATGCAACTGTTTATCGTAGCCTTCAATCTATTGAGCGCCCCAATTCACTGCAAACAAAAAATGGTGTCAAAAGCTACAGAATCAAAGGTTCTTGGGACAAAGCTGTTTTACTTCCAGTTGAGAAACGCGAATTAATAATCCCTAGAGCCGTCAAAGGTGGGATTGGACAAAGTAATGTTTGGTTTGCAGACAAAGAGGAAAGTCAAGAAATTGTCAATCAGGTCGTGGCGCTCATAAACGGTGAAACCCCCAGTCTTCCCGATGTAGATCAAAGGAAATCTATTGAAGAGGGAAATCCCCGATTAGTTGCGCACCTTCGACGTGAGCGAAATGCAGCGATAGTTAAAACCAAGAAAGCATCAGTTCTCAAGGCAACTGGAAAACTTTCCTGTGAAGTTTGTGGTTTTGACTTTAAGGAATTCTACGGAGATCCCGGAGAGTGATTTTGCGAGGTTCACCATTTGCAGCCCTTATCAAAGGCAGATGGGAAGATAAAAACAGAGCTTAAAGACTTGGCAATTATTTGCTCAAATTGTCATAGGGTTATTCACCGGTTAGACCCTATGCCAAGTATTGAAAAACTATCTAAAAATCTGAGACGGAAGCTTGTCTAACCACCGCATCAACTCGGGCTGACAATTCCGCTGCGCTCCATTGTCAGCCGGTTATGCGAAACGTTAGGCCTCACAAACGCCCTGCTTGGCGGTTCCGACAGAAGTCTGACTTGCGATATTACGCGACGCGTAATACACTCGCCGAATGATCCAGTCGTTCAAGTGCAAGGATACCCAGGCGCTGTACGGCGGCAAGTGTCCGCGCCGATTCAAAGCTCTGTCTAGAGTCGCCGAGCGTAAACTTGCGCAACTTGACGCCGCACAGACACTGGCCTTCTTGAAGGCACCTCCTGGCAATCACCTGGAGGCTCTGAAAGACGATCGGAAGGGTCAACACAGCATCCGCATCAATGATCAGTGGCGTATCTGCTTCATATGGACTGAAGCTGGGCCTGCAGACGTTGAGATCGTGGACTACCACTGAGGAATTCAATATGGCACGCCCTGTCAATCGCATGCGTCCCGTTCATCCTGGCGAAGTACTTAGGGAAGACTACCTTACCCCTCTAGGGCTAAGCGTCAATGCACTCTCCGTTGCGCTGGGTGTACCAGCGACGCGAATTCACGAAATAGTCAAGGGGCGGCGTGCGGTCACGGCAGACACAGCGGCTCGCTTGGCCAAGCACTTTGGTGGCGATGCAACGTCGTGGCTAGTCATGCAAGCTAACTACGACTTGAAAACCCTGCCGACCCTCCAAGACATCGAATGTGTGGTTCCAGTGCGTCAACAACTCGCCGCGCGCGGTGATGCCTAACCCCTCGTTCGAGTTGAGCGAACTCGGCGTGTCCCGCGCGAAGCGCGGGCCAACGCCTCGTTCGAGCGGACACCGCTCACTGCGTTCGCAGCTTGCGCCTGCTGGGGGTTTCCAGGCCGGCCAGCCGTCCTTTCAACTCGCGCGCGGGTGTCGCTCAACTCGCGCCCTGTTATCCTCCCATTAGGATCCATCTCCCGGTTCCACCTTGGGTGGTTGCCACACCACTACTTGATTTTTGCCAGCCTGTTTGGCGGCGACCATTGCGGTTTCCGCGAATTGAACCAGCGCCTCAGCGGTCTCGGTATGCAGCGGATACAGGGCTAGGCCGATGCTGGCGGAAATATGCCTGGCAGTGCTGAGCGTGAGCGGTTCCCTCAGCCGGGCCAGCAGGGCCGTGGCGACCTGTGCTGCCACTGTCAGATCGGGGATCGCCGGCAAAATCACCGCGAATTCATCGCTGCCCATCCGGGCCACTGTGTCGCTTTCGCGCAGCCTCCTGCGCACACGCATTGCGGCCTGTTGCAGCAGACCATCGCCGGCAGCATGACCCAGGCTATCGTTGATCGCCTTGAACCCGTCCAGATCAATCCACAGCAATGCTAGATGTTGATGCTCCCGCTTGGCCCGGCTGAGCGCCTGTTCCAGCCGTTCCCGGAACAGGCTCCGATTGGGCAAGTCGGTCAGCGGATCGTAATGGGCTTGAATCCAGAGTTTCTGATCCTTGTGCCGTGCCTCGGTCACATCGAAGAAAATGACAATCGAGCCGGACAGCGGTTGTCTAGTGTTTTCGATCAGGTGGGTCCAACAGGCGGACACCCACCGGCCACTACCGCGCAGACGAAATTCAATCCAGTGAATTTGGCTGGAGGCGCGGTTGATGTCCCAGGCAAATTCAACATAGTCGCGGCTATCCAGGTGAACGAAGTCAAGGAAGTGGCGGCCCCACGCCGCCTGTTCGGGGCAATTGGTCAAGGTGCAGCCGACCGGATTGAGGTAACGGCAATGGCCTTCGATATCCAGATCAGCGATACCGACTGGAACGGCATTGATCAAAGTCCGCAGGTGTCGTTCCCGTTCTGCCAGCTCCTGATTGGCTAGCCGCAACTCACGGGCGGCAGCGACCACTTCCCGCTCCAGGCGGGTGGTGTGGGTGTGCAACGCCTCGCGGGCCTGCCAGTGCGGGGTGATGTCGAGCGCCGTACCCCGGTAACCGCGCAGCCTTCCGGATTCATCCAGCAGTGGGATGCCGTTGATGCGCATCCAGCGTGGCGGCTGTTTGGGAGAAAGCTGGATGGATAATTCGAGATTACGAAAAGGCCGATGGGCCGTAGTGGCCGCGTTCAACACCGCCAAATCCGGTGCTTTCGGGAACAGGGTGCGCCACCGCTGACCGATGCGGAGCTTGAAAATTTGCGCCAGGATGCCGTTCAAATCCGTAAACCGGCCCCGGTGATCGGTTTCCCACAATAGGTCGTTGGACACCTTGGCGAAGTCGCGGTAGCGCTGAAGGGTGGCGTCGCGCAGCGCCAGTTCCCCGCCCAGCCATGCACCCAGCCCGGCAATGGCGAATGCGCCCCACGGCGCTTCGAGGAGGTAATTGCCATAGCCGAGCAATGCCAGCAGCAAGCTCAGATTCAGGATCGACCAGCGGCGCATTGTGCCCGGCGCGGCAGAACTGGGCGGCTGTTTTAGCGGAGCGTTCGTTTGGATCATGTCCCAACGGCAAAATGCGGCATCGCTGATTATTCGACATTGGCGTCATCGGCCAGCCATTGCCGGATTTGCTGATAGACCCGTGGTTCATTCAGCAACGCCATATGATGCAGCCCGCCCAGCCGCACGGTGGCGACATCGCCGGGCAACGCGGGGGCGGTGGCGCTGTTGAGAGTAACCAGACCATCGCCCAGCAGGTGACCAAGCGGATGATCGGCATTTTTAGCCAGGTTAGCGCCGATGAAGCGCAAGGCTACGCTGGGCAAGGCACGCGGATTCTGGCCGGGCTGGTCGATAGCACGCAGACCATAACGCAGATTCTTGATGCCGGCGCTGCGGGCGGCGGCGATTTTGCCCAGCGGCGCGGTGATCGGGGTGCGATGCAGCGCCTTTGTGATCCGGTGGCCGATCTTTTCCAGCGCTGCGCCCCGGTGCGGCGAGCCGAGGCAGATGATCAGGCGGGTCTGGCGCAACCACGATAACCCCTGATCCGCCGCGTGTTGGCCGGCGCTACGAGCCACCAGTCCACCCATACTATGGCCGATGATCGCCAGTTCACGCACCGGTTGCGGCCAGACAGCCAGTAGATGCTGAATCTGTTGCGCCAGTTGCCGACCGTTATCGGCTATCGGCAAACCGGTGTTGTAGCGCAGATAGAGCGGGGTATAGCCCAGTTCGGTGTGCAAGCGTTGACCGTAATCCGGGTCCGGCGCGTCCCCAGCGGTGGTTGCGGCATTGCGCCGCCAACTGTGTTCATCGCAGCCCAGCCCGTGAATAAACAGGCACAATCGGTCGCTTGGTTCCGGCAGATTGGCGGACAGACCCTCCGCTGTGAGGGGAATCGGGTAGCCGCCCACATAGAAACCCATCGTAATAGCCAGTGGGTTAGCACTGTGATGCAAATGATCGCCAACGGCGGCATTCAGGGCGCTACGCAGACCGACGGCCAAGCGGCTGGGCGGCTCGACGGATGCCGGAGGGTTTATGGCAGCGACCGTGTGCGGTTCCAGCCAATCCGCGACGGTGAGCGCTCCGCCGACCCCTTCGCGGATGGCGGTATAGACGCCGCCGGCAATGGCGTCATGCGTGTTCTGAGCCAGTCGCGCCGGCTTGTCCAGGCCGGGAATCCAGCGCAGCATCTGAAAAGACCATCCGGCAATCGTCTGATGCATTTCCTGCACCCGCGTGGTGGTTTCCTGAAAGCCGGTTTTTAGCGCCGAGTAATAGCCGCTGCGATGTTCATGCGGTTTTAATTCGGGAATAGCGTCATTATTTTCCATAGATGCTCGATGCAGGGTCAGAGTTGAGAGTGATCGTGCTGGCTTTTGTGGGGTTTGCCTCGTCCGGGGACCGCCTAAATGACAAGAAAATCGATGTCGGGATACGGTTGAAGATGGATTCTAGCGAGTTCTTGATCCAGTGCGTTCCTCAATCCCGGCTACGGGGGCAAGTCCAGCTCGGTCAAGCGCTAGACGGGTTCCCATCCTTCCGTTAGCTTAAGCGCCCCTTTCCGTCCGACTGCCGCCCAATCCCCCGCATGAATGCTACCGCCACCTATGACGCCGCCGCGATTGAAGTCCTTAGCGGTTTGGACCCGGTCCGCAAGCGGCCAGGGATGTACACCGACACCACCCGGCCCAACCATCTGGCGCAGGAAGTCATTGACAACAGCGTCGATGAAGCCATTGCCGGTTATGCCTCTACCGTCACCGTCATTCTGTACGCCGATGGTTCGCTGTCGGTTGAAGATGACGGGCGCGGGATGCCGGTGGACCTTCACCCCGACGAGGGCATTCCCGGTGTTGAGTTAATCCTGACCCGCCTTCATGCCGGCGGCAAGTTTTCCGACCGCAATTACCAGTTTGCCGGTGGTTTGCATGGGGTTGGGGTATCGGTGGTGAATGCGCTGTCCAGCCGGCTGGAGGTGTGGGTGCGGCGCAACGGCAAGGAATATCAGATGACCTTTGCCGGCGGCGACAAGGTTTCCGAACTGGCGGTGGTGGGCAATGCGCCGCGCCGGACTACTGGGACCACGGTGCGATTCTGGCCGGACCCGCGCTATTTCGATTCGCCAAAATACGCAGTTCCCCGCCTCAAGCATGTTCTCCGCGCCAAAGCGGTGCTGTGTCCGGGGCTGAAAGTCGCGTTTACCGACGAAGCAACCAGCGAGCAGTTGCTTTGGCATTACCAGGATGGCTTGACCGACTACCTGCGCGAGGCGCTGGGCCAGACCGCGCTGCTGCCCGATCCGCCGTTTATCGGTCAGGTCAGCGGCAAGCGGGAAGCCGTGGATTGGGCGCTGGCCTGGTTGCTGGAGGGCGGCGAACCGGTGGCGGAGAGCTATGTCAACCTGATTCCAACCCTGCAAGGCGGCACTCATGTGAATGGCCTGCGCGGCGGGCTGACCGATGCGGTGCGCGAGTTTTGCGAGTTCCGCAACTTGACGCCGCGTGGCTTGCGGATCGCCCCGGAAGATGTCTGGGACGGTTGCTGTTATGTGCTATCGGTCAAGCTGGCTGACCCGCAGTTTTCCGGCCAGACCAAGGAACGGTTGTCCTCGCGGGAATGCGCAGTTTTTGTGGCCGGAGTGGTTAAAGATGCGCTGAGTCTGTGGCTGAACCAGCATCCCGAAACGGGCGAGCGGATCGCGCAACTGGCGCTGAATAATGCCCAAAAACGGCTGCGGGCCAGTCGCAAAGTGATCCGCAAGCAAGTGACCAGCGGCCCGGCCTTGCCCGGTAAACTGACTGATTGCACCGCCCAGGATTTGGCTCGCACCGAGCTGTTTCTGGTCGAGGGTGATTCCGCCGGCGGTTCCGCCAAGCAGGCCCGCAACCGCGAATTTCAGGCGGTGATGCCGTTGCGCGGCAAGATTCTCAATACCTGGGAAGTGGATTCCGCCGAAGTCATGGCTTCGCAGGAAGTGCATGACATCGCCGTCGCGCTGGGTATTGATCCCGGCTCCCCGGACCTGACCGGACTGCGTTACGGCAAAGTCTGCATTCTGGCCGACGCCGATTCAGACGGGCTGCACATTGCGACACTACTTTGCGCGTTGTTTGTGAAACACTTTTGCCCGTTGGTCGCAGCCGGTCATGTCCATGTCGCTATGCCGCCGCTGTTCCGGGTCGATGTCGGCAAGGAGATTTTTTATGCGCTGGATGAGGCGGAGAAACAAGGCATTCTGGACCGCATCAATGCCGAGAAGAAGAAGGGCAAGGTCAATGTCACCCGCTTCAAGGGGCTGGGTGAGATGAATCCGCTGCAATTGCGCGAGACCACGATGGACCCGGCGACGCGCCGGCTGGTGCAGCTCAGCCTCGATTCTGGCGATGGTGCGTTGGCGCTGATGGATATGCTGCTGGCGAAAAAGCGGGCCGGGGATCGGAAAAACTGGCTGGAGGAAAAAGGTAATCTGGCTGATCTGTGACGGGAGAGCAGTCGCGCCAAGTTATATTGCACTGCAACAAAGATCGGGTTATGCTGCATTATGAAATTTCTGGTTTAACTACTTCATTTTTGGAGAACCCGACGATGAGCAACGATGTGCTGAACAAGATGACCGAGCAGTACCAAAACTTCCTGGGACCGGTGATCAAAGCCAATAAGCTGTCCGCCGCCAATCTGGAAGCCTTGGTCAATTTCCAGATGAGCGCCCTGCAATCCTATGTCGATATGGCGATGGCGCGGATGAAAGCCGCCGCCGACATCAACGATCCGGCGTCTTTCCAGGCATTCCTGACCAGTCAGGCTGAAATGGTTGCCAACCTGCAACACAAGTTCAGCGATGATGCCAAAACCTTGGCTGATCTGATGAATCGCTTCAAGGCTGAATTTGACAAACTGGTGCAAGACAGCCTGCCGGGCAAGAACTAATCTTCCCCAAACCTCGCTTCTTTGCCGCCAAGGGTCGAACCTCCGGGTTCGGCCTTTGTTATTTCCGCTGCGCCTGCCTGAATTTCTTCCCCCATGCCTAAAACCCGCATCATTGTCGGTCTGTCCGGTGGGGTCGATTCCTCGGTCGCCGCCCTGTTATTGGTTGAACAAGGTTACGAAGTCCACGGCGTTTTCATGAAGAACTGGGAAGATTCCTTCGAGGCCGGTTATTGCGCCGCCGCCGAGGATCTGGAGGATGCGCGGGCGGTGGCGGAAACACTGCGTATCCCGCTGCATCAAGTCAATTTCACCGCCGAATATCAGCAGCGGGTGTTCCGCTATTTTCTCGACGAATACCGTGCAGGCCGGACCCCAAATCCGGACATCCTGTGCAACACCGAAATCAAATTTAAAGCCTTTCTCGATCATGCCCGGCGACTGGGAGCCGATGGGATCGCCACCGGCCACTATGTCCGCTGTATTGAGCGCGATGGTCGCCGGCATCTGCTCAAGGGGCGCGATCCCAGCAAGGATCAAAGCTATTTCCTGCACGGGCTGAATCAGGCGCAACTGTCCAGCGCGGTGTTTCCGATCGGTGATCTGCATAAAGTCCAGGTACGAGAGCAGGCCGCCGCCGCCGGATTAATTACCCACGCCAAGAAGGACAGCACCGGCATCTGTTTTATCGGCGAGCGCCGGTTTCGTGAGTTTCTGAATCGCTATTTGCCCACCCAACCTGGTCCGATCTACACGGCGGAGGGTGAACTGCTGGGCGAACACGCCGGGTTGATGTTTCACACCATCGGTCAGCGGCAGGGCTTGGGGATCGGCGGACGAAAGGAGGGTAGCGGCGAACCTTGGTATGTAGCAGCTAAAGACATAGTGCATAACACCCTGATTGTGGCGCAGGGTCGTGATCACCCCGCCCTGTTTCATCGCCGGTTGCG
The DNA here is from genome assembly GCA_003989085.1 of Candidatus Competibacteraceae bacterium. Taxonomy (GTDB): domain Bacteria; phylum Pseudomonadota; class Gammaproteobacteria; order Competibacterales; family Competibacteraceae; genus RXIV01. The sequence goes on from RXIV01000001.1 coordinate 659,096, forward strand.
GGCTTCGTCACTGCACTGGATTGCCGGGGAACCGCCTGCCCGGCCCCTGATTTGCGCCGCTAAAATCCGTTATCGCCAATCTGACCAGCCTTGCACACTGGAAACACTCGGCGAACACGGGGCCGAAGTCTGCTTCGCAGAACCGCAGCGGGCCATTGCACCCGGTCAGTCGGTGGTCTTTTACCGGGGCGATGAGTGCTTGGGCGGTGGAATCATTGATGCCGGCTACAATTGAAACGACTTAACCTTGTCGCGCTAACGGGAAGCCCATGCCCCAAACTGATCATGATCGTGTCGTCGCCTTGGCGGGCGCGATGCAAGCGGCTGATTTAGCCCGCAGCGTCGCCCAGCGCGGCCAGGCGGATCCCGCAACAGTTGCAACCTGTCTAAGCAGCCTGATCCGGATCGATGCGCCCAGCAGCGCCGAGGTTTACGGTGACATTGCCCAGTTGCGACCCGGCCTGCGCCTGCTGGAGCAGCAGCTTAACCATCCACAGGATATGGAGCTGACCCGCTATGTGGTGACGTTGCTGCGGCTGGAGCGGCAGCTATCACGACGGGATGACCTGCTGGAAATTCTGCGGGATGGCATTGCGGGCGTCGTCCAGAACCTGGCGCATTTTCCGCTGGACCATAGCAACACCATTGCCCGGTTTGCCGATCTTTACCTGAAAACCATCAGTACTCTGACGCCACGAATTATGGTCAGTGGTTCCCAACTACATTTGAACAACCCGGAAAACGCCAGCCGGATTCGGGCGCTGCTGCTGGCCGGGATTCGGGCAGCGATCCTGTGGCGGCAAAGCGGCGGCAGTCGCTGGAAGTTGCTGGCGCGCCGCAACGCCCTATTGCGGGAAGCCCGGTCACTGCTGGCGGGCATGGACTGAAGCACTTTTGGAGATGAGCAGGTGTGGATCGACTTCAGGCCCGGATGCGCTCTTGCCTACTCCCCAACCACCGCCCGTTCTACTCGCTGGTACCCGCGTGGCAACGGCTTGCCCCGCCGACCCCGTTCCCCAACGTAGTTTTCCAAGTCACCCGGCTTGAGTTTCAAATCGCGTTTGCCGGAGGTGAGAACCAGGCTTTTTCCCGGCGACGTCAGCGTGAGCGCAATCAGCCGCTCCGCACCCGGTAAATCAATCATCTTGTTACCCTTACCCTTGGACAAACGCGGCAACTCATTGACTGGAAAAAGCAACAGCCGCCCGTCGCTGCTGATCGCCGCCAGCCGGTCCGTGTCCAGACCGGTCACCAGCAAGGGCGGCCAAATCTTCGCCCCCTCCGGAGCCGTCAACACCACCTTGCCGGCCTTATTGCGGCTGATCAGATCGTCAAAGGCACAGACAAAGCCATAACCGGCATCGGTCGCCAGCAGATACAGGTCTTCGGGATTACCCAATAGCACATTGATAAAGCTGGCCCCATCCGGCGGGCTGAGCTTGCCAGTGAGCGGTTCGCCGTAACCCCGCGCCGAGGCCAGCCCTGCTGTGGGCAGGGTGTAGCTTCGCCCGGTGTTATCCAGAAACACTGTTGACTGATTGCTGCGACCTTGTGCCTGGGCCAGAAAACCGTCGCCAGATTTATAGCTGAGCGCCCCGGCGTCAATCTCGCGCCCCTTGGCCACTCGCACCCAACCCTTCTGCGACAGCACCACGACGACCGCTTCGCTCGGCGTCAGACTGGTTTCATCCAGCGCCTGTGCCGGTCGCCGCTCTGCCAATTGGCAGCGTCGGGGATCGGCAAAACGCTTGGCGTCGTCCTGAATCTCTTTGCGGATCAGCATATTCAGCCGCTTCTCCGAAGTAAGCAACTGCTGCAAGTGTTCTTGCTCCTTGCGCAATTCACCTTGTTCGCCGCGCAGTTTCATTTCTTCCAGTCGGGCTAGATGCCGCAGCTTGGTTTCGAGAATCGCCTCAGTCTGAAGGTCAGAGAGTTGAAATCGGGCAATGAGTACCGGTTTGGGTTTCTCCTCCACGCGGAGAATCCGAATCACTTCATCCAGATTAAGATAAGCGATTAAAAGGCCATCAAGAATATGCAGTCGCTGTTCAACCTGGGTCAGCCTGAATTGCAATCGCCGGCGTACCGTAATAACCCGGTATTGCAACCATTCATCAAGAATCTGCCGGATATTTTTCACTTGAGGTCGGCCATCCAAGCCAATCATATTGATATTCACCCGATAGCTTTTCTCCAAATCCGTAGTGGCAAACAGGTGATCCATCAGCAAATCTGCATCCACTCGGTTGGAGCGCAACGCCAGTACAATCCTGGTGGGATTCTCATGATCAGACTCGTCGCGCAAATCCTCAACCATCGGCAGTTTCTTGGTAATCATTTGCGCGGCGATTTGCTCCATGATCCGTGACCCGGAGACTTGATGCGGCAAGGCGGTAATCACTATATCACCGTTTTCCCGTTCAAAAACCGCCCTCAGTCGCACGGAACCATTGCCAGTTTGATACAGCTTGCGTAATTCATCACGGGAACTAATGATTTCTGCTCCGCCCGGATAATCCGGCGCCGGAATCAGCGCGTACAGTGCGTCAAAATCATCCTCAGGATGATCCAGTAAGTGGATACAAGCGGCAGCGATCTCACTGAGATTATGCGGCGGAATATCAGTCGCCATCCCAACAGCAATGCCCGTTGCGCCATTCAGCAGTACATTGGGTAACCGGGCTGGTAAGAGTAGTGGCTCATCCAGTGTGCCATCAAAATTAGGTGTCCAATCTACCGTTCCTTGGCCAAGTTCAGCTAATAAAACCTGCGCAAAGGGCGACAGTCGCGCTTCGGTATAGCGCATGGCGGCGAAGGATTTTGGATCATCTGGAGAACCCCAATTGCCTTGACCATCGACTAATGGATAACGATAGGAGAATGGCTGAGCCATCAGTACCATCGCTTCATAGCAGGCGGAATCGCCATGCGGGTGGTATTTGCCGAGAACATCGCCCACCGTTCGAGCGGATTTTTTATGCTTCGATCCAGCATTCAACCCCAACTCAGACATCGCATAAATAATACGCCGCTGTACTGGTTTTAATCCATCACCGATATGCGGTAGAGCGCGGTCTAAGATAACGTACATGGAATAATCCAGGTACGCCTTTTCAGTAAAGTCTTTCAGTGGAATCCGTTCAGTTGCGTCAGTAGCAAACAGTGCAAGTTCAGTCATTGCCATCTTAATTCCTACCCTACTAACCAAGCGCTTGGTTTAAACTGATGGTTCGCCAGACAACACCATAATCTCGGCGGTTCCCACGCTTTTATCGTAAATCTCCACTGGCGTTGAAGTGCAAATCCTTTGCTGCTTTTCGCATGTTAACGGATGCTAAGACTAGCGGATATGGCGACCGTTGAGAGGTTCTTGTTGACAACATGGTGAGGCAGGATGCGGCTAATGCGTCCGGTTAGCTCTGACTAACCGTTATTGGAGATGCGCTTGTTCTACGCCAGTAGCGCCAGGCGGTTTGTGTTGATTGCTGAGGCTGTCGAAGACGAAAAACCACGGAACGATCCGGTCAGATTCACCTGGTCTGTTCTCAATCGCTCTGCCGTTAGCGGCAGAGCGGCTCCCATTTAGCTGCTTAGTGGCTTTTACGGTTAGGGTCAAGCAGATGCCGGCCCAGATCGCTGACAAACTCTTCCAGTCGCGCCGATTCACCCTGTATACGCTCGCTCATCTGCCGCAGGGCGTTGGCTAACCGGTAGGTGCGGAACAGCAGGTTTTCCAGATCATCGGTTTGCCAGAGGTTTTCTGGATTGACTTCCGGTCCCTTATCGTTTAACGCCACCGCGCACCATTCGGGAATCCGGTACATCAGCACCGATTCCCGGTCGCTAGCCAGACCGAGGGTGACACCGAGATCATACTTGCGCAGCACCGCCACCACTTCATCGAGGCAACGCTGCATTTCTTCACTGGGCTGATCATTAGTTTGCAGAACATCGCCTTCGCCCGGAACCGTCGGTTCTTCATCTAATTGATTCATGGTATTCGCCTCCTGTGATCCGGCTCAGGGTCGGTTGGGATTCAAACCAAAGCACCGCAGATTGTGCGGATGAGGCGGAATGCGCGGTCAAGATTCATGTCCAATGCATTCAAAATCATACGACAGTCGCCCGTCGTTCGCCAGTTAGGGCGCGCGCGCTCCGGCGGCATTTCTCCCTGCAAGGAAAGGATATTGCCGGTCATGCCTTATGCGTTCAGACTGTTGTTTGCCTTATTTCTGCTCAACTCAGCGCTGACCTTTCAAAACCGCTGGCCGACCATCGGGGTGCGCTGGGCGCTGGAAGGGTCGCTTGATTTGACGGTGCTGTTACTGGCGTTGGCGGCGCTCATCGCTTGGCGAGGCGCACCGGGCCGGTTCTTGCGGTGGGTGGTTCTTGGCGTCTACGCCCTCCTGGTCATGGGGCGCTATGTGGATGTCACCGCGCCGGCGCTGATGGGCCGCTCCGTTCAGTTCTATTGGGACAGCCAGCATCTGCCCAATGTGCTGGCGATGTTCACGGCACGGTTGAGTAGCGCACAATTACTGCTTGGCGGCCTGGCGCTGCTGGCGCTGGTTGTGGCGGTATTGGCCGCGCTGCGCTGGGCATTGAACACGGTGCTGTCCGCTTTGACTCGGCCAGTGGAGCGGCGGGTGGTCAGCGCCTTGGCGGTGGTGCTGCTTAGCGTGTACACCGCAGGCCGACTGAGTCCGCGTCTGTCCACTGAACACAGCTTCGCCTTGCCGGTGAGCGCCATGCTGGTCGAACAGGCGCGGCTTACTCTGGCCGCAACCGTGTTCCGCAACCATGACCGGCTCGACGCCGCGCCACTCTTGCCGGTTTCAGACCTGGGCCGATTGCAGCGCGGCGATCTGTTCGTGATTTTTTTTGAGTCTTATGGGGCGCTGACCTTCGATGATCCCCGTTTCGCTGGGCCGCTGGCCGGAGATTTCGCCGCGTTGGAACGAGAGTTGGCCGCTGCTGGTTGGGGGATTGCTTCGGCGCGGGTTGAATCCAGCACCTTTGGCGGCGGATCGTGGCTGGCGCATTCCAGTCTGTTGTCCGGGTTGCGAATCGCCGATCAGGGCGACTATCAGCATCTACTGACAACCGACCGACCGACTCTCGCCCGCCGTTTTGCCAGTGCGGGCTACCGTACCGTTGCGATCATGCCGGGCCTGAAATTTCCGTGGCCGGAAGGGCGGTTCTACGGCTTTACTGAAATTTACCAACCCGACCGGCTGGCCTATCATGGCCCGGCCTATGGCTGGTGGGTGATTCCCGATCAGTACAGTCTCTACCGGATTCACCGCAACGAAGTCGACGTTGCCGGGCGAGCGCCGTTGTTCATCTTCTTCCCAACCATCAACAGCCATATCCCCTTCGCGCCACTGCCGCCCTATCAGCCCGACTGGCGCAACTTCGATGTTGATCCCGATTCAGCGACAATCGTGGCTGCGGATGCGCCGCTCAACGGGCCAGAACTAGCGGCAGCCTATGTTCGCAGCATCCGCTATAACCTGGCGGTGCTCAGCGGCTACCTGCGGCAGTACGCACCGCCAAATGCGCTATTTCTGGTGCTGGGCGATCATCAGCCGCCTGCGGTAGTCGGCGGGCAAAACCTTCCCTGGCAGGTTCCGGCGCATCTGTTTTCCCGCGATCCGACGCTGCTGGCCCGTTTCACAGCGGCCGGGTTTCAGCCGGGAATTCGTCCGGGGCCGGTGGCGCTGGGCGGGATCGAGCGGCTGGGGCCGTTGTTGCTGGAAACTCTCGATACCCGCTGATCCGCCGCAAGCAGGTTCTAAACTTCAGCGCTACGGCCGCAGATAATCGGGCTGGTCGTAGCGGTTTACGTCGGGTCGATCCCGGTGACCGCCATTCCGGTGTGTGGCCCGCCAGATATCGCGGACATTAACGTACCAGACGCCGTTCTGGAACTCGCCTACATCGCCGAGATTGACCCAGCCCCAGTCCTCGCCGACCTTGATCTTGTAATTCGGCCGCACTTTGATCCGCGCATTCCGGTATTCCAGAAACGCGGTCTCACCGGAACCGAGGGTCCAGTATTCGCCGATCCGCTCCCGATCCTGCGTCCACATGGTGATATTGACCTCATCCCGCCAGTCGTTGGTCACCTGAACGACGCCGCGCCTGCCACCTTCACCACGGTAGTAGTCGCTCTGCGCACTAACCCACTCCGGCGTCATCATCAGCAACACGACTGCCAGCAGCCCACTAATTCCAAACCACTTTGCCTTCATCAGCATTACCCCTCATCAAAAAATTTGAAAATAAGTCGCCTTAGCAAAACGAACCACTCACTCCCTACATCCACCAGCGGACGCTTCAACCCCGTCAGCTCCGCTGCCGCCGCGCTTCGAATAGAAAAACGCCTGCCGCCACCGATACGTTCAGGCTTTCCACACCGCCGGCCTTGAGCGGAATCCGCGCCAGTCGGTCACAGGCCTCACGGGTCAAGCGCCGCAAACCCTTGTCCTCCGCACCCAGCACAATAGCGGTTGGCAGGGTGAAATCCACTGTGTACAAGCTGGTTTCCGCCTCGCCCGCTGCGCCGACAATCCAGATTCCCTGTTCCTGTAATTGGCGCAAAGTCCGCGCCAGATTGGTTACCGGAATAAACGGCGTGATGGCCGCCGCCCCGCAGGCCACCTTGCACACCGTCGCATTCAGACCGGCGGCCCGATCTACTGGCGCGATAACCGCATGAACTCCTGCCGCCGCTGCGCTGCGTAAACACGCACCCAGATTATGCGGGTCCTGCACCCCATCCAGCACCAGCAGCAAAGCCGGTTCGGTAGCTACCGCTAGTAATTCCGGCACATCCGCCTCGTCATACGCCCGCTGCGCGGTCGCTAACCGGGCGATCACACCCTGATGGCGAGCGCCCCCGCTGAGCCGATCCAGTTCCGCCCGCTCCGCCAGCCGAACTGGCGCACCGTGGGCCTCGGCGGCGTCCAGCAGCGCCTGAATCCGCCCATCCCGGCGCTGGCGCTCGATCCACAATTCCTGCACCTGCTCGGGTTCATAGCGCAGCGCCGCCGCGACTGCGTGAAGTCCGTAAATTTGCTGTTCAGCCATGTGCCCTACTCCGTTCACCGGCGCCGCCGAAGCGAACGGTTGCGTCGCTCCTTGCTTTCACCCCGCCCCTTGTCCTTGCTTTGGCCCTGGACCTCAATCGGTTCAAAATCGATCTTGCGCTCGTCCAAATCGACCCGCGCCACTCGGACCCGGACGCTATCGCCCAGCCGATAAACCTGTCCTGAACGCTCGCCGTGCAGGCGATGACCGACTGGATCGAACTGATAATAGTCATTGCGGAGCGAGGTGACATGGATCAATCCTTCGACAAAGACGCCGCGTAACTCCACAAACAGCCCGAAGCCAGTGACGCCGGTGATGATTCCGTCGAAGGTTTGCCCCACCTTGTCCTGCATGAATTCGCACTTGAGCCATTCCAAGGCGTCGCGCACCGCTTCGTCGGCCCGCCGCTCGGTCATCGAGCAATGCTCGCCCAGCCCGGCCAGATCCGCCAGACTATAGGTGAAGTCCGCTGCTTTGCCGCCCTGCAACACATGGCGAATGGCGCGGTGCACCTGCAAGTCGGGATAGCGGCGAATCGGTGAGGTAAAGTGGGCGTACGCTTCCAGCGCCAGCCCGAAATGGCCGGCGTTGGTGGGGCTGTAGACCGCCTGGGCCAGTGACCGCAGCATCACGGTTTGGATCAGATGGGCGTCGGGCCGGTCGCGCACCTGCTCTAGCAACCGGCAGTAATCCAGCGGTGCGGGTTTGTCGCTACCGCCCAGCCCCAAGCCCAGTTCGCCGAGAAAAGCGCGCAGCTTGTTCAGCCGATCTTCGGCCGGTCCTTCGTGAACCCGGTACAATCCCGGCATCTTGTGGCGCTGGAGGAACCGGGCCGACGCCACGTTCGCCAGGATCATGCACTCCTCGATCAGACGATGCGCGTCATTGCGCTCGGTGGGCAGAATCCGCTCGATCTTGCGATCTGCGCCGTATTCGATGACGGTTTCCTGGGTGTCGAAATCCATCGCCCCGCGTTTTTCCCGGCTCGTCCGCAGCAGCTGATACAACTCGTACAGCCGATCCAGATGCGGGACCAGTGTGGCGTATTCCGCCCGGATCTGCGGGTTGCGGTCAGCGACGATGGCCGCCGCCGTCTCATAGGTCAACCGGGCGTGAGAGCGCATCACCGCCTCGATGAAGCGTGACCGGATCAGGCGACCTTCCCCGTTGAGGGTCATCTCGCAAACCAGGCATAGCCGATCCACGTCGGGCTTGAGCGAACACAGGCCGTTCGACAGCGCTTCCGGCAGCATGGGAATGGCCCGATCCGGGAAATAGACTGAATTGCCGCGCTTGCGGCCCTCCTGATCCAGGGCCGAATCTGGGCGCACATACCAGGACACGTCGGCAATGGCGACCAACAATCGCCAGTTATGGCCGCGTTTTTCGCAATACACCGCATCGTCGAAATCGCGGGCGGTAATTCCGTCAATCGTCAGCAGCGGCGTTGCGCGTAAATCAGTACGCCCTTGGATCGCCTCCTCCGGCACGGTCTCGGCGAAGCTCCAGGCTTCCGCCACTACCGCCTCCGGCCAGTCCACCGGAATCCCGTGACTGGCGATGGCGATGCGGACTTCCATCCCTGGTGCCATGTGTTCGCCGAGGACTTCCTTGATCCGGCCCAGTGGCCGGTTTTTGGAACCGGGTTGTTCGATCAGTTCGGCGATGACGATTTGCCCAGCCTGTGCTTCACCGCGTCCGTCCGATGGCACAATGATGTCCTGGTTGATCCGCTTGTTGTCAGGAATGACGAAACAGACCCCGCGCTCCTCGCAGAACCGCCCGACCACGGTTTCGGTATTACGCTCCAGCACCTCGACTACCGCGCCCTCGCGCCGGCCTCGGTAATCGACGCCAATGACCCGCGTTACCGCCCGGTCGCCGTGCAACAGTTTTCGCATTTGCCGGGGCGACAGGAACAGATTTTCACCGCCCTCGTCGGGAACCAGGAAACCGTGGCCCTCGGCATGACCGATAACCCGCCCGGTGACCAGATTCATTTTGGAGATCAAACCGTAGCCATCGCGGCGGTTGCGCATCAGTTGCCCGTCGCGTTCCATCGCACGCAGCCGGCGGGATAGGGCTTCGAGTTCCCAGTCGTCATCCACGCGCCATTCGACACACAATTCATCCAGAGTCAGGGGCATGCCCCGCTCTTCCAGATAGTGCAAAATGAACTCGCGACTGGGGGAGGCGCGGCCATATTTCTCCTGTTCCCGCGCCAGGAAAGGATCAAGCTGACGCCAGGAACTCTGTTTTTTGTTGGTCATTGAGGCTCTTAGGGAAGACAAAAATGGAAGAGGGAGCGGATTGACAGTCAGGAAGGCAATCCGTATAGTGCGCTCCCGTTGCTGCCGTACCCGGCGCAACGCTCAGGCCGAAGTGGCGGAATTGGTAGACGCGCTAGGTTCAGGTCTTAGTTGGGGTAACCCAGTGGAGGTTCAAGTCCTCTCTTCGGCACCAGATTCAACAAAAGGCCCGGTTAAAAACCGGGCCTTTTGTTGTTTGGGGAAGCGTATTTTGGGCAATGCCCGCGTGCTGGCGGAGAGGGTGGGATTCGAACCCACGGACCCTTGCGGGTCAACGGTTTTCAAGACCGTCGCAATCGACCGCTCTGCCACCTCTCCTGAATATCTTCAATCAGTTGCAGAATCTGCTTGAGACATTTTGACGGATGAATCGGTCAAAACTACCCGCATAGCATAGCCGATCTTCCATCGTCCTGCATCTGCCTGTCACCCCGATTACCCCGCCCTTGCTCGTCCTTGATAGCTCTCCACGGGGGAGCGTGATAGTGTTCAGCGGGCAACAACTTGACGGGAGAACATCATGCACAAGAGCGTCTTGATCATTGCGGTGCTGGTACTGGGATTGAGCGGCGTAGCCACGGCGGACACAGTTGAACTGAATGAGAAGCCTTGTTTTTCATCAGGGATCATTGTGCCTTGCAGCGTGCGGGATAGCGAAAAAACCCAAGCCGAAAAGCTCGGAACGCGTGCTGATCGTATTCGTCAGGGGAAGCTTGAAAAATGCCTGCGCATTGCTGATGGAGCGGGACAACCGAGTTATAGCGAGTGTCAGTCGCTGTATGGGCAATAACCATTGTTCCGCGTCCTGACCTCCCAAAAGATGGGCAGGAAAACTTAATCACGCCAAAAAGCATTGGGTTTCGGCCCATCTGGCGCTGGTGGGTTGTGCCACATTCGGCATGTTCGATGATTCGCCTTATTAAATTTTCGATTTTTCCAGGAGAGACCTATGAAAACGATAGTAAGAACGGGATTGCTGACGTTATTGGTTGGAATTGCTGTCGCTTTACCGGCGCAGGAAGCCGGCGCGGCAGCGGCGTGTCGAATGGTGAATGGTCATCGGGTGTGCGGTGCGACCGCGACTCACCACCCCGTCACCAAGTGTACGAAGGTCAACGGAGTCACCCGCTGCCATAAGGTGTACTAACCCCACCTTATCCCGGACAGTCACCGCCCTTCGGGGCGGATTGGCTAGAGAGTAGCGCCCTTAATGCAGATATACGCAGGACTTTCGCTTATATGGACGAGATCGTCACCATTTTCACGCGCGTGTGGACTGATATCACCAGCGGCGCACACGCACCACTATCGTTCCGCCTGATTATCCAGCCACTGGTGGCTGCTTTCTTCGCGATCCGCACCGGAATACAAGACGCGCAAGCGGGCCGCCCGCTTTTCTTTTGGGCCGTCGTCTTGAGCGATCCAGCACGCCGGCGGGAACTCCTGCGAGAAGGCTGGGAGCATGTGGGAAAAGTCTTTATTGCTGCTGTCATTGCTGATGCCATCTACCAACTCATTATGCACCACTGGGTTTATCCGTCTGAGGCACTGATAGTCGCCACGATCCTCGCGGTGTTGCCCTACCTGGCGATACGCGGCCTCGTGAATCGCGTCCTTCGCCACAGACGCAGCGGCAAGGGAGCGACACAAGCCTAGACTATGGACAACATCACTCACTACCCATTGCTTGTTTTGGTCCTCTCCTTCATCACGATGTGGCTGTCGGCATGGTTCGGGAGATTTTTTCTCAAGAAGCAACACAAACTGGATGATGAGGCGCGTAAAGACTTTGACGTTATCCTCGCTGCTACGCTGACCTTGCTCGGACTCATTATCGGATTCAGCTTTTCGATGGCGATAGGCCGGTACGATCAACGCAAAAACTACGAGGAGGCGGAGGCCAACGCGATCGGTACCGAATACGTCCGGGCCGACCTGCTGCCTGCTGTGGATGCGGAAAAGATACGTGTGCTGCTACGGAACTACCTCGATCAGCGGGTCTTGTTCTATAGAACCCACTATGATCGACTGCTTCAACAAGAGATCAATGTTCGCACCGCTCAATTGCAGACCGAATTGTGGTCCGCGGTCCAAGCTCCAGCCTCGGCGCAGCCGACACCCGTTGTCGCCCTGGCTGTTTCGGGCATGAACGATGTGTTGAACTCACAGGGATACTCCCAGGCGGCCTTTTGGAATCGAATTCCCACTGAGGCATGGAGTTTGATGACCGCGATCGCTATCTGTTGCAACGTATTGGTCGGCTATGGTTTACGCGACGCTACAGAGAAAGCCAAATTGCTTCCGATTCTCCCACTGGTGGTCTCTATCGCATTCATGCTGATAGCGGACATTGACGCTCCACGTCACGGCATCATTCTTGTGAACCCTCAGAATCTGATCAGCCTTGCTGAATCGTTGCGTGCGCATTAGAGGCAAGGGGGATTGACGGAGCCTACGCGGGCGTGTTGTGCCGTAAATCGATGTTTTTCGACAGTACCCATTCGCTGTTTTTTAAATGAGGAGTGACACCATCATCATGACCAATGCTCGTTTCAATCAGATTCGTGGAGTGTGCACATGGCTAGCGGGGGTGGGCCTTCTGAGCCTTTCCGCCTGCGGTACCGTGCAACCGCCCCCCACCGCCCAGAGTATTGTCGGCCTGACACCCGTGGGTACCGTGACCATGACCGAAGTCGTCGCAGCGGGCATGACGGGGGGAACCGGTTCGCTGACTTTCCAGGGGCGCACCTATCCGTTTAAGGTTGTCGGCACGGTGGTTGGACCCGGCGGCGCTTCTCAGGTCCAGGCTAGCGGCGAGGTCTACCGACTGAACCGTCTGTCCGATTTCGAGGGTGCTTATTCGGAGGGAACGGGGCAGGCCGGACTCGCCACGTCAGGCAAGGCGGAATTGTGGATGCAGAACCAAGCAGGTGTGATCATGCACCTGACCGGTGCCAGTGAGGGTGTCGTGTTCTCACTCGGGCGCGATGAAGTCCTGATCGAGCTGGCGAACTGAACCTACGCATATTGAATCAGTGCCTTCGCAATCACCTGGAGTATCCGCGCTTGAAGAAATCATTCTTTCTGAATCCTCCCTTCACCACGGGGCTGAAACCGTTTGCTTGATTCTGGCGCTGGCGGCCAGTCTGGTTGCCGGTGCGGGTCGCCGATCATGGAGGGCTCCAAAAATTGAGATGGTGAAGTGGATCACCACTCTATCTATTTTGAACCCTGTAGACCGTTTCCCACGAGACGGTCTGCGAATTCAGCAGCAACGGGCAATCATGCCAATGCAACATCAAAAATAACTGGGGGGAAACAACCATGAAGACACATTTACTGCTGACTGCTGCCCTCGCAAGCACTCTGGCCTTGTCGAATTCATCCGCCCAGGCAAACGACGCGATCCCGCAGTCGATGCTTACCCCGGACGTGGTCGAGACCGGCCTCGGCAAGCTCACCTTCAAAGACGGCGCTCCGACACCGGAAACCGCCACGACGGTGGCCGATTTCCTGATCTTCACCAACGGCTTAAACGTTTATAACAACAGCTTCCGCGGAGCCTCGGCTTACGCACTCCAAAAGGGTTTTCAGAGCATCGGTGCGGCGGACAACACGATTATCATCTTCTCCGAGTTGATGGATGCGAAGTCGCTCTTCCTGACGGCCAACGCGGATACCGTCTATTACCTCGCGGTCTTCGACCTGACCAAGGGGCCGATGGTGATCGAACAACCGCCCAAGAGCGTGGGTACCATCAACGACATGTGGTTCTCGTGGATCATTGACATCGGCTTCCCCGGACCTGATCGCGGTGAAGGCGGAAAGTATCTTATTGTACCTCCCGGTTACGAAGGACCTCTTCCGGATAGCGGTTTCCATGTCGCACGCTCGAAGACCAACCGGGTACTCTACGGAGCCCGCGCCTATCTGGTGGACAACGACCCGAAACCGGCTGTTGAGATGATTAAAAAGACCATGAAGGTCTATCCCTACACTCCAGGTGGCTATGGCACCAGCATCGCCACCGCTCTGGAGGGCGGCGTGCGGCTTGAAAAGAACCCGCCGGTTCCCGAAACCAAGTTTGTCGAAGCGACTGGCAAGGCCTTTAACACGATCCCGCCGAGCGACTACACCTTCTTCGAAATGATTAACGAGAACGTGCAGCAGGAGCCGGCCACCAGTTACGACGTCGAGCTTGCCGGCCAGCTTGCCGCCATTGGTATCGTCAAAGGGAAGCCCTTCAAGCCGGATGCCAACACGAAGCGGGTGCTCACCGACGCGGCGAAGTTCGGTAATGCCACCGGTCGCGTCCTGAACTGGCGCTTCGCCAAAATGCATCCTGATTGGTTCTACTACGAGAATTCGATGTGGGGGAACATGCTGTGGGAGGGCGGATACGATTTTGAGACGCCACCGCCCATGATCACCAAAGAGGGCGCCTTTAAGCCATTGCCACCGACTGGCGCGCGCACTCTCGATTCGCGGACCGCCTTCTATTATGCCTACACTCTCGATTCTCCCGGCATGATCATGCGCGTTCCCAAGGTCGGTTCGCAGTATCTGATGGGGTTTCTCGATGCGGACATGAATCCCCTCGATGGTGCCAAGACTTACAAAGTGTCGCTCCCGAAGAACATTCCCGCCGCTGCGTTCTGGTCGTTCACTGTCTATGATAACCAGTCACGATCGATGCTCGACACGCCACAGCGCTACCCGCGTGCCGGTAGCCAGAGCTATCCGTCGCCCGCCGCCGTGGTGAGTGCCGATGGTTCCACGACGATCTACTTCAGTCCGACTCAGCCAAAAGGCGTGGAACGCGGTAACTGGATCCAAACCATGCCTGGCAAGGGCTGGTTCACGATCCTGCGTCTCTATAGCCCGCTGGAAACCTTCTTCACAAAAGAATGGCGTGCTGGCGAGATCGAACTTGTCAAGTGAGGCAAGACTAAGGTGTTTCGCGAGATAGCGACATGAAGATAGGGGCCTTACGGTGGCGAGGCCCTTTTTTTGGAGAGAATGATGCAAACAAAAATACCCTCTTGGGCTAGCACGATCTGGTTTGCCGCCCTGCTATTCACAGCGGTGCCCACGCACGCCGAACTGAGCGCCGAGGAACTGGCGAAGCTGGCGCAGAACCCGGTGGGCAACCTGATCAGCGTGCCGTTCCAGAATAATACCAATCTCAATTTCGGACCGGAGAAGGGTACGCAGAATGTGCTCAACATCCAGCCGGTGATCCCGGTCTCGGTGAACGACGACTGGAATATCATCACCCGCACGATCATCCCGGTAATCTCAATGCCGCCGCTCTATCCGGGCGACAACCGCACCAATGGCATCGGCGATATTCAGTTCACGGCGTTCCTGTCGCCGGCTAATCCGGGTGAGTGGATCTGGGGCGTCGGGGCGATCGCTCAGTTGCCCACCAACAGCAACACACAACTGGGCAACGATAACTGGGGACTAGGACCTTCTTTCGTGATGCTGCATCTCGACAAGGGCAGCCCTTGGGTGTACGGCATGCTGGTTAACAATGTTTGGTCACTCACCAGCGATAAGCAGGGCGGCTCCTACAACAACGGTTTGATTCAGCCCTTCCTTAACTACAACTTCAAAAGTGGCTTTTATCTCACCAGCGCGCCCATCCTCACCGTTGACTGGAAGGCCGACAGCGGCCAGCAGTGGACCGTGCCTCTAGGTGGCGGTATCGGCAAGATCTTTCACTTCGGCAAGCTGCCAGTGAATACACAGTTGTCGGCCTACTACAACGTGGCCGCCCCAGATGATGCCGCCAACTGGCAGATCCGTGCGCAGGTGCAGTTGATGTTTCCCAAATAGCCGCTCAATAAGATTGAAGTAGCAAGTTATCACCATCACGTTCAGCGCGACGATGATCAAGGAGAAGCTGGAATTTGTTCGTTCGCCTGTCTGTCCGCCGTACGCAAGATGATGTGGTCGCTGACCTTGCCCCAAGTGGCGGTGACCCTCATCGTCTACGATAGCTTTGACCCGGCGGGGCAACATCGGCGGTTGCGGCAATGACGGGATACCGTCCCTGTGGGGCGCTGGTGGTATCATCCAAATCGTCATGAAATTCAACTAATCTGTCATAAATGCTAATAGCAGTGGGGCAAGAACCATGGGATTGAGGGCACCAAACACACATGCGATAATTATTTTCCTGTTCGGACTGGTTGTCCTGCTGCTCGCGCCGGGTTGCGCCACTCCGCCGCGCCAGCCGGCAGTGCCTGAAAGGTTGCAGAATCAGGCACAAATTCCAGGGCTGGAAAAAATCCGGTATCGAATCGGCAACCCCGGTGATATGGCCGAGATGGCCCGCGAAGGTCTGGAGTCCGTCAGACGCGAGCAAGCCTATCTAGCGGCCAGCGGTCACCCAGGCCCGCTGCCTCCGGCGGTCTTTCTCGCCATTTCCGGCGGTGGCGACAACGGCGCGTTTGGCGCTGGGCTGCTGAACGGCTGGACAGCCGCCGGTACCCGCCCGACCTTCAAACTGGTAACCGGTGTCAGCACTGGGGCGTTGACCGCGCCATTCGCCTTTGCGGGGCCGGCCTACGACGCCACGCTGAAGGAGGTTTACACCACTATTTCCGCCAAGGATATTTTGGCACCGCGTAGCTTGCTGGCGGCCTTGACCAGCGATGCCATGGCCGACAACCATCCTTTGTGGAAGCTGATTGCAAAGTATGTGGATCAGGCGCTGCTGGATGTGATCGCCGCCGAGTATGCCAGAGGACGCTTGCTTCTTGTGGGGACCACCGACCTTGATGCCCGTCAGGCGATTATCTGGAATCTGACCAAGCTTGCGGCCAGTCACGATCCTAGGGCGCTGGATTTGTTCCGGACCTTGATGGTGGCCTCCGCCGCGATCCCCGGCGCGTTTCCGCCGACCATGATCGATGTTGAGGCCAATGGACAACCCTATCAGGAGATGCATGTGGACGGCGGCGCTATGACGCAGGTCTTCATCTATCCTCCTTCGCTTCGCATCAAAGATGAGACGCACCAACTCGGACTCCAGCAGCGCAAGCGGATCGCGTATGTGATTCGCAATAGCCGGTTAGATCCCGAATGGGCACAGGTGGAGCGCAGCACGATGACCATCGCCGGGCGGGCGATCTCTTCGCTGATCCAAACCCAAGGCATCGGCGATCTCTACCGGATTTATCTCACCACCCAGCGCGACGGTGTCGATTTCAATCTGGCGTACATCCCGGATAGTTTTAACGCGCCGCACACGGAAGATTTCGACACTGAGTTCATGCGCAAGCTTTATGCTGTGGGGTACGACATGGCGGCCAAGGGCTATCCGTGGCAAAAAAAGCCGCCGGGTTTTACTGCGCCAAGCGGCATAAATGAATGACCCTGTGTTTCCCTTCTCCCTAGCAGTTGCTCCGGTTTATGGTGCTGGCGTTGTGTTCCATCTAATCGTTTTCTCTTTAAACTGATTTCAGTCAGAGGAACGTGCCCGCCATACAGCCGGCGTCGTACCTGACCAGCGTCGGAATGCGCGGGTGAAGGCACTAGCGTCACTGTAGTCGAGGGTCACCGCGATCTGGCTCATGGACATCTGGCTGTCCTCCAGCAACTGGCGCGCAATTTCATAGCGGACTTCATTCACCAACTCATGGAAGGTGTAATTCTGTGCTTTCAACCGCCGATTCAAGGTGCGGCGATGCATCGAGAAAAGTTGCGCTACTCGTTCCAAAGAACTTCGGTGAGTGATCAGCAGGGTTCGTAGTACAGAGCGCAATCGGCTGACCAGGTCGCGACTGTCCAGGTTTTCGAGTGTGGTGATCTGTTGTTCGATCTGCTCGCGCCGGATGGGATCTGCGCCCGCCACGGCGCAGTCGAGCCACTTCGCCGGGAACACTAGCGCCGTTCGCTCCCTGTCGAAGCGGAGCGGGGCTTGAAAGAACTGGCGGTAGGGTTTGGTATCGCTGGGCTGGCGATGAGAGAACAACACCTCGGTTGGGTACCAGGTTGGGCCGCACAGCGCCCGCAGGATATTGAAAGTGATGGCAATAGCGCCGTCGTAAATCTGGTTGGAGCCTTCCACCCCTTGTTGATAAATCAGGTAGCTCAGCACCGCTACGTCCGGTTCGACCGACAGGAGTGGCGCGGCGCCTCGATCGTGTATAGGCAGGTGGAGGATTATGCTGCGCAATGCCGAACCGACCTTGGGCATCTGTTGAGACAAGTGTCCAATAATACCCAGGCTGCTTGGCCCCGCCCTCTGTCCGATCAGTAGTCCGAAATGAGGGCATTGCGTTCGTGCCGCGCATCGTTTCATCAAGCGGCCCATGGCAACGAAGGAAATCATATTCTCGGGATCGTCGAGCAGCGCCATTTCAAGACCGGCACTGCGGATTACTTGAACCGGATCGATGCCCCGTTCCCGCAGAATCTGGGGAATCTCGATGAGAGGACCGACCCGCAAATGGCCCTCATGCACTGGGTGTTTCTGTTGGGAGCTGTTCCTGTTACCAGGCGATGGTTTATGGCTGCTCATCCTCAAAAAAGTAGCAGAATACTGTCGCGATTTGTCAAGCATGCAGACCTCTTCAAAGTGATAATTCCACGTTGACTTAAAGACTCCTGATAGTTTGGCGTGGTAGATCCGGGTTCGGCTGGACTAGGCCCGTAGCGGGTAGCGCTGGTTAAATAGGCTATTTTTATGGCAGGCGATCTCTTAGTGCGAACCTGCGCTATAAGTCCCAAAAGCGGCTGATAGTCCCCGATAATGTGGGTATAGATGATCACAAGCAGTTAATTATTGAGCGCTATGGTTACAGAGAGATCCACTCTTAGCGCGTTAGCAAGCGGTCTTGATGACCCGCCGGCGTTCAGCTTTAACCACCCTTCAATAAAACCTGGAGAACCAGCATGCAGTTCAAAATCCGGCGAGCCACGGTCGCGCTCGCATTGTTTTCAGCATTGACGGTTGGCCCGACCATCGCCCAAGAGAAGGCTCCGGCGCCTACGCCAGCAACGCAGGCTGCCCCAACAGCGCCCCCCAAGGTCATGGAGCAGGGTGCGCTGGACCTGTTGAAGAAGATGAGCGCAAAACTGGCTTCTACTCCGTCATTCCTGGTCCGCACCCGTAGTTCTAGCGAAGCGCCGGGTGGCACCGGGCAATTCTTGACCTTTTTCACCGAATCTGTAATCGCGGTGAAGCGCCCGAACAAGCTCAGCGCCGAGATTCGCGGCGATGCGCCGCCGTTCGATTTCTACTTCAACGGCGAAAAGATGACCGCCTACGAGCCGATCCACAAGCTCTACGCCACGACGGACGCGCCCAAGACACTGGATGAATTGCCGTCGTTCGCGGCGAAAACGGCGGGCATTTTGCTGCCGTTTGAAGACGTGATCTACAGCGATCCCTACACAACCCTGACCCAAGATATGACCAGCGCCTTCTACGCCGGCTTTTCCGTCATTCACGGTGTGCGTTGTGAGCATGTGGCCCTCGCCGCGCCGGGCATTGAAGGGCAAATCTGGATCGACGCCAAGACCGATCTGCCGTGCCTGATTGCCGGGACCTTACTTAACGTGCAAGGCGCTCCACGCTTCACGGTGGAATTCTACGACTGGAAGCTGAAGCCGGAACTGCCAGATAAGCTCTTTACCTTCGCTAAACCCAAAGGCGCTGAGCCGATGGATTTCCGCGCCCTGACCGGGGCGGGCCGATAACAGCTTTGGAGGCAACACCCATGCAAAAACGTCTACTTGTTGTTCTCGCGGTCGCGGGGTTGTCGATCCTGCCGGTGCAGGCCAATGCCTGGCGTGGTGGTGGCTTTCATGCCGGGGCGGGTGGTTTCACCTCCTGGCATCACGCCGGTTATGGCGGCGGCGGCTTTGGCGGCGCGTATCACGCCGGTTATGGCGGGGTGACTCACGTGGGCTACGGCGGCGTCACCCATGTCGGTTATGGCGGCGCCTATCACGCCGGTTACGGCGGCGGCGCCTACTATCACCCGGCGTATGCGGCCGGCGGTTGTTGGGGTTGCGGCGCTGGGGCGGTTGCGGCGGCTGGCGTGGTCGGGCTGGCGGCTGGTGCGGCTATTGGTTCGGCGGCAAGCAGTCCGACGGTAGTGGTGCAACAGCCAGTGTATGTCGCTAGCCCTGCCATCGGCTCCGAGGTTTTCGCATTGCCCAGTGGTGGTTGCAGCAGCGTGAATGCCAATGGCATCCATTACTACAACTGTGGCAGCGGCTACTACCAGCCGCATTTCGGCAGTAACGGTGTGTATTACACCGTTGTTCCTTCCCCGTTTTGATCCCCGTCTCAATGACCAACCACCCTGAATCTTACGAGGAGAGCAGCATGAAGAAAGTAATGACGCTGACCGTTCTGACCGTTGCCAGCTTGCTGGCGACGACGGCGATGGCGCAGGACAAGGTTCCGGCTACCGCCTCGACCATGGCGGCGATTGCCGACGCCATGAGCGCCCGCGAAAAAATGACGGCCGTGGGCGTCGTGCAGTCGGTGGATCTGAAGAGCCGGTTGCTTAGCATCAAGAATGAAGACGGCAAGATTTTCACCATCCATGCCGGGCCGGACGTGCGGAACCTGGCGCAAATCGGCCCCGGTTCGGTCGTCAAGGTGGAGTATCACGAAGCGCTGGCCCTGTCGCTCGATAAAGCCCGGAGCGGCGGCATCAATGTGCGGGAAGATGCCGTGAGCGCCGGACGCACCGTTGCGGGCGCTTTGCCGGGGGCGACGATTGAGGACAGCGTGAAAATGCTGGGTACGATTCTCGCCATCGACAAGGCCAAACGCACGGTGTTGATCCAGGGCGCGATCCACCATGTGCGCTTGCAGATACCCGCCAACATGGATCTCAAGGATTTGAAGGTGGGTGATCAGGTGGTGGCGCATTACGTTCAGGAACTGGGCGTAGCCATCGGGCCAGCGCCCGCTCCCAGTCTGAACCTGCCGAAAGTCGGTAACGAGTAGACTTTTTGCCAAGCTCGGATTGCCGGGTTTGGCATAGCCTGATAGCAAAACCATCCGACCCACTGGAACCGACCTGTCCCTGCTGGAGGAGATTCGCATGAGGAAACTCGCATGAAGATACTTTCGCTGACCCTGGTTATCCTTTGCTTTGCCGCGAGTAGCATCGCCCAAGCGGCTGACCAAGGGCCACACCGTTATGCCGAAGGCGCATTTGATGCCGCCACCGGTACCTATGTGGTTGTCAAGGGCGACGATCTGGACGCGATTGCCGAACGCTTTGGCGTCGCTGTAGCCGCACTGAAGGAGCAGAACAAACTCAGTTCGAACGAGATTGAGATTGGCCAGCAGCTGGCTGTTCCGGCGGGAACATCGGGCGATACCAAGGTGGAGGTCACCGGCGTTCTTGGCTCACCGAGCGCCACCACCACGATCAGCGGCGCACAACTCCCCGCGCCACAGCCGAAATTCGGCGGCGTAATCAAGGACGACGCGCTGCAATCCAAGCAGTGGTGGGCGCCGCGCGTCGTGCCGCCCAAGGGTGCGCCCAACATCCTGCTGATCTTGACCGACGATGCCGGCTTTGCCGTTCCGAGTACCTTCGGCGGCGTGATCCCCACGCCGACCATGGACCGCATCGCTGCGAACGGTCTGCGCTACAACCGGATGTTCTCCACCTCGCTGTGCTCACCGACCCGCGCGGCGCTGATCACCGGGCGCAACCACCACTCGGTGGGCTTCGGTGTGATCGCCGAGCAGGCTACCGGATTCCCCGGTTACAACAGCGTCATCGGCGTGGACAATGCGACCATCGGCCGCATCCTGCGCGACAACGGTTATGCGACATCGTGGTTTGGCAAGGACCACAATACGCCGACCTACGAGGCCAGCCAGGCCGGGCCGTTCACCCAGTGGCCGACCGGCATGGGCTTCGACTACTTCTACGGTTTTGTCGGCGGCGACGCGAACCAGTGGGAACCGAACCTGTTTCGCAACACCACGCAGATCTATCCGTGGATTGGTCACGAGGGCACTCTGAAGATGGATCGATCCGATCCGAAAGCGAATATCTGGCCAGTCACCGGAAAAGAGAGTTCCTGGAATCTGATCACTGCAATGGCGGATGACGCCATTGCCTGGATGGACCGGATCCACCAGACCGACCCCAGCCAGCCGATCTTCCTCCACTACTGCCCCGGTGCCACGCACGCGCCGCACCACCCGACCAAGGAGTGGGTGGACAAGATCCACGCCATGCACCTGTTCGACGATGGCTACGAGAAGCTGCGCGAGCGAATCTTCGAGAATCAGCAGAAGCTCGGCGTGATTCCCAAGGGTTTGAAGCTCACACCCTGGCCCAACGACGTCCTGACGCCTTGGGACAAGCTGAGTGACGAGGAGAAAAAGCTCTACATCCGCCAGGTTGAGGTCTTCGCCGCCTATGTGGCTTACAACGACTACGAGATCGGCCGGGTGATTCAGCACTTCGAGGATCTCGGCAAGCTCGACAACACGCTGATCATCTACCAGAACGGTGACAACGGCACCAGCGCCGAAGGCGGGCCGGAAGGCACGTTCAGCGAGGTCGCGTTCTTCAACGGCGTGCGGCCGCCGGTGGACGTGCAGATGAAATTCTACGAAGCCTGGGGCACCGAACTGGCCTACAACCACATGTCGGCGGGCTGGTCCTGGGCCTTTGATACGCCCTTCGACTGGTTCAAGCAGAACGCGTCCCGGTTCGGTGGCACCAACCAGAACATGGTGATTCAGTGGCCGGCGCGCATCAAGGACAAGGGCAGCCTGCGCGAACAGTTCATGCATGTGATCGACCATGTGCCCACGATTCTGGAGGCCACCGGCATCAAGGCGCCCGAAGTGGTGGATGGCATCAAGCAGAAACCCATCGAGGGCACGAGCTATGCCTACACCTTCGACAAGGCCAACGCCAAAGCGCCTTCCAAGCATACGACCCAGTATTTCGAGATGATGGGCCAGTGGGCTCTCTACCACGACGGCTGGCTGCTGAGCACCAAGGTTGACCGCACGCCGTGGGATGCCTTCTCACCGGCCAACCCGGACCCGCTCAACAACCAGGTCTTCCAGCTCTATGACCTGAGCACCAGTTGGAACCAGTCTGAAGACATCGCCGCGCAGCACCCGGACAAGGTCAAGGAAATGCGGGCGATGTTCCTGGAGGAGGCGAAGAAGTATCAGGTCTTGCCACTGGATGCGTCGGTGGGCGCCCGGGTAGCATCCGCACGTCCGAGCCTTACGTCCGGTCGCGACGAGTATGTTTACACGCAGCCCATGACCGGTCTGCCGCAGGGCGATGCGCCCTATCTGCTTGATACCTCCTACACCATCACTGCAGACATCACCGTTCCTGACGGCGGTGCCGAGGGCATGATCGTGACTTCCGGCGGGCGTTTTGCCGGCTTCGGCATGTACCTGCTCAAGGGTAAGCCGGTGTTCCTGTGGAACCTGCTCGATCTGGAGCGCGTGAAGTGGGAGGGTCCGGACGCGCTCACGCCCGGTCAGCACACCATCGAGTTCGATTCCAAGTATGACGGGCTGGGTGTGGGCACGATGGCGTACAACAACTTCTCGGGTATCGGTCGGCCCGCGGACACCACCTTCAAGGTCGATGGCAAGGTGGTCGCGACCAAGAAGATGGAGAGAACGATTCCCATCATCCTGCAATGGGATGAGAGCTTCGACATTGGCTCCGACACGATCACCGGCGTGAATGATGCGGACTACAAGCCGCCATTCCCGCTGACCGCCAAGCTCAACAAGCTGACGATCAAGGTAGACCGTCCGCAGTTGTCGGCAGCGGACATCAAGAAGTTCGAGGAGGCCTTGAAGAAAGTCGAATCTGGCCGCGAGTAATCCGCATTTCGGTTGTGAACCACTCGGGCCGCTTCCGAAAGGGCGCGGCCCGAGTGGTGGTTTGGAGAGACTCAATGAGTAAACAACTTCCCACTTTCACAGGCGTCATGGCGGCTTGCACCCTGTCCTTGATGCTGTGCTCTAGCAATTCCGCAGTGGCCGAGACCGATGGACCGCCTAATCTTGCACCGGGCCAAAGTCTGGGTATCGCGCTGGATATCCCACCTGTGCCCAACCTGCGTGACGTGGGCGGCTACAAGACCCGCGACGGCGCAGCCATCGTCCGGGGGCTTGCTTACCGTTCCGATACCTTTCACCCGATGACCGCCGAAGACGACAGGAAGCTGAAGGCTCTGCGGCTGAAGAATGACTATGACCTTCGTACCGCGGCTGAAGCCAAGGCCGAGCCCGACCAGATGCCGCCTGGGGTCAAGTACCACCTACTGAATGTGCTCGCCGACGCCAAGTCTTCGGCACCGGCAGAGCTTGAAAAGCTATTACGCGAGCCGAAGAAGGCTAACGCAGCGCTCGGCGACGGGAAAATCGAGGCGCTTTTCATGGAAGGTTATCGCGAGTTCATTTCGCTGCCGAGCGCAAGGCAGTCCTACCGCACCTTATTTCTATCGCTGGCGGACCGGAAAAAGCTGCCGGCGGTTTTCCATTGCACGACCGGGAAGGATCGTACAGGGTGGGCCGCCGCCGCCTTGCTCACGTTACTTGGCGTGCCACCGGAAACTGTCATGGAGGATTATATGCGCACCAACGAATACACCCTCCCGCAGTTCAAACGGACGATCGATGAATTTGTCGAGGCTGGTGGCGACCGCGACATCGCTGTCGCGGTCTTTGGAGTGAAACCAGAGTATCTGGAAGCCTCTTTTGACGAGATGCGGAAGCAATACGGATCGATCGAAAGATACTTCTCCGATGGCCTGGACATTGATGTCGCCCGACAGCAGGTCCTCCGAGATCTGTTTCTTGGCGAGAAGTAGCGCAAGAGCTCTTCGTCTGCCTCGGTGACAGGGTAGACGGGAAATTTTTAGCGGTATTGACAGCAAACGAGGTAAACAAGAGATATGAATCCATCCAGCAGGTACCGACTGACAAAACGGATAGGGCTTACAGCGCTGGTCCTGTTTTTGAGCTTTGGTCTGGGCGCGGTTTACGCCCTTGGTGTCGGCACTGTGGTAGATACCGGTTCCCGCGAACATGCGCGAGGTGAGTACGACACGGTGACCGCCACCTACGTCGTAGTCGAAGGCGATGACTTGATCGCGATCAGCGAGCGCTTCACGATCCCTGTGGACGCGCTGAAGGCACACAACAAGCTCGCTTCGGACAAGATCGAGATCGGCCAGAAGCTGGCCCTTCCTGCCGCGGCGCCGGATTCGGCGGCAACGGTCCAGTACAAGATGACCACGCCGATTGCACCGGGCGTCGCCATACCCGACACACTTGAGACCTCGATCGGCACGCTGCACTCGAACGACGGCTTTCCGAACCCCGGCACCATTGAGAAAATCTACGACAATCTGGATCGGTCGCGCGCGCTCCAGGCCTATCTCCTCGGCCTGCCGATCGTCAACCAGGCCAGCATGCGCGACTCGCTGCGCAAGTTCGGGCCGGACAACCAGACGGATGTGATCTGGGAGGATCTGGTCGACTCCAAGACCGTGGAGCTAACGGCGAACGACAACACCGTCTACAGCTTCATTTGGCTCGACACGCACAAGGGACCGCTGGTCGTGGAAGTTCCGCCGAAAGTGCTAGGACTGATCGACGACTTCTGGTATCGCTGGGTGGCCGATGTCGGTATTACCGGCGTAGACAAAGGTAAAGGCGGCAAGTACCTGATCCTGCCACCAGGCTATACAGGTGAGGTGCCGAAGGACTACTTCGTGGTGCGACCGAGCACCTATGGGACCTGGATGCCGTTCCGCTCCTTCCTGGTCGACGGATCGCCCAAGCCGGGAGTCGAGTCGGTCAAAAAGACCCTGAAGATCTATCGCCTCGCCGATGCGGCCAATCCGCCGCAGATGAAGTTCGTCGATGCCTCCGGCATTCCCTCGAATTTCGTCTATCCGGGCGATTACTCGTTTTGGGAGCTGCTAAACCAGGTCATCCAGGAGGAGCCGAGTGAGGGCTCCGATCCAACCACGCTCGGTCTGTTCGCCTCGATCGGCATCGAGAAGGGCAAGCCCTTCAACCCGGACAAGCGCATGAAGGAGATCCTGACCGACACCGCCAACATCGGTGCGGTGACCGCGCGTGCCATTGCCTACAAGATGCGTGACAAGGCCGGCTTCCTTTACCCGGACAGTTCGTGGCGTGTGCCTTTCTTCGGCGGCTACAAGTTCGAGGTCTCTCCGGGGGTCGCCAACCTCGACGGCGCTGCCTTCTTCTACTACCTCGCGACCGGTGTAACGCCCGCAATGGCCGAGGAGATGGTCGGAAAGGGATCGCAGTACCCCTGGACCGCGCTGGACGCGAACGGCAACCCGTTCGACGGCGCCAAGACCTACAAGCTGCACCTGCCGCCGAATATCCCGGTGAAGGACTTCTGGTCGGTGATCGTCTACGACACTCAGACCCGCTCCATGCTCCAGACCGATCAGCAGGCCCCGAGCGTGAGCAGCCAGAACAAGGGAGTCAAGGTCAATGACGACGGTTCGGTGGATGTCTTCTTCGGCCCCAAGGCCCCGACAGGCATGGAGAACAACTGGGTGCAGACGATTCCCGGCAAGGGCTGGTTCATGATCCTGCGCCTCTACGGTCCGCTGGAGCCCTGGTTCAACAAGACCTGGCGGCCGGGTGAGATTGAACTACTGCCATAAAGAACCTCACTCCCAGCCCCTCTCCAAAAAGAGAGGGGTGTTTTCGTAAGGCTTCCATAGGAAATCAGTAACGATGAATGAATCGCAAATCCTGAGCACCTATGCGGCCACTCTTTTCGCACTGCTCAACCCTTTGGGAATGCTCCCAGTCTTCATTGGCTACGCATCGGGATTGGCCATCGGCGTCCAGCGTTGGCTCTCTCTGCTCGTCTCCTTGACCGTGATGGGGCTCATGTTGCTCTTCTTGTTCACAGGGCCGGCGCTCCTCAATTTTTTTGGCATTAGCATCGATTCCTTTCGGATGGCCGGCGGTATCCTACTGCTCCTGATCGGTATCCACATCGTCACCGCAGATGCGACGAAGGGGTCTCATAATCTAGGCTTGGAAGCAACGCAGACCGACCTCGATCAAGCCAAATCCGTTTACCGGCAGATCGTGATTCCTTTTGCCTTGCCACTGCTGGTGGGACCCGGCGTCATTGCCAATCTGATCCTCTACGCGAACGAGGCGGAGAAGATCAAGAGCCCCACGTTATCGTTGGGGCTGATCGCCATCACCGTTGCCGTCTCCGTGCTACTGTTCGTGATCCTCCTGTCGGGCCGGTTTCTGCAGCGACTCCTGGGTGATATTGGCCTGGGTATCGTCACCCGTATCCTCGGATTGCTGGTGGCCGCGATCGGCATGCAGTTTCTCGTCACCGGTACCTCGAATGTTATCGTACATACGATCGCGCCGGCTGTGCTGAGGCTCCACCCATGAATCATCTCAAGTAGCGCTTTGGGAAGGGCACGGGCTTTGAATGTTCGCCTTGAGTGTCGTCGCCGCTAAAATCGCTTATCTTTATCAAAGACAAGAACCATAACTGCGCACCGCAAGGTGTAAATATCCGGGGAGAGATCGTCATGTCGTTCCAACGTGGTCTACTTTTCGCTGTGAGCGCCGTGTTTTCCGGCAGCGCCGCTGCGGGTGGTTTGTTGCTGTACGAGGTCGGGACCGCCGACGTGGGGTTGGCCTCGGCGGGCTATACCGCCCGCGCTCAGGATGCCTCCACCGTCCTTACCAATCCCGCCGGCATGACCCGTCTGCCCGGCAAACAATTGCTGTTGGGGGCACAGGTTCTCTATGGGGACTCTAGTTTCTCCGCCAATTCCGGCACCTCGCCGGAGCTGGGCCGGGACGATGGCGGCAATCCCATTGGCTGGTTTCCCGGCGGAGGCATGTTCTACACCCAACAGCTGTCTCCCACTGTAACTGCGGGGTTCGCCGCCACTGGTAATTTCGGCCTGTCCGAGAGTTACGACAGCAATTGGGTCGGGCGCTACTATCTTCAGGAATCCACGCTCCTGGGATTGTCGCTGTTGCCGTCCATCGCTTGGCAGGTCAGCCCGGAGTTCTCGCTGGGGGCGAGCCTCAACGCCACCTATGGCATCTTCCGCGATCAGGTGGCGGTTAACAACGTCCTGCCCGGCGCGGCGGATGGCCAGCTGAAGCTGAGCGACAATGTATGGGGTTTCGGCGTCAACATCGGCGCGCTGTACCAACCGCAGTCCGGCACCCGCATCGGCCTGACCTATACCTCCCAAGTGGACCTCGATTTCAGCGCCAATGCCGATTTTTCCCGACTGGCGCCCGGTTTGGAGCTGTTGCTGGGCCAGCGCGGCTTGCTGGGCAGTAGCATCGATCTGGGGATGTCGATTCCGCAGACGCTCAATCTCAGCTTCTTCCAGCAGATGGATCAGCGCTGGGCGCTGCTCGGCAGTCTCGGCTGGCAGAACTGGGCGCAATTCGGCAAGGTCGATGTCTCGGTCGATTCCAACGACCCCAAGAGCCTGACCACCAGCCTCGATTTCAAGGATACCTGGCACGCGGCTCTCGGCGCTCAAGTGAAGGTCAGCGATCCCTGGACCCTCAATTTCGGCATGGCCTACGACTCAGGATTCCAGGACAACTCTAATGTCACCCCCGCGTTGCCAGCCAATGCGGCTTGGCGCTTCGGCATCGGGGCGCAGAATCAGGTCAATCCCGGCTTCGAGTGGGGCATCGCCGCAGAGTACATCTACGGTGGCAGCATGGATGTGAACAAATTGGCGAATTCTCCGGCTGTGGGCGGACGCGGCGATCTGATCGGCTCCATCGACACTGACATGTTTTTCCTGGCGGCTAACTTCATCTGGAAATTCCAGTAACCCGAACCATGCTACGTTTTTTTCAGCGGCTTTCCCAATCGTGCGCGCTGCGGTCGTTCATCGGCCTGCTACTGACTAGCGCCCTCCTGTTATCGCTTCCCGCGCAGGCCGAAAACGAACCGGTCGAGCCCCTGCCAGTGACCTTGCCGGCCAGTCATCCGCCGCTGGACCCGACCGGCGGTGGTTATGTCGGCGCGCAAAGCTGCGTCGGATGCCATTGCGCCGAATACCAGGCCTGGCACGGTTCGCAGTACGCCCAGGCGATGCAGGCCCGCCACGGAACAGACCGTGCTCGGTGACTTCAACGGCGTGAATTTCACCTACGCCGGGGTCACCTCCACTTTCTTCCGCCGCGACGGCAAGTTCATGGTCCGCACCGACGGGCCGGAAGGCGTGCTCGATCGCTCGGGCGGCAGTTCCAACAAGCTCAACGTATGGGACGGAATCGTCGGCGTGCGTGGCGCGGTCAGTCTCGGCGACAGTGGCGACTGGTTCCTGCCGTACTATCTCGACATCGACGTGGGCAATTACTCGAACTGGACCTGGCAGGGATGGATCGGTGTCGGCTATCGTTTCGACTGGGGCGATGTCGTGCTCGTATACCGCAACCTCTCTTACTCCACGACCGGCGATGAGGTTCTTCAAGATATGCGCATGGCCGGCCCTGCGTTGGGCGCTACCTTCCGCTGATAAGCAACTGAGCTGACACCCATGCGCCGCAAAACATCGATCATCGTCGTGCTGCTATCCACAGCTTTGCTGTTTCTGCTCCAGGGCTGCGGCACCCTCAATCGTTTGGCTGCGGTCCCTGCCAAGGACACGATTCGGGCCAAAATCCCCGGTATTCCCAACGCCCGGTTTTGGGTGGATGCCGATCTTAATCCATTGATTCGGGAGGATATCAAGGAGTTGGAACGTGAAGATGTCGAGTGGGCGCACGAAGGGCATCACGGCCCGTTGCCGCCAGCGAACTATCTCGCCATTTCCGGCGGCGGCGACGATGGCGCATTCGGGGCCGGCTTGCTGGTGGGCTGGACTCAGGCCGGTGACCGCCCGACCTTCAAGCTGGTGACCGGGGTCAGCACCGGGGCGCTGATCGCTCCCTTCGCCTTCCTTGGCCCCGAGTACGACGATACGCTCCGGGCGGTCTACACCCAAGTCACTCCGCAGGATATCGCCATTCCACGCAGCTTGCTGGCGGCGCTGACCAGCGATGGCATGGCCGACAACGAGCCGCTTTTAAGGCTGATCAGCAAGTACATCAATGCCGATCTGCTCGCCCGGATCGCCCAGGAACACCAGAAGGGACGATTGCTGCTGATCGGCACCACTAACCTGGATGCTCGACGCCCGGTGGTCTGGAACATGGGGGCTATTGCTGAAGCCGCTGGCAACCATCCCCAAGCATTGGAATTGTTCCGCCGCATCCTGCTGGCTTCGGCGGCGATTCCCGGCGCTTTTCCACCGGTGATGTTCGATGTCGAAGTGGATGGCAAACCCTATCAGGAAATGCATGTGGATGGCGGGGCGATGCGGCAAGTCTTTCTCTACCCGGCCAATCTCAGTGACACCGCGCATCGAGAGGGTATTCAAGTGTTCGCCAAGCGGGTGCGCAAAGCCTATGTTATCCGCAATGCGCGGCTGGACCCGGACTGGGCCACGGTGGAACGCAGCACCCTGACGATTGCTGGGCACGCTATTTCTGCGCTGATTCAGACTCAAGGCATCGGCGACCTGTACCGGCTCTATCTGCTGGCGCAAAAAGATGGCCTCGACTTCAATTTGGCTTATATCGGCGCGGATTTTAATGCTGAGCACAAGGAGGATTTCGACACTGAGTTTATGCGAGCGCTGTTCGATTACGGTTATCAGTTGGGGCGCAAGGGCTATCCCTGGCAGAAGGTTCCACCGGGTCTGGCCGCAGCCAAGAATCCGTAAATCAGTCTGTTAGTGCAAGAGCGCCAGATTAGGCGTCAAATTCGACGCAAAATTAAGGCGTCGTTTATGATGCCTACTTCACTTTAGAAGCATTTTTGTTATCGCTCTTTGAAGCACACCCAAATAAAGATGGTGTGATAAATTTATTGGCCGGAACTAGATGTTGACTTGGCCGTTGAATCCATTCGTCATCCTCAACAGTTTCTACTTGTCAGCCACATCGACACCTAACGAGTCGTTGCAGCGGACTCTGCTGCGCCGTTGAACGTAATGTTAGACATTTGATATTCCTATGATTAGCACCACTATCGACCGATGAATACCACCGCCTGGTTCCCCCGCCTGCTCCTGAGCGCCACTCTGCTGGGTGCCTGGTTGCTGCTGCACAACAGCCTCTCGCCCGGTCACCTTCTGCTGGGCGGGGTGCTGGCCCTAGCGATTCCAACATTCGTTGCGCGAGTCTCGCCGGAACCGACACGGCTGCGTCGGCCCGGACAGTGGTTACACTACCTGGGCCGACTACTGTGGGATATTGTGATCGCCAATTTGCAAGTCGCCTGGCTGATTCTGACCCGCCCGTCCGTCCAACTGCGGCCTGGTTTCATCGAGATGCCGTTGGAACTGGAGAATGAGTCAGCTATTGCAGTACTGGCGGCAACGATTAGCCTGACGCCCGGCACCATCAGTATTGAGTTCACGCCCAATCCGCGCCGGTTGCGGATTCACTGCCTTGATATCACAGATGAGGCCGCCTTGATTGCCACGCTCAAAACCCGTTACGAAGCCCCACTCAAAGCGATGTTTACACCATGTTGAATTGGGCGGTTGCTCTGGCTTTCACGCTACTGGGCGCGGCGCTGGTGCTGTACAGCTGGCGGCTGCTGTACGGCCCAACCTTGCCGGATCGGATCGTGGCGCTGGATACCCTTTATCTCAACGCCGTCGCCCTGCTGGTGCTGATCGGCATCCACTTCGACAGTACGTTGTATTTCGAGGTCGCCTTGTTCATCGCCCTGCTCGGCTTTATCAGCACCGTAGCGCTGTGCCGCTTCGTCAGTCGCGGTCGGCTGTTCGAGTAACGGAGGTACCGCCATGTGGCGCGAAATCGTGGTTTCCCTGTTGATCACCGTTGGCGCGGCGCTGGTGCTGATCAGCGCCATCGGTTTGGTCCGCTTGCCGGACTATCTCAGTCGTCTGCATGCCCCCACCAAAACCGCCACCCTTGGCGTTGGCAGTTTGTTGCTGGCTTCCGCGCTGCATTTTGGCGGTCTGCACGAATTGCTGGTCCTCGCCTTCCTGTTCCTGACAGCCCCGATCAGCGCCCAGTTAATGGGCGGGTTAAAAGTGAAAGGCGAAACTGGAACGTCGGGAGCAGATGATGCATGACCACTGAAATTCTGCTTGAATTAAGGCGGCCTTCTATACTGCTATCTCGAACGGCATACGGCGATCCGCTGGTTTAACGGCGGCAGCCATTGATCCCAAAGGCGCTTTGTCATGACTGAATCAACGACCCACGAATCTGAAACCGTCCGCGCCAGCCTGCTGGATCGCACCATGAACAACCTTCGCGAAGCCTGGCAGGAAATGGCCGATTGGCGCGGCGGGTTATTCACTGCGACGCCCGGCCCCAGTCTGCCCGACAAGGATGCGGAGGCGCTCAAAATCCAGATGCGTGATTGTCTGGAAGGACGGGGTGGCGAAGTATCGGCTCGCGCCCGAGCCGCTAACCTGGGCCGTGCTTATTTGTCGCTGAATGCCCAGGGCCGCAAGCGGTTCCTGCAAATTCTGGCGACTGAGTTCGACATCGACCGCAAGGTGGTGGATAAGGCGGTCGCAGCTCTGTCGAAAGCAAGCGATCCCAAAGACCGCGCCAAGGCGGAACGCACCTTGCGCGAGGTCTTGCAGCCGCCCCGCTTGCGGCTGCTGGCGCAATTGAACGCTCTGCCGGAGGGTTTCTTGTTTCTGGTGGATTTACGCGAGGAACTGCTGGGTTGGAGTAAGGATGACCCGGCGCTGGCAGCGTTGGAGCGTGATTTGCTGTCGTTGCTCGCCTCCTGGTTTGATGTCGGTTTTCTCGAACTGCGGCGCATTACCTGGGATTCGCCGGCCTCGCTGCTGGAAAAGCTGTTCGCCTATGAAGCCGTCCATCCCATTCGCAGTTGGAACGATCTGAAAAACCGGCTCAGTTCCGACCGACGCTGTTTCGCCTTTTTTCATCCGCGTATGGCTAACGAACCGCTGATTATCGTTCAGGTGGCGCTGGTGGATGGCATCGCCGACAACGTCCAGACCTTGCTGGATGAAGCCGCGCCGGTGCTGGACCCCGCCAAGGCCGATACCGCCATCTTTTATTCGATCTCCAATGCCCACGATGGTTTGAGCGGCATCAGCTTCGGCAACTTCCTGATCAAACGGGTGGTGGATGAACTGGCGAGCGAGTTCAAGAACCTCAAGAGCTTCGCCACGCTGTCGCCGATTCCCGACTTTGGGCCGTGGCTGGAGCGCAAGCTGAATGAACCCGGCAAAGACGTGGAAGCAAGTTGGTTGACCGCTGTCGACCGTAAAGCGCTGGCCGCCGCCGCTGGCACCGGCAAAGAGCCAGTCTCGCTGAAAACCCTATTGCAGACGCCAGGCTGGCATCAGAAGCCGGAACTGACCAAGGCGCTGAAAGCACCCATGTTGCGACTGGTCGCCCGTTATCTGGTCAAGGAGAAGAAGCGCGACAGTAGCACGGCGCTGGATCGGGTGGCCCGCTTTCACCTTTCCAATGGAGCACGAATCGAGCGGGTCAACTGGTTGGCCGATACCTCAGATCACGGCTTGAATCAATCGGCAGGGATGATGGTGAACTACCTTTACAAGCTCGACGACATTGAAAGCAACCACGAGGCTTATCGTGGTGAGGGCAAGGTAACGACCTCATCGACTATCCGAGCGCTGCTGAAAGCCTGAGTTGTAGTAATCGAAATTAATCGAGGCTATTCTTCCCCTCCCTGGATCGGGAGAGGCGGCGCGAAGCACCAGAGTGGTTTGACATCCGGTGATGGTCATCCGGTTGTTGAAATCTGACAATCTGCTCTGTTGCACAAACTTTACCAGAACCCCCAAGTTCACAATCCCCACTAAAATCCCTCGATGACGCCGGTAAAGTTTGAGAATATCCAAGCATTACGCGGCGTCGCTGTGCTGCTTGTGGTTTTTTGCCATTTGCAGGCCATTGAACAGAAGTATAGCCCCGGAGCGACGTTTCTTCCTGACTGGCTGGATTATGCAATAGCCAGTGTTGATCTTTTTTTTGTTATCAGTGGTTTTGTCATTGCTACGGTTACACGGGGTCAGTTTCAGTCTTTGTCCAAGGCTGGGCACTTTATTTTTCAGCGAGTGACCCGTATTTATCCTCCTTACTGGTTCTACAGTACTCTGGTCCTGATTATCTGGTTGTATAAACCGGAAATGGTTAATGCTGGACAGGGCCATCAGATTAATCTCTTGGCTTCTTTTCTAATCATCCCCCAGGATTTGCTGCCACTGGTTATGGTCGGGTGGACCTTAATTCATGAGATGTACTTTTATATAGTCATCACAGTGATGATGCCGATTATTCCCGAACGGATATTTCCAGTCTTGCTGGTGCTATGGACACTGATTGTGATCAGTGGGTTCTTGTACTTTATAACAAACTGTGATGGGAATTATTCTGCAACAGTGCGAGTCATCTTTCACCCACTCAC
Source organism: Candidatus Competibacteraceae bacterium (assembly GCA_003989085.1). Classification (GTDB taxonomy): domain Bacteria; phylum Pseudomonadota; class Gammaproteobacteria; order Competibacterales; family Competibacteraceae; genus RXIV01. The sequence continues at coordinate 693,060 of RXIV01000001.1, forward strand.
TTTAGATTTTATCGGGGGCGCAGCGGCTGCTTTACTTCTGAATAGCCGCATTCTCAATAATGATCGTGTGATTATTGCCATTGTAATCTCTATATTCTTATGTTCCGTTATTTGGTTTAATATAAATCAATCTGTTCTGAAAATAGAGGGTTTGCTGAGGGTATTATTGTTTGGGATTCCGTCGCTTCTAGTAGTCTACGCGGCGGCAAGATCAGAAATAAACGGGACTGCATATTTTCCAAAAAGCATGATAAAAATTGGTGATGCCTCGTACTCAATATATCTCTCACATGTCCTAGTGCTATCTGCCTTAGGTCGCATCTGGGCGAAAATGGCTACTACTGGAGCAACAGCGCATGTCATTATGCTTGTAGTCATGCTTTTAGCCACCATCAGCGTTGGATTACTGAGTTATCGTTGGATTGAGATTCCTATTTTGAATAGCATCCGGCGGTGGAGAACTCGATAATATACCTGCTGCTGTTATTTCCTCCACGAAAAAGCACGGGAGGAAGGAAAGAATAGAGAAATCAGAACGGCGCTGACAGAACACTAGAATAAGGGCGGTATCTTATTGACTTTCTGAACAACAAAATAAATCTCAGGATTGATCCATGCCCCAAAAATGGGGATCGGGCTGGCTGACTGTTTCAGAATCATCAGGTGCTGGCTTTTGAGCAATGCGCGAAAACGCCGATAGTCGAAGCCCAGATGATGCGGGTGGTACCACCAACCTGTAGCGATTTCGTTGATTGGGCGGGATTGCGGCGGGAATCCAACAGTGGCACGTAGTACATTACCCGGCGTCGCATCAAAATCCCCGAAACGTCGCGTCATTCTAAAAATACCCTTATAGAGCGCCGGAAGGTACACTTCTATCGGTACGCCCATGATGGCGATTCCGCTATTTCGCAGTACCGAGCGAATCAATGAAAAGGCTTTCTCTGCTTCGTTCACCGGCAGATGCTCGAAGACCTCAAGACAATAAAGCAGATCAACGGACTCTTTACTCACTGCACCCATATCACTCACGAAGCGAATCTGCTGAAATTTTTCTGTATTTTTCTGGGCTTCCGCCATTAAATCAAAGGTGGGTTCATAGCAAATAATGTGGGCTTTCGGAAAAAAATTAATCAACCGTTTTGACAATTCGCCATTGCCTGCCCCAAAGTCAAGTACGGTGTTTATACCCTGAAAGTGGGCAGTAAGCTGGATCGCATCAGCCAATCGACGTTGTTGCAGCCAGCGCTTGATCGGATTCTGGTCGCAAAAGGTGATATCAGCGTAGGACATGCGGGTTCAAGGAATCAGCTATGGTCAATGGCGGAACACCCCCATTCAGTAGCGCCAGCATCGTAAAACCGCCGACCAGGGTCCACAACACGCTGCGAGTCTGAACCGCAATAGCTATGGCGACCAGTCCGGCAACCAGCCGGGCATTGTTCAAGGACAGCCACAGCGCCCCCTGCGGCATCAGTAATTCCGGAATCACCAGCGCGGTCAGGGCAGCCACCGGGACAAATGGCAGCAGCGTTCGGAACCAGCGCGGGAAAGTCAGTCGGCCTTCCGCCGCAATGAACGACAGGCGAATCACGAAAGTCACCATACCGCAGGCCAACATCGTCCACCAGATACTCATCGCCGGGCCTCCGCCACCCACCAGCCTGCCGCTATTCCGGCCAGCGCCGCCGCTAGTAACCCCAGTTTGAAGGGAAAACCGGCTGCCAACAGCGCCACGCCCCCGGATACTGCCGCCGTCGCCAGCATTGCCCGGTTTCGGATCAACGGCGCAACGATGGCGATAAAAGTCAGCGGCAAGGCGAAATCCAGCGACCAGTGCGCCGGCAACCGGGCGCCCAGCATGACGCCCGCCGCAGTGGACAGTTGCCAGCCACCCCACAGCGCCAGACCCGCGCCCAGATAGAACCAGTGTCGCTGCGAGCCCGCCTCGCCCGCAGATTCTCGCTGGCTGATCGCGGCGAAGGCTTCATCCGTCAGCAGATAGGCCAGCGCCAATTTCCAGTGGCGCGGCAGGTGGGCAATGCGGGGCGCCAGTGCCGCGCTGTACAGGGCATGACGCAGGTTGAGCAAGCCGACTTCGGCGATGATCACCGTCGCCGGTGCGCCTACGCCAAGCAACTGGCAGAACAGAAATTGCGCCGAACCGGCAAACAGGATGCTCGACATCGCCAGCGCCGCCGCTGGACTGAGACCATTCGCCAGCGCCAGCGCCCCATAGATCATCCCGAACGGGATAACGCCCACTAGCAGCGGTGCGAGCGCGAAGACACCGGCCCGAAACTCCTGGAACGCCGATGCGGCGTTGTTCATGACGACGCGGCTACCGACGCCACTGGCAACCCTTGCGTCGCCAGCACCGCTTGCACCGCCGCGTAAACCGCGTGAATTGGTACGCCTTGCTCCAGCGCCAGCCGTTTGCAGTCTTCATATTCCGGTTTACAGCGCAGTAGCCGGCCGTGATGCCGCGCCGTCTTGACTACCACTTCACCGTAACGGGTTTCCACCTGCATGATTTCCCAAACTAGCCCGGTGCGAGCCACCGCGTGGCGACGCACCCCTAAAGTAGTGGTCTCAGTCAGTAGCAGTTCGGTCAAGGCAGGAACCAGCACCGGTTGACACAACACGCTGAGCGTCATCCCAGGCCGGTTCTTCTTCATTAGCGCCGGAGTCAGCCAGACATCATGGGCTCCGGCAGCCAACAACCGATCCAGCGCCAAATCGTAGCATTCCGGATTCATGTCATCGACGCTGCATTCCAGCATCACCCAATCACCGGTTTCGCCAGTTACCATCGGGTCCATCTCGCCCAGACAGACCCGTAGCACGTTGGGAGCCTGGCTATCGTAATGGCCGATACCGTAGCCCACCCGGTGAATGATCAGGGCGGGCCGGGTGACGAATTCATCGACCACCGTTACCAGTAGCGCCGCGCCCGTCGGGGTAGTGGCCTCGAACGGGGCCGCGCCAAACTTGACCGGAACGCCCTTGAGCAATTCCAGGGTTGCCGGGGTGGGAACCGGCAACATGCCATGCGGGCCTTGAAGCAACCCGCTACCCAGTTCTACCGGCGAACACAGAATCCGGTCCACATTGAGCCGATCCAGGGCGATCGCCCCGCCAACAACAGCCACGATGGCGTCCAGCGCTCCGACTTCGTGGAAATCAATACGGTCAGGCGAGGTGTCATGGATGCGGGCTTCGGCTTCCGCCAGCCGACGGAATACCGCCACGGCCCGATCCCGCACCGCATCCCTGAGGGCGCTGCGGCCAATGATCGCCTCGATCTGGCGCAGGTTGCGATGTTCCGGCTGGTTGGGTTCGACCACCACCCGCACTTGAGCACCGGTGACGCCCTTACGATTGATGCGGTTGGCCTGAACGCCATACCCCTCCAATCCCAGCCCGGTTAATTCCAGCACCAGTTCGTCATAGTCCACACCTAAATCCAGCAGAGCGGCCAGATGCATATCGCTGCTGATGCCAGCGGAACAGTCATAGTAGAGAATTTTCATCGGTCAGGAGTGGGCCGTCAGAGTGGTCAGGGATCGCGGCTATTTCGCAGAGGCGCAGGGCGGAGAGGAGCAAAGGGCGGCTTCTGCCAGTCGCCGGATGCCCCGATAGTCCGGCTTGCCGGAGCCAAGCTGCGGAATTTCCCGCACCGTCAGCACCCGCTGAGGTAAGTACAACGCGCTGAGTCCGGCTTGATGCGCCGCCGAAATTAATTCCTGACGGTCGGCATCGCGGCGGGTCGTCAGCAACACAATCTGCTCGCCCTTGACCGGGTCGGGCAGATTCAGTGCGACCTGGTGTGCTTCCGGCCAACAGCTGGCGGCCAGTTGCTCTACCCTCGCCAGCGAGATCATTTCTCCGCCCAGTTTAGCAAAGCGTTTGGCCCGACCCAGGATGGTGACAAAACCATCGTCATCGATGCGCACGATGTCGCCGGTATCATGCCAACCCGGCCCGCGCTCGGTGCGCGGCGGCATCAGGTTTCCCGGCTGACCGGGTAACAGATAGCCGGCCATCACATTCGCGCCCCGCACACAGAGCAAACCACCCTCGGCGATACCTGCCACCGGCTCCAAATCATGTTCGATACCGGGAACCAGTTTGCCGACTGTACCGCTGCGATGATGGCGACGCGAGTTAGTCGCCAGCACCGGACTGGCCTCGGTTAGGCCGTAACCCTCGCTGATGCGGATACCAAACTTGTCCGCCCACAGCCGCCGGGTCTCATCGTGCAACGGCTCCGCGCCCATGATCACCAGCCGGAGGCTGAAAAAGTCGTAGGGATCGGCGTGATGGCCGTAGCCCATGAGAAAGGTATTGGTTCCAAACAGCACGGTGGCGCGGCGCTCGTAGCTGAGTTCCGGGATGACATGGTAGTGCAGCGGCGATGGATAAAGGATGAGCCGCGTTCCCAGCAGCAACGGCGTCAACGTGGCCGTGGTCAGGCCGAAGGCGTGGAACAGCGGCAGCGCGTTCAGAATCACGTCGCTGGGCATGATGTCCAGTACCGCGCGGGCTTGGGCGATGTTGGCCAGCAGGTTGCGATGCGTCAGCACCACGCCTTTGGGTTCGCGCTCGGAACCGGAAGTGAACAGGATCACCGCCGGATCATCGGCCTGCACCGACCCGGCCAGCCGGCGGAAATTCCAGCCGGGAGCCAGCGCCCGCGCCAGTCCGCGCAATTTCACCGGCAAGGTGGCGCGTGGCTGTAAATCCTCCAGAAACAGCACCTCAACCTGTTCGCTCAGCGCGGCGACTTGGGTTTGCAGACTGGCAGCATCCACCAACGCTCGCGAGGTACAGACCGTATGAACTTCAGCAGTGTGGCAGGCGCTGATCAGTTCGTGGCTACCGGCAGTGAAGTTCAGCAACACTGGCACCCGTCCGCGCAGGTGCAGGGCCAGCAAGGCGATCACTGCGGAGGCGGCGTTGGGTAACAACAGCCCGATCTGGTGCTGACTGGCACAGGCCGGTTCCAGCCACTCGGCCAGGATGAAGGCGCGGCGAAACAGCGTCCGCCAGCCCAACCGTTGCTGCTGGACGTCTTCGATAATGATTCGGCTACCGCCATGCCGTTCCCACGCCTCCAGCAACGCCATGATCAGCGGCTGATCGATGCTCATCCCGGCGTAAGCCAATTCGACCATCCGCTCATCCAGTTGCCGGCTCAGTTCCCGGCGACGAGCGCGGCTGTTGGTCGCGTGGCTCGTTAGACGGCGCGGCGGCAGCATGGTCAGGCGAATGCGGGGAAACCACTGTCGCCGCACCATCCCGCCCAGCCGGGATAACAAACTGTACTGAGCGCCCTCGATGTAAACCGGCAGCAACGCAGCATCGGCTTTGTCCGCCGCCAGCGCCGGCCCTTCGTAGATTTTCATCAACGCCCCGGTGACGCTGATTCGGCCTTCCGGGAACACTGTAACCCGCTCGCCGGCCCGAAGATGCTGGATCAGCGTTTTCAGATAATGCGAGTTGGTCGGATCGATGCTGATATGGCGGGTGATCGCGATAAACGGCTTGACCCACCAGCGTCGGGCCATCTGGGTATTGATCACAAAGATCGGCAGCTCCGGCAGGAACGCCGCCAGCAACGCTCCGTCCAGATAGGACACATGATTGGCGATAATCAACAGCCGGGGTTCATCATGCGGGTAGTGTTCCCAGCCGCGTAGTTCCACCCGGAACAGCCGCCGAAACAGCCCACGGACCAGCCGTTGCAAGACATGACGCATGGCTCAATGCAGCCCGTGTTCGCGGGTGGCGGCGAAACGCACTTCCGGCCAGCGTTCCTGGGTCAGTTGCAGGTTGACCCGACTGGGCGCGACGTAGACCAGTTCGCCGTGATGATCCAGTGCCAAATTGTCGCGCAGCTTGTTTTTGAACTCCTCAAAGCGCTTGACGTCGGCGCAACTCACCCAGCGAGCGGTATGGACATTCACAGTCTCAAAACCGCATTCGACGCCATATTCATTACGCAGCCGGAACGCAGCCACGTCGAATTGCAGAATCCCGACCGCACCCAGAATCAGGTCATTACTGATCAATGGGCGAAAAAGCTGCGTCGCGCCTTCCTCGCAGAGCTGTTCCAGCCCTTTTTGCAGCGCCTTCATTTTCAGCGGATCGCGCAACCGGGCACGGCGAAACAGTTCTGGGGCGAAATCGGGAATGCCGGTGAAATTCAACTCTTCGCCTTGGGTGAAGGTATCGCCAATCCGGATCGTGCCGTGATTGTGCAAGCCGATGATGTCGCCGGGATACGCAGCTTCGGCATGCTCACGCTCGGCGGCCATGAAAGTCAGCGCATCGGCAATTCTGACTTCACGGCCCAGCCGGACATGACGCATTTTGATGCCGGGCTGATAGCTCCCGGAGCAAATCCGCAAGAAGGCGATCCGATCCCGGTGCTGCGGGTCCATGTTTGCCTGAATCTTGAACACGAAGCCTGTGAAAGCGGTTTCCTCCGGGCGGACCTCACGACCAGCGGCAGCGCAGGGCCGGGGCAGCGGTGCGTGCTCGATGAAGCCGTCCAGCATTTCCTGCACCCCAAAATTGGTCAGCGCCGAGCCGAAGAACACCGGGGTCAGTCGCCCGGCCCGATAATCGGCAAAATCGAAGGCATGGCTGGCTCCGCGCACCAGTTCGATCTCATCGCGTAGCGCCTGCGAGCGGTCGGCGCCGAGCGCCGCATCGACTTCCGGGCTATGCAGACCGTGGAGAATCCGCCCAGTGTTGATCCGGCCATCGCGGGACGGGTCATACAGATGAATGAAATCCTGGTCGAGATGGTAGACACCTTTCAACTCCCGACCCATGCCAATCGGCCAAGTCACCGGAGCGCAGCGGATTTTTAGAACCTCCTCGACCTCATCCAGCAGGTCAATCGGCTCACGGCCATCCCGATCCAGCTTGTTGATGAAAGTGAAGATCGGGGTGTCACGCAATCGGCAAACCTCCATCAACTTGATGGTGCGCTCCTCGACGCCCCGAGCGCAGTCAATAACCATCAGCGCCGAATCCACTGCGGTCAGGGTGCGGTAAGTGTCCTCGGAAAAGTCCTCGTGGCCGGGGGTATCGAGCAGATTAATGATCCGGTCGCGGTAGGGGAACTGCATCACCGAAGACGTGACCGAGATGCCGCGCTGCTGCTCCAGCGCCATCCAATCGCTGGTGGCGTGACGGGCGGCTTTGCGGCCCTTGATGGTGCCGGCTAACTGGATCGCGCCGCCAAACAGCAGCAGTTTCTCAGTGAGGGTGGTTTTGCCAGCGTCAGGATGGGAAATGATGGCGAAGGTGCGGCGGCGGTTCAGTTCATCAAGGAAAGTAGTCATTACGAATCAGGGGAACGGCCCAGGTTGGGGAATGGGGCGCAATTTTACCCGAATTGCGCGAAAAGCCCCGTCCTTTAGGGTGGGACTGGACATTGGCGCGACCAACGCCCATCCGCTCGCTGACCCGGCTCAGGTTCAGCAACTACTCCAGACCAATCTCTGCCCCCACTGTGATTTAAGTGGAGCGAACCTGAGCAGTGCGACCCTGACCGAGGCGGACCTGACCGGGGTGAACCTGATCGGGGCGAACCTGGACGATGTGCTCCTGAGCGGGGCCACTTGGACCGATGGCAAAGCCATCTGCGGCCACGGATCCACCGGGTGACGCCGCTGCGAGACTTGTCTCTTCCTACCTTGAGACGCTGGAGCATCTGAACCTGCCTGCTTCGACGCTAGAGCGTGGGCGCCAGACTGGTTAAGTGGCCGTCACCAGTTTCGGGCGTGGAACTGGCAACGGGGATTGTCTGCTGGAGCGGTTCCCCGGCATTCCCATAACGGGAACTATTGCCGGCGGCTGCTTATGGAATAAAGCGCTTAGCCCACTAGACTATGAAAGCGGCAAGCCTTGCTTGATTAGTCCTATCACTTTTATCACCACACTGGAGAGAACCTGATGCGACAAAACCGGCAGTATCGACCGGGTGGATGGCTCGCCCTGTTAGGCTTGACCTTGCTGGCCGGGTGCGGCGGTGATGACAACGGGGATGTCCCCGACCGACGGATTCGTCATTTAATCGTGGTGAGTGGAGAAAACCGGAGCTTTGATAACGTCTTCGGCACCTATACGCCGCCAGATTCAACCCAGACCATCTGGAACCTGCGTTCGCGCGGCATTATTCAAGGCAACGGACAACCCGGTCCGAACGCTGCGCTTGCCCAGCAACAGCAGGCATCGAGCACCAGCACCTACGAACTGAGTCCAACCTTGACCCGGCCTTTTTCCACTTTACCGCAACCCAGCACCACCCTCAGCGGATTACCTTTTTCGCTGTGTGCGATAGGAAAACTGGAGGCGACGATTGGCGTCAGCGACAATCCGCAAGATTGGAATTTGGCGCATATTGCTGAATTCTGTGAAGACGCCATCGGCCTTAAACCCAGCGACTACGGTCTATTAAGCGAAGGCGGAACGGGGCAACCTTTCTTTAATGCAACGCTCGGCCTGACGCCGGCTCCCGATTGCCGTTATCCGTCAACACTGCCCAACGGCCCCTATTCAATCGTCGGCGCTTCACAGTTGAACGATTGCTCCAGCGACTGGCTCAAGAATATCCCCGACGCCATTCTCAAGATCATCGGCGAGATAGAACCGATTCAGCCGACTACCTATATCAGCCATACTGGTGATCCCGCGCACCGCTTCTATCAGATGTGGCAACAATCCAATTGTTCGGTTGCACAGAGTACTGCCGACAATCCCAGTGGCTGTAAAAGCGACCTTTACACTTGGGTAGCGACCACCGTCGGATGGGCTATTGCGCTGCCACAGAACGATCAGGGCACCTTCCAGGGCGGCGTGGCCATGGGTTACTACGACATGGACAACGGCGATTGGCCCTATTTTAAAGAACTGGCCGATCAATATGCCATTAACGATAACTATCACCAGCCGGTGATGGGGGGAACTGGCGCCAACTCCCAGTTCATGATGACCGGAGATGTCTATTACTACACGGATCAAAATGGCAATCCCGCCCAGCCGCCGTCTGATCAGATTGAGAATCCAAACCCGGTTGCCGGCACTAATAATTTTTATATTCAGGATCAGATCGGAGCGGCTGATCCCGGCAGTACCGGCGTTGCTTACACTGATTGCAGCGATCATTCGCAACCAGGGGTAAAACCCATTATGGATTATCTCCATGCGCTGCCTTATGTTCCCTTCAATGATGGCAACTGCGCCCCTTCGCGGTGGTATCAGGTCAATAACAATTACCCCTACTACAACACGGCGGGACAACCGATCAGCGCGGCGGATAAAAACGCCTTTCCAGCCGGGCCTCAATACGCGATTGGACCCCAGGTCATTCCAACGATTGGCGATGCTCTTTCAGCAAAAGGGGTGTCATGGAAATACTATGGCGAAGGCATGGCGGTGGCGAATGAGCTGACGCCTCAGAGCCGGATTTACTGCGCAATCTGTAACGGCTTTCAGTATTCAAAATCGATTATGACGACGCCTTCCTTGCGACAAAACCTGGTTGACCTCGCGCAATTCTACAAGGATGTCGATGCCAATGATCTTCCCGCAGTTTCTTTCGTCAAACCGGGCTTTTTAACCGACAGTCATCCGGGCACGTCAACCCCGCCGCTGTTTGAAGCCTTTGTGAGGAAACTGATTGAAGCGGTGCAGGCAAAATCGGCGCTGTGGGAGGAAACGGCCATTCTGATCACCTTTGACGAAGCCGGCGGTTTTTATGATTCGGGTTACATTCAGCCAGTTGATTTTTTCGGAGGGGGTCCACGCACGATGATGATCGTGGTATCGCCCTTGGCAAAGCCTGGCAAAGTTGATCATACCTACACGGATCACGCTTCGATTTTGAAGTTCATCGAATCGAATTGGGGTCTTGGGCCGCTGTCAAACCGCAGCCGCGATAATCTACCGAACCCGGTCAATTCACCCTCAGCGCCTTACGTTCCGATTAACAGCCCCGCAGTGGGTGATCTCTGGACGATGTTCGAATTTCCGGGAGTCTGATTCGCTTTGGGATATAACCCCCGCAGCAAGCTGCGGGGGTTATTTGTTTTTATCACCACACTGGAGAAGGCCTGATGCGACGAAAACTGCGGTATGGACTGGGCGGATGGCTCGCCCTGATGTTGGGCTTAACCCTGCTGGCCGGGTGCGGCAGCGACGACAATGAAGACGTCATCGACGGCCGGGTGGGCCGCAGCTATGTGTATGGAACGCTTGACGGGGCCTTGGCTTCGCAACTCATGGAGATCTTCGCGCCCCACCCCTGGCGCGGCGAAACCGATGGCGTCTTGCTGATCTCAGCAGACACCTTGCTGGGACTGTCCGCCAGCCAGAAGGCCGCCGCGCAAGCCATCATCAAAAGCGGACAACATGCGGTGCTGGTGACCAGTTCCCGGCAACCGCATATCGAGGCGCTGCACGCGCTCACCGGCACTGCCGCCGCGATTTCGCTGGATCGGATGTCCGGACGGTATGTAGCCTCCGAGTTGTATGGCTTTGCCCAACCGCACGGGAAGATGCGGATGATCATCGCCCCGCCCTTCGCCGATACGTTTAAACCGGAGTCTGACGCCAGCAAGCAGGAGCGGGCCGAGTTTGCAGCCACCTGGATTCTGGAGAAGGTGCGGGAACCCGCCCCGGCGGCGCAAACCCAGGCCAGTCCGGCGGCGGGCCCGGCCCAACTGTCGTCCACCTCCCTGCCCTGGCAACTGGCCGTCGCGGATACCATGGCCCCGATGTGGAGTACCTGCGATATCGACACCCAACAGTGTACGAATCAGGTGCAACTCTATATCTCGGCCTGGATGGTGTATTCCGCCAGCGCCGCCGCCGGTCAGCCGAGCGATTACTTCGTAGTGCAAATGGCGGCCGACATCAACACCGCCGGGTGCCGAGACTTCTACGGCAACCGCAATCATTCCGACCGGATTGCGGCGTACTGGCTGCGGCAAGCCAACATGAGCGCCTCGGCGCCGGGAGTCGCCCCCAGCCAGATGGATATTAACCCGGCTTATGCGCCGGTGGAGGCGAACCCCAGCACCACCGTCACCACCGGCACCACCTGGAGCTTGTCCGGCACCGGCACGGCGGGGACCGAGGCCGCCGGCAGCAGCTTGGCCTTCAGCGCCGGGGTGTCGTACAGCGACCAGCGCACTGCCACCTATCAGGCGCTCCAGACCCAGGTCAACATTGGCGCGACCGGCGACAACACCGCCAGTTGGACCTATGACTCGTGGGATTTTGTCCACGCCGGCATCGAACCCGGCGACCGCGCCTGTGGCGGACCAGGATTGCGCGTCCAGCAGGCCCTGCCCTCGATCATCTATGGCGGCACCTTCACCCCCTTGCAGAGCTGGGTCTGGCAAGCGCAGCCGTCAGTTCGGCAGCAATTTGCCGGCAAAACCCTGCCCGTGACCGTGAACGCCTCGCTGCTGCTGGGCTGGACTTACTATTCTGGAGGACGGGCCTGCGGGGCGAAACAACCGACGGGATTTGTCTACCTCATTAACGATAATGTTGATGTGGATATAGTGGGTTCTATAGAACTACCCGGTGGAAATCCCTATTCCCTAGATGGCCTCAACTTCGATGTGTCCTGCGATATAACGACTAATTTCGGAACGATCCCGCTCGGGCCGGCTTGGCAAGGTCAGAACAATGCGGCGGGCAATCCGGGTACGCCTTATGCGCTGCCAGCGTGGGCGGTGAACATTCCCTTCGCCCCCACTTCCGCGCCCAGTTTGAGCCTCGCCACCCTCTCACCGACTAGCGGTCCGGCCGGCACCGTGGTCACGCTGACCGGGACCAATCTCGGCACCGCCACCACGGTGAATTTTGGCGGAAGCCAAATCACCCAGTTTGCGCTCACCCCGCAAAGCGCGATCCAGGTTGTCGCTCCCCAGGGAACGGGTACGGCTCTGGTTTCCGTGGGCAACGCCTCCGGGTTCAGCAACTCGCTCTCGTTCACCTACACCCGGTAGGTCGCTTCCGCCGTAACGCCGGGAGGCAATCTCCCGGCGGGTTCCACACAACCCGCCTACGGTTTAACCCCATCCCGGTGCCCCGCTATTTCTGATACCGTTTCCCGATAGGTTTATCTTTTTTAGATCAAAAACTACCCTGTTCGTCATTCCCGCGAAAGCGGGTATCCAGTGGTTCAGTGGCTGCCTGGATTCCTGCATTCGCGGGAATGACGAAAACCTATTCAGAATTGGTATGAGCAGCCATTCCCATGACCTCGCCCACCGCCGTTGCCGCCTTCATCGCCAAATGGCGCAGCGCTACCTTGAAAGAGCGCAGCGCCGCCCAGGAACATTTCATTGACCTGTGCCGGTTGCTGGAGGTCAAGACGCCCGCCGAGGTCGACCCGCAGGGCGAGTGGTATTGCTTTGAGAAGGGGGCGAAAAAGACCGGCGGCGGCGATGGCTGGGCCGATGTGTGGAAACGCGGCCATTTTGGCTGGGAGTACAAGGGCAAGGGCAAAAGTCTGGTCGAGGCGCTGCGCCAGCTTCGCCAATACGCCCCGGCGCTGGAAAATCCGCCGCTGTTGATCGTCTGCGATCTGGATGTGGTGGAAATTCACACCAATTTCACCAACGCGGCCCCGGCCATGCATCGCCTGCTGCTGAACGATCTGGCGGATCCCCGCCAGTTGCAGACGCTGCGCTGGGCTTTTACCGATCCCGATCAGTTGAAACCGGCTCGCACCCGGCAGGCCGTCACCGAGGATGCCGCGACGCTGCTGGGTGAACTGGCGCAGCGGTTACGGCAACGCCGCCACGATCCGCAACAGGTCGCGCACTTCATGACCCGCTTGCTGTTTTGCCTGTTCGCCGAGGACAGTGGCTTGTTGCCGGATCGATTATTCAGTGAATTACTGACCGAGGCCCGCGCCGCGCCCACTGAATTTCCGGCGCTGGCGAGTGAGTTGTTTCAGGTAATGCGGCAGGGCGGGCGGTTCGGGGTGCGGCGGATTCCGTGGTTTAACGGCGGATTGTTTGACGATGATGGTTGCTTGCCGCTGGAACGGGCCGATTTGGACATTCTGCATTCGGCGGCGGCGCTGGACTGGTCGGCGATTGAGCCGGCGATTTTCGGGACGCTGTTTGAGCGCGGTCTTGATCCCGACAAGCGTTCGCAGTTGGGGGCGCATTACACCGATGCCGAGTCAATTCGCCGCCTGATTGAGCCGGTGATCCGTGATCCGTTGCTGGCGGAATGGGCGGCAGTCAAAACGGAGATCGCGGCCCGGTTGAACAGGACCGGGACCAAGGCGCGGCAAGCGGCGCTGGATCAGTGGCATAGTTTTCTGGAGCGGCTGCGGACGTTTCGAGTCCTCGATCCGGCCTGTGGGTCGGGCAATTTCCTCTATCTGGCGTTGCGGACGCTCAAGGATATTGAGCATCAAGTGATGTTGGAGGCCGAGGTGCTGGGCTTGCAACGCGGGTTTCCGGCGGTGGGGCCGGAGGCGGTGTTGGGCATTGAGATCAATTCCTACGCGGCGGAACTGGCGCGGCTGACGGTGTGGATTGGCGAGATTCAATGGATGCTGGGGCATGGCTATAGCCTGAATGATCAGCCGATTTTGAAGCCGCTGAATCACATTGAATGCCGGGATGCGCTCTTGCTGGGAGAGAGTGAAGCAACGTGGCCCGCTGCTGAGGCGATTGTGGGCAATCCGCCGTTTCTGGGCGATAAAAAGCAGTTGGCGGAATTGGGCGATACGTCGGTGATGTTGCTACGCCAGGTCTATACCGGGCGAGTGCCAGGCGGCGCGGATTTAGTCTGCTACTGGTTCGAGAAAGCGCGGGCGCAAATTGCCGCTGGCCAGGCCACACGGGCGGGACTGGTGGCGACCAATTCCATTCGTGGCGGTGCTAATCGGGAAGTGCTGGAGCAGATTCAGAAAACCACGACGATTTTTAACGCCTGGTCTGATTTGGCCTGGGTCAACGAAGGCGCGGCAGTGCGGGTATCGCTGGTGTGTTTTGGAAATCCCCCCAACCCCCCTTTGCAAAAGGGGGGTGCAAACGCAGTGAGCGGGGGGATTTTGAACGGTCAAGCAGTGCCCGCAATTTATGCTGATCTGACCAGCAGTTTGGACAGGAGTGTCGATTTCACTGAAGCTCAGCCACTGGCTGAAAATACTGGTGTTTCCTTCATCGGTACACAAAAGAATGGCCCTTTCGATATCCCCGGAGATTTAGCTCGACAGTGGCTAAAGTTGCCAAACCCTCACGGTCGGCCCAATAGCGATGTACTCCGTCCGTGGGCTAATGGCATGGATATTACGCGGCGCTATTCAGATACCTGGATCATCGACTTTGGTGTAGATATGTCAGAAACACAGGCGGCCTTATATGAGTCGCCATTTGAGCATGTTGTTAAGCATGTTAAGCCAATGCGGGAAACCGTTCGGCGTGATGGACATCGAAAATACTGGTGGCGCTTTGGAGAAACCAGACCAGGACTGCGGAGAACGGTTGCACCAATTGACCGTTTTATTGCAACTTCAATGGTCGCCAAATATCGTCTTTTTGTTTGGTTGCCCAAAATTCAGCTTCCTGAAAATCTGGTAGTCGTTATCATCCGTTCCGACGACACCACTTTTGGCATTCTCCATTCCCGCTTTCATGAATTATGGGCCTTGCGACTCGGAACCAGTCTTGAAGATCGCCCCCGCTACACCCCCACCACCTGTTTCGAGACTTTTCCCTTTCCCGCCGGACTGACGCCGAATATTCCCGCCAGCGACTACGCCGGTCATCCACAAGCTCAGGCCATTGCCGCCGCCGCCCGCCAACTGAACGAGTTGCGCGAAAACTGGCTTAATCCGCCGCAGTGGGTTAATCGAACGCCAGAGATCATTCCCGGTTATCCCGACCGACTGATTCCCAAACCTGAATTTGCTGCTGAACTGAAAAAGCGGACGTTGACCAATTTATATAACGCCCGCCCGGCCTGGCTGGTTAATGCCCATCACGCATTAGATGAAGCCGTGGCTCTCGCTTATGGCTGGCCGGTGGATTTAAGCGATGACGAGGTATTGCGCCGGTTGCTGCAACTGAATCAGGAACGCTCGGCAACGTGATTTTGTTAAAACGGCTCTGCTTCTTACGAACGCCAATCCGGTTCAGAATCTCCCGCCTTCCGCAAAAGCAGGAAATTGCCGGCTGCTGCCTGGAAAACCAAAAACAACGATGGAAGCCGACTAGAGTTAACAAACGGCGCTGCCGTGGTTGAGCGGCCCTATCGACTCTCATCACTGGACTGGAGAAGGTTTCATGCGACGAAAACTGTGGTATGGACTGGGCGGATTGCTCGCCTTGACGTTGGGCTTAACCCTGCTCGCGGGATGCGGCGGTGATGACGATAATGGCGTGGACGGACGGGTAGGCCGCAGCTATGTATACGGCACTCTCGATGGGGCCTTGGCCTCGCAGCTCGTGCAAACCTTCGCTCCCCGCCCCTGGCGCGGCGAAACCGATGGCCCCTTGCTGATCGCCGCAGACACCTTGATGGGGTTGTCCGAAAGCCAGAAAGCCGCCGCCCAAACCCTGATCAAGGGAGGCAATCCGGTGCTGGTGACCAGCGCCCGGCAACAGCATGTCGAGGCGTTGCACACGCTGACCGGCACCGCCGCCGCCGTTGCGCTGGATCGGATGCCCGCCCACTATGTCTCCACCGAACTCTATGGTTTTGCCCAACCGAATGGGCTGATGCGGATGATTGTGGCCCCGCCCTTCCCCGCGTTGCCGGAACCGGAGCCGGAATCGAGCAGACAAGAACGAGCCGAGTTCGTAGCGACCTGGATTCTGGAGAAAGTGCGGGGAATCGAACCGTCGGCGCAAACGCAACAGGTCACGCAGGCCAGTAGCACGTTGCAACTTTCTCCGACCTCGCCCCCCTGGCAGCTTGCGGTGGCGGATACCATGCCCGCCTACTGGGCTACCTGCGATCTGGCGACCCAGACTTGCACCAATCAGGCGCAACTCTTCGTGTCGGCGTGGATGGTCTATTCCTCCAGCGCCGTTGCCGGTCAGCCGACCGATTACTTCATCATGCAAATGTCCGGCAACCTCAGCACCGCGGGTTGCAAGGACTTCTACGGCAACCGGAACCATTCCACCCGAATTGGGGCGTACTGGCTTCGGCAAGCCAACATGAACGCCTTGGTGTCGGGGGTTAGCTTCGACCAGATGGATATTAATCCTCAGTATGCCCCGGTGGAGGTCAACCCCAGCACCACCGTCACCACCGGCACGACCTGGAGCTTGTCCGGCACCGGCACTGCGGGGGCATCCAGCACCGGAGCGACCGGCAGCCTGGCTTTCACCGCCGGGGTGTCGTACAGCGATACCCGCACCGCCACCTACCAAGCGCTTGAGACGCAAGTGAATATTGGCGCATCGGACAACACCGCCAGTTGGACCTACGACTCGTGGGATTTCGTCCATGCCAGCATTGAACCCGGCAACCATGCGTGTGGCGGACCGGGACTCAATGTCAGCGGCGCACTGCCCTCGATCATCTATGGCGGCACCTTCACCCCGGCGCAAAGCTGGGTCTGGCAGGCGCAGCCGTCGGTTCGGCAGCAGTTTGCCGGCAAAACCCTGCCGGTGACCGTGAACGCCTCGCTGCTGCTAGGCTGGACTTACTACGGTGGGGGACAGGGATGCGTGGCGAACTCATCGGTTGGATCGTACTACGTTGAAGATGCATTGCTGGCGCCTGCTTATGTCGTTGGCAGTGCTGGCTCGCTGAGTAACGGCCTCAACTTCGATGTCTCGTGCGATGTGACGACCAATTACGGGACGATCCCGCTCGGCCCTTGGGGGCCTAGTGGTCAGAATAATGGGCCGGGCAATCCGGGCACCCCCTACGCACTGCCGACCTGGACCGTGAACATTCCGTTTGCGCCTACTTCTCTTGCGGTTCCAACCCTCGCCACTATTTCACCCACCAGTGGTTCGGTGGGCACGGTGGTGACGTTGACTGGAACCAATCTCAGCGCCGCAACCACAGTCAATTTCGGCGGAACCGCCATCCCCAGCAGCAGTTTTTCCTACACCACCGCCGGGACGATTCAGGTCGCCGCGCCCAGCGGCACAGGTACGGTGCAGGTCTCGGTAGGCAACACCTCTGGCACCAGCAACTCCATCGCCTTCACCTACACGCAGTAGGCCACATCCATCGCAACACCGGGGGGCAATCTCCCGGCGGAATCATTCTGTTCAAGAAACCGCCTGATCTTATCAACCGGTGTTAATCACGTTCCTGGAGACTTTCATGCGCCGCCTCTCCTCCTGCTGGCGCTGTTGTTGAGCGCCATCCTAACCGGCTGCAATCCATCGGAGTGATTACGACGAAGATCTTTATGTGGATCGGCGCCTGATCGAAAATTTCTTCTGCAAACCCAAGCAATACCGCGCTATTGCCACCCGCTACGACAAAACAGCTTTTAATGCTCTAGCCGCCAGTTTATCTCGCCCCTGCCGTCATTTGGCTTAATTGAGGACTGAAGACATGCTCTAACCCATATGGGCCTTTTTAAGCTGCGGCAATGTTTTGAGTATCGATAAATTCAGCCTCCAATATTGGTTTACCATCCCCAACAGAATCTCAACGACCTCTTGAAGATTTTGATGGTTCTTGGCGGGTCTTGTAGAGGCTGCCGAGGTGTGAGGGGCCGTGAAGCTACTAGATTGATTTGGAGAACCTTTCAAATGATGACCGACTTCTTTTTCAAACTACGCAAGGCTGGCATCCCGGTTTCGCTGACCGAGTTTCTGACCCTGCTGGAAGCCTTAAGCCAGCGGGTCACAACCCACAGCATCGAAGAATTCTATTACCTGGCGCGGGCGGCGCTGGTGAAGGACGAACGCCATTACGACCGTTTCGATCAAGTGTTCGGCTCCCATTTCAAGGGACTGGCAAGCCGGTTTGACGCGATAGCCGGCGCTACAGTGCCGCTGGAATGGCTGCATAAACTGGCGGAACTGACCCTGAGCGAGGAGGACAAGCAACTGATCGAAGCAATGGGCGGCTGGGAAAAGTTGATGGAAACCTTCGCTCAGCGGATGGCCGAGCAGGAAGGCCGGCATCAGGGCGGCAACCAGTGGATCGGCACGGCGGGCACATCGCCATTCGGCGCTTATGGTTACAACCCGGAAGGCCTCCGCATCGGTCAGGACAGCTCCCGCCACCGCCGGGCGGTCAAGGTGTGGGATCGCCGTGAGTTCCGCAATCTGGACGACACCGTGGAACTGGGTGTCCGCAATATCAAGGTCGCGCTACGGCGATTGCGGCGCTTCGCCCGTGAAGGCGCGGCGCAGGAACTCGACCTCGATGACACCATCCGTTCAACCGCCCGCAACGCGGGTTGGCTGGACCTGAAAATGGTTCCGGAGCGGCATAACGCGGTCAAGGTGCTGCTGTTTCTGGACGCCGGCGGCTCGATGGACGATCACGTTCAAGCCTGCGAGGAACTGTTTTCAGCCGCGCGCGGCGAGTTCAAGCATCTGGAATACTTCTATTTTCACAACATGGTGTATGAGGGCTTGTGGAAGGATAACCGCCGGCGCTACACCGAAAAGACCGACACCCTGACGGTGTTGCGTACTTTTGGACAGGATTACAAGCTGATTCTGGTCGGCGACGCCACCATGAGTCCTTATGAAGTGACCTATCCGGGCGGCAGTGTTGAGCATTTCAATCCCGAAGCGGGCGATGTGTGGATGAACCGGTTGTTGACGACCTGGCCGAACGCCATCTGGCTAAACCCGCAACCCTCGAACCGATGGAGTCAGGTTCCGTCGATTCAAATGGTGCGGCAGTTAATGAACGAACGGATGTTCCCTCTGACGCTGGAAGGTCTGGAACAGGGAATTCGGGCCTTGCAGCGGACGAGGTGAACCAGGATCGGCCTCAGTGGTCACTCGACGGCTTGGCAGGGCCGCTGACTACAGACTCGACTCGCGCCGCCACCCGATCCACCGCCCCGCCGATCATTTTGATCCACGGATCAGCGTACAGTCCAACTCCGATCATGACCGCGCAGAGCAAACCGGCCATAACCCGTTCACGGTGGCGCAGATCGGTCAGAAAAGCGATCCGGCGCTTCGGGCTGCGCGCCAGAAAAATCCGCTGATAGGCCCACAACAGATAGCCGGCGGCCAGTACATTGCCGGCGGCAGCGAGAGTCGCAATGCCCCAACCTGCGCTTTCCAGGATCCCCTCCAGTGTCAGGTGCGCGGCCTCAAACCCCGGCGTGCCTGGCATGGCGATGCTGCCCAGCACCACAACCAGAAAAGTCAGACCCAGCAAGGGCGCAGCGTCGAACAATCCGCCCAGCCGGTGAAAGCGGGTTCCGCCCAAGCGGCGATGCAATAGGCCCGCAACCATGAACAGGCCCGCCGCCGCCAGTCCCAGATTCAGCGCCAGCAGCAGTCCGCCGCGCAGCCCGGCGGGGTTCAGTGAAACCAGGCCAACGACTAATGCGCCGCTCTGGCTAATCACCGCGAATGCCAGCAACCGACGCAAGTCCTGTTGCAGCAGCGCCAGCAACGCCCCATACAGCATTCCGGCCAGACCCAGCGCCATGATCCAGCCGGCCCCTTGCTCAGCGGCGGTGGGCAACAGTGGAAAGACAAAGCGCAACAGTGCGTAAATCCCGACTTTCGCCCCGACCAGGAACACGATGCCCACGGCGACCGTGCCATGTTGCGCCACAATCGGCAACCAGGCATGAAACGGGAACAGTGCCAGCCGCACCGCCAGCCCGCCCAACAGCAGGATAAAGATCAACGACTGTGGCCCGGCAGATGGCGGGGTCGCCAGCAGGGTGGTTAAGTCGAATGACCAATCGCCTTGCGTGGCAGCATGAGTCCAACCCATCAGCAGAATGCCGATCAGCAGCGCCGCCAGCCCGCCCAACTGGGCGCGATGGAAATGCCGGGCGGCCTGACCTCGGGCCGGACTGGTTCCCCACTGGCTGATCAGCAGCGTCGCTGGGATGACTTCAGCCACGGCGAACAGCCAGAATTGCAGTAGATTCAACGCAGTGAACATCCCGATCAACGCCGCCTGCTGCGCCAGAAGATAAGCGACGAAGGCGCCGGGTCGCTCCCGCTGCTCCGGTTGGGCGTAGAGCATCATCAACAGTCCCAACAGGGCGGTCAGCGGCAAGAACAGGACATTCAGACCGTCGATACCGACGTGATAGCTCAACCACGGTAAAAGCTGCGCCTGCTCGACAAACTGCATTCCGGCCACATTTGGCTGGAATCGGGCCAGCAGCCAGAACGTCAGCGCCAGTTCCACCCCAACGGCGGTCAGTCCAAACCGAAACACGGTTTGGGCTTGCCGCGCCCGCCAGGCTGCGATCAGGCCCAGCAGCGGAACCAGCAAGAGCGCGCTCACCAGCGGAAAACCGGCAACAGCGTCCTGACTGTCGTTCTGCATGATCTCGCTGACGGCGACCAGCAGCGCCGTGATCCCGACCATGCCCACCCATGACCGTCCCAGTAACCGCTCCACCCGGCTTAGACCTTGTCCTAACTGGCGGCTGACCGTGACGAGACCCTGTCCGGCAGCTTTAAAAATCAGTTGTTCTTCGACCCAATGGAAAATGGCCGCGACCCACTCCGCTGCCCACCGCACGACGCCCTGTTCCTCATCCAGTGTGGTCGGGCCGCGCTCCAGCAACCGCCCAGCGCCCAGTTGCCGTTCCTCCCATTGCGCCAGCGACGATAACGCGTTGACTGCGGGCACCGACAGGCCGGTCGCCCGATCCACCACTGCTGTATCAAAGAACGCCAGCGTGCGGGCCAGCCGTTGCGTGGGGCGAACCAGACTCCAATCCGCCAGATCATCCAGCCGGAACCGGTGCAGCGCCGCAGCGTAGAGCCGCCGTTGCCGGGCGAGGAGCGCCGGAACCGGGCGGGCGCGGTCGCCGTTGAGTTGGCGCAGGATCGAAGGGGCGCTAAAGAACTGGTAGCCACGCACAACAGCATGACCGCACAGGTGAATCAGCGCCCACCGCCACCAACCAAGGCCGCAGGCCAGGACCATCAGTCCGACCTGGCCGGAAGTGGAAAAAATCAGGGCGCTCTTGATATCGGTCTGCACCAGTCCGCCAATGAAGCCGTACAGCGCGGTCGCCAGCCCAACCACCACGAGGATCGCCATGATCGCCGGCGATTGTTCCAGCAGCGGTTGCAGCCGCAGCAGCAGGTATACCCCGGCGTGAACCATCACCGCCCCGTAAAACAGGGCGCTGGATGGCGTCGGCCCTTCCATCGCCCGCGCCAGCCACGGCGCAAAAGGAATCTGGGCTGATTTCGCCATGGCCGCCAGCAGAAATCCGCCGGCCAGCAGCCCGGTCTGAGCCGGGCTTAATCCCGTCGCGCCACCATTGATCGTCGCCCAATCCGCTCCGCCCAGCACATAGAACGATAACGCGACGCCAAGCAGAAACCCGGCGTCGCCGATTCGGTTGGCGACGAAGGCGCGGGTGGCGTTTTCAGCGGCGACGGGTCGATCCGGGAAGAAGGCGATCAGCAGGTAGGAGCACAATCCGGCGACTTCCCAACCGACAAAGGTTAAAACTGCGTTGCCCGTCATCACCAGCACCTGCATCGCTGCGATAAACAGACTCAGAAGCATGAAGAAACGGTGAAAACCGGCTTCACGGTGCATATAGTTCACCGCAAACCGCAGCGCCAACAGCCCGGCCAGACCGGTCAGCACCGACAGGGTCAGGCTGAGATGGTCAGTGAGAAACAGCAGGTTGACCTGAATCTCGCCGCTGTTCAGCCAGTTGCCCAGCGTGACCGTTTCCGGCCATTCGCCTGACAACCGGAGCGCAATCAGCGCCAGCGTGGCCAGCAGCGATCCAGCGCTGGCGATCAGCGCGACCCGGCTGGTGCGCCGTTCGTCGTTTTCGCCTTGAACCTGCCCGGAAAACAGGGTAATGCCAATGCCCAGCGCCGCCGCCAGCGGCAGGCCCGGAATGAGAAGGGTGAGCCATTCCAGCATGATCGTCGCCATTGCTTTAAAGGTGGTTGAAAAGGTGGTCTGAACCACAGGACGTTCGCTGCGGCTTCCGTTCAAAAAACCATTGCGGACTTTCTGCGCTCACTCGGCGCGGAGTGAGATTGAATTATTGGTCGATAAAGGAAGCCTACGCCAGAAATCCGCGATTTGCCGGGTCATTAACGGATGATGGCCTATCGTGCTTCTCCTCAATCACTGGTGGGATTCGCCGTGGCATGGGCAGGATAGAGCCCTGCTATAAGCCGCCACACCCCGGAGCCAACCCATGCAACCCCTCACTACTGCCCCGTGACTACCCTCTTGATCGCCATCCGCAACCTGTGTAAATCCTATATTGAGGGCGACCGGCAACGGACCATCTTCACCGGCCTGAACCTGGACCTTGAGCGCGGCCAATTCATCGCTCTGCTCGGTCAGTCCGGCTCTGGAAAATCCACCCTGCTCAATCTGCTCGGCGGCATTGATCTGCCCGATGCCGGCGAAATCCGGATCGCCGACCAGACCATCACCGCTTTAAGCGAGGTCGAACGCAGCCGGTTCCGCCGCCGCCAGATCGGTTTCGTGTTCCAGTTTTTCAACCTGATTCCCACCCTGACCGTCACTGAAAATCTGCTGTTGCCGCTGGAGCTGAACGGGCTGGCGACACCGGAACAGTGCGAGCGGGCGCTGGAACTGCTGGATAATGTCGGGTTGGGTGACCGCCGGGACAGTTTCCCGGAGCGGCTGTCTGGCGGGGAGCAACAGCGGCTGGCGATAGCCCGATCCGTCGTCCATCGCCCGCTGTTATTGCTGGCCGATGAACCGACCGGCAATCTCGATGCGGTCACCGGCGGGCGGATTCTGGAGCTGCTGCTGACCCTGCATCAGCAGGCCGGGACGACGATTGTCATGGTCACCCACAGCCAGGAAGTGGCCGCCCGCGCTGACCGGTTGCTGCGGCTGGACTCTGGACAGATTCAGGAGATTGCGCCTTGACGCCGTTGCTGTGGCGGGCGCTGCTGCGCCATCCACTGCGCCACCCGTGGCAACTGGGACTGGCGATTCTGGGTATCGCCCTCGGTGTAGCGGTGGTGGTGGCGGTGGATTTAGCGAATGCCGGCGCTCGCCGCAGCTTTGATCTGGCGATGAACCGGATCACCGGCCAGGCCACTCACCGCATCGTCGGCGATGCCCAGGGTCTTCCCGAAACGCTCTATGTCCGGTTGCGGGTGGCGCATGGCCTGCGCCGTTCCGCCCCAGTGGTGACCGGTTATCTGCCTCGCGCCGATCGTCTGGGGCAGCTATTGCAAATCCTCGGCGTCGATCCCTTCGCCGAAGCGCCGTTTCGGGCCTTTGCTGCTGCCGGTTCCAGCGGCGTCGATCTACGG
This sequence comes from Candidatus Competibacteraceae bacterium, assembly GCA_003989085.1. GTDB lineage: Bacteria > Pseudomonadota > Gammaproteobacteria > Competibacterales > Competibacteraceae > RXIV01. The sequence continues at coordinate 716,540 of RXIV01000001.1, forward strand.
GCGTTGTTGCTGAATCCCGATGCGGCGCTATTGCCGACAGAGCTGGGCGAGTCAGTGACGCTGCGCCGGGGTGAACAACGCTTTACGCTACACCGGGTCGGAACACTGGAAGGGCCAGCACTGACCGGGTTGATCATCACGGATATCAGCACCGCGCAAAGCCTGTTGGGCAAAACAGGTCGGCTCAGTCACCTGGATCTGATCCTGCCGGATGGTCCTGCGGGTGAACGGCAAGCGGCGGAGTTGCGGGCCTGGCTACCCGCAGAGGCGCGGCTGGAACGACCCGCCGAACGCAATCAGGCCACTGCCGATCTCAGCGCCGCCTTTTCGCTGAACTTGACCGCGATGAGCCTGCTGGCGCTGGTGGTCGGCATGTTCCTGATCTACAATGCGATCTCATTTTCGGTAGTACAGCGCCGCGCCCTGCTCGGTTTGCTGCGGGCGCTGGGTGTCAGTCGCCGGGAACTGTTTATCGGCATCCTCGGCGAGGCGCTGTTGCTCGGTCTGGCCGGAACCCTGCTCGGCGGCTTGCTCGGTTTATGGCTCGGTTCCGGGCTGGTGCATCTGGTGACTCGCACGATCAACGACCTGTATTACGTCCTCAGCGTCCGCGAATTTTTCCTCGATCCGGGATCGCTGGCCAAGGGCGCGGCGTTAGGTATCCTGGCAACGCTGGCGGCAGCCTGGTGGCCAGCGCGGGAGGCGGCTGAAGTTCCGCCCAGTCTGGCGTTGAGCCGCGCTTATCTGGAAAGCCACCGGCGGGCAGCGCTGCCTCGGCTGGTCATGGCCGGGCTAGCGTTGCTGGCGGCAGGCGGCTTGACCTTGACCATTTCCCATTCGCTAACGGGCGGATTCACCGGGCTGTTTCTGCTGATCATGGGTTGCGCATTGCTCACTCCGCCGACCGTCGTGGGTCTAGTCCGGCTGAATCAGCCTGTGGCTGCCCGCTTGGGATTATTGGCGCGAATGGCCAACCGTGATGTCGCCCGTCATCTGAGTCGCACCGGCATCGCGGTCGCGGCGCTGATGGTCGCGCTGGCGACCACGGTTGGGGTAGGGATCATGGTGGACAGCTTCCGGGGCGGGGTGGCGATCTGGATCAACGATCTGCTGAACGCCGATTGGTATATCGCCCCACCCGCGCCTGAAGATGGCGGCGAGCGGATCGAGATGTTGGATCCGGCGGCGTTGGCAGTGGTGCGGACGACGTCAGGGGTCGCGGCGGTGTCCACCTATCGGAGGATCAAAATTGATCTGGACGGTCGGCCCATCGCCTTGATCGCGGTGGATTTAGCGCCCCAATCCCAAACCGGTTATCGCCTGCTGGACGGCAATCCAGCTATCGCCTGGCGCGAATTTCAAACTGGCGAGGCGGTGCTGATTTCCGAACCGCTGGCCTATCGGCGGCAGATACGAACGGGCGACCGGCTGGAGTTGCTCACGCCGTCCGGGCTAAAAACCTTCGCCATTGCCGGAATTTTTCTCGACTATGGATCGGAACATGGGCGAATTTTGCTGCATCGTTCCAGCTATCAGCGCTATTGGCAGGATCCGGCGATTGAGTCAGTCGCAGTGTTTGCAGCACCGGGCGAGCCTCCGGCGCTGCTGCGGCAACGCCTGCAAGACCGGCTGGGACCGCTGCAAGCACTGGTGATCCGCGCTAACCGTGACATCCAGCACTTCACCCTGGAAATCTTCGACCGCACCTTCACCATCACGAATGTGTTGCGGCTACTGGCGATTCTGGTCGCGGTGGTGGGCATTCTGAGCGCGTTGCTGGCGCTGCAACTGGAGCGGGCGCGTGAGTTTGCAGTGTTGCGGGCGACCGGGATGACCACGGCGGAAGTCGGGGGGCTGGCGGCGCTGCAAACTGGTTTTATGGGCTTGGCCGCCGGTTTGCTGGCGCTTCCTACCGGGTTGCTCTTGGCGGCCGCGCTGATTTTCGTGATCAATCGCCGGGCGTTCGGCTGGAGCCTGCCGTTTACGGTCAATCCGTGGTTGCTGCTGGAAACGCTGGCGCTGGCGATTATTGCCGCGTTGTTGGCCGGGCTGTATCCGATCTGGCGGATGGCCCGCGCCCAGCCCGCCGCCGCGTTGCGTGCTGATTAGGCGACGGTGCAAAATCATCGGCTGGAGTACCGGATCAGCATCTGCTCCCGCTGTCCTCAAATCCTGGAGCTGCTTTAGTCATCGCCGGCAGCTCAAACTGCTCTGGATAGCGCACCGCCAGCAGATACAGCCCCGCTGCTGGCGCAGTCACGCTGGCCTGCGTCCGATCACGGCGTTCCAGAACCTGCTGCGCCCAGGCTATTGGCTGTTCGCCGCTCCCAATCGCCATTAAGACCCCGGCGATATTGCGCACCATGTGATGAAGGAAAGCATTCGCTTCCACCTCCAGCACCAGGCCGTTCCCGCGCCGCTGCACCGTCAGTTCCCGCAATTCCCGGATCGGATGCCGCGCTTGGCATTCAGCGGCGCGAAACGAACTGAAATCGTGCTCACCAAGCAGCGCTTGCCCGGCTTGGTGCATCCGTTCTGCATCCAGCGGTCGGTAATGCCAGGTCGCCCGGCCCTGCCAAAGCGCCGAGCGCTGCGGCTGATTCAAAATTAGGTAACGGTAACGACGGGCCAGTGCAGAAAAACGGGCATGAAAGTCATCCGGGACTTCGCAAGCCCAATTCAGGCTAAGGTCATCCGGCAAGTGGGCATTGCCGCCCAGTACCCAGGCTCGCGCTGATCGAATCGCTGTGGTGTCGAAATGGGCCACCTGCCCGACGCCATGCACCCCGGCGTCAGTGCGTCCGGCGCAGATCAACCGGATCGGGTGCGCCGCGACCTTGGCCAGCGCCTGTTCCAGCGTGGTCTGCACGGTGCGAACGCCGGGCTGCTGCGCTTGCCAACCCCGGAACCCGGCCCCGTCATATTGAACGCCCAGCGCTACCCGCATCTTTGTTGACCCCACCAACGAAAAACCCCCGGCCTTACGGTCGGGGGATGGATAATCAGCGCCCTGCCGAAGACTCAATCAAGCGCCTTTAGCGCCGCTGGCCTCGCCATCCTGGTATAGCGCACGCAATAAGGGCGTGTCCCGGTGGTAAATGTCATCCCGGAACTGAATTTCGCCGTTTTCATCCGCCCACACCGTCCAGTACAGCAGGTACACAGGCACTTCCTGCGGCAGGTTGACTACCCGTGGCTTCCCACTGGCAGCGGCGGTTTTAATGGCCTCCCGACTCCATTTTGGGTCGTGCTTGAGCAGATATTCAGCCAGTTCAACCGGGTTGGAAATACGGATGCAGCCGGAACTGAAGGTGCGCTGGCTGCGGCTGAACAGGCTGCGCGACGGGGTATCGTGCAAATAGACGTTGTAAGGATTGGGGAACATGAACTTGATCCCGCCCAGCGCATTGCGCGGCCCGGCATCCTGGCGCAACTGGTAGTTGAAATTACTCGCTCCGACTGCGCTCCACTTTACCGTGCCCGGATTGATCTGTTGCCCGGCGTTGTTGTAGACGCGAATGCCCTGCCCAGCCAGTGCATAGGGATTGCGCCGCAGTTGCGGCAGCTTGTCTTTGATGGCGATGGATCGTGGCACATACCACTTGGGACTAAGCACCAGGTAGGCCATGTTGGCGGTAAAGGTCGGGGTTTGCCGCTCCTGCCGGCCCACCACCACGTTCGATTCAATCACCGGCTTGCCGTTTTCGATCACGCTCATCCGAAAACTGGGAATATTGACCAGGATATAGCGCGAGCCGAACTCATCCGGCAGCCAGCGCCAACGTTCCATGTTCAGCTCAATCTGGCGGATTCGCACGGATACCGGCACGTTTAGCGCAGCCAAGGTGGCCGCGTTGACTGTTCCGGTCTCGGTCAGGCCATGCCGGCGCTGGAAGCGGCGCAGCGCTCCCGCCACTGTTTTGTCATAGGCTGCATTTTTGCCCGCCTCACCACCATCAAGATCGCCGCTGGCCTGCAACCGCAACCGCAACGCTTGCGCTCGTGCGCCTTGCGTGCGTGCGGCTCCTGATCCCGATGCGTTCGACGCCAGCGAACCGGCGCTGATCACCGGCCAGCCCCCCTCCTGTTCAATTTTACGGTAGCGACGCAGTGTCTCGCGCAACTGGACATAGCCTTTGCTCTGCGGGGCCAGCGCCCGTAACGACGCAATCACCTTGTCATTGGCCAACGCTTCTTGCAGGATTGCCGCTAGATCGCGAGAGCGAGGCTTGATTGTCCAGTCGGGATCAACCTTGCGCGGCGACAGCCGACCCGCCAGCAGATGGGTGGCATAGCTCAGGTAAGCATCAGTGAACAGCAGATCGGCATCCGCCAGTTGTTCGGCAGTGGACGCATTACCCTGCTCCAGCACGCCGCGCAGCTTTTGCAAGGCGCTGCGCTGGTAGTCGGAGGCCCGCAACCCGTCGCGATCCGCTTCACCTAGCGCTTTGAGCAAATCATCAACCGCCGATGAAGGTTTACCCTCGGCGCTCAACCAGGCGGCCCGGTAGTCGCGCTGGGCGTAGAAGGGAATCAGGTATTGCGCCCGCAGCTCGCGATTTTCGACCTTAATTGAGGTCGGCAACGGCTCAATTCGGACTCGCCGACAAAGGTAACTGGCGATCCGGTTTTGCAGCTCGCCGCCGTCGGTGGGACAAGGAGGCAAAGAGGGCGGCGCGGCGACCGTCTCAACCGGCGCGGTCCCCTCAGCCGGCGTGGTTTCCTCAACCTTCAGCTCGGGTTCGGCGTCTTCTAGCTGATCTGGCGTCGTCGTCGGGCCAGGTTGCAGAACCGCAACCGCTGGAGTCGCTCCTGGCGGCGATTCGGTAGCGTCTTGAAGCGCCACCGTTTGATTGCTAACAGCTTGGGCTGCAACGGGTGGTGGGTTGAGCGCGCAAGCGCCCAATAGCGTACAAAATCCTAAGGGAACAATGATCCGCTTGAACATGGCGATGATCGACCTGATGCTGGCGAGTGGCATACTGTGTGGTATCAATCATACCAACAAAGTATTAAAATGACAACGCGCTGACCCGGACAAAACAACAAAAACCGGAATGATTCAGTCCAGTTTAGAACGTCAGAGGCTCCGGTTAATTCACTCTCGCCGGTGAGAATCCTCGCCCGCCAAAGAGCCAAAGTTTAATTAAGCTAAAATCGTGCCAATTATCTCCACCGTCGATCTTCCACCCACTCTGCCCATTGAACCGGCGCTACCAGCGATCCGGGCAGCATTGCAGGAATGCACTGCGCTGGTCTTGCAAGCGCCACCGGGTGCCGGCAAAACCACCCGGGTGCCACTGGCACTGTTAGACGAACCCTGGCTGGCCGGACAGACCATCCTAGTGCTGGAGCCGAGACGACTGGCAGCGCGCACGGCGGCGATGCGGATGGCCGGCTTATTGGGCGAACCCGTCGGCCAGACCGTTGGCTACCGGGTTCGCTTCGACCACCAGATTTCACGCCAGACCCGCATCGAGGTAGTGACCGAGGGCATTCTGACCCGTCGCTTGCAACACGATCCAGCCTTGGAGGGCGTAGGTCTGGTGCTATTCGACGAGTTCCACGAACGCAGCCTTCCTGCTGATTTGGCGCTGGCGCTGTGTCTGGACAGCCAACGCAGCTTGCGTACCGATCTGCGGCTGCTCGTGATGTCGGCCACGCTGGACGGCGCGGCCGTGGCGCGATTGCTGGGCGACGCGCCCATCGTGTCCAGTGAGGGCCGCGCTTGGCCAGTTGCTTGCCATTATCTGCCATGCGATGTCCATCGGCTCGATTTGACCGTGGTGGTCCAGACCATTATGAGCGCATTGGCCCGACATGATGGCGATGTGTTGGTGTTCCTGCCAGGCGGCGGTGAAATCCGCCAAACCCTGCGCCGATTGGAGATCGCAGCGGCAAGTTTAGAACTGGTGCTGGTAGCGCTGTATGGCGATCTGCCGGGTGAGGCGCAGCAACGGGCCATTCAGCCGGATCGGTCCGGGCGGCGCAAGGTGGTGCTGGCTACAGCGATTGCCGAAACCAGTTTGACCATCGAAGGCGTCACCGTGGTGGTGGATGCCGGCTGGAGCCGCGTGCCACGCTTCGATCCGCGCAGCGGCCTGACCCGGCTGGAGACGGTGCGAGTTTCCGCAGACGCCGCAGAACAACGAGCCGGTCGCGCTGGACGATTAGGCCCTGGAACCTGTTACCGGTTGTGGAGCGAAGCGGCGTATTCCCGGCTGCGTCCCCGGCGTGTCCCGGAAATTCTGGAAGTCGATCTGGCGGCGCTGGCGCTGGAACTGGCGAACTGGGGAGTAAACGAGCCGGCTACACTGGCCTGGCTGGATCCGCCGCCACCCGGCGCTTTGGCCCAGGCGCGGGCGCTGCTGACCGATCTGGAGGCGCTGGACGGGCAGGGCCGGATCACTCCAGCCGGTCGGACTTTGGCGGAGTTGCCCACCCATCCCCGGTTGGCGCATCTGCTGCGGCGCGGCGTGGAACTGGGTCAGGGATCGCTGGCCGCTGATATTGCTGCGCTGCTGGAGGAGCGCGATCTGCTGCGCGGCGATCACTCGTCGGGCAGTGATCTCAGCGTCCGGTTGGCGGCACTGGCCGCTTTTAGGCACGAGGGGCGCAGCGGGGCGCAGCGTTGGGCTGCCGATCCAGTGACATGCGCCCGGGTTGAGCAAATAGCCCGGCGCTGGCGGGAATTGCTGAAGATTACTACCACGCCGGAACCCTCACCCGATCCGACTATGGTGGGGCTACTGCTGGCGCTGGCTTATCCTGACCGGATTGCCCGGCGGCGCGAGGGCAGCGCGGATCGCTACCAACTCGCCAATGGCCGTGGGGTGCGGTTGGCGGTGGACGATCCACTCAATGGCAACGATTGGCTGGTGGCGGCGCAACTGGACGCCGGACTGAGTGAAGGTCGCATTTGGCTGGCCGCGCCGGCGGCGCTCGCTGACTTGGAAAACCATCTTGCCGCCCGGATTAGCGCCGTCGGTGAGGTGGCCTGGGACGAGCGACAGGCGGCAGTCATTGCCCGCCGGGAACGGCGCTTGGGCGCACTGGTTCTGTCCAGTGAGACGTTGCCGGACACCGATCCGGCGCTGTTGCGCCAAGCGATGCGGGTTGGCGTATGGCAGATGGGACTCGACCGCTTGCCGTGGACCCGTGATCTACGCGACTGGCAGGCGCGAGTCTTGGCGCTGCGCCACTGGTTCCCGGACGAGGGTTGGCCGGAGGTGGCTGATGACTGGCTGACCGAGCATCTGGCGGAATGGCTGGAGCCGTGGCTGGCCGGCATCACCCGGCGCGAGCATTTGCTGCGGCTGGATTTAGCGGCGGCGCTCCAAAGCGTGTTGGATGGACGACTGCGGCCTCGGTTGAACGAATTGGCCCCGACCTACCTGACGGTGCCCAGCGGTTCACGGATCCGCTTGCGGTACACGCCGGGCGAAGCGCCGGTACTGGCGGTCAAGTTGCAGGAGGTGTTTGGGTTGACGGACACGCCGCGCATTGCTGGTGGGCGGGTCGCGGTGATCCTGCATTTGCTGTCGCCGGCACAACGCCCGATTCAGGTGACACAGGACTTGCGCAGTTTTTGGGAACGAACCTACGCTGAGGTCAGAAAGGAATTGAAGGGCCGCTATCCGAAACATCCCTGGCCTGACGATCCGTGGAACGCCGCGCCAACCCGCCGGACACAGACAGGGCAGCGGGTTGGTTGAAACGATCCCAGGCTCAGGGAATCTGTTCGGTGAGCTGCCCCGGAACCGTGATCGAGATCACACCGCCCCAGGTACACATCAGTTTCGACGTGTCATTCAGCGCCGGCATATTACTTAGCAGCACAGTCGGCGATCCCGGTGCCCACGGCGCAGGTGTGACCGGAACACAGGGCATCGGCGTCAGCACCCCCATTGCTGCCGTTGTGGCTGCCGCCACGGCGGGGTTGGCTGGACAGGTGCACATCCCAAACGGGGGGATGTTGACAGTGGGCTTATTGTCCATGATGTTCGCCGCCGGCATATTGCTGGTCGTCAGCATATTGACCGGCAGAACGATCAATGAACTCGGCGCGACGCCGAAGCTACACATCAAAACTGCGCCGTTGCAGACATGCATGGACATAGATCTACCTCCACTGGAACGGGGACTGGCAAATTCAACGCGGCGCGAACTCGAAGGAATCGTAGAACAACTGTTCTACTGGCAATCCACAGGCGACAAACGCCGGGCGGGCGGCTTCAATCATCGGTGGTGGGCCGCTCATGTAAACCGCGTAGCCGCTCAGATCAGGATAGTCGGCGACGACGGCTTCATGCACCCAACCGGTCTGACCCGACCACTCATCTTCCCGACAGGGGGCTGACAACACCGGGGTGTAGCGGAAGTTCATGTGTTCCGCCACCCACCGGCGCGGCAGCTCGTCCAGATACAGATCAACCTTGGCTCGCGCTCCCCAGTACAAATGCAAGGGTCGATCCAGCCCAATATGGAAAGCGTGCTCCAGCATCCCTTTCAGCGGGGCAAAGCCGGTGCCGCCACCGATCAAAATAATCGGGCGTGGCGAGTCTTCGCGTAGAAAGAAGGTTCCCAGCGGCCCCTGAAAGCGCAGCAGCGCCTTATCCTTCATCCGGCTGAACACGAAATCGGTGAAAAAGCCATCCGGTACATGACGGATATGCAATTCCAGCAGTTCGTCAGCATGGGGCGGATTAGCCAGCGAAAAACTGCGCCGGCGGCCATCGGCCAGCAGAATATCCACATAATGCCCCGCCAGGAATTGCAGGCGCTCGGTGCTTGGCAGCTTCAGGAAGAGCCGGATCACGTCCGGGGCCAGCAGTTCTCGCCGTTCGACCCGGCATGGCAAGGTCTTGATCGCCAGCTCGCCGCTGGTGTTGATCTCACGGGCAATGATGACTAGGTCAGAACACGGCTGAGCCTGGCATAGCAGCACCTTCCCTTCAGCCTGTTCGCGTTCGCTGAGACCGGATGGGCGGCCGTTGGGATAGCGAACCTGGCCGGACTGAAGGGTTGCCGTACAGGAGCCACAAGCGCCATTGCGGCAGCCATAGGGCAGAACGCTGCCCCGTTCGCGCAGGGCGGCGTCCAGCACTGATTCATTTTCTGCAACCGGCAACTCCTGTCCACCGGGCAGGATCATGACCTGATAAGGCATAATGTAATGTTCTCCAGCAAGTCAAAGGCGCTGCTCTCTCCATTTTACCGCGCCCATTATTTTGTAGTAGCGCCTGCTCCTCGAGATGATCCGGCCCCGGCTCATAAGCCTTCGCCTTTAGGCAGAAATGTCTTTAACACGCATCCTTTCAAGGGACCAGCTTGAGCAGAGATCCTAAGTTGCGCGGGGGTAGTCGCGCTGGTGGTTGTTACGACAAATGCTTCGAGAAGTCTGTGTGGAACAAGAGATTCGGCCGCGTCACGACGGGAATTTGATCATGATTACCCTGCCTTTTGCCTATGACCCGCCGAAGCTGCGCGGACAACTACGCGCCACGCCCGACGATTTTCAGGTGCGCGAGGTCGTCGATTTTGCGCTGGATGGCGCTGGTGAACACGCTTGGCTGTGGGTGCGAAAACACGACGCAAATACCGACTGGGTCGCGAGACGGCTGGCGGAACGGGCCAGTGTCTCGCCCGGCGCGGTCAGTTATGCCGGGCTGAAAGATCGCCACGCCGTTACCGAGCAATGGTTTTCGGTCCATTTACCCGGCAAGGCCGACCCGGACTGGGCCGCGATCCATCCCGATTTTACGGTGCTGGAGGCGGTGCGCCATTCCCGCAAGCTGCGGCGCGGGGCGTTAAGCGGCAATCGCTTCCGCATCACGATCCGTGATCTGACCGGCGATCCGGTGGAACTGGCGGCGCGGTGGCGCACCGTCGCTACAGCAGGCGTTCCCAACTACTTTGGCGAGCAGCGGTTTGGGCGCGACGCCGGTAATCTGCTCCGGGCCGAGGCGATGTTGCGCGGGCTGGAAAAGGTGCGCGACCGGCATCAGCGCGGTCTGTACCTGTCCGCCGCTCGTTCGGCGCTATTCAACGCGGTGCTGGCGCGGCGGATCGCCGGGGGTCATTGGGATCAGGCGCTGTCGGGCGAAGTGCTGATGCTGGCGGGCAGTCATAGCATTTTCCATGTTGCCGAAGCGGATGAAACACTGCGCCGGCGGGTGGCTGATTTTGACCTGCATCCTACCGGCCCGTTGTGGGGCGCGGGCGAACTGCTCAGTAGTGGCGTGGTGCGGGAACTGGAGGAAGCCGTAGCCGACGAGTGGCCGATCTTCCGCGATGGACTGGCGGCGGCGGGCTTGAAACAGGAACGGCGAGCGCTGCGCCTGTTGGTGCAAGGAGCAGCGCTGGAACTTCCAGAACCCGACGTGGCTATTCTGGAATTCCAGTTACCCGCCGGGGCTTACGCGACAATGGTGCTGCGGGAGCTGATTCAGGCGACTGATTCAGGCAACTGATTCAAAGACCCTCCGCCCACCGGGCGCTCGCGGTGCGGCGATGACTGGCCCAGGCGTCGCCGCTGTACAGCGCCAGCGCCAGCCAGATGCAGCCGAACACAACCAGATGAACCCCGGTGAACGGCTCCCGGTAAACCACGACCGCCAGCAGAAATTGCAGGGTCGGCGTCAGGTATTGAATCAGCCCGACTGTGGATAGCCGCAAGCGTTGGCCGGCTTCAAGGAACATCAGTAATGGCGCGACCGTGATCGGACCAGCGAGCAGCAGCAGCGCATCGGTCTGTCCATCAATTCTCCCCAGTGCGCCGCCGCCCAGCGCCACCAGAAACAGCAACGCGACCGGAGCCAGCAACAATGTCTCCACCGCCAGTCCCAGCGCCGGATTGAGGCCGGCCTTTTTCCGCAGCATCCCGTAGCCGCCAAAGCTGAGCGCCAGAGTCAGGGCGATCCACGGCAGCACGCCCTGACCGATCACCAGCGCCAGCACGCCAACGGCGGCTATCCCGACCGCCAACCACTGGCGCAGGTTGAGCCGTTCATGCAGAAACAGCACGCCCAACACCACGTTGACCAAGGGGTTGATGTAGTAGCCGAGGCTGGCTTCCAGAATCCGGCCCTGCTGTACCGCCCAGATGTACAGCAGCCAGTTGCCGGAAATCAGCAGGCTGGTGATCGCGTAGAAGCCAAGCCGACGCCAGTTGCGAAAGTCGGCCAACAGCGCCTGCCCACGGCCTTGCAGCACGACCAGCGCCAGCAGGATCAACGCCGATCCAAGGATGCGATGCGCCAAGACCTCCAGCGCCGGAACGTGCTGGAGCAGCTTGAAGTAGATTGGAAACAATCCCCAGAAACTAAAACAGCCCAGAGCGTTTAACACGCCGGCCAGGGCGCGATGAGCAGGCAGGACGGCAACAGCCGGTGAAAGGCGCGTCATTACGGTAATGAATTTCCAAGTTGGAACATCAGATTAAATTTCAATTAGTTGAGACTTCTGCGATCCGTTGTCGCCGGTATATCGTAGCGCAGCCGCACTCGGTCATCGCCGATCAGCTCCCGCAACCGCTTAAGCAACGCCTCGCCGGGTTTGATCTGCCAGTGTGGACCAAAGGCCAGCTCCACCCGCGCCCCAGTGCCGTGATATTCCACCCATACCGCGCAACGACCTTCGGTGCGATATTCCACCAGCACCCTGTTTAACTGCCTCACGATTCCCACCGCGCACTGCTCCGCATTCAGTTGCAGCACCAGCCGGCGAGCATATTCGGCCCGCGCTTGGTCCAGGTCCAGCACCCGTTCGACATTCAGGCGGGTGGTCTGGTTGAACTCATCCCAACCCAGTGTCCCTGTGACCAGCACAATGGCGTCCTCGACGATCAAGCCCCGGTGCTGCTCGTATACTTCCGCAAACAGACGAAGCTCGATCCGGCCACTGCTATCGTCTAAGGTGACGAACGCCATTCGTCCACCTCGATTGGCGTTGCGGGTCCGCAAACTTACCACTAACCCGGCGATTAGCACTGACCGATCAGCGCCCCGGCGAGGGGTTGCGCCATTTCCGGCTACATCGCTCAGCCGGGTCACCCGCAGCGCTGCGAGCTCATCCGCCAGTCGCGTGATCGGATGGCCGCTCAGGTAAATCCCCAAACTTTCCTTTTCGCCGCGCAGCCGCTCCTCTTCACTCCAGTCTGGCAAAGCGGCAACCGGCAATGACCGGGCAGGCGTTTTCTCAACAGCAGCCAATCCAAACATATCGTTTTGACCGGCGGCGCCATTGCGGGAATGCTGATCCGCCATTTGCAGAGCATCTGGTAATTGCGCCGTCAGCGTCGCCCGATTGGGACCCAACTCATCCAGCGTCCCGGAGCGAATCAGCGAGTCCAACACACGGCGATTTAGTTTACGCAGATCCACCCGCTGACAGAGGTCAAACAGATCGCGAAACGGGCCACTGCGCCGTCGTTCTTCCAATAGTCCTTCAATGGCCGCTTCGCCAACGCCTTTAATAGCGCCCAATCCGTAACGAACTTCACCCAATTTACCGACTGTGAACCGATATTCGGAAACATTAATGGCCGGTGACGCAATAGTCAGCTTCATCCGGCGGCATTCTTCAATAAACACCACAACCTTATCCGTCTTATCCATATCAGAAGACAAGACTGCCGCCATAAATGCCGCTGGGTAATGGGCTTTAAGCCAGGCGGTTTGATAAGAGACCAATGCATAAGCAGCGCTATGGCTTTTATTGAAGCCGTAGCCGGAGAATTTATCAACCAAGTCAAAAATATAACTAGCGGTTTCTTCTTCAACCGCATGATTCACCGCGCCACTGATAAAAACCGAGCGCTGTTTCGCCATTTCCTCCGGTTTCTTTTTGCCCATCGCCCGCCGGAGCAGATCAGCTCCACCCAGACTGTAGCCCGCCAGCACCTGAGCAATTTGCATCACTTGTTCCTGGTAAAGAATGACGCCGTAGGTCGGTTTAAGAATCGCCGTTAGCGAGGGATGCGGGTATTCAATCCGGGCCTGACCATGCTTGCGGTCAATGAAATCATCCACCATCCCTGATTGCAGCGGCCCTGGTCGGAATAACGCCACCAGCGCGATGATCTCTTCAAAGCAGTCCGGTTGCAGGCGGCGAATCAAATCCTTCATGCCGCTGGATTCCAACTGAAAGATCGCGGTGGTCTGGTAACGCTTCAGTAAGGCAAAGGTAGGCGGATCCGCCAGTGAAATAGTTGAAATATCCAATGGCGGTTCGCCCACCGCCTGACGTTGCTGATTAACGGTCTGCAACGCCCAGTCAATAATAGTTAGAGTCCGCAAGCCCAAAAAGTCAAATTTCACCAGTCCAGCAGACTCCACGTCGTCCTTGTCGAACTGAGTGATCAGACTGGAATCATCCTGTTCCCGGTAGAGCGGCGCGTAGTCGGTTAATTGGGAAGGCGCAATCACTACGCCGCCTGCGTGCTTACCCACATTCCGCGCCAAGCCTTCCAGTTTACGGGCCAGATCAATCAGGGTCCGCACATCTTCCGCTTGCTCATACAAGCGGCGTAATTCTGCTTCCTGCTCAATCGCCTTATCCAGAGTAATGCCCAGCTCAAAGGGAATCAGCTTGGCGATCCGATCCACAAAACCATAGGGATGACCCAATACCCGACCCACATCGCGCACAACCGCTTTGGCCGCCATACTGCCGTGTGTGGCGATTTGTGACACCCGGTCGCGGCCATAACGCTGCGCCACATAGTCAATCACCCGGTCACGGCCTTCCATGCAGAAATCAATGTCAAAATCGGGCATGGATACCCGTTCTGGATTAAGAAATCGCTCAAAGAGCAGGTCATAAGCCAGTGGGTCCAGATCCGTAATGCCCAGCGCATACGCCACCAGCGAACCTGCGCCGGAACCACGCCCCGGCCCCACCGGAATACCCTGTTGACGCGCCCATTGAATAAAATCGGCGACAATCAGGAAATAACCGGGAAAATCCATTTGAATAATAACGCCGAGTTCCTGCTCCAGGCGTTCATCATAGGGACGGCGGCGATCAGTAAAATCGGGTGCTGCTGGATTAAGCAGTTTTTGTAAGCGCTGCTCTAGTCCAGCGCGAGCCTGACTAGCAAAATAAGCGGCGGCGCTCATACCGTCAGGCGCGGGAAAATCCGGTAAAACATTCTTGCCCAGATCCAGTTGCAAATTACAGCGGCGGGCAATTTCAATGCTGTTTTCCAGCGCCTCCGGTAAATCGGCGAACAGCTCAGCCATTTCCACTGGAGTACGTAAATACTGCTGATCGCTATAGCGGCGCAGGCGGCGCGGATCGTCCAGAATAGCGCCGTCATGAATGCAAACCCGCGCCTCATGCGCCTCGAAATCTTCACGTTGGAGAAAGCAGACTTCATTGGTCGCCACCAGTGGCGTAGCAGTGGCTTCGGCCAGCGCCACCGCCGCATCCAGATACTCTTCTTCCTGCGGGCGACCGGTGCGCTGCGCTTCCAGGTAAAACCGTTCCGGGAACAGGCGTCGCCAGTCTGCCAGCCAGGTTTCGGCCTGCTCCAGCCGGTCGTTCAGCAGGGCTTGACCGATTTCGCCCTCACGCCCGCCCGATAGTGCGATGAGACCGCCGGTGTGACCGTCCAGCCAAGCGTAATCCAGCGTCGGGACTCCACGTTGCTGGCCTTCCAGATAGCTGCGGCTCACCAGCCGGGTCAGATTCCGGTAACCGTCCAGATTTTGGCAGAGCAGTGTCAGTCGGGTTGGCGGGTCATCACGCCGACGCACCCAGGCATCCACCCCGATGATGGGCTTAATCCCGACCCCCACTGCGGCCTTGTAAAACTTGATCAGGGCAAACAGATTGCTCATATCGGTCACGGCCACCGCCGGCATTCCGGCAGCGGCAACCTGCTTGACCAGACTTTTGATCCGGATTAGCCCGTCAACCAGTGAGTATTCAGTGTGCAGGCGCAAGTGGATAAACGACGCGGGCATGGTCATTCCTCGATGACGGTTGCTTGCCGCGCAGCGGCGACCGGCGCAAAGGAACGGCGATGTTCAGGGCAGGGCCCGTAGCGGCGCAGAGCCTCGCGGTGGACGGCGGTGGGGTAGCCTTTGTGGCGGGCGAAGCCATACTGTGGATAGCGCTCATGCAGTTGACGCAGCTCGGCATCCCGCGCCGTTTTGGCCAAAATCGAGGCTGCGCTGATCGCCGGCTCGGTCGCGTCGCCCTTGATAATGGCTTGGCAGGGACAGGTCAGCGCTGGACAACGGTTGCCGTCCACCAAAGCACTGTCGGGCGTGATGCCCAGATTGCTGACCGCACGCTCCATCGCCAGCAGTGTCGCTTGCAGGATATTGATCTGGTCGATTTCCGCCGCCTCAGCGCGGCCCAGCGCCCAGGCCAAGGCGTTGGCGCGGATTTCCACCGCCAGTTGCTCACGACGGGTGGCGCTGAGGGTTTTGGAATCAGCCAAGCCGGCAATCGGCCGGGTGGGGTCGAGAATGACGGCGGCGGCAACCACCGGCCCGGCCAGCGGGCCACGCCCAGCTTCATCAATGCCGGCGATCAAGATAGAGTCAGTCATGGGTCATGGCGAGAAGGTGGAGCTGGGGAAGACAGTGAAGACATCGAGTTGGGTGATTTTGCGTAGTCTGGCAATGATTTCATCATCGACCAACCACCGCTGCGGGTCCTGACTAACGTCGCTCACGGCGCAGTTCCCCTGGGTTTTAACGGTTCAAAGCATACACAATGCATGATGACTCATGCTGTTTTAGCAGTGCTGGCCTTGATCAAAAGCGGGTTAAAATTCTGGAGAAAGCGCAATGGCAACCGAGATTGAACGCAAATTTTTGCTCCGCGATGCACGCTGGCGCGAGGCTGTCGAATGCTCGGTGTGGCTGCGGCAGGGCTACCTGAGCAGCGACGCCCACCGTTCGGTGCGGCTGCGGATCGCCGCTGGACAGGGCTTTCTGACCATCAAGAGCGGCACGGTCGGCATCCAGCGCAGCGAATATGAATATCCCATCCCGCTGGTCGATGCAGAGGAGATGCTGGATCGGCTGTGCGAAAAACCGTTGCTGGAAAAAACGCGTCATTACCTGCACTTTGGCGGGCATCGATGGGAAATTGATGAATTCGCTGGCGACAATGCCGGCCTGATCGTAGCGGAAGTGGAGCTGCGTTGCGCCGATGAACCCTTGGCGTTGCCCGACTGGCTAGGCGAAGAAGTCTCGCACGATATCCGCTACTACAATTCGCAATTGATCCGTCACCCCTACTTGACCTGGTCATGAGCGAACGGTTGATCCGGATCAATAGCGCCGGACAGGCGTTGACGTTGTGGGAAGCGGGCCGCGCAATAGCCGTCTATCCAGTATCGACTGCGCAAAATGGCCTTGGCGAACGGCGCGGCAGTGGTTGTACGCCGCGTGGCTGGCACAGGATCCGGATCAAAATCGGGGCTGGGTTGCCGATCAATGCGGTCCTGGTGGGACGGCGGCCAACTGGCGAGATTTACGGTCCGGAACTGGCGACCCGTTACCCGGAACGGGACTGGATTCTGACCCGAATTTTGTGGTTGACCGGGCTGGAGTCGGGGTTCAACCGTGGCGGCAGCGCCGATACCTTACGCCGCTTCATCTACATCCACGGTTGCCCGGATACTGTGCCGATGGGCCTCCCGCTGTCGCACGGTTGCATCAGAATGAGGAATCAGGATCTACTGGACTTATTCGAGCGGGTGGCGACGGGCGACCGGGTGTTTATCGCCGGTTGAGAGGCTATCTCATGTTCCATGAGATCTCCAAGAGTCATGGCGCAGCCATCAATCTTAATGTAATCACGGTATGGGGCGCCCCATACAGCAGCAGATAAGCGCCCGCTAAAACGGTGCTGGCGTTGCTGTCACCCGCCCCGGCGGCTAGCAGCTTCAGATTGGCGTCGTATAGCTTCCATGCACGAGAGCCGAGGATTGCTACTGAACCCGGCGCTGGCAGCTTGCGCCACTCGGCGAGACCTTCAGCGCCTATGGTAATCGCGCTATCACCGGTTGAAAGCGTGGGTACGCCAGCCTGCGGGCGGAACAGCGAACTGCCATAGCGCGCCCAGTCCTCGCCGTCGCGGGTCTCAATGATCACATCGTTCATATCGCGCCCGAAATTGACGGGGATTTTCAGGAACATTCGCGCCAACGTATCGCTGCCGGAGGGATCGACGATTTGCGAAGTTTCCAGCAGGGCGGATGTGGCGAACAGATAACCGGGCAAGTCATCCAACGCCTCCAGCGTAAACCGCGGCGGCAGGCCCTGGACCAGAGGGATGGATTGCGCATCTTCATTAACTGCCAGCCAAGACTGGCCGACCCGCGCTTGCCAGGCCGCTGATAAACGGCCCGCCGGCTGGACCTGCTGGCCGAAGGGAATCTCTGAGAGATAATGGCCCATCCCGCCGGGTCGAGCGGCGGCCAGGTAGCGCCGCCCGTCGGCGATCAATGTTCGGTACGATACATTCGGCTGGGCATCGCTGGAGAACGCGCCATCGACGCGCTGCTTTAAACCGCTGGTGGTCTCAGCCCACACGCCATTGCTATAAGCCGAAACCCGTAAGGTCCGGTCGGGCGCAGCGGTCAGCCGAATCAGTGCGCCGTATTGGGCATAATCGCCGACGATGGCGGCTAGATCGGCGTCGGTCGCGGGTCGTTCGGGTTGGGGGACATTGGGTAACGGTGCCGGTACTGCGTGAATGCGGCCACGTTCAGCCAAGGCGTTGAGCATAATCCGTTCAGCCAGGAGGCTTGGGTTAAAGCGGATGGAAGCGCCCGTCACCATCACTGCCAACCGTTCCTCTGGCGCGACAAAGAAGTCCGAGGCATAGGTTAGGGTGCCGCCGTTTTTATGCCAGGCGGTCACACCCACGGCGGCGAGTCCGGGTTGCGCTACGCCGTCCCAGCCCAGCCCCCAATGTGCTGCGGTGGGGATAGGGTTGAAAGGGAGCTGTGATGTCTGGTCACGGCCCATCTCGGCCACCGCTGCTTCCGACAGGATGCGCACATCACCATACCGGCCGCCATTCATGAACATCATGGCCAGGCGGGCCATATCGCTGGGTGTTGAATAAAGACCGCCTGTAGCATAGCCGTTGGTATATTCCTGAGGATCGGCGTGGTCCCCGGTGTAACCTGGCGCAAAGGATCCAGCCGGAAAGGGCGCCAGTGCAAAGCGGCTATGGATCATACCCAGCGGTGCGAGAATTTCATCGTTGACGAACTGGACATAGGGCTGGCCCGATAGCGCCGCCACTAGCGGTTCGATCATCGTCAAACAGTCATTGCAATATACCGCCATCTCGCCCGGCTGATGTTTGAGCCGCTGGGTCGTCAAGGCGTGTTGGACTTGCGTGGCGTAGTCCAGGATCGGAGCGTAGGTGAACGCGTTACGATAATCCGTGCCGCCGAAACCTGCGGTATGGTTGAGCAACATGCGCACCGTGATCTGCGAGTATTCGGGCGAGGCCATACGGAAATCGGGCAGGTATTGCGCGAGCGGCGCATCAAGGTCAACCTTGCCCTGATCGACCAGCGTCATCATGGCGATAGCGGCGAAGAGCTTGCTGACTGAGCCGATACCATACATCGTGCTTAGAGCAGGGGCCGTTTGCGTCGCCTTGTCCAGATTGCCGAAGGTTTCGCTCCAGACGATACGCTCACCATCAATCAGCGCCACGGAAGCGGAGGGCGTATCCGTGTCAATAAGCCGCTGTTGGATCGCGGCGCGGCTGTCGGCAATGGTTTTTGGATAGGCCAGCGGGGTGGGATCCTCATCGCCGCCACAACCCGTCAGGAGGCTGAACACCAAGGCGATCAGCGCAACCGAGGGCCAATAAACAGTGGACAATGGCGTCATCAGAATTCTCCGCGAGAAACCCTGGCCCAAAGGAAAGACCGAGGAGGAAAAGTGGGGTGTCCGCAACGATGACTGCTTTTAAAAAGCAGCGCTTGACACCATTTCTCCTGATTCTACTTAATCTTTTCAGGAGCACGCTTTCTTATAAGAAGGCAACATCATGAATTTACTGTGCAAAATGACATTCTACTGGTTGCCCATTTGGGATCGCAGATTGTCCAACACCCCCTGAAACGCCTGCTGGTTGCGGGGATTCAGTTCGCTCAGGGTCTGATGGGCTTCGAATACAATCCGGGTCAGTTCATCCTTACACAGACCTTGATCAACCAGAGGCTGCAAGGCGGCGCTAATGGCGGCGCCGGTGTCGCGGATGGTGAAGATGTCATAAAACCCCATGGTGTCCAGGATTTGATTGACGTCGGGGTTGGTGGATAGCAGAGTGGTTTTATGGGAAAAACGCTGTTGGTTAAAATTAGCGATTTTGGCCAGTAAACCCAGACTGGTGCTGTCGATGGAGTGGGCCTCGGTCAGATCAACGACGATGTCGTCGTAGTCGGTGCGGGCGAACAGGCCATCCAGAAAATCGCCCAGCGCACATCCCATGGTATAGCGGATATCGCCAACCAGCTTGAGGATATAGACGCTGCCCTGCTTGACATAGAATGCTGCGCCACTGTTCATCTCAATCCACCCTCTGCACCAGCAACAGGGTCACGTCATCCGGCAAGGGGCCGGTTTCATCAAGGCCCAGTTCCTGGATCAGGTTCTCGATAGTGAGATCGATGCCGCCGGCCAGTTCCAGCAGAAAGGTCTGTTTGTCGCGCAGGGTGGTTTGCGGCAGGGTTTCCAGAATGCCGTCTGAAATCAGCGCCAAGGTAAAACGTGAGGGCAAGGAGAGGGTTTCGTTCTGATAACTGGCGAAATCGAACAGGCCAATTGGCAGGCTTTTCTTGCCGACAAAGTGGGCCTGCTCGCCGTCAAAGAGGATTGGAAAGGGGAACTGCCCGCCGCTACTGTAGCGCAACTGGTTGCTCGACCAGTGAATGACGCCGTAGAAGATGGTCAGATACTTATCCATGTGGCAGCTAAAAATTTCGCGGTTCAGCCGACCAAGGGTTTCTGCCGGGTTGAGGATGCCTCGATCGCGATTCTGGCGGTGCAATTCCCGGTAGCGGCCAATGTAGCTTTTGAGCATGATCGTTACGAAAGCCGACGACACACCGTGGCCGGACACATCGGCGATGTAGAAGCCGAGGTGGTCGCCATCAATCGCGAAATAGTCGACGAAATCGCCGCTCAGGTACTGCGAGGTCAACAAATGGCGGCTAAACCGGTACTGGCGAAACTGCTTGTTGTTTTCCGGCAGTAACTGAAACTGGATACGCCGCGCCGCCGCCTCGTCTTCCTGCAAGCGGCGCACGGTCTGCCGCAATTGTTCGTTGACTACTTCGAGGTGTTCGCGATGCTCGCGGTTCTCTCGCAACAGCCGGGCGCGTTCCAGAGCGTGGGCGATGGCGTGCTCCAGCACGGCCATGTCCTCAATCGGCTTGGTCACATAGTCCCAAGCCCCTAGTTTGAGCGCCTGAATGGCGTCGCTCATCCCGCCCATCCCGGAAACCACCAGAATCGGCAGGTCAGGAAACTCGCGGGTCACCACCGCCAGTACTTGCAAACCATCCATGCCTGGCATCCGCAGGTCGCACAGCACCAGATCAGGCTGTTCACGGCGAATCAGATCAATGCCGGTCCAACCATCGCCAGCCTGGATGACCTCGAAGCCACTGTCTTCCATGTAGGCGGTCAGGATTTCACGCACCATCGGTTCATCTTCGATGGTCAGGATGCGGGTCGGGGCAGTGTTCATGGTCGGCCCTCCCCGGCCAGAACTCGCACCTCTGCCGCCAATGGCCCCATGTCAGTCAGGGGCTTGTGGTAGATGCAGCCGTCGTCCAAGCCCATCGCCCGCAGATCTTCGGGCAGACTGTAGCTGGAAGAGCCGGTATGAATCAGAAACGCCATCAGTGGATAGCGGTGGTGCAGAATGCGAATCGCCGTGTTGCCATCCATATCCGGCAAGCGCATGTCCATGATGCACACCCGGCAGCTTCCACCTCGCTGGAGCCAATCCAGCGCCGGAGTCACGGCTTCAAATGCAGCGACCCGCAGGCCTTCGTCTTCCAGATAGGCTTTCAGATTTTCCCGAATCATCGCTTCGTCATCGACAATCAACACCCAGTCCATCATGGCAGTCGTCATGATAACGCCCCCCGGCGTAAAGGCAGGCGAATGCTGAAACGGGCGCCTTGGCCCGGTTTCGAGCTCACCGATAGCCGACCATGATGTTGCTCGGTCACAATGAAGTAGGAAACGGACAAGCCCAGTCCAGTCCCGGCGCCTACATCCTTGGTGGTGAAAAACGGCTCAAAAATTCGCTTGAGGGTTTTTTCATCCATGCCAGGACCATTGTCAATCACCTCAATCAAGAGCGCGTCCGGTTCGCGGCGGGTGCGCAAGATGATCGCCGGGTCCGGGGTTCCTTCATCCGTCATGGCCTGGGCAGCGTTCTTAAGCAGGTTCAGGATCACCTGTTCGATTTCAGTCTTATCGCAGTAGGCCAGGCGTAGCGCTGGGTCATAGTCGCGATTGATCTGGATGCGCTTGAAATCATATTTCTTTTTCAGATCGTAGTCGCTCGCGGCCAAGCGCAGGACGGTTTCCAGCATCTCTTCAAGATCCACTAGGCCGAAATGCGACTCGCTGCGTCGGCTAAACGACAGCATATCAGCGACGATCTTGGCCGCCCGAACCCCGGCTTCCCGGATGCCATCCAGAAAATGCTGGACGCCGCGTTGTTCCAGATAACGATTGAGACGCTCCAGATCGACGCCGATAGCGGCGGCGACGGCGCGGTTCTGCGGCATATCCTGGGCAATGCGCCGTTGGATGTTCTGGCTGCCTTGCAGGATCGCGCCGAGCGGGTTATTGATTTCATGGGCCATGCCCGCCGCCAGTCCACCTACTGAGAGCATCTTTTCGGTTTGCACCATCATTGACTCGATTCGCACCCGGCTCGTCACGTCATCCAGCCGGATCACCGCCCCGCTCGCTCCATCCGCCATTAAAGGATAGACCATCACATCGGCATAATGCAGTTCGCTTTCGACCTCAAGGGTCATGCGAGGGGTTTTGATCGGCTGACCAAGCCGGATCGCCTGCCGCACCTGTTCGAACTGGCCCTCCAATTGCGGGAATACATCACCGAAAAACCGGCCTTGGGCCGTTTCCCATGACAGGCCACTGACCTGTTCAGCTTGCTGGTTGAGGACGGTGATATAACCCCAAGGATCAACCCCGATCAGCACGGAAGGCATTGAATCGATGATGTTCTTGAGATAGAGCCGCATTCGCGCCACTTCTTCCTTGGCGCGTTTCTGCGCGGTGATGTTGATTGAAACCCCCAGCACCGCAGTTTCGCCCAGGCCGGGCGTGGTGAAGGGGATTTTGGTGGTCTGCATGGTCTGCGCCTGACCGGTGTAATCGGTGAAGGTCTCCTCGGCAATGAATTTGGATGCGCCGCTTTCGATCACTTCCAGATCATCGCTCAGCATCCGCTCAGCTTCGTCATCGGCGCCATACGTGATGCAATGGGAACGGTTGACCAGTTCAGCGACGGTCAGGCCGAACGCTTCGGCAGTAGCGCGATTGGCCAGCAGAAAGTGACCGTAGCGGTCCTTGGCGAAGATCATGTGCGGCACCAGATCGATGATCTGGCGTAGCCGCAATTCGCTTTCCTGCAAGGCAGTTTCAGCCTTGATCTGTTCAGTGATGTCCGTGCCGGTGCCGCGATAGCCGCGAAACTGGCCCTGCCCATCGTAAACCGGTTTGCCGCTGACTTTGAGATAGCGGCCCTCGCCGTGGCGGTCGCCAATCCCGGTTTGATAAGCAAAGTCGCGGAACGGCAGGTGTTGTTCCAGCAATTCCCGATGCCGGCGCCACTTTTCCCGCTCGGCAGCCGAATCGCCAGTGGCGAGTTCCCAGCGCGCGCGGCCCAGGACATGCTGCGGGGCGATGCCGGTCAGAGCGTAAAATCGCTCCGAGAGATAGGTAAAGCGCAGGTTATCATCCATTTCCCAGATCCAGTCGCTGGCGGCTTCGGTGACATCGCGAAACCGTGCTTCGCTTTCTCGCAGCGCTAATTCCACCTGGCGGCGCTCGTTCAGTTCCCGCCGCAATTGGCGAGTGCGCTGCGCCACCCGTCGCCCGAGCAACCAGGACCACAACAGGGCGGCCACTGCGATCCCGGTGACTGCGATCAACGCCCAGAACACATAACGCACCATCATCCCGAAGTCGGGCGTTACGGCGGATTCCTGGACAGAACCACTGGGATCGGCGAGCGCCAAATTGCCCGTCAGCGCTATCAGGATCAGCAGCGCCGACCATGCCAGAGGACCCAACCAGAGAGGCTGCAAACGGAAAACTGGCATAGAGAACCTTTCAACTGGCGACGGGCGGATTAGGGGTTATCATAAGGTTAATTTCAGTTCAAACGACTTGATGCGGGAGTGACGATGGCGCTGGGACCGGTGATGCTGGGGCTGGATGGCGGGGAGCTGAGCGCCGTAGACCGTGAGATGCTGCGGCATCCGCTGGTGGGCGGGGTAATTTTATTTGCCCGCAATTATCACTCACCGGATCAGATCGCTGCGTTGACTGCTGCGATTCACGCCCTGCGGCAGCCACGCTTGCTGATCGCGGTGGATCATGAAGGAGGCCGAGTCCAGCGCTTCCGCGACGGGTTTAGCCGGTTGCCGGCAGTGGGTCGGCTCGGTGAAATCTACTACCGGGATGCGCTGCGGGCTGAACAGTTGGCGCGGGTGACCGGCTGGCTGATGGCGGCCGAATTGCGGGCAGTCGGAGTTGATCTGAGTTTCGCGCCGGTGCTGGATCTGGATCACGGCGTCAGCGGGATCATCGGCGACCGGGCGTTTCACCACGATCCCGAAGTGGTGGCTGATCTGGCGCATGCCTACATGAGTGGAATGCAAAAAGCCGGCATGGAAGCGGTGGGCAAGCACTTTCCTGGGCATGGTGGGATCGCCGCTGATTCGCATTTGGAACTGCCGGTGGACCCGCGTCCTTACGATGAGTTGGCCGGGACTGATCTGCTGGCTTTTGAACGGATGATTCATTACGGGCTGGCGGCGTTGATGCCGGCGCATGTGTTGTATCCGCAGGTGGATGAGCGCCCGGCCGGTTTTTCCCCACGCTGGCTGAAAGATATTCTACGCCGGCGGTTGGAATTCCAGGGGGTGATTTTCAGCGACGATCTGGACATGGCCGGCGCTCAGGAGATCGGGCCGCCACCGGAGCGGGCGCACGCGGCCCTGGCTGCGGGTTGCGACATGGTGCTCAGTTGCAATGATCGCCATGCCGCCGCCGCCATCCTTGATCACTTGCGGCATACCCCGGATCCTGTGACTCAGGCGCGGCTGATCCGGATGCATGGACGCGGCCATCTGACCTTGGAGCGGCTGCACCATCATCCGGTCTGGCAACGGGCGGTTCGGCTGGTGCGCGACTATGATGATTTTCCACTGCTGGAAATGGATAGTTGACCGGGGCCGCCGTATTGAAGAACCGGCCCCGGAAAGAGTCCCGCTAAAGTCTGCCGGAGTTGCGCGGAAGGCTCCCCTTCAGGACGGGGAGGATATCCGTGCGTTTGCCTGCTCACTGCTCAATGTGAACCTGCACTTTCTGGTCATTGCGCCACTCGCCAACGATCTTTTGACCATTCTCATACAGGACGCCCTGGCCGCTTTTCCGCCCGTTGCGCCACTCCCCGGTATAACGGTCGCCGGAGCTGTAATAGTACGTGCCCTGTCCATTGGGCTGATCGTTTTCAAAATCGCCGACGTATTTATCGCCGTTGGCGTAGCTATAAGTACCCTGGCCGCTTTTTCGGCCATTGCGCCATTCGCCTTGGTAACGGTTGCCGCTGCGGTAATAGTAGGCGCCCTGGCCGTTGATGACACCGCCGCGCCATTCACCAACGTATTTCTCGCCACGTCCGGCATAGGTATAGGTGCCTTCGCCGTGCATCTTGGCGTTGCGGAATTCCCCGGAATACTCGCTGCCGTCGGGATAGCGGTAGGTTCCCTCACCGTTTTCACAATTGCCGCGCAGGCAATTAGCCGATTGTCCCGAGCGGGAAGCTGTCTGGGTTTCCGGGGCGCGAGGTTTGGGCGTTTCTGCTTGGGGCTTCGGTTCCGGTTCGGGTTCCGATGTGGGCCGCGGCGGTTTCCAGTTTTTTTGGCTTGGTAGAACGGCGCTGAGGGTGCTTTCATCGCCGGCGGCCAAATCGACCTTGCCATTCCAGTCGCCGTAGCCTTCCCGACTGACCCGCACCCGATAAGAACCCGGCTTGATTTCAATCTGCATCGGCACAGTACCCACCCGACGACCATTGATCGAAATTTCTGCATCCTCGACATCGGCTCGCACGATCAATTGAGCTGGTCTGTCGGCCGCTGGCGGTTGTTTTTGCAATTGCTTTAAGCGGGTCCGGGCGGCGCTAGCCTGCCGGCTTTTGGGATAGGTGGACAGAAATTGTTCTATCTCAGCAGGATCGTCACTGTTCCGAATGGCCGCCCAGGCTTGTTCTGCGGTGCGCGGCTGGGTAGACGGTTCGGGTTGGGTCGGATTGAGGATGCCTTGCGGCGCGGTGGTTTCCAGCAGGCTGACAGTATCCTTGGTTTCGGTTTTTGAAAGCCGAGTATGGCGATCCTCGGCGAGGACCTGGGTCACTCCCGGTTCCGACGGTTGGGAAACGGCTGCTGGCTCGGACGAGTCCGATTTTGGCGGTGGTTCCGCCGGGGAAGCTTTGGCGGTGGTTTCTGTCCGGGCCAGCTGCTCACGCAGCTCAGTCAATCGGGGGTGGTTCGGGTTGAGCCGCGCCAACTGCTCCAGCGCATTTTTGGCCTGCTTGGCATTGCCGCGCTGCACTGCAGCCGCCGCGATATCGGCATAGCGCTCGGCGATTCGGTCGAGACCGGCCAGGGCCTGGGCGTTGCCGCGATCCCGTTTAAGCACCTCGCCGTAACAATCAGAGGCGTTGCCGCCCTTGCCGGAAGTCAGTCGGTTGGCCCGTAAGTGAGCGTCACACTCACGCAGCAGCGCCGCTAGGCGAGCGTTCTCGTCCACCGGCGGTTTGGCTACCGGTTCTGGCGGTGGTGAAGCTTTAGCCTCGCGCAACTGGTTGCGGACCGCCTCGCGCAGCGCCAGTAGCCGGGCGTGATCGGGCGCCTGTTGCAACCCCTGTTCGATCTGCAACAAGCTGGTTTCGTAAGCACGGTTGCGCTGCGAATCCTGAGCCTTGGCCAGTAGTTCATCGGCTTTGCGCTGGCGCTGCTCAGCTTCGGCCTTCTGTCGTTTGGCCGCGTCGTCCTGGCGACGGGCGGCTTCCTCCTGCCGCTTCTGATCGGCCTGTTGCGTCAGTATCTCCTGCTTTAGGGCCAGCAAACCGGGATGGGTGGGCATGGCCTGTAAACCCTGCTCAATATGTACCAGACTCAGGGCGAGGGCGCCTTCCTGACGGGCGCGTTGGGCTTGATCGAGAAATTGTTCAGCCTGCAATTGCGCCTGTCGCTGCTGCTCTTCCCCGACTTTTTGGGTGCGGGTGCCGTTTATCAGCCGGGTCACCTCTTCGCGCAGGGCCAGCAATTCAGGATGATCCGGCGCCAGTTGCAAACCCCGGTCGATGCGGGCCAAGCTGTCTTGCAGCGCGCCGGCCTGTTGCTGCTGGCGGGCTTCGGCCAACAGGGATTCCGCCTGCGCCCGACGCTGGGCGGCGGGATCAACGGCGGGGACTTCCAGCGGCGGAGTGGGGTTTGAGATGACCAGAGGCAAGGTTGGAATGGGGGGCGGAGCGCCCTGAAAGAACAGATAGCCGCCGCCTGCCAGCGCCGCGCCGGCCAGCGCCGCCACTGACACGGCGATTTTCCAGCTGCGCCGGCGCTTCTGATCGGTGGGAGTAGTGATTTGCCGGGTAGGTGCGGTCACGCTGAATAGATCGGCGTTAGGGTTTTTCTCCAGAAGCTCCAGAGCGGTAATGAATTCCTGGCCGTTCTGGAAACGCTGGTTGGGATCCTTGTCCAGCAGTCGGGTCAACAGCGGTTGAAAGCGGCCCAAATTGGGCGGCAGCTCCGGGATCGGGGCCGTAACGTGCATCATCGCCAGAGCAAAGCTGTCATTGGCGGTGTAGGGGACGTTGCCGGTCAGCATTTCGTAGAACAACACCCCGAAGCTGTAAAGATCAGCGCGGGCGTCGACTTCTTCGCCGCGAATCTGCTCTGGACTCATATAGCGCGGAGTGCCCAGAGACAGGCCGGTGCGGGTCATGATGGTGCTGGTGCCGAGAGTTTTGGCGATGCCAAAGTCGGTCAGCACCGGCGCGCCGTTTTCCCGGAACAGGATATTCTGCGGTTTGATGTCGCGGTGGATGATGCCGCGTCGGTGGGCGTAATGCAGGGCATCGGCAATCGCCCTAGCGATGTTCAGAGCTTCGGCCAGCGGCAGACCGGCGCGGATACGCTGTTGCAGGGTGTCGCCTGGGAGGTACTCCATCGACAGATAGTAGGTCTGCTCATAGGAGGCGATGTCATAGACGGTGACGATGTGCGGATCGCTGAGCTGGGCAATGATCCGGCCTTCGCGAAGAAAACGCTGAGCGAATTCCTCATCGGTGGTGAGGATCGGCTTGATGACTTTCAAGGCGACATGGCGGTGCAGCGACTCTTGCATGGCGAGGTAAACTATCGCCATGCCGCCTTGGCCGAGTTCGCGCTCGATTTGATAGCCTGGAATCTGCATATTTGAATCTCGTGGTAGGCAGTGACCGCATTCCGGCGGCATGATCGTGCCCGGTTAGACCGGGGTCGCGGATGCGGCGTCGAATCGGCGCTCCATGACCTATGCTCTGAATTTTAGGAAGTCGCCCGGCTTCCGGCAAAAAATCTGCTCGGGGTGGGGTGCTGTCCACACGCTTTCGGCATGCTTTGCGCCGATTCATTCAATATTCATGCAACGTCTGGCGGCGCAGGATGGCGGCGCTGGCCGGCTAAGGATTGGGATTCGCATGTCCGGCAACACCTTTGGCAAACTGTTCGCTGTCACCACCTTTGGCGAAAGCCACGGCCCCGCGCTGGGCGCGATTGTTGACGGCTGCCCGCCCGGCCTGGCGCTGGCCGAGGCCGATTTACAGCGCGATCTGGATCGACGGCGGCCCGGCCAGAGCCGCCATACCACCCAGCGCCGCGAACCGGATCAGGTCCGCATCCTGTCTGGGGTGTTTGAAGGCCGAAGCACCGGTGCGCCCATCGGGTTGCTGATTGAGAATGTGGATCAGCGATCCAAAGATTATGGTGAAATTATGGATCGGTTTCGGCCAGGCCACGCCGATTATTCCTACCACCATAAATACGGCCTCCGCGACTACCGGGGCGGCGGTCGCTCCTCAGCGCGGGAGACGGCGCTACGAGTGGCGGCGGGGGCGATTGCCCGCAAATATCTGCGGGAGCGTTACGGAGTGGTCATTCGCGGCTATCTGGCCCAACTTGGCCCGATTCGCCCGGCTCGATTGGTGTGGGAGGCAGTCGACAACAATCCGTTTTTCTGCCCGGACCCGGATAGAGTAGCGGAATTGGAGCAGTTCATGGACGCGCTGCGTAAATCCGGTGATTCCATCGGGGCGCGGGTCACGGTGATCGCCAGTGGGGTTCCGGTGGGTTGGGGCGAACCGGTGTTTGACCGGCTGGACGCCGACATTGCTCATGCGCTGATGAGCATCAATGCAGTCAAGGGGGTAGAGATTGGGGCAGGGTTTGCTGTGGTGGAACAGCGCGGCACGGAGCATCGGGATGAACTGACGCCGGAGGGGTTTTTGAGCAATCATGCTGGCGGGATTGTGGGCGGAATCGCCACCGGTCAGGACATCATCGCCAGTATGGCGTTGAAGCCGACCTCCAGCCTGCGCCTACCGGGGCGAACGATTAACCTGCGTGGCGAACCGGTCGAAGTCGTGACCCAGGGCCGCCATGATCCCTGCGTCGGGATCCGGGCGACCCCGATTGCCGAGGCGATGTTGGCGCTGGTGCTGATGGATCACGCCTTGCGGCACCGGGCGCAGAATCTGGATGTGCAGACCTCGACGCCGGTGATTCCGGGCGCAATCAGCGGAACGGGATCGCGCCCGGAACCCACTTAGCTGAATAACACCTCGACCAGCCCACTGTCCAGATCGTAGCGGCCGCCGACGATCTTAAGCTGGCCGCTGTCTATCGCGGCCGCCAGAACCGGCGATTTTTTCAGTCGGGACATGGTCAGTAATACATTAGCCCGCATGGCGTTTTCGGCCAGATCACCCATGCCCCAGGCGCGGGCTTTATCAATCGCCGGTTTGATGCCTTTGACCAGATAGCCAATCTCGCCCGGCTCGGCGCTGGGTTTGGCTTTACCTCTACTTTTGCCTTTGCCGTGGGCTTCGCCGCCGTGCTCCAGCGCCTCAATGCTGGCCTTGACCGCGCCGCAGCGTTCATGGCCCAAGACCAGGATCAGCGGGATTTTCAGTTCCAGGCTGCCAAATTCGATGCTGCCCAGCACCGCTTCGTCGATGACCTGACCGGCAGTGCGGATCACGAACAGATCGCCCAGCCCCTGATCGAAAATAATTTCTGGCGGCACCCGCGAGTCAACGCAGCCGAAAATGGTGGCGAAGGGCTGCTGCGACTTGGAAATCTCGGCGCGGCGTTCCGGCGAGTGATTCGGTTCGAGCAGGCGGTTGGCGACGAAACGTTGGTTGCCGTTCAGCAGCCGTTGCAGGGCGTCTTGCGGAGAAGCGGGCACAGTTTCAGCGGCTTTGAAACCGGGTGCGGCGCTAGCCGTATCGACTACATCCATCCCGCCGGGTGTTTTCGGGATGGGCGGCGGCATCGAGTCCTGCTCTGCCCACGCCGGGCGACCGGCGTAAGCAGCGACCGTAGCGCCCAGAGCGGCGACGCTCGACCGGCGCAGGAACGTGCGGCGTGACAAATCAAGTTCAGGCACAAGGATTCTCCCGGTTGAGGATGGGTAGGCGGTGGACTTCAGGCGGGCCGGAACGCTGTCAGAGCGCGAGTGACGCGGCTCATTAGGGCTGTTGCGCAGAACGCTGGCGCTTTCCGGCAGAGAGCTTATGGATCAAGCGGCCTTTTTGAGCCAGGCGCTGCACCAGCCATTGGCGGAAACCAGTTTGCCCTGGAATATGGCGCAGGGGCCATTGGCCTCGCCCGGCTTGCCGGTGTAGTGCGTACAATTACTGCACAACGCCGTTGTATCGGTACGTTTGTCGGCCTTGGTCGCATCCGCTTTGTAGCCCAGCGCGGCGGCCATCGGGTCGGTCTCGGTGACCATGTCGGCGGCTAAGGCAGTCCCGCCCAGCAGCACTTCGGCAAATGGCGCAGCAACCAGGCTGGCGGCGGTCAGTTTGATGAAACGGCGACGGTTGTTATCAGGCGTGTGGCTGCTCATTGCGGTTTCCTCAGGAGGTTATTGCGGAGTGGAATCCCGCGCGATGGGACTTGCGCGAGAGTGGGAATAATAACATGGGCGATCAACCGGGTAATCTGATATGGGACAATGATCGCCCCAACTTTCCAACCAAGCCGCCCCGCCCCTATGCCCGTTCGCGCTCAGTTTATTGCCCTGCAAACTATCCTGATTAAGGAAACCCTGCGTTTTCTGCGCATCTGGATTCAGACGCTGTTGCCACCGGCGGTGACCACCGCGTTGTATTTCATCATCTTTGGTCAGTTGATCGGCAGCCAACTGGGGCCGGTGGACGGGCTCAGCTATAACCAGTTTATCGCGCCCGGTTTGATCATGATGGCGGTCATCACCAACGCCTACGCTAACGTGGTGTCCTCGTTTTATGGCGCCAAGTTTCAGCGTCATGTCGAGGAAATGATCGTGTCGCCGTTGCCCAATACGATCATCGTGCTGGGGTTTGTCGGCGGCGGGGTAGCGAGAGGGTTGGCGGTTGGCGCGGTGGTGACGGCGATTGCGTTGTTTTTTGCCGACCTGCACTGGCATGATCCGCTGCTGACTTTCGTGGTGATGGTGCTGACCTCGATGCTGTTTGCCCTCAGCGGCTTGATCAACGCCATTTTCGCCCAGAGTTTCGACGACATCTCGCTGATCCCGACCTTCGTGCTGACTCCGCTGACCTACTTTGGCGGGATTTTCTACTCGATCAAGATGCTGCCGCCGTTCTGGCAGAGCGCCTCGCAGCTCAACCCGATTCTGTACATGATCAACGCCTTCCGCTACAGCATTCTGGGGGTATCGGACATCAGCATTTACCTGGCCCTGGCGATTATCGTGGTGCTGACCGCCGCCCTGTTTGGCTACAGCCTGTGGTTACTGGATCGCGGGGTTGGGATTCGCAATTAGCCGGCTGCCCGGCCCGCCTTCGCCACCATCTCCCGGGCATGCGCCAGGCTGTGGGCAGTCAATTCCAGTCCACCCAGCATCCGGGCGATTTCCGTGACCCGTTCACCGGCATCCAGCGCCAGCACTTGGGTATGGGTGCGTTCGCCATCGCTTTGTTTTTCGACTTTGAACTGTTGATGCGCCTGCGCCGCCACTTGCGGCAGGTGAGTCACGCACAGCACTTGCCGATGGCTCCCCAGTTCGCGCAGTTGCCGCCCCACCACTTCTGCTACGCCGCCGCCAATCCCGGTGTCGACCTCGTCGAAAATCAGGGTCGGGATCCGGGCGGCATGGGCGGCAATCACTTGAATCGCCAGACTGATTCGCGACAGTTCACCACCGGACACTACTTTGGACAGGGGCCGTAAGGGTTGGCCGGGATTGGCGCTAACCTGAAATTCCACTGTTTCCAGCCCGCCCGGCGTCGGCTGCTCCAGCCGTTCCAAGGCAATGGCAAACCGTCCACCCGGCATACCCAGCCCGGTCAGCGCCCCGGAAATGCGCTCACTCAGGTCCCGTGCCGCAGCCGTCCGTTGCTCACTTAATTGCCCAGCGCCCGCCCGATATCCCGCCAGCGCTTCCTGCACCGCCTGCTGCAAGTCCTCCAGCCGGGTTTCGCTGTGTTCGAGCGTATCCAGTTCTGCTTCGAACCGGGTTTGTAAACCCGGCAGTTCCTCCACCGTCAGCCGGTGTTTACGGGCCAGGTGGTGAGCGGCGGTCAGGCGCTGTTCCACTCGCGCCAGATGAGCAGGGTCAAGATCGAGCGCCTCTACATAAGTACGCAGCTCGCTACCCGCCTCCTGAAGCTGAATCAGCGCAGCGTTGAGCAATTCACTGACCGGGATCAGGCGGGGATCAAGCCGAATCAATCCATCCAGCTCCCGCAGGCTGTGATTCAGCCGGTCGGCAAGGGCGTTTTCGTCGCTTTCGGTCAGGCTGTTGAGCAGTTGTTGGCTGGTATCCAGTAATTGACTGGCGTGAGCCAGACGCCGTTGCTCGGATTCCAGTGTTGCGACTTCGCCCTCGGTCAGATTCAGCGCCGCCAGTTCTCGCAGGTGATGCCGCAGGATATCCAGCCGGGCATCGCGTTCGCTGCTGGCCTGCTGTAATTGGCGCAACTCCCGGCGCAGCCGCTTCCAGCTTCGATACTGCTCGGCCACTGTCGCCGCTAGAGTCTGATGGCCGGCATAATCATCCAGCAGTTGCCGTTGGACCTCGCGCCGCAGCAGCGATTGATGTTCGTGCTGACCGTGAATGTCCACCAGTAACTCACCCAATTCCCGCAGCGCCTGCGCCGGTTGCGGAACGCCGTTGATGTAATTGCGGGAGCGACCATTGCCGGCAGCTACAACTCGCCGCAGGTGACATTCCCGATCCCGATCCAGATCGCGCTCGGCCAGCCAGTTCTGCGCCGTCGGCAATCGCTCCAGATCAAAGGCGGCGCTGAGATCGGCCCGCTCTGCGCCGTGGCGAATCACGCCACTATCGGCCCGATCGCCCAGCAACAGGCCAATGGCGTCCACCAGGATCGACTTGCCGGCTCCGGTTTCGCCAGTGACCGCCGTCATCCCGGCGGTCAGGTCCAGTTCCAGCGCCTCGACGATGGCGAAATCACGGATGCACAGATGGGTCAGCATGGGAAGAAGGTTGGCGCGGTGCTCAGGTGAATGGTGAGGCTTCCGGGCCAAGACCCCAGCGCAGCTTGGCGCGCAGCAATTTGAAATAGTCGTGGTTGATGGGGTGGATCAGCCGCATTTTGATTTCTTTTTTGCGGATGACAATCCGGTCGCCGGGTTCGATAGCCAGACTGACCTGACCGTCGCAGGTGACCAGGGTATCCGTGGTATTGGCGGCGTTCAATGCTACTTCAATGACGCTGTCCGCCTTGACCACGATGGGCCGGTTGGTCAGGGTATGCGGGCAGATCGGCACCAGCACCACGGCTTCCAGCCCCGGATGAATGATTGGCCCGCCGCCCGCCAGTGCATAAGCAGTGGAGCCGGTCGGGGTGGAAATAATCAGCCCGTCCGCCCGGTAGGCATTGAGAAAGCGCCCGTCCACAAAGGCTTCTACTTCGATCATCCGCGCCACTTCGCGCTTGTGGACGACGACATCGTTGAGAGCATCAGCCTCGCTGGCGACCTGGCCGTCATGGATCACTTGGGCGTGCAGCAGCGAACGGCGGGCTTCGCGAAATTGCCCGGCCAGCACTTCGTCGAGGCTGTGGGGAATTTCGCTGGGTGAGACATCGGCCAGAAAGCCGAGTCGCCCCAGGTTGACCCCCAGAATCGGCACCTCGTAATTGACCAGTGAGCGAGCGGCATTGAGCATGGTGCCGTCGCCACCCAGCACGATCACCAGATCGCACTGTTGGCCAATGGTGGCTCGGCTGACGACTTCCAGACTGTTATCAGGAATCTGCCGGGCCGAACTTTCGTCGATCAGCACCCGCAACTGGCGCTGCCGCAGATGATCGGCGATCTGGCTGAGGGTGGCGGAGAAATGAGGATCGCCGAATTTACCGATCAGGCCGATGGTGTGAAAAACCGGGTTGGACATCGTCTTGTACTGGGTGGGCGCTGGAAGAGGTGAAAAGTCAAAGGTCAAAAAGCAACAGGGTGGTAGGCCAAAATCATGAACACAAGCAACTTATCACTTTAGGGGAAAACGCGCCAAGCACCGGAGAGACCACTTGGGGTTAGGCGGGACGGCGCGACCGGGATTATTGTCGTGTAAACTGTAAGGGTTGCCGATGATGCGGACGGCTATTCAGGAATTCACCAGGTAGCAGGATTAAATGAAAACAATGAGTTGAATTCATTGTTGCCGCATGTAATACGGTATGATCTAGTGAAACTTCGGCTATTTTCGCGATCATAAAGTATAAATCTATTTAAAATCATGATGTTGTGCATTTAAATAAAGTCAATGAACGTCCAAGCTCAAGCCCTCTAGCAATATAAATCAATCGGTTGGTAAATAAGGGGATACCGAATAGTCATGACGATGGCTATTCGTAGGTAGAGGAAATTTATGACCGGCCTTGCTGCGTCAGTCACTCGCCAGACGATTCTGATTGTTGATGACCAGCCGGAGAATCTTGCGGCGCTGGGTGAGTTGCTGCAATCCGCCTATCAGGTACGGGCGGCTGTTTCCGGGCAGCGCGCCTTGCAAATCGCCGTCTCTGACCTAGCCCCTGATCTGATCCTGCTCGACGTGATGATGCCGGAGCTGGACGGCTATGCGATTTTGGCCCGCCTGCGCTGGGATGTTCGCACCTGCAATATCCCGGTCATCTTCCTCACCGCGAGGGATACCATCGAAGATGAGCAGCTCGGCCTCGATCTCGGCGCGGTGGATTACCTTAGCAAGCCGGTTCAGCCTGCCATTCTGTTAGCGCGGGTGCGCACCCAACTGGAATTGAAGCAGGCCCGTGACCGGCTTCAGGATCAGAATGCTTTTCTGGAAGCAGAAGTGGCGCGGCGAATGGGCGAGAACCTGCTGATTCAGGAAGTCAGCATTCACGCCTTGGCGCATTTGGCGGAAACCCGCGATCCAGAGACCGGCAACCACCTGCGCCGCACCAAGGAATATATGCGGACTCTTGCCAGGCAATTGCAAAATCATCCTCGATTCGCCGCCTTTTTGAGCGATCGCAATATTGACCTGCTGGTCTGGTCGGCGCTGCTCCACGATATTGGCAAGGTCGGCATTCCCGATCACATTTTGCTCAAGCCGGGGCCACTGACCCCCGACGAATGGGTGATCATGAAGACACACAGCCAGTTGGGCAGCGCAGCGATTGAACAGGCTGAGCGGGACGCCGAGAAGCCGGTGGAGTTTCTGACCCTAGCCAAGGAGATTACCCATTGGCATCACGAAAAATGGGACGGCAGCGGTTATCCGGATGGATTGGTCGGCGAGGCGATTCCTCTGTCCGCCCGACTGATGGCGCTGGCCGACACCTTCGATGCACTGATCAGCCGGCGGGTCTACAAGCCGTCTATGCCATTCGTCCAGGCCCGGACCGTTATCGCGGGTGAGCGTGACCGGCAATTCGATCCGGATGTGGTCGATGCGTTTCTGGCGGTCGCTACTGAGTTCCAGGCCATCGCCGAGCGTTATGGTGACGGCGGTGAAGCCTTGATCCTCAGGCAGTCTGCCGCTGTTTCGCAAGAACCCGCCTCATGACCGCCGGATCCCGCCCCACTGAAATGTCACGCGAAAGCGGGGCGCTGTTTTGCAGCCTGTTTGAACATTCGCCAGTGGCCTATCAGTCCCTTGACAGTGAAGGACGCCTGATCGACTTCAACCACAAGCTGTGCGATCTGCTGGGCTATTCGCCTGCTGAATTGCTGGGCAGATCATTTGGCGAGTTTTGGGCGCAAGACGCCCGGCCGGGTTTTTCGGCTCAATTCGCTCAGTTTAAACAAGCTTGCGAGGTCAGCAGCGAGTTGCGGCTGCTCAGAAAGGACGGCGCAGAAATCTGCGTCCTTCTCGAAGGACGGGTTCAACGCGACCAGGACGGCCGCTTTATCCAGAGCTACTGCATCCTGTCCGATATTACCGAGCGTCGACGTAGTGAGCTGCGGATTCAACACCTCAACCGGGTCTATGCCGTGTTGAGCGCCATCAACCAGATGATTGCCCGTGAGCAGAACATTGATCGGGTATTTGAAGGCGCCTGCCGGATCGCCGTGGAGATCGGCGGATTTCGGATGGCCTGGGTCGGGCTGAATGACCCAGGCGCCAGAGAGTTACGTCCGGCGGCGTGTGCTGGAGTCGCCGAAGACTACCTGCGCTATGTTCACATTTCGCTCAACGATGATGAGCAAGGGCGTGGGCCGACCGGGACCGCCTTGCGCGACGGATGCCATGTGCTGTGCCATGACTTCGCCACCGACCTGCGGATGGGTCCCTGGCGGGAACGGGCGCTGCGTCTGGGCTATCGCTCCTCGGCGGCTTTTCCGTTGGTCGTGGCGGGGATGGTGCGCGGGGTCTTCACCCTGTATGCCGGCGTTCCGGAATTCTTTAACGACGAGGAAGTGCGGTTGCTCGATGGTCTGGCCGCCGACATCAGCTTTGCCATGTCTGCGGCAGAAGCTGAGAGCGCCCGCCAACAGGCCGAGGCGCAACTCCTGCGCAGCGAGGCGCGATTCTCCAGCATTTTTCACGGCAGCCCGCTGGCGATTGGGATTGGCTCCTATGAGGTTGGTGGGGCGCTGGTCGAGGTCAACGAGGCTTGGTTGCGGCTGCTCGGTTATGCGCGGCACGAGGTGATCGGCTGTTCGACCGAAGAGCTGAATCTCTATGTCCAGCCCGGTCAGCGCGATGCGATCATTGACCTGCTGCGCCAAGGCGTCCGGATTGAAAGCCGTGATATGCAAATGCGGCGCAAGTCCGGGGACGTCATTGATGTTCAGTACTCCGCCGAGTCCATTGACATCAGCGGTCGGCAACATCTTCTGGTCATGCTGGCCGACGTGACCAAGCTGCGCGAGGCGCAACGGGCGCTGGAAGACCATCAGGAGCGACTCGAAGATCTGGTGATCCAGCGCACCGCTGAACTAGCCACCGCCAAGGATGCCGCTGAAACCGCCAATCGCGCCAAGAGCGTATTTCTGGCCAACATGAGCCACGAGATTCGCACCCCGCTCAACGCCATTCTCGGCTTGGTCCATCTGTTACGCCGTCACGCCCGTGATCCTGACCAGGGTGACAAGCTGAACAAGGTGGCGGATGCAGCGCGGCATTTGCTGCAAATCATCAACGATATTCTCGACCTGTCCAAGATCGAGGCCGGCAAGCTGGCGCTGGAGCAGACTGAATTCGAGCTGGACACGGTGCTGCGCAAGGTCTGTGCGCTGGTGGCCGGTAAAGCGCAGGATAAGGATTTGGAGCTGGTGATGGCGATGGATCCGGAGTTGTCCTGCACCCGGATGCTGCGCGGCGATCCGACCCGACTGGCGCAAGCTCTGCTTAATTACCTCGGCAACGCAGTCAAGTTTACCGAGCGCGGATCGATCCTCCTGCGCGGGTGGGTGCTGGAGGACAACGCCACCGATCTGCTAGTTCGGTTTGAGGTGCGAGACACCGGCATCGGCATTGTCCCGGAGGCGTTGCCGCGTCTGTTCGAGGCCTTCGAGCAAGCGGATGGCTCCATCACCCGCCACCACGGCGGCGCTGGCCTGGGGTTGACCATCAATCGCCGGCTGGCGCAGTTAATGGGTGGCGCGGTGGGCGTCGAAAGCACGCCGGGTGTGGGCAGCCTCTTCTGGATCACTGTCCGGCTGAGCAAGAGCGCCCAGCCGCTGGCTGCGCGGGTCAGCGCCGGGTTACGGGGGCGACGGGTATTACTAGCCGACGACTTGCCGGAAGCCCGGGCGGCGCTGGGCGATATGCTGAACATTCTGGGGCTGCGGACTACGATGGTTGAGTCCGGGACAGCAGCGCTGGAAGCGGTGGCCGCTGCTGACGCAACCGACGATCCCTTTGATCTGATTCTGCTGGACTGGCGGATGCCGGTGCTGGATGGTCTGGAAACCGCCTGCCGTTTGCAAACCCTGGCGCTGGCCCAGCCGCCGGTGGGCGTGTTGGTGACCGCCTACGATGGTCAGCATCTGCGGGAAGCTGCCCGACAAGCCGGGTTGCAGACCGTACTGGCTAAACCGGTGACGCTCTCGGCGTTGCACGATGCGTTGGCGCAGGCCATGCACCGTCCAAATGAACCGGCGCCCGCCACGCTAAGTCCCTCAGCTGCCGAGCGGCTGCTGCGCCGTGATTATCGCTGCGCCCGGTTGCTGCTGGCCGAGGACAATGCGATCAATCAGGAAGTCGCGCTGGAATTGCTGCGCGAGGTCGGGTTGACGGTTGATCTGGCGGTGAATGGCGCTCAAGCGGTGGAGAAGGCGCGGCAAACCGCGTATGACCTGATCCTGATGGACGTGCAAATGCCGGTGCTGGATGGTCTGGAGGCGACGCGGGCCATCCGGCGATGGCCGGGCCGGGAACATACCCCCATCCTGGCCATGACTGCCAACGCTTTTGGCGAAGACCGGGCTATTTGTCTGGCGGCGGGAATGAATGACCATATTGGTAAGCCGGTCGATCCCGACGTGCTGTTCACCGCCCTGCTGCAATGGTTGCCGCAACCATTGGGCGATCGACTTCCAGCCGCGCCTGTGTGGGAGGAGGTTCCGGTGGCAGAGCCGATGTCGGCTGAACCCGCCATCCGGTTGGCAACGATTTCTGGTCTGGATGTCCATCGGGGGTTGCAGGGCGCACACGGACACATGGACCGTTACTTGCGGATTTTGCGGATTTTTGTGGATCACCACGCCGGAGAAATGACCGATATGCGCCGTGCTGTGGAAACCGGTCATGTGGATCAGATCGGGCAGCAGCTTCATTCGTTGCGCGGCGCCGCCGGGGTAGCGGGCGCGGTCCAGTTGCAGGCGCTGGCTACCGATTTGGAGAAGGCGCTTCGGGCCGGTCAGCCGCTGGCGGAACTGGCCTCCGGGGTTGAGGCATTGGCAGCGGCTCATACTGCGTTGATTGCAGCGCTGGCGGCGGTGCTGCCGCCGGTCGAGGGCGATGTAGCGGCTGTTGTTGACTGGATACAGGTGCAAAGAGCAGTGGATCGGCTGGACGCCCTGCTGGCTGAGGACGATATTCAGGCCAATGCGGTTTTTCGGGAGGCCGCACCGACGCTGCGGGCGGCATTTGGCGAAGTCGCTACGGTTTTGGAGCGACAGATCAACGGTTTTGCGTATCCGCAAGCCCTCGAAACTCTGCGCAGGATCAAGGCCGATGG
This sequence comes from Candidatus Competibacteraceae bacterium, assembly GCA_003989085.1. Taxonomy (GTDB): domain Bacteria; phylum Pseudomonadota; class Gammaproteobacteria; order Competibacterales; family Competibacteraceae; genus RXIV01. The sequence goes on from RXIV01000001.1 coordinate 755,759, forward strand.
TCCAACATTGCGCGGCGATCAAACTGGTTGAATCCAAAGGATCAACGCCATGTCCAGTACTGAATCGACCGCAACGGCTTACCCCGCTCTCAGCGAGCGCGCGCAGCATTTACTGAAAGTGTTGGTCGAGCGCCATATTCGCGATGGCCAGCCAGTCGGATCGCGGACCTTGGCGCGGGATGCCGGCCTGGACCTGAGTTCGGCCACGGTGCGCAACGTCATGGCCGATCTGGAGGAACTTGGTTATCTCCGCGCCCCGCACACCTCCGCCGGTCGCGTGCCGACCGCACGCGGTTACCGCTTTTTCATCGACGCCCTGCTGAATGTGCGGCCACTGGATGAACAGGCGGTGGAAACACTGCGTCGGCGGATTGATCAGCCGGTGCAAAACAGCGCCGAACTGGCCCGGTCGGTTTCTGATCTGCTGTCCGGCGTGACGCATCTGGCCGGGGTGGTGATGCTGCCGCGCCGCAATGCGATCACCTTGCGCCATGTCGAGTTTTTGCCGCTGTCTGAAAACCGGGTGCTGGTCATTCTGGTGCTGAACAGTCAGGAGGTGCAAAACCGGATCATCCAGACCCGTCGGCCCTATAACGCCACCGAACTGCAACAAGCCGCTAATTACCTGAACGCCCAGTTCTCCGGCAAGAGTATCCGGCAGGTGCGGGAATCGTTGTTATCCGATTTGCGCGAGACCCGCGATAGTCTGGACCGGCTGATGCAAACCGTGGTCGAAATGGCCGAGCAGACCTTTGAAACTGAGGCGGATGGCGAAGATTATGTCGTCGCCGGCCAGACCCATCTAATGCAATGCGCGGATTTGTCGGACCTCGATAAACTGCGGCAGCTATTCGATGCCTTTAACCACAAGCAGGATTTACTGCACTTGTTCGATCAATGTCTGCATGCTGATGGCGTACAGATTTTCATTGGCGAGGAATCCGGTTTTGATGCGCTCAAGGGCTGTAGCGTGGTGACTGCGCCTTATACCGTTGAAGGACAGGTTTTAGGTGTGCTGGGCGTCATCGGACCCACCCGGATGGCTTACGGTCGAGTCATTCCAGTAGTGGACGTGACCGCCCGGTTGTTGGCGGCGGCGTTGAACAGCCGGGACTGAAGCTCTGCTGTCCATCCGTTTTGCAGCGTTTCGCTTGAAATAGCCCGCGTTCATCCCCACTTCCCCGCTGCTCAGGGGCATGCAGCCCCGCCCAAATGTTCAAGAGTGACGGAGACCGCATCTCATGACCCCTACTGACCCAACGCTCGATTCCCGCGCCCGCTCGGAGACCGCCGGATCGATCCACCCGTTTACTGAGGCTGAGGCTGCGCCGGTGCTTGAGGAAGAGCCGGCGGCCCTGGTCAATCGCGAGGAGATCGAAGTGTTGCAACGGGATCTCGACCAGGCGCTGGCCAAAGCCGACGACCACTGGAAACTCTATCTGGGCGCTCATGCCGAGATGGAAAACCTGCGTAAACGCACCGAGCGCGATGTGCAAAACGCCCACAAATTCGCCCTGGAACGGTTTTTCAGCGAGTTGCTGCCGGTGCGCGACAGTCTGGAACTGGGTCTGGCAGCGGCGGATGATGCGGCGGATGTGGCGCAGTTGCGGGCCGGGATGGAACTGACCCTGAAGCAGCTGGCGGCGGCGATGGAAAAGTCCGGCGCCCATGAGGTGAATCCAGCGGTCGGCGTTAAGTTCAATCCCGCCGAACACGAGGCGATGGCGATGATTCCGACTGATCAGCAGGAAGCCAACACTATAGTGCAAGTCATGCAAAAAGGCTGTCGGCTCAATGAACGGCTGATCCGTCCAGCGAAGGTGTTGGTCGCTCAGGCTGTGCCTAAACCCGCCGCCGGGTGAATTTTCCCTTCCTTGGCCTTGAGGAAGGGATGCGCGAAACGCCGGGGTGGCTTGATCCGCGCCCGTTCCCATTGAAAACCGGTTGCGCCGCCCCCACCTTTGAGGCAGGCAAAGAGTCAACCACCAGATTTCGAGTTCAGAGAGCGTAGCTAATGAGCACCAGCACAATTATCGGCATTGACCTGGGCACCACCAATTCCTGCGTTGCGATTATGGAAGGTGGCAAGCCACGGGTGATTGAGAACAGCGAAGGCGACCGGACGACGCCGTCCATCGTCGCATTCATGGAGGACGGGGAAATCACCGTCGGCCAGCCGGCCAAGCGCCAGGCGGTCACCAATCCGCATAACACCCTGTTTGCGGTGAAGCGCCTGATTGGCCGCCGCTTCACCGAACCGGAAGTCCAGAAGGACATCAACCTCGTCCCCTATAACATCGTCAAGAACGACAATGGCGATGCCTGGGTCGAAGCGCACGGCAAGAAAATGGCCCCGCCGGAAATTTCGGCGCGGGTGCTGATGAAGATGAAGAAGACCGCCGAAGATTATCTCGGCCACCCGGTCACCGAGGCAGTGATCACGGTGCCGGCCTATTTCAACGATAGCCAGCGCCAGGCCACCAAGGACGCCGGGCGGATCGCCGGGCTGGAAGTGAAGCGGATCATCAACGAACCGACCGCCGCCGCGCTGGCTTTTGGCATGGACAAGTCCAGCGCCAAGGATCGCAAAATTGCAGTTTACGACTTGGGCGGCGGCACTTTCGATGTCTCGATCATCGAGATCGCGGAAGTAGACGGTGAGAAACAGTTTGAAGTGCTGTCCACCAACGGCGACACCTTTCTGGGCGGCGAAGACTTCGACAAGCGGATCATCGATCACCTGATCGAGCAGTTCCAGCGCGAGTCCGGCATCAATCTGACCAGCGATCCGCTGGCCCTGCAACGGCTCAAGGAAGCGGCGGAGAAAGCCAAGATCGAACTCTCCTCCAGTCAGCAGAGCGAGATTAACCTGCCCTACATCACGGCGGACAAGAGCGGGCCGAAGCATCTGAACCTGAAGCTGACCCGCGCCAAGCTGGAGTCGCTGGTCGAGGACTTGATCGAGAAAACTATCGCTCCCTGCCGCATTGCGCTCAAGGATGCGGGCCAGAGCGTCGGCCAGATCGACGATGTACTGCTGGTCGGTGGACAGAGCCGGATGCCCAAGGTGCAGGAGAAGGTGCGTGAATTCTTCGGCAAGGAGCCGCGCAAGGACGTAAACCCGGATGAGGCGGTGGCAGTCGGCGCGGCGATTCAGGGCGGGGTGCTGGGTGGCCAGGTCAAGGATGTGCTGCTGCTGGATGTGACGCCGCTGAGCCTGGGGATTGAAACCCTCGGCGGGGTGATGACCAAGCTGATCGAGAAAAACACCACGATTCCGACCAAGGCCCAGCAAACTTTCTCGACCGCTGATGACAATCAAACCGCCGTGACCGTGCATGTCTTGCAGGGTGAGCGTGAGATGGCTTCGGCCAACAAGTCGTTGGGCAAGTTTGATTTGCAGGATATTCCGCCAGCGCCGCGTGGCGTCCCGCAGATCGAAGTCACCTTCGACATCGACGCTAACGGCATTCTGCATGTGTCCGCCAAGGACAAGGCGACCGGCAAGGAAAACCGAATCGTGATCAAGGCGTCATCCGGGCTGTCCGAAGCCGAGATCAAGCGGATGGTCGGCGACGCCGAGGCGCACGCAGAGGAAGACAAGAAGTTCCACGAGTTGGTCAATGTCCGCAATCAGGCTGAAAACCTGATCCATGCCACCGAGAAAACTTTGCGCGATCTGGGTGACAAGGTGGAAGGTAGCGAGCGGTCGGCGATTGAAGCGGCAATCAGCGATCTGCGCACTGCGGCCAAGACCGACAACAAGAGCGCGATTGAAGCCAAAACCCGCACTCTTGGCGAGTCTGCCGGCAAGCTGGCGGAGCGGGTGTACGCCCAGACGGGCGGCGGGCCGGAAGGCGGTGGCGGGCCTGGTGGACCGGGCGGGCCGGATTCGGCGGGTGGGTCGGGCGGCGCTCACAAGCCGGCGGATGACGGTGTAGTCGACGCCGAGTTTGAGGAAGTGAAGAAGTAACTGTTTCGGCTGCGATAGACTATGAATCCGGGGACGCCAAGCGCGTTCCCGGATTTTTGGTTTCTGACAGGCCCAACCCGGCGAGCACCCGCAAGTTTAAAACTATGTCCAAACGCGATTATTACGAAACTCTCAATCTGAGCCGCAACGCCAGCGAAGCTGAAGTCAAGCAGGCGTACCGGCGGTTGGCGATGAAACATCATCCGGATCGCAATCCCGGCGATCAGGTCTCGGAGGAAAAATTCAAGGAAGCTAAAGAGGCCTATGAAGTCCTGAGCGATCCGCGCAAGCGGACTGCCTATGACCAGTTCGGCCATGCCGGCGTGGATCATTCAGTAGGCGGCGCCGGGGGCTTTGGTGGTGGTTTCGGTAACGCCGCTGATTTGGGTGACATTTTCGGTGGGGTATTCCGCGACATTTTCGGCGCTGGGCGCAGTGGCGGTGGTCAACAGGGCTATCGAGGCGCTGACCTGCGCTACACCCTGGATTTAACCCTCGAGGAAGCGGTGTTCGGCACCACCGCCAAAATCCGGGTGCCGACCCTGGTGAGTTGCGCGGCCTGCGTCGGCACCGGGGCCAAGCCCGGCACCAAGCCGACCACTTGTCCGACCTGCCGGGGTGTGGGCCAGGTGCGGATGCAGCAGGGATTCTTTTCGATCCAGCAGACTTGCCCACGCTGTCAGGGACGCGGCACCTTTATTCCTGAGCCGTGCGAGACCTGTCGGGGCGCTGGTCGGGTCGAGGAGCAGAAAACCCTGTCGGTCAAGGTGCCGTCCGGGGTGGATAACGGCGATCGGATTCGCCTGTCTGGAGAAGGGGAGGCCGGCGAGCAGAGCGGGCCGGCGGGCGATTTGTATGTGCAGATTCGGGTCAAGCCGCATCCGATTTTCACCCGTGAAGACAGTGACTTGTATTGCGATGTGCCGATCAGTTTCACCTCGGCGGCGCTGGGTGGAGAATTGGAAGCGCCGACCCTGGATGGGCGGGTTAGCCTGAAAATCCCGCCAGAAACCCAAACCGGCAAGGTGTTCCGGTTGCGCGGCAAGGGCGTCAAGCCGGTGCGCGGCGGGGCGACCGGCGATCTGTTGTGCCGGGTGGTGGTCGAGACCCCGGTTAACCTGACCAAGGAGCAGAAAGAGCTGTTGCAGAAACTGGCCGAGTCGATGGAAGCGGGCGGCAAACAGCACACCCCGCAGGAAGGCAGTTGGCTGGATGGCGTCAAGAAGTTCTTCGAGGAGATGAAGTTCTAAAAAGCGGCTTGGCGCGAGCTTGCGTCCCTTTGATCAAGGCTGTTTAATCAAATGGTTATACAAAGCAGCCTTGTGCAGTGTTGCTATGGATTGTTGAAAATTGCGGTAAACGAGAGAATGCAGCGGATTTGAACGCCAATTTAGCGTGTGCACTGTGGGGATGAGAAAGGGCGGCTGACGCCATTCCCACCTTGCCGAGATGATCTGATGCAAATCACCAAAGTAATACTCAAGCAAGTTGTGTTGGCCTGCCTGGGGATCATCATGGGGCAGGCCAGGGGGGCCGAGGAGCCAGACTTAACCCAGCTTAGCATCGAGGAACTGATGCAGGTGAAGGTGGTGTCGGCGGCAAAGATCGAACAAGCCTTGCAAGACACGGCGGCGGCGGTTTTCGTCATAACCGCCGACGACATCCGCCGGTCGGGGGTAACCAACGTGATGGAGTCGCTGCGGCTCGCGCCCGGCGTGGAAGTGACCCGGATCGATTCCAGCCGCTGGGCCATCACCATTCGCGGTTTTAACGGCCGGTTTGCCAACAAGCTGTTGGTCTTGATTGACGGCCGTTCGGTCTATACCTCGCAGTTTTCCGGTGTGTATTGGGAAATCCAAGACCTGTTCTTGCCCGACATCGAACGGATCGAGGTCATTCGCGGTCCCGGCGGCAGTTTGTGGGGCAGCAACGCGGTCAACGGCGTCATTAACATCATCACCAAAAATAGCAAGAATACCCAAGGCGGGTTGGTGACGCTGACCGCTGGCAATGAAGAGCGGACCATTGCCGGAGTTCGCTATGGCGGCAAGCTCGGTGATAACGCGCAATATCGAATTTATGGGCAGTTCAGTGACCGCGATGGTCTGGTTATGCCCGATGGTCGCGATGCCGGAGATGAATGGAGCATCGGCCGGGGCGGATTCCGTTTGGATTGGACGCCCTCTGCCCAGGACACGGTCGCCGTGCAAGGTGACCACTATAACGGAGATTTCGATCAGAATTATGTGGTCCCTACCTTCGTTTCGCCGTATTCCAAGCAGTCATTGTTCCAGGCTAATGACTCAGGTGGTAGCGTGCAGGCGCGCTGGGAGCATCAATACTCCGCGACATCACGGATGGGATTACAAGTTTATTATCAAAATGCCGATCGTAGCGATCCTCTTTACATAGCGGATTCGAAGACGTTTGATCTGGATTTTCAGCATAATTTCGCACTGACTGATCGACAAGAAGTAGTCTGGGGCGTGGGGTATCGTCGTAATCAGGATCATTTTACCGATACCGAGTTTAGCGTCGTTAGCCCTAATCAATTGACGACGGATTTGTTTAGCGCCTTCGCACAGGATCAAGTGGAACTGATCCCGGAGCAATTGCGCCTGACCGGTGGCGTTAAGGTCGAGCACAATGATTACACGGGTTGGGAATGGCAGCCCAGCATCCGCATGATCTGGACACCGCATACCGACCAGCGGTTGTGGGCGGCGATATCGCGCGCTGTCCGCACGCCCTCGCGCGGTGAGGAGGACGCACGGGTAAATCTGTATGTCATACCACCCTCCCCCTTGACAGGTAATCTGCCCACGCTCTTTTCCATTTATGGTAACAGTCAACTCAATTCGGAAACGCTGATTGCCTATGAGATGGGTTATCGCACCCGGTTGGCAGAACGTCTTTCCGTGGATGCTACCGCTTTCTACAATGACTACAACCAGATTATCTCCGCAGTCGCAGGAGCGCCGTTTCCAGAAACCAGAATCATCCCACCCTATTTGGTGGTGCCGCTCCAATTGCAAAATTCTGCATCGGGTTATAACACTGGATTTGAATTGGCGGCGGACTGGCGTCCGACTCAAGACTGGCGGCTGCAATTCGCCTATTCGTATTTGCATCAGGACATCATTGGAAGCAATGGGCCAGTCTTTGGCAGCGGCAATCTGAATCAGATTTCGCTACTTTCATCCTGGACGTTACCCAATCAACTCGAATTGGATGCATGGGGGCGTTACGTCAATTTTGATGGCGAGATTCGCACCCTTTCCCCATTCGGCAACGTCCAGATCGATCCTTATTTCAACCTGAGCCTGCGCTTGGGATGGCGGCCCCGCAAGGATTGGGAATTGTCGCTGGTAGGCACCAATCTGCTGGGCAGTCACTTGGAATATGTGCAGGAAGCCTACACGTTTCCGGTCGAAGTCCAACGCAGCATCTACGGCCAGGTGAAATGGTCGTTCTAAAACCACCATCGGAATCGGCCTCGTCCGGTGGGGGCGAGACCGGCAGTCAAGGGTTGGCATTAGGCCACGTCTGCCATCAGTCCCAGTGGCGGAAGATCTTGGCGAAATTACTGCTGGGCAGTCTGCTGCTAGGAAGCAATGTCTGGGCTACCGAATTCGACGAATATGCAGTCAAGGCCGCTTATTTATACAATTTCGCCAAATTTATAGAATGGCCACCAGGAGCATTCGCCAGCACCGATGCGCCGCTGTGGATTTGCATTGTCGGAGACAATCCATTCGGCAATGCACTGGCGGCGCTCTATGGCAAGACTGTAGAGAAGCATCCAGTGGCGATGCGCCCTATCTCCACAGAGGGCTTCGACCAGTGCCATATCGTGTTCATCGGTCACATTGAGGCGGGCAGCTTCAAGACTCTTCTGGCAAAACTCCGGCGCTTGCCGATCTTGACCGTCAGCGACATCAGCGACTTCGCACGGACCGGTGGCATGATTGGCCTGGTTGAGACTGACCAGCACATTCGTTTTGACATTAACCTAACCGCGACCCGCCAGGCTGGCCTCAAGCTAAGTTCCCAACTACTCAAGCTGGCTACCATCGTAGAGTAGAACAGCGGAATACCTGAATGATTACCTTTGGCAAGCTGTCGGTAAAAAACAAATTGATGGTGGTCATGTTGCTGACCAATGCCTTGGTGTTGCTGGCGGTTGGAGTGGCGCTGGTCGTTAACGAAACTTATTCTCAGCGCAAAGCCGCCCAGGCTCAACTGATGACGCTGGCTAACATCATCAGCGCTAATGTCGCTTCCGCGCTGGTTTTCAACGACCTCAAGGCCGCCGCGCAGAATCTGGCGGTGCTGCGCACCAAACCTGATGTGCCCTATGCCTCCATTGATGATCTCCAGGAGAAAATACTGGTCGAATACCGAGCAGACGGACTGACGGACCCACAACGGGATCAGTTACGGCGCTGGGAAGTAGATGAATTGAAAAAGGGCTATGAAAAACAGGAGGCGACCACCGAGCAGGCGATGCTCAGGGAGGCCGGACTGTTCGGAATCCAAGGCCGAATACTGGCTGTCAAAGTGCTGATCCAACAGGATGGACAGACGCTCGGCTATGTTGACCTCTATTCGGATTTACGTGAGCTGAGCGAAAGTCTGGATCGCTATTACTGGATCCTGGCCGGGCTGTTGGTGGCCTCGCTGACGCTGGCGGCGCTGCTGGCCGCACGGTTTCAGGTATTGATTTCGGGGCCGATCCTGCGCTTGCGCAAGACCATGAGCAGCGTCGCCGATACCCGCGATTACACCATGCGGGTGCGGCGCACCAACGATGATGAGTTGGGCGCGTTGGTGGACGGTTTCAACGATATGCTCCAACAGATTCACCGCCGTGATGCTGAACTGGCCCTCTACAACACCCGCCTGGAAACCGAAGTCGCTACCCGCACCGCCGATCTGTCGGTCGCCAATACCGAGTTGCAAAGCCTGGTCGCGGCACTTAGCGCGGCCAAGGAAGCGGCAGAGGCGGCCAGTCGGGCCAAGTCGCAGTTCCTGGCGACAATGAGCCACGAAATTCGCACCCCGATGAATGGAGTACTGGGGATGAATGAGCTGTTGCTGGATACCGAGTTGAACTCGACCCAGCGGCATTACGCGAAAACGATTCACAGTTCGGGGCAAGCCCTGCTGGAGATCATTAATGATATTCTTGATTTTTCCAAGATCGAAGCTGGGCGTCTGGAACTAGAGCGAACTGATTTTGACCCATGTGAAATAGTAAAAAGCGTAGTAGAAATGCTGGCGGAACGGGCGCAGCGCAAGCGCTTGGCGCTGGTCTGCCAGATTATGTCGGAGGTGCCGTCAATGGTGCGGGGCGATCCCCACCGGCTGCGGCAAGTGCTGGTCAATCTGGTCGGCAACGCCATCAAATTCACCGAGAGCGGTGAGGTGGTGGTCAATCTGAAGCGGGAATCTGACACCGGAGAGACAGTGATATTGCGCGGTACGGTGCGCGACACCGGCATCGGCATCGAACCGAAGGCGCAAGCCCTTCTGTTTCAGGCATTTTCCCAGGCTGACAGCTCGCATGCCCGCCGCTTTGGCGGAACCGGCCTGGGGCTGGCCATCACCCGGCAATTGATTGAATTGATGGGCGGAACGATCCAAGTGGACAGTATACCCGGTCAAGGTTCAACCTTCAGCTTCACCGTGGCGCTGGCACCATCGGATCAGGTACACGGCGCGCACGGCCGAATGAATACCCTGTCTCCTGCATCGCCATCGAACAGCGCGGTTCCCCGTCTGAACATCCATGTACTGTTGGTGGAAGATAACCCCGTCAATCAACAGGTGACCCTGTGCATGCTGGAGAATCCGGGCTATCGGATCGATGTGGTGGAAAATGGCCGCCATGCGCTGCAAGCCCTCAGCACCACCCGCTACGACCTGGTCTTGATGGACTGTCAGATGCCAGAAATGGACGGTTTCGAGGCCACCCGTCAATGGCGCGCCCAGGAACGGTCTCGCGGTAGCGACCGAATTCCGATCATCGCTGTAACCGCCAATGCCCTGTATGGGGACCGGGAAACCTGTCTAGCTAACGGCATGGACGATTTCCTGCCCAAGCCATTCACTCAGCAGGCATTGGTAACGATGCTGCGGCGCTGGACGCCGACCATATTGGCGAGCGCCGCGCCTGGCCCTGAGGCGGAACCGGAACCGGTGGTGGAGTCGAAACCGGTGACCGCCATGCTCGACCCGGCCACGCTGGGAGCAATCCGCGCCTTGCAGACGCCATGCAGGCCTGATTTTCTGGCCCAGATCATCGGTGTTTACCTGAACAATGCTCAACAACTGGTCAGCGCGATTGAAACCGCGTATACCACCGATCAGCGGGAAATTCTGCTGCGTTCCGCGCACACCCTGAAATCCAGTAGCACAAATATCGGTGCGCTGGACTTCGCAGCCCGCTGTCGCGAGATCGAAACCGCCACCCGCGCCGGTCAACCTGAACAGGTAGACGAGCAAATTCAAACCTTGCGCCCGGAATTTAACCGGGTAGAAGCCGCCCTTCGCGCCATGCTGGGAGGCATCACTCATGAATAATCGGATCACGAACATTCTGGTGGTGGACGATGACCCGGTGATGCGCCTGCTCGCCCACGAAATTTTGGAGCAGGACGGGTTCGCAGTGCGAGAGGCAGACAACGGTCAAGAGGCGCTCCGACAGTTTGCCGCAACCGGCGCTGATCTCATCCTGCTGGATGTGATTATGCCGGGATGGGATGGGTTCGCTACCTGTAGGCGGTTACGCCAAGCGCCAGCGGGGGAGCGGACACCCATTGTGATGATGACCGGACTGGACGACGCGGAATCCATCCAGTGTGCTTATGATGTGGGCGCCACCGATTTCATCGTCAAACCGATCATCGGCCCCATTCTGGTTCAGCGGGTGCGCTATGTGTTACGCGCCAACGCTGCTCTGCGGGAAGTGGCGGCGCGGGCTGATTTTCAGCGGGCGCTGGTCGAAACCACGCCCGTGCCGATCTGTGTAGAGGATGCCCAAGGCCGCTCTCTGATCTGCAACCCAGCCTTTCAAGCCCTGTTTAGCGGGCAGCAGATACCTAAACTGACGGCTCTGGCCTCCCCCAACCGGTCAGGCCCACAGGTTTACGAAGCCGAAATGCTGAGTTCCCGTCAGGAACAACGTTCGGTCATCATCCACCGGGCAGCGTTTATCTTGCCCGGATCGGATGAACCCGGCATCATCAGCGCCATCCTGGACATCACCGAGCGCAAGCAAAACGAAGATCGGCTGCGACTGGCCGAAACCGTGTTCCAGGCTGCGGCGGACGCGATCATGGTCATCGACGCTACGGGAGTGATCCAATCGGTCAACCCCGCCTTCACCCACATTACCGGCTACTCTTACACGGAAGCCGTCGGCCAAACCCCACGTCTGCTGAGATCGGAGCGCCGTGACACGTTGTTCTACACCAGGTTCTGGCAAACCCTGGCTGAAACCGGGCGGTGGTCGGGCGAGGTGTGGCAACGCCACAAGAATGGCAAGACATATCTGACGTGGAAATCCATTGATGTCATTCGCGACCCGGACAGGCGGATTGTTCAATATGTCGCCTTCTTCAGCGACATCACCCAGCGCAAGCTGGCGGAACAGCAGCTTTTTTTCAATGCCAATTATGATCCGCTCACTGGCCTGCCCAATCGCAACCTGCTGCACGAACGTATTGAACAGGCGATGAAGCGGGCACACCGCCACAATCAACGGGTGGCGCTGATGTTTCTGGACCTCGACCGATTCAAGCAGGTTAACGATACCCTGGGACACGCCTGGGGCGATACCCTGCTGTGTCAGACCGCCCATCGGCTGAAAACCTGTGTACGTGAAACCGATACCGTGGCCCGTTACAGCGGCGATGAATTCGTGCTGGTGCTGGTAAATATAATCGGTGATCAGGATACCCACGCGCTGGCCGAGAAAGTCATCAAGCAGCTTTCGGAACCATTCGACCTGGACGGCACCACCATCCACATCGGGGTCAGTCTCGGGATCGTGCTGTACCCTGACCACGGCACGGACACGGCGACCCTGTTGCGCTACGCCGATCTGGCGATGTACCGGGCCAAGATGGCTGGACGCAACACTTACCAGAAATACGAATCGGCCATGACCGACCAGATGTTGTTGCGCACATCGATGGAGGCTGATCTGCGACTCGCCCTGGAGCGCGGGGAACTGACAGTGTATTACCAGCCGATCATTAACGTCATCAGCGGCGGTCTGGCCGGCGCTGAAGCGCTGGTGCGCTGGCAACACCCACAGCGCGGGCTAGTACCGCCGGACGATTTCATTCCGTTGGCTGAGGAAACCGGCCTTATCCGGGAAGTGGGTTTCTGGGTACTGGAACGGGTATGTCAGACCATTGTGCAATGGCGACGGATCGGTTTGTGCGTACCGATCTCGGTTAATCTGTCGAGCGGCCAAATTTCGCGCGGCCTGACGGTGGAGGCGGTGCGGGCGCTGCTTCAACGCTATGATCTACACTCGGAGTGTCTGGCCTTTGAAATTACCGAAAGTATGCTGATCAGCGACACACCCCAAGCGCAGCGGTGGCTGGAAGCCATCCACGCACTGGGGATCCGCGTGGACATGGACGATTTTGGCACTGGTTACTCCTCACTGGCTTATCTGAAGCTGTTTCCCATTGACCGAATCAAGATTGATCGCTCTTTTGTGCGCGACATCACTTCCAACGCCAATGATCGTTCCCTGGTGGAAGCCATGCTGGCGATGGCCTCCAATCTGCACCTTCAGGTGGTGGCGGAGGGGGTCGAGGACGCCAATCAACTGGCTTTGCTCGGGCGCTTGGGTTGCGAATATGCGCAAGGGTTCTACTTCTCCCGCCCGGTGCCGGAGCAGGAATTTATCAAGATTGCCGGTGAACTGGGCGCTATCCATAACTAGAGTCTATTGGGCCTATTAATGCGTTGACTTTAACTTTATATTTTTAAACTGTATTTATCATTTTTTTTGAGAAGATAAAGCCCTAAAGACAGCGCAGACAAAAAAGCCTTGCCGGAAACCCGATAAGGCATTGGTTTATCTGGTGCCGGAAAGAGGAATCGAACCTCCGACCTGCTAATTACGAATCAGCTGCTCTACCGACTGAGCTATTCCGGCGAATTGGGAAAGGGCGCTCAATATAGCCAACCCGAACCCGGCGTACAAGCGCCAATCCGTCATTCTAGATTTATCAGCCTGTTGATCCAGCCGGCGCGACGCCCGGTTCAGTCTTCAAGCAGCCTGAATGAATCGGCGGATGGCTGGGAGGTGACGACGGCTCACTTCCAGCCGGTCGGGAATTTCGTCGAACACCAGGCTAACGCGGCCATCCGCTGTTTTCTCCAGCCCGGCGATCCGCACCGCCATCGCCAGCGCATTGCGATGCACCCGCACGACCCGCGAGCCAAGCGCCTGTTCCAGCGTTTTCAAAGAATCTTCAATCAACGCCTCGCCGTGGCGGTGACGAACCGTAACGTATTTCTGATCGGCCTGAAGATAAAACACATCGGCGAACGGGATTAATTCTACCCGTTGTCCGATCCTCGCTCGAAGATGAGTATGACTGGATTGTGCCTGCTCCGCCGCTAGGCCAGCCAACTGAGCGCGGTTGATGCGGCCAGCGCCAGCGAGGGCCTGTTCAAGACGTTCCAGGCGAACCGGCTTGAGTAAATAGGCGACCGCCTGGACCTCGAAAGCCTCCAGCGCATATTGGCCATAAGCTGTAGTAAAAATGACGGCGGGAGGTTGCGGGAGATCAGCCAGTTGCCGGGCTGTTTCCAGACCACTCAGACCGGGCATCTGGATGTCCAGCAGCACAATGTCAGGATGGAGCAGCTTTGTCAGCCGGAGCGCTTCTGCGCCATTGCCGGCCTCTCCGCAGGGTTCGTAATCTGGCAAGCGGTTCAGTAAATTCCGCAGTCGGTCGCGAGCCAGAGGTTCGTCGTCAACGATCAGCACATTCATGATCGGCCCAGCGGAATAGCGAAGCTGACTTGATAATGGTCCGCCGTAGCAACAATCACCAGCGGATCGGTGGTTTCATAAGCCAGTTGCAGGCGCTGACGGACATTATTCTGCGCGAGGCGCTGGCCGGGTTCCACTGTTTCGCCGCTGGTCGGGAGTGGGTTAGCGACGCTGAACCACAGCTTACCCGGTTGCCGTTCGACCCGGATACTCACCGTTCCGCCTTCCGGCAGTCGTTGAATGCCGTGGCGAATGGCGTTTTCAACCAGAGGTTGCAACAGCAGCGGCGGCAGTAGCGTATCCAGCGGTAATTGATCTTCCAGATGCCAATCCACGTTCAATCGTTCGCCCATCCGCAGTTTTTCGATAGCCAAATAGCGGCGGGTTAGCTCCAATTCCTCGGCCAGTGAAGCGGATGACCGATCCTCCTCCGCTAAGGCGGAACGGAGCAAATCCGCCAGATCAAGTAAGGCCTGTTCGGCTTGATCCGGGCGACCCGGGATCAGACTGGTAATGGCGTTCAAGGTGTTGAACAGAAAATGGGGATGAATCCGGGCTTGCAAGGCGCGCAGACGGGCGCGTGTTTCAGCTTCGATCTGCTGTTGCCACTGGTGCTGAACGTAGAAGTAGCGCAGCGCCAACAGGGTGATGATGGCGCTGATGGCCTGATGGCGGACGACGACCGACAGAGTGGCGCTGACTCCAAAACCAGCGTTGGCCGCTAGCCAGAGCACCGGCGATGAACACAGCAGGGTGATGGTTTGGGCGATGCCGAATGTCGCCAGCGTCGTTGCGGCAGGGCCGAACCGGGCCAGCCGGCGGCGCCCCCGGCAAAGGATCGCCGCAACGCCCAGCGCCACCCATTGCATGAACAATGAGGTCAGCGCCAGCTGCGACCAAAAATCATCCCAGGCGCGAGAATCAGCCAAAGCCAGTACGAAGGCCAGCAACTCGACGACTAACACAGTCAGGAATACGGTGCGGTTAGCGCAGAAGTTGGGAAGAAAGCCCCGATCGGGTGGATTCAACGCAACTCTCTCGGCAGGGCGAACACCACGTTTTCCTCCCGCCCGGCGGTTTCCGTCACCGTCGCTGCGCCCAGTTCCCGTAACCGGGCGATAACCTGTTGCACTAATACTTCGGGAGCCGAGGCGCCGGCAGTGACGCCAATAGTGGTTTTATCCACCAGCCAGGCAGGGTCAATGTCGGCTGGTCCATCGATCAGATAAGCCGGTGCGCCCGCCTTTTCAGCTAGTTCCCGCAGCCGGTTGGAATTGGAGCTACTGCGCGAGCCGACCACCAGCAGCAACTCGCAGCGGCCCGACAATTCCTTGACCGCGTCTTGGCGGTTCTGGGTGGCGTAACAGATATCATCCTTGCGCGGTCCCTGAATCGCTGGAAAGCGGTCGCGCAGGGCGGCGATGATTTGCGCCGTATCGTCCACCGATAAGGTGGTTTGGGTCACATAAGCCAACTCGTCCGGATCATGGACTTCCAGCGTTTGCACATCGGCGACGGTTTCCACCAGATACATCCGCCGGTCCTGACTGGCGTCATACTGACCCATCGTGCCTTCAACTTCGGGATGGCCGGCGTGACCGATCAGAATCACTTCACGACTGGCGCGGCCGTGGCGGCTAACCTCGGTATGCACCTTGGTAACCAGAGGACAGGTAGCGTCGAATACCTTGAGGCCGCGCCGCGCAGCCTGCTCCTGCACTGCCCGCGACACGCCGTGGGCGCTGAAAATCACCGTCGCGCCATCGGGAATTTCATCCAGTTCCTCGACGAATACCGCACCACGCCGGCGCAGATCATCTACTACAAAGCGGTTATGCACGACTTCATGGCGAACATAGATCGGTGCGTCATACCGATCCAGCGCCTGTTCAACGATGCCAATCGCCCGGTCGACGCCGGCGCAGAAACCACGGGGATTAGCAAGATAAATGTGCGTGCTCAAGGGCGTCTCCTGGCGAAGGTTGCTTAATTCAACCGGGGACTGGCTTCCCGCGACCAAAAGCTATCCAGCACCAGCAGCGTTGCGCCCAGAGTGATGGCTGAATCGGCGATGTTGAAAGCCGGCCAGTACCAGTGGTCGTAATAAAGCTGGATGAAGTCGATGACCTGGCCCAGCCAAGCTCGGTCGATCAGGTTGCCGATCGCCCCACCCAGAATCAGAGCCAGCGCCGCCGCCAGCCGTTTTTCCTCAGGTTTAAGCCGATATAGCCAAGCGACTAGGCCAATGCTGACCATCAGTCCAAGACTCAGGAAAAACCAGCGTTGCCAGCCGCCGGCATCCGCCAGAAAGCTGAAGGCCGCGCCTGTGTTATAGGTCAACATCAGATTAAACGAAGGCAACACCGGAATGGGCCGATGGATGACCAGCAGCGCCTCGGCAAGGTATTTCGCAGCCTGATCCAGCACAATGACCAGCAGGCTAAGCCATCCCCAAGATTTGAGCATTAGCTTGTTCCGGGCTAGTCGAATACCGCATCCAGCAGCGTAGCGTCAAGCACACGGTCAGCCCAGGCGTCCAGCTGCACTGGCGTCGCCTCGTGCAACCGGGTTTCGGCCCAAGTGGGCAATGGTCCAAACCGTCGTTCAAGCAACCGTGTCAATAGTTCAGCCTTGCCCTCTGCCTTGCCCTCTGCCTTGCCCTCCGCCTTGCCTTCGTTGAGACCTTTTTGAAAGCCTCGGTCAATCGCCATCCGTTCAATGGTAGATAGGTAGCGCACTTTCTGTACCTCCTCAGTGGCCTGCACTTCGTTCCACAAATGATTTTCCAGCCCGGCTGGCAGTTCCAGCACCCAATCGATAAAGCGGAACAGCTCCAATATATCCTGCCGTTGCCAGCCCCGCCGATACAGGCTTTTGATCAGATGCAGCTTGGCTTGATAGCGGGCAACGGTGTCGTGTTGGGTTTCCCGCACATGATTCAGGCAAACCGCCGCGCTTCCCCCGCTCCAAATGCATTGTCCACACAGCGCCCGCATAACTCAGGATGCTCGGCGTTATGGCCCACATCTTCTCGATGATGCCAGCAGCGCACGCATTTAGCGTGGGTGCTGGGCGTTACCCGAATCGCCAGCGTTTGCCCATCGATCTGGACTGCCGTTGCATCATCTAGTTTAGCGGCCAGAGGCTGAATCCGGGCGTAGGAGGTAATCAGGAAGAAGCGCAGTTCATCGCTGATCCGGCCCAAATCAGCCGCCAGTTCACCCTCGCTGTAAAGGTCGATCTCGGCATCCAGCCCGGAACCAATCCCGCCTGCGACCCGCAGTTTTTCCAGTTCCTTGCTGACTGCCTCACGCACTGCGATCAGGCGATCCCAATAAGCAGCATTCAATGCTTCCTCATCGCTGACCGCAAACAGCCCTTGATACCAAGTGGTCAGAAACACCGATGGGCCGCGCTCGCCGGGCAGGTTCCGCCACAGTTCCTCGGCGGTGAAACTCAGGATCGGGGCCAGCCAGCGGGTCATCGCTTCGAGAACATGCTGCATCGCGGTCTGCGCCGAGCGGCGGGCGATGCTGTCGCGGCCAGTGGTGTACTGGCGATCTTTGATGATGTCCAGATACAGACTGCCCAAATCCACTGAACAGAAGTTGTGAATCTTCTGGTAAATCAGGTGGAACTGGTACTGGTCGTAAGCCTCCAGGATTTCCTTCTGCAACCGCCAGGTCCGATCCACCGCCCACCGATCCAACGCCAGCATCTGCTCAGGCGGTAAGGTATGTTGCGCTGGATCGAAACCGTTGAGATTGGCGAGCAGAAAGCGGGCAGTGTTCCGCATCCGTCGGTAGGAATCGGCCATCCGCTTGAGAATTTCGTCGGACACGCCCATTTCGGCGCGATAGTCGGTCGCCGCCACCCACAGCCGCAGCACGTCCGCGCCCAGTGAATTGACCACTTTCTGCGGCGCGACCACATTGCCCATGGACTTGGACATCTTCCGGCCCTGGGCGTCGACGGTGAAGCCGTGGGTCAACAAGCCTTTGTACGGCGCAATGTCGCGCATCGCCACTGAAGCCAACAAAGAGGACTGGAACCAGCCACGGTGTTGATCCGAACCTTCCAGGTATAAGTCTGCCGGGAAATGTAGTTCCGGGCGACGTTCCAGCACCGAAAGATGGGTGGTGCCGGAATCAAACCAGACGTCTAGCGTGTCCGGCGTCTTGGTGTAATTCGCCGTATCAGCGCCGAGTAATTCCGCTGGATCAAGTTCAAACCAGGCGTTGATTCCCCCCTGTTCAATCCGTTGCGCGACCTGTTCCATGAGTTCCAACGTATTGGGATGCAACTCGCCAGTCTGATTGTGAATAAACAACGTAATCGGCACGCCCCAATAGCGTTGTCGGGAAATACACCAGTCCGGGCGATTAGCGACCATGCCCTGAATCCGCGCTTCACCCCAGTCGGGAGTAAATCGCACCTTTTTGATTTCCTCCAAAGCGCGGGCGCGGAGACCATGTTGCTCCATGCTGATGAACCATTGCGGAGTGGCGCGGAAAATGACCGGTGTTTTATGCCGCCAGCAATGTGGATAACTGTGCTTGAGGCTGGCGACCCGCAATAGCATCCCGTGCGCTTTGAGTGTATCGATGACCCGTTCGTTAGCCGCAAAGACGTGCAATCCGGCGAACAGCGGGGTGTCGGCCAAAAACCGGCCGTCCGGCCCAACCGGATTGTCTACCGGCAACCCATAGCGGCAACCGACCGCGTAATCTTCCTGACCGTGGGCGGGCGCGGTATGCACTGCGCCGGTGCCGGCTTCGGTAGTGACGTGATCGCCGAGAATGATCGGGACTTCACGGTCATAAAACGGGTGGCGCAACAACAGCCCTTCCAAATCGCTGCCCGACCCATACGCGATGATTTGATAACTCTCAACCTGCCAGCGGGCCAGCGATTCCTGCAATAACGGTTCGGCGACCAGTAATCGTTCCTGGCCCCGCTCGGTTTCAACCTGCGCCAGCACATATTCAAAGCCGGGATTGACCGCCACGCCCCGGTTGGCCGGCAAGGTCCACGGTGTGGTCGTCCAAATCACTACTGAAAGAGCGCCCTTGCCGTCATGGCCTTCAACATGATGGAGCCGCGCCAGCAACACCTCGGGATTGGCGACCGGAAAGCGCACATCAATTGCCAGCGACTCACGGTCTTCATATTCTACTTCAGCTTCGGCTAGCGCCGACCCGCAGTCGATGCACCAATGCACCGGCTTGGAACCGCGATGCAAATGACCGTTGGCGATGATCTTCGCCAGTGACCGCACGATGTCAGCCTCGGCCCGAAAGTCCATCGTCAAATAGGG
The DNA here is from genome assembly GCA_003989085.1 of Candidatus Competibacteraceae bacterium. Classification (GTDB taxonomy): domain Bacteria; phylum Pseudomonadota; class Gammaproteobacteria; order Competibacterales; family Competibacteraceae; genus RXIV01. The sequence continues at coordinate 775,076 of RXIV01000001.1, forward strand.
ATTCTCCCAATCGCCCAGCACTGCCAGCCGCTGAAAATCAGCGCTCTGGCTGGCGACTTGTTCGGCGGCGAACGCCCGGCAGGCATCACGGAACTGGGGGGCGTCCACTTTGACCCCGACCTTGCCCAGCTTCTTTTCCACCACCTGCTCAATCGGCAGACCGTGGCAATCCCAGCCCGGCACATAAGGCGCGTCGAAACCGCTGAGCGTCCGTGATTTGACGATCATGTCCTTCAACACCTTGTTCACCGCATGGCCGATGTGAATCACGCCATTGGCATAGGGCGGACCGTCATGCAGCACGAATTTAGGCCGTCCGGCACATTCGGCGCGTTGCCGGTGATACAAGTCAAGTTCCCGCCAATAGCGCAGTAACTCCGGCTCGCGCTTGGCGAGATCGGCTTTCATCGGGAAAGCAGTCTGGGGAAGATTGAGAGTGTTTTTGTAATCGGCCACAGTAAACCTCGAAAAACCGGTGCGAAAATTCCCTGCTCCTCGCGGGCGCGGGGTTGAAAGGCGATCGGGGGAAGGTCATCACCCACTCAGTCGGAACCCTCCGGCTCCAAAGGCAGCATCGGCGAATGGCGAATGCCTTGGGCAGAGAAATAACCGCGAGCCTGGCGCACATCACGCTGGATTTGTTGCCGCAACGCCTCCAGCGACTCGAAGCGCTGTTCCGGGCGAAGATAGTGCAGAAAATCGACCTTGACGTGTTGGCCGTACAGATCGCCCTGAAAATCGAGCAGATGCACTTCAAGTTGCTCGCGGACGCCCTGCACGGTAGGACGGCGACCAATGTTGGCGACGCCCGGCCAGAGTTGCAGGCCAGGGCCGCTCATCAGCACCGCATAGACCCCGTAGACCGGAGTGGCGCGGCGGTGTAGGTGAATGTTGGCCGTAGGAAAACCCAGGGTGCGGCCGATTCGGTCGCCGTGCGCGACTCGTCCATTCATGCCATAGGGCCGGCCCAGCAATCGCGCTGCCTGTTCAAGATGGCCCTGCGCCAGCGCCTGGCGAATCCGGGTGCTGCTGACCCGCTCGCCATCCACCAGATAGCTTCGGTTATCAACGACCTCAAAACCGTGTTGCTGGCCTGCCGCCGCCAGCAGAGCAAAATCGCCGGCGCGGTGGTGGCCAAAGCGGAAATCATCGCCGATGACCAGATAGCGGACGCCCAACCGGCCCACTAGCAGATCGTCAATAAACTCCGCCGCTGGCAGGGCCGCCAAACGCTGTCCAAACTCCAGACATAACACCCGCTCGACGCCCAGTCCGTCCAGCGCCAGCAATTTCTCGCGCAGCCGCATCAATCGGGCCGGCGGGGATTTGGGGCCGGCGAAGAATTCCATCGGCTGTGGCTCAAAGGTAATGACCAGTCGGGGCAGGCGAAACCGGGCCGCCTGCTCGGCTAGTTGGGCGAAAATCGCCTGATGACCCAGATGAGCGCCATCGAAATTACCAATGGTAGCGACGCAGCCCCGATGACGGGGGCGGAGGTTGTGTTGACCGCGAATCAGTTCCATACGGGTTATTGGGGATCGGGGACGGTGGCGGGCGGGAATCGGCATTATAGAAACAATCCACCGGTTCTTGGCGCGTTTTCGACCATGATGAGCGGTTGTGTTGACGCCGGCGTCCTGAACACCCTAGATTGATGGCCTCTCCGCTGCGCGATCCCGCGCCAAACCCGTGATTCTGGATTTATGGACCCTCACCACCCCACCCATCTCAAGCAACTTGAAGCCGAGAGCATCCACATCATCCGTGAAGTGGCTGCTGAATTTGAAAAGCCGGTGATGCTGTACTCCATCGGCAAGGATTCGGCGGTAATGCTGCATCTGGCGCTGAAAGCTTTTTATCCCGGCAAGCCGCCTTTTCCGCTGCTGCACGTTGACACTACCTGGAAATTCCGGGAAATGATCCAGTTCCGCGACGAACTGATGCAGCGGTTGGGACTGGAACTGCTGGTGCATAGTAATGAAGAAGGCTTGCGCCAGGGGATTAACCCCTTCACCCACGGCTCGCGGGTGCATACCGACGTGATGAAAACCCAGGCGCTCAAACAGGCATTGGATCGTTACGGCTTTGACGCCGCATTTGGCGGCGCCCGGCGGGACGAAGAACGATCACGGGCCAAGGAGCGGGTTTATTCCTTCCGGGATCGCAATCATCGTTGGGATCCTAAAAACCAGCGGCCTGAACTGTGGAACCTGTACAACGGCCGGGTGCATAAAGGCGAAAGTATCCGGGTGTTTCCGCTCTCTAACTGGACTGAACTGGATATCTGGCAATACATCCACTTGGAGAACATCCCGATTGTACCGCTGTATCTGGCGGCGGAACGGCCAGTCGTGGATCGGGACGGGACGCTGATCATGGTGGACGATGAACGGATGCCGCTGGAACCAGGTGAAACGCCAAAACGGGAATGGGTGCGTTTCCGCACGCTGGGTTGCTACCCACTCACCGGCGCGATTCGGTCGCGGGCAACGACCTTGCCGGAGATCATCCAGGAAATGCTGCTGACCCGGTTTTCGGAACGCCAAGGCCGGCTGATTGATCACGACGCCGCCGGATCAATGGAAGAGAAGAAACGCCAAGGGTATTTTTAACATGTCTCACGCCTCCCCGCTGATTGAAACCGACATCCAGGCTTATCTGGACGCCCACGAGCACAAAGATCTGCTGCGTTTTATTACTTGCGGCAGCGTCGATGACGGCAAAAGCACCTTGATTGGCCGTCTACTCTACGACACGCAATTGATCCACGAAGATCAACTCGCCGCTGTGCGCCGTGATACGACCCGCTACGGCACCACTGGCGAAGAATTCGATCTGGCGCTGCTGGTGGATGGCTTGCAGGCCGAGCGCGAGCAGGGCATCACCATTGATGTGGCTTACCGCTATTTCTCCACCGAAAAGCGCAAGTTTATTATCGCCGACACCCCCGGCCATGAGCAGTACACCCGCAATATGGCGACTGGCGCGTCCACTGCACAACTGGCGATCCTGCTGGTGGACGCTCGCCGGGGCGTACAGGTGCAGACCCGCCGCCACAGCTTCATCGTTTCCCTGCTCGGCATCCGTCATCTGGTGGTCGCCGTCAACAAGATGGATTTGGTGGACCACGATCCGTCCGTGTTCAACCGTATCCGCGATGACTATCTGGAGTTCGCCGCCAAACTGGGTGTGCGGGATGTGCAGTGCATCCCGGTGTCGGCGCTACGTGGCGATAACATCGTGGAACCGTCCACGGTCATGCCCTGGTACCACGGGCCAACCCTGCTGCATCTGCTAGAGACCGTCGAGGTTGCCGCTGACCGCAACCTGCGCGATTTCCGTTTTCCAGTGCAGTATGTCAATCGGCCCAATCTGAATTTTCGCGGTTTTTGCGGCACCCTTGCCGCCGGCGTGGTTCGGCCCGGCGATGAAATCGTGGCGCTGCCTTCAGGCCGACGCAGCCGGGTGGCAAGCATCGTCACGGCTGGCGGCCCTCTTGATCAGGCCTTCGCCGGCGAGGCGGTGACGCTGACTCTAAGCGATGAAATCGATGTCAGTCGCGGCGATTTGCTGGCGCATCCCGACAGCTTGCCAGCGGTCGCCGATAGCTTCGATGCTCGCGTGGTATGGATGGCGGATGCGCCGCTGTTGCCAGGCCGTCAGTACGATCTGAAACTTGGCGCCCGCGTGATCCCGGCGACCCCGACCACGATTCACCACAGGATCGATATCAACACGCTCGAACATCAGCGGGCTGAGGAACTGGGGCTGAATGAAATCGGCTATTGCGGTTTTAGCCTGAATCAGCCCGTTCCCTTTGATCCCTACCACGAGATTCCGGGCACCGGCGGTTTTATCCTGATCGACCGCATCACCAACATCACGGTTGGAGCCGGGATGATCGTTCGTCCGGCGACCCAGTCGCTGGTGGACAAGACGCATAACGTGGTCTGGCACGAGCACAAGGTCACCAGAACCCAACGCGCCAACCAGAAGGCGCAACAACCTTGCGTGATCTGGCTGACCGGGCTGTCAGGCTCGGGCAAATCCACCTTGGCGAATGCGCTGGAGCAGCGGCTGTTGCAGCGCGGCTATCACAGCTATCTGCTGGATGGCGACAACATCCGTCACGGCCTGAATCGGGATTTGGGCTTTTCCAAGGATGATCGCATCGAAAACATTCGCCGGGTAGGCGAGGTGGCGGCGTTGTTCGCTGATGCCGGCTTGATTGTGATCACCGCATTCATTTCACCCTTCCGGGCGGATCGGGCGCTGGCGCGGGCGCTGGCTCCGGAAGGCGAGTTTATTGAAGTCTACGTTCACGCCTCGCTGCAAACGTGCGAGCGGCGAGATCCTAAGGGGCTGTACGTCAAAGCTCGCGCTGGCGTCATTCAGGATTTCACCGGCATTGACTCGCCTTATGAAGCGCCAGAAGAACCGGAATTAACTCTCGACACCGAGCGCGATTCGTTGGAGGCCAATCTGGATCGGCTACTGGCCTATCTCGGTGAACGGCGCATCCTGCGCGGGAATTGACGGTTAAGCGGCTGCCCCCCTTTGCCAAAGGGGGGCAGGGGGGATCGGTTAGGACGGAAAAGACAGTTAATCCCTGTTGATGCCTAACATGGCTCGTATCTTCCCTTGTCCAATGAGGTGCTTAAACATTTTGTAGTCCCTGAGTTCAAAGCGCAGGCGGCCAGCGGGGATTGCCGGGCTGATACGGAGCTTCTCGGCAAATTTTACGATGCTGCTCGGCAGGGAGTGTTTCGTGAGCTGTTCTTCGCTCCAAGCCGCTTCAGGAATTAACGCTTCTGACGCCATGCGGTCTGCTTCCTTCTCGCATTGATCTTTCCCGCCTTCCGTTAGATCGTCAAAGAATGCTCCCGCTGCGTCTTGATCAAGATGCAGTGCGACATGGGCCAATTCGTGAAAGAGAGTGAACCAGAAGTTGTCGAGTCGGTCATGCCTTAATGTGAGCGCGACCACGGGGGAGCCACTCGGTAGCTTCAAGGCCGCGCCATCAAGGTGCGTTTTTGGCAGATGGGGTTCGCAAACCACATGAATGCCGCTCTTGTTGAGAAACTCCTTTGCGAGTAGCGGGCCAGTGGCCAGATAGCTCAGGTGGGCCAGTTCCTGAAGAAAATTTATGGTGACTGTGCCCGGCTGATAAGCAGCGGGAAGCGATTCGCTCAGCGCCAGATTCGCCACGCGGATTCGCCACGCGGTTAGTGCATGTTCATCTTGTTGGCTGGTATTGCGGATATGCTGGCGGTTTAGCGCGGGTATTAGGGTATTTGGCCCTAACGCGCCGACAAAGCCATTCAATAAATCTTCCAGATGGTTTTTCGCCTCTGTGATGGTTCCCTGAAATCCAGGGAACCATCCGCGCTTCACCATTTCCGCTATCGGAAAATGGCGACCTTGGTGAAGTACGGTATCTGCGGGTAGTGTTGCTCCCGGTTTCTTGAGCAGCACTTCCGCCGGAATCCCTAGCCCATCAACCAGGTTGCGAATCATGGCGAGGCTCAGCGTCCGCTGACCGGAGAAAATTTCCGAAACCTTGGAGGCGCTGCCGATGTAGGGGATTAGATCCTTCTTCTTGAGGCCCTGCTGTTCCATCCGAAATTTGATGGCTGACACCGGATCGGGCAGATCCATCGGATACATTTCTTCTTCGTAGCGCCCAACGAGCAGGCAGAGCAATTCCAAATCTTCTCCCTCAGCGGAAGTGGGTTCGGGATCGTTCTCCATGAGCGCGTCGATTTGGAGCAGGGCCGCTTCATAGTCGGCTTCGTTGCGGATGATCTTGGGTTTCATGGTTGGCGCCCTTTCAAATGGTCTTCGCATCAATCTTGTTGTATTCGGCATGGGTTCCTACAAAGCGGACGAAGACCTTTCCGGTTTTGTAGGCAATCTTGACCACCAGCCGGTATTTGTTCCCACCAATGTTGAAAATCACTCGGTTGTCGGCCACTCCGTCTGCGCTTCCGTAGGCCGCTTTTACGTCAGAAAAGTTGGCCCATGTGGTGTGGCTGACTTCCGCGAACCACATATCCAGTGGGTTTTTTGCTGGGGGGTGTTTTTCCGAGAATTCGCGGAGTGGTTTGCGGCTGATGATGTGCATAGTTACCCAGATTTAGCGGGGCTGCAATGAAAAAAGTTCCCATTTTGGGAAATTATTACTGATTACACCACATTTTCGGGCTAGGATTCGCTGGAGCGAGGGCAAGCGCTCTCCGTGGCGCATTCAATTCCTACTCGGGCTGCGGGGCAGGCAACACCTCAAATTCCGGGCCGGTGCGACCGAGGCGCGGCCATGAGGGCAGCGCTGAACAGCAATAGGCCGCTGGCGACTACGGTACGCATGGACATGGTTTTCTCCTTAGGCTGGTTGTAGCCAACCGAGCCTAACCCGCCGATCCTCTGTTGCCGCAATAGGACATACTAAAAGATTAACCCGATGCCCGATCCGTCCGCTGCCGCCAGATGGCTTGCCGCTAGTTCAGTCCGAATCCAGTAGAGTAGATCACAGTTCATAACGAGACTAAATATTTAATTTATTGATATTTAATAATAAAACAAAATGACTGCCTGATTTTTTCGGCTATCCTTAACGCAGATCGATTAATTATTTTGGAGGGGCGCTCATGGAACTAAGAACGGTCATTGCCGGTAGACTCAAGCAAGAAATGCATCGTAAAGGTTTTACCTCAGACCGGCTGGCCCGCGCCGCCCAACTTGCCCCGCCTATCGTTGAGGGTTATTTGAGCGGGAATCGGGAATTGCAGTTTTCTGAATTGCGGCCCTTGTGCGATGCGTTGATGCTGCGGTTGATGCGGCTGTTGTCGGCGAGCTTTGCGAGTTCTCAACTTCAATATCGGTCGACGGGCGGGCGTGATCCGGAGCGGGCGGCGGCTATTGAAAATGCGTTTCTGACCGTCATGGATTGGTTGCCGACGCCACAGTCGTTGCCAACTCTAATTGAGGATTGTGAGGATGATGTTCCTTGGCTGATCAATGCGGTTTGGCAAGTGGTCGAGCCGCTGTTGAAAAAGTATCCGACCGTGGAAGCGTTGTATCACGCTACCCGGTTGCCCGTATTGCCAGTCCATGCCGGACCAGGACCTGATGCGTTTGATGCGTTCCTTCTGCGATCAGGGAAGAAGGCGCTGGTTTGTGTGAATCTCGATAAGTCCCTCACCCGGATTCATTTTTCGCTGCTGCATGAGATGGCCCATTACCTGTTTCACGCCAGAATTGAGTTGCCGATTGATGTGTTGCCCAGCGATTTGTACAACGATACGGTGAGTGCTAAAACACGCCCGGAATACATTGCCAATAAGTTTGCTCAGTTCTTTCTGGTGCCGTTCCCAGATGCGGAAAGGATGGCTCAGCGTTGGCCGCGAATGGAACTGCCTGATGGTTATCTGATCCAGCAGCGCACCAGTCCGCAAGTCGTGGCGAATGCGATTTATGATTGGTTGCGGATTAGGGGCGGCACGATACCCCGGTATATGGAGGTTAAAGAGGCGGTGGAAACGGCGGCGGCGATGGCCGGTTATGCTGGCGACGATGGTTTGCGGACGTTTCTGGAGCAGGAAGGGGCGGCTTTGAAGGCGCTGATCACGGGGCGACGGGATGAGTTTGCTGACGAAGTCTGGGCGTCGATGCGGGCTGCGTGGGACATCACTGATGCGTAAAGGTCGCCTGGTGGTTTTTGATACTAATTTTTTCGGATGGCTGAACCAGATTGATGCTCATTGTGAATTGGTTGATCTAATCTGCGATGTCTTTGATGGAGACGGTGTTGCTGACCATTCTCAATTACTTAAGATGGATTACTGTCCAGGGCTTATCCGAATTCTGTCTCACCATCGCGTTACTGATGAGCAAGTAGCTTTATTACTAATGACCTACAAGGGTCCATTAAAGCTTGAAATTATTCATAATGACGATCCAACCGATTTGAAACTAATCGTGTTTGCCGCTCAAAATAAAGGATCTACCCTTCTAACCTGTGAGGGAGCGCTGCTGCAATTGAGTGATGAGTTGGATTTGAATCACTGGTGCTTAAAAGCGGTCATTCACCGGGTTGACCAAGACACCGGTGGTTTTTTCGACCAACCGGGCTATAAAACCCAAGCAATGTTTGATGAATTTGGTAAACATTCTTTTTTTCATTATGGCGCTAACAAACGCTGCCCTCAGTGCGATTCAAAAAATAAGTGTTCAACCAAGAGCCAACCCCCCGAAAAAATGCTGTCGATTACACACAAGTCGCTAAGCCATTGAATATTAATATATTTGAAAGGCGAGCGTTTTTCAAAAAAGCTCAGTCAATTCAATAGTTTTTTGCGCTGCGCCGCAACATATGTGTAATCGACAGGAAAAAATGGGGGGATTTCCCATCTATGGATTCCCGGCGCTCACCGCTCCCGCAGGCGCGGCAGCAACTCCACCAGATTGCAGGGTCGGGTGCGGGCGTCCAGTTGCGGTTGCAGAATGCGATCCCAGCCGGTGCGACAGGCGCCGGTCGATCCGGGTAGGCAGAAAATGAAGGTGGCGTTCGCCAATCCGCCCAGCGCCCGCGATTGCAGGGTTGAAGTCCCGATCTCCTCCCACGACAGCATTCGGAACAATTCGCCGAATCCATCGATTTCCTTGTCGAGCAAGGGGCGGATGGCTTCGGGCGTGCTGTCGCGGCCAGTCATGCCGGTGCCGCCGGTGATCAGCACGATCTGCACTGCTGGATCGGTGATCCAGGCGGAGACGACCGCCCGGATCCGATAAATGTCGTCAGGAACGATAGCCCGCCCCGCCAGTCGGTGACCGGCGGCGATCAAGCGATCGACCAAGGTTTGACCCGAAGCATCGTCGGCTTCGGTGCGGGTGTCGGACACCGTCAATACCGCGATTAACAGCGGCAAAAATTCTCGTTCGTTCATTGCTAAATCCCGGTGTTGGCAAGAAGAAAAACGGCGGGTCCCGCTTGAAATCAATGCTCATGGCCTTATTTGAAACTCAACATCCATTCCATGAGGTTTTTTGCCATGAACCCGAGTCGTCACGAACCCTGGCGTCATATCCACCACCTCCGCAATGAACTCGACCGGTTGTTTGAACCCTACCACAGAGTAGCGGACGAGGATCGGTCCAGTGTCGCAACCTGCGATTGGATCCCGGCAGTCGACATCAAGGAGGAGAAGGATCGCTATGTATTGTGGGCTGACATTCCCGGCGTTGATCCTAAGACTATCGAAATTCTCGCCGAGAACGGGGTGCTGACCATTCGCGGCGTTCGCTCCGGCGGCGTCCGCGACAGCCAGGTTGGTTATAGCCGGATTGAGCGGCCCTGCGGGACGTTCTATCGTCGCTTCAGTCTGCCCGATACCGCTGATCTGGCGCAAATCAGCGCCCGCAGCGTCAACGGTGTTTTGGAGATCGGCATTCCCAAGCTGACGCACACCCTATCGCGCACTATCAAGGTTGAAGCTTAACTCGCCAGCCGGCAGCTCACCTCTGCCGGCTTTACTCCTGAAAAATAGTCTGGAACCGGCATGAAATATAAGGATTACTATCAAATCCTTGGTCTTACCCGCGACGCCTCGGCGGAAGACATTAAAAAAGCCTATCGCCGGCTGGCCCGCAAGTATCACCCGGATGTGAGCAAGGAGGCACAGGCCGAGGAGCATTTCAAGGCGGTTTCTGAAGCCTATGAGGTGCTGCGCGACTCCGAAAAACGCGCTGCCTACGATCAACTGGGCAGCAACTGGCAAGCCGGGCAGGATTTCCGTCCACCGCCCGGTTGGCAAGGCGGGCCGCGTCCCCATGTGGGTCCTGGCGGCTTCGGCAATCAGGATTTCAGCGACTTTTTTGAATCGCTCTTCGGTGGGCTGGGCGGACAAGCCGGGTTTGCCGGTCGACGCAGCGGCGCCCGTGGTTTCCAGGCTACTGGCCAGGATCAGACGGTGCCGCTGGAGATTACCCTGGAAGAAGCCTATCAGGGCGGCCAGCGGTCGCTACAACTGCAAGTCCCGGAACGGGATGCCAATGGTCATATTGTAACGCATCCTCGCACCCTGAACGTCAAAATTCCCGCTGGAGTGGTCAATGGCCAGAAAATTCGGTTGGGCGGTCAAGGTGGTCCCGGACACGGCGGCGGCGCGAGTGGCGACCTTTATCTGGAAATCAGCATCCGTCACCACCCGTGGTACAGGTTGCAGGGCCGCGATCTGACGCTGGAGTTGCCGTTGGCCCCGTGGGAAGCAGCGTTGGGCTGCAAGGTCGAAGTGCCAACCCTGGGCGGGACGGTGACGCTTAACATTCCGGCTAATGCAAAAAACGGCCAGAAATTGCGATTGCGTGGGCGTGGCTTACCCGGTCAACCGCCCGGCGATCAACTGACAGTATTGCGGATCGTTAATCCACCGGCGGATAGCGAAACCGCACGGGAAGCGTTTCAGCGCTTGGAGCGGGAACTACCGTTCGATCCTCGCGCTCAATGGCGTTCGGGGGTTAAAGGTTAAAGAAACGTAGCTTTAACATTTAATCTTTTCCTGTTTTCCGTATTCCCGTGGATATAAGGTTGATTTTATTCATGAATATCCGACGTGTTTTGTTCCCTGCGGTCATATTGGCAATCAGTCTTTCCATCGCTCTTCCCTCTCCGGTCGAGGCGGGTCTGCCGGCGCTCATGGACAACCAGACCCTGCCGTCGCTGGCGCCCATGCTGGAGCGCGCCACCCCGGCAGTCGTCAATATCGCGACCGAAAGCCGGATCGCCTCACGCCGTAATCCACTGCTGGAAGATCCGGTTTTCCGCCATTTCTTCAACATTCCCGATCAGCAGCTTGAACGTAAGGCGCAAAGCGTCGGCTCCGGGGTGGTGGTGGATGCCCAGCGTGGCTACATCATCACTAATCATCATGTGGTTGAAGGTGCCGACACGATCACCGTGACCTTGCGTGATGGGCGCAAGCTCAACGCCAAAGTTATCGGTTCGGATTCGCAAAGCGATGTTGCCGTTATCCAGATTCCCAGCAGCAATCTGACCGCCCTGCCGCTGGCGGATACTGACAACTTGCGGGTGGGAGATTTCGTGGTTGCGGTCGGTAATCCGTTCGGGCTGGGCCAGACCGTCACTTCAGGCATCGTCAGCGCCCTGGGCCGCACTGGACTGGGTATTCAGGGTTATGAGGATTTCATCCAAACCGACGCCTCAATCAATCCCGGTAATTCCGGCGGGGCGCTGCTCAACCTACGGGGCGAACTGGTCGGGATTAACACCGCGATCATCGCACCCGGCGGCGGCAATGTCGGAATCGGCTTTGCCATTCCGGCTAACATGGTGGCGCGGCTGATGAACCAGATTGTGGCACATGGTTCGGTGCGGCGTGGTCAACTTGGCGTGTCGGTGCAAGATCTCACCCCCGATTTGGCGCGGGCCTTCAACATCCCGGCCAGTCAGGGCGCTGTCATCGCCCAGGTCAGCCCCCGATCCGCCGCCGCCCGCGCCGGTTTGCGGGAAGGCGATGTGGTATTGAATATCAACGGTCGGCCAATACGTGACGGCAGCGCCTTGCGTAACGCTATTGGTCTCGTAGAAGTGAACGAAGCAGTGCGGCTGGACATTCTGCGGGACGGCAAAGCGCTGACCTTGGACGCCAAGCTTGGCGAATACGCCCCAATTCGAGTTGATGGCAAGACAGTTCATCCCCAGTTGGTAGGCGCGACGCTGGAAGAGATCGGGCTGAATTCGCCGCTGGCTGGGCGGGTGCAGGGGGTGCTGGTCGCCGAGGTGGAATCGCGCAGTCCCGCTGCTCGCACCGGATTGCGTAAGGGGGATGTAATTTTAGCAATGAACCAGCAGCGCGTCACCAACCCTACCGATTTGCAACAACTAGCCGCCAGCAGCAATACGCTGTTGATCAATTTGTTGCGCGGACAGGAAGAACTGGTGTTGGCATTACACTAGATGCGGTGCGCTGGATCGCGATAGCGAGTTGCGGCGTTTATTCGCCGCTGTAAATCACGAGCCGGTTGCCACCGGTGGCCTTGGCCTGTTTCAGGGCATGTTCGGCAGCTTGGAGCAGTTGATCAATCGAATCACAATTAGCCAGCCCGGTTTCTGGATATGTGGACAGACCAATGGAAACGCTTAAGCGGGCGTTATGCCGACTGCCCCGTTCGGGTCGCCAGTCCCGGATCAAAGCCAGCATCCGGTCAAATAGCGGGCGGGTCACTTTGATCCCGCTGGCGGGCAATACTAGCGCGAACTCATCGCTATCATAGCGGGCCACCAGGTCTTGGCGACGGATATTACGGCCTAGCAGTCCCCCGAGCGTGGTGAGGAGCTGATCACCCACCCCATTGCCATGAACCTCGTTGATCTGCCTGTAACCATCCAGGCCCACCAGCGCCACGCTCAGCGGCCAATGACCACTCCGGGCATGGGCCAGCTCCTGACTCAGACTGTCGTTCAGATACTGGCGGCTGAACAGGCCAGTTAGTGCATCGAAAGTGTAGTGCCGGTCCAGCCGTGGGCCGGGAGCCGCACTGCGCCGGTCGGACACGGCGGTTTCAACGGGTTGCTCCGGCATTGTTCGGGGCGATGGGGCAGCAGGGACAGGGGCAGGGGCGGATTGGCACTGAGCGCTGCGGAACGCCAGTGCTTCTCGCGCCTGATCGAGGATGCCGGCAATCTCAAAGGTGTCCAGAGAGCGAATCTGGAACAGATTGGCAATGTCTGGAAATTTTTCGCCAATTGCTTCCAACACCGCCAGATAATCGTCCTCATCCAGGCCAAACCACTGCTGAACCTGTTCTGCAATCTGTGGTGAAGTCTGCCAGGAGTCCGGGCGGATCCAGATATCGGCGATCTGCACGGCCAGCGCCACGCATCGGATCAGCGGCTGGTAGGCTCCAGCTCCAATGGCGCGAGTCGGGTCAAGGCTACCAGCAGCGGCGCGGCACAGGTAATCCGGCAGTTTCCAGTGGCGCAACAGCCAGGCGCCTACCTCGGTGTGATCCGCTTGTAACTTCTCCCGCTCCAGTTTAGCCAGCCACCAGCAATCCAGCACCGCAGGTCCTTTCGTCTGCGGCGTGGTGGCCTCGTTCAGCAGAACACCGTATTGATCCGGCATCATCAACGCCAACACTAGAATGCCAATCCCGCGCAGTAGTCCCGCCAGAAACAGTTCATCCGAATTGTTCATGCCCAGCCGCTCGCCGAGGATGCGGCTGGCAGTTCCAGTCAGCAATGAGCGACGCCAGAATTGTTCGGTATCCAACGGGATAGTGTTGGTCGTATGCGAACTAGTCATCAGCGAAAAACCGAGCGCTAGCGCCAGCGTTCCCTGCAAGCCCAGCAGATTGAGTACCTGCCGTAGGTTAGTTGCCTGGCGGCGCATCCCGTAAAGCGGCGAGTTGGCCGCACGGAACAGCTTGGTCACCAGCGCCGGGTCCAATTCAATGACCTTCACTAAATCGTTCAGTTGCACGTCTGGATTATTGGCAAGATCAATAACTTGTAAGGCTACCGCCGGCAAACTTGGTAAACTGCCGCAGAAGCGCAGGCGTTGCTCCAGTTCAGCGTGCATAGTGTGAGTACCTGGTTCAGATCTTGCAGATTTGTATGTAAGGAGCGGCTAAAAGCGTTAAAAAACTATCAATCCATTTACGGGGGGTAATAAGAATAGCACATCGGCCATTGTGGGCAGACCAGGTGGACGAACTGCCAAACGCACTGCCTGCCTTTGAACGGCATTCAGGACAGAATCGCAGCATGGATTCGACCGGTAGAGTGCGGGTTGATGATCGTTCAGAAGCAGATTTAGAACCGCCTCCCTCCTTGGTTTAAAGAGGGGGCGAAACAACGGGGGATGGTTTAAAGCGCGGAGACTACACTGCGTCAAGAAACAGAGACATGGCGTGGCCGCCCGGACTGTGGGATTTTCAGCCAGCGGTACAGCGCGAAATCCGCGTTATTTTCTTCCAGACAGCGAACCGAGTGCAATTGGGTGCTCCGAATGGGCGCATCCCCGCCATAGCCGCCACAGTAGCTGCCGCCACTCGCGCTCACGCACGAGACCGCACCACGATACGGGCAACTGTGCCTGTCAACGGGCATCAAGCCTTCGTTACCATAACGCTTGGCTTTTACCGGCCGGGTAATCTCGTTTTTCATTGTGAAATCCTCTTTGGTGGTTGGTAGCCTCACAGCTCCCCCAAGTACGGGCCGGGACCGTACTTTTCTTATTTTTTAGAGTGTTACCGAGTTAACCCTTACCTCCGGCGCGGCTTATATTAAAGTCTGGCCTTGTGGAGTAAATAAGGGATTTCGCGAGTGAGATCATGGTTTTTACTATCCCTGGTGCGCTGAGAAAACAGATTGCTCTAAAGATCAGTCCCCATCAGTTTTACCCTCAACTGGTAAAATTCTGAATATGCCATCGTCAACTACTCGCCATGTTAGCCCGTCAGGTTTACTGATTGCCGCCGGTGTCCTGACTGTTCTCGCCACACTGGCTGGATTCGCTGCCCGATTTTGGTGGATTTTTGAGCTGTCCTCCCATTTTCGGGTCCAGTACGCGCTGTTTCTCAGTCTTGGGGCGCTAGCGCTACTGGTTTGGCGGCGTTATTGCTGGGTAACGGTGTTTGCCGTCTTCGCCTTGATGAACATCGCGACCATCGCCCCCCGTTTGCTGCCCGTCGTTGCGGCGTCCACCGATAGCGCCGGCCCGATCTTTCGGGCGTTGTTGGCTAATGTTCATTCTGGTAATCGCGATGATGACCGCATTCGTCACGCTATCACCACCACCAACCCTGATTTCATCATGCTGTTGGAAGTCACACCCTGGTTGATGGAACGCTTGGCGAATTTGAGGGACCGCTATCCGTATTGGATCGCTGAACCTCGTGAGGATAACTTTGGCATCGCCTTGTTCAGCCGATGGCCAATACTGAATGCGGCAGTGATGCAGATCGGCCCGGCAGGATTGCCCTCTATCCGCACCGTTCTGGACAGCGGTGGCTGTCGTTTTACGCTGCTGGGCGCCCATCCGCCGCCGCCGATTAGCGCGGCGCTGGCCCAGGATCGCAACGATCAACTGGCCGATTTGGCCCGGCTAGTCCGGCAAACCCGGCAACCCACGCTGCTGCTGGGCGATCTCAATCTGTCGCCTTGGTCGCCCTATTTTGCACAACTGCTGGCCGATGCCGGTTTGCAGGACAGCGCTGCCGGACGTAGCATTCAAGCCAGTTGGCCGGTGGCCTGGCCCCTGTTGTGGATTCCGATTGACCATGCGTTGTATTCAGACGGCATCCGGATTCGCTACCGGGAGACCGGGCCGGCCATTGGCTCCGACCATTATCCGGTGATTGTCGATTTCCAAGTCGTCTCCGGCCCATAATTTGCGGCCATTCGTTGCACCGTCATTCCTTCCGACCAGAGGCTGTCGTTATGCTGCTCATTCCGCCACCAAACTTAGATTCTGGCCGCGAATCCGACCTGATTCCTCATCCGGAACGCCGCCGGTTTCTGGCCGGACTGGGTATCTTGCTGGGGAGCGCCTGCGGAACAGCGCCGCTGATCGCCGCTGCCGCTCGCTGGACTGAACCGCCGCCGGTCGCTCGCCCCTTCCAATTCCACACTCCCGTCGCCGCGCACCCGCAATCCCGGCGTACAACCACCCTCAACGCCACGATTTTGCGCTATCTGCGTGATCTGCGCCGGGTAGGCCGATTGGCCGCCAACGAACGCACTGCCTGGCTGGTTTATGACTTCACCAGCCAGCGCTATCTGGCCGCGATCAATGCCGGCATCCCTTACCAAAGCGCCAGCATGATCAAGCCGTTTATTGCGCTGGCGTTTTTCGATAAGGTCCGCGATGGAACGCTTCAGTACACGGCTGATCGCCGCGCCCGGATGGAGGCGATGATCCAGCGCAGCGATAATCAGGCCGCCAACTATTTCATTGCCCTGTTGGATCAAACCAGCCGTCGTTCCGGCCCCGCTGAAGCGGAATACACCCTTAAACGACGGCAACCGAGTATTTTCCGGCATACCCGAATCGTGGAGCGGATTCCCCCCGGCGGCCGTTCCTACCGCAATCGGGCGTCTGCAGTCGACTACCATCGGTTCCTGGCGGCGCTTTGGTATGATCAGTTGCCCTATTCCGCTGAACTCAAGCGGTTAATGCACCTACCCAACCGTGACCGCATTTACACCAATGCCTCTGGAGTGGCGCGGCAAACCCAGGTCTTCGACAAAACCGGCACCACCGCCCGCTTATGCGGCAATATGGGTATTTTGGTTGCGCGGGGCCACGATGGTCGCAGCTATCCCTACACATTTATCGGCATCATCGAAAAAAGCCGATCAGCCAGCGATTACGGTAGCTGGAAAGATGCACGCGGTGACGTGATCCGAACGGTTTCTGGCATCGCGTACCGCCATCTGCGCCAACTGCACGATCTGGTTTGAATCATCAAGGCGGCAACAGCTCCAGCCCGCTTGGCTTAGCGGGCGGGGTCGTTGGTCCAGCATAGAGTGGGCCGAAGCGGCGAATCTGGCGCATGTCGATAACCAGATCAAATCGCTCGCCCTTCGGCGGCGGCTGGATTCCCGCTTCCAACTGGTAGTCATGATCAGGGTTGGCCCGGTTCGGAAAGTGTTTATGGATTAGGTGCTTGAACATTTCCTTAGGCGCCCAGTCGGAACCGGCGACTAACGCGCCGCTGGTTGACAGTGCGCCAAATTCATCGTGATAGGAAATTTCAGTCGGGCTGTCTTCGGGTAGCGGTTGCACGAAATAAATCCGCAGCGGCGGTGTGCGCAGCACGATCCGATCCACAATCCGCTCCAGAATTTGCAGTTCCTCGCCCTGGGGCATGGCAATGAGGGAGTAGGCATGGCCCCGCGCCAGCGCTACCGCAATCGCCAGCAGGATCACATAACCCGATACCTCGATAGTCCGGCTAACCCGCCCTGCCAGACTGCACAGGTTTTGCCAGGACAGGGTCAGAAACGCCAGCAGCACCGCCGTCAGCGCAAAGATCGTCCGATAAGTAGCAAAACGCTCCGCCGCGACCAGATTGACCACCAGCGCCGCCGGCAATAAGGTCGCCAGCAACAACAGCCAGAACCCGCCCGCCTGTCTGCCTCGCCGCCAACTTTCCACGCCTAGGCCCGCCACCAGCAGCACCGCCGTGATCCCGGCGCTTACCCGGTAAGCGATTCGGTTCCCTCCTTCATCGTCATTGAGCACCAACAGGTTGAGCGCGTTCAACAGCGGTTCACTCAAAAACCACCCCATCTTGCCGATGGGATCATGCTCGAATGCGATCCGGTCCGAGGCCGTAAATACCCCGGTGGCATACGCCAGTTTCATGATCAGAAAGGCGGCGGCAAGACCGGCGGCCACCAGGGCGAGATGGACGCCCACCCAGCGCAGTCGGCGTTCCAGCGGCTGTCCGCGTAAAACAGGCAGAGTCGCAACGATCCCTACCAGGTACAGCAGGCTATTGGGCTGATAGATCAGGGCGCTGACCGTAATAAGCAACACGGCGCTCATCTGACGCAGCCAATAGCCGCTCTCACGGTTGTGATGAGTCAGCGTGAATCCACCGAGCGCCAGCAGCGTCGCCAGGGTGTAAGGCCAGGTGGTGGCCCAGCCAGCCACGATTTGTGCGGCGGGCGCCAATACCGTCATGGCGGCGGCGAACCCGGCCGCCGACCAGCCCCAGCCCACCCGCACCAACAATCCAAACAAAACTACCGCTGTCAGACCTAATCCTGCTGCGCCCATAAGGCGCAGCCATTCCAGATCGGTAATCCCATCGATCCGTTCGAAAGACTGTTGCAATAGCCATCCGTAGACCGGACGGGCATGCGAGGCGGTAAATTGAAGAATTTTTCCCGGCTCCTCGTGCGCCTCACGCAGGTTCGCGTAATCATCACGCAAACCAAAGTCATGAAACGTGGTGTTCCAATAGGTCGCCAGCGGCAGAACTAACAGCAACAGTGCAACCACTATCTCAGCGAGATGCGTGTTTTTTATTGTTTTCATCGAGGATATACAGGTGAAAAAAACTATTTTGCCGAATCATCGCCCGCTCTGCACCAGAGCGCCATTCAGAGGATTGGAAATGCCTTGGGGGCCGAGGGAACGACTCGACCCTACATGGTCTATGGTCAACACTTTCACTGCCGGAGCATAACGTGATACGCCAACTGCTGTTGTTGCTGAGCCTGCTGCTGATGGCGCCGGCCTGGGGTTCTTCGCCGTCGCCGGTGCAGCGTTATTTTCAGGACTTGCGATCGTTGCGGGCCGATTTCATCCAGCGGGTGTTCGATGAGCGTTCGCAACTGTTGCAGAGTTCCAGCGGCCAGATGTTAATGCAGCGGCCCGGCAAGTTCCGCTGGGATTATCAAACGCCCACTGCACAGGTCATTGTCGCTGACGGCCAACGGTTGTGGGCCTACGATGTCGATCTGGCGCAAGTGACGGTTCGCAAACTCGATCAGGCGCTCAGCGCAACGCCGCTGGCGCTGTTGAGCGGAGCGGCGCCGATTGAAGACACCTTCACCGTCGGCGTGGTTCGCAACCAGGATGGGTTGACCTGGTATGAACTGACGCCCAAACAGCCCCAGCCGGAATTTCGGCTGCTGCGAGTCGCGTTCAAGGGTGATGCCCTGGTCAGCCTGGAGCTGGAAGACAGTCTCGGCCAGCGCACCCGGCTGGATTTTCAGAAGCTGGAGCGCAACCCGACGCTGGACCCGGCGCTGCTCAAATTCACCACGCCGCCCAATGTGGATGTGGTCGGTGATGCCGGCTGATTCATATCAGCGGGTGATTTCCCAGTAATTTGCTATCCTAATCGCAGCGACATTCGCTGTGATACCCACTACTACCCATTGCAATCAGGAGAGGTCATCCCATGAGTCGGCTTAAAGGTAAAGTCGTGATCGCCCAAGGCGGCGGCCCTACCGCAGTCATCAATCAAAGTCTGGTCGGGGCGGTGCTGGAATCCCGCAAGTTCCCGGAAATCACCGATGTATGGGGCGCGCTGCACGGAGTGCGGGGCATCGTTAACGAAAATTTTGTCAACCTGTCCGAAGCCACCACCCACAACCTCGAACTGGTTGCCCAAACCCCGTCCTCGGCGCTCGGTTCGACCCGCGACAAGCCTGATGCCGAGTATTGCAACCGTATTTTCAATGTATTCAAGAAGCACGACGTTCGCTACTTCTTCTACATCGGTGGCAATGATTCCTCGGATACGGTGCGGATCGTCAACGAACACGCTGACCGGGAAGGCTACGAACTACGGGCCATCCACATCCCCAAGACGGTCGATAATGATCTGCCGATCAATGATCATTGCCCCGGCTATCCTTCCGCTGCCCGCTTCGTCGCCTGCGCGATCAACGGGGTCAATGCCGATAATGCCGCGCTGCCGGGTGTCTACATTGCAGTGGTCATGGGCCGTCACGCTGGCTGGCTGACGGCGGCGGCGGCACTGGCCCGCAAGCATGATGACGATGGCCCGCATCTGATCTATGTGCCGGAGCGGCAGTTCTCGATCGATCGCTATCTGGGCGACATTGATCGCGTTTACAAGCAACAGGGCCGCTGCATTGTGGCGCTGTCGGAAGGGGTTTGGGCCACCCGCGATGAAAAGGGCAAGGAAGTGCCGCTGGCGGCTGATCTGATGCGCAAGGCCGGGCGCGAGCCGCAGGTCGATGATCACGGCAATATCCAGTTATCTGGCGGGGCGTTGGCTGACGAACTGGCCGATGTGGTGCAAAAACGCCTCGGCATCAAGCGGGTCCGCTCGGATACCTTTGGTTATCTACAACGCTCATTCCCTGGCGTGGTGTCCAATGTCGATGCTCGCGAGGCCCGTGAAGTCGGTGAAAAAGCCGCACATTACGCCTGCTGGCACAATGTGGATGGCTCTGTGGTCATCAAGCGCACCGGCGACTACGCGGTGAAGTACGAACTGGCGCGGTTGGAAGACATCGCCGCCAAGACCCGCCATATGCCGGATGAGTTCCTCAACGCCGATGGCAACCACGTCACTGACGCCTTCCGCAGCTACCTGCGGCCCTTGCTTGGTGATGACATGCCCTATCTGGAACGGTTGTGGGCGCCGGCAGCCAAGATCCTGTAAGGCGGATTCCCGCTAACTACATGACCCCCTCTCTCGCTAGCGGGAGAGGGGTAAATCTAAACAGTGAAATCTACCGCCGCAGATAGCCCAGTTCCTTGGGCAAAGTCGTATTGTTGCCGAAGTGATCCTCGCCATAACCCGACTGGGCCAGCAGTTCCAGATCATCCAGCACCCGTTGATCGCCCGTAAACCGGATACTCAAATCTGCCCGGATATCAATTTGGCCGGTTGCCTGCAACCGGGCGATTTCGGCAGTCACTTTTTCCAGAAGAATACCGTCGTGACTGAATTCATTGGATAACTGCAAAGGTTGTTGATAGAGAATAATCTTGCCTTCCTGGGCCAGTTTCAGCACTACATGCAACACTGCCGCCCGGATTTGGCTCTCGTTGAGATTGCCTCTGGGAGGAGGGATGCGTTCAATTTCGGCCACCAGCCAGCGCCGTTTCCAAGCGTTGATCTTTTCATTAGCCCGGAAGATATCCATGGGCGATCCGGCATCATAAATTTGACCGTCCAGTTCCATTCGGATATCACTACCGTAATGCCTGACGATCTTGGCAATCAGCGTGGCGGGACGAACGTGAAACCCCCGGTAAGAAGGGACCGGCACATCCACATTGCCCACTTCGGCATAACGCTTGAGCATGGTGTGGCAAAAACGCTGACCGAGATCAAGGTATTGTCCGGCGTAAGCAATAGCATAATCCATTAGCATGGCTAATAGCGTCTTGGCGGAAATAATCGGTTGGCGACGCAGTGAGGAATCGCCGGTCCGGGCATTCAAATGACGCTCGTAGTAATGGGCAAGATCCGTGGCAATCTCCAGCAAATGATAAACCACGCTGATATGTCCACGCAGCACCGGCAAACCGGTATCAAGAAATTCAATCTCGGTTTCAGAGACATGGGTATCGTAAAGCGATTGCAGGCTATGAAACCGGAATTTCAAATAACGGATGTTATCTTCACTGAGCGGATTCGGGAAACAACTGGGATACTGCGACGGCTTGACCCGTTCGGCCAGATGCAACGATTCGCTCTCCGCCGCCAGATTCAGATAAGCAGTAGCCAAGTATGTAATGATATCGACTGCACTTTTGATCTG
Source organism: Candidatus Competibacteraceae bacterium (assembly GCA_003989085.1). Lineage (GTDB taxonomy): Bacteria > Pseudomonadota > Gammaproteobacteria > Competibacterales > Competibacteraceae > RXIV01. Next base: position 796,359 of record RXIV01000001.1, read on the forward strand.
GCGCATGGGTCGATCCTGCGACAACCGGCCCGGCGGCAATGGCTCAGCATAATCGGCAGCGCCAAGTGGATCAGCCAGCAAAGGCAAATTCAGGCGGGTAACCTGGGCCAGCAGTCCATCCGCCGCACGCGCCAACAGATCCCGGATCAATTCCAGCGACTGCGCGGTCGCTACCGAAAAATCACGCTCGACTGGCGGCAACTGGTAAAAAGGCAGGGAGTGCTGGATATGTAGCAGCTTGTAGCCAACATTGGCGAACAACTTGAGCGTAGCCGTCAGCGACCGAAACCGCGACCACTGGCGGTTATTGCGCGCTCCATAAGCATCGAGTAGTTCTTCCATTTGAACCGCCTGGGACAACAGATCGCCGACCAGCGGACGGGTCAGAGTGTCTGGCGGTGATCGCGCCGCCAACCAGTGGGCGATAGACAACAGTCTGCCGGCGCGAATCGCGATCAGTTCGGCAAATTCACTAGGGTTGATCATGACTGGACGCATCGGTTGAGCCTGGGCATTGCCAAAGCAGGGCGGCGGATGGTTTCATGCGGCGCCGGCTGGTGGCGGCATACCGGTCTACTGGATACGGAGGGACGAACATGCGAACCAAAATCTCCCGTCGATCTTTCCGCAACTCAAACAGGATTACCATGCCAAATCAACCGGTATTGCAGCGCTTATCCGCGTTGTCTGCACCGGAAAACCCGCTTGACCCCCTGATCCTTGTAACGGTCTAATCATCGCCATGACCCGTAAACTGTACATCAAAACTCACGGCTGCCAGATGAACGAATACGACTCCGCGAAAATGGCGGACGTATTATGGGCGGCCCACGGTCTGGAACGCACCGACGATCCCGATCAGGCCGACGTGCTGCTGCTCAATACCTGCTCGATCCGCGAGAAGGCCCAAGATAAGGTCTTTTCACAACTGGGCGTCTGGAAGGCGCTGAAAACCCAACGCCCCGATGTGGTGATTGGGGTCGGCGGCTGCGTCGCCAGTCAGGAAGGTGCAACGTTGCGGGAGCGAGCGCCGCAAGTAGACCTGGTGTTCGGCCCGCAAACCTTGCACCGGTTGCCAGAGATGTTGAACGCCGTTTGGGCGGGCCAGCCGCCGGTGGTCGATGTCTCTTTCCCGGAAATCGAGAAATTCGACCGGCTGCCGGAACCCCGCGCTGAAGGTCCAACCGCCTTCGTGTCGATCATGGAAGGATGCAGCAAGTACTGCACGTTCTGCGTGGTGCCCTATACCCGGGGCGAAGAGGTCAGCCGGCCACTGATCGCGGTGCTGGCGGAAATCACTGCGCTGGCGCGGCAAGGCGTGCGCGAGATCACCCTGCTCGGCCAGAACGTTAACGCTTACCGGGGTGCGACCGACGATGATGATCAGGCGGATCTGGCGCTGCTGATCGAACACATTGCGACGATTCCCGGCATTGCCCGCATCCGCTACACCACCTCGCACCCGGTGGAGCTTTCTGACCGGCTGATTACGGCTTACGCCCATGTCCCGCAACTGGTCAGCCACCTGCATCTGCCGGTGCAAAGCGGTTCTGATCGGATTCTGGCCCTGATGAAACGCGGCCATACTGTGCCGGAGTACCGGGCCAAGGTTCGCAAGCTTCGCGCCGTGCGGCCTGATCTCAGCCTGTCTACCGATTTTATTGTGGGTTTCCCCGGCGAAACCGAGCAGGATTTTGCCGCAACCATGACCCTGATTGACGAAATCGGTTTCGATCACAGTTTCAGTTTTCTCTACAGTCCCCGGCCCGGCACCCCCGCCGCCAATCTGCCGGATGCGACGCCAATCCCTGTCAAGAAGGCGCGGCTGGCGCAGTTGCAAAGCCGCATTGAAACGCAAGCGCAGGCGATCAGCCGGCGGATGATCGGCACGGTGCAGCGGGTCCTGGTTGAGCGGCCTGCCCGCAAGGACGAGCGTCAACTGGCCGGGCGCACCGAAAACAACCGGGTGGTCAATTTTGACGGCCCAGCGATGTTGATAGGTCAGCTGGTGGATGTTGTGATTACCGAGGCGTTGCCCAATTCCCTGCGAGGTCGGCTGGCCGCTATTCCCGATCCTGCCGTCACGAAGCCGGCTGGTTGCCCCGCATGACCGCCGCTCATTTTCAGGATGTGCTGTTGGAGCCGGAGGACAATGAGCGGTTGGCTAGTCTGTGCGGCCAGTTGGACGAACATCTGCGCCAGATCGAACGCCGATTGGGTGTGGAGCTTAACAATCGGGGCCACCAGTTCCGCATTATCGGCGAACCGCACGCGGTCACACTGGCGGCGGCGTTGCTGGCAGCGCTGTATCAAAGCACCCGCGATGAACCGTTGACGCCGGCGCGAGTGCATCTTTACTTGCAGGAAGCGGGCGCTGATGCGCTGCTGACCGACGAGCCGGAAACCGACGAGGTGACGATCCGCACCCGGCGCGGACTGATTCGCGGGCGTGGTCCCAATCAGCAACGCTATCTGTGGAATATCCACCATCACGATCTCAACTTTGGCGTCGGCCCGGCGGGTACTGGTAAAACCTATCTTGCCGTTGCCTGTGCGGTGGATGCGCTGGAGAGCAACACAGTGCGGCGGCTGATTCTGGTGCGGCCCGCCGTGGAAGCCGGTGAGCGCCTGGGCTTTCTGCCGGGCGATCTGTCGCAGAAAATCGATCCTTATCTCCGCCCGCTGTATGACGCTCTGTATGAAATGCTGGGCTTCGAACGGGTCGCCAAGCTGATCGAACGCAACGTCATTGAAGTCGCGCCGCTGGCGTTTATGCGGGGCAGGACGCTCAATGATTCCTTTATCATTCTCGACGAGGCCCAGAACACCACGGTGGAACAGATGAAAATGTTCCTGACCCGAATCGGTTTTGGTTCCACTGCGGTCGTCACCGGCGATGTGACCCAGGTGGATTTGCCACGTCATGTTGCCTCCGGGCTGCGGCAAGTCTTGCAGGTGCTCAAAGACGTGGACGGCATCAGCATGACTTTTTTCAACGCTCGTGATGTGGTCCGCCATCCACTGGTGCAGCGGATCGTCAATGCCTACCAGATTTGGGAGCAGAATCTTGAGCAGCAGGACGCCGCTAAAGGGTAGAACCGCCGCCTTCGATCCCGAATATGCACGATAAGCAAATAGCGAGAAGTGAAAAATCCCGCTGAACAAAAAACTGAATCTAATTCGCCTCTTTACCGACAGGATCATATAGATGGCTTTGGAACTGGACTTGCAGATCGCTCTGGAGATGCCGGGTTTACCCGCAGCAACCGATTTTCAGCGTTGGGCGGAAGCGGCGCTGACCGGCGCCAATGATCAGCGCGATGCTGAAATAACCGTGCGCATTGTCAATGAAGTTGAAAGCACCGCGTTGAACGAAACCTATCGCCACAAGCAAGGGCCGACCAATGTCCTGTCCTTCCCTTTCGAGGCTCCGCCCGAAGTGGAAAGCTCGCTGCTGGGCGATATTGTGATTTGCGCCCCCGTCGTCCTGCGCGAGGCGGTCAGTCAGGGTAAATCGCCCGCGGCGCACTGGGCGCATCTGGTCATTCATGGCGTTCTGCATCTGCTCGGCTATGATCATGATGAATTACAGGCCGACGCCATGGAGTCCCTAGAAATCCGCATTCTGGCTGGACTCGGCTATCCCGATCCTTATGGAGACCCGCAAGACCCACCATGAATGACGAGCGATCCGAACCCAGCCATAAATCGTGGCTGGCGCGTTTGAGCCTTGCCCTGGTAGGCGAACCCAAGGATCGGGACGCGCTGATGACTATCCTGCGCGACGCGCAACAGAGGGAATTGCTGGACACCGATACCCTGTCCATGATGGAAGGGGTAATGAAAGCGCCGGAACTGCAAGTGCGGGACGTCATGCTGCCCCGCGCCCAGATGGTGGTGCTAGAGCATGACTGGAGCCTGGAACGGCTGATCGCCGCCGTCGTCGAATCCGGCCATTCCCGTTTCCCAGTGATTGGCGACAGCAAGGACAATGTGATTGGCATCCTGATTGTTAAGGATCTGCTGGCCCACGCCTTCGACCGCCGCGAGGATTTTGATCTCCGCGCCTTGCTTCGTCCGGCTAAGTTTATCCCTGAAAGCAAGCGTCTGAATGTTCTGCTTAAGGAATTTCGCAGTAACCGCCTGCACATGGCGATAGTCGTGGATGAATACGGCGGGGTGGCCGGCCTGATCACCATCGAGGACGTGCTGGAAGAGATCGTCGGTGAAATTGACGATGAACACGATGCCGCCGATGACAGCGTATTTATCCGGCCTCAGGGCGAAGCGTTCATTATCCGGGCGCTGACCCCGGTTGAGGAATTCAACCGGCATTTCCACGCTGAACTCAGCGACGAACGGGCCGACACCATCGGCGGGCTGGTGATGATGGAACTGGGTCGTTTGCCCAAGGGCGGCGAGACGGTGGATCTGAACCGGTTCCGCTTTCAGGTGCTGCGGGCCGATAACCGACGGATTCATCTGCTGGAAATGACCCTCGGCGATCCGCAGGAAACCCCACGCCCCGCCGCTGAACCGGAAGACTGAGCCACGGTTTTATCCGCTGCTGGTGATCCTACTGCTTGAAAAACTACCCTCACCCTTGCCCTTCGCCCGCTGGCGGTCGGGGGGTTATCAATTTTAAAAGCCGTCATCCCCGCCTTGTCGATCTACTGATGCTCGCCGCCGGGGCGCTGTTGCCGCTGGCTTTTGCGCCCTTCGGCGATTGGCTGCTGGCGATTCTGCTGCCAGTGCTGTTGCTGTGGGGTTGGGATGGAGCGACGCCGGGCCGGGCCGCCAGACGCGGCGGACTGTTCGGACTGGGACTGTTCGGTTTTGGCATCTACTGGATTTTCATCAGCCTGCACGACTACGGCAACGCACCAGTCCCATTCGCGGCGCTGGCCACTTTTGCCGTGGTGCTGTTGATGGCGCTGTATCCCGCTGTCACTGGTTGGCTGCTGGTGCGCTGGGGGCCGCCGCCAGGTCTGATCCGCTGGCTGCTGGTTTTCCCGGCGCTATGGACGCTGCTGGACTGGGTACGAAGCTGGCTGTTCACCGGTTTCCCCTGGTTGGCGGTCGGCTACAGCCAGATTGAGTCGCCACTCGGCCAGATCGCCCCGTATCTGGGCGTTTTTGGCATTGGTTGGGCGGTCATGGCGAGTGCTGGCCTGCTCTGGGCGCTGCTCAACTGCGCGGGCGGGCGGGATCGACTGACGTTACTGGGTCTGCTGACGATCCTGTGGCTCGGCGCGTGGAGTCTGGGAACGGTCAACTGGGTTGATCCGGTAGGGCCACCGCTCCGCATCGCCTTGATTCAAGGCAATATCGCCCAAGATCAGAAATGGCTGCCAACCACCCTTGATGATACCTTGTCCCGCTATGTCCAGCTCAGCCTGCCCGAACAGAGCCGCAGTGAGGTGATCATCTGGCCGGAAACCGCGATCCCGGTATTCTATGAAGATGTTCAGCCGTTCATCACGGCACTGGCCGCCAAGGCTCGTGAGGACCGGGTGGATTATGTGACCGGCATCCCGACCGGCTCGTGGGAAACTGGCATTTTCCACAACAGCGTCCTGAGTCTCGGCACGACCATCAATTTCTATCACAAGCGCCGGTTGTTGATTTTTGGCGAGTATCTGCCGTTGCGCTGGCTGTTCCAGTTTTTCCGCCACTGGGTGACCATTCCAATGGCCGATTTTATTCCCGGCCACCACGATCAACCCCTGTTACGGGCCGGCGGTCAACCAGTCGGCGTTTCCATCTGTTTTGAAGCCGTGTTTGGCGAGGACCTTCGCCTTGATCTGCCGGAAGCGACCTGGCTGATCAACGTCAGCAACGACGCCTGGTTCAAGGACTCGACTGCCCCGCATCAGCATTTGCAGATTGCCCGGCTGCGGGCGCTGGAGCTGGGGCGGTTTATGGCCCGTGCGACCAATACCGGTATTTCCGCCCTGATTGACCCGCACGGCCGGATCGTCGCGCAGGGGCCGCAATTCCAGGCCGAGGCGATTCGCGGCGTGGTGCAGCCCTTGCGCGGCCTGACGCCATATGCCCGGTTTGGGGATTTGCCGACAGTGATTTTGATGGTAGCGTTATTAGCCTTCGGACTCTTTTTTGCTCGCCGTCCTGTCGCCCTATGACCGAATCCGCCGCGCCCTTGCCCGTCAGCAACGCCCAGAAATTCTGGGTGATAGCCGGTTTCTACGGCTTCTTGCTCATTTTGCCTCTGGTGTCCTGCACCACCGCTCCACCGCGCAATGTTAATGACGCCTGCGCTATTTTCGCCGAGTATGACGACTGGTATCCCGACGCCAAGGCCGCCAGCCGGCGCTGGAACGTCCCGATTCCGGTAGTGCTGGCGATCATTCATCAGGAGTCGGCATTCCGGGCCGATGCCCAGCCGCCACGTCGCTGGTATCTCGGCTTCATTCCGGGGGCTCGCCCCTCCTCAGCCTATGGTTACAGCCAAGCGCTGGACGGCACTTGGGATCGCTATACCGCTGCGACGGGTAATCAGGGTGCAGACCGCGATGACTTTGACGATGCGGTGGATTTCATCGGCTGGTATATCAACGAAACTACCCGGCGCACGGGCATCGCTCGCAGCGATGCCTACAACCAGTACCTGGCTTATCATGAAGGGCAGGAAGGTTTTGTCAGGGGAAGCTACTGGCGCAAGCCGTGGCTGATGGAGCGGGCGCGAAAGGTCCGCCGCCAGGCGGCCCGTTACAGTGCGCAACTGGCCCGCTGCCCACCGCAACGCCTGGCCGGGAACTGAAGCAGCGGGCAAAAAAAACCGCCAGCAAATCCAGCTAGCGGTCAAGACAAGAATTATTGAGCTTGAAACCCACCTTTACTGTGGAAATCAGCTCAAGCGGAGGCTAGTAGAAAGTAATCCAGCCCTTGGGTAAATCAGGACTATCAGCAATCCAGCCAAGGTTTACGCTTAGGCGCTGCGGGTTAAAAGACGAGACCCGCCGGGCGCGTTCAGCGTTCAGCCCTCACCATCGATCCGGTAGCCATACCCCTGTTCGGTCAGGCGTGTGGTCAATGGTTGCCCAATCGACGCGCCGCCAGATCTATTGTTCCCAGGCGCTTGCGGCTCGACCGCCCGGAAGAGACTGCGCCTTGTGGTATTGACTGTTTCTGCTATTTACGACGATGGCCTGACTTTTGCTAAATCCCGCTGATTACGCTATTCATGGTTCTCGGCGTGGCGTGGTCATCCCCGTGAAACGAATACAGACTGGATGACCATACCGTGATGCCATAACCCGGATCACCGCATCACGGGTTTCATTGCGCCCGATAACCCCGTTATCCTTAGTACCCGTAATCACTGTATGGCTACTGAGTTTCTCTCCATCGCCGTCATCGGCGCATCCAGGACCTAATGTATGGAAGATCCCAATCTGCTACTTGTTTGTCTTAATGCCTTCGTCGCGGTGCTGGGCCTGCTGACGGTGCTCGCTGGCGCAATCCGGGGATTGATCGAGCTGTTCCCTGAACGACCGCCCAAGACAGATACCGTTGTTGCCGTCGCCATCGCCGCTGCGGTCAACACCATCGCCCCTGGCGCCTGCGTCACTCGCATTGAAGAAATCCGTTAAGCCACAGCCATCCTAACCCTGGAGTTATCATGATTTTTGCCCAAACTGACAAGAAAATCCGTGTGATGCTGACCGCCTTCCGCGACGGCCTGCAAAGCGTATTCGGCGGCAAGGTCCGCGTCGGCGATATTTTGCCGGCCATGCAGGCCGCAGCCGGGATGGGCGTGCGGCATTTCGAGTTTGGTGGCGGGGCCCGTTATCAAGCGCCTTATTTCTACGCGGGCGAAGACCCCTTTGCATGCATGGACCAGATGCGCGATGCGGTTGGACCAGGCGCTGATCTGCAAATCCTGACCCGCTCGGTCTCCGGCGTCACCCTGACTACCCAGCAGCTCAAGGCGCTGGAAATGCAGGCGCGGTTGATGAAGAAGCACGGTACCACGATTGACCGCAATTTCGACTTCATGAACGACGTGGACAACCTGGTCAAGACCGGCCAGCCGATCGTAGACGCCGGGATGCACCATCAGGTCTGCGTGGCAATGATGGGGCTGCCCTATCTGTCGGATCGGGTGCATACCCCGGAGTTCTATATCCGCGTAGTGGAAAAACTGCTTGCTTCGGGCATCCATTTTGATTCGGTGTGCATGAAGGACGCCTCCGGCACCACTGACCCGCATACTTGCTATGAAACAGCCAAGGGTCTGAAAAAAATCCTGCCGCCGGAAATTCCGCTGTCGATGCACACCCACGACACTGCGTCGATGGCGGTGGCCTGCTACATGGCGGGCATTGCCGGCGGAGTAGACAGCGTCGATCTATCCGTGCGGCCTATGGCGTCCGGTACCTCTCAACCGGATGTGCGCTCGATGTGGCACGCCCTCAAGGGCACTGGTTACTCGCTGGATATTGACGCCAGCAAGATGGGCGAACTGGAAAAACTGCTCGACGAGGCGCTTAAGGAGTACGACTTCAACCCGGTGACCACCACTGCCGACGCCCGAGTGGTCAACTTCCCGATGCCGGGCGGCGCGATTGGCCCCAACGTCCACATGATGGCCGAAGCCGGCATTCTCAATCGTTACAGCGAAGTACTGGCTGAATTCCCCGAAGTAGTGCGGGCCGGTGGGGCTTGGACCAGCGTGACGCCGGGCAGTCAGCAGTATTGGCTGCAAGCCTTCAACAACGTACTGCATGGCCGCTGGAAGAAGATCGACGCCGGTTATGGCCGGGCGGTGCTGGGCTACTTTGGCCGCACCCCGGAAGCGCCGGATCCGGAAGTCATCAAGATAGCCGCTGAGCAGTTGAAGCTGGAACCTTTCACCGGCGATCCGTTGGAAAAAGCCCCGGATAGCCTGGTTATCGCCGAAGCAGCGCTGAGCGAACGGATGTTGCCGTTGACCGAGGAGAATATCTTTCTGGTGGCTTCCGCTATCGTTCCTGGCAAGAACATGGAGTTGAATGAAGGTATCCGCCTGTTGACCGGCAAGGCGCGGATCAACCTGCCGCTGAAAGCGAAGGGCCAGCCGGCGGAGATCGCTCCAGTCGTCACGGTTCCAGCCGCGCCGGCGACCTTCACCGGCCCGGTCACGACCCAATGCACCGTGGTTGAGGGCGGGGTGACCCGCAATTTCCGCATCACCATCGAAGCGCCCGCCGGGACGAGCGCCGGTGTTGCCGTCGCGCCCGCAGTTGGAACAGTGGCGCCGGCTCCAGCGACCGGCCAGCGTACTCCGGTGTTCTCGCCGTTCGAGGGCAAGGTGGAACTGGTCGAAATCAGCGTCAAGACTGGCGATGCAGTACAACAGGGTCAGGTGGTCGCGGCGGTGGAAGCAATGAAAGCCAAGCACGATGTGCGAGCGCCCTGCGCTGGCCTCGTGGTGGAAATCCATGCCAGTCTGGGCAGTGAGGTTTCCGCCAGCAAGCCTATCCTGACCATTGGCGGGTAATATGGACACCTTGCTGGAATTGATCGCCCAGAGTGGGTTTCTGGGTCTGAGCTGGCGAAATATGGTGATGTTTTTCGTCGCCGGATTGCTGATTTATCTGGCGGTGCGGAAGAACTACGAGCCGCTGCTGCTGATCCCGATTGGTTTTGGCGCAATGCTGGCCAACCTGCCTGAGGCGTTTCTCAGCGCTTCCAGCGGCTATCACGCCGAACCGGGGCAGACCGTGCCATTGTTGCAGTTCATCTACAACACGGGCATCAAGACTCAGTTGCTGCCCCCGGTAATCTTCCTGGGGGTCGGGGCGCTGACTGATTTCCGGCCATTGTTGAGCCGGCCAATCACTTTGCTCCTGGGCGCTGCGGCCCAGTTGGGCATTTTCGTCGCCGCGCTCGGCGCATTCTACCTTTTTGGCTTCAAGGCCGAAGAGGCGGCATCGATTGGCATTATCGGTGGCGCGGACGGCCCGACTTCGATCTACCTGACCGCCATTCTTGCCCCACACTTGCTGGGCGCGGTGGCGGTAGCCGCTTACAGCTACATGGCGTTGGTGCCAGTCATTCAACCGCCAATTTTGCGCTTGCTGACAACGGCCAAGGAACGGGCCATCAACATGCCGCAGGCCCGGCCCGTGTCCCGCACCGCAGTCATCATCTTTCCGGTGTTCATCACCATGCTGACTGCGCTGGCGATTCCCTCCAGCGCCCCGTTGATCGGAATGCTGATGTTCGGCAACTTGCTGCGTGAGGCGGGCGTGACCGACCGGCTGAGCAAGACCGCCGGTGGTGAACTGATCAACATTGTGACCATTTTCCTGGGACTGGTGGTTGGTGCGACCATGAACGGCAACACTTTTCTGCAACCGCAGACCCTGTTCATCCTGGTGCTGGGCGCAGTGGCGTTCGCTTTCAGCACGGCGGGCGGCATCCTGTTTGCCAAACTGTTGAACCTGTTCCTGCCGGAAAGCAAGCGCATCAATCCTTGCATTGGCGCGGCGGGGGTGTCAGCGGTGCCGATGTCGGCGCGGGTAGTGCAGAAGTTTGTCTCTGATTGTACCGAGGGCCGGGTCAACCCGTTGATGGCGGCAATGGGTCCCAATGTCGCCGGGGTGATCGGTTCGGCGGTCGCCGCTGGAATGTTCCTCGCGTTGCTGCGTTAGTTGCTTTACTGGAAGGCATGACGCCGCGACTTGCGCCATGCCTTCCAGCCTACTGCTAAAAATCGATCTGATCCTCGTTCCCCGCTCGTCAAACCTGCACCATTCCTGTCCGGTCATCGCCATGCGCTTTCCAAGGCTGTTACTGTTTTTGCTCGGGCTGCTGTTGCTGACTATCGGCATCGTCCTCCCGGCTCGCGCTGACAACGACGATCCTATAGTGTTGGTTCACGGCTTCATCGGCTGGGGTCGGGATGAGCTGTTCGGCTTCAAATACTGGGGCGGTTTTGGCGATGTGCAGGAAGTCCTCAACCGGGCTGGCTACCGTACCTACACCGGCGTAGTTGGCCCTTTCGCGAGTAACTGGGATCGGGCCTGCGAGCTGTACGCCCAGATTAAGGGCGGAACGGTGGATTATGGGCAGGCCCACGCCACAGCCTACGGTCATGCCCGCTATGGCCGAAGCTTTCCTGGCCTGTATCCCGACTGGGGCACGCCGGATGCCCACGGTCGGCCACGCAAAATTCACCTGATCGGTCACAGTCAGGGCGGCCAAACCATCCGGGTATTGACGACGCTACTGGAACGGGGCGATCCAAGCGAGGTCGCCGCCACTCTGACAACCGAACGGTCGCCGCTGTTTACGGGCGGCAAATCCTGGGTGCGTAGCGTGACGACCCTCGCCACGCCGCATGACGGGACCAGCCTCGCCACAGGGATCGACCGCCTGCTGCCCTTCGCCCGTCATGCGCTACTCAGCTTTGCAGCTATCATTGGCGTCGAGCCGGACCGGCTACCCTATGATTTCAAGCTGGATCAATGGGGCTTGCGCCGTGCGCCGGCTGAGTCCTTCAACGCTTACCTGAGTCGGGTGGAGCACAGTCCGATCTGGCGTTCCCATGACATCAGCGCCTGGGATCTCAGTCCTGATGGGGCGCGGGAATTGAACCGGCGTTTCCCGGCCCAGCCTGCGGTGTACTATTTTTCCTGGGCGGCGGCGGCAACCACGCCGTTCTGGCCGTCCGGTCATCAGATTCCACTCCCAACCATGTTGCCGCAGTTGTGGGGAACCGCGCTGTTGATCGGTTCCTACACCCGCGACCAGCCGGGGCAGGTCGTGATTGACGCCAGTTGGTGGGAGAACGACGGCGTGGTAAACACCCGCTCGATGGCCGGCCCGACACTGGATTCGCCGGATCGGATTCGGATGGTTTCCGGCTTCGATCAGCCGCAACTGGGTGCTTGGAATGCCCAAGGGGTGCTAGCCGGTTGGGATCACCTGGATCTAGTCGGCATTGGCACCCTCCGCGACATCAACGGCTGGTATCTGCGGCTGGCGAAGTCGTTGGCGGCGTTACCCGATTGAAAGGCGTTGCGGCGCCGTGCAGCGAGGCAAAAATCGGCGCTTTCGCTTCCGGTTAGAATCGCTCGGGATGGTGTGTCGGTACGCCGCCTAGCTCGGGTAACGCTGTTCCAGCCAGCTAAAGACTGCCCGCATCGCCATCGCCTCGCCGCCTTCTGGTCGCCCAGGGCGGGACTTGAGATTCCAGGCCATCAGATCAAAATGCGCCCACGGCAGTCCTGCCGGCACAAACTCCTTCAAAAACAGCGCGGCGCTAATGGCTCCTGCGTAGGGGGAATCAGCCGCATTGGCAATGTCGGCGATCTTGCTGTCCAGCAACTCCCGATAGGGTTGATGCAATGGCAAGCGCCAGACCGGGTCCTGTTCCCGTTCCGCTGCCGCGAGCAGACCTGCCGCCAGCGTTTCATCATTGCAGAACATCGCCGGTAACGCCGTTCCTAGCGCGGTCCGTGCCGCTCCGGTCAGGGTAGCGAAATTGATCATGATATCCGGCTGTTCGCTGCCTGCTGCGGTCAGCGCATCGCCGAGAACCAGCCGGCCTTCGGCGTCGGTGTTGTGAATCTCAACGGTCAAACCCTGCCGTGAACGAATCACATCGCCGGGCCGAAAGGCGTTGCCGGCGACCGCGTTGTCCACCGCTGCGATCAGCACCCGCAGCCGCACCGGCAGATGGGCGCTCATGATCAGCCGCGCCAACCCCAACGCGGTTGCTGCCCCGCCCATATCCTTTTTCATGAGTCGCATCGCGCCGGACGGTTTCAAGTCCAGCCCACCGCTGTCGAAGCAGACCCCTTTGCCCACCAAAGCCAGTGAGGGATGATTCGGATCGCCCCAGCGCAAATCCAGCAAGCGGGGCAGGTGGATGCTGGCCCGGCCCACGGCGTGAATCAGGGGAAAATTGTGGCTCAGCAGCTCATCACCGACGGTTTGTTCCAGGGTTGCATTGAACTCCTGAGCCAACCCCTGCATCGTCTCAGCGAGATGCTCCGGCATCAGGTCTTCGGCGGGAGTGTTGATGAGATCGCGCACCAGTTGCGCCGCGTCGATCTGACGGCGGATACGGCTATAGTCACAACGTGGATCAAGCGCCAGTCGCGCCGCCGCCCGCTTTGGCGTCTTGTAGCGGGTGAAGCGGTACGCGCCCAAGGCCCAGCCCAGGCTCAGCCGTTCCAGTTGCCGGGGCGTAAAGGCGGTTTCAAGCATGTAGTCGCCTTCCGGCAAAGCAGTGGGCAACTCGCCCAAGGCCCAAAGATCATCGGCGGTTTTAATACCGACCACGACGGCCTGTAGTTGACCATCGGGACTCGGCGCCAGATTGAATTTACCCGGTTGGCCCTTGAATCCGGTAGCCGTCAGCCAACGGCGGAATGGCGCATCCTGCTGTTCCCGCCAAGCGTTGAATTCACCTTCAATGACCGGAATAATGGCAACGCTGTCAGAGAGTGGCGCGGGGATTAGACTGTTGTGCATGGCGTTGAATCTCCCATTGAATCTCTATTGGTTAATTGCATGCCGGATTCGCTCCAGGCCTTCCGTCAAGGTCGTGCGCGGACAGCCGAAATTCAGCCGCACAAAGCCCTCCCCGCCTGCTCCAAAGGTCGCGCCATCATTGAACGCCACTCCGGCATGATGGAGAAAGAATTCATGTGGACTGCCAACAATCCCGGCATTCCGGCAATCCAGCCAGGCCAGGTAGGTTGCCTCTGGGGCGGTAACGCGAATAGCGGGTAAATAGCGATCCACATAATCCAGCATATAATCTCGATTAGCCGCCAGATAAATGAGTAATTCCCGCAGCCAGTCATCACCTTGCTGATAAGCCGCTAATGCCGCAGTCAGCCCTAATAGATTCACATCCGGCACAATGCCGCGCATGGCGTGCTTGAAGCGTTGTCGCAATGTGGGATTCTGAATAATGGCGAAGCTGGCGCCCAATCCAGCAATGTTAAACGTCTTGCTTGGCGCCATCAGGGTAATGCACCGTTCTGCGATTTCCGGCGCTAAAGTAGCCAAGGGCGTATGTTGCCGCCCATCAAGTAGTAAATCACAGTGAATCTCATCTGAACAAATGATCAGATTACGTTGTTCACAAATTGTCGCCAATCGATTTAACTCTTCACGGCTGAAGGAGCGGCCTACTGGATTATGAGGATGACAGAGTATAAATAGCCGAGTATTTTGGTTAATTGTTTCTGCGAAAGCCGCATCATCAAAGCGGTAGTACAGTCGCCCATCATGTAATTCAGCGGTCAGCTCCGCCGTGATCAGTTGCCGATCCTGATAAATCGGTGCGCTTAGAAACGGCGGATAAACCGGGGTCTGCACGAGCACGGAATCGCCTGCTTCACCCACTGCCCGACAGGCTACGTTTAATCCACACACCAGTCCGGGCAGATAAACCAACTGCTCCGGCGTCACCGTCCAGCCATAAAAATCGGCCAGCCTGGCGCAAATGGTTTCGGTTAATTCATCCGGTGGAGCGCCGTAGCCAAAGACCCCATGCTCGCCCCGCTCGTGTAGAGCAGCCACTACCGATTCTGGGGCGGTAAAATCCATATCCGCTACCCACAACGGCAATGCCGCTCCGTAGCGCTGCCATTTCAGGCTGTCGGTGCCGCGCCGAATCAGCGCTTGATCAAAGTCATGAGCCATCTTTCATTGATCCTGTATTGGGAGAAACATCGAACAGGTTTTTGGTCCGTCAATTCGGCAGCCACCGTTCCAGATCGCTTAAATCCAGATGCTCGGCTATCGCATCCGCTAGCCGGTTAATACCGTCCTCGCGTAATTTCCGGTAATCGGGTGTTTCCCGCACAGCTAATCCTGCCCAGCGTAATAAGGCATCGCGGGCTGGCGCTGCGTCAAACAAGCCATGCAGATAAGCGCCGAGAATTTGCCCATCATGCGAGAGCGCGCCATCCTGGCGGCCATCGCTTAACTGAAGGGCTGGATTTTGCAAAGCCGGGCCGCTACTGGCTCCTGCATGAATTTCATAGCCGGTCACAAAAGCGGCATCGAATGTCAAATAACCTTCGACGCGCCGCAACTGTTTTTCCGGTTCCAATGTCGTTTCAAATTCCAGAAACCCAAGTCCTGGACTGCTGCCTGTTTCACCTTCCAATCCAGCAGGATCATGAATCCAGCTTCCAACCATCTGAAAACCGCCGCAAATTCCGATCAGCTTGCCGCCGTAGCGTAAATGCCGATGAATTTGCTTATCCCAACCTTGATCACGTAGTCGTTGCAAATCACCGCGAGTGCTTTTACTGCCAGGCAGGATAATCAGATCAACCGGTGGAATCGATTCACCGGCCCGCACCCAAATCACTTCAACCTGCGGGTGTAAGCGCAATGGATCGAAGTCGGTGTGATTGCTGATTCGCGCCAAGACGGGGACCGCAACGCGCAGCCGTTCAGTATCCTTGGCAACAGCCGATTCACGCGGCAGGGCATCCTCGGCTTCCAGATGCAAGCCCTGCAAATACGGCAACACGCCTAATACGGGCTTGCCAGTTTCCCGAGTCAGCCAGTCCAGCCCCGGCTTCAATAGACTCACATCACCTCGGAAGCGGTTAATTATCAGCCCAGTAATTCGCGCCCGTTCACTATCCGCTAACAGCGCCAGAGTCCCGTATAAGTGAGCGAATACCCCGCCGCGATCAATATCACTGATCAGCCATACCGGACAATTAATCGCCTCGGCAAATCCCATATTGGCAATATCCTTGTCGCGCAAATTGATTTCTGCCGGACTGCCCGCGCCTTCTACCAGCACCACGTCATAAGCAGCGCACAACCGTTGATAAGAATCCAGCACGGCCTGCATCGCGACGGGCTTGTAGTCGTGATAACGGCGTGCATCCATATTAGCCAGCGCCCGGCCCTGAACAATCACCTGAGCACCAATATCCGTATTAGGCTTCAGCAGCACCGGATTCATATCGGTATGCGGTTCCAGAAAAGCGGCTTGGGCCTGTACCGCCTGGGCGCGGCCAATCTCGCCGCCGTCCACGGTTACGGCGCTGTTCAGGGCCATATTTTGCGGCTTGAAGGGGACCACCCGCACCCCGCGCCGCGCCAGCAACCGGCATAAACCAGCGACCATGACGCTTTTGCCGGCGTCGGAAGTGGTGCCTTGAATCATCAGGGTTTTAGCGTTCATAGCGGGATTTTGACGGAAACGCTGGGTTTTTGGCTACACTAACGGGCCTTATCCGTGACCAAGATTGACCATGTGCTTGAAAAATAACTGTTACCCTTGGCCTCTCATGCTGTGGACAGGGGAAATTTGATGTTAACCGCGCTGCTGTGTCTGGGTGCGGCGCTGCTGGATCGCTTGCTGGGCGAGCCGCGCCGTCAGCATCCGCTGATCGGTTTTGGTTGGCTGGCGCAACGGGTTGAGGCGCTGGTTTACGGGCCGCCGGAATTGAGCGCCGCCGCCCGACGGGAACGCGGCAGCATCGCCGTCATTCTGCTACTGCTGCCTTTCACCGTTGCCGCCGGACTACTGGCGTGGTTGCCACTGATAGGTTTGGCCGTCGCACTGGGCCTGCTGTATCTGGCCCTTGGCGCACGCAGTCTGACCGAACACGCCGAGGCGGTGGCAACGGCCTTGCAGGCTGGCGATCTGGCACTGGCGCGAGAGAAGGTGGCGTTGATGGTCAGTCGCGACGCTGCCGATCTGGATGAGGAAGGGATCAGTCGGGCCACAGTGGAATCGGTACTGGAAAATGGCTGTGATGCGATTTTCGGGGCGCTGTTCTGGTTCGCCCTGGCTGGGGCGGCGGGCGTTGTGCTGTACCGGTTGGCAAATACCCTGGATGCGCTCTGGGGCTATCGCACCCCACGGTATTTGCACTTTGGCTGGGCGGCGGCGCGGCTGGATGATGGGCTAAACTGGCTGCCAGCGCGATTGACCGCCTTGAGCTATGCGCTGGCCGGATCACAGCCGGCGTTGGCTTGGCGTTGCTGGCGAGAACAGGCGCCGTTCTGGAAAAGCCCTAATGCTGGCCCGGTCATGGCGGCAGGTGCGGGCGCATTGGGTCTGGCGCTGGGCGGACCGGCCCGTTATCACGGCCAATGGCAACAACGTCCGCCGTTGGGTGAAGGTCTGGCTCCTTGCGCCGAGGACATCGGGCGGGCGGTCAAGCTGGTGCAACGCGCTTTGTGGCTATGGCTGGCCGTGATTTTTATCGGAGGATGGGCGTTTGCTTGAGCATGGCGGCGGGTTGCGGGCGGCGGCGGCGCGTTACGGGATTGCAACTGGCGACTGGCTGGATGTGTCAACCGGGATCAACCCGCAGGGCTGGCCGGTCCCGCCCTTGCCGCCGACGGTCTGGCAACGCCTGCCGGAAGTGGACGACGAACTGGAAATGACGGCAACGGCTTACTATGGAACGCCGCATATTTTGGTCACCGCCGGTTCACAGGCGGCGATTCAGGCCTTGCCTCGTTTGCGCGAACCGGGCCGGGTCGGCGTCCTCCAGCCCAGTTATGCCGAACATGCACACGCTTGGCGACAGGCCGGACATCAGCTTGAGTGGTTGCTTCCCGATCAACTGGAGGCAGCGGCGGATCGGCTGGATGTGCTGGTGCTGGTCAATCCCAATAATCCCACCGGCCAGCGTTTTGATTCCGCCCGGTTACTGAATTGGCGGGCGCAGCTGGCGGAACGCGACGGCTGGCTGGTCGTGGACGAAGCGTTTATGGACGCCACGCCCGATCACAGTCTGGCAACTCGGGTGGGTCTGCCAGGTTTGATCGTGCTGCGTTCGCTCGGCAAGTTCTTCGGTTTGGCTGGAGCGCGGGTTGGCTTTGCTTTGGCCGAAGCGGAGCTGCGGGAGCGGCTGCGGGAATTATTGGGGCCGTGGCCGGTCAGTGGACCGGCGCGATGGACCGCGACTCAGGCGCTGGCGGATCGCGACTGGCAGGCGCAAACCCGACTGCGGTTGGAGCAGGCCAGCAAGCGGCTGGTGGATTTGCTGCAACGGCAAGGGTTGTCGGTGGCTGGCGGCGCCGGGTTATTTCAGTGGCTTCCCCTGTTGGAAGCGGAGTTCTGGCAGGACGCCTTGGCGCGACGGGGGATTCTGGTGCGCCGCTTTGCCGATCCGCCGGGTTTGCGCTTCGGGTTGCCGGGTGCGGAACCTCATTGGCGGCGGCTGGAATTGGCGCTGGCCGGTGTGCGGGCTGAACGGCTGTGTTAGCCATAGCCTTGCTCTACATTTGAATCATTCTTGATGGATGATGGAGAACTCAGAATGGCTTTAAAACCGGAGTTAAATTTCATCAGCGAGCAGGACTATCTGGCGGGCGAACTTATCAGCAAGATAAAGCACGAGTACATTAATGGTGATGTTTATGCGATGGCCGGAGCCAGCGCCAATCATAGTAGAATTACCGTTAATATGGTGCAAAAATTGGGTAATCACTTGGAAAATACACTATGTGAGCCTTTTTCCGCTGATATGAAAGTCAAGGCTGGAAATGATTTTTTTTATCCGGATGTGATCGTTGTCTGTCATCATCAGAACCACGATTCTTACTATACAGAATCACCGATTATCCTTGTTGAAGTTCTATCAAAATCAACTCGTAGAATCGATCAAACCCTTAAACGTCAGGCTTATCAGCGCTTGCTAAGCCTGCAAGAGTATGTGCTGATTGAACAGGATTTTGTTGATGTTGAAATTTGCCGTAGAGCCAATCACTGGCAATCAGAACATTATTATCTCGGTGATGAAGTGTATTTTTCCTCAATTGACCTCTATTTACTGGTCGAAGCAATTTATGCTCGGGTTGCCAATACTGATATGCAGGAATTTTTAGCTAGCCGTGATGAAAAACCGAATCACAATGAATAATCCAGCGCAATCCCCAATGGGCGAAGTCTATCTGGTCGGAGCTGGGCCGGGCGATCCGGAGTTACTGACTCTGAAAGCATTGCGACTGATAAAACAAGCGGATGTCGTAGTGTATGACCGGTTGGTCGGGGCGGACATTCTGGAATGGCTGGAACCACGAATCGAGCGGATTTTTGTTGGCAAGGAGCCGGATCGTCACACCCTGCCACAGGATGATATCAATCATTTGCTGGTGGATTTAGCGTTACAGGGCAAAAAGGTTTTACGGTTGAAAGGCGGCGATCCGTTTATTTTCGGGCGCGGCGGCGAAGAAATTGAAACCCTGATGGCGGCGGGTGTGCCCTTTCAGGTTGTCCCAGGCGTCACCGCCGCTGCGGGTTGCGCCGCTTACGCTGGGATTCCACTAACCCACCGTGATTACGCCCAAGCCTGCGTATTTGTTACCGGCCATTTGAAAGAGGGTGTGCTGGATTTGAACTGGCCGATGTTGGCCCAACCGCGCCAAACCGTAGTGTTTTATATGGGTCTGAAAAGCGTTGGACAGATTTGCCAGAAATTGCGTGAACATGGTGTGGCTGACGTTATGCCGGCAGCGCTGATAGAGCAGGGTACAACTTTGCAGCAGCGAGTTTATACTGGTACGGTGGCTGATTTACCGGAAAGGCTGCAAAGCACTGGAGTCCGTTCTCCGGCATTGCTCATAGTTGGCGAGGTAGTTAAATTACGCCCGCAACTGGCGTGGTTCTAGCTGAATCCGAGAGCGATAAACAATGAGGCAATCAGCTCGCTGCCCTGGAAATGAAAGAACAATTTTGGCTATTTACTCCGTGGGTTTCATTTCACCAAGAGGAAAACACCATGCTCAATAAATATGTTTTAGCTCTGTTAGTTTTCAGCGCAATCGGCTGCGCAACTGGCTCAGCAATAGCTCAGAATTCGCCCGATGACCATCGGCAGACCAGCACCAGCCAGTCATCAGCAGCCATCATTAGTAGCGTTACGCAGAGTAGTCCCGGACGCTACCGGATCATCGGGTCAGTGGTGGATAGAAATAACACGCTGGCCTGTGGATTAGCGCTGGCTAGTGGCCGATGCGTATTCAGTTGCGGCCCAGGCTCGCCAAGATGCGAGGGGGGAAGCGATAATTTGTCCTTTGGCGGTTTTGACCTGTCTGATTTGCCGACAGAAAAAGACGGAACGATCATCGTGCAAACCTTTGTTCAGGGCAATATGCCAGGCCTCCAAGTGATCAATCCGGGTGGCGGCAGTGGACAAGCACGATGGACTGCGTATACCAGTACTTGTTGCTCTTCCAGTTCTACCATTTACTCAGTGACAGTAGATGGGGTGACTAAAACTTCGGTGAGCACCCGTTGTGATGATTCAACCCCGACTACTCAAGAATCTTTCGCCATTACTTCAGCAGGCCTGAAGAATTTTACTGCCTCTACGTCTTCGGCCTGCTCTGAAACAAGCGTCAGCGGAACCGTGGAGTTTTCTGCAAATAGTTGCTACCGCTTTAATCGGGTCATTGAAAATGGTGGTCCTGTTACTCATCTGGAAAGTGTTTCCTGTCCCTCTTCAACCAATACGCATACGCTGCGTCAAGCAGATAGCATTACGCTAATCACGGTTTTGCCGGAAAGTCAAACGGGTAACTCGTCTTCATCCACAGCGCAGGAACAGCCTAAAATCCAGCCTTGAATGCGCAAAACCTCAGCTACCGGTTTGAGCAAGCCGGCAGCTGGGTACGCTGTTTCAAGCTGGGGCGTTCAGGCTGTCTTCACTGAGCTGAATAAGGTTGGGCGGATTCAGCGTCCACTGAAGCTGCCCGGCTGTTCCCGACTCACCCCTGATGGCGCCGGGCGAAAAACCGGATTTTGTTTAGCCGTTGGCTTGGGGGGGTCTGGTAACGGCATAGGACGATAACTGTGGCAATCAGGCCACGGTTGGCAAGGCGGTCCCGGTGGACGCAGTGGCGGTCCTGGTGGATAAGGATAAGGGTAGTAGGGATAAGGCGACGGCCCTACGATGACATTGCTGTTGTCGTTTTGCTCTTGTTGCTGCTTTTTTAGCAGATCATTTTGCAACTGCTGGTTTTCCTGCTCCAGTCTGCGTATGGCCTGTTCCTGCCGGGACTGTTCAGTTGCTTGGCGGTCACGGGCCATTTGATTGGCCAAAGTATTGATGCGGGCGATTTCAGCAGCGGAGTCAGCGTCACTGGATGTGGTCGTCGGTGATGGAGCGATATCGACGGTTTCCGCCGGGGTCGCAGCATCTCCCGGTTTCTGCTGGCCGTAGTGGACTTGTCCGGCGGCGTCTGTCCATTTGTAGACTTGCTGGGACAATGCGGCGTTTGGGAAGACTTGGAGCAGTACGGTGGTAATAATCAGGGCAGTCAGTAGGTTGGGTTTCATGGTCAGCCTGCGTGATGGCTAAAGCAATTGGTTTAATTCATTTCAATTTCCAGCCACGATACCTGAAGGAGTCCCTTTGGACATTGTGTTGATTCTCAAGGCCCTGGTTTTAGGGCTGGTGGAGGCGGCCTCGGAATTCCTGCCGATTTCCAGCACCGGTCATCTGATTATTGTCGGGGATTTTCTCAATTTCACCGGAGCGCGGGCCGAAGCTTTCGAGATTTTCATCCAGTTGGGCGCGATTTTGTCAGTGGTGTGGGTTTATCGGGAACGACTGCTCGATATTGCCATAAATATCGATTGGGATCGCAAAGCGCAACGCTTGATCCTGAATCTAGCGATTGCATTCCTGCCGGCGGCGATAGTGGGCCTGCTGCTGCACAAATACATTACCTACTACCTGTTCAACCCAGTCAGTGTGGCTGGGGCATTAGTTATTGGCGGGATCGCCATTCTCTTGATCGAACGCTATGCCCGGACCGGGCGGGTGCAGGCGCTCGAAGACCTGAGCTGGCGAGATGCGCTGCTGGTAGGCATTGCCCAGAGCTTGGCGCTGTTTCCCGGCGTATCGCGATCCGGCGCAACGATCATGGGCGGGATGTGGTGTGGGGTGTCGCGCTTCGCCGCCACCGAGTTCTCCTTTTTTCTGGCGATTCCAACCATGTTCGCCGCCACTGGCTACAGCCTGTACAAAGAGTGGGGCGGCCTGACGCCAGCCGATGCGCCGATATTCGCCGTCGGCTTCATCGCCGCCTTTCTGGGCGGGCTAGCGGTGGTGCGCTTTCTGTTGGCCTATGTCGGTCAACACAGCTTTGCACCGTTCGCCTGGTACCGGATCGGCTTTGGCGGTTTGCTGCTGGCCTATTTTCACTACCATCCGTGGGTGGGCAAGGTCGGGTGAACAGTATCCAGAAGAATTCTGCTGTTCAGTCGCCTGCGATGTCCGGCGAGCCGCTGATCGAGGTGTTTTCCGCTGCCTGGATGAGTGAATACGCCCGGTTGTGGAATGCTGAGCAAACTATGGTGCGGGAGTTGTCCCGACAACGGTTTAGCGCGGCAGTCGGTTATGGTTTTCCGGATCAGCCGGATCCGCAGGGTCTGCTGGTCGTGGTGCGGGGCAACGCAGAATGGGCGGGGTCTTACGATGGCCGGGAATTGGACTGGGACTTGCGGGCGGCGGCCCCGGACTGGACGCACTGGTTAAGCCAGGGGTTTGAGTTGCCCCGACTGCTGCTGGCGGTTGGGAACCAGCGCCTGCAAATTCGCCGGGGCGATCACCGGCGCATTCTCCGTAAACCACCTTTGGTAAGCGCATTGTTACGGGCCTTCGCGCTGATGCCGGAGGTGCGGCGGTGAATCCTGCAATTTCTTAAGTTGATTGTGATCCAGCCTCTGACTGGGAAAAATATCCCGATGCGAGTGAGTAAATCTGATGAAAGTAAGTGAGCAATGGCTGCGGGAATGGGTTGATCCCGCTGTCACCAGCGCCGGACTGGCGGCGCAACTAACTATGGCCGGCCTGGAAGTAGACAGTATCGAACCGGTCGCGCCCGCCTTTGAAAAGGTTGTGGTGGGACGGGTGATCGACTTGACGCCACATCCTGACGCTGATCGGCTGCGGGTGGCAGCGGTGGCTGTCGGCGGGGCCGAGCCGTTGCAAATCGTCTGCGGTGCGCCCAACGTCGCCATTGGGATGTGCGTCCCGACCGCCTTGATCGGCGCGGTGTTGCCGGGTGGCTTGAACATCAAAAAATCCAAACTGCGCGGCGTTGAATCGCAAGGAATGCTCTGTTCGGCTAAGGAACTGGGCCTGGCGGAAAGCTCTGACGGGCTGTTGCCGTTGCCGCCGGACAGTTTGCCAGGGATGAATATCCGCGAATTGTTGCAACTCGATGATGCGCTGTTTGAGATTGAACTGACGCCGAATCGGGGTGATTGTCTGGGTATGGAAGGCGTTGCCCGCGAAGTGGCGGCGCTGAACCGCTGCGAATTTCGCCCGCTTCTGGTTGAAGCGGTGGCGCCGGTAGTGGATGCGACATTTCCAGTTTCCCTGCACGATCCCGCCGATTGCCCACGCTATGTGGGTCGGGTGATTCGTGGGGTCAATCCCGCCGCCGAAACTCCATTGTGGATGAAGGAACGCCTGCGCCGGGCCGGTGTGCGGAGCCTGGGGCCGCTGGTTGATGTGACCAACTACGTCATGCTGGAACTCGGCCAGCCGATGCACGCTTTCGACTTGGGCCGGCTGTGCGGGGGTATTGAAGTGCGCCGCGCCCGCCCTGACGACCGACTGGAACTACTCAACGGCGTGATCGTCACGCCGGATGCGGAAACCTTACTGATCACCGACCAGCACGGCCCGCTGGCGTTGGCCGGCATCATGGGGGGTGAAATCAGCTCCTGTACCGATGCTACCCGTGATGTATTCCTGGAAAGCGCTTTTTTCACTCCGGCCAGTATCGCCGGCCGCGCCCGCCGCTACGGTTTGCAGACCGATTCTTCCTATCGTTACGAGCGTGGCGTCGATCCCCAGTTGCAGCGCCGGGCGGCGGAACGGGCGACCCGTTTATTGATCGATATGGCCGGTGGTCAACCAGGGCCGATCCTGGAAGCGGTTTCGCCCGATCATCTGCCGGCGTTACCCGCGATCCGGCTGCGTCCGGCCCGACTGCGCCTGTTGCTGGGGCTGGACATCCCTGCTGCTGAAGTGGAAGACATCCTGCATCGCCTGGGTATGACGGTGACGACCGAGCCGGATCATTGGCAGGTGATTCCACCCAGTTGCCGATTTGATATCGCCATCGAAGCCGATTTGATTGAAGAAATCGCCCGTGTTCATGGCTATCACCGCCTGCCTGGCAACCAGCCCTTGATCCGGCTGGAGATGCCGCCGCAACCGGAGGGACAGGTCATGCCGGAGCGATTCAAGGACGCTTTGATCCAGCGCGGTTTTCAAGAAGTCATCACCTACAGTTTTGTCGATCCAGCCTTCCAGCAGGCGCTTGATCCGGAGCGGAAGCCACTGGCGCTGGCCAATCCGATCTCCGCCGAACTGGCGGTCATGCGCACCAGTCTGTGGCCTGGCCTTCTTAATGCGATGATTTACAATCAGAAGCGCCAGCAGACCAGGGTACGGCTGTTTGAGTATGGCCTCAACTTCATCCCGGACGGCGGCGAGCTGCATCAGGAACCGTATCTGGGCGGGGTGGTCACGGGAACGGCCTTGCCGGAGCAATGGGGGCTAGCAGCTCGACCGGTGGATTTTTTCGATCTCAAGGGCGAGGTCGAAGCGCTGCTTGCCCTGACGGGCGAACCGGAGGCGTTCACTTTCACCGCTGCGGTTCATCCGGCGTTGCATCCGGGCCAGAGCGCCCGCCTTGAGCGCAACGGCGCGATCGTTGGCTGGCTGGGGGCGCTGCATCCACGGGTGGCGCGAGAACTGGATGTGGAAGGCGATGTGTTCGGGTTTGAACTGCGGTTGGCGACCTTGCAACCGGCCAGGACCCCGGCCTTCCATGAGCTTTCGCGGTTCCCCGCCAGTCGCCGCGATCTCGCCATTGTGGTGGACGAAACCGTGACCGCTCAGATGGTTCAGGACAGCATCCGCCAGAATGGTGGCGGCTTGTTGCGCGAGGTACGGCTTTTTGATGTTTATCGGGGTCAGGGTATTGCTGAAGGCCGGAAAAGTTTAGCTTTAGGATTGATTTTACAGGATTTATCACGCAATCTTACTGACAGTGTGGTCGAAGAGACCGTTTCCCGGATTATCGTTGGACTGACTCAACAGTTCAGCGCAACGCTTAGGATTTAATGGTATGGCACTGACAAAAGCCGATATGGCGGAAAGATTGTTCGAGGACTTGGGCATCAACAAGCGCGAGGCTAAGGATCTGGTGGAGATCTTCTTTGAAGAGATTCGCGGCGCTTTGGAACAGGGCCGGCAGGTGAAGCTATCCGGGTTCGGCAATTTTGACCTGCGCGACAAGAACCAGCGCCCAGGCCGTAATCCCAAGACTGGAGAGGAAATTCCGATCACTGCTCGGCGAGTGGTGACGTTCCGGCCCGGTCAGAAACTCAAGGCGCGGGTGGATGCCTTCAAGGGCGAGCCGCAATAGCAGGGCGAATTCTCCGCTTGGCAAAGCCGGGCGGATTGCATTAACATGGCCGACCTTCACACGGCAGCCGATATGCCGTATCCGGGGCGTAGCGCAGCCTGGTAGCGCACCTGCATGGGGTGCAGGTGGTCGGAGGTTCAAATCCTCTCGCCCCGACCAATTAAAACGAAGAGTTAGGCCAAAAGCCTAACTCTTTTTTATTGGCCATACGCAAGCGTTGTTGCGCAGCAGACGATCGCAGATATAACGATCGCCGGTTGACATCCTACCCGGCTTGAGGGACGGGGCCTGTCGGGCAACGGCTCAGGGCCGTCTTCGCCACGGGTCGGCTACGGGTTGGCCGTGCCTAGATCGCATAGTCCGGCGGGGCGCCCGGGATTTCGATGGTCGATAACTGATCACCCTTGCACTGAACCGCAATCGCCTTGCCGACCCAGTCGTCATCGCCAAACAGCACGGTCAGACCATCGGACAACAGCCCGGCATCCGCCTGCAGACGATGCAGGCCGCGCCCAGTATCCAGGATCAGAATGGCATGGCCTGCTTCGTGGGTTACATCGGCTATTGTTCCAGACAGATACAGCATGGTGTGTCCTCCAGCATTGATTCGGTTCCGGAAACCCGGCTACTTTAGCGGCGCTGGCCCGTCTCCTCAAGAAAAACGCCTGCAGGCAAGCGCGCTCATTGCACGGGCCGCAAAGCGAGGTGCGCGGCGAGATTACTGCTATCCTTAATCCAAAATACAGCAGAACGCGGGCCTGTCTCGCGGATACTACCCCGTGCATTACCACCCCTTGCAGCACTTAATGAGCTGATTTCAGGGCTACCATGGCCTTTGTTCTCACTGACTGGCTGTCAACGCTGGCAGGCCGCATGCGCTTGCTGGTGCTGATTGCGACTTTGCCGGCCCTGGCCCTGGTGGCAAACAAGGCACTTGAGCAGCGCCAGAGCGCGGTTGACGAAGCGGAACAGCGGGCGCTGCGGGCGGTGCGCCTGCTGGCTGCGGACCAGCAGCAGCTGATCACCCATACCCGGCAGTTTCTGCAGGGACTGGCGCGCTTTCCGGAGGTGCATGAACCGGATGCACCGGCCTGTGCGCTGTTGCTGGCGCACCTGCTGCCGATGAATCCGGACTACGTCAATCTCGGTGTGCCGCGCGCCGATGGTGAACTCCTGTGCAATGCCCGGCCACTAACGCAACGGGTCAACGTCGCCGATCGTCGCTATTTCCAGCGTGCCATAACCCGCCGGGACTTTGCCATCAGTACCTTCCAACTGGATCGCGCCGCCGGAGTGACCAGTATCAACTTTGCCTACCCGGTGATCGATCCGGATAGTGACCGGGTCATTGCCGTGGCCGTGGCGGTGTTATCCCTGAACAGCTGGAATCGACGCCTGGCCGAATCGGACCTGCCGGAAGGTGCGGTGACCGTAGTGAGTGATACCCAGAATACGGTGCTCGCCCACTTTCCCGAGGCCGCCGCGACCATAGGCCGTCCGCTGGCCGCGCTGGGTCTGGATATCCTCACCGCGTCATCATCGCGCAATGGCGAGGTTCTGCTGCGGGACCACAGCCACGGGCAGGACCGCTTGATCGTCCAGGTGCCGCTGTTTGAAATCGATGGCCTGTCCGCAGCCCGGGTCGGCATGGTGATTCCGCTGGATATCGTCTACGCCTGGGCCAATCGTCAGTTGATGTACGACATTGCCCTGCTGCTGAGCGGGGCGATCTTCATACTGCTGCTGGCTGACTGGGGCACGCGGCGAACACTGAGTCGTCCGCTGGATAACCTGCTGCGCGCTATGCAATCCCTGGCGACTGATCAGCATCTGGCCAGTCCGCCACCGGTGCCGGTCGCGGGTGGTCGGGAACTGGCGGAACTGGCCAAGTGCTTCAATAGCATGGCGCGGATCCGCTACGAGGTCGAGGACTCACTGCGCGAGAGCGAGCATGACTATCGCACTCTGGCCGATTCGACCTCGGCGCTGATCTGGACCGCAGGCGTGGACGCCCTGTGCAATTATTTCAACCGGGGCTGGCTGGATTTCACGGGTCGCAGCCTGGAACAGGAATGCGGCATGGGGTGGGTCGAGGGCGTGCATCCGGACGATCTGGAACGCTGTACCGCAATCTACCTGGGAGCTTTCGAGCGCCGCGAGCGCTTCAGCATGGATTACCGCCTGCGCCGTCACGATGGCGAATACCGCTGGATTCAGGATGATGGCTGCCCGCGCTATGACCGGGCTGGACAGTTCATCGGCTATATCGGTTATTGCCTGGATATCACCGTGCGCAAGCAGGTCGAGGATGAGGTCCGGCGTCTGAATGCCGAACTGGAGGAACGGGTGCACGCGCGTACCGCCGAGCTGATGGCGGCTAACAAGGAGCTGGAAACCTTCAGCTATTCAGTGTCGCACGACCTCAAGGCGCCTCTGCGCGGTATCGACGGCTACAGCCAGTTGCTGCTGGCTGAACATGCCGGGCAACTGGATGAGGAGGGTCGCCTGTTCCTGGCGCGCATCCGCAACGGTGTCGGGCAGATGCGCACGCTGATCGATGCTCTATTGGACTATTCGCGCATGGAGCGCTGCCCCTTGCAGGCGGGGGTAGCAGTGGATCTGCGGGTGCGGGTCGAGGCCTTGCTGGCCGAGCAGCGCGATGAGTTGCAGGCTTGCGGTGCCGAAGTCAGCGTCGATATCCAGGTCGAGAGCGTGCGCGCCGATCCAAATGGCCTGGCAATGGTGCTGCGTAACCTGTTCGACAATGCCCTTAAATTCAGCGCTAGCCAGCGACCGCCGCGCATCGAGATTCGTGCCTGGAGCGAGGGCGAGCGGGTCATGCTCAGCCTGAGCGATAACGGCATCGGCTTCGACATGCGCTTTCATGACCGGCTGTTTGAGATTTTCCAGCGCCTGCAGCGCGCCGAGGATTATCCGGGTACCGGTATTGGCTTGGCCATTGTCCGCAAGGCCATGCAGCGCATGGGCGGACGGGTATGGGCGGAGAGCAGCCCCGGGACTGGTGCGACTTTTTTCCTGGAATGGCCGCGCTGAAGTTGAGACGCCGCCGGTGCCTGCCGCTCAGCGAGCGTCCAGGTCAGCGGCGGGCGGTGCCGGCAGTTGCGCACCCAACGCATCGATACACTGCCGCGCCCGGCGCAGAAAGTGCGCCTCATCTTCACCAGCATCATCCTGGATGATTTCCAGGGACAGCCGGCCACGATACAGGCCCGCTGGAAAGGCCGCAGCGAAACCATCCCAGTCGATCAGGCCCTTGCCGATTTCCCAGTGCCGATCCTCAACGCCATCATTATCAGACAGATGCAGGGCATACAGACGGGTCGGGTATTGTCGCAGCAGCGCGAAGGGCGTCTCCTCATACAGTCGACCATGCGAACTGTCGTAGCACAGCCCCAAGGCGGCGCTGTCGATACGATCCAGCAGGTATTGCAGCAGGTGCAGGTGGCTGGTGTTCTCCACGGCGATGCGCACCCCGAGCCGTTCCGCAGCCCTGACCAGGGTTTCCAGGCAGCCGAGCCCGTAACCGAGCGCCCCGGAAGGGATGTCGTCAAAGCGGTCACAAATGTGCATCACCAAGGTCGGTATGCCATAACGGGCGCAATCGTCCAGCCATTCCAGATACGCGGCGACCGTGCGCTGCCGTTCCGCAGCATCGGGTGACCAGATCCGGCTGGCATCGAGATAGGGGGCATGGATGTTTTCAATCGCCAGATCGTGCGCGGCGAGCAGCCGGATCAGGCTGTCCTTGTCGTATTCATAGAAAGCCAGCGAATCGCCCCACCAGAGCATGATCGAGTCAAAGCCAGCGTCCTGAATGTGGCGCAGGCGATGCCGCAGCGGTTCGTTATAGCCATACCAGGCAAAGATGCTGACTGGATACGGGTTCATGGGCCGCCCACCTTGCGCAGTACGATGCACCGGAACCAGCCACCGGCCAGCGCCGGCCGATCGCTGAGCAGGGTCAGCGCGGGCTGTGCCGCCAGCAGCGGTTCGAATTCCACGTCGGTACGTGTCGCCAGCCGAGCGAGCAGCGGGCTGAGCAGGCGCCGCAGGGGCGCCTTCTGGCCGGGGCGCAGGAACTTATCGAGAATCAGCACCCGGCCACCGGGGCGCAACACCCGCGCCGCTTCAGCCAGCACCTGTTGCGGATGCGCGGTCACCGCCAGGATCAGGTGCAGCACCACCACGTCGAAGCAGGCATCGGCATAGGGCAACTGGCGGGCATCACCGGTGTCCAGTCGCAGATCCAGCCCCAAAACCGCTGCCTGACGCTGCGCGCGTGTCAACATCGCCGGGGTCAGGTCCAGCCCGGTATAGCGCGGTCCACGCGGCAGCAGCGGCAGATCCAGGCCGCTGCCGATACCCACCAGCAGCACCTCGGCCGGCAGCTCGTCGTGTAGCGCACGCAGGCTCTGACGGCGCGCGGCCCGGGTGAACGGCGCCACCAGGACATCATAAATCGGCGCAAACAGGGTATAGCTATGACGCAGGCTCACAGGCAGCGGTCCAGCAGCTCCAACAGGGTCCGGCGCATCAGTGCAGGGTACGCGGAATCGACAGGACGAAAGGCGGAATCTCGGCATCGAAGCGGGTGCCGTCATCGGCGATCATTTGGTAGCTGCCGCGCATGCTGCCGACCACGGTTTCCAGAATCGCGCCGCTGGTGTAGCGGAAACCCTCACCGGGCCGCAGGTGCGGATGCTCGCCAACCACGCCCTCACCCCGCACTTCCTCAATCTTGCCATTGGCATCGGTGATGATCCAGTGTCGTTCCAGCAGCCGGGCAGCTACGCTGCCCTGATTCTGCAGGGTCACGGTATAGGCGAAGACATAGCGGTTCTGCGCCGGGTCAGATTGTTCTTCCAGATAGAAGGATTCGGCGCTGACCTGGATATCGTAGCGTTTCGGGGTGGCCATGGCGGAGCTCCGGGAAAAGTGGATTCAGGCCAAAACAGCGCGCTTGGCGTCGAGTGCTGCCAGCAGGGTGTCGAACGAGTGAATGAAGGCATTGATGCCGTCGATTTCCAGTTGATCGGTGATCGCGCCCAGGTCGATGCCCAGCGCTGGCAGGGCCGCCAGCCGTGCCAGCGCCGTTTCCACGTCCTGTTCCAGGGTTGGCGCGATGGTGCCGTGGTCGCGGAACGCAGCGTAGGTGGCTGGGGGCATGGTGTTGACCGTATCCGGACCGATCAGGCGATCGACGTACAGCAGGTCGGGATAGGCCGGATTCTTGGTGCTGGTGCTGGCCCACAGCAGCCGCTGCGGTCGGGCGCCCGCCGCGCGCAGGGCGGCAAAGTGGGCGCTGCCGAAAATCTCCTGGTATTCCTGATAGGCGAGCTGGGCGTTGGCGATGGCGATTTGTCCCTGCAGTTCCGGCTGGCGTTCGGCTAGCAGTGGGTCGAGCAGGGTATCGATGCGGCTGATGAAGAAGCTGGCGACCGAGGCCACCCGGTCCAGCGGCAGGCCCAGGGCGCGACGCCGCTCCAGCCCGCGCAGATAGGCCTCGGCCACTGAGACGTAGCGCTCCACCGAAAACAGCAGGGTGACGTTGACGTTGATGCCCGCTGCAATCAGCCGCTCGACTGCGTGCAGGCCGGTCACGGTGCCAGGCACCTTGATCATCACGTTAGGCAGATCCAGCCGGGCAACCAGTGCGCGCGCCTCGCGCACGGTACCTTCAAGATCGTGGGCCAGATCAGGCGCAACTTCCAGGCTGACCATACCATCGACACCCGCGCTGGCTTCATAGGTGGGGCGCAGCGCTTCGGCGGCAGCGCGGATGTCCTCAATCGCCAGACTGAAGAACAGCTCGCGGCTGGATTGCTCCGGGTTGCGGCGCAGTTCCTGGCGCAGGGCCTCATCATAGTCGGCGCTGCCCGCAATGGCTTTTTCAAAGATGGTCGGGTTCGAGGTGATGCCGCGCAGGTCGTCCTCGGCGATCAACCGCGCCAGCGTGCCATCACGGAGCATCGAACGCTGGATGTTGTCGTACCAGACGCTCTGGCCGGCGGCGCTGAGCAGGCGCAGTGGATTGGCGTGGGGCATGGCGATGTCCTTGGGCAGCGGGCGTGGAAAAAGAAAATCGGTGATGTGCCATCGATTGTAGCAAGTTCCGCTGGTGAATCAGTCGCCCGCCGCCGCGACCCGGTTACGACCGGTGGCCTTGGCTCGGTACAGCGCGGCATCGGCGCGGCGCAACAGATCCTCGCCGCTCTCGCTCCTGTTGAGTTCGGCCACGCCCAAGCTGGCGCTGATCGCGCCGACTGGCGGTATCGGCTGATCGGCGATCAACTGCCGCATCTTCTCGGCCAGCGCAACCGCCGCGTTCAGGCGCAACGGGGTGAGGATGACAAACTCCTCGCCGCCCCAGCGCGCCAGGGTGTCGGAGGCACGTAAATGTCTGGTGACGGTCTGGGCGACGCTGGTGAGCACCTGATCGCCGATGATGTGACCGTGCTTGTCGTTGATATGCTTGAAATGATCCAGGTCAAACAGAATCAGTGCCAGCGGCTGATGATAGCGATGGCAGCGCTCGACCTCGCTGTGCAGCAGGGCGTCGAATTTGCGGCGATTCCACAGCCCGGTCAGCTTGTCGGTGTCAGCCAGGCATTCCAGTTCGGCCAGTGCCCTGGTCAGCCGTGCATTAGCTTCGCGCAAGTCGTGTTGGGTCAGCTGCAATGCGCGGTGCTGCTGCTGGCGTTGCAGCGCCTCGGCCAGGGTGTCGGCAGCCAGCTTGAGCAGAGCCAGTTCCTGCTCGCTCCACAAACGGGGGGCACGCACGGCGTCATAACCGGAAAAACCCAGCAGCACACCGCCTGCCAGCAGCGGATACATCACCAGTGATTGAATGCCCTGTTCCGCCAGCAGTGGACGTGCCAAAGCATGCTCCGGCGGCATATCGTCCAGGTTGCGCAGCAGGTACATCTCGCCGCGCTGAAACCGGTCGATCAAGCCAGGAAAGGTGTCGAAGGGGACATTCTGCAACTGGTTAATCTGTGCCGTGATCCCGGGCGCGCACCATTCGTAGCGGTCGTTCCATTCGTGGCGCTGCCAGTCGTTATCGAAGACATAGACCCGGTCGGCGCCGGAATAGTCGCCCAGCAGCACCAGCATGTCGCGGATGGCCTGATCCAGTTGCTCCAGCGGCGCCTGCGCCAGACGGGTGGTGATCAGGGTAGCGGAGCGATAGAAGCGATTATAGGCGTGCAGCTCCTGCTCGAACTGATGGCGCTCGCCCTGCAGTGCGGCAACCAGCAGAGCAATAGCCGTGGTAGTGGTAGTGAACAGCCAGACCAGCTCATAGCCGGGCCGGTGGCCCAGCATCCGAAAGGGGCCGGCCTGTTGCAGCGCCGCCAGTGCCGCCAATGCCGCCAGCAGCGCCGCCGTCAGCACCACAATCCACAGCGGAAAACGCAGACCGGCCCAAACCAGCATCGGGAACAGCAACAGCAGCAGGGTCACGGCGTGATCACCGGTGGCCAGTGGATTGAAAAACACCACTCCACCGCCAGCCACGGTCGCAAGCAGCAGGATGAACAGTTCGCGGCCCTGTTCGCGCAGCGCCCGGCGCAGCACCGCCCGGTCAAAACCAAGTATCAGCGGTGCGAACAGTAGCGCGCCGACCGTGTCGCCCAGCCACCAGGTGATCCAGGCTGTCAGGAATAGCGGGCTGGCGATTTCGGTCGCGGGCAGAATAGCCAGCAGGCCGCCGGTAGGTGGAATCGTCATCGCCAGCGGTACCATCAGCAGGAAGCCAAACACATCGCGGCGATTATGGAAGCCCGGATCCAGGGGCAGGGTGCGCAGCAGCGCAGCAGCCAGCACTGGCCCGAGGGTATTGCCGATGGCGATCAGTGCCGCCGTACCCAGGCCGTGAAAGCCGGTCGCGGCCATGGCGCCCAGATAAAGACCCGGCCAGTAGCCCAGGCCCCAGCGCAGCAGTGCGCCAATGGCAATCCCGGTCGGCGGCCAGAACAGCGAGATCGAGTCAAAGGTGTAGCTCATTTCCAGGCCCAGGCGGGCACTCAGAAAATAAGCCAGCGCCAGAAACAGCAAGCGTGATACCCGTCGGCGCCAAGCCCAATGAGGCGGTTCTGTCGGGTGCTCGGCAACTGGAAGCGTGGCCGGGGCGTCATCACTCGGTTTTTCGAGCACCACGCTCACCGTTCCAGCCCGGCTCGGCTGTTTCCTGACGTTGCAGGCGTTGTTCGCGCTGCTCCTGCAAATCCTCCTCGCAGACTTCGTCGCCCTTAATGGTTTTAATCAAGTGGCATTCCCTGGATTCGCAGCCACTCAGACCAAGCCCTATCGCCAGGGCGATCAGGATCGCGCTACGCTTCATCGGGCTTCTCCGCAAGTAAAGTCAATCGTTTAAGCCACAGGGATGGTTTGCGAAATGTGCACGCACGGCAATTCGTCGAGTATTTTATACACCTTCGCGGCGATCCGTGCCTGTGCCCGCACAGGTCTATAGCGGTGGCGGTGCGGTCACGATGCGGCTCAGCGCAGCGAATGCCGCCAGATCGAGGGTTTCCGGGCGCGCGCCAGGGTCAATGCCGGCGGTGCGGATCTGCTCGGCATCCAGCAGACCACGCAGACTGTTACGCAGGGTCTTGCGCCGCTGCGCGAACGCCAGCCGTACCACCTCAGCAAAGCGCTGCTCATCGGGTACCGCCACCGGTGATGTTTCACGTGGAACCAGACGCACGACCGCCGACCACACCTTGGGCGGTGGCTGGAATGCGCCCGGCCCAACCGTGAACAGCGGCTCGACCCGGCAGCGGTACTGCAGCATCACCGACAGCCGGCCATAGGCGTCCTCGCCGGCCTGGGCGGCCATGCGGTCAACCACGTCCTTTTGCAACATGAAGTGCATGTCGCGCAGATGCCCGGCCTGGTTGAGCAGGTGAAACAGCAGCGGCGTGGAAATGTTGTAGGGCAGGTTACCGGCCACCCGCAGCGGCGGGCCGTCGCCGCGCAGCATCGCGAAGTTGAACGTCAGCGCGTCGGCGTGATGCACGCGCAGGAGGCCACGCCCGGCGCAGCGTGCCCGCAGCGGCTCCAGCAGATCGCGATCCAGTTCGACCACATCCAGACTGCCGGCAGCGTCCAGCAGGGGTCCGCTCAGTGCGCCCAGTCCAGGGCCGATTTCCACCAGTGGCTCGCCGGGTTGCGGCCGGATTGCCGCGACGATGCGGGTGATGACGTTTGCATCATGCAGAAAGTGCTGGCCAAAGCGCTTGCGCGGCTGGTGCTGAAGCGGCGCGTTGCTCATGGTGCCGCAGTGGCCGGCGGCAGGCGGATCTCGACATAGGCTTCATCACGCAGGCGGCGTAACTGCAGGTCCCACTCTTCATCGGCGCGACGCCGGAACAGCGCTTCACGGATCCGGGCACGCTCGCTGTCGGCGTTCCCCTGGGCCTGGCGGCGTTCCAGCACCTGGACGATGTGCCAGCCAAACGGCGTCTGAAAAGGTGGGCTGATCTCGCCGGGCTGCAGACGGTCCATTTCCTGCTCGAACTGCGGTACCAGCATGCCGGGCATCACCCAGCCCAGATCACCGCCACGCGCACCGGAAGCCTTATCGTCGGAATCGGCGCGGGCGAGGGCAGCGAAGTCAGCCCCCGCCTTGATGCGCTGGCGCAGTTGTTCGAGCTGCTGGCGGGCTTCGGCGTCGGAACGTTGTCCCGAGGTGGTCAGCAGGATGTGACGGGCGTGGGTCTGGGTTACCATCGCGGCGGTCGTGGGCGTGGTGCTGGCCGGTGGCGTGCCCGGGGCAGCGGCGGGACGGGCGGCTGCCCCGCCGCCCCGGACTTCGAGCAGCTTGACGATGTGAAAGCCGCTCGGGCTGCGAATCAGGCCGCTGGATTGGCCTGGCTGCAGCTTCGGCACCACCTCGGCAAACAGGGTCGGGAGCTGGTCGGCGCTGCGCCAGCCCAGATCACCGCCCTGCAGTGCCTGCTGATCGGCGGAAACGCTGACCGCCAGCGCCTGAAAATCGCTACCCTGGCGCAAGCGGGCCAGCACGTCCTCGGCCTGGCGCTTGGCGGTGGCGATCTGCTCGGGCGAGGCGCTTTCCGGAACGGCAATCAGAATCTGGGCGATGTGATACTGGCGGTTCGTGCCGCCGCCCTCGCCACCCGTGGGCCGGGGGCCCTCGCCACCGGGTGCGCCGCCTGCCCTCATTTCCGGGCTGCCGGCCAGTTGCGCGCGCAGGCTCTCCACGTCCTGCTCGGAAATTTGGATTTGAGTCTCGACCATCCGCTGCCGCAGGCGCGCGATCAGGATCTCGCGGCGCACATCATCGCGGAACTGGCTAAAGCTGACGCCGTCCTTCTCGACGCTCTGCTGCAACTGGCTCAGGCTCATGTTGTTGCGCCGCGCCAGATTATCGATAGCGGCATTGAGCGTGGTGTCATCGACGGTGATACCGTTACGTTCGGCGACACGCACCTGCAGCTTGCCCAGGATCAGTCGTTCCAGCACCTGGCGCTCCAGCACCGATTGCGGTGGCAACGCTACCTTTTTCTGGCGCAACTGCCGCTCGACCGTGGCCATCGCCGCATTGAGTTCGCGGCGGGTGATGACGTCATCGTTGACCACGGCGACGATGGCATCCAGGTTGTTCGCCGGGCTTTCCGGGCCAGGGCCAAACACCAGTTGCGCACGCGCGGTGGTCGCTGGACCGGCGAGCAGCAGGACCAGCGACAGGGTGAAAAACAGTGTCTTCAAGCGGGCCATCGTGCAGGTCTCAGTGTTCAATAGCGGATTGGTTGGTAGCCGAAAATGGAATTGCTCAACAGGGTTTCCAGGCCACTGCCCAGGCGCGAGAGGCCTTTCAGCTCCAGCTCAAGGTAGAACGCTGTCTGGGCATCGGTATCCGTAGGGCTGTTACGGTAGTTGCGGGCCACGGCGCGCACCGCCCAGCAGCAGTCGTCGTATTCAAAACCAGCCAGAGTTTCCAGGTTGCGCGCGACGTTCAATGCCTGATTCCAGCGCGCGATCACCCGCCATTGGGCGCTCAGCGGCCAGAGCACCGAGACATCCACGGCATGGATCTGATCGTCCAGATTCATATCCGGCTGGTCGCGGTCCAGCAGGTAGGTCAGGTTGAACAGTTGCCGGGGGTTGGCGTAGTAGCGCAGATCAAAGCCGGTGCGCAGCACGTCGCTGTTATCCGGCTCCAACTGCACGCCACCCTGTATCGACCACCGCGTCGACAGGTTCAGACCGGCTTGGGCGATCAGCCCCGAGTTGGCGGCGGTTTCCGGCGGCAGATCCGGCTCCAGGGTCACGCGCCGATCCTCGAAATACTGGATCTGGCCAATGCTGGCGCGCAGCCGCTCGCGGCCGCTGGGTCCGTCGATCAGGCGGGTGGTCAGCGCTGCGGTCAACTGGTTGGCATCGCCGAGCCGGTCGGCGCCGGTGAAGCGATTGTGGCGAAACAGCCAGTCGAAATCGCGATCCATCACGCTACTGTCAAACAGCGGAATGTCATTCTGATCACGATAGGGCACATACAGATAGAACAGTCGCGGCTCCAGGGTCTGGGTACCGCCATTCACGCCCAGCCAGGCGGCCTGCAGCGGTCGCTCGAAGATCAGTCCGCTGTCCAGGCTGAGAATCGGCGCGCTGCGCGAGGGCGCATCGTTGGCGTCCGCAGCGGTATCGTTCAGCTGGTAGCCGGTATAGCGGAAGCCAAGCTCGGGCTTGAGATAGCCCCAGGGCTGTTCCAGCGTCCAGTTCACGCTCGGCCACAGGTCGATCCGGACGCCGGTAACCGCATCGGACTGGTAAAAGTTGACCGCCTCGCCATGCAGCCGGTAGCGCAGCCCGCTGGCTGCAGTGGCCGGCCAGTCGCCGTTGAACAGCAGTTGCGGCAGCCGTTCATAGGGATTTCCGGAGAGGGCGAACAGCGCCGGATTGAGTATCTGGAAACCCTGTACCCGCGCCAGTGCCTGCCAGCCCTCACCGTAATAGCGGGCGTCGAGGTGCCGTTCCAGATAGTTGACGGTGAGAAAATCGAGGTTGTTGCTCAGATCGTTCAGATAGCTGTCGTCGGAGACGTATTCGTAGCGCAGGTCGGTGTAGGTATTAGGCAGCGGCGCGTCGCGGTCGCTGATCCGGAACGAGCCGCGCTCGCCACCGTAGCGGCGGTCATAGGGTATATATTCCAGGCCGATTTGACCGCGCCGGTTGGGTTCCAGGTAGCGGTATTCCAGGCCGAGCAGAATGCCGCGCTCGGTCATGATCCGGGGCGTGAAGGTCAGGTCGCGGTCGGGCGCGATGTTCCAGTAATACGGCACCGTGATATCAACGCCGGTTTCGCTGGCGTAGCCCTGACGCGGAAACAGGAAACCGGACTGGCGCGCGTCGCTCAGCGGAAATGACAGGTAGGGAAAGTAGAGCAGCGGCGTATCGCGAAAGGCCAGCGTGATGTCGTGTGCAGTGCCACGATCGGTGGTTTCATCCAGCAGCAGTTCGTCGGCGCGCAATTCCCAGTCCTCACGGCTACTGCGCGGACAGGTGGAGTAGGTGGCGTCGTGCAACTGACTGCGGCGCTGGCGTCGATCCACCTGCACGGTCTTGGCCGAGCCTTGGCCGTTGCGCTCGGCCAGATAATAGTCGACCTCCTTGAACGAGCCACTCTCGCTGGCCAGATCAATATCTGCTTCCTGGCCGCGCAGCGCCTGGCGCGAATCGCCATAGACAAACCCACCGGTGGCTTGGGCGCGGTTGGCCTCGCGGTCGACGCTGATGCGCTCGGCGCGCAGTCGCTGCTCGCCACGGGTCAGGTTGACGTTGCCCTCCAGCAGCGACTGCGTGGCGGAAGACTCGATCTGCTCGGCATCGGCCTGCAGCGGTGCCTGCCCGGCCGGCGGCGTGTCTGGCGTAGCCGGAACGATCTCGCTGGCCAGCACATCGGTTTCGCAGCGCGCCCAGGGACCGGGCAGATCAGCGGACTGCGCCCACGCGCCGGCCACTGGAAACAGGGCCAGTGCGGCGCCGATGAGAAGCGTGCGGTGATACGGCGTCACGGAACGGATTTTACGCATGAATGGAAGTGCCCTAACATCGCACACATTGAGGGTTTGCTGCAATCGCACCGGGAGGGCGTGAGTTTCGTGAATGATCGTGAGCAGTTATTGCGGATCTGGCTGGAGACGGTGCTGCCGGCGCCGCTGGCCGGCCTCGCCCCGGCGTCCAGTGACGCCAGTTTCCGTCGTTATTTCCGGGTCTGGTACAACGGCCAGACCGGTATCGTCATGGATGCGCCACCGGACAAGGAGGATTGTCGGCCATTTGTTGCCATCGCTGCCGCGCTGCGTGGCCTGGGTCTAAACGCGCCCGAGGTGCTGGCGGGGGATCTCGATCAGGGCCTGCTGCTGCTAAGCGATCTGGGTTCGCGCCAGTACCTGAGCGCGCTCGATGCCGGGACCGTGCAGCTGCTCTATGGCGATGCCCTGGAGGCCCTGGCGCGCTTGCAGACCGGTGGCGATCCGGGCTCACCGCTGCTGCCGCCCTATGACACGGCACTGCTGCACCGGGAAATGGAGCTGTTCCGCGAGTGGTTCCTCGGGCGACTGCTGGGCCTGACACTGGATGCCGATGAGCAGGTCGTGCTGGATCAGGTGTTTGCCCGGCTGGCGGATAATGCCCTGGAGCAGCCCCGGGTCTGGGTGCATCGCGATTATCATTCGCGCAATCTGATGGTCACTACGCCGGATAACCCCGGGGTGCTGGATTTTCAGGATGCAGTAGTGGGCGCGGTAACCTATGACCTGGTATCGCTGCTGCGCGATTGCTATATCGCCTGGCCGCGTTCCGAGGTCGAATCCTGGGCGCTGGCGCACCGGGCGCGCCTGCGGGCGCTGGGCATGAACGGTCTGGATGATGCCGGGCAGTTCCTGCGCTGGTTCGATTTGATGGGTGCGCAGCGGCATCTCAAGGCGATTGGCATTTTCGCCCGGCTGAAGCTGCGCGATGGCAAGTCCGGCTATCTAGACGATATTCCGCGCACGCTTGGTTATCTGCTGGATGTGGCGGCGCGTTATCCGGATCTGGCTGGCCTGCGAGCGCTGCTGCGCGCGCGTGGCGTAGATCAGTGGACGCCGCCGGCATGAAGGCGATGATTCTTGCCGCCGGACGTGGCGAGCGCATGCGGCCGTTGACCGATCACACGCCCAAGCCCTTGCTGCCGGTGGCCGGCAAGCCGCTGATCGTCCATCATCTGGAGGCCTTGCGTGCGGCCGGCATCACTGAACTGGTGATCAACACCGGCCATCTCGGCGAACAGTTACCGGCGGCGCTGGGCGATGGCCAGCACTGGGGCGTGCGCATTGCCTGGTCGCCGGAACCGCCGGAGGCGCTGGAAACCGGCGGCGGCATTTTCAACGCCTTGCCGCTGCTGGGGTCGGCGCCATTCCTGGTGGTCAATGGCGACGTGTGGAGCGACTATCCCTTTACCCGCTTGCCCGCAGCGCTGGCCGGTCTGGCCCATCTGGTGCTGGTGGATAACCCGCCGCATCATCCCGAGGGTGATTTCGTCCTGGCCGCGGATGGCGCGGTGACCGGGCAGGGAGCACCGGATGCGCCGCGCCTGACCTTCAGCGGTATCAGCGTGCTGCATCCAGCGCTATTTGCCGGATGCTGCGCCGGGCGCTTTCCGCTCGGGCCGCTGCTGCGCCAGGCAATGGCCAGTGGACAGGTGCATGGCGAGCGCCATGGCGGGCGCTGGCAGGATATCGGCACCCCGCAGCGACTGGCACAATTGGATCTGGCGCTGCGGGCTGGCTGAATACGACATACGATGCTGTCATTCCCATTCCCGGACGAACGGGAATGACAGCGCGTATCTAAAGCGCGTGGCGGATATCCTGCCCCTCAACGACGTAGATCACATACTCGATGAGATTCTCGGCGTGATCAGCGACCCGCTTTAATGCCTTCAGCGCCAGCACTACATCGATCACCGTGGAGACCGCCGGTTCGCCGCCCAGGGCATGGGTGCTGAGGGCGCGCAGACTGTCCTGAAACACTACGTCGACCGGATTCTCGTGACGGCGCAGCAGTTGCCAGGCCTGTTCCGGATCCATGCGTTCCAGAATTGTCAGGGCACTGTTGAGCTGTTCCAGCGCCACCCGCGCCAGGTGGTCGACGTCAACGGCCATGCCACTGAGCGGCGCATGGCCGCGCTCCTGAATGGCCAGCGTTTTCCCGGCGATGCTCTTGGCTTCATCGCCGATCCGCTCCAGGTCGGCGACTGCCTTGTTCAGGGACAGCACCATGCGCATGTCGGAGCTCATCGGCTGCCGGCGGGCCAGCAGGCGCACGCAGAACTGGTCGATATCGCGGTCGCGGCGATTGAGTGCGGCATCACCGGCAATCACCGTCCGCGCAAGCTCGGCATCGCCGTTTTCCAGCGCCTGCACGGCGAGGCAAACCTGGTGCTCGGCATCGCGGCCCATGTCCAGAACCTGCCTGAGCAGGCCGCTGATTTCCGCATCGAACCGTCTGACGGTGTGCTGGCTGGTGCTAAAGACCATCGGGGCATCGCTCCTGTTTTAGGATGTCGGTTCGCTCACAGGTGGCGCGACCGCTTGCGCCGCCACACCGCTGATCCGCGTCATGGTGTTCTCGATCCACGTTTCGACCTGCTGGTTCAATTCCTGAGGCCGGCGCCCGGTACTGTCGATCAGCGGCCCGAACACCACGTCGATCGTGCCCGGCCGCTTGAGAAACCCCTGACGTGGCCAGAATTCGCCGGCGTTCAGGGCCACCGGCAGAATGGGGAAGCCGCTGTGCGCGGCCAGTACCGCGCCGCCCATGCCATAGCGCTGGCGCACGCCGGGTGCGGTGCGGGTACCCTCGGGAAAGATCAGCACCCACTGTCCCTGCCGCAGGTGCTCCGTGCCCTGGCGGATCACCTGCTTGACCGCCGAGGTGCTGGCAGCACGGTTGATGGCGATCGGCCGCAGCAGCGCCATCGCCCAGCCGAAGAACGGCAGCCAGAGCAGTTCACGCTTGAGCACCCAGGCCAGCGGCGGCAGATACTGCTGCAGGAAAATGGTTTCCCAGGTCGACTGGTGCTTGGCCATCACGATCACCGGCCGATCGGGAATGTGCTCGACGCCGCTGAGCCGGTAATTGATGCCACAGGTGATGCGCAGCCACTCGATATTAAAACGGCTCCAGTACTGGGCGATGCGATAGCGCTGGGTGAAGGGCAGCGCAAAAGCCAGCACCACCAGCGTCGATATGACACAGGTCGAGAGCAGCAGGCCCAGTGAAAACAGCAGCGAGCGTAACACGCGCACCGGCGTGTGGCGCAGGGGGGGCAGGGTTTGGGAGGCGTTAGTCATGGTCAGGGAGAGTGAGCAGGTAGTCAGCGACAGCGGCCAGATCAGCGAACACCGCCACGTTGGCGCAGCTTTCCGCATCCTGGATCAGCGTCTGGGCGCCCTTGCCGGTGCGTACCAGCAGCGGCCAGGCATTGGCGGCCCGGGCGGCACGAATATCACGCACGCTGTCGCCGACTACCGGCACGCCCTGCAGGCTGCAATTCAGGCGCCGGCCAATCTCCAGCAGCATGCCCGGGTTGGGCTTGCGGTAGGGATTGGATTCGTCGATATCCGGGCAGAAGAATACCGCTTCGATCAGGCCGCCGGCTTCCTGAACCATGCGGTGCATCTTGCGGTGGATCAGGTTGAGCGTTTCCAGGTCGAACAGGCCACGGCTGATGCCGGACTGGTTGGTCGCCACCACGACCCGGTAACCGGCATGGTTGAGCCGGGCGATGGCTTCCAGGCTGCCTGGCAGCGGCAACCACTCCTCCGGCGACTTGATGTAGTCGTCGGAGTCATGGTTGATCACACCATCGCGATCCAGGATCAGCAGTTTCATCGTCGTGTCGTGGACCCGTTAGCGGGACTGTGGTTTCACGTGAAACCACAGTCCGGATGGGCTGCGGATATGCATTGCTGCGGTCGCGCCTTCAGTCCTGCAGGCGCGAGAAGTCCGCCACCCGCAGGAACAGGCTGCTCAACTCGTTGAGCAGGGCGATGCGGTTATCGCGCAGCGCCGCATCCTCAGTCAGCACCAGTACCTGATCGAAAAAGGCATCGACCGGCTCGCGCAGGGCGGCCAGTCGACCCAGTGCCTCATCGTACAGGCCGCGTTCCATCAGCGGCAGCACTTCCGAAGACAGTTCCACCAGTCGGCCGGCCAGAGCCTGTTCAGCTTCTTCGACCAGCAGGTCGGGGCGCACCTCGAAGGGCAGCACCGCATCCACCTTCTTGAGCAGGTTGCGGATGCGCTTGTTGGCCGCGGCCAGGCTGGCGGCTTCCGGACGGGCGCGGAAAATCTGCACAGCATCGATGCGCCGGTCGAAGTCCAGCGGTCGCACCGGCCGGCAGCCCAGTACGGCCTCGAAGGTATCGGGACGCACATCGCGATCCAGATAGTAGCCGCGCAGCCGTTCCATGATGAAATCGAACACGGTTGCGACCGCCTGCCCGGTG
Organism: Candidatus Competibacteraceae bacterium; assembly: GCA_003989085.1. Classification (GTDB taxonomy): domain Bacteria; phylum Pseudomonadota; class Gammaproteobacteria; order Competibacterales; family Competibacteraceae; genus RXIV01. The sequence goes on from RXIV01000001.1 coordinate 839,309, forward strand.
CGCAGGGTCGGCTCGAAGGCTGCCGCTGCCTGTTCCAGCAGTTTTTCCAGATCCAGATCCAGTTGCCCCTCGATCAGAATGCGCAGCACGCCAAGCGCAGCGCGGCGCAGGGCGAAGGGATCCTTGGCACCCGATGGCGCCTGACCGATGGCGAAGATGCCCACCAGGGTATCGATCCGATCAGCCAGGGCCAGGGTGCGGCCGGTGGCGCTGGCCGGCAGCCGGTCACCGGCGAAACGCGGCAGGTACTGTTCTTCCAGGGCCTGGGCGACTTCGGCGGTTTCATGATCGTGCAGGGCGTAGTAGCGGCCCATGATGCCCTGCAGTTCCGGGAATTCCTGCACCATCTGGCTCATCAGGTCGCACTTGGCCAGCCGCGCCGCACGCTCGGCCCAGTCCGGATTGCCACTGCTGTGTGTGGCGATGAAGCGCGCCAGGGTCGCAACCCGCTCGCTCTTGGCCGCCAGGGTCCCGAGGCGCTGCTGGAACACTACATGGTTCAGTGTCTCCATGCGTGCGGCCAGGGGCTGCTTGCGATCCTGGTTCCAGAAAAACTCGGCGTCGCTGAAGCGTGGCCGAATCACCCGCTCATTGCCGGCACGCACCTGAGTCGGGTCGCGGCTTTCCAGGTTGGTGATGGTGATGAAGTGCGCCAGCAGCCGGCCCTGGGCATCGACCACCGGGAAATAGCGCTGGTTGTCCTGCATGGTGCTGATCAGCGCTTCAGCAGGCACGTTGAGAAAGCGGGTTTCGAAGGTGCCAGCCAGCGCTACCGGCCATTCCACCAGCGCCGTGACTTCGTCAAGCAGCGCCGGCTTGATCACGGCCATGCCGCCAAGCTCGTTGGCGACCGCCTCAGCATGAGCGCGGATGGCGTCGCGGCGCTCGGCGAAATCGGCAATGACCCGGCCTTCGCGGGCCAGTTGCTGGGCATAGCCAGCCGGTGAGCTGATGCGAATCGGCTCTGGATGGTGGAAGCGATGACCACGGCTGTCGCGACCGCTGCGCGCGCCGAGCAGGGTCGCCGGGATCACCTCGTCACCGAACAGGAGCACGACCCAGTGCACCGGTCGCACGAACTCATCATCACGATTACCCCAGCGCATACGCTTGGGAATCGGCAGGCCAGCCAGCGCGGCCTCGACGATGGGTGGAATCAACCCGGCGGTGGCTGCGCCCGGTTCGACGCTGATATGCACCAGCCAGGCGCCTTTGTCGGTTTCCTGGCGCTGCAAATCGGCCACGCTGACCCCGCAGGAGCGGGCGAAACCTTCGGCGGCCTTACTCGGCTGACCGTCCGCGCCAAAGGCTGCGCTGAGCGCCGGTCCGCGCCGCTCGATGCGCCGGTCGGGCTGGCGCAGGGGCAGGCCGCGCACCAGCACTGCCAGACGGCGTGGCGTAGCGAAGCGGGTCATTTCGCAGCCGTTCAGCCCGGCCTTGGCCAGGCCCTCGCCGATGCCCTGCTCGAAGGCCAGCGACAGGTCGAACAGCGCCTTGGGCGGCAGTTCCTCGGTGCCGATTTCGATCAGCAGATCACGGATCTCAGTCATGGGCCACCTCCGCGCGAGCCTGCTGTTGACGGGCGCACATCGGGAAGCCGCGTGCGGCGCGGGCATCGTAGTAGGCCTGGGCGACCGCGCGAGCCAGGGCGCGTACCCGCAGGATGAAGCGCTGCCGCTCAGTGACGGAAATCGCCTTGCGGGCGTCGAGCAGATTGAAGGTGTGGGAGGCTTTCAGAGTCATTTCGTAGGCAGGCAGGGGCAGGCCCAGTTCGATCAGGCGCTTGCTTTCGGCCTCGCAGGTATCGAACCAGACAAACAGGGCGGTGGTGTCGGCGTGTTCAAAGTTGTAGGTGGACATTTCCACTTCGTTCTGGTGGAACACATCGCCGTAGGTGACGCGGCCGAGCGGGCCATCGGTCCAGACCAGGTCGAAGACGCTTTCCACGCCCTGCAGGTACATGGCGATGCGTTCCAGGCCATAGGTGATTTCACCGGTGACCGGCTTGCAGTCCAAGCCGCCGACCTGCTGAAAATAGGTGAATTGGGTGATTTCCATGCCGTTCAGCCACACTTCCCAGCCCAGCCCCCAGGCGCCCAGGGTGGGCGATTCCCAGTTGTCCTCGACGAAGCGAACGTCGTGAATCAGTGGATCCAGACCCAGTTCGCGCAGCGAGCCAAGATAGAGATCCTGGATATCCAGTGGCGATGGCTTGATGACGACCTGATATTGATAGTAGTGCTGCAGACGGTTGGGATTTTCACCGTAGCGGCCATCAGTGGGGCGGCGCGAGGGTTGCACATAGGCTGCGCTCCACGGCTCGGGACCGATGGCGCGCAGGAAGGTGGCGGGATGAAAAGTGCCTGCTCCCACTTCCATGTCGTAGGGTTGCAGCAGCACGCAGCCCTGTCGGGCCCAGTAGGTTTGCAGGGCCAGAATCAGGCCCTGGAAGGTCGAGACATCGCGCACGGGCGCCTCCAAAATCCGAAGGGGACGGCATGGGCCGCCCCCGGGTTTTCTCATCGTGATTGGCCACCAAGTATAGCCCGGCGCCGGGGCGGGATTCATCCCGGGAAAGGGGCGGTGACAGGTTTCACGTGGAACAGGGTTTATCTGCGGGTGTGAAGTGACACGGTGATGGGTTTCACGTGGAACAGGGCCAGCCTGCTCAGAGCCAGCCCGGTTCGGCGGCTGTGTCCGGCACCGGCAGATCCTCGGCACAAAAGCGCACCAGCAGGCTGATCCGCTGTTCGCCACAGGCACTCAGTCGGATCAGGTTCAGCGTTGCGCCGGGTTCGGGCGAATCATCCGCCAGCTTGACGCCGAGCCGGTTCAGGCGCAGCACCAGCAGTTCAAGCTGCAACAGCGTAGCCGACTGGCTCAGAACCTGTCGCACCTGTTCCAGATAGTCATCCAGCGAACCCAGGCGGCTGCGGGCATCAGCCAGGTCCTGCTCGACCTGGCTCAGGCGCTGTGTCAGGCTGGCCAGGCGGCGTTCCTCGGCATCGGCGCTGGTCAGCAGTGGCAGACCGCGCGCCTGACCCCGCAGAGCGTTCATCTGGGCCTGCAACTGTCGCCGCTGTTCCTCAAGATCACCCCGGCAATCGCGCAGCTGGTTGATGCGCGTCAGGGCGCAGCCGGCCAGATAGCTCAGCATGCGCTGTTTCAGCTCCTGGCGCAGCGCCCGTTCACTGGTGACGGGAAACAGCAGTTGATGCGCGGAAAAGCTGACTGTGACACGACGCACATCGCGCACCAGCATCTCGCCCTCCAGACCGGTGCTGAAGCTTTCCTGCTCGCGCATCACCATCAACAGCAGGGCAAAGCATTCACGGGCGCCGGTGGCGAAAAATTCCTGGACCTGCGGGTTACTGCCGAGCAGGGCACTCAGTTCATCGGCGGTGGCGAAAAAGGCATTCACCCGTGGGTCCTGCACCCAGGCGCGCCGGCTCAGGGTAATGGCCGGCGGCAGCCGGCGCAGCAGGCGTTCGCCATAGGCCAGGCTGGCCTCAACGGCATCGGCGAGCCGGGCGGCATAATCACCAATCAGGCGGATGCGCGGCTCACTGGCATCGACCACCCGCTCGATCTCATCATGCAGCAGGGCCAGCCGCTCCTGGCGCATGCGATGCTCGTTCAGTTGCTGCTGGGCGAACTGGGCAATACTGTCAAACACATTATGAAAAAAACCGGAACCGTTACTCATCATTGATCATGCTTACAAGTTGCGTCAAAACCAGGCGGTAGCGTGGAGAAGATGCTCCCGGATTGTGCCCGTGCCGGCGTGTCAAGAGGGGCGGGGAATCCCGGTTCGCGTCAGCATTAGGATACGCCGCTGTCCGGCGACCGGCGTGGGGCGCAGGGCCTTTTTTCGCGGGTTCCCTACAGCAGCCGCGCCAGCCGCCGATGCAGCGGGCTGGAGCGGGGAAAGTGCGCGCGCAGGAAATCCATCTGATCGGCCAGCACCTGCTTGCCCTGCAGGTAGACGTATTCGGCATGGTTGGGCGTGAAGGGAATGGCCAGCAGTTGCATGCCGGCCTGCTCCGGAGTCTGTCCGCCCTTGCGATGGTTGCAGGGCTTGCAGGCCGTAACCACATTGTTCCAGTGATCAGCACCGCCCTGCACCAGTGGCCGCACATGATCGCGCGACAGCTCACGCACCGGGAAGCGGGCGCCGCAATACAGACAGGTGTTGCAATCGCGGCAGAACAGCGAGGCGTTCGACAGCGGTGGCACATAGTCATCGCGCGCGCGCAGCCGGGCATAGGCGCCGCCCTGGGTGGCGATGATCGAGTTGACCGTAATCATGCTGCGCTGGCCGCTGCGGGCATTGATCCCGCCATGAATCGTGTACAGCACGGTCCCGCAGGTATAGGCCACCTGTTCGGCGTGATAGAGGCGCACCGCCTGCTGATAGTCGATCCATTCCAGCGGCATGCCGGTGACGTCCGTGTGCAGAACCTGCTGTTCCAGTCCGTACATGCGCACTCCTGTTGAAGTTGCGGTTACCGCCTGAGCGACGCGGCTCTCATGCTGTCCGGGTGGCGTCGCGTAGCTGGGCGACCGGCGCGCTATTCACGCTGGAGGCGCACGGTTGCGGGCTGACGGGACGGAGACAAACCTAAAAACCACGCGGCGCCCTGACGCATCATCCAGCGCGCGTTATTTTGTAGAAAGCGGCTGTTATGATGGATTTAGGTTCCGATCGCGTTTGTGATGTTGAAAGTCTAGGCTACTATTCTAAAAGTATCGCGTGCCGCTGCTCGCTGGTGGTGTGCGTTGCCCACTTTTAAGACCCCCGATACATGCCCGGCAGGCTTCGTGCAGGCCTTTTTTCGTGCCAGATTCCGGGCGGGCGGAGGCCTGGAATGCAAAACAACCCGTGAGGACAACACTATGCCAGTTCGTATGGCCGTCCCGAAGGAACTCGTTTCGGGCGAACGGCGGGTCGCGCTGGACCCGATGATGGCCGAGCGCTTCGCCAAGCTCGGCGTGGACATGCTGATCGAAAAGGGCGCCGGCGCCAGCGCCTTTTTCGCCGACGATGCGTATGCCAAGGGATGCCGGCTGGTAGAAGATGCCCGGTCGCTGTATGCCGAGGCCGATGTCGTCTTCAAAGTGCAGCCACCCACGCTCGACGAGGTGGAACTGCTCAGGGACGGTACCGTGCTGCTGGGCATTCTGCAGCCGCATCGCAACCTGGATCTGGTCCGGCGTCTGCTTGACAAGAAGATCACCAGCTTCGCTATGGAACTGATCCCGCGCATCTCGCGCGCCCAGTCGATGGACGTGCTGTCCTCGCAGGCAGCAGTCGCCGGTTACAAGGTGGCGCTGCTGGCGGCCAACCTGACCAGCGGCTTTTTTCCGATGCTGACCACCGCTGCGGGCACCATCCGCCCGTCCAAAGTGGTGATCGTCGGGGCCGGTGTGGCGGGTCTGCAGGCCATTGCCACCTGCCGCCGGCTCGGCGCCATGGTGGAAGCCTATGACGTGCGCCCTGCTGCGCGGCAGGAAATCGAATCGCTCGGCGCCAAGATGATCGATACCGGGGTCAGCGCCGCCGGTGAAGGCGGTTATGCCCGCGAACTGACGGCGGAAGAAAAGCAGCAGCAGGCTAATGTGCTGGCCCGGCATATCGCCGCCGCCAATGCGGTAATCACCACTGCAGCGATTCCGGGGCGGGCCGCACCCAAGATCGTAACCACGGCGATGGTCGAGGGCATGAAGCGGGGCGCGGTAATCGTCGATCTGGCCGCCGAATCCGGTGGCAACTGCGAGCTGACTCGTCCGGGCGAGACCTACGAGCACAACGGCGTGATCATCGCCGGCCCGCTCAACATTCCCAGCAGCTTCCCGGTTCCGGCCAGCGAGATGTACGCCAAGAACCTGTTCAATTTCCTGTCGCCGATGATCAAGGACGGCGCCCTGAACCTGGACTGGAACGACGAGGTGATTGCCAAGAGCGCACTCACCCGCGAGGGGCAGGTTATCCACGAACCCACCCGCGCGCTGCTGGCCCAATAAATCCGGAGAAGCGTTATGGAAGTCATGAAACAGGTCGTCGAGTTCTTCTCCCCCATCTATATCCTGATGCTGGCGGGCTTTCTCGGTTATGAAATCATCAGCCGGGTGCCGGTGATCCTGCATACGCCGCTGATGTCCGGTACCAACTTCGTCCACGGTATCGTGCTGGTCGGCGCGATGGTCGCGCTCGGTCAGGCCGTTACCCCGCTGGAACAGGCCATCGGCTTCCTCGGCGTGCTGCTAGGGGCAGGCAACGCGGTTGGCGGGTACGTCGTCACCGAGCGGATGCTCGAAATGTTCAAGAGCAGCAAGGAGAAGTAGGCGATGGGCTACCTGATTGAAACGACGTACTTCCTGACCGCGGTTCTGTTCATCGTCGGTCTCAAGCGCATGTCGCATCCGACCAGCGCGCGCAGCGGCATCGTCTGGGCTGGATATGGCATGGTGCTGGCGACGGTGGTGAGTTTTGCCCATCCGCAGATTATCGCGCACGCCGACAGCCCGAACGGCGTCACCAACTACATGCTGATGCTGATTGCGATCGCCCTGGGCGGCGCGATCGCCTGGTGGGGTGGCAAGAAGGTGCAGATGACCGCAATGCCGCAGATGATCGCCATCTACAACGGCATGGGCGGCGGTGCGGCAGCGGCGATCGCGGCGGTGGAATTGCTCAAGGATCACGGCGCACACCCGTTGCCCATCAGCGTTGCACTCATGGCGGTGGCGGGCGCGATCATCGGCGCGGTGTCGTTCTCCGGCTCGGTGGTGGCGTTCGGCAAGTTGCAGGAACTGAAATTCTTCAAGGATGACGCCAAATTCCGCTTCCCCGGGCAGCAGAAGGTCAATCTGGCGATCTTCTCGGCCGCCGTGCTGCTGGGCTTGATCATCGCCGTGTTTGGTCATCCGCATGGTGGTCTGGTGCTGGTGTTCTTCCTTACGGCGCTGGCGTTTGGCTCGATGATGGCCCTGCCCATCGGCGGCGCTGACATGCCGGTGGTGATCTCGCTGTTCAATGCCTTCACCGGTCTGGCCGTAGCCCTGGAAGGCTTCGTGCTCGGCAATTCGGCGATGATCATCGCCGGCATCATCGTCGGCTCGTCCGGCACCATGCTGACCTTCATGATGGCCAAGGCGATGAACCGCTCGGTGTCCAACGTGCTGTTCAGCAACTGGGCGGCGCTCGGCAGCGGCGAGGCGCAGGCGGTCACTGGCAGCCTCAAGCCGATGGATCCCCCCGATGCGGCGATCCAGATGGCCTATGCCGCCAAGGTGATTATTGTGCCCGGTTATGGCATGGCGGTGGCACAGGCGCAGCACAAGCTGTGGGAAATGTGCAAGCTGCTGATCGAACGCGGCGCGACGGTCAAGTTTGCCATTCACCCGGTGGCTGGGCGCATGCCCGGACACATGAACGTGCTGCTGGCCGAAGCCGGCGTGCCCTACGACTACATCGCCGATCTGGAAGAGATCAATGAGGAGTTCGCAACCGCTGACGTGGCACTGGTGATCGGGGCCAACGACGTGGTCAATCCGGCCGCGCGCAACGACAAGTCCAGCCCGATCTACGGTATGCCGATCCTGAATGTCGATCACGCCAAGAACGTGCAGGTGATCAAGCGCGGCAAGGGCGCAGGCTTCGCCGGGATCGAGAACGCACTGTTCTTCGCCGACAACACCCGCATGGTGTATGGCGACGCGCAGAAAGTGGTCGCGGCGCTGATCCAGGGCATCAAGGATCTCGGCTAAGACACCCCGCTGTACGGAATGGAAAAGGCGGCTTTCGGGCCGCCTTTTTCGTGGCCACGCCTGGCTGAGCCGGTCATCAAGTTGCGCTATCCTCTTTTCCTTCCTGATCTGCCATGGAGAATTCAGCGATGCAACATATCCCGCGCCTTTTGCAATCACTCGGGCTCATGGGCGGCTTGCTGGCGGCCCTGCCGTGCGCGCACGCCCAGGAAATTGGCAGCGTCGATACTGCGTTCCAGTGGGTGGGGCCAAACCACAAGATCGTCATCGAGGCCTTCGACGATCCGAAGATCGACGGCGTGACCTGCTATGTCAGCCGCTCGCGCACCGGTGGCGTTAAGGGCGGTCTGGGGCTGGCCGAGGATACCTCTGATGCCTCGCTGGCCTGCCGGCAGACGGGGCCGATCAACATTAAGGAGAAGTTCAAGGACGGCGAGGAGGTATTCACTGAGCGCCGCTCGCTGGTGTTCAAGAAGATGCGGGTGGTGCGTTTTCTTGACCAGCCGCGCAACACCCTGGTGTATCTGGTGTATAGCGACAAGCTGATTGAGGGTTCGCCGAAGAACTCGTTATCAGCCGTGGCGATGATGCCCTGGGGCGATAAGCCAGCCAAGATGGCGCCGTGAACGGTTTCAAGGACCGCCACGACTAATCCATACCGCAGCGCTGGCCGCCTGCCCAGTCTGATCGAGCACGGTGATCCGTACCAGTCCAGAACCATCCGGCGACCAGAACGCCTCACGCCGCCAGGCCTCGGCGGGCAGAGGCTGGCCATTGATCAGCCAGTGCAGTGGCCGCATGCCGCCGGTCGCAATCAGGGGCAGATCAGCCAGACGACCCTCGTGTTCCGGCAGCTCCACCGTAGTGCCGTTGACCGGGAAGTTGAGCGCCAGCGGCGGCGCGGCAGCGGGCTGCCCGGCACCCTGCTGGTTATGGAAATGGCGCAGACGTTCTGGCAACTGCGCGCGATTGCTGACCCGCAACACGTTTTCCGGCGGTACTGGCGGTGCGGTTTTCGCTTCCGGCAGCAGCTCGAAGACGCGAAACAGCAGCGGCGCGGCGGTATTGCGGCCGTAGTGACCGGGACTCGGTGAACCATCCGGGCGACCGACCCAAATGCCGACGGTGTAATCGGTATCGAAACCCAGCGTCCAGGCATCGCGAAAACCATAGGAAGTGCCAGTCTTGTGGGCGATGAAGCGTGGCCGGGCGGCGCTGCCAGGCGGGGTGATGTTCTGTGGCACAGGTGCGCCGCGCAGAATGTCCTGCAGATACCAGCAGGCGGTTGGGGTGAGCAGTTCGCGGCCAGGCACGGTGGGCTGGTCGGGCGACAGGCGCAGGGGCATGATCTGTCCACCGCTGGCGATACCAGCATACAGGGTCGTCAGTTCCGCCAGACTCATACCCACTCCGCCGAGCACCAGCGGCAGCCCCGGCTGCGGGTGAGCACTGCTCCAGTGCAGCGGCAGACCGACGTCACGCAGCCGCGCGGCCAGTCGTGCCGGCCCGACCTGTTCCAGCACCGCTACCGCCGGGATATTCAGCGACTGCTGCAGCGCCTCGCGCACCGAGACCTGTCCGGCGTAGGTGTTGCGGAAGTTGCTCGGGCTGTAATCGCCAAAGCGGGTCGGCACATCGTCGATCAGGGTGTCCGGGTGGATCAGCAGATCATCAAAGCCCAGGCCGTAGACCAGCGGCTTGAGCGTCGAGCCCGGCGAGCGGATCGCCTGCACCATGTCGATCTGTCCGGCGCGGCGCGGATCGAAAAAATCACTGGCTCCAACATAGGCTAGCACTTGCCGGGTGGCGTTGGCCACGACCAGTATGGCGATGCTGCCATGTGCGTCCAGACTGCTTTGGTGCTGACGGGCCAGCGTTTCCAGGGTGCGTTGCAGGTCGCGATCGATGAAGGTATGCAGTAGGGTGGCCTGCGGTCGCGCCGCGCGCACCCGTTCGGCTAAATGCGGCACCAGTGCCGGCAGGGGTTGACGCTGGGTGGGAATGGCGTCCTGGCGGGCTTCCGCAACCTGTTGGGCGCTGAGGATGCCAAGCTGTTCCATGCGCACCAGCACCTTGTCGCGCGCAGCCCGGGCCCGTTCCGGGGCGCGATCCGGGCGCAGCCGCGAGGGTGCCTGTGGCAGTACTACCAGCAGGGCGGCCTCGGCGGCGGTCAGGTGGCGCGGCTCCTTGCCCAGCCAGGCCAGGGAAGCGGCGCGTATCCCTTCCAGATTGCCGCCATAGGGTGCCAGGGTCAGGTAGAGGCTGAGAATCTCGTCCTTGCTGTAGTGCCACTCCAATTGCAGGGCGCGCAGCATTTCGCCGAGTTTGCCGGACAGGTCGCGTGCGTGTGGTTCCAGCAGCCGGGCAGCCTGCATGGTCAGGGTTGAGGCGCCGGAAACCACCCGGCCATGGCGCAGCCATTGCCCAAGGGCGCGCGCAGTGGCAAGTGGATCGATGCCCGGATGCTGATCGAAACGCTGGTCCTCATAAGCCAGTAGCATGCGCAGATAGAGCGGGTCGACATCCTCAGGCCGTGCCGGCAGGCGCCAGAAACCGGCATCGACGGTGAAGCCGCGCAGAATGCGCTCCTGGCGATCCAGCACCAGCGGCGAAGTGCGCTGCGCCCGCGCCAGCGACGGTGGCGACAGCCGATCCAGCATCCAGACGCTTATGCCAAGCATCAGCACCAGCGCGCCATAAAAGCCGATGCGCCAGCGGCGGGCGCGTATGAGGAATTGAACCATGTGCATACTGTGATTTTTAGGGATTCTGGCGGAGCAGGATCATAGCCAGAAAATCAATTTTTCAGATGGGGAAAAGTTGAGGAACTCCTGCTGGACTGCGGATTCGTACTGGGCAGACCGGATGCCGATAATATCGCTGCCTGTTCTGCGATCAGCGGGTGTCCGACCGGCTCAGGCCCACTCCGCATTCAGCCCCATCTCCAATGGTCCATCAGGCCGTTCCACCGATTGCGCAGGAATATACCGATGATGAGAGCGATATGGATCGCCGCCACGCTGGTCAGTGCTGTGGCATTCGCGCAGACCGATCCAACCCCATCCGACCCCGGTACCCGCGATGCCGCGCGTGACGCCCGCAGGCAGGAGTGCCGGCGGCAGGCGCGCCAGGCCGGTGATCCCGATGAGCGCCGGCACATCATCCGTCAATGTCGGCAGGAGCTGTTCGGTGATGGCGAGGGCACGGGGCGCGCCGCACATGCTGCCCCAGTCGCGCCCCCGCACGGCGGAACGGACATGACCGCAGGCCGGATTGCGATCCCGGCGCCTGTTGCGTCTCCAACAGGGTCGGCAGCTACCGCCTATGTCCCGGCCATGCCCGAACCGGGTCCCGGCGTTGCCGATACCGATGACGCTGGCGGCATGCAGGACCCGGGCGGCAGTTATGCCGGCGCGCAGCAGTATGACAATAGCGCTGACGAAAACCCGGGTGCCAACTACGTTCCCGGTTATGGCTATGGTCCGGGCTATGGTCCCGGCTACAGTCCAGGCGTGTTAGCACCGGCTGGTGGTGGCGGGCGCGGCCAGCGTCTGGATCGGCTCGAACAGCGCCTGGACGAAATTGAAGCATTACTGCGTCAAATATTGGCCAACCAGCAGCGGCTGCTTGGACCGGGCGCCGCCCCAACACCCTAAAGCGTCAGCCGTGCCAGCAGACCATTGAGCACTGCCGCGCAGTCGGCGTCGATTTTCAGCGTCAACAGGGTATCGGCGCGGGTGTGGCCACGATTGATCGCCACGATTGCCTGCTGGCGTTCGGCGGCCTGCCGGCAGAAGCGGTAGCCGGAGAACACCATCAGCGAGGAGCCGACTACCAGCAGCGCATCCGCCTCGGCCAGGCGCTGGCTGGCGCGTTCCACCCGCGCTTTGGGCACCGTCTCACCGAAAAACACCACCGCCGGTTTGAGCAGCCCGCCGCAGCGCGGGCAGCCCGGCACACGAAACGCGCCAAAATCCGCCTGCTCCAGATCAGCGTCACCGTCCGGCCCGAGTGTCGCGACCTGCGCCACAAAGGCCGGATTGTTCCGTTCCAGCACAGTCTGGAAGGCGGCGCGTGCCTGCCGGTGACCGCAGGCAAGGCAATCGACCGCGTCCAGACGTCCGTGCAGATCGATGACGCGCCGGCTGCCGGCCTGCTGGTGCAGACCGTCAACATTCTGCGTGACCAGCTGGTGGATGAAGCCGGCGGTTTCCAGCCGCGCCAGGGCAACATGGACGGCGTTGGGCCGGGCGCGAGCAAAAGCCGGCCAGCCGAGCAGACTGCGCGCCCAATAGCGCTGGCGGGCATACTCGCCGCCGACAAAGGCCTGGTAGTTGATCGGCGGCTGGCGTTTCCAGTCGCCATTGCGGTCGCGGTAATCGGGAATGCCCGATGCGGTGCTGCAACCGGCACCGGTCAGGACAAATAGCCGGCGCGGGTGGGTCACGAACGTGGCCAGTTGCGCCAAGGCATCGTCAAGATCAGCCGTCGCATTCACCCGTGATGCGCCTCACCGGTTGCGCTGCTCAGATCTCGGCGCGGCCACCGGCGCTGAGCGCGACCAGGCCGGTCAGGTTCAGGTCGCCGACCAGCACGCCAGAGAAGGCGCCCTCGGCATCGTGCAGCGGCACGGCAACGGTAGCGCAGAATTCGCCACTGGCGCTGGACAGGTACAGGTTGGATACATAGGGTGTGCCGCGATGCGCGACCAGCTGAAAATAGGGCTGGATAGCGCGATCCACGCCCATGCCGCCGCTCTTGATCCGTCCCCACATGCCAGGATGCACCCAGTTGGGATAGCGCTGCACACCCTGGGCGTCCAGTTCGTAGATCAGTTCGAAAAACGGGTAACGCTTAAAGACTGCATCCAGGTCGTGGATGCTGCCGCTGCGCGGCTGAGCGGTGACATGCAGCAGGGCGCGAATGGCGCGGTCTTCCCAAGGCCGTTCCCGGACTTCGGATGTGGCTGCGGTCAGGAAACGCGGTGGGTTGTCGTCAATGGCGATAATGCTGCCCAGTTGCGCCTTGGCCAGCTTCTTGAGCTGAGCAACGCGCTCGCTGGCGGCGAGACTGTCGGTGATCTGGCCGCGATGACCGTCGATGATCACCACCGAGATCGAGGCGGTCGGGTGTGGACTGCCGTCCTCGGTAGTGAAGTAGCCGCGGCGCAGGTCGTCACTGTCGTACAAATAGGCGGCCAGCGCGCGGAAGGACACCAGCATGTGCTGCAGGACCGTTGGCAGGTCGTGGCTGTCACGCGGTACCACGGCAATGAAATCGTCGCCGCCGATATGGCCGAGGTAGGTTTCCGGCATGCCACGGAAAGCCTGGCGCAGCACTTCGGCCAGCAGCATGATCATGGCGTCGCCACGCACGAAGCCGTAGCGATCATTGAAGGCCTTGAAGCGATCCAGGTCGATATAGACCAGCGACAGTTCCTTCTGGGCGCGCAGTTGCAGGTCGAGGGTGTCGCGCAGCACCGGACCGGTTGGCAGGTGCGACAGGGGATGCACGCTCTCGCGCGACTGACCGGACAGCAACTGATCGAGCACCGTCCACGGCTCCAGCACGCCCAGATAGATGCCATTGGCATCCACGACCACCCAAGGCTGCGCGGGCTCGGGATCGTGGTACAGGCGAAAGGCCAGAGCGCGGGCCGACAGGTGCTCGGGCAGCAGCTTGTTAAGCGGCCGGCAGCGGCGTCCGAGGCCAAAACTGCGCTGCTGCTGGACACGGGCGCCGTTGCGGGTCAGGTAGCCGATCGGCTTGCTGTCGTCCAGCACGATCAGCAGCGGCTGGTCGGGATACTGCTGGAAATGCTCGCGGGCCTGCTCCAGGCCGGCCTCCAGCGGCAGCGAGGGTGCCGGCTCAACAAAGTCACGCAGCCGCACCGTGTGCCGCGCCGGACGCGGAATTTCCTGGCGCGGCGGCAGCGGTGGTGGTGTCACCGGTTCGGGCGCTGGCGCAGCAAAATAGTAGCCCTGGGCAAAGTGCACGCCCAGATCGCGGCAGACTGCGACATCCTCGAAGCGCTCCAGGCCCTCGGCGATGATCGCACAGCCAAGGCGTTGCGCCATGGAGATCAGCGCCTGCAGCAGCACCAGGCGCACCTGACTGCCCTGCACACCCTGTACCAGACCGCGATCGAGCTTAAGAAAATCCGGGCGCAGCGTCGCCAGCACGTTCAGGCTGTTATAGCCGCTGCCAACATCATCGAGTGCGATGCGAAAACCCTGGCTGCGCAGATGATCGACCACCTCGACCAGAGCATCGATATCGGCGCAGCGCTCGCTTTCGACGATTTCAAAAACCAGTTCCTCCGGACGAATGCCCAGGGCCGCCAGGTTGGCCCAGGGATCGCGGCGCAGGTCGAGCGCCAGCAGACTGTCCGGGAGAATGTTGACAAAGAGCGGTATATGCCGGGGAAACAGCGTCCGGGTCTTAAGGGCGCTGAACTGGCAGGCCAGGTCGAGCGCTTCCAGCCGGCTGGCGCGCGTCGCCAGTTCAAACATACGCTGGCCGCTGAGCAGGGCGCCCTCGGGCGTCAGGCCGCGACACAAGGCTTCGTAAGCGAATAGCTGCCCGCCACGGGCCAGATCGACGATCGGTTGCAGGTAGCTGCGCACATGCAGGCTCAGGTTGCCCATCAGCCAGGGGTAGCGGCGGCGGGTCAGCAGCACCGGCAGATTTTGCGCAGTAGCGAGCAGACCAAACGACAGCGTTTCGGTGGCAGCATCGGCAGTGTCGGCAGCCGAAATGCAGGCGAAGGTGTCGGTCTGGGCCATGGGGGGCAGACTGGCAGTCAGGCGATCCAGCAGCTCCAGCAGGTCGGCTTCGCTGGCAACATCAAAACGCCACATCCCCGGTACCTGCATGCACCCGCCCCAGTGCGCCCAATCCTGGGGCGTAGCATCACCGCAGCGCACAAAAAGTGCGAGCGCCTGCGAGCGGGGTGGGGCAATTGTGGCTTGTATGGTCATCGGCGCAGCCCATTCAGAAACGTCTGTCAAGGGTATAGCAAAATTTGTTCCGTTTTCCGCGGCGCCGGGCCGCGTCTGGCATTCAGTATACGCAACGGCTGTATGCACGGGGTCCAGAATCGCGATCTTTGACCAGGAATTCACGCAGTCATTACCAAACAGTCATGAAGATACGGCACAGTGCGGCGACTGTGGTCGTTCACGCTACCGCGAGGCCGATTCATGCCGCCCAATTACGTTCGTTCCGCCTGGATTTCCGATATTCATCTTGGGTTCAAGGACTGCAAGGCGGAGTTTCTACTGGATTTTTTGCGCCATCTCGATTGCGGGCAGTTATATCTGGTGGGTGATTTCATCGATTTCTGGTCCCTGCACAAGGGCGGACGCTGGCCCTCCGGACACGGTCGCGTGCTCAATGCGGTGCTGGCGCTGGCCGAGCGTGGGGTGCGGGTCGTGTACATTCCCGGTAACCATGATGAAGTTGTCCGCGACTATCTGGCGCTGCGGGTCGGCGGCATCGAGATCATGGCTGAATGCGAGCACCGTACCGCCGATGGCCGGCGCTTCCTGGTCACGCATGGCGATGAATTTGACCACACGGTCAAGTGCGGCGGCTGGCTGGCCGATTGGTTCGGGGACTGGATATACGATGTGCTGCTGTTTGCCAATCGCTGGACCAATCGCGTACGGCGCCGGTTCAATTATCCCTATTGGTCGCTGGCCAATACGCTCAAGCGGCGTATCAGTCGGGCCGCCGCCTACATCGCCCGTTATGAAGCCGCTGCCGTACATGCCGCCCGGCACCGGGGCTTTGACGGCGTGATCTGTGGGCATATTCACCAGGCGGAATTAACCCGGATTGACGGCATCTGGTATGCGAACGATGGCGACTGGGTCGAGAGCTGTACCGCGCTGGTCGAACATGGCGATGGGCGGCTGGAACTGCTGCACTGGACGGAAGAAAGGGCGCGGTATCCGCTTCCGGCCCCGGCAGCCACCCGGACCACGCAGCCGGAAGCGGCCTAAGGAAAGGGGTAAGGCATAGGCCCGCCAGCGGCATGGCGGGTGATGCCGGAGCGGCTGTGCTGCTAGCGGTGCACGATCGGCCTGGGCGTGCCGATGAAGCGCAGATAGCGCCAGGCGCCGCCATAGGCGCGACGTACAGCACTGTCCAGGGGCTGAAAGTGGGTCTGGAGTTCCGGCAGCAACTGCCCTTCCATGCGCACATGATTGACCGCCATCCAGCGCCGGAATGCCGGCCAGCGGGTGTCATGGAAATCAACTACGGCCATCAGGCCATCCGCCATCAGGTCCTGGCGGGCGCTGCGAATCACCTGCTCCCAGCCCGGGTTGATCATGCTCAGGCAATAGGACAGCACGATCAGATCGAAACCGGGCGCGGGCGCGAGTGGCTGGCTGTAGATCTGCTGGCGCAGGATCACCCGCGACCGATGCTGGCGCAGATGAGTCCGGGCACGCGCCAGCATGTCGGCTGACAGATCCAGACCGATCAGTTGCGCCGCTGGAAAACAGTGGGCCAACCGCGCCAGATTGCGCCCGGTGCCGCAGCCGATTTCCAGAATGCGTTGCGGACTGCGCAAAGCCGCGATCCGCGCCTGCAGATCGCTGCGCCCGAATAGAAAACTCCAGCGGGTAGCATCGTAAAGACGGGCATGGAGGTGATAGTAGCGCGCCAGCGTCTGTTCCGTAGTGGTCGCAGCGCTCATCGAACCTCCGCCAGGTGCATGCTGCCGTAGGTGCCGACCCGGTCAAGCGGGTGCAGGGCTGCGGTATGTTCCGGGAAGAAGCGCACCGCCGATTGCACCCACTCCGGCAGAAAATTCAACGCCGGGCTGGCCGAACGCAACAGAATGCGGCTGCCTGGGCGGCTGTTGGTCAGGATCAATTCCCATTCCTCGCGCAGCGCATCGGGCTGGTGCCAGGCCAGCCAATCCTGATGATCAAGCAGTACGAAGTGACTGTAAGCGCCGGGGTTCTGCTGGAGAAACCGACTGACCGTGGCGTTATGCGTATGCACACGCCCGGCATTGGCGCGCAAGCGCGCGAAGTTTTCCGGCTTGAGGTAATTCGGGCTGCAGTCTGCGGTATAGGCGCCGGTCAGATAAACCCGCCAAAAGTAGTTGTCATGGATCAGCACTTCGGTCAGGACATGGCGCAGTTTGGCGCTGACATAGCCCACCAGACCACCGGGATACTGGGTGCTGATCAGATAAATCTGCGGCCGTGGCACGCCAAGCATGGCCATGGTCATCGGCTGGCGCACCAGCCAGGAGGTAAAGCGCCCCCACAGGGCCGGCTCGATGGTGGCGTAGATCGCGCGTTGCTCATCCAGGGTCTGGGCATCGAGCAGGTCGAACAGGCGCGTGCGTAGGTGACGGTCGGCGCTGAGCAGGTAACGGCTGAGAATCCAGGCAATGGCGCCTGATGTGCCATAGTAGTAAAACGAGCGCTTGTGGCTGTCGCCGTCGAAATAGGCGATTTTCTGATCCCAGAAGGCGCGCGCATAGTCCGGCAGCCGTGTTCGCAGCGCCGCGTACAGACTGCGAAAGTTCGGATGCGCGCCCTGGCCAAACATGCGAAACAGGTCAGCGAAATCACCGCGCTCAATCAGCGCCAGCTTCAGATGCAGCAGCGCGTTCTGGCGCGGGTTGACATCGACGGCATGGATCGCCGCCGGCGAATCGAGCAGATAATCCAGGGTATTGCAGCCGGCGCTGGTCAGTACCACAACCCGGCTGGCCGCATCCAGGTTGAGAATCTGCCGGTCGATACGTGGATCCTCCCAGCAGACGTTATAAATGAGGCAGCGGTTGTGCACCGCCTTGAAGACCCAATCATGCGCACCATTGACCAGCTGTTTACCGATATTCTTCACCATGCCGCCGTCCAGTCCAGGAGAATTCAGGAAAAGAGTTCTACCTGCTATGGTTGGCGGCGGGCATGACAGGTGCGTGGCGTAGCGATGACGGTTCGGCGACGGCAGCACGCAAGGTACCAGACGCACGGTCATAGCCAGCGGGCATGGTACACTGCATGGGCTTATTCCAAAGCGTCTTGCCCTGATCCTTTACTCATGGCTTTCAGAACCCGGCTGCGGCCTGCGCCCCGGGACATTGATCATCGATATGAGCATCGAACAATCCATCCTTAAGGGGAGCCGGCAGCTTGGCATTGCGCCGCTGTCCGCTGCGGATATCGCGCGCCTGGCAGCCTACCTGACTCTGCTGGAGCGCTGGAACCGTGCCTATAATCTGACTGCGGTGCGCGAGCCCGAGGCCATGGTGGTTCGCCATGTGCTCGACAGTCTGTCGATTCTGCCCTGGGTCGATGGTCCGCGCGTGCTGGATGTCGGCAGTGGTGCCGGACTGCCGGGGATCCCGCTGGCCATTGCCCGGCCGGATTACCAGATCTGTCTACTGGACAGTAACGGCAAGCGCACCCGCTTCATGACTCAGGCCGCCGCCGAACTGCATCTGCACAATGTCAGCGTGGTGCGCAGCCGGGTCGAGGACTATCGGCCGGACGCGCCATTCAACAGCGTGGTCTCGCGGGCCTTCGCCACGCTGGCTGATCTGGTGAATGCCGCTGGACCATTGTGCGCGCCGCAGGGCCGCCTGCTGGCGATGAAGGGTGTGTTTCCTGACGACGAACTAGCCCGCCTGCCGCCGAACTACGCCCTGGTCGGCATCTATCCGCTGCATGTGCCAAGCCTGGATGCCGAACGCCATCTGGTCCATCTGGCACCGGTGTCCACCCTGCATTGAGTTCCGCATGAGCACAATTCTCGCGATCACCAATCAAAAGGGTGGCGTTGGCAAGACCACCACTGCGGTCAATCTGGCTGCCTGCCTGGCGGCACTGCAACAGCGGGTACTGCTGGTCGACCTGGACCCGCAGGGCAATGCCACCATGGGCTGCGGCATCGACAAGCACGCCGCCACCGCCACCAGCCATGAAGTGCTGCTCGGGGAAATCGCGCTGGCTGATGCCCTGCAGGCTGTGGATGAGAGTGGCCTGTTCGTGCTGCCCGCCAATGGCGACCTGACCGCTGCCGAAGTCAATCTGCTCGGCGCCGAGAACGCTGCCGGCCGTTTGCGCGCCGCACTGGACACGGTACGTGAGCGCTTCGATCTGATCCTGATCGACTGTCCCCCATCGCTGAACATGCTGACGGTCAACGCCCTGACTGCTGCCCAGGCGGTGATTATCCCCATGCAGTGCGAGTACTACGCCCTGGAAGGGTTGTCGGCGCTGCTTGATACCATTCAGAAAGTGCGCCGCGCGACCAATCCTGGCCTACGCATCGAGGGTCTGCTGCGTACCATGTTCGATGCCCGCAACCGGCTGGCCAATGAAGTCTCGGCGCAACTGGTGGAACATTTCGGCGACGCACTGTACACCACGGCGATTCCGCGCAATGTACGCCTGGCCGAGGCGCCCAGCTATGGCCTGCCGATCATCCGCTATGACAACAGCTCGCGCGGTGCCCAGGGCTATCGGGATCTGGCGCGTGAGCTGCTGGCGCGCTTGCAGCGGTCTGATGCGGAGCTGCAGCCATGATGCGCAAAAAAGGCGGCCTGGGGCGTGGCCTGGATGCCCTGCTCGGGGCGAGCGCGGCCGCTCCACAGCCTGCCGGGGCACCGGCTGCCGGGGATGTGCTGCGGCAATTGCCGGTCGAGCAGATCAGCCGTGGCCGTTATCAACCGCGCCAGGACCTGCGCGAGGAAGGTCTGCGCGAGCTGGCTGATTCGATCCGCGCTCAGGGCGTGGTGCAGCCGGTGGTGGTGCGGCCGCTGGGTGAGGATCGCTACGAGCTGATCGCCGGTGAACGGCGCTGGCGGGCGGCGCAGCTGGCCGGCCTGCGCGAGGTGCCAGCGGTGATTCGTGAGGTGCCTGACCGGGCGGCTATCGCCATGGCGCTGATCGAGAATATCCAGCGCGAGGATCTCAATCCCCTGGAAGAAGCCAGCGCCCTGCGGCGACTGATCAGCGAGTTTGATCTGACCCATCAGGAAGCTGCCGAGGCGGTGGGTCGCTCGCGAGCCACGATCAGCAACCTGCTGCGTCTGCTGGAGCTGACCGAGGACGTGCAGCACCTGGTCCGTGAGCGCAAGCTGGATATGGGCCATGCCCGCGCCCTGTTGCCCCTGCCGCCGAGCCTGCAACGGGAAGCCGCCCATCAGGTGCTCCTGCACGGCCTGTCGGCGCGCGAAACCGAGATGCTGGCCCGACGCCTGCAGCAACCGAATCCGCCGGCGACGCGCCGCTCACTCGATCCTGACATCCGCAACCTGCAAAATGATCTTGCCGAGCGCCTCGGCGCGCGGGTACAGCTGCGCCATGGCCGTTCCGGCAAGGGCTGCGTCGTGATTCACTACAACACCCTGGATGAACTGGACGGCATCATGGCCCGGGTGAAGTGATCGCCATACTGCGGCACATAAATCTTCATTGACCCCGATAGATCGTATTTCCTATAATCCTCGGCGCTTCGTGTGGCCATGAGGAGATTCTGGCGGTAATGGCAGCGAGGCACATGCAGTTGATAACTAAAACCCGATTATAACGACTCAAAAAAACCAAGCAGAAATGCCCTGCGCAATCCAGTTCCATGAAAATTATTAGAATCAATGCGAACCATGGGCGCGAAACAAGTCACCCGTAAAATCGTCGCCATACAGTCGCTTATCGCGCTGCTGACGGCTATCGCAGCCCTCGCGCTTGGCGACGCTCAGGCGTTCTACTCCGCACTGGTTGGCGGCGGCATCAGCCTGTTAGTTACCGCCTACTTCGCGAGCAAGGTTTTCTCGGTACGTATCGGCTCACCGGCCGCCAAGATCGCGCGAGCGTTCTATGTGGGCGAAGTCGTCAAGTTGCTGCTGACGGTCGTTCTGCTGAGCGTCGCTCTCCTCTGGCTTCCTGTCTCTCCTCTCCCGCTCCTGCTTGCATACATGGCGACGCTGATGGCGTACTGGCTGGCACTACCCTTCACATTCGACGCTTCGGTGAGGACGCTATGAGCGAAACTGGTCATTCCGCAACGGGATACATCGTACATCACCTAACCAACCTCCGCTTTGACCTGACCCGCATGCATTTCCTGCATGGTGAAGAGTCAGGCGGCTTTGGTGTGATCCATCTGGATACGCTGCTGTTCGCAGCGGCGCTTGGGGGGCTGTTCCTGTGGCTGTTCATCAAGGCCGCGCGCAACGCGACCAGCGATGTTCCTGGGCCGCTGCAGAACTTCTGTGAAATCATGGTCGAGTTTGTTGACACCCAGGTTAAGGATTCGTTCCACGGCCGCAATCCGGTTATCGCACCGCTGTCGCTGACGATCTTTATCTGGGTATTTCTCTGGAACACCATGGACCTGGTGCCGGTCGACCTGCTTCCGGCCATCGCCGGTGCGTTCGGGGTGCCGTATCTGCGCACTGTGCCCTCGACCGACCTGAACTCGACGTTTGGCCTGTCAATCTCGGTGCTGCTGCTCATCTACTACTACAGCATCAAGGTCAAGGGTCCGGTCCACTTCTCGATGGAAATCCTGACCCATCCCTTCGGCAAGTGGCTGATGCCGTTCAATCTGCTGCTGCGGATCGTCGAGGATCTGGCCAAGCCCATCTCGCTCGGCCTGCGTCTGTTCGGCAACCTCTACGCTGGCGAACTAATCTTCATCCTGATCGCGCTGCTGCCCTGGTGGCTCCAGTTTGTCCTGGGCTGGCCGTGGGCGGTGTTCCACATTCTGGTTATCACCCTGCAGGCGTTTATCTTCATGGTGCTGACCATCGTGTACCTGAGCATGGCGCACGAAGATCATTGAGCGGACTTTCGGGGCCGGTTGCCTGCGGGCCGGCCATCTCTAACCCGGTTTTCTTTCATCCACACCTCAACCTCGTAAACGGGAGACACTAATGGAAGCTGCAAGCCTGATCGCCAATGTGCAGGGTATGACCGTTATCGCCGTGGCGCTGATCCTCGGCATGGGTGCGCTGGGTACCGCCATCGGTTTCGCCCTGCTGGGCGGCAAATTCCTCGAAGGTGCCGCGCGTCAGCCGGAAATGATTCCCGCGCTGCAGGTCAAGATGTTCATCGTTGCCGGTCTGCTGGACGCGGTGACCATGATTGGTGTCGGTATCGCGCTGTTCTTCACCTTCGCCAACCCGTTCCTCGGTCCGGTGCAGGCCCTGATCAAGTGATCGGAGCGCTCAGTGCTCTGACGCCCTCTAACCTGTGCGTACCTGAGGAGGTATCAGCGTGAATTTCAATGCTACCCTTATAGGGCAGATGATCACGTTCGGCCTTCTGGTGCTCTTTACCATGAAGTATGTGTGGCCGCCGATCATTCAGGCCATGCAAGACCGCCAGAAGCGAATCGCTGATGGCCTGGCATCCGCAGAACGCGGCGTGCGCGAGCAGGAACTGGCCAAGGCCAAAGCCGCGCAAATGCTCAAGGAATCAAAGCAGCAAGCCGCCGAGATCGTCGCCCAGGCCCATAAGCGCGCCAACGAAATCATCGAGCAGTCAAAGCAGGAAGCCCGCGTCGAGGGTGACCGCCAGCTTGCCGCCGCCAAGGCGGAGATCGAGCAGGAAGTCAACCGCGCCCGCGAACAGCTTCGCAACCAGGTGGTCAGTCTTGCCATCACCGGCGCCAGCAAGGTTCTCAAGCGCGAGGTCGATGAAGCGGCTAACGCTGCCATGCTGGATGACCTGGTCGCTCAGCTATAACAATACGGACCACGCCAATGGCTGAAACGACAACCGTCGTCCGACCCACCACCGCTGCACGGCCCTACGCGCGCGCTGCGTTTGAAGAAGCGCAGGCCACGCAGGCGTTGCCGCTCTGGTCCGAGATCCTGAAGGCCGCCGCCGCTGTCGCGGCGGATCCTGCCATGCACCGTCTGCTGGGCCCCTGGAATCCGACGCTGCGCGGTGATCAAAAAGCCGAGCTGGTAGCCGGGCTCTGCCGCGATGTTCGCGGTGGCGCGGAGGTGCCCGAGGTGTTTGTGGCCTTTCTGCGGATGCTGGCCGAGTTTCATCGCCTGCACCAGCTCCCGGGCATTGCCGTTCTGTTCGAGCAACTGCGCGCTAACGCCGAGAGCGTTGTCCACGCCGAGCTGATCAGCGCGGTCGCCGTCACTGAAGCTCAGCGTATTCAGGTCAGCGAAGCGCTTCGCGCCCGATTCCAGCGTGACGTAGCGCTGGATTGCAAGATGGATGCGTCACTGATCGCGGGCGCGGTGATCCGGGTCGGCGATCTGGTGATCGACGGTTCGGCGCGCGGCCGGCTGGAAAAACTCGCCACGGCCTTAAGCCAGTAAGGGGAATACCGTTTTATGCAACTTAAACCATCCGAAATCAGCGATCTGATTCGGCAACGCCTGCAAGGCTATGAGGCGTCTGCTGAAGCACGCACGGAAGGCTCCATTGTCAGCCTGGCCGATGGCATCGCCCGGATCTATGGCCTCGACAACGCGATGCAGGGTGAAATGATCGAGTTCCCGGCCCCCCGGGAAGGTGATCCGGCCACCTACGGCCTCGCCATGAACCTGGAGCGCGACTCCGTTGGCGCGGTGATTCTGGGCGACTACGAGCATCTCGCGGAAGGTGACAAGGCCCTGTGCACCGGGCGCATCCTGGAAGTGCCGGTTGGCGAGGCGCTGCTGGGCCGCGTGGTGAATGCCCTGGGTCAGCCGATTGACGGCAAGGGTCCGATCAAGGCCGCGCAGACTGCACCTATCGAAGTCATTGCCCCGGGCGTTATTGAGCGCCAGTCGGTAAGCCAGCCGGTGCAGACCGGTCTGAAAGCCATCGACGCCATGGTGCCGATTGGCCGTGGCCAGCGTGAATTGATCATCGGTGATCGCCAGACCGGCAAGACTGCGGTTGCGATCGACGCGATCATCAATCAGAAAGGTACCGGCATCAAGTGTATCTACGTCGCCATCGGCCAGAAGAACTCGTCGATTGCCAACGTGGTGCGCAAGCTTGAGGAGCATGGCGCGATGGATCACACCATCGTCGTCGCCGCCAGTGCGTCTGAATCCGCGGCCATGCTCTACATCGCGCCCTACTCCGGCTGCAGCATGGGCGAGTATTTCCGTGACCGTGGTCAGGACGCGCTGATCGTTTATGACGATCTGTCCAAGCAGGCCGTAGCCTATCGTCAGGTTTCCCTGCTGCTGCGCCGCCCGCCGGGCCGCGAAGCCTTCCCCGGCGACGTGTTCTATCTGCACTCCCGGTTGCTGGAGCGCGCCTCCCGCGTCAATGCCGATGAGGTCGAGCGCCTCACCAACGGTGAAGTCAAGGGCAAGACCGGCTCGCTGACCGCGCTGCCGATCATTGAAACCCAGGCGGGTGACGTGTCGGCCTTCGTGCCCACCAACGTGATCTCGATCACTGACGGCCAGATCTTCCTGGAAACCGACCTGTTCAACGCCGGTATCCGGCCGGCCATCAACCCGGGCCTGTCCGTGTCCCGCGTCGGTGGTGCCGCCCAGACCAAGATCGTCAAGAAGCTCGGTGGTGGTATCCGTCTGGCCCTGGCCCAGTACCGTGAACTGGCCGCCTTTGCCCAGTTCGCCTCCGACCTTGACGAAGCAACCCGCAAGCAGCTTGAGCGCGGCCAGCGGGCAACCGAACTGATGAAGCAGAAGCAGTACTCGCCGATGTCGGTTGCCGAGATGGGTATTTCGCTGTTCGCCGTAGATCGGGGCTATCTGGACGACGTGCCGCTCAACAAGATCGGTGATTTCGAAGCCGGCTTGCTGGCGTTCGCGCGGGCCAACCACGCTGCCTTGGTCGACAAGATCAATGCAACGGGCGATTACAACGACGAGATCGAAAGCGGCATTAAGAAAGTCGTGGAAGATTTCAAGGCCCACTACGTCTAAACGGGTGTCAGCATGGCCGGTGCTAAAGAGATACGAACCAAAATCAAGAGTATCAAAAGTACTCAGAAGATTACCAAGGCCATGGAAATGGTGGCGGCAAGCAAGATGCGCAAGGCACAGGAGCGCATGCGAGCGGCCCGGCCCTATGCGAGCAAGATTCGCAACGTCATCTCGCACTTGGCCCATGCGCATACGGAGTATCGCAGCCCGGGACTCGTGGAACGCGAGATCAAGCGGGTCGGCTTCATCGTCATCTCGACCGACCGTGGCTTGTGCGGTGGCCTGAACACCAACCTGTTCAAGGCCGCCACCCTCGCCATGCAGCAGTGGCGGACTCGCGGTGTCGAAATCGATCTGTGCACGGTCGGTACCAAGGCGTTCCAGTTCTTCCGCCGGCTCCGGGGCAACGTGGTCGCCCATGTTTCCCACTTGGGTGACGCGCCTCGCTTTGAAGACGTGCTCGGCCCGGTCAAGGTCATGGCTGATGCCTTCGCCGAAGGGCGCATCGACGCGATCTATCTGGTGTACAACGAGTTCGTCAACACCATGAGCCAGAAGCCCAAGATCGAGCAGCTGGTGCCGGTGACCGCCGAGGTGAAGGATGCCGCGCCAGCTCATCGCTGGGATTACATCTACGAGCCCGATCCGAAGGAACTCATCGAGCTGCTGCTGCGGCGCTATGGGGAATCCGTGGTCTATCAGGCCCTGGTGGAGAATGTCGCCTGCGAGATGGCCTCCCGCATGGTTGCCATGAAGAGCGCTTCCGACAACGCGGGCACCCTCATCAATGAGTTGCAACTGATCTACAACAAGGCCCGGCAGGCGTCGATCACCCAGGAGCTGGCCGAAATCGTGGGTGGCGCCGCGGCGGTATAAGGCTGCGAACGCCGGTCCCCCCGGGGCGGACGTGCGGTGAAACAAGTTCAAGAGGAACCCAAAGAATGAGTTCTGGCAATATCGTGCAAATCATCGGCGCGGTGGTGGATGTCGAGTTCCCCCGCGGGTCGGTGCCCAAGATCTACGATGCGCTGCGCCTTGATGAAAACGGGCTGATCCTGGAAGTGCAGCAGCAGCTTGGCGATGGCGTGGTGCGGACCATTGCC
Organism: Candidatus Competibacteraceae bacterium; assembly: GCA_003989085.1. Taxonomy (GTDB): domain Bacteria; phylum Pseudomonadota; class Gammaproteobacteria; order Competibacterales; family Competibacteraceae; genus RXIV01. Next base: position 865,073 of record RXIV01000001.1, read on the forward strand.
ATGGGTCCGTCGGAAGGCATGAAGCGCAACATGAGCGTGTCCAATACGGGCGCGCCGATTTCGGTACCGGTGGGCAAGCCTACCCTGGGCCGGATCATGAACGTGCTTGGTACCCCGATCGACCACAAGGGCCCGGTCGAGACCGACACCTATCGGGCAATCCACCAGGCGGCACCGAGCTACGAGGATCAGTCGGGCGCGACCGAGCTGCTGGAAACCGGCATCAAGGTCATCGACCTGCTCTGCCCGTTCGCCAAGGGCGGCAAGGTTGGCCTGTTCGGCGGTGCCGGCGTTGGCAAGACCGTCAACATGATGGAGCTGATCCGCAACATCGCCATCGAGCACTCCGGCTACTCGGTGTTCGCCGGTGTCGGCGAGCGCACTCGTGAAGGCAATGACTTCTATCACGAGATGAAGGACTCGAACGTGCTCGACAAGGTGGCCCTGGTCTATGGGCAGATGAACGAGCCGCCGGGCAACCGGCTGCGCGTCGCCCTGACCGGCCTGACCATCGCCGAGAACTTCCGTGACGAAGGCCGTGATGTGCTGCTGTTCGTCGACAACATCTACCGCTACACCCTGGCCGGTACCGAGTGCTCGGCGCTGCTCGGTCGTATGCCATCCGCGGTGGGTTACCAGCCGACCCTGGCGGAGGAAATGGGTGTTCTGCAGGAACGCATCACCTCAACCAAGGCCGGTTCCATCACCTCCATCCAGGCGGTGTACGTGCCCGCCGACGACCTGACCGATCCCTCGCCGGCGACCACTTTCGCCCACTTGGACGCGACTGTCGTGTTGTCCCGCCAGATCGCCGAGCTGGGTATCTACCCGGCGGTCGATCCGCTGGACTCCACTTCGCGGCAGCTGGATCCGCTGGTGGTGGGTCAGGATCACTACGAGACTGCCCGCGCCGTGCAGAGCACCCT
>RXIV01000002.1 GCA_003989085.1 Candidatus Competibacteraceae bacterium
ATCAGATCAAGCACAGCTTGTGGAGTGATTATTTGCGCAACGAGCTACGAAATCCCCGTATTCGCGCTTACCAACCCACCTAATTGGATAAGCGAAAGTCCTACATGATATGCAGAGTCAAGAGCGGGGAACACTTAATTGATAACGCTCTAACGATATCCAGAACATGCATTTTTCGCTGAGGAGGAGAACAGCAGTGACTTTAGGCGCAATGCCCCGATTGCAATTGACTGGGTTCAATAACTTGACAAAGACCTTGTGCTTGAACAGTTATGATGTTGGCTACGCCTCGACCCCAGCACAACAGAAACGCTATCTTGCCTATATTGATGAGACTTACAACACAGAACGGCTGACCAAGATCCTCAGTACGGTAGCCGGGATCATTGGCGGCAATATCCTCAACATCGCTCGTCAGGACTACGAACCACAGGGAGCCAGTGTCGCTTTGCTGATTTCAGAGGGATCTGCTGCCCCTGCATCGGGCCTCGCCAGCGAACCACCCGGCCCGTGGCCCGATGCGCTGCTATGCCACCTAGACAAGAGTCATATCACCATCCATACCTACCCGGAAAGCCAACCCAATCAGGGCATCAGTGTTTTCCGGGCCGACATTGATGTCTCGACCTGTGGGCGCATTTCGCCACTCAAAGCGCTGGATTACCTGATTGACTGCTTCAAACCGGACATTGCCAGTATCGACTACCGGGTGCGCGGCTTTACCCGTGATGACATCGGGAATAAACATTTCATCGATCATCCGATCCACTCGATCCAGGACTTCCTGTCCCAGGACGCCAGTGTGCATTATCAGATGATCGATATTAATCTTGCGCAACAGCAGATCTTTTATACCCGAATGCTGCGGAAGGATTCTGATCTAAGGCATTATCAGTTTAGCCCAGCGGAGCAGGATGCGCCATTTCACGACCAGAGCGGGATTGAACGGCGGGTGCGGCAGGAAATGACCGAGATTTTCTATGGTGAGAACTGACGCTTGGACTGGCTGATTTAATCGGCCTCAGCAAAGCTCAGACCCAGTAGGTCGTCCCGGTCATCACGTTGGCTGCGCCTCTCATCAGCTGGCGGATTGACAATGGCAACGGGATCCCGCCTGCCGCTAGCGCCTGGGTGGCATGCTGCGCTTCGTCATCCCTCATTTGCTCCAAAATCGCCCGGGTGTGCTGATCGTCGACCGGAAGACGGCGCAGGTGCGAATCCAGATGTTCAACCACCTGATGCTCAGTCTCGGCGACAAAACCTAGGCTCCAGCGATCCCCAGCCTTGCCTGCCAAAGCGCCGAGGGCAAAAGCCCCAGCGTAAAATAACGGGTTCAGCCGGCTGGTGTGACTACCCAATTCCTGTAAACGTATCCTGCACCAGACCAGATGGTCGTTTTCCTCACCGGCAGCCTGTTCCATGCGTTCCCGCACCGTCTCCAGCCGCGCCGTCAGCGCTTGACCCTGATAGAGCGCCTGGGCGCACACTTCACCGGTGTGGTTGACGCGCATCAGCCGCGCCGTCTGAATTTGTTCAGCAGGCGGCAATTCGGTGGGCGGCGTTTCCGCAGCGGGATGGGGTCGGCCGGTGGTTGTAGGTTGGCCAAACAGGGTGCGGAGCGCCTGATCGATGTTAATGAGCAGGGCGTCAATAGGCGTATAGTGGCGGGTGGTCATTAGTAGAGATATTCGGGTGGGGGAGGGAATGGAAGTGGATTATTATCGCTATCACGTCTTCTTTTGCACCAATCTGCGGGCCGACGGATCGCCATGTTGCCAACAATACGGCGCCCAGGAAGCCCGCGACTACGTGAAGCAGCGTGTCAAGGCGCTGGGGCCGTTAATCCCCGACAAGGTGCGGATTAACAATGCCGGATGCATGGATCGCTGCGCCGAGGGGCCAGTCATCGTCATTTATCCTGAAGGAACTTGGTATACCTATGTCGATCATGCCGATCTGGACGAGATTATCGCGGAGCATCTGGTCCACGGGCGCGTGGTAGAGCGGCTACAGATCTGAAGTCTTGTCAAATACACCTTGCTTGCGTAGGATACCCGCCCTTCAAGCAGACGCGGATTTTTCGGAGCACGTAATTCAATGAAAACTTTCAGCGCCAAGCCGGCTGAGGTCAAGCACGACTGGTACGTGATCGACGCCACGGACAAGGTTCTGGGCCGGCTGTCGTCAGAAATTGCCCGTCGCCTGCGGGGTAAGCATAAGCCCGAATACACCCCTCATGTTGATACTGGCGACTATATCGTTGTGGTCAACGCCGAGAAAGTGCGGACCACCGGACGCAAGACCACTGACAAGCTCTACCATCGGACGACTGGCTACATCGGCAATCTCAAGTCCATTTCACTGGATAAGCTATTGCAGCAGCACCCGGAGCGCGTTATCCAGATCGCTGTTAAAGGAATGCTGCCCAAAAATCCGCTGGGTCGGGCGATGTTCAGCAAGCTGAAGGTCTACGCCGGTCCCGAACACCAGCATGCTGCCCAGCAGCCGCAACCGCTGGAACTGATTCTCTAAACTCTCTGGCGCATCTTAGGAACAGAACAGGCATGGCTCAAACTCAGTATTACGGCACTGGCCGGCGTAAGACCGCCACCGCTCGCGTTTTTTTGCGTCCGGGCACCGGCGGCATTCTGGTCAACCAGCGGCCTTTGAACGAATACTTTGGGCGTGAAACTTCCTGCATGGTGGTTTACCAGGCGCTGGAAGTAACTGATCTCAAGGAGCGATTCGACATTTATGTGACTGTCAAGGGTGGCGGTATTACCGGTCAGGCCGGTGCAATCCGGCATGGCATCACCCGTGCGCTGCTTGAGTATGATGAAAGCCTGCGCCCAGCCCTGCGCAAGGCGGGTTTTGTAACCCGTGATGCTCGCGAGGTGGAGCGTAAGAAGGTCGGTCTGCGTAAGGCCCGCCGTGCTACCCAGTACTCCAAGCGCTAAACCGTGTCCAGTTGGGGGATCGTCTAGCGGCAGGACTGTGGACTCTGACTCCACCAACCTAGGTTCGAATCCTAGTCCCCCAGCCACTCACTAGCCCGCCTGAGAGTACCAGGTGGGTTTTTTGTTGCTTAAATAAAAATATGTTGCTTTTTTGACTACAACCACAAGGTTTTGTGTTTTTTTTGAAAATATCAGTTGCATTTCCGCTTCAGAATGCGTATAAATCTCCTTAACGAGTTGAAAGCGCCCTTTTGTTGCGTAAATACAACACAAACCTAGGAGTTTAGCCATGAAAAAGTCCACTCTTGCGCTGGCCGTTGCTGCGGCGCTGACCGGTTTTGGTTCGTTCGCCTATGCGGACACCACTCTGTATGGTTCTGCTCGGGTATCTATCGACTATAGCGACCCGAATTCCAACAACTTCGATAAAAATTCTCCCGACTCGAATTGGGACGTCTACAACAACTCTTCGCGGCTGGGCGTGCGTGGCGAAGAAGATCTGGGCGGCGGCTTGGCGGCCATTTACCAGTACGAATTCGGCGTTGATGTGACCGAAGGCGGCAACTTCAACGGCAACCGTCCCAAGTGGGTTGGTCTGAAAGGGGCGAGCTGGGGATCGGTTACTGTGGGCACCCAGTGGACGCCCTATTACAACGTGATCGGTATTGGCGATATTTTCAACAGCAGCAGAGTGTTCAACTCCACCAATTCTTTTGCTGCGTCAACCACGACTTCTCCGGTTCTGAATACCTATCTGGGCAACACTTTCGGGCTGCGGATGGATAACAGCCTGATCTACACCTCACCGAACTGGAGCGGGTTTGGCGTTCAGGCCATGCTGGTCATGAATGGCACCTGCCCGCCGAACGATCCTCAGACGACTAGCGAGCTGTGTAAGGCTGACTCCAGCAACAAGTTGCCAGCCAACCTGAGCAACGGCGTTGATATGTGGAACATTTCCGCCTCGTATAAGAACGGCCCGTTCTTTGCGGGCGCGACCTACATGGCTCTGGATGGCGACAGTTTCAAAACGACGCTACCCAGTGGGCAGACTTTGAGCAGTGTTCCCGCTTGGGATGGCGATCAGTGGGGCTTGGCGTTTGGTTATAACTCCGGGCCGTTCGCCGTCAGCTTCGCCTATGAAAATGGCGACCTGAACACAGTGTATAGCGGTACTTCCCAGAATTACTACCTGACCGGTCAGTACACCTTCGGCAACAACATCATCCGGGCTTCGTATGGTTATCTTGCCCCGGATGACAGCTGGATTTGGCTGACCAGTGGACCGGGCGCCGTTAGGCTGGAACAGGGTGACCTGAACAACTATGCGATTGGTTACCAGTACAATTTCAGCAAGCGCACCCGCGTCTGGGCTGAGTACATGGGCACCAGCGCCAATGGCGATTTCTACGGCGATTTGGGCGTACTCTCCCTCGGTACCCGCGTCGACTTCTGATGCCGCTACGGATTTTTGAAGCAGTTTGAACTGAACGGACGCCTTAAGGCGTCCGTTTTCGTTTGGGTGGAAGCGCAAGTTAATCGTTGCGTCAGCGCCAATAAGTTGTATTTTTTATATAAAAAAAGTTGCTTTTTTGCTGCAATGCGTATATAAATCTCCTCAATAGTGCTTCAAGATGATTTCCCCATCAAACAACCGATTGATCGGAAAATGAATCTTGGAGCCGTTCGCTTTTGTTTACAAACAACTTGAGAATCTCGCTATGAAAAAGTCAGTACTTGCCCTAGCGGTTGTCGCCGCTCTTGCTGCTCCTCTCGCTGCACAGGCCGACACGATTCTGTACGGTTCCGCCCGAGTGTCGGTGGATTACAACGATGAGTCGAATGCGGATGCCTACTGGGATGTCTTCAATAACGATTCGCGCTTGGGTGTTATGGGCAGCGAGGATTTAGGGGGTGGTCTCAGCGCCATTTACCAGTATGAATTCGGTGTTGATGTGACCGATGGCGGCAATTTCCAGGGCAATCGGCCCAAATTCGTGGGTCTGAAGGGCAGCTTTGGCAGCATCACGTTGGGAACTCAGGAAACTCCCTACTACGGGGTAACTGGCGTCACCGATATTTTCAATACTGGCCGGTCTTTCGGCGCCACGTCTTGGCTGGGTGGTTCATTTAGCGGCTATACACTCAATCCGGGGCAAGACCGGACTGCGGCTTCGGGTGGGGGCTCCCTGAGCCGTCTTGATAACAGCATCATGTACACCAGCCCCGATTTTAACGGATTCAGCGCCGCGCTCATGTTCTCCATGAACGGGTCGCTCAATGATGCGCAAGGTTGGTCCAACAACATCGATATCTGGAATATCAGCGCGAAGTATAGCAACGGCCCGTTCTTTGCCGGCGTGACTTATATCTCCCTGGAAGGCGATCAACTGGTTGACGCCGGTGGTGTTCCTTACGTTGATCTGAATCTTGATCAATGGGCCATTGGCCTCGGCTATAGCTCTGGCCCATTCACCATTGGCTTTAACTACGAGCAGGGTACTTACAATGAATGGGGTCTACTTAAGCCAACGTGGCAGATCGACTATGGGCGTAATACCAGCACTCCTTGGAATGCCTATCTAGCAGGGTCTTACACCTTCGGCAACAATGTCATCAGCGCCGCTTATGGGCAGTTGGATACCGGCATTTCGGGCCAGGACGCCATGGAGAACTACCTGCTGGGTTATCAGTACAACTTCAGCAAGCGGACCCGGGTCTGGGTCGAATACATTGGGCGCAATGCCGACGGTAACTTTTTCTACGGTGACCAGAACGCGGTTTCTATCGGTACCCGTGTTGATTTCTAATAGAACCTGACGATAACAGGCGTAAGGGCGAACGGGCGCAGCCTTCGGGTAGCGCCCGTTTTTTGTCTGCGCTAATCAGGCCCGGATGGTCTGCACCCCGCCATCAACGGCTCCCAGCAATAGCATATCGGCTGGACGCAGTGCAAACAAGCCGACCGTGACGATCCCAGCGATTGTGTTCAGTTCTGCTTCCATTTTGGCCGGTTCCAGAATGCTCAGGTTGTAGACATCCAGAATCAGGTTGCCATTATCGGTGATGAAGTTCTCCCGCAATACCGGCTGACCACCGCGCTTGAGCAATTCTCGTCCGACATGACTGCGAGCCATCGGAATCACTTCGACCGGCAGTGGAAATGCGCCTAGCACATCGACCAGCTTGGACTGATCGGCGATACAGATAAACCGCTCGCTGGCGGCGGCGATAATTTTCTCGCGGGTCAAGGCCCCACCGCCACCCTTAATCATCTGCAAATGTCGGGTGACTTCATCGGCCCCGTCGATATACAGTGATAACGGCCCGACCGCATTCAAATCCAGCACCGGGATTTTGCAGGCTTTTAACTGTTGTGTGGTCGCTTCGGAACTCGACACCGCGCCATCCAGTCGGTGCTTGATCCGGGCGAGGGCGGCAATAAAATAGCCGACTGTTGACCCGGTGCCGATTCCCACCACCTCCAAATCTTCGACGTACTCCAGAGCCGCTTCAGCGGCGCGTTTTTTCAATTCATCGCTGGACATCTGGCATTCTCCTTCCCATCGCTTAAAGTCATTATGCACGACTACATCAAAAAGATTCTTAGCGCCCGGGTTTACGATGTCGCCATCGAATCAACACTGGACGTGATGAACCGCCTGTCGCGGCGGCTAAACAATCGGGTGCTGCTCAAGCGCGAGGACTTGCAGCCGGTGTTCTCGTTCAAGCTGCGCGGCGCGTACAACAAGATTGCCCAATTGCCGCGTGAAGCCGTGGATCGGGGCATTATCTGCGCCTCTGCCGGTAATCACGCCCAAGGTGTTGCGCTGGCCGCCCAACGAGTCGGAGCTAAAGCCACCATTGTCATGCCGCGCACGACCCCGGCGATTAAGGTCCAGGCGGTGCGCGACCGGGGCGGTAAAATCGTGCTGTTCGGCGATACTTACGATGAAGCCTATCAGCACGCCCGGCAACTGGAAGCGGAAAAGGGTATGACTTTCATTCACCCTTATGACGACCCGGACGTGATCGCCGGTAATGGCACCATCGGCATGGAAATTTTGCGCCGGCATCCCGACCCGATTGAGGCTATTTTTATTGCAGTTGGTGGCGGTGGGCTGATCGCCGGGGTAGCAACCTACGTCAAGTTCCTGCGCCCGGAGATCAAAATTATCGGGGTGGAACCGGATGACGCCGCTTCAATGCACGAGGCGCTCAAACAGGGCGAACGGGTGGTGCTGGATCAGGTGGGCATTTTTGCCGACGGGGTTGCGGTGCGCCAAGTCGGCGAGGAAACCTTCCGGTTAGCGCGGCAATGGGTAGATGAGGTGATTCTGGTCTCCACCGACGAGATTTGCGCTGCTACCAAGGACATTTTCGACGATACCCGCGCCATTGCCGAACCCGCCGGGGCGCTGGGAACGGCGGGGTTGAAAAAGTACGTGGAGCGCACCGGCGTCACCGGCAGAAATCTGATCGCGATTAACTGTGGAGCCAACATCAACTTTGACCGGTTGCGCCATGTCGCCGAACGGGCCGAGCTGGGCGAGCGGCGCGAGGCCTTGCTGGCCGTGACGATTCCAGAGCAGCCCGGCAGCTTCCGCAAGTTCTGCCAGGCGCTGGGCAAGCGCTCGATTACCGAATTTAATTACCGCTACGCTGATGCCCGCCAAGCGAAGGTATTCGCGGGGATTCAACTGAATGAGGGCGAGGAGGAGAAGAACCGGATTATTGCTACGCTGGGCGACCACGGCTATCCGGTGGTGGACATGAGTGATAACGAGATGGCCAAGCTGCATATCCGCTACATGGTGGGCGGCCCCGCGTCTGGAATCCGCGATGAAATTCTCTACCGGTTCCAGTTCCCGGAACGGCCAGGGGCGTTACTGAAATTTCTGACTGGCATGGCGCATGGCTGGAATATCAGCCTGTTCCACTATCGCAACCACGGTTCTGATTATGGCCGGGTGCTGGTCGGCATTCAGGTTCAGGAGGCCGAGCGCCCGCAGTTTCGCCACTATCTGCGCGAACTGGATTATCCCTATTGCGAAGAAACCGATAATCCGGCCTACCGGTTGTTTCTGGACGGTCGGTGTTAGGCTGAGGGTGCACTCTCCAGCGCCAGAATAAATGCCCATTGCGCGGCGCTGACTGGCAACACGGATAGCCGGCTGCCTCGACGCAGCAGGGCAAAATCCTCCAGCATCGCCGCACGCCGTTTCAGCTCAGCCAGGCTGATCGCCCGGCGCAAGTGGCGCACCAGCCGCACATCCACCCGATGCCAGCGGGGATTGGCTGGAGTGCTGGCGGGATCGTAATACGGACTGACCGGATCGAACGCGGTCGCATCGGGATAGCCCTCGCGAATTACCTCGACAATCCCGACTATCGCGGGAGCGGCGATGCCGGAATGGTAGAAAAACGCCTGATCGCCCAAGCGGAAGTCATCGCGCAGAAAGTTGCGGGCCTGATAATTCCGCACCCCTTCCCAAGACGTAGTCTGGTTTGGCGCAGAATCCAGATCGGCGATGCCAAAGGTATGGGGTTCCGATTTCAGCAGCCAATAATTCATGTCCTTTCCCCGAAGACGGACAATGCCTGTTCGGTGGCGACAGCATCCAGCGGGACATCCCACGGTTGGCGGGGTAATGCGGCGACCTGCTGGAAGGCGTAGCCCAACCCGATCAGCCAAGGTCGGCAACCACAATAGCCGGGATCCAGCAGGAAAGCGAAGCTACGGTCGTAGAATCCTCCGCCCATCCCCAGGCGTGTCCCGGTCTGGTCGAAAGCGACCAGCGGCATCAACACCAGATCCAGTTCCGTCGGTTCCAGCCAATCTGCTGGCGCAATATCCGGTTCGGGAATATGGAAACGGTTGTGGCGCAAGGGCGTTTCGGGCGAGTACGGTGCAAACTGGAGCGACTGTGGCGGTGTATCAGCAAGAACCGGCAGATAGACTGCTTTGCCCGTGCTCCATGCCCGTTCCAATAAGGGCAGTGGATCGAGTTCGCCGTGACAGGCCCAGTAACCGGCAATCCGCCGGGCGGCGCCGAACTCTGGACATCCCGCCAGACCATCGGCTACAGCCTGTGCTGCCCGGCGCTGTTCGGCAATTGGCAGGCGCTGGCGCAGGGTGCGCAGTTGTTGGCGAAGCGAGAGTAGATCAGAGGGGGCAACTGACGAGTGGGAAGCCATAAAAAAAGCGACGGGTTAGGTCGCCGGGGTGCTGCGGGAAAGGGGGCGCTCTCCGCCTGCGCCGTCTCGGACTTTTGCCCTTGAGCCGTGAGGATCAAGTGGGGGGACAGAGCAGCGCATCAGGCTTCCCGCCGGGCCGGATCCAATTCACCAGCCCAATGGACATGCACACTTGCGCCGCCAACCGCCCGCCCTGGGTAAAGTAAATTAGGTTCAAGGGGTTACCCAGTCCACTACTCGAACACTGCAGAGAACGCCCGAACTGAAAACTGCTTGGCAGCATCGCCATTATAACGCTGCTTCACCCAGAAAGGCGTCAAGCTTTTGCAATAAATCCACTACCTGGGCGTTGATGATGGCTTCGGTTGCCGCCGCTTGCCGTTGTTGCCGCAGCAATTCATGGCTGAGATTGAGCGCAGCCATCACCGCTACCGCTTCCAGACTCAGCAATTTACCACCCTGATCACGGATGTCCTGCATCCGCTTGTCGAGGCCACTGGCGGCTTCCAACAGTTCGTCCTGTTCAGCGGGTGGACAGGCGAACCGGTATTCATGGCCGATGAGCTGCACATTGACGCCGATCATGTCCTGACTCATGAGCTTTGCTCCAGATCCTTCAGGCGGACGATCATGGCTTCGATACGGGCGCGGGCCTGTTCGTATTTATCGCGCAGGGCGTCGCGTTCGGCTTGCAAGGCATCATGCTGCGCACGCAGCGCCTGATTGTCCTGCGCCAGTCGTGCGCACTCGGCGAGCAGCTGATCCAATCGCTGGGTCAGGACCATCAGATTAGTCGCGGCGGTTTCAGACGCAGCGCCAAAGCCAGCAGCGGCGTCTATCAGATTATCCAGGTCAAGGTCGTCGTCTTTCATAAGAAATACTATAAAGCGCGCCTTGCAACCGGGTCAATTTCAACCGGGGTTTTCAAGCTTCGAACCGGGCGGTTAAATGTTAGGATTGGTTGTTTTCAGCCCATTTGCCCCAGTGCAGGAGGCGCCATGTCCGCTCATCAGCCTTTATTTGAACGCTTGACGCCATTGCTCGGGCCGTTTCATCCTGCCGAGCTGCACGGGTTGCTCTGTGGTCTGCTCTGCGGTGAGGGTGAACTGGCGCTGGATCGCTGGCTGCAACTGGCCTGCGAGGCGCTGGCTGATGGCGTTGAGCTTGCCCCACCGGTTCAGAACCTGTTGGCGAAGCTGCTCGATTATGGCGTGGCGCAACTGAACGATCCTGATGGCTCGATCACGCCCTTGCTGCCTGATGATGATGCGCCATTGCCCCAGCGGGTCGATGCGCTGGGTGATTGGTGCCAGGGCTTGCTGTACGGGCTGGGGATCAGCCATGTCGAGCAGCATGATCTCCTATCCGAGGAAGGTCGGGAGTTCCTGCGCGACGTGGCGGATATTGCCCATGTGGGCCTCGACCAGGCCACCAGTGAAACCGATGAAACCGCCTATATCGAAGTGGTGGAATATCTGCGAGTTGGCCTGTTGATCATCCACCATGATTTGCGCCTTGCCGCCGTCTCCGATTCCTCCTGCCCCTCGTGAAATTCTGGAACTATCGCCCATGTTTGCCCGCGCCATTCCGCCCGCCGTATTCGCTCACCGCCGCCGTATTTTGCTGGAGCGAATGGGGCCGGGTTCCATCGCCTTGCTGCCTGCCGCCGCGTCTATGCCCCGCAACCGCGATGTCCATTACCCGTTTCGCCAGGACAGCGACTTTTACTACCTGACTGGTTTCCCGGAGCCGGAAGCTCTGGCGGTGCTGATTCCCGGCGGCGATCCCGAGTTTCTGCTGTTCTGCCGCGAGCGTGACCCGCACCTGGAAATCTGGCATGGCCGCCGGGCCGGGCCGGAAGGCGCGGTGGCGCGTTATGGGGCCAACCACGCCCATCCCATTGCCGCTATTGACCGAGTGCTGTTGCCGCTGCTGGAGAATCGTGAGCGGGTGTATTACGCCATTGGTGACCAGCCGGAGTTTGATCGGCAGGTGCTGAACTGGATCAACCGGGTGCGCGACAAGGCTCGTACCGGCGTTCGCGCCCCGGCCGTGCTGATTGCTTTGGAGCAACTGCTGCATGAAATGCGGCTGTACAAGGCGCCAGAGGAAATTGCCGTGATGCGTGAATCGGCCCGGATCGCCGCTGAGGCGCACTGTCGGGCGATGCAAATCTGTCGGCCAGGGATGCTGGAATACGAGGTTGAGGCGGAAATTTTCCATACCTTTGTCCGTCATGGCGCAGGTTGGGCTTATCCGTCCATCGTGGCCGGTGGCGATAATAGCTGCATCCTGCATTACACCGAGAACAACGCGCCATTGCCAGATGGTGATCTACTGCTGATTGACGCCGGTGCGGAACTGGATGGTTACGCCTCGGACATTACCCGCACCTTTCCGATCAATGGCCGCTTTTCCGGTGAGCAGCGGGCCATTTACGAGTTGGTGCTGGCCGCCCAGCAAGCCGCGATTGCCAAAGTCCGGCCCGGTTGTCATTTCAATGACCCGCACGATGCAGCGGTGCAGACCTTGACGGAGGGACTGGTCGCGTTGGGGCTGCTGTCCGGCGGCGCGGTAGAGGAACTGATTAAGGAAGAGCAGCACAAGCAGTTCTACATGCACCGCACCGGGCACTGGTTGGGGATGGATGTTCACGATGTCGGCGCTTACAAAAATGGTGCGGACTGGCGGGTATTTGAACCGGGCATGGTCACGACGGTGGAACCCGGTCTGTACCTGCCCGCCGGTGGTCAGGTGATTGACGCCCACTGGGCGCGGCTGGGGGTGCGGCTGGAAACGGAACTGGAGGAGCGCTGGCACCGGATTGGGGTGCGGATTGAGGATGATGTGCTGGTGACGGCTGAGGGTAATGAAGTCCTGAGCGCCGCCGCGCCAAAAACGGTGGCGGATGTTGAGGCGTTGATGCGGGAAGGGCGATGACCATGACCGATTATGACTTGTTGATCATTGGCGGTGGCCTGGTCGGGGCAAGCCTGGCCTGCGCTCTGGTCGGGCAAGACTTACGCATTGGTTTGGTGGAAGCCGCGCCGCTGCCGGTGAGCGACCATCCCGGCTATGACGACCGCAGTATTGCGCTGGCGGAAGGCACCCGTCGGATTTTCCAGACCTTGGGGTTGTGGGAGGCGCTGGCTGCGGACGCAACCCCCATCCGGCAAATTCACATTTCCGAGCGCGGCAGCCCCGGTTTCGCTCATCTTGATCGCCAGGAGGAGGGGGTAGCCGCACTCGGTTATGTTGCCGAAGCACGGCGGATCGGGCAGGCGTTATTGGCGCGATTGCCGAAGCTGCCCGGCGTGGAACTGCTCTGCCCGGCCCGGCTGGACACGGTAGCGATTGAAACCGATGCTGCCTGCGTCACGCTCCGCTTTCCCGATGGCCGGACGGTTGAGCGGCGCGCCCGGCTGTTGGCGGCCGCCGATGGCGCTAATTCGCCAGTACGGGAACAACTCGGTATTGCCGCGCTGCGGTGGAATTACGGTCAGCAAGCGGTGATCGCCAATGTGACCCCGGCCCTCCCGCATCAAAATATCGCCTATGAGCGCTTCACCCCGGAGGGGCCGGTGGCGTTGCTGCCGCTCAGCGGCCACCGCTGCGCGGTGGTCTGCACGGTGAATGACGCCGATGCGCCCGCGATCATGGCGCTGGACGATGCCGGTTTTATCGCCCAATTGCAGGCGCGTTTTGGCGACCGGCTGGGGCCGTTTTTGCGGGTCGGGCGACGGCAGGCCTGGCCGCTGTTTTTACTCAAAGCGCGGGAATATGCCCGATCCCGTGTGGCGCTGATCGGCAATGCTGCCCACACCCTGCACCCGATTGCCGGTCAGGGTTTTAATTTGGGTATCCGTGATGTGGCGGCGCTGGCGGAAGTGATCGCGGATGCGGGGCGAACGGGCGAGGATATCGGCGAGTTGAACGTGCTGAACCGCTACGCCGACTGGCGGCGCTGGGATCAGCGGCAGACCGTTTTCTTCACCGATGGGCTGAACCGACTGTTTGCCAATCCGTTGCCGCCACTGCGAGTCGCTCGCGCCCTGGGCCTGCTGGCGTTCGATCGCTTGCCGCTGCTTAAACGACGATTTGCCCGGCAAGCAATGGGACTGGACGGACGTTTGCCAAGACTGGCGCGGGGACTGGCGCTGACGGCGTGAACGCTGCGTCCAGCGATGCCGGACCATCCGAAGGTTAAAATTTCATGACCCTAAAGCGATGAACACCGACTACGACCTGATCATTTCCGGCGGCGGCATGGTGGGCGCGATGCTGGCTGCTGCGCTGGGCCATGCCGATCTGAACATCGCCCTGCTGGAAGGAACGCCGCTGGAGCGCATTCAGCCCGGTGTGGAGCTGGACTGCCGGGTTTCGGCGATCAACCGTGCTTCGCAGCGGATGTTTGCCTCGGTGGGCGCTTGGGACGGCATGACCGCCTGGCGGGTCAGCCCGTTTCGCACGATGCGGGTGTGGGACGCCGCCGGCTTCGGCCAGATTCATTTTGATAGCGCCGATCTGGGCGAACCACTGCTCGGCTGGATCATTGAAAACCGGGTGATTCAATCCGCTTTGCTGGAACGGGCGCAGCAACGGCCGGCAGTGACCTTGCTGAATCCGGTGGCGCTGGAAAGCGCTGAAGCCCTGGCTGGGAACGGCTGGCGGGTGCAATTGACCGACGGGCGCATCTTGACGACGCGACTACTGGTCGGGGCAGATGGAGCGCAGTCCAAAGTCCGGCAACTGGCGGATATTGACGTCAGAGGTTGGGACTATGACCAGAAAGCCATCGTCGCCAATGTCCGCACCGCTGAATCGCACCAGGAAACCGCTTGGCAACGCTTTTTACCCACCGGACCGTTGGCGTTCCTACCCTTGTCTGATGGACGTTGTTCTATCGTCTGGGCGACGGCGCCGGAATCGGCGGATGAGTTGCTGGCGCTGAATGACGCCGAGTTTGCCGAAACGCTGGCGGCGGCGTTTGATCAGCGTCTGGGCGCGATCGGCGCGGTGGGGTCACGCGGGGCTTTTCCGCTCCGGCTGCAACACGCCCGCGCTTACGTCAAACCCGGACTGGCCCTGATGGGCGACGCCGCGCATGTCGTTCATCCGCTGGCCGGGCAAGGCGTCAACCTGGGTTTGCTGGATGCCGCAACGCTGGCCGAGGTTATCCTGGACGCGCTGGCCGTTGGTCATGACTTCAGCTCGGTCAAGACCCTGCGCCGCTATGAGCGCCGGCGCAAAGGCGACAACCTGCTGATGCTGGGTGTCATGGATGGCTTCAAACGGCTATTCGGCAATGCGCCGCCACCGGTGCGGCTATTGCGGAATCTCGGCCTTAATCTGACCGATGCGTCCGGGCCACTGAAAAATCTGATCGCCCGTCGGGCTATGGGACTGGAAGGTGATCTGCCACGGTTAGCGCGGGTGGCAGGTTAATGCCAAACATCGCCATGCAGGAGTCCATTGTTGACTGAATCGCCGGTTATTCAAACCGAAAACTTAAACAAACACTATGGCCCAGTCCGGGCGGTGGATGGTATTAGCATTAGCATTGCCCGTAGCGCCACCTGCGCGCTATTGGGTGGCAATGGCGCGGGTAAGACGACGACGATTGCCATGTTGCTGGGTCTGCTATTGCCGACCAGTGGCCGGATTCAGATTCTTGGTGAAGAAGTTCCCCGCCAGATTCGCCGCGTATTGCCGCGCATGAATTTCTCTTCGCCCTATGTTGATTTGCCGCAACGCTTGACAGTGGCGGAAAACCTGACGGTATATGCCCGCTTGTACGGAGTGCGCCGGATTCAGGAACGGCTGGCGATTTTAGGCCGGGATTTGGACATTGATGCGTTCTTTCTGCGTCCCTACGGCAGTCTATCCGCTGGTCAGAAAACCCGGGTTGCTCTGGCTAAGGCGTTATTGAATGAGCCGGAAATTTTATTATTGGATGAACCAACCGCTTCACTCGATCCCGACACGGCTGACCGGATGCGCAGCATTCTCACCGATTATCAGCGCCATAGCGGCGCAACCCTGCTCTTGGCCTCCCACAATATGAGCGAAGTTGAGCGGCTGTGCGATCAGGTGATCATGCTCCGGGCCGGCCAAATCGTCGCAACCGGCGCTCCGCGTGAGTTAATTCACCGTTATGGCCGCAAGGATATGGAAGAAGTCTTTCTCGACATCGCCCGAGGGATTCAAAGCGGTGAGGTGCTGGAATGAGTGCCATTTCCTTGCATCGCATTGGCGCTTTGGCGCTGCGTTATCTCTATTTATTGCGAAGCTCGCGGGTTCGGATTATTGAACTGGCTTATTGGCCGACGGTGCAGATGATCCTGTGGGGATTCATTACTCAATATCTGTCAAGCCATAGCGATGTGCTGAATCAGGCGGTGGGTTTGCTCTTGTCCGGGGTTCTGTTATGGGATGTACTGTTTCGCAGTCAACTAGGGCTGTCGGTGGTGTTTTTTGAGGAATTGCATGCCCGGAATCTGGCGCAGTTGCTCATCAGCCCCTTGCGGCCCATTGAACTGATTATCGCGTTGATCTCGATCAGTCTGGTGCGAACACTGCTGGGCGTTGGCATTGCAGTGTTGCTGGCGGTTCCCTTCTACGGTTTCAACTTGTTCAGTCTGGGGTTGCCGCTGGCGGGATTCTTTGTCAATCTGCTGATGATGGGTTGGGCAATTGGCCTGCTGGTGTCGGCTTTAGTGTTGCGCTATGGCATGGGGGCGGAAAGTATTGCCTGGGCGGCGATTTTTGCGCTGGCGCCGTTGTGTGGGATTTATTACCCGGTTGCTACGTTGCCTGGCTGGCTGCAACCGCTATCATGGCTATTGCCGGCCAGTTATGTTTTTGAGGGAATGCGGGCGGTGTTACTGGATCATGTCTTTCGGCTGGATTATCTCATTTATTCTTTGTTGCTGAATACTGTCTATCTCGGTCTGGGCGTTAGCGTCTTTCTGGCGACCATCCATAATGCGCGGGAACGGGGTTCACTATTGCAATCCGGGGAGTAACTTCGATTGCTTCCCATTGAATGGGCCGTTGATCTACCGGTCTGAATCATTTCACAGATTAACTCATTGGAAATGACCATGTGTGGAATTGTAGGCGCTATCGCTGAACGGAATGTCACCCCTATTCTGCTGGAAGGATTGCGGCGATTGGAATATCGCGGCTATGACTCGGCGGGCATTGTCACTCTTGACAGCCGTGATGATCAATTGCACCGGCTCCGCACCGTCGGCAAGGTGAAAATGCTGGCCGATCGATTGCAGCAGGAACCGGTGCGTGGGCCGCTCGGTATTGCTCATACGCGCTGGGCGACTCACGGTGAACCCTGTGAGCGCAATGCCCATCCGCACATCAGCAAGGGTTCGGTAGCCGTAGTGCACAACGGAATCATTGAAAATTATCGGGAGCTTAAGGAGGATTTACAGGCCGCTGGCTATTGCTTTGAATCGGAAACCGACACTGAAGTCGTCGCGCATCTGATTGACCGGCAGTTCCGGGAAAGCGGTAATTTACTGGCGGCGGTGCAACAGAGCGTAGCGCAATTAGTTGGCGCGTACAGTCTCGGTGTGATATGCCGTGATGACCCAGAACGGTTGATTGCGGCGCGAGCCGGTAGTCCACTGGTGATCGGCATCGGCATTGAAGAGCATTTCATTGCCTCGGACATGTTTGCGCTGGCTCCGGTCACGCAAACCTTCGTCTTTCTGGAAGAAGGCGATATTGCCGAAGTACAGCGGGATGGCTTCACGATTTATGACCGGCAAGGGCAGAGTGTGGAACGATCTTTGTCCTATTCCAGTCAGGCGGGAGGCGCGGTCGGCAAGGGCCATTACCGTCATTTCATGCTCAAGGAGATTTTCGAGCAGCCGGCGGTGGTTGCAGAAACGCTGGAAGGGCGCATTCATCAAGGCCGAGTGCTGGAAGACAGCTTTGGACCGGATGCAGCGGCGCTATTTAACCAGACTCAAGGCGTTCATATCGTCGCCTGCGGCACCAGTTATCACGCTGGATTGATTGCCCGTTATTGGTTGGAAAGTCTGGGCGTCCCCTGTACGGTCGAGGTTGCCAGTGAATACCGCTATCGGCGCGGAGTCACGCCGCCTCACACTCTGTTTGTCTGCATCTCGCAGTCCGGCGAGACGGCGGACACGCTGGCGGCGCTACGGGCTGCGCAAGGGCGCGGCTATGTGGCAACTCTTGCCATTTGCAATGTCGCCGAAAGCTCACTGGTGCGGGAGGCCGCGTTGAGCGTGCTGACTCGCGCTGGCCGGGAAATCGGCGTGGCTTCGACCAAGGCGTTTATGACGCAATTGGTGGCGTTGCGGTTATTGGCGCTGCTGCTAGGTCGCCGTTATGATCTTGATCCGACGGCAGAAGCGGTGCTAGTCGGTGATTTGGAACGGCTGCCGAAAGTACTGGAGGAGGCACTGGCGTTGAATGGCGCAATTGAGCGTTTAGCCGAGCATTTTGCGGAGAAGCATCACGCGCTGTTTTTAGGGCGTGGCCCGCAATACCCGGTCGCAATGGAAGGGGCGCTTAAGCTCAAGGAAATTTCCTACATTCATGCTGAGGCGTATCCAGCGGGTGAGCTTAAACACGGGCCATTGGCGCTGGTGGATAGCGATATGCCGGTGGTGTGCGTGTTGCCGAAAGATGGGTTGCTGGAAAAAGTGTTGTCCAATTTACAGGAAGTTCGGGCGCGAGGCGGTGTGCTGTTTCTGTTTGCTGACCGTGAGGTAGACGCTGGTTTAAGTGGCGTGGATACCCACGTTTTATCGCTGGGCGCTGTGCCGGAATCCATCGCGCCGCTGGTGTTTACTGTGCCGCTGCAATTGCTGGCTTATCACGTCGCCATTCTCAAAGGGACTGACGTGGATCAGCCGCGTAATCTGGCGAAATCGGTGACGGTGGAATAACAATAATATTTTAGGTAAAATTGGGCGCTGGGATCGGGAAACCGCTAATGCTTACTTAACCCCCTTCGGTGACCGGTTCACGCGCTCTATCTACCCTGCGACATTTCTCCGGACGGGAGCCTTAATGAACATCTTCATTAAATCTAGGTACTTCCTTGCGGCGTTAACGACAATTGGTTTTCTGACGCTGACTGGTTGTGGTGGAGACTCTTCCGAGGATAACCCGGTCGTAGACTCAACTAAAAGCAAGGCGGGCTATTTAGTCATTGAACCGATTGCCTACCAGTTTCAGAATCAGACCAATGGTGTGCTTGATCTGAAAACATCTGAATCAAGAATCTGGTATTCTTACCAGCCTGCTGATATCGATGTCACTAAAAAACCGCTTTTCGTGATGATCAATGGTGGCCCAGGATCATCCACTTCGACTCAGTTGTTCAGTATGAACACGGCACCCTATACCTTGGACCGGGAACATGTTGAACCAAAAGGCAGTGGTTATTCTCTGAATAATTACAGTTGGACCCGAATGGGAAACCTACTTTATATCGATGCGGCTGCTACTGGCTTTTCCTATAATGTTTCGCCAGATGCTGCAAATTTAAGCGGTAGAATCAGCGAGTTTTTCCTCAAGGGTAACTTTAACCCGTACATTGATGCCGCTCAGATTATTCGAGTCATCCTCAGATTCCTGGATAAGCATCCAGATATTCAGGCTAACGAAGTTATTTTGGTCGGAGAAAGCTATAGCGGCACACGAGTCTCCACGATGCTCAATCTACTGCTCTTCCATCCCAAATATGCGGACGGTAGCAAGGTTTATCGTGATGAAATGCTTGCCACAGAAATCCGGAATCATTTCCACGCCATTTATGGGCAAGATACAGAACTCACGCCGGGAGTTGTAGCCCGTCAATTCAGCCGTCAGATTCTGATTCAGCCCGAATTAAGCGGAGTCTATCAGGATGAGATTACTGGCGAGATGTTCATTGCACCTAACTCAGTCATTGATCAAGTAGCTAAGGAATCTAATCATCCTGGTGAGTATAAGAGAGATTGTCCGGAAGATTTTAATCCCTTGATTCCACCTACGCCGATGAACTGCGCCCTTTTTTATTATATACCAGAGGTATTTGATCGAGATCGCTACAACTACTCAAAAGGACAAACCTGGACGGATGATCTGGAAGCATTCACTATTCAAAGCCTACGAGATGCCGATGCCCTGTCCACGGTCTTGCATTATAATGTCGAGGAGATTAAAGAGATCAAACCGGAAGCGCGTCAACAGGCTTATCGACTGATTGACTTCTATGTGGATCCTATTTATCTATTGAATTATAGCTCCCAGGTTTATCCTGAAGGCACTCAAAATGCTTCTTCACTAGAAAGTCGAGGGCGATTAGCAGCTTATGCAAAATCCCAAACATATCAAGCAAATCTTCTCAATAGTGATGATCCTAATTGGGCATGTTCTGACAGCGTTCAACTTCCGAACACACTTCAGGCCAGATTTGGTGTTCTTCAGAGGTGGGACTGCTACTTGATAGGAATGAATCTGACAGTCTATGCCGCCTTTACGATGCTTAACCTTGAAAGCTTTATCTATAACATCGAACCCGATGATTCACCTATCTATGGGCGGATGTTTCTTGAGAACTTGCCACTGGTAAAAACATTCCTGACTGATGCTGAGTATGATTTGGTAATTTATTCTCCAGCGCTGCCTAAAGCGTTAGAAAAATATACCGATCTGGTGCAAAAGGTAGATGTGGTGCGTGGCAAGGATAATCCGGATAAGAGTCGGGGCCGGTTTACGGTATCGTACCTTCCTGGTGCCCTGACTGAAACTACAACGCCAAGTACCGTGTCGCTTTATTACCCGTATTACGCGACCTCAGGGCATTCGGTATCTTCGGCGCAGCCAGATAAAATTCTGGTAGATGTAATGAATTGGCTGGCTTGCCCCAATGCGGCTTGCCAATAATTTATGGCGCTTTCAGCGTGGATATGGGTTTGAACAATTGGCTGCTCATATCCACCAACCACTAAATACACTTATCGGCGCAAGCCCGATAATTTTCATCCAGTGCCGGACGCAATAAAATCAGCGCTGCGATTCGACAAGCCATCCAGGTTAATTGCAGTGCTTCATCTGCGGATAATAGCCGGTTCAACAAAGAAAATTCCCGGTAGGACAGCCACTTTTTCAGGACTTGATAGCCACCAAGGGTAAATCCCATACCGGACGCGGGACGTTTTTCCAATAGCAACGTGCGTTGAGAAAAACGTCCCGTGTTTCTTCACCCAGTCCCGGTAATTCTTCTGCTGTAAATAGGCGGCTTGCTGTTTTGCCCTTGCCGGGTATTGTTACCCTGCCTTTTCCTACATGATCCCATCCCGCAGTCAGTTGTAGATGCTCAGGCGTTAATGGTGCGTCGTCGGTAATCGTGAGTAAAGCTGTCTTGGCTAATTCCGAGCAAGGTTTGCCTTGAGTCACGCCGGGTAATGGCGTTTCAGTATCGAGTAGCATGGCAATTTGCTGGCCTAACTCAGCAAAAAACGGCAAGTTTAGCCATTTTAAGGCTGTCCTTTTTAAATTCATTATCATACAGAAAGTCAGCGGGGTCCGATTCCCGTAACGGGAAACTCCCTCTCACCTTTCGCCAAACGCTGATACCTGTGTGGAAAGCAGGAATCCAGCGGAACCTGAGCATTCTAGCGCCAGGCTGATTTACTATCCCTGTTGCCTTGAATTTCAAAAAACCGCCGCCATTCCAAGGGAAAGCACATTTATGGCGAGGTAAATCACCATGCGTATGGACAAACTGACCAACAAGTTTCAACTGGCCCTGAGCGACGCCCAAAGCCTGGCGGTGGGCCGCGATCATCAATTCATCGAACCGGCGCACCTGCTGGCGGCGCTGCTTGATCAGGAGGGCGGCACGGTGCGGCCCTTGCTCGCTCAAGCGGGTGTCAACGTCCAGCTGCTGCGCTCACAACTGAATCAAGTGCTGGATCGCCTGCCGCAAGTGGAAGGCGCAGGCGGTGATGTGCAGCTTGCCAATACCCTGGTGCGCCTGCTGAACCTGACCGACAAACTGGCCCAGCAACGCAAGGATGCCTACATTTCCTCGGAATTGTTCGTACTGGCGGCGCTGGAAGACAAGGGCGAACTGGGCCGCTTGCTACGACAGGCTGGCGCGGACAAGGCGCTGCTCGAACACGGAATCAATGCGCTGCGCGGCGGCCAGAAAGTGGACGAGCAAAATGCAGAAGACCAGCGGCAATCTCTGGATAAATACACCATTGATCTGACTGAACGGGCTGAACAAGGCAAGCTCGATCCGGTGATTGGCCGTGATGATGAAATCCGCCGCACTATTCAGGTTTTAGCCCGCCGCACCAAGAATAATCCAGTGCTGATTGGCGATCCGGGCGTGGGCAAAACCGCGATTGTCGAGGGCTTGGCGCAGCGGATTATTAATGGCGAAGTCCCGGAAGGACTCAAGCATAAGCGGGTGCTGGCGCTGGATATGGGTTCGCTGATTGCCGGCGCCAAGTTTCGCGGTGAATTTGAAGAACGCCTGAAAGCAGTGCTGAAAGACCTGAGTAAACAGGAAGGGCAGATTATTCTGTTCATTGACGAATTGCACACGATGGTGGGCGCGGGTAAAGCTGAAGGCGCAATGGATGCCGGCAATATGCTTAAACCAGCGCTGGCGCGGGGCGAACTGCATTGCATTGGCGCCACCACTCTTGATGAATACCGCAAGTATGTTGAGAAAGATGCGGCGCTGGAGCGGCGTTTTCAAAAAGTGCTTGTCGATGAACCGACCGTTGAAGACACCATTGCCATTCTGCGCGGCTTGAAAGAACGCTATGAGATTCATCACGCGGTTGAGATTACCGATCCGGCGATTGTCGCCGCCGCCATGCTTTCGCATCGCTATATTACTGACCGCAATTTGCCAGATAAGGCGATTGACTTGATTGATGAGGCTGGCAGCAAAATTCGGATGGAAATTGACTCCAAACCGGAGGAAATGGATCGACTGGATCGGCGGCTGATTCAATTAAAAATCGAGCGCGAAGCCTTGAAAAAGGAAAGTGACGAGGCATCGAAAAAGCGGCTGGACTTGCTGGAGCAGGATATTAACCGCCTGGAACGTGACTATCACGATCTGGACGAAGTATGGAAAGCAGAAAAACTGACCCTGCACGGTTCAGCGCAAGCCAAGGAAGAACTGGAGCGGGCGCGGCTGGAGCTGGACACGGCCCGCCGGGCCGGTGATTTAGGGCGGATGTCGGAATTGACCTATGGCCGGATTCCTGATCTGGAGCGGCGACTGAGTCAAGCGACGGCAGTAGAACAGGATGATTTTAAACTGCTGAGAAATAAAGTGACCGACGAAGAAATCGCCGAAGTTGTCTCTAAATGGACAGGAATTCCGGTCACAAAAATGCTGGAAGGCGAGCGTGAAAAACTGCTGCAAATGGAGGAAGCGATTACCCGGCGCGTAGTCGGGCAGACTGAAGCGGTCAAGTCGGTATGCGATGCCATTCGCCGATCCCGCGCCGGATTGTCCGATCCCCGCCGGCCTAATGGTTCCTTCCTGTTTCTTGGCCCCACTGGTGTTGGCAAGACAGAACTATGCAAGGCCTTGGCCGCGTTTCTGTTTGACACTGAAGAGGCGTTGGTGCGGATTGATATGTCAGAGTTCATGGAGAAACACTCAGTAGCGCGGATGATTGGCGCACCGCCCGGCTATATCGGTTATGAAGAAGGCGGGCATTTGACTGAGGCTATCCGCCGACGGCCCTACAGCGTGATTTTGCTGGATGAAATTGAAAAGGCGCATCCTGATGTTTTTAATGTGCTGCTGCAAGTACTGGATGACGGGCGCTTGACGGACGGCCAAGGGCGAACGGTCGATTTTCGTAATACCGTGGTCGTCATGACCTCCAATCTTGGCTCGCAGATGATTCAGGAAATGGCGGCGCAGAACAATTATCCGCTGATGAAAAGCATGGTGATGACTCAGGTCGCCGACCACTTTCGTCCCGAATTTATTAACCGGATTGACGAAGTGGTGGTATTTCATCCGCTGGGTCGGGAGCAAATCCGGGCGATTGCCGAGATTCAGATCGGCTTTTTGCGGCAACGGCTAGCGGATCGGCAAATGGGACTGGCCGTTAGTGCAGCGGCGCTGGATCAGTTAGGCGATGCTGGTTTTGATCCGGTGTACGGGGCGCGGCCATTGAAGCGGGCAATTCAGCAAGCGCTGGAAAATCCACTGGCCCGGCGAATTCTTGCCAGTGAATTCAGCCCCGGCGACACCATAGCCGTCGATGCTGGAGAGGATGGATTAACCTTCCGCAAGAATGATGGAGTGCGGTTGACGAAGTAAGCCGTTGTCAGACTCCACCGGGCGGTGGAGTCTGACGATTGAGTCAGATTTTGCCCGCCTGCTGGGCGATAAATGCGGTCTTGGCTGACAGCTCCAGCGAGCAGGTCCACTTATAAGCCAGATTCAGGCTATTGGCGCAGGCATAAACACCATGACCGCGCACCACGGCAATCGGGTAATCGGCCAGAATCTCGGCCACCATGCGTGGTGAATGGGCTTCGTACTGATCATAAGGAATGGTCAGTACGGGCACCCGGCTAAAATAAAGCTGGCCCTCGAAATCCGCCGGTAAAAATTCCTCATTGTCCATCGTCATGGCCACTGAATAAGGACCGTGGCTGTGTAAAACTGCACTGGTTTCGAGATTGGCCTGATAGATCGCCAGATGCAGCCGGGCATCCATGGACGCACCTTTGCCGATGACGCCATCCAGCCGACATTCCACCAGTTCGCCGCTACTCAGGCTATCAGCGCAACAACCGGTCGGGGTGATCCAGAACGCTTCACCGTCCCGAATCGAGGCGTTGCCGCTGTGTGAATCATTAAGTCCGTACTGGCGCAGCCAGTGGTAGTGTCGAACCAGATCGTCTTTGTTATTCATCGATGCGCATAATCCAGAGTAGCCATTACGCCGGAACCCGCCGGGTGAGTCCCAGCGGTCGGGAGGTCGGTTCAATTCGTTCCACGCCGGTCGCCAGCTGCCCGTCGGGATAGAGTTCAAACCAGCGATAGCCGGGTGGCAGATCATCAAGTTGCGGTTCTGGGGTATTAGGCTTGAATTGCATACAGGTGGCCGGCGTCGCCAGCAACTGAACCGCGCCGCGCCGGGCGGAAAATTCGGCATGAATATGGCCCCAGACCACCGCCCGTACCTGCGGATAACGATCCAGCACTGCAAACAGCGCCTCGCCATTGCTGACCGTCATGGTATCCAGCCAGGGGGTCGCCGTCGGGACCGGGTTGTGGTGCAAGCACACCAGGGCGGGCAGTTCCGGGTGCATGACCAGCGCAGTATCGAGCAGCGCCAGTTCGCCATAGGCCAGATGACCTTCAGGCGTGCCGGGTACGCTTGAATCCAGCAGCACGATCTGCCAGCCACCCGCGATCAGGCTGCGTTGCCAGCGCACCAAACCGTGGCGCAGGGTCTGCGCCATTCGGGCTGGAAAATCGTGATTGCCGGGCAGGCAGTAAACCGGAACGCCCAGCGGTTCGAGAAACTCGCGCACCCGGCCATAGGCTTCCGGCTCATCACCCACCAGATCGCCGGTGACCAGCAGAAAATCCGGTTGGGGATGGCGCGCCTGGATACGGGCCAGCACCGTGCTCAGGCTGGCGTCAACATCGACGCCCCACAAACGGCTGCCGGGCGTGGACTTGAGGTGGAGATCGGTGATTTGGACAATCCGCAACGGCGCGGCGGTCGGCATGACAGTTTCCTTGGCAAGGGTGAGTCAGATGCCAACAGTCTACAAGATTTTTATGAAGACTTTGGAACGCCGCCGCCAGTTGTACAGCGCCTGTTTTTGCACCGGTAAATCGGCGACCTCGGCAGGTTCAAAGCCACGCTCGCGGAACCAGTGCGCGGCGCGGGTCGTCAGGACAAACAGCCGTTCCAACCCTTGGGTGCGGGCCTGGCGTTCGATGCAATGCAGCAGGGCGTCGGCGCGACCTCGGCTACGATAAGCCGGTTGCACCGCCACACAGGCCAGTTCGCCGAGCCGCTCTGCGGGAAACGGATACAGCGCGGCGCAGCCGATAATGGTGCCGTCGCGCTCCAGCAGGTTGAACCGCCCGATCTCCATTTCCAGCCGCTCTCGCGATCGCCGCACCAGTGTACCGTCCTCTTCCAGCGGCTGGATCAGCTCCAGCATTCCGCCGACATCATCAATTGTGGCTGGCCGCAACCCCTCATAAATATCGGCGGTCAGCATCGCTCCAACCCCGTCACGGGTGAACAGCTCCAGCAGCAGCGCCCCATTTCGCTGGCGGCTGAGCAGGTGAACGCGGCGCACTCCGGCCTGACAAGCCCGCAGCGCCTGGCGCAAGTAGCGGGCGTGATCTCCAGACAAAGCAGGTAATTCGACTAATAAGCGTTCGGCATCGCTGGGGCTGAGTTCGCGGATCAGTTGCCCAGCGGGATCGCACAATTCCGGCCCTTCGCTCAACACCAGCAACTTGTCGGCTCGCAAGGCGATAGCGGTTGCAGTCGCTACGTCTTCGGCGCTGAGGTTGAAAATTTCCCCGGTCGGCGAATAGCCCAGCGGCGACAACAGCACGATGGCCTCCTGATCCAGCCATAACCGGATCGCCCGGTCATCGATCCGGCGGACTTCCCCAGTAAAGCCGTAATCGATCCCGTCGCGGATGCCGAGCGGGCGAGCGGTGATCAGGTTGCCGGAGGCCACTCGCAGTCGGGCACCGTGCATCGGCGAGTTGGCAATCCCCAGCGACAGCCGTGCTTCAATGCGAATCCGCACCCGGCCCACTGCCTGCTTGACGTAGCGTAAATCGTCGCCCTCCGTCAGCCGCAAGCCATTGACGTAGCGCAACTGGCGACCCGCTTCATGCAGCCGTTCCTCGACTTGCGGGCGAGCGCCATGAACCAGCACCAGGCGGATGCCGAGGCTGTGCAGCAGAGCAAGATCATGAATCAGGCTGGAGAAGGAATCGGCTTCGACCGCTTCGCCGCTGATCAATACGACGAAGGTCTTGCCGCGATGGGCGTTGATGTAGGGACTGGCTTGCCGGAACCATTG
The DNA here is from genome assembly GCA_003989085.1 of Candidatus Competibacteraceae bacterium. GTDB lineage: Bacteria > Pseudomonadota > Gammaproteobacteria > Competibacterales > Competibacteraceae > RXIV01. Next base: position 26,262 of record RXIV01000002.1, read on the forward strand.
GACGAAGTGATCGGCATCCATAACGGGCGCTCTGCGGAGAACAAAGGGCAGGCGATTATGCCAGAGCGAACGAAGCGCGGGATGGCTTTTCCACGGAATACAAGGAACGCACGGAAAGGGAAAATGGGGATTATTGCTTATAACATAGGTGGTTGGCTTTGAATCAGTCCATGATTTTCGGGGACGGGGCTGCCTCCAGAGCGCTTTCCGGCACGTCCAGCACCCGGGTGGTAAACAGGACATGGTAATGCGCGGCAATGTCCGGCTCGCGGATCACCGCCATGACCTCGCCAACCGTCCCACCGGTCACCGCCGTTGTGCCTCCAATCGCCAGCGGCAACCGCGTGGTGACCCGGTCACCACGCTCAAAGCGGTTGGGAATCCACGGTGCATCCGCCGGGATCAATTCGCTTTCCCGGCAGCCGACCATCCGTCCGCCGCTGTCCAGAAAATGCACGGTGTAGATGATCTGGTCTTGCAGGAACACGCCTAGTTCGCAGACATAGCCGATGCTGCCGCGCCGCACCAGCACCGTCCCGGTGTCCTCACCGGGATAGGTGCCGTCGTTGCGGAGATTGCGGATCACCCGCACCGCGTCATCACAGGCAAAGCGTGGTTCCAGGATCACGAGGCTTGCCGACCGATGTCCGCCAGCGCAATCCGCACTTCTTGGTGTGCGGCTTGCCGGTGGAATACCTTGAACACCTTTTCGGTCAGGGCGTCGGAGTGAACAAAATCCTGATAAGCCTGCTTCAGGCAGCCGGCATAACCGTCCCAGTCGGTCGGACTGGTTTGCCGCAGGTAATCGTGAAACCGTTTCAGGATATGCAGGCGGTTAACCTGCACGATGGCGGGATCGAAGGTGATGAAGAAGTAGTTGAGAAAGTCTTCGGCTGAGGTCATTTCAGCCAGTTCGTCCAGCATAGCGGTCGTGGTGGTCATGGCGGAGCCTCAAAGGCAGTCAGTGAGCAGGGAACGGCTGGCATCGCCGAGTGTGTGATGAAAGGCTTGCAATTCGGGCGTTTCAGGCAGGCGCTTGTGGCGGACGACGAAAGCCCGAATCTGTTGCAGCACCACGCCGGCCTGGCCGTCGTTCAGCGTGATACCGAGATCATGGTAGACCCGGCGCACCGCATGGGCACCAGAGTGCTTGCCCAGCACCAGTCGGTGGCTGCGACCCAGCTCCGCCGGATCAACTCCTTGATAATTGAGCGGATGCTTGAGCAGGCCGTCAACGTGAATCCCGGCTTCGTGGGTAAACGCGCCTTCTCCGACCAGGCTTTTGTGCCAGGACAGTGGCCGGTTGGCGGCAGCAGCAACCCGGTGGGAAAGAGCCAGGAAGCGGGACAGGTCAACATCGACCTGAAAGCCGTACAGCTTGCGCAGACCCATGACCACTTCCTCCAGCGCCGCATTGCCGGCCCGCTCGCCCAAGCCATTCACGGTGGTGTTGACATGAGTAGCGCCGCCGACGGCGGCAGCGAGCGTGTTGGCGGTAGCCAGTCCGAGGTCGTCGTGGGCGTGCATTTCCAGTTCAAGATCGACCGCTGCCCGCAGTTGTTGAAAGATCGCGCACGTCCCGAATGGCTCCATGACACCCAGCGTATCGGCGAAGCGGAACCGGCGCGCTCCGGCAGCTTGGGCGGTTTCAGCGGCCTGCAACAAAAAATCGGGATCGGCTCGCGAGGCGTCTTCGCCGCCGACGATGACCTCCAGTCCCATCGCCCGCGCTTGAGGCACAAGATGGCGGATTGCGGCCAGCGCTTGGTCACGACGCCAGCCGAGCTTATAGCGTAATTGCTGATCGGACAGCGGCACCGACAAATCCACCGCCCATACGCCGAGATCGTGGCACTGCTGCAAATCCGCTTCACTCATCCGGCTCCACACCAGCAACCGGGCGTTCAGATTCAGGCCGGCCAGATCGCGGATGCTGTCACGTTCTTCCGCGCCCATCGCCGGAATACCGATTTCCAGTTCCGGCACGCCAAGATCAACCAGATGACTGGCAATGGCCCGCTTTTCATCCTGGGAGAACGCGACACCCGCCGACTGTTCTCCATCGCGCAGGGTGGTGTCGTCGATGGTGAGCGTGCGGGAATGAGCAGTCATGGCAGCGGTCTCGCGAGCGGTAAGGTCACCTACAGCTTTACAAAGCCCGTGCCAATTCTGGAGTGTTTTTCGAACAATAGCTTAGCGGATCAATTCCGACTATTACGAAGGGTTTGGAACAGATCAGGCTGCCCGGTTGTGGGAAAGCCAACAAGGACTATCCCGCCTGATGCCGATCCTTCAAGCGCTGATAGTTCTGCGCCGAGTATTCGAGGAACGCTAATTCCCGTTCATTCAAGGGGCGAACGGGCCTGACTGGACTGCCGACGTACAGAAATCCGCTGTCTAGCACCTTGCCGGGTGGCACGACACTGCCCGCGCCAATGGTGACTCGTGAGGGCACTACCGCTTTATCCATGACAATCGCACCCATGCCGATCAGGCAATAATCCGCAATGGTGCAGGCGTGCAAAATAACCTTGTGGCCGATGGTGACATCATTGCCAATCAGGGTCGGTTGACCACCTGGACAAAACCGGCTGTCGTGAGTGACGTGAATAATGGTCCCATCCTGAATGCTGGTGCGGTCGCCAATACGAATGCGCTGAATATCGCCGCGAATCACACACAGCGGCCAGACTGAACTGTCCTGGCCGATTTCGACATCACCAATAACCACTGCCGTATCATCGACATAGGCGGTGGGATGAATCAGCGGCGCGTACTGCTCAAATGGACGAATCGGCATAAATGCAGTGTGCTCCCCATTGAATCGTTAGTCTTTAGTCAGCGTTCAACGCATCGTGACCAGTTCTTCGGCGCTGGTCGGATGGATCGCCACCGTGTCGTCGAAATCACGCTTGGTCGCGCCCATGCGAATGGCGACTGCGAAACCTTGCAACATTTCATCGGCTCCTTCGCCGATCAAATGGCAGCCGACGATTTTCTCCTCAGGGCCAATGCAGACCAGTTTCATGACGGTCTGAAGGGGCCGGGCAGTAAAGGCGTGATACAGCGGACGAAATTGGGTCTGATAGATTTTCACTGCTTCGCCGTAGTCTTGCCGCGCTTCTTCCTCAGTCAGCCCGACCGCGCCAATCGGCGGATGGCTAAACACCACAGTGGGGATGTTTTCATAAAGCAGTCGCCGGTCGGGTTGCCCGCCGAACAGCCGGTCGGCCAGCCGGCGACCCGCAGCAATCGCTACCGGGGTCAGATGAAAATGTTCGGTCACATCGCCAATGGCATAGATGCCGGGGATGTTGGTGTTCTGAAACGGGTCGGTGGGAATCGCGCCGCTCGGCGTCGTCGCCACGCCGACCACCGGCAGATTCAGCGCAGCGGTGTTCGGATCGCGGCCAATCGCCCACAGCAGTGTATCCACATTCAGGATGCCGGCCTGACCGTCGCAATGCAGGTTGAGCGAGCCATTGACCCGCCGTGCCACTGCCCGGACCTGAGTGTGGGTTAATACGGTGATGCCGTCCTCGCGTAGTCGCGCCATAAGCTGCTCGCGCAGCATGGCGTCGAAGGGGCGTAGCACCTGATCTTTTCGCAACAGCAGCGTCACTTCAGCGCCCAAGGTGTGCAGCATCCCGGCCAGTTCGACGGCGATGTAGCCGCTGCCGACAATAGCGACCCGGGGCGGGCAGTTGTTCAGCTCGAAAAAGCCGTCCGAGGTGATGCCAAATTCCGCACCGGGTAGATCGGGAATCTGTGGCCGGCTGCCGGTGGCGATCACGATATGGTCGGCGGTGTAATGTTCGCCATTGACCTCCAGCGTCCGGGTATCTGTCCACCGGGCGAAACCGTGAATCAACTCCACGCCAGCCTGAGACAGATAGCCCAGATACTCCTTGTTGAGATGGCGGATCAGGGCATCGCGGGCAGTTTTCAGCTTACGCCAGTCGAAATCGAAGTAGTCCAGCTTGAAGCCGTAACCTGACGCATCGTCGAGCGCATGGGCCAGGTGGGCGGCGTGCCACATGATCTTCTTAGGTACACAACCGACGTTGACGCAGGTTCCCCCAAGCCGTCCGGTCTCGATAACCGCGCAACGAGCGCCGTAACTGGCGGCCCGTTCCGCCACCGACAGACCGCCGCTACCGCCGCCGATAGCGATAAGATCATAATGCTTGGCCATGCGTCCTCACTTGATGGGCTGGGTAATGGGTTGGGATAGCTGGAACAGCTTGTCAGCGGATTGGAGTGGAGTGGGTCATTATTGTCGTTATTGTAGTTGGGTCTTGATGGTTCTGCCGGTCGGGGTGAGGCGGATAGTTGGAAAACGGGAGGCGATGATGCGAACGGGATGGTGCGTGATGGCGTTGTTGTGGCCGCTCTGGGTCGGGGCGGAGGGACTGAACTGGCAGGGGCAGCTCACCCAGGGTGGGTTAATCCTCGGTCGGACCTTGCCGGGAACCCGGCTGGAGCTGGACGGTGAGCCGGTGCCGGTTACAGTGGAGGGCGCGTTTGTGTTCGGTTTTGGTCGGGATGCGCCGCCGCAGGCGCAGTTGATCGCGATCTTCCCGGATAGTCGGCAGGAGGTGCGATCTTTGAGCATCGCGCCTCGCCAGTACGATGTGCAACGCCTCGATGGGCTACCGCCGGATCAGGTAACACCGCCGCCGGCGCTGCTGGAACGGATTCGCCGCGAGAAGGCGCTGGTGGAGGCGGCGCGGCGGCAAGACATCGCCCAGCCCTATTTTCTGAGCGGATTCCGCTGGCCGGTGCTGGGACGAATCAGCGGGGTATACGGCAGTCAGCGCATTCTGAACGGTGAACCACGCCAGCCGCATTACGGGGTTGATATTGCCGCGCCGGTTGGTACGCCCGTGCGGGCGCCAGCAGACGGAATCGTGACCTTGGCGGAACCGGGTTTGTACTACACCGGGGCGACGCTGATCATCGATCACGGCTACCGGCTCAGTTCCACGCTGATGCATTTGAATCGGATCGAAGTGCGGGTTGGGCAACGGGTGCGGCAGGGCGAGGTCGTTGCAACGGTGGGCAAAAGCGGGCGAGTGACTGGCCCGCATCTGGACTGGCGGATTAATTGGCGCGAAGCCCGGCTTGATCCGGCGTTGACCGTGCCACCCATGCGGTGATTACTCCAGCCTTGAAAGGGAGTTGACCGCTTTCCTGTCTTTCAGGGTGGGAGGTGGTCAATGCAAGAGAACCGGGGCCGTCCTTGTCAGCGCTGCCGAGATCCGCACCATGACCGCAATAAGAACAGATCACGCCAAACCCGCTGCCGCTTCAGACGACGCTCAGCCGCTGGCCCGCGCCGATACCGGTATCCCCATTGTCGGCATCGGCGCATCGGCCGGAGGGTTGGCAGCCTTTGAGGCGTTCTTCTCCGGGATGCCCGCCAACACCGATCCCGGCATGGTTTTTGTGCTGGTGCAGCACTTGGCGCCAGACCATAAGAGCCTCCTCACCGATCTGATTCAGCGTTATACCCGGATGCAGGCCTTTGAAGTTGTGGACGGGATGATGGTGCGGCCCAATTGCGTTTACATCATCCCGCCCAACTACGATATGGCTTTTCTGAACGGTACGCTGCAATTGCTGGAACCCGCCGCGCCCCGTGGTCAGCGCCTGCCGATTGATTTTTTCTTTCGCTCGCTGGCTCAGGATCAACATGAGCGGGCCATCGGGATCATTCTTTCCGGCACCGGCAGCGATGGTACGCTGGGGGTGCGGGCGATCAAGGGCGAGGGCGGGATGGTCATGGTCCAAATGCCCCAATCCACCGAGTACGACGGGATGCCGCGCAGCGCCCTATCCACTGGGCTGGTGGACTACACGCTGCCGCCGGTGGAAATGCCGGCTCAGCTCATCGCCTATGCTGCCCGCGTCCTGGGCAAGCTCCCCCGGATCGAGCCTGGCTCGTCGCCGCCTAAGACCGAGAACGCGCTGAACAAGATCATCGTCCTGCTACGCGCCCAGACCGGCCACGACTTTTCCCAGTACAAGCCCAGTACAGTTCATCGCCGCATTGAACGGCGGATGGCTGTCCACCAGATCGAAACCCTGGATCATTACGTTAAGTATTTGCAGCAAGCGCCGACCGAGGTGGAGGCGCTGTTCCGCGATCTGCTGATTGGCGTGACCCAGTTTTTCCGCGATCCAGAGGCCTTCCGGGCGCTTGAAGAGCAAGTCATTCCCCAGCTCTTTACCGGCAAACCGGCCGATGCGGTGATTCGGGTCTGGTCGGTGGGGTGTTCCACCGGCGAGGAAGCCTATTCCCTCGCCATCCTGCTGGCTGAAAGGCAGGAAGCGCTGAAAAGGAGCTTTCGGATACAGGTCTTTGCCACCGATATTGACCGTTTAGCGATTGCGGTGGCCCGTGCTGGCCTCTATCCAGCCAGCATCGCCGCCGATTTGTCGCCGGAACGGCTGGCGCGGTTTTTTACCGTCGAGACCGACGGCGTGGCTTATCGTATCCATAAAAGCATCCGCGACCTGCTGGTTTTTTCCGATCAGGCCGTGATTCGCGATCCGCCGTTCTCCAGACTTGATCTGATTAGTTGCCGCAATCTGCTGATTTATATGGATGGGGACTTGCAGAAGAAGCTCATTCCCTTGTTCCACTATGCGCTGAACCCCGGTGGTTTTCTGTTTCTGGGCACCTCGGAGACGGTGGGTGAATTTGCCAACCGGCTGTTTGCGGTGCGGGACCGCAAACAACGGCTGTATCAGCGCAAGGAGGATGTTCAAGACGCCCAGAGGGCAACGCTGGGCCGCTTGCCGCCGCCTCTGACGACACCGGGTGCGCCGTTGCCGCCCACTGGGATTAACGTGATTAAAAAGCCCTTCCCAAGCAAACTGTCGCTGCGTGAGCTGACCGAGCAGGTGCTGCTGCAACAGGTCGCACCCGCCGCCGCGCTGGTCAACGCTCAAGGTGACATCCTGTACCTGCATGGCCGCACCGGACGCTATCTGGAGCCAGCTCCCGGCGAGGTCGGTGTCAGCAACCTTCTGATGATGGCGCGTGAGGGCTTGCAGCAGTACCTGACCACCGCCCTGTACCAAGCCGCAGGGACAAAAGAAAGGGTGCGCCACGCCGGCCTGCGGGTGAAAACCAACGGCGATTTTACCTTGGTCAACCTCACCATCTGTCCAGTGCTGGCGGACTCCACCACGACGCCCTTGTACCTAGTCATTCTGGAGGAAGTCACTCCGGTTACCCTCAGAACCGCGCCGCTAGCCGTAGCGCCTGACCCCGAATCGCCCCATACCGATGAGCGCATCAACGCGCTCCGACAGGAACTGCGGGCCAAGGAAGAGTATCTCCAGACTACTCACGAGGAACTGGAAACCGCCAACGAAGAACTCAAATCGGCTAATGAGGAAATGCAGTCGGTCAACGAAGAACTGCAATCCACCAACGAGGAGCTGGAGACCTCCAAGGAAGAACTGCAATCGACTAATGAGGAACTGGCTACGGTCAACACCGAGCTGCAAACCAAGGTGGCCGATCTGTCGCGGGCCAACAACGATTTGATCAATCTGTTGGCGGCCACCGGCATCGGCACGGTCTTTGTCGATCTCAAGCTGCACATCCTGCGTTTCACCCCGACCGTCACCCGGATCATTAACCTGATTCCAAGCGATGTGGGCCGTCCGGTGGCGCATATCGTCTCCAATCTGGTTGGCTATGATCGGCTGGTGGCGGACACCCAGGCGGTACTGGACAGCCTGATTCCCCAAGAGCGGGAAGTGCAGACTGCGGCGGGTGCGTGGTACACGCTGCGGATCTTGCCCTACCGCACTCTGGATAATGTCATCGAAGGTGCAGTGATCACTTTTGTAGACATCACCGAGATAGTGCAGACGCGAGAGGCGTTGCGCAAAGCCGATGACCTGCACCGGCTGGCGGTCGTGGTGCGTGATGCCCGCGATGCCATCATCGTGCAAGACCTGGAGGGCCGGATCACCGCGTGGAACCCAGGCGCAGTGCGACTGTATGGTTGGAGCGAGGCCGAGGCGCTGACGCTGAATGTCTGCGACCAAATCCCGGTGGGGCTGCGCGAGAAGGCTTTAGCCAAAACCCAGCAATTGAGTCAGGGGGAAGTTCTGGAGCCGTTTCGTACCCAGCGACTTGCCAAAGACGGTACGATCCTGGAAGTCTGGATAACGGCTACCGCATTGGTGAATGCAGCCGGGCAAATGTATGCGATTGCGACCACAGAACGGTTGAAAACAGCTTGAAGAGACAGAGTTTCGTTGGACACTATGGCCTGCCAGTGGGAATTCAGTAAACCGCTTGACTCAACAGTATTATGGGTGTTTGCTCTTCCAGGTATGACGAATTTAGGGAATGGACGAAAACGCCAAGAAAGCTGAGCGAGATGGAGTTCCAGAATGACCCGTAAGGATCACCGTGCCGACCCCGCCGTCCCTTCAGCAAGTTCAACGCCGGGCCTGCGCCAGCAGGCTGAAGCCATCCTCCAGAAACAAGCTGCGCAGTCGCCAGAAGCCGAGTTGTTTTTGTCGCCCGAGGAAACCCGGCGGGCCCTCCATGATCTGCGGGTGCATCAGATCGAGCTGGAGATGCAGAACGAGGAACTGCGCCGGGCGTGGGTAGAACTGGACGCCCAGCGGGCGCGCTATTTCGACCTGTATGACCTGGCCCCGGTGGGTTACTGCACCTTGAGCGAGTCGGGGCTGATCCTGGAAGCCAATCTCACCGCTTCTACCCTGTTGGGCATGACCCGGGCCGTGCTCATCAACCAGCGGATCGCTCGGTTCATCGTCAAGGAAGATCAGGACATCTACTACCAGCACCGCAAACAGCTCTTTGAAAGCGGTGCGCCGCAAGCCTGTGAGCTGCGGATGGCGTCTCAGGATGGCGCAGTCTTCTGGGCGCATCTGGAAGCGACTGCTGCGCTGGATGAAGGTGGCCAGCCGATCTGTCGCATCGTGTTGAACGACATCACCGCCTGCAAGCAGTTGGCAGTGGCCCAGAAAGATGCGCTGGATCGGCTTCAGCAGATTGCCTGTCGGGTTCCGGGGATGGTCTACCAGTATCGGTTGCACCCCGATGGCCGTGTCTGCCTCCCCTTCGCCAGTGAAGCGATTCGTGAGATTTACCGTGTCAGCCCGGAGGAAGTCCGCGAGGATGCGTCCAAAATCTTCGCCATTCTTCACCCGGATGACCGTGACCGCGTACTCGCTTCCGTCCAGCAGTCAGCGCAAAACCTGACCCCGTGGCAGTACGAATATCGAGTCCAGTTTGCTGATGGTACGGTGCGCTGGCTGCTCGGCAACGCGATGCCACAACGGGAAAATGACGGTTCCACGCTCTGGCACGGCTTCATCACCGACATCACCGAACGCAAGCAAACCGAACAAAAACTTCAACTCGCCGCCAGCGTCTTCCATTATGCCCGCGAAGGCATTTTGATCACTACCGCCGACGCGACGATTCTTGAAGTCAATGACGCCTTCACCCGGATCACGGGCTACCCCCGTAATGAAGTCATTGGGCAAAACCCGCGCCTGCTCAGCTCCGGCCTTCATGAAAAGGAGTTCTTCGTGGCTCTGTGGCGCGACCTGATCGAGAAGGGCCACTGGTACGGCGAAATCTGGAACCGGCGCAAAGATGGCGCGATATACGCTGAAATGCTCACCATCAGCGCGGTGTGCGATGCCCAGGCTCACATTCAGCATTATGTGGCGCTGTTTTCCGACATCACCGTCTTCAAGGAACACGAACGGCAGCTCGAACATATCGCCCACTACGACGCGCTGACCACACTGCCCAACCGGGTGCTGCTCACCGACCGCTTGCAACAGGCGATGATGCAGGCCCAGCGGCGTGGTCAGCCGGTGGCGGTGGGCCTGCTCGACCTGGATAGTTTCAAGCCTATCAACGACCGCTACGGGCACGAAGCCGGCGATCATTTATTGAGGACGGTGGCGGTCCGCATGAAGCAGTCCCTGCGTGACGGCGACACCTTGGCTCGCTTGGGTGGTGACGAATTCGTCGCAGTGCTGCCCGATCTGGCCGACATCAAAGCCAGTGTGCCGATGCTTACCCGTCTGCTCGCCGCTGCTGCTGAGCCGGTGGATATGGACGGTCTCCTCCTCCAGGTGTCGGCCAGTCTCGGCGTGACCTTCTACCCGCAGGCCGCCGAAATAGACGCGGATCAACTGCTGCGTCAGGCCGACCAGGCCATGTATCAGGCCAAGCTGGCCGGACGGAATCGTTACCACGTCTTCGATACTGAACAGGATCGAAGCGTCCGCACGATCCATGAAACGCTGGATCGGATCCGCTTCGCCCTGACCCAGTGCGAATTTGTGCTGTATTACCAGCCCAAGGTCAACATGCATACTGGAACGGTGATCGGCGCCGAGGCGCTGATTCGCTGGCAACACCCGGAAAAAGGACTGTTGCCGCCGGCGGCGTTCCTGCCGGTGATCGAAGATCATCCCCTGGCGGTCGAAATCGGTGATTGGGTGATCGATACCGCTTTGACCCAGATTGAACGCTGGCAGGCGGCGGGATTGACCTTGCCGGTGAGCGTCAATATCGGCGCTCGCCAGTTGCAGCAGCAGAATTTCATTGAACGCCTGCGCGTCCATCTGGCGGCGCACCCGTCGGTACCGTCGTCCAGCCTCGAACTGGAGGTACTGGAAACCAGCGCACTGGAAGACCTGACCCACGTCTCCCAGGTCATCGCCGTCTGCCGCGAAATGGGGGTGCGGTTTGCCCTGGATGACTTTGGCACCGGCTATTCCTCGCTGACCTACCTGAAACGGCTGGCGGTCACCCAGCTCAAAATCGACCAGAGCTTTGTGCGCGATATGCTCGATGCCCCGGAAGATCTGGCCATTTTGGAGGGGGTGATTAGTTTGGCCGCCGCTTTTCGCCGCCAGGTTATTGCCGAAGGAGTGGAAACCGTGGCGCACGGGGAGCTGCTGCTCCAGCTCGGTTGCGAACTGGCCCAAGGCTATGGTATTGCCCACCCCATGCCTGCCGCTGACCTCCCCGGCTGGTTAGTATCCTGGCGTCCGGACCCACGTTGGGCGGATCGGTCTGCTGTGCGTCGCGATGATTTACCGATCCTGTTTGCCGGCGTCGAACACCGCGCCTGGGTGACAGCCTTTGAGGCATTCCTCAAGGGTACGCGGGGAGTCCCGCCGCGCGATCACCACTCATGCCGGTTCGGCGAGTGGCTGGAAGCTGAGGGTCTGACCGGTCGGAGTACGCAACCCGCCCTGCGGGTCATCGCCGCCTTGCATCAACAGGTGCATGCGCTGGCGGAGGAACTGCTGGAACTCCAGGTCCAAGGACGAAACCCGGAGGCGCAGGCCAGGCTGGGCGAACTCTACGCGCTGCGGGATCAGTTGCAGGAGCATCTGGCGGGGTTGCTTCGGGAACGCGGGGGTTGAAGCCGGTAACGAGATGGTGAAGACCAGCATCGGTGATGATCCACCACCTGATCCACGCCCAAAAACAAAAAGCCCTGCATCGCTGCAAGGCTTCGATTTTTATGGCTCCCCAGCGCGGACTCGAACCACGGACAAGGTGATTAACAGTCACCTGCTCTACCAACTGAGCTACTGGGGAGTAGTGTTTGAACGGAAAATTCTATTCAACCGGCAGGCTGCCTGTCAAGCATTGTGTTTCTCAGCAGAAAATCTGCTGTTGCCTTGTTCAGGGTGGTTGCCGTCAGGCCAGCGCCAGTTGCCCTTGAACCAGTGGTTGCCCATCATCATCCCGTCGGCACTCGAACCGGATCCGGCCAGGGCCTGCTTCGATGAACCGGATTGTAAACCCCTGCTGTGGATACAGTGGCGTCAGAAATTTTGCCGTCGGTATTCCCGTCAGTCGTTCGTCCGGTTTCCAGTCCATCAGCGCCTGAATCACCCGATCGAGAATGACCACACCCGGCACCACTGGATGGCCGGGAAAGTGGCCGGCCAGCGCCGGATGGTCGGCAGGGATCATGCTACGGGTTTCAGTGGACATCGGCGACCGGATGGCGTTGGCTAATGAGCAGTAGCAGACTTTCTCGCGTGATCTTGCCGGTCTCGGTGCGCGGCAGCGCCGCAACCTTGATCAATGGCCGAGGCAGAAAGACTGGATCAAGGCGTTCGGCCAGCGCGGTCAGTAGTTGCCGCTCGCTGAGTGTCGGGGCGACGACCAGCGCCGTGAGCCGATCAACCCCACTCCCGGTCTCCGCCGGCATAAGGAATATGCCTTCGATGACGCCGGCAATCCCATTGATCTGGTGGTTGAGGTAAGCCAGTGAACTGCGCTTGCCAGCGATGTTAATCAGGTCTTCACCCCGGCCCAGCAGCCGGAATTCGGTCGCGCTGCACGCTTCCACCACATCGCCAAGCACCACTGGCTCTGGCAGGTGCGCCCCGGACAACCGGCCCTCGTGGAGTTCAAAGCCGTCATACAGCCGCCAGCGGTCGCCCTCCAGAGTGCGGCGACTGGCAACGGAGCCAGCTTCGGTACAACCGTAGATTTCCAGCACCGGCGCGTTGAATGCTGCTTCCGCCTGCGCCGCCAGCTCCGGAGACAGCGGCGCGGTGGCCGAAATCAGAAAAGCGGTGGCCGGCCAGTGCAATCCTGCCTTGACGCAGGCGTGCAAATGAACCGGGGTAGTGACTAGAACGCGCTGCTCCGGCGCTTCTCGCAGAGCGATCCGCACATCATCGGGAAAAAAGGGTCGACCGGCGTGAACGCTGACGCCGCTGACCAGCGGCGCCATAATCGAAGTTTCCAGACCATACATATGCTGGGGCGGCACAGTTGCCACGATAGTCATGTCTGAGTTAAAACCAAAGCGTTGCCGCGCTTGCTCTGCCCCGTTGACCAACTCGCCCCAGCGTTTGGGATTGGGTTTGGCATGGCCGGTGCTACCAGAGGTGAAGGCAATCGCCACGGTCTGATCCGCCAGGAGATCGGGAATCGGCAGCGGTGGGTCGGTTGCCACCGCCAGCCAGACGGCGAGATGCTCATCCGTAATAGTCCGGCTATCGGGATAGTCTTTAGCAAGTTGCTGCAAGTGTTGGCGGGCGCGGCTGGACGGCAACAGGCTGATTTGGCGGTTGACGCCGACCGCTGCGAAGGCCACCAGGAACCGATAGCGATCCTCGCACAGGTTGAAAACGAACTGCGCCGACGGCAGTTGGCAGGCGACGCGGGCGACATCTCCCAGAAAAGTTGCGCGGCTGACCGGTTGGCCGCGCTGCCAGGCTATCGGCGCATCGAGAGGGACAGTGGGCGACAACAGGGGCAGTTGAGTAGGCATCATCAGGCAATAGCCAGGATTCAAGATCGTTAGTGAATATAGCAAAGTTCGCCATCGTCCTGGTTAGGACTTCTGACCGCGCTACGTTGGGTGAATCAATGGCTGTCCGCTCCTCTAAGGAGCAAGTTGTCTCTGTCCCTTCACTGGAAGCCACACCATGTCTAAAGCTGAATCGCACTACGCGAACCTGCTCATTCACGAAAGCAGCCCCTATCTGCGCCAACATGCCCATAACCCGGTCAACTGGCAGCCGTGGGGCGAGGCAGCGTTGGAACAGGCTCGCCGAGAAGGCAAGCCGATTCTACTGTCCATCGGTTATTCGGCTTGCCACTGGTGCCATGTCATGGCGCATGAATCCTTTGAGGACGAAGCCACCGCCCAATTAATGAATGCGCTGTTCATCAATATCAAGGTGGATCGTGAGGAGCGTCCCGATCTCGACAAAATTTACCAGGCTGCCTTTCAACTGCTGCACCGCCGCTCCGGTGGCTGGCCGTTGACGATGTTTCTGACCCACGACGATCAGATGCCTTTCGTCGGCGGCACCTATTTCCCGAACACGCCCCGCTATGGAATGCCGGCGTTTAGCGAAGTCCTGCAACGGGTCAGCGACCATTACCGCCAGCATCAGCTTGACATTCGCCAACAAAATCAGGCCTTGCTGGAGGCGCTCCGTGCTGAAGAAGCGCCCGCGCCTGCCGCCGGCCCGATCGGATTAACTGCTGCGCTGTTGCAACGGGCTTGCGATCAACTACTGCACAACTTTGATCCAGTTCAGGGCGGTTTTGGCGGTGCGCCAAAATTCCCGCACCCCACCGGTCTGGATCGGCTGCTGCGGCGCGGGGCGGGTGGTAGTCAACAGGGCGCTCCGGATCGTGGGGCGGAACACGCCGCGCTGTTTACCCTGCGTAAAATGGCGATGAGTGGACTTTACGATCAGCTGGGTGGCGGCTTCTGCCGCTACTCGGTGGATGCCGAGTGGCAGATTCCGCACTTTGAAAAGATGTTGTATGACAACGGCCCACTGTTGGCGCTTTACGCCCAGGCCTGGCAGGTCACTGGCGATCCGTTGTTCCGCGCTATTGCCGAGGCAACCGGTGACTGGGTGATACGCGAGATGCAGGCTCCAACCGGTGGCTATTACGCTACCTGGGATGCCGATTCCGAGGGCGAGGAGGGTCGGTTTTACCTGTGGACGCCCGATCAGGTGCGGGCATTGCTGGATGCCGATGAATACGCTGCTTGTTCCGTCCATTATGGTTTGGATCAACCGCCTAATTTTGAAAACCACGCCTGGCATTTGCGGGTCGTGGTTGAATTGCCGGAACTGGCGAAGCGGTTGAACACGGATCCGGCTCTGCTTGCCATTCGGCTCGATTCCGCCCGACGCAAATTATTCGCCGCTCGTTCGCAGCGGATTTGGCCGGGCCGCGACGAGAAAATTCTGACTGCTTGGAATGGGCTGATGATCCGGGGGATGGCGCTGGCCGCCCGGCATCTGGATCGCGCCGATTTTGCGACCTCGGCGGAACGCGCCCTTGATTTCATCCGCGCCCAACTCTGGCGGGACGGGCGGCTGATCGCGGCGCATAAGGACGGGCAAAGCCGCTTTAACGGTACTTTGGATGACTATGCTTTGTTGATCGACGGCATTCTGGAATTGCTGCAATGCCGCTGGCGGGATGGCGATCTGGACTTGGCCCTGACCCTGGCTGATGTATTGCTGGAGCGGTTTGTGGATCGCGCCGGGGGCGGTTTCTACTTCACTGCTGACGACCATGAGCGGCTGATCCAGCGGCCCAAACCGGCCCATGATGACGCGCTGCCGTCGGGCAATGGCATCGCCGCGCAAGTGCTGTTAAAACTCGGCCACCTACTCGGACGGATGGATTATCTGGACGCGGCGGAACGAACCTTGCGCTGGGCCGAGCCAACGGTCAGACAGATTCCCACCGCCTGCAACGCGCTGTTGACCGCCCTGGAGGCGTTTCTGGAACCGGCGCAGATCGTTGTGCTGCGCGGCGGCGATTCAGAAATACTGACCGACTGGCGGAAGCGCTGCGCGACGCCCTATGCGCCGCGTCGGATGACGCTGGCGATTCCCACTGCTGCCGTTCTGCCGGCAGGGTTATTGACTGAGCGGGAGGCGGGGTTTGCTCCGGTAACTGCCTATGTATGCAGCGGGACGCAATGCTTGGCGCCGATGACCACTTTGGTCGATCTGGAACGCGAACTGGCCTGAGCTGTTCTGCGCCCACTAGCGGGCAAGGCCACAGAGCGCCCGCCCGGCCCTCAATTATGAGTTGAGCGGTTTGGTTGCTGCGCTTCTATAATTGACAAAGGATCATCGCCTGAAAAACACCCCCGGTCTGCCAAGCTCGGGGCTAACTGATTTCCACATCCCGGAGAGGGTAGATAACCATGACTGTCCATCTTTACTTCTCGCTGATCCCCGAAGCACTGATCGCCTCGATGCTCCCGCCGGAACAGTTTGGCCAGTACTACGCAACTGGTCATAAATACAAGTCCAAGGGCCAGGCGATCTTTTTCGAGGTCGATCCGTCGTTCCGGCATGATTTCTTCAACATTGACGAAGGCATCAGCCGCTGCACTGCGCACCCGGACGGTACGCCCAAGAACTCGGTGTATATTTCGATTTACCGGGTGTTAGAACACATCCCGGTCAGTGCGTTGGGCAAGCTCTATCTCAGCACCGCCTACGGTCATACCCTCGGTCTCAGCCGGACTGACTCCGCGCCGCCCGATGCCTCGGGCCTGCACATGTACCAAGATTTGGCCCCGGTCAACAGCCTGGTCGTCAGCACCCAGGGCCCCGCCGCCTACTACCAGGGCGTCACCAGTCAGCCGGCCAAGTTTATCCGCTTCCCCGGCCTGTGCTTCGTTGAACTGGGGCTGGGCGCGCTGTCGACCGATCCTGAAAACGGCCCGGTCGGCGACCTGCCCTACTCGTTCATGCACCACCTGCGCGAGGCGCTGCTGGAAGTGAATCCGAGTGACAAGCACACTAAGCTGGTGCATCGGGTCCACTCGCTGGAATTCCCGTATCGGATGATCAAGAGTGGATTCTATATGGGCAATGGCCCCGATCTGGCCTTTTATCCGATGCCCTCGCATGATGCGCTGCGCCGCGAGCATAACAGTTGGTGGCGGTCAGCTAACCTGTAACACCCGTTGCCTGCGGAAAACAACAAACCCGCTGCTGGGGTCTTTCGGCAGCGGGTTTACTGTTTTTTTAAGCCCCATGTCGAGAAAAGCTAAGGACTATTAAACAGCCGTTGATCGATCAAATCGCAGAGACAGTGCATGATCAGGATATGGGTCTCCTGAATCCGTGCCGTCGCAGTGGCGCTCACCCGCAATTCGAGATCGTCTGCCTTGAGTTGTTCGGCCATTTTCCCGCCATCGCGCCCGGTCAGCGCCACCGTCATCACTCCCAGTTCCTGAGCCGCCGCCATTGCCGCTAACACATTCGGCGAATGGCCACTGGTCGAAATCGCCAGCAGCATATCGCCGGGACGACCCAGCGCCCGCAGTTGCCGGGCAAAAACCTGCTCAAAGGCATAGTCGTTAGCAATTGAGGTCAGGGTGGAGCTATCCGTCGTCAAGGCGATGGCTGCCAGTCCGGGCCGTTCCATCTCGAAACGGTTGACCAGCTCGGCGGCGAAATGCTGGGCGTCAGCAGCCGAACCACCATTACCGCACACCAGGATTTTTCCACCACACCGCAACCGTTCGGCTAGAACCTCAGCGGCTTGTACGATACGCGGTCCGATCATCGCCAGGGTGCGTTGCTTGGCTTCAAGACTAGCGGCAAAGTGCTGTTCGACTCGTTTGAGTAGTTTCATAAGTCGCCTCGCTCCAGATAAAAAAGGGCGCTCAACGCGCCCTTTTGTCATGCTCGATCCGGTCAGGTGTTGATCTTGTGCAGGGCGCGACCGTGGACCGCCAGCGCCGCTTCGTGCATCGCCTCGTACAAAGTCGGATGGCCGTGAATGGTGCGGGCTAGGTCTTCGCTACTGGCGTGGAACTCCATCGCCAGCACCGCTTCTTGCACCAGTTCTGACGCAAACGGGCCGATGATATGGCAGCCCAGCAGCAAGTCGGTTTCCGCGTGGGCCAGCATCTTGACCATGCCGGAGGCGGCTTCCATCGCCTTAGCCCGGCCATTGGCGGCAAACGGGAACGTGCCGATCTTGTAGGGAATGCCTTCAGCCTTGAGCGCTTGTTCGGTCTTGCCGACCCAGGCGATTTCCGGGTTGGTGTAAATCACCCAGGGAATGGCGTCGTAGTTCAGGTGTCCATGCTGGCCGGCGATATTTTCGGCCACCATCACGCCCTCTTCAGAACCCTTGTGCGCCAGCATCGGCCCGCGCACCACATCGCCAATCGCATAGACCCCCGGCAGGTTGGTCCGGCAGTCGTCGTCAACATGAATATAGCCGCGTTCGTCGAACAGCAGACCGGATTCCAGCGCAGCGACGTTATCGGTATTGGGCCGGCGACCGACGGAAACCAACAGCTTGTCCACCGTCATCTCATGATCGCCGGATGTGTCCTTGAACGACACCACCACGCCATCCGCCGTTTTGCGGGTCGCGGTGACGCGGGTCGCCATGCGGATGTCCAGCCCTTCTTTTTTGAACTGACGCAGCGCATCGCGGGCGATTTGCTGATCGGCCAGAGCCAGAAAGTCCTCCACCGCCTCCAGCATGATGACTTTCGACCCCAGCCGGTTCCAGACGCTGCCTAATTCAAGTCCGATCACGCCAGCGCCGATCACGCCCAGGGTCTTCGGAACCTGGCGGAAATCCAGCGCCCCGGTCGAATCCACAATCAGCCCTTCGGCGTTATCCACCGGAGCGGCGCTGATGTCGATGGGCTGAGAGCCGGTCGCGATAATCACCTGGTCGGCGCTGACCACTTCCGTCGAACCATCGCGGGCGGTCACTTCCACCTGTCGGTCGGCTAGCAGCTTGCCGTGGCCCTTGAGCCATTCGACACCATTGGCCTTGAACAGGGCGCCGATGCCACCGGTCAGCTGCATGACGATGTCTTCCTTGCGCGCCATCATCTTGTCGAGATCCAGGCTGACGCTATCGACATGGATGCCGTGGCTGTTGATCCCTTTCTTGATCAGATGGTAATGCTCGGAGGATTCGAGCAGGGTTTTAGACGGAATGCAGCCTACATTCAGGCAGGTGCCGCCCAGCGCCGGCTCGTTCTTGAAGTTGATCCACTTTTCCACACAGGCGGTTTCCAGCCCGAGTTGGGCACAGCGGATCGCTGCCACATAACCGGCGGGGCCGCCGCCGATCACAATCACATCGTAAGTCTTAGCCATGAGGGACACCTTATCAGACGTTCAGCAGCAACCGGGCAGGGTCTTCAATGCCTTCCTTGATCGCCACTAGGAAGGTCACAGCTTCCTTGCCGTCAATGATCCGGTGGTCGTAAGAATGGGCGACGTACATCATGGGCCGGATCACGACTTGCCCATTTTCCGCCACGGGCCGGTCCTTGGTGGCGTGCATCCCGAGAATGCCACTTTGCGGCGGGTTGAGGATCGGCGTAGACATCAGCGAGCCGAACACGCCGCCATTGGTGATGGTGAAGGTGCCGCCGGTCATCTCTTCAACAGTGAGCGTCCCGTCCTTGGCTTTCTTGCCGAATTCACCGATGGCTTTTTCGATGTCGGCGATGCTCATCTGATCCACGTCGCGCAAGATCGGCACCACCAGCCCGCGTGGCGAGGACACCGCAACGCCGATGTCGTAATAGCCGTGATAAATAATGTCGTTGCCGTCGATTGAACCGTTGACCGCCGGGAACCGTTTCAGCCCCTCAACTACCGCTTTGACGAAGAAACCCATGAAACCGAGCCGAACGCCGTGTTTCTTCTCAAACTCGTCCTTGTAGCGACTCCGCAAATCCATCACTGGCTTCATGTTGATTTCGTTGAAAGTAGTCAACATGGCCGTGGTATTTTTCGCCATCAGCAGCCGTTCGGCGATCCGGGCGCGGAGCCGGGTCATCGGCACCCGCTGTTCCAGCCGACCCTGCGCGTCAGGTGCGAGAGGCGGCGCAGCGGCGGGGGTTGGCGCAGCGGCTGGAGCGGGAGCCAGTGCGGCGGTTGCCGGAACGCCGGCCTTCCGCATTTCGAGATGGGCTAGTACGTCGCTCTTGGTCACCCGGCCACTACGGCCAGAACCAGGAATCTGGGCGATATCCAGGCTGTGCTCAGCGGCTAGTCTCCGCACTGCTGGACTCAGCCCCTCCAGATCTACTGCGGCTGCCGAGGTGATGGGGGCAGGGGCAGCGACAGCCGCCGGCGCTGAGACGGACGCTGCCGGCGCGGGAATCGGCGCCGCTGTTGCCACCGCGCCTTCCTCCAGCGTCGCGATTACTTCACCAGTAGCCACAATGGCGCCTTCCTGGCGCAGGATCGCGCCAAGAACGCCATCCGCCGGGGCGGGAATGTCCAGTACGACCTTATCGGTCTCCAGATCAACCAGGTTTTCGCCACGCTGAACCGGATCGCCTGGTTTCTTCTTCCAGTTAATAAGGGTGCCGTCGGCGACGGATTCGGGCAGGGTCGGGACTTTCACTTCTACGGTCATTTTATCGGTTCCCTTTAAGGGTTTCGGGTGTGGTCGCGCAGGCTGGGCCGCGCCGGTTATTGGCCCAGGGCTTCATTGACCAGTCGCTGTTGCTGCTCAACATGGACGCTGTAATAGCCGACGGCTGGCGACGCCAAGGGATCACGGCCCGCGTAAGTCAGCTTCTGATGCGGTTTCAGACCCCGCTCCAGGTGGTGCAGGCTTTGATACCACGCGCCCTGATTCTTCGGTTCCTCCTGACACCAGACGACATCAGTCAGATTGGGGTACTGGTCCAGAATCTGGTTGTAGAGCGCCTGGGGGAAGGGGTAAAGCTGTTCAATACGGATGATCGCTACATGGTCCTGCTTGCGCTCGCGGCGGGTTTCCAGCAGGTCGTAATACACCTTGCCGCTACAGGCCACTACTCGGGTAATCTGCTGCGGATCGTGGGCGTCAATCTCCGGGATGATCTCCTGGAAGCCACCTTCAGTCAGATCTTCCAGCGTGTTGACCGCCAGCCGATGGCGCAGCAGGCTCTTGGGGCTCATGACCACCAGGGGCTTGCGGAAGCTGCGTTTCATCTGCCGGCGCAGCATGTGGAAGCATTGCGCTGGCGTTGAGGGCACCACCACCTGAATGTTGTTTTCGGCGCACAGTTGCAGGTAGCGTTCCAGCCGGGCCGAGGAATGCTCCGGCCCCTGGCCTTCAAAACCATGCGGCAACAGCATGACCAGTCCGCACAACCGGCCCCACTTGGTCTGGCCGGAGGTAATGAACTGGTCAATAACCACTTGAGCGCCATTGGCAAAATCGCCAAACTGCCCTTCCCAGATGGTCAGGCCATTCGGCTCGGCGGTAGCGTAACCATACTCAAAGCCCAGCACTGCTTCCTCGGACAAAATCGAATCGATCACGATGAACGTCGGTTGACCGGGGAACAGATTCATCAGCGGCACATAGCTGGTGCCGTCCTTTTGGTTGTGCAGCACCGAATGGCGATGGAAGAAGGTGCCGCGCCCGCAGTCCTGACCGGAAATCCGCACCAGGTAGCCTTCCTTCAACAGTGTCGCGTAGGCCAGGTTTTCGGCAAAACCCCAGTCCAGCGGCAACGCGCCCGCCGCCATCTTGCGCCGGTCATCCATGAGTTTGGCAACCCGGGGATGCATCTCCAAGCCTTCCGGCATTTTCAACAGTCGTTCCGACAAATCCTGGATCATCGCCAGCGGTACGGCGGTATGCACCGGGATGCGCCAGTCTTCGTTACTGTACAGGGTCCAGTCGATGGAATACTGCCCCTTGACCACCGGCAGGGTGGGACGGGACACCTGCTTGCCGGCATCCATGTCGGCGCGATACTTCGTCTGCATCTCTGCGAAATCCGTCTCACCGATCACGCCCTCAGCCACCAGCTTCTCGGCGTACAGGGTGGCGGTCGTCTTCCGCGCCCGGATTTTCTTGTACATCATTGGCTGTGTGGCGGCGGGTTCATCCGCCTCGTTGTGACCCAGCCGCCGATAGCAGACCATGTCGATCACCACATCCTTGTTGAAGGTCATCCGGTATTCGAGCGCCAGCCGGGTGACGAACAGCACCGCTTCGGGGTCGTCGCCATTCACATGGAAGATCGGTGCTTGCACCATCTTGGCTACGTCGGTGCAGTACAGCGCCGAGCGGGTATCCAGAGGATTGCTGGTGGTGAAGCCGATCTGATTGTTGATGACGATATGCACCGTGCCGCCGGTGCGATAGCCGCGTACCTGCGAGAATTGCAGGCCCTCCATGTTGACGCCCTGTCCGGCAAAAGCGGCGTCGCCGTGAATCAGCACTGGCATCACCGCATTAAAGGGTGGGGTTTCCGCCCCGGGTTGCCGCCGCCGCTCCATACGGGCGCGGACCGAACCTTCCACCACCGCATTGACGATTTCCAGATGTGAGGGGTTAAACGCCAGCGCCAAGTGCAGCGGCCCGCCGGGCGTGGCGACATCGGAGGAGAAGCCCATGTGGTATTTCACGTCGCCGGCGCTGCCGACCCGCCGCTTGCCCTCGAATTCCTCGAACAGTTCAGCGGGCGACTTGCCGATGATGTTGACCAGCACATTCAGGCGACCCCGGTGGGCCATCCCGATCACGATCTCCTGAACACCTTGGGCGCCAGCCTGTTGCACTAGGTCATCCATCATCGGGATCAGACTCTCGCCGCCTTCCAGGGAAAAGCGCTTCTGACCGACATAGCGGGTGTGCAGATAACGCTCCAGCCCCTCGGCGGCGACCAGCCAGTGCAATAATTCGCGCCGTTGTCCTGCGTTAAGGGCGAGTTTGGCCCGTTGCCCTTCCAGCCGTTGCTGAATCCAGCGTTTCTCGGTGGTTTCATTAATGTGCATGTACTCGGAGCCAATCGTACCGACGTACACTTCGCGGATCAGGGCGAGGATTTCACGCAGTGTCCATTGCGAGGGCGCAACCAGCGAGCCAGTGTTGAAGGACGCGTCCAGATCAGCATCGCTGAGACCGTGATAGGCGGGGTCCAGATCCGGGGCTGGCGGCCGTTCACGCAGCCGCAATGGGTCCAAATCAGCAGCCTTGTGGCCCCGGTTGCGGTAGGCGTTGATGATCCGCAACACCGAAGCCTGTTTTTCCGCAGCAGCAGGACTCAACACCGAGGCGCCGCCGCCGCTAACCCGCGGCTGCCGCTCCAATCGGGTGAAGGAATCGCGGATTGGGCCGTGCGCGATATCGCGAGCGCCCTGGGTCTGGCCCTGCAACACGCCGAAATACTGTCGCCAGTTGGCGCTGACCGATTCCGGATCGTTCAGAAAGCTTTCATACAGCTCCTCGATGAAAGCCGCGTTGCCGCCGAACAGGGGTGAGCTTTGGCGAAATTGTTCGATAAGGGTACTCATTTTAATTATCAACTCACGGGGTTTTGAGAGGCGCTGATAAATGCCTGCCCGACGGGGGCGGCGGTCTTGGGGTAAAACACAGACCAGCTTGGGCCAAGTATATTGGGTAAGTCACACTGAAATTATAACGACAGCACGGGTCAGGATAAACCGGCGTTCGCGCTTTATTCCAAACCGGTTTTTGCCATGCGAACAAGGCTGCTGTACATTTCAGCGCTGACATCGCCAAGCCGCGATGTCAGCGGCGCGGCGGATGGAGCAGTCACGGGTTCCGCCGCTTTGAACTTGCCCCCATTCACGAGGGAATCGCGATGGCCTCTACCCACCCGCTTGCGCCGGCGGCGCCCACCCTCCATCAGCCCGCTGAAGGCGAAGAGTACATGAGCGACGCTCAACGGGCTGACTTTCGCAAAGCGCTGCTGGATTGGAAACAGGAGCTGATCAACGAGGTAGGCCGCACCGTCAACCACATGCAGGACGAATCCACTGCGTTTCCTGATCCAAACGACCGTGCGACTCAGGAAGAGGAATTCAGCCTGGAGTTGCGCACCCGCGACCGGGAGCGCAAGTTACTCAAGAAAATCAATGAGTCTCTGGCGCAGATCGACAGCGGCGATTATGGTTATTGCGAAGCCTGCGGGGTGGAAATCGGCTTGCTGCGGATGCAGGCTCGTCCGACCGCGACGCTGTGCATTGACTGCAAGATGCTCGAAGAAATTCGTGAGAAGCAGGGTTGACCGCCAACTCGCATGGCGAAACCGCCGGTGGCGCGTGGCCGCTTCGCGCCTTCCCCAACCGGGCCGCTGCATTTTGGTTCGCTGATTGCTGCGCTTGGCAGCTTTCTGGAAGCCCGTAGCCGAGGTGGCGAGTGGCGGGTGCGGATTGAGGATGTCGATACGCCTCGCACCGTTCGCGGCGCGGCGGACGCCATATTGCGGGTATTGGAACGCTGCGGGCTGGCCTGGGACGGGGAGGTGCTGTACCAGAGCCGACGAAACGAAGCCTATCAGGCGGCGCTGGAGCGGCTGCTGAGTCTCGGGCTGACTTATCCCTGCGCCTGCACCCGACGGGAGCTGGCGGCTAGTCCCCATGCTCATGATGGCAGCCCTGTTTATCCCGGCTATTGCCGAGCGGGCGTCCGTCATCCCGGCCGTCCTTGCGCGATCCGTCTGCGGGTTGATGATGCGCCGATCCTCTTTCGCGACGCCATTCAGGGCGACTGCGGTCAGTGTCTGGCAAGCGAAGTGGGCGATTTCGTAATCCGCCGCGCTGACGGCTGGTTTGCCTATCAACTGGCCGTCGTCGTGGACGATGCCGATCAAGGGATCACGCAAGTCGTGCGCGGCAGCGACCTGCTCGACTCCACCCCCCGGCAGATTTATTTGCAGCGCCTTCTCGATCTTCCCACGCCTGTCTATGCTCATCTGCCCATCGCTGTTGACCGGTACGGCCACAAATTGAGCAAGCAGACCGGAGCGCCGCCGCTTGATGAACAGCGTTGCGGCCCAGCGTTGTGGGCTGCGCTGCGCGGGTTGGGGCAACCAGCGCCATTGGCATTGGCCCATGCCCCGGTTGCTGAACTGATCGCCTGGGCGCTGGCGCATTGGCGATTGTCCAGCGTACCGGCGGTCCTGTCGCTCCGCCAGGAGTCACCACTGTTAAATCTTGCCTGCCTCACGGCTTGACTCAAACCGGTAAACCGTAGGCTAGAATAAAAGCGCCTGAACCGGATTTGCCCGAAGCGCTCGCCTCGTCCCGGTTGTAGACAGCACAACACTCATTTTACCAAAGGAGAAACACCCCTATGTCCGATGCCAAGCTGTATCCCGTACCCGCCGAAGCCGCCGCCCATGCTTGGATCAATGACGCCAAGTATCAGGAAATGTACCAGCAATCGGTGGACGACCCGGATGGTTTCTGGGCGGAGCAGGCCAAGCAATTTGTGACCTGGTTCAAGCCCTGGGACAAGGTGCTGGACTGGGATTTCAGCCGGGGCCATATCCGCTGGTTCGATGGTGCGACGCTGAACGTCAGCTACAACTGCCTGGATCGGCATCTGGAGCAGCGCGGTGATCAGGTCGCCATCATCTGGGAAGGTGACAGCCCCAATGAAGACAAGAAGATCACCTATCGGGAACTGTATCAGGATGTCTGCAAGTTCGCGAATGTTCTCAAGGGTCTCGGCGTCAAGAAGGGAGATCGGATCTGCATTTATATGCCGATGATTCCCGAAACCGCTGTTGCCATGCTGGCCTGCACCCGGATCGGCGCCATCCATTCCATCGTGTTTGGCGGTTTCTCGCCCGATTCGCTCAAGGACCGGATTCTCGACGCCACCTGTAATCTGGTCATCACCTCAGACGAGGGGATGCGTGGCGGGCGCAAGGTGCCGATGAAAGCCAATATCGACAAGGCTCTGCTCAGCACCCCCAGCGTCAAGAACACCGTCGTAGTCAAGCGCACTGGCGGCAACGTCGCTTGGACTGAAGGCCGCGACGTCTGGTATCACGATCTGATGGCGCAGGCCTCCGCCGATTGCCCGCCAGAACACATGGAGGCTGAAGACCCACTGTTCATCCTCTATACCTCCGGCTCCACCGGCAAGCCGAAGGGTGTGTTGCACACCACCGGCGGCTATCTGCTGCACACCGCGATCACCCACAAGTACATTTTTGATTACCACGATGGCGACATCTACTGGTGTACTGCCGATGTGGGCTGGGTGACCGGCCATAGCTACATCGTTTATGGCCCGCTGGCGAACGGCGCCACGACCGTGATGTTTGAAGGCATCCCGACCTACCCGAACGTCAGCCGGTTCTGGGAAGTGGTGGACAAGCACCAGGTCAATACCTTCTACACTGCGCCAACTGCGATTCGCTCGCTGATGCGCGAAGGTGAAGAACCGGTCAAACGGACCTCTCGTAAGAGCTTGCGGCTGCTCGGTTCAGTCGGCGAGCCGATCAACCCGGAAGCCTGGGAATGGTACTACCACAATGTCGGCGATGGACGCTGCCCGATTGTAGACACCTGGTGGCAAACTGAAACCGGCGGCATCCTGATCACCCCGCTGCCCGGCGCGACCCCGTTGAAGCCCGGTTCCGCCACCCGCCCGTTCTTTGGGGTGATGCCGGCGCTGGTCGATGCCGAGGGCCAGTTCTTGGAGGGAGCCACTGAAGGCAATCTGGTCATCACTCGTCCGTGGCCAGGCATCATGCGGACG
This sequence comes from Candidatus Competibacteraceae bacterium, assembly GCA_003989085.1. Lineage (GTDB taxonomy): Bacteria > Pseudomonadota > Gammaproteobacteria > Competibacterales > Competibacteraceae > RXIV01. Next base: position 52,336 of record RXIV01000002.1, read on the forward strand.
GTATACGGTGATCATCAGCGCTTCATCGAGACCTATTTCTCGATGTACAAGGGGCTGTATTTCACTGGCGACGGCGCCCGGCGCGACGAGGACGGCTATTACTGGATCACCGGACGGGTGGATGACGTGATCAACGTTTCCGGCCACCGCATGGGCACCGCTGAGGTTGAATCGGCGCTGGTGCTGCATCCGGCGGTCGCCGAAGCGGCAGTGGTGGGCTTCCCGCACGATATCAAGGGTCAGGGCATTTACGCCTATGTGACTCTGAAGCTTGGCATCGAGCCGACCGAAGCATTGCGCAAGGAATTGATCGCCCACGTCCGCAAGGAGATCGGCCCGATTGCCTCGCCCGATGTGCTGCAATGGGCGCCTGGTCTGCCCAAGACCCGCTCCGGCAAGATCATGCGCCGCATTTTGCGCAAGATCGCCGCGAATGAAGTGGATGCGCTGGGCGACACCTCGACCCTGGCCGATCCGAATGTGGTCACCGACCTGGTCGATAACCGCGCCGCCAAATAACCCTTGATAATAACCCCAGTTGGATAGCGCCCGGCCCGCCTCATCAAGGCGGGCCGGTTTTTTTATGGCGGGATCAACAGGAATTTACGCAGTTGCCTGGTTGAATTAAGCAAGGCACATTGGTCAAAATTACTGGGGAGAATCAAAAATGATCAGGGACTGAGCCGCGCCCCATACCGGAAGCTCACCCACCCCCACCCGAAGCAGGAGATCAGTCATGAGCGATGTAGATCCCATCATCGGCAGTTGGTACCGCAATCAGGAAACCGGCAACGATTTCGAGGTGGTCGCCTTGGATGAGGACGCCCAAACCATTGAAATCCAGTATTTTGACGGTGAAATCGAGGAGCTGGATCTCGATGACTGGTACGAGCTGGCGATTGAGGCCATTGAAACCCCCGAAGATGATACAGGCCCGTTTGACCAGAGCGTGGTAGATGATCTGGACTACGACGAAGACGATGAGGACGAGGGGAAGGAATTCAGCGACGAAGACGATCTGCTCATCGACCGGGATGAAGACTAAGTACTGGATCGGCTTGGCGCTGCACCCACTGTGGTTGTGGTGAAGGAACCAATGGATTACTAGGTGGGAGGGCGGCTTGAAATCCTGCCGCCTGCCCGCATATCGGCTCCCAGCATCCCACTTCACCTAGGAAACCGTCTCCCATGACCGTCGAAGCCCATAAGGAAACCCTTGGTTTTCAGGCCGAGGTGCAGCAGTTGCTGCGCTTGGTCGCGCATTCGCTGTATTCGCATAAGGAAGTTTTTCTCCGCGAACTGATCTCCAACGCCTCTGATGCCTGCGACAAGCTGCGTTTTGAGGCGCTGACTGACAGCGCACTTTACGAGAGTGAGCCGGAGTTGAAAATCCGGGTGAGTTTTGACAAGGACGCTCGCACCATCACCGTGGCGGATAACGGCATCGGGATGGATCGGCAGGAAGTCATTGACAATATCGGCACTATTGCCCGTTCCGGCACTCGCCAGTTCATGCAAAAGCTGAGCGGCGATCAAGCCAAAGACGCCAACCTGATCGGTCAATTCGGCGTCGGGTTTTACTCCAGCTTTATTATCGCGGACAAGGTAACGCTACTCACCCGCCGTGCCGGCATGGGGCCGGAGCATGGGGTGTTCTGGGAATCGACCGGCGAGGGTGAATACACGCTTGAAACCGTGGAAAAACCCACACGCGGCACTGAGGTGATTCTGCATTTGCGCGAGGATGAAGCGGAATTGCTCAACGAGTGGCAACTGCGCTCGATCATCACCAAGTATTCCGATCACATTACCTTGCCGGTGTTAATGCCGGTGCAGAAATTTGGCGATGATAAAGACGCGCCGCCGACCATCGTCGAAGAGCGAATCAACCAGGCAGCGGCGCTGTGGGCGCGCCCCAAGAGTGAGATCAGCGAACAAGAGTACAAGGATTTTTACAAGCATGTCGGCCACGATTTTGAAGACCCGTTGGCCTGGACTCATCACCGGGTCGAGGGCAAGCTGGAATACGCCTCGCTGTTGTTTATCCCCGCCCGCGCCCCGTTCGATCTGTGGGACCGCGAGCAGCGCCACGGGGTAAAACTTTATGTACAGCGGGTGTTTATCATGGATGATGCGGAACGCCTGATGCCGCGCTACCTGCGCTTCGTGCGTGGCGTGATTGACTCTAACGACCTGCCGCTGAACATCTCCCGCGAGTTGTTGCAAGGCAGTAAGGTGGTGGACAGCATCCGCGCCGGTTCTGTCAAGAAAGTGCTGGGTCTGCTAGAAGATCTGGCCGGCAGTGACGCTGAGAAATACGGTAAGTTCTGGAAGGAATTTGGTCGGGTCATCAAGGAAGGGCCCGCCGAGGATTACGGTAACCGTGAGCAGATCGCCAAACTGCTGCGTTTCGCCTCAACCCATAGCGATAACGCCGATCAGACGGTTTCTCTGACGGATTACATCGGGCGAATGAAGGACGGGCAAGACCAGATTTACTACATCGTCGCTGACAGCTTCGCCGCCGCCAAAAACAGCCCGCATCTGGAAATCTTCCGCAAGAAGGGTCTGGAAGTGCTGTTGCTGACCGACCGGGTGGATGAGTGGCTGATGTCGCACCTGACCGAATTTGAAGGCAAGCCTTTCCAGTCTGTCGCCAAGGGCGCGCTGGATCTGGACAAGATCGCTTCGGAAGCAGAAAAGGAGGAGCAGAAGCAGGCCGAGGACCAGTTCAAGGACTTGTTGACGCGGGTTAAGGAAGTACTGGGCGATCAAATCAATGAGGCCCGTATTTCCTCGCGGCTGACCGATTCGCCGGCCTGTCTGGTGGTGGATGAACACGCCCTCAGCGCTCACCTGGAGCGCCTGCTGCGCGACGCCGGCCAGAGTGTGCCAATCAGCAAGCCGTATCTGGAATTAAACCCGACTCATTCGCTGGTGCAACGCCTGAAAGCGGAAGCCGATCCCGTCCGCTTCAGCGACTGGACTCACCTGCTGTTTGAGCAAGCGGTGCTGGCGGAAGGTGGGCAGCTGGAGGATCCGGCCAGTTTCGTCAAACGCCTGAATGGCTTGTTGCTGGCGATGGGCTGATCGCGTCAAGGGGCTGGCCCCACGCCGTCATTGCATCGGAGTGGTGGCTAAAACCGACAATTTTGCTAAATTGATTAAGCTGCGACGTTGATCAACCCGTTATCAATCAACCCAAGGGGACGCCCGGACATGATGCAACTAAAGGAAGTATTGAAGATCAAGGGGGGGCTGCCAGTTACCGTGCCAGCCACCGCCACCATCGCCGACGCCATCCGCGCCATGAGCGAGCACAAGGTCGGTTCTGTCATCGTGCCGAATGCGGATGGCTCGCCGGCAGGCATTTTTACGGAACGCGATGTGCTAAATCTGTGCGCCGAAGGCCGCGTCGATTTTGCCAAGATGCCTATCCGGTCCTGCATGACCTGCGACATGACCACTGGCAAACCAGAGGATGGCGTCAGCGACGTCTTGGCCATTATGACCGCCAAGCGGTTCCGGCATCTGCCGGTCGTGGAAGACGGCAAAATGGTTGGCATGGTGTCTATCGGCGACTTGGTCAAGGCTAAACTCGAAGAAACCGCTCAAGAAGCTAAATCTCTGCGCGACTACATCCATTCCTGACCCCACGCCGGGGACGCCGCCTGGCGTCCCTACTGCGTCCCGGCGCTCTCGATGAATTCCAGCCTACCGTTCTGGCAAGACCGCACCCTCGCCGACCTCACTTTGGCTGAGTGGGAGTCGTTGTGCGATGGGTGTGGCAAGTGCTGCCTGCACAAGCTGGAGGATACTGATACCGGCAGGCTGTTCCACACTAATGTCGCCTGCCGGCTGCTGGATTTGCAGACCGGACGCTGTAGCCGCTACGCTGACCGGTTCCGCTGGGTTCCCGACTGCGTGCAACTCACCCCGGCTGAAGTGCAGCAGATTAATTGGTTGCCGGTAACTTGCGCCTACCGGTTGCGGGCCGAAGGCAAACCCTTGCCCAACTGGCATCCGCTGATCAGCGGCGATCCGCACTCCACTCGGCGGGCCGGCATGAGCATCTGTGGTCTGGCGATCCCGGAACGTCACGCCAAACATCTGGCAGACCACATCATTGAGTCGCCCTTACTATGAAAGTCCGCTGTTTTACCCTGGGTTCATTCCAGGTCAATGCCTATTTGCTGCAAGACCCTGCCACCGGTTGCTGTGCCGTCGTTGACACCGGCGAGGGGCCGCAATTAGTCCATGCGCTGACCAGACTGAATCCGCGCCCAGATTTGCAGGCGATCCTGCTGACCCACGCCCATTTTGACCATGCCGGCGGGCTGGCCGACTTGCAACAGGAATTTCCCGACGCCACCACATATCTGCCGGCGCTGGAGCAACCATTATTTGAAATGCTGCCAGAGCAAGGCTCCCTTTTGTTCGGGATGCCCAGTTTCGACCGGCCCTGCGGGCGGATCGACCGCTATCTGGCTGACGGCGATCGCATCGATGTGGGCGAATGGCATTTTCGCTTTTTGTCCACACCCGGCCATACCCCCGGCCAGGGCTGCTATTACGACGACGCCTACGTTTTTGTCGGAGACACTCTATTCGCGGGCAGCATCGGCCGCACCGACTTTCCGCTCAGTGACCCGGAGCTGATGGAACAGAGCCTGCGCCGGTTGTTGGACTTGCCGGGCCATCTGATCGTGTGCAGCGGCCACGGCCCGGTGACCACGCTGGAGCAGGAGCTGCAAACCAATCCCTATCTTGATGCGGTCCGCCACGAACGAGGATTAACCGGGCCAAGCGATTGGTCTCTCGATTCAGCACCGCGCTGGAGCTGACAGGAGCGCAGTCATGTGCGAGTTGCTCGGGATGAGCGCCAATGTTCCTACCGACATCTGCTTTAGCTTCACCGGTCTGATGCAGCGCGGCGGTAATACCGGTCCCCACCGTGACGGCTGGGGGATTGCCTTTTATGAAGGGCGTGGTTGCCGCACTTTTCATGATCCCACCCCCAGCGCTGAATCGGAAATCGCTCGGCTGGTGCAGCGCTATGCCATTAAGAGCCGAATCGTCATCAGCCACATCCGCCGCGCGAACCGGGGCCGGGTCTGTCTGGAAAATACCCACCCGTTCAGCCGCGAACTGTGGGGTCGGCACTGGGTGTTCGCCCACAACGGACAGTTGCGCGGCGTCAAGCGCTTGCCGCTTGGAGGCTATCGGCCGATTGGCTCCACCGACAGCGAACACGCCTTTTGCTGGTTACTAAGCCGAATTCGCGCCTGTTTTCCCGAACCGCCGCGCCAGCCGGCCCGGCTATGGCGGCATGTCCATAAGCTTTCCCAGGAACTGAGCGAGCGGGGTGTCTGCAATTTCCTGCTCAGCGATGCTCGGCATCTATACGCCCATTGCAGCACCCAGTTGTGTTGGCTGACCCGCCGGGCGCCCTTTGGCCAAGCTCGGTTGACGGACGCCGACATGACCGTTGATTTTCAGCAGGAAACCACCCCCCACGATGTGGTCACCGTGGTAGCAACCCGGCCGCTGACCGATAACGAGGCATGGACCGTAATGCGGCCCGGCGCTCTGACCCTGTTCAGCGCCGGCGAAGCGGTGGCGATGTTTAGCCGTTAGTCATCGTGATGGGCGGTGCTGAATACCCGCCCTGATTTGTAATATCATCACCCGATCTGCTACGTCCGTGCGATTTTTGCGGTGTAATCGCAGCGGATGTTCTATAGTGATCCGAAATCCTTTTGACAGGCTCGTTCCATGAAAGCAACCCAAAACGCTATCGTCTCCCTGCATTACACCCTGACCGACGAATCCGGCGCGGTGTTGGATTCCAGTCGCGATGGTGAGCCGTTTGCCTATTTGCATGGACACGGCCACATCATCCGAGGGCTGGAAGCAGCGCTGGAAGGTCGCGAAGCCGGGTTCAACGATACCATTCAGGTGGCCCCTGCCGATGGTTACGGCGAACGCAATCCACAGGCAGTTTTCGAGGTACCCCGCGACCAGTTCCCACCCAGTGAGGACATCCAGGTCGGGATGCAAGTCCAGGGCGAAGGCGCGCACGGCGTGATGAACTTCATGGTGGTCGGGATTAACGATCAGCACGTGGTGCTGGATGCCAATCATCCGATGGCCGGCAAGATTCTGAACTTTGACGTGGAACTCTTGGCGGTGCGGGAAGCGACAGCTCAGGAGCTGGCCCACGGTCATGCCCATGACCACGGCCACGACCACTGATTCAGGCGTGTAGGATATCGTACGGTATTCAGTACCTGCTCAAGGAGCCTCTACATCGCCATGTTGTTGCGCTTCCCCCAGCAAACTGGTTCCGAACAGCCACCCTTTGAACTGAAGGGCAGCTTGTTCACCTTGACGGTCCTGCGTCTTTTTCAACTGGACATGGCGGCTATCGAGCAGCATCTGGCCGAGAAAATCAAGCAGGCTCCGGGCTTTTTCGATAACACGCCAGTGGTGATCGATCTGGAGGGGTTGACCCTGCCGCCCGATGGGGTCGATTTCAATGGCCTGTACGAATTGCTGCGTAAACACGGCATGGCCCCAGTGGGTATTCGCAACGGTAGCCCGGAGTTGCAGGCGACGGCCCGGTTAGCCGGCTTGCCGGTGCTGCCCGAAAGCCGTCCCGCCGGGACCTCCAAAAAATCGGAACGCGCTGAGTCAACGCCGGCGCATGCCCATGCGCAAATCATTGACCATCCGGTGCGATCCGGTCAGCAGTTTTATGCTCCCGATGGCGATTTGATCGTGCTGGGTGCGGTCAGCGCCGGTGCTGATGTTATTGCTGACGGCAACATCCATGTTTATGGGGTGTTGCGGGGTCGCGCCCTGGCCGGGATCAAGGGTGATGCCGGGACGCGCATTTTTTGCCACAGTCTGGAGGCTGCCTTGATCTCCATCGCCGGTCGCTACCGGGTCAGCGAACATATCAGCCCGGCTGACTGGGGCAGGGCAGCACAAATTCGGCTGATGGACGATCACTTGGCGATTGAAGCGTTGATTCGTTGAGGACAACTGGATGGCCGCTTCAGCGCCTTTCTCCAACACAACCTGGGATGGGTAGCAGCTTGGCAACCGTTATTGTGGTGACCTCCGGCAAAGGAGGCGTAGGCAAAACGACGACTAGCGCCAGCTTCGCCACCGGTCTGGCCCAACGCGGCTATCGGACCGTGGTGATTGATTTTGACGTGGGTCTGCGCAACCTTGATCTGATCATGGGTTGCGAGCGGCGGGTCGTGTACGACTTTATTAACGTCATCAATAATGAAGCCAGTCTCAATCAAGCGCTGATTCGGGACAAGCGGGTCGAGAATCTGTATATCTTGCCCGCCTCGCAAACCCGCGACAAGGAAGCGCTGACCAAGGAAGGCGTCGAACGGGTACTGAACGAACTCCGGCAGAGTTTCGAATACATCGTATGCGATTCGCCGGCAGGCATTGAGCGGGGCGCATTGATGGCGCTGTATTTCGCGGACGAAGCCTTGGTGGTGACCAATCCTGAAGTGTCGTCGGTGCGCGATTCTGACCGGATTCTCGGTATTCTGGCCAGCCGGTCGCGCCGTGCCGAGCAGGGTGACATCCCGGTTAAAGAGCATCTGGTGCTAGCCCGCTACGCGGCGGAGCGTGCCCACCGGGGTGATATGCTCAGCGTCGATGATGTGCTGGAGATTCTCGGTATCTCGTTGCTGGGGGTGGTTCCCGAATCGCCGGTGGTGTTGCAATCTTCGAATGCCGGCGTTCCGGTGATTTTGGAAGATGGCAGCGACGCCGGCAGTGCCTATAGCGATCTGGTGGATCGATTTCTGGGCAAGAGCCTGCCACACCGGTTTGTCACGGTTCAGAAAAAGGGGTTGTTGCAGCGCTTGTTCGGCGGGAGTTAAGTCATGGGCATATTCGACAACTTTTTCAGCCGGCCCCCGACTAGGTCGACGGCAGCGGTTGCCAAGGAGCGATTGCAGATCGTCGTGACTCACGAGCGGGGCGGGCGCCACCGCAGTCCTGACTACTTGCCGGCGCTTAAAAAGGAGCTGCTGGAGGTTGTGCGCAAATATGTTCACGTCGATCAGAGTCAGATCAAGGTGCATCTGGATCGGGATGGTGACTGTGAAGTCCTGGAGCTGAATATTACCCTGCCGGATGAAGAACAGCGGGTGGGCGTCAGTTAGCCGTCGTGGTGCGGACGGTGAGCGAGCATGACAACGCCGACCTCGGACGATGACCAGCAACCCGCTGCGGATGAGGCTGAGAGGCGGATCCGGCTGGATAAGTGGCTGTGGGCGGCGCGATTTTTTAAAACCCGCGCCTTGGCCGCTGATGCGGTAACCGGCGGCAAGGTCCACGCAAGCGGGCAGCGCGTTAAACCGGCCCATGCGATGCGCTTGGGCGAGACGCTACGGATTCAGCGCGGCCTAGAAGAATATACCGTGATGGTTAAGGCATTGAGCGACCGGCGCGGCCCCGCCACACAGGCTATCCTGCTGTACGAAGAAACCCCCGAAAGTCGTCAGCACCGCGAGCAACAGCGCGAGCAACGACGCTTGCAAACCCCTGCTGCCCCTCAGTCTGCCGCCCGTCCCACCAAACAGGATCGCCGCCGGATTATCCGGTTTATCCGCGATGAATAATGCGTAGTGGCGCCCCCGACGGGTTAGTCACATCAGTCCGGTTAGTATGTGAACTCTAATTGGGTCTGCTAGTTTTCCCCGTCAGCAGTAGTTGCCAGGAGAGCCAGCGACTGGTGCTCCCGAACAGGATGCAACTGAAATTTCACAGAATAATGAGGCGTCACATCATGAAAGCTGAGCGATTTGAAAATCAGTTGACCAACAACGCCCGCGATTTCGCCCGCCAAATCTGGCTAGCCGGACTGGGCGCTTTTGCACGGACTCAGGAAGAAGGCAGTAAGTTTTTTGATGCGCTGGTTCAGGAAGGGCAAGCGGTGGACAGCCGGATGAAGAGAACCACTGGAGAGAAAACCACCGAAGATCAAGGCGGGCCGGTGAAAGAAAGTGTCGAGGCGATGAAGGAAAAAGTGGGCGAAATTCGTGGCAAGACGACCGACGCTTGGAACAAACTGGAAGAGGTTTTTCAGACACGGGTGGCGCGGGCGCTGCGCCGGTTGGGCGTACCGACCAAGGAAGACATTCAACACCTGTTTGAACAGATTGATCAGTTGACCTGGAATATCCAGGAGCTGACCCAAGCCGAGGCGGAGATCAATGTGCGCCAGGCATATTCGGCCGAGATCGCAGAACCGGTCGCCCGGATCTCCGAGCCAGTGGTCTGATCCGCAGTGTTGAAGAAACCAGACGGCAAGGAGCAGGGCGGTATCCTACCAAATTGACCGGTCGCCAGTCGCTAAGGTAACGTAGGCCGCTTACCTGAATGAGACAGACGGACGTGATGGCGAAAAAGCTTCCTTCCCTCCCTTTTGAAGTAGCGCTGGCGGAACTGGAACCGTTGGTAGGGCAGCTCGAACAGGGCGAACCGATCCCCCTCAATGAGATGCTACAGCGCTTTGCGCAAGGCGTGGTTTTGGTGCGAAGCGGCCGAACCGCCCAGCGCCAGGCCGATCAGAAAGTGGGGCAGTTGCTGGAACAAAATGGCGAGTCAGCCATTTCGCTATTCAGCGCGGCGGCGGGCTGACAGTCATGGTGGCGAAACAGATTGAAGGCTACCAGGCTCGCGCCACCCGGGCGCTCGATCAGCGTTTGCCAGCTGCTGAGTTGCATCCTGGCGATTTGCATCAGGCTATGCGCTATGCGGTGCTGGGTGGTGGCAAGCGCATCCGTCCGACGCTGGTCTACGCGGCGGGCGCAGCGGTTGGCGCGATACCGGAGGTGCTGGACGGCCCGGCCTGCGCGGTAGAGTTGATCCATGCCTATTCCTTGATTCACGACGATCTACCGGCGATGGATAATGACGATTTGCGTCATGGCCAGCCGAGCTGCCACAAAGCGTTTGGCGAGGCGCTGGCGATTCTGGCCGGTGACGCGCTGCAAGCGCTTGCCTTTCAGGTTCTCAGTCAGGATGCCTCGATGGTCGCTGATCCAGTGATTCGCCTGCGGATGATGGGCGTCCTGGCGCAAGCTGCCGGCTCACGTGGCATGGCTGGCGGTCAGGCCATTGATTTGGCGGCAGTGGGTCGGGGTGACCTGAGCCTGGCCGAACTGGAAAATATGCACATCCACAAGACCGGCGCGTTGATCCGCGCCAGTGTGCTGCTAGGGGCGCTAAGTCAGTCCGCCATTGACCCGGTAGCGCTGGAACGGCTGGACCGCTATGCCAAGTGCATCGGTCTGGCGTTCCAGATTCGGGATGACATTCTCGACGTAATCGGTGACACCGCCACCCTCGGCAAAGCCCAGGGCGCAGATCGGGCGTTGGGCAAACCAACTTATCCGGCCTTGCTGGGGTTGGACGGCGCTCGTATTCACGCCCGCGCCTTGTACGATGAAGCGCTGACCAGTTTAGAACTGTTGGGCGCGGAAGCCGAAGCGTTGCGCTGGATCGCCAGCTACATCGTCGACCGCGCTTACTAGCGTTTCGCCCACCGTAGTCTGTGACACCGCATTATTTTCCGTGCCTTCCGTGGAAAATACCTTGTGGAACTCTCTCCCGCCCCGGACTCTTGCCCCTGCGATGACCATTGGCTCCGCTTTTCCCCTGCTGGAACAGATTGACACCCCGCTAGAGTTGCGCCAGTTACCAGAGACGCGCCTGCCCACTTTAGCCCATGAGCTGCGCGAATTTCTGATCCAGACGGTAGCGCGGACCGGCGGGCATTTTTCCGCCAATCTGGGTACGGTGGAACTGACGATCGCCCTGCATTATGTGTTCAATACGCCCGATGACCGGTTGGTGTGGGATGTAGGCCATCAGACCTATCCGCATAAGATTCTGACGGGTCGTCGCGCTCGTATGGGCAGCCTGCGGCGCAAAAACGGCATCGCCGGTTTTCCAAAACGTGCTGAGAGTCCTTATGACACCTTCGGGGTTGGCCATTCCAGCACCTCGCTCAGCGCCGCGCTGGGCATGGCGGTGGCCGCTGATCGGGTGGGCAGCGATCGCAGAATCGTCGCAGTGATCGGCGATGGAGCAATGACCGCCGGCATGGCGTTTGAGGCGCTCAATCATGCCGGGCATTTGAAAAGCGATCTGCTGGTGGTGCTCAATGACAATGAGATGTCGATTTCGCCCAATGTCGGAGCCTTATCAGCGCATCTGACCCAATTGCTGTCCAGCCGGCTGTTCTCGACGGTTCGTGAAGGCGGCAAAAAGGTGCTTAGCCATGTTCCGCCGATGCTGGAGGTGGCCCGCCGCGCCGAAGAGCACGTCAAGGGGCTGCTGATCCCGGAGGGGACGCTGTTCGAGGAGCTGGGTTTCAAATACTTCGGACCGGTGGACGGCCACGATCTGCTGACCCTGATTCCGACCTTGCGCAATCTGCGGGCGCTAACCGGACCACGATTGCTGCACGTCGTCACTCGCAAGGGCAAGGGCTATCCACGAGCTGAGGAAGAACCGGTCGGCTATCACGGCGTCGGCGCCTTTGATCCGGCGTGTGGACTGAAACCGGCCAATCCGGGCGGCGGGCCGACCTATACCCAGGTGTTCGGCGAGTGGCTGTGCGACATGGCGGCCCAGGACGAGCGGCTGATCGGGATTACTCCGGCGATGCGCGAGGGTTCCGGCATGGTGGCGTTTGCCGAGCGGTTCCCGGATCGCTATTTCGACGTTGCCATCGCTGAACAACATGCGGTGACCTTCGCCGCTGGCTTGGCCTGCGACGGTTTCAAGCCGGTGGTGGCGATTTACTCCACCTTCCTACAACGCGCCTACGATCAACTGATTCACGATGTCGCCCTGCAAAACCTGCCGGTATTATTCGCCATTGATCGGGCTGGGCTGGTCGGGCCAGATGGGCCGACTCATGCGGGTAGTTTTGATTACGGCTTTCTACGCTGTATTCCTAACCTGATTATTATGGCCCCAGCCGATGAGAATGAGTGCCGGCAGATGCTCTACACCGGATTTCAGTTGGACCAGCCGGCGGCGGTGCGTTATCCCCGTGGTCCGGGGCCAGGCGTCAAGGTCGAACGGGAGCTGCGAGCATTGCCGGTAGGGCAGGCCGAACTGCGCCGCCGAGGTCGGGATTTGGCGTTGCTGGCGTTCGGCGGAATGGTCACGGTAGCCGAAGCGGTGGCGGAACAGTTGGATGCGACGGTGGTGAATATGCGCTTTATCAAGCCGCTGGATGAGGCGTTGATTGTGCAAATGGCGGCTGAACATCGTGCCCTGGCGACACTGGAAGAGCATGTTATAGCGGGCGGCGCGGGCAGCGCAGTCAACGAATGTCTAGCGGCGCGAGGCCTTTCGATCCCGATTTGCAACCTGGGCTTGCCGGATCTGTTCGTCGAGCAGGGCGAGCGCGGGGAGCTGCTGGCCGAATGCGGATTGGATGTGGCCGGGGTATTGCAGCAACTGACAGCGTGGTGCGGGTTGGCGGTAGAAACTACTGCTGCCGATGTCTGAGTATTTTGGTAAAGTAAATTGGCCGTAATGGCTAATCCAAGACAATGAAGGATTGAAATAAACATCATGAATGCTGCGGTCATGCCGGTGCTCATCCCGATTCCCGATGTCCAAAACAGCGCCGATACTCGCCGGCTGGCGATCAATAAAGTCGGCATCAAGGACATCCGCCATCCAGTCAAAGTGCGCGACCGCAGCGGTGGCGAACAACATACTATTGCTACCTTCAATATGTATGTGAATCTGCCGCATAACTTCAAAGGCACTCATATGTCGCGGTTCGTCGAAATTCTGAACGTGCCGGGGCGCGAAATTTCGGTGGACTCGTTTCAGGACATGCTGCTGGAGATGACTGACCGGCTGGAGGCGGAGGCCGGCCATATCGAGATGACTTTTGCCTACTTTGTCAACAAAGCGGCGCCAGTCTCCGGGGTGCAAAGCCTGATGGATTATGAAGTCACTTTCACCGGGGAAATCCGCGCCGGGCAACCAACCATGATTCTCAAGGTGGTGGTGCCGGTTACTAGCCTGTGTCCCTGTTCGAAGAAAATCTCCAGGTACGGTGCGCATAACCAGCGTTCCCACGTCACGATCAGCGTCCGTAACCGGGGCTTCATCGGGATCGAAGACCTGATTGATCTGGCTGAAAAAGAAGCGTCCTGTGAGTTGTATGGCCTGCTTAAACGCCCGGACGAGAAATACGTCACCGAGCGAGCCTATGAGAACCCCAAGTTTGTCGAGGATATGGTGCGTGATATCGCCGCCCAGCTGAATCAGGACGACCGGGTGGCGGCCTACGCGGTGGAATCAGAAAACTTTGAGTCGATCCACAACCACTCTGCCTACGCCATGATCGAGTACGACAAGGAGGCTAAGGAACCGGCGGCGGTCCAACCTGAGTCGGTCTGAACTCGCTGAAAGAACCGCTTATCCGCTATCTGATGCATCGCTTGATCGGCAGGCGATTAAGTCTGTCCACGTTGTTTGTCGCGGCATAAAGGTTTCTGCCGCGTCTATCGCTTCCGTTCCGAATCCGCCTGCCAGAACCTCCTCATGAAAATCGTACAAAGCTGGGATGATGGCGTAATCGATGATGTGCGACTCACTGCGTTGTTGCGCCGCTATCGAGCCACTGCGACTTTCAATCTCAATCCCGGTCTGCATCACCCGCAACGCACATTCAGTTGGCGCTATGGCGATAAGGAAGTATGGCGATTGGGGCGGGATGAACTGACTACGGTCTATGCCGGATTTGAAATCGCTAACCATTCCCTGACGCATCCTTTTTTAGCTGATTTATCGCCGGCGGATTTGGTGCGGGAAGTGCGCGAGAGTCGGCTGATCTTGCAGGATTGGTTTGTCCAGCCGGTGCGGGGGTTTTGTTATCCGTTCGGCGGACTCAATGCAGTGGTGAAAGACGCGGTTCGCGCTGCTGGTCACTGCTACGCCCGCACGGTTAGCGAACTGGAGCTGATTTTTCCACCAGTCGACCCACTGGAATTTGGCGTCCATTGCCGGTTTGCCGATCCACAATTCTGGAGCCGTTATCAATCAGTCAGGGCGGTCAATGGCGTGTTTTTCTTCTGGGGCCACAGTTACGAGCTCATCAATGAAGCGATGTGGGTGGATTTGGAGGACAAAATCGCCCGGATCAGCGCTGATTCGGCAACAGAATGGGTCAATCTGGAAACCTTGTTTAGTGAATGATCCGATCAGCGCCATGAAAATATTCATGGGCCGTTGATCAACAGTACCAAACATGGTTACTTTCATCTATCCTGCTATTTAAAATTCACAGGATATCCCTAGATCATGAAAAAGCTAACTACGCCCTATTATCTAATTGATGAAATAAAACTGCAAAGAAACTTGAAGATAATCGATCAGCTTCGTCAGGCTTCCGGCGCTAAGGCTGTACTTGCGTTGAAATGCTTCTCAACTTGGAGCGTGTTTGATCTGATGCGGCAGTCTCTCGATGGAACTACCAGCAGTTCACTATTTGAAGCCCGATTGGGACGTGAGGAGTTTGGCAAGGAAGTTCATGCCTATAGCGTCGCTTTTTCAAAAAGTGATATTCAAGCGGTTTGCCAGTTTGCGGATAAGGTGATTTTTAATTCACTCTCACAATTGAAGATGTATCAATCTGAAGTCAAAAATATCAAAGTCGGGTTGCGGATTAATCCTGGCATTAGCTATTCGCATTTTGACTTGGCTGATCCAGCCAGACGCTATTCAAGACTAGGCGCTTCTGATCAAGATGAGATCATGAAATCATCCTCCCTGTTCAGTGGAGTTATGTTCCACTTCAACTGTGAGAACGACGATATTGAAAACATCTGTTCAGCCATTGATTTTATCAGTAAAAACTATGGGAATCTATTAGAAAAAATGCAATGGGTCAGTCTTGGCGGAGGAATTTACTTCACAAAGGACGGTTATCCATTGGATCGATTCTGTGAAAAATTAAAGAATTTTAGTGAGGCGTTTGACATTCAAGTTTACTTGGAGCCAGGCGAAACTGCTATTACTGATTGTGCAGAACTGGTGACTACAGTTCTCGATGTTGTTCACAATGAAATTGATATAGCGATTGTTGACGCCTCAGTAGAAGCGCATATGCTGGATCATTTGATCTATCGCACAACCGCTAGAATTGCGTCACCGGAACCTGGACCCCACCCAGTAGTGATTGCGGGGCGCACCTGTCTAGCCGGTGATGTATTTGGCAAATATGAGCTGAAAACTAGACTGGAGCCTGGCAGCGAGATTCGGATTGCTGATGCTGCCGGATACACTATGGTCAAGAAAAATTGGTTTAATGGACTACCAATGCCGGCCATCGTAGTCCAGAGGCTAGATGGAAGCATTGAGATGGTCAAAAAATTCGACTACCAAGATTTTAAGCATAGCCTTTCGTAATTTTATAGGGGAAAATAAACATGAAGAAAAACGTACTGATTATCGGTGCGGGTGGAGTTGCCCATGTAGCGGCTCACAAAGCTGCGATGAATAATGAGGTGCTGGGCGATCTCTGCATTGCGTCGCGGACGCTGTCAAAATGTGATGAAATTATTGAAAGCATCAAGCGCAAAGGACATATCCAAAACCCTGCCTATAAATTGTGTTCCCGCCAGATCGATGCGCTCGATATACCTGCCACGATCCGGCTGATCAGAGAAACCCGGTCTGAAATCGTTATTAATCTTGGTAATGCCTTTATTAACATGTCGGTTCTGGAAGCCTGTCTGGAAGCTGGGGTAGCATATATCGATACAGCGATTCATGAAGAACCAGACAAGGTCTGTGAAACTCCACCTTGGTATGCCAATTATGAATGGAAGCGTAAAGACCGCTGCGCTGAGAAGGGAGTGACGGCTATTCTGGGCGCTGGGTTTGATCCAGGAGTAGTTAATGCCTACTGTGCATTAGCGGCGAAGCGCTATTTCGACCAGATCGATACGATTGATATTCTGGATGTTAATGCTGGTAGTCATGGCAAGTACTTCGCCACTAATTTCGATCCGGAAATTAACTTCCGAGAATTTATCAAGGTCTGGACTTGGATTGACCGGAAGTGGCAAGAATACCCAACCCATTCGGTTAAGCGTATTTATGATTTTCCAGTAGTTGGCTCTTGCCCGATCTATCTGAATGGGCATGATGAATTGCACTCGCTCTCAAAAAACATTGACGCTAATAGCATCCGGTTCTGGATGGGCTTCGGGGATCATTATATCAATGTATTCACGGTGCTGCGTACCTTGGGATTTCTTTCGCATTTGCCGGTTACGCTTACAACCGGCCAAGAAGTAGTCCCTCTCAAACTGGTTAAGGCGCTATTACCTGACCCACAAACTCTTGCTCCCGGTTATACCGGCAAGACCTGCATTGGTAATTTCGTTAAGGGTTGGAAGGATGGACGAAATCGTGAAATGTTTATTTACCAGGTCTCCGATCACCACCAATGCTTTGAAGAAGTGGAGTCACAGGGCATCAGTTATACTGCTGGTGTTCCTCCAGTAGCAGCGGCTATGCTGGTCGCGCAAGGAGTGTGGGATCCAAAAACTATGGTTAATGTCGAAGAGCTCGATCCAGAACCGTTTATCTCCCTTCTGAATCGAATGGGTCTACCTACTGAAGTTAAGGAAATCGCGCCTGGAAGCAAGGATTCGTTTAATGGTGCGGTCCGAAGCTTGGAGCAGGAACTAGCGGAGTCGACAGCAACTGTTACAGTTTCAGCCGCTAATCCGATGATTGCATTCAACCCTAGACCAGCCGCCACTACCTGATAATCTGACGATTAATAGAGTGCGGAAAGTAAGTCTTGGTCAAAATTTGTAGGCAGGGACAACTGAATAGTTGTCCCTGCTGCGGTGCCTTTAGCAAGGCTATGAGGGAAAATTACGATGCACCGTGATTACTATTCTGCTATTGAATGGGAAAAAATTATCGCTTTTTCCCGGACGCGGGAAACGCCATTTTTAATTGTGTTGCTGGACATGATCCAGCACAAATTCCAGCAATTCCGCACTGGTTTCCCTGACGCCAAGATTTATTACGCAGTTAAGGCTAATCCCGGTATTGAAGTGTTAGCTTTATTGCGGGATTTAGGTTCCTATTTTGATATTGCTTCGATCTATGAGCTGGATAAGGTACTAGGTCTCGGCGTGTCGCCAGACCACGTCAGTTTTGGCAATACTATCAAAAAGGCAAGACATATTGGCGAAGCCTACGACAAAGGAGTCAGGCTATTTGCCAGTGACTGTGAGGCGGACATCCGCAATCTTGCCAGAGAGGCTCCAGGTTCGCGGGTGTTTTTTCGTATCCTGATGGACGCAGTGACCTCGGACTCTGATTGGCCCTTGTCGCGTAAATTTGGCTGCCAGCCACGTATGTTGACCGATCTGGCATTATTGGCCGCTGATTTGGGATTGGATCCGTATGGCGTTTCATTTCATGTCGGCTCCCAGCAGCGTGAAATTCCGGCTTGGGATGCCGCAATCGCCCAGGCCCGCTCCCTATTTGAGCGGTTGGATAGAGAGCAGATCCGATTTAAAGCCATGAATATGGGCGGGGGGTTTCCAGCTGACTATCTAGTTAAAACTAATCCGCTGGCAGTATATGCTGAAGAAATTAACCGCTATCTCGGGTTGCACTTTGGTGATGCCATTCCAGAACTTTATTTGGAGCCGGGCCGTGGATTAGTGGGCGAAGCAGGTATCTTGGTCAGTGAAGTGGTTTCGGTTGCTAAAAAATCGAAAACTGATTTAAAACGCTGGGTTTATACTGATGTCGGCATCTTTAATGGGCTAATGGAAACTTTGGGCGAGTCGATCAAATACCCGGTGTATACTGAAAAAACCGGTCCAACTGGGGATGTGATTCTGGCTGGACCAACTTGCGATAGTCTGGATATTATGTACGAGCATTTTAAATACCAGCTACCGCTCTCGTTGGAAAGCGGTGACCAGATTTACTGGCTCTCTGCCGGTGCTTATACCGCTTCCTATAGCGCTATTGAATTTAATGGTTTTCCGCCATTGAAGACTTACTATCTATAGCGATCCTCAACAGTAGGGTTCGTCGTGACGACGGCATCTTGCCCATCCAATAATCAGAATTTTGCAAGATGCCCACGTTATATCCCTATCACCAACTATTCTCCCTGCTCTCCAGCCTCGTAGCCCAGATTAGGCGCCAGCCATTTTTCTGCTTCTGCTAGTGTCCAGCCCTTGCGCTGGGCATAATCAGCAACCTGATCGTGATCTAACCGACCTACCCCAAAATAACGCGCTTTCGGGTGACTGAAATACCAACCACTTACTGCCGCCGTTGGCGTCATAGCGAAGCTGCCAGTCAGGTAAATGCCGGCATTACGTTCTACCTCCAGTAATTGCCAAAGTAGCCCTTTTTCAGTGTGATCAGGGCAAGCAGGATAACCAGGTGCTGGCCGAATGCCACGATAGTTTTCGGCGATTAGATCTTCATTACTAAGGCGCTCATCAGCAGCGTAACCCCAGAACTCTTTACGCACCCGTTCATGCAGCCGCTCAGCAAATGCCTCCGCCAGCCGATCTGCCAGGGCTTTGAGTAAAATAGCGCTGTAATCATCATGATCCCGCTCAAAAGCCATGATCCGTTCTTCAATGCCAATGCCTGTAGTAACTGCGAATGCACCGAGATAATCCGCTACACTCGATCCACTTGGTGCGATCCAGTCAGCCAGACAGTGATGGGGTTTACCAGTAGGTTTTGGCGCCTGCTGGCGTAAATGATGGAGCGTCATTAAAACCTGCTCCCGACGGTCATCTGTATAAAGCGCGATGTCATCATCTCCACTGCGGTTGGCCGGAAAAAAGCCGATCACTGCTCGCGCTTTCAGCCAATGTTCGCTAAGGATTTTTTTCAGCATGGCTTGCGCGTCATTGAATAAATGCTGGGCTGTTTCACCGCTTTGCGGATCAGAAAAAATTGCTGGATAACGTCCGCGTAATTCCCATGCTTGAAAGAACGGTGTCCAATCAATGCACTCTGCTAGTTCTGACAGTGGATAATCATCAAGAACATGAATCCCAAGAAAACTCGGTTTGGGCGGCAGATAATGATCCTCATCATATTGCGCCCGGTTAGCGCGAACCTGCGCCAGCGGTAATAGCGGCTCACGTCCACGCCGATGAGCATGTTGCTCACGCTTCAGCGCATAATCTTGCTTGATGCGCGCAACAAAGTCTGTTTTTGACACAGCGCCAATCAGGTTTTGCGCCACGCCCACTGCTCGCGAGGCATCCTTGACATACACTACTGGGCCAGGATAGTGCGGATCAATTTTGACTGCGGTGTGCATAGCCGAAGTCGTAGCGCCGCCAATCAGTAACGGAATAGTGAAACCTTGGCGCTTCATTTCCTTGGCGACATTCACCATCTCATCCAGCGATGGGGTAATCAGCCCGGATAGGCCAATCATCTCTGCCTGGTGTTCACGTGCAGCATCCAGAATTTTCTGCGCTGGTGTCATTACACCCAGATCAATCACCTCAAAATTATTGCATTGGAGCACTACACTAACGATGTTTTTACCAATATCATGAACATCGCCCTTCACCGTTGCCAGTACCATTCGGCCATTAGTACGACGTTGATCCCCAGGCTGTTGTGCGGTAATGAATGGAATGAGCCAGGCAACTGATTTTTTCATCACCCGGGCTGATTTTACTACTTGTGGCAAAAACATTTTGCCTGCGCCAAATTGATCGCCCACGACATTCATGCCATCCATCAATGGCCCTTCAATAACCTGTAGTGGCCGCTCAAACTGTTGACGGGCCTCTTCAGTGTCAACTTCAATAAATTCATCAATGCCTTTAATCAGAGCGTGTTCCAGTCGTTTGGCAACAGGCCAAGATCGCCATTCAGCATTCTCACTCTTGACATTTTTTTCCGAGACTACGGAAGATTCCTCCCGGTAGCGATCGACTATTTCCAGCAGGCGTTCAGTAGCATCAGGACGACGGTCAAGGATTACATCTTCCACGCGCTCCTGCAGTTCTACCGGGATTTCCTCATAAATTGCTAATTGACCAGCATTGACGATGCCCATAGTCATACCGGCACGAATAGCATGATATAGGAATACTGAATGAATCGCCTCACGCACCGGATTATTACCTCGGAATGAGAAGGAGACATTGGATACACCACCAGAAATCAGCGCATGAGGCAATTCCCGTTTAATCCGCTGGGTGGCGGCAATAAAATCCATTGCGTAGTGATTATGTTCTTCAATACCAGTGGCGACAGCAAAGATATTAGGATCAAAAATAATATCTTGGGGTGGGAAATTAAGCTGTTCAGTAAGAATATGGTAAGCCCGTTGACAAATAGAAAACTTGCGATCTTCAGTATCAGCTTGACCCTGTTCATCAAAAGCCATGATAATCGCGGCTGCGCCATAAAAGCGAATCAATCGGGCCTGCCGGATGAATTCGCTTTCACCTTCTTTCAGACTAATCGAGTTGACGACTGGTTTTCCTTGAACACACTTAAGGCCTGCTTCCAGAATATCCCACCGGGATGAGTCAAGCATGACAGGCACTCGACTAATATCCGGCTCGGCGGCAATCAGATTTAGGAAAGTCACCATTGCTTCCTGTGAATCCAGCATTCCTTCATCCATATTAATATCAATAAGTTGCGCCCCATTTTCAACTTGCTGTCGAGCAATATCCAGTGCAGCATTATAATCACCGGCTTTAATCAACCGCTTGAACACTGCTGATCCAGTCACATTAGTGCGTTCACCGACGTTGATAAAGCCGAGGGGTGGACCGATATTCAGTGGCTCCAGTCCAGCCAGTCGGCAGCGTGCTTCGATCACCGGGATGGGTCGTGGCGGCAAGTCTTTGACTGCTTCAGCAATGGCGTGGATATGTGCAGGTGTGGTGCCACAGCAACCGCCGACGATATTCAGTAACCCACTTTCAGCAAATTCGCGGATGATAGCCGCCATTTGTTCTGGTGTCTCATCGTATTCGCCAAACTCATTAGGCAGGCCAGCATTTGGATGAGCTGAAACTGCCGTATCGGCAATGTGAGCCAGTTCAGCAAGATAGGGGCGTAATTGGGTTGCACCCAAGGCGCAATTCAACCCAAATGACCACGGACGGCTATGCGACAGCGAATTCCAGAAGGCCTCTGTGGTCTGCCCAGACAGAGTTCGCCCAGAGGCGTCAGTGATTGTTCCAGAGATCATGACCGGCAATTTTTGTCCGGTTTTTTCAAAAAATTGCTGGATGGCGAACACGGCTGCTTTGGCGTTGAGCGTGTCAAAAATGGTTTCTATCAGCAGCAAATCAACTCCGCCTTCAACCAGCGCCTGAATCGCCTCAGTATAAGCAACTGCCAGATCATCGAAGCTGATATTGCGAAAACCCGGATTATTAACATCCGGGGATAGGCTGGCGGTCCGGTTGGTAGGGCCGAGAATACCGGCGACAAAACGGGGATGATCCGCAGTACAGTATTGGTCTGCGACAGTTCGGGCTAATTGGGCGGCGGCTCGATTTAATTCCGGTGCAAGCTGCTCCATACCGTAGTCGCGCATGGCAATGGCAGTGGAATTAAAGGTGTTGGTTTCAATAATATCAGCGCCGGCATCAAGATAAGAGGCATGAATGTCACGAATGATCGACGGCTGCGTCAACGTCAGTAGATCGTTATTGCCTTTGAGGTCGCTAGGCCAATCTTGGAAGCGTTCGCCCCGATAATCATCTTCCTGCAAAGAGTAACTTTGAATCATGGTGCCCATCGCTCCATCCAGAATCAGGATGCGGCGTGCCATTAGCTTGGATAATTCAGCAGTGCGGTTGATGATCATATGCGACGGTATCCTGTCATTTTCTGTAAGACGATGATATTAAGCCCGACTCAATACCGTGGCAGATCGGGTTTAATACGAAAATTTGTCGATGGTTCAGGTGGAATCAATCAGACCAGCCCTTGGTTGTGTGCATGCTCGTAAGCCGCATTGATTTTTTGACTTTCAACTTTAGCCAAATCTTGGATTTTACCACCCATTTGTGAAACTTTATCAGGATGATATTCACTGATACGTTTATGGTAAGCTCGTTTAATTTCTTCAGTACTCACAGTGGGGGATTTTAAACCTAAAATACAATGCCAATTAGCCTGAATGTAGGCCTGATCGATAGAGTCAGAATAATGCTGTGGAGAGGCTTTCCGTTCACGATCCCAGTGTTCCTGTTGCTGTTTCTGTTGTTGTTCCCACGCCTGTCGGTCACGCTCCAGTTGTTCCCGCACCCGTTGCACCTGCTGCCATTCCTGTTGTATTTGTTGTGCTGGATCGGTGTCAATCCACTGCTCCAGTCGCTTCCTGATGCCTTCTTCCCATTGGGTATAGATCCGTTGTTCCAGTCGCTCGCGCTCCAGTGGTTTTGACGGGGCAGGCATGGGTCCAAGTGTGGTTTGAGGCGGTGGTTCCTGGTCATTTTTTTCAGGAAGAGATCGGTTTTTTTTCAAGTACCGTTGCGCTAAAGCGATGATCATGGCGACGCCCATCAGGGCGATTAACCATCCCATTAGAGTCCGCATGATTCCAGGCCTGCTGTTTCTGCAACCATAGGGAGTGAATAGCGATCGGATAGTCTTTTGTAATCCGGCGTCCGGTGAGGCAGTCGCAATCGCCGCCATTTTTGGTTCGGGCGCTGCGCTGTACTATCGTGCTGCTTGGTCATTCGCCAGGGCCAAAGTCCGAATCAAATCCGCAATGGAGGTTGCTTCCAGCTTTTCCATAGCCCGCCGGCGGTGAATTTCCACAGTGGAAATGCTGATATCGAGTTCAGCGGCAATTGTTTTGTTGTATTGACCATCGGCTACTCGATCCAGTACTTCTCGCTCGCGGGGCGACAGCCGCGATAACCGTGTGGCTGCGGCTTCACGTTGCGCTTGGCGGCAACGATCCCGGGCATCGATGGCCAGTGCCTCGTAAACTCGTGTCAGCAGCCGTTCACCCGAAAAGGGTTTTTCGATGAAATCGAGGGCGCCCGCCTTCATGGCCCGGATCGCCATCGGCACGTCGCCGTGACCGGTCATGAAAATAATCGGCATCGGACACCCGTCGTTGCGCAACTTTTTTTGCAAATCCAGCCCGCTCATCTCCGGCATCCGTACGTCCAGCACCAGACAACCAGGCCGGCGAACTGCGTCGGTGGCGAGAAACTCGGCAGCATTCGCGAAACCCTCCACCGTTAGCCCACCGGCCCGCAACAACAGGCCGACGGCGTCACGCACCGCTGGGTCATCGTCTACCAGAAACACGGTTGGAGACTCATTCATGTCGACGTCCATAAATGGGTAAGATGAAGTGAAAAGATACGCCACCGTCCGGGTTCGGCGTTGCCCACAGCTCACCCCCTTGGGATTCAATAATTGAGCGGCTGACCGATAGCCCCAGTCCCATACCACCCGGCTTGGTGCTGAAAAAGGGTTGAAATAGCCGATCAGCTGTATCTGCGCTGAATCCGTGGCCGGTATCGGCCAGCGTCACCAGCGCCATCCCGGAGTTTTGCAAGGCGGTGCGGATCGTCAACCGGCGGGGTTCCTCGGCGTCCTGCATCGCCTCAATGGCATTGCGGGCCAGGTAGAGCGCCGCCAGCTGGATTTGAATGTCGTCGCCCAATACCGGCGGCAGATTACCGGCCAACTCCAGATTCAGTACCACATGGGCCTGACGCAGCTCCAGTTGGGCGTAGTGAACCACGGCGCGGAGCGACGTATTGAGATCGAGCGCGGCGCGCGCGTCCGGGTGCTTTTGCACCAGTTCGCGCAAGTGGCGAATGATTTCACCGGCGCGCAGCCCCTGATGGACCACCGCGTCAAGGGCGCCGGTCAAGGCGCGGGGATCGGCCTGATCCTGACGCAACAGAGCCAGCCCAGCCTGGGTATACGCAACTATGGCGGCCAATGGCTGGTTGAGTTCGTGAGCCAGATTGGAGGCCAGTTCGACTGCCAGACGGAGACGCGCCATCTGAGCCAGTTCGACCTGTTGCCGGCGCAATTGATCCTCGGCCAGCCGGTGGGCGGTAATGTCCTCAGCCAACCCGGCAATCCGGTAGATATAGCCGGCCTCGTCGCGGACCGGAAAACCGCGATCCCGAATCCAGCGGATTGCGCCATCGGGCCGCACGATCCGGTATTCCTCATCAAGGCTGCCCAACTGCTGCCGGGCCACATGCGCGGCGTGGACCCGTTGCCGATCATCAGCATGAACGGCTTCAATCCAGTCCAGTGGCCGCTCGTGAAAGCCCTGCACCGGTCGCCCCCAAATCTCTTCATAAGCGGGACTGACATAAAGCAGCCGCTCTTCCGCAATGCCGTACACCCAGAACACTTCACGGATGTGTTCAGCTAACTGGCGAAAACGCTCTTCGCTGTCGCTCAGGGCGATCTCGACCTGGGTGCGGGCGGCGACCTGCTGTTCCAAGGTCTGGTTGATGGCCAAGAGTTCTGCGGTGCGTTCCCTGACCCGGTTTTCCAGCGCATCGCGGGTGCGCCGCGCTTGTTCCTCAATCCGGGCCAAACGTAGATCCTGCACCTGATTAATGCGGAGCCGCACGACATTGCCATAAACGCGGAGCAATAGATAAAGCAGAATGCCGCCGGCGCTGACCACCAGCAGGTCTTTCAACATCTCGACCAATAGTGGGGGTGTCGCGCCGCCCGCCCAGAGGATCAGCATCCGGTCGCCCCCCAGCAGCCAGAGCAGACTGAACACCAGGTACAGCAGGCCGATTAGCGTCAGATGGAGCGGGCGGATCGGCCAGCGGGACTCGCCAGAGTCCGGTGGTTCAGCCACTGGTTTCGACATGGCCGGACCTTTCGCCTACTACGCGGTGATGGGCGCTGACCAGCAACGACGGCTGTCGGCAGTTAGACGACCGGCGGGACTACTCATGACAGCCGTTGTGTCGTGGACGAGTTGCGGGATTGGTCGGTGCCCGCTGATCCTCCAGCAGCGGGTGCGCCGCTTCGACGGTGTAGTCGCCCTCGATAATCTCGGGCGCAGCGCGGCGGGCCTGGCTGATCAGTCGGCGGTACTGCC
Source organism: Candidatus Competibacteraceae bacterium (assembly GCA_003989085.1). Lineage (GTDB taxonomy): Bacteria > Pseudomonadota > Gammaproteobacteria > Competibacterales > Competibacteraceae > RXIV01. The sequence goes on from RXIV01000002.1 coordinate 77,519, forward strand.
ACCACAACCAGCCAGCCACCGCTACTCCCGCGATCAGTAGAACGACGAACAGCAGGGAAGCCAGGGCAAACCCGGCCACAATCGCCAAACCGGATGTGAGAACCAGGCTCAGTCGAGCCAGCAAGGAGGGTTTAGGCAGCGGCGGCAGTTTCATGGGCGGGCGATCCAGAACCACCAGACGATCAGGCCGATCAGGCCCAGTCCGGCGCAATTGATGATCAGGGCGATCATGACGATCTCCTTAACGGCCATCGCCCGCGAGCGAGCGGGACGATGCGGGGGGGTGATATTGGCGCAGACGGTTGGCGTTGCTGACTACGGTGAATGAGGACAGCGCCATAGCCGCACCGGCCAACATCGGGTTGAGCAACAATCCAGTGAGCGGGTAGAGCGCCCCGGCGGCCAGTGGAATCCCTAGCAGGTTGTAAATAAAAGCACCCAGCAGATTTTGGCGGATGTTGGCGACCGTAGCGCGGGAAATAGCAATGGCGTCGGCGATCCCGTGCAGCGAGCTGCGGGTCAGGGTGAGGCCGGCGCTCTCAATGGCAATGTCGGTCCCGCCGCCCATCGCAAAACCCGCATCGGCCTGAGCCAACGCCGGGGCATCGTTGATGCCGTCGCCGACCATACCCACCACATCGCCCTGCGCCTGTCGTTGGGCAATCCATTCGGCTTTGCCAATCGGCGTGGTCTCGGCCAATACTTCATCAATACCAGCTTGAGCGGCAATAGCGCGGGCAGTGGCGACGTGATCGCCGGTCAGCAGCACCAGCCGCAGTCCCAATGCCCGCAACCGGCGCAATGCAGCGGCGGTATCCGGCCGGATCGGATCGGCAATGGCGATGATCCCGGCCGGCCGGCCGTTGACAGCGATGAGCACGGGTGTTTGCCCGGCGGCGGCTGATTGGGCGATTCCAGCCTGGAGCGGCGCGGTATCAATGCCGTGGCTTTCCAGCAAGCGACGATTGCCCACCAGCAGCGCCTGTCCGGCCAGATGGCCGGTTACGCCTTGCCCGGCGATGGCTTCAAAGCGATCGACTGCCGGCAGCTCCAGGCCACGTTGACGGGCGGCATCCAGAATCGCCTGCGCCAGCGGATGTTCAGAACCGGCTTCCAGCCCAGCCGTCCACTGGAACAACGCATCTTCAGTAAAACCGGGTAAGGCGATGATGGTGGCGACGGTTGGGCGACCCACAGTAACAGTGCCCGTCTTGTCCAGCGCGAGCGTGGTGAGTTGCCCGGCCCGTTGCAGCGCGGCGCCGTCGCGAATCAGAATGCCGTATTCCGCAGCCTTGCCGACTCCGACCATGATCGAAATGGGCGTCGCCAGCCCCAAGGCGCAGGGACAAGCGATGATCAGCACGGTCAGGGTGGTGACCAGCATATAGCCGGTTTTAGGTTCTGGGCCGAAGTTGAACCAGGCCAGCGCGGTCAGCACCGCGATGATCAGCACAGTGGGAACGAACACGGCGGCAACTTGGTCGGCCAGTCGGCCAATGGGCGGTTTGCTGTTTTGAGCCTGCCGGACCCGGGCGATAATGTGAGCCAATACTGTATCCGCGCCGACCCGGGTGGCGCGGAACACGAAACTGCCGGTCTGGTTCAAACTGCCGCCGGTCACGGGATCGCCTGGTTGTTTGCTGACCGGCAACGGTTCACCGGTGAGCATGGCTTCATCGACCGTAGAAGCGCCGCTGACCAGTTCACCATCGACCGGAATTTTTTCACCGGGCCGCACCCGGATCAGTACGCCGGGTTGCAAGGTTTCGATGGGTACATCGCGATCCTGATCGCCGTCGACGATTCGGGCAGTTTTGGGCTGCAAGCCAAGTAGCCGCCGGATCGCAGCGGAGGTTTTACCCCGCGCCCGGCTTTCCAGCGCAGAGCCGAGATTGATCAAGGCAATGATGGTAACCGCCGCCTCAAAATAGGCGTGTTGCGCCAGGCTGGGCACGCTGGCGGGAAACAGCGCGACCAACATCGAATAACCCCAGGCGGAACCAGTGCCTAGCGCAATTAATGTATCCATGTTGGCATTGTGGTGGCGGAACTGTCGCCAGGCGCCGGTGAAAAAATGCCCACCGCTGTAGGTCATTGCCGCCAGGGTCAGCAAGCCCGTGGCGATCCAGAAGCCCTGCCCGGATGGGGTAGCGAGCGCCGGCAGCCACCCGGCCATTTCCGCAATCATCAGTGGCGCGGCCAGCGCAGCGGCGACTGCGGTATTGCCGATTAACCGCTGGTAATGCGCCCGTTCTGCCGCGTCGCGTTCAGCCTCCTCACCAGCATCATCGCGCAAGGCAACGGCGGTATAACCCGCCGCCTGCACAGCGTGAAGCAGCGCATCCAGCGTAGCGGAACCCGCCACCTGGGCGGTGCGGTCGGCGAAATTGACGCCGGCTTCCACCACGCCAGGGGTTCCGCGCAGGGCGGTTTCCACCGCAGCGACACAGCCGGCGCAACTCATTCCGGTAATGGCTAAAAGCTGGCGATTGGACGGGGTGGCGCTCATCGTCGAGGTTCTCCGGGTCAAGGATGGTCGAGGGTTAGGCAACGGCTGACCGATTAAATCCGGGCAAATACCCGTTGCGCTGCGCTGATGGTCGCCACGATCTCAGCTTCGCCGTGCGCCGACGACATGAATCCCGCTTCGAATGCGGACGGTGCCAGATAGACGCCCTCAGCCAACATCCCGTGAAAGAAGGTCTTGAACCGCTCGACATCGCAGGCGATAGCCTGAGCGTAAGTCGTTACTACCGGTTCGGCAGTAAAGAAGAACCCGAACATCCCGCCGACTGTATGGGTAGTCAACGGAATCCCGGCAGTATGGGCGGCATTCGCCAGACCGTCGCATAACCGGCTGCTTTTAGCAGCCAGATCGGCGTGAAAACCGGGGACGGCGAGCAACTCCAGCGTCGCCAGCCCGGCGGCCATCGCCACCGGATTCCCTGATAATGTCCCGGCCTGGTAGATCGGTCCCAGCGGCGCGAGCTGCTCCATGATCACCTGTCGGCCACCGAACGCCCCCACTGGCATCCCGCCGCCGATGATCTTGCCCAGCGTAGTCAGATCGGGCTGGACGGCATACAGCGCCTGCGCCCCGCCCAGCGCGACCCGGAATCCGGTCATCACTTCATCAAAAATCAGGAGGCTGCCAGACTGATCACACAGTTCACGCAGACCCGCCAGAAAGCCGGGCAGCGGGGGAATGCAGTTCATGTTGCCGGCGACCGGCTCGACGATGACGGCAGCGATAGTTTCGCCCATCGCGGCGAACGCCTGCTGAACCTGTGGCAAGTCGTTATAGGTCAGGGTGATGGTGTGCGCCGCCAAGGTGGCCGGGACACCCGGCGAGGTCGGAATGCCCAAAGTCAGCGCTCCGGAACCCGCCTTGACCAGTAGCGAGTCGGAATGGCCGTGATAACAGCCCTCGAATTTGACGATTTTGTCGCGGCCGGTGAAGCCCCGCGCCAGCCGAATCGCGCTCATGGTTGCTTCGGTGCCGGAGTTGCACAGCCGCACTCGCTCCATCGACGGCATCCATTCGCCAATCCGGCGGGCCATAACGGTTTCCAGCGCAGTCGGCGCGCCAAAGCTCAAACCGTTGATCGCTGCATTCTGCACCGCGCTGATCACCGCCGGATGCGCGTGGCCGGCGATCATCGGCCCCCAGGAACCAACATAATCGATATAGCGACGGTCGTCCTCGTCGTACAGATACGCACCGGCGCCACGCTTGAAGAAGATCGGCGTCCCGCCCACCCCGCGAAAGGCGCGAACCGGTGAATTGACCCCACCGGGAAGGTAGCGTTGAGCTTCGGTAAACAGTTGTTCGGAACGGGTGGTCATACGGAGTTTCCTTGAGCAAACAGGGCGGAATAACGCCGGGCAGCCGCCTGAATATTCGGCTGGCCGAATACGCCGCTGACCACCGCCAGCGCCGCAACCCCGGCGTCCAACAGCGCCGGCGCATTGTCCGGGGTGATGCCACCAATGGCGACGATAGGAATGGTCAAAACGGCGCGGGCTTGTCGCAGCAGTTCCAGCGGAGCGCGGACTTCGTTGGGTTTGGTTGGCGACGGGAACACCGCGCCAAAAGCGACATGGTCAGCGCCGGCTCGCTCTGCCTCCAGCGCCAAGTCCAACCGGTCATAGCAGGACACACCGATCAGGGCGTTTGGGCCGAGACGGGTACGGGCGACCGCCAATGCCGGGTCATCCTGACCGAGATGCACGCCAGCGGCGCCCACCTGAAAGGCCAGTTCCACATCGTCATTGATGATCAGCGGGATGGCGTAGCGGTGGCACAGAGTATTCAAGGCGTGGGCCTGAGTCCGCCGCCGTGCTGCATCGGAGCTTTTATCGCGGTACTGGATCAGCCGAGCGCCGCCCAAGATAGCCTGTTCGACCGCAGTGGTCAGTTGCTCATCGGCGATCAGCGCCGCATCAGTGATCGCATACAGCCCCCGGCAGGATGGTTTATTCAAGACGGTCTCGGTCAGGTTCAGCCCAGAACAGCCGGTTGGGGACTGATTGCCCGCTGCCAGCCGGGTAACCGGCTTGTAGCGAGCGCCAAGTGTATTGTTGCGCCCGGTAAAGAGCCGACAGTAGCGATTGCTCCGAAACAGGGTGCTGAACTTGGGCGATCAAGGCGGCAATCGCGGCAGCCAGAGTGCAGCCGGAACCATGATGATCACCGGGCAGACGCGGCCAGCGCCAGATTTCCAGCCGCCGGTTGTTGCCATACAGTGTATTCACCACCTCCGCCGCTGGTTCATGCCCGCCGGTCAGCAACACCTGGATACAGCCTCGCGCCAACAGCGCCATGCCGCAAGCTTCCAGCGTGTCAGCCTCCGGGGTCAGACGACGCGCTTCAATGCTGTTAGGCGTCAACACTGTGGTCAGCGGCAGCAGCAGATCACGAATGGCCTCGATTAGCCCGCCATTCGCCAGCGAGGCTCCGCCGCCGGCGGCCAGTATTGGGTCCAGCACTACCGGAATGTCGGGGTAGTCGATCAGCAGTTCATGCAGGGCGGCCGCGTTGTCGGCGCTGCCAATCACCCCGATCTTGAACGCAGCCACCGGCAGATCGGCCAATACGGCCCGTGCCTGGGCCAACACCAGTTCCGGCTCAATCGGCAGCAGGGCATGGACGTTATGGGTATCCTGAACCGTCAGTGCGGTGATCACCGGTGCGGGATGGCAGCCGAGACTGACCAGGGTTTCAATGTCGGCAGCGATGCCGGCCCCGCCACAAGGATCGTTGCCAGCCAGGATCATGACAACCGGTGGTGAAAGGGAAACGGACGCAGTCAAGGCTAGGCTCCAGAGTCTACGGTGACACCAGGGGATCGTTGGTTGTATTGCATTGGATTGACCCGGTTCCGGGCTGAACCGAAAAAGCCTCTTAGTTTTGATCTTGGCCGAAGGGCAGGGTCGGGACTCTGACAACCGCGCCTCAATTTTTGAATGATTGTGAATGATACAGGATGTTCACGCTTGAAAAGCAGAACATTGGACGATGGCGCGAGGTGCTGCTGTTTCTCGCTCACCGCTGGACTCTGGCTGTAAGCGGGTCGATTGACTGGCGACCGCCTGTTAGCTTTAATCTATGGTTTCAATTAGAAATAGCGCCCGAAGATATTCTTGTATTGCCTGCCACCGGATTGAATCAATCGTTGATTTTTTTACCGGGTGCTTGAATCTGGAGAGCAAAAAATTCCCTTTTACATCAATCGGCGGATTTTCAAATCCTAGTTTTTGATCAGGTTTTAGTGGCATAAAAGGAAGCAGAGGAAGAGATTTTTTTATAACTGGATTCAATGAAATAACAGTATCAACTCTTGTTTTATCTTTCTGCCATTTGTTGCGTATTTCAGAATCTTCAGTGCGACCTGCAAACAGAATAAAATGGGTAGATAGTAGCTGATTAGCTTCCAAAGTCCTTAATTTTTTAATTTCCAATTGAGTATCCGATGACGCTTCCTGATGGGTAAACAATAACGGTTCAAGATGCGCTTTATCAAGCAGAGACAATAGCTCATCTAATCGATAGGCTTTCGCATAGGGATGCAGGAACAGATCGGCAAGACCCCAATCAAATCTGGATTCATAACTTGAATCAACACACTGCCTGAAACGGCTTCCATTCGTAGTGTTATTATAAATATCTCTGATTTTATTAGTATTATTGATTCGCAGAATCCGCATGGCCTTGGCAGCGGACTGCACCAGTTTTCTAGCACAGTGGCTGTAGACCATAATTCTTACAAAAGCGCCTGGCTTCAGTAAAGAGTGGATAGACCGCAATGCAGAGCAAACGTCCGGGATGTGATGCAAAACACCGTAGCAATCAATGAAATGAAAACGATCTTTTCCCAGAAAAACAGACGCATCGCCCAAGTCGCCCGTGATAAAATCTACGTTAAAATGAAAATGAAGCAGGGTATGAAATTTTGCCCTTTGCAGATTAGCGCTGGAAAGATCCAATGCGGTTATCTTAGCGTTTGGATTAGCGACTGCAGTTGGATAAGGTGAAAAACTGCCACAACCTGCTAACAGAATTCGTTGTTCTTCCGAACCAAGCTTTTCTCCATTAAAGCGGGACCAAAGCGACTCAAGATTAAGCGCATAAGTATCACATCGCCTGACTGATGAGAGCAGTGGGAATTGCGGATAGACATAGGTTTCATAATGGGTCTTTACCGCCTGCCGGATCGCCAGAAGCGAGTTGATTTGCGCCATGACTGACTTACTAAACCGTTATCCAGCGTTGGCCCATGCCCGTTCAATCTTGGCTACCCACATTAATGCTTCATCCTGGGTTAGCAATAAAATCTGCCAGTTATTGCGGAAATCCTGCCAGGATTTTTCGGCGCACTCGCTCAGCGTATCGACATAATTGTTGATCCACTTATCCGGCGGATCGCCGATTTTCGCTTCCTTCGCATAATCTGCCCCATGCTGCAAGCACAGCAGGTAGGTGTCCAGCGCCCGCCGCACCGCGCTGACTGCCCCAAGATTCATCAACCCGGCGATGCGCAGCATCGACTGCCAGATCAGGAGATTTGCCGCCTGTTGCCGCTCGAATGATCGGTTGTTGTTCATCTTCACACCCTCGTTCGTTTATGTTTGTGCATCGCAACATGAATTGCCGCAGTCGTCAAGCGATTACAGAATTGAAGATTGGAAAATGATTTAGACCGCCACCGGCGCCTTGATCGCTGGATGAAACTGGTAATCGGCGATCTCAAAGTCATCGTAGCCGTAGTCGGACCACGATTCGGGCTGGCGGCGAATCGCCAAGTGGGGTGGCGGAAAGGGTTCACGGTTCAGTTGCAACCGGGCCTGATCCAGATGATTCAGGTACAGATGGCAATCACCGCCGGTCCAGATGAATTCTCCGACGCGCAGATTAGCTTGCTGGGCAGCCAGATGGGTCAGCAGCGCATAACTGGCGATATTGAACGGAACACCGAGAAACAGATCAGCACTGCGCTGGTAAAGTTGGCAGGATAGTTCACCATTGGCGACGTAGAACTGAAACAGCAGATGACAGGGCAACAATCGCATCCGCGCCAATTCACCGACGTTCCAGGCGGACACAACAATTCGCCGTGAATCCGGGTCGCGCCGCAGCAGGTCAATCGCCTCGGCCAATTGATCGATCCGCCGACCGTCCGCTGTTTCCCAGGCTCGCCATTGCTTACCGTAAACTGGCCCCAGATCGCCATTCGCATCCGCCCATTCGTCCCAGATCGTCACCCCGTGGTTATGGAGGTAGTCAAGGCGGGTGTCGCCACGCAAAAACCAGAGCAGTTCGTGAATGATCGAGCGCAGGTGCAGTTTCTTGGTGGTGACCAGCGGAAATCCAGCCCGCAGATCGAACCGCAGTTGGGCGCCAAATACGCTTAGCGTCCCGACCCCAGTCCGGTCTGCTTTGCGGACGCCCTCCGCCAGCACCCGTTGTAACAGATCAAGATAGACCTTCATCGTCGATCTGCTCGCCTGTTCCGTCGCCCATGAAAGCACTGGCATTTAATGCTGCAATGCAATATAGTGATAGTAATTTCACGATACATGAATGAGTTATCTTTGTTTAGGATCTGACATGACCGCCAAGGCGACCCCCTCGATTCAAGTGATTACCCGAGCCTCCCGGCTGCTCGACGCCTTGGCCGCCCATGATGAACCGGTAAGTCTCAAGGCATTGGCCGGCATCACCGGCTTGCATCCCTCAACCGCTTTTCGCATTCTGGCCGCCCTGATTGAACACGGGTTTGTGGAACGCAGCCCGGATGGACCCTACCGGCTGGGCGCACGGTTGCAGCAATTGGGTTGTCGGGCAGCAGGCCGGTTTGAGCAGCGCTGCGAAAATTACCCGATCATGGAGTTCCGGAGCGGATCGCTCGGTGAATTCCGTCACCACGACCCATAGCCGCCCGCCTTCACATTTCCTGATCCGGCAGTTCCACAATAAACGTTGCGCCTTGCCCGATCTCGCTCTCCACCCAAATCCGCCCGCCGTGGTGTTCAACAATCTTCTGGCTAATCGGCAACCCTAATCCAGTTCCTTTGGGCTTGCCGGCCAGACTGTCATTGACCTGATGGAATTTCTCGAAAATCAGTTTGTGCTGATCGTGGGCAATGCCAGGACCGTTGTCGATGACCTCGATGCGCCAGCGATCCGCCACCCGCCGCAATCGGATGATGACTTCGCCGGTCTGTTCCGGGCAGAACTTCACAGCGTTGGATAGCAAGTTGATCACTACTTGGGTCAACCGGTCATGGTCTCCGACAATAGGCACCGGCTGGTCTCCCAGTATTTCGCGCAGCGCCACTACCTTGTCGCGGAACAACTGGCCGGTCGAGCTGATCGCATCCTGAATCAGCGCTCGCAGGTCGAGGTTCTCAGCGCTCCATTCGGTCCGCCCGGAATCCATCTTAGCCATATCCAGCACTTGATTGATCAGTCGGGTCAGTCGCTCGCTTTCCTTGACGATGATGCTGAGGAATTTGCTGTGCTGTTCCACATCCATATCCGGATTGGCCAGCAGGATTTCCGAAAAGGCCCGGATTGAAGTCAGTGGGGTGCGGAGTTCATGGGTGACGGTGGAGATGAATTCGTCCTTCAGCCGATCCAGTTCCCGCAGCCGGTGATTGGCCTCGCGCAACTCAGCCGAGGCAGCCTCCAGTTCCCCCGATTTCTGCTCCAGCCGGCGACTGTATTCGATGACCTGGGTGCTCTCATCAAGAATGGTCATCACTTCTTCGATGCTGAGGACTTCACCCATCACAATGGACGAGATCATTACCCGCGCAGAAGCCGCGCCAATTGCGCCCGCCAGTAGCCGCTCGGTGTAGTGAATCAGTCGGGAATCGGCCTGCAATGGATAGCCGCCATGATCGCGGGCATAGCGGTCAAACGCCTCACTAGCGCGTGGCGGGCCAAGAAATCGGGCCAGCAGATCATAAAGTTCGGTGGTTTCCACCACGCCCCGCCACAGCAGTGAGTCACCATCATGGCGCTCGCGTTCAAGGATATTGACGAACTGGCTGCCCTGCACCTGCTCAATGGCGTCCGGCCGGGTCAGCATCGACCCGAACACTAGCCCGCCGATATTGGCCAGCATGCTCCAGAACACCGCATGCATATACGGGTCCATGTCGCGAAGACCGAACAGCGCGTAAGGTTTGAGCAGTTCCAGCCCGAAGGGGCCGTGATCGACGAAGCCGACGCTGATCCAGTCGGAGCGGGCCATTGCCGGCAGCAGCAGGGTATAGGCCCAGACCAGGAATCCGCCACCCAGGCCAATGAGCGCCCCGCGCCGGTTGGCCCGTTTCCAGTACAAGCCAATCAGGATCGGCGGGGCGAACTGGGCAGCGGCGGCGAAGGAGATCAGGCCGCTGGCGACCAGCGCGTAAGATTCGCCAACGAACCGGAAATAGAGATAACCGAGCAGAATAATAGCGGCGATGCCGGCGCGGCGGATGCCGAGCAACAGGCCGGACCAATCAGCGAGACCGGCCAGCCAGCGGGAATTGACGCGCAGCAGCAGCGGAATGACCAGGTCATTGCAGATCATGGTCGATAAGGCGACGGTCTCAAACAGGATCATGCTAGTGGCCGCCGACAGCCCGCCCAGAAACACCAGCAGCGCCAGATCAGGCTGATGCAGGGCCATTGGCAGCCCCAGCACGAACATGTCGGCATCCACTTCGCCACGGGTGAAGGTCAACCGCCCGCCCAATGCAATCGGCAATACGAATAGGTTAATGGCGAATAGATAGAGCGGGAACAGCCAGGTCGCCTTACGGATATGGGCCTCGTTGACGTTCTCGACCACCAGCACCTGAAACTGGCGGGGCAGGAACAGGAAAGCCATCATGGACAGAAAGGTGAGCGACAGCCAGCCGCCATAGCCGCCCGGCACCACCTCGAAACGCATCAGCGCCGCCAGCTCAGGCCGCGCCGCCGCCTGCTGGAACAGATCAGCAGGGCCGCTAAACATGCCGAAAGTCACTACGATCCCGACCAGTACGAACACCAGCAGCTTGAACAACGACTCGAACGCGACCGCCGTCACCATGCCTTCATGGCGCTCCGTGGTATCGATATGGCGGGTGCCAAACAGAATGGCAAAGACGATCAGCACCAGCGCCACGAGGAAGGTTGTATCGGCCCAGAACGGTTGTTGGGCGGAAAAGCTGGGCATGGCGACTTGCGGGTACTGGCGCAACAGACTGAAGCTGGTCGCGATGGCCTTCAACTGGATGGAGATGTAGGGAAGGATGCCCAGCACCACAATGATCGTGACCATTCCTGCCAACAAACCGCTTTTGCCATAGCGGGAGGCAGCAAAATCGGCGATGGAGGTGATCCGATGGGCCTTGGTGATACGGACAATCCGTCGCAGCACGACCCAGAACAGTACTGCCATCAGGGTTGGACCGAGATAAACCGGCAGGAAATCCACTCCCGTGGTCGCTGCTAGCCCGACGCTGCCGTAAAAGGTCCAGGCAGTGCAATAGATTGCCAGTGACAGGGTATAGATATAGGGATTGGCGATAATTGATCGGCCGGAATCAGCGCGTTGATCGCCATAATAAGCAATACCGAACAGTACCCCCATATAAATCAAGGCGCTGGCAATGATGACGCCATCGTTCAACATTTAGCGCGTCTCACCCGGATCGGCATCCCCGGTCCGATGTCTTTCTGTGGATTCGGATAATGCTGTCCGTGCTTTGGATGGCTCCGGTTCACGGACCTCCGAGTGCTGCACTACCGCAATCAGCAGAATAATCAATACAAACCACATCAGATAGAGATAGAGATACAGCAACGGGATGCCAAACAGCGCCGCAGATCGGTCAAACAGGCCCAGCACCGGGTAATTAAGCGCCAGCGCCCCGGTGATAAACAGGATAATAATGTATTCTCTGGATTGTTGGCGCATAGAGAGAAAGTCGGGGATTGGAAGTCAAAGACCAAAGTCTATGGAATCAGCGCATTAGGGTCGTGCTATCAATAAGCGGACCATTGCTAAAACAGAATGTCTGCATATCAATTAAGCTTGCCGAAACGGCATCAAAACCTGGGGGCAAGTATAGCTGAAAAAGCGGTGGACGCATGGCTCAACCAATCCCCTTTATATTTTAGTGCCTTCTCTGCCTGGAGAAGGGTAGGGATTTCTCTGCAAAGCGATAGGTGTCCCTGTTAAAGAACACTGGATATGCTTTAATTCCCTTTCATCGCCAGCGACGCCAGCTAAGTAACAGGGTTTTCGTGCAATTCAGGCAGCGAACTGATTGCTTTATGTCTTGCTGTACACCGGTTGCCTCGCAGTAACATTAGGGTTAGCCGCATATCGTCGGGAAACCTTATTATCGACCTGTCCACGCCATCCTTTGCCGATGTCTGGTAACGGTTAGCAACTCATCTAAAGTCTTTATTGGCATGTCTTATGACAAATCGCGCAAAATCTGTTAAATTGCCATTCTGCGGTTTGTTCCAGTCTCCCGCGCCGCAGCCCATTCTGGTTAAATCCCCTCATTCATCTGCCCAAGACTGGCGCCCATCCCGGCGACCGGCTGATGTTGCTTTGTGTTGTCTGGAGTCCCATGTCGTTTGCTTCCCTCGGTTTGTCTGATCCGATTGTCCGTGCTATCACCGAACGCGGCTACACCGTTCCTACCCCAATTCAGCGTCAGGCGATCCCCGCCGTCTTGGCTGGTGGTGACTTACTTGCCGGCGCTCAAACCGGCACCGGTAAAACAGCCGGCTTCGCCCTGCCGATTTTGCATCGCCTGTCCACCAGCCAGCCGGTTACGGGCGGCCGTGCGCCAATTCGCGCCCTGATCTTGACCCCGACCCGTGAGCTGGCTGCGCAGATCGAGGAGAGCGTTCGTGACTATGGCAAATATCTGAAATTAAGCTCAATGGTCATGTTTGGCGGGGTCGGCATTCAGCCACAAATTCAGAAGTTGCGGGGTCGGGTGGATATTCTGGTCGCCACGCCGGGCCGTCTGCTGGATCATGCCGGTCAGCGCACGGTCGATCTGTCACGGGTTGAAGTGCTGGTGCTGGACGAAGCTGACCGGATGCTGGACATGGGCTTCATCCACGACATTAAAAAAGTACTCGCGCTGCTACCTCGTCAGCGGCAGAACCTGCTGTTCTCCGCCACCACCTCCGATGAAATCCGGACACTGGCTGACAGCCTGCTCAACCGCCCGGCGCTGATCGAAGTAGCCCGCCGCAATGCCCCTGCTGAGGCTGTGACTCACCAGGTGCATCTGGTGGATCGGGAACGGAAGCGCGAATTGCTGGCTCATCTGATCCGGGAAAACCGCTGGCAGCAGGTGCTGGTGTTCACCCGCACCAAGCACGGGGCCAATCGCCTGTCCGAGCAATTAACCCGGAGCGGTATTAACGCGCTGGCGATCCACGGCAACAAGAGCCAGTCAGCGCGGACTCACGCGCTGGCGGAGTTCAAAAATGGCGCGTTGCCGGTGTTGGTCGCGACGGACATCGCTGCTCGCGGTCTGGATATTGTCGATCTGCCGCATGTGGTCAATTTTGAGTTGCCCAATGTTCCCGAGGACTATGTGCACCGGATTGGCCGCACCGGCCGGGCCGGCGCCACCGGCGTAGCGGTGTCGCTGGTCTGCGTGGACGAGCACAAGTTACTGGCGGACATTGAGAAGGTTATCAAGCGCTCTCTGCCCAGGGAAATTGAGCCGGGTTTTGAGCCTGATCCCCGGATCAAGGCCGAGCCGATCCCGAATGGGCGCAATCGCGGCTCGATGCCGGGTCGTCCCGCTTCGACGCGAAACACTGCGTCCGCCCGCGCCGAACCGGGTCGTTCCAGTCATCCCCGCAGTCCGGGTACGAGTTGGCGCGGATCGAGTCATGCCCGTCCTTCGGGGGATCGCGGCAATTTGCGGCGTCCAGCCTCAGTCAGGGACTGATCTGCGGGGGGATTGCTGTTTGCCGGGGCTGTCAAAAGCGCCCGGCAGCGGGTAAAATGAGAAGTTGTTCTGTTGGTGTGACGAAGTATCGGGAGGTGAAGTATGGTCATTAACAGCGCATCAGCTTCTAATCTGTGGGCGTCCGGGGTAATGGGCATTCAGACAGGGACGAGCCTTCTGGATAGCAGCGCCCAGACTATCGCCCACCAATCAGTGACCACGCCTGACCCGATGAGCGGCAGTTCGTCGTCGATCACTCCCGTTGGCGATCTGAATGGAGCCGTAGTCCAGCAAAATCAGGGGCTGTATCAGGTAAAAGCCAGCGCCAAGGGCATTGAGATAGCCAATAAAACCTTGGATGGCCTATTCAAGGCAGTCGCCTGAAGGGCTGACTGGCAGAGTTCCTTGCAAGGTTGGGTTGCCCGTCTCTTCAACAACCCAACACCCGCCGCCTTACCCGCCTAGATAAGCCTTTCGCACCTGATCATTGGCTAGCAGGTTAGCCCCGGTGTCGGCCAACACAACCCGGCCGTTTTCCAGCACATAGCCCCGATCAGCCAGTTGCAAGGCGCGATGGGCGTTCTGTTCCACCAGGAAGATAGTGACGCCTTCTTCGCGGATTTCTTTCAGAATCTGGAAAATCTGAGCGATGATAAGTGGGGCCAGTCCCAGAGATGGTTCATCGAGCAGCAGCAGGCTGGGCCGGCCCATGAGCGCCCGGCCGATCGCCAACATCTGTTGCTCTCCACCAGACAGGGTGCCGCCGCGTTGAGTGCGCCGTTCCTTGAGGCGCGGAAACAGCCCGAACACTCGCTCCAGATCCGTCTCCAGTCGCGCCTTGTCAGCAAAGAACCCACCCATTTGCAAGTTCTCCTGCACAGTCAAACCGGGGAAAATGCGTCGACCCTCCGGGGCGATCGCCAGCCCGCATTGCATAATGACATGAGTCGGTTTATGGGTGATGTCCTGTCCCTCAAACAGCACCTTGCCTTGGCTGGCGTGCGGCGACCCGCAAATGGTCAACAGCAGAGTGCTTTTTCCCGCGCCATTAGCCCCAATCAAGGTGACGATTTCGCCGGGATGGACTTCGAGAGAGACGCCTTTCAGCGCCTCGATCTGGCCGTAGAAGGTGTGAACGTGGTCCAGTTTCAGCATCATGGTGGCCGCCCCTCAACGGTCAAGTTCTGATCGCCATCACGGGCGACTGCTTTAACGTAATAATCATAAAGGCGTATTGTAGGAGCGTTCACTCTTCTCCCAAATATGCCTTAATTACTTTGGGATCGCTGCGAATCTCGGCAGGTGTTCCAGTGGCAATGGGGCGACCATATTCCATGACCAGAATTTCATCGGAAATACCCATCACCAGACTCATATCATGCTCAATCAGCAATACCGCGACATTGTGTTCAGCCCGCAATTCGTTAATGAGCCGATCCAAATCACGGGTTTCCTGGGGATTCAGCCCTGCTGCCGGTTCATCGAGCATCAGTAACTGGGGCTGGGTGATCATGCAGCGGGCGATTTCTAGCCGCCGTTGTTGTCCATAAGCCAGATTGCCGGCTTCGCGGTTGGCGACCGCCAACAAGCCAACCTTCTCCAGCCAGAACGCCGCTCGCTCCAATGCTTGGGCCTCGGTATGGCGATACCTCTTCATATTAAAGAGGCCGGGCATTAGTCGGGTTTCCAGTTGAGTATGTTGTGAAATCAGTAGATTCTCAACCACAGTCATGGTCTTGAACAATCGCACATTCTGAAAGGTCCGCACCAGTCCCCGTCGGGCGATACGGTGACTCGGCAATTTATGGAGTGGTTGGCTGTCCAGCACTACGGTCCCGGCAGTAGGCCGGTAAAAGCCGCCGATGCAATTAAATACGGTAGTTTTGCCCGCACCATTCGGGCCGATAATGGCAAAAATCTGGTGGCGGTAGACATTAAAATTCACATTATCTACAGCCAGTAACCCGCCAAACTGCATACTGAGATTTTGCACTTCCAGCAATGGACTGGCGGCTGATTTAGTTGTTATTCCGGTGGGAATGGAAGGTTCCTGTGGTGTTGTTAAACCAGCTTGGGGTTCCAGTGATTTTTTATCCGGAATTGCGAGATCTGTTTCCAGTATCTGGCTCATGATTTGGCCCTTGGCTGTTCTGGTAATTGCAACTTGGGCCGGGCAGCAGGAATCAAGCCCTGTGGCCGCCAGATCATCATCAACACCATTACTAGTCCGAAAGCCAGCATCCGATACTCGTTAAACTCACGCGCCAGTTCCGGCAAGGTGGTGATCGCAATCGCCGCTAGAACCACTCCCCATTGCGACCCCATTCCCCCTAATACCACCATTGCCAGCACCATTGCCGATTCAATAAAGGTGAAGGACTCCGGGCTAATATGGCCTTGACGGGCAGCAAAGAACGCCCCGGCCAGTCCGGCAAAGGCGGAACTGAGGGTTAGCGCCGACAGCTTGATCATGGTCGGGTTAAGGCCGAGTGATCGACAGGCGATTTCGTCCTCGCGCAGTGCTTCCCAAGCCCGTCCCAGCGGCATTCGCAACAGGCGGTTAATAACAAATAGAATGAACAGAACCAGCGCTAGTCCCAACAGGTACAGGAAAATTACCGCATGATTGCCGCTGTAGTCGAGGCCGAAAAACTCATGGAAAGTTATCCCACCTTCTTTAGCCTGGCGGTTAAATTCCAGGCCGAATAAAGTCGGGCGTGGAATGTTGCCAATTCCATCTGGGCCGCCGGTAAGAAAACTCAGGTTATTTAGCAGCAGCCGGGTGATTTCACCAAAGCCGAGAGTGACAATTGCCAGATAATCACCGCGTAGGCGTAACACTGGCAGACCCAGCAGAAACCCTGTCAGCGCCGCTAGGGCGCCAGCTATTGGCAGGCACAGCCAGAACGACAGATCATAGTGGTGCGCCAACAGTGCATAGGTATAAGCGCCAACCGCGTAGAATGCGGCGTATCCCAACACCAGCAACCCGGCGAAGCCAACCACTATATTCAAGCCCAGACCCAACATGACGTAGATCAGCGCCAGGGTCATCACATCCATTGCGCCACGAGAGGCAGTGAACGGCCAGATCACTGCCACGATCAGCAGCAACACCCATCCTGTGGTTTGATAACCCGGTTGTTGCGCCCGACGCCATATGGCGGCAACCGAGTTTTTTCGCCAGGCCTCCGGAAAGCGGAAGTCACACCAAAGTTTACTCAGTGGATGGTGAAACAATCGTAATAAAAAAACGATTATGACGGCAATGATGACCGGCATCGGAGTCTGATTCAGCGAGACTTTAACGCCATCGACATGAATGCGTAGACCGAAAATAGGCGTTAATAAAACGGCGGTCAATGCCGCCGCCAGCAGAGCTCCAGGCAATGCGCGGCGCATAGCGGCTTATACCTTTTCCACGTCAGGGCGACCCAGCAGACCGGTCGGCCGCACTAGCAATACCAGAATTAGCAGGACAAAAGCCACCACATCCTTATATTCAGTTTTCAGGTAAGCTGAGGCGAAGCTCTCCGCCAGACCCAGTACAATCCCGCCCAGCATAGCCCCTGGAATACTGCCAATCCCACCTAGCACCGCTGCTGTAAATGCTTTCAAACCGGCGATAAAGCCAATGGTAGGATTTATTTTACCGATGTACAGGCTAACTAGAATACCGGCCACTGCTGCTAGCGCCGCACCGAGGACAAAAGTTAGGGCGATCACCCGATTAGTGTCGATGCCGAGCAGATTAGCCATCCCGCGATCTTCAGAGCAGGCCCGGCAGGCTCGCCCCATTCGCGATCGGGCGATAAACAAACTTAAGCCGGCCATGAACGCTACCGTGACTACTGCGATCAGCACCTGCATATAAGACAGATAGACCTGAAAGCCATTCGCTGGTCCGAATTGCCAACCGCCACTCAACAGAGGCTGCATCGACACGTCACGGGCGCCTTGGCCGATTTGAACGTAGTTTTGCAGGAAAATGGAAACGCCAATGGCGGAAATAAGCGGCACTAGTCGAGGACTGCCGCGTAATGGTCTGTACGCCAGCCGTTCCACCGTCCAGCCGTAAGCGCTAGTGACCAGAATGCCGATAGCCAATGTCACCAGTAGAATCGCTGTAATGCTGTCCATCCCGAACAACCCTAATGCAGTGATGACCAGCAAGCCGACATAAGCGCCGATCATGTAAATCTCGCCGTGGGCAAAGTTGATCATGCCGATAATGCCGTAGACCATCGTGTAGCCAATAGCGATCAGGGCGTAAATACTGCCCAGGGTCAGACCATTAATGATCTGCTGAACAAATTCAAGGGGGGAGAAACCAGGCATGGGCATTGGGAGAGGAAATCAGGAAGGCAGGATGAGCGAGTAAAGCGGCAAGAAAGGGGGGTAGAGGGTAGTAAATTTGCTCATTGCTATTTACCACTCCCTACTCCTGCTTCCTTATTTCAAGGCGCTACTTGACTGGTGTCTTGGTGGCGTCGGCATGCCATTTAAAGACGACGAACTCGAATTCTTTCAGGTCACCATTACTCTTAAACGCCACCTTGCCAATGGGTGTCTGAAAGCTGTTTTTATGAATGTAGTCCGCCAGCTTGACCGGGTCTTCGGTTTTAGCTCCCTTGATAGCGTCGGCGATCACTTGCACCGCCGCATAAGCTGGCATAGCAAATGGGGTGCTGGGATCCAGGTTCTGATCCTTAAATGCCTTGACCAGTGCGGCATTGGCGGGATCGGCGCTGAAATCCGCCGGTAAAGTGACTAGCAATCCTTCCGAGGCGGGGCCGGCAATGGCGCTGATATCCTTATTGCCTACCCCTTCTGGCCCCATATATTTAGCGTGAAAGCCTTGATCCTGCGATTGCCGCAGTAGCAAACCTAATTCTGGGTGATAGCCACCGTAATAGACAAAATCGACGCCGTCTTTCTTCATCTTGGTAATCAGGGCGGAGAAGTCAGTCTGGCCCTTGTTAATGCCTTCAAACAGTACGGGCTTAATTCCAGCAGCCTCGACTGTCTTCCTGACTTCCTCAGCGATGCCCTTACCGTAAGTCTGGCTATCGTGAATGATTGCCAGTTTCTTAGGCTTGATCTGAGTGGCGATATAGCGACCAGCGGTTGGCCCCTGCTGATCATCAGTACCGATGGTGCGGAACACCATCTTGTAACCCTGCTGGGTAATGGTGGGATTGGTGGCCGCTGGCGTGATCATTAAGATGCCTTCTTCCTCGTAGGTTTTAGCTACGGGAATCGTCGCGCCGGAACATAAATGGCCCACGACATATTTAATCTTCTGGTTAATGATCTGGCCGGCAACATTAACTGCTTGTTCAGGCTTGCATTGATCATCCAACAGCACGGCTTCCAGCTTCTTGCCATTGACGCCGCCCTTGGCATTGAGTTGTTCAACCGCCATTTTAGCCCCGGTCATTTGCATATCGCCATATTGCGCGACATCGCCGGTGATCGGGCCAGCGACTGCGATCTTGATGGTTTCCTCGGCTTGGGCCAGCCCGCTCAGACCCAGGATGATCGCGCCAACGGCGGCGCTTAGGACATTACGGTTAAAGATTTTCATCAGGATTCTGCTCCTCGTACGATGGTTTATGGTCTGGGGAGTACGCCGCAAACGGATTTTGAATGAGTAAGAAGTAGCTGAAATCGCAGGATAGGACAAGCCGGATGCGGAAAATTCATGCTGGGGTGGATGGGATGGATTGTGCGATCGATAAGTGATCGATGCGCTTGAGTAACGGGCGGAGATGCAACATTCGTCGTTTGGGCAGTGGATGCGACACAAATTAAATCACCCCAGCGCACTCCTCACGGCGGATCAGGTCTTCAGTCCAGCCGCGCAGGTACAGGGCCGGGTCAATCAGTTTGGCGCGGGCACCGGCTTCACCGAGCGTCAGGGTCTGTCCCTACGGCGTCCGGCAGATTCAGCGCCTCGCGCAGCAGCGGCAGGCGTTGCCGCACACAGTCCAGCCCGGCTTCAATGGCCTCGCTGGCATGATCAAAATCCATCAGTCCCAGGTGCGCCAGTCGTGGCGCCAGCACTACATCCGGCGGATCACCCGCTAACCGCGCCCGGGTGATGCGGTCCTGCATGATGTGGATGGACCCGGCCATCACATCGAATAGACCAGGCGGTTCATCTTCCGGGGCCGACTCGGGTGGGTGCGAATTGCCCCGCATGGCCTGCCAGCCGGCGCTCAATCGGGCCAGCAACGGGCTAGGCGTCGTCAAACGTGGCGTCCGCCCACCCAGCCGCCGACCGACGATGTCGTCATTGAGGTTGACGGCAATCACCCGATCCGCACCCAAGGCTCGGCACAGCGAGACCGGCAGCGGGTTGACCAGCCCGCCATCCACCAGCCAGCGCTCCTGATAGCGCACCGCGCTGAACAGTCCCGGCAGGGCAATGGAGGCCCGCACCGCTTCCAGCAGCGAACCCTCCTGAAACCAGACTTCGCGCCCGGTATGCAGATCGGTGGCGACCGCTCCGAACGGCTTGGGCAAGCTCTCAATCGGCGCATCCTCGACCCGCTCGCCGAAGGCTTGCATCAACCGCTCACCTTCCACCCCGCCGAGCCGCAGATCCATGTAACGGATGATCTCCCACCAGTCAATCCGGGTGACCCAGTCTTCCAACTGATCCAGCCGGTCGCTGGCATACGCTGCGCCGACCAGCGCCCCAATCGACGCGCCGGACACGACATCCGGGATGATGCCGGCCTGTTCCAGCGCCCGCAGTACGCCGATGTGCGCCCAGCCTCGGGCGGAGCCGCTGCCCAAGGCGATGCCGAGTCGGGGTTGGCGCGAGGGCATAAGCGCAGTCCTTCCGGTGGGCCGTGGCGTTACGATCAGTCATCTGCCGGGCGGTTGGCTGTGGTGAGCGCGGTGGGCCGGGCGGTTACCTCCCGCTGCGGCTCCATCCACGCCCGGAACCGGGTCAACAGCCAGAGTCCGGGCAAGGTCGCCGCCATGCAGAACAGGAAGAAGCCTTCCCAACCCAAACCTTCGGCCAGATAGCCGGTCGGCGCGTTCAGCACCACCCGTGGAACGCCCATCAGGCTGCTGAGCAGCGCATACTGGGTGGCGGTGAACTTGCGGTGAGTCAGCGTCGCCATGAACGCCACATAGGCGGTGGTCGCCATGCCGCTGAACAGGTTTTCACTGGTGATCGCCAGCGCCAGCCCCGGCAGGCTGTGACCGAGCCGGGCCAGGATGACAAAGCCGCTCAATCCCGCCGCCTGCAACGCGCCAAACAGCCACAGCGCCCGGTACACGCCCAGCCGCAGCATCAACAACCCACCCAGCAACCCGCCAACCACCGTCGCCCAGAACCCAAACAGCTTAACCACTGCGCCAATCTCGGTTTTGGTGAAATTGAGATCGAGATAAAACGGCGTGGTCATCTGGCTGGACATCATTTCGCCGACTTTGTAGAGCAGCACAAACAGCAGAATCAGCAGGGCGTCCTGCCGGGAAAAATATTCGATGAACGGTTGCACCACGGCTTCACGCAGGGTGTGGGGCGCTCCGACGGTCACCAGCGGTTCGCTGCAAAGCAGCGTCGTGATCAGGCCGGGGAGCATCGCTGCGGCCATGATCCAATACACCGCTTGAAACGGCATGAAATCCGCCAGAATTAAACCGCCGCCCGAGGACAGCAGCAGCCCGACCCGATAGCCGTTCACATAAAATGAAGCGCCTAGTCCCTGCTCGTCATCAGTCAGCGACTCACGGCGGTAGGCGTCGATCACGATGTCCTGCGAGGCGGAACAGAACGCGGCAAAACAAGCCGCCAACGTGACCAGCGGCAAGCTCTGCGTCGGGTCGGTCAGACCCAATGCGGCAATGGCCGCGATCAGCGTGAGCTGAATCAACAGCAGCCAACCGCGCCGCCGCCCCATGCCGCTGATGGGCGCAAACCGGTCCAGCAGCGGCGCCCATAGAAACTTCAGCGTGTAAGGCAGGCCCACCAGCGCGAATAAACCGATGGTACCCAAATCCACCCCGGCATCCTTGAGCCAGGCTTGCAACACCGATCCGGTCGCCAACAGCAACGGCAAACCGGAGGAAAAGCCCATCAACAGAGCGGTCAGCATCCGGCCACTAAGGACAATACCCAGAATGGCACGGCGGGCAACAGGCTCGGGCAGGTTCGGGCGGGGTGCTGGAATGGGTAGCGCAGCAGGAGAGGCTGGTGGGGTATTGTTCATAGAACTACTGGGTTCTCGCTTCGTCACCAGCCAACAGTTCGGAGGGATGGGGTACAACAATCAAGCTATTATGATAGCGCTGACGATAAAGAAGGTTTCAAGTTTCCGGCCCTGGTTGGAAAAACCATGATCAACAAGACGTTGGTGCAGGTAGAGCGGCTGACCCGGCGCTATGGCGAACACCGGGCAGTGGACGACCTCAGTTTCACGCTGCGACGCGGCCAGGTGTTGGGCTTGCTCGGCCCCAACGGGGCCGGCAAATCCACCACGTTGCGGATGCTGGCGGGTGTGCTGGCCCCGGACGCCGGGCGGATTGTCATTAACGGCAGAGATTTGCTTGACCAGCCGCGCCAGGCCCGGCAGGCCATCGGCTACCTGCCGGAACAGCCGCCGCTGTATCGTGAACTCACAGTTGACGAGCAACTGTATTACAGCGCCCGCCTGCACGGTCTCAGCCGCACCGCCAGCCACCCTGCGATAGCGCGAGTCAAGGAACGCTGCGGATTGGCGGAAGTCGGCAAGCGGCTGATCGGCCACTTGTCCAAGGGCTATCAGCAACGGACCGGACTGGCGCAAGCCATTGTCCATACCCCTCCGGTCATCATTCTGGACGAGCCGACCATTGGCCTGGACCCGATCCAGATTCAGGGCATCCGCACCCTGATCCGTGAATTAGGCCGAAAGCAGGGCGTCATTTTATCCACCCATCTGCTGTCGGAAGTGCAGAGCACCTGCACCCATGTCCATATTCTGCGGGCCGGACGACTGGTCTATGCTGGCGCACTGGCCGAACTGGAACAACAACGCCCCTCCGCCAGTCTGCGAATCGGCCTGAACGCACCGCCACCGATCGCGGAGCTGGAGCAATTACCTCGAGTGACGCAGGTCGAGGAACTCGGCGAGGGCCAGTTCCGGCTCCATCATTCCCCCGGCGCGTTACTGCACCGGATTCTGGTGGAACTGGCCTATGACCACGGCTGGGATTTGTGGGAATTGACCCCGGAACGGGAAAGTCTGGAGCAAATGTTCGTCAATCTAACCCTGAACCAGGAGACTGCCGGATGATTCTCACGATTGCCGCCCGCGAATGGCGCAGCCTGTTTCTGTCGCCACTGGCCTGGACAGTGCTGGCGGCGCAACAAGGATTGATGGCGTGGATTTTTCTGTTGCTGGTTCAGGACTTTCAGGCGGTGCAGGGACGGCTGGCCGGGCTGGAAAACGCACCGGGCGTGACCGATCTGGTAGCTGCACCACTGTTTCGGGTAGCGGCCTGGGGTCTGTTACTGGTCACGCCGCTAGCGACCATGCGCCTGTTCAGTATGGAACGCCGCACCCGTAGCCTCGATCTGCTGTTATCCGCGCCGGTGAGCGCCAGCGAAATGGTGCTGGGCAAATACCTGGGCACGATGCTGTTTTTGTGGATCGGAGCCAGTCTGGCCGGATTGATGCCGCTGGCGCTAGCCTTCGGCACAACACTGGATTTCGGCAAACTACTGGCCGGGCTGCTGGGACTGAGTCTGCTTGCTGCCGGCTTCGCCGCCGTCGGGCTGTATCTGTCCACACTGACCGTGCAACCCATCGCTGCCGCTGCCGCCACTTTCGGGCTGTTACTGGGACTGTCGGTCGTGGACTTGCAGGAAACCACCAGCCGCCTGTTCGGCTATCTATCACCGCTGCGGCATTACGACGCCCTGTTGCTGGGTCTGGTCAACAGCGCCGACCTGGCCTATTACCTGTTGCTCAGCGTCCTGTTTCTTGGTCTGGCGATCCGCCGGATCGATGATCTACGGCTACGGGATTGACGGGACTTGCCCATGCGCCTTGATTCCTCGATTCGCCGGCGGCTGTGGCGGCATCATCTGCTGTTCCTCGCGCTATTCGGGCTAGTGATCGGCTTGCTAGCCTGGTTGAGCCAGCGCTATGTGGTTCAGGCTGACTGGAGCTACAGTCAGCGCAACACCCTGTCCGCAGCGAGTCAAACCCTGCTGGCCGGGATGGACGGGCCGGTTCGGATTACGGCCTATGCCCGCGACACACCCACCTTGCGCGAGGCCATTCGCCGGTTGGTGGGCCGCTATCAGCGCTATAAACCCGATTTAAGCCTGGTTTTCGTCAATCCCGACCTGCTGCCCGATCGGGTGCGTGAATTGGGTCTGACTGTGGATGGGGAGTTGTATGTTGACTATCGCGGGCACGGCGAAAAAGTCCAGCACCTCAGCGAGCAGACTATAACCCAGACTTTGCAACGGCTGTGTCGTGGGCAGGAGCGGGTGGTGCGCTTCGTGACCGGTCACGGCGAACGCAAGTCGGACGGCATCGCCAATCATGATTTGGGCAACTTTGGTCGTGGACTGGAACAGATCGGGATTCAGGCCCGGTCGGTGGATTTAACCAAGGAGCCGCAGCTTCCCGCTGGGACTGCCGCGCTGGTCATCGCCAGTCCACAATTACCGCTGCCTGCGATGGAAGTTCAGGCGGTGCTGACTTATGTCGAACAGGGTGGCAATCTGCTCTGGCTGCGGGAGCCGCAGGAACCAGCTGGTTGGCAACCGTTGGCGGCGGCGCTGGGTGTGACTGTGTTGCCAGGCACCGTGGTGGACCCCGACGCGCCCAAGCTGGGAACGATCAGCAACCCGACCTTCATCCCCATCGTCGATTACGGCCCGCACCCGATCACGATGCCGTTACGTTCTCCGACGCTGCTGCCGCAGGCGGTGGCGTTGGACCTTCAGCCAACCGCCGGCTGGAAAGCCGCCACGCTGCTGGAAAGCCAATCCCGCGCCTGGACCGAAACCGGAGCGCTGGATGGGGCGATCCAGTTTGATCCCAACACCACCGAGCGGACTGGCCCGCTGACGGTCGGAGTGGCGCTGTCCCGCCCCCGCCCCGCCGCCCCGGAACAACAACGGGTGGTTGTGATCGGCGATGGCGATTTTCTGACCAACACCTACCTCGGCAACGGGGCTAATCTGCAACTGGGCATCAATATCCTGAATTGGCTGACTCTGGATGACGCACTCATCACAGTCCCTCCCCGGACTGCGCCCGATTCCCAACTGAATCTGTCGGATCGTGCGCTGGCGGTACTGGCCGGCGTCTTCCTGATTGGGTTGCCGGGAATTCTCCTGATCAGCGGTTGGCTGATTAGCTTTCAGCGGCGGCGGCGCTAACCATGAATACGCTCAGGCGGCGGCGCTGGCTGAATCTGGGACTGCTGGGATTGGCCGGCGGACTGGCGGGGCTGGCGTGGTTCACGCCGGACCGGGAGTCGGTGACGGGTCCACCCTTGCTGAATCTGGCTCCGGCACTGCTTGAACGGATCCGGGTCGAACGACCGGGACAGCAAACCCTGGCCTTCGAGCGGCGTGGGGAGCACTGGCAAATGACTGCGCCGGGCGTTGGACCGGCTAATCCGGTTTTGATCAACCCGATCCTGCAACTGGTCGAGATGCACTGCCCGGTGCGCTATCCGGTCGGCATGGTGGATCTGAAAACGCTGCATCTCGATCCGCCCCGGCTGCGGCTGTGGCTGAATGACCAGGAAATCCGCTTCGGCAGCACAGCCCCGACCGATGATCGGCGCTATCTGCACTTGGCGGACCATGTTTATCTCTGCCCCGATCGCCTGTATCCGCTGCTGAGCAGCAGCGCAGCGGGATTTTTGGCGCCGGTCATTGAGCCGCTGCCGCCGAAGGCGAAGAGCAGCGACTAATGCCCGAATTGCCCGAAGTCGAAACCGTTCGCCGAGGGATTGCGCCGCATCTGATCGGGCAAACTGTGACGCAAGTGATCGTGCGGCAACCCCGGCTGCGCTGGCCGGTGCCCGAAACCCTGACAGCAATGCTGTCGGGACAGATGATCCGGCGGGTGGATCGACGGGCTAAATATCTGTTGCTGCGGACGGACGCTGGAACCCTGCTCTTTCATCTGGGCATGACCGGCCGGCTACGGATTCTGCCCAGCGCCACGCCGCTCCAGAAACACGATCATGTTGATGTGCTGCTGGCTGATGGACATTGCCTGCGCTTCAATGACAGCCGCCGGTTTGGCGCAGTGCTATGGACGGTCGATCCACCGGAACAGCATCCGCTGTTGCAGACGCTGGGCCTCGAACCCTTTGATCCGGCTTTCT
Organism: Candidatus Competibacteraceae bacterium; assembly: GCA_003989085.1. GTDB lineage: Bacteria > Pseudomonadota > Gammaproteobacteria > Competibacterales > Competibacteraceae > RXIV01. The sequence continues at coordinate 103,355 of RXIV01000002.1, forward strand.
CCGGGAGCTATCTCCAGCAGCGGGCGCGAGGCCGGACCCTGGCCGCCAAGGCCTTCATCATGGATAACCATATTGTGGTCGGGGTGGGCAACATCTACGCCAATGAGGCGCTATTTGCGGCAGGCATGAGTCCAATGCGAGCGGCGGGGCAAATCACCCTGAACGAATACGACCGACTGGCAGCGGCGATTCAGGCGATTTTGGCTGAGGCGATTCGGCAGGGTGGAACGACAGTGCGGGATTTTGTCGGCAGCGATGGACAACCGGGATATTTTCAGCAGACGTTGCAGGTTTATGGCCGGCATGGGTTGCCCTGCGTGGTCTGTGGCGAAGCGATCCAGCGGAGCCGGATCGGTCAGCGGGCGACCTACTGTTGCCCGCACTGCCAACCTTGCTAACTGCGCCCTAGATATCCATCAACGGGGAGGCGTCCTTGGCAGCGCAGGCCTCTATACGGGTCCACGCGCTGGGCGCAGTCCAATCGGCGATCCAAGCCGGGAGATGTTCAGGCGGCATCGGGCGGGCGATGCCATAGCCTTGGGCCAGGTCGCAGCCCAGCCGGATCAGCAGGCTGCCATGCGCGTCAGTTTCCACTCCTTCCGCGATCACCTGACGGTGGAAGGCCACCGACAGACCGATGACACCTTCTACGATCGCCCGCGCCTCGGTATCCACCAGCAAGTCGCGTACGAACGATTGATCAATCTTCAGCAGATGCACAGCCAAGTTCTTGAGGTAAGTCAGCGAGGAATAGCCGGTACCAAAATCGTCCAGTGCGAAACGCACCCCCAGTTGCCGGCAGCTTTCGATCAGATGGGCAATAGCCGCCATATCTCCCAAAGCCACGGTTTCCAGGATTTCAAGCTCAAGTCCACCGGGAGGCACTTGAGGATAAGCCGCCAACGCCGCCTGCAACTCCGCGACGAAATCCGGGTGCTGCAAGTGACGACTGGAAACATTGATGCTGACCGGTAGATACAGGCCTTGTGTGCCCCAGGCGGTCATCTGCCGCAACGCTTCATTCATCACCCATTGACCAACGGCGATGGCCAGATCGCTGGCTTCGACGGCAGGCATGAAGTGCGCCGGTGGCAGCAAACCCTCCTCCGGGTGTTGCCAGCGGATCAGCGCTTCAGCGCCGATGACGACGCCACGACGCATGTTCACCTGAGGTTGGTAATAGAGACGGAATTCGCCAGCGGCCAGCCCCTCTTCAATCCGATGCAGGCTTTCACGGTAGCAGCGGGCGCGACGATCATGGTCGGCATCAAACCAGTGGTAGCGGTTGCCACCCGCCTGCTTGGCGGCATACATGGCCTGGTCAGTATGACGCAGCAGGGTGTCCGGGTCGGAGGCATCATCGGGATACAAGGTCACACCGAGGCTGGTGGTCAGGGACAACGGCTGGCCGGCTATCGCAAAAGGGACCCGTAGCACCGTCACCACCCGATCCAAGGTCATTTCGCATTCCTCCACGTTAGCCAAATTCCCCAGCAGCAACACAAACTCATCCCCGCCCAACCGCGCCACGGTGTCGCCAGCACGCACACTGGTCTTCAGGCGCTGCGCCACTTCGACCAAAACCTGATCGCCGTACCCGTGCCCCCAGGTATCGTTGATGGCTTTGAAAGCGTCTAAATCCAAGTAACACACCGCCAGCCACCTCTGGTCGCGCCCGGCTTGGGCCATCGCCTGTTGTATGCGGTCGGTCAGCAACACCCGGTTGGGCAGGTGGGTCAGCGCATCGTGATAGGCCAGGTGTTCGATCCGCGCCTCGGCTCGTTTACGTTCGACCATGTCGATGAGCAGCGACAACAGATGTTGCACCGTATCTACATCGTCGTCGGTGTAGTCCTCCGGCTTGTTGCCAACGCCGGCAATGGCGACCACCTGATCGTGACGCAAAATCGGTACGACTAATTCTCGAATGATCAGGGGGTGACCAGCAGGCAGGGTATGCCGGTTGGACAGGGCAGCGTAGTCGTTGTGGATAACCGGGCGGTGCGTGCGGAGGCAATCCGCCCAGACCCCGGCCTGACTGACTGGATAGTGCAGACCCTTGCCCTCAGCCTTGCACTGGCTATTCAGAGTATGGGTAGACCAGGTTTGGAGCGTCAGGTTTTCCTGGTCAGGTTCAACGAAATGGAAGAAGCCAATCTGGCTGCCAGTGAAGCGCTCCATAGCATCCAGCGCAGCTTGCAACAGGTTATCCAGACTACTGGTGAGGGCCATTTCAGATAGACGCATTCGCACTTTAAGCAGCGCATCAGAGCGTTGCCGGCGGTGGATATCACGGATGAAGCCAAATATCAGGCTCCCTGCGCCGTAACGGTAGCAGGAGACGTTGACCTCAGCCTGCCAGATTCGACCGCTCTTCGCCCGGTGCAGCGTTTGAAACAGGCCGTTGCCTTCCTGGATAACTTTTTCGATGTGGGCTGTAATCTCCTCCGGACGCTCGTTGACTTCCAGATCGGCAATAGCCATGTGCAACAATTCATCACGGCTATAGCCGGACAGATGGGTATAGGCTTCATTTGTTTCCAGCAAGTGTCCTTGGGTATCCACTACCCAAAAGCCGTCCGGGGAGGTTTCAATCACCGCCCGATACCGTTCCTCGCTGCGCCGCAGTGCTTCCTCCGCCTGTTTGCGCTCGGTGATATTGTCAAAGATAACGACGAAGTCGTCTTTTTCCGGACTGTACACGGAGACCGAGAACCAGATTTGCAAACTAATGACATAGATCTCGAACTTCTCCGGGACGCCGGTCATGGCAACACGGCCGTAAGTTTCAAATAACCCCGGGTCAAGTACCTTGATCTCTGGAATGATCTCAGTCACCTTTTTCCCGATCACATCCTTCAATCCAGTGAGTTCTTCAAATGCTTTATTAACATGCAGATAGATAAAGTCTTGAGCTTGGCCGTTTTCGTATAGCATCCGGCAATAAGCGAATCCGCTGAGCATATTCTCAAACAGCGCACGATAACTGGCTTCACTCACCCGTAGTGTCTCTTCCACTGGTTTGCGCTCGGTGATCTCAATAATCTTTTAGGCTATCGATGATTTCTGCTAATGACCAGATCATAGTCGATGATTATTGTCCGATTATCCACCAACCCAGGCGTGGGTTGACAGCACCCGGTTACGCTGGACAGTCATCGGCAAAAACAACTACAACTGGAACTCGCCCAACCTCAAAAAGGGCTATCCTGAAAATTGCTTGCGCCTAATCCGGCCCATAAACCCATCGGTTATCAACAATGACCCGATGATGCTGATCGCCGGGACTGGCGACTGGATTGACGACTTCGATCAAACCGATGCCCACCGGCTTTATCTGGTGTCCAACCCAGTCTGAAAATGACCCGCCGCAGGAAGGTTGACAACCAGATGCGCCAAAACCACGAACGCTACCACCAACTGTTCATGGATACCCGTGCAGTCGGGTTGCTCATTGATCCGGACAGCGGCGCTATTGTGGACGCCAACCGGATGGCGGTGCGCTACTACGGCTATTCGCTAGAGCAATTGCAGCAACTGAAAATTACTGACATCAACATCCTGCCGCCCGAAGAAATAGCCGCCGAGATACAGCGCGCTTGCACCGAGCAACGCGACTGTTTCCTCTTCAGGCACCGGCTGGCCTCCGGAGAAATCCGCGATGTTGAAGTGTATTCCGGGCCGGTCGATATAGACGGTAAGACCCTGTTGTATTCGATCATCCAGGACATCACCGCTCGCAATCGGGTCACCGCCGAGCGTGAAGCACTGCAACAGCAACTGGTGGACGCTTCCCGACTGGCCGGGATGACTGAAGTGGCGACTGGTGTGCTACATAATGTGGGTAACGCCCTGAACAGTGTCAACGTCTCGGTTCAACTGATCAACGATAGCCTGCGAACCTCACGGGTCACCAACTTGAGTAAGACCGTCCACCTGCTGCGGGAAAACCTGACCGCTGACCTACTACTGAACAGCGACAGCCGTTATTGGCACTTGCTGGATTATCTGGCGGCGTTGGCTGAGCATCTACAGGGGGAGCAACAGCAATTGTATGCCGAGGTCCAGGCGGTAGCCGAGAAGATCGACCACATTAAGCGGATTGTCAGTCGCCAGCAAGCTTATGCCGTCAATAGCAGCATCAACGAAGCCGTCGCATTGCCACAACTGCTTGATGACGCCCTGGCGATGCACATCACCGATCACCATGCCATCACCATCCTCCGCGACTACGATCCCATTCCATTACAGGTACTGGATAAACACAAGCTGTTGCAGATCGTCGCTAACCTAATCCGCAACGCCAAAGACGCTCTCCAGGAGCAGGACCGCTTCAACCGCCGGTTGATCGTCCACCTTCACTGCTGCAAAGACCAGCGGCTCCAAATCGAAATTACCGACACCGGCACCGGAATCGCTCAAGAACACCTCATCCGGGTGTTTGAGTTCGGCTTCACCACCAAACCGAACGGCCACGGCTTCGGCCTGCACTCCAGTGCCAATCTGGCCCGGGAATTGGGCGGGGCGCTTAGCTGCCACAGCGCCGGTCCCGGCTGTGGCGCAACCTTTATCCTGGAACTGCCTTTAAAAAATAGGCCGGAGGCGCTGATCCGATGAATCCTGCTCCCGTTCCGGCCCAGCCCTGTCGTCTGCTGGTGATTGATGACAACCGCGCTATTCATGACGACATCCGCAAAATTTTTGCAGTGCGCGGTGATGTCGGCAAACTGGAAGCGCTGGAAGCTGAACTGTTTGGAACCCCCCGCGCTGCGCCGCAGCGCCCGGTATTCGCCATTGATTCGGCCTATCAAGGCCGTGATGGGCTGACCCTGGTTCAACAGGCACTGGCCGAGAACCAACCTTATCAGGTGGCCTTTATCGATGTGCGGATGCCGCCCGGATGGGACGGGATCGAAACGCTGGAATGCCTATGGCAGGTCGATCCAGCCTTACAGGCGGTGATTTGCACCGCCTATGCCGACTATTCCTGGACCGAAATCATCACCCGACTGGGCCGCAGCGATCAGTTCCTGATCCTCAAAAAACCGTTTGACCCGATTGAAATAAGCCAATTGGCGGTGGCACTCAGCCGCAAGTGGATTTTGCACCGCCAAGTCCAGCAACAACTGGACGCGCTCGATCATCTGGTGCAACAACGCACGAGCGAGCTACAGACGACTAGTGAACAATTAGGTCAGGAAATCGCGCAACGCGAGAAGGTAGAACTGGAACTCCGACTCGCGCAAAAACTGGAGGCGGTCGGGCAACTGGCCGCCGGCATCGCCCACGAAATCAACACCCCGATCCAGTACATTGGCGATAGCGTCCATTTTCTGCAAAGCGCCTTCGATGATCTGATCGGCTTGCTGGCGGTCTATCAGGCGCTGTGGCCGCAGTTCCGCCAGAACCCGCAAGGTGCTGACTGGCAAGCCCAAATCCAGGATGCCGAAGACGCCGCCGATCTGGACTATGTGCGCGAACAGGCGCCACGCGCTTTTGAGCGCACTCTGGAAGGCGTGGAACGGGTGACGGGCATCGTCCGCGCCATGAAGGAATTCGCCCACCCCGATCAGCGCGAGCAAAGCAGCGCCAATCTTAACAAGGCGCTGCTCAACACCCTCACCGTCGCTCGCAATGAATACAAGTATGTGGCGGATATAGAAATCGATCTAGACGAGTTGCCGCCCGTGTCGTGCTATCTCAGCGACCTGAACCAGGTTTTTCTTAACCTCGTGGTCAATGCCGCCCATGCTATCGGCGATGTCGTGGATGACAGCCGGCCAAAGGGCCGGATCACGATCCGCAGCCGGGCGATGGGCGATACGGTGGAAATCGCCATCGCTGATACCGGCAGCGGCATTCCCGAGGCGATCCGCGACCGGATTTTCGATCCATTCTTCACCACCAAACCAGTCGGTAAAGGTACCGGGCAGGGTTTGGCTATCGCCCGTTCCATTGTGGTGGACAAGCATCGGGGATCGCTGACTTTCGAGACCGTCGCTGGTCAGGGGACCACCTTTTACATCTGCCTGCCGGTCGATGGTCAAGCGACAGCAGGAGACCGGCCATGAAACGTATTTTGTTTGTCGACGACGAACCGCCTGTTCTGGATGGTTTGCAAAACCTGCTCCGCAAAAACCGCCGCAAATGGGAGATGAGCTTTACCGCCAGCGGCGAAGCCGCGCTGGCGTTGCTGCAAACCCAAAGCTTCGATGTACTGGTCTCCGATATGCGAATGTCCGGCGTAGATGGCGCCCAGTTGCTGCGCTACGCCAAAGAGCATCATCCCAAGACAGTGCGGATTATTTTGTCCGGCTACACGGAAATAAAAGCGGCCTTACAAGCAATGCCGGTGGCGCACCAATTTCTCAGCAAACCCTGTGATGCGCAGGAACTGGAAAATGTAGTGGATCGGGCCTGCATGGTGCAGGCGCTGCTCGACGACACCGATGGCAATCTGCGCCAGGTGATCGGACGAATCGACCAATTGCCGTCGATCCCCAGGGTCTACCACGCCCTGATGCAGGCTTTCGCCGAGGACAAGGCCGGAATCGACGACATTGCCCGACTGTTGAAACAGGACATGGCGATCTGCGCCAAGCTGCTGCAAGTGGTCAACTCGGCGTTTTTCCGTCTAGCGCGGCGCATCACCAGTATTGAAGAAGCAGCGCGCTACCTGGGGTTCACCATGATTCGCAATCTGGTGTTGACGCTTGAAGTGTTTCAAAGCGCCCAGCCACTGCACGGGTTGTCGCTGGAAGCCTTGCAAGACCATGCCTTGCGGGTAGCCGCGCTGGCCCGGCGGCTATGCAGCGATAAAAGCCAGGCGGACGATGCGTTCATGGCCGGTCTGCTGCACGACATTGGCCGCCTGATCATAGCGACGGAAATGCCCGATCGGCTGAAGCAAACCCTGCAACTCGCCGCTCAGGAGCAGATCGCGCCTTATCAGGCCGAATACCAAATTCTCGGGGTGTCACACGCTGAGATCGGCGCTTATCTACTGGGGTTATGGGGGTTGCCTTATCCAATTATCGAGGCGGCCGCCAACCACCATCAGCCGCAGAGGGTGCCGCAACGCGGCTTTGACGTGCTGGCGGCGGTATATCTGGCCAACCTGCTGGTGCAGGAACTCGCCCCATACCATCCGCCGGGCAGCCAGTCTCTCGACTGGGCTTATCTGGAATCGCTGGGCGTCACTCCGGCGCAGCTCGTCGAGTGGCGGGACTTGGCCTCGGAACAAAACCATTCACCCAAGGAGTAAGCAACCGTGAATCAGGATCGCCCGCATATCCTGTGCGTGGATGACGAACCCAGAGTGCTGGAAGGACTGAAACTGCATTTGCACCGCCATTATGAGGTGCACACCGCCGCTGGTGGTCCCCAGGCTCTGGAACTGATCCAGAACGAGGAGCGGTCGTTTGCAGTGGTGCTGTCGGATATGCGGATGCCGGAGATGGACGGCGCTGCGTTCCTCAGCCAGGTGCGGCAACGGCTTCCCGATACGGTGCGGATGCTGCTGACCGGACAAGCGGATATTGAATCAACCATTGCCGCCGTCAACGAAGGCCAGATCTTCCGGTTTTTGACCAAGCCCTGTCCGCCTAAAACCTTGCTGGCCGCCTTTGAAGCGGCTACTGAGCAGCATCGGCTCATCACGGCAGAACGGGTGCTGCTGGAACAGACCCTGCGTGGGACGATCAAGACGTTGACCGACATTCTGGCGCTGGCCAACCCGACCGCTTTTGGTCGCGCCAACCGCATCCGCCGCCATGCTACCGACTTGGCTAAACAACTCGGCATTGGACAGGACTGGTGGCAACTGGACGTGGCGGCGATGCTGTCGCAACTGAGCTGTATCACCCTGCCGCCGGACACGCTGGACAAGCTGTATCAAGGCGGAGTGCTCAGCGAGGCGGAACAGGCCATGGTGAAGCGGTTGCCCGCGATGACTTCCCAGTTACTCAGCGGCATTCCCCGGCTGGATCCGGTCATCGCCATCCTCAACCATCAGGATTCACCCTATCAATTTGATTCGAAAGCACTCGATTGGCCGCGCCTCGGCGGACACATCCTGCATATCGCCGGCGATTTCGACACGCTAATCAACCACGGTTACTCGGCGGAGACAACGCTCAACATCCTGCAGACCCGAATCGGACAGTATGACCCGACCATGCTGGCCGCTTTTGCCATCATCCGTAATCCCAATACGGCGCGGCGTAATGCGATCAAGGAAATTTCGATTCTGACGCTGAAACCGGGAATGGTGTTGGCCGAGGATATTCGCAGTGCAGGCGGAGCCTTGTTAAGCGCCCGCGGCCATGAAATCACCGACAGCTTTCTGACGCGGCTCTATAACTTCCAGGCCAGCTTGCAGAAATCGACGGTGAAGGTGCTAAGCCCGTCGGAATAGCGCCACTGTTCAGTACGGCGGTGGATTGTTGTAGTAGCGAGGAGGTGGCCGGTTGTAGTAACCATCGTCGTAATTGTAGTAGCGGGGTGGCTGCCCCTCGTAATACCTGAGTTGCTGTTCCTGATAATCCATCTGGTTGCCGATAGCCCCACCGATCAACGCCCCGCCCAAGGCGCCGGTGACGGCCCCGCCGGTCGGATCAATGGCATGGCCGATCGCAGCGCCGGCTGCTGCGCCCATCAGCGCGTTGCCGGTGGTGTAGTAGTTGGGCGGAGCGCCGGGTGGCGGCGGAGCGCAGGCAGTAGTCAAACCCAGCAGCGCGGCCAGAATCGTGAGGTTGAGCGGCGTTCGCATGAGCGTTCTCCGAGATGATTGCCAACGGTTGGAATTAAAAAAGATGACGGCGGGATCCTCGCGCAGGATGCGCTGTAGCAGCGCCGTCAACAAGACCCACTTACACCCCCACAGGTTGCCATGCACTATCCCGCTCACCGGGTGAATGCGGCCTGAATCGGCGGGATGCCGCACTTTGGGGAGTGGGAGCGGAATTATTCTATTAACACCCCACCTCAGGGTGAAAGCGGCGTCCGGCGCGGCAGTGTCGGCCACTGTTCCGGCGGTTCGAGGCGGGCGGCGGCGATTCGCGCCAGCAGCGTTTCGCCATGATGCTGGCGCGTAGTGGGCGGCAAGCCGGGTATACGTTGCAGTTCGGCCACGGTCTCCGGTAGCCGCCGAGCCAGTTCCACCAAGGCCGAGTCGCCGAGAATCCAGCGTCGGGGCCGGTCATGGGCGATAGCTTGTTCTTCACGCCAGGCCGCCAGCGACCGCAAGACCGACAACTGGACTCCACGCAACCGCTGGTGATTGCGAACCCGCCGCCAAGTCTCCAACGGTTGGGGCCGATAGCGGTCGGGATCGGCCAATGCGGCCAGATCCTCAGTCAGCGCCACCGGCCAGCCGAGTTCCGCCAGCGCCGCCTGTTGCCGCCGGTACAGTTCCGGCAGGTAGCGCACATCGTCTGCCGCATAAACCAGCCATTCGGGAACCAGTGGCCGGCGCTGCCAGTCAGCCCGGGTGTGGGTCTTGTCCAGGTCTACGCCAAGCACCTGCTGCACCAGCGCCGCGTAGCCGATCTGCTGGCCTTGGCCCAAGGTCATCGCCGCCCGCTGGGTGTCGAAGATCGGCGTGGGAACCGCCCCGCGCAGGTGAAAAAAGATTTCCAAATCCTGATAGGCGGCATGCAGGACTTTGGTGATGGCTGGGTCGTAGAGCAAGTCCAGCAACGGATTCAGCGACGGTAACGCCAGGGGATCAATACAGGCGATGCGCCCCTCAGGGCCGGCAATCTGAATCAGGCATAGCTGGGGGTAATAGGTGCGCTCGCGGATAAATTCGGTATCCAGCGCCAGCCAGGCCGCCCCACGCAATTCGGCGCAGAAACTGGCTAATGCTGGCTGATCAGCAAGGTACAGATCCGTCATATCGAAGCCATCATGTCAGGTTTCCAGCGGCGAAGCGCAGCGAATGGGTAAGGATGGGTATAATAGCCTCTCCCAACCGCCTGGTCTCCCAACCGCCGCCCCGCTCATGAACCTGATCCTCGGCGTTGACGCCATTGTCCCCCCACTCACCGGCATCGGCCATTACGCCCTGCACTTGGCGCGGGGTCTGCACTGCCGCACCGATATTGCTGATCTGCGCTACTTTGCGGGCTGGCGCTGGCTAGCCGATCCAGAACAAGCGTTGGCCGCCAACCAAGTGCTGGCCGTCGCTCAGCGCCGCATTCCGTTCAAAAGTCTGGCCTTTAAGCTATATCAACTGGCTCGCGACGCAGCATTCCGCTGGCAAAGCCGCTCGCTGCACGGCTACTTATTTCACGCACCTAACTATATTCTGCCCACTTTTGCCGATCCTGGGATCGCTACAATTCACGACCTGTCCCACCTGCGCTACCCACAATTCCATCCCCGCGAGCGCATTGCCTACCTGGAGCGCCGCTTGCCGGACACCTTGCGCCGGGCTGGTGGCCTGATCAGCGACTCCGCATTCATCCGGCAGGAGATCATCACCCTGCTGGGGGTTGCTCCGCACCGGATTCATGTCGTGCCACTGGGCGTTGATCCGGTTTTTCACCCCCGGTCAACTGTTGAAGTTCGTCCAGTTCTCGACCGCTACCGGCTGGCCGACGTTCCTTACCTTCTGGTGGTGGCGACCCTCGAACCGCGCAAGAATCTGGCCTGCACGGTCGCCGCCTACGCCCGGTTGCCCGCTGCGCTTCGACAACGATACCCGTTGGCGCTGGCCGGAGCGCCCGGCTGGCTGAGCGAGGATCTGGAACGCGCCATTGCACCGCTGGAGCGCACCGGTCAGGTCCGCCGGCTTGGCTACATTCCGCAGGATGATCTACCCATGATCTATGCTGGCGCTTTTGCTTTCGCTTATCCGTCGCTCTACGAAGGCTTTGGCCTACCGGTGCTGGAGGCGCTGGCCAGCGGCATTCCAACCTTGATCTCGGATCGCGCCTCATTGCCTGAAGTGGCGGGCGATGCCGCCCTGTATGTTGATCCTGAAGACGTGGACGATTTGAGCGCCGGGCTGGAGCGACTGCTGAGCGATGACGCTTGGCGGGCGACGGCAGTGGCCGCTGGGTTGCAACAGGCCGGGCGTTTTTCCTGGGAACGCTGCATTGACCAGACCGTAGCGGCATACCGGGCGGCTCTGGATGCGTAGTCGATCGCTGGTCACTCCTTCTCGCTCCTCAATCATTTTGATCCCGGCTCATAATGAACAAGCGACGGTCGGCGAGGTGGTGCGGCGGATTCGCCAAACCGGAAACTGGCCGGTGGCGGTCATTGACGATTGCAGCACCGACCAAACCGCAACGGTCGCCCGCGCCGCCGGCGCTATCGTGCTGCCTTTACCAATTCAGTTAGGCGCATGGGGCGCAACTCAGACCGGTTTGCGCTACGCCCTGGCCTGCGGCTACCCTACCGCCATCACCCTCGATGCCGATGGTCAGCATGATCCTTCCAGCATCCCCGATCTGCTGGCCCCGCTTGCCGCCGGTCGGGCCGATGTCGTCATCGGCGCTTTCCCGGAACGCGCCAGCCGCAATCTGCGATGGGCCTGGGCTTACTTCCGGCTGCTGACCGGGCTGCGGATTGAGGATATCACCTCTGGGTTCCGCGCCTATGGTGCTGCCGCCATTAGTATTCTTGCTTCCCGCGAAGCCAGTCTGCTGGATTATCAGGATGTAGGCGTCCTGCTGATTCTGCGCCGCAAGGGTCTGCGGCTGGCGGAGGCGCCCGTCGCCATGAATCCCCGCACTACGGGTCGCTCGCGGATTTTCTATTCCTGGTGGGCGGTCAGCCGCTTTCTGCTGCAAACCAGCGTACTCGGCATTGCCCGCATCGGTTTCACCCACCCACTGGCGCATACTGACGATCCGGACTGACTCCAAAACTACGCCATGACCTATCAGATCACTTCCGCCCTGCTGGGGCTGACCATCGCCTTTGGCATTCTGTTTCTGGTGCGCCGCGACCATCTGCACGGTCCTTACGCCGTCTGGTGGCTGGGTGTAGCGGTTATCGCGATGCTGTTGGGGCTGTTTCCGCAAATTACCAACTGGCTGGCGATTCGCACTGGCATCGGGTATCCGCCGATTCTAGCCATCGTACTGGGCTTTGGCCTGCTGTTGATCAAGATGTTGACCATGGATCTGGAACGCTCCCGCCAAGAGCGGCAAATTCGCCGGCTGGCGCAACGGCTGGCCCTGCTGGAAGCGCAACCCCCCCAGTCTGATCTTGACCAAAGCGTTTCTCCGCCTGATCCGCCAGCCTGAGTCAGCCAGCAATGCGCGTTCTTCACCTCGGCAAATTCTTTCCACCGTTTGCCGGCGGGATGGAATCCTTTCTCGCGGACCTGCTCGCCACTCTGCCCACCAAGGGCGTGACCACGGCGGCGCTGGTCCATGACCATCGTCCCGGTCAGCGCGGCCAATGGCCGAAACCCTCTGAGCTACCCCTGGTTTACCGCGTTCCCTGCTATGGCCGGTTGCTTTACGCGCCGCTCAGTCCGGCGTTTCCATTCTGGCTGAACCGAGCCATCCACGAGTTTCAGCCCGATCTGCTGCACCTGCATTTGCCTAATCCCTCGGCATTCTGGGCGCTGGCATTACCCGCCGCCCGCCGCTTGCCCTGGGTAATCCAGTGGCAGGCCGATGTGGTCGCAACACCGCTGGATCGCTGGCTGGGTCGGGCCTACCGGCTGTACCGGCCACTGGAACAACGGCTGCTGGCCGCCAGTCAAGCAGTGATCGTCGCTTCGCCACCCTATCTGGACGCCAGCGCCGCCCTGACCCGGTGGCGGGACCGCTGCCACATCATTCCGTTGGGCATTGATCCCGCACGGATTCCTGTTCCTGAACCGCCTGCGCGGCAACGGGCCGAGGCGTGGTGGGGACAAACCGGTTTCCGCATCCTGGCTATCGGCCGATTAACTTATTACAAGGGCCACGATGTGCTGGTGCGCGCAGTGACGGAACTCACCAACAGCCGGACACTGATCGTGGGAACCGGCGACCGCCAAACGCAACTGGCGACGCTGATTCAAACCCTGGGATTGGATGGACGGGTAGTGTTGCCCGGCTTTCAACCTGACGCCGATCTCAACGCCCTGCTGGCTACTTGCGATGTCTTATGCCTGCCATCGCTGGATCGGGCTGAAGCCTTTGGTCTTGTGCTGCTGGAGGCGATGCGTTTCGGCAAACCGGTGGTTGTCAGCGACATTTCGGGTTCCGGCGCGGGCTGGGTGACGCAGCAGGCCGGTCATGGCCGGCTGACGCCGCCGGGAGATACCGGAGCGCTGGCGGCGGCGCTGCGGGCATTACGAGACGACCCAGCGCAACGGGCGGCGCTGGGCCTGTCTGGAAAAACCGCGCTACGGGAGCAGTTCGGGATCGGGCGAGTCGCCGAAGCCACTGTGAAATTATACCAGCAGATATTAAGCGGCTATCAAACCGCCAGGCTGGACTGATCCGACTGACGCGGTGGAACAAACACCGTCAGCATCCAAAATAAGATGGCCGGGACAAAATGCAGCATGATCCGATTCAGACTGGTGAAATCTTTCGCCCATTGACCGGCGGCAGTAAAAAAAAACAGAATAAAGAACGCTAGCAACAGTAATGTCACCAATAAAGTGGTCGTTGGCAAATCGGGTCTTTCCGCATGGCGGATTTGCCATAGAGCCAGCAAAAATACTATCGGAACCAGATAAAACAGCAAATGCCAGTTATCCAGAACAAACCCACTGTCGACGATGGCTTGCCAACTATTCCAGTAAACCAGCGGGAACTCGCCAAGGCCGGGAATCTTAATCAGGCTCGTAGTAATCTGTAAATCGCCAAGGCCGGGAATAGATGCACTCCAACCGCCTGCTGAGAATAATGCGATGATCGCAATAACAGCGATCCCGGTTAATCCAATGAAATGCCGTTTCGGTAGCCATGCAGCTAATGCGGCGATCAGTAATAACAAGGCCCATACCGTGCCTTCCAGTTTAATCGTCGGGCAAAATAACCCCAGACTCAGCGCCAGAATGCCCTGCTGGTAATCCCGAAAACGTATCCAGTGCATCAAACTGATCGCCGCCAGCCCAAAGACCGTCGCCAGCCATAAATCAGCATAACCGGCCAAGGCAATATGGGCATCTAGCAAGGGCAGCGATAACAACAGCCAGGTAAAAATCAAGGCAGTCAGCGCAGTAGCGCCCCAGAGCCGCGCCTGACCGTAAAAACCAAATGCCAGCGCCAATCCGCATCCCCACCACGCGAGATTAACCGTCGCCTCATGCCATTGCCCTGCAGCTAAAGCCGACCATAGTGCAATCAAGGATACTGTGAGCGGGTAGCGCCAGGCTTCAATGTGATAAGTCATTCCCGTCGTATCCGCCAGCCAGGCTTGAGCATCGCTAAAAGGAACCAGTCGTTTCCATTCCAGCCAAGCCTGTGGGCGCACCATCCAGGTACTCCAAGCATCCCAGGGATACAGCGGCAACCAGATCACTTCCAGTACCAGATTGAGTAATCGCACTGCCAGCCAGATTAAGAGTAAAACCCACAGCACTCGTGCCCAGAATGACTGGGATTTTTCCGTAGTCTGATTAAGACATGGCCACCGCAAAAAATGCTGCCTGCGCCACAAAATCAAGCCGGTCGTCATACCTAGAACTATTACCGGCAAGCTAAAAGTCATGGGAATCATTAACCAGTCCATTAGCCGCAATAATATCGTTGTTGCTAATAGTCCCAATAGATAGCCATAGCCAAGCGCCATTGAATAAAAACCAGCGCCAGTCCGGCTAATCGGGTATGCCCATAGCCATAGTGTCCCACACCACCAAGGCAACAGTAGCGCTAATCCTGTATTCATCACGATGTTCAAGATGATTTCACCCGCAGCAATTGCCCCAATGCTTCGCCGTAAATACTTTCTACTAATAATTCGCCAGATTCCCACTTAAGTAGATGCTGCTGATGAATATATTGCAGATCAGCCTGTTCTCGGTGAGTACCCTTGTCGGGCTGCAATACCAGGATATAGTCCCCTGGTCTGGCTTGGCTTAATTGCGACCAGTCGCTAACGGCGGCAAAGCTGTTGTGGGGCTGTAAATGGTAACGTGCGCGCGCAGTCATATAATTCCTTAATAATTTTCGGTTGGCTTCATCATTATTGATGATAAAGATCCGCACTGGCTGAGCAGGCAAATAGCTACGAATTTTTTGTAGAAAGTTGAACAGTTCACCATCATCTGCTGCTTGCTGTTTTTCAAGGTTATTTTTGCCCGCAAAGCGCTGATATGTTGCCATAGTGCGTTGCGCCAGATCCATTTGCCAGCGCAAATCAAGCATCCACCAGCCGATCAGAAATAGCGTAGCAAATGGCCAAAGCCGCCAAGAATGCTGCGGCCATGCCAATCGCTGAAACCCCCCATACAAAATCACGCTTAACCCTATCCAAACGGCTATCATGACTACCGGATGAAACAAGGCTCGATAAGGTGCGCCGCTGATAAAATGAGCTGAACGCTGACTCCAATATTCTGATGTCGTCCACTCCTGCCATGCCTGATCCAGCAAAGCGCCTACGCCTAGGGCTTCGGGCTGTAACTCGATATGCTCAACTCGTAATGGCTGTGGAAATGAACCACGAACCAACAACCCCAGACTGACTATATAACCTTGCCAATCGGGTTGATCACGTAGATCAATGACTCCTCTTTGCAGATCATCAAACCGTATCGGGAGCTGCCTGGCATTGCTGGAATCAGACTGGATTTGCCAAATCAGGCGCGCATCCTGACGCGCATCAAGGCCATCAATACGCCAGACCAGTCGACCGTATGGACGAGCTGTGAACCCTTTTGGGGATAAGCGGAAGAAAACAGTATTATTTACAGGCTGAATTTCCAGACTGTCCGCTGCCAAATGACTTTGACCAACCACCACCATTAGTTGCTGACCGGACCAGATTAGCGGTGGGCAAGTAGTCATTAACCCGCTACCCAGATAGTAGAGCAAAAAGCCCAATATAGTCAGCAATACACCGCCGACTATTGACCACAGCAAAGCCACTATCTCAGCGCTGCGGTGATGGCTAACTCTCGTAATAGAGTGCATCACTTGCCTTTCCTCATTGTCAATTCCAGCACTGTTTGTCCCAGAGTCCAGACTGGCTGATAACCAAGTTCATTGCTGATTTTGGCGGAATCATAACAAGCCCAACCGAGTACTTTATCCAAGGCATCCTTGAATCGACGACTCTCTCGCCCAGTCAGTCGCAACGCACTGTCCATCAGTCGCGCCACGCCATACAGCATTGAATCTGGCATCGTCCAGCATGGCTCCGGCAAGTCCAGCATTCGGCGGATCAACAGGTACAGCTCACGCCCGGAATATGGCTGACCATCGGTGACAAGATAAGTCTGACCGGCGGCAGCGGGGTGTACGGCAGTCAGTAATAATGCCTGAACCACATCGTCCACATGCACCAGCGACCGGCGGTTGCCAGTCTCGGGTAAAGGCGGCAGCCAGCCACGCCGCACAGCGTTGATCAATTGCGGCAGATTGCCTTTCATGCCGGGGCCATAGACTAGCGCCGGGCGCAGAACGACCACGTGCATTGCTGTGGTTCGTCCTACCGCCAAGACCCGTTCTTCGGCGGCGCGTTTGGCTTGCCCGTAAGGGCTTTCCGGCGGGGCATGCCAATGTTCATCGACGCTGTGTGAACCCGGATCGCCGACTGCCTTGACGCTGCTGAGGAAAATGAAGCGCTGCACTCCCGCTGCGACCGCCGCATCGAGCAAGTGAAAGCTGCCTTCCGCGTTGATCGCCCAATGTCGGGCGGCGAACTCCGAGCTATGGGCAACATCGGCATGAGCAAAGCCAGCAAGGTGAAACACCGTTTCTATCCCGGCGCAGGCCCGTTCCAGACTGGCGGGATCAGTGAGGTCGCCACTTACAGATTCCACGCCGCGCCAATCAGGTGACATGACCCGACCCGGCCGAATCAACGCCCGCACTGGCGTTCCTCGTTCCCACAGTGCGGCGATCAACCGGCTGCCGATAAAACCGGTTGCGCCGGTGATCAGCGATACCCCAGGATCGTCGGCCATCGGGTTGTCATCCATTTCGGTTTCGACTAGAAAATATCCAGATCGCCCATGGTGTAGTACAGATTGGCGCGCGCTTCAGCGGTGGCGATGGGCAGCGCCCAGACCATATTGGCGACAATCACCCCCGTCGGTTGCGCCGCCGATCCCGCCACTGCACGCCAATCGGGCGGCAACCAGATGATGCTTTCGCTAGCACCCTCCAGAACGGCGATCCGATCCAGCGCGGCCAGCGCCGGTCGCAGCCAGCGCCTGGGCAGCAGCGCATCAATCACCAGCAATCGCGCCTCCTCACGGCGTGTCACTACCCAGCCGATCAGACGCCCTGCCAGCGATAAGCCCAACAGCCGGTAGATATGAAAGGGATTGCCTGCGTAACGCCAGTGCAGATAATCCCGATCCCGAATGAGAGTTAGCGGATGATCGGGAGCGCGGCGCTGCCACAATCGGTCCAGCCGCGCATCATCCCAAGCCAGTGGCCGGAGCGGTAACCACGGCCAGGCCCAGCGGTGGGCTGGACGACGCAACGCTAATGCGGGTTCGATTTCGCCGTACACTCGCGCATATTGACCGAGCAGAAACGGCCGCCGACCAGGAAAGCCATAGGCAAAGACCTGTGGCCCCTGTTCCGCTAAAGCGGTTAACAAGGCTCGCGCCAGCCGTGTGAACAAATTGCGCCCACCCAGTTGCCCACGAGCATCCGGGTGAACCATCACATCGCCTATCTGGAAAAATGGGGTGGGTTGACCCTGCCGCCAACCCCGCAGCGGCACGGCGCCGGCGTGACCAACTAAGCGACCAGCAGTATTAAACGCCAGCTGGGCCCACGGTCCCGAATCGCGATCCGCTGCATATTTCCACCGCCACTGGGCAATGGTCATTGACGCGCCGAACACTGCGCTAAACAATTCAACAATGGCGGTTTCGTCACCGGGACGATATTCCCGGATCAGATAGTCTGGTATGGCAGGCATCATCATGACTAAAGTGGACGTCGATGAGGGTTGAGGCCGATGAGCATTGAAAGCGGGTTCATACCGTATCACGCGACGTCGATCCTGGGAAACGGCCCGGTTTTAGTGCTGGCCCCGCACCCTGATGATGAAGTCTTTGGTTGCGCGGGCACGATCATGCGTCATGTAGCGGCGGGCGATCCGGTTAAGGTCGTCATTCTGACCGATGGCGGCGGTGCAGTCGCCGAGGGGTCAGCGCGGGCCGCATGTATCGCACAGCGCCAGAATGAAAGCCGGGCAGCGGCAGCCATTTTGGGCTATGGGCAACCAGAGTTCTGGGAATACCGTGACCGGGAACTGCATTGCGATGAGGCGCTGACCCAACGTTTGCTCGCTGTCGTCGCCGCTGTTGGCGCTCGCTGGCTGTACGCACCGTCACCAGCAGAAATTCATCCTGACCATCATGCGCTAAGCTTGGCGGCATTGAGTGTAAGTCAGCGACTGGGCGCCGCGATTCACTTGGCGTTCTATGAAATCGGCGTTCCACTGCCACCTAACCGGCTGCTGGATATTTCTGACCTGTGGGAGCGCAAACGCCAGGCCATTGCCTGTTTTACCAGTCAGTTGGCCGATCAGGCTTATGACCGTCATGTTGAGGCGCTGAACTGCTATCGGAGCTATACCTTAGCCGGTAACGTGCAAGCGGCGGAAGCCTATCGAGTCATGGTCGGCTCGGCAACCCAGTGGGAAATGTGGCCAGCGCGTCCCACCTTAACCGAATTAAATCCTGACGCCGCCGTCCGCCAGCAACTGGAACAATGTCAGCACCATATTCAAGCCTTGCAGGCTGAACTGGAGCAGCGGCAGGCCGATTATGATCGGATCGCCGCCTCACGCTCTTGGCGGCTGACTGGACCGTTACGGGCAGTGGCTCGCTGGTTGCGAGCCTGGCGGACGACGGCGGCATGAAAGGCCTGAGCATCTCCATCGTTACTTACGCGCCAGATTTGTCAGTCTTGGCGGAAACCCTGTTCCGGTTGCAGCAAGCGCTGATTCATGCTCGCTATCGTGGTCGGCTGATCGGAGCGCACCTGACTCTAGTGGATAACGGTCCCGGGCCGGACTGGCATGACCGACTAACGACGCTGCTAAAGACGAGGGAATGGCCGGCGTCGGTCGAACTATTGAGCGGTCATGGCAACATCGGCTATGGCGCTGGACACAACCGGGCGCTGCACCAGAGTCATCTGGAATTTCACCTGATCTTGAACCCCGATGTGTGGCTTGAAGAAGACGCCTTGAGTGAAGGGCTGGCGTTCCTGACGGCTCATCCCGAAGCCGGATTGCTGGCTCCAGCGGCCCGGGATAACTACGGTCAGCCGCTCTATCTCTGCAAACGCTATCCGGGGATATTCGATCTGGCGCTGCGCGGTTTCGCGCCATCTTGGCTGAAGCGTCAATTTCACAACCGGCTGGATCATTATGAATGGCGCGATCAAACCGGCGAGACCGTGAGCTGGGATCCGCCATTGGTCAGCGGCTGCTTCATGCTGTGTCGGCGCAAGGCACTGCTGGACGCCGACGATTTTGATGAAACCTACTTTCTGTATTTCGAGGATTTTGATCTGAGCCGGCGGCTAGCCCGGCACACCCGGCTGGTTTATACCCCGACGGTACGGATCGTTCATTTGGGCGGTGACACCGCTCGCAAGGGACTTCGCCACATTGGGCTGTTTCTGCGCTCGGCCATCCGATTTTTCAATCAACACGGTTGGCAATGGTAATCATGCTACCGGCGCTTTCACCAAGGAATTTGCCCATGCCTTTCAGTAATGCCGAACAAATCTCACCAATTATGGCGGAAATCACTCGCTTAAATCCCAGCACTATTCTGGACGTTGGTTGTGGTCTGGGTCTGTATGGAATGTTATGCCGGATTCACCTTGACTTGTATTACGACGGGGCGTTTTATAAAAAACTGGAAGGTTCCTCTCCTTGGAATACTCGGATTGAAGGGATTGAAGGTTGTAAAACCTACTTGCCATTTATCCCCAACTGGGCCTATGACCGGATCCACGCCGGCAATGCGCTAGATATTCTACCCACACTGGCTAACAAGCAATACGATCTAGTGCTGATTCTAGCTATGATTGAACACTTAAGCCTTGAGCAGGGGATGGAACTAATTGCTCAATTGCGACGGGTCAGTCGGGCCATTATTCTATCAGTTCCCAAAAACTGGCAGGAGCAACAGATTGAAGGCTATCCGCTGGAAACTCACCGCTCGCACTGGACCGAGCAGAGTCTCCGTGATGCCGGCTTTACCCGATTTCTACCGCATTGGGGAGCGTGGCTAGCGGTCTACAATATCCCACCGGGTCAGCCAGCTTTTGAACAATCAGCGCCATCGGAACTTCTTCAAGCCGGACAACCTTGCACTGATTTATCAGATATCCATCAAGAGTTAACCCGGCTTGAACAAATGACCGCGCAACTGCAACAGGATATAGCAACCGCGCTACGCCATCAACAAATCCTGTTTGATCGCTTGAGTATTTCCAGTCGGTTCCGATCACTAAGACAGCGTTTGCGCCGCTGTTTACCTTGGTAGTTCCAGCCCCTAATTTGCACATTGCCTTTCATTTAGCGCCAACACATCAGTCTGATTCAACGATTGGAGCCAAAATTTGGCAATGATTAACTGATCTCCCATCGGTTTTCCAAATAGCAAAAGCCACGCTCGTTGTTTTCCTTGCGAACTTCCAGTTCAGGATCAAGCAGAGTCCTTTCGTGATAAACCAGCAGTCCCTGATCATCAAAAATCCGCACATGAAGCCAATAGAAACCACCCAAAAGTGGAATACTTGGATAAGTCACGATAATTTCGCGGTGTCGTCCTCGCACTGGCGGCTTGCCAGCAAGATGAGTGCCAGTGGCGAACACACCGAAATCAGCGCCGAACTTAACTGAAATCATCACATGAAAAGGCAAATCGTCAGTGACGCACTGGGTAACGATCCGTACCCGTAAATCATCGCCCCGATCAATTGGCAACTGGTTCAGAATCTCAACCGATACGATATGCACCGGCATATTAGAGTATTTAGCACCAGGTTCATCATTGGCATGTTCGCTTCTCCGTAGTTGATAAGCTTCATAGGCAGCGATCACTGGCAATGTTTCGCCATGCCGCTCCACAACACCTTTCCTAAGCCAAAGGGTTTCCTCGCAAAACATGCCCACTTGATAGGTGCTGTGGGAGCAAAAAACGATGGTGCGCCCACGTTCCTTGATTTTGCTCATGTGATCCAGACATTTCTTCTGAAAATAGTTGTCACCTACCGTCAGGGCTTCGTCGATAACCAAGATATCTGGATCAAGCGCCGCAACCAGCGAAAACGCCAGACGCATCCGCATTCCGGTTGAATAGGTTTTCAGGGGGCGATCAATAAATTCATCCAGTTCTGAGAAATCAACAATCTCAGCAAATCTGGCTTTTATCAGGGAATGCGGCAGTCCAAGAATGTCGCCGTACAGAAAAATATTCTGTCTGCCCGTGAATTCAATGTGAAACCCAATGCCCAGTTCCAGCAGGCCCAAGATCCGTCCATTACATTGAATCTGCCCACTGGTTGGCGTCAGAACCCCGGCGATCAATTGCAATAGCGTACTTTTACCGGAACCATTATCACCGATTACACCCAAGCTTTTGCCCTGCTTCAAACTGAAGTTGACATTGCTCAGTGCAAAAAAGTCGCGGTGATAGAGATTTCGGGTGATTAATTCCTTAAGGCGATCGGTTGGCTTATCATAAATTCGATAAGACTTGCTCAAATGGGAAACGCAAACTACCGAATCGCTCGTGTTGCCGTGCATTAACGCTACGCTCACGACTGCTGGTGAACCGGCAAGCATTCCGGCACCCCTCGTCGACTCACGCGAGGTCGGTTCTCGCGCTGTAGATGCTTTTCTCGGATGGCCTGCGCCTCAGCCTGATCGGCCAAACTAGGGCGACGTGGAAACCACCGTAATCCCTTACCGCTGCGCCGTGGTTGAGTCGCATTCCAACGAAAATAGTCTGGATTAGGTGGACGATCGCAGCCACGACATAAATCTGAGACACCTCGGTCGCCCCGGTTTAATCCCCTGCGTAATGCGGTGAATTGTCGGCCATACCAGACTTCTCGTACTGTCTGTTGTGTAAGATCACCCATCAGATTCTGTTCATCAAAATCATGGCAACAGGATAGGACTCGGCCTTTTGGATTAATGTAAAGGGCATAATTAGGGAGATCGCAAAAACCCTGCGTCACATTTTTAACATAGCGTTCGATATGGCCGGCGCGGCTGTCCCAGTCATCGTAAGTAGTCCGATCCGTATGCAAAATTTTTCCAGGATAACGCTGTAAGGCATAATCATACCAATGGCGATTTCGTTGCAATGCTTGGTCGTCATAGGAATTAATTAGTAACAGATCAAGACCATTTGAAAATAATCGATCCAAACGTTCCTGATTCAGCAGGTCACCATTGCTGACCAGCGTGTGATAACTGTTAGGCAACATCAAACTAGCGTAACGGATAAACTCATAAATTCGTTTATCAGTCAGCGGTTCATTGGTGCTAAACAGTGAAAGGCGCCCACTAAAACGTAGTTCTGCCAGTTGATCAATAATTTTGAAAAACAGTCCAGCAGCCATTGGATTTGCTGGAACCTCATCGCGAATGCCGTAAAGACAAAAGTGGCATGTCCGATTGCAAATCGTATTGGTTTCTATATTGACCTGCACAAAAGACCGGGTAGGAAAACCCCATTCAAAATATTTTTTATAATAAAAAGCCGTCAACAAATTTTGGGTGCTCTGAGCCATATTTTTGAGTACAACAGGCCATTGCTTAAGCATTAGAACCATTCTCCAACGAGGATTAAATGTTTTCAAAATAGGCGATCAACAATGAACCAGCCCGGTAAAGACGGCCTGATACGCAGTGACCATCCGCTGAATGGATAACTGCTCTGCCCTCTCCAAGCCATGCTTCGCCAAAGCCTGTCGGCGCTCAGGATCGCACAGTAATGACAGAATTGCGTCAGCTAACGCCTGCGGGTCATTTGGTCGAATCAAAACGCCATATTCGCTATCGCCAAGAATTTCACGCGGGCCGTAAGGACAATCCGTCGCGATCACGGCTGTCCCGCAGGCCAACGCCTCAAGCATAGCGTAGCCAAAACCCTCGAATTCACAGGTATGGATAAACAGATCAGCGCGGCGTAAATAAGGGTAGACGTTATCGTGATAGCCGAGTAGATATACTGCCGTGGTCAATCCCCAGTCAGCGATCTGTGCTTCCAGAGCCTCTCGTTCCGGCCCATCACCCAAGATGATCAACCGTGCTGGTCGTATCGCGCAGACCTGACGAAATGCCGTTAGCAATAATCCCAGGTTTTTTTCCGGGGCCAGCCGAGCCATAGCGCATAACACCGGCGTTTCCATTCCGTCCAGATCAGCCAGTTCCGGCGTGGGCGCCGCTATTGCGCGGGCTACAGCGGCATGATCGATACCATTGAGGATAGTGACGATGCGAGCAGATGGCGTCAGGAACCGGCGGCGCAATTCAGCCGCAGTGCCGCCGGATGGCACAATGACCCGATCCGCCAGCCACGCAGTTCCGGCGACCACCGTTCGCAACAACAGCCGGCGGCGGAAACTTTGTTCATAGCGGCGCAAGTATTCGTAGAATGGCCCCCGATAACTGGCGATAACGTGGGTGCGCACCCTAGACAGTCGTGCGCCCAATGTCACTAGCGCCGATGGATAATGCATCATTCCTAACACCACATCCGGCGCGCATTCGCGCAACAGTGATCCAATGATTCGCGCATCCCGGTACAAGGCGCTGGCTGTGGTGAAACAACCGGTCAAACCCAGCGGGCCGGTATCCACAAAGTCATCGTAAGCGTCTGGCAGGTAAGGACGAAGCACGGCAGGTGCAACTAAAGTAATGCGCTGAACCCTGCCGTGATCAAGATGGCTCAGCAAATTAGCGGTTGTTTGCTCTGCGCCACCAAAACCGTAGGCAATATGTAAAATCAGCAGATGGATAGCCGCCTCCTACAATACATCCACGAAACCCGGTTCCAGCCGCCGGAATACATAGGCTCCCGCCGCCAGCGCGCTACCGGCCAGCAAGACCAGCAGCGCCAAAATCGTCGGCGCCGGCCAGACCCCGAGCAGTACGGCGTCATGATAGGCCTCGGCAAAAACAGCGAAAGGGTTACATTGGACTAAACCATGAAACCGCTCTGGCACCAGGCTGAGCGGATAGAGCACCGGCGCAGTGTAGAACATCACCGCCAACCCCAACCCTAACGCTTGGGCGACATCACGAAGATAGACAGTCACCGCCCCCAGTAGCAACCCCAATCCGGCAGTCAACGCCAGTTGCAATGCCAGCAGTACGGCTATTGCGCCAAGGGCAGTCAGCGGAATTCCGCCCCGCCACAGAGCAAACGTAACCAGGAACAGGACATAACCGAATCCATGCGCCACAAAAGCAGCGATAGCGGCAGCCAGCGGAAAAACCTCAACCGGGAAATGAACCTTGCAGACTACATCACGGCGATTAAGGACGGCGCTGGCAGCGCGGCTCAGTCCATCCTGAAAGGCGAACCACGGCAACAATGCTGACAATAGAAAGGCAATAAACGGGGTGTCCGCAAGCACGGAATTTTCCGGCAGGCGCGCATGCATAATGGCGGCAAACACCCACCAGTACAGCAGAATGTACAGCGCCGGTTGCAGCAGACTCCACACAACACCTAGTGCGGAACCCGCATATTGCTCGCGCAGCTCCCGACCAATAAAGGGTGAGAGCATACGCCATATTTTAAGACAACCAACAGGCCTCATTATCGGTGGTTTTATTCGGCCAACCAATTAATACTGGCTATGCCGATAATCGTTATACTCATCATAATACTCATGGTACCAATCGCCATCTAAGAATAACCACGTCTCAGTAAAGATTCGAGCTTTCTTAGGCTGGGTATATACTTGGCCTGTAGTGGATGATTTGAATCCCGGCACCGAAGCTTCCACCTCCACAGTCACCTTGGCCAGGTTCGGGCGCAATAGATTAACTTCGGCGACCTTGTAGCTGTGGTACTTGATGATGCCCATCCTCTCCCGATAAGACTTATAGCTCACATCGGTTCTGAAAAAAGGATCTTGGCTGGCGTAGGTGGTTTCGTACTGATCATCAATCATCGCCTGCCAGTAATGAGCAATCTGCTCGCGCAGATGCGTTTCGGACGCATTGGGGCTAGCCGCCTCGGCCCGCCACGATTTGACGCGCTGCTGTAATTCATCCCAAGTAAATGTGTATAAAAGCGCCTGCTTGACTACTTTTAAGTCATCATCCTCGTAGCGCTTGGCCAAAAGCTGATAGCGGTCTCCGATCACACCAATCGTTTGGGTTCGAAAATCAAGGCCGATCCGCTCTGATCCTGGATGATTTACCGGAACCGCATCAGACCAGCTAACGCCATAATCAGTCGACGCACTGACATAAACGCTGGGGCGAATATCACGCCAATCTTCCCAAACCAGCAATGCCATACCTTCTTTTGGACCCATGACCACTGCGGGGAACCGTGCTTGCGTGTATCTCGTATCGATTGCCCGCGGCTGATAAGGCGCTGCCCAGCTTGATCCATTATCATCGGAACGTAGCAGATAAACATCCTGTTTTGATTTAGCATCCTGATGTCGCCGACTACCTGCGACCGCCAGCAGAATATGGCCTTTGCCATCGACGGCTACGCTTAAATTGCCACCGATGTCTACACCACGCAATGGCTCAAAGCCAAACCGCGTCCATGTTTGACCTTTATCATCGGAGTAAACACCTTCCAGTAAAAAATCATTCTGTGTGCCGTTGTAAATACCTACCCAAACTAGAAACCACCTGCCTTTAGATTCAAAAGCTTCGAAAATAGGGCCGATTTCTGGAGCATCTGTAATCT
The DNA here is from genome assembly GCA_003989085.1 of Candidatus Competibacteraceae bacterium. Taxonomy (GTDB): domain Bacteria; phylum Pseudomonadota; class Gammaproteobacteria; order Competibacterales; family Competibacteraceae; genus RXIV01. The sequence continues at coordinate 129,420 of RXIV01000002.1, forward strand.
TCACCAATGGACCAAAGGTTTTTTTGATACGGTCAAACCCACGCATAGCCATAGCCAACTGACCATCGATAGCAGTCCAGCTAAAAATTGGAATTATCTCTGTTCCAATAATCCAAGCTGGATAAAAGCCTGTAACCACTTTTTCAATCGGCGACAGCGATTTCCCATTGTCTGCGGCAGTACGGAAATACAAGTTGTAATCGGGTTTAGCCGATGTCTTTTGCTCGTTTTTAAACGCCTTGGGTTCTTCCCTGCCTTTCTCTCCTAACCAGAGGAAGTCGGTGATATTGCCCTGCCGTGCAATCTTCAGTCGGGTCAAAGCTTCCGATTCAGGCCCACCAACCACAATCGGACTTGGCGCATCACCAGTCCTAGCCAAGTTAGGGAGGAAATACAGGGTTTTTTCCGGCAACTTATCCCGCCACAGTACGCTGAGCTGATCATCCGCAACCGCCATCGCCAGTCCCGAAAGAGCTGTCTGTCGATCCGTAGCGCCAAACCCCAGTTCTGAACCATCCGGTCGGCGCACATAAAGCCGCCCGTCACTCCCGTAGTAGGCAAACCAGAAGGTATGTTCACCCAGCGCCATATCCCAAGCTGCATCCACATTAAATGGATGCTGGTTTAAAACGGTAGGTTCCCATGTTGCGTTAGCACCGAACGGAATGGAGCACAGCCAGATGGCCGCCGCCAAAATCCACTGTTTTTTCAAGGTTTTCAAGTACGCCATCGCGCTATTCACCTTAACGAATCCAAGAAAAAACAAAGGCCACTGTGAAGTGGCCCTTGTACCGGTTTAGGATCTAGCCGATGCTCTCAACAGAGAGAACGGCGCACTAAACATTGAGATGTTACCATCTTCATCCCGATTGCATCATGCACAATCAACAAATCAGAACGCCAAGCTAAACACCGAAACATTGTCAGCAGGCAAAGCGGTAGTGGGCAGCACCGGGTACGGCGAGTTACGCTCCAACACTAAATTGCCAGTAACTCCACCAGGAATGGTGCAGCTAGTATTGACAACACCCGGCTGATCACAGTAGCTAATTTCAAAGACAGGCAATGCACTGGCGATGAACGAGGAAGCGCCATTAAATTGCGTGGTTGCGCGCGTCTGCGATTCACGGATACCCCGCGTCATCCAGAAGCCGTTGTTGTAGATGCCACCTACCGGCTGGCCATCTAAGGTCGGCTTGGCCTTGTCATCGAATTCCAGCTTGATAGCCACCGCCTGACTGGTCAACCGATAGTACACATCACCCGCGATCTGAGCAGCCGTTGGCTTGGCAATCGCGAAATTCGACCAGCCTCCATTAGGCACCCGATCGGCCACACCCTGAGCCAGCAGGGTCTTGGCATCGATGCCACCCACACAGACCACTGTTTTCGGCGCACGTCCGGAGATCGGATTCTCATCGCGATCGAACATGACACCTACAATGTTATTGGTATCCAAGGGACTGCTCACCGCTAAACCAACCGTGGCCGTCAAATCGTTCCGAAACTGGAACGGAGAGTTGTTAGCAAATCCGCCACTGTACGGACCATTGTTGTAGGTCGTCGCAATCGGCGTTACGAAAAACCGGGTCGAGATTTCCGCAAATGGCATGAGCGAAATCGGCACCCAGTTGTCACCCAGCGCGTTCCCACCCGCGTTGGTGACCAACACCTCGCCCTTGGTTTCAACCCGATCCGAAAACTCGAACGGATTCAACTGAACCTTGGCGCCAACAGCATTGGTACCGATAATCGAAGCGGCGTTATAGGCCTGATAACCCCACGCAGCGCCGCTCTGAAACTCGATAACCAGCGCCTCACCATGCAACTGATTGCCCAGCGCTGCTGAGTCCACGGTGAACGCCTGGTCATTATCAACCAGTGCAAAGGCGCGCGATACACCGAAGACAGCCTGGTCAAGCCCCGAAAAGTTCTTCGTGGGAGTAGTGCTGTACTTCGCATTCTCGTTCGTCGCGTTATCCTCGAACAGAACGCCGAGCTTATCGCCGTAAAAACCACCGACATCGAACGTCACGATGTCGTTAGGGCTGGTGTTCTGCCCAAAGTTGATCTCCTCGCAAGTCGCAGCCAAGTTGTCAGCGCTCACGCCACTCTTGTGATAATAGTGGTAGTGAAGTTCGTCCGAATTAGCATAGAAAAAGCCCGACTCGGTCTTGTTGACTACCGTCAGAATCGTCGTCACCGTCGGGCTGACCGCTGCATAGGGAAACAGCAACTGATCCGCGTTCGCGGCGTTGATACCAGCAACCGATACGCCCACACCCGCAGCGACCGCAGCCGCAATTTTCGTAACCTTAAACTTCATAGCATTAGCTCCTAAGCGTTGGCTCACAATCAAACCCTTGAAAAAACGGTTGCGTTCGTCCCCAAAGACAGTGCAGCGGCGACTTGCCACGCAATCACGGCGAACACGCTTCACCTGCTTGTGGATTCTACACAACAAAGTGTTGCTGTCAATACATTCAAGAAACAAAAATACCTTCGACACAATGAAAGCAGATGGCACCTTCCAAGTCAAGCGTGACATAACTCACGATAATTCCGCATGTTATTCAGAAAACACCATTTTCTGCACCAAGAAACATCACGCCAAGAGTTCTGACTGCAATAAAACAACAAATCAAAGAAAAACAACAACCACACTTTCAATCCAGTTCTAATCATGTCCATGCGATTGAATATACAAGGCTTTCGGCGGATCGCCTGCCTGATGCAAGGCCCACAGGGCATCAAATGCCTGCTCAATCTGGCGGGCGAAACCACTCGTTGCAAATGGTGGGCGAATTAGGCGCTGCGCTATCAAACGCTCACGCCATGCTTGTAAATGGGCAGACTGATGAGCGGCTGCTACCGCCAAGGCCTCATAATTCTGATCGTTTTCAACAATCAAGTCTGTTAATCCTAACGCGGTTAACAAACTTGCGCAAACCCGTGACTGAAAAGTTCCACCGGCCCGGGTCAAAACCGGCAATCCAACCCATAACGCATCACTAGCCGTGGTATGTGCGCCCAGCACCCAAGTATCCAGAAACAAATCCGCCAGCCCCAGTCTCTCCAGATGATCAGGTTTAGGCAGACGTGGAGCGAAGATCAGCCGTTCCGAATCGACGCCTTGCTGGCTGGCCGCCATGCGCAGGTTCGCCTCGCCGCGTGATGAATCCGTCAGTAGCCACAAGACGCTCTTTGGAACTTGCCGCAAAATCCGCATCCAGACCGCAAACACGGTGGGTTCGATTTTGTACGGCCCGTTAAAGCAGCAATAAACAAATGCCCGTTCTGGCAAGCCCGCCTCGACACGGGTCAAACCGGTTGCGGCAACCGGTTGTTCATCGTCATTGACCTGGTAGCTGTCGGGCAGATAGACCGGTTGCTCGGTGAAACCAGCTCGCAGCCAATCGGGCAGAACGGTCTGATCGGCAATAAGATAGGGAATGTAATCCGCACCCAGCGTACCCGGATAACCTAAGAACGAAACCTGAATCGGGGCTAGCTTTAACGCGAACAGTTCGGGTCGGGCAAGGCCGGTATAACCATGCAAGTCCACCAAAATGTGAACTTGATCCTGGGCGATGCGGGCCGCCGCTTCGGCGTTGCTCAACCCGGCCAATTCGACAAAGCGGTCACAACCGTTGACGATGTCATGCCAATAACGGCTGTCATCGCCGGGCCACAGACTATAGCCGATGATTTCAAACCGGCTATGATCATGGACTTGAAACAGCTTTCGGGCCAGATGCGCAGTGGCGTGGTTGCGGAAATCGCCCGACACATAACCAACCCGCAGACGCTCGCCTGGCCGGCGATCAGGCCATCGAATAGTCGATGTCAGCGCGGCCCTTAACGGCACCACATGCGCAGCGATTGCCTGCGCTTGCGCCTGCGCCACCGCCCGCTGCAAGGCAGGATCAATAGGCAAACTCAACAACCGGTGCGGTTCCATGCCGGCTACATAGCGATAGCGGAGCGCGTCCTGAAGCAGGTTGTTGATGTCTGCCAGCACTGCATCGCGATCACTCCAATCACACTCAGCCTGCCTCTGGAAAAACCAGAGCAGATGCAGACCACGGGCAGTAAACCGCTTATGAAGACCATCAACCGGGACTGCTCGCTGCACGCGCCGGGGATCAAATACGTTTGCCAATTGTTCCCAGGGGTATTCGGCAAAGGCTTCCCGCAGCAGATGATCAGCCGCATCGAATCGCTGTAACCCCACCAGACTTTGAATCTTGATGCATAGCGCCTTGAACCGGAGATCAGGCAAATTCAACAGTCGGTCCAGATTCGCCAAGGCCGGTTCATAACGATGCAAGCGCAGCAGCAGTTCAGCACGGTTGAGCTGAAACACCGGCTCGCCGGGGGTCAGCATCAATCCCTCTTCAGCCGCTGCCAGCGCCTCTTCAAAACGCTCTAATACGGTTAGCAGCACGACCTGGAACGCCAGGGCGCGCATCCGCTGGACTACGGTCAGATCGGATCGACCCAGCCAATGCTCGCACTCCGCCAAGGCTTCCTTGGGGCGGTTCAACTGGTGCAGAGCTTCCATTCGGCACAACCCTACTTCCACAGAGTCGGGCATCCGCGCCAACAGTCGATCGGCAGTCGCGATAATTGCAGCATGATCCTGCAGGATCATTAGTATCCGCAGACGGTCCACCAGAATGTGCGGATCATCGGGCTGCAACGCCAGCACCTCATCCAGCGCCAGCAACGCCGCTGCCGGATCACCCAGTTCCAAACAGATCTGACTCAGTTTGCGCCATGCCGCCGCCTGTTGCGGGTTGGCGGTTGTGGCTTGCTGGTAACGAGCCTTTTCTCGCTTTAACCACACTTGGCGCAAGGCAGCCTGTGCTTCTGGTTGCATCATCTACTCCTGATCTGATCGTCCTCAACCGGCCGGCTGCACCAGCAACGGCGCGACATCCTGCATCTTGCGCTTGATTTCTTCGGTCACTTGATCGGCTTCCTGGCTGTCCCGCACGACGCGCGGCGTGATCAAGATGATCAATTCGGTGCGATCTACCTGTTCGCTGGTATTACCAAACAGAGCGCCCAATACCGGAATCTTGTAGAGAACCGGAAAGCCGCTTTGCCCTTCGCTACGGTTATCGCGGATCAGGCCGCCCAGCACCACGGTCTGGCCGCTTTTGACCGCCACCTTGCTGGTCACGCTGCGCTGCAAAAATGCGCGCTGTTGCAGGGCCACGGAACCGGCGCTGCTCACATCCACCAACGGCCCGACATCAATTACTTCCTGCTTGATTTCCATATTCACCATGCCGCCGGCATTGACTCGGGGCAGGACTTCCAGAAACACGCCCGTATCCTTGTAACTGACCCCACCGGTGGTGGTCACGTTATTCACGGTACTCGTCCCGGTCGGCGTCGGCTGTTGGGTACCCACTCGAATCGCTGCCTGCTGGTTGTCTACCACCATCACCTGCGGCGAGGACAACACCTTGACCTTGGAATCGCTGGCCAACGCATTGAGCAGCGCCTTCACGATCCCAGCGCTGTCGGTGATCGCGTAGGTGAACTGGCCAGATGGAATGCTTGCAAGCGCGTTTTTCAGCGTGAGATCAGTAGGGAGGCCCAGCGATCCGTTTCCTGTGTAATTCTTGCCGACATCGTTATTGAAAAACCATTGCAATCCGTACTTCAACTGACCGGTCAGGGTCACCTCAGCGATGGTCGCTTCAATCAGCACCTGCCGGGGGGTAACGTCCATTTTTTCCAGGGTGCTGAGGATCCGTTCGTAATTCTGGCTGGTCGCCCAGATGAGTAGCGAGTTGTTCTCGGTATCCGCGACGATGCGAACTTCCTCCATGCCGGCGCTGGGGCCGCCGCCACCGGAACCGCCGCTGCTACTCGCTACCCCGCTACCCGCGCGGCTGCCTGGACGACCGCCGCTGGATACACCGGAGCTACCCGCCGTCGTGGCTCCCAACGCAGACGATCCACCGGACGATGAACCACCCAGGGAAGACGATCCGCCGGAGGACGATCCACCCAAGGATGACGAACTCGATCCGCTCAGTCCCGAAGCACCGGATAACCCTCCACCGCCCGATAACTGGGACGGCTTCAGCCCCGGCGCGACTTCACCGCCACGCCCGCCGCCGCTACCCAGATTGAACAGACCATTGAGCAGTTCGGCGACATAATCCGCCCGGCTGTTCTGGACCTGATAAACATACAGCCGCTCACCGCCGATGCCGTCCAGCCGCTCGATCCAGGTGGCGACTTCCTTGAGGTATTCTTTCTGCGGAGTGATCACCAACACCGCGTTAAGGCGGTTGAGCGGAATGAACTTCAGCAGGCCGGCGATAGGCGTCCCGGAGCCTTCGCCCAGCATCTGGTTCAGATTGGCCGCCATCGTCTGGCCGTCCACATTCCGCAACCGAAACATTCCTACCGACATACCTTTAAGCCAGTTCACATCAAAGGTGTCTATCGTGCTCTGGATGTTGTCCAGCTCTTGCGGCGTTCCAGCCAGCACTAACAGGTTGCGGGCCACATCCGCCCGTAAAACCGCGCCATCCGGCAGCAATGGCGCAATGATCGCCTGCATTTCAACCGCGCTGATATAGCGCAGCGGCGCAATCTGGACACGGTAGCCAAGACCGGAACCTCGCAGTCTGGGCGTCAAGGCACCCTGCTTGATGGCCCCAGCCGCTGGCAAAATCTTGTATAACCCACCCTCTCGCACCAGCACCGCATTGTTCATCCGCAGCAGTGTTTCCAGAGTCGGCAACAACTGGTTCTGCGCCAGCGGTCGAGTGGTCTGCACCGTAACCTCGCCCTGCACCTGTGGGTCAACCGTGTAATTTTCCTTCAAGGTATCGAAAACGACCTTCGCCACATCACGGATATCAGCGCTCTCAAAATTGAGAGTGACTTCGCCGGGCGCTTTTGATGTGGTAGACGGTTTAGCAGCGGCTTTCAGGTCGATGAAGTTACCGGTGCCGGGCAAGATCAGCGGGGTTCTGGGCTTCGCTGAACTATCGCCCCCGGTTCCCGACGGAGTTGGAGGAGACAACGGCTGGGCCGTCAGATGCGGCGCCCCTGCGACCGGCGCAGCGATCGGCGTGGTTTCTGGCAGGGCCTGGTCGGATGGCGGCGTCGCGCACGCACTTAGCAATGCCGCCAACACCATGCCGGGGGTAGATCGGTAAAACATTTTGCTCATGAATAGCCAGCCTTGTTGCGTGCGTTCATTACTTACGGCGGATTGGGCGGTGGCGCGCCAGGCGATGGGCCGGAAGGCGGCGCGACGGGCGACGGGCCGGAAGGCGGCGTGTTAGTCTGGGTCGCAACCGGAGGCGGCTTGCTCCCCGTCCGTCTCCCTGGACGCGATCCGGCGGGTGGTTTTGGCCGGGTCAGCGCCAGTTCCTGCTTCGCTGGTCCCTTGCTCAACATCACCCGATGAGGGAAAACCGCGTCCAGCCTCCATTCTCCCACCATTTCGCCAACTCGGACCCGCATGGTTTTAGCGCCGGGCTGCACGGGCCGTAACAACGCTACCGTGACCTGTGGCATGATCATGACGCCCAACAACACCGGCGTCGGCTCTGGACCGGACGGCGGCTTCTCTACTGATGATGCATCCTCCGACGGTGGTTCCGGCAGGCGGGTTGCGATAAACACAGGATAAGCGACGATGTCGCTATAGTGTTCCTGCGGTGGCAACTGAAATGGCGGTGGCGAGGGGGGGAGCGGCAGTTGCGGCATCGAGCCAGCCGCCGCCAGCGCCGGGAGCCGGGGCGGATGCGCCAGCCGCCAGAGCACAGTCGCTGCCGCCAGCCCGCCAATCAGCAGCCACAGCGCCAAACCGGCTATCCAGGTTTTCAACTAGCCGCCCTCCTTATGCAGATAGCCCCAGACCTCGAACTGCACACTCAACTGAACCCGGCTGTAATTGGTCAAGCGCCCATTGGGTAGCCGTTGCCGGGTTTCCCGCGCCGAGATTTCCAGGTTATCGACAAACAGCAAGGGGGTCTGCGACTCCAAATCATAAAGAATCTTTTGCAGGTGATCAGTATCACCGGTCAGCATGACGCTGACCGCCACTTTTACTGCGCCGCCTTCCTCGACTGGCGGCAACGCTTGGGTGCTACGCAGCGCGCCACCCGCCGCCTCGACGACCGACCGGACCCGCTGCTGCAACTCGGCTGCCGCCAGCGCCGGCGCGGTCTGCGGCAGGTACTGGCGAGCCAACGTCTGATCCTGTCTGATCTTAGTGATTTGCTGCTGAATCGGCTCGCGGCTGGCGGCCAGCCGCTCCATCCGCGCCAACAGGATCTGCTTCTGCTCCAGGTAGTCCCGGTAGTAGCGATAGCGGGCGAGCAAGCCCTGATCCACCAACAGGTAAAATACGCCTCCCAACAGGACCAGCAGCGCCAGCGCCGCTAGCCGCTGTCCCCAACCCGGTTCAGCCGTAGCCGTCATCATCAGGGTTCCTTGCTGATTCGAGCGCCCAGCACGAAGCGTTCCTTGCTGGTTCGCGGATCAGTCGTAATCGGAGACATGAACGCGGCATCGACGAATAATGGCGAAGCCTCGATCACGCCAATCAGCGCCGAGGCTTTGGCCGACTGGCCAATGATCTGCAAGGTATCGCCCTTGACCTGCCAGCGCTCCAGCCAGGTGTCATGGGGCAGCAACAGCGTCAATTCCCGCAGCAAATCAATCCGGGCGGGCGTCGTCTGTTTCTTCTGGGCGGGCATTTGCGCCGCTGCGCTGACTTGGGCCAGCTCATTTTCCAATTGCTTGGCTTGATCGACCGCCCGCTGCGCCTGGTCAATCCGGGCTGTGATTTCAATCGCCAGCCAGCGCTGTTGCACGATCGGCAACGCCACCGCCAAAACGACCAGCGCCAGACTGATGACGGTGACGATCATTTGCAGCCGTTGTCGCCACACGCCCCGACGCGGGCGCTGTTCTAGCGGCAACAGGTTAAGTTCTGGCCGCCCGCCGGTCACATCCAGCACATCCGGGGCCAAACCGCGCTGCTGCAACTGAAGCAGCGTCGGGTCTACGCTGGCCCGCGGCAGCAGGGTCAATTCGGCCCGCAACCGACGCTGGTCCGACCGGCGCTCCAGGACGACGACATCGTAATACGCCTGGGCGGCAGCGAAAGGCGTCAACCGATCCAGTTCGAAGCCAGCGACCTGACGCAAATTCTTCTCAGCCGCCAGGGGCAACGTCACAATCCGGACCAGCGCCTGATCTGCCGGAAACCGCAGCGCCAATTGGCTTGGCTGTTCGGTTTTCCGCCATCCTGCGACCCCGATCCAATCCGGGGACAGGGCATCCAGCCGCTCCAGTTCCTGCGTTGAACCTGCTTCTTCCCGCAACAACGCCCACTCGCGCTCATCTACAGCAATCACCAGCCGCCGCATCGGATCGATCAACCAGCGCCGCATTGGCGTCGGTAACCAGGCCAACAAACCCGCCCGCCACCAGCGCCAGCCGGCTCGCCAGTCCAAGCGAGGATTCAGCTTCAATACAGGCAACCGCGCTGCCGCCATCAAGCACCCTCCACCAGGCGCACTTCACTGATTTCAAATGACATGATAGGCAGTGACGCCTCAGCGCCCATCGCGCCACGCCAGCAGGCGCGGTAGTTGACCACCCATTGAGCCCCGATTATCGAGAACTGCTGCGACCGTAGCCGTTACGCCAGTCGCTGTCTCTGCTGCAACCGCAATATGGTAAATATTCGATACGTTCTGGGAAAAAAGGAACGAGCGACGGCCCGTTGGCAGGGGTGGCGGCAGTCCGCCGGCGGGCGCACGAGCGCGGGCTTCCACATAATCAGCGACCGCCCGTTCATCCATACCCAGCGCCAGCAGCAGCGGTGCCGGCGCCAGCGCCGGATTAACTCCTTGATGATCAGAAAATACAGTGACCAGACCAGCGATCCGGGCGTAGACCGCCAGCGTCATGCCCGGAACCCGTTGCAAATCTTCGATGCTCTCAAACCCCGCCGACCGCAAGCCGGGGCTACGTTGTGTCAGTCGTGCTTCGGTCGGATTCCGCTGTTCCTGGATCGCCGCCGCCAGACTGTCCTGACCCCGCGCCTCCACACCAGTCGCCGCCAGCAGCGCCTTGAGCAGTTCAGCATCGGCGGTATTGAGATTGATCAGACCACCAGCATCCACCGTGCGAATTCGCAACTGGGCCCCGCCAAACGTCCAATCGCGCTCATCGCCGTTTGGCGACCACTGTTGCCGGGATTCTGGGTCCAGTTGCCAAGCAAGCGCATAGGCGATTCCGGCCTCCGCCAATGCCCGGGCTTGCGCCCGCTCCACCGTACCGGTCGCCAGTCGGGTTTCAGTTTGCATGGCATAGGCGAAGGCTCCGGCCATCACTGCCAGCAGGGCAATAATCCACAGTACGATTATCAGCACCAAGCCGGGCTGACCAGCTCGCGGTTGACGAAGACCCATCCTTTTCACTGTTGCACACCCTCAGCCAGAAACACCACCAGATCAGGCCACGGCGCGTCGCCCAGCTTCAGGTTCAGCCGCACCAGTTGTGGCCGCTGTTTGCCTGTCGGCCACTCGGAGCCCCAGCTTGACGGCTTCTGCGGCTCTTGTCTCGGTTGTCTCGGATTACCGGCGTCAGGCTCCGGTCCGAAATAGCCCCATTCCACTGCCGACACATGACTTAGCAACACCGTTTCCTGTTCCACGCCCGCCTCCGGATTATCGCGTACATAGGCTCGCCAGCGCAGCCACAACCGGCCATCTCCGGCTTCAACCCGAATCCGGTACAAACCACCCTGGCCGAGGTGGGTCAGCATGGGCGCAATAAACTCAATGCGATCCGGTTTGCCAACAAATACGGCTGTCTGTTCCTGCCGGTCGTTGATCTGGTAAACCGTCATGGACTGCGCTAACTGACGGCGCAGGAACTCCTGAACCGAGCGTAACCGGTTGACCGCCTCAGCGTGCTGTTCACCGCTATCCCAACTGTTCAGCCCCAGCCGCAAACCACTGTACAACGCCACTAGCACCAACCCCATCAGGGTTATGGCGATCACCAGTTCGATCAGGGTGAAGCCGGCCCGCCGTCGATCCAGCACCCGCTTTCCCGCCCTCATCGGAATCCTCCCTTCGCTGGTTCAAATGGGGCCAGCCGCAGGGTTTCCAGTGTGACCGAACGCTCCTGACCTCGGCCCGCCCAATACACTTCCACGCCGACCCGATAAGCCCGAACTCGCGTTTTTTCGGGGTTCGGCAACCCCTCAGCGTAGGGACTGACCGTGCTGCGCCAGGCAAAGCGGTCGTTGACCGGCCCGGAATGGACACCCTCACTGAGCGGCGTTTCACGGCCAACAGCGGCCAAAATCGATTCGGCATAGAGCGTCGCCTGGCTGTAATCGTCAGCTACACCCGCATTGCGCAATCCGGTCGCGAACACTTGCAGCAACACGCCCAGCGAAACACTGAGAATGGCGAAGGCCACCAGCACTTCCAGCAGGGAAAAACCGCACTGGCGACAGTAGCGAATCATGGCGGAGCACCCTGTTCAACAATGTCGACCGCTCCGGTCAACCAGTCAACATTGATTCGATAAGCAATTTTCGGGTTGCTGACGGTGATCGCGCCGCCGGTGGAGCTGCCATCAGGGAAAAAACGGATATTGCCGGTGGTTTGATCCAGCAATTCCGACTGGGCGGTGTAGAGATTGAACGCCACGCTATTTGGCAAGGCGATCACTCGAGGGTCGCCGCTCACGCCAAAACGGTGTTGGGCCAGATCGAGGGTCAGCACTGCTTCCTGCTGGCGGGTAACGGCCTGGTTGCGGGCGCTGCGCAGACCAGCGGCCAGTTGCCGGGCGGCGCTGCGCAGCTCGACGCCGCCACCCAACCCGGACAGCAAGGGCGGAACCAGCGTCACCAACAAGACCCCGATCACCAGCGCCACCAGCATTTCCAGCAGGGTAAAACCGCGTTGCCACCGTCCTATCAATGCCTACCATCCCGTCCACATGATCTTGACCGTTATTCCTTTTTCTTTTTTGCGTTCCGTGCTTTCCGTGGGCAACATCCCTGAAATTACTGCCAGCTCACCACATCCTGATTCTCACCATCGCCGCCATCGGCATTATCCGCACCTAGCGAATACAGATCGAAAGCGCCGCCATGTTGTCCAGGGGCGCGATACTGATAATCGTTACCCCAAGGATCCTTGGGAATTGTGTTCTTGCGCAAATACGGGCCATTCCAGCGATTGACGCCGGAGGGTTGGGTGACTAGCGCCTGTAAACCTTCGTTGGTCGTGGGATAGCGGCCCATGTCCAACCGGAAGGCATCCAGCGCGGTGCTGAAATCTTCAATTTGCAACTTGGCGGTTTTGGTATTAGCCCCGCCCAAATATTTGAGAACCTGCGGCCCGACCAACCCGGCCAATAGACCAAGGATAACCAGCACCACCAACAGCTCAATCAGGGTAAAACCACGCAAACGACGGTTAATATGTTGTTTCATCTTTACTTTTATCCACGGAAGACACGGAAAGATTAAAAATCTGATACGCCTTTAAATCTCAGAACGCCAGCTCATTCAAACTGAGAATCGCCACCAGGATGGACATGATGATCCCGGAAATGATCACGCCCAGACCCAGAATCAGGGCCGGCTCCAGCAGGGCCAACAGCCGTTTGACCGCCATTTGCACCTCGCCGTCGTAAGCATCGGCCACTTGCAGCAGCATCTCCTGCAATTGACCGGTCTCTTCGCCAACCCGGATCATCTGCACCGCCAGCTTGGGAAAGCCGCCGGCATCCTGCAACGGATCAGCCAGTCCCCGGCCTGTCTTGACGTGTTCAGCCACTTCGCCCAACGCCACCGCCAACACCTGATTGCTCAATGTCTCCCGGACGATGGTCAACGCATTCAGTAGCGACACGCCATTGCCGAGCAGGGTTCCCAGCGTTCGCGCCAGCCGGGCAGTTTCCACCTTGGCGATCAGGTCTCCAAACAGTGGCAGTTGCAGAAACCAGCGATCCCAGCGAATACGACTCTCAGGATGACTGAGCTGCTGGCGCATAGCCCCGACCAGCAGGGCAATCACTATCGCCCCAACCCACCAGTAATACCGAAACCCATCGCCGGCAGCGATGACGATTTGCGTTGCCAGTGGCAGCGCCTTGCCGGAATCGGCGAATAGTCGCTGGAATTGCGGCACGACAAAGGTCAGCAGGATGATCACCGACAGTGCCGATACCGACAGTAAGATGATCGGGTAAATCAGCGCCGACATGACGGTTTCCCGCAGCGCCTGCGACCGCTCCAGAAACTCGGTGAGTCGCTTGAGCACCACATCCAGCGCCCCGCCCGCCTCGCCTGCCCGGATCATGTTCAGGTAAAAACGGGAAAATGTTCCTTGCGCTTCGAGAGCATCGGCCAGTGATCCACCGCCCCGCACTTTCTCCTGCACCCGCGCCAACAGAGTCTGAGCCGGCTCATCCTCGGCGACGCCGATCAGAATGGTCAGCGCCCGATCCAGCGGCATCCCGGCATGAAGCAGGCTGGACAATTGTTGGGTCAGCCGCATGACCGTCTTTCCCGATAGTGTCCGGCGCTTGCTGAACCACGGCTGACCCAAGCCACCACGCAGAAAACCACCCTTGGCTTCAGCGACCGACAACGGCAACAGCCCCAGATCGCGCACTCGCCCGATAGCTGCGTCCAGCGAGGCCGCATCCAGTTCGTCGCGCAGCACTTCGCCGGCGGCATCGACAGCCTCATAACGGTAGCGCGGCATTTAGGCGTCCTGTTCCTGCTGGGTCGTAACCCGTAACACTTCTTCGATGGTGGTTTGACCGGCAACCGCCTTCCACAAACCGTCCTCGTACATGGTGTCCATGCCGCTGCGTTGCGCTTCAGCCTGCAACTCGCCGGCGTCGGCGTGTTTCAGCACCAGCCTTCGCAAGGGATCGCTCATCACCAGAAACTCCATGATCGCCGCCCGACCCCGATAGCCTGTCCCGCCGCAGTGTTCGCAACCGACCGGTTTATACAAGGTGATATCGTGGCTATCGGTAAAACGGCGCAGCCGCAATTCATCCACCAGTTCCGGCAGGGCTGGAGCCGGTTGACGACAATGGACGCACAGCAACCGCACCAGCCGTTGCGCCAAAATGCCGTTGATGGTCGAAGTCAGCAGGTAGTCATCAACACCCATGTCCAGCAGCCGGGTCACGCTGCCGGCGGCGTCATTGGTGTGCAGAGTGGACAACACCAGATGTCCGGTGAGCGCCGATTGCACCGCGATGCCGGCCGTTTCCAGATCGCGCATTTCGCCGATCATGATCACGTCCGGGTCTTGCCGGACAATCGCCCGCAAGGCATTGGCGAAACTCAGGTTAATTTGCGACTTGACCTGAATCTGGTTGATCCCTTCCAGTTGATATTCGACCGGGTCTTCGACGGTAAGAATTTTCCGCTCCGGGGTATTGAGGGTTTGCAGGGCGGTGTAGAGGGTGGTGGTCTTGCCGGAACCGGTCGGGCCAGTCACCAGCAGAATACCGTGTGGCATCTCCAGCACGGCGCGGAACCGCGCCAGGGTGCGCGGGCTGAACCCCAGCACTGGAAAATCCAGCACCACGCTGGCTTTGTCGAGAATCCGCATCACCACGCTTTCGCCCCACAGGGTCGGCACGGTGGACACGCGCAGATCGATCTCCTTGCCCTGCGCCCGCAACTGAATCCGTCCATCCTGGGGCAGGCGGCGTTCGGCAATGTTGAGTTTGGACATGATCTTGATGCGGGAGATGACTGCCGCCGACAGCCGCGAGGGTGGCGATTCGACTTCGCGCAGCACCCCGTCTACCCGGTAACGCACCTTGAGCCGGTTTTCAAACGGCTCAATGTGAATATCAGAGGCCCGTGATTCGACGGCGCGGGCGATCATCAGGTTGACCAAGCGAATCACCGGTGCTTCGCTGGCCAAGTCTTTGAGATGCTGAATCTGTTCTTCGTCAGTCAGATTATCGGCCAGGCCGATGGAATCGACGATCTGACCCATTGCCGACCGACCGCTGCCGTACAGCCGCTCAAAAGCAATTTCAAGTTCGGTGGGAATGGCGACCTGCGGCAGGATGGGCTTGCCGGTCGCCAGTCGCAGCGCGGTCAGCACATAGTCATCCGCGGGATTGGCCAGCGCCACGATCAGCCCCTGCTCGCTATCCACCAGGGGAATGGCCCGGGCTTCCTTGAGAAAGCGCGACGAGATGGCGCCGTTGGTCACCGGCGTTTCGGGGTAATCGGCGGGCTTGACCAGCGGCAGGTTCATCTCGGCGACCAGCGCTTCCGCCAGATCGCGTTCTGACACCAAACCGAGCTTGACCAGCAGGGTATCCAGGCTCTCGCCTGTGCCGTCCTGCACCCGCCGGGCGCGTTGCAGGTCAGCATCAGTCAGCTTCTGGTGTGCAACCAGTAATTCACCAAGATCAACGGACATCAGAGGCCAGAGCTCGGAGGGGTCAGAGGGTTAGAAGCTCATCTTTCCGCGTGTTCCGTGAATAACGGCTTAAGGATTCGCCAGCATCATTCTCAGTCCTTCCCGCCACGAACGTGGTTGAAGGCCGAAGCGGGTAACCAGTTTTTCACAGTCCAGCACGGAATTAAGAGGACGAGCGGCAGGGGTCAGGTAATCGGCAGTGGCGATGGGCGTGATGGTTCGGACGCGCAGCGCTTCATGATGGCGGGCTTCTTCCACAATCGCTTCGGTGAAACCGTGCCAAGTGGTCGCCGGTTGGCCGCAATAGTGGTAAACGCCCCACGCTTGTTGAGCATCCAGTTCAGCGGTGCGCTCCGCCAGCTCCAGCAGCGCATCGGCGATGTCGCCGGCGTAGGTCGGGCAACCGTATTGATCCGCGACGATTCGCAGTTCTTCCCGTTCCCGCGCCAGCCGCAAAATTGTTTTCACAAAGTTATGGCCGTGAATCCCGAAGACCCAGCTCACCCGCAAAATCAGATGCCGTGGCAATAACCGGCCGATTGCTTCATCACCGGCCAGCTTGCTTGCGCCGTACACGCCCAACGGCGCGACCGGATCCTCTTCACGGTATGGGCCGGGTTTGCGCCCGTCATAGACATAATCAGTAGAGAGATGCAACAGCGGGATATTCAGGCGATTGCAGGCGGTTGCCAGATGAGCGGGACCATCCCGGTTGGCGGCAAAAGCCCGCTCTGGCTCCTGTTCCGCTTTGTCCACAGCGGTATAGGCTGCCGCGTTGATTACCACATCAGCGCCGCTGACATTCAACGCATGATCCACGGCTTCCGTATCGGTAATATCCAGTTCGGCCAGATCCCAGGCCAATACTTCATAACCAAGGCCGGGAGCGCGGCGGACCAATTCTGATCCGACCTGGCCTTGAGCGCCGATGATGACAATTTGCATCGCTCAACCCTCGTAAACCGGCAAATCTTCGGAACGCTGCGCCGCCAATTGCTGGTTCTGCTGATCCTTGCCCGACAGCGAGACTTCCTGCAACGGCCAGTCAATACCAATAGCCGGGTCATTCCAGGCAATGCCGCGCTCCGACTGCGGGTGATAGTAGTCAGTGCATTTGTAGAAGAAGTCCGCTTCGTCGGACAAAACACAGAAACCGTGAGCGAAACCGGGCGGAATGTACAGTTGCCGGTGATCGATATCGTCCAGCACGCAACCATACCAGCGCCCGAACTGGGGTGAACCCTGGCGAATATCCACCGCCACATCGAACACCGTGCCCCGCGTCACCCAGACCAACTTGCCCTGCGGCTGGATCAGTTGGTAATGCAGTCCGCGCAACACCCCGCGCCGGGAACGGGACTGGTTATCCTGGACGAAACGCTCCGGCAGTCCGGCTTCGGCATAACGCGCCGCCTGCCAGGTCTCCAGAAAAAAGCCCCGGACATCGCCAAATACCTTCGGCTCCAGCAGCAGCACGCCGGCTAACTCTGTCGTAATGACCTTCACGACACGATCCCTCGCTCCAGCAGTTCCAGCAGATAAGCACCATAGCCGCTTTTCGCCAGTGGTTGCGCCAGTTGCGCCAAGTGAGCGTCATCAATAAAGCCCATCCGCCAGGCGACTTCTTCAGGACAGGCGATTTTCAAGCCTTGCCGCTGTTCGACGACTTGCATGAAGTTGGCCGCCGCCAGCAACGATTCGTGCGTGCCGGTATCCAGCCAGGCATAGCCGCGCCCCAGCACTTCAACGTTCAACTGACCCTGCTCCAAATACACCTTGTTGAGATCGGTGATCTCCAGCTCACCCCGCGCCGAGGGTCGGATGGTCTTGGCGATGCGGACGACTTCGTTATCGTAGAAATACAGCCCGGTCACCGCATAGTTGGATTTAGGCCGTTGCGGCTTTTCTTCAATATCCATCGCCCGACCCTGGGCGTCAAAACTGACTACACCGTAGCGTTCCGGGTCACGGACGTAGTAGCCGAACACAGTCGCGCCCTGATCACGGGCAGCGGCCCGGCGCAGCACCGCTGATAGTCCCTGCCCGTAATAGATGTTGTCGCCGAGCATCAGGCAGACCGGATCGCCGCCAATAAACTGCTCGCCAATCAGGAACGCCTGCGCCAGACCATCAGGGCTTGGTTGCGCCGCATAGTGGAAATTGACGCCCCACTGCCGACCATCGCCCAGCAACGCTTGATAGGCTGCCTGATCGCGGGGCGTGGTAATGATCAGAATGTCCCGGATACCCGCCAGCATCAGCGTAGCGACCGGGTAATAAATCATCGGCTTGTCGTAAATCGGCATGAGTTGCTTGCTGACTGAAACGGTCAGCGGGTGCAACCGGGTACCGGAGCCACCGGCAAGAATAATGCCTTTGTAGATCATTGAGTTTGAATCGCGGAGTGGATGACGGGTGCAGGAAAGGTAGGAATCTTAACCGCTTTCCCGAAAGTGTGAACAGCCATTTTCCTGGATCGGCGAGCGATGACGGCTGATCGGATTGACGCCCAGAGAGCGCCAATCCTGAACTTTTGCTTGTGGTAGAACGAGCCTCTTACCCGCTTTAACCCGGAGAGGAGGCCCACGCCCCGCCCGGTTGAAGGTGCTGACTGCTATTATTTCGATGATTTTCTCACGAGGATGAAACCGCCATGCCAACCCATTCTGTCCATGTCGTCGCCCGCATCAGCGCCCGGCCCGATGCCGTCACTCAACTCCAAACCGTACTGACCGCGCTGCTGGAACCGACCCGTCGCGAAACCGGCTGTCATCGCTACACCCTGCTGCACAATCAGATCGATCCCACCGATTTCACCTTCGTCGAAGAATGGGCCGATGCTGCTGCGCTTGACGCCCATTTGCAAACGCCTCATCTCCAGGCTGCGCTGGCTCAGGCGGCGAATCTGCTGGCGGCGCCCCCGGATATTCGCCGCTATGACCTGCTCTGATGATGCTATAGCGGTGGCCGATCACCGGTTCAGTGAAGCCGAGATTGCCGCCGTCTACAAAGCGATTGCCCTGCGGCGTGATATGCGCCATTTCTGCCCTGGTCCAGTGCCAGAAATACAATTGACTCGGTTGCTGGCGGCGGCGCACCAGGCGCCAAGCGTCGGACTGATGCAGCCGTGGCGCTTTGTCCGTATCACCGATCCCGCCTTGCGCCGGGCGATCCATGCCTTGGTCGAAGCGGAACGAATCCGCACGGCCCGGGCCTTGGGTGAACGTGAGGACGAGTTCATGCGGCTGAAGGTCGAGGGAGTGCTGGACTGCGCGGAATTGCTGGTGGCGGCGCTGATGGATGGCCGCGAACGGTATATCTTCGGGCGGCGCACCTTGCCAGAAATGGACTTGGCTTCGGTGGCCTGCGCTATTCAAAACCTGTGGCTGGCGGCGCGGGCTGAAGGGCTGGGACTGGGCTGGGTGTCGCTGTTCGATCCTGACGCGCTGGCCGGATTGCTGGCGATGCCGTCTGGCGCCCGGCCAATCGCAGTGCTGTGCCTGGGGCCGGTTGAACAGTTTTACGCCAAGCCAATGCTGGAGCTGGAAGGCTGGGCTACCCGCCAACCGCTGCATGAACTGATGGGGGAAAACGGCTGGCCGCGCTGAACGGATATTGACGCGCTGGTGGAAAAACTGGCAATGGAGATGGAGGCAGCGTTCATGCCACCCCGCTCATTACAATCACTGTTTCATCCTGCCTCAGTCGCGCTGATCGGGGCCAGTGAACGGCCCGGTTCGCTGGGCGCGGCGCTGACCCGCAATCTGCTGGCCGGCGGTTTCACCGGCGAAGTGTTTCTGCTCAGCCGCCGCCATCGACGGATTCACGATCAGCCAGCCTTTGCCCATTTGGCCGATTTACCACACCCGCCTGACCTGGCGATTATCGCGACGCCGCTGTCCACCGTTCCCAACCTGCTGGCCGAGCTGGGCCGGCTGAGAACCCCAGTTGTAGTGATCGCCACCGCTCGCGGGCTAATAACTGGCGATGCCGCACAGCAATGGCTGCGTATCCTGCGCAAGATCGCTCGCACTCACGGTATGCGCCTGCTTGGCCCAAACAGTCTCGGCGTCGTCATGCCGCGCTGTGGTCTGAACGCCTCGCTGAGCGATCCACTGCCGGCGCCGGGCCACTGGGCGCTGATCGCCCAATCCGGGGCGGTGCTGGCTTCAGCGCTGGAATGGGCGACCCCCCAGGGCATCGGTTTTTCCAGCGCGATCGCACTGGGCGAGCGGGCCGACCTCGATTTCAGCGACCTGTTGGACTGGCTGGCCTGCGATCCCGAAACCCACGCCATTCTGCTGTCTCTGGAAACACTGACCAACGCCCGCAAGTTTCTGTCAGCGGCGCGGGCGGCGGCGCGGATCAAACCGGTTCTTGTCGTTCGCGCCGGGCGAGGCGGCGATCCGGCCTCGCGCCAAATCGACGCCGTGTATGACGCCGCTTTTCGTCGGGTCGGGATGTTGCGGGTGCAGTCGCTGCGGGAACTGTTTTGGGCGGCGGACGCCTTGATGCTGGATCTGCCGGTGACCGGCGACCGGTTGGCAATCGTTGGCAACAGTCGCGGATTGGGTTTGCTTGCCGCTGATGCGCTGTTTGCGGAAGGCGGGCGACTGGCCCGGTTCAGCCCGACGACGGTGAACGCCTTGCGCAAGACTTTACCCCCCGGTTTCGTGCCGGATAACCCACTGGATTTAGGCGGCGATGCCGGTTCCACCCGCTTCGCCGCCGTGCTGGAATTACTACTGAACGAGCAGGCGCTGGACGGCATCCTGGTGCTGCACTCGCCGAACGCGCTGATTTCCAGCGAAGATATAGCGACGGTGGTCATCGAAACGGTGAGCCGGCTGCGAGTCCAGGATGGTCAGCGGCCCGGCGTCTTCACCTGCTGGCTGGGCGTGAACAGCGCCCATGCCGCCCGGCAACGCTTTCTGGCGCAGCGCATCCCTACTTACGATTCGTCCGGCGATGCGGTTCGCGCTTTTGTCCAGCGCTGGCGACATCAGCAAAACCGGATCGCGCTGATGGAAACGCCGCCCAGCCTGCCCGAATTGTTCAACGCCGATCCCGCTGCCGCTCGACAGACGATTCACGCTGCGCTGGCGGAAGGCCGTGACACGCTGAGCATGGAGGAGACATCCACGTTATTGCAGGGTTACGGGATTGCGCTGACCGAGCCGGAACCATCGCCTCTCGCCGGAGAAGGGGAGCTGATCGCCAATGATTTTGCGCCGCTGGAACTGGCGATCCGGATGATCATCGATCCGACGTTTGGGCCGGTGCTGCTGCTCGGGCTGGGCGGACGATGGGCGGCCCTGTTTGATGAAGTCATCGCCGTGCTACCGCCGCTCAACCTGGCGCTGGCGCGGGAAGCCATCGCCCACACCCGGTTTTACCAACAGTTGCAAAGCGCCGACGCCGCCATGACCGGGCTGCTGGATAGCGTGATCCTGCTGCTGGTCAAGGTCGCGCAACTGGTGGTCGATCTCGGTGAAGTCACAGAACTGGCGCTGAATCCGGTACTGGCGACGGCGCGGCAGGCTACGGTGGGCGCAGCGTGGATTCGGATGGCTGTCTCCGATCAACCGGCCCACGTCCGATTGGCGATCCGGCCTTATCCGCGTGAACTGGAGGAAACCCTTAGCTTGCCAGACGGATCGACGCTGCTGATTCGCCCGGTGCGCCCGGAAGATGAACCCGCTTTTATCGCCGGCTTTGCCCAGTTGACCGCTGCGGAGATTCGGCTGCGATTCATGCACCGGGTCAAGGAACTGACCCATAGCGAAGCGGCCCGACTGACCCAGATCGACTACGACCGGGAAATGGCGCTGCTGGCGGTGCGGCAATGGCCCGGTCAGGAACCGGAGGGCTGCGGAGTAGCGCGGATCATCGCTGATGCCAACCAGGAGCGGGCGGAATTCGCCATCATTCTATTACGGGAAGCGACCGGCATTGGTCTGAGCAGTCTGCTGTTGCGCCGGCTGATCGGCTACGCCCGCGGCCAGGGTCTGCGTGAACTGTTCGGAGAAATCCTGCGCGAGAACACGCCAATGCTGGAGTTGTGCCGGGCGATGGGTTTCACCGTCAACGTCTGCCCGGAGGATTCCGGCGTGATGATCGCCACCCTGGCGCTATAACACGCCGCCCATCGCATCACCCGCCGGCGCTTGTTCGGGTTAGCGGGTTGCCGGACAATGCCTTGCCATTGGCAGACTCATCATTCCAACCCCAACCAGCGAGGTAAATGCACGGTGAAACGGCAAGTACGCAAGGCGGTTTTCCCTGTGGCCGGTCTCGGCACCCGATTCCTGCCAGCCACCAAGGCCAGTCCCAAGGAAATGCTGCCGATTGTGGACAAGCCCCTGATTCAATACGGGGTTGAAGAAGCGGTTGCGGCAGGCGTGGATACTCTGGTGTTCATCATTGGCCGCACTAAAAATGCCATTGCTGATCATTTCGACAAGGCCTACGAACTGGAAGTAGAACTGGAGACTCGCGGCAAGACGGACCTGCTTGAAGTCGTCCGCAACATCGTGCCGCGTGGGGTGGAATGCGTCTATGTCCGGCAGGCAGAAGCGCTGGGCCTGGGTCATGCGGTGCTGTGCGCCCGGCCAGTAGTGGGTAATGAGCCATTTGCGGTGATTCTGGCTGACGATTTAATCGAAGAAGATACCGATGAAGGTGGCACTCTGAGTCAAATGACGCGCTGTTTCAACAAGTACCAGTGTTCGATTCTGGGTGTGGAGCGGGTGCCAAAAGAGGAAACTAACAAATACGGCATCGTGCATCCATTGCCTTTCGCCAATCGTTTGAGCAATGTCGATGGCATTGTCGAAAAACCTAAACCGGAGAATGCCCCATCCGATCTGGCGGTAGTGGGCCGTTATATCTTGACCTCGCGGATTTTCGACTTGCTGGAACACATCCCGCGTGGGACCGGCAACGAAATCCAGTTGACTGATGGCATTGCCGCACTGCTACACGAAGAGCAGGTATTGGCCTATGAGTTTTCCGGGCGGCGGCATGATTGCGGGAGCAAGCTCGGCTATTTAATCGCCACCGTCGAATACGGCTTGCGTCATCCCGAACTCGGCGCACGCTTCCACAACTATCTACAAGAGATCAGTGGAAAACTGGGAGAGACCAGGGACTAAAAGCGGGTAAAAATTTTTGATTTTCCACGGATACAGGTTTTCGACAAACATCCTGGAAGGGAACAATCATGTCCAAAGGTCTGTTGGTCATTAACGCCGGCTCATCCAGCATCAAGTTTTCGGTATTTGCCCTGCCCAATGACGGCAGTGAATTGACGCTGGTCTGTCGCGGCTTACAGGAAAACCTTGGTGAGGATAATCCTCATTTCAAAGCCTTCGATCATGCCGGTCAGGTCTTGGCCGACGTGTATCCCACGCCGGGGAGCGAACCCTACCGCAAGCAGGGGCCAGAACATCGCCGCCGGGCCGCCGATGTCGCCGCGCCACCGCCGCCCAAACCGGTCAGCGCAGCGGTTTACGATCATCAGGCGGCATTGCGCGATCTGCTGGACTGGCTCGATCAAACGCCTGGCTTGCCGGAAGTCGTCGCCGCCGGGCATCGGGTGGTGCATGGCGGCGAGGAATTCAGCGATCCGCAACTGCTGACGCCGGCCATTATGAGCCGGCTGGAAACCTTCATCCCGCTGGCGCCGCTGCATCAGCCGCACAATCTGGCCGGGATTCGCGCCATCAGCGCAGTGCGGCCCACCTTGCCGCAGGCGGCCTGTTTCGACACCGCGTTTCATCACGGTCAACCGGAATTAGCCAAGCTGTTCGCCTTGCCGAAAACCTACCGGGCGGAAGGGGTGCGGCGCTACGGCTTCCACGGCCTGTCTTATGAATACGTCGCCGGCGCGTTGACCACATTGATGGGAACGTCGATCACCGGACGGATCGTGATCGCGCATCTCGGCAACGGGGCCAGCATGTGCGCGATCCGCGATGGCCGCAGCATCGCCAGCACGATGGGTTTCACCGCCGTCGAAGGGCTGCCGATGGGCACTCGCACCGGTTCGCTTGACCCCGGCGTGATCCTGTATCTGATTGAACGGCATGGAATGGGCGTCAAGGATTTGACTAACCTACTCTACAAACAATCCGGGCTGCTCGGCTTGTCGGGTGTCAGCAATGACATGCGCGAGTTGCTGGCCAGTCCCGATCCCAACGCCAAGCTGGCGGTGGATTATTTCTGCTACCGGATCGCCCGCGAACTCGGCTCACTGGCGGCGGCGCTGGATGGACTCGATGCGCTGGTGTTTACCGGCGGCATCGGCGAACACGCGGCGGCGGTGCGGGAACAGGTCTGCGGCCTTTCAAGCTGGCTGGGGATTGAGATGGATCCAGCGGCCAACGCGGCTAATCAAACGCGAATTGACCGGGCCGGCAGCCGAACAGCGGTCTGGGTGGTGCCGACCAATGAAGAACTGGTGATCGCCCGCCACACCCGGCGACTGGTGCTGGACGGCTGATCAGACTCGACTGGAGCAGATTGGGCGCAAGCGGCGAGGCAGGTTAGGGGAGGGTAGCTTTTGAACTGGACGATTCTGATCTTCATTGCTGCGTTGTGGCTGGTTTCACCGATCATCCTGTTGATTGCCCTGATCGTGACCCGCCGGCAATTACACGAAACCCAGCGGTTGCTGGCGGTCGCTCAGGCGGCAGCGAAGAGCGCGGAACGAGCGCGGCAAATCGCCGAATCGTTGCCCCGGCCACTCGCCGCCGCGCCGGAACGTCCGCCTTTACCCTTTACGCTGGAAAAGCCAACGCCGGTTTCCTCACCGCCCCAACCGCTGATCAAGCCGCCAATTTCCGCTTCGCCGGCGCTGCAACTGGAGCCTTTGCCGGAAGCTCCCGTGGCGCTGCCTCTGCCTGAACCACAACCCGAACCGCCCGCCTTTACTCCTCCGCCTTTCACCCCACCGCCTGAACCACCCACTTTCGCTCCGCCGCCCCACCCTCGCAAACCGGAGAGGGTGGCCTGGCAACCGACCGCGCCGAACCCGTTGGAAAGGGCGCTGCATACATTGTCCGGTTGGCCAAAACTGATCGCGCCGTTCCTGATGCAGAACATCGGCTGGTTTATTGGCGGGTTCTGCTTTGTGGCCGGAGCGCTGTTCCTGATCGCCAACACCAGCGGCTTTATCAATGCACTGGCAGTATTCGGCAGTCTGGTCAGCGTTACCGCTTTTCTGCTGTGGGCTGGTTACCAGTTCCGCCGTCAACGCCCGGAACTGGTGATCGCCAGCAGTATGTTGCTGACCTTGTCCATGCTGTTGGCCCCGCTCGATCTAGCGGTGGCGGTGCGGTTGATCAACGCCAGTGGCGGCGACGGACTGCTGCTGATCGTCAGCCTGCTGATCACGGCGGCGACATTGGCAGCCTTTGTCGTCGCAGCAACATTGAGCAGCGCCTTGCTGGATCGAGCGCTGCAAGACCGTTACCCCACCCTGTTGACAGCGCTGGCGGCCATGCAACTGGCCGTACCTCTGGCCGCAATTTTCCCTGACTGGCGGGTTTTGGCGGGGCTGGATCTGGTGTTGTTGGGACTGCTTGCCTACAGCCTGCATTGCTTCGTCCGTGAGTGGTTGCGCCGGCTATTCGTCGAGCAGCGGCTAACCACGTATTACGCTGCCGGATTGCTGGTGTATGCCGCCACCGTGTCCTTCGTTCACCTGAGCTGGGCCTGGCCGCAATCGTTGCCGGACGGTTCCACCGGGCCGTTATTGATGGTGCTGTGCGGGTTGCTGTTCATGGTGGACGCAGCGTTCAAGGACTGGGTAGACAAATACACGGTGCTGTCGCGCTTCAGTTTCGCACTGTATGCGCTGTCAGCGGTCGCGGTGGCTATGGCGGTGCAGAACACGCCGGCGGTCCTGCTAACTCTGGCGCTGGGCGCAGCGCTGTACGGCTGGGTGACCTGGCGTTATCAGACCCTGCCGCCGCTGTATCTGCTGTTGGGCTGCGTCGCCGGGCTGTATGGCTTCAGCATTCTGACGATCCTGACGCCCGCCTGGCATAGCCTCGCCAGTGTGCCGGGCTTGCTGGCCTTGCTGGCGCTCAGTCGTTGGGCTAGTTCCCGCTCACGGGCAATGGCGCTGCAAGGATTGGTGGTGTTCGGGGCGCTGCTGATCGGGTTGACCAGCTGGAGTTTGGTCTGGAGCGAACCCGGTTGGCTGGGCTTTGGAACCGGCATGATGGCGGCGGGATTGGCGTATGCCGCTATCCGGCTGGCGCTGACCTTGCCCAACGCCGATCCACGCTGGAGTTGGGCGGATGCCGGCGTAGCGCTGCTGGCGACGGTGGCCATCGCTTATTTGCCGAGTGGGCTGCCATTGCGGTGGGAAGTGCAAACGGCCTTTGGCTGGCTGGCGCTGGCGACAGGATGGGCCGGACTGGGTTTACAGGGTCGTCGCCGGGCGCCGATCAGTCGCAGTGTCTTCATCGCGGCGGCATTGGGCGACATTGCACTGGCTTTGACGCTGGCCGGGGTCAGTTTATGGCCAGACTGGCTAGGCCGGCTGGACCTGATTCTGTTGCTGATCGTGGCTGGCGGGCTGTTGCTCTGGCTGAGTCTGGGTTTGCGCCAACAGCCCTTATTTTATGGCGTGTTAGCGGTCGCCGCCGCCATTGGCGTTCTCATCAAACAGAGCTATTTCCCCGACCCTGGCAGCGGGTGGATCGAATTTGTGCTGGCGCTGGGACTGTGGGGGTTTCTGTGGCGGCTGGACTGGCGGTTGCGGATTCGGACGACAATGCTGGCCGATGCTGGGGAAGACCGGCTGGAGACAGGCTCCACCCTGATCCGCACCCCGCTGGAACAGGCGATGGCGCTGTTGTGGGCGGTTGGGCTAACCCATTTGAGCCTGCGCCTGCTGGAAGGAACGTCCTCGACGCAATGGCCGTTGGTTGCCGGATGGGCAGCCATTTCTGGAATTTTACTGCTGGGCCGGTTTCATTTATTTCATTGGTTCGCATTACCCGCACTGCTGGGATTAGCCGGAGTGCTGGTCGGACTGGAAAAAGCCGGGTTGATCTGGCCGTGGCTGGGCGCGAGCGCGGTACTGTACGGGTGGCTAGTCTGGCGGATCAGCGTAATCGCGCTGGCGAAGCCGACGACGCAGCGAATCGCGGGATTGCTGGGTTTCACTGTCCCCGGCGGCGCGGGCGGCTGTCGGCAAGTCGAAGAAGGTTTGCACGGTTTCGCCTTGTTGATCGCCGCCAGTGTGGTCGCGGTCAGTCCAGCGCTGGCCTTGCTTGGCTGGCCGGCGTGGCAGTTGTGGCCGGCGTTGGCAGCCAGTTTGCTGTTATTCGTGATGGCCGGTCGGCATTATCAAAGCGCTCCTCATGCCTACGCCGCGTTGATCACGGTGACTCTCAGCGTCTGGTTGATTCGGCCAGACCCGTTGTTCGGTCTCAATCAACCGATCCTCAACACCTTGCTCAGCCTGAGCATGGCGGTTGCCGCGCTCTGGCTGGAAACCGGCAGGGTTGCCCGGCTGGCCTTTTTCCAAACGCCACTGCTGCGCTTTAGCAGCCTGTTGTATGCCTTGGCGCTAGCCGGGGGCGTGCTGGCGGCATTGGCCGGCGAGCCCGGTTTGCCGTTGCTGTTGATCCTATTGGGCATTGCCCTGTTTCCGGTATCCCGACCGTGGTCGAGCGCCGCCGACTGGCGTGGGATCGGCCTGGCGTTGCTGTTGGGCGCCCTGACTTGGAGCATTGCGGCGCAATCCGGGGCCAGCCTTCGGGATATAGGCTGGATCGCCATTGCCTGGGGTTATGCGCTGTGGCTGGCCGGGAATCTGCTATTGCCGCGCTGGAACACCCACTGGCCGGATTGGGCCGTCGCGCCGGGAACCTGGCCGCTATTTGGCTTGATCGGGGTGCTACGCGGCGCGATAGCCGGCTTCGCGGTGGAGGCTTGGCCGCTTGCCGTCGCCGTGGCCCTGCTCACTCCGTATCTGTTCCTGCTGTTGCGGAATAGCGCCTGGATCGGCTTGGCCTGGCTGGCGGTCGCCGCGCTGACCCTGAGTGGTTTGCTTGCTTTCGGCGGACTGGAATGGAACCCGCTCACTATAACTGTGGCGTTGTTGTGGCTGAATCTGCTGTGGCTGCTGATTCCGCTCTGGCGGCGATATGGACAGCAGTTGGCGGGGTGGCTGCAATGGCGACAGCACGGGCTGGAACCGCCGCTGTTCTGGACGCCCTTCGTGGCGCTGACCCTGCTGCTGGCGGATGTGCTGAGTCTGGAAAGCCTCGGCTGGTGGTATGGCATTGCGCCACCGGATCGACTCTGGGCGCTGGTGGGCGTGACGGCGCTGTTGACCGCGACTGCGGCGCATGCCTGCCGGCTCCATCAGCACCGTGTGCAAGCACATACCCTGCTGGTGGCGGGCGCGGCAACGATGGGCGCGATGCTGCTGGCGTTCAACGCACCGCCGGGCAGTCTCCCGCTAGTCATCGCCCTGTGGAATGGTGGACTGTTGCTAGTCTGGCGTTACGGGCCACACCGGTTCACGGTCTGGCGCGAGGCGCTGAAGGTTTGGCTCAACCTGTTGCCAGTGGCGGGGCTGGCGCTGCTATGGGCAACCCCGCAGTTTGACTGGGGATGGTGCGCCCTGACTCTGGGCTTACTCGGCGGAACGGCATTTGCGCGAGGCGTCTGGCAGGCCGACTCATTCTGGTTGAAAGTCGGACTGATCTTGCTGCTGGCGGGCAGTTACGCGCTTTGGCTGACCGGCGCAAATCCTTGGACAATCCTCAGTCTGGGGCCGTGGTATGCCTTACAAACTTGCGGCTTAT
This sequence comes from Candidatus Competibacteraceae bacterium, assembly GCA_003989085.1. Classification (GTDB taxonomy): domain Bacteria; phylum Pseudomonadota; class Gammaproteobacteria; order Competibacterales; family Competibacteraceae; genus RXIV01. Next base: position 157,744 of record RXIV01000002.1, read on the forward strand.
TAGCAGCGAGCAGGGTGGCTCGGAGCTGGATTAACGGTCGGCTGGACGCTCTGACGCTTCCCGAACAGCGGGAACGATTGACATGGCTTTATGATCTGGAAGCAGTCCTCACCAGGCTGGAATCGTGGCTGTTGCTGCTGACCCTGCTCTGGATCGGGGTGCACAGCGGAGTCTTGTTGATGACGTTGACCGGAATGCGCTGGCCGATCTGGTATTTCGGCGTCCCTGCTGACCCACTGGCCTTTAGCGCAACGCTGCTGTTATTGATCGGCTGGGCGGGAAAGCGGGCATGGCGGCAACCGGATGAGTCAAACGGGCTGTATGCCGCTGCATTGTTATTAGGGCTGCTGGCGGTTTATCTCCGGTTGATTATCCTAGGACTGACGCCTATTACCCCGTGGGATAGCGCAGCTTTACTCATTGCCGCCTTCGCTGCGTTCCTGCTCCATCAATTTACCGCACTCCCGCCGTTTTACCGTTTGGCGCTACTGCTGCCGATTCTCGCCATCCTCACTACCCCGTGGCAACTCGCCTCACCGTGGACAGGCGGGACTCTTTTAACATCCGCCGTACTGTATTTGTCATTAGCCGGAACCTTACGGAATCCATTGCCATTGTATTTAGGTATATTGGCATTGAATGGCGCCATTTATTTATGGGCACCACAGTGGGCAGCGCATTACGGACTATGGCAGTTCTACATCATTCCGGCAGCGGCATCGGGGTTGGTGCTGGCGCATCTGCACCGGCAGGAATTACGCCCGAAGGTCTTGAATGGGGTACGACTGGCGGCGTTGAGCGCCTTATACGCTGGAGTAGGACTGGATGTATTTTTACGCCATGAATTGTGGATATTTGTGCTGGCGCTGACTTTGGCGATGACTGGTGTCATTCTCGGAATTGCCCTGAGGATTCGCGCTTTTCTTTATACCGGAGTGGCGTTTCTGATCTTGAACGTGCTGGGGCAACTGTTGCAATTTTATCCAGAACAGGGTTTCAGCCGGGCTTTAATTCTAATCGGCCTGGGCGCAGTGATTACAGCCGGCATGGTCTTTTTTAACCTGAGACGGGAAGCGATTTTGCAGCGCATCCGGATCATACGAGCCGATTTAGCGGAATGGGAATAAGACAATTCCAATAGGAAAATGGGGGTCTTTTAATTCACAGTCGGCTTTATTATTGACCAGTTCCCTGATTTTTTGCGCCGCTTCCAAAGCACGTTTGCCCTTTCGACGTTTTCCAAAAAAACGCCGGCGCGAAGGCCGGCGAATCGAGTGTTCCTGAACCAGCGCGGGGCCGGTTCAGGAAACGAGCTAATGGGCAAAATAAGCAGCGGCAATCTGATTGTGCAAATCCCCAAAGCTGATTTGCAGGTTGTCGATAAATTCGTGCAGCCCCTCATGAGCCAGCTCCGGCACCGCCGCATCGCCAAGCCGCTGTTTAAGCGGAGCGATGGCTTCCAGCGACGAGGCGCTGCCAGGCAATTCTCGCAAACCGGCTTCCAGTTGCTTGAGGCAAAACGACACCGAGCGGGGAAAACTATCATTTTGCAACAGGAACTTGAGGACATCCGGTCCACCCACCCGCAGCCGCACCTGCTGACGGTACATCTGGTAGGCGCTGAGCGATTTCAGAACGCTCATCCACTGGATACTTTCAAACGGGTCCTGTTCGGCCTGCTCAGGAGCCGGAGTCTGGGACTGCGCTTGGGTTTGAGACTGAGATGGACTCTGAGCCGGAACCTGGTCTGCGTGGGCCAGCAAATTCGCCGAACGCACATCAAGAATGCGGGTCGTCATATCCGCCCGTTCCAGATAGCGGCCCAGCCACAGGAAGCTGTATGCAGCGGTGCGGCTCATCGCGCCAGCCAGCAGGCCATTGATTTGCTGAGCGCCGTGAATCACCCGCCGCATAAATTCAAAGCGACCGCGCCGGGTCGGCAGATGATCGCGGGCATAGATATACAGGCTATTGACCTGTTCCCACGCTTCCTGCGGCACGGTATCGCGGGTAGTGCGCAGGTTCTCGCGGGCATAGGCTAAACTGGACAGGATCGAATTAGGATGATCGATGTCGCTGATCAGGAACTTGACCACGGTGGCTTCATCAGCCAAGCGGTGTGGGTCTTTCTCGAAAAACCGCTTCTCAGCCCCGACAATGAAAATCAGCGGCAACCAGCCAAAGGTGGTGTTGCGCGGCAAATCCAACAGCAGGTTAGCGTTGACGTTAATCAGCCGGGCGGTGTCTTCAGCCCGCTCGATCTGCCGGGCCATCCAGTAAATGTTCTGCGCGACGCGGGATAGCATGGTTAAAGGCCCTCAGTGTCAACAATCCAGGTGTCCTTGCTGCCGCCGCCCTGCGAGGAGTTCACGACCAGCGAACCCTTGCGTAGCGCCACCCGGGTCAGACCGCCAGTAGTGACATAGGTGGTGGGACCAGACAGGATAAACGGGCGCAAATCAACATGGCGCGGTTCCATCTGATCGTTGTCGCACAAGGTCGGCGAGGTGGACAGCGCCAGAGTCGGCTGAGCGATGTAATTGCGGGGATCTTGCTGAATCAGCTCGGCAAAGCGCTTGTGTTCAGCAGGCGTAACGTGTGGCCCGACCATCATTCCGTAACCGCCGGACTCATTGGCTGGCTTGACTACCAGATTGGCTAGATTGGCCAACACATGCTTCCGGTCTTTTTCCCTCATGCACAGATAGGACGGGACATTGGGAATCAGCGGATCCTGATCAAGGTAGTATTTGATGATTTCCGGGACGAAGGCATAGACCACCTTGTCATCGGCGACCCCGGCGCCCGGCGCGTTGGCGAGGGCGACCTTGCCTTTGCGCCAGGCCCGCAGCAAACCCTTGACGCCCAGAGCCGAATCGGGCAGGAACGCCTCCGGATCGAGAAACAGATCATCGATCCGTCGGTAAATCACATCCACCCGTTCCAGGCCTTCAATAGTCCGCATGTAGACGCAATCATCGTCGCCGACCTCCAGATCACTGCCTTCGACCAGTTCCACGCCCATCTGCTGGGCCAGGTAGGAATGCTCGAAATAGGCTGAGTTGTAGATGCCGGGAGTCAGCACTACCACGGTGGGCTGATCGCCGGGGCGCGGCGACAGCGAGGCCAGCATGTCGTACAGCCGTAGCGTGTAGTCATCGACCGGCTGAATCCGCTGATGCTCGAATAGTTCCGGGAACACCCGCTTGGTGACGACCCGGTTTTCCAGCATGTAGGAAACGCCGGACGGCACCCGCAGGTTATCTTCCAGCACATAAAGCACCCCATCCTTGTCGCGCACCAAGTCACTGCCGCAGATGTGCGCCCAGACCCCGTGGCGGGGACTGACGCCAACGCACTGCGGGCGGAAGTTGACCGATTGGGCCAGCACCTCAGCGGGAAACACCCCGTCCTTGACGATTTTCTGCTCGTGGTACAGGTCATCAATGAACAAGTTGAGCGCCTGCACCCGCTGTTTCAGGCCGGCCTCGGCACCATCCCACTCTTGTTTGGGAATGATGCGTGGCACGATGTCGAACGGCCAGGCGCGGTCAATGCTGCCACCTTCGGTGTAGACGGTGAAGGTGATCCCCATGACCAGGATAGCGAGCTCAGCGGCGGTTTTGCGCTCGCGCAGTTCCTCGTCATTCAGTGAAGCCAGATACTCGCACAAGGCGCGGGCCGGCGGGCGCGGCCCCGAGCCGCTGGCGATGAGTTCATCGTAGAACCCCGGCGCGGAATAGTGTTGCCACTCGATAGTCATTGGCGCATTTCCTTGAAAGGGTGGCGTAATTAACATGGAGTTCGGGGTTAGCAAAACTCAAGCCAGTTTCTGGTATAGCAGGGTAACGGGTTATAATCGTCAAGGTTTCCGCCAACCTCTTGAACTGGTCGCTCCCATGCTGGCGGGGATAGCAGAAAGCAAAAGTCTAGTTATGAAATTGCGCGGCTAACCGGCAGCCTACCGCCATAAATCAGGGCACAAACGATTATTCTGCACCAATTTAACGCATTACCCTCGTTCTCTCGCTGGAAGAGGGGCGAAAAGTCAGGGTGAGGGATGCAAAAACTAACCGTCACCACAAGACTGTGAAGTAGGCTGGATCAATGCGGAATGCCATTTGCATTAGCCGGGCCGGTTAGCATCACGTATCATTTGCGCCCCTCATCAAGTTCTCCCGAGTTCTCCCGCCGATTGTGAAGGACAGGCCATGGCCATACGCATCGCACTCCATCATCAGACTGATTACCATTTTGACCGCTTGGTCAGCGCCGCGCCGCATGTGATCCGGTTGCGGCCCGCACCCCATACCCGCACCCCGATTCACGCCTATTCGCTGAAAATTGAACCCGTCCCGCATTTTATCAACTGGCTGCAAGACCCTTTCGGCAATTTTCAGGCCCGGCTGGTATTCCCCCAGAAAATCCGGGAGCTGAAAATTACCGTAGATGTGATCGCCGAAATGACAGTGATCAATCCCTTCGATTTCTTCGTTGAGGATTACGCCGAAAAATACCCCTTCGCCTACCCGCCGACCCTGCGGCAGGAACTGGCGCCCTATCTGGAAATTCAGGAAAGCGGGCCGCAACTGCAGGAATGGCTAGTGGAGGTATCCCGTGAACCGCTGCGGATCGTCGATTTCCTGGTCGGGATCAATCTGCGTCTGAATCAAGCCATCGGCTACATCATCCGCATGGAGCCGGGCGTCCAGAGCTGCGAAGAAACCTTGACTAACCGCACTGGCTCCTGTCGGGATACCGCCTGGTTGCTGGTGCAAATCCTGCGGCATTTGGGGCTGGCGGCGCGGTTCGTGTCCGGTTATCTGATTCAGCTCACCGCCGATCTCAAGGCATTGGACGGCCCCTCCGGCCCCGCCGTTGATTTCACTGATCTACACGCCTGGGCCGAAGTGTTTATCCCCGGCGCCGGCTGGATCGGGCTGGACCCGACTTCTGGCCTATTCGCCGGTGAAGGTCATATTCCGCTGGCTTGCACCCCGACCCCACCCAGCGCTGCGCCTGTGACCGGGGCGACCGAACCATGCGAAGTCGAATTCGGCTTCGATATGAGCGTCACCCGGATTCACGAGGACCCCCGTGTCACCAAACCTTACACCGACGACCAGTGGCGGGCGATTGAGGCACTGGGCTACACGGTGGATGAGCAGTTGCGGGCCAGCGATGTGCGCTTGACGATGGGCGGCGAGCCGACCTTTGTCTCGATTGACGACATGGATGGCGAGGAATGGACCACAGCGGCCATGGGCCCCACCAAGCGCAAGCTGGGCGGGCGACTGCTGAAGAAGCTACGCGACCGGTTTGCGCCAAATGGTTTCCTGCATTACAGCCAGGGTAAATGGTATCCGGGTGAATCGTTACCACGCTGGGCGCTGTCCTGCTATTGGCGCAACGACGGTCTGCCGCTGTGGCATGACCCACGCTGGATCGCTGATGACGAGACCCCGCAAGGTTTCGGCCCGGAGCAGGCCCAAACCTTCGCGGCGGAACTGACCCGGCGGCTGGGGGTGAGCCCCGACCGTTTGATCCCTGGCTACGAGGACACTTATTACTATCTGTGGAAGGAACGCACCCTGCCGGTCAACCTCGATCCGCTGAAGTTCGATCTCAAGAGTGACGAAGAGCGGCGGCGGTTAGCAATCTTGCTGGAACGGGGTCTGAACACCGTCACCGGCTATGCCTTGCCGTTGCGCTGGGATCCGGCGGCGACAGAAAACGGCTGGCGCAGCGGGCCGTGGATGTTGCGCCGTGAGCATCTTTATCTGATTCCCGGCGATTCGCCGATGGGTTACCGCTTGCCGTTATCGGCATTGCCGTGGGTCGGGGAAACTGATCAAAACATCCCACACCCGCAGTCGTTGTTCGAGTTCCGCTCTGCGCTCGGTGACTCGCATGGCGAAGTGATGCGCCGCTACAGTGAATTCCTGCGGGGTGGATCGGAAACGCCACACAGCGCCTTTCAGGAACAACCCGCCGTAGATCACGCTGCGGTCATCCGCACCACGCTGTGCGTCGAACCGCGGGATGGTCATCTGTATGTGTTCATGCCGCCACTGGAGCGCCTGGAGCAGTATCTGGATTTGCTGGCCTGTATCGAACAGACCGCCGCCAGTTTGCAGATGCCGGTGCTGGTGGAAGGCTATCCACCGCCATCCGACTGGCGGGTGCGAAAATTCGCCGTTACCCCCGACCCCGGCGTGATCGAAGTCAATATTCATCCCGCTAACAGTTGGGACGAGTTGAAGCAGAACATTGAGGGGCTGTACGAAGACGCCTGGCAATCCCGGTTAGGCTCCGAAAAATTCATGCTAGACGGGCGTCATACCGGCACCGGCGGCGGCAATCACGTCACCCTGGGCGGGGCGACACCCAGCGACAGTCCGTTTCTGCGCCGGCCCGAACTGCTGCGAAGCTTGATCAGCTACTGGCAGCACCATCCCAGCCTGTCCACCTTGTTTTCCGGGCTGTTCATCGGCCCGACCAGTCAGGCTCCCCGCATCGACGAGGCCCGCAACGACAGTTTGTACGAGCTGGAAATTGCCTTTCAGCAACTGCCGCCGGGGGAAGCGCCGCAACCGTGGCTGGTGGATCGGCTGCTGCGCAATCTATTAGTGGATCTGAGCGGCAACACCCACCGCGCTGAATTCTGCATCGACAAACTGTATTCGCCGGATTCGGCCACTGGGCGGCTGGGACTGGTGGAAATGCGGGCCTTTGAAATGCCGCCACATGCCCGGATGAGCCTGATGCAAATGCTGTTGCTGCGTGGGCTAGTGGCGCGGTTCTGGGAACAGCCTTACCCCAATCGGCCGCTGGCGCGATGGGGGACGCGGATTCACGACCAGTTCATGCTGCCGCACTACGTCTGGGCGGATTTCAAGGATGTAATGGCCGATCTCCAGCAAACCGGCTATGCCTTTGAGAGCGACTGGTTCCTGCCGTTTTTCGAGTTCCGCTTCCCGCACTATGGCGACATCGTGCAACAGGATATTCAACTGGAGCTGCGTCAGGCGCTGGAGCCGTGGCATGTGCTGGGCGAGGAACAAGCGTTGGGCGGAACCGCCCGCTATGTCGACTCATCAGTGGAACGGATGCAAGTCAAGGTGCGCGGCATGACCGGCGAACGGCACGTGGTAGCCTGCAACGGGCGACGGGTGCCGTTGCGGCCGACTGGAGTGGAAGGCGAGTTTGTCGCCGGGGTTCGTTATCGCGCTTGGCAACCGCCGTCGGCGCTGCATCCAACCATTCCGGTCCATGCTCCGCTGGTCTTCGATCTGGTTGATACCTGGAACGGGCGGGCTATCGGCGGCTGTACCTATCATGTAGTTCATCCGGGTGGCCGAAGCTATGACAGTTTCCCGGTCAACGCCAACGAAGCCGAGGCGCGGCGCTTTACCCGGTTCTGGCCTTACGGCCACACGCCGGGGCCAATGACTCCGCCCACCGAGGAACCTAATTCCTACTTCCCCTGCACCTTGGACTTACGGCGGCGATAAAGGCTTGTCTGGGCCAAATTGACCATATTATTCAGGTCAGTTTGGCTCTGCATAATTTAAATTAAGGCGTTTATTCCAGCAGGTCATCATTAGAATAATGATGACCTGCTGGAATGGCGTGAATGGAAGGCATTGGGTAATTAAGACAGCGATTGATTTTATTTTAATTTTTCTTATCTCCCCTTCAGCAGATCATTCAGGCCATAGAGTGCGGACAGTTGGCATTATTTTTGAGATTATGAGCGAAAATCGCAGACGCATCATGCGGCGGTTTCAACCCGATTGATCGCTCTACTTCAGAGGTAAAAGCTATGTCCTATGAAGTTTCCGGAATGACGCTTATCCCCCAAACGCTCACCATGTCCTGCTGGTACGCCAGCGCCCAAATGCTGATCCGGTGGAAAACCGACCAGAAGCAGATGAGTCTGGCTAATCTGGTTCCTCCCGAACTGGATGCCGCTTCACAGAAAATCCGCGACGCCAATACTGGCATACAAAACAGCGATATTCTCATCATGGCCAAGCGACTAGGGTTGCGCGCTGTGCCGCCGATGAGTCCCAGTCCGGCGGCGCTATTGCAATGGCTCAGGCAATATGGCCCGCTCTGGGTCAATGGCAAAACCCATATTGTCGTCATTGCCGGGATCGATGACGCCCTGAAGAAAGTTAAAGTTTACGATCCGGGACCAGTGAATGTAGGGAAGATTGAATGGCGGTCCTTGCAGGACTGGTATGTAGGTGGTGGGTCGGTTTCTTCCCGCGATACTGGCAAGGATGTTGAGGCAGTTTTTCTCTATTGTCCCTGATATCCACCTGCGCCAAACGACAGACCACCGATAAACCGTTACAAACTTAGCTATCTAATTCAATCGGATAGCGTGTGGTATTTTGACTGCTGCGGCGGGAATTTATCCGCCGTCTATCGCTTGGCGTAAATGCTTAGAATCGTACCGTGGGTCAGCGACAGACTGTCGGTTCTGTAAATCTGATGTTCGTGGAACGGTGCCCGGTGGCGGCGCTTAGCGAACCACGAACGCCCCTGGTGCAACTTGACCGATGTCTGTTTGCGACCCGGCTTTAGCTATCTACCCGACGGGTGGCAGGCCAAGTAACTGTAGACGTTTCACGAACCGCCGGTTGTTCAGCTATTGACCACAGTCAATCCTTTTGGCTTGACGCCACCCCTGCGACCCAGGCCGAAACCGACGCGGTAAAGGTCCGGCATGTCGATCCGTCCATCTTTCTTGGTCTCGAAAATGCCCAGCCGGATCAGGTCTTGCCTGAGACCGTCCCAGCCGCGTTCGGCATGTTGAGGTGGCAAGCGCTTGACAGTCTCAGCGCCTGGTCCATCCGGAAAATTGTGAACCCATCGTTGTTCGATCAAGGCGTACTCACAGGGCACAGTCAGGCCGGCCAGTGGTGACATGAACGTTCGCACCCAAGGATAATCTTCGGCCATTTCATTGACGCGAATCTCCGAAGCTTTTTGGATGCCGCGCTTGATGCTTTCGTAGTGCAGCGCATGAGGATGGTCGGGATAGCGCTCCAAGGAATCCTCCGCCGCCTGCCGGATAGCTGCCAGGAACGAGCGTGGTGAGGTGCGGCCTTTGCCATCGGCCAAATGTCCTACCGACCAGATATAAGGTACGCCGCGCCGCCGGTCTCGCCCCATCCACGGTCCCGCGAGCGCCTCAAATAAGGCGCGCTGGGTTGGCGTTGCTTTTTTGACTTCGCCGGCCAGTTGCCAGACTCCTTTCGATTCAACGGGAAGCGCCTTGACCACCGAACGATAAAGCTCACGGAGCCTTTCACCCTGCTGCTTGTTTGGGGCATTGATCAGCGTTTGCCACAAAAGTCCGTGCAGATCATGTAGCGCCCAAGTCAGTTCGGCCCGGGTGGCCAGCAATTTGGAGGCATCCGGGAAATCGGTGACCTTGCGCTCGAACTGGTCCTCGCGGAGAAATACCTTAGCCGAGAGCCTGGAATACGATTTGAGCCAGAGCGCGGTGCGCAAGAGATCGCGCACGATCCGGTCCATCGTGCGCCAGTCGTCGCTTAATCGGTCCAACGCATCAAAGAGGATCAGCCCGCGTTTATCATCAGCAAGCCGCTCATTGGCCTGTTGCATCAGACGCGCCAGCGCTTCCGGGTTAGCCTTGATCCAAGCGACGGTTTCGGACCAACTACTGCAAGGGATAGCGGCGGCCAGTGTTCCGGCCACCCAGCGCGCGACAACTGACCGCCAAATGTCGTAGGCCGGGATTCCCAGCCCCAGCAGTTGCGCGAACGTGTCGGCATCGGGGTAGTGGTCGATACAGGGGGGTTCGGCAAAGCCGATCCGGACCTCGGCAGGGTCCAGTTCGGGAACGGATGCGCCCAAGGCCTTGCGTAATTCCGTGCTGCCAAGCACCGCCGTCCACACGGACTTACCGACGCCGCGCGTCCCGATCACCAAGTGGCAATCCAGGCGCAGGGCCTTGACGTGAGCGGGTGGCAAGTAGAGGCGCTTCAGATCCGGCGTTGCGCCGAAATATGAAGTCTCCGCCGGCAGGGAAACCATGATGGCCCGACGCAGCGCCGTTACGTCAGCCATGCTCTGCTCCCTCATTGGCGACGGTGTACGCGAGGTTTCCGATCAGTGACCCGAAAACGGTGTTGACTTCCTGTGCGTCGATGGATTCGAGGCGCGTATGCAGGGAACGCAGCGCCGCGAACCCGCGATGCCAGCGAACCGCCCAGGGATAATGTGGCGCACCTTCATCGGACGCATCAAAATTCCATTGCTCCCCAGCGACGTTACTCGGAGGAATCTCGTCGTAGAGTTCTTCTCTGAATAAGTCGGCGCTGTACTCACGCAAGTCAGCAAAATACTCGGCAGCATCCGTTTCGGGAATCATCGCGCCGACCACTTGCAACCGCTCACGTATGGCTTCAGCCACGCCGGACTTGCGCCAATGTCGGAACAGAACGCGATAGCCCGACCAGGTTTGCTCGCCATCAATAGCGAACAGCAGCACCAGGTAGGCGCCAAGATCGGTCACGCAGCTCGAAGCCACTTCGTCGATACCCGCCCGCGAATCGAGCAGAATGACATCGGGTTGCCAGCGCGTCTCCAAGGCATCGATCAGCCGTGAAAGCCGCTGCGACCAAGTTTCCCGCGCGCCGTCGCTCCGCATTTTTGGCATCCACACCCGCCCCAGTTTGGCTATGTACTCGCCGGGATCGCAGCCATGCGCCGGGACGACATAGATTTCTCCGTCGTGCGAGAGTGTGCTGGTTGCCATCATGTCCTCGAATACGGTATCACCGTTGTCCACCAGGTCTTCCACCAGCCAGTCGGCAATCCCGTAGGTGGGGCGGCGCTCCTCGGGCAACAACGCCGACGACAAACCCGGCGATTCGAGATCAAGGTCCAGCACCAATACCCGTTGGCCTGCTTGCGCCAGCGCCCAGGCGGACGCCGCCAGCGCGGTCGAGCGCCCGACTCCTCCCTTGATGGAAAAAAACACGATGCGCGGCGCACCGGTGGATTCCGGCGCAATGGAGGCCCAATTGCCTTCGGTAGCTAAGCGGTCGATGACCTTCACACCCTCAAAACCTTCCAGCAGAAAGCTCGTCGCCCCAGCGCAAACGCTGTCCAGGTCCGACTCGAATAACACCGCGTTTTCGGCAGGGTAAGCATGGGGGCCAAGCCGTTCTTGCAGTTCGCAGGCGATGGCGTCGATTGCTTGTTTCGCTGTTGGATGGTTGCGCGCGGGTTCACCGACGACGAGCCGTATCCGGCCGTTCAGATCGCGATTGATAAGAATCGGGCCGATGGTTGGGATCATCTCGGCATAGTCGCGTAGGACTTCAGCCACTCGCGGCAAGATTTGGTCGAAGGTGGTCATATCAAACCCTTCGATTTGGCTTTGCCGATCAGTTGATGCACTTTCTCTGCACCGCCTCGGTGTTTGTTGATACAGACTGCGTCGAATTGGTTTTGATGGGCATACCGTTGAGAAATGCGCCAGTCACTAAATGGATTTGTTTGGGGCAGTGCGAACTCGATTGCAAACCGGCCAGACAAATAAGATTGATACCGAGACCAAGCGTTGTTTGGTTTCTTATCTTCCATTATGTGAACGTAATCTTGCTTCGGATCTAGCGCACCTTGACCAATCAGTTTTTCTATGAGTGCCTTCAATCCGCACTCCGCCGCTAGGCCGTACAGATGATCCGCATTGGCCCAACGCTCAGCTACGAAAAGCCGTTCGGCATCGTCCCAGTGGCGGTGATGGGCATCGAGAAAGTCTGCTATGCATCGTCATAGCATTTATTGCGGCGAAAACTAAAAACCCCGACTCACGCCGGGGTTCGTTTTAACTACCTCACGCCGCCAGCTTCACCTGGTCCGCCACGTCGCGGTATTCCGCCACCTGATCGAAATTCAGATAACGGTAGATCTCAGCGCCCTTGGTGCTGATCTCGCCCATGTACTTCATGTACTCGGCAAAGGTTGGAATTTTACCGAGCAGGGCGCAGACCGCCGCCAGTTCCGCCGAACTCAGGTAAACATTGGCGCCCTTGCCCAAACGGTTCGGGAAGTTGCGAGTCGAGGTAGACACCACCGTTGCGCCGTCCGCCACCCGCGCCTGATTGCCCATGCACAGCGAACAGCCCGGCATTTCCATTCGCGCCCCGGCTGCGCCGTAAACCGCGTAATAACCTTCCTCGCTCAACTGATGAGCGTCCATCTTGGTCGGCGGCGAAATCCACAGCCGGGTTGGGATGCCGGATTGGCCATTCAGCACCTTGCCGGCGGCGCGATAGTGACCGATATTGGTCATGCACGAGCCGATAAACACTTCATCAATCTTTGCCCCGGCGACAGCGGCCAGCGTCTTCACATCATCCGGGTCATTCGGGCAGGCCAGTAGCGGTTCCTTGATGGCGTTCAAGTCGATCTCGATTACCGCCGCATATTCGGCGTCGGGGTCCGCTTCCATCAAGGTCGGATTCTTCAGCCATTCTTCCATGCCCTTGATCCGGCGCTCCAGCGTTTTAGCATCCTGATAGCCGTTGGCGATCATCCACTTGAGCAAAGTGATGTTGCTGTTCAGGTATTCGATAATCGGCTCTTTGTTCAGCCGGACAGTGCAGCCGGCGGCGGAGCGTTCAGCAGAAGCGTCAGACAGTTCAAAAGCCTGTTCGATCTTCAAATCCGGCAGCCCTTCGATTTCCAGCACTCGCCCGGAGAAAATGTTCTTCTTGCCTTCCTTCGCCACCGTCAGCAGGCCGGATTGAATCGCCGCATAAGGAATGGCGTTGACCAGATCGCGCAGGGTGATGCCGGGCTGCATCTGACCGGTGAAGCGCACCAGCACCGATTCGGGCATATCCAGCGGCATGGAACCAGTCGCGGCGGCAAAAGCGACCAGCCCTGAACCTGCCGGGAAGCTGATGCCAATCGGGAAACGGGTGTGCGAGTCGCCGCCGGTGCCGACGGTGTCGGGCAGCAGCATCCGGTTCAGCCAGGAATGGATGATGCCATCGCCGGGACGCAACGCAACGCCGGCCCGACTGGAAATGAAATCGGGCAAATCATGGTGAGTCAGCACATCAACCGGCTTGGGATAAGCGGCGGTGTGGCAGAACGACTGCATAACCAGATCAGCGGAGAAACCGAGACAGGCCAGGTCCTTCAGCTCGTCGCGGGTCATCGGCCCGGTGGTGTCCTGGGAACCGACTGTGGTCATCTTTGGTTCGCAGTAGGTGCCAGGACGAATGCCGGCCACGCCGCAGGCTTTGCCAACCATCTTTTGCGCCAGAGTAAAGCCCTTGCTGGAACTCTGTGGCGCGACCGGACGGCGGAAGATGGGGCTGGGACCCAAGGCCATCACTTCCCGTGCCCAGTCGGTCAGGCCGCGCCCAATGATCAGGTTAATACGCCCACCGGCCTGCACTTCGTCCAACAGCACATCAGACTTGTAGCTGAAGGTGGCGATGACCGCACCGTTCTTCTCGACCTTGCCAGCGTAGGGATAGATGTCAATGACATCGCCCATGTTCATCTGGGTCACGTCGCATTCAATCGGCAACGCGCCGGCGTCTTCCTGGGTGTTAAAGAAGATCGGCGCGATCTTGCCGCCGAGGCAATAACCGCCATAACGCTTGTTCGGGACAAAGGGAATATCGTCGCCGGTCCACCACAGCACCGAATTGGTCGCAGACTTGCGGCTGGAGCCGGTGCCAACCACATCGCCAACATAAGCGACTGGATGACCCTTGGCCTTGAGCGATTCGATTAATTTCAGCGGGCCGATCTTACCGGGTTCATCAGGCTGAATACCGGGACGCTCCATTTTCAGCATCGCCAGACCATGCAGCGGGATGTCAGGACGGCTCCAGGCGTCCGGGGCTGGTGACAGATCATCGGTATTGGTTTCGCCAGTGACTTTGAACACCGTGACGGTGATCTTTTCTGCGACCTTACCGCGACTGGTGAACCATTCCGCTTCAGCCCAAGATTTCATCACCTGTTGGGCCAGCGTGTTACCAGCGTCAGCCTTCTCTTTAACCCCATATTTATAATCAAACATCAGCAAGGTATTCGACAGGGCTTTGGCGGCGGCAGGCGCACATTCGCTATCGTCGAGCAGATCGATTAACGGCTGGATGTTGTAACCGCCGAGCATAGTGCCGAGCAGTTCGGTGGCGCGGACGCGGGAGAGCAGTGGCGATTGCGCTTCGCCCTTGGCGACGGCCGCCAGAAAGGCGGCTTTCACATAGGCTGCCTGATCAACGCCAGCAGGCACCCGGTAGGTGAGCAAATCTAGCAGGAAGGTTTCTTCGCCCGGCGGCGGATTCTTGAGCAGCGCCACCAGATCGGCAGTCTGCTGGGCGGTCAGCGGCAAGGCGGGGATGCCTTGAGCAGCGCGTTCGGCGGCATGTTGACGGTAGTTTTTAAGCACGGGAAAACCCTCTTTTAGATTAGTGATGACAGGGACGATGATGGGCGGCGACTCTCGACGATGCGGGCCAAAACCGGTCGAAAATTATACCGGTAACGACCAACGGCAGGGTAATTTCCCCAGACGGCCATAATAGCGCGTGGCAGAACAGCAATAGCATATATCCTAGGCGCTATACACAAAGGTGTACTTTGAGGGTGCGATGGCGATCCTTTTCTCGCCGCCGCGCTTGAACCGTGCATAAATGCCATGCCAGCGGCGCACTTCAATCCGACAATGCCTGATCCAGCCAGTCTGCCGCTTCGCTCACGCCAGTCGGCGTAACCGGTGGTTTAGCCGGCTGCGCTAATAAGGCCCGTAGCGGTTCCGCTAAATCGCCGGTTGCCAGTTGTCGACGGCTGATCTTGACCCCATTGCCATGTGCTGCCAGCCACCGGCTCAACCACGGCTCCTCCGGCCAGTCATCACGGGCCACATACAGCACTCGTGTTCCATTGCAGGCCGCCTCGGTAAACGCGCCATAACCCGGTTTGGTGAACAGCACATCGCAAGAACGGATTAGATCGAGCATTGAGCAATCCGCCAGCACCGCCCAACTCACCATATCCGCCCGCGCCACTTCCCAAGCCGGCGGCGTCAACCAGCGCACACCCGGCAGCTCCGGCCAATCCTCCAGCGGTGGGCGCATGTCCACCCCGCCCAACCCCATCAGCAGCAGCGTTTCATCTCCCCGCAATTTAAGCTGACGGTTAATATCCATACGCCGATTCTGGCCCAGTGCGGCAATTGGGCCAATGGGGCGAAGGCTGGTCAAATCCGGCATCGGCATGGACGGCGCCGGCTGCAAAAACGCCAAGGCGCTGTTATAGGCCGCCAGCATTGGTTCCCGCAGCGCCGCCAACTCCGGCGCATCCCGACAATAACCTGCCAGGATGTCTGCCCAGTTCAGCGAGCACAACGCCAACGCCGGAATGTTCAGCCGGGCCGCCACCGCCAAACTGAGATAGGGAATATCAGCCAACAGGAGATCCGGAGCGGCTTCTCGCAAACGCTGCTCCTGCCAGGCCAGCCGCTCCGCCCACTCCGCATGAAACGCCCGGTAAGCCGCCAGACTAGCCGCGACCTGGGCTTCCAGGGCATCGACCATCACCATCCCAAAATCGGCGGCCCCGGCGACCACAGCGAATTCACCACCAATCCGCTGCCGCAAGACCGCCTCCGGTAAGGTGCTTTGCACCGTCAGCCGGGCGACGGGCCAGCGACGACGCCATTCATTCAGCACCGGCGCAACCTGGGCTAGATGGCCGAAACCATGCCCGGACAGAGCAACATACAGATGGGAATTTTGGGTCATGCAGCACAACTCCAGCGGGCGGCGACGTTCAGGTCTGGCAAAGAGGACTGTGAAATCCTACGCGGGCGATGGGTGAATGTCTTGTATATCGCCCCCGAAGCCGTGATTGAGAACTGCGCGCACTTCAAAACCTCATAAATTATTGAAAGTCGCGTCCGCATTTCTCCTCAAAACCTCATAAATTATTGAAAGTCGCGTCCGCATTTCTCCCCGTGAGTAGGAACCACACTGCTGCCTCGTCAGTTGATAGGTAGAACGGATAGCCCTTGCTGGCGAATAACTTCGATACGCCAACAGCTATTCCGCTTAATTAATGCGGACGCAGGGATTCGGCAAGACTAATCAAATTCTGAGGGTTCACACGAATGATGCCGTGACGTGGGGTATCAATATCCGCGATCAACATGAATGCGATGGCGATCACCAAGGGGAGCACTGGAAGCAATTTAGTTCCATCGGTAATGCTGCGCACACCATAGCCAACCAATACATTGCAACAGATGGCAACCGCCGCCATCAGACTCCAGGCCGCAGCGGGGATTCGATTCCATAAAGCCGCCTGCGCATATCCCTGTGCATTCAATACATCATTCATGCCCGAAACGACCAAAGCGACAATAGGTGTCGGCTGTGCGGCAGCCGGACCTCGGACTGCGGACCACAAATCAGCTTGTATTTGGACTGTGCGGGTATTGATCTCCTGCTGAAGCGGCGGATTATCGTGAGATTTATAGAACAGGATTCGCTGGTCCAGGTAGTTCCGTAGCAGGACACCTAGTTTTTCCGCGTCCGCAACAGCCAATAAATCGGCTCGGACGTACTCGGTGCCGATCGCGTTAGCCTCCGCTTCTTCATAACCCTTGCGTTGATCGTACCGGCTGATCGCCATCGAAAAGCTGAATCCGATAATGAGTCCGAGCAGGGTCAGCGTAGCCGCTTGAACAATGCCAAGGTCTTCTCGCGTCTCCTCATCCAGCTTGCGTTGCCTTCTAACAGACTTCCCGATCCACGCCGACAGCCACAGCACAATGAAAGAGAGCGCGCAAACAAGCAATGGGTAGTGAATAATGTTGTTCATACTCTGGAAGGCGTCATTAGTTCGGTCAGATGGCGGAGGCGGCAAGATATGAACCGCTCTGGGTATTTCGGAGACTTATCGATGTGAGTCACGCCGCTCTAGCGGACTCATCGAGTTGTTAATAATAAACTGATTTGGCCTCGGCGGGTGGTGCGTTGCTGTCGATTCCAGCCCCATCGATGGTTAAACCCATCCACCTAAGCCAGCAGCGCCAGCGCCGCCATCTCCCGGTTCTTCCACGATGACCGGTAAGTCGCCCCAGCCTGATACAGCCCATTATGACAGTCGCTATCCTCATCATTTTCAGCCTGGTTTATCTGGGGATGATCCTCGGCGGGTTGCCGTTCTTACAGCTCGATCGCACCGGAGTAGCACTGTTGGGCGCGATTTCGCTGATAGGGATTGGGGCGATCAGCCCCGAGGCGGCTGTGCAGGCGCTGCATCTGCCCACACTGATCCTGCTGTTCGCTTTCATGGTGCTTTCAGCCCAGTTGCGGTTGGGCGGCTTTTACGCAGCCGTCACTCACCGCCTAACGACGTTGCCTATCGAGCCGCCGCTGTTGCTGGGGGTGCTCATTCTGGTGGTGGCGGCGCTATCCGCAGTATTTAGCAACGACATCGTTTGTCTGGCGGTTGCGCCGGTGCTGATCGATACCTGTCGGCGGCGTGGCCTTGATCCGATGCCGTACCTGCTGGCGCTGGCCTGTGCGGCTAATATTGGCTCCGCTGCGACCCTGATCGGCAATCCCCAGAACATGCTGATCGGCGCTACCCTGCGATTGTCCTTCAGTGGGTATGCGATGGAGGCCATAACGCCTGTCCTGCTGGGTCTGTTGGTAACCTGGGGGATCATTACCGGGCAGACCCGCGGGCGCTGGATGGCTCCGCTGGTGACCACTGGCGTGGCCCCGGTCCGGCGTGCTGACGATGTATCTGCGTTTAACCGCTGGCAAACCACCAAGGGGCTGACCGTCGCAGGAGCGTTGCTGGGTGTGTTTCTCTTCACCTCGTGGCCGCACGAGGCGGCGGCGCTGGTTGGGGCCGGTATACTGCTCACCAGTCGCCAACTCCATTCCCGGCAGATGCTGGGGCTGGTGGACTGGGAATTACTGGTGTTGTTCATCGGCCTGTTTGTGGTCAACCATGCCCTCCAGCACACCGGCCTGGTAGCCGAGGCAGTAGGAATAATGGCGGCGGCAGGAGTTCCCCTTGAACAGCCGGAACTGTTATTTGGGGCGACGGTGCTGTTGAGCAATCTGGTTTCCAACGTACCCGCCGTGATGTTGCTGCTGCCCGTCGCCACCCACCCGTTAGCCGGGCTGATTCTGGCGCTGGCCAGCACCCTGGCTGGCAATCTGTTGCTGGTCGGCAGCATCGCTAATTTGATTGTTGCCGACGCGGCGCTCCGGCAGGGTCTGCGGCTCGACTGGCGGATGCACGCCCGGGTCGGGATTCCCGTCACCCTGGCGACCTTGATAATCACCGCCGGGTATTTCGGCTGGCGGCTGGCCCGCTAACGCGAGTTTTGCACAGCGGGTGTTGACGGTGGATAGAAGAGCTAACCTTGGCAACGTGGGAATAAACCAGTCAGGAGGTATTTGATGACGGGATCGATCTCCTTGGACCCCAGCCGTCCTATAAGCCATGAATACCTGAAAGTGGCCTTGAGCAAATTGGCGACAGTGGGACTGGCCGTGGTCAGCGTCCGGTTAATCGAGACAGGTGGAAAGACCTTCTACCGGATCATTGCCTGTCGCCGAGCTGAGGACCAACCGTGAGCGCTCCGCATTACCGCCATACCCAGTTCGGCACTGTGATTGTGCTTGCTTTGATACTGGCGGCGGGGTTCACCGTCGGGATGGAAGTGCTGACTGGTGTGGCACCACTGGCTGTGATCGGAGTGGCGCTGATGGGAGTATTTCTGGCGTTGTTCTTTTCTCTGACCGTCGAGATCGACGCCACCCATCTGACCTTTCGTTTTGGCATCGGGCTGATTCGCCAGCGCATTCCGCTCGCGGAGATCGTTGCGGTGAAGCCAGTACGCAACACTTGGCTTTATGGCTGGGGTATCCACTGCACTCCGCACGGCTGGTTGTATAACGTGTCGGGCTGGGAGGCCATCGAAATCACGCTAGTCACAGGGAAGCGCTTCCGGCTGGGTACCGATGAACCTCAGCGGCTGGCGCGAATGCTTCAGGCGGTTACCAAGCGTCGATAGACCTGCTGGCCCAGGTGAAACCCTATTATGGGGAAAGCTGCGGGCCGGTTGCGTCGCTTCATCCGATGTTCTCTAACAAGGATGACCTTGACTTTTCAGAACAGCATGAACTTTAATACAACAGACTGTTTCTTTTTATGAAAAATTAGCGATTAAGTTGTTTTTTAGACACGGTTATTATACGAGATCAGTCGATAACAGAATCTTGTTTATCCAACCGGGCGCGAGGGCATCGACTATGGCGCAAACGCTCACCCTGAATAGCCTGGCCGCTGACAACCGGTTTTTTGCTGGCACTGGCGGCGTCAGCCGGGAAAATCGTCATTGCGGCTTCATTCCCGGCTTTCTGGACCAGGAAACAGGAGCTATTTACCCCTCCCGCTGGGCCAACGGCGCTCCAGCGCCCTTCCACGCTCTCGACGGTTTGCCGGAACATCTGGTGCTGGCCCGCGATCCGGTCGGTCAGGTGGTCGCGATCAAGGCTAGCGTTATTGCCGGGTTCCTCCGTCGGGGCTGTTTCTATACCCGCGAACAAGCGGCCTGCTGCTGTCTCGACTAATCTGCCGCGCCGGGCAGGGCAACGCTGACTTGCGACGACTCAGATTTTCTCGCCGATTTCGCGCTGGGCTGCTTGAGTCATGACTTGCAAATGCCAATCGTCCGACTATCGTTCTTAGGATGTTCGCGGCAACCGGCGAACTCGCACGCAAGCCGCGAGCCGCGCTTGAAAACCTCAGCGCGGCTCCGATGTCATCCGGTCTGGCCTGTCCAGTCGGACGGCTCCGATTCCATAGCACCAGCAGCGGACCCTAATTGATATGTCAAGTAAAATGTTGGAAACCAGCACTCCGGCGCCCTGGCTGACCGAACTCCCCCCACTCGGCATGGACGCCAAGAGCATCGTTGCCGATTTCCGGCGCTATTTCAGTCATACCCTGGGCCGCGACCGGCACACCAAATACCCCTATTACCTATACGAATCGCTGGTATTGACCCTGCGCGACCGGCTGTGGGAACGCTGGAAGGACACCCGCTATGCCTATGAAGAAGGGGGTGGGGTACGGCGGGCCTATTACCTGTCGCTGGAATTCCTGATGGGTCGGGCGCTGAGTAACGCCATGCTCAACTTGGGCGTCTCCGACCCGGTCAGCAAAGCCCTGTACGAAATGGGCCTGACTCTGGAGGAAATGACCGAGTGCGAGAGCGACGCTGGCTTGGGCAACGGCGGTCTAGGTCGGTTGGCGGCCTGCTTCATGGACAGTTGCGCTACCTTGCGCCTGCCGGTAGTTGGCTACGGGATTCGCTATGCCTACGGGATGTTCCGCCAACGGATTGAAAACGGCCATCAGGTCGAGGAACCGGATCACTGGTTGCGGAGTGGCAATATCTGGGAACTGGAGCGCCGGGAATATACCCAGCGGGTCAAATTCGGCGGGCGCAACGAAGGCTACATGAAAGCCGACGGTACGATGGGCTGGCGCTGGGTGGATACCCACGACGTGCTGGCGGTGCCGTTCGATGTGCCAATTCCTGGTTACGAGAATGGCGCGGTAAATACCCTGCGGCTGTGGTCGTCGGCGGCTACCGATGAATTCGACTTCGACGATTTCAACGCCGGCAGCTACACCGAAGCGGTGGGCGCAAAGAACCTGGCGGAAAACATCACCATGGTGCTTTACCCCAACGACTCGACCGAGAGCGGCAAGGAATTGCGGTTGCGCCAGCAGTATTTCCTGGCCTCGGCCAGCTTGCAGGATGTGCTGCGGCAGTGGGTACGGGTTCACGGCGAGGATTTCAGCGATTTCGCCGCTAAAAACTGCTTCCAGCTCAATGACACCCATCCGACTATCGCGGTCGCCGAGCTGATGCGGTTACTGATGGACGAACACGGTCTGACTTGGGATCAGGGCTGGGCGATCACCAGCCAGGTGATGGCCTATACCAACCACACCCTGTTGCCAGAGGCGCTGGAACGCTGGCCGGTGCGACTGTTCCGGCAATTGTTGCCCCGGATTCTCGACGTGATTTACGAGATCAACGCCCAGTTCCTTGGTGAAGTGGCGCGGCGCTGGCCGGGCGACATTGATCGGCAGCGTAATATGTCGCTGATTGAAGAAGGCTACGAGCAGCAGGTGCGGATGGCGTATCTCGCCATTGTCGGCAGTATTTCGGTCAACGGGGTGGCCGAACTGCACTCGGATCTGCTTAAGCAAGGGCTGTTCCGCGACTTTTACGAACTGTGGCCGCACAAGTTCAACAACAAGACCAACGGCGTCACGCAACGGCGCTGGCTGGCGGGTTGCAATCCCGGACTGAATACGCTGATTACCGACACCATCGGGCCGGACTGGGTTATCCATCTGGACGAGCTGAAAAAGCTGGCCCCGTATGCCAAGGACGCCAAGTTCCGGGCGAAATGGCGAGAGGTCAAGCACGACAACAAGGTGCGCCTGGCGGCCCTGGTTGAGGCGGATTGCGGCGTGACCTTTAACACCAAGGCCATGTTTGATGTGCAGGTCAAGCGCATTCACGAATACAAGCGCCAGTTGTTGAACATCCTGCATGTCATCCACCTGTACGACCGGATCAAGCGCGGCGATACCGCCAATTGGACCCCACGCTGTGTCCTGATCGGCGGCAAGTCGGCCCCTGGCTATTTCATGGCCAAACTGATCATCAAGCTGGCCTGCAACGTGGCCCGGGTCATCAACAATGATTCCGATGTGGGTGACAAGCTGAAAATGGCGTTCCTGCCCAACTACCGGGTATCGGCGATGGAGATCATCTGCCCCGGCACCGATCTGTCCGAGCAGATTTCGACCGCCGGCAAGGAAGCGTCCGGCACCGGCAATATGAAATTCATGATGAATGGCGCGGTGACGATTGGCACACTGGACGGGGCTAATATCGAAATCCGCGAGGAGTGCGGTGACGAGAACTTCTTCCTATTCGGGCTAACCGCTGAGGAAGTGGAGGTGCAGCGGCAGAATTACAACCCGGTGGGGATTATCCACAGCGATCCAGATATTGCCCGGGTCATGCACCTGCTGGAAAGCGCCCATTTCAACCAGTTTGAGCAGGGCATTTTCGATCCGATCCTGCACTCGCTGACCAGCCCGCATGATCCGTGGCTGACCATCGCTGACTTCCGTGGCTTCATCAATGCCCAGGAACAGGCGGCGCGGGCCTATCAGGACGAGGAACGCTGGACCCGGATGAGTATTCTCAATACGGCTTCGAGCGGCAAGTTCTCCACTGACCGCACCATGTTGGAGTACAACGCGGAAATCTGGAAGCTGAAGCAACTGCCGGAATTACCGCTGGCTTTAGCCGCCAGTTAAAAATCAAAGGCAAAGGTTAAAGGCAAGAGCGTTGTGCGCCTTTAACCTTGGCCGTAGCTCTCGCTATCTATCAGTTTGAGCTAACCCAATGCGCTAAGTGAACGGAGATACGAGGCGGCGAGGATGGGAATGGTTCGGCAGTGGGCGACGGAAATCGAACTGGGGTTGGCGGCCCATCCGACGTTGCGCAAAACGATGATGACGAAAGCGACCTTGTTGGCGGTGGGTGCGATAGCATGGCCCTTGCCTTGTATCGGTGCGTTCGCGTAGGGCAACAGGAAGCCCGCGATCGCCCGACCCTACTGGAAAAAACGGGCAAGACCAGACCGCTCGCTCGCAGCGCCCCCTCTTGATTCAAGCGTGGTTTGCACTCGCTCCGGCGGATCCGAATGCAATAATCCTTACCGCCCTTCTATCGCATCTGCTCAGCGATGAGGAGCTGATAGGTGGTGAAAGCCGCGACCGGTTAAATCAAACATCAGCGACTCTCGTTTAATCTCTACGGGTCTCATTCCCCAGCAACTTGCTGCGGGGTCGTTTATTGACCCAACGCCGCCATGAACTCCACCACCCGCCGCATTCTGCTGTACTTAATCCTGCTCTCGGTGATCATCACCGTAGCGGCTGCGCTCTCACTCGCCTACAACCTGAACGCCATCACCGATCACTACCAGCAACTCGCCCAGGAAATGGGTCGCACCTTTTTCAAGGAACTGGTCATTGTGCGGCGCTGGAACGCCAGTCTCGGCGGAATTTACGCCCCGATAACTGACCGGTTGCAACCCAACCCCTATCTCGATGATCCACACCGCGATCTGACGGCCACCGATGGACAGCGGCTGACCAAGGTTAATCCCGCGTTTATGACCCGGTTGCTGTCGGAAATGCCCGATCACACCGCCGAAAATATCCAGTTTCACATCACCAGCCTCAATCCACTGAATCCCCACAACGCCCCCGATGATTGGGAACGGGTAGCGCTGCAAAGCTTTGAACACAACGCAGTCGAGCATTTCGCCGTGGTTGAGGAACCAGGTGGGCGGTTTCTGCGCTACATGGGGCGACTGGTGACTGAGCAAGCCTGTCTGATCTGCCACGCCAAACAGGGTTACCAGTTGGGCAATGTGCGCGGCGGCATCCGGGTTTCACTGCCGCTGGCCCCGTTTGAGGCTGCTGCCGCTGACAGCCAACGCCAGAGTTATTGGGTGCATGGCGCATTCTGGTTGATTACGCTGACCCTGCTCTGGGTCGGCGGAATTCTACTGCTGCGGAATGTTGCGCAACTGGAAGGCTTGAACCGTTATATGAAGGATTTGAACAAGCAACTGGAAGGTGCGGCCTTGACCGATTCACTAACCGGCATTCCTAACCGGCTTTATTTTGATCAGCAGATCGAGGCCAACATGCGAAGCGCCCAACGCTACGGGATGGCGTTTTCACTGATCATGCTCGACCTGGATCACTTCAAACAGGTCAACGACCATTACGGTCATACAGTCGGTGACCGTGTGCTACGGGAATTTGGCCAGATCGTCAAACAGCAACTGCGCCTGACTGACCAGTTTGCCCGCTGGGGCGGTGAAGAATTTATCATTGCCGCACCGCACACCCTGCTCGATCATGCCTTGGCCGTGGCGGAACGAATCCGGGCGGCGATTGCCCAACGCGACTTTGCGACCGTCGGACGAGTGACGGTTAGTATCGGCGTCACAGAATATCGGACCGGGGAAACGGCAATGGCCTTGCTGGAGCGGGTGGACAACGCTCTTTATCGCGCCAAGGCTAATGGTCGCAATCGGGTTGAAACCAGTTAGTATTGGCCGCCTTCAGTTGAAGATACTGAGAACGGAGAAAGCACATGAGTGGCTGGGGTTGTCCGCATGAATTGAACGGAATGTGCCAGCACATCCAAGGCCGGGCCTGTGATCCGGGGATGAAGGGCTGTGTGTTGGCTGGGCGGTTCCGGTTCAGCGACGAGGCCAAAAATCGCCCACCGCGTCCGACGCGAAGGATCAACGGTGGCCGGATTGATTCGGGACGCCGGAGCGATAAGCATTAACAACGGGGGCGGTGAAAATTTAAAGAAAGCGCTGATTCGTCGGACAGCATTTTTCATTCATTTGGAGCCTATCATGATCGCCCCTTTCTCCATCGCCCGCTTGCCGCGCGTCGAATTTGGCGCTGGCGCTATTAGCAAACTGCCCAGCCTGATCGCCCAATACGGCCAGCGCGTATTGCTGGTGACGGGCCGGCATTCATTCCAAAACTCGCCGCATTGGTCGAACTTACTGAGCGCGTTGCAAATCGCCGGCATCGACTGGGAACAGGTTCGGGTCAACGATGAGCCTTCGCCAGAACTGGTGGATAAAGCGGTTGAGCAATTCCACAGCGCGGAGCTTGCTGTCGTGGTCGGCATTGGCGGCGGTAGCGCCTTGGATGCCGCCAAGGCGATTGCCGGGTTATTGCCCAGCGGCGCTTCAGTCATGGATTATCTGGAAGGCGTCGGGCCGGAAAAAACCTATCACGGCCCCGCAACGCCGTTCATTGCTGTACCGACCACTGCTGGAGCGGGCAGCGAGGCTACTAAAAATGCAGTTCTGAGTGTGCGTGGCCCTGCTGGATTCAAAAAATCTTTTCGTCATGACCGACTGGTTGCGGAATACGCAATTCTCGATCCAGATTTGCTAGCGACCTGCCCGCCATTGCAAATTGCCGCTAATGCAATGGACGCCTTAACCCAATTGCTGGAGTCTTACGTCGCCATCAAGGCCAATCCATTCACTGATGCTTTGGCGGAAAGCGGATTACGCGCGGTGCGGGAGGGCTTATTCGCCTGGTATATGGGAGCAGAAAACGCCGCCGCTGGCCGCGCCCAAATGGCTTATGCCGCATGGTTATCCGGCGTTTGTCTGGCGCAGGCCGGGTTGGGATCGGTGCATGGTCTGGCGTCGCCACTGGGCGCGTTTTTCCCGATCCCGCATGGCGTTGTTTGCGGTACGCTAGTCAGCGCTGCAACCCGCGCTAATCTGGACGCCTTGCAGGAACGTGATCCTGGCAATCCAGCCGGACGCAAATACGCCCAAGCCAGCGAAATTCTAAACCGGCGGCACTTTTCCAGCGCTGCGGAGTCGCACTCGGCGTTGCTGGCGCTGCTGGACGAATGGACTGAACGGTTGGCGCTGCCCCGACTCCGTGCTTACGGGATTGAGGAAAGCAGCTTTGCCCAGATTGTCGCCCATTCCCGGGGCGGCAGCATGAAGACCAATCCACTGCCATTGCACGACGCCGAACTCATCGAGATATTGCGGCGCCGGCTTTAATTAGCGCCTGCCCGTCGGGGGACTGACTCCCCTCGATAGATGAGTAACCATCATGCCGATTAGTACAATACTTAGAGAGGGCCAGATCCCGGTCAAAATCTACACCGATGACGTGGATCCGAAAGCGTTGGCCCAACTGGCCAACATCGCCCAATTACCATTTATCCACAGCCACGTTGCCGCTATGCCCGATGTCCATGTCGGAATTGGCGCAACCGTAGGCGCAGTCATTCCTACCAAAGGCGCGATTATTCCCGCAGCGGTGGGAGTGGATATTGGATGCGGGATGGTCGCTGCCCGCCTCAGCCTTAAAGCCAGCCAGTTACCGGATAACCTGCGACCTGTTCGAACCGCGATTGAGGCCGCAGTGCCGGTCGGTTTCGCCATGCACCAGGATGGTCCTGGCGTACCGAATTCGGCGATTCGCGCCCTAGCGGGCGGACTGGATCGCATCGTCCAGCGCCACCCGGCCATTGCCAAGATGCTGAAAAATATCGACCGCACCTGGGCGCAACAACTGGCTACCCTCGGCGGAGGCAATCACTTCATTGAACTGTGTCTGGATGAAAATCAGGATGTGTGGGTCATGCTGCATTCCGGCAGTCGGGGCATTGGCAACGTCATTGGCCGCTATTTCATCGAGCTGGCCCGCAAGGACATGGGCAAACATCTGGCCAATCTGCCGGATCGCGATCTGGCCTATTTGCAGGAAGGCGCGGCCCATTTCAACGACTATGTGGAGGCGGTGCAGTGGGCGCAGGATTACGCGATGACCAACCGCCGTGAAATGATGCGGCGGGTTCTGGACGCCTTAGCCCGGCCATTGCCGCCATTCGCCCTGACCAAGGAGGCCATCAACTGCCATCATAATTATGTGGCTGTTGAGCACCATTTCGGGGAAGACCTGTTCATCACCCGCAAGGGCGCGATCCGGGCCGGAGAGGGCGATTGGGGCATCATCCCCGGCAGTATGGGGGCCAAGTCCTACATTGTGCGCGGTAAGGGCGAACCAGACTCGTTCTGCTCCTGCGCGCACGGCGCAGGCCGGCGGATGAGCCGAACCCAGGCCCGGAAAAAGTTTGGTGAGGGAGACCTGGCTGAACAAACCGCTGGAGTGGAATGCCGTAAGGATACCGGGGTTATTGACGAAATCCCTGGTGCATACAAGGATATTGACGAAGTGATGGCCCACCAGAGCGATCTGGTCGAGGTGGCGCATACCCTAAAGCAGGTGGTGTGCGTCAAGGGCTAAAAGGAACCTGTGGAGAAGCTAAAGTGGAAGTCAGACTCAGTCGCCATCGGCGCGGCAACCCGGTGGCTGCTGCGCCGATTTTGCGCAAGGGCGGCGTCCACCAAAAATCGAAAACGGTGGAGCGGACCCAAATTCGCAACCAGTTGAAACGGGAAGCCAGCGAATGGCGGCGGCCAAGCGGCGGCTGAATCTTCAGCCAGCAAATCTGGGCGCCCATCTTCCCGCTATATTACCAGCGCAACAGCACCCAAGCCGGGATCGCTAGATTGCTTTGCAGATCGTTGTAGCGGGTTTCCATATTGCCGTCGCCGTCGGTATCCACCAGATAGTAGGACGAACCCTTGGCGGGGTTAACCTTGACCATGTACAGCACCCCGCCCATCCGGTACTCCTCAACTGAACCTTGCGCCCCGCGCTGGCGGATAGTCACCTCCGGGGCGGGGACGTTGCGTTCCTCTGCGGCATCCGGTGGACCATCGGGAATCGGCTCCAGACCAGCGGGTTTGGCGGCATCTTGGCTCCAGGCCAAACCCGACGCCAGCAATAGAGCAACAAACAACCGCGAACGCATAGCGGATTCCTTACAGTAGAAGTCAGCGTGAGGGAAACTACAGGTCAACCCATAGACAAGTTTAATCATTTCCCAGCCTCGGTGATTTGTCCAGTTGCTGTCCCGACGCGGGTGATGGTCTGCCATCCCTCGTGGCGACCGACTAGAATCGACTAGGATGCGTCACAGGAATCCTCTCGCATGTACTTCAAAATTACCGCCGCTATCGCCACCTTGATCGCGTTCGTGCTAAGTCTGGCGGTGCTGATGAACTACGCCAAGTTCGAACGCGCTTTCAGCGGACTGACTGAATCGCGCCTGGCGTTCCTAGTCCAGGATCTACGCGAAACTCTCGAATTCGGTCTTGATCTGGGCCTTGACCCCGCCGCAATGGCGAATACCACATCGATCCTGGCCCGCGAAGCCGCCAAGGATCCGCAAATTCTGTCGATCCTGGTCTTTGACGACCAGGGTCAGGTGCTGCACCGGCACCAGCGCGAAGCTCTGAGCCGCCCATTGAGTGAGCTGACGCCTGGCTGGTTTCGTACCGCGCTCCGCACCCACCCTGACGCTGCGCCCTGGCGGATCAGCGACCCGGACACCCTGATCGTCGGCGCAACCCTGACCAACAACTTTGGCCGGGCGGTTGGCGGCATCGCCCTGCGCTACGACCGCTCGTTTCACGATCACGAGCTGGCGCAGGCCTTAACCGGCCTGACTCAGGCCGCCGGGCTGATTCTGCTGGCGGCGACACTGATCGCTCTGATTAGCGCCTGGCTGCTGTTCCGCAGCGCCCGGCGGGACCTTCGGCGAGTCCGCTCCGCGCTGGCCGGGTTTCTGGAAGATGCCGACTCCCCGGCGTTCCAGGCCGGTTCCTCCGGCTCAAAGCTGGAAATCGGCTACGCCGCCGCTGAACAGAACAGCCGGGAATTCTGGCGACGGCTGAGGCAGGTCGAGCGAATTTTGCGCCTCGAACAACAACTAGCCGATCAGGAAAGCACCGATGCCTGAGCTGCGCCAAGCCCGGTTTGCCGGGTTGTTCATCATGACGCTCATTCTGATCGTGGCAGTGCTGATTGGCATTTCCTTCTACGCCGCCCGTGCCTTTGAGCGCAGCCTGTTACCGCAACTCGACCGGAAAATGCTGACCGTCGGGACAGCGGTCAATGCCAAGCTGGAACGCGCCCTGCGCTACGGCATTCCACTCGAACGGTTGCCGGGCGTCACCGACTTCTTCGGCGGAGTGCTAGCCGCTAACCCAGATTTAGCCTACCTAGCGGTAACCAGCGCCAATGGTGTCGTGCTTTACCAGCGCGGAACCCTGTTGCCATCAGTGGAGCAACTGGTCACGTCTACCCAACCCCCGGTGGGTCCACCGACTGCCCAACGGGTCGGTGCTGCCTACGATCTGGCGCTGCCGCTCCAGGGCGGATCAACCATGACCGGTGCATTGCATATCGGCGCTGACGCCGGTTTCGTTACCCGTCAAATCCACGAACTGCTGTTCGACATCGCCATTGTATTCATTATCGCCGCGCTGGTTGCCTTGGAATTGCTGCCGCTGATTGTTCAGCAAAATCTGGCGGCCCCGATGCGGCGTCTGGAAAGCGTCTTGCGTCGGATCGCGGACGGTGATTTGCGCTATACCCTCCCGGCTTCCCACGACGAAGTCGGGCAACTGTCTAGCCTGATTAACCGGTTGGTCACCCGCCTCAACACCACTTACCGACAGCTCATCCACCAAGCGTTGCTGCTGCGAACCGCAATCCCGGCCTCGGTGGGGCGGCTCGACTCTGGTCTGGCGAGCCTCCGCCAAGGGTTTATCCTGGCCCCGAATGGACAACCCACGCCTTATTCATCAATTCACCTGATCGGTGCCCGGATGGCGACATTCTTATTTATTTTCGCCGCCGAACTATCCCAACCGTTCATGCCGCTTTATATCCGCACCTACGCAGCGGCATTGGGCGATCCGCCGGCACAGTGGCTGATCGGCCTGCCGCTGACCGTGTTCACCCTGACCGCCGCCCTGTGTATGCCTATCGCTGGCTGGCGGTTTGAGCGGGTAGGTAGTCGACACACCTTTATCGAAGGGGCCGGTTTGCTGATGATGGGCCTAGCTGGAACCGGTCTGGCTTTCAACTTCTTCGATCTACTGGGCTGGCGGGCGCTGACCGCGGTCGGCTATGCCTTCCTGTATACCGCTTGCCAAGGCTATGTAGTCGCCAATTCTTCCGAACAGCACCGGGCGCAGGGCAGCGCCCTGTTCGTCAGTGGGCTGATGGCCGGGTCAATCTGCGGGCCAGCCATTGGCGGTATCCTCGCTGACCGCATCGGTTATACCGCGACATTCTCCTGCGCAGCCGCTCTGGCTCTAGGAGCTGGACTGGCTGCGCTTAACCTGCTGGGCGCTTCTCCTGTCATACGGTCAAACCAGCGCGATCAGCAACCCGGGCATGGTCTCATCCGGGACTTGAGCGCCAATTTCCGCTTTGCCTGGCTGATGCTGTTTGCCGCGATTCCCGCCAAGCTGTTGCTTAACGGTTTCCTGTTCTTTCTGGTTCCTTTGACCTTGTATGAATTAGGCAATAGTCGTTCTGAAATTGGCCGAGTAGTCATGCTCTATGGTCTGGCAGCCCTGTTTCTGGGGCCGATGTTCGCCCGGCTGGCTGACCGCTTTGCGGTTCACGGTCTGCTGATTGGCGTGGGAGGTCTGCTGACCGGCATCGGCCTGGTTCCCATGCTGTTTTTTCCCAGTACGCTGACCGTTCTAGCCGGGGTGCTGTGCCTGGGCATCGGGCAGGCCATGAGCATCTCTCCACAGCTGGCGCTGGTCACCCGGATTTGCCGACCACAGATTACTCGCTTTGGCTCTGGCCCGGTGCTGGGTTTTTACCGGTTAGTTGAACGGTTGGGTGGGGCGAGTGGGCCACTGATCGTCGCAGGCTTCGCCGGCCTGTTCGGTTATCCCGGCACAATGACCGCTATCGGGGTGCTGGGCGTAGTAACCGCCGCCTTGTTCAGCATCGGTTTCCTGATCATGGGCATCGACTCGGAGCCAAGTGACCAGTCAGCGCCGCCCGTAACGCCTGAACCCTTTTAAGAACGATGCAAAAATACCGATGGTCTGAACGCGGGGCGTCAGGCCGGAACTCTAAGATTCTCTTATTACAATCAATTAGTTAATTTCATATGATTTCTGAGGAGGAAATCATGGCCCGATCCCGGCTCTTCCCACAGCTTGCACTGTTCGGGCTGCTAATCCTGGCGCTGGCGGGCGTCGTCGGCGCTGAGCCGGGTGAGACTACCGATCCCGCCGCCCGGCGCTACCGTATCCTGATGTTGCTCTGGCGCGGCGAAACCGAGGTGGAAGCCGGTTTCAAAGCCTATATTCAGGAGCATAACCTGCCGTTTGATCTGATCATCCGCAACGCGGATCAAAACTCGGCCAACATCCCGGCGCTGGTCGCCGAGGCCCGACAGCTCAAACCGGATCTGGTTTACACCTGGGGCACGCCACTGACTTTGGGCGTGATCGGCCCCTACGACCAAGCCAATCCAGCCCGCTATCTGACCGATCTGCCGGTGGTGTTTACAATGGTGGCCTATCCGTTGGAGTCCCGGATCGTCCCCCAACTGGCTTCTTCTGGACGTAACGTGACCGGCACCACCCACACTATTCCGGCTGAGTCCCAGATCAAGGCGATTCGCGCCTATCGGCCAATGAACCGACTGGCGGCGATCTACAATCCCACCGAACCGAACGCGGTCATTAACATCGGCGAACTCCGCAAAGCCGCTCATCGCCTGAACTTCGAGTTACTGGCCCAGCCCTTGCCACTGGACGCCAATGGGCGTCCCGATGCGAATGCCTTGCCGGGCCTGCTGGCGCAACTGGCGGCGCGAGAACCGCAGTTCTTCTATCTGGGGCCAGACACCTGGGTCAGCGATCACCGCCAAACCATCACTGAGGAAGCGCTGCGGCATCATCTACCGGTATTCACCTCGGTTGACCGGCCCATCAAAGACAGCGCAGTGCTGATGGGGCTGGTTGCACCCTACTTTCACATGGGCCGGTTCACCGCATTCAAGGCCGAACAAATTCTGATTGAGCGGCGCTTGCCCCAGGATCTGCCGATTGAAACCCTGCATCGTTTCACCTACATCGTAAAGCTACCGGTCGCCCGACAATTGGATCTGTATCCACCGCTGGCGATTCTCAATTACGCCGAGGTGATCGAATGAACCCGGACATTCCTGCCGTCACCAACCAGTTTTTCCGAAGCGGTCTGATCTCACGCCGGACCGGACAACCGGCTGATCTGCCGTTTGTTTGCCGCTTTCTCGATGCTGGGGCATTGCCGATGGTGCGGCGTATTCATCATGAAGTGTTGCGGTATATGGGGGAACCGGGGCTGGTGCGGGAGGAGTCCGACGAGTTTTTTACGTTCCACTTTCAGGGTGAGGGCCGGATACTGGGGGTATTCATCGCCGATCAGCTGGTAGCTTATGCGGTGCTGGCGCTGCCTGACAGTTCGACCTATCCCTACGACCGGCTGGTGGACGAATTGGGATTACCGGCCAACGCCTGGCGGCGAATCGGGCATTTAACCGGCGCCGGGGTGACGCCAGAATGGCGCGGCAACCATCTGCATCTGTGTCTGTGCCAATGGCGGCTGGATTTGATCCGCGCGGATGGTCGTCAGCACGCTGCGGCTTTTGCCGCACCGCGTAACCCATTCAGTTGGCAAAACCTGCTGGCCGCTGGCCTGCGGATCAAAGGCATCCGCCTGATGGGCGGCGACAAGCTGCGCTACCTACTGCATATCGACTACCACCACGCGCCACCGCCTGACCCGGCTATGGCGGTGATCGTTCCGGTTTCCGCCATTACAGACCAACGCGCCCTGCTGGACCAAGGCTACTGGGGGTACGCACAAGCCACCCCGGATGCCAATGGCGGCAGGCAACTCTGGTACGCCCGTCCCCTACCTTCATGAAACTGCGCACCCGCATCACCCTGAGCGTCAGCCTTTGTTTCGGCGTCATCGTCGGCGGCCTGGCGCTGGAAGGGCAGTTGCAGGAATGGAGCGCTGAACACCGCTACCGGGAGACGCTGCTCACCGGTTATCGCAATACTTGGAATGGCGTCACTGGTAGCGAGTTACAACGGCTAGCGGCGGCCATTCCGTTGCTGACCCGCAATGATGACGCAGTGCGGGCGCTGGCCCATCGCGATCCGGATGGGTATGCCAACAGCTTAAAAGACTTGTTGCTGGTCCTGCGCGATGGACCGATCCCGGCGGCTTTCGAAGTCACGACCCTCGACGGTCGGCTGTTTTTCAGCACTGTGCTGCATGGCCCGGCAGCCGACTATCCGACATTACATCCCGACCGTGATCCGGCAACGCCACAAATCCTGTCTATTGATCTAATTGATGCGGTACTACGGGCTGGTCAGCCCTTGACCGGTTTGCTGATGCAGACGAATGGCCGTTACGGATTGACGGTTGCTTTTCCGCTGCTGGATCGGAGCGGCCCGGTGGCGGTTGGCGCGTTGTATTTTAATGCGAACCAGTTATTGCCAGCCTTTGCTGCCAGTGTTGGCGCTCCCGCTTTTTTACTGCACATCAACGGTTCGCCAGTGGCCGGCGCCGACCCCGGTCCGTGGCAGCCGCTCGATCCAGCGTACAAACTGGTCGATCATACTGGTCTCCGCACGGACGTTCAGGGCAAACAAGTGCTTACTTTGGCCTGGTTGGCGCTTCCTGACCTGTTCAACCGGGAGGTTGCGATCCTGCTGACGGTCGAGGACATCACTACCCAGTATTGGCGGGAAGCTGTGATCCGTTTCCTGTACCAAGGCGGCGTTCTGGTGGCGCTGGCGCTGTTCTTGGGTGGGCTGTACTGGTACCTGCGCCGGGCGTTCCGACCGCTCAATCAGGTGGTCGATGTTCTGAACGCGCTGACCCGGGGCGAAACCCGACTGCCCACTATCGTCATTGGCCCGACCCGCGACGATGAGATTGGCCGACTAGCCAACACCGCAGATCAGTTCCGTCAGGCCCAGGTCGCCCGCACCCAGCTGCTGGTGATCCGCAAGGAACTGAACATCGCCACCCGAATTCAGCGTTCGTTGCAACCGATCAACTTTCCTGACCGGCCAGAACTGGCGGTGTGCGCAGAACTGCATCCTTTCAGCGAAGTGGGCGGCGATTTCTACGATTTCTTTGATCTGCCTGATGGGCAACTGGGACTGGTGATCGCTGACGTCTCGGACAAGGGCATTGCTGCGGCGCTGTTCATGGCTTTCGCTCGCACCGTGATTCACACCATCGCCCAGTTGATCCCTGAACCGGGAGATTGTCTTGAACGCGCCAATCACTTGCTGAGCCACGACAACGCCGCATCAATGTTCGTGACGGTGTTCTATGGAGTACTGAATCCGGCCAACGGGGAATTCCGCTATGTCAACGCCGGCCACAATCCGCCGTACCACATTACCGCCGCCGGCCAGGTAACCGCACTGGCCCGGACTGGCGGCATGGCGCTGGGCGTGATCGAGGATATCGTGTTTCCCGAGCGAAAACTGGTGCTGGCTCCGGGCGAGCGGTTGCTGTTTTATACCGACGGCGTGACTGAGGCTATCAACGAAGCGAGCGAGGAGTTCACCACGCATCGCCTTGAGAAGACGCTAGCGGTCGCACCGACCGGCCCGTGCGAATTGATTGCGGCGGTAGTGACTGCTGTACAGCGTTTTGCTGGCGCTGCCCCGCCTGCCGATGACCTGACCCTGCTGGCGCTGCTGTATCGCGGGGCGGGAGAAGCGGAACATTAAAGGCTGGCCCAGCGAAAGCCCTGGAGCAAAAAAACCGGCTTGGCCTTTAATGGCTCCGCGCCTGCTGTGAATCAGGGTTGAAGTCAGGCGACGGTAGAGCTACAGGCCGCTTGCAGAATGCGCCCACGCAGTTCGATCCAGCCAAATTGCTCGGCCAATTCAGCAATCAATGACAGCCTCGCCCACAACCGATCCGCAGCGAGCGTTTGCTCGTGGGGTACCGGCGTCTGGTTGATAACGGTCAGCAGGCGGTCGGCCATCTGGTGCAGGAAGCCGTGCATACCGGTGACCACGGTTCGGAGTGGCGCGGTCAGTTCGTCGCCACCCAACCCCAGACGGATCGCAAACCGGTAGAGCAAACCCAACTGCCGCAACCGGCCCAGAAACAGCGCCTGATCAGCTTCGCCATCGGCAGCGCCCAGCTGTTGCAACGATTCTTCCTGAGCTTGCTGGCGCAGTTCATCCCCCAGCAACCGGCCCAGATCGCGGATATTGCCAATGCATTCGGCCACCACTGCCCCGCCCGGCCCGGATGCTTCCATTGTCGCGGCCCCGCTACCCTCCAACAATCGCTCCGCCAGCACAATCAGTTCTTCGACCTCGACCAGCAGGCCCGCAACTCCATACCGCGCCAGCGGATCGCGATTGGTGAGGAAGTGCCGGATCAAGGCGTTGACCTTGCCCATGACCTGATTGACGAACAGCAATTGGGTTTGCTGCACCCGGCGGCTCTCCGCCTCGGCGCCGAGTTCTTCCATCGCCAGCAGCAACAGGTCCAACCGCATGAAATCAGCGGCAATCTGGAGTAGATGCGGGCTGTCATCGTTGAACAGCAGCCGGTTGAGGATGCCCGCGTAATCAAGGAACGCACCGGTCAGCTCCTGGATCAGCCGACTCCGCGCCCGATCCCCGGTCTGTGTGTCGCCCAGACGTTGCGCCGCGTTGTGGAGCAGCACGAACAGCCGCACCAACTCCAGCCAGTCGCCCCGCGCTTCCGGCAGCACCCGCCCTGGCACCGGCGCCTGGCGTTGAATACGGTCGGCCAACGCGGTCAGCGGGTCTCCGGCACATAGCCATTGCAGGTTCTGCCGATCCACCATTTGGTTTTCGGCGACCGCCGCAAACCAGCTGTTCAAGCCGGTCGCCACTTGTTCAAGCCGGGCGCTAGTGGCCCGTTCGGCCAGGCAGTCCCGCACCAGCGCCGCCAGTCGCCCCACCAGCTCATCCAGATTAATCGCGACCGGGGCGGGCGTCGCCGGCGGCAGTGACCGGCCCCTGACTGGGATCAACACGGTAGCCTCGACCGGAGCGGGTCTACGCGCCTGCCGTAAAGCGGTCGCAAACTCCAGGGCGCTGGAAAAACGCTGGCGGCGGTCCTTAGCCAGCGCCCGCCGGATGACGGCATCGAAGGCCGTAGACAAGGCTGGGTTAAGCTTCGAGGGCGGCGCGGGATCAGTCTGCAACACTTGCTGCATCAGCGCCGCCAACGAGTCCGCGATAAATGGTTTACGGTGCGTCAGCAGGTAATAAAGTATGACGCCCACGGCGAACAAATCAGCTCGGCAGTCAAGCGCCTCGCCCCGCAACTGCTCCGGGGCCATGTACAACGGTGACCCAAGCAGGTCGCCCAGTTGGGTTAATTCCGAGCCGCTGCAATGGGCAATGCCAAAATCGGTCAGAGCGATGGCGTAATCCTGGCGTACCAGAATGTTAGCCGGCTTGAGGTCGCGGTGGATGATGCCCTGCTGGTGAACATAGGCCAAGGCATTAAGAATTTGCAGGATCATGGCCAGGCTCATCGCCGGCGGTAGATCCGGACGCTGCTCGATCAGCCGCCCCAGCTCCTGACCGGCGATGAAGTCCATCGCCAGATACACGGTGTCATCCTGCTCGCCACAGGCCTGGACCCGAACGATGCGGGGGTGACGCAGCCGCATCCCGATCTCGGCTTCCTGACGGAAGCGGCTCAGCACGGCGTCCCGTTCTGACCCCACCAGCAGATCGGCGCGAACGGTCTTGAGCGCGACCAGTTCGCCATCGTCGATCCCGACCCCACGATAAACCACCCCCATGGCGCCACGCCCCAGGATGGTTTCGATCCGGTAGGCGCCAAGGGTCTGGCCGGTTCGCAGCATGGCGGAGGTCCGGTCTAGCCGAGCGCGGTGACCGCGGCGGCGACGGTGGGATGAAGGGCGAAAATTGCCGAGAACCCGCTGATCTCGAAGACTTCGCGGACGTTGTCGCGTAATGCCGCCAGCGCCAGACGACCACCACCGGCGCGATTGTGCTTGGCGGCCACCAGCAAGACCCGCAATCCGGCGCTGCTAATGTAGTCCAGCGCGGCGCAATCAACGGCTACGGTTTTGCTCTCATCCAGCGCCGCCAGCAGCCGGGTTTCAAATTCCCGGCAGCTCAGACTGTCGAGCCGACCAGCCGGTTTGAGAATCATGACGCTGCCCTGACGCTGTTCCTGAATGTCCATCCTCGTTCCTCTGATTCGTTGCGGGATTAAAAATTATAGGACGGCAGATTGGGTTGCGGATCGTCCGTAACTGGATCAAGATAACCGATATAGGTTTAGCGAATTTGCTCAAGGCGCCGCTGATTATGATACGCATCCTTTTTCTCTTCAATCAGTTGGCCAATATTCTTGAGCGTTGCTAGGACAATCAGTCTCAGTGTAGTCAATCGTTGCTGGCCGTCAATTACATTGAAGGTGTCTTATCATCGCTGGACTGTAAGACTAGATAACCCATATAATGAGCCGGTTCACCACTTGATTTGATTATTCCCTTAATGTCAGTCCACAGGTCTTCCCATTCTTCCTCTGTCCAACTGTAGTCGCGTTGAAATCATGGAATGCGATAGATTAAACTGTTACTCATCAATTTCAGATAGGTGTTATTTCACGTATTAAAATTGGTCTCTGATATATGGTCTTCTTTCCAATAATCGAGTTGTTATCTGTGCATAATATTCAATGCGCTTCATCCCAATTACTGCCAATACCAATATCCACTTCCAATGCTACTTTCAACATCGCCGCCCCACTCATTAACCCACGGATGCACTTCCCCGCCTCTTCAACAACTGCTGGATCGGCTTCAAACACTAATTCATCATGTACTTGCATTAACATCCGCACGGGCAAACCAGATTCATACAGCCAGTGATCAACCGCCAGCATTGCCCGTTTAATAATATCAGCGGCAGTGCCCTGCATTGGCGCGTTAATTGCCGCCCGTTCCGCTGCTTGTCGGTTCTGGGCATTGCGGGCGCGAATCTCCGGTAAATATAGCCGGCGGCCAAAGACGGTTTCCACATAGCCCTGTGCAATGGCCCTGTGGCGTGTATCGTCCATATAATCTTTCACTCCCGGATAGCGAGAAAAATAGCGGTTGACATAATCCTGAGCTGCACCACGTTCAATACCCAGTTGCCGGCCCAGTCCAAATGCCGACATTCCGTAAATCAACCCAAAGTTAATTGCTTTAGCGCTGCGCCGCTGTTCGGCATTCACCGCCTCTGGCGTTATTCCAAACACTTCGGCAGCAGTGGCGCGATGGACATCAGTCCCGGTGGCGAAGGCCTGTAATAGGCTGTCATCACCAGACAGGTGAGCCATGATGCGTAATTCGATCTGAGAATAGTCCGCCGCCAGCATGACCCAACCCGGCTCCGGTACAAACGCCTGGCGAATGCGCCGCCCTTCCGGGCTGCGAATCGGGATGTTCTGCAAATTGGGATCGGAAGACGACAACCGACCAGTGCTGGCGACAGCCTGCTGGTAGGAGGTATGCACTCGACCAGTACGCGGATGAATCTGCTCTGGTAGTCGGTCGGTATAAGTAGACTTGAGCTTACTCAATCCACGGTGTTCGAGAATAACTCGCGGCAAAGGATAGTCCAGCGCCAGCTCCTGTAACACATCCTCGGCAGTGGATGGCTGACCGCCTGGCGTTTTCTTGCCAACAGGTAGTCCCAACCGCTCAAACAGAATGCTTTGCAACTGTTTGGGCGAACCAAGATTAAAGCGCTCTCCAGCCAGTTCATGCGCTTGCTGCTCCAATGTCCATAAACGCTGGGCGAGTTCGCTGCTTTGCTGGCGCAGCGATGGCGCATCAACCCGCACCCCTATCCGCTCCACTCGCGCCAGAACTGAAATGAGCGGGATTTCCAGTTCTTCATAAAGCCGCCGCAGCTCCGGTTTTTCTTGCAAGCTCGGCCACAGGCGATAGTGCAGGCGCAACGCGACATCGGCATCCTCAGCCGCATAAGGGCCAGCCTGCTCCAATGCGACTTCATTAAAATGCAATTGTTTTGCACCTTTTCCTGCCACGTCTTCGTAATGAATCGTGCGCAGATTTAGATGCCGTTCCGCCAATGAATCCAGATCATGGCGGGTCGTCGAATCCAGCACATAGGATTGCAGTAAGGTATCGTGGCGAATGCCCCGCAGGGCAATATCGTGATTGGCGAGAACGTGCAGATCGTATTTCAGATGCTGGCCCACTTTAATCCTGGCCGGGTCTTCCAGCAATGGGCGCAATTGCTCTAGCACCCGCTCCCGGTTTAATTGATCGGGAGCACCGGGGTAATCGTGGGCCAGCGGGATATAGGCGGCCTCACTGGGCGTTACCGCGAATGACACGCCGACGATCCGGGCATCCAGATAATTCAGACTGGTAGTTTCGGTATCGAAGGCGATCAACTCTGCCGCTTGCAATCGCGCCAACCAGCCATCCAGTGCGGCTTGATCGAGAATCAACGAATAACTGGGTGATAAAGATTCAACCCTTAGTCCTAATTCCGATCCTTCTGGTGAGAGAGAGGCACCGGGAAAATGAGCAGTTGTTGTCCCCTCGGTTAATTCCCGTAGCCAGGATCGGAATTCATAGCGATCATACAATGCCCGTAGAACGGTCACATCAGGTAGCGTGCGTTTTAAATCCGCAATGGTGACGGGCAACGGCACATTGCAATCCAGCGTCGCCAGCTGCCGGGACAACGGCAATTGCGCCAATCCAGCGCGGAGCTTGTCACCGATCTTGCCAGGAATTGCGGCGGCATTGGCAATCAACTGATCCAGCGAACCGTATTGACGCAGCCATTTAGCCGCGGTGACCGGCCCTACGCCAGCAACGCCGGGAATGTTGTCAGCACTGTCGCCGACCAGCGCCAGCCAATCCACCATCAGCGCCGGCGGCACACCAAACTTCTCCTCGACCTTGGCAGCATCGGTCAACGTGTTCTTCATGGTGTCCAGCAACCGCACCCGCTCGCTCACCAGTTGCGCCAAGTCCTTGTCACCGCTCACGATCAGCACCGGCAGCCCTTGAGCGGTCGCCTGTCGGGTCAAGGTACCAATCACGTCGTCGGCCTCCACCCCGACGATTTGCAGCAATGGCAAACCCAAAGCGCGAATAAAGTCATGGAGCGGCGCGATCTGCTGAATCAAATCTGGGTCCAACGGCGGACGGTGCGCCTTGTAAGCGGCAAATTGCACATGGCGGAAGGTTTTACCGGGCGCATCGAAAATCACAGCCAGCGCCTCCGGCTGATCCTCCGCCAACAACCGCCGCAGCATATTCAGCACCCCGTACAGCGCCCCGGTCGGTTCGCCAGCAGAGGTCGTCAGCGGCGGCAGTGCGTTGAATGCCCGATGCAG
The DNA here is from genome assembly GCA_003989085.1 of Candidatus Competibacteraceae bacterium. Classification (GTDB taxonomy): domain Bacteria; phylum Pseudomonadota; class Gammaproteobacteria; order Competibacterales; family Competibacteraceae; genus RXIV01. The sequence continues at coordinate 197,830 of RXIV01000002.1, forward strand.
CCAGGAAGAACCATCGATCAGAATCAGTGGTTTAGGTACGGTCATCTACTTGCCCAGCTTGGAACCGGTGCGGCGCAACCGGTCAATGGCCTGCAACTGCGCAGTGGCCTGCACCAGCGTCTCGGCGCATTGCCGATCGCTCAACCGGTTTTGCCAGGCCCGCAGCGCCGCCTCACGGGCGCGGACGGCTGCCGTCTCATCAAGATTGGCGGCGTCCTCAGCGTATTCAGCCAACACCGTTACGGTGCGTGGCTGCACCTCCAGCAAACCACCGGAGACGTAGAACACTTGCATTTCAGTAGCGGAAATCTGAATCCGCACCTGCCCCGGTTTCAGCCGGGCCAGCAACGGACTGTGACCAGGCAGAATGCCGATCTCGCCCAGCTCCGCTGTGGCGACCACCATTTGCGCCCGCCCGGAAAACAGTTCTTTTTCCGCACTGACCACGTCCACATGCACCGTAAGCGCCATTGCCGGTTCACCCTCGTTCAAAATTGCCCGTTTAGGCAACGATTAAGTCCGATTAATCATGCGCACGATAGCCAGAATAATTCGATCCAGTAATTCCCGTAAACTCGTTTTATTCATGGCTTTCCACTTTTAGCATTGATTTTTAAATGGATAATTGCTTTAAAAAAAAAGTGATTAGCATCAAATTTACTTTACATTTCTGCCTAATTAGATTGCTTTTGCGTGTAGTGATTTGATCACACTATACTTTTTCATTGATAGTCAATATCATCGAAAATAATATCTTTATAAGTTTATTTGCATCATTTTATAGGAGGTGTTTCATGATCCCGAAACCACTCTATCAACTACTGCCCTATGGCTACATAGTGTTGGGGCTAGTGGCCATAATCAGTCTGGAAAACAGATGGGGCAATCTCAGCGGGTTAATTCTCATTGTGGCCGGTATTGTGGTCCACCAGCTCCGCGCCCGTAACCGCGCCCACAACAAGTTGTTCCACAAGATCAATCATGGGCGCCCCACGCAATCCGAACTGCATGGCGCGGCGGAACCCAGATCGCGGCGGTCAATGCCAGAGCCAGCCTCGCGGCGGTCAATGCCAGAGCCGGTATCGCGACGGTCAATGCCCGAACCACGTTCGGTCCGCACTGACCGGCCCTCCAGACGAGTCTAGTCATCAAGCCAATTCACCGGATCAACCATTACCGGCGATGTCCAATGCTACATGGCCGGTAATGCGTCGTAGTACTGCTCAGCCCGCTAGCAGCCAGTCACGCACTACGGCAATTTGATCATCGGCCATCAGCGCCGGGGCGTGGCCCATGCCGGGAAATTCAATCAGCCGTGCTTTGGGGCCGCGTTCGGTCATCGTCATGGCATCAGCGTGATCCAACACATCGGAATACTCGCCGCGCAGCACCAGCGTCGGGCAGGCGATCGCATCCCAGAGCGGCCACAGATCGATGTCCTTCAAATCCAGTTTCTTGAAGTTTTCAGCGATACCGGGATCGTAGGCCATCGCGTAGCGGCCATCGTCCAACTGCCGAGAACTGTGAACAGTCATATGCCGCCACTGCTCATCCGTCAGCTTGCCAAATGGAGCGGCAATCGTCCGCATGAACCGCTCCATTTTCTCAATGCTGTCATAGGCGACGATCTGCCCGACATAAGCGGCGACCCGTTGCAAACCAGCGGCAGGGATGCGCGGACCAATGTCGTTGATGACCAGTTTATGAATCGGCGCACCAGAATAACTGGCCAGGAAAATCCCGATCAACCCGCCCATTGAGGTGCCAACCCAATCGATCCGTTCCGCGTCGATCCGCGCCACCAGCATCGCCAGATCGTTGACATACAGCGGATAGGTGTAATCGGTCTTGTCACTCAGCCAATCACTCTGGCCGCGTCCGACGATATCCGGGCAAATCACCCGGTAATCTTGCTCCAGCGCAGCCGCCAGAAAGTCGAAATCGCGCCCGGTGCGGGTCAGGCCATGCGCGCAAATCAGCACCTTTGGATTGGCGGAATCGCCCCATTCAGTGTAATGCACCCGGTGGAAGCCATGCGGACCCAGGGCGCGATAATAGCGGGAAGTCATGCTCATCTGATGCTCTCCAGAACAGGGATAGTCGTGGCATTATCCAGCAAGCACAGCGAGGTGACTATAATGGGCGGTCATTACGCGATAGGGAGCGAAACGGACATGGCAACGTTGCATTACACCGAGGCCGGTCAGGGTGATCCGCTGCTTCTGCTACACAGCGGCGGGATGAGCGGGGCCGAGTGGACACCACAAGTTGCCTTATTTGCCCGCCAGTTCCGGGTCATCATCCCCGATCATCTGGGACATGGCCGCAGTCCGATGGTGGCTGAAACCTTGACCATTGCCGATTTGGGCCGGGCAGCGCTGGAGCTGTTGGATGAACTGGGTCTGCCTCAAACCAGCCTGGTCGGTTCGTCGCTGGGTGGAGCGGTGGCGCTATGGCTGACCGTCCATCACCCCGACCGGGTGAACAAGCTGGTGCTATACCGGGTAGGCTATCGCAAGGATGCGGCCAGCCACGCCGGCACCCGCAGCATGGCGGACCCAGCTTATTGGCGCGGCGTCGGAATGCACCGCTGGTTGAGCGACATCCATCAGCCGCAAGGCGGACCGGACGCCTGGCAAACGGTGATCCGGCGGGTATCCGAAGCGCTGGATCCGGAAACGACCGATCACGCCCACGATCTGGAGACCCTGCGGCGCATCGATCAACCCACCCTGCTGATCGTCGGCGACCGCGATCCCGTTGCACCGCTAGAGCAGATTCTGGAGATGTTCAGAATCATGCCCAACGCCGGGTTGTGGGTCATGCCCTGTGCGACCCACGTTACTGCGTCCAATACCTGGCGGGCGGAATCGTTCGCAGTGGAAGTAACGCGATTTTTACAGCGACGGAAGCAACAGTCCTGATTGACCCGTTTTGCTTTACGCAGGCGCTGGCCTTGGTATGGCGGCGCCACGGCCTTGATAGGGTCTCCGCGTCATCAAGGAACCCACCGGATGAATCGGACAATGGCGACGCAAAACGCCTGATTCAGCGCCCCTCTAGCATTTCACCCAAGGTGCGGGTTAGCAAACTTAAATCCTGATCCCGCGACAAGGTATGTTCACCGTCCTTAACCAGAATCAGCCGCACGTCGGGACTGGTCAGCTTCTCGACAACCTGCAAGCTGGTCCGCCACGGCACATCCGCATCAGCCATGCCGTGAATCAAGCGCACCGGGCAATGAATCGGTAATTCCACCCGATTCAGCAACTGTTGCGATTTTGCCTCCTCGATCAGCTTCAGCGTAATAAGGTACGGATCGCCGTAGGGACAAGGCAGGCTGATCATCCGCTCGCGCCGCAGTTGCTCTCGCAACCCCTCGTCCAGTTGTTCCCACAACAGATACTCGGTGAAGTCCGCCGCACAGGCCAGACCAAGCAGACCGGCGATTCGCTCCGGGCGTGCCAGCGCCGTCAGCAGCATCAGCCACCCGCCCATCGAGGAACCGACCAGAATCTGCGGCCCTTCGGTCAATTGATCGAGCACGGCCAGCGCTTCCCTCGCCCACTGGCCAATCGTGCCCTCTTTAAACTGACCACTGGATGCGCCGTGGCCGGAGTAATCAAAGCGGACGAAGGCCCGACCACGTTCCCGACACCAATGCTCCAAGGTCGTCGCCTTGGTCCCCGTCATGTCGGACGTGAATCCGCCGAGGAAGATCACGCCCGGCGTCGAACCCGGACTACGGTGATAAGCCAATGTCTGACCATCGGCCATCGGCCATCGTGCTGGTTGTGGCAAAAGAATCGGCATCAGGCAACGACTCCCCAGGTTTGGGCGATCAGCTCGGGCAGCACAACCCCGGCAGCGCCATTCAGACTGAACGTGACATGGGGACTGAGCGGCGTCGGTTGTGGATTGATTTCCACCACCATTGCCCCGGCGGTAAGTGCGGTAAACGGCAGATCGGCGGCGGGGTAAACCAGAGATGAAGTGCCCACGCTGAAAAAGACTTCCGCTTGGGTAGCGGCCTTCTCCGCCGCTCGCAACACGCCCGCCGGCAGCATTTCCCCAAACCACACCACATCGGGCCGCAACAGCCCACCACAGCGCGGGCAGCGCGGTGGAATTTCCGCACTTTCCAGCGCCGGGTTTTCCACTGGACAATCTTCGCTGAAACATTTGGCACGGAACAGATTGCCGTGCAGTTCCAGAATCTGGTGGCTGCCGGCGCGACGGTGCAGACCATCTACGTTCTGGGTGATCAGGGTGAAGTCGGCGATCCGCCGTTCCATCTCAACCAAGGCCAGATGACCGGGATTGGGTTCAGCCTGCCGCACCCGCTCCTGTCGCCATTGATACCAGTCCCAGACTAATTGCGGATTGCGCCGAAAAGCGTCCGGCGTCGCTAATTCTTCCGGGTTATAGCGCGCCCACAGCCCAGTCTGGGCCTCGCGGAAAGTGGGAACGCCGCTTTCAGCGGAAATACCGGCCCCGGTCAGCACTGCAACCCGGCGGGCGGAGCGCAGACGACGAATCAGATCAATGGGAAGCTGGGCTTCACTCATGGCAACGAGGTCTCCAAATAACGGGGGGTCAATCCTATTGAGGATAGCATGGCAGTCTGCGCCGCCTGATCCGCGCCAGCGGCCATCCCTTATCCGTGCTGGTCCAAATCGTCTGCTAAAGCGCAGGTATCCGCTGCAATCACGCTACACCCTGATAAAGTTAAAAGGTGGGCGGTCTTTCACCGACTGCCGGAATGCCGTTCCCGCGCATCAGCGAATCAATCCAAGCTCCCCCTTTTGGAGGAAAACCCCATGCAGCGCCGTGATTTCATCAAGCAAGCCAGCCTCGGTCTGGCTGCCGCCACCCCACTCATCGCCCAGGCTCAATCACAACCGGCTGCCCCGCCGCCCGCGCCGGTCGCCGGATCGCCGACTATCAAATGGCGGCTGGCGTCCAGTTTCCCCAAGAGCCTGGATACCATCTACGGCGCGGCGGAGGTGCTGACCCAGCGGATTGCTGAACTGACCGACGGCAAATTTGAAATCCGGGTGTTCGCTGGTGGCGAGATCGTGCCGGCCTTCGGGGTGCTGGACGCGGCGCAACAGAATACCGTGGAGTGCTGCCACACCTGCGGCTATTACTACCACGGCAAAAACAAAGCGTTTTCCATCGACACCGCCATTCCGTTTGGCCTGAATGCCCGGCAGATGAACGGCTGGTACTACTACGGCGATGGCCTAACGCTGAGCCGCGAGTTCTTCGCTAAATACAGCCTGATCAACTTCCCCGGCGGCAACACCGGGACGCAAATGGGTGGCTGGTTTCGCAAGGAAGTCAAAACGCTGGACGATCTCAAGGGTTTGAAGATGCGGATTCCGGGCTTTGGCGCTGAGGTATTCTCAGCACTGGGCGCAGTGCCGCAAGCCTTGCCCGGCGGGGAGATTTATCCGGCATTAGAGCGCGGCGCGATTGACGCCGCCGAATGGGTCGGGCCTTACGATGACGAGAAACTCGGTTTCTACAAGGTCGCCAAGTTCTACTATTACCCTGGCTGGTGGGAACCCGGCCCGCAGATCAGCTTTTATGTCAACAAAGAGCAATGGGAAAAGCTGCCTAAAACCTATCAGGCGGCGTTTGAGGTTGCCGCCATGGAAGCCAACCTGCGAATGTTGGCCGCCTATGACGCCAAGAACCCGCCGGCAATGCAGCGCCTGGTGCAAAACGGGACGCAACTCAAGCGTTATCCTGATGATGTGATGAAGGCCGCTTATGAGGCGGCGGAAAAGATTTATGCCGAAGAGTCCGCCAAGAACCCGGATTTCAAGAAGCTCTACGATTCGCTGCGCACTTTCCAGCAACTCTCCGACATCTGGCTGAGCTTGCCGGAAGAAGCAATGGCTAACTTCATGCAGGCACAGATGCGGGTGAAAAAGTAACCGGGTCAGGACGTACTGTGAAACGGGCGTCTTGCCCATTCCAACATGGCTTGGAATCCGGCGTTGCGCCCGTTGCTGGAGATCACAGTGAATCTGTCTGAATACCACCCTAATCCATTATTCCTTCGATGTTTTCCGTAGTTTCCGTGGAAAACATTTCAGCATGGCCGCAGAACGAATGCTGACCAAACCACAGCCCACGACCACCGTTCACGCCAGCGCGTAACCAATTCGGAAACCGCCCCAATGTTGATCGCCAACGAAAATCGGCACCGACAGATCAAACATAATCTCACCGGTATCGCGGCGGTAGACCTGAAGCCGATAGGGATCGGTATGTGCGCCCACACTGCGGCCCACCCGGTCGTCAAAAATCCGTTTGGTCCGGTTGCCTACCAGGTCTCGCGCCGGATCGCCGGTCAGCGGCTGAGCAAACCGCCGGTTGTGTGTAGGCACATAGCCATCATGGTTGGCGCAAATAGCGAATACAATCCACGGATGCGACGCTGCGGCCGGTTCCTGGATGGGGGGCAGCAGCTTGTCACACAGATGATCAAAAGCCGTGTGGTACTTTTGCGGCCGGGTTCCAGTGATGGGCTGGTAATCGCTTGAGAACAAGTTTTCCGCGCTGATCGCCCCCGAGTGCAAAGCGTCCGCCAAGACTGCGCTGACCGCCTTGGCCGAGGTCGTCGCCAAATCGAAGGCGATGGCATGCCGGATCTCATGCAAGGGATCTTCGGGTAGCCGGAACAGGCCAACGCAGTCGCGCAATGTATCGGTTGCCTGCTTAAGGGCTTCGCTGCGCTCGGCAATCCGTCCGGCGTTCTCCAGATTATTCCGACCCAGGGTCAAGACCTGGTTGAGCGAATGGTCGATCGAGACTAGTTCCTGCCCTTGCCCGGTAACACGCTCCGCCATCGATTCCATCGCTAAACCCGCCCGCGTCATCAACTCGCCCAGACCGGTCAGAACTTGTTGTGTTTCCGCAGCGGAGCGTGCGCCACTGCTTACTGCACTGCTCGTCTCACCAATGATGACCCGCACATCGCGGGCAGCGGCGGCAGTGCGCACCGCCAGTTGCCGGATTTCCTGCGCGATTACCGCAAAGCCCTGCCCCAGTTCACCGGCATGAGCGGCCTCGATGCGGGCATTGATCGACAGGATGTTGGTCTGGAAGGCGACGGTATCGATCACTTCCACGATTTCATGCGCCCGCGCCGAACGCGACTCCACCTCGATCATGGCGGTCGCCAGTTCTCGTGCGGCGTCGCTGCCGGCTTGCGCACAACGGTTAGCTTCTTTGGACAGATCAATCACCTCGCGCAATTCGTCACGCGCCCCCTGTAAACCTTCCAGCAGTCGTTGGGTCGCGGTGAAAATTGCCGTCAACGCATCCAGCTGGGCTTGGGACTGGGTCGCCAACTCCCCGTTTTCGCTGGTGATATGGGGGACTTCCTCGGCAATCTGCACGGAGAGGGCCACCGCTTGCCGAATCGCTTCGGAGAGATTGCCAAAGCCGGCGGTCAATCGTCGGCTCATTTCAGTTTCCGGCTCACCTGAAGGCGTCGTGAAATTGAGATCACAACCTTTCAATTGGTTGGCAACCCGGTCAAGCAAGGCGCGCTCGCCGCCGATCATGAACCTGTGAATCATATCCAACCAAAGATTAATCATTGTTTCTCTCCACATTTATGCCGCCAGGACTTTCGTTTTCTGGCTCAAGAATCGTTCAGGGTGAGCCGGATGAACCTCGCTGTTCATCATTCAATGGCCTTGCGGCTGCTTGGCGGGCGCGCCGCTCAAGGTAAACAGACCGGGGAAAGTCCTGGCCGCCTTCGGGCCGGAGCGTCCTTCCTCAGTTGCCCTGCTTTGGCGGCAATCTGGGCAATTGTTTAAACAAGTCCGCCGCATCCTCTGGCGGCGAACCCGCACCGCTTCGATTCTCCAGCGGAGCTAGAAATTGCACCGGCGTCGGGCCATTGCTCTGCACTGGACGATCCAGCCCGATAGTCACCAGCGCCGGAAAGGCGATAATCAGCGTCACCATGATCACCTGAATCACCACAAACGGCACAGCGCCCCAATAGATTTCGCTGGTCCGCACCACCGGCGGCGCGACACTCCGCAAATAGAACAGCGCAAAGCCGAACGGTGGGTGCATGAATGAAGTTTGCATGTTCACCCCCATCAGAATGCCGAACCAGACCAGATCGATGCCGAGCTTTTCCGCCACTGGGGCCAGCAACGGCAAAATGATGAAACTGATCTCGAAGAAATCGAGAAAGAAAGCCAGCAGAAACACCAGGAGGTTAACGATAATCAGAAAGCCCAACGCACCACCCGGCAGGTTCAATAACAGATGCTCCACCCACAGATCGCCATTGACCCCGCGAAACACCAGGCTGAACACGCTAGAACCGATCAGGATGAAGATCACAAAACTGGTGATTTTGGCGGTGGCCTCCATCGACTGGCGCAGCAGCGTCATATCCAGCTTACCCTTAACTAGCGCCAGTCCCAGCGCTCCGACTCCACCCAGCGCTCCGCCCTCCGTCGGTGTGGCCCAGCCGATGAAGATGCTGCCCAGCACCAAGAAGATCAGCGCTAGAGGTGGAACCATCGCTACGATCACCCGCTGGAACAGTTTCCAACCGCGCAGGGTACGAGCCTCCGGCGGCAAGGCCGGAGCGAGATGTGGGCGAAATATCGTATTCAGGAACACCCAGCCGACGTATAGCCCGGTCAGAACCAGGCCGGGAATAAACGCGCCCTTGTACATATCGCCGACCGAGCGACCCAGCACATCGGCCATTACGATCAACACCAGCGACGGCGGGATGATTTGCGCCAGGGTGCCCGCAGCAGCAATTACCCCGGAAGCCAGCGCCCGGTCATAGCCGTAGCGCAGCATGATCGGCAGCGAAATCAGCCCCATTGCAATCACTGAAGCCGCCACAACACCCGTAGTCGCTGCCAGCAACGCTCCGACGAAAATCACTGCATAGGCCAGCCCGCCGCGAACGCCTCCGAATAACTGGCCGATGGTGTCCAGCAGATCCTCGGCCATCCCGCTGCGCTCCAGCACCAGCCCCATGAAGGTGAAAAACGGGATCGCCAGCAAGATCTCGTTTTTCATAATTCCGAACACCCGATCAGGGAAAGCTTGCAACAGATTGGGTGTCAGCAAGCCCAGCTCCATCCCGAGCAGACCGAAAGTCATCCCAACCGCCGCCAGCGAAAAGGTGACCGGGTAGCCGATCAGCAGAAACAGCAGCAGCGCCGTAAACATGATGGGCGCCATGTTGGCGATCAGGAATTCCGCCATCGCTAATGCTCTCCCTGGTGGAATCCGGGTAACGGACGGGCGCCGGTCAGCACGGCAAGGTTCTTGATGATTTCAGAGACGCCTTGCAGGCTCAGCAGGATGAATGCGACGGGAATGGCGAACTTGAGCGGCCACCAGAGCAGCCCGCCCGGATTGGGCGAGGCCTCGCGGGTCTGGAAAGCGATCAGGAAGAAATTCCAGGAATCCACCGCGATCAGCAGGCACACCGGTAACAGGAACAGCAAACTGCCGAGAATATCGATCCAGACTCGAACCACCGACGGCAACCGTGAGGAGAGAATATCGATGCGGACATGGCCTCCTTCACGCAGGGTCCAGGCCGCGCAGAACAGAAAGACCAGGCCAAACATAAACCATTGTGCTTCCAGCAGGGCATTGGAACCCCAGTCCAATACATAGCGCAGGGTTGCCGCCAAGGCGCCGATCAAGGTGCAAAACAGAATCAGCCAACTCATCCAGCGACCGATAGCCGTGTTGAGGGCGTCAATCGCTGCCGCGATGCGGAGCAGGAATTTCATGGCGTCTCCCGGACTGCGGGTTACAAGTTTTGATCAAGTGTAGTTGGCGTTGCCGGGGATCAAAGCGGTTTGCTGCTAAACTGATCGCCCCGGTTTTGCGAGACCTTCCACCATGCACTACCAGGATTTACGCGATTTCATTACCCAACTGGAACGGCTGGGCGAGTTAAAACGGATTCAGGTTGCGGTCGATCCAAAACTGGAAATGACCGAGATCGGTGACCGGGTATTACGTGCGGGTGGCCCGGCGCTGTTATTTGAACAACCTAAAGGTTATGCCATTCCAGTGCTGACCAATCTGTTTGGAACGCCGAAACGGGTAGCGCTGGGGATGGGTGCGACGGATGTGGCGGCGTTGCGGGAAGTCGGCAAATTGCTGGCTTTTCTCAAGGAACCCGACCCGCCCAAGGGCTGGCGCGATGCTTGGGAGAAGTTACCGGTCTTTAAGAAGGTGCTGGATATGGCCCCGAAGAAGATCAGCCGGCCACCCTGTCAGGAGCGCGTGATTGAAGGGCCGGACGTGGATTTGGCGCGATTGCCAATCCAGCACTGCTGGCCGGAGGACGCCGGGCCGCTGATCACCTGGGGGCTGGTGGTGACCAAAGGGCCACAGAAGCCACGGCAGAACCTGGGCATTTACCGCCAGCAGGTCATTGGGCGTAACCGGGTGATCATGCGCTGGCTGGCGCAACGAGGCGGGGCGCTGGATTTCCGCGAATGGCAACAGGCTAAACCCGGCGAGCCGTTCCCGGTAGCGGTAGCGCTGGGCGCCGACCCCGCCACCATTCTGGCCGCAGTCACGCCAGTGCCGGATACCTTGGCGGAATACGCCTTCGCCGGATTATTACGAGGCTCTCGGACGGAATTAGCGCAATGTCTGGGCAGCGAATTACAAGTGCCGGCTTCAGCAGAATTTGTGCTGGAAGGGCATATTGCGCCGGGCGATACGGCATTGGAAGGACCCTTTGGTGATCATACCGGCTATTATAATGAAATAGATCGTTTCCCCGTCTTCACTATTGACCGGATAACGCACCGCAATCACCCGATTTATCACAGCACCTATACCGGTCGCCCGCCTGATGAACCAGCTATTCTTGGTGTGGCGCTGAATGAAGTTTTCGTACCCATTCTGCAAAAACAGTTTCCAGAAATTGTCGATTTTTATCTACCGCCGGAAGGCTGTTCTTATCGGTTAGCGGTCGTGTCTTTGCGAAAACAGTATCCCGGTCATGCCAAGCGGATCATGCTTGGCATCTGGTCTTTTCTGCGCCAGTTTATGTACACAAAATTTGTAATTGTAGTGGATGATGATGTCAATATCCGCGACTGGAAAGATGTCATTTGGGCGATGACTACCCGTATGGATCCTGCGCGGGATACAGTGATTATCGAGAATACGCCAATTGATTATCTGGATTTTGCTTCGCCAGTGTCGGGGCTTGGATCAAAAATCGGTCTTGACGCCACTAATAAATGGCCGGGCGAAACGACGCGGGAATGGGGCCGACCCCTGACGATGAGTCCGGCAGTAAAACAGCGGGTCGATGCGCTATGGGGGGAGTTGGGGTTGTAACGACTGAAGATGGCGGAAACAACCATGCTGGAGCCTTTTTTATTGGATACATGGCGATCTGGATGTCAGCCTGTCTGGTTGCAATCGGCATTTGCATCCGAAATCCAGGCGCATTTTCTTTGCTCCGGCCAGAATACCAGCGGTTCCTGCTGGCGCCGTGGAAAATCGCCACCTTTGCGATGGCAACGGCAGGACTGACGATCATTGCGCCCTATAGCGGCGATCCTACTTGGGACTATGTTGACGCCCTGTTCATGTCCATCCTGACATTTTGTGGAGCGCCTTGGGTGGTTGGCGTGATCTACCTGTGCGCTAGAAGGCGACGGTCTTTGACCCACCTGTTTGTTGCTTTATGCCTTGGCCTGTTTTCAGTTAGTTGGTCATATGATTTTTACATTCTGATGCGCGATGGCTTTTATCCGGCAACCTAGTTCGCAAACATTTTTGCCTCATTGTCTCTGTATATTCCCGCTGGTCTGTTGTGGAATCTCGACTGGCGGCCTAATCGTGGCTTTTGCCCTGGTAGCCGACTGTTATTTTCCACGGGAAACATCGAAGGGCGCGGAGATTGGAATACTGTTCGCAGAAGGCCGGCCTGGCGGTTCATGGCGCGTGGCGACGATCATTAGCCTTCGCGATCTGCAAGCGGCGCATAGACCCCATACTCGCACTGCGGTATATTTTCGTCGTACCGCAGGAACCAGACCCTTCGCACCGGCTCATCCCGCCGATCCCGTGATCCGCCCGACGTGCGCCCCTATCGTAGTTCATGATCGGGTTCCGGCGAGCGCGAAACCGTGGACACTCCCTCATTAAATTCAGGTTGCCCATCACCAATGAACGATAAATCGACAACAGGAGACTGCGTATGAGCACGGTAGATGCCGTCAATCCCGGCAGACGCCGCTTTTTGACTCTCACCGCGACCGTCGTCGGTGGCGTCGGCGCGGCCTTCGTCGCCGTTCCTTTTCTGAAGTCATGGTCGCCCAGCGAGCGCGCCAAAGCTGCTGGCGCGCCGGTAGAAGCCGACATCAGCAAGCTGGAAGAAGGTGCGCTGATGACTGTCGAATGGCGCGGCAAGCCGGTCTGGTTGCTGAAACGCTCTAAAAAAATGCTCGATGACCTGCCCGGACTCAAGGGCCAGTTGCTCGATCCTGATTCCAGCACCGCCAGCCAGCAGCCCAAATATGCTCAGAACATCGACCGCTCAATCAAGCCTGAGGTCTTGGTGCTGGTCGGTATTTGCACCCATCTGGGCTGTTCGCCGACCTTCCGCCCCGACATTGCGCCCGCTGACCTGGGACCAGAATGGAAAGGCGGTTTCTTCTGTCCTTGCCACGGTTCGCGCTTCGACCTGGCCGGGCGGGTTTACAAGGGGGTGCCCGCGCCGAAGAACCTTGAGGTGCCGTCCTACCGGTTCCTGAGCGAATCGCGGGTATTGATCGGCGTTGATCCGGAGGCTGCATAATGGCAAACACCCAAGGCACAACTGGCTTGGTCGGCTGGATTGACGAGCGTTTTCCGCTGACCAAGATGATGCGCGAGCATCTGACCGAGTACTACGCGCCGAAGAATTTTAACTTCTGGTACTTCTTCGGCTCATTAGCGATCCTGGTGCTGGTTAATCAGATTTTGACCGGCATCTGGCTCACCATGAACTACAAACCCGCCGCCGCCGATGCTTTCGCCTCGGTGGAATACATCATGCGCGACGTGGACTGGGGCTGGCTGATTCGCTACATGCACTCGACCGGTGCTTCGGCCTTCTTCATCGTGGTCTATCTGCACATGTTCCGGGCGCTGATCTACGGCTCCTATAAAAAACCGCGTGAATTAATCTGGATTTTCGGTGTGGTGATCTTCCTGTGCTTGATGGCGGAAGCCTTCATGGGCTATTTGCTGCCCTGGGGCCAAATGTCATTCTGGGGGGCACAGGTGATTATCAACCTGTTCAGCGCTATTCCGGTGATTGGCCCGGATCTGTCGGTGTGGATTCGTGGCGACTATGTGGTCTCTGATGTCACCCTGAACCGGTTTTTCTCGCTGCATGTCATCGCAGTGCCGCTGGTGCTGCTGGGATTGGTAGTGGCGCATATCATCGCCCTGCACGAAGTCGGCTCCAACAATCCCGATGGCGTCGAGATCAAGAAAGTCAAAGGCAAGGATGGCAAGCCGCTGGATGGGATTCCGTTCCATCCCTACTACACGGTCAAGGATTTGCTCGGTGTGATGGTGTTTCTGATTTTCTTCGCCTTGATCATCTTTTTTATGCCGGAAATGGGCGGCTATTTCCTTGAGCATCCCAACTTTGATCCGGCTGACCCGATGAAAACCCCGCCGCATATTGCCCCGGTGTGGTACTTCACCCCGTTTTACGCGATTCTGCGGGCGGTGCCGTCTTTTGCCGGAACCCAGGTCTGGGGCGTCCTGGCGATGGGTGGCGCGATTGTGATGTTGTTCTTCCTGCCGTGGCTGGATCGCAGTCCAGTAAAATCAATCCGTTATCGCGGTCTGGTATTCAAGCTGGCGCTGGCGGCGTTCGTGATCTCGTTCCTGATTTTGGGTTATCTGGGTGCGCTGCCCACTACCCCGGAACGCACCACACTCGCCCAAATCTGCTCGATCATCTACTTCGCGTTCTTCTTCGCGCTGCCGATCCTGCCGGCGATTGAAAAGACCAAACCGGTACCGGAAAGGGTGACAAAATGAAAAAAATCATCATTGCACTGGCCTTGCTGGCCTTGCCGGGGCTGAGTTTGGCTGCGACTGCCGGCTATCCACTGGTGAAAGCGCCTATTGACCCGCACGACCATGCATCGTTGCAACGCGGCGCCAAACTGTTCGTCAACTACTGCATGGGCTGCCATTCACTAGACTATCAGCGTTATAACCGCTTGGGCCGTGACATCGGCCTGACGGACGAGCAGGTCAAGGACAACCTGATCTTCACCGGCGCTAAGGTCGGCGACACCATGAAAAATGCCATGCCCAAGGCCGACGCCAAACGCTGGTTTGGGGTGACGCCGCCTGATCTGACCGTGATCGCCCGCTCGCGTGGCGTAGACTATCTCTACAACTACCTGCAAACCTTCTATCTGGACCCGACCCGGCCACTCGGCGTCAATAACGCGGTGTTCCCGAATGCCGGGATGCCGCATGTACTGTGGGAATTGCAGGGGTGGCAGAAACCGGTCTACGCCATGCACGAAGATGCCGCCGGAACCGAGGTCAAGGTACTTAAAGGCTTTGAGCTGGTTCAGCCCGGCAAGCTGAGTCCGCCGGAATACAAGGAAGCTACTGCGGATCTGGTTAACTTCCTGGCCTATGTTGGCGAACCGATCAAGCTGGAACGGCAGCGGATTGGTATCTGGGTCTTGCTGTTCCTGGTGCTGGCGACCGTGGTGTTTTACCTACTCAAGAAAGAGTACTGGAAGGACGTGCATTGACAGGCAAGCAGGGATTGGCCAATCCAGGGATTCACACTTTCCCTGTTATCCCAATCTCTGCCCCTTGCCGTTCTGGATCCCTAACTCCCTGCCTGCTTACTGATCCGCCATGACTCCAACCCGGCCTTACCTGATCCGCGCTTTGTATGAGTGGATCGAAGACAACAGCATGACGCCTCACCTCTTGGTTAACGCCGAAGCGCCGGGAGTTTCGGTCCCCAAGCAGCATGTGCGCGACGGGCAAATCGTCCTCAATATCAACGCGGCGGCGGTGCGCGATCTGCGGCTAGGAAACGATTGGATCGAGTTTAGCGCCCGGTTTGGCGGCGTGGCCCGTTCAGTACAGATTCCGGTGCCAGCAGTGCAGGCGATCTATGCGCGGGAAAACGGCCAAGGGATGGCTTTCGGTGAGGAAAAGGGCAGCGATGAACCGCCAGAACCCGATGCACCACCACCGGAAAAACCCGCTGCGCGCGCCCGCAGACCGGTGTTGAAGATCGTAAAGTAGCTGGAATCAGGGAGACAGGAATTAGGGGATTCTCGCCATTTCCCTATTCAGTTGATGTATTCGAAGATGGTCACCACCTGCCGCACTCCCGCAACTTGGCTGGCGACTCCCGCTGCCGCGTCCGCCTCAACCGGGTGCACCAACCCTAATAGATAGACCGTTCCATTTTCTGTCACTACCTTGACCCTAGTCGGATCAAAATCAGGTAGATCGTTGATCTGAAACAGTGAAGCTTTGACTTTCGTGGTGAGAAAGGCATCGTTGCTCTGTACCGAAAGCGGCAGTGGCGGGCTAATAACCAGCTCGTTATAAACCTCCCGCACCGGCGGATCGCTGCGGCGGGCAATGTCCTCAGCCTGTTGCCGCGCCGGCATGGAGATGACTTGACCAGTCAGCAATACCGCGCCGTTATAACTGGTGACGCTGATGTGATTACCGGGCGGCAATTGCTGATTCAGCGCATCTTGCAATTTAAGTTCAACCGTTTGATCGTCAATCACAGTGCCAGCAGTGCGGCGATCATGCACTACCGTGATGCCGGTCGCCGCGCCACCCACCAGCAACCCGGCGCAGCCGTTCATCGTCAGCGCTAGGAGCACCCCCAGCGTTACAAAAACCAAGCGGCAAAGTTGGTTCATCACGATTCTCCAGGATTCTCCGCAAGAGACCCCTTCCTTCCGGGCGGAAAAGGCGCGTGCGGCGGATGCAGTCCCACCTCATTATTGCCGTTGTAGTTTAGCCTCAAGCAAAAGTCCGATGGTCATGCATACATTAATGCGAGGATTAACGACGCAGCGCCTCGTCCTGATGACTGTCAAAATGATAGTTGGGAAAGCGCCGCCCTTGTGCATGATACCGATTTGCAGATCCAGCGGTTTCCGATAAAGGAAAGTCCCGACCTAAAAAAATCCCTTCCCTGGTTGGGGGAAGGGATTTTTTTAATGCCGATTCGCTGCGCCTGCCATTCGGCAGGCAAAGCGAGACCGCTTTAGTGACTGAGCGCCCGCCGGACTTCTTCCAGCGAGTTCGGATCGTCCAGGGTGGACAGGTCGCCCGGATCACGATCCTCGGCTAGCGCCTGAATTGAGCGGCGCAGCAACTTGCCGGAACGGGTTTTCGGCAGCGCGGAAACGAAGTGAATCCGGTGCGGCTTGGCAACCGCGCCCAATAACTCCTGCACCTTGCCGATGATTTCCTTTTCCATCTTCTCGGTCATGCCGGCTTCGTCGAGCACAGCCGGATCTTTTAACCGGCAGAAGCCAACCGGCACCTGACCCTTGACCTTATCAGCCATGCCGATCACCGCCACTTCGGCGACGGCGGGATGATTCTGGATTGCTTCCTCAATTTCACGGGTGCCCAAGCGATGACCGGCGACGTTGATCACGTCATCGGTGCGGCCCAGGATGAAGTAATAACCGTCTTCGTCGCATACCGCCCAGTCGGAAGAGGTGTACAGCATCTCCTTGAAGCTGGAGAAATAGCTCTGGACAAAACGCCGGTCGTCGCCCCACACCGTGCTGAGGCAGCCCGGTGGCAAGGGCGGCTGAACCACCAGCACCCCCTTCTCACCGCGCGGCATTTCATCGCCAGTGCCTTCGCTGATGACCCGGATGTTGTAGCCATACACCGGGAAACCCGGCGAACCAAAGCGGTTCGGCTTGAGATCGACGCCCGGCAGATAGGACAGCATCGGCCAACCGGTCTCAGTCTGCCAGTAATGATCGATGACCGGAATCTTCAGCGCATCGCTGATCCAGCGCGAGGTCGGTTCATCCAACGGCTCACCGGCCAGGAACAGATAGCGCAGGCAGGACACGTCGTACATCGTCATGTACTTCTGATCCTGCGACTTCAGCACCCGCACCGCAGTCGGCGACGAGAACATGGTCCGCACCTGGTATTCCTCGACGATCTTCCACCAGATGCCCGGATCGGGCCGAATCGGCAGCCCCTCGTACATGATGGTCGGCGAGCCGTTGATCAGCGGGCCGTAAACGATGTAGGAATGCCCCACTACCCAGCCGATGTCGGAGGTGGCGAACATTGTCTCGCCAGGGTTGATGTGGTAGAGGTGCTTCATGGTCGAAGCCAGCGCCACAGCATAACCGCCGGTATCGCGCTGGACGCCCTTGGGAATGCCGGTGGTGCCGGAGGTGTAGAGGATGTAACTCGGCTCGCTGGATTCCAGCCAGGTGACCGGGACCTCGGCGTCCATGTGCTGGGCGCGGAGCGTTGCGTAATCCAGATCGCGGCCTTCGATGAGAGTCAGACCCTGATCCAGGCCCCGGTTGCAAATCACCACGTTTTTCGGGGGGAACTTGGACAGGCGGCAGGATTCATCCACCAGATGCTTGTAGGGTACTGCTTTACCACCACGCATCCCGGCATCAGCGGTAATCATCAGCTTGGGCTTGGCGTCGTCAATGCGCACCGCCAGATTAGCCGGCGCGAAGCCGCCGAATACGACCGAGTGAATGGCGCCTACCCGAACGCAGGCCAGCATCGCAAACGCGGCTTCGGCAATCATCGGCATGTAGATGATGACCCGATCGCCCTTGCCTACGCCCAGCGATTGCAGTACGGCGGCAAAACGGTTCACTTCGCGGTACAGCTCAGCGTAGGTGTAAATCGTGGTCTCGTTGGTTTCGGTCGAGATGTAGATTAACGCCCGCTGGTCAGCGCGGTCGGCGAGATGCCGGTCCACCGCGTTGTAGCAAAGGTTGGTTTCACCACCGACAAACCACTTGCAAAACGGCGGCTTGCTGTAGTCGCGCACTTGCTGCGGCGGTTTGTTCCAATGAATCAACTGGGCCTGTTCGCCCCAGAATCCTTCCGGGTTATTGATGGACCAGCTATGGAATTCTTCAAATTTCATGCGGGAGTATCCTCTGAATCGGTGGTTTTCAGTCGCGGCTATGGTTGCCGCGTTCAAGTGTAGTCGTTGATCGGAAAATTTCCTGCCCGCCATCCTCGGAGTAAAAACCGAGGACAGCGATCCAGTCCTGACAGACGCCTACTTGGTCTTGAGCAAATCTTCAATGCTGGCGCGTTCTTCGCGCAGTTCCTGTTCGGTGGCGAGCATCCGCTCGCGGCTGAACGCATCAATCGGCAAGCCCTGCACGATCTGGTAGTCGCCGTTCTTGCAGACACATGGATAGGAGTAAATCACCCCTTCGCCAATGCCATAGGAGCCGTCGGACGGGACGGACATGCTGACCCAGTCGCCATCGGGCGTACCGAGCGCCCAGTCGCGCATGTGGTCAATGGCCGAGGAAGCCGCAGAGGCGGCGGAAGACGCGCCACGGGCCTTGATAATCGCCGCGCCACGCTGCTGCACGTCGGGGATGAAGGTCTCGCGGTACCAGCTTTGGTCAACCAGCGCGGTGGCAGCCTGGCCCTTGACCGTGCATTGGCTGATGTCCGGGTACTGGGTCGAGGAGTGGTTACCCCAGATGGTCATTTTTTTAATATCGTTGACGTGGCTGCCGGTCTTCTCAGCCAACTGACTCAGGGCGCGGTTATGGTCGAGCCGGGTCATGGCGTGGAACTGGCGCGGACTCAGATCGGGAGCGCTGCTGGCGGCAATCAGCGAGTTGGTGTTAGCCGGGTTGCCCACCACCAGCACTCGCACATCGCGGGCAGCGTAATCGTTAATGGCCTTGCCTTGCGGCCCGAAAATCGCGCCATTGGCGGTCAACAAGTCCTTGCGCTCCATGCCGGGGCCGCGTGGACGGGCACCGACGAGCATGGCAAAGTTAGCATCCTTGAACGCCACCTCCAGCTTGTCGGTGGCGACCGTGCCGGCCAGCAGTGGGAACGCGCAGTCGTTCAGTTCCATCACCACACCCTGCAAGGCTTGCAGCGCCGGGGTAATTTCCAGCAATTGCAGGATGACCGGCTGATCGGGACCCAACATACTGCCGGAAGCGATCCGGAAGGCCATAGCATAGCCGATGTTGCCGGCAGCGCCGGTGATGACAACGCGAACGGGGGATTTCATGCGGGTGTACTCCTGAGTACAGTGGGCGGGATAGACAGTTAAGATATGTTGGAGAAGCGAGACGCTCCGGATTTAATTTCAATCCTTGGTTATCCTGGATTAGCCATTGCGTCCGTATCTGCTGCAACGCCGCCCGGCCAGAGCGGCGACGTGGATAACCCTGAAAATAGTAACTGAGATTGCCGCGTTTTGAAACGAACGCCGGCAATGGGAGATTCCCCTGATGAGTCGTTCTCTGCTGACCGGCGCGGGCTATGTGCTGACCGGGTTGCGCTGGCTGCCCAAGACGGGTTTGCGCGGCTTTGTGGCGATTCCGCTGTTGCTCAACACCGTACTGTTTGGCGCTGGAATCTGGTGGAGCACCGGCCAGATCGAGCGTTTCAATCAGTATGTCCAAGGGCTGCTGCCTACTTGGCTGGCTTGGCTGCACTGGCTGGTGTGGCCGCTGTTTATCCTGACCGCGTTGGTGGTGGTGTTCTACGCGTTCACTGTGGTTGCGAACCTGATCGCGGCGCCGTTCAATGGTCTGTTAGCCGAGCGGGTGGAACGACTGGCGATGCCCGGCGCACCCCGCCCCGTAGCAGCACTCAATTGGAAAGAACTGGCACTGAGTCCCCTGGCGGAAGTGTGGAAGCTGCTGTATTTCATCGGCTGGGCCATTCCGCTGTTGTTGTTATCCTTCGTTCCAGTGGTCAACGCCATTGCGCCGGTGCTGTGGGTGCTGTTCAGCGTGTGGATGCTAGCGCTGGAATATGCGGACTACCCACTGGGCAATCGCGGCCTGACCTTCCGCGAGCAGCGTCGGTTCCTGCGCCAGCACTGGCCGCTGACCCTCGGTTTTGGCGGAATGACGTTGTTGCTGACTTTGATTCCAGTGCTGAATTTTCTGGTGATGCCGGCAGCGGTGATCGGTGCAACCCTGATGTGGGTGCGGGAAACTCCAGACGTAGGTTGAACGACACGACCATGCGTCTGCTCTACACCGCTCTGCTGTATGGGCTGCTACCGTTGGCATTGCTACGGCTGTACTGGCGCGGGCGGCGAGATCCCGGTCATCGTCAGCGCTGGCGGGAACGATTCGGCTGGATTCCCCGGTTGCCTGAACCCGGCGTTCTATGGCTTCACGCCGTTTCGGTCGGTGAAACTCGCGCTGCTTTGCCGCTGATCCGGGCCTTGCGGGAAGTTGATCCCAACCGGTCCATCCTGGTCACGACCACTACGTTGACCGGTTCCCGCCAGGTGCGAGAGGCACTGGGTGATCAGGTTTGGCACGTTTACGCGCCTTATGACTTGCCCGGCGCAGTGCGGCGATTCCTGCACCAAACCCGACCCGGCTTGGCAATCATCATGGAAACCGAACTGTGGCCGAATCTGCTGCATCAGTGCGCGGCAGCCGGAATCCCGGTGCTGATCGCCAACGCCCGGCTGTCGGAACGCTCGATGCGCGGCTATGCTCGGATGGACTGGCTGACGACGCCGATGCTGCAACACATCACCCTGATCGCCGCCCAATCCCAGGCCGACGCTGACCGCTTCCGCACCTTGGGCGCTCCGCGAGTGCAAGTGACAGGCAATTTGAAGTATGACCTGGCGCTGCCAGAGGATTTACCGGAACAAGGACGCCAGTTTCGGCAGGAGTGGTGGGGGGAAAATCGGCCCGTGTGGATCGCTGCCAGCACCCACACCGGCGAGGATGAACTGGTGCTGGACGCCTTCGCCCGGCTGCGCGAATCCTGGCCGGAGTTGTTGCTGCTGTTGGTGCCGCGTCACCCGGAACGCTTCGACGGGGTGGCGGAGTTATGCCGGCAACGCGGTTTTAACGTGACCCGACGCAGTGAAAGACAGCCTTGTCCCGTGGAAACAGCGGTTTTCCTCGGCGACAGCATGGGCGAGTTGCTGCGATTTTACGCCGCCGCCGATCTGGCCTTTGTCGGTGGCAGTCTGGTACCCACCGGCGGCCATAACGTATTAGAACCGGCGCTGCTGGGATTGCCAACCTTATTCGGCCCGCACATGTTCAACTTTACCGAGGCGGGCGAACGGCTACTGCAAGCCGGCGCGGCATGGCAAGTCAGCACTGCGATGGAACTGGCAGTGGCGGCGGATCGGCTGCTGGCTGACCCGGAACTACGGCGGGATGCGGGGCAACGCGGGCGATCAGTGGTAGAACAGCATCGCGGAGCGCTGGCGGCGCTGCTGACCCGGATTGAGGACTGCCTTAATCATGACACTGACAAGGAACAGCGTTAGACCACCGTCGCCAGGGTTTCAGCATAGCGTTGCAAATCAGCCTCATCCTTGGTTTCGGTTGCGCAGACCAGCAGCGCATGGCCCAATTCGGGATAGTCGTCGCGTAAATCAAAGCCACCGAGAATGCCCTGCGCCAGCAGTCTGCCAAGAACTTCGCCTGCCGGACGCGGTAACTGCAACACGGTTTCGTGAAACGCCGGCCGGTTAAAAACCCGGTGGACACCCGGAATCCGGCTCAGTTGTTCTACCAAAGATCGGGTATTGGCATGGCAGGCAGTCGCGACCTGTTCCAGCCCCTGCGGGCCAAGCAGGGCCAGATACAGCGTGGCCGCCGTCACCATCAAACCCTGATTGGTGCAGATGTTGGAGGTCGCCTTGGAACGGCGAATATGCTGTTCACGGGCTTGCAGGGTCAGGGTAAAACCGGGCTTGCTATCCAGATCCACCGTCCGTCCGACCAGCCGGCCCGGCATCTGTCGCACCAGTTCCTGCCGACAACACAGGAAACCGAAGTAAGGACCACCGGAACTCAAAGGCGAACCCAGCGGTTGACCATCGCCACAGGCCATGTCGGCTCCGGTTGCGCCCCATTCGCCCGGCGGTTTGAGAATCGCCAGCGCGGTGGGATTGACCACTGCAACCACCAGCACATTATGCTGGTGCGCCCAGTCAGTCAGCGCATCGACCTCCTCCAGCACCCCGAAGAAGTTGGGTTGGGCGATGACCAGCGCTGCAAAATCCTGTCCGGCGTAGGCGGCAAGCCCCTCGACCGGCGTGTGACCGCCCGTCGGGTCATAAGGCAATTCCACCAGTTCCAGTCCCTGATTATGAATAATGGCGTGGGCCACCCGCCGGTAGCCGGGATGCAGGGTGCGGGGAATCAGAATCCGTTTTGATTTGGATTTGCGGTTGGCCCGCACCGCCATCAACAGCGCCTCGGCCAGTGCTGATCCGCCGTCGTACAGCGAGGCGTTGGACACCGCCAGGCCGGTCAGCCCGGCCATCATGCTCTGGTACTCGTAAAGCACTTGCAGGGTGCCCTGACTGGCCTCTGGCTGATAAGGGGTATAGGCGCTGTAGAACTCGCCTCGCCCGGCAATCTCCCAGACCGCTGCCGGTATGTGATGCTCATAAGCGCCTGCGCCCAGAAAACCCAGCCAGTGCGGATCAGCCGCTGCCCGTTCAGTCATCAGCCGGGCAATCTGCCGCTCGTTCAGCGCCTCCGGCAGAGCCGGCAGATCGGCGATCCGTAACGCTGGCGGGATTTCATCAAACAGCGTCTCAATGCTCGGCGTACCGATAGCGGCCAGCATCGCCCGGACATCATCCGGGGTGTGAGGGATAAACGGCATCAGCGGCGTCCCCGATCAGACCAGCCGGGGATCGGTTAGCGAACCATTGTCCTCATCGTCGTCGGCAGCGGCGATCGCCTCATACGCGGTAGCATCCATCAGTGCATCGAGCGTCGAGACCGTCTTGAGCCGGAAAATCCAGCCCTCGCCATAGGGATCCTGATTGATCAGCTCCGGATTGTCGGCCAGCAACTCGTTCACCTCGACGATCACACCGTCCAGTGGGCTATAGACATCGGATGCAGCCTTGACCGATTCGACCACCGCACAGCCTTCGGCAACGCTGACCACCCGGCCAATTTCCGGGAGTTCTACGAACACCAAATCACCCAGCAAATGCTGGGCATGGTCGGTGATGCCCACCGTTACGAGGCCATCGTCCTGGGTGCGCGCCCATTCGTGGGTTTCGGCATAGCGCAAGTCAGCGGGAATAATGTGGCTCATCGTCGGCTCCTTAACTAGGGTTGGGCAGAGACAGGGGCGGTCGGAGGGACCAAGGAACAGCGTTAGCGCGGACGGGAGACAAACGGCGGCTTGACCGTCAACGCCGCCAGCCGCTTGCCGCGCACTTCAACCCGGCAGCGCTCGCCGGTGGTTGCGGCCACCCGCGCCAAGGCGATGCCCCGGTTCAGGGTCGGCGAAAACGCGCCGCTAGTGGTCAGGCCAACAGCAGCGTCGCCGTCATAAACGGTCTGATGACTGCGCAACACCCCGCGATCTTCCAGCACCAGACCAATGAAGATCTGTGGGATGCCAGCGGCCCGTTGCCGTTCCAACGCAGCGCGACCGATGAACTCACGATCCGGCGGTTGCCAGGCTACAGTCCAACCCAGCCCGGAGACCAGCGGGGTGGTGGTTTCGTCCATGTCGCTGCCATAGAGGCTCATACCGGCCTCGAGCCGCAGGGTGTCGCGAGCGCCCAAACCACAGGGTGCAACGCCAGCAGCCAGCAGCTGGTCCCACAGCGTCGGCGCAGCGTCAGCAGGCAGCATGATTTCAACGCCGTCCTCGCCGGTATAGCCGGTGCGGGCGATGAACAGGTTGCCCGCTTCAATGGCGTGAAACCGCTGGCTGGCTTGCACCCGCGCTAAAATCCCGGCGTCGAGAACTGCCGCCAATCGGGTCAGCGCCTCCGGTCCTTGCACCGCCAGCATCGCCAAATCGTCGCGTTCATTCCAGGCGGTGCTGAAGCGTTCGGCGATGGGCGCGATCCAGGACAGATCCTTGACGCGGGTCGCGGCATTCAGCACCAGCCGGTAGCCCGTCGCGCCTCGATCATAAACGATCAGATCATCAATGATGCCGCCCGTTTCGTTCAACAGGCAGGTATAGAGCGCCTTGTCGGGGTAGAGCCGGGCAACATCATTGGCTAGCAGATAACGTAACAGAACACGGGCCGGCCTCGGATCGGGAAAGTCGACAATGGTCATATGCGACACGTCGAACAACCCGGCAGCAGTGCGGACCTGGGTATGTTCCTTGAGTTGCGAGCCGTAGTGCAGCGGCAGGTCCCAGCCGCCAAAATCCACCAGCCTTGCTCCTAAGGCAAGGTGGCGGACATACAGGGGAGTGTGTTTGGCCATGCGGAGAATGTCCAAGGCGACCGATGGGGCTAATGTTAGCCCGAAATCGGTCGGGTGGGGTACCGCAGCGATCAACTGTCGGCGCGGTGGAGCAACGTCAATCCAGCATTGCTCGTGATTTCCTTGGATACTGGTTGAATGGACAGATCAATTGGTTGGGTAGCCACTGCGCCGCATGTCGTCCAGACTGCCACGATTTTCTACCTGGCTGTAGCCCAGTTGCCGTAACGTCTGTTCGGCGATCCCGGACCGGCGACCACTGCGGCAATACAGCGCAATGCGGGTATCATGATCCGGAGCAAAGGCGGCGATACGGTCAGCAATCTGGTCGAAAGGAATATTGACCGCCTGCTGGATATGCGCTTGCTGGTATTCGTCGGCGGTGCGCACATCAATGATCAGTGGTTGACCGGCAACGGGTGGGTTGCCGGGTTCAGCCAGAACCACGTTGCAACACAATATCGCCGCCAGAAGCCCTGCTGTATTCAGTTTTTTCATGGCTACCATCTTCTGGTTGAAATCAGGATTGGGACTTTTTCTTCATTCAGAACGCGGGAATGAGAGAATCGGTCAGCAAAAAAGCCAACCGTTCCTAGTTGGCTTTTCATATTGGCGGAGGGAATCGAACCACCGTATAGTAGCTTGTAATATATATTACAAATTTCTCATCAGTCGAATACCACATAAAATTCACACAACTCCCCAATTCGACAGTTTACAATGGTTTTCTCGGCCATATCACGCCTCAAAGTTTGATTTTTTTGTGCAGATCTTCAGGCACCCCCCATACTCGCGCAACTGATCCTTGTAGGCAAAGCGGTATTTGACGCGCCGGAGCTTGCAGATTTTTCACCGTCCTTGGCGGCGCGAATCGCAGAATCGCTCAGGGGCATTTGGGGTATCCCTGTTGACGGTTGGAGAGATACCTCCAACCGTACCCCAGAAATGAAGGGGATGCCAATGGATTTACTGGACGTTGCTAGACAAGAAGGGCATAAAAAACCCGCTGAATCGCGGGTTTAGAGACTTCTTTAGACTGCTTTGGATGCTGAAGTGGTGGAGGCGGGGGGAATCGAACCCCCGTCCGCAAATCCTCTGCCCTTGGCCCTACATGCTTAGCCTGGTCTTTGTTTTAGCCTTTCGTTGCCCGACCGGCAGGGCGACAAACGGCGGTTCCGGTGAGTTTTAGCCCCTCTCCCCCGGACAGGTTCGGTAGCGATCTTGTGTTAGTCGACCCCTGAACGCCCCGAAAGGCTCCGGACCTCACAAGCAAGTTCCGGTCAGAGGCTAGCAGCCCTCAGGCCGCCAGTGCGTAGCTGTCGTCGTTGGCGACTATAAGTTGCAGCATGATTAACGAGGTGAGCTACATCCTCGGCATGCGCCTCAGGTTTTGTAATCCACGTCGAAATCCGGATCGCCCCCAAGGTGAAACAATAAGATAACCCGGCTAGTGGAAAGTTCCAACGATTCATTCCGCGCCGCGCCGGTCCCGCATCAACCGTTGTTTATCCCGCGCCCAATCGCGATCCTTGTCCGTCGCTCGCTTGTCGTACTCCTTCTTGCCGCGAGCCAGTCCAATGTCCAGCTTGACCCGGTTGCGCTTCCAGTACAGCGCCAGCGGGATCAGCGCATAACCCTTGCGCTCGGCGGCCCCGATCAACCGGCTGATTTCAGCCTTGTGCAGCAACAGCTTGCGGGTGCGAGTCGGGTCCGCTTCGACATGGGTTGAAGCCGCAGTCAGCGGCGATATATGGCAACCAAACAGAAACGCCTCGCCGTCGCGCAGCAGCACATAGCTTTCCTTGAGATGGGCGCGGCCCGCCCGCAGGCTCTTGACCTCCCAACCCTGTAAAGCCAAGCCTGCCTCATAGTGTTCTTCAATAAAATAATCGTGATACGCCTGCTTGTTACCGGCGATCTGGTTGTTGCTAGGAGTCGGTTTCTTGCTCATGGCGGAACCTTATTAAACGTACTGGCCTTAGCGGCCAACTACGCGCTGCTTGAGGATAAACGCGGATTCAACCAAACTGACGTGGCGCAAGTCCAATCACCTTCTTTCCGTAGTTTCCGTGGATAAAGGAATTCAACCCAACTTACGCGGCACACCGCCAATAACCCGTCAAAAAAACGCCGCAACGGAGATCAGACGTGGCGACCGTCAAAAAAAGCGCCCTGATTCTGTATTCAGCAGCGGAAATGTACGCGCTAGTCAGCGACATTGAAGCCTACCCGGAATTTTTGCCCTGGTGCCGTTCCGCTCAGATTCTCAGCCGCAGCGAAGATGAAGTGCGGGCAGTGATCGAGATGGTCAAGGGCCGGGTCCATAAGTCCTTCAGCACCATCAACCGAATGCAGCACCACAAAATGATCGATATCCGCCTGCTGGAAGGCCCGTTCCGGCGTCTGGAAGGCTACTGGCGATTTGATCCGCTGCGCGTCGACGCCTCGAAAGTTTCGCTGGACATGGAGTTCGAGTTCGCCAGCTCATTGTTGCGGATGGCGGTTGAACCAGTATTCAAGCAAATCGCCAATTCGCTAGTAGACGCCTTCTGCAAACGGGCGGTAGACCTGTATGGCCGACGCTAATTCCACGATCCGGGTCGAAGTAGCCTATGCTCGACCCGACCAGCAAATCATTATCCCTGTCGAGTTGCCGGCAGGCGCAACGCTGGAACAGGCGATCATCCAGTCGCGCATGTTGGAGCAGTTTCCGGAACTTGACCTCAAAACGGCTAAGGTCGGAGTGTTCGGCAAGCTCGGCAAGCTGTCAGCGACCTTACGCAATGGCGACCGCGTGGAGATTTACCGGCCGCTGATCGCTGATCCCAAAGCGGTTCGCAAGCAGCGCGCCGCCGAGGGCAAGCGCATGGGCAAGGGCGGCGGTTTGCTGGAACCGGACAGCGGCTAGTTCAGCGCCTCGTCAACCCGATCCAGGATATCGCCCCGGAAGAACAGGGTCACACGGCGCTGCTCGCTGATTTTACCGCCCTGTCCATACTGGTAGTAATAATCCCAGCGGCTCTGGTGAAACGGATCTTCGACCAGCGGTGTACCCATAATCCGCTGCACCTGCTGCCGGGTCATGCCGGGTCGCAGTTGGGCGACCATCGCCTGATCGATGTAGTTGCCTTGGCGAACCGGAACCGTGTAGAAACTGGGCAACAGCGATTCACAGCCGGCGGTCAAAGCCAGCAGCAGGACGCCGGCTGTGCGTAGGGACGTGTGCAGCATGGAAGGCAGAATCCGGGTGGCTTCAACGGGCGACATCATACCGTACAAGGGCAGCCGGTGGGCAAGCCACAATCCCAGGAGCATTCCGCGTGGGATCAAAAGAACTCAAGCAGGTTGGCCTGAAGGTCACTCTGCCGCGCATGAAAATCCTCAATATCCTGCAACAGCAGCCAAGCACCCACCTGACCGCCGAAGCGATTTTCCAGGCGCTGGGCGACTCCGGCGAGGAGATCGGACTGGCGACCGTGTACCGGGTGCTGACCCAGTTCGAAGCGTCCGGGCTGATCAAGCGCTATCACTTTGAAGGCGGCCAGTCGGTATTTGAAATCAACCAGGGCGCCCATCACGATCACATGCTCTGTCTGGATTGTGGCCGGATTGAGGAATTCTGCGATGAGGAAATTGAACGGCGCCAACGGATCATCGCTCAGCGACTGGGCTTTGAACTAACCGAACACAGCCTGATTCTTTATGGCCACTGTAACCGCCCGGATTGTTCGAGCCGCGCCGGAGATGGTGAGGATTTTGATCCGCAAGTCACGCGGGGAGAAAATTAGGCTATCGTACATTTTGAGCGCCGGAATCACGCATGGACTTCACAGCCAGTCTTTTGGCCGCTTTCCTGATTGGATTAACTGGCGGCGTCCACTGCTTCGGCATGTGCGGCGGCCTTGTCGGCGCATTGACCCTGGGCCTTCCGTCTGCACCGATCCGTTCCCTGCGCGCCCGCCTGCCCTATCTGCTGGCCTATAACCTGGGCCGGATCGGTAGTTATGTCGTCGCCGGGATGCTGGCGGGTGGGATCGGAACCTGGGCAGCGCACTGGCTATCAGTGCGTCATGCCCAACTCGGTCTGCAACTCCTGGCTGGATTGTTCATGATCCTGTTGGGGCTGTATCTGGCCGGCTGGCAACGAGGATTGAACCGGCTGGAACAAGCAGGCGGGGTGGTGTGGCGACGGATCGAACCCTTGGGCCGGCGGATCTTCCCCATCCGAACCCCGATCCAGGCGCTGGGCATCGGTCTGGTGTGGGGCTGGCTGCCATGCGGACTGGTGTACAGCGTGCTGGTATGGGCCATCGGTGCTGGGGGAACGGTCAAGGGCGGCTTGTTGCTGTTGAGCTTCGGACTGGGAACCTTGCCCGTATTGCTGGCGATGGGAACGGTAGCGGCAACCTTGGCGGGATGGGTGCGTCGTCCGGCAGTGCGCCTGGCCGCCGGGGCGCTGGTGATTCTGTTTGGACTTTACCAAATCGGGCTGGCGGCGCAGATGCTGTTAAGGTGAAGGGTAGCGCGGTTGCCTTGCCGCATGGCTTTACTGATAATCCACGAACTTCTTGATCCCAGCAGGAACTGTCATGTCCGTCTTCGCCATTTATCCCGGCACCTTCGATCCCATTACCAACGGCCATGCCGATCTGATCGAACGCGGCGCCCGCATGTTTGACCGGCTGATCGTCAGCGTCGCGGCCAATCCCAACAAACAACCGCTCTTTTCACTGGAAGAACGGGTGGAACTGGCTAACGAAGTGGTGGCGCATTTGCCGCATGTCGAGGTGCGCGGCTTTGACATCCTACTGGTCAATTACGCCAAAAACATTGGCGCTCACGTCATTCTGCGCGGCTTGCGTGCCGTATCTGACTTTGAATTCGAGTTTCAACTGGCCAGCATGAACCGCCGGCTGGATTCCGAAATCGAATCGATCTTCCTGACGCCCGCTGAACAATACGCCTTCATTTCGTCCAGTCTGGTGCGTGAAGTCGCCAAACTGGGTGGGGACATCGCGCCATTTGTGCATCCTCGAGTCGGAGCGGCGCTGGCGACCAAGTTCATGCTCCACAACTAACCGGTGCGGCGGCAGGTTATTAAGGCATCAATCGGCGCAATTCAGTACCGGTTGTGAATTGCAATCAACATAAACAGCTAATGAGGAGCCAGTCATGGCGCTGATGATTACCGATGAATGCATCAATTGCGATGTCTGCGAGCCAGAGTGCCCGAACGAGGCCATTTCCCAAGGTGAAGAGATTTATCAGATTGACCCGAATCTCTGTACCCAATGCGTAGGGCATTTTGACACGCCACAGTGTATTGAAGTCTGTCCAGTGGACTGCATTATTCCTGATCCAAATCACCCGGAAAACGACGATCAATTACGGGCCAAGTACGAACGGCTGACTAGCCCCGCTTGAGTTCTGCAAAGGGGCGGTCGCCTGCCCCTTTACTCTGTCTCATTCCCTCTATTTGATCTTTAACCTCTACCATAATCACCGCCCGGCCCTCAACCGTCGCCAATACTGCTCATAAATCGGCAGGGCTGCGCCGACATCAGTCTGAAATTCGCTATTTTGCAAATTGTCTGCAGTCGGATAAGCAGTTGGATTATTGCGAATCTTGTCGGATAATAGATGGATTGCCGCACGGTTGGGTGAGGAATAGCCGATTTCTTCACTGATCTGTCGAGCGATCTCGGGACGCAACACGAAGTCGATAAACCGGTAAGCGTTCTCCATATTTTTAGCCCCGGCTGAAATCACCAGACTGTCCATCCATTGCATGACACCTTCTTTTGGATAGACATATTTGATCTTTGGATTCTCTCTACTGGCCATATACGCCTCACCATTCCATAGCATCCCCGCCATCACTTCTTGCGCCAGAAATTTAGTTTTTGGGGATTCGGCGTCAAATACCCGCACATTAGGCATCAGCTCAGTCAGCTTTTCGTAAGCAGCACGAATTTGATTTTCATCGGTAGTGTTAATCGAGTAACCCAGCACCTTGAGGCTTATTGAAAATACCTCGCGCATATCATCCAATAACAGCAGCTTGTTCTTATAATCTGGATTCCAGAGATTGGCCCAACTTTTCAATTGACCGGGTAAAATTTGGTCGGCGTTATAAGCAATGCCAGTCGTTCCCCACAAATAGGGAATGCTGTAGTCATTATCAGGATCGTAGGGCTGGTTCAGCAAATGCGGATCAAGATTTCCGAAATGGTGCAGGCGGGATTTGTCAATTTTTTGCACCAGACCTTCCCGGCGCATCCGGTCCACATAGTAGGTGGACGGCACAAGTATGTCGTAACCTTCACCCTTGGTCGCCTTGACCTTGGCGTACATCGCCTCGTTGTTTTCATAGGTCAAATACTGCACCTTGATCCCGCTTTCCCGAGTGAACTGTTGGAGTATCTTCCTGGGCAGGTATTCGGCCCAGTTGTAGATGACCAGGGTTTCGGATTCAGCGGCGTTGGCGATACCGCTGCACAGCAGCAGCCAACCAGCCAATAACATGCGGAGCATGGGCGCGATCCTCAATCGGGGGGAATTGCGGAAATTCTAGCGGGATTCGCGCCATAATGAACGCAGCGTCCGGTTCATTAGCCCTTTCCCAATCGCAAACCGGTATTGATTGTAAGGAACATACTCAATGAAATTTTGTAGCCAGTGCGGCGCCCCGGTCATTCTGCGTGTGCCCCCAGGTGATAACCGGCACCGCCATATTTGCGATGTCTGCGGCGTCATTCACTATCAGAACCCCAAAATCGTCGCCGGCTGTATCCCGGAATGGGAGGGGCGGATTCTGCTATGCCGACGGGCTATTGAACCACGCTATGGGTTGTGGACCCTACCTGCGGGGTTCATGGAAAATGGTGAATCGGCGGTTGCAGCAGCGGCCCGCGAAGCACTAGAAGAAGCCAACGCGGTGGTTGAAAATCTGAGATTGTACGGTATGTACTCGCTGATCCATGTCAGCCAAGTCTATCTGATGTTTCGCGGTCACCTGCGGGACGGTTACGCCAGCCCCGGCGAAGAGAGTCTGGAGACGCAGTTATACGCCGAAGAGGAGATTCCGTGGGAACAATTGGCCTTTACCGTAGTGCATGAAACCCTGCGCCAGTATTTCGCCGAGCGCCGGGCTGGTGCTTTTGGCGTACACGTCGGCGACATTATCCGGGAGCCGGATCAGCAGTTCCGTATTCATCGTTATCCTTAGCGCTGTCAGTCCACGCTTTAAAGCCACCGTGTGTTCTATAGTTAATGTAAGCCGGTCGCCATCGCGAACCGGACCTGGTGATGAGGAGAACATTCATGAAACCCTATCTCGTGATTGTGGAAGACCCCGGTTCCGATAGGCTGCTGAATGTAGCCCTGATTGAGGCTGAAACTGAGCCACAGGCGGCAACCAAAGCCAAACAGCTATTTCCTGGACTGCCTGATCAGGATCTGTGCGTATACGATGTACACGAGATGAACCGTGATTGCCCCGATGGTTGGACCTACCTCGACTGATCTGCTTCCCGGAGACCCGCACTGCATGGACACACCGGTTATTGAAGCTGACGATGGGGCGTCGGGCGGCCTGTCGTATGTGTTGCGCGAGGAAGCGCAGCTGGCCCAAGTCTGGACTGCCCAGAATCGCACTGAGTATGGACAGAGCCTCCGGGAAATTGCCGACCGGTTTCAGGCGACTCGCCAGCATCTGGACAGCGTTCGCGCCCAGATCGACACCCTCTGGGAACGGTTCACTATTCTGACGCTGGAACGGATTTTATCGGGGCAACTCCGCGAGTTTCTCGATGAAATCGATGGAGATATGCAAAATATCCGCCCGCAGTTGACCGACATGGACTGCGTGATTGACCGACTGAGGGCGTATATTCAGGAACGGCGGGGCTGGCTGGGAGGAAAGACTGCAATACTGGAACCGCTGGCGCACCGGACTTCCACACAGAACTATCTCGCGCTCATGATGGGCCGGGTAGAGGGACTGGAAGCCTACCTGTTGGGCCGGAAGGACGGCCCGCCAGAAACTAGCGAATCGCATCATCGTCGCCATACCACCCTGCCTAATGATCTGTTGTATCTGCGCGTCCGCCTGCTCACGACCCGCATCGCCATTACCGCCTCAAATCGTTGTAAACAACTAAGCGATTTGGATGCTGAACTGGCTGCACTGCTGCCGGATGTTGAGCGCCTGAAAACCGAGTTCGCGCCCCTGATCACCCGGTTTGAAGCCGTCAGCGAGTTATCCCGCTATTGGAGCGCGTATCTGGATATCACTGTTCCGAAGCATGACTAATGCTTTATCAGGATGAAGCTGATAGACGAAATGCCTCGGCTTGGAACGACGATTTCCCCAGTAATCGCTGATCCCATCAGCCCGGTAAACCGTTGTTTCTGGCGTCATCCGCGATTTCTGCTCCGCTCCGGCGCGGGGTCGGTGCGCCAAAACAGGGTCATCACCTCATCGCCGACGAACTGCTCGACCATGCGCCATGATCAGCTTGGTCAGCGCCGATCCGCCCCCAAGCAAGCGCCATAGCCATAAGCCGGCTTCAGCTAAATCAGGCAGGGTGCGAACGAGGACGCGTCTGAAAGCGGACCGACGAGAATTATCGAGCAAAGGAAGGAGGCGTGTCCGAAGGGGATCAACAAACACGGGCAGCCCCAATGGTCGAGTGCGCGGCACAGCTGTTGACGATCCGCTGGATGCGCCAACGCATCACCGCGACATCAGCGCGAACACCCCCCAGCCCAGGTATTCACGGGTGTAAGCGGCGTAGCGCACGGGTTCCGAGGTCAGTGCAGCTCGAACCTCTTTTACGAACTCGTCGTCGGGATTGGCTTCAAGCCATCGGCGCATGGTGAGCCATTTGGCTGCCTCGTATCGGTCCCAGCCGTCTTGGTCAGCCAGAACCATTTCAACGATGTCGTAACCAAGGTGGCCGAAAGATGCGAGCAGCTCTGGAAGCATGAGAAAGTCGGCGATTGAGTGGGCGAGACAACCCTTGGCAACCTCTTCCGTCGGCGGCAGCTGCCGCCAGTAAGGTTCGCCGATGAGGATGATCCCTCCGGTACGCAGGCTCCGGGCCAGAAGCTCGATAGTGCCGGCCACTCCCCCGCCGATCCAGGTGGCACCGACACAGGCGGCCACACTGACCTTCTCGTCAGAGACATAGCCGGCAGCATCGTCATGGATAAACTTGACTTGATGGGCGACGCCGAGTTCTTCAGCACGGCGTTTCGCTTGCTCGGTGAACAACAGGCTCATGTCGATGCCGGTGCCAGTGACGCCGTGATCGCGTGCCCAGGTGCACAGCATCTCCCCCGAACCGCTGCCGAGGTCGAGCACTCGGACACCCGATTCCAGACGCAGCGCAGCGCCGAGAG
The DNA here is from genome assembly GCA_003989085.1 of Candidatus Competibacteraceae bacterium. GTDB lineage: Bacteria > Pseudomonadota > Gammaproteobacteria > Competibacterales > Competibacteraceae > RXIV01. The sequence goes on from RXIV01000002.1 coordinate 231,762, forward strand.
TGGCGAGCTTTTCGGGTGTGATCGGGTTGTGGATGCGGTGAGCACCCTAAGTGATGTTGAATATCCGTGGGATGTCCACTGTGGAAAATTTCCTTACCGGTGTGAATAGATTCGGTCGCGGCCTAACGGGCCGGAGCTGAGTGAAATCGGCCTAACGCCGGAATAGCGCGTGAGCGCTTGAGGAGGTTAGGCCGATTCCCGCCCCAGCGAGTTGATAGGCGGAGCGCGCAGCGCAACGCCTGCAACTCGCGTTGAGCGTAGCTCAGTTCCGGCCTGATAAGCGGACCCGAAAAGCAAAGCACAGCGTAGCTTTTTTGGGTCCGAGTCTATGGCATTGTTAGCGCCAATTTTCACGAATTTTTCAACTCACCGACCAAATCAGAAACATCGCTTTTGGTTAATCTAGGAAAAAGCGAAACATCTGGATTGATGCTGTATGTAAACTGATTGCCAGACCACTTTGGTGATGATACTTTAAGTCCACACCACATTGCTGCTAAGTATTTATCTCTAGTGCAAAATGAAACGCAACCGATATTTAAACCATTTATCGCGGCGAGCATTTCTAACGCTCGCAAATCTGAGATTGCGTTGTGAGCATCCTCATTAGAATACGACTCACATGGTTTAATTATATTCCTACCTATTAGGGGCTCTGCACCATCATTCCTTTCATATAGACAAGACAAAGTGCAAATCAATATAAGAGATGTCTTGCTCAAGCCGAGCTGTTCGCAGTTGGCGATAATTCCGAGTGCGCTCTTTTTAAATCTGCCCCCCTTTTTCGACAAGAAATAATTGGCGCCACAGAAAGCAGGAATTGGCATTCTGCATCATAGCGTTCTGACAGATGAGATAGTATTTCATATGCTGCACCAAAATGGGCGTCGGTGTATTCAATTATTCTTGCTCTCGGTAGGAATTTTTTATTCTTATTGTAGCTTCGTTAAATTGTACGGTAAATTCCTCTTTGGTTGGTACAGATCGATTTTCCCCTTCTAAAGCGCACAGTACTGGATTTAAGGTGACTGATTCAGTATCGAGGAACTTTAGCCACCATCTGTTTTTTTCGACATCTTGTCGCCTTGATCCATCTTCAAGGTGATGCAATATTTTTAAAACGTTTCGATCTAAAGCAAGGACGCAATTTGGTACAAGGGTCAAAGGATACCAGCCGCCCATAACGAGGACGAAGAATGAGATCGACTGATCAAATGTAAGAGTTAATTTGATTTGCATGGAAGATATCGGTTGATTTTACTCAGTGCTAACAGTTGAGTAGACAGAATGAGCCAATATCGTGCTATACAGAATTTTGTATAGCGCTCACTCCTAACTTTTTAGGTTCATCTGACACGGAAATGTTAGTTTATGATTAATGTCCGGTCAACTCCCGATGATGCCGTTCGCCGCTTTTTCATCCGTCGACTGCCGTGGAACGGATAAGAGTCCCAGTTAGAGCGGCTCGCTACCTGTTTTAAAATAGCGGGGCTATCGTCAGAAAGGCCATTCGGCGATACAAACCGTTACAAAATTCCTCTTTCGGCAAAATCCCGGTTACATTCAAGGGGTCTAATAGACTCCGAAGCAACCTGACAACCCAGAGGAACCTGAACATGAACATGCTACGCAAACGTTTGTTAATCGCAGCCACGGTCGCTGGTCTGAGCTTAGGCACTGCCGCATTTGCCGGGCCGTGGGGCGGACGCGGCCCGATGGGCGGTGGTGGCCCCGGCGGCGACTGCGCGATGATGGGAGGCCCCGGTGGCCCCGGCGGCAACCCGCAGCGCATAGCGATGATGCAGCAACATCACGCTGAACAAATGGAACTGCTGGAAGGACGGCTCAAGCTGAAGCCAGAACAGCAGGCTGTCTGGAAAGCCTTTACCGCTGCTCAAGATGCGCACCGCGCCACTATGGTAAAGATGTGGGAGGAACGGCGTGACCAGGACGCGACCGCCATGGCCCACTTTGAAGAACAGACCCAGGCAATGGAGCAGAATCTGACCAGCATGAAGGCGATGACCAAGGCTGCCGGCGATTTGTACGCGGCGCTTGATCCGACCCAGAAGAAAGTAATGGATGACTTTATCACCACCCGGCCAATGCACCGGATGATGCGGGGCGGCGGGCCGGGCGCAGGTCCAGCCCAGTAATCGCGCTGAGCGAAACCCATTAACCTGATCCGGGGCGGCGTTCACTGAACGCCGCCTTTCTCCGTTCGCGCCACCTCCGTTTTGACCCCGACCCAGCATTCCTCTGTCTACATAAATCCGCAAATTTGTTATGTTAATCAGCCTACGGCGCAAGCGGCGCAACATCAAAGGGCAAGGGCGATGCTGGAAGAAAACCTTAAAAAAATCATTGAATTACGTCATAGCGCCCCTTACGCGGCGCTGGGACCTCATTATTCAGAACGGGAGCGGGCGCTGACGATCCGCGCCTTTCTACCCCACGCTAAACGCGCTTGGGTACTACCCGCAGATGGAACCGGCCAACGCGAAATGCAGCCGCTGCATCCCGATGGATTATTCGCTCTGCGCCTGCCAGGAATCCAGCAACTGGACTATCAATTGATGGCGACCGACGCCAGCGGTCAGATTACGATTTGCTCCGATCCCTACGCTATTCACGAACCCATGTTTACCCGCGCCGAGGGTCAGGCGCTGCGTCAGGGCAAGCTGGATACTTTGTTCAGCCGGTTGGGCGCACGCGCACAAAGCAAACAGGGCCAGCCAGGCATCAATTTTACTCTGTGGGCGCCCCATGCCAGCCGAGTCAGCGTGGTCGGAACGTTCAACCAGTGGGACGGCCGCCGTCATCCACTGGAGCAGCATGAGTCTGGAGTGTGGGAAATTTTTATTCCCGGTCTCGGTTCCGGCGAACTGTATAAATATGAAATCCGTAATAGCGAAGGCGCGGTGTTTCTCAAAACCGACCCGCTGGCGTTGCAGACCGAAATTTACCCCAAAACGGCCGCTTTCACAGGTGATCCGGCCCGCCATCATGCTTGGAACGATGCCGACTGGCAGGCGCAGGCGCTGGAGTCACCGGGCTGGAATTTGCCGGTCGCCATTCACCGGGTCACGCTGAACGATACGCTCGGTTACAGCCAACTGCGGGATCAGCTATTGCCGGCGTTGCTGGCGCAGCAATGCACTCACGTTGAACTGTCGTTCTGGGCGCCGGGCGAAACAGTGGCCGGCTACTTTACGCCCAACCCGCGCTACGGCCAGCCACAGGAGTTGATGGCGTTTATCGACGCCTGCCACCAGCGCAACATCGGGGTGATTCTGGACTGGATTCCGCCGTTCATCCCCTGCGAAGGTCAGGAATTAAGCTGGTTTGACGGGACCCGGATTTATGACGCCGATGTTCCCGGACAACCAGCGCTGCTGGCTTTTGACCTCAACCGGCCCGAAGTGCGAAATTTCCTGACCGCCAACGCACTGTTTTGGCAGCAGGTTTACCACATTGACGCGTTGCGGACCGATGTCCGCACCTGGGCCGCCCGGCTGGAGCAGGAGCCGCAGGCCATAGGGCTGCGCTTTCTGCTGCGCGACGAAGCCGCGCCGCCGACCTTGAGCGTCACCGACAGCGCGGCGCTGATTCAGGGCCGGCATGTCCATCCTCATACTTTATTGGGGCCGCATCCGCTGCCCGAGCCGGGCCTGAGCGTGGTTCGCGCTCTGTTGCCAGGGGCGGAGAACCCCGTTCTGGTGAGCAACGACCGCCCACACCTGCTTTATCCGCTGCAACCAACTTACGATGGATTATTTGAAGCCATTGTCGCCGCCGATCCGAAGACCTTGCGTTATCGGATCAACGCCACCGAACACGGCAGTAATCACACCTTTATCGATCCCTACGCGCTGCACTTCTCGATCCTCAGCGATCAGGACTGCCACCTGTTCGCCGAGGGCAACCATTACCAGATTTACCAGAATCTCGGCGCTCATCCCTGCCAGACCGACGGCTTGCGCGGGATCAACTTCGCGGTGTGGGCGCCTAATGCCCAACGGGTCAGCGTGGTTGGGACCTTTAACCACTGGGATGGCCGCCGCCATCCAATGCGGCTGCGGTCCGGCTCGGGCGTGTGGGAATTGTTCCTGCCCGATCTGCACGAGGGCGAGCTGTACAAGTTTGAAATCCTGGCCCGCAACGGCAATGTCTTTCTGAAAACCGATCCGGTCGCCTTCTACACCGAAGTGCCGCCCGGCACCGCCAGCGTGGTGTATGACCGCGCCGGCAAACACCTCTGGCATGACGGCGACTGGATGCAGCAACGAGCGCGAACCAATGCCTGGGGCCAACCGGTGTCGATTTACGAGGTGCACGCCGGATCGTGGCGGCGCAAGCCGGATGGCGAATTTCTGTCCTATCGGGAACTGGCCGATCAGCTCATTCCCTATGTGCGGGAAATGGGCTTCACCCACATCGAATTTCTGCCGCTGGCCGAGCATCCTTACGGGCCATCGTGGGGCTACCAGATTTCCAATTTCTACGCCCCAACCGCCCGCTATGGCCGCCCGGAAGATCTGATGGAACTGATTGACCGCTGCCATCAGAACGGCATCGGGGTGATCCTCGACTGGGTACCGGCGCACTTCCCCAAAGATGCCCACGCAATGGCCTGGTTCGACGGCACCTGCGTCTACGAACATGCCGACCCGCGCCAGGGCGAGCATCCCGACTGGGGGACGCTGATCTTCAACTATGGTCGCCACGAAGTAGAAAACTTCCTGATCGCCAACGCCTTGTACTGGTTGGACACTTTCCATTTCGACGGGCTGCGGGTCGATGCGGTGGCGTCGATGCTGTATCTGGATTATTCCAAGAAGGACTGGATTCCGAATAAATATGGCGGCAACGAGAATCTGGAGGCGATTGAGTTCATCAAGCACACCAACGCGGTGGTTCACGCCCGCTTCCCCGGCGTGTTGATGATCGCCGAGGAATCGACCGCCTGGCCGAACGTATCGCGCCCGACCGACGCTGGCGGGCTGGGTTTCGGCTTCAAATGGAACATGGGCTGGATGCACGATGTGCTGTTTTACATGCAGAAACCGCCCGTACATCGCCGCTACCATCACGACAAGCTGACCTTCAGCATCGTCTACGCCTTCAGCGAGAACTTCATCCTGTCGCTGTCGCACGACGAAGTGGTGCATCTGAAAAAATCGCTGCTCGGCAAGATGCCCGGTACGGAAAAGGAACAGCTCGCCAATCTGCGGGTGTTGTACGCCTATATGTATGCCCATCCGGGTAAAAAGCTGCTGTTCATGGGCTGCGAATTCGGTCAGGCCGGGGAGTGGAACCACGATGCTGAATTGGAGTGGACGCTGGCCCGACAGCCGGGACACCAGGGTTTGCAACGGCTGCTGACGGCGCTGAATCGGCTGTATGTACGAGAGCCGGCCCTACATCAGATGGATTTCCACGGGGCCGGCTTTGACTGGGTGGATCCCAACGGAGCGGAAACCAATGTATTGGCGTTCCAGCGCAAAGCCCGCGATCCCCGCGATGCGATTGTGTGGGTGCTGAATTTCTCCGACCAGCCACGCCCCAATTACCGGATCGGCGTTCCCTATCCGGTCGCGTACCGGGAACTGCTCAACAGCGACGCCCGCGAGTACGGCGGCGCCGGGATGACCTTGCCGGGCGGCACAGTTCGCGCCGAGGAATTTTCCAGCCACGGCTTCGCCTTCTCTATCGTTCTGGATTTGCCGCCCTTTGGCGCAGTGGCGCTGAAACCGGCGCCGCTGAAACTGGTATAGCGCCTTGAAAAACGCTGACCTTCGCTTGGCGACGCTGCTGTTGTTGCCCTTGCTGCTCGCCTTCCGCTGGCCCTGGCAACCCGCCAGCGAGACGGGATGGATTGATCTGTCTGGCGCAGTGGAGGCGCGAGAAGTCGATCTGGCCTTTCAGGTCGGCGGGCGCATCGCCCAGCTGGCGGTGGACGAGGGAGACGCAGTTCAGACCGGCCAACCGATCGCTACCCTCGATCCCCAGGATTACGATCTGGCGCTGCGTAATGCCACCGCGCAAATGGAGGCGGCCCAAGCGGCGCTGGCGGCTTTGCAGAACGGAACCCGCATTCAGGAACTGCGGGTCGCCGAAGCCAAATTGAATCAGGCTCAGGCGGATCTGGACTATGCCCGTGCCGAGTTCCGGCGGATCACTGAACTGGTGTCCAGGAAACTGGCCTCGGCGGAACAGATGGATCGGAGTCAACAGCAACAGAACGTCGCCTTGGCTGGGGTCGAACAAGCGCGGCAAAACCTGGCGCTGCTGAGAGAAGGTCCGCGTCAGGAAGACCTCGACCGGGCCGCTGCCGAGTTGCGCGCCCAGCAGGCTGCGGTCGAAATCGCTCAACGGCAACAGGCTTACACCCAGCTTTACAGCCCGGTGGCCGGCATGGTGACGGTGCGCCTGGCGGAAAAGGGCGAGGTGGTCGCCGCCGGCAAAGCGGTGCTGCGGATTGCCGAACTCGGCCAGCCGTGGATCCGCGCCTACCTGAATGAAACCGATCTGGGCCGGGTTCGGCTGGGGCAAGCGGCGGAAGTGCGGGTCGATAGCCTGCCCGGCAAAGTGTTGCGCGGTCGGCTGGCGTTTATCGCCCCGGACGCCGAATTCACCCCCAAAACCGTCGAAACCCACGCCTTGCGGGTCGATCTGGTCTACCGCATTAAAATCGACGTGGATAACCCCGACGGCATGTTAAAACTGGGCATGCCGGCGGACGTGCGGCTTCAGGTCGCCGCGCCGTGATCGCCACCGCTGCGATGGCCATCACCAGCCTGCGCTTTGCCTATGATCAGCAACTGGTGCTGGACAACGTGACGTTGCAGGTGGCGGCGGGCGAAATTTACGGAGTAGTCGGAGCCGACGGTGCGGGCAAAACCACGCTGCTGCAACTGGCGGTCGGGCAACTGTCGCCGCAGGGTGGGCAGATCACCGTGTTAGGTCGGGATGCGGCTGATCCGGCGTTGCGCGACGAGATCGCCTATATGCCCCAGGGTTTTGGCCTGTATCGGGATTTGTCGGTGCAAGAGAACCTCGACTTCTTCGCTGATCTGCATGACTTGGCCCGCGTTGAGGCCCGCTCGCGGATCGCCGATCTGCTGGAGCGCACCGGGCTGGCCGGCTTTGAAGATCGCCGCGCCAATAACCTGTCCGGTGGCATGATGCAGAAGCTGGCGCTGGCCTGTGCGCTGGTCAGCCGGCCTCGGGCGATGGTACTGGACGAACCAACCACCGGCGTTGATCCGGTATCGCGACGGGCGTTCTGGCGCTTGTTGAACGGGGTGCGGGCAGAAGGCGTGGCGATTCTGTACGCCACCGCCAACATGGACGAAGCGGAACGCTGTGACCGGGTAGGCCTGCTCAGCGCCGGGCGACTGGAGCGGCAGGGGACGCCGCTGGCCTTGACTTGCAGTACTGATGACGCCCAACTGATCGGCGTTTCTGGGCCGCTGGCGCGGCAACGACGCGATGAACTGCTGGCTTGGCCGATGGTGCAACTGGCGTTTCCGGTTGGACGGCAACTGCGGATCTGGCTGGATAGCGCCTGTCCACTGGCGCAGTTCCAACGCCGGTTGCAGGAACTGGATGCCGGGTTGGAGGCGCAGCGCCTGTCGCCGGCCTTGCAGGATGCGACCTTGCGTGACCTGGCGCTGGCCGAAATCCAGTCTGCCGGTACATAACCCGGTTTCACAAAAACCACATGAATGACCATCTCTTGGTTGTTGATGACGATCCTGGCCTGCGCGAACTGCTGGCCGACTATCTGGGCCGCGATGGCTTCCGGGTCAGCGGCGTTGCCGATGGGCGTGGGTTGTGGGCGGCGCTGGAGCGGGAGCCGGTCGATCTGGTCATTCTTGATCTGATGCTGCCCGGCGATGATGGGCTAACGCTGTGCCGGATGCTGCGCGCCCGCTCGGCGATCCCAATCATCATGCTGACTGCCCGGGGCGACGATACCGACCGGATCGTCGGCCTGGAAATGGGCGCGGACGACTACCTGCCGAAGCCTTTCAATCCCCGCGAACTGCTGGCCCGGATCAAGAGCATTTTGCGCCGCTCGCACAGCTTGCCTGCCGAACCTGGCGAAGTGCGCTGCTTTCATTTCGCCGGCTGGACCCTGGAAGTGGCCGCCCGCCAATTGATCGCCCCCGACCGCGTTGTGGTGCCGCTGGGCGCCGGCGAATACCGGCTGCTGCGGGTCTTTCTGGAGCACCCGCAGCGGGTGCTGGATCGGGACCGCTTGCTGGATTTGACCCAGGGCCGCGACGCCACGCCCTTTGATCGCAGCATTGATGTGCAGGTCAGCCGGTTACGGCGGCGTTTGCGCGACGATCCCCGCGAGGCGACGCTGATCAAAACGATCCGCAGCGAAGGCTACCTATTGGCGGTTCAGGTCAACCTGGAGTACTGATGCGCCTGCTGCCCCAGTCTCTATTCGGGCGATTGCTGCTGTTTCTGGCCGGCGGCTTGACCCTGGCCCAACTGCTCAGCGCCGCATTGCTGCTGCAAGACCGCGATCAGGCGCTTTATCACGCGGTCGGCGGTCATGTCGCCCAGCGGATCGCCGCCATCGTCAATCTACTCGATAGCCTGGAGGATGCCGAACGGCGGCGACTGGTCACCGCGCTGGATTTGCCGCCGACTCACCTCAGCCTTGATTTGCCCTGGCAACCCGTTGCCGAGCCGGATGATCGCTACCAAACCACCCTGTTTCGTGTCCTGTTGCAACGGCAGTTGGGGCCGAATCGGCCGTTCCAGGTGGAAATCACCGATGATCTGCCACCCCCGCCGCCCTTCGTTGATCCGCCACGCCGGGGATCTCTGCCCCCTCCCTTGCCGACGGCGGGTCACGACCCGCGTATGCCGGGCTGGCGTCGCCACGCCATGATGATGGGATTGCGTAATTTTGTGGTGCAGGCCCGGTTGCACGACGGGGCAGTGGCGACCTTCCAGCAGATGTTGCCAGAAGAGGTGATCGCCTGGCCGCTGCGGTTGCTGCTGACTCTGCTGATCGTACTGGTATCCGTGGCTGGACTGGCAGCGCTGGCGGTGCGGACCCTGACCCGGCCACTGGCGGTATTGGCCGATGCCGCGACCGATCTGGGCCGCGACATCCGTCGCCCGGCGCTGGCCGAAACCGGGCCACTGGAAGTCCGTCGGGCGGCGCGGGCCTTCAACACGATGCAGAACCGGCTGATCCGCTACCTTGAGGATCGCAATCGCGTCCTCGCCGCCATCTCCCATGACCTCAAAACGCCGATTACCCGGCTGCGGCTGCGGACCGAGTTGCTGGAAGACTCGCCGCTGCGGGAGAAATTTCAGGCGGATCTGGACGAAATGCAGCATATGGCCCAGACCTCACTGGATTTTCTGCGTGGTGGCGAAAACCCGGAACCACCGGCGGCGCTCGACCTGAACGCCTTGTTGGAATCGCTACGAGAAGACGCCGAGGATGCCGGACAAGAGATTGCCATTACCGGGATCGCCGACCGACCATTGCGCTGTCAGCCGCTGGCGCTCAAGCGGTGCCTGACCAATCTGGTGGACAACGCACTGAAATATGGCCGGTGGCTGGAAATTACGGTAGCGGATACGCCGCAATGGCTGACCCTGACACTCCGCGATCAGGGTCCCGGCATCCCTCCGGAACAGTTGGAACGGGTCTTCGAGCCGTTCTACCGGCTGGAGTCTTCCCGTAGCCGCGATACTGGTGGAACCGGCCTGGGTTTGAGCATCGCCCGCAACATCGCCCGCGCTCATGGCGGCGATCTGATCTTGCGAAATCGGACGGAAGGCGGACTGGAGGCGGTGCTGGAACTGCCGCGCTGATTTTTTGCCCGGGCGTTAATTAAACACTGTTCAACTAAAATTCCCCCCACTATACTCAAATCGTCCTATTCCGTTTTCAGCATGTACTGGAGGCAGCCCATGGCTCATCTGTTCAAACGCATCAGCGATGTCATCGCCGCCAATCTCAATGATCTGGTGGATCGGGTGGAAGACCCGGAACGCATGATCAAACAGCTCATCCGCGAAATGGAGGAGAACATCAGCAACGCCCGCGAAGGGGTGATTGACGCAGTTGCGAGCGAAAAGCAACTTGCCAAGGAACTGGATAGCCAGCGCCGGCAAGCCGAGGAATGGCATCAGCGCGCCCGGCTGGCGCTGGAGTCCGGCAACGAAACCTTGGCCAGGGAAGCGCTGACCCGCAAGAAGGAGCATGACGGCATCGCCGCCAGTCTTGATATGTCCTGGCAATCCGCCCGTCGCACGGGTGAACGGCTCAAGTCGCAATTGCGGGCGCTGGAGGCGAAGCTGGAAGAAGCGCGCCTGAAAAAGGGCAGTCTGGTGGCGCGGCAGCGGGCCGCCCAAGCCCGTGCGCAGATGGATCAGGTGCAAGACCGCTTTCAGACTGGCCTCGATCTCAACCACTCGTTTGGGCGAATGGCCGACAAGGTTGGGGAGATGGAAGCACGAATGGAGGCGCGAGAGGAGCTGTACGGCGAGTACAGTCAGATCGAGCGGGAGTTTCTCAAAATGGAGACCAACAGCGAGGTCGAAGCCGAACTGGCGGCGCTCAAACGGGCCGTCCGCACGCCGTAACCTGCCTCCCTCGTCTGACGGGCGGGTGCCTCACGATTCCAGGGTTCCCGCTTGATTGGCAGCCGGCTTGAATTTCTTCACCGCTAACGCTTCCGCCACCGGTGCGACATCCACCGACACTTTCAGCGAATGCGAGCCGCCACCGGTCATGACCCCGGTGAGCGGCGCAACATCGCCATAATCCCGGCCCCAGGCCAATGTGACATGCTGGGTTTTAGGCATGCAATCATTGGTTGGGTCAAACTCCGCCCAGCCGATCCCCGGCACATAGACCGCCAGCCAGGCGTGCGAGGCGTCGGCGCCGATCAACCGAGGTTGGCCGGGCGGCGGCAGCGTTTCCAGATAGCCGCTGACATAACGCGCCGCCAGCCCCAGCCCTCGCAGGCAAGCAATCCCCAGGTGGGCGAAGTCCTGGCAGACTCCACGCCGCTCCCGCAACACCTCATCCAGCGGCGTAGCAACGGTAGTGAAATGCGGGTCATACTTGAAATCCTGATAAATTCGCCGGTTCAGATCAGCCACAGCCTCCAGCAGGGGCCGGCCCGGTGGAAAGCTCGGTTCGGCATACTCCCGGAAGGTTGGCCCCACCGCTATAAACGGCGAATCCAGTACAAACAGCCGGGCTTCGATAATCTCCGGATCCGGGTCTTCCCACAGCATCTGGCTGGCTTGTTCCCAGGGCGGCGAGGGACTGGTTTCATGCAAGGGCCGCTCGTCCAGCACCCGCACTTCGGTGACGACCGTGACTTCCAGTCGGTGATGCACATCCTGGATGGCGAAGTACAGCACCCGGTTGCCGAAAAAATCGAGCCGCTCGTCAGACAAGGCCGGGCGCGGACGAATGCGGATCTGGCTGGGCCGGCACAACTGCCAAGGGGTTTCCTTCGGCAACAGTCGCGCTTCGTTGTGGCACAGCGTCACCCCACTGCTGTACTGGTACAGGGTGCGATGGGTGATGGTGTACCTCATGGCCGCATCGTGATCAGTTGCTGCGGAACTTCAACATGGCTGAAATGGCTGTGAGTCAGCGCATCGGACAGACCCTTCAATGGCGTCTGCAAGGCATCCAGCAATCGGGCCAATTCGGCGCTGGAGCGGGTGCTGTCGTGAGACAGCGTCGCCAACGCCGCAATATCCGCCAATTGCAGGGTCGTCAGGGATTCCAGAATCAGCCGTTCCTCGGCGCTGCGGTAAGGCGAACCGCTGGGCTGTTGCAGCCGGCCAATGTGCCGTTGCAGCCGCCGCAACTGATAGCCGACCGCCCGAGGATTACCTTCGTCAAACAGCAGCAAGTCGATGATTGCGGTCGGGTGCAGCGCCGAGCGGTAACGACGCCGGTAAGCCGTCAAGTTGTCAGTGATGGTCAGCACCACTTCCCACAGCGGCAGGCCCGGATTCCGGGCAGTGATGAAGGCCAGATTGAACAGGTCGAGCGTTCGCAGCACCCGCTCCAGATAGCGGCCAATGTCGAAAAACAGCCAGCCCTGATGGTGCGGCATGGTTTCGTTGTTCAGGTTGCTGAACGCGGCAACCAGCACCAATTCCTCTTCCAGCAGTTCCCGCGCCTGGCGGGCGCCGATTTCCTGCGACGGCTCCTGGATGCGCTGCTGCAACCGGTTCAGCAGTCGCCAACTGTCGTCGCCCAAGTGATTACGCACCGCCCGCCCGGTTCGTAACAGGCCAGAAAAAATCGCCTTGACGCTGCCGGGATGTTCAGAAGCGATAACGAGGTTGAGCAATTCCTGGCGCAGGGCGAAAAACCGGGCGCGGGGCGATTCGGCCACCGGCGGGACCGGAATGTCCAGCGCATCAAGCAGATCGTCCAAACAACGTTCGTCGGTGTTGTCCTGCTCCCATTCCAGCAGTCGGCCCAGCGCCTCGCGCAGCAGTCGGGCATTGCCGTCCAGCCGCTCGACGTAGCGCCCCAGCCAGAACAGGTCATCGGCTACCCGACTGGGCAGATCGCTGCCGTCACGAGTGACCACAATCGGGCCGTAGGCTTGGCGCAACAGGCTGACATGGCGTTGCGGCGTCGGCGCCAGCACCCACCAATCCTTACTAATCCCACCCTTTTGCAACGCGGCCTGCAAGGTGTCCAGCCCGGAAGAGACCCGCGCCAGTCCACCCGGCATCACCCGGTAGCCCTGATCCTCAGCCACTACGAAGCCGCGCAGCATCACCGGACGCGGGGTCAACCGACCATCCTCCAGCACTGGGGCGGTGGACAGCGGCGCAGGCGCTTGGGCGACAAACAGATGGGGGGCGGCCCGAATCCGTTCATTGACCTGGCAACGGGTAGCGGCATCGAGTTGACCACCTTCCCAATACGGACTGCCCGGCAGGATCGAACGCACCACCAGTTCGTCCAGATGAGCCAGCACATAGTCGCGATCTGCCGGATGGCCGCACCACCAGGTCGGCAACGACGGCAATTTAAGGTCTTCGCCCAATAGTTGCCGGCACAGCAGCGGCAGAAACGCCGCCAGCGCCGGATTTTCAACCAGGCCGCTGCCGATGGCGTTGGCCAAGGCGACATGGCCGCCGCGCACCGCCTGGAGCAGACCAGGAACACCGAGCAGGGAATCGCCGCGCAGTTCCAGCGGATCGCAGAAGGCGTCCATCACTCGCCGCAGGATCACATCGACCGGTTGCAGGCCACCGAGGGTTTTCAGCCAGACCCGACCATCGCGCACCACGAGGTCCTCGCCTTCAACCAGACTGAGCGACAGGTAGTTGGCAAGGTAGGCATGCTCAAAATAGACCGGGCTGTTCGGGCCGGGCGTCAGCAACACGACATGCGGGTTTTCGGGATGGTGCCGGGCCAGTTTGGCGAGAGTGGTGCGTTCGGTTTCCAGGAATGCGGCCAAGCGGCGCAAGGGCGCATCGCGGTACAGCATCGGCAGCGCCCGCGCCAGAATGATGCGGTTTTCCAGCGTGTAGCCCGCACCGGAGGGTGACTGGCTGCGGTCGCCGTAAACCCGAAATACGCCATCCGGGCCTCGCGCCAGATCGACGCCGTGAAAGATTAGCCAGCGCTCATGGGCAGGCAGCGACTGATGACAGGCCGGCAAAAAGCTGGGGTGCGCGTAGACCAGCTCTGGCGGCAGCCAGCCGTGACGGATCGCCAGCCGAGGGCCGTACAGATCGGCCAGCAGCGCGTTCAGCAGCCGCGAGCGTTGTTCCAGCCCCGCCGCCAGTCCGGTCCATTCCTCACCAGTCATTAGCAGCGGAACCGGGTCCAGCAGCCAACGCCGCTGAGCATCATGCGGGTCATCGTAGGTGTTGTACGTCACCCCATCGGCTTGCAGCAAGCGCTGGATCTCGTCATAGCGGCGATCCAGTTCAGCGCCGCCGGTCTGCTCCAGAAAGCGCGCCATATCGCGCCAATGCGGGCGCAACACACCGGGGGCCGCGTACATCTCATCATATCCATCGGCGGCGACCGGGTAGTCGCTGAACAGAGGATCATAGGGCGGTTGCGGCTCGTCTGGAAAAGCAACGGCGGCTTCGATCATGCGGGTCTCCCCATCCCGGAACAAGGCGGAATCAGTGCAGATTTCCGACGGCGCCGATCAATGGCGCTAGCTGCCGGCGAGGTCAACGACACGGCGCAGCCGGTCAGCCATGACCCGCATGACCTGAAGGGCAAAGCGGGGATTACGCTGCACCAGCGTGAGGAAATGGGTGCGGCTGACCGCAGTGAGCAGACAATCGCTGTGGGCGATAGCGGTCGCCATGCGCGGCTGGTCGTCAAGCAGCGCCATTTCACCAAAGATGCCGCCGGGATCGATAATTTCGAGGATCTGTTCGCCGACCCGGATCTCGACCTGGCCCTCGACGACGATGTACAGGACATCGCCCGGTTCGCCTTTCTGGAACAGGGTCTGGCCGCAAGTAAAAGCGCGGTAATGGTCCTGCGAGCCGGCAGAGTCGGGGTAATGCGCCATGAAACAGTTCCTCGTCACGGGGCAGTTCGACGGGGGCAATGCCCACAGGAGGGCATCAGTCGAACGGTTAAGCGTGTTTCAGTGTAGCCGATTTAGCCGGGATCGGGGTAGCCGGGGAAATCGGCTACCCCGGCGTTGGAAGATGTCGCGACACCTAAACCCTCTAGTTTTGAACCGCTTTGGTCGCTCACCATCAACTGGTGAGCGTTTGGCGTTGCGTTGCGCGGAGGTCGTCATCCAGTTCCGCCAACCGTTCCGGTGTCCCGATATCCCGCCAACCACCGCCGTAATACTCCCCGCTGACCTGCCCTGCCGTCATGGCCTGTCGTAACAGTGGCCCCAGCGGAAAGCGGCCCGCGCCGCAGCCGGCAAATAATTCGGGCCACAAGACGCTGATCCCGCTGAATGTCAGTTTCGGCTCGCCGTATTCCGCCACCGTCCCGTCTGCCGCCAGAAAAAAATCACCGGCGGCGTGATGCAGCGGATTATTCACCAACACCACATGCGCCAGCCCGGCGGGAATCAATGACAACCCCGCAAAAGGGTAGTCGGTCCACACATCGCCGTTCACTACCAGAAACGGCTCCAATCCCAATAACGGCAAGGCATGGAAAATGCCGCCACCGGTTTCCAGCGCTTCGGGCGGTTCCAAGGAATAGTGGATCGTCATTCCCCAATCCCGCCCATCACCCAGCGCTGCCGGCAACTGGGCGCCGAGATGGCCGATGTTGATGACCAGTTCCGTAAATCCAGCGATCTGCAACGCTTCGAGATGGTGGACGATGAGCGGTTTGCCGGCGACCGACAACAGCGGTTTAGGGGTGTGATCGGTCAACGGGCGCATCCGTTCGCCACGCCCGGCTGCGAGAATCATGGCCTTCACAACGCCGGTTCCCAGCAATCCAGCTCCCGCGTTCGCAGTAGATCGCGCAATCCGGCCAGTTCGGGATAGCGTTCGGCCACGGCCAGTACATAGCCGAGAGTGCGGGGAATATCACCCAGATAACCCGGCTTGCCGTCGCGCAGATTCAGCCGGGCGAAGATGCCGACCGCCTTGAGATGGCGTTGGACGCCCATCAGATCGAACCAGCGCAGGAATTGATCGGCATCGTCCAGCCCGATCATTCCCAGCGCCCGCAACCGCGCCCGGTGATCCAACGCCCAGGTTTCAACTTGTGGGCGTGGCCAGGCGATATAGCAATCGCGCAGCAGCGACACAAGGTCGTAAGTCACCGCTCCGACCACTGCGTCCTGAAAATCCAGCACACCAGGATTATCCGGGTCGGTCACCATCAGATTGCGCGAGTGATAATCGCGATGCACCCAGACTTGAGGCTGTTCCAGCGCATTGGCGGACAGGGCGGCAAAGGTCTGGTCAAGGGTATGCTGCTCCGCCGCGCTCAGTTCCAGCGCCAGCAGACGACCTAAAAACCAGTCGCGGAACAAGTCCATCTCCCGGTGCAGCAGAGCCGCATCGTAAGCTGGCAGCAACGCGGAATCGGGATCGCCGCTGGTTTGCAGCCGAGCCAGCGCCTCCAGCGCATCGCCATACAGGCCGGGAACGCTGTGATCATTCAGTTCCGCCAGATATTGGCGGGAACCCAAGTCCGTCAACAGCAACAAACCTTGATCGAAATCCCCGTCCAGCACGGTGGGCGCATTCAATCCCAAGCCGCGCAGCGCCTGGGCGATGGCGACAAAGGGTCGGCAATCTTCCTTGTCCGGCGGTGCGTCCATCACGATCCGGGTCTGGTCGTCATACCAGACCCGAAAATAGCGGCGGAAGCTGGCATCGCTGGAGGCGGGGGCCATATGAATCAGCGGCGCGGGCAAGACCGCACTCAGCCACTCCAGCACCAGATGTTCGCGGTCATTCACGAAAGCGTTGCTCCATTGAGGTGTGATTGCAGGCATCATCGATCTGTGCGATGTTAAGGCACTTTAGTGAACCCTAAAACCCTGTTTTCGTGCGGCAATCAACCCAACCCCTGTCGCCTTTAGCCGTCAAGCTGATATGTTCCACGTGAAACCATCGCCGTCTGTCGCTCCTTCAATTAACCTCTAGCGCTTCCGCCTTCCGTGATCCCGTTCTACCGGAAACTCCTGATCAGCGCCGCGCTGACCCTGTTGCCGCTAACTGGCGTTCAGGCCCAGTCCACTGATGCGTCTTCTCTCTGGGCGCAATGCGAAGCTGACGAACTGGCGCGGGACATCATGCCGGTCACGCCGAATCTGCCGCCCGTGGATGATCTGCCGATTCAGGCCGAAGCCGACCGCGCCGAGTCCAGTCCCTCCCAATCGATCCTTGAAGGTAATGTCAGTTTAACGCGGGGCGATCAGCGGCTCCGCGCTGACCGAATTAGCCTGGATCGGACCGCCAATCGCGCTGCGGCTGAAAACGGCTTCACCTATAGCGATCCTAAACAGGCGCTGCGAGGCCAACAAGCGGAAGTCGATTTGAATGCCGAAACCGGCTGGTTCCAGGACGCCGATTACTACCTGCCGCAGCGCAACGCCCAGGGTTCCGCCAAAGAAGCACAGGTTGACCGGACCAAACAGCAAAGCCGACTGAAAAACGCCTCCTACTCGACCTGCGCGCGTGGCAAGGAAATGTGGAAGTTGCGGGCTGACGAGATCAATCTGAACGAGGCGGAGGGGCGTGGCGTCGCCCACAACATCGTGCTGGAATTCAAGGACACGCCCGTTTTCTATTTCCCGTATTTATCGTTTCCGATCACCGATGCACGGCAATCGGGGTTCCTGTTTCCACGTCAGGGTTACGGCAGCCAAACCGGCTTTGACCTGACCGTTCCCTACTACTGGAACATCGCCCCGGATCAGGACATGACCATCGCTCCGCGCCTGATGACCGAACGCGGAGTCTTGCTGGGCATGGAGTATCGCTATCTCAGTCCCAACCAGCGCGGACAGATCGGCGTCGAGTACATCCCGGACGACCGCCGTTACGAAGGCGCACGCGGCTCTTTCAATCTCGCCGACCGCGCCGCGCCACTGCCCAATTTCTACACTGATTTGCACTATGAATACGTTTCCGACGACAACTACATCAAAGACTTAAGCAACAACCTGGAATTTCTGACCCCGAATTATCTGGAGAGGCATCTTGACGCCCGCTATTACGGCGAGGGCTGGCAAGCATTAGCGCGGGTGCAGGGCTTCCAGATTCTCAATACCGCGCTGTTTACCCTGACCGGCAATCCTTATGAACGCCTGCCACAACTGCTGTTCAGCGGCGCTTGGCCGTCCGGCTCCGGTGGGTTGAGTTACCAGCTTTACGGCGAGCTGGTCAATTTCCAGCAGTCTGATGCGGTGACCGGGGTCCGACTGGATTTGTGGCCGACCGTCGGCTGGACGCTGGAACAGCCGTGGGGCTATCTCAAACCAGAGGCTGGATTCCGCTACACCAGCGACCAGCTTGAGAACACTGCGCCAGGCGCTAACAACACCCCTTCGCGCTCCATGCCAGTGCTGAGTCTGGACAGCGGCCTGATTTTTGACCGACCGCTGCAAGCCGACTGGCTCGGCCTCACTGCGGGAACGCAAACCCTGGAGCCGCGCCTGTTCTATCTGTATGTCCCCTACCGTAATCAGAACGATCTCCCGATTTTCGACAGCAGCGTCATGGATCGGGATATCGACTGGTTGTTCCGTAAGAACCGCTTCACCGGCGCTGATCGGATGGGCGACGCCAACCAGTTGACCACCGCGCTGACCAGCCGGCTGATTGACGGGCCAAGTGGCCGGGAGCGGCTCCGCGCCAGTGTCGGTCAAATTCAGTATTTTGAGGATCGCCGGGTCAATCTGTCGCCCATCGAACCACCGCAGACGGCGGACAACTCTGGATTGATCGCGCAAGGGCTGGTCAACCTGTCATCCCGCTGGTCGATGCAAGGCGGGGTCCAGATGGAGCCAAACCGCGGCAGCATCCAGCGCAGCGCATTCGACCTGCGCTACTACGTCGATTCCCGGCAACTGGTTAACGTATCCTATCTGCTGGATCGCGACCCGCAAGGACTCAGCAGCCAAGGCGATCAAATTCATTCGGTGGATGTATCGCTGGCTTGGCCGCTAGCGACGCAGTGGCGGGTGATGGCCCGCTGGAATCAAGCCATTAATATCAGCCGCAATCTGGAAACCTTGGCCGGTCTGGAATATGAGGATTGCTGCTGGGCGGTGCGGGCGGTGGCCCGGCAATATCGTGACAGCCCGCTCGAAGTGGACGCTCAAACCGGCTTTTATCTGGAACTGGAATTGAAGGGACTGTCCCGACTGGGCAGCAGTCTGGAAAACCAGCTTCAGAGTTCCATTCTCGGCTATCGCCCGATCCGCTATTAACCGACCTTCACGGCTGATAATCCGCTTGACTTCCTCCCCGCCGTAAATGACGGAGAGTCCTGAATCTCACGACTCATGGTTTCCTGCTTTACCGAATTTAACCGATAGCCGCTTTTGCAGAAAGTTGTTGATACCGCCAGCCCAGTCCAATGACGGTGCGCCGTCAGCAACGCTGAATTTTGCAGATAGGAGATGTTTTCTTGCCGTTCACACCACGCATCCTGCTGATGGCGCGGGGAACAATTACAGATAGGCCACATAGCCGAAAGTCTGTGTTCAGGTTCACAATTGGATCTAGGGTGGGATTGCGGCGGCGCCGATAGGTGCGATAGAACATTTACGGATTACAATTTTCTCTGCAAGCGCTGTCGAAGGGTGGTTTATCGCCCCAAAAGAAGGCGAACTTCGTTCGCCCCGCTCTACCTCGCCGGCCTGAAAGCCGGGGCTTCTCGCGGAAAATTCTGATGAACAAACTGCTGTTGTTGCCTTTGCTGTTGCTGTTATCCGTTGCCGTCCGCGCCGAAGAAATGACCTTCGGCCCCGGTCCCGAAGCCGCCGGCAGCACCCTGGACGCCATTGTGGCGGTGGTCAACGACGATGTCATCACCCGTCGGGAATTGGACGCAGCGGTGGCGCAAATCGAACACCAGTTGCAGCAAAAAAAGGTGCCCATTCCTCCTCGGCCCATTGTTGAAAAACAGGTGCTGGAACGGCTCATCTTGACCCATCTGCAAGTACGCGCCGCTGAACGTAATGGCGTCACCATCGACGACGCCACCCTGAACGCGGCGATTGACACCCTGGCTCAGCGCAACCACATGAACCTGACCCAGTTGCGGCAAACCATCGAAAAGGAAGGAGTCAGTTTCGCCCAGTTCCGCGATGACATCCGCAAGGAACTGCTGAGCACCCGGCTACGGCAGAAACTGGTCGACAGTCAGATTCAGGTCTCCGAGCAGGATGTGGAGAGCATGCAAGCGCAACTAGCCAGTGGGCAAAGTGGCGGCGGCGGGGGCGGCGGCGGCGGGCGTGAGTACCACATCGCTCAGATTCTGATTACCGTGCCGGAAAACGCCTCGCCAGCGCAGATTGAAGCAGCCAAGCGCAGCGCTGGAGAGGCGCTGGCGCAGCTCCGTAAGGGCGCCGATTTCCAGCAACTGGCGGTCAGCATGTCTTCGGGCCGGCAGGCGCTGGAAGGCGGCGATCTGGGCTGGCGCAGCGCTGATCAGTTACCGACCCTGTTTGCTGATGCGGTGCCGAAACTGCGACCCGGCCAGTTCAGCGATCTGATCCGCAGCCCCAGCGGGTTCCACATCGTTAAATTGCTGGAAGTCCGGGGCGGCAGCCCTGAAGCCTCTTCTCCCGCCCCGGCGGCCAAAGCAGCGCTGGTCACGCAGACCCATGCCCGCCATATCCTGCTACGCAGCTCGCCGCAACGGTCGGATGAGGAAAGTCGCCAGAAACTGGCGCAATTGCGTGAGCAAATTGAAAACGGCCAGGATTTTGCGGCGCTGGCGCGGGCCAATTCGGATGATAAAAATTCAGCAGTGCGGGGCGGCGATCTGGGCTGGACTTCACCGGGGACGATGGTCCCGCAGTTCGAGCAGGAAATGGCGAAGTTGCAACCCAACCAGATCAGCCCGCCTTTCAAAACCCCCTTCGGCTGGCACCTCGTCCAGGTGCTGGAGCGCCGCCAGGGTTCCGCCTCGCCCGAAGTGGAACGCGCCCGAATCCGTGAAGCGCTGATGCGGCGGCGGGCCGATGAGGAATGGGAACTGGCGCTGCGCCGGTTACGCGATGAAGCCTATATCGAAGTGCGGCTGGCTCCAGATTCAACGCTACCGGCAGCATCGTCCGCGACCAAAGAAGCGCCATGATCAGCACGACTCATCAACCCCGCAAACGGTTTGGGCAACATTTTTTACACGATCCGATGGTGATTGACCGGATCGTGATGGCGATTCGGCCAATCCCCGGTGAACGGCTGGTCGAGATCGGTCCCGGTCTTGGGGCGTTGACGATTCCCCTGCTACGAGCCAGTGGTGAACTCGACGCGGTAGAACTGGATCGTGACCTGCCGGAACCCTTGCAGGCCCAGTGCCAGGGCATTGGGACGCTGCGGATTTATCAGGCCGATGCGTTGACGTTCAATTTCGCCGCGCTGCGCGGTCATGGCCCCCGGTTGCGGATCGCGGGCAACCTGCCCTACAACATCGCTACCCCCCTGCTGTTCCATCTACTGACTCAGGCCACACACATTCATGATCTGCATCTGATGTTGCAGCAAGAGGTCGCGCAACGGATGGCGGCCCGTCCGGGCGATGCCGCTTACGGGCGGTTGTCAGTGATGGTGCAGTACCGTTGCCGGGTGGAGATGCTGTTCACGGTCGGGCCAGGCGCGTTCCGACCGCCGCCGAAAGTGCAATCAACGGTCGTAAGGTTGGTTCCACGTGAAACATCGGCTGTCGTGGTGCAGGATGAAGCCCGATTGGCCGAGGTGGTGCGCCTGTCCTTCGCCCAGCGCCGCAAGACCTTACGTAACTCCCTGCGCGATGTGCTGGATGCCACTCACATCGAAGCTGCCGGCGTCGAACCGGGCGCACGCCCGGAAACGCTGGACTTGGCGGCGTTTGCGGCGCTGAGCGATGCGCTGACGGATCGCCGCCGCCAGAACGGGTAGGCAATGCTGTCTTTCCTCAGCACCTTTGCCGCCACCCTGTTTGCCCTGCTCAATCCGCTGGGGATGATGCCGGTGTTTATCGGCTACACCGCCGGCAAGAGCCGCCGTGTCCAAGCCTGGTTGGCGCTGTTTGTGGCGCTGACGGTGCTGGGTCTGATGGTGCTGTTTCTAATCAGCGGCGCGGCCATTCTCAACTTCTTTGCCATTACCCTGGACTCGTTTCGGGTCGCCGGGGGCATTTTGCTGCTGTTGATCGCGATCAATACCGTCACTGGCGACCCGAACAAATCGGCCAAGGAATTCGCCGCCCAAGCCCAGACCAGTGCACTGGGCGAGGCCAAGCTGATGTTCCGGCAGATTGTAGTGCCCTTCGCCATGCCCCTACTGGTGGGTCCCGGGGTGATCGCCAACCTGATCCTGTACGCCACCGAATCCGACGCCGCCAACAACGAAACCCTGTTTTTGGGCCTGATCGGCGTGACTGTCGCCATTGCCCTGCTGACTTTTGTCATTCTACTGTCGGGTCGGATGCTGCAACAGGTATTAGGTGAGGTGGGTTTGAGCCTCATTACCCGAGTGCTGGGGCTACTGCTGGCCGCCATTGGCGCCCAATTTATCCTCACCGGTCTGAGCAATGTCATCGTACATTCCATCGCACCACAAATTCTGAAGTTGCACTGAGCGGCCGGTTCAAAACCCGCATTCGGTCAGCTCGGTTATACTGACCCCCGTTATGCAATTCCCCCGATTTCCCCGATCTGAATGAGCGCTATGGACAAGACTTACGAACCGAACGCCATTGAAGCCCGCTGCTACGCCTTTTGGGAGGAGCGCGGCAGTTTCGCCCCCAGCGGTCACGGTGCGCCCTACTGCATCATGATCCCGCCGCCGAATGTGACCGGCACCCTGCACATGGGCCACGCTTTCCAGGACACGATCATGGATGCGCTGACCCGCTATTACCGGATGAAGGGCCGTAATACGCTCTGGCAACCAGGCACCGATCACGCCGGGATCGCCACCCAAATGGTCGTTGAACGGCAACTGACCGGCGAGGGCAAGACCCGCCACGACCTGGGCCGTGAGGCGTTCATTGACCGGGTCTGGGCGTGGAAAGCGGAATCCGGCGGCACGATTACCCGCCAGTTGCGGCGGATGGGCGCGTCGGTAGACTGGGCGCGGGAACGCTTTACGATGGACGAAGGACTATCGGCGGCGGTGCGGGAAGTATTCGTGCGCTTGTATGAGGAAGGTTTGATCTATCGTGGTCAGCGGCTGGTCAACTGGGATCCGGTGCTGCACACCGCCGTTTCCGACCTGGAAGTGGTCAGCGCCGAAGAGAGCGGATTTATGTGGCACATCCGCTATCCGCTGGCCGAGGGCGGCGGTGATCTGATCGTCGCGACGACCCGCCCGGAAACCATGCTCGGCGATAGCGCGGTTGCGGTCCATCCCGACGACGTGCGCTATCAACGTCTGATTGGCCTGAAAGTCGCCCTGCCGTTGACCGGTCGGCAAATCCCGATCATTGCCGATGAATACGTCGATCCGACTTTCGGCACCGGCTGCGTCAAGATCACTCCGGCCCATGACTTCAACGACTACGCGGTCGGCCAGCGCCATCATCTGCCACTGATCAACATTTTTACGGAAGATGCGCGCCTTATCAGCCCAGGATCTACCTATGAATCCGGCACACGCTACCAAGCACCAGGATTGAGTGGGTTAAAAGTAGAAGTCGGTGATGCGCCCTATGGCAAATTTCCCGATGAACTGATTCCAGAATCCTACCAGGGTCTGGATCGTTTTGAGGCCCGCAAACGCATCGTTACCGATCTGGAAGAGCTGGGGCTGATGGAGGACATCAAGCCGCACAAGCTGATGGTGCCACGCAGCGACCGCAGCCATGCCATCGTCGAACCGTTCCTGACTGATCAGTGGTATGTCAAAACCGCGCCGCTGGCGGGTCCGGCGATTGCCGCTGTCAAGACCGGCCAGATCAAGTTCATCCCGGAGAACTGGGAGAAAACCTACTTCGACTGGATGAACCGGATCGAGGATTGGTGCATCAGCCGGCAAATCTGGTGGGGGCATCGCATCCCAGCCTGGTATGACGAGAAAGGTCAGGTTTACGTTGGGCGCAATGAGACGGAAGTCCGCGAAAAACACCGGATCAGCTCAACAGTCAGCCTCACTCAAGACCCCGACGTGCTGGACACCTGGTTTTCCTCGGCGCTGTGGCCGTTCTCGACTCTTGGCTGGCCGGAAAATACCGAGGCGCTCAAGACCTTTTATCCGACCAGCGTGCTTGTCACCGGCTTCGACATCATCTTCTTCTGGGTGGCCCGGATGATCATGATGGGCCTGAAGTTCATGGGCGACGTACCCTTCCACGAGGTCTACATTCACGGCCTGGTGCGCGATCACGAAGGCCAGAAAATGTCCAAGTCCAAGGGTAACGTGCTAGACCCGCTGGACCTGATCGATGGCGTGGCGCTGGATGAACTGGTCGCCAAGCGCACCACTGGACTGATGCAGCCGCAAATGGCCCCAAAGATTGAAGAGGCCACCCGAAAGCAGTTTCCCGCCGGCATTCGCGCCCACGGCACCGATGCGCTGCGCTTCACCTTCGCGGCGCTGGCGACCACGGGCCGCGACATCGTATTTGACATGGGCCGAGTCGAGGGCTATCGCAACTTCTGCAACAAGCTGTGGAACGCCGCCCGCTATGTGCTGATGAATACCGAAGGCCAGGACACCGGCTTGAACGGCGGCACAATGGAACTCAGTCAGGCGGATCGCTGGATTCGCTCGCGCTTGCAGGAAACCATCGCCGCGACTCACGCGGCCATGCAGGATTACCGCCTGGATCAAGCCGCGCAGGCGCTTTATGAATTCACCTGGAACGAGTTTTGTGACTGGTATCTGGAGCTGGCCAAGCCGGTATTGACCGATCCGGCCAGCCCCGAAGCCGCCCAACGGGGAACCCGGCAAACCCTGGTGGAAACGCTGGAAACGCTATTGCGGCTGCTGCATCCGCTCATGCCATTTATTACTGAAGAAATCTGGCAACGGGTCGCGCCGCTGGCGATCAAAATCCCCCCCAACCCTCCTTTTACAAAGGGGGGAGTCAGCGGGGGGATTTCGATCATGCTCCAGCCCTATCCCGACGCCGATCCGGCGCAGATCGATGCAGCAGCGGTGGCCGAAATCGAATGGCTGCGGCAGGTTTTAAGCGGGGTGCGCCGGATTCGCGCCGAAATGAACATCGCGCCCGGCAAACCGCTGCCAGTCTTGTTGCAGCACGGTTCGCCAGCGGATCAGGCGCGGCTGGAACGGCATCGCCGGGAATTGCTGACCTTGGGCCGGCTGGAATCGTTGACCTGGCTTGGTGAAAGCGACCCCGCCCCGGAAGCCGCAACCGCGCTGGTCGGCGTCATGAACGTGCTGATTCCAATGTCTGGCCTGATCGACAAGGCGGCGGAAAGCGCCCGGCTCAACAAGGAAATTGCCAAATTAGGCAAAGAGGCGGAGTACGGCGCGGCTAAGCTGGGCAACACCGATTTTATCGGTCGCGCTCCGGCGGCAGTGGTCGAAAAGGAACGCGCCCGTGTGGCTGAACTCCAAATCGCTGTCACCAAGCTGGAAGAACAATTGGCCCGCATCCAGCGACTGTGACGTTTCAACACCCCTGATCCCGACCTCCAAGACAAGGAAAACCAATGGACGCTCAACCCTCCACTGCTCCCGTCAAGCCCAAGTTGGCTGCCAAAGTTACCCAAGTCGCTACCTTCTACCATCCGCGCACCTGGAAGGAGAAAGGGCTATGGTGGACGCTGGGCCTGTTTCTGGTCACTTACGCCATTGCCGTGATCGTACTGGGCATCATCTGGTCGCGGTCACCGGGTGAGTTTGATGTACGAACCAACGCGCTAAGCATCGCTAAAAATGACCAGAAGAAGCTGGTGCCGGGTTATGTCACCACCGCCACCGCAATCACCATTGGAGAAACCCTGCTGGACAAACCCGGTGGCTATCTCAGTAATGACGTGACGCCGCCGGGCATCTATCTCGATAACATTCCCAACTGGGAACTCGGAGTGTTGACCGAACTGCGTGATTTGACCCGCTCACTGCGTAATGACTTCAGTCGCTCTCAGAGTCAGTCGGCTGAAGATAAGGATTTACAAGTCGCCGAATCGCACTTCAACTATGACAATAAATCCTGGATTCTGCCCTCTACCGAGTCAGAATACCGTCAGGGCATTGAATCGCTTTACCGTTATCTGAACCGGTTAGCTGATGCAAAGGCCTATGACGGCCAGTTTTTTACTCGCGCCGATAATCTGACTGTCTATTTAACGGTGGTTGGAAAGCGGCTGGGCGATTTATCGCAACGACTGTCAGCCAGTGTCGGCCAAACCCGGTTTAATACCGATTTGGCTAATGATCCCACGGCCCGCCAATCGACTCCGACGCCCACTCAAATCGAAGTCAAAACCCCGTGGCTGAAAATCGACGATATTTTCTTCGAGGCGCGTGGCTATACCTGGGCATTGCTGCATACGCTCCGGGCGCTGGAAGTGGACTTTGGCGATGTCCTGCAAAAAAAGAACGCTCTGGTTTCTCTCCAGCAGATTATCCGGGAACTGGAGAATACTCAGGCGTTTATCTGGAGTCCGATCATTCTGAATGGCACGGGCTTTGGGATGATGGCCAACCACTCGCTGATCATGGCCTCATATATCTCCCGCGCTAATGCTGCCATTATTGACCTGCGTAATCTGCTGATTCAGGGTTAAGCACTCATATATCTCCCGTGCTAATGCTGCCATTATTGACCTGCGTAATCTGCTGATTCAGGGTTAAGCGTGACGAACGCTAACCATCAAGCTATAACATTCCCTAACGGGTTGTGGCTTTACCGATAAACGGCCCCCGGCCAAGAGTCGGCTCCACAACTCAAGCAGGACTGTTATCCATGAAGGAGGTGTTATGCCGCATTCACTTTGGCCTGGCAAACCCTATCCGCTGGGATCTTTTTGGGATGGCAAAGGCACCAATTTCGCGCTGTTTTCGGAAAACGCCACCCAGGTCGAACTGTGCCTGTTCGACGAGAAAGACCAGGAAACCCGGCTGGAACTGAAGGAGGTCAACAAGTTCATTTGGCACGGCTACCTGCCGGATAGTGGGCCGGGGCAGCGTTATGGCTTTCGGGTGCATGGGCCGTTCGCGCCGCATGAAGGCCACCGCTTTAACCCCAACAAGCTGCTGATTGATCCCTACGCCAAAGCGCTTGACGGCGATGTCCAGCCGGGCGAGCCGATTTTCGGCTACCCGTGGAACCAGCCTGACGACGATCTGGCCTTTTCCGAAAGTGACAGCGCGCCGCTGGTGTCCAAGGCCGTGGTCATCGACCACCGTTTCGACTGGGAAGGCGACGAACTGCTGCGCACACCCTGGCACGAGACGGTGATCTACGAACTGCACGTTCGGGGATTCACCCGCCTGCACCCGGACATCCCGCCGGAACTGCGCGGCACCTACGCCGGTCTGGCGCATCCTGCGGCCATTGCCCACCTGCGCTCCATTGATGTCACAGCGGTCGAATTGATGCCGGTGCATCACTATCTAGCTCATCCCGGTCATCTGGTGGGTGCGGGGCTACGCAATTACTGGGGTTACGACTCGCTGAACTTCTTCGCCCCCTACTCCGGCTACAGCGCCAGCGGCAGCCACGGCCAGCAAGTGCGCGAGTTTAAGGAAATGGTCAAGGCGCTGCACCGGGCCGGCATCGAGGTGATTCTGGATGTGGTCTACAACCACACCGGCGAAGGCAACCAGATGGGGCCGACCCTGACCCTGCGTGGGGTGGACAATGCCGCCTATTACCGGCTGGTCGAGGATAACCCGCGCTTTTACATGGATTTCACCGGCTGCGGCAACTCGCTCAACGTCCGCCACCCGCAAGTCCTCAAGCTGATCATGGACAGCCTGCGCTACTGGGTGCTGGAGATGCACGTCGATGGCTTCCGCTTTGACCTGGCCTCGGCGCTGGCGCGGGAGCTGTATGCGGTTGACCGGCTGGCCGCCTTTTTCGACATCATTCATCAGGACCCGGTGCTGTCCGATGTGAAACTGATCGCCGAACCGTGGGACGTGGGCGAAGGCGGCTATCACGTCGGTGGCTTTCCGTTGCTGTGGTCAGAATGGAATGGCCGCTACCGGGATACGGTGCGCGACTTCTGGCGCGGCGAACCAAGCCGGCTGGCCGATTTCTCCTTCCGCTTTACCGGCAGCTCCGATCTGTACCAGGCCAATGGCCGCAACCCTAGCGCCAGCATCAATTTCATCATCGCCCACGATGGTTTTACCCTGCGCGATCTGGTCAGCTACCACGAAAAGCGTAACGAAGCCAACGGCGAGGGCAACCGCGACGGCGAATCACACAACCGCTCCTGGAATTGCGGGGCTGAAGGCGAAACGGACGATCCGGAGATTTTGCAACTGCGGCTGCGTCAGCAGCGCAATTTCCTGGCGACCCTGTTCCTGTCGCAGGGCGTCCCGATGCTGCTGGCCGGTGACGAAATGGGCCGCACCCAGGGCGGCAATAACAATGCCTATTGTCAGGATAACGAGATTTCCTGGCTGAACTGGAATCTGCCGGAGGAAAACGCCGCGCTGCTGGAATTTGTCCGCGAGCTGATGGCGTTCCGCTTAGATCATCCGGTGCTGCGTCGCCGTAAATGGTTCCAAGGGCGGTCGATCCACGGCTCTGGTGCAAACGACATCATTTGGTTTAATCCCGATGGCGGCACGATGACCGAAGCGCAATGGCATGATGGATTGGCCAAAGTCATCGGCATCTTTCTCAACGGCGAAGAGATTGCCACCCCCAACCGGCGCGGCGAGCAAATCATCGACGACAGCTTCATTCTGCTGTTCAACGCCCACGATGAGACGGTTGAATTCACGTTGCCCGAAACCCTGCAACAGGAGCAATGGCGGACGGTGATGGACACTGCCCAGCCCCGTTTTCTGCAACGTGGTCGCCATTATGATGCCGAAGCGCCCAACGTACCGGTCGCCGGTCGGGCGCTGGTAGTTTTGCAACGACCCGCCAGTATCACGGCTTTGGAATAGAAAACCGTTTCGGTCTTCCTGATCCAGTCGGGTTGCCAAAACAAACGGCAATCCAAGCCACTGACCTGCTACAGAGGCCTCATTCTCATGAACCCCATCAAACTGGGCGCCGATTATCTCGGTGACCGTCAATGTGCTTTCACCCTGTGGGCGCCGTTGCTGAAACAGGCGGCGGTTCACCTGGTTGCCCCCGAAGATCGGCTGATTCCAATGACCCGCGATGAGCAGGGCTACTGGTATGCCACCGCCACCGGCATCGAAGCCGGCGCACTCTATTTTTACCAGTGGGACGGCGAAAACGATCGCCCCGATCCGGCATCGCACTGCCAACCGCAAGGCGTCCACGGACCTTCCCGGGTGGTCGATCCGGCCTTCGCCTGGACCGATGCCGCCTGGCAACCACCGCCGTTGCCGCAGTGGGTGATGTACGAGTTACACGTCGGAACCTTCACCGAGGCAGGCACCTTTGACGCCATCATCCCGCGCCTGCCGGAATTGCGCGATCTGGGGGTCAACGCGCTGGAACTGCTGCCGGTCGCGCAATTCCCCGGCGAGCGCAACTGGGGCTATGACGGTGTTTATCCCTACGCGGCACAGTATTCCTACGGCGGGGTCGAGGGCCTGAAGCGGCTGGTCGATGCCTGCCACCGCGAGGGGCTGGCGGTGATCATGGACGTGGTCTACAACCACCTTGGTCCCGAAGGCAACTACCTGTGGGGCTTGGGTACCTACTTCACCCACCAGTACCGCACCCCTTGGGGCGATGCGGTCAACTATGACGGCCCGCACAGCCCCGGAGTGCGCGAGTATGTGATCGGCAACGCCCGCTACTGGTTCGAGACCTGTCATTGCGACGCACTACGGCTGGATGCGGTTCACGCCATTTACGACTTCGGCGCCCGGCATATTCTGGCGGAACTGGCCCAAACCGCCGCCGATTGCGGACAGCGCCAAGGCCGGCCTTGCTATCTCATTGCCGAAAGCGATCTCAATGATCCGCGCATCGTGCGTCCCCCGGCCGCCGGTGGTTATGGACTGGATGGACAATGGAGCGACGATTTCCACCACGCCCTGCACACGGTGCTGACCGGCGAGCGACATGGCTATTACGCTGATTTCGGTGATCTGGAACAGTTAGCGCGGGCCTACCGTCAGCCGTTCGTCTACGCCTGGGACTATTCCCCGCACCGGCAGCGATTCCACGGCGAGGATTCCAGCGGCTGCCCGGCCTGGCGCTTTGTGGTGTGCAGCCAGAACCATGACCAGGTCGGCAACCGGGCGCTGGGCGAACGCTTGTCCGGCCTGCTGCCCTTCCCAGCCCTGAAACTGGCGGCGGCGGCGCTGCTGCTGTCGCCCTATTTGCCCTTGCTGTTCATGGGCGAGGAATACGGCGAGCCGCGCCCGTTTCAGTATTTTATCAGCCACAGCGATCCAGCCCTGATCGAGGGGGTACGGGCGGGCCGGAAACAGGAGTTCGCGGCGTTCCACGCCGAGGGCGAAGCACCCGACCCACAGGCCGAGGAGACGTTCAAGACGTCCAAACTGCAATGGGCGCTCGGAAAAACGGGTCGGCATGGTCAGTTACGCGCCTTTTACCGCGAGTTGCTGCGACTGCGGCGGGAACAGCCGGCGCTGGCTCATCTCGATAACGCCAGCCTGACCGCTACAGTGATCGCGCCGGGCGTTCTGGAATTACGGCGCTGGTGCAATGCCCAGCGGATCGCCGTCTGGATGAATTTCGCAGCTGAATCCGCCACCGTGCCGGTTAAACCGGGCGTGGGCGCTTGGCGCAAACTGCTTGACGCCACCGATTCAGCCTGGGGCGGTGACGGTTCCGCCCTGCCCGCGACTCTGGTCGATGGCGCGATCCCCACACCGCTCACCCTCCCGCCTTACGCCATCGCGGTCTATGCCGCTGGCGTTCCCGCCTGAATTCGCCACCCACGAGGCCAAACCGATGATGCGTATTCCCGCTGCAACCTATCGCCTGCAATTCAACCCGGATTTCGGATTCGACGCTGCCGCTGTCATCACGCCTTACCTGGCCGAATTAGGAATCTCCGATATCTACGCCTCGCCGATCCTCACGCCGCGTCATGGCAGTCAGCATGGTTACGATGTCGTCGATTGCCATATGATCAATCCCGAACTGGGCGGGATGGAACGCTTCAACGCGCTCAGCCGGGTGCTGAAGCAACATGGAATTGGCTGGGTGCAGGATATCGTACCCAACCACATGGCGTTCGACAGCCAGAATCAGTTGTTGGTGGACGTGCTGGAGAACGGCCCGGACTCGCCCTATCACGAGTTTTTCGACATTAACTGGAACCATCTCTATGAGGGAATCCGTGGCCGGGTGCTGGCGCCGTTTCTCGGCAAGTTCTACGGCGATTGCCTGGAAAGCGGTGAATTGCAGTTGCGCTACAGCGAGCAGGGACTGGCGGTTCACTACTACGATTTCCGCTTTCCCATTCGGATCGAATCCTACTACCGGGTGATGAGTTACGATCTAGCGCGATTGCGCACCCAGCTTGGGCGCAGCCACCCCCACTTCATCAAGCTGCTGGGGGTGCTTTATCTGCTCAAGTATATCCCCGCCGGTCAGGAAGGGCGGGAGCGCTATGACCAGATTTCCTTCGTCAAGCAAATGCTATGGGAACTGTGGAATAGCAGTCCAGAAGTGCACCAGTTTATCGAGACCAATATCCACAGTTTCAACGGCGCTGTGGGCAATCCCAAAAGTTTTGATTTGCTAGACAGCCTGCTTGATGAGCAATTGTTCCGGCTGTCCTACTGGAAAGTCGGCAACGAAGAGCTCAATTATCGACGTTTTTTCACCATTAACGACCTGATCTCATTACGTATCGAGGATGCCAGAGTCTTTGATTTCACCCATGAGCTTATCCTGAAACTGGTGGCCGAGGAGAAGATCAGCGGCTTGCGGATCGACCATATCGACGGACTGTACGAGCCAGCACAATACCTGCATCGTCTGCGCGAGCGGGTGCCTTATGTCTATCTGGTGGTAGAAAAGATTCTGGAACACGGCGAAGGATTGCCGGTAAGCTGGCCGTGCCAAGGCACCAGTGGCTACGATTTTCTCGGGATGCTCAACAGTCTGTTCTGTCAGCCAACGGCCGCTGCCGAGTTTACCGCCCTTTACCAGACATTCACCGGCAATACCACATCCTGCACGACACTGATCGACCGCAACAAGCGGATGATCGTGGACAAGCATCTGGCCGGGGACATCGACAATCTGGCCCACCTGCTTAAGCACATCTCCGAACACTACCGCTACGCCAGCGATTTCACCCTGTATGGGCTCCATGTCGCGCTGATCGAAATTCTGGTGCTGTTCCCGGTTTACCGGACTTATATCGGACGAAATGGCGTCAGCCGGGCCGACCAGGAATGTATCCGGCAGGTCATCGCCCAGGCTCGCGTGAATATCCCTAACTTCCGTAATGAACTGAACTTTATCGAGCGGTTTCTACGGCTGGAATTCGACGAACACATGGCCGCTGAGGACAAGGACCAGTGGCTGCACTTCGTCATGCGCTTACAGCAGTTCACCGGGCCGCTGATGGCCAAGGGCGTCGAGGACACGGTGTTCTACGTCTATAACCGGCTGTTGTCGCTGAATGAAGTGGGGGCTGGACCGATGCAGTTCGGCATCGATCTCGATGAATTTCACCTGTTCAATCAGCACCGGGTCGCCTGCTGGCCACAAGCAATGAACGCCAGCGCCACCCACGATACCAAGCGCGGCGAGGACGTGCGGGCCCGCTTGAACGTGCTGTCAGAAATGCCGACCGAGTGGGCGCTCCAGATACGGGAGTGGCATCAGATTAACCGGTCGCACAAGACATCCATCGGCGAC
This sequence comes from Candidatus Competibacteraceae bacterium, assembly GCA_003989085.1. Taxonomy (GTDB): domain Bacteria; phylum Pseudomonadota; class Gammaproteobacteria; order Competibacterales; family Competibacteraceae; genus RXIV01. The sequence continues at coordinate 264,400 of RXIV01000002.1, forward strand.
CGGTTAGCGCCCGAGAACGACGACGAGTACCTGCTCTATCAAACCTTGCTGGGAGCCTATCCCTTTGATCTGGCTGATTACCCGGTCTTCATCGAGCGGATCAAGGCTTATCTAATCAAAGCCACCCGCGAGGCGAAAGTCCACACCAACTGGCTGGAACCCGACAGTGCCTATGAGGACGCCCTGCTCGCCTTTGCCGAACGGGTGATGGAACCCGGCCGGGATAATCCTTTTCTGCAAGCCTTCCTGCCGGTCCAACGCCGGATTCAGCACTACGGCATCCTCAATTCACTCAGCCAAACGCTGATCAAGCTCACCGCGCCGGGCGTGCCCGATTTCTACCAGGGCACCGAGTTGTGGGACTTGAGCCTGGTGGACCCCGATAACCGGCGAGCGGTCGATTTCGAACGACGTGGCGCACTGCTCACCGCGTTGCAGAACCGCGCCAGCGCTAACCTGCCGCAACTGATCACGGAGTTGCTGGTTGCACCGGAGGATGGTCAGCTCAAACTATTTCTGATCTATCGAGCCTTGCAGGCTCGGCGGGCAGAACTGGAGTTGTTCCAGCACGGCGCTTATCAGAAATCGACTGTGATCGGCAGCCTCAAAGGGCATGTAGTGGCGTTCACCCGGGAGTTGGGCGAGCGGCGGGCGCTGGTGGTGGCGCCACGGTTCCCCAGCGGTCTGGTCAACACCGGCGAATACCCACTGGGTGAGGCTGTTTGGCATGAAACCCGAGTGTTGCCGCCGGCTGGCTCCCACTTATGCTGGCGAAATGCCCTGACCGGACAGATCGTATACGGTGAGGAAGCCTTATGGCTGCGGGAAGTGCTACACGACTTTCCGGTAGCGCTGCTGATCAACGAGCCAGCGCCAGGCTAAATGGCGGTTGCGCCAGTCACTCCGGCGGATACAAGGTAAAGGATTGGAAAGATGGCCGATTTCAAAACACACTTGATAGGGGCAGCGGCGGTTAGCGGGCTGGCCGCCACCATAGTGGTCATGTCCGGCCCCTTTCCTCATCAGGCCGTGATTGGCTATTTCATCCTCGGCGTGATCGGTGGCTTATTGCCGGATATTGATTCGCCGACCTCGATCCCGATTCGGATCGCCTTCGCTACATTATCCGTCGTCGCCGGATTTCTGGTGGCGTTTACTTTTGGAAAACACTATTCGCTGCTGGAATTGATGATGCTGTGGGCCGGCTGTTTTTTACTGATCCGCTATGGTCTGCTGAATCTTTTTACCCGGTTGACCACCCATCGTGGGCTGATTCATTCCATTCCAGCGGGGATCGGCTTCGGTTTAGCCACAACCGCCCTGGTTTTCCACGGCTTCCACAGTTCGGCGCTGGACGCCTGGCTGTGTGGCCTGTTCATCACCTTGGGCTTTATCGTGCATCTGCTGCTGGATGAATGGTATAGCGTCAATCTGTACGGGAAAAAGCTGCTAAAAAAGTCCTTTGGCACAGCGTTTTGTCTAGGCAGCCTGAAGCAACCCTTGGGCACCGTGGCGCTGTATTTGACCGTGATCGGGCTGTTGCTGTGCTGTCCGTCACCCCGCCCGGTTGCCGCATTGCTGGCGAATCGAAGCCAGAACCCCGTGACCGAACGGCTATGGCCCGGCGCAGCCTGGTTTCAGGGTTTCATGCAACGGGTGATGCCGGACAGCCTGAGCAGCCATTGACCGCACGACCGCCGATAGCAGGAGAATGCCCAGCGCAGGGACGATTAGGTGGTAGTGAGAGAATGCAGAGAGAAAATCATGGATCAGCCCGCCAGGCTCCCGACTTGCCGCCCGTCTTCTCCAGCAGCCGAATGTCGGTCATGATCATGCTGCGATCCACCGCTTTGCACATGTCGTAAACGGTCAGCAGGGCGATGTGTACGGCAGTCAGGGCTTCCATTTCCACCCCGGTGCGGCCCTGGGTCTCGACGGTCGACTGACAGCGCACCGCGCTACGCTCTGCGACCGGCTCCAGATCGACCACGACGCGAGTCAAGGCCAGCGGATGACAGAGGGGAATCAGATCGGCGGTACGTTTGGCGGCCATGATCCCGGCCAGCCGCGCTACGCCGAGAACATCGCCCTTGAAATGCAAACCGGCCACGATCTGTTCGAGCGTGGCCGGCTGCATGATAATCCAACCTTCAGCAATCGCTCGCCGGTGAGTGGCGTCCTTGCCGCCCACATCCACCATGTGGGCCTCACCAGCGGCGTTGAAATGGCTTAGTTCCGCCACGAGACTACTTCATGGTCACTAGCAGCGGCACGATCAGCAGCGCAACGATGTTGATGATCTTGATCAACGGGTTGACTGCCGGACCAGCGGTGTCCTTGTAAGGATCGCCAACGGTGTCGCCCGTCACTGCCGCTTTGTGCGCTTCGGAACCCTTGCCGCCAAAATTGCCATCCTCAATATACTTCTTGGCGTTGTCCCAAGCGCCGCCGCCGGCCGTCATCGAAATCGCCACAAACAGTCCGGTAACGATGGTGCCCATCAGCAAACCACCCAGCGCCTTCGGACCGGCGTCTTGGCCTGGCAGCAGCCACGCCATACCGAACGCCACCACAATCGGGGTCAGCACCGGCAATAGCGAGGGCATGATCATTTCCTTGATCGCCGACTTGGTCAGCAGGTCTACCGCCCGCGAATAGTCGGGCTTGGTGGTGCCTTCCATGATCCCGGCAATTTCCTGGAACTGGCGACGCACCTCGACCACCACGCTGCCGGCAGCCCGGCCAACGGCTTCCATCGCCATCGCGCCAAACAGGAACGGGATCATCCCGCCGATGAACAGGCCAATGATCACCACCGGATCAGTCAGGTCAAAACTCACCTTCACTCCGCCAAGCTCCAGCTTGTGCTGGAAATCAGCGAACAGCACCAGCGCCGCCAGCGCCGCCGAGCCAATCGCATAACCCTTGGTCACCGCCTTGGTGGTGTTGCCCACCGCATCCAGCGGATCAGTGATGCCGCGAATTTTCTCGTCCATCTCGGCCATTTCGGCGATGCCGCCGGCGTTATCGGTAATCGGCCCGTAGGCGTCAAGGGCGACGATGATCCCGGCCATCGACAGCATCGAGGTCGCGGCAATGGCGATGCCATACAGCCCCGCCCAGTGATGGGCCAGACCGATGCTCAGGCACACCGCCAGCACCGGCAGCGCAGTGGCTTTCATCGACACCGCCAGCCCAGCGATGATGTTGGTGGCGTGGCCGGTGGTGCAGGCTTCAGCCAGCTTTTGCACCGGGCTGAATTCGGTGGCGGTGTAGTACTCGGTGACAACCACCATCGCAGCGGTCAAGGCCAGACCGACCAGCGCCGAACCCCAGAGACCCCAGGCATGATCGCTACCCATCAGCACCCAGATCACTGGCAAAAAGGCGACGGCGGAAATCGCTCCGGCCACACCCAGCCCGCGATACAGGGCGTTCATGATCTTCTCGCCTTCGCGGGCCTTGACGAAACCACAACCAATGATCGAGGCGATAATCGACACGCCGCCCATCACCAACGGCAGGATAATGGCGTTCTGGACGAGATCGGCGGTGAGGAACATCTTCGCACTCAGACTGCCCACCAGCATGGTGGCGATGATGGTGACCGCATAGGTCTCGAACAGGTCAGCGGCCATCCCGGCGCAGTCGCCGACATTGTCGCCCACGTTGTCGGCGATCACTGCTGGATTACGCGGATCATCTTCGGGGATACCGGCTTCGACCTTACCGACCAGATCAGCGCCAACGTCCGCGCCCTTGGTGAAGATGCCGCCGCCGAGCCGGGCGAAGATCGAGATCAGCGAGCTGCCAAAAGCCAACCCGACCAGCGGGCCGAGGTCGGGAGCAGCGCCGGTAGCGACATACAGCAGCGCGTAGTAGCCGGCCACGCCGAGCAGACCAAGACCGACCACCAGCATTCCGGTGATCGCACCGCCCCGGAACGCCACTTCCAGCGCCGCATTCAGCCCATCATGCGCTGCTTGGGCGGTGCGGACATTAGCGCGAACCGAAACGTACATGCCGATATAGCCAGCAGCCCCGGAGCAGATCGCGCCAATGGCGAAACCGACTGCAGAAGGCGCACCCAGGGCGAACAGGATCACTGCACCAACAATAACGCCAACAACAGCGATAGTCAGGTACTGCCGGTTCAGGTAGGCGCGGGCGCCTTCCTGGACGGCAGCGGCGATTTCCTGCATCCGGGGATTGCCGGGGTCCTTGGCCAAGATCCATTTGATCGACTGGACACCGTAGATGAGTGCGCCAATGGCGCACAGCAACGCGATGATGATGCCGACCGCCGTTGTCATGGCGCGAACCCTCCCGAGCGTGGATCAATGAATTGCATGGTGTCTTCCTCGTTTTATCACTTTGGTTGTCGTTAAGAAGCGGCTTTTCATCTAGCGGCCGCCAGCCAGAGTCAGTCAGTGACCGGCGGCGCGTTACCGGAAATCTCCTTTCGACCGGAATCGGGCCGGCTGCGCTTTCCTTTAACCCTTAAAGGATAGGCGATGCCTTCGTCAAGACAATCCCATCAGCAAAATCATCCACACACGGAACGTGAGCCAGTCGGCAGCTAATGCGGCTGGTGATAACGTTCCACGCTTCGTACAATCTCGGTCCGGGCTTCTTCCAGTCCTCCCCAGCCTTCGATCTCGACCCATTTACCGAAATCCAAGTCCTTGTAGTGCTGGAAAAAGTGGGCGATCTGGCTCAATTGTGACTTGGCCATCTGATCGACTGAGTCCACATGATCGTACAGGGCGCATTCCTTCTTGATGGGCACCGCCAACACTTTGGCGTCGCCACCTTTCTCATCGCTCATTTTGAGCACACCCAGTGGCCGGCACCGGATCACGCAACCGCTAATGACCGGGAGCGGCGCGACGACCAACACATCCAGCGGGTCGCCGTCCTCGCAAAGCGTGTGGGGGATATAGCCATAATTGCAGGGATAGTGCATCGCGGTGTTCATAAAGCGATCGACAAACAACGCGCCGGTTTCCTTGTCGACTTCGTATTTGACCGGATCAGAATGGGCTGGAATTTCGATGATAACGTTGAATTCGTCAGGCAGATTATGCCCAGCGTCGACGCGGTCCAGAATCATGGGAGATGGCCTTTATGCGGGGTTGATGAAGGGGAGTCCAAGGTGTTTATTCTGCGGGTCTCTATACTACAACAAGGGCCAAGGCTTGACAGCCGGTTGCGTCCATCGCTGTAAATCGGCAAGATCAAACTCAGTATCAGATCAGCCGCATTCCCCACCGTCCCCACCACCCCACAGAGTGAACTCCCACATGAGAATCGTGCTGCTCGGCGCCCCCGGTTCAGGCAAGGGCACCCAAACCGACGCCATCATCGCCCGCTACGGCGTCGCCACGGTCGCCACTGGCGATCTGCTGCGGGCCGAAGTCGCCGCCGGCACCGAACTGGGTCGGCGGGCCAAACCGTACATGGATGCCGGCGAACTGGCACCGTTCGACATCGTGCTGGGCATGATCGAAAACGGTCTGAAAACCCTGGCCCAGACCAATCCCAAGGGCTTCATGATGGACGGTTTCCCACGCGATTTGGCTCAAGCCGAGGCGCTGGACACGCTGCTGGCCCGAATCGGCCAACCGCTGAATCGGGTGCTGTTCTTCGACGTGGACTATGAGGAAATCGTCAAGCGCCTGCTGGGCCGGGGCCGCGCCGACGATAATGAAGAAACCATCCGCAACCGGCTGCGGGTCTACGAGGAAAAAACCGCGCCGCTGATAGATTACTACGACCGCAAAGGTCTGCTGCGCAAGATCAAGGGCACCGGCACCATTGACGAGATCCGCCAGCGGATTGAAACGGTGCTCGATGACGTCGGCTAAGCGCCCAGGCTGGAAATCACTCGGTTGCGCCAGGTCGGAGCTATTGGGAAAGCCCTGCCCCGCCTGACGCACCGTATATATGTACATCCCGCTGCGGAAAAGGAATCTCAATCTGGTGTTTCCGCAGCGCCAGCAAAATCTGCTGGTGCAGGTCATGGGACAACGGCACCCGGTTGGCCAGCTCTCGCACAAACACCCGCACTTCAAATTCCAGGGCGCTTTCACCGAACTTCAGGAACACCGCCGCCGGAGCCGGTTCTTTTGACACCAGCGGATGCGCCGTCACCGCCTCCAGCAAAACTTGCTGAACCTGCTGCGGATCGCTGTCATAGGCGACTCCCACCGGAACGACTATCCGAGTCACCGGATCATTACGCGCCCAGTTGATTAGCGAGCTGGTGATAAACGTGTTGTTGGGAACAATGATTTCCTTGCGATCCCAGTCGGTAATGGTGGTCGCACGAATGTTGATCCGCGACACAGTGCCGCTCAGCGTGTCCAGTGTCACCGTGTCGCCAACCCGGATTGGCCGCTCCAGCAGCAAGATCAACCCGGAAAAGAAGTTGCTGAAAATTTCCTTCAGACCAAATCCCAGCCCGACCCCCAGCGCGGCCACCAGCCACTGCACCTGATCCCAACCGATGCCGATGATGTCCAGCGCCGCCAGCAGACCAATCGCGGTAATCAGGTAGCGACTGACGGTGATGACGGCGTTACGGTTTCCTGGGTCCACCGCCAGCCGCTGTAAGACCGCAAGTTCCAGCACCCCCGGCAGATTGCGGGCCAAAAAGACGATCAACGCCAATAGCGCTCCTGCGGCCACGATGCTGCCCAGTGTAATATCTGTGACTTGAGCGCCGACCGCAGTTTGCGTCGTCTGATGCCAGAGGGTGATGTCGTTGAGAATGGCGAAGGCTGGGATCAGGCCGCCCCAGATTTGCCACAGGCCGAAGCCCAGTCCTATCAGCACCATCAAGCTCATCAGGCTGCGGGTTTGCTCGCTGATCGTGTTCAAATCGAGGTCTGGCAACGTCAGCATTTCCGGGACGCCTTCGCCGGAAGCCGGCGTAGCTTCCTTGGCGCGGGCGGCCAGTTGCGCTTCACGTTTGGCAAGGGCGCGTTGCAGGGCCAGTCGCCGCTGACTAATGTTCAGCCAGCGCAGAAACAGGTTGATAAACAGCACCGCGCCCAGCAGTAGCCAGCCAGTCAACGCCAGCCGGTCACGCAGCTGCAACGCAGTGTAGTAGTAACCAGCCAGCGCCAATGTCGCCAACAGCACATACGACCCCACCATCAGCGAATACCAGATATAACGTGACCGCCAGATGATCCGGGCGCCGCTGGCCGCTAGTTCGGCCAGCAGTGGCTGTCGCGGATCCAGCACTTGCCAGAATAGTACAGTCAGCGCGGCGGAACCGATGCAGAAAACCGGTCGGCCCAGGGCATCATTGTACAGCGTTTCGGGCTGGGCTTCGCACAGCCGGACGATGGCGATGCTTAATGGCCCGATCCACAAAAGCCAGCCCAGTTGGCGACGCAAGAGCTGGCAACCGGCTTCGCTCCAGCCGAAATGGGCCAAGGCAATTCCACGAGGACGGCACATTTGACGCAGCAAGTTGATGTTCATGGTGATCAAGGCGCCAGCGAGCAAACCTTGAGCCAGCCCCCGCGAGAAGTCGGCGTCGGTGGCCGCACTGTGCAGCCACCAAGCCAGCCAGCCCAGCAACCACGGCCAAGGCAACGCCAGCAGCAGAGTGACGCCCAAGGCGCGGATCGTCAGCCCGAAGCTGTCGTGACGCACATCGCCAATGGCGTCGCTTTCCGCGCCCAAGTGGCGGATCAGCGCTTGGCGGAAATACAGCAGCGCCAGCAGAATCAACAGACTGAACAGGGCTATCACCGGCTGGTTCTGAATCGCCTGCCACCCATTCTGCCCCGCCGCCTGCCAATGCCGGTGGTCAATTAGCCAGTCCAGAGATTGGCCCAGCGCCATCGGCCAGCTGGCGTTAAGCGGCGGGCTGCTGCGAATCCACAGCAGATAGCGATCCAGCAAAGCGGCGTATTGCACCGCCTGATCGCTCAATTTACGCTGGCTGTCATCCAGCGCCACCAGTTCAGTGATCAGATTGGCGTAACCGCTGCTGAGTTTTTCCAGCAATTGCTGGCGGTCAATCAGTAAGGGTCTTAACTGGGCTGCGACCGCCTGTCGCTGATCATCCGGCCATTGCGGATCAAAGTGGGCGACGAACTCTTTAAGATGATCCTCAACAGCCCGGGCGCGCCGCGCCTGCTGCTCGGTTTGGTACTGTTCCAAGCGGGTTTGGATAATGCGCTGCTGCCGTTCGCCAGCGGTGCGCTGGAACTGGCGCACATCCGGCAAGGCGCGTCGCTCTTCCAGCAGGATTGGGCCAATCGCGTCGCTAAAACCGGCGATGCCGAGCTGCTGTTTGATCCCGCGCATCCGCTCGGTCAACCGCGCCAACTGGTCGCTGAACTGGGTCCGGCTGGCGCTGATCTGGTCGCTTTGCTCAACCAGATTTTCCAGCCGGCGGCTGATGGCGGCGTTTTCCGCCGCTGCGTCCTGCACCACAATCGGTTTAGCCACTGCTGCCTGCGTCGCTTGAGCAGTCTGTTGCACCACCGCTGCTGCTTCATCGCGGCGGCGGGCGCTGAGCAGGCTCTGCAACTGCTGCACCTGGGCCTGAGCTTGCGCAAGTTCCTGGGCAGCAGCGGCGCGTTGGGCATTGAGCAACGCCAAGCGGGCGTCATAGCTCAACCGCTCCTGCTCCAGCATGGCGATCTGCTGATTCAATGCCTGCCGTTGGGTATTCAACACCATGAGCCGCGCATCAGCCAGCAGTGGCGTTGCGGCGGGAGAAATAGCGGCTTGCAGCTTGGCATCCAGCTCGGCGAGTTGCTCTTTCAAATCACTTAGTTCGGCAGGAATGCTCTTGGGCCGAACCTGCTGAACCGTTAGTTGTTGATCGAGATCATTGAGCCGCTTCTGGGCATCGCTCAACGCGGTCTGGGTTTGCGTCAGTTGACGGGTTGCTTCTTCGGCAGACAACGTCGCCGCTGGGGCGGGTGGTGGTTCGCTGGCCAACGCTTGTTGCAGACGAGCGGTTTCCACCGGGGCCGATTGCTGAAGCTGCTGATAAGAAGCGCTACCATCGGCATAGGTTTTCGCCGCCTGTAGCTGGCTGATGGCCTGCTGATACAGTTCCTGGGCCTGGGTACGTTCGTTTTCCGGCAGATCGCGGATGGTGGCGAGGGCGGCGAGGCGGGCTTGAATCTGTTCAATGGTGGGGGCGGCTGCGGTAGGCGTGGCGGAACCGCCGACAGGCGGCCTGACCGCCACCGGGGGCGCAGCGGCGGCGCTGATCCAGAAACCGCCCAGCAGCAGGAACACCGGCAACGCCCAGCGGAACCGGCGGACGATCCGCAGGGCGTTCAACCGGAGGTAGAGACTAGCGTGACCCCCTGTGAGCCAAGAAGGCCAAGGTGACTTACTCAAGTAATCACCGTCGGTTGCTCCCGTCCAGTGCGTTCGCGGATGCCGGCTAGCGAGTTAGCGATGCTAATCAACTCGGCCAGCGCCTGCTGCGTATCCAGCGCATGTCGGGCCGAATCCGGTTCATAAGCCTCGATATAAACCCGTAAGGTCGCGCCTTCGGTGCCGGTGCCGGACAGCCGATAGACAATTCGCGACCCGTCTTTGAAGCCAATGCGAATGCCCTGCCGGTCGCTCACACTTTGGTCAATCGGGTCCAGATAGCAGAAATCATCGGCATAATCGACCGTGTAGGAACCGAAAACCTGTCCGGGCAGGGTCGCACTCGCCCGACGCAGCGCATCCATCAAACCATTGGCGGCGGTGCTATCCACCGCTTCGTAGTCATGACGGGTATAGTAGTTGCGCCCGTAAATCTGCCAGTGTTCCTGTACGATCTCCGCCACCGATTGCCGACGCGCGGCCAGAATGTTCAGCCAGAACAGCACGGCCCACAGTCCGTCCTTCTCACGCACATGGTCGGAGCCAGTGCCGAAGCTCTCTTCGCCGCACAGGGTAATCTTGTTGGCATCCAGCAGGTTGCCGAAGAATTTCCAGCCCGTTGGTGTCTCATAGCATTGCATCCCTAGTTTGGCCGCAACCCGATCTGCGGCCTGGCTGGTCGGCATCGACCGGGCAACACCGACCAGCCGGTTGCGGTAGCCGGGCGCCAATGCGGCATTGGCCAGCATCACGGCCAGACTATCGCTGGGGGTAACGAAGAAATGCCGGCCCAGCACCATATTGCGGTCGCCATCCCCGTCCGAGGCTGCGCCGAAATCGGGCGCATCGGGGCCAAACAGGTAGTCGGCCAACTCTTTGGCATAGACCAGATTCGGGTCAGGATGGCCGTGACCGAAATCTTCCAGTGGGACACCGTTGACCACTGTGCCTCGAGGAGCGCCGAGCCGTTTTTCCAGAATCTCATGGGCGTAAGGGCCAGTGACCGCGTGCATGGCGTCAAAACGCATTCGGAACCCGGATTGGAACAGGGCTCGGATCTGAGCGAAATCAAACAATTGCTCCATTAAGTCTGCATAGTCGCGCACCGGATCGACGATCTCAACCCGCATGTCCCCCACCATCGCGACACCCGGCAGATCCAGATCGATATCTGGCACGCTCAGGGAGTGATAGCGCTGAATGTGCAGGGTCGCCATGTAAATGGCTTCAGTAACTTTCTCTGGAGCCGGCCCGCCGTTAGGCGTATTGAACTTGATGCCGAAATCTTCATCCGGCCCGCCGGGGTTGTGGCTAGCTGACAGGATGATCCCACCCCGGGCGTTATGCTTGCGAATCAGGTGGGAAGCCGCCGGAGTGGACAGAATGCCACCCTGGCCCAGCACCACTCGCGTACAGCCATTGGCGGCGGCAATCCGCAGGATGGTCTGGATCGCCGGGCGGTTGTAGTAGCGGCCATCGCCACCCACCACCAGCGGCGCATTCGAGTGATCGCGCTGGGTGTCGAAAATGGACTGCACGAAGTTTTCAAGATAATGCGGTTTCTCGAAGACCTTGACCTTTTTGCGTAGTCCCGAGGTGCCGGGTTTTTGATCAGTGAAGGGCTGGGTGCTAATGGTTTCGACGCTCATATTCAAGGCGCTCCTCGGGGGTTTTTTAACAGGGTCAGCATTATGCGCTTGCCGGCAACGGATAAAATCGGGGAAAACGTATCTTTGAAATTACTATAAATAGCGCAAATCAAGGGTGTAAGGGGTCAGGGCAGCAGGCGGTGGTTCATAGGACGGCGCATCTGGCGTCCAATCAAGCGTTTCGATCACGAAACGCCCAGCCCGACGAGCAGCGGCCTCGGCCTGATCCACAGGTAAACCGTCATAACCACCACCTTGCGGCTGCCACTCGTGCAGGGTGATCCGCAAACCGCCGGGTCGGTGAGGATGACTCAGGATCAGCGGGATGGTTCCCTGTGCCTCCAGGGTCGGATGCAGGCCGGTCCAGGGTTTGAAGCGGCGGTAACGCAACCCGCATAGCCAGACTTCCCCCTCCATATCCTCTTCCCGGCGTAGTGGCAACCGGTAGCCATTGATCGTCAGCCGCCAGTCCGCCAGCGATCCGACGGCAAGCTGTGGCTGCGAACGCAAGCTGATCTCCAGTCGGGCGGCGCTGGCGTCTACCAGCCGCGAATAACCGTGATCCTGAGCAGCGGCATCACCGAGCAGCGGCCAGAATTCCAGACCGCGCCGCACCGTCAACCGGCAGTCCCCATAATCCGCCGCGCCTAGCCAGTCATAGCGCTCATCCAGCAATTCAGCGATCAGCGGCTGTCCCAGTCCCAGCCCGGCGCGGGCCAGATCATCGAGAATCTCCCACAGGTCGGCCCGCAGGTAGAACGGAAGGGCAAAGCGGTCATGCAGTTCCTGGCCCCAATGGATCGGCTCCGGGTAGTCTGGGGTCTGAACCAGCATCGCGGTAATGGCCCGTAACAAAACGGCCAGCGCCGCCAGCCGTTCCGGGGTCGGAGGCATCCGAAAAGCGCGAAATTCCACCAATCCCAACCGGCCACGGCCAGGCAACCAGGGATTCCATAGCTTTTCGATATTGATTTCGGTGCGATGGGCGTTGCCCGCCGGATCCGCTAGAAAGGGGGAAAGGCTTTGCCAGAGTTCATCAGCAGTCGGGTTAATCCGCCGCTTGAGCAGAGCCAGGGTCAGACCCAGTTCGTCAAAAATATCGCTGGTGCGTTCATCAGGACGCGGAGCCTGGCTGGAGTTGCCGACCGAATCGCTGGCAAATAGATAGGAGAGCGCTGGGTGGCGGTTAAAATAGCTGATCAGTGCTGGTAGCAGATGCGGGCAGCTCAGAAACGGGCTGTGCTCCGGGCGGGGGCCACCCAAGGTCAAATGGCCGCCGCCGCCAGAATCAGTGACCTGGCCGTTGTAGTGCAGGCGGTAGGGCGCCAGACCGGCGGTTTCGGCGGCGGCGAAGCCGGCGCGGCTATCGCGCAGAAAGGCAGCCGCATCCGGAGCGGGGGCGAGGTTGGCTTCCACCACTGCCGGGTCAGGGGTCAGTGTGGTCCAGGCGATGGACCCATCCACTGGGGGCGGAAAGCCGCCGAGCATCAGGCTGGGCAGACCACAGGCCGTCGCTGCATCGCCAATGTCTGCCAGCAGGCTCAAAAACAGCTCAGGCTCATCGCAGCCCGGCAATTCAACCCAGGGCGCGGCGGGGGAATCCAGGTCCGGGCCAATGGGGGCGATACTGATCAGGAACAGACCCTGTTCGGCTAGATCATCGCGCAGGCCACTGACCGGGATCGGCTGACCGTGCAGACTGGGACGGGCCAGGCGCGGATCGCATTCGGGATTCGCTGGCAGTGGCGCATTGTCGCAGCGAAATACGATCCGCAGGCCGGGCGACGTTTCCACTACGAAGGGCAGGGCAGTCCAGCCGCGCTGGTTCAGCCGTTGCGCCAATTGTTCCCAGAACGCCTCAATCCGGCCAGCCGGCAACGCCACCGGCGGCGCTTCGAGCAGCAACGGATCGGGTGGGCCAGCCCAGACCAGCTGCTCATCCCGGCGTCGATACAGACCGAGGCTCCAGCGAGGCTGATTTTCGCGGGGGTATTGCCGGCCTACGCTGCGCAGGATCAGCCCGTCGGGAGCCTCTGCCCACAACGCGGCCAACATTCGTCGGGCGCGGGCTTCCTTGCCAGGACCCAGGGCGTCGCCCAACCATTCCGGGGCTTCGGAACGACGGTCGGTGAAGGTCGGCTCTGCGCCGATCCAGATCGTCAGGTTGCGGCGCTTGAGCAGCTCGTCGTGAGCACGGATAGCCTGATCAAAAACCGGGAGAGTGGTTTTCATGAACCAATAGGACGCCTGTACGGCTGGAAAGCGAAAGGACGTGCATTTTACGAAATTTGGCTGATGGAGGTTAATGGTTTCGGGATCTTCGCGCTACCCATTCACCTTGGGTGATGCGCTGAGGGAATCGCCGCCGGCGCGGCCCACGGCCCAGACCTCGACACTGACTGCACCGCCGTCGCGCAGAATTCGGGCGCATTCAGCGACGGTGCTGCCGGTTGTCATCACATCATCGATCAACGCGACCCGTGCGCCGGGCAACGTCTGCCCGATAGCGAAAGCGCCCAGCGGATTAAGCTGGCGGTGGTGGGCATCCAGATCGGTTTGCCGGAGTGTATGGCGAACTCGTTGCAGCCCATTGGCGATTAAGGGAATTTTCCGGCGGCGAGCAACAACCCGCGCCAATTCCAGCGCTTGGTTGAAGCCGCGTTCACGCAGCCGGAGAGGATGCAGTGGCACCGGGATGATGCAATCGGGTAGTGAGATGGGAGATTCAGCCAGTGCAGCGGTAAATAGATCGCCAAGTAGTCGAGCGTAGCTTAATCGGCCCGCGAATTTGAGGCCGCAAATCAGAAAATCTACCGGTGGCCGGTAGCGAAATGGGGCAAAAGCGCGGTCAAAACTACGGGGTTGCATCTGACACTGGCGGCACAGTCCGGTTTGGCCGGGCGCTATCGACGCGGCGCAGCCGGGACAAGCCAAAGCGTTACGCGGCAAGACGGCGGCGCAGCCGGCGCATAGATCGCGTCCCATCACGCCTTCGGCCCCACACAACAGACAGGTCGCTGGCAGTAGCAGATGCTGGAACCGCTCTCGCCAGCTCATCATGTTCACTGTCGCCGCACCCGGATTGACAGCGCTGGGAAGCTTGCCGAATATGCCCGACAATCCCAATTTCCATTAGCCTTCTTATCCTCAGGACGGTTGATCATGCTCACTCTGCAACAAAGCGAAGATACGGTCATTGGTAAGGTGGCGCGCGGATCGTCAGCCCGTCAGGCAGCGGCGCTGATGAATTATGGCAATCTGATCTCGATCCTGCTGCCATTTCCGCTGCTCATTTTCTGGTTTGGCGCATCGATGCTGGTGTATGCGCTAAATCGCCATCATCCCAATCCGAAAGTCGGTCATTACACTCAGCAGGCGGCTTACCGCTTTTATGGAATCACTGGTTTTTTCATTGTGATCGCTACCTTTATCCCCGGTGGTGGTTGGATGTGGCATTTGCTGGCTTGGGTGCTGGCGATGCTAACGCTTATTCCTTTATCAATCATTGACTTACGTCGGATCTACAAAGAAGAATGGCTGGACATTCCTCTGGACGATGCCGGTCATCCATTGGTTGAGGCTATGTAGCCATCCGGTTTGAGCTAAATCGGCAGTGATGGTTGGACAATAAACGTTGCGCGCCTGTGCCCAAGAACAACTTTCACAGGCTACCCGGCAAAAATTGCGGAGTCATGCGGGGCGTTCACCATTCAACGGCCCAAGATCGCGCCAAATCAGCCTGTTTCAGCGGCATTAGCCAAAGTTGTTTTTCAGCAATCAAATAGCTTTTTTTCAAGATAGCTTCTTATAGCCTAGACCTGCGAATGGTGGCTGATGCACCGACAGCGGTGCGGGTTGGGCAAATCATCGCCGACCAACCTGACGCTGCCGGGATTATCGGCAACGCCGCTGCATCACATCAACGCGATCCGCGAGGTGATTGACCAATACCAGATCGGGCTGGGCGCACAGTGTCCATCGATTATGGTGGGAGGGCTGATGTTGAATAGCGTAGATGATTCTGTGACAGTGAATGGGGACGGGATCGGTGGTATCCCAATACGCGGGCAGCCCGGCGTGGAGCGTCATGAGTGATCCGGTGCGGTCGCTAGCTGATCTGGGCCTGCCAGCGTTTTTGCAGGAAATGGGCAGCGTGATGATCGCCCTACTGGATGAAAATGGTCGGGTGCTGGCGGCTAACCGGGGTTTTCTACGGCTGGCGCCGTTGCCGGGACCCACCGATCAACCGTGGGATGTCCGACCGCTGTTCATTAACCCCCGGCTGGATGATATACAGGCACTAACCCCTTATCACGGTGGAGCATTGCTGCTGTATCGGGGCATGTTGAATATTGCTTGGGCGGATCGGCAGCGCCAGTCGTTGCAAGGGCATATCTATCGCTGGCAGCAGGGACGGCTGTTGGTAGCAGCGGAATACGATGTCGAAGGGCTGGAAATGCTCGGTGCTGCCGTGATGCAGCTTAACGACGAGCTAACCGGAACTCAGCGGCAATTGTTGCGGGCCAACCAGGAGTTAAAGCGCAACGAGGAAGTGATTCTGGAGCTGATGCACACCGATCCGCTAACCGGAGCAGGTAACCGACGACGGTTGGATGAGGTATTGGCTACGGAGGTCGAGCGGTGCCGGCGTTATGAGCAGGCTTTGTGCGTGGTGATGATCGATCTGGATCATTTCAAGACAGTGAATGATCGCTATGGTCATGCTATCGGGGATGAGGTCTTAAAGCAATTTGCAGCGCTGCTGCGCGGTCATGCCCGGCAGACCGATCTGGTGGCCCGGTTGAACGGTGAGAAGTTTGTGGTGGTGTTGCCAGCGACCCGGTTGAAAAATGCGGTCATCAGCGCCGAGCGCACCCGCCGACAGTTGGAATCGCATCCGCTAGTCGAGCAGATCGGGCAGATTACGGCCAGTTTTGGAATCGCAATGCTGGCCAGTGGCGAAGCGGGTGAGGATTTGTTGCAGCGGGCGGACCAAGCGTTGTATCGCTCCAAGAGAGAGGGTCGTAACCGGTTGACCCAGTCCATCGCACCGGATCAGGACGCCGCGCCGGATGTGAGCAGCTGTTGATTTCAGGTCGAAACCCGCACTAACGCCAACATCCGATGGGCGGGAGACCTCACACTAATCCCTGAATCCTGCGTTTTTGAGGCGCTCAGCGCTGAGTTGATGTCCTGAATGGGTCGCTCCGGCTGTCCGGTAAGTTGCTCATACGTGTGAAAAACCGGGGGTCAAGAATCAGGAGTCAAACCATGCGCCGTTGGATGTCGCCAATGGCTGTGCTAAATCCGGCCCGCCGCGCTGCCGCCGCCGGTATCCTCCTAACCGTCATGATCGCTGCCTCAGCAATGCCCGGCGTCCCGCTGCTCCCCGCAGGCATTCTAGGCTGGATTGCAGTGCTGCTGCTCAGTGACCGACTGGGTCAACGGCAACGCCGGCAAAGCGTCTGGCTGATCGGGCTGGGGTTGATCGGAACCGGCTGGAGCGCATTCCACGGCGCAACGCCTAATTGGACCCAACTGCTGGCAAGCAATCAGGGCTTGGTCAGCCTGTTGGCGGCGGTGTCATTCCTACGGTTAGCGACCCGCCCGGAAGCTGTCTACCTCGCTACCCCACCGACCGGGCGTCGGGCGTTGTGGCGAACCCTGATCGGAGTCCATCTGTTCGGCGCGGTGATTAATCTCTCGACTGTCGTGATTCTCGGCGACCGGATGGCGACTCGCGGCCGTCTGGGGAGACGTCGGGCGCTGGCGTTGAGCCGGGGTTTCGCCGCCGCCGCGTTCTGGTCGCCATTCTTCTCGGCCATGGCCGCTGCTCTGATCTACGCACCCGGCGCGCAACCAAGCATCCTGGTCCTCGCCGGATTGCCTATGGCGGCATGGTCGCTGTGGCTGACCGCCCGCGAACTGGACCCGGATCATTCGGCACGGGGCGCTCCCTTCATTGGTTATCCGATGAATTTTGGCGCGTTATGGATTCCGGGGTTGCTGGTGGCTGTGGTGTTGATCGTCCATGCGCTGGTTCCAGGCTGGTCGATTATGGCGATCATCGCCCTGAGCGCCCCATTGCTGACTGTCGCCATTCTCGCTGTGCGCGAGGAGCGCGGCGCAGGGCGGCTACTCAGGGAACACCTGACGGCCGGTCTGGCTGGTTCGGTCAACGAGCTGGCGCTGTTTCTGGCGGCTGGAGTGTTAGCGGCAGGGTTGGTCAATCTGGCTGGAACGTTGGGTGACTGGACGCCGTTGGCCCGGTTTGGCCCGTTCCAGGCCAGCCTGCTGCTAACGCTGATGGTCGGGATCGCCGCATTAGGCGTGCATCCGGTCATCAGCATCGCCGTCTGCGGGGTCTGGCTGGCACCGCTGCATCCCAATGCCAACCTGCTGGCGATCACCCTGCTGATGGCGTGGGCGATCGGGGTTCCAGCCAATCCGCTGTCTGGGCTACACCTGATCATGCAAGGCCGTTACCGAATCGATGGCTATGCGTTCCTGCGCTGGAACGCGGCGTATGTGCTCAAATGCCTAGGTGCAGCAGTGGCGCTGCTCTATCTGTATGCCCTGTTGTTGGATGTTGCGCCCTGAAACCGACCGTCAAATATCCAGATTCAGCACATCCAGCGCATTCTGCTCGATAAATTCGCGGCGCGGCTCGACCTGATCGCCCATCAGTGTGGTGAACACTTCATCGGCGGCAACCGCATCCTCAATCCGCACCTGCAACAAGCGGCGAGTAGCCGGGTCCATGGTGGTTTCCCATAACTGATCCGGGTTCATCTCACCCAGACCCTTGTAACGCTGGATGTGCTGGCCGCGTTTGGCTTCGTCCAGCAACCAGTCCATTACCTCGCGGAACTGGTGAACCTCCTGAACCCGCTCGCCGCGCCGCACCTCCGCACCGCCATCAAACAGGCCAGCCAACTTGACGCCAAACCCAGCCAGACTGGCGTATTCGACCGACTGGAAAAACCCGGTGGGCAACCGGATCACACGCTCTAGATTGTGAGTGCGGCGGATGATCACCACGTCGCACCCTTCGCCATCCGCCCGGTGTTCAACTACGGCTTGGTAGACCGAACGCTCGCCGGGCCGATCATTCAGCCGACTCATCAGGGTTTGCGTCCATTCCCTAAGTCGCTCGCGGTCATTAGATTGCGCCTCATCCAGCAATGGCAAATGGATGAGTTGCTCCAGCACTGCGCTGTCATAGCGGCGGGCGAGCCGCTGGATCAGCGTCGTCGCTGTCATGTAATTGCGGGCCAGATTCTCCAGCGCCTTACCGGTAAGTGGTGAGATTGCACGATGGGGCGTCAAGACGGCTTCATCCAGCGCTGCTCGCAACAGGTTCTCCGACAACTCCACATCATCCTTGACATAGTTTTCCTGCTTGCCTTTCTTGACCTTGTACAGCGGCGGTTGAGCGATATAAATATGGCCGCGCTCGATCAATTCCGGCATTTGCCGGTAGAAAAAAGTCAAAAGCAGGGTACGAATATGCGAGCCATCCACATCAGCATCTGTCATCAGAATGACACGGTGATAGCGCAGCTTGTCGGGATTAAACTCCTCACGGCCAACCCCGCAGCCTAGCGCGGTAATCAGCGTCCCGACTTCCACCGACGCCAGCATCTTGTCGAATCGAGCTTTTTCCACATTCAGGATTTTCCCCTTTAGCGGCAAAATTGCCTGAAAGCGTCGGTCGCGGCCTTGTTTCGCGGAACCACCGGCGGAGTCGCCTTCCACCAGAAATAACTCTGATAACGCCGGGTCTTTTTCCTGACAGTCGGCCAATTTGCCCGGCAATCCGGCGATGTCCAACGCTCCTTTGCGGCGGGTCATTTCACGAGCGCGGCGAGCGGCTTCACGGGCGCGGGCAGCGTCGATAATCTTACCGGTAATAATCTTTGCCTCGCTGGGTTTCTCCAGCAGAAACTCCTGCAATTTCTCAGCTACCACCGACTCCACCACCGGCCGCACTTCCGATGACACCAGCTTGTCCTTGGTTTGCGAAGAAAACTTCGGATCATGCAGCTTGACTGACAGCACCGCTGTCAAGCCTTCGCGGGCATCGTCGCCACTGGTTTCGACCTTGGCTTTTTTCAGAATCCCTTCTGCATCCATGTATTGATTCAGGGTGCGAGTGAGTCCGCCGCGCAGACCTGCTAAATGGGCGCCACCATCGCGTTGCGGGATATTGTTGGTAAAGCAAAACACGTTTTCTTGGTAGGAATCATTCCATTGCATTGCCAGTTCTACTTGCATATCGTCGCGAGTAGTATTGAGATAAATCACGCTGTCATGCAAGGGAGTTTTATTACGATTGAGATGTTCGACAAAGGCTTTGATGCCACCCTGATATTCAAAAACATCGTCTTTGTCAGTGCGCTTGTCATGCAAACGGATACAGACGCCGGAATTAAGGAAGGATAATTCACGCAGTCGTTTAGCCAGTATGTCGTAATGGAAGTCAATATTGGTAAAAATGGTGGAGCTAGGCTTGAATCGGATTTCAGTGCCAGTCAAATCAGTATCACCCGTGACCTCCAGCGGCGCTTGCGGATAACCTAATCGGTATTCTTGCTGATGCACCTTACCATCGCGGCGAATAGTCAGCCGCAGAAATTCGGATAGGGCGTTAACTACAGAAATGCCGACCCCATGCAGACCACCAGACACCTTATAGGAGCGGTCATCAAATTTACCACCGGCGTGGAGTACCGTCATGATGACTTCAGCGGCGGAACGGCCCTTGGAATGCTCGTCAGTAGGAATGCCACGACCGTTATCCACGACTGTAATCGACTGGTCCGCGTGAATAGTAACGCTGATTTCAGTGCAATAACCGGCCAGCGCCTCATCAATCGAGTTATCCACCGCCTCGAAAATCATATGATGCAGACCAGTGCCATCGTCGGTGTCGCCGATGTACATACCAGGCCGCTTGCGAACTGCGTCCAGCCCTTCCAGGACTGTAATGCTCGATGAGGTGTAGGACGAATCGTTCATAAATCCCGCTTCCCAAGTCCGAAAAAGGTGAGAATTATACACCCTGGCGGGTTTGGCTGGGGGTGGGATTGACGGTAAACACTATGCAGGAGCTTGACTTTAGTCGGCTCAGTCTGCCGTAGATCAAGGTTTTGGAGACTCTAGTGAGCCAGCATTAGTCCTTTCGTCAGGGTCCAAATGAGTAGCAGCTATCGCACCATCGGCAAGCTGAAAAACCCGCGCCTCGCGCCACAAAGCGGTGGACAGTAATCCCGGCTCCAACGCAGTGATAAACAATTGGATTTCCAGCCCGGCCAGCGCCCGCATAATCCGCTCCCGATGACCAGCGTCCAGTTCTGCCGGTAGATCGTCAACCAGCAGGATGCAGGAGTCGCCGGCATGGCGCTGATACAGCTCCGCTTGCGCTAGCACTAGGGCAATCACCAGCAATTTCTGTTGACCCCGGGACAGCGCCTCGGCTACTGGCCGTTCCGCAATACGGAGGGTGAAATCGGCCCGGTGCGGCCCGATTCGGGTATGGCCTTGGCGGCGATCCTGATCACGTCCATCGTGCAGCCAGTCGGTAAACCCCCGCTCAAACGGCTCCAGAGGCCAACCACGGCGATAATTAACCTGCACCTCTCCGATGCCTAGGGTCGTCGCCGCCAATGGCTGCAAGGCCACTTCTAATGCTTTACAGAAGGTTTCGCGCCGCTGGTCAAGAATCGTCGCTGCTGTTGTCAGTTCGCCGTCCCAGGCATCAATAGCCCGATGAGCGGAACTGGCCCGCAAGGCAGCGTTGCGGTGGCGCAAAGCTGTGTCATAGCGCCGCCAGGCGTCGAGAAAGCCCGGCTCGGCGTGGAACAGCCCCCAGTCCATAAACCGTCGTCGCAACTGTGGCCCATCCTCCAGCAGGCGATGACTGTCGGGATTCAGCAGCAGCACCGGGGTTTGTCGGGCTAATTCAGCCAGCGAGCGGGTCGGAACGCCACCGATGCGAGCGGTCAGATCGCGGGCGTCGCGCTCCACCCCAACCGGGATGTGCCGTCCATCACCGCTGGACATCGTCGCCACGATCCGGAATGCCACTGCGCCAGTCTGGATCAGCTCACGCGGCTGGCGGGTGCGGAACGACCGACCACGGCCCAGAAAGTACAATGCCTCTAGCAAGCTGGTCTTGCCGGAGGCGTTGGGGCCAAGGATGAGGTTCAGGCCGGGGTCACAAGG
The DNA here is from genome assembly GCA_003989085.1 of Candidatus Competibacteraceae bacterium. Classification (GTDB taxonomy): domain Bacteria; phylum Pseudomonadota; class Gammaproteobacteria; order Competibacterales; family Competibacteraceae; genus RXIV01. The sequence continues at coordinate 285,636 of RXIV01000002.1, forward strand.
GAAACTGATTGGCCGCAGGTTACGGAACCCGGCAATGTCCAGCGCCGTGACCTTCATTCCAGTTTCAGCGCCCCAATCGCCATTTTCACAGCCGCATGGGCATGATGACGTGCTTGCTGTTGCCGCCTTCAGCTTCTTCGATTAGGCAACTGCTGGAGGCGTCGGAGAAGGACAGCTTGGCTAGTTCGCCGTTCAATGCGCCCAGCGCGTCGAGCATGTAGGTCACGTTGAAGCCGATTTCCATTGGTCCACCGGTGTAGTTAATTTCAATCTCCTCTTCGGCCTCCTCCTGATCGGAATTTTTGGTCTGCGCCCGCAGAATCCAGTCCTCCAGTTGCAGGCGAACCCCCTGGCTCTTGTCGTTGAGGACGATGCCGGTGCGGGCCAAGGCGCTCCGCAGCAACATCCGGTCGGCGATCACCACCCGGCCGCCTTCACGGGGGATGACCCGCTGATAGTCGGGGAACTTGCCGTCAATCAGCTTGGAGGTGAAGCGGATGTCACCTAGGGTCAGCTGGATATGGTTAGAACTCAGCGTCAAGCCTGCTTCCGCTTCGCTGTCGGTCAGTAGCCGCATCAGCTCCATTACGCCCTTACGCGGCACGATGACCTGACGCGGCTCGGCTACCTCGGCGTTAATCGGTAACTCCTGAAAGGCCAACCGGTGACCGTCGGTCGCAACCAGTCGCACAACGCCAGAACTGACTTCCAGCAGCAAACCATTGAGATAGTAGCGCACGTCCTGCTGAGCCATCGCGAAGTGGGTGCGCTCGATCAGATTCCGCAACGCGCCCTGCGGCAGCTGGATCTCACCCTCCTGCGGTGGATTTTCTAGGGTGGGGAAGTCACCGGCAGGCAGGGTAGTCAGGATGAAGCGGCTGCGCCCGCATCGTACTGTCGCCTTGTCACCTTCTACGCTCAGGGTCACTGTGGCTTCTTCCGGCAGGGCGCGCAGGATGTCGTGCAGCCGGCGGGCGGGAAGGGTGATGGCGCCGGGGGTTTCCGCTGGCAGCTCTACCCTGGCTGAAAGCTCAACTTCCAAGTCAGTTGCAGTGAGGGTCAATGCCTGTTTGGTGGCCGTCACCAGCACGTTGGTCAGGATCGGCAATGTTTGTCGGCGTTCGACCGCGCCGATTACCGATTGCAGCGGTTTGAGCAAGTGCTCGCGCTTGGCTTCCAGTTTCATGGATTCTCCAGAATTAGGCATGCAGGTTCCCGGCGGCGTTCCGGGGCGGCTAAATCCCGACTGAAGTCAGGGGTTGTTTAAAAATTATCTTCTTAGCGAGGTCTGCTTTTCGCGGCGCTTAGTAGTAAGAACTTCTTTTAAATATTTAAAAGATTATTATTATTAGGGAGGGCATTTTCTGTGGATAACTTTTTTTTATTAATATCTTTCAATAGATTGCACGAGTTTTGCCTGTGGATAAGTCTGTGGATAACCTGTGGATAAGTCTGTTTTCCTGTGGATAACTTTTTTGGCTAAAAAGTTATCCACAAAGTTATCCACAGGTTTTGCCGACTTATCCACAGAAATGGCAAAGTTATCCACAGACTTATCCACAGGTTATTTCCACAACTTTTTATGATGATCATCAAACTCTATGAAAAATATTGAAAATTATCGATTATTTTTAGATTAACTTATTGAAAAAAAAGTGCTTTATGAAATTGATTACGCATTTTTTAGATGAACACTCAACGTGCTGACAATTCCTGCTATTTTATGACCTATCATCATGATATTTATATTTTTACTAAGTAATTTACGGGATGGATTAAACGATTGTTCGACCAGCCAGAAAAGTTATTCCACTTATCCACAGCAGTTATCCACAAGCATTTTTCTAGTTAGTCAGGGTTGTGAGCAAATTGGTGTAGTCATCGCGGATCTGCGGGTCGCAACCTTGGAGTTCTCGAATCTTCCGACAAGCATGCAACACGGTCGTGTGATCACGCTTGCCGAACGCCTCGCCGATCTCGGGCAGGCTGAAAGTCGTCAGTTCCTTGGTCAGGGTCATTGCCAGTTGCCGAGGTCGGGATAGAGTGCGCAATCGGCTGTTGGACAGCAGATCGCTAACCGGAATTTTGTAGTAGTCCGCCACGGTTTTCTGAATGTTTTCAATGGTGACTTGCTTGTCTTGCAAACTTAGCAGGTCAATCAGCACCTCCTTGACGAAGCTGATGGTGATCAACTTGCCGGTGAACTGGGCGTTGGCGTACACCCGCCGCAACGCCCCCTCCAGTTCGCGGACATTGGAGCGGATCCGCTGGGCAATGAAGAACGCCACTTCGTCAGGCAAGTTGAGCTGCGTCTGTTCGGCCTTGCTTTTGAGGATCGCGACCCGCGTTTCCAGCTCCGGCGGTTCGACCGCCACAGTTAGGCCAGAGCCAAACCGCGACTTGAGGCGGTCTTCCAGTCCAGCGACCTCCTTGGGATAACGGTCGCAGGTCAGGATTACCTGCTGACGGCTTTCCAGCAGGCTATTGAAGGTATAGAAGAATTCCTCTTGCGAGCGTTCCTTGCCCGCTAGAAACTGCACATCGTCGATCAGCAGGGCATCCAGCGAACGGTAGCGGCGCTTGAACTCGTTAATGGCGTTGTGTTGCAGCGACCGCACCATATCCGCCACGAAATGCTCGCAGTTCTGGTACACCACTTGCGCTGCGGGATTACGCTCACGCAGCATATTGCCGACTGCATGGATGAGATGGGTCTTGCCCAGCCCGGTGCCGCCATAAATAAACAACGGGTTGTAGGCTTTGCCAGGGTTCTGGGCGACTTGGAGGCAGGCGGCGCGGGCAATCTGATTGGAGTTGCCTTCGACGAAAGTGGCAAAGCTGAAGTCAGGATTGAGAATGCCGCTTTTCAACAGCCCAGCGGTTTCCTGACCAGTTACACTAGGCTCCGCCGTCGCTTCCACTGGAGCGGCTTGAGCCGCCGGCGGAGGTGGGGTGGCCCCGCTGCCGATCTCCAGTATGACCTGTGGCGTTTGGCTGGGCCGCAACTGCGTCAGTGCGGCTTCGATCTGGGCCAGATGGTGTTTTTTGACCCAGTCCCGCACAAAACGATTGGGGGCCAGCAGACGCAGGAAGCCATCTTCTTCCTGGGCTTGCAAGGGCCGGATCCAGGTGCTCAACTGGTGTTCTGACAATTCGCGTTCTAGGCAGGCCTGGCAGGCTTTCCACAGGGCGTGGTCCACACGCGCTCCTCAGTGCTGACGACACTCGGCGAAAAACGCAGTTTAGTCATCCCCTGACAAGTTATCCACTGGTGCGGCGCTTGCAAATCTGCCCCTGAATCAGTAATTTTCCCAGTTTGGTCAAAACCAACAGGCCCGCTGGCCTTCGTTTCGCCTCACCCGATTTTAATGAATCCCAAGGAATCCCCATGAAGCGCACTTTTCAGCCCAGCATCATTCACCGCAAACGCACTCACGGTTTTCGCGCCCGCATGGCGACTAAAGGCGGCCGGCGAGTGCTTAATGCCCGCCGCGCCAAGGGCCGCGCCCGGCTCGCGCCCTGAGCCATGATGAGCGGCGCGTCATTTCCGCGCCGTGTCCGGCTGACCGGACGCAACGCCTTTGCGAGCGTGTTCGCCCAGCCGGTCAAATCCGGCGACCGTTATTTCACTGTACTGGCCCACGTCAACACGGTGCTGCATCCTCGCCTTGGCTTGGCTATTTCCCGCAAAGTCGCCCGGTCTGCCGTAGTCCGCAACCGGATTAAGCGGGTGGTGCGCGAAAGTTTCCGTCGGCATCAGCAGCAACTCGGCGGTTTCGATTGCGTCGTAATGGGCCGTCCCGGCATCACGGCGTTACAAGACAACGCTGTCCTGTTCGCTGCGCTGCAACGGCACTGGCAAAAGCTGGCGCGGCTGTGCGCACCGTCCTGATTGCGCTGATCCGTGTTTACCAATGGTTGATCAGCCCGTGGCTGGGCAACCACTGCCGGTTTTATCCGAGTTGCTCCGAGTACGCCCGCGAAGCTATTGAACGCCACGGCGTGATGCGTGGCGTCTGGCTGGCGCTCCGCCGCCTGTTGCGCTGTCATCCCTGGCACCCCGGTGGCGTCGATCCTGTTCCCGAACTTTCCCCGAAGGACCGTTGATGGAAAACCAACGTTTGTTGCTGTTCGCCGCCTTGGTGTTCGTGCTGTTTATGCTTTGGCAAAACTGGCTGGAATTTCAGGCTGTTAAGCATCCACCACCGGCTCCGCCGGTCGCAACTGCTCCGGTTGGGCCGGCTCCCGGTCAGCCGGCGCTTATTCCCGGCCAGGATGTGCCAACCGCCGCGCCGATCGCCAACGTGGGACTGCAAGCCTTAGGCAGCGGTCAGCGGGTGCATGTATCCACTGATCTGTTTGAGGCTGAAATCGACACGGTGGGCGGCGATTTGCGTCAGGTGGGTCTGCGCACCTACCCTGAATCCATCCAGCAGCGCGATCAGCCCTTCTTGTTGCTCAAGGATCGTGGCGCAGAGATCTTTATTGCCCAATCCGGTCTGCTGGCGCGGAACAATGAACCGGCGCCCAATCATTACGCGCCTTTCACCGCTGATCAGAGCGAGTACCGACTAGCCGACGGACAGGACACGCTGGAGGTGCCGCTGCATTGGACCGATCCGTCCGGGCTGAAAGTCACCAAAATTTACACTTTCCGGCGCGGCAGCTTCCTGGTGGAGCTGAACCAGCGGGTGGAGAATGGCAGCACGGGTGATTGGCAAGGCAGCCAGTATCGGCAGTTTCAGCGCACCCCGCCGCACAAGACCAGCGGTTACTTTGGTGGTGGGGTGACGACTTATACCGGTGCGGTAATTTCGACCCCGGATCAGCGTTACGAAAAAATTTCCTTTGATAACATTGCCAAGAAGGCACTCGATCAGACGGTGAAGGGCGGCTGGATCGCCATGATTCAGCATTACTTTCTTGGCGCGTGGATTCCTGGATCGGGCGAAACCGACAGCTTCTATACCCGGGTAGTAGGCGGCAACCGCTATGTGGTCGGCATGACCGGCATGGAGCAGACCGTGCCGGCTGGCGCGACCGGCGATTTCCGCACCGGGCTGTACATCGGGCCAAAACTGCCCAGCGTACTGGCCGAAACTGCGCCCAATCTGCAACTGACCGTGGATTACGGCATGTTGACTATTATTGCCGAGCCGCTGTTCTGGCTGCTCAAAGCCATTCACACCATTCTCGGCAATTGGGGCTGGGCGATTATCTTCCTGACTATTTTGATCAAGCTTACCTTCTACAAGCTGTCGGAAACCAGCTATCGGTCAATGGCCAATATGCGGCGGTTGGCCCCGGAACTGACCCGGCTGAAGGAGATATACGGCGACGACAAGCAGAAGATGAACGAAGCGATGATGGGTCTGTACAAAAAGGAAAAGGTCAATCCGCTGGGGGGCTGTTTGCCCATCATGGTGCAGATTCCGGTATTCATTGCATTGTATTGGGTGCTGGTGGAGAGCGTGCAATTGCGCCAAGCGCCTTTCATGCTATGGATTCATGATTTGGCGATTCCCGATCCATACTATGTGCTGCCGTTGATCATGGGTGTGACCATGTTTGTTCAGCAGAAGTTGAGTCCAGCACCACCCGATCCGATTCAGGCCAAGGTGATGATGGCGCTGCCGGTGGTCTTTACCTTTATGTTTCTATGGTTCCCAGCGGGTCTGGTGCTGTACTGGGTGGTCAACAATATGTTGTCGATTACCCAGCAGTATGTGATTACCAAACGGGTTGAAGCTGGTGGGTATAGTCCAGCTAAAAGCGGCGATAGTTTTTTATCGAAGCAGACCAGTAAGTTGGTGGACTTGGCGAAGAAACAATTAGTCAAACCACCGCCACGGCGTAAAGGTAAGTAATAAAGTAGTTTAAGGTGATGCGGGGATCAGTGTCCACTGATCCCCGCTGACCCATCCCGACGGTATGTTGTTCCCTCCATGAATTGCTCGTCAGACACGATTACCGCGATTGCCACTCCGCCCGGTCGCGGCGGAATTGGTGTCGTGCGAGTATCTGGGCCACTCAGCGCTGCGATTGCTGAGGCGATATGCGGTGTGCTCCCTCCTCCTCGTCAAGCGATGTTCCGTCAGTTCCGCGCTGGTAATGGCGAAACTCTTGATCAAGGCATCGCGCTATATTTCCCCGCTCCCCATTCTTTTACCGGTGAGGCTGTGCTGGAACTGCATGGTCACGGCGGTCCGGTAGTCATGGATTTACTGATCAAGCGGGTTGTTGAATTAGGTGCTCGATTGGCTCGACCGGGTGAATTTTCTGAGCGCGCCTTTCTCAATGACAAGCTTGATCTGGCTCAAGCTGAGGCCGTTGCGGATTTAATCGCTAGTACAACGACTGAAGCTGTTCATGCGGCGCTGCGTTCTCTGCAAGGTGCTTTTTCACGACAGATTCATCATTTGGTTGAGGGCTTAATTGAATTAAGGCTGTACATTGAGGCTGCGATTGATTTCCCTGAGGAGGAGATAGATTTTCTGATGGACGGCATGATGGCCGCCCGTTTGACCGAGTTGCGGGATCAACTGATTGCCTTGCAAGCGGTAGCCGGACAAGGCCGGTTATTGCGCGACGGCATGACGGTAGTGATTGCCGGGCGACCCAATGCAGGCAAATCAAGTCTGCTGAATCAACTGGCCGGGCGGGAGACTGCTATTGTCACCGACATTCCCGGCACCACTCGTGATGTCTTGCGTGAATTGATTAGCATTGACGGAATGCCGCTGCATGTCATTGATACCGCCGGCCTGCGTGACAGCTTGGACCCTATTGAGCAGGAGGGGGTGCGCCGCGCTTGGGCGGAAATCAGTAATGCTGACCGGATTCTGCTGCTGGTGGATGATCAGTTGGGATTGACTGCTGAAGATCAAACCGTGCAGGAGCAGTTGCCAGTCGCCACTGGCGTGACAGTGATTCATAACAAGATTGACTTGAGCGGACGGGAACCGATAGTGCGAGCCGCTACCTGGGGTCATGAGCTGTGGTTGTCGGCAAAAACGGGTGTGGGGTTGGAATTATTGCGAGAGCATTTGAAAAGCTGCATGGGTTATCACAGTGGCGATGGTGGGATTTTTATGGCTCGCCGTCGGCACTTAGACGCGTTGGAACGGGCAGCAATGGCGTTAGCCGCAGCAGATGAGCAATTAATAATCCGCGCTGGAGAATTAGCCGCTGAAGAATTAAGGGAGGCGCAGAATGCGCTTTCTGAGATTACTGGAGAGTTTAGCAGTGAGGATTTACTAGAGCGAATTTTCAGTAGTTTTTGCATTGGAAAATAAGGTCGCTTCTAGCCAAGCCCAACATTGTTGGTGAATAAGTAGTAGCAAAAGGCTACACTGCGACTAATCAAGAAGCACTTTGAAAAGCACTGGCGATAGAAAGAAATTTATGCAACAAACTGCTGAACAAACTCAGCTTAAAGCGTGGTGCGAGAGAAAGACAGTGATCCGAAATAGGTTATAGTTGTACCCGATTATCCAATCCTTAACGGTACTCTTCAGCAAACTTCGTATGGCCTGATGACTGACGAGTTACCTGAACAGTTACGTTTTTTCATCAGAAGGAAGCCCCCATGTCTGAACACAACTCCTTACTGCAAACCATCCGGGTTTGGGATTTACCGACCCGATTATTTCACTGGATTCTGGTAGCGTTGATGATCGCTCAATGGCTAACCGCCGAAAGCGACGGCGCGCTGCAATACCATGTTTGGGGCGGTTATGCTGTGCTGACGCTGGTGCTGTTCCGGCTGATCTGGGGCTTTGCTGGCAGCGACACCTCTCGTTTTAGCCAGTTTGTGCGTGGGCCGGGTGCGGCGCTGGATTATGTGAAGGCGCTGCGACGCGGAGAAACACCGCTGTATCTGGGCCATAATCCGATGGGTGGCTGGTCAATTCTGGCGCTACTGGGCTTGCTGCTGATTCAAGCTGGCACTGGATTGTTCGCCAACGACGACATCACGTTTGATGGGCCACTGTCCGGCTGGGTGTCCAAGAGTATGAGCAACTGGCTCACTACGATCCACAAGCTCAACTTTAATTTGCTGCTGCTGGTTATCGCTGTCCATATTTCGGCGGTGTTGTTCTACCTATTGGTCAAGCACGAAAATCTAATCCATCCCATGCTGAGCGGGCGTAAACATTTGCCGCCGGAACAGGCTAGCGCCGCGCCGCGCATGGTCAGTCCGTGGCTGGGTTTAGTAGCACTGGCCATTGCGGTGGTTGCTGTTGGATTGCTGGTGCGCTGATTGAGCTATCGGAAACGAAAAGGCCATGCCGGAGCATGGCCTTTCGCGAAGATAACTGCGGGCAGGTATCGCGATTAATCCTTTTTGAATTCCTTGTGACATGCCTTGCAGGTTTCGGCGGTCTTGCCGAACTGGACCTTGATGTCGGCTTCCTTGCCGGTCTTGGCAACTTCAGCCAGCTTGGTGGACTCCTGCTGGAAGTTGCTCATGGCCGTCTTGAATTTATCCGGGTTGGTCCAGATTTCTGGCTTGGCTTCGGTATTCTTCACCGCATCCGGTCCTGAACCTTTGGCAAAACCCTCCGGGGCCGCCTTGCTCATCATCTCGACATACTGGGCATGACGGGCAACGGTGGCGGCGTCAAATGGAACCTCACCCTTGATCATTGCGCCAATCGGTTTGAAATTCCAGCCAATCACTGTGTAGACAGACTTCCGGTATTCGACAACATCCTGCGGTTTCGGATCAGCCGCATGGACTGCGCTTAGAATGCTCGTCCCCAAGATTCCGCTTGCCAGAGCCATTGCCAGTTGTTTATTCATTGATGCTCCCCATCATTGTGATTTATTTAAAAATTAAAGCGATTCAATCCAAGTTGATCATGCCATAGACCCGATATTTTGCAAGGTTAAGCTGAAGTCCGGCTGAACCATCCCATCACTGTAATGCTTTGGTTTATTTGGACTGCGCAGCCCGCGCCTCCCGCCGTCGCTGGGTCGCCATCAGATTCAATATCTCGACGCCCACCGAAAAGGCAATGGCGAAGTAGAGGTAGCCCTTGGGAATATGAACGCCCATGCCATCGGCGACCAGCGCCATGCCGACCAGCATCAGGAAGCTCAGCGCTAGCATTTTCACCGACAGGTGCGTGTTGATGAAATGGCTCAGGGCTTCGGCGGCAAACATCATGATCCCGACGGCAATGATAATGGCCGCCGCCATCACGCCTAAATGCTGGGCCATCCCCACGGCGGTAATCACGCTGTCCAGCGAAAAGACAATGTCGAGAACCATGATCTGGATGATCACCGCGACGAAGCCCGTTGCTTTAGCGGTGCGGATTTCTTCTTCCACCCCATCCACGGTGGCGTGAATCTCGGTTGCGCCTTTGGCCAGCAGGAACAGGCCGCCGCCAAGCAGGATCAGATCGCGCAGCGACACTGAATGCTCAAAGAGGCTAAACAGCGGCGCAGTCGCCTTGGTTAGCCAAAACACGCTGGCCAGCAGCAATAGACGGGTAATCACCGCCAATGCTAGCCCACTGCGCCGCGCCGCCTTTTGCTGATGTTCTGGCAACTTGTTGGACAGAATGGCAATAAACAGCAAGTTGTCGATACCCAGCACAATTTCCAGAGCGGTCAGGGTCAGCAGACTGGCCCAGGTTTGCGGGTCGAGAAAAAAATCCATACGGTAGAACTCCGTGGATGGTTGCTTGGATCAGGAAATAAGCCGGGTCAAGCGTCAATCAGCGCCCGCAGTTCCGCAGTCCGGCGCTCCAGCAGTTCGGCATCGCCCCGCGTTTCCACATTCAGGCGTAACAGTGCTTCGGTATTGGATGAGCGCAGATTAAACCGCCAGTCGCTCCATTCGAGACTGACGCCATCCGTCCTGTCCAGCGTCGGTTGTGGTTCAGTATAAGCGGCGACAATCTCACAAATTTTGGCTGGTGCATCGGCAACCCGAAAATTGATTTCGCCGCTGCATGGAAACGCCCGCATTCGTTGATTCACCAGCGCCGCCAGCGATTGCCCACTGCGGCTGATCAGCGCTGTGACCAGGAGCCACGGAATCATCCCACTGTCGCAATAGGCAAAGTCGCGGAAGTAGTGATGAGCGCTCATTTCACCGCCGTAGATTGCATCGTCCTGCCGCATCCGTTCCTTAATAAAGGCGTGACCGGTTTTGCTTTGCACCGGGATGCCGCCCGCTGCCCGCACCTGATCAATGGTGTTCCAGGTCAGTCGGGGATCGTGAATGATTTTTGCTCCCGGTTGTCGGGCCAGCAGCATTTCCGCCAGTAGTCCAACCAGGTAATAACCTTCGATAAAGCGCCCACCCGCGTCGAAAAAAAAGCAGCGATCAAAATCACCGTCCCAGGCCAGGCCTAGATCGGCATCATGTCCCTGCACCGCCTGGGCAGTCGCGGCGCGGCATTCCGGCAGCAGCGGATTGGGAATACCGTGGGGAAAGGAGCCGTCGGGTTCGTGGTGAATCTTGATGAAATGGAACGGTAACTGCGGCTCCAGCGCGTCGATGATCGACCCTGCGCCGCCATTACCGGCATTGACCACAATCTTTAGCGGTTTTAAGGCGTTGATGTCGATGTAGCCGAGCAAATGTCGGATATAGGCGCTCTTATCGGGGCGCTGAACCCATTGACCGCGCCGGACCACCAGTGGAAATTTGTTCTGCGCCGCCAAGTCACGGATTGCAAACAGGCCGCTATCGCCGCTGATTGGTTTAGCCTGGTCGCGCACCAGTTTCATGCCGTTGTAATCCAACGGATTGTGGCTGGCGGTGACCATGATTCCACCGTCAAGCTGATGATGGAATGTGGCGAAATAAATCTCCTCGGTCCCGCATAAGCCGATGTCCAGCACTTCTGCGCCACCGTCCTGCAATCCCGCTGTCACCGCTGCGCTCAGGGCCGGACTGCTCAAGCGCACGTCATGACCGACCGCGACTTGCCGAGGCTGCAAACGGGCGGCATAGGCCCGGCCAATCCGATAGGCCAGCGCTTCGTTCAATTCATCGGGAAGCCGCCCGCGAATATCGTAAGCCTTGAAACAGGCCAGTTTTGCGTTCATCAGCTTTCCCGTCCATAGGCATCGTCATAGCGCACGATATCATCCTCACTGAGATAACTGCCGGATTGCACCTCGACCATTTCCAGCGGAATCTTGCCAGGGTTTTCCAGCCGGTGCCGAACCCCAACCGGGATATAGGTGGACTGGTTTTCGGCCAGTAAAAAGGTTTCGTCGCCCCGGGTGACCCGGGCGGCGCCGCGCACCACCACCCAATGTTCAGCACGGTGATGGTGCATCTGTGAGGACAGCCGGGCGCCGGGGGCAACGGTGATTCGCTTGACCTGGAACCGCTGATCCGCGTCGATCAGGTCATAGCTGCCCCACGGCCGGTAGACCTTGCGATGGTTGCGACCTTCGGTGCGCTGACTGGTTTTTAACTGATCGACCACCGCCTTGACTTCCTGCACTCGATCCTTGTTGGCCACTAGCACCGCATCCGCCGTTTCAACCACCACCAGGTTATCAGTCCCAACCGTCGCCACCAGCCGGGTCGAAGCATCAACATAGGTATTATGGGTATCGACCGCGATGACGTCACCGCGCAGCAGATTGCCGTCATCATCGCGTTTACCGACTTCCCATAGCGCTGCCCAGGAGCCAACATCGCTCCAGCCCACCGCCAGCGGCATGACTGCCGCCTGCGCGGTTTTTTCCATCACCGCATAGTCGATGGAATCTTTCGGGCAGGCCGCGAAGGCCTCGCGGCCTAGCCACAGAAAATCCCGATCCGCCCGCCCGGTGGCCAGCGCCTGTTGGCAGGAGGCCAGCATCGCCGGCGCCAGCCGCTCCAGTTCAGCCAGAAACGCCGAGGCGCGGAACATGAACATGCCACTGTTCCAGTAGTAGCCCCCGGCATCCAGATAACGCTGGGCAGTGACGGCATCAGGCTTTTCAACGAAACAATCCACCGCGCCGATCCCGGATTCAGCGTCCTCCAGTGGTGGGCCGGCCTTAATGTAGCCGTAGCCGGTTTCCGGAGCTTGTGGAGCAATGCCAAAGGTGATCAGCCGCCCGGCCACTGCTTGGGGCGCCGCCTGCCGCACTGCCGCCCGGAAACCCTCGACATCAGTAATGACATGATCTGCTGGCAGAATCAGCAGGATCGGATCAGCGCCTTCACGCTGGGCGTACAGCGCGGCGACTGCGACCGCTGGCGCGGTGTTGCGTCCGACCGGCTCCAGGATGGCCGCTGTTGGCTGGATGCCGATGGTTCGCAATTGCTCGGCGACCATGAACCGGTGTTCCTCATTGCAGACCACCAGCGGCGCGGCGGCCTCGCTCAGACCGGCGATCCGCAGTACGGTGTTTTGCAACAAGGTGTGTTGGTTCACCAGCGGCAGGAATTGCTTGGGATAAGTTTCACGCGACAGCGGCCACAATCGGGAACCACTGCCGCCGGATAGAATAACGGGAATAATCAAGAAGTTTCCCCTCGACCAATGGCGTAATAGATCAAGCCCGCTTCGCGCAGCTCGTCAGGATCATAAAGGTTGCGGCCATCAAAAATGACTGGCTGTTTGAGCGCCTGCCGGATAGCGGCGAAATCGGGGCTGCGGAACAGACTCCATTCGGTGAGGATCGCCAAGGCGTCAGCGTTCTCCAACGCAGCCAGTGCTTGCTCGCATAGGCGGAAATCAGGCCGCTCGCCATACAGCCGCCGGGCCTCGTTCATCGCCGCCGGATCATAGGCCTGCACCACTGCGCCAGCCGCCCATAAGGCTTCCAGCAAAACACGACTGGGCGCTTCGCGCATGTCGTCAGTGCCGGGTTTGAACGCCAATCCCCACAGGGCGAAGGTTCGACCGCGCAGGTCGTGGTGAAAATGGCGCTGAATTTTGGTGAACAGCACGTTTTTCTGGCGTTGATTCACGGCTTCCACTGCTTGTAACAAGGCGGCATCGTAATGAACGGAACGGGCGGTGTATTCCAGCGCTTTGACATCCTTTGGAAAACAGCTTCCCCCATAGCCAGCGCCCGGATAGATGAAGTGGTAGCCAATACGCGGATCCGCACCGATTCCAATCCGCACTTTCTCAATGTCTGCGCCCAATCGCTCGGCCAGATTAGCCATTTCGTTCATGAAACTGATCTTGGTGGCCAGCAGCGCGTTGGCCGCGTATTTGGTCAACTCCGCCGAACGCACATCCATTTCGATCAACCGATCACGATTGCGGTTGAAAGGCGCATACAGGTTCCGCAGCAGCCGGGCCGCCCGTTCATCGTCGCAGCCGATGATGATCCGGTCCGGGCGCATGAAGTCTGGCACCGCCATGCCTTCCTTGAGGAATTCCGGGTTGGAAACCACTGTGAACGGGAAGTCCAGACCGCGTTCGGCGAGGATACCGGCGATCGTTTCCCGCACCACATCAGCGGTGCCAACCGGTACGGTGGATTTGTTGACCACTACCCGGTAGCCGTCCAGACAGTGACCAATGGCGCAGGCGACGGCGCGGACATGCTGCAAATCCGCCGAGCCGTCTTCGTCAGGCGGGGTGCCCACTGCGATGAACTGGAACAGGCCATGCGCAACGCCTTCAGCGATATCGGTCGTGAAACGCAACCGACCGCCGCTGCTGTTGCGGCGGACGACCTCATCCAGACCCGGTTCATGGATGGGAATTTCGCCGCGTTGCAGCCGCGCCACCTTGTGTTTGTCCACATCCACGCACAGCACTTCGTTGCCGACTTCAGCGAAACAGGCGCCGGTGACCAACCCAACATAGCCGGAACCAAAAATGGTGATTTTCATAGATCCTTATGCGCTCAGATTGAAGTATTCGCTGGCGGGAATCCAGTACGGGCGAAATGGGCCAGGTAGGCTAATCCAGATAGCGCCCGACTGCCGTACCACGAGGTCATTTCCCCGTCAATCAACCGCAGTTTGTCCACCGGACAGGCGTAATTATGAGCGAAGTTTTCCAGATCAGCCGGCTGAAAGCGATACGGTTCACTGCTAAATAGAATCCAGTCAGCCGCATCCAGTAGGGACCGATCCAGCGCCAGTTCGGGATAGCGGGCGGCTGATACAACCGGCAGCGTCTCCCAACCGACCAGCGCCAGCATTCGGGCAATGTAGGTATCGCGGCTTACGCTCATCCACGGTTGGCGCCAGATCAGATACAGCACCTGTCGACGCGGCCAGATTTCCCGTTGCAATGCCATCAGCGCCTGCTCAAACGCCGCGACCAGTCGTTCCGAGGCTTCAGCGCGATTGAAGATGCTGCCTAACAGTCGGTACAGCGCAGGATTGTCTGTCGGAGCTAATGGATGAGTCACGATGACCCGTAGTCCATCTGTGGTCAACCGGTCAGCCAATTCACGCGGATTTTCATCGATGTTGAGGATGACGTGAGTGGGCTGGAGCGCCCGCAGTCGGGCGTATTGGATTTTCTTGGTGCCGCCAACACTAGGAATCGCTGTCACTGCCGGGGTTGGGTGAATGCAGTAATGAGTGCGGCCCACCAGTTGATCACCCAGTCCCAGATCGAATAGCAGCTCAGTAATGCTCGGCACCAGCGAGACGATGCGGGCGGGGAAATTGGCAGGCGGATGATGGACGCCAAGGGCGTCGCTGGGGCTATTGGTCATCATCGTTTAAACCAATATCCGCCAGCGTTGCACTATCAAAACGGATCAATCGGCGGGCCATGAGGAGATTCCTTGGATGAGGGTGATGATGGCGAAATGATACCGCGCCATTGCCGACGGCATCACCTGGGGCCACCTAATCGTTTGGATGCCTGGTGTAATTCCCGCCATTCGCAAGGCGGTTCAATCTGCGGAACCGCGCTGAGGCTAGATTAAGGGATGTGCGCGGCTATCGTTCGGCGCACGGTTCGATCCAAACCGCTGTTGAATCAACCGTGAAAATCCTCGAGTTGGAGCAGCGCCAAGGTCTCCATATGCCGGGTTTGTGGAAAAAAGTCGTAGGGTATTAATGCCGCGACGACATAGCCTGCCGCAGCCAATGCCTGTAAATCCCGGTGCAAAGTTCCGGCGCTGCATGACAGATACGCCAAGCGGGTAGGTCGGAATGAGCGCGCCGCCCAAGCCAGAATCGCCGGCTCTAATCCAGTGCGCGGTGGATTGAGATACAACAGTCGGGTTCCCGCCGTCGGCGTCCAGTCCCGTAACTGTGGAATCCGCACAGCGCATTGGCCGCGCAAGATCACCGCATCCGGCGCGTTTAACCCGGCGCATTCCACGGCCTCGCCGCTCAGCTCCACCCCGATAACCCGCGCTCCACGCCTCGTCCAGCGGCGCAATGTCGCCCCGATTCCGCAGTACAGATCGGCGATGCTGTCCCCCGGTTCCGGCGCAAGGAATGCCTCTGCTGCATCCAGCGCTTGTTGATACAGGGCCGAAATCTGTTGCTGGAACGCGGTCGGGCCGTAACCCAGTCCGAATTCATCTTGTGAGCGCGGTTGTCCCCACAGCAATGTCCAGCCGTTGCGAGCGAACAGTCGCCGACCAGCAGCCGGGTGGCAGTGCAGCCACAGGCCATCTAGCCCGCTCGCCGCCAGCTCCGCCTGCCGCGCCTCATCCAGCCAATACAGATCGGGAACGCGATGAGTTTTCACAATCAGCGTCGCCTGCGCCCCGGACTGGACGAAAAAGGCCAGTGGAAATTCTGCTCCCGACGGCAGGGTGTGCAGCAGCCAGCGGGTCAACGTCTGCACCGGTTCAGCATGAACCGGACAGTCAGGAATCGGGATCAGCTCATCGCGCCGCCATAGACCGAAGCACCAACCGTCCACCTCATGCCATCGCGTCGACAGGCAGACTTTGCGTCGATAGCGCCAGCGGGCCTCAGCAGTGACGCTCTGCATAGGCGATAACTGCTCTGCCCACGGCGCGAGTTGCCGTTGCAGCCAATCCATTTTTTGCGCCGTGCTGGCGACGGCGCTTAACATTCGATGGGTGCAGCCAGGACAGCGTGGTTCGCAACCAGCGGGCAAGTTCATGGCGTTTTCATGCAGCAGGTTGAAAGGAAAGGGCAAAGCAATGGTCAGCAGCTACCTGATTTGTGATGGGTGCGGGCGGTTTGGGCCGCCCGCCAGTTTTCTGAGCCAGGACGGTCTGCGGCTCTGTTATCAGTGCTGGTATGAGGAGCGAGCGAACGAGATCCCGCCAACGCCTGACGCTTCCGCTGAACCTGAAGCTGACGCTGCCGCTCCAGACAAGGGCCTGCAACTGCGGGTTGAGCCTTGAACCAGATTGGTCTTCAGTCCTGCAAGAGTTCGGAACTGGCGCGATAAGCCTCGGCCAGGGCAGTCATATAGGCTTGATTGACCTGCTCGGTGTCCAGACACGAATCCTTCAATACGGCCCAGTCACACTGCTCATAAGCCAGGGTGCAGGTCAGAATCCGACCCAGCACCCCTTCGTACCGCAGCAGCGCCGCATTGACCTCCTCTTCCAACGGCAACGCCGCCAGCACCTCCGACATTGGCGCTTGAGCCACCAGATCCACTACTGACAATAGCCCGACCATGAAACTGCTGTCGCGTTGCTTGAGTCCCAACTGCTCGCCTAGCAACTCGCACATCTTGGCGCGGATCAGGGCGATGGTCATCAGATCGCTGCGGGAGTTTTCAATACCGGACAGCGAGATCAATGTTGCCCAGGAGCGTATGGTCTGTAGCCCCAGCAACGCAACTGCCCGTTGAATGGATTCGACTCGGCGCGGCAGACTGAAATAGGCGGAATTGATGTAGCGCAGCAGTTTGTAAGAGAGCGCCACATCTTGTGCAATCAGAGATTCTATCTGTTTCAGATCGGCGTCGGGCTGGTTCAGGGCGCTGACCAAGCGCAGAACTGCCAACTGGTTGGTCTGAATTCCCGTAAACTTGAGCAAGCGGGGTTGGGAAAAATGGCGACCCTGAAAGTAATTGAAGCCAATCCGCTGGCACAGCTCAAGGGTGTGCTGGTCGCCAATGTCGCCGGCGATTACCGCTAGACCACGGTGCTGAAGTTCAGTCACTACCAGCCGCGCCTCCGCCTCCGGGAGGGTGGAGACACTAAGCCGCACCAAGTCGGCGGCATCCAGCAGCGCCCGGTAGGCATCGTTGTCCACATAGTCATCCAGCAGAAAACAATAGCCTTGCTGGCGCAGGGTTTTGAGCGCCTCCAGCAAGGGCTGGTCAACTATGATGTCGGTGACTACCTCGAAGATCATGTGTGGCGAGGGTGGCATCAACTGTTGCAGCCCCTCCTGGACTAACAATGCACGGGCCACACTCAAGAAAATCTTGCCGTTACCCGCCAGTTGCTTCAAGCCGATCTCAGTCAGCGTGTTAAATAGCATCCGGCTGTGCATCAATTCGATGTCGAGCAAAGGCGCATCTTCGGGAATGTCGCTGCCCTTAGCCGGGTGGCAGGACAGCTGATAGCCTTCCACATGGAAAGCCGAGTCATAAATCGGTTGGCGACCTAGGTAGGTTTCCTGCATACAGATCACCATGTTGGGCCATGAGGAGTGAGGGAGATTGGTCGTCCTGTACATCGAATGATGGGAGCAACCCCCCTTTGCTAAAGGGGAGAACGCTCGGTGGGTCATTCACATTTCAGGACCACTAATAATAGCAGCGCCATCGCTGCGGGAAGCGTAGGTCTACTGGAGCAATCGGTTCCCGGCAACTACCGGTGCGCCGATCAAGCGGGGTCGCGCTTATCCGAGGAAGATTCGTAAGACAGCGCCGGGTTGGGCGCTGCTGCGGGTTCGGTCGGCGAAGGGGCCGCTTGACCGAGGCCCCATTGCGATAGCAGCATCCCGGCAAACATCAGCGCACAACCCGCCAACCCTCGCCCCGACAAGACTTCATTGAGCAACCACCAGCCGCCGAGCGCAGCAAATACCGTTTCCAGACTGAGAATGATCGCCGCATGGCTAGGTGGAGCGTCGCGCTGGGCGATCACCTGGAGGGTATAGGCGACCCCGACCGACAGCAGACCACCGTAGAGAATCGGCAGTGCTGCACCTCGCAACCCGCTTACCGTGATCGGCTCGGTCACAACCGCTGTCGCCAGACTCAGCACCGCGCACACCACAAACTGCAAGCCCGCCAGCAACACCGGTTCGATGTGTCGTCCGGACAGCCAGCCGATGACCAGCACGTGACCGGCCCAGAACAGAGCGCCGATCAGCACCAGTCCATCGCCCTCGGCCAGGCTCAGATTATCGGCCACGGTCAGCAGATACAGGCCAGCAACGGCGCAGCCAGCGCCGACCCAGGTGCTCCACGGCGTGCGGTGGCCCCACAGCAAGCCAAGCAGCGGCACGATGACCACATACAAGCCGGTGATGAATCCGGCCTTGCCAGCGGTGGTGTAGACGATACCCATCTGTTGCAGAGAAGCGCCGGCGAACAGGATCAGTCCAGCCAGCAGCCCACCGGCCAGAATCGGGTGCCAGTCGCGGGCGCCGACTGGCGGAATCAGTCGTCGGTTGCGCCACAGCAGCGGCAGCAAGGCCAATGCACCCAGCGCGAACCGGACACCGTTGTAGCTAAAGGGGCCGATATGTTCCATGCCGAGCCGCTGGGCGACAAAGGCAAGACCCCAGATTATCGCCGCCAGCACGAGCAGCAGTTCCGCTTTCAGGGTTCTGGAATTCAACATTCTGGATGCTTCAGGCGTTGGGGCGACGGGTTGCCGATGTATTGGCAACCGGCGGGACGGGACGAACAACAGATTATGATACCGGACTGACGCCAGCCCGGTCTGGCGTTTTCGAGAGTTTAGGCGGCTCAGAGCAGCGATTGGCTACAAATGGTTTTGCACCGGACGAAGACCTCTTGGTTCTTTGGCAAACTATAATGATTACGAGACAGGGGGTTATCACCCTGCTCGGATCTCATAACGATAGCCATCCCAAGGAGGTTGCCATGCTTTACATTGAACCTGGACAACCAGGCGCTAAGGTCGCTTTCAAGACCCGTTACGCGAACTTCATCGGCGGCGAGTGGCGACCGCCGGTTGAAGGCCGCTATTTCGAGAACCTCACGCCGATCACGGGCAAGGCATTCTGTGAGGTGCCGCGCTCATCCGCGGCGGACATCGAGCTGGCGCTGGATGCTGCCCATGCCGCCAAGGCAGCCTGGGGCCGGACTTCGCCAACTGAACGGGCCAATTTGTTGCTGAAAATCGCCGACCGCATGGAAGCCAATCTGGCAATGCTCGCCGTCGCCGAAACTTGGGATAACGGCAAGCCCATCCGGGAAAGTTTGGCCGCCGACCTGCCGTTGGCGATCGATCATTTTCGCTATTTCGCTGGGTGTATCCGCGCTCAGGAAGGCACACTCTCGCAAATTGACGACGACACGGTCGCCTATCATTTCCACGAGCCGCTGGGCGTAGTCGGGCAGATTATTCCCTGGAATTTCCCAATCCTGATGGCGGTCTGGAAACTGGCGCCGGCGCTGGCTGCGGGTAACTGCGTAGTGCTAAAACCGGCTGAACAGACACCAGTTTCGATCTTGGTGCTGCTGGAACTGATTCAGGGGGTGTTGCCGCCGGGTGTGTTGAACGTGGTCAACGGCTTCGGGCTGGAAGCGGGCAAGCCGCTGGCGACCAACAAGCGCATCGCCAAAATTGCCTTCACCGGTGAGACCACCACCGGGCGGCTGATCATGCAGTACGCCACAGAGAACATCATTCCGGTCACCCTAGAGCTGGGCGGCAAGTCGCCCAACCTGTTTTTCGCCGATGTAATGGCCCAGGACGACGACTTTTTCGACAAGGCACTGGAAGGGCTGGCGATGTTCGCTCTCAACCAGGGCGAGGTCTGCACTTGTCCGTCGCGTGCATTGATTCAGGAATCGATCTATGACGCCTTTATCGCCCGAGCAATTGAACGGGTTGGCCGGATCAAGCAGGGTCATCCTTTGGACACCGATACCATGCTCGGCGCACAGGTCTCCAGCGAACAGATGGAAAAGATCATCAGCTACCTGGATATTGGCCGGCAGGAAGGCGCGAAGTGCCTGATCGGCGGTGGGCGCAACGCTCTGGGAGGCGGATTGGCGGGGGGGTACTACGTTCAGCCCACGCTGTTGCAAGGCCATAACCGGATGCGGATTTTCCAGGAGGAGATTTTTGGACCGGTCCTAGCGGTCACCACATTCAAGGACGAGGCCGAGGCGCTAAGTATTGCGAATGACACGCTGTATGGTCTGGGCGCCGGGGTCTGGACTCGCGATGCTAACCGCGCTTATCGCTTTGGGCGTGGCATTCAGGCCGGGCGTGTGTGGGTGAACTGCTATCACGCCTATCCTGCGCACGCGGCCTTCGGCGGCTACAAGCAATCCGGGATTGGCCGGGAAACCCACAAGATGATGCTGGATCATTACCAGCAAACCAAGAACCTGCTGGTGAGCTACAGCCCGAAGGCACTAGGCTTCTTCTGAAACCACGAATGGCGGCGGAATGTTAGCGTTCTGCCGCTCCAGCGCGATGTTGGGGGGCGGTCATGGCGGAAACAGTAGTAGAGCGAGTTGTGGCAACCCCGGCGGCGCTGGTCTTGATCGAGCGGCTCTGGCGTCAACACGGCCCGCTGATGTTCCATCAATCCGGCGGCTGCTGCGATGGCAGTTCGCCGATGTGTTATCCACTGGATGAGTTTCAAGTGGGTGGTCAGGATGTGCGACTGGGCGAGATCGGCGGCTGTCCGTTCTACATGGGCGCTGCCCAATTCGAGTATTGGCGGCATACCCAACTGATCATTGACGTAGTACCAGGGCGGGGCGGGATGTTTTCCCTAGAAGGGCCGGAGGGCCAGCGTTTTCTGACGCGCTCGCGTCTGTTGAGCGACGAAGAAGAGACGATGCTACGGGCTGTTGGAGGCGTTTAGCCCCGCAGGCGTAGGTGCTGCGGTCCACTCTAGTGGATCGATTCCAGCCGGGGAAGCGTTCTGCTGAGCGGTGGCCAGAAAGCCGTAGCGTGGGCGCTGAAATGGCGACAACGGACTTTCGATGCGCCCGATAGCGTGAGCCACGATCCCGGCCTTCTGGAACAACTGGGCCTGCCGTTGCGCTTCCACCTCACCCTGATTGACGACGAACAGCCGCCCACCCGGCGCCAGCAAGGTCCAGGCATGAGCCAGCAGGGTCTGCGGCATCAGGAAGCGGCGAGGCAATCCCCAGACCTGAAGCGGTGCGGCGTGAAGAAATGGCAGAAACCAGGTGATGAAACCGTAGCGACCGCGTAGATCCAGCAGATTTCCAGTCAGATACCGGCAGCCGGGGAGGGATCGGGCGATGAATTCACCGTGGGCGCGGCGGGTAGTCAGAGTCCAGTAGCGGCGATAAGCGTCCAGTTCCACTCCATCCCAACGACCACCTGACCAAGTCTGTAATCCGGGCAGATAGCAGCCGTTTTTGCAGCCAATGTCCAGCGCAGGTTGAGTGACGTCCGGCGGACCGGCGTAGCGGCTCAGTACGTCGAGAACGTACAAGCTCTCCCGAAACCCTTGAGTATCGCACCCCTGCTCCCACCCGCTGAGGTCGTAGCGGGATATCAGTGCTTCAGCGGCGGGGCGCAGGGCCGGCGCCAGAGTTTGCAGCAACGCTGGCAAAGTGCGAGGTCGGCGGATAACCGGTGGCGACCAAGTGATGCGGTGGCGCAACCACCAGGCCAGCCGGTGAGCGAGGTCGCTGGGGTTCAGCTCGCGTAGGCAAACCATTGCAGCAATCAATAACTTTATGATTTCAAGGATCGCGGTGGTCGGTTTATAGTCGTTGACCTACAGTCAGCAGGAAGAATCGCTGGGCCGGCTTGCCCAGCGGTAGAAAATCCTTATACTGGCGCTTCTCCCTCCCATGCCGGGGTGGCGGAATGGTAGACGCAGCGGACTCAAAATCCGCCGGTAGTGATACCGTGAGAGTTCGAGTCTCTCTCCCGGCACCAGATTTTTCAGCGCAGCGCTGCAAGCTTTCAGGCTGGGTTGAGGCGTAGATTCCCAATTTACTTCTTATCCCATTGTTCAATAAAGAAGTTTTCCAGCCTTTGCCGCTTTTGGCGATTCCGCATTTCCCCGCTGGACACTAACTACCCCGAATCTGCGCAATGTTCGCCGTCCGTCGCACTAATACAGCGAATCGTGGGTCTCCCGGTTTCTAGAAGCCGGATTGTACTGCCCGGTGGGTTCCCGATGCTCTAAGCTGCTTCACTCCACCGGGAAGTTGTTGGCTGTCATCCGCTATGGACTTAGCC
This sequence comes from Candidatus Competibacteraceae bacterium, assembly GCA_003989085.1. Lineage (GTDB taxonomy): Bacteria > Pseudomonadota > Gammaproteobacteria > Competibacterales > Competibacteraceae > RXIV01. The sequence goes on from RXIV01000002.1 coordinate 307,917, forward strand.
GAACGCGCTGGAGGTGGCAAGGTGGGCGAGATAGATAGGCGCCGGTTGGCTTAGTTCTGTCGCGCCCAAAGTCTCCATCTGACCGACAAAGATCGTCTGGAAACTACGGGTGTAGCGCGATCCGCTATGGACTGGCCAAGGATCGTTGATGTAGACCTGCCCACCCTCGAAGCCGGTCACCACACGGATGTGGGGTACTGGATGCGCTACTCCTGACAACGGGACCAGGCCCGCCAGCCACAAGGGGCCATAGTGATCAACCAGCGCTGTAATCGCCGATGGCGTGTAACAGGCCGGCTCTTCGACGGCGAAGCCGTTGCGCTGGAGAATGTAACGATCGTTCGGGTCCAGGCCGTTGGTAAGAGAGGGGACATAATTGGTCCCACCGGGATTGGCGGCGATGAGGCTGGGGTCAAAAGACGCCTGGTTCTTCCAGCCCAGAATCATCGCGATGCTGGCTGCCCAACAGCCCATTCCGGTCGTTTGCGCAATGAGTGGCACGTCATATCGCATGGGATCGTCCTCCGTTGCATTAACGATAATGTTTTGTCGAGATCATTTCCTGCTTCAGTGAGGGATCGGTTTCACCGAGGGGTTGCGGACCCCGGCCAGTGCTTTCCTTCCTTTCCACCGACTTTACCCCTTAGCCCTCGTGGCGGTAGACAGCATCACCCGCTGGATATTCAGGGCCGCATTTACCTTGCGGTTATGTTCCATGCCGCAATCGGCGCATATCCATTCGTGGCAAGGGTCTATTTGGCCTGGTCCTGACGATCCCGTTGAGTGGCGGCATCCTGCATGAAGCGGTTCATATCCTGTTCAAATTGTTTCAAATCCTGTGGCCGGGTTGGAACTGGTGGAGTTAGGGTTGCCGAATTCGCTGGAGATGGCAGCGCAGCAGGTGGAGTGGATTGCTTGCCGCCGATCCATTGCGTGCTGATCAGGCCAATAATGGTCAAGACCACTAACAGTAGGATGATACGCATGAGTCTTCTCCTCTGAAATTTGCGAATTTGCACAGTTTGTAGCGCCAAAGGGGAATGGGGGGAATTTGCCCCGCTTGGTTTAATCCCGACTTGCTCTTAACATCCATTAACTACTATTGCCGACGACCGGAACCCTCCGATGGCTGAAATTGAAGGTCTGACCCTGCTGGGTCAAGCAAACACCGAATACCCGCAGCACTACACGCCACAGTTGCTGGAGCGTTTTCCCAACCGCTATCCGCAACACGAGTATGCGGTGGAACTGGACTGCCCGGAATTTACCTGCCTGTGTCCGATCACCGGCCAGCCTGATTTTGCCCGGCTCACGATCCGTTATAGCCCGCTAGCCTATCTGGTCGAATCAAAATCACTGAAGCTGTATCTGTTCAGTTTCCGTAACCAGGGAACATTTAATGAAGAGGTCGTCAACCGCATTGCTAGCGATCTGTTCGCATTGCTGCAACCACGCTGGATCGAGGTGCGCGGCGATTTTCTGCCTAGAGGCGGCATCGCGATCAAGCCCAGTGTGCGTCTGACCGGAGCGCCCGCCTGATGCAGCCCTCGGTGAGTCAGGCGCTGGTGGTGCTGTCTGGCGGCCAGGATTCCACGACCTGCCTGTACTGGGCGCTGGATCAGTTTGGCGTCGGCGCGGTGGAGGCTCTGACCTTTGACTACGGCCAGCGCCATCGGATCGAGATTGATTGTGCGATAAAAATCGCGGCGCGGGCTGGTGTTCCACAAACGGTATTGCCGATCAACACCTTTACCGCGCTTGGCGGCAACGCGCTGACCGATGCCGGGATTGCGGTGCAGTCCGGGGTGGATGCCCAGACCCAGCTCCCTAATACCTTTGTGCCAGGGCGCAACCTGATTTTTCTGACCTTGGCCGCCGCTTTCGCCTATCCCCGAGCCATTCATCATCTGGTCACTGGCGTGGCCCAGACCGATTACAGCGGCTATCCCGATTGCCGGCAAGCCACGCTCCAGGCGCTGGAGCAGACGCTCCAGTTGGGCATGGCCTGCGACCTGACGATCCATGCGCCGCTGATGTTCAAGTCCAAGGCTGAAACCGTATTAATGGCCCGCGATCTTGGCGCATGGCCGGCGCTAGCCGATACCCACACTTGTTACCACGGTCAGCAACCGCCTTGCGGGGAATGTCCGGCCTGTGTGCTGCGCGCCAAAGGCTTTGCCGAAGCCGGCCTGGCCGATCCGCTGGTTGCGCGTTTCCACTCGTCGCCGTCATGATGGAACGGCTCTATACCATCGCGGCGGCGCCGTTTGAAGCCGCTTGCCGGGTTGACATTCTGCCCCCTGGGCACCGCTCGCGCCGCCTGCACGGCCACAGCTTTCTGTCCAGAATCCGGGCTGAGTTGCCAGAGGGCTGGGGTCCGTTTCCGGGCGGAGAGACCGACGATTTGGCGGAACGGTTGCGCGAGGCGGTTGCGCCGCTCGACTACACGCTGCTCAACGAGCATCTGCCGGTTCCCACTGACGAAAATCTGGCTCGTTGGCTGCGGGCGCGACTGGCTCTGCCGGGGATCACGACGGTTGGTATTCAAAGCAGCCGCGATCAAGGCGTTGATCTGGACGGGCGTGACCATGCCCATCTCTGGCGGCGGTTCCGTTTTGAGGCGGCCCACCAGTTGCCAAAGGTTCCGCCCGGCCATCCTTGCGGGCAAATGCATGGCCACGGCTTCGAGGTTATTGTCCACGCTCACCAGCCGCTGCTCGGGCAGGATATGGGGATGGATTATGGGCAGTTGGATCAGTGCTGGACGCCGCTGGGCGCAGCATTGGATCGGGCCTGCCTGAATGACCTGCCGGGCCTTGATAACCCGACCAGTGAGCGGTTAGCCGCTTGGTTGTGGGCGCGACTGCAACCCCAGTTGCCGGCATTGTCCTGGATCACGGTTTACGAAACCGCGACCGCTGGCTGCCATTATGACGGGCGGCATTATCGGATCTGGAAGGAGCGGCGCTTTGAAAGCGCCTTGCGGCTGAATCGAGCGCCATTGGGCGATCCGCGCCGCCGCCTGCATGGTCACAGTTACCAGATTCGCCTGCACCTGACCGCACCACTGGATGAAGTCATGGGTTGGACAGTGGATTATGGCGAGGTCAAGGCCTTGTTTGATTCAGCTTATCGGCAACTCGATCACCATCGCCTGGATCAACTGGCGGGGCTGGATGACGCCGATCCAGCCAGCCTGTTGCACTGGATTAAGGCTGCCCTGGCGGAGCGGCTACCGCCATTGGACCGGATCGATCTGGAGCAGACCCCTGGTTGCGGCGCGACGCTGTGTTGGGGCGAGGCAGAGCCCGCGTTGCCGGGGTGAGCTGGCGACAGGCGAGGAAATGTCCACGGAAGACATGGGAAAACACGGAAATTCTTCAGGTGAGCATTCGCCATGACCTATGCAGTCAAGGAAATTTTCTACACGCTGCAAGGCGAAGGTGCCCGCACCGGACGTCCGGCGGTATTTTGCCGGTTTGCCGGCTGTAATCTGTGGAGCGGGCGGGCAGCGGATCGGACAGCAGCCATCTGCCGGTTCTGCGACACCGATTTTGTGGGAACCAATGGGACGGGCGGCGGCAAGTTTGCCGATGCCAAACCTCTGGCGGCAGCGATTGCCGCTCAGTGGCCGATCAGCCATCTCCGCAAAGCAAAGCCTTATGTCGTTTGCACTGGCGGCGAACCGCTGCTGCAACTGGATGAATCGCTGATCGTCGCCTTGCATCAGCGCGGTTTTGAAGTCGCGGTGGAAACCAACGGAACCTTGCCCGCGCCGCCCGGACTGGATTGGCTTTGCGTCAGCCCCAAGGCGAATGCATCCTTGCAACTGACTCAAGGCGATGAGCTGAAACTGGTTTATCCGCAGTCTGAACAGGACGCACAGCCAGAGCAGTTTGTGGATCTGGCGTTCCGGGAGTTCTTTCTACAGCCGCTGGCTGGCCCCGATCAAGCAGCCAACACTCAGGCTGCCGTGGCGTATTGTCTGGCTCATCCACAGTGGCGGTTGAGCCTGCAAACCCACAAACTGCTGGGCATTGCTTAGGTCAGGGCCAAGAGACTGATCCACGGCTAGTGCGGAATGGAGCATTTCGCAGTCTTCCGTGGACGATGGTTTCACGTGAAACCATCCCGGTTTGACGAAGACCGAAGGCCAGATGCGGGCTTCTTTGACCTTTCAGCTTTAGCCTTTAACCTTTAACCTTCGACGTTCACTTTGGGAGGCGCCGGTGCGCGATGTCTCGACTTTCCAGGGCCTGATTCTGGCCTTGCAGACTTATTGGGCGGAACAGGGCTGTGTGCTGCTGCAACCCTATGATATGGAGGTAGGTGCGGGGACCTTTCACCCTGCGACCTTTCTGCGCGCTATTGGCCCCGAACCGTGGAGCGCGGCCTATGTGCAGCCCTCGCGCCGCCCCACCGATGGCCGCTATGGCGACAATCCCAACCGTCTGCAACATTATTATCAGTATCAAGTAGTGATTAAACCCTCGCCGCTGGACTTGCAGAACCTGTATCTCGGCTCTCTGCAATATTTGGGGCTTGATCCGCTGATTCACGACATCCGTTTCGTCGAAGACAACTGGGAGTCACCCACCCTGGGTGCGTGGGGGCTGGGCTGGGAAGTATGGCTGAACGGCATGGAAATCACCCAGTTCACCTATTTTCAGCAGATCGGTGGGCTGGACTGCAAACCGGTCACCGGCGAAATTACCTACGGTCTGGAGCGGATCGCCATGTACCTGCAAGGCGTGGAAAGCGTCTTCGATCTGGTCTGGACCGACGGACCGCTGGGTCGGGTGACTTACGGCGATGTGTTTCATCAGAACGAAGTCGAAATGTCCACTTACAACTTTGAACACGCAGACACTACGGCATTGTTTGGCTGGTTCGACACCTGTGAATCAGAGAGTAAACGGCTCATCGAACTGGGTCTGCCGCTGCCCGCCTATGAAATGACCCTGAAAGCCTCCCATACCTTCAATTTGCTGGACGCCCGCAAAGCGATTTCCGTCACTGAGCGCCAGCGCTATATCTTGCGGGTTCGCGCTTTGGCCAGAGCGGTCGCCCAAGCCTATTACGATGCCCGCGCTGCGCGTGGCTTCCCGATGTGCGCCCGCCAGGCGGCGGCGCGACAAGCCCAGGAGCCAGCCCATGTCTGACGCCGACACTCGCGATCTGTTGATTGAAATCGGTGCTGAAGAATTACCACCCAAGGCGCTGTCCAGTCTGGCGCTGGCCTTTGAGCAGGGGATTCAGCTCGGCTTGGAGAAAGCCGGCTTGCCCGGTAATAACCTGCGCCGCTTCGCGACCCCGCGCCGATTGGCGGTGCTGGTGGAACACTTGCCGATTCGCCAGCCCGATCGCCGGATGGAACGGCGTGGTCCGGCGGTGAGCGCTGCTTTCGGCCCGGATGGGAAACCGAGCAAGGCCGCCGAAGGCTTTGCCCGCTCCTGCGGTGTCGCTGTGAGCGATTTGCAACGGCAGGAGACCGACAAGGGCGCGTGGCTGGTTCATATGAGCCTTGAGCCGGGCGCTCCTACGGTTGATCTGATTCCCGGCATCGTGGTCAGCGCCCTGGCCGGGTTGCCGATTCCCAAGCGGATGCGCTGGGGTGACCGCGATGATGAATTTGTCCGTCCGGTGCATTGGGCAGTGCTGTTATTTGGCAATGAAGTGATTCCGGCTACGATTCTCGGTGTCCAGACCGACCGGTTGACTCACGGCCACCGCTTTCACTGTCCGCAACCGATCCGCTTGACGGCGCCCACTGATTACGCCCAGCAACTGGCAGAGCAGGGCAAGGTCATCGCCGATTTTAGCGAGCGCCGTGCTGTGGTTCGCGCTCAGGTCGAAGCAACGGCGGCCGAGTTGGGCGGTGTGGCGGTGATCCAGCCGGAATTGCTGGATGAGGTCACAGCGCTGGTGGAGTGGCCGGTCGCCCTGGCTGGCAACTTCGAGCAACGTTTTCTGGCGGTGCCCGCTGAGGCTTTGATCAGCACCATGCAGGATCATCAGCGTTATTTTCCGGTGGTGGACGGACAAGGCCGATTGTTACCGCACTTTATTACGATGACTAACCTGGTCAGCCGCGATCCAGCGCAGGTGCGGGCTGGTAATGAACGGGTGATTCGCCCCCGATTTAGCGACGCTGAATTTTTCTGGAATCAGGATTGCAAGCAACCGCTGGCGGCGCGGATGGAAACGCTCAAGCAAGTGGTTTTTCAGCAGCGGCTGGGCACAGTGGCCGAGAAAAGCAGCCGGGTTGCAGCGCTGGCCCGGTTTATCGCCGAACAGGGTTACGGCAACGCTGAGTGGGCTGAGCGGGCTGCACAGTTGGCTAAATGTGACCTGATGACTCAGATGGTGCAGGAGTTTCCCGAATTACAGGGAATCATGGGTCGCTATTGCGCCCAACACGATCAGGAACCGCCTGAAGTCGCCCAAGCGCTGGAAGAACACTATTTACCGCGCTTTGCCGGCGACCGGTTGCCGGAAACCGCGACGGGTCGGGTGCTGGCGCTGGCGGATCGGCTGGATACCCTGTTGGGCATCTTCGCTATCGGTCAGCCGCCAACTGGAACCAAGGACCCCTTTGCCTTGCGCCGCGCCGCCTTGGGCGTGGTGCGGATTCTGATTGAAGGTGGCTTGAACTTGGATTTGACTGAAGCGCTGGAGCAGGCTGCTGCCGGGTTTGATGCCGCGATTCGCGCTGAGAACGTGATCGAAAACGTGTTCGATTTCATCCTGGATCGGCTGCGTAGCTACTATATGGATCAGGATATCCGCCCGGATGCGTTTGAAGCGGTGCTGGAATGTCGTCCGACCCGGCCACTGGATTTTGACCGGCGGGTGCGGGCAGTCAGCGCTTTCCGGGAGTTGCCAGAAGCCGCCAGTCTGGCGGCCGCCAATAAACGGATCCGCAATATCCTCAAAAAGATGGAGACAGTGCTGCCTTTTGAGGTGCGGCCTGATCTGCTGCTGGAAGATGCGGAGCAGGCCTTGGCCGGGCGGTTGGTGGAACTGTCCTCGGAAGTCATCCCACTGATGGAAGCCGGTTTGTACCGCGAAGCCCTGGACCGCTTGGCCGGGTTGCGTGAACCGGTGGATGCCTTTTTCGATCAGGTGCTGGTAATGGCTGAGGATGCAGCGGTGCGCGATAACCGCATTGCTTTGCTGAACGAACTGGGTAGCCTGTTCTTGCGGGTCGCGGATTTCTCGCGCTTGCAGGACTGATAGTGAGGAAAAGGTCAAGGTTAAAGGGTGGCCCGGCGGTTCCAGCCTCGGAATTTCATGCGAAACATTGGCGGGTGGTTTCGAGAACATCAGCGGTGTGGCTCATGAGGCATGCCACCCAAAGGCTAAAGACGGTTATATGTAAAGCACGGTGACAACTCCCCTGTCCTCTGTGTTTTCCATGTATGGCGGATAGTTTCACGTGAAACACTCTTTCTGAAGATTGCGCGGTAAATCCAACTCCCATGAAATTGATCATTCTGGACCGCGACGGCGTTATCAACCAGGATTCCGACAGCTACATCAAAGCGCCGGAGGAATGGATTCCGTTGCCTGGCAGCCTGGAGGCTATTGCCCGGCTTAACCACGCCGGCTATCGAGTGGTCGTCGCCACCAACCAGTCTGGAGTGGGACGAGGGTTGTTTGATCTGGAAATGCTGAACCTGATCCACAAAAAAATGAACCGACTGACCCAGGAAGCCGGCGGTCTGGTTGAAGCAGTATTTTTCTGTCCAGATGTGGACGAAGCAAATCCTTACCGCAAGCCTAATCCGGGTATGTTGCTGGAAATCAGCCGGCGGTTGAAATGCACCCTGCAAGGGGTGCCGGTGGTTGGCGACAGCGTTCGGGATATTCGGGCGGCCCGGGCGGCTAATGCCTGTCCATTGCTGGTGCGAACTGGCAAGGGTGCGGGAACCTTGGCCCGGGAAGCGGAGGTTTGCGCCAATGTTCTGGTTTTCAATGATCTGGCCGAAGTGGCTGACTACCTCATTGCCAATCATCAATAAGGGCTGACCTGCCAATGGCTAACCCATTTTCCATGTCCGCGCCGACCGCTGTCCCGATGCCCATCCCGATGCTGTTGGGCCGTTCCTTGTTGTTTTCAGTGGGTATGATTGCCGCAACCGGGGTGGTGGCGCTGGCGCTGGTGTTGAGTGCTGCTCGGTCCTTTCCCCGGCGATACCACATTTCCCGGTACTGGAGCCAGTTTAATCTGTGGTGGTTGCAGGTGGTGTGCCGGATTGGTTACCAGGTCAGCGGCGTCGAGCATATTCCCCAGCGCCCGGTCATCGTGATGGCTAAGCATCAATCCACCTGGGAAACGATGTTTCTGCACCAGTATCTGCCGCCGGTGGCGTGGGTGATCAAGCGAGAACTGCTGTGGTTGCCGTTTTTCGGCTGGGGGCTGGCGCTGTTGCGACCGATTGCGATCAACCGCCAAGCCGGGGCGTCAGCGGTCAAGCAGGTGATCCGGCAAGGCATAGAACATCTGCGCCAAGGTCAATGGGTGCTGATTTTCCCAGAAGGCACTCGGGTTGCGCCCGGCGTCCGCAAACGCTATGGAATGGGGGGGGGCAGCGCTGGCGGCGCATAGCGGCTATCCGATTTTGCCGGTGGCGCTCAACGCTGGCGAATTCTGGCCGCGTGGGGGATTTCTAAAACGGCCGGGAACGGTTCGGGTAGTGTTTGGCCCCCTGATCGAGAGTGAGGGGCGTTCTGCACAGGAATTAAATCAGCAGGTGGAGCATTGGATCGAAACAGCGATGATGGAAATCAGCGCAGTTGGGCCATAATCCATCGTGATCGGTAGGAACTTATCAACGCTTACTTTAACAAGGGGTATTGAACTTTTTAAAATTGTCCTTATCTTAAGCGGTAAGCGTAGCCCTTACGCCTGTCCGCTTCCCTCCCTGAGCGGACTAAGTCCGGTTGAGCAAACCGGATATCATATTCGCCCCGACTCCATTCCCCCTTGGAATCGGGGCCTTTTTTTCGAGTACAGCCTTGACAATGCCTCCGACTGGCCCAATTTCCAAGGCCAAGCACTATCCACCTTCCCGCGTGTACAATCTCTGCACCGGCATTTTCGAGGCGCAACGATGGATTCTTTGCATGGCACCACCGTACTTGCGGTTCGCCGCAATGGTCGAGTCGTGATTGGCGGCGATGGCCAGGTCACTCTGGGCAACACCGTGATGAAAGGCAACGCCCGCAAGGTGCGGCGACTTTATCAGAACAAGATCGTCGCTGGCTTCGCCGGTGGCACCGCTGATGCGTTTACCCTGTTTGAGCGTATTGAAGGCAAGCTGGAAAAGCATGGTGGCAACCTGACCCGCGCTGCCGTTGAACTGGCCAAGGACTGGCGCACTGACCGGCTGTTGCGGCGACTGGAAGCGCTGCTGATTGTCGCCGACCTGCAAAACCTGCTGATTCTGTCCGGCTCCGGCGATGTGATCGAGCCGGAACACGATCTGGCCGCGATTGGCTCCGGCGGGGCGTATGCGCAAGCCGCCGCTCAGGCGTTGTTGCTGCATACCGACCTCGATGCTCGCGCCATCGCCGAGCATGCCTTGAAAATCGCCGCCAGCATCTGCATTTACACCAATGAAAATCTCAGCTTTGAAGAACTGGCGGGCGCGTGAACTGGCTTGAATCCGTCGTCCTGTCTCCGTATTTCCGTATCAGCCGTGGATGGTAGCCTTGCCATGTCAGAGATGACCCCCCGGGAAATTGCCCAGGAACTGGACAAACACATCATTGGTCAGGATGCCGCCAAACGCGCTGTGGCGATTGCGCTGCGTAACCGCTGGCGGCGGATGCGGGTCGATCCGGAGCTGCGTAACGAAATCACCCCCAAAAACATTCTGATGATTGGCCCGACCGGGGTGGGCAAGACCGAAATCGCCCGGCGGTTGGCTAAACTCGCTAACGCGCCCTTTATCAAGGTTGAGGCCACCAAGTTTACCGAGGTCGGTTATGTGGGGCGCGATGTCGAGTCGATCATCCGCGATCTGGTGGACATGGCGGTCAAGCTGGTGCGTGAGGAGGACATGCAAAAAGTCCGGGATCGGGCGGTAGATGCGGCCTATGAACGGGTGCTGGATACCCTGTTACCGCGCCCGCGCAGCGTTGGCTTTGCCAATGAACCACCGCAGCCGGATCATTCCAGCACCCGGCAGAAAATGCGCGAGCGCCTGCAAAATAGTGATCTCGACGACCGCGAGATCGAGATCGAATTGTCCGTCCGTCCGGTTGGGGTCGAGATCATGGCCCCGCCTGGCATGGAAGAAATGACCAGCCAGTTACAAAATCTGTTCCAGAACCTGAATACAGGTCGTACCCGCACCCGCAAGCTCAAGGTCAAGGACGCGCTCAAACTACTGGAAGAGGAAGAGGCGGCCAAGATGATCAATGAGGAAGAACTGAAGCTGCGGGCGTTGGCGGCGGTTGAGCAGAATGGCATTGTGTTCATCGACGAGATCGACAAGGTCGCCAAACGTGGCGAATATGGCGGCCCGGATGTCTCCCGCGAAGGTGTGCAGCGCGATCTGCTGCCGCTGGTGGAAGGCTGCACTGTCTCGACCAAATATGGCATGGTGCGCACCGACCATATCCTGTTCATTGCGTCGGGCGCCTTCCATCTGTCCAAGCCGTCGGACCTGATTCCCGAATTGCAGGGCCGCTTGCCGATTCGGGTTGAACTCAGTGCTCTGAGTACCGAGGACTTCGTGCGGATCCTGACTGAACCGGACGCCTCGCTGACCGAGCAATATGTGGCGTTGCTGAGTACTGAGGAAGTCAAACTGGAGTTTGCCTCGGATGGCGTGCGGCGGATCGCCGAGGTGGCCTGTCAGGTCAACGAACGCACCGAGAACATCGGCGCTCGCCGACTGCATACGGTCATGGAACGCCTGCTGGAAACCCTCTCCTTTGAAGCGCCCGACCGTGCGGGCCAGGCGGCGGTCGTGGATTGCGCCTATGTTGACGCGCATCTGGGCGAGCTGATCAAGGACGAAGATTTGACCCGCTACATTCTGTGAGGATTGGCGTCATGAGCATCCATCCGACTGAAATCAAGTTGCACCAAGCCTCGCGGCTGCTGGAAATCGCCTTTGAAGACGGCATGCGGTTTGAGTTGTCCTGTGAATACCTGCGGGTGTTTTCGCCCTCCGCCGAGGTGCGCGGCCACAGCCCTCAAACCGCCACCCTGGTGACCGGTAAGGAGAACGTCAACATCACCGCGATTGATCCCATCGGCAATTATGCGGTGCGGCTGGTGTTCGACGACGGCCACGATAGCGGCCTGTATTCCTGGAATATCTTTTACGATCTGGGTGTGAACCAGGAGAGCCACTGGCAGGATTATCTGCGCCGGTTGGCTGAAGCCGGTCATCAGCGTCAAGCCTAACTTCCACCTGCCAAAGCATCCCTGCCAAGCTATGGAACCCTCCGAGAGCACTCATTTCGGCTACCAGACCGTGGCTGCCGCCGAGAAAGCCGGCAAGGTTGCCGGCGTGTTTGATTCGGTCGCCGACAAATACGATGTGATGAACGACCTGATGTCGCTGGGCATTCACCGGCTGTGGAAGCGGTTTGCGATTAGTCTCGCGCATCTCCGCCCTGGCGAACGGGTGCTGGACCTGGCGGGTGGCACCGGCGACTTGACCAGCCGGATGCTGCCATTGGTCGGGGCGGGTGGGCTGGTGGTGCTGTCTGATATCAACGCCAGCATGTTGAGCGAGGGGCGCAAGCGATTGCTGGACGATGGCGCATTCGGCACGGTGGCTTACGCACAAGTGGACGCTGAACAACTACCGTTTCCCGATAATACCTTCGACTGCATCACGATCGGCTTCGGGTTGCGGAATGTGACCGACCAGCCGCGGGCGTTGGCGGCGATGCTCCGGGCGCTCAAGCCCGGCGGGCGGGCAATCATTCTCGAATTTTCCCAGCCACTCGCGCCGGGGTTAAAGCCGGTTTATGACCTGTACTCCTTCAAGGTCTTGCCATTGCTGGGTAAGCTGGTGGTCAATGACGCTGACAGTTATCGTTATTTGGCGGAGTCGATTCGGATGCATCCTGATCAGGAAACCCTGTTGCAAATGATGCAGGATGCCGGATTCGAGCGCTGCCAATATTTCAATCTGGCGAGTGGTATTGTCGCCGTCCATCGCGGCTACAAATTTTGATGGCCACCCTGTTTTCATCCGCGCTGATTGCCACCGGTCTTGAAACCGCATTGAATCAGCTATTGCAACTCGATCCGGATGTGCCGCCGCGTCTGGCGGAATTAGCCGATGAGATCATCGCTATTGACCTGGAAGGATTGGGCCTGAGTGTTTATTTGCAAGCGGTCGCCAGTGGCGTCCGGGTGCTGATCGGATATGACGGTGAACCCACGGTGCGAATTAGCGGGACGCCGCTGGCATTAGCCCGACACTGGCGCGGTGACAAAAGCGCCGGTAATTCCCTGACGATTAGCGGCGACGCTACGGTCGCCCGACAATTCCAGACCCTCCTGTCCCAACTGGATATTGACTGGGAAGAACTGCTTTCCCGAGTGGTTGGCGATATCGCCGCTTATCAACTGGGCCGGTTCTGGCGCGGATTCCGCGCTTGGAGTCGGCAGAGCGTGGATGTTTTGCTGCGCGACAGCAGTGAGTATCTGCAATATGAATTGCGGGCCTTGCCGCCACGCTCGGCAGTGGAGCAGTTTTTGAGCGCCGTCGATACCTTGCATGAGGACGCTGACCGGCTGGCCGCACGTATTGTCCGTCTGCGCCGACTAGCCCCGTCGGGCGATTCTGTCTAAGCCGCCACCGCGCATGTTCGGTCCTGCTCAACTACTGCGTCTACTCCATATCAATCGGGTGTTGGTGCGGCATGGTCTGGACGAGATCGTCTTTGCCACCCACCTGTTCCGACCCGTCGGCTTTCTCCGCCATCTGTTGCCGTGGAACTGGGTTCCCCGTCATCAACTGCATCTGCCGCCCGGTGCTCGTATCCGGCTGGCCCTGGAAGATTTGGGGCCGATTTTCGTCAAGTTCGGTCAGATGTTGTCCACTCGCCGCGATCTGCTGCCCGATGACATCGCCCTGGAACTCGCCAAGCTGCAAGACCAGGTGCCGCCGTTCCCCGGCGGGCAGGCGCGGGTGATTGTCGAGAAGGCTTACGGGCAGCCAGTGGAAACCCTGTTTACCGAGTTCAGTCCACAGCCGTTGGCTTCCGCTTCGATTGCCCAGGTGCATACCGCCCGGTTGCTGAATGGGCGGGAAGTGGTGGTCAAGGTGCTGCGGCCTGGCGTTGATAAAATTATTCGCCGCGATGTGCAATTGCTGTACATCATTGCCGGGTTGGCCCAGCGCTACTGGAAGGAAGGTCGCCGGTTGCGGCCATTGGAAGTGGTCGCAGAATACGAAAAAACCATCTTTGATGAGTTGGATTTAGTCCGGGAAGCCGCCAATGCCAGTCAATTACGGCATAACTTCCGGGATTCGCCAATTCTTTATGTGCCGGAAGTGTTTTGGCCGGAAACCCGGCGCAATGTGCTGGTGATGGAGCGGATTCGCGGTATTCCGGTTGGCGACATTGCCGAGTTGCGCCGGCGTGGCGTTGACCTGAAAAAACTGTCGGAGCGTGGCGTGGAAGTATTTTTCACCCAGGTTTTCCGCGACAGTTTTTTTCACGCTGATATGCACCCTGGCAATATCTTCGTCAATGCCGATAATCCCGCTGACCCCCGTTATATTGCTGTGGACTTCGGAATTATTGGTACCTTGAATCCCACCGATCAGCATTACCTGGCGGAGAACTTTCTGGCGTTTTTCCACCGTGATTACCGGCGAGTCGCAGAACTGCATATCGAATCCGGCTGGGTGCCGGCGGAAACACGGGTGGATGAGTTTGAATCGGCAATTCGCACGGTATCGGAACCGATATTCGACCGTCCGCTCAAGGACATTTCCTTTGGCGGTTTTCTGCTGACCCTGTTTCAGACCGCCCGCCGCTTTAATATGGAAGTGCAACCGCAACTGGTATTGCTGCAAAAAACCCTGCTGAATATCGAGGGACTGGGCCGGCAACTGGATCCGGAACTGGATTTATGGAAAACCGCCAAGCCGTTTCTGGAAAGCTGGATGCGCGACCGGGTGGGGCCGCGTTCAGTATTTAATCGCATCAAGCATTACATTCCGCGCTGGATGGATCAGACCCCGGATTTGCCCAATCTGATTTACGGCCTGCTCCGCAAGGTGAATGGCGGCGAACTCACGGTGCAATTACAAAAGCAGGAAATGGCGCAGTTGCGACGGGAGATGCGGCGGGCCAATCGGCGCACGTTTCACGCCGCAGTGGGCGCAGCGCTGGTGATCAGCGCTGCGGTGCTGCTGGGCCTTGATGCTCAGCACCCCGTCAGCGTTCTGAATGCGCCGCTGCTAATCTGGCTACTGGGCGGGATGGGTATCGGCTTGCTCATCAGCGCCTGGCCAGGGGACACCGGATAAAAGAGGTTCTTCACGGAAAACATGGAAAGCAGGAAAAACTCTATGTTTTCCTGTTTTTTTTCATGTCGTTCGCAGAAGAAAGCTGATAACGCTGGCGGAGCTGAATCAACAGACCCTGCGCCGCCGCCTCAATCAGATCCATCACCCGCTCGAATCCGTCCGACCCGCCGTAATATGGATCAGGCACTTCCCGCGTTGGCTGATCCGGCGCGAAGTCCAGAAACAACTGGATGCGCTGCTGCAATGCTGCATCCCGGCACACTGCCTGCAAATTGGCAAAGTTTTCCCGATCCATCGCCAGTACATGATCAAAATCGGCAAAGTCAGCAACTGTGACCGACCGGGCGCGGATGCCGCTCAAATCGACGCCCCGGCGCAACGCGGTCGTCTGGCCGCGATGATCTGGCGGCGAGTTGAGGTGATAATAGGCATGGGTGCCAGCAGAATCGACGTACACTTGGTCGGTCAAACCGGCCTCTTCCAGCAAACGCCGGAAGACCCCTTCCGCCATCGGCGACCGGCAAATGTTGCCCATGCACACCATTAGAACTTTGACCATTGTTTTTGCCTCGTTGACGACTTCGCCACCATGCCCAATATCGATCCCGATAAACTGAAACAACTGCTAGGTCAAACCTTTAACTATCGAGAGCTTGACTGCCAGGTCATCGAAATTCTGACCGACCCGCCGGCGTTGGTCCTGCAAGGCCGCCAAGAACGCAAGATCATCCAGCCCAACCAGTACGGCGATGCGGGCGATCGCATGATCGAAACCTTTACCGTTGCCTTGCTCAACCCGCGCCGCGATGGTTTCAATCCCGATCTGCCGGGCTTGTCCGGGTTGGATTTACTGGACTGATTGCGCCAGCATTGCCGCGACTCGCGCCAGATCGGCCTCAGTGTCCACCCCTGGCGGCGGCGCTTCGGCAGCCTCGGCGACTTGAATACGGACGCCTTGCCACAAGGCGCGCAACTGCTCCAGGGATTCTGCCTGTTCCGCCGGCGCTGGCGGCCACTGTGGGTAGCAGCGCAACACGGCCACCCGATAAGCGTAAATCCCGATATGACGCAACCAGGCGGTATCGGCAGGCAGTTCCGCCGGGGCTGCTCCACCCGTCCCGAACGCCCCGCGATGCCAAGGGATTGGGGCGCGGCTGAAATACAGCGCATAGCCTGCCGCATCCCGCACCACCTTGACCACGTTGGGATCAAAGGCCTCAGCCGGATCATGAATACGGGTGCAGGCGGTAGCGATCCCGGCGTCAGGATGCGCCGCCAGCGCTGCTGCGACTTGCTGCACCAGCGCCGGCGGCAGGCGCGGCTCATCACCCTGCACATTGACCACAATGGCCTCATCCGGCCAACCCAGCCGATCCGCGACTTCCGCCAGCCGGTCGGTGCCGGAGAGATGATCGGGCGAAGTCATGCACACCGTTGCCCCGAAATGTTCGGCGACCGCCTGAATCCGGGGATCATCGGTGGCAATGACGACCTCTAGCGCCCCACTGTCCAGCGCCTGCCGGTAGACATGTTCAATCAGCGGTCGCCCGGCTAACAGCCGTAACGGTTTACCCGGCAACCGGGTGGAGGCGTAACGGGCCGGAATGGCGACCCGGAATAGGAGTGGCTCCGCCTCACTCACCGGGATCGATCTCAGTATCGTTCAAGCGCCGCGCTTCAGCCTCCAGCATCACCGGAATGCCGTCGCGGATCGGATAGGCCAGCCGGCTTTCCTTGCAGATCAGCTCCTGCCGCGCCGGGTCGTAAACCAGTGGGGCCTTGCTGACCGGGCACACCAGAATTTCCAGCAGTTTCTTGTCCATCATGATTAACCTCGGGTAATGGCTCGGTGGTGGATTTGGAAAGAGGACTGCGCCGCCGCGCCGCAGTTTTGGGCTGGATGCCTTTGGCCAAGGCAATCACGGCCAGCCGTTTGAGCAAGTTCTCCTCAAATCCCGGATCGAGTTGGGCGGTGACTGGCACATACCAGCAATTTTCCAGCGCGAATCGCCGGCATTTGATCGCATCTTTCTCGGTCATCAGCACCGGCCAATCCTGAGGGAACCGCAAATCTTCGGCGCGAAATAGGTGATGATCGGGAAAGGGATGTTCGATCAGTCGCAGCTGGGTATGGCGCAGGTGATCAAAAAACCGCCCCGGATCGCCGATCCCGGCCACCGCGTGAACTGTGGTGTAGCGGAATCCGGCCAGCGCGGCGCTGACCTGGGGATCGTTCAGGTCAATCGCAATCCTGCCGTGCAACGCCATGAGATATTCGCCGTTCCGGGCTGCGCCGTTGCCCACCACGAAGTCAACTTCACGCAACCGGGAGGGCGGTTCACGCAGCGGCCCAGCCGGCAGGCAAGCGCCATTGCCCAGGCGGCGTATCCCATCCACCACCGCAATTTCCAAGTCGCGTTGCAGTCGGTAATGTTGTAAACCGTCGTCGCTGAGGATGATGTTGCATTCACCCGTGGCGAGCAGCGCCTGCGCCGCCGCCACCCGGTCAGGGTCAACCACCACCGGACAGCGGCAGCGCTGGGCCAGCAACACCGGTTCATCGCCGACCAAACGGGGATTGCTGGCGGCGGTGACCCGCTGCGGCCACTCATCGGCCTGCCCGCCGTAACCTCGGCTGACCACGCCGGGTTGATAACCCGCCTCGCGCAGCAGTTCGACCAGCCGCACCGTCAACGGGGTTTTACCCGCGCCGCCGACGCTGATGTTGCCGACTACGATCACCGGGACGCCTAGCGCCGTGCTGCTCAGTAATCCGTGTCGGTAGAGCCAGCGTCGGGCTTGTACAGCGACGCAAAACAAGGTACTGAGCGGCCACAACAGCACCGCGATCAGATTCAGCGAATAGCCGTAGCGATTCAGCCAGTTCTGCATGATTCAGGGTTCCGGTGTTGCGGCGTTGACCGTGGCAATGCTCAATTGCCGGATGCCTAGTTGACCGGCGACATCGAGTGCGGTCGCGACCGCCTGATGCGGCGTTCGGCCATCAGCGCTGATAATCAGCGGCAAGACCCGCCCGCCCGTCGCGGCCTGCAGGGCTGCTTTCAGCGTCGCCGGATCGTGGCTTTCCAGCGTTTGACCGTTGACGGCATAGCGCCCGTCAGGGGCAATGCTCACTTCCAGTTGGGCGATGGCGTTGGGCATTGGTTGGCCGGAGGCTTCTGGCAGGCGGATATCCAGTTGCGCTTCATGGCGCAGACTGGTGGCGATCATGAAAAAGATCAGCAGCACCAGCACCACATCGATCATCGGCACCAGACTCAGTTCCGGCTCTTCACGGCGGCGGGGACGCAGATTCATGGTGGCGGCTCCTGGTTGGGCGGCCTGGCGTCGAGCAGATCGATCAGCTCCAGAGTTTCCTGTTCCATCCGCACCACCAGTTCGTCAACCCGTGAATGGAAGTAGCGGTAGAACAGCAGGCTGGGAATGGCGACACTCAGGCCGGCGGCGGTCGTCACCAGCGCCTCGGCGATGCCGACTGACAGTAGGCTGAAATTACTGTTGCCCTGTACCGAGACGATCTGGAAAATTTTGATCATGCCGGCCACCGTGCCGAGCAGCCCGAGTAATGGGCTGATCGCGGCGATGGTGCCTAAAGTGTTCAGGAAGCGCTCCAGTTGGTGAACTACATGGCGACCGGCATCCTCGACCCGCTCACGGAGAATGGCCCGGCCCCGGCTGCGGTTAGCCAATCCCGCTGCAACGATCCGGCCCAGTGGCGAATGCAGCGGCAGCGCTTCAGCTTCAGCCAACTGGACGGTGCCCTGTTCGGTCCAGCGGCGCAGCATCGCCACCAGTTGGCCCGGTAGTACCCGCGCTCGCCGCAGCGCCAGCAGCCGCTCAAAGATGATAGTGGCCGCCGCCAGTGAACAGGCGACAATCGGCAGCATCAGCCAGCCGCCGGCCTTGATAAACTCAAACATGCCGTTGCCTCCCCAATCCGCTTTGAGCCACTGCGCCTCCGTTACTCGCCGTAACCGGGCCAGGATGATACTGGATTTGCCGCCTTAGCCGCAGTCTGGGAGACAGCAGACCGGCCAGAAAGTCTTAACGCAAGCGTAAGTCATCCGCCGGTCTGATGATGCTTGACCGGAAATAGCGCCCTGGGTTAATTTGCGAATTATGAAACGCTCACAATCCATCGAACGGTTTGAACTGCGACTGAGTGGCCCGGCCTCCTGAGAGGAGCCGCCGGGGTTGGTTGTCGCCATTCATCATCCAGACCGTTTCAAGGATTGCCCCCATGCCTGACCCCTGCCGATTTTGTTGTCCCCGCATTTTCCCCGATGCTGACTGGCCGGTTTTCACACGCGCGTTCTCTACTGCAGTGCTGCGACTGCGTTGCAGTCGTCGGGCTTAGCGGCCGCCCGGCGGCTGGCAATCCCGCCGCGCCTGTATCTGAATGACCCCTCAATTATTCTGAATGATCTGTAAGAGGATTTTCCCATGCGTGTGGATGCTGTCCGTAAATACCGTCCGTTCCCACCGGTCCAGTTGCCAGATCGGCAATGGCCGTCGCGGGTTATTAGCCAAGCGCCGCGCTGGTGCAGCGTCGATCTGCGGGATGGCAACCAAGCGCTGATCGAACCGATGGGGGCCGACCGAAAGCTCCGGATGTTCGAGATGCTGGTCCAGCTTGGCTTTCGAGAGATCGAGGTTGGATTTCCGGCGGCCTCACAGACCGATTTTGATTTCGTCCGCTTTCTGGTCGATCAACGGCTGATTCCCGATCAGGTGGCGATTCAGGTGCTGACCCAGTCGCGGGAAGCATTGATTCGCCGCAGTTTTGAAGCCCTGCGCGGGGTAAAAAAAGCGGTGATGCACCTTTACAACTCCACCTCGCCGATCCAGCGTCAGGTCGTATTTGGCATGGACAAAGCCGGAATTGTCGAGATTGCGGTGAGCGGCGCCCGCTTGATCCGCGATATCGCTGCTGAGCATCCCGACACCGACTGGACCTTTGAGTATTCGCCAGAGAGTTTTAGCGCCACTGAACCCGATTTCGCCCTGGAAATTTGCGAAGCGGTGCTTGCCGTCTGGCAGCCAACCCCAGAGCGCAAGGTCATTCTCAACCTGCCGGCGACGGTGGAAATGGCGACGCCCAATGTCCATGCCGATCAGATCGAGTGGTTTTGCCGTCATCTCAGCCGGCGCGATGCCGTGTTGATCAGCGTTCATCCTCATAATGACCGAGGGGCGGCGGTCGCTGCCGCTGAACTGGCGTTGCTGGCCGGGGCGGATCGGGTGGAAGGAACCCTATTTGGCAATGGCGAACGGACGGGCAATGTGGACATTGTAACCTTGGCGCTGAACCTGTTTACCCAAGGCATTGACCCTGGCCTGGATTTGTCTGACATCAATGCTGTGGTGCGTTGCGCCGAGTATTGCAACCAGATTCCGGTGCATCCGCGTCATCCCTACGCCGGTGAACTGGTGTTCACTGCCTTTTCTGGTTCGCACCAGGACGCGATCAAGAAAGGATTGGCCGCCAACGCCGGGCAGAGCTGGTGGGATGTGCCGTACTTGCCGATTGATCCGGCGGATGTCGGCCGGACCTACGAGGCGGTGATCCGGGTCAATAGCCAGTCCGGCAAGGGCGGCATTGCTTATTTGCTGGAGAAGGACCACGGTTTGCGTTTGCCGCGCCGGCTACAAATCGAATTTAGCCGGACAGTGCAGGCCTTGGCCGATACAACTGGAAAAGAACTGACTTCGGTGGATATTTGGGCGGCGTTCCAGAGCGACTATCTCCAACCCACCGAGCCGTTCCGGTTTATCGAACACCGTACTGCGCCGGACAGTCATACTGGAGGGACGTGCAAACTGACCGCGACGATCCGTGAGAACGGGCAGGAACGGCTGATTTCCGGCAAAGGCAACGGCCCGATTGACGCCTTTACCGATGCCTTAAATCGGCATTGCGGGCTGGACTTGCGAGTCGTCGATTACCATGAGCACGCCATTGGAGCCGGGGCTAACGCGACTGCTGTGTCCTATGTCGAAATTCGGATGGACGGTGAGCCGGAGGTGCGGTTTGGGGTAGGCATCGACAGCAACATCGTCACCGCCTCGCTGAATGCTGTAATCAGCGCCGTCAACCGGGCGTTGCGTCAGGCGGATAGCGATAGGGAGGAAGTTGAGCCAGTGCGACGGGTGGCGGGAACCTGAAAAATTGGGGTGAGGCGAACCGGGTGTTCGCCTCACCCCCAAAAAGCGCGCTTCCTTTCGCTGCCCTCTTTCACCACTGCCCAAAGAAATCGGTGATATCAAAACACACCGTTATTGAATTGCCGGTAGCGGTTTCAATATCCAGCACGTCGAAGGTTTTATTTTTAGCGCCGCTCACGGCTTGTCCCTTTATTTTGGCGTTCGGATATTTCCAGGCGATCCAGGCTTTTTCAGCCGCCACCCCCTCAGCTTGATTAGCGGCCTTCCTGATTATCACCGCTTTTTGACAACTTGAACCATCACCGCCAACGAATGAAATATGGCGCAGGGTTTTGGACAAAGCCGGTTGTGATAAGTCAGCTGTTCCGCCAACTTCACCGAGCGCCGCTGTTCCATAAATCAGTGCTGCAAACAGCGTCAGTCCACTCAGGAACAGGGTTTTTTTCATCATCGCCTCCGCCGTATCAGTCCGGGAGCGCCTCGTCTGAATTCCGAACGGATTAACCCAGCACGTCGCCATACACGCCCTTTTCATAGGCGTTGCCTTCTTCATTGGACGGATCGCCCGGCACTGCGTCGTCAACGCCATCTTGGGCGTCGGCCCAGTGGGTCAGTTCGTGCAAGATGGTCACGCCGACCAGATAGACCTTTTTCCCGGATTTGGTGGTCACCAGCCCCTTGCCGGTTTCAAAATCCATCACCATCTTTTGGTCAATCCGCAGCTCGTTGGAACCCCACGAATAGCAGCCATAGGCCTTTGTGCCGCTACAGACCAGATTGGTCACAACTTTGATGGTCGGCCCCTGCCCCCACTTCATCGCGTTCTGGATGGTTTGCCGGGTGGTCTTGCCCGCTAGTTTTTGAATGGCGTTAACAATCGTGTTGACTTCAGCGACCTGCGGCATGTTGACCTTCAGATAGTAATACAGTTTTGGGTACTTTTTGATGGTGTCATCGGAAAGTTGCATGGTGATTCCTCCTGCAGGGTAGATTGGTAACCCGAGCCTGATATGCCGCAAACAATGGGCCAAATCCTTAGCATTTTGATAGCAGAACATTTTTTACCAGGAGGAGTCAGCAAGCGGTTCAATGCTGACCGTTTGGCCCGGTCCAGACTGAACCGGTACCTGCACTGCAAGATGTGGCAATTCGCAACATCACCAGCAAGCGCGTTCAGTGCGACGAAATCTGGTCGTTTTGCCACAGCAAGGAAAGGAATGTTGCCCCAGAATACAAAGGCGTACTCGGCTACGGTGACGTTTATACTTGGACGGCTATCGACGCGATAGAGCAACTTCTTTTCTGTAAAAATTACGGAGGAGTTTGTTCGGCACGGATAGTTATTAATGGTTGAGGTTCAGGTAGATTTTCCCGCTCATCCATTCCTCGTCACACTCGGCGAGCAAGGCCGAAACCAAGCGCAAGCAAGAAGCTGAATTAGGAAAAATCGAAGCCACACGGGTTGGACGTTTCAGCTCGCGGTTGATGCGTTCCAGGCTATTGGTGGTACGGAGCCGGGTTCGGTGAGCCGGCGGGTAATTGAAGACGGCAAAGCCTTCAGGGAGATTTTCTTCCGCCCAAGCTGGCAGCTTGGGCGCGTCCTTGCGCCACTGGTCGATGGCTTGGTCCAACAGCCGCTGTGCCTCAATCTGGTCGGGCGCGTTGAAAATCGCACGAATCCGTTGCCCGACGAGGGAGCGCTGCTCAAGACGAGCCACCTGGGCTTGGGCATTCTGCTGCAAATGGAATTGGCAATGCTGCCAAGGAACGCTGGGTAATACGGCCCGACGCGCGGCCTTCAGGCCGGCATGGTTGTCCGAAACGATCAGCTTGACCCCGCATAAACCACGCTGCACCAGGCTCTCCAGGAAGCCCCGCCAATGCACTTCGGCTTCGGAGAGTTCCACGGAGACTCCTAAGACCCGCCGGTGACCTTCTGCCGTCACGCCTGTCGCGACCAATACCGCGCAATCGATAATCTGTCCCTCGGTACGCACTCGTTCATAGCGGGCGTCGAGAAACACATAGAGGGTTTCCCCGAGGGGACGTTCGCGCCATGCCTGCAAGCCCACGTCAAGGGTAGCGGCGGCCCGGCTAACCTGGGCGGAAGAAAGGGCGATTTCCGGCCCGACCAAGCTCTGCAAGACCGTGATCACCTTGCGAGTAGAAACACCCTGGACATACATTTCCGCTAATGCCAAGTTGACGGCTTGCTCCGTGCGCACTCCTTTGTCGAGGGCTGAGGGATAAAAACGGCTGTCACGGACTTGTGGAACCTCGAAGGTGACTTCGCCCAACCGGGTCACCACCCTTTTGGGCTTGAAGCCGTTGGCATGACCGGCGCGTTCCTCGCTCCGCTCATAGGGTTGAGCCTGGAGGTTGGTGTGCCCGCTCGATCTTCCTGGCTTCGTTGACCAGGATGCGGGGAGCGCCTCCCCGGCACCCTCGAGTCCTTGGGTCAGCAGGGCCGCATAGGCGGCTTCCAGCGGGTCGGTTTCTACACGCATCGCCATGTGTTTTCTCCTGAGAGGGTAGATACAACATAACCCCGAAGACACTCTTTGCGGCTCCCGCCAACAGGGGCAGGTAGCAAATTACAGAAAGAATGATGCACTACCCGCTGAAATCAAAATCACGCTACATCACGCAAGGCTCAGTAGCCGCTAAGTCTGCCTGCGTAACTTTTCTATCGTGCAAATCCCTGCACTCATCTGGAGAAACATTATGTACCGCTACACCAGACTTTCCCTGCTGGCCATCGCCATTGCCGCGACCAGCGCAGTCGCCTACGCCGCCGACGGCGGCATAGAAAACGACGCCTTGGCGATCACCCAGGCCAAGATTCCGCTCACCCAAGCCGTCACCGTTGCCGAGCTGCACGCCAATGGCAAGGCGTCGCGCGCCGAGTACGAGAACTCGAAACAGGGCTGGGTCTACGACGTGGAAGTTGTCAATGGGGCCAAGGTTTTTGACGTCAGGGTTGATGCCGACAAGGGAACCGTCATTTCGTCCGCCGAAGACAAGGCGGATCGCGATGACGATCACGACAAGCCAGACTGACAATCTGGCAGGTTGACCGGATCACCTGTCATGAGGTGATCCGGCCAGAGGACCCTATGGAACCTTTCAACCAAGCACTCTTTCTCTGGCTCAACGCGCCTGAGCACCCGAATCCTTTGTGGGTGGCATTAGCAACCATTTTTGCGGAATGGCTCATCTGGGCAGTGCCGCTCCTGATTGGTATCGGCTGGCTGTGGGGCGGCGAGAACACCCGCAAGGCGATGCTCGTCGCAACCGCTTCGGGGCTACTGGGCCTGCTCGTCAATCAGATTATCGGCTTGGCCTGGGTACACCCTCGGCCTTTCATGATCGGCCTAGGGCACACCCTCATCCCTCATGTTGCCGATTCGTCATTCCCTAGCGATCACCTGACGCTGTGGTGGGCCGTTGCATTCAGCCTTCTGCTGCAACGAGGCTCACAAAGGTCAGGGGCCACCTTGGCCTTGTCGGGTATTCCTATCGCGTGGGCTCGCATCTATCTCGGGGTTCACTTCCCGCTCGACATGCTTGGGGCAGCCGTGATCGCAGCGCTCAGTGCCTCACTCACGCTGCATACAGTACGTTGGTATCTGGGGCCGACTTACCAGCTTGCTACCCGTATCCATCATTGGCTTTTCGCCAGACTGATCACGTTGGGATGGGTTCGCGAGTGAACCTATGGCCGGGCCAAACTGATTGAAACCTTTTCATATCAGCAGGAGAACACCATGAACAAAATGTCTGTGATTAGATCTACCGGCTGGCTCAACAAAGTCCCGGAGGTCATGCTGTCGTTCTGGATTATCAAGATCATGTCCACCACGGTGGGTGAGACGGGGGCCGATTTCCTAGCGGTCAATGCGGGCTGGGGCCAGGGAGTCACTCGCATGGTCATGGCGGCCTTGCTGGCGGCCGCCTTATTTACGCAGTTGCGCACCCGCCGCTACACCCCGTGGATTTACTGGTTGACGGTCGTGCTGGTCAGCGTGGTCGGCACCCAGATCACGGACCTGCTGACCGATGACTTGGGTATCAGCCTGTATGTCAGTACCTCCGTTTTCTCCGTGGCACTCGCCGCGATCTTCTTCGTCTGGTATCGCGTCGAACGTACCTTATCTATCCACGACATTGTGACGTGCAGCCGGGAGCTGTTTTACTGGGCCGCCATCCTCTGCACATTTGCGCTGGGCACCGCTGCTGGCGATTTGGCGACTGAGGCGTTGGGCCTGGGCTTCACTTGGGGCGCAGTCGCGTTCGGCGGGTTGATCGGCGCCACCTATGCCGCCTGGCGCATGGGCGGCAATGCCGTACTGACCTTCTGGATCGGCTACATCCTGACCCGCCCGTTCGGTGCCGCGCTGGGCGATCTGTTGACACAGGCCAAAACCTACGGCGGCCTCGGCATAGGAGCCATGTGGACCAGCGCCCTGTTCATTTCGGTGATCGTCATGCTGGTGGCCGTTGCCCAGTTCGGGATGAACACAAGCCGATCGGCTCAAGCCACCGAATAAGCCCTCTTTGCCCTTTACATAAGGAGAAATCATGCTAACCCAGCACTCATTCACTCGTCCCGTGGCCGCCGTATCGGCCGTCTTGCTCCTAGCTCTGGCAACAGGTTGCTCCAAATCAGCCGATCAAGGTGGCGTAAGCGCAACCCCTGCCGCTTCTGCTCAGGCCGCTACGGCAGCACAGGGAAAACCCGTCTCCAAGCTCGGCGACTTATCGGCGTTCCACAGCATCGCTACCGACGTTGTCGGGTAAGGAAGCGGCATTACTGCCACTCCCTCCCCTAAGAACCGTACTTGAAAGTTTCCCTTCATACGGCTCAAGCCTCAGCGAAGCCCCTTTTCACAGGAACCGGTTTCGCAACTTCTAACCTCTGGCTATGTATCTGCCTGTGGCAGTTGGGATGCAATAACACCAGATTGGAGTGGTTATCCTTTCCGCCTTCGGACTTCGGTAGGATATGGTGGACGTGCCAGCCCGTTTCCTCCGTTATCTTCTCGTGGCAGTTAGGACATTCCTTGTCTTGTCGCCACCAAAGTCTCAGCCATTGAATCCTTCCTGTCAGTTTCTCCTTCATTTTCCGGCCTAATCGGCTTTCAAAGTAGGGTTCCTGTGCAGGGTCAAACGGATTGGCTTCTCCTCGGATTTTGACATGCCGTTCGATTTTCGTGTCACTGGCTTTCACCAGCTTCAGTTTTCGCGGTTTTCCGTCCTTGTCCTTGGTGTTCGCCGTGAATGTCCAATTACGATTCCCCTCTGGCTTAAAGTATCTCTCTTTAATCCATCGGAGTCCTTTGTTAGGATGTCGGCGGGTGGCCCATTGCCATATTACTTTCCAAACTTCTTTGTCTACTTTCGCAAAGGTATCCTTGGCGACCGTTCCTTTGTGATAGTTTGCCCATCCTTGCATTTTTGGATTGAGCAATCCAATCAGATTTTCTTGCTTGGCCGTCTTGTTCCCCTTCACCGTTTCCCGAATGTTTTTCAGGAACGCTTTCACGTTCTTCTTTGACGGTTTAATCAGTAGTTTTCCGTCATACTTCCTAACATTCCATCCGAGAAAATCAAACCCTTCTTCGATGCGCGTTATCTTGGTTTTCTCCTCTGAAAGTGTCAATCCCCGTTCCTTTAGGAAGTTTTCTACCAAGGGTTTGACTTCATTTTCTAGCAATTCCTTCGTCTTGCTGGTGATAATGAAGTCGTCCGCATATCGTACAAGGCTGACCTGGTTCTTGGCCGCAACATACTGACTGGGCTTTCCTGTCTTGTTTGATGAGTATTTATTGCGGAGTATGGTTTCCAGTCCATCCAAGGTCAGATTTGCCAGCGTGGGCGATATGATTCCTCCTTGTGGCGTCCCCGCTTCGGTTGGGAAGAGTTCGTCTTTATAGACATACCCCGCCTTTAGCCATTTTCGGAGTATTGCCTTGTCCGTGGGGACATTCTCCAGCATCCATTCGTGGCTGATGTTGTCAAAGCAACCTTTGATGTCTCCTTCCAGTATCCATTTCGGACGTTTTGAATTTGCTAGTACCTTGAAGCATTGTTCCCTAGCGTCCGCTGTGGACCTTTCCGGCCTAAATCCATACGAGTTGTGGTCCGCCAAAGTTTCCGATACTGGATAGAGTGCTGACAGGTAGAGTGCCTGCATAGCCCTGTCCTTCATCGTGGGTATTCCGAGCGGTCTTAACTTCCCGTTGCTTTTGGGAATGAAAACCCGTCTCAGTGGTAGCGGTTGATAACCCCGCCTTCTGAGTGACAACACGGCTTGAAGTTTGGCTTCCGGCGTGGACCATGTTGCTTTGTCTACTCCGGGTGTTTTCTTGCCTTGGTTTTCAGTCACCTGCTTCACAGCTATTAATTTGCCGCTCCACGAGTGGGTCAGCAGCCATTGCAAGGCTTTCACCGTGCGCCAGCGGCCTTCCTGCGTTGCCTTCACGATACGCGCTTGCAGCCTTCTGACGTTTTGATGGCATTTGGCCCAGTTGATTTTGTGCCAACTCATTTCCACGCCGGAGGCCGCATACACTGTACTCGTGTTCATTTGCTTGTCCTCCTTTGGGTAAAAGGTTCTGCAAACTCTCTCGTGACGTAAGACCTAGCGGAAGTCTGCACCGTTACCGGTTGGGGTGATGTTACCTTGCAGCTCAATCCCTATCCGCCCCATTACAGGGCGGCTTTCGCTTTCTCCACTTTCCTCTACCCGCCTTCTCTCAGCCTTCCTTACGGTTGGCCTGCCATGACTGGCAGAGGGTCGGGCTTACCGTGTTCCGCTTAAGTAACGAATAAGTGGGATAGGCTCTCTCTATCTTCCGGCGGTTATTTGCCCCTGTGACTTTAGGCGACACCAGTCAACCAACCGCTTGCCTTTTGGCTCAAGCCTATCAGTGCTTTTGGCTTGTTCCACGTTACGGAATTTATCGAGAGTTCACTTTTGTTAGCCATACCACTCCAGCCTAGCCCCCTTCCACCTTGCACTGGCAGATACGCCTTTGCTTCACAGCTCTGGCTTACTTCCTTATCGAAGATGGGGTTCATTGTCCCGTCCGCTTTAGAGGACCTCATTACCAACCTCCCCTAGGACGGTAGGCTACGGATGAGGGAACATCCGGTTTTCTCCAGTGTTAACTAGTGAAAACAATTACTTATACGACTTCACGTCGCACACCGCCATCGTGGACAAGGGCAATTTGCCCGCAGCCAAGGCCCGCATCAAGGACTTGGAGCTGGCCTGGGACTCGGCCGAGGCAGGACTGAAACCACGGGCTGCCGATGACTGGCATGTGCTCGATAAGGCTATTGATAAGGCGTTGGCCGCACTGCGCACCGATGCGCCGAATCAGGCTGATTGCAAGGCGGCCCTGGCGGTCTTGCTGAAAACCTTCAGCACGCTCCAAGGCAAGGTTTGATTAGCAAGCGCGTCCCATAAAAACACCCACTGAACACGCTCTGGACAAAGTCCACGAAGTCACTCTGAGGTTCTGGCTCATTAAAATCGCCGCCACCACATTCGGCAAAACTGGCAGCGATGCCGTCTTGATATCCATGAACCTAGGCTATCTGGTCGGCACCGCACCCTTGGCTCACTGCTCGCTTTAGTCGTGGCGGCCTACTGCTGGACGGGTGTGTCCCGCACGCTGCTATTCTGGGCTGCGTTCATCCTGACCCGCCCGCTGCTTGCTTTCAGGCTGACGGCTATCCTGCTCTTCGGTTCGGGCAGCGGGCAGCCAAAACGGCGCATTGAACAACAGTTGAACGGAGGGGGAATGCGGGTATTGCTGGTCGAAGACGACCCCATGATCGGGGAAGCGGTCCAGGGCGCATTGAAAGATGCGTCCTATGCCGCTGACTGGGTGAAGGACGGGCAGACCGCCCTCACGACGCTGGGTTACCAGCACTATGACCTGGTACTGCTCGACTTGGGCCTGCCAGGAAAAGATGGGTTGGACGTGCTGGGCAGCATCCGCGCCAAGGACAACCCGATTCCCCTGCTCATCATCACGGCGCGTGACGGCCTGGATGATCGTCTGCGCGGCCTGGACGGCGGGGCCGATGACTACGTGTCTAAACCCTTTCAGATGGCCGAATTGCTGGCCCGGATGCGGGCGGTGCTGCGCCGCAAGGGCGGCACCGCCGCTCCTATTCTCAGTAACGGCGTGGTATCGCTCGATCCAGCCACGAAAGAGGCCAGTGTCAATGGCGGTTCCTCGGTGCAACTGTCCAACCGTGAGTTCTCGTTGCTGCACGCCTTGCTGGTGCGGCCGGGGGCCATTCTCTCGCGTAGCGAGCTGGAGGATCGCATCTACGGCTGGGGGGAAGAAGTCGAAAGCAACGCCGTCGAATTTCTGATTCACTCGCTGCGGCGCAAGCTGGGCAGCGATGTCATCAAGAATGTCAGAGGGGTCGGATGGATGGTCTCAAAAGGCGCTTGAACGAGTCGGTTCAGCTCAAGCTGTCGTTCACCCTGTTGGTGGTCATCCTCGCTGTGGCCATCGTGGCAGGCATCTTCTCGTTCCTGTCCGCCTTTGACGAAGCGCACGAGCTACAGGATGACGTTCTGCGTCAGGTGGCGCAGCTTATGGATCGGCAGCGCTTGTCACCGACCCCACCCACCACTGATGTCCGACTCAAGGATACCGATGAAGAATCGCGGGTGATCGTCCAGCGCTTGGGCGAGTCCCGCTCCTCTTCGGTAGGCGTGGATGCAGGAGGAACACTCCCATTCCCGACAACCCTGTCCGATGGATTGCATACGTTGGAGATTGGTGGCGAGACGTTCCGCGTGCTGGTCAAGACGATGGCCGCAGGCGAACGCATTACCGTGGCTCAGGAGTCGGGCTTTCGCAATGAAATTGCCCGTGATGGGGCACTTCGCACTGTGATGCCATTCTTGATTCTTGTACCGGTTCTGTTGCTAATCGTTGCCGACTTGGTGCGTAAGATGTTCCGACCCATTGCGGCACTTTCCAAGGAAATCGACCAACGCGCCGAGCAGGAACTGCATCCCATCGAAGATAGTCACCTTCCCACCGAGGTACGGCCATTCGCCGTGGCAATTAATCGTTTGCTCGCCCGCATCGGCCAATCTATGGAGTCCCAGCGTCGCTTTGTGGCGGACGCCACGCACGAGTTGCGCTCGCCACTGACTGCTCTATCGCTGCAAGCGGAACGGCTAGCGGAAGCGGAAATGTCCGGTCTGGCCAGCGAACGGCTGACGGTGCTGCGCCAAGGCATCGAGCGTGGTCGGAGCCTGCTGGATCAACTCCTGACCTTGGCCAAGGCGCAGTCGGCCGCCGACTTGCCGAAGTCACCGGTATCCGTCCAAGGCATCTACCGCCGCGTGTTGGAAGACCTCATGCCGCTGGCCGAGGTCAAGCACATCGATATCGGGGTCGAAGGCGTGCAAGACGCCCAAGTGTGGGTGAGTGAGCTGGACATGATCGCCTTGGTCAAGAACCTGATCGATAACGCCATTCGCTACACGCCAGAAGGGGGACAAGTTAACCTTTCTGTGGATACGACGGAAGGGCACGCGGTACTGCTCATCCAAGATAACGGGCCAGGCATCCCTTTGGCCGAACGGGACCGGGTTTTTGACCCCTTCTACCGCACGCTTGGCAGCGACCAGATCGGATCTGGCCTAGGTCTTTCCATCGTTCAAACGATTGCCAACCGAATTGGAGCCAAAATCCGCCTCGAATTCACCGACCAAGTGAAAGAGGCAGGATTGAGTGCGATTGTTCTAATTCCAATGAAAACAGCGGAGATCCTTGATGCAGGCAATACAGATTATTAGAAGAATAATTATGGTGACTGCAAGTAGTTGGTTTTACTGGGCACTTCTATCGGCTGTCTTCGCAGCACTGACAGCGATTTTTTTTTGCCAAGGTGGGTATTCAGGGTGTGGATTCCGACTTGGCCACACTGATCCGAACGGCGATCATCATCGTCGTTCTGTCCGCGTTTATAGCCTTCACGGGTAAGTGGAGCAACCCCTTTGAGCTGCCATCCAAGACGTGGTTGTTCCTCGGGTTGTCTGGGTTAGCCACTGGGGCATCGTGGGTCTGCTACTTTCGGGCGATCAAGATCGGCGATGCCTCTAAGGTCGCGCCCGTGGATAAATTCAGCCTTGTGCTGGTGGCGGTGTTCGCCTTCACTTTTCTTGGAGAACGCCCATCGCTTCGCGAGCGGTCAGGTATAGCGATGGTTGCTGGCGGTGTTCTCCTGCTGGCTTTCAAGCGATAGGCCGGAACCCCACCACGTTTCACTTCGATCACTTATCGCACTGGACCGCAACATCAGAATCGACTGAGCAGTTTCTCCCCATCCGGATGTAACTTGCCCTTGGGCGAAGTGAGCGATTTTGAGCGCGCCGCGCACGGCGAAATGACCGTGCGTGAGGTTATCGTCAACATCGGTAAGAGTATGCGCTCAAGCACGGTGCGATGGACGTGTTACAGAAGCCTCTCCGGGGCGAAATCTTGTTGAAATATATCAAGCGGGCGGTTGCGGAGGAGGAAGATGCAGGCGCAACCCCCCGACTACGTACGTAGCGTTAAGTAGTTGCCAGGGTAGAGCCGTTTGATCCTGCCCACTACATTATGTGGTGGGTGTCGGGACGAAACCAGCGATAGCCCTTCTATCTGTAAACTTAGCGAGTAAGAGAGGTCGTGCCCGACAATCTGAACGGCCGTGACACCTACATGAAAATGAGCGCCGTGGCCGGGGGACTCGGCATCGGTTTTGAAGACACGCGCACCGTGTTGATCTTTAAGAAACGGGTTGTTTTAAAAGAGTTTCTCGACAAAGGCTGGACCTTTGGTGGTGAAACAGCCGCCGCCACGGTAGACGGTAAAGATGGCGCGACTGGCGAACTCAAATCGCTGCAGGGAATCACAATCTACCAGTTCACGAAGACCGGCTTGATGGCTCAGGGCAGTGTGCAGGGCGCCAAGTACTGGAAGGACAACTAACTCAACTGAGAGGCTGTTTGGAACCCCCGGACTAAGCTAGATGTTCCAGCATGTATGAGGGGGTCATAGAGGCGGCGCGAATGGCTCAGCCGGCCGAAGGCTCGCTCAACCACCCAGCGATGCGGCGGCAGCACGAACCGCTGGGTTTTCTGAGGCCGCAACATTGCCGCCAGGCAGGATTTGAAGCGCGCCGGTTTGATGGTTCTTTAATCTTTAAACGGATCGCGCAGCACGATGGTATCCAGCCGATCCGGTCCGGTGGAGATGATGTCAACTGGGGTATCAGTCAATTCTTCCATCCGCCGCAAATAGGCTTTGGCCGCAGGCGGCAATGCTTCATAGTGTCGCACGCCTACGGTGGAGGCTCGCCAGCCCGGTATCTCTTCATAAACCGGCTCGCACTCGGCCAGCGCCTCCGCCCCCAGCGGCGCATGATCCAGCCGCTTTGACGCGCATTGGTAGCCTACGCATAGTTGGATGCTGTCCAGATCATCCAGCACGTCCAGCTTGGTCACGCACAGTCCAGACACGCTGTTGTTCAGAATCGACCGGCGCAACGCTACTGCGTCGAACCAGCCGCAGCGCCGCCGCCGCCCGGTGGTCGCGCCGAACTCATGACCGCGCTCGGCCAGATATTCGCCGGTTTCGCCAAACAGCTCGGTCGGGAATGGTCCACCGCCGACCCGGGTGGTATAGGCTTTGGTGATCCCCAGCACATAGTCCAGATAGCGCGGCCCCAGCCCGGAACCGGTGGCTGCACCGCCAGCGGTGGTGTTAGAGGAAGTGACGTAGGGATAGGTGCCGTGGTCAATGTCCAGCAACGCGCCCTGCGCCCCTTCAAACAGCACGTTGTCGCCGCGTCGGCGGTGAACATCCAATAATTCAGTCACATCCGCCGCCAGTGGTCGCAACCGTTCGGCCATGGCCAGGGTTTCATCCAGCACCTTTTGAAAATCGACCGGATCGGTCTGGAAGTAGCGCTGTAATACGAAGTTGTGGAAATCCAGCACTTCGCCGAGTTTGGCCGCGAACCGTTCCCGGTGGAACAGGTCGGCCAGCCGGACGGCGCGCCGCGACACCTTGTCTTCATAAGCCGGGCCAATGCCGCGTCCGGTGGTGCCGATAGCCTGTTTACCCCGTGCTTTTTCCCGTGCCTGATCCAGCGCGACGTGGTAGGGCAGAATCAGTGGACATGCCTCGCTGATCCGCAGTCGCGCCATGACCTCCACGCCCTGGCGTTCCAGATCGTCGATTTCGGTCAGCAGGGCTGCCGGAGCCAGCACCACGCCGTTGCCGATCAGGCACTGCACGCCATCGCGTAAAATGCCAGAGGGAATCAGGTGCAGCACGGTTTTCTGACCGTTGATGACCAAGGTGTGTCCGGCATTGTGACCGCCTTGGAACCGCACCACCGCTGCCGCATTTTCAGTCAGCAGATCTACTATTTTGCCCTTGCCTTCGTCGCCCCATTGTGCGCCGATGACGACTACATTTTTGCCCATGTCGGTTTCCTGGTGCCTTTGCAATAAAGATTCTGGGTACTGATTTCAGGGTGATTTAAATTGACTGTTTCGCAAAAAATCCGAATCAATTACTTCCGCTTCTTCAAGGATTCTTGTGGAGCCGACCC
Organism: Candidatus Competibacteraceae bacterium; assembly: GCA_003989085.1. GTDB lineage: Bacteria > Pseudomonadota > Gammaproteobacteria > Competibacterales > Competibacteraceae > RXIV01. The sequence continues at coordinate 341,270 of RXIV01000002.1, forward strand.
GACTCCTTAGAGCAGAACGAGGTTCAGCCTGCCGATCCCGTGGAAGGCGATATATCAATGTATTGATTGACATATCAATTGGTTTTTTCTCATGGCTAGCCATTGATTTGACAAGTTTTATGGAAAACAGCGATCAGGCTTTTCAATTTTTCAAGCACAGCAGTTCATTATCGCTTTCAGTCAAGAATCAGCTGAGACTATTAACAACCCACTCCCCTGCTTGTTGCGCCAGAATCCGATCACAGCCTAGATCGTGTGCCGCCGCCGCCGCGCCCGGCAAGGCCCGAATCACCCGTTCACCCTGGTTGCGCAGCGCCGCCACCTGCTGTTCTAGATCCAGATCATCCGCCAAGGGCGGGGCGTAAATGCCAGTGTTCACCGATTCCGGTGCTGAGCCAAGGAGCAACAAGGTCGCCAGATCAACGCTGAAACCAGTCGCTGGTCGGGCGCGGCCAAACACTTGGCCGATTTCGTCATAACGCCCGCCTTGCGCTACTGCCTGACCTTGCCCCGGAACATAGGCTGCGAATAGAACGCCGGTGTGGTAGTGGTAGCCGCGCAATTCGGCCAGATCGATGTGAATCGGCAAGTCCGGCCATTGCTGTCGCAGCGCCGCAGTCAGCCGCCGCAAGGTTGCCAGCGCCTCTCGCACGCCCGCGCCTGCCGCCGCCAATCGGGAGTCCGCCTCATCCAGCATTTCCGGCCCACCGTTCAATTCGGCCAGCGCCAGCAACGGTTCGCAGTACGCTGGATTCCATGTCGCCAGATAGCCGTGAATCTCTGGTAGCGCCTTGCGTTGCAGCGCCTCAAACAGCAGCGCCTCTTGTTCCCGAGTCAGGCCAGCCTGACGCAGCAGTTCCCGAAAAATAGCAACATGACCCAAATCCAGGTGTACCGGGCTAATCCCCGCCGTTTGCAGCGTAGTCAGCATCAGGGTCAGGACTTCCAGATCGCTCTCATTGCCGCGATGCCCATACAGCTCGACCCCAGCCTGATATGGACTACGCGAGCCGCCGAAGCCATCGGCGCGAGTCCGCAGCACCGGCCCTAGATAACATAGCCGCACGGGCCCGGCCCGTTTGAGTAGATGGGCATCAATCCGCGCGACCTGCGGGGTCATGTCGGCCCGCACCCCCATCATCCGCCCGCTGAGTTGATCGGTCAGCTTGAAGGTCTGCAACTCCAGATCGTCGCCGGCCCCGGTCAGCAGCGAATCGAGAAATTCGATCAGCGGTGGGATCACCAGCTCGTAACCCCAGCGTTCGTAAAGGTCGAGCAGCGCACGGCGCAGCCGTTCCAGTCGACTGGCGGCAGGGGGCAGGATTTCTTCAATGCCTTCGGGCAGCAACCAGCGGTCTTTGGAAATCATGGGCGCGGAAGTTCCGGTGAATCAGACGGTAACCTGATGGATTCAGGCGAGAGAAGGTTGTTTTGACAGTCAGCGTAACCAGTACAGCACCAGCAACCCAACCGCCATGCTGGTCAACCCGACAATTCGCAGTACACGATCTTCGAGTTGGGCCAGCCGCAGCAGGGTTTGGCGCAGGGCGCGGGGATTAAGAAAGGGGATGATGCCTTCCAGCACCAACATCAGCCCAAACGCCGCCAGCAACTCATCCCACATGGCGGCGTCCAGCAGTCAGCGCAGCGCGGACGTGAAACCGGCGATCCGGCATCATCATTGCGCTTGGTTGAAATAGCGGAAGAATTGAAAATCCTGTGGTTGCAGGATCAGGACATCATCCTTGGAGCCGAAACTCTGTCGGTAAGCCGACAGGCTACGGTTGAAGTTGTAGAAATCCTGATCCTTGCCATAAGCCTGGGCGTAGATATCTGCTGCCTGGGCGTCGCCATCGCCGCGTTGCCGTTCGGCGTCGCGATACGCCTCCGCCAGGATCACCGTGCCTTGCCGGTCGGCATCGGCGCGGATTCGTTCTGCGGCTTCACCGCCCCGTGAGCGGAAATCCTTGGCGACCCGCAGCCGCTCAGCCTTCATCCGACTAAACACCGAATTGCTGACATCCGGCGGCAGATCAATGCGTTTGATCCGCACGTCCACCGCGGCGATTCCTAGTTGGGTTGCCTGGTCTTTCAGCAACTGACTGAGTGTTTCCATGATTTGATCGCGGTCACCGGATACCACTTCCTGAATGGTGCGCTTGCTGAACTCGCTGCGCAGGCTGTCCTTGACGATTTGATCCAGCCGGACATTAGCCTGGGCCGCATCACCGCCGACCGTCGTGTAGAACTTACGTACGTCCTCAATTCGCCACATGGCGAAGGAATCAACGATCACGTTTTTCTTCTCGGCGGTCAGGAATCGCTCCGGCTCAGTGTCGAGAGTCTGCAAGCGGCGATCAAACTTGCGGATGTTGTTAATCAGCGGCCATTTCCAGTGCAAACCCGGCTTGTAGTTGTCCTGAACGATTTCACCCAGCTGGAACCGGATGGCGGTTTGCGTCTCATCCACCGTGAACAGCGACATTGCCGCCAGCATCACTAAGGCGGCGATCCCGCCTAACACCGATTTGCCGGACAACGGTAATTGCGACAGGGTCATTAGCGTACCTCCCGGCTACGACTGAGATCGCGCAGGCGGGTCGCAGCCGCGCTGCCATCAACTGACGGCGTTGAACCGGACGGCAAGGCTTCGGGCAACGGCGTTGCCGCCGCACTGCCCGCAGCCGGCGCTTCGCTGGGTTTGAGCAGTCGATCCAGCGGTAAATACAGCAAATTATTGGTTCCTTTCACATCCACCAGCACCTTGCTCGTCCGTGATAACACCGATTCCATCGTTTCCAGATAGAGCCGTTCACGAGTCACTTCCGGTGCTTTTTGATAGGCCATCAGTAACTGGTTGAAACGGCTGGCTTCGCCTTGGGCCTGCGCAATAACTTGCTCCTTGTAGGCCGATGCTTCTTGCAATCGCCGCGCCGCCTGACCGCGCGCCCGAGGAATGACCTCATTGGAATAGGCCTCCGCTTCATTCTTGAGCCGCTGCTCGTCTTCGCGGGCCTTGATCGCGTCGGCGAAAGCGTCCTGTACTTCTTCTGGTGGCTGGGCGTCCTGCAACACCACGGTAATGATCTGCACCCCGGCTCCATACTGATCGAGAATGTGCTGACTGAGCTTTTGAATATCGTTGACAATTGCGCTGCGGCCTTCAGTCAGCACGAAATCCATGGTGCTTTTACCGATGGTTTCGCGGGTGGCGCTTTCCACCACCTGCACCAGCACGCTTTCCGGGTCCAGTACATTGAATAGATAGGCGGGGGGGTCGTTAATCTGGTATTGCACCGCCAACCGCATATCCACGATGTTCTCGTCCTGAGTCAGCATCAGCGCCTCTTTGGGCACTGAACGGATCGCGGGCTGCCGGGCGCCGCTGCTGCCGGAGCGGTAGCCGATCTCGCGGAACCGGCGCTGTTCCTGATTGACGATTTCGACCCGGTCAATCGGGAACAGGCGCAGATGCGGCCCCGGCATGGTGGTGTCCAGATAGCGTCCAAATCGCAACACGACGCCGCGTTCGCCTTCATTAACGATGTAGATGCTGGCAATCAGCCAGCCGATCACGGCGATGATCCCGACGATCAGCCCGATCCCGGTGATCCCGGAACCCGAGACACCGCCACTGTTATTACCACTATTATTATTGTTGCCGCCACTTCGCCGATTGCCCAGCAACGCGCTGAACTTGTCCGATAGTTTGCGGATTACCTCGTCCAGATCGGGCGGTCCTTGATCGCGTCCGCCGTTATTCCAAGGATCGCGGTTGCCGCCTCCCGGTTCATTCCAGGCCATTTCACACCCCAACATTAGTCTTGGCACTGCTTATACCGCCGGGCTTGCAAAACCCGAACGCACCCATTCCGCCCGCAGGCCTTCCTTGCGGCGCAGCAAATCCAAATTGCCGAATGAAGTGCGGACTTCAATCAGCCACTCACCCGATGGTTCATGTTGCTCGGTCACTACCGCGCCCAAACTGAACAGCCGGGAGCGCAGCCGCGCCGCCGCCGCCGGTAGGCACAGCCAACCATGTGCCGCCGCGCCGCGCAGTCGTTCGGTCAGCGCGATCATCAGCCCGTCGATTCCAGCGCCAGTCGTCGCTGACAGCCACACCGCCCGCGCCTGACCTTCAGCATCTCGCTCCAGTCGGGGCAGGTCGCCAGTCAGATCAATCTTGTTGAATACTTGCAGGCGCGGAATCTCTGCCGCGCCGATCTCGGCCAGAACCGTTTCAACCTGAGCGATGACCGCTTCCGGGTCAGGATGACTGGCGTCGATAATATGCAGCAACAGCCGTGCCTCACAGGTTTCCCGCAGTGTAGCCCGGAACGCCGCCACCAGTTCGTGTGGTAGGCGACTGATGAAGCCCACGGTATCGGCCAGCGCCACCGGTTCCGCGCCGGGCAAATCTAGCCGCCGCACGGTTGGGTCTAGGGTAGCGAACAATTGATCCGCAGCGTAAACATCGGCTTGGGTCAGCGCATTAAATAAGGTGGATTTCCCGGCATTGGTGTAGCCGACCACCGATACCGTCGGCAAATCCGCCTTGCGTCGCGCCCGCCGACCCTGCTCGCGTTGCCGATCCACTCGATCCAGCCGCAGTCGGATTTGTCGGATACGGTCGGCCAGTAGGCGCCGGTCAGTTTCCAGTTGGGTTTCGCCGGGACCACGCAGACCGATGCCGCCACGCTGCCGCTCCAAGTGAGTCCAGCCGCGCACCAGTCGGGTGGATAAATGCCGTAGCTGCGCCAGCTCTACTTGCAGCTTGCCCTCGAAACTGCGCGCTCGCTGGGCGAAGATGTCGAGAATCAAACCGGTGCGGCTGATGACCCGGCATTGCAGGAAGGCTTCCAGATTGCGTTCCTGACTGGGCGACAGGGCATGGTCGAAGATCACCAGTTCCGCTTCGCCTTGCTGGGCGGCCTCACGGATTTCCGCCGCCTTGCCGCTGCCGGCGAACAGGCGCGGATCAGGTGTGGAACGACGACCGGTGATCAAGGCGACGCACTCAGCGCCTGCCGCCACCGCCAGTTCACGGAATTCAGCGGATTCTTGGGGGTCTTCGCTGCCGTCCAGGATCAGGCGCACCAAGACAGCGCGTTCACCGCTACGCGGACGCTCGAACAAATCACCTCCTGTACGCCGGCATGAACCGGTCAGGACGGATCGCCGTCGTCGTCATCAGTCGCCAGATTCAACCGCACATTGCGGACCGGCACGACGGTGGAAATGGCGTGCTTGTAGATCATCTGGCTGACGCTGTTCTTGAGCAGGACGACGAATTGATCGAAGGACTCGATCTGACCCTGCAATTTAATGCCGTTCACCAGATACACCGAGACCGGAATCCGCTCCTTGCGCAAGGCGTTGAGAAACGGTTCCTGGAGAGAATGACCTTTAGCCATGGCGACGCTCCCTTGTTGTTATGGGCCAGAGAGATACGGAAAAATCTGGGATCAAAATGAAACACAAAAAATTCAAGAGGTTTTAACCTAAAAAGCAGAGCAGCGTCTTGCAGAATGCGTGCCTACTATCCGGGACCCTCCGCTGAACGGTCGGATCATCACGTTCCCATGATGTGTTGTCCACGGAATTGCGAATTGACGCCCTCCCCGCTCTTTGGGCCGGGGATTCCTGATTTCGCAATCAGGGGCTTCTGCTTCAAAGAAGATTGTCCAGAGGAGTTAGGCTTGATTTTCGCCGATTCAATTCCCCAAAACGGGAAGTTTTACGCAACTCACGCCGCAGTCAGAAACTCTCCCAGGCCTTATATCCTCTCCACAGACTTCATATTCCGCTCGCCCGGCGGTGGGTCAGAGGAGACGAGATGCTACCTAAAAACATGATGCTTAAACAGTCCCCACAAGGGGACTGTTGCGCTATCCGCATTCTCTCACCAGCTTGAAAGCTGGAGTCTCTCGCGGAGAATCCTGACAAAACAGGGATAATACTAGCACAGGCGTTCCAGCGTTTTCGGAAAAAACCGGTGTTCATGCAGGCAGGCGATGCTGCGCTCCAGTAGCCGATCATCCAGGCTATCCAGCCGGAGCGCCTCGGATTCGGCTCGCAACCAGGTCAATTGGCGCTTGGCGAACTGGCGGGTGGCGATGATGGTGCGTTCGATCATTGCGGTGTCAGTCAGTTTGCCGTCCAGATACGCCCAGACCTGCCGGTAGCCAACCGCCCGTAGCGCGGGCAAGTCCGGGTGCAAATCACCCCGCGCCCGCAGTTTTTCGACTTCGGCGATCAAACCTTGATCCAACATGGCCCGGAACCGTTCTTCAATACGTTCATGCAGCACCCGCCGATCCGCTGGAGCAACAATCAATTTAACGATCCGGAATGGCAAGGCTGCGTTATGCGGCCCAGCGCAAAGTTCCGTCAAGGATCGTCCAGCCAGTTCGCAAACCTCCAGCGCCCGTTGAATCCGTTGCGGGTCATGAGGATGAATCCGCGCCGCCGCCACGGGATCCTGTTGCGCCAGCCGGGCATGCAATGCGAGGCTACCCTGTTCAGCAAATTCTACCGCCAGGCGGGCGCGAAGGACCGGATCGGCAGGTGGCAAGTCGGCCAGACCCCGCTCCAGTGCGCGAAAATAGAGCAAGGTTCCGCCGACCAGCAATGGAACCTGGCCGGCGGCCTGTATGGCGGCAATCTCGCGCAAGGCATCCTTGCGGAACTGACCTGCGGAATAAGCTTCGGCGGGGTCGAGCAGATCGATCAGCCGGTGTGGGGCGATCTGCAAGGTTGCGGCATCTGGCTTGGCCGCGCCAATGTCCATGCCCCGGTAGACCAACGCCGAATCGACGCTGATGATCGCGAACGGCAACCGTTTGACCAGTTCCACTGCCAACGCGGTTTTGCCGGAGGCGGTTGGCCCCATCAGAAATAAGACGGGCGGGCGGGGATCGGGCATTGGCGGAAATCAGTCAGCGCCCACGCCGGAACAGCCGATCCAGTTCTTCGAGGGTCAGTTGCGCCCAGGTCGGGCGACCGTGGTTACACTGGCCGCTGTGATCGCTGTGTTCCATATCCCGCAACAAGGCATTCATTTCCAACAGATTCAGCCGCCGGTTGGCCCGCACCGCGCTATGACAAGCCAGATTGCCCAGCATATTCAGCAGGGTGGTTGCGGAACGGTCACTGGTCTGCTGCATCGCCAGATCAGCCAGCAGGTCGCGCACCAGACCGGTAATGTCCGCATCGGCCAGCAGCGCCGGGACTTGCCGCACTACAAGCGTTTCTGGCCCCAGCAATGCGATTTCAAATCCGGCCTGACTGAATAATTCACCCTGTTCTTCCACCTGTCGCCGCTCCGCCAGATTGATCGTCAGCGTGATGGGAATCAGCAACATTTGGGTTTTCAGGCTGCCGCCTTCGGCCAAAGCGGCTTTCAGGCGTTCATACAAAATACGCTCATGGGCGGCGTGCATATCCACCACCACCAGCCCAGCCTGGTTTTCCGCCAGCACATAGCAGCCGTGCAACTGGCCAAGCGCGTAGCCGAGCGGTGGCGGTTCGGGAGCGGTTGCCGCAAGGGTAGGGGCAACGCTGGATTCAGCAGGTGTTGCTTCATGCAGTTGGCTGTAAGCCGCCATCCGCTCCTGCACCCCGTGCAGCGGCAGACCGGATGGGTGAGGGCTGGGTTTAGGGCTAAACCGGTTGATCAATCGACCATGCTCACTCGCCTGTATCAAGGGCGGCGGCGTTGTGCCGGGCCGCAGGTTCGCCAGCGCAGTCTGGATCGTGCCGCGGATGAATTCATGGATGGCCGATGATTCTCGGAACCGTACTTCCTGTTTGGTCGGATGGGCGTTGACATCGAGGACAGTGGGGTCAAGCTCCAGATACAGCACTGCGGCAGGATGCCGGTCCCGGTACAACACATCCTGATAAGCCTGGCGCAGCGCATGGCTGATCACTCGGTCGCGCACAGGCCGGCCATTGACGAAGAAGGTTTGCAAATCAGCCTGAGCGCGGGAGGCTTCCGGTAGGCCGATCCAGCCCCACAAGCGTCGCCCGGCTTCCAGACAGTCAATGAACACACTGGCGGCGATGAATTCCGTTCCGCACAGCTCCGCGACCCGCTGCTCCTGGGCTGCCGGATCAGGCGCCGGTTCCAGATTCAATGCTACACGCTGGTGGTGCCACAGACTGAAGCCGACTGTGAACCGGCTCAACGCTAGCCTGCGGACGCACTCTTCGATATGGCCGAACTCGGTGCGCTCACTGCGGAGAAACTTGCGGCGGGCGGGTACGTTGAAGAACAGATCGCGGACTTCAACCGTCGCGCCGACCGGATGCGGCGCTGGCGCGGGTGGGTCAAGGGCATCACCGCCATCGCCGCCAACTCGCCAGCCGTTTTCCTGCCTAGCGACTCGGGAAGTCAGGGTCAGGCGGGAGACTGAGGCGATGCTGGGTAGCGCTTCACCACGAAAGCCAAGGCTGGCGACCTGTTGGAGATCGTCGAAACTGGCAATTTTGCTGGTGGCGTGGCGGGCCAGCGCCAGGGCTAGATCATCAGGTGGGATGCCAGAGCCGTTATCGCGCACCCGGATCAGTCGAACACCCGCTTGCTCGACTTCAACAACAATGCGGGTCGCCCCGGCGTCGAGGCTGTTTTCCAGCAGTTCCTTGACGACAGAGGCCGGACGTTCAACCACTTCGCCGGCAGCGATCTGGCTGATCAGTTGCGGCGGCAAGCGCAGAATGCGGGGAATCAAGGGCAGTTAAGAATGGAACGGTTAACGATTAGTGGTTAGCTCCCCTCGCCCGTTTGGTGGGCGAGGGGCTGGTGGGCAAGGATGGAATAGTTACTTGATGGTCTGTTGCAGCACATCCAACACCTGCTTGGCGCCGGCGGAGTCGTCCGGTTGATCGCTGTTGTTGCGAACTACGACTGTTGTTTGCTGGCCTTGACCGGCCAGCCGCACCCGATAACGGGTTCCCGGCGGCGGTGCTTCCGGTTTGCTGCGCCAGAACGCCAGCTTGGAGAACCAGCTTTCGTCACCCGATTTCTGATTTTCCAGTTCTGGGTCGCGGTACTCGACGACATACAAACCCTGGCTGCGATTCTGTTCTTCCACCGCGTAGTTACTGCCATCCAGCGCCAGCCCGACCAGTCGCCAGGCGCGAGAATAGTCTTCGTTGACGATTAACCGGCTTTCGCCGCCTTCCTGAACCAGCCGCACCCGTGGCCCGGTGGTTGTCGCCGCTCTGGCCTGCTGCGCCTCAGCCCGTTTTTCGGACGCTCCCAGATAAACGGTGAGCCGATTGAGCATTTCGGCTTCCAGTTCCGGGTTGGAGGGGCGGCGCTGCCAGATATAGGCGTTGCTGGAACTGGCCGTTGTGCCGCCGACCGCTACTTCCTCAACCCCGTAATGAGTCACATAAATTTCAGTGCTTTTACCATCGGCGGTCCGCTCCAGTCGGGTGCGGAACTTGTCGCGGGTTGGAGCCGAATACAGGATGTCGGCATATTTCTTCAGAATGCTGCGCAGGCCATCTTCAGGAATGTCCGCCCGGTTCTCCACCCAGTCGGTTTCCATGATGCCGATCGTTGGATCGTCGCGCTTCAGGTTGAAACCGGTGCTGAGCCAGAACTCGCGGGTTTTAGGCCAGACTTGGTCCGCCGGCGCGGTAACGACCAGCCAACGCTGGTTGCCATCCTGTTGCACGGTGATGCCCGGTTGCGCGGGCAACACGGTTTCCGCTTTCTTGGCTTGCGGCTGCGTCCCGCTGCGTTCCTTGGCGTAAGCCGACAGCTTGGCGGAACCTGTCGGATTGATCTCTGGCACCACCAGGGTGTCGTCAATGGTGGTTGAGGTCAGGTCAGGAGGAATTTCCAGTGGTTGCGCGACTGTGCTCTGCCGGTAATCAGGCCGCCGGTCCGGCAGCAGTGCGTCAAAGCTTTTGGAGCAGCCCGCCAGAGCCGTTAACACGGCAATGGACAGCGCGGCCAGGCGCCGCCGGGGGAACGAAGAATGCCGAATTATCATGGTTTCAGATCACTCCGGCCTGCTGCATCGCCGCCCGCACCGCTGGTTGGAATGGTTCCGACAGGGGCATGAGCGGTAGACGGATTCCCGGCGGCATCAGGCCGAGCTGATGAACCGCCCATTTTACCGGGATCGGGTTGGATTCGAGAAACAGCGCCTGGTGCAGCCCCGTCAGCTGGGCATTGATCGCGTTGGTTTTCGCGCGGTCGCCGGCCAGTGCGGCCATGCTCATTTCGTGCATCAGCTGCGGCGCGACGTTGGCGGTTACCGAGATCACGCCCTTGGCTCCGCTGAGCATCGCCTCGGCGGCGATGCCGTCATCACCGCTATAGACATCGAGCCGATCGCCACAGCGCCGCAGGAGCTCCTGAATCCGCTCCAAGGTGCTAGCTTCCTTGATGCCGATGATGTTAGGCACATCGGCCAGCCGTTCGACGGTTTCCGGCTTCAGGTCGCAGGCGGTGCGACCCGGCACATTATAAAGAATCTGCGGAATGGGCGCCGTGTCGGCGATCAGCTTGTAATGTCGATACAAGCCTTCCTGGGTCGGCTTGTTGTAGTAGGGCGTCACCAGCAGACAGGCGTCAGCCCCCGCCGCCATCGCTCGCTGGGTCAGATGCAGCGCCTCGGCCGTGGAGTTGGCGCCGGTGCCAGCGATGACGGGAATCCGGTCCTTGACCAATTCGACTACTTTGCGAATCACCGTAATGTGTTCTTCAAAGTCCAGCGTGGGTGATTCGCCGGTGGTGCCAACCGCAATAATGGCGTCAGTGCCATTCTCGACATGAAATTCCACCAACCGCGCCAACGCCTCGAAATCCAGTGCGCCATCCGCCTTCATCGGCGTCACGACCGCCACCATGCTGCCACGAAACATAATTTGCTGCTCCCGGTTACCCCGCCAATCGCCGCATGGTACGAATACCGGCGGAGGTTGACAAGCGCCGCCCGATGCAGATCAGGGTAAAGCGGGATGGCAGGAATCAGTCAGTTGAGCGTTTGACGGATCAGGGCGGCCGTGCCGGGATAAGCGGGAAGATTCACACTGTCAGATAATGCCGCACCAGACCGTCGTCCAGTTCCGCTATCGCCCCGCCCGCTACTGCCCGGCCCTTGTCGACGATACAAAATCGGTGCGCCACCCAGCGGGCGAACGGTAGTTTCTGTTCGACCAGCAGCACGGTCATGCCCTGTTCCTGGTTGACTCGCTGAATCGCTGCGCCAATCTCGCGAACAATGGTGGCCTGTTCACGGACCTGGTTGATCTGCTCCTGGTTCAGGCGACGGATCACCCGGCCAATTTCCCGCACCACGTTGGGCTGAATCCCCTCGGTCGGCTCGTCAAGAATCAGCAGCTTCGGCTCCAGCACCAAGGCTCGGCCAATCGCCAACTGTTGCTGCTGACCGCCGGACAGATCGCCGCCGCGCCGTTTGAGCATGGTTTTCAGCACCGGAAACAGATCAAAAATGAATTCCGGCACCTGCCGGGGGCGACGCGGATTGACCGCCAGGCCGATTTTCAGATTCTCTTCCACGGTCAGCAGTGGGAAAATCTGCCGACCCTGCGGCACATAGCCAATGCCCAACGGCGCACGACGCTCCGCCGGCAATCGGCTCAGGTCTTCACCGTCAAAGGTGATGGTGCCGGAGCGAATCGGCAATAACCCCATCAGGCATTTAAGCAGGGTGGTTTTGCCGACACCGTTGCGACCCATCAGGCACAGCACCTGCCCCGGCAGCGCTTTCAGGCTGAGGTCCCACAGGGTGTGGGATTCGCCGTAATACTGGTTTAGCCCGTCAATGTTCAGCATGGTTAATGAATCTCCAATATAATTGGACTAAAAAACCAAGGGTATCCATGCATTTTCACCGAGTTCTTTATCTCATGAATCAGCTAAAACATGGCGGTATTTCCTTTCGGACATTTTTGTTGATTGCCGGTATTGTCTTGTGTTCCACAATGTGGATGACTCCGTCGCTCGCTCTAGGCCTTGGCTTCGGATTTGCCTTGCTGGTAGGCAACACCCATCTGGATTTGACCCACAAGATCATTAAATGGCTGCTACAGTCCTCAGTAGTCGGGCTGGGTTTTGGAATGGAGATCACGACCGCGCTCAAGACCGGTTGGAGCGGGGTAACCATCACATTCATCTCCATCCTTGCCACATTGCTTCTCGGCACTTTGTTAGCATGGCTTTGGCGCATTCCGGCAAAGATGGGCTTCCTGATTTCATCGGGCACCGCCATTTGTGGGGGCAGCGCTATTGCAGCAGTGGCGCCGGCGATTCAGGCGGAAGCCGAGGAAACATCAACTGCGCTGGGTGTGATCTTTATCCTCAACTCGGTTGCTCTTTTCCTGTTTCCTCAAATCGGCCATCTACTGCATTTGACCCAGGATCAATTCGGTTATTGGGCCGCTCTCGCCATTCATGACACCAGTTCGGTTGTGGGCGCAGCACAGGCCTATGGACAGCAGGCTCTCGAAACCGCTACTGCGCTCAAGCTGACCCGCGCCTTATGGATTGCCCCACTGGCGATTGCAGCGGCTTATCACTTTGGCCGCGATAAGACCAAAGTGCAATTTCCTTATTTCATTGGGCTGTTTCTAGCTGCTTCATTGACCCGGAGTAGTGTCCCATTGCCGATGGTGATCTTTGATGAGTTCGTTTCTCTGGCTAAAACCGGATTGAAGGTCACTTTGTTTCTAATCGGAACCAGTCTCTCTCTGGCTGCAATCCGCAAGACTGGAGTTCAGCCAATGATGCAAGGGATTCTGCTCTGGATTATCGCATCAGTGCTGTCGCTGTGGTTTGCAATCCGGTTTATTTAATCACTCAACCTGAGTGATTTTTGGTATGACAGCCGAATGTTTAATTATTCAGTCGTGGTGTCGTGGTGTCGTGGTGGAAACCATGAATCTGGGTCATTCAATGATACGCATCATTGGCTCCAAGATAGACTTCAATAACAGTAGGATCGACTTGCAACTCATCCAGTCGTCCTTCGGCCAGCACCCGCCCCTGATGCAGCACCGTGACCTGGTCGGCAATGGCGCGAACAAAGCCCATGTCATGTTCTACGACGACCACTGAGTGACTACCAGCCAGTGATTTAAGCAGTTCGGCGGTGCGATCCATTTCTGCCGGGGTCATCCCGGCCACCGGTTCATCCACCAGCAGCAAGCGAGGTTCCTGCATTAGCAGCATCCCGATTTCCAGCCATTGTTTCTGCCCGTGCGCCAGAATCCCAGCCCGGCGCTTGGCCTGTTCGCTCAAACCGACCCGCTCCAGCACTGCGCTGATCTGGTCGCGTTCTTCGCCGGTCAAACGGGTAGTCAGTAGACCACGCAGTTTTTTGGCCCCGGACATCGCCAGTTCCAGATTTTCCAACACGGTCAGTGGTTCGATCACCGTCGGTTTCTGGAACTTGCGGCCAATCCCAATCCGGGCAATGGCTGGTTCGTCGAGTTGCAGCAGATCAATGGTCTGGCCGAAAAAGACCCGCCCGGTATCCGGTTTGGTCTTGCCGGTGATGATGTCCATCATCGTGGTTTTACCTGCGCCATTGGGACCGATGATGCAGCGCAATTCACCGTCGCCGATGTACAGCGACAGATTATCAATGGCCTTGAAGCCGTCGAAACTGACGCTGACCTCTTCCAGATACAGCAGGATGCCGTGCCGAGCGTCCAGCGGCGCCTGTGCAGGCCGTAGTCCCGCGCCATCAAGATCGGATATCAGCTCGCTCATGCCATCGCCTCCCGTCGCCGCAACAGCCCGATAATCCCGTAAGGCAGGAACAGCGTTACCGCCACAAACAGTCCGCCCAAGGCAAACAGCCAGACTTCGGGCAAAGCGCCGGTCAGCCAGGTTTTGGCGTAATTGACCAGCACCGCGCCAACCACTGCGCCGACCAGTGCGCCGCGTCCACCGACCGCCACCCAAATCACGGCTTCAATCGAGTTCAATGGCGAAAACTCGCCAGGATTGATGATCCCGACTTGCGGTACATACAAGGCTCCGGCGATCCCGGCCAGCATCGCTGAGAAGGTGAAAATCAGCGCTTTGACCCGTTCCACCCGGTAGCCGAGAAAACGGGTGCGATCTTCGGCATCGCGGATCGCGGCCAGCACCCGGCCCATCCGGGTCGAGACCAGCCAGCGGCAGACCAGATAGCCACCGGCCAGCGCCAGCGCCGACAGCACAAATAAGGCAATGCGAGTGCTGTCGGCGTGGAGCGGATAGCCAAGAATGTCCTTGAAATCGGTCAGTCCGTTATTGCCGCCGAAGCCCATTTCATTGCGGAAGAAAGCCAGCATCAGCGCGTAGGTCAGGGCCTGGGTGATAATCGACAGGTAGACACCCGACACCCGCGAGCGGAAGGCGAACCAGCCGAACACGAAGGCCAGCAGCCCCGGCACGATCACGACCATCAGCGCCGCAAACCAGAACTGATCGAAGCCGTGCCAGTACCACGGCAGTTCCTTCCAGTTCAGGAACACCATGAAATCGGGCAGCACCGGATCGCCGTAAACGCCTCGTGTCCCGATCTGGCGCATGAGATACATGCCGAAGCAGTAACCGCCGAGGGTGAAAAAGGCAGCGTGGCCTAGGCTGAGGATGCCCATGTAACCCCAGACCAAATCGACCGCCACCGCCAGCAGCGCATAGCACAGATACTTGCCGAGCAGAGTGACGGTATAGGCGGTCAGGTGTAGCGGATGATCGGCAGGGACCAGCAGATTCAGCACCGGCACCACGATACCGATCACCGCCAGCGCTGCCAGCAGAATCAACCCGGCGCGGTCGGAAAGCAGCCAACTGGGTAAACGCATCACTTAAACCTCCGCAGCCCGACCACGTTGCGGGAACAAGCCCCGTGGGCGCTTCTGGATGAACAGGATCAGGAAGATCAGCACCACGATCTTGGCCAGCACCGCGCCCGACCACGGTTCCAGCAGTTTGTTGGCGACGCCCAGCGAGAGGCCGGCAACCAGTGTTCCCCACAGGTTGCCGACCCCGCCGAACACCACCACCATGAAGGAATCGACGATATAGCTCTGACCGAGATTAGGGCCGACATTGGTCAATTGCGACAGCGCGACTCCGGCCACGCCGGCGATGCCGCTGCCCAGGCCGAAGGTCAGCGCATCGACCCGCGCCGAGCGCACGCCCATCGCCCGCGCCATCGCCCGGTTCTGCGCGACTGCTCGCACCTCCAGCCCCAGCCGGGTGCGTTGCAGCGCCAGCCACAGTAAGGCAAACACCGCGATGCAGAACCCGACGATCACCAGCCGGTTCAGCGTTAGCTCTAGCGGCCCGAAGGCGAGCGTGCCGCTCATCCAGTCCGGGGTTGCGACAGAGCGATTAAGCGGGGAGAAGATCGAACGCACGGCCTGTTGCAGAATCAGGCTCACCCCAAAGGTCGCCAGCAGGGTTTCCAGTGGGCGACCGTAGAGAAAGCGGATGATGCCGCGCTCAATGGCAATGCCCATCAGTCCAGCCACCAGAAAAGCCAGTGGAATCGCGACCGGCAATGACCAGTTGACCGGCAGCCACTGTTGCACCAGCCAGGTAGTGTAAGCGCCGATCATCATTAATTCGCCGTGCGCCATGTTGATCACGCCCATGACGCCAAACGTCACCGCTAGGCCAATCGCGGCCAGAATCAGCACTGACCCCAGCGACAGGCCAAAAAACAGCGTTTCGGCCCCGCCCAATAATTGCAGGCGAAACTCGGTGCGACTCACTGCCCGCTGGGCGGCTTCGCGAGTGGCGGGATCGGGGTCTTCCGCTGCGGCTTTGGCGAGCTGACCGCGAATCTCCGGCTGTAATTGCCCGCCCAGGGCTTCAGCGGCTTTGGTGCGAACCGCCGCATCCGGGCTGGACAGATCCACCAGCGCCAGCGACAAGGTCAACAATTCCTTGATTTTACTGTCCGTCTCGACCGCCAGTCGCGCCTTGAGCCGTTCTGCGCCGGCGGGATCGGGATTGCGTAAAAACGATTCAACCGCTGCTCGCCGTTGCTGCGGATCGGCGCTGGATAAACCCAGACTGGCCAGGCGATCTTCAATCAGGCTTCTCATCTGGTTATTAGTGGTAATCCGTTCCAGATCGCGCTTGGTCACCGGGCCGAGCGCCGCGCCGCTTACGGCATCTTCAATGGTGATTTCTGCACCGTCGCCAGTACCGATCACGATCCGTTCCGGGTCTGCTTGGTAGTACAACTGGCTGGCGGACAGCGCGTTCAGAATCAGGGCGACGCGGGGATGATCCAGCGCCGCCAGGGTTTCAATCAGTGTGGCCTTGCTGTCGAAATCGGCATCATGCAGTTGCAGCAGTGTGGTTCGCAACGCATCGTCGCTGGCCCGCGCCGGTAGCGAACCGCAGCACAAAGTCAACGCCAGCAGGAACAGAATCAATTTCAGCCGGACGCAAGCCGGGGCGCAAACAGGCATGGGCAAGGTCTCGCGTGGGAATATAGGGAAAAGTGGGAGTTCCAGCGCCCTCACCCCCAGCCCCTCTCCCACGGGGAGAGGGGGGAGCAAATGCGGGAGTTGGGAAGAATCAGCCTACTTGACGTTCTGCCCGGAGCATTTCTTGGTGACGGTGTTGTAGTTGCCGCACTTGATCTTGGGGTCGGCCCAGTCGGCGACCAGGTCCTTGCTGCCCGGCAGGTAATCAGACCAGGCATCGCCTGCCACCAGACCCTTGGTTTTCCACACCACGTCAAACTGACCGTCGCCCTGAATTTCGCCAATCAGCACCGGCTTGGTGATGTGATGGTTGGGCAACATCTTGGCGGTGCCGCCAGTCAGATTCGGGGCTTCGATGCCGACCATCGCGTCAATCACCTTGTCCGGGTCGGTGGTCTTAGCCTTTTCCACCGCCTTGACCCACATGTTAAAGCCGATGTAGGTGGCTTCCATTGGATCGTTGGTCACCCGTTTCGGGTCCTTGATGAAGGTGTGCCATTCCTTGATGAAGGCGTCATTAGCCTTGTTCTTGACGCTCATAAAGTAGTTCCAGGCGGCCAGATGACCGACCAGCGGCTTGGTGTCGATGCCGGACAGTTCTTCCTCGCCGACCGAGAACGCGACGACGGGAATGTCTTTGGCCGATACACCCTGATTACCCAGCTCTTTGTAAAACGGTACGTTGGCGTCGCCGTTAATCGTCGAGACCACGGCGGTTTTCTTGCCGGCGGAGCCAAACTTCTTGATGTCGGCGACGATGGATTGCCAGTCGGAATGACCAAACGGGGTGTAATTGATCATGATGTCTTCATCCTTGACCCCCTTAGCCTTGAGATAGGCTTCCAGAATCTTGTTGGTGGTACGCGGATAGACATAATCCGTCCCGGCCAGCACCCAACGCTGCACTTTCAAATCCTTCATCAGGTAGTCCACCGCCGGGATCGCCTGCTGATTCGGGGCCGCGCCGGTATAGAACACGTTGCGTGAGGACTCCTCGCCCTCGTATTGCACCGGGTAGAACAGGATGCCGTTCAATTCCTCAAATACCGGCAACACCGACTTGCGGCTGACCGAAGTCCAGCAGCCAAACACCACCGCTACCTTGTCTTTCTGCAACAGTTCACGGGCCTTTTCGGCGAACAGTGGCCAGTTCGAGGCAGGATCAACCACGACCGGCTCCAGTTGCTTGCCGAGCAGGCCACCCTTCTTGTTCTGGGCGTCGATCAGCATCAGCACGGTGTCCTTCAGGGTGGTTTCGCTGATCGCCATCGTCCCGGACAGCGAATGCAGAACCCCGACCTTAATGGTGTCGGCGGCGTGGGCCAGCGTTGCGCCGAGCGCCAACGCGCCGGCCGCCAGCCAAGGGAGAAATTTCGGCATTGTCTTGATCATGCGTCGCCCTCGATGTCGTGTGATGTGCTAAATCCGCCAGAATGCGAATCTGTCGAGTGTTTCATCAAGGATTGTGCCAAGCGATGATTGGCTTTTGTTTTAACGAGTTGCCGGATCGGGGCATGGCAGGTCAGATCAGATGCGTCTTAAAGTAGTGCAAAAGCCGGTGGCAGGCGGTACAGAATGGGGCGTTGCGGCTGGGTTTGGGCGGAAACGGGGCGTTCCATGTCTCAGCCGCCCATCGCCGGTGGCCGGGTTGCCAGCGTTTCCCGCAGTAAGCGGGGATCAACTGTGTCAGCGATGACGCCATTTCCCAAGCCGCGCAGCAGGATCAGACGCAACTGGCCGCCCTTAACCTTTTTATCCACCGCCATCAGCCGCAGGAAATCGTCAGCAGTCAATGCTGGCGGCGGACTCAGCGGCAGCCGGGCGCGATCCAGCAGATTCCTCACCCGTGCAACCTCTGCCCCGGTCAGCCAGCCCAACCGCGCCGACAGTTCCGCCGCCATGATCGTCCCGGTCGCGACCGCCTCGCCGTGCAGCCACTGGCCGTAACCCATCCCGGTTTCAATGGCGTGACCGAAGGTGTGGCCGAGATTGAGCAGCGCCCGCTCGCCAGTTTCGCGTTCGTCGGCGGCAACAATGTTAGCCTTGGCGCGGCAGGATCGCTCAATGGCCGTGCTCAAGGCGCCCGCATCCCGCGCCAGCAGCGCGCCTAGATTAGCTTCCAGCCATTCCAGAAACGGCAAGTCGCGGATCAGACCATACTTGATCACTTCCGCTAGCCCGGCACTGAGTTCCCGATCCGGCAGAGTGGAGAGCGTATCGGTGTCAGCCAGCACACACAGCGGCTGATAAAACGCACCGATCATGTTTTTACCCAGTGGGTGGTTGACGGCGGTCTTGCCGCCAACCGAGGAATCAACTTGGGCCAGCAGCGTCGTCGGAATCTGGATGAACGCCACGCCGCGCTGATAACAGGCCGCAGCGAATCCAGCCAGATCGCCGATCACCCCGCCGCCTAGCGCGATAATCGTGCAATGCCGGTCGAAGCGGTGGGTCAGCAGTGCGGTGAAAACCGTGTTCAGCGTTTCCAGGGTTTTGTACTGTTCGCCATCGGGCAGGATAACCGCCTCATGCCGCAAGCCGGCCAGCATCGCCTGCACCTGATTGAGATAGAGGGGCGCAACCGTGGTGTTGGTGACGATCAGCGTCTGCTGCGACAGGTGAGGGCGCAGCCGTTCGGGCTGGTTTAACAGGCCGGGGCCGATATGAATGGGGTAGCGGCGGTCGCCGAGTTCAACGTGGAGCGTAGGCGTGAGCAGGGTGGGCATGAGTACAGTGCCAGTGAGTAGGGGGAAGTGACCGTAGCGCAGCTTGTGTGGGTTGCGTAGGGGTCAGGCGTTTTTTATTCGCTATATTTGAAGTCTATCCACAATCCGACAATACGGTGAGGAACACGATGGAACTGATTGGCTTTTTGTTGATTGGTCTGATCGCCGGCTGGATTGCGACTACGTTCATGCGTGGCAGTGGCATGGGTTTGGGTGGCAATCTGGTCGTGGGCGTGATTGGCGCTTACGTTGGCGGCTTTCTGTTTCGACTGATCGGTTTCGCTGCGGTCGGGCTGATCGGTCACCTGATTACAGCGACGGTCGGCGCGATGGCGCTGCTGTATGTGGTCAGGATTTTGAAAAAGGCCTGACTGAGGCATGGATGCACTCTGGCTAGCATTAGCCTTTTTCCTGGGTCTGCTATTCCGGCAGATGGGGTTGCCGCCGCTGGTAGGCTATTTGGCGGCCGGGTTTGCGCTGAATGGTCTTGGCCGGGAGGGCGGTGAATCTCTGGAGCAGATCGCCCATGCGGGCGTCTTGCTACTGTTGTTCAGCGTCGGCCTTAAGTTGCGCTTCAAAAGTCTGGCCGGCCCGGAAGTGTGGGCTGGGGGTGGGCTGCATCTGGCGATCAGTGGTGTATTACTGGGGGTGGTGTTCTGCGCGATTCCCGGATTATCGGCAAGCCAGGCGTTCCTGCTGGCGGTAACCTTGGGTTTCTCCAGCACGGTGCTGGCGGCCAAGGCGCTGGAGGAGAAGGCGGAATTACGCGCTTTTCATGGCCGGCTGGCGATTGGCATTCTGATTATCCAGGATTTGGCGGCGCTGGCGTTGATGGCGCTGGTGGGAGCCGGATCGCCCTCGCCGTGGGCGCTGCTGATTTTGGGTCTGCCGTTACTGCGGCCCTTGGCAGCGAAGCTGCTGGACTGGAGCGGTCACGATGAACTACTGGTGCTGTTTGGGTTGGCGCTGGCGCTGACCGTTGGCGGGTTGGGCTTTGAACAAGTCGGCCTCAGCCCCGAACTGGGCGCATTGTTGCTGGGGGCGCTGCTGGCAGGCCATCCCAAGGCGGTGGAACTGGCGAAATCGCTGTGGTCGCTCAAGGAGGTCTTTTTGGTTGGTTTTTTCCTGCAAATCGGTCTAATGGGCTGGCCGAGCCTGGCGACCTTGGGCGAGGCCAGCTTGCTGGTGTTGCTACTGCCGATTAAGGCGGCTTTGTTCTTTCTGATTCTGGTGATGTTCCGGCTCCGCGCTCGTACCGCCTTTTTGGCGGCGCTGGCGCTGTCCAGTTACAGCGAATTTGCCTTGATCGTGGTGAAATTTATGGTTGGCAACGGCCAGTTGCCGGCGGATTGGCTGGTGTTGCTGGCAATTACAGTGGCGCTGTCGTTCGTAATCGCCGCGCCATTTAACCGCTTCGCCCATACTCTGTATGAACGATTGGAAGGGCGGCTGGCCGGTTTTGAAGGGCCAAAGCATCATCCCGACGAGCAGCCGGTCTCGTTAGGCAGCACCCAGATCCTGATTCTCGGTATGGGCCATGCCGGGGCTGCCGCTTATGATTTCCTCAAGAAGCGCCAGAATGTGCAGGTGGAGCACAAGGTGCTGATGGTGTCAGGCATTGATTCTGATCTGGGCAAGGTGGAGCGGCACCTTCATGAAGGACGGCGAGTGGTGTACGCCGATGCCGAAGATCCCGGTTTTTGGCACCGGATCAAGCTGGAGGGTCTCAAGGCGGTGATTTTGGCGATGCCGGACCCGGAGGCAAAACAGATCGCCAGCCGGCAATTACGCCGGCATGGATTTCAGGGATTGATCAGCGCGATCAGCACCCATCCCGAAGAGGCAGCCGCGCTAAAAGAGGCGGGAGCGAATATGACTTTTCTGGCCTTTAATGAAGTCGGCGTTGGTCTGGCTGAGCATGTTTGGGAGGCGTTGGAGCGGCTAAAATCTAGCGGTTAAAGTCTAAAAGCTAAAGGTGATGCTATGAATGACAAGGTTGAAAAAAGTGATGCGGAATGGCGCTCGCAATTGACTCCGGAGCAATACCGGATTTGCCGCCAGAAAGGCACAGAACCAGCATTTACCGGCCAATATCATGATTGCCATGATCCGGGTGTTTATCGCTGTGTGGGGTGCGGCAAAGCACTGTTCAGCTCCGAAACCAAGTTTGATTCGGGCAGCGGTTGGCCGAGTTTCTGGCAACCGGCGCAGGCAGAAACCATCGCTACTGCCGAGGATCGGAGTGGTTTCATGCGCCGCACCGAGGTGTTATGTGCTGACTGCGGGGCGCACTTAGGCCATGTTTTCGACGATGGTCCCGCGCCGACCGGCTTGCGCTATTGCATCAATTCGGCCGCCTTGAAACTGGATAAAACTGGGCAGTGACCGAGAGTTAGTCGGATTTTAGCTGCCGCTCAGTTCCCGGTGGCGAAAACAAGTCACAAGGTGATCATTGACCATGCCGGTTGCCTGCATAAACGCATAACAGATGGTCGGTCCAACAAAGTTGAATCCCAACCGCTTCAATTCCCGGCTCATTGCCTCTGACTCTGGTGTTTGGGTCGGCAATTCCGCCAGTGATGTCCAAGCATTCTGGCGGGGCTGAAAATCAACATGACGCCATAGCAATGGCCCTAATTCGCCGAGCTGTTCCTGAATGGCGAGACAGGCCCGCGCATTGCGGATCACCGATTCGATCTTGAGCCGATTGCGGATGATGCCCGGATCAGCCATTAACCGGGCAATATCCGTCGGGCCGTAGCTGGCGATGATTTCTGGATTAAAATCGGCTAGGGCGCGGCGATAGTTTTCCCGCTTGCGTAAAATGGTCAGCCAGTTTAATCCGGCCTGAGCGCCATCGAGAATCAGCATCTCGAATAAACGTCGGTCGTCATGGACAGGAACACCCCATTCCTGATCGTGGTAAGCCTGATAAAGCGGGTCGGTTCCACACCAGGCACAGCGCGAGCGATTCATGGCGCGATCCGGTGGCTACGGCAGCACATCTTCGCTGCGTAAATGGGATTCTGATGGCTGTGGTCCCGGTCCGCTGACCGGCTCGGCGACAAACAGCGGGCAAGGCTGGGCGCTAAGTTGCCAGCGGTCGCTAAACTCTCCCCAGTGTGGATTGTTCTGCCGCCCCGCCTCCAGCGCGTCCAGCAGATTCTGAATGCTTGCATTATGGCTGCGGGCGCTAAGCCGGGTGCTGAGGTAGGCCCACCGCAGATAAAGCACATAGGTATTGAGTACGTCGCCCTCACAGTAACGGTTAATCGCGGCGTAATCTCCGGCGGCGGCCTGTTCCGCTACATTGCCGCCGTGACCGTTCCATTTACCCGGCAGGCCCAGCGCCCGGGCCGCTTCGTCCAGACCGAGACGAGGCGATGCGCCATAGTCGCTCAGGGCGTCCATCAGGTCGCAGTGCCAGTTGGTTTGGTAGCGGTAGTCATAGCCAAAGCGGGGATCGGTGCGGTGCCAGTGGTAGGCGGTCAGGCCGTAGATCAACGACCGCTGCTTGAGGACGGCGGCGTCAAAACTACGGCCATTCCAGGTAATTAAACGCGGGCGCTGCCGGTCGATCAGATTCCAGAACCCGGCCAGAATCTCCCGTTCGCTGCGGTCGCTGATTCCGGCAGAACCGATTTTGCGGACGGTATAGCATTCATAGCCGCCCTCGTGGTCAATCCGCGCCAGCAAAAAGCCGAGAGTGATGATTTCGTGCTGGATCGGTTTAGGAAAGGCCGCCGGATCGCGATCTTCCGGCAGAATCGCCAGATCGGGGCGGGTTTCAAGATCAACCACAAGAATATGCTGGGGCGATGACATTGGGCGCGAGAACCTTTTCAGCGGTATTCGGAATTGGGAACAAGGCATTCATTATAGCGGTTGCATTGAAGGGTGCAGGAGACTCCACAATTGATTAGCAAGCGACAAATCACTTTGGTCAGCCTGACTGAGCCGGGTCGGGCCTTAGCGCAACGGTTATTGACCCTGCTGCCGGAGGCTGAACATCTGCATCAGCCGCAGCCCTTTCAAGAGACTGTTCGCCGACATTTTCTGGCAGGGCATCGTTTAATTCTGCTTTGCGCTATTGGCATTGCGGTGCGAACCCTGGGGCCAGTCTTGCGTGATAAATATCAAGACCCGGCGGTTTTAGCGCTGGATGAGCATGGCCGGTTTGTAGTGCCTATTTTGTCCGGGCATGAGGGCGGCGCGAATGAGTGGGCGCGGCAAATCAGTGATTTTCTAGGCGCTCAGTGCATTATTACTGGCGCTCAGCTTTATACTCAGCCCTTGCTGGCTGTTGGCCTTGGTTGCAATCGTGGCTGTCCAGTGGATTCATTATTAGCGCTGCTGGATGAGACGCTGGAAAGTCATGGTTTGCGCCGTCATGCTGTGCGGGCGCTGGCCAGCATTGAATTAAAACAGGATGAATTAGGATTGCAGCAATTAGCGGAGATGCTGCAATTACCTATCAGTTTTTATTCGGCAACAGTGCTGAATGAATATGGCGACCGGCTCAGTCGTAAATCCGAAATCGTATTTCGGGAAACCGGCTGTTATGGCGTAGCAGAAGCGGCGGCGCTGGCTTGCGCTGAACGGCTGATCAATTCATCGCACCGAGCTGAACTACTCATTGCCAAACGAAAAAATGCCGATGCGACGCTGGCGGTAGCGCGAATTTACGGCAATCCTGGCGCTTGAAACCGGGCAGTGTCCAGCCCTGCAAATCCCGAAATCCCAAATCGGTTGTGGATGTGGCACGGGCATCCTGCCTGTACCACGACTCATTGGATGACTCGGCTCACGGCGGTGAGAGATTCCCGGCCCGAACCACCAGAAACAGCGCGAAATACGGCCCCGGCGTTGCCGAAATCTCCGCAAGGCATCTAACTATCCGTTGTTCCGGGCGGCTGGCCTGTTCGATGTACAGCGCATCCTCGGTTCGGCCAGTCTCCCGCAGCAAGGCCAACAGTCGCGGGCGATGCCGGCCTGGTTTGAGAATGGCGACGCTGTCGCTGTTGAGCAAAGTCTGGCGGATGGCTTCATCGCCGGCGGTGGCGGGAATGACGGTCAACCGCTGTTCGCCAGTGATCAGCGGCAGGGCGGCGGCGGCGGCGGCGGCGCTGACCGAGTTGATACCGGGAATCACGACGCAGGGAAACTGTTCGCCCAACCGCTGCAGCAAGTAGCTGAAGCTGCCGTAAAACAGCGGATCACCTTCGCACAGCACTGCCACGTCGTATCCGGCAGCCAGTTCCCCGGCAATGGTGACAGCGGCCTGGTCGTAACCCTGATTCACCGGGCCGCGATCCAGCATACAGGGCATGACGATGGGGATTTCCCGCTGGCCGTTCAGCCAGGATGCGGCGATAGCGCGAGCCTGGGCGCTGCCTTGCGGAGTCGCGGGGTAGGCGACGACCGGGACGCTTTGCAGAATCCGCACCGCCTTGAGGGTCAGCAGTTCCGGGTCGCCGGGGCCAACCCCAACGCCGTACAGAGTGCCAGGGGTCTTCACGCCGTTTTCTCCAGTTTCATCAGCAACACTGGCAAATACGGGCGCATGACCCGCTGTCCGGCCAACCGTTCGGCGCGGGCGATGCCTAATTCAGTCCAGTACGCGGCCCGGTCGCCGGCAAAAGTGTGCAGTTCTACCCGGCTGTCTTCGGTCACGGCGCTGGCAACCAGTCGTCCACCGGGTTGCAACCGGGTCCAGACGGTCTCCAGCATTTCGTGCAGGCCGCCGTTGCTGCCGCCGATAAACGCCATATGGGGATCAGGCAAGGCCACCAATGCTGCCGGGGCTGTGCCGGGGACGATGTGCAGATTGCCGACCACGCCAAATCGATCGCGGTTGATACCCAGGTGCTCCAGCCGTTCCGGGTGGCATTCGATGGCATATACCGTGCCCAATGGGTTCCAGCGCGCCCATTCCACCGAGACGCCGCCGCATCCGGCCCCCACGTCCCAGCCGGTTTCCCCAGCACGAGGAGCGAGCAGCGAGAGGATGGTCAGTCGCACTTCGCGCTTGCTCAACATTCCCTTGCCCGGCTCCTCGCCGGTGCTGAACCGTTCGTCAGGGATGCCGGGGAATTCCGGCAGGACGCCGCCGGGGCCATGAGTTTCCAGAATGACCACATTCAACGGGGAAAACTTAACCGTTGCGCCTGCCAGTTCAGCCGCCTGAAATCGGCGACACTGTTCCTCCGGCATCCCCAGATTTTCGGCGACCCACAGCTCGGATTCGCCAAAGCCGACTTCGACCAGCAGGGTGGCGATCGCCCGTGGTGAACTGCCGTGGTCAGTAAGCAGGGCGTAGAGCCGGTTGGCCTGCAATACCGCCCGCAATCCGGTCAGTGGCCGCCCGTGCAGGCTGAGACATTGCGCTGGATGCCACGATCGCCCCAGTCGGGCAAAGGCGGCTTGAAGGCTGGAGAGGTTGGGATGAAAAACCAGATGTTCCGGCGGCAGCAACCGTAGCAAGGTTTGACTGATGCCGTAAAACAGCGGATCACCGGAAGCCAGCAGCACTATCCGCCGCCCGGCGCTGGCTCGCAGGATGGCCCACAGGCCGCTCATTGGGCTGGGATAGGGTATTTTTTCCGCCGCCAGCTCCGGGAATGCGGCCAGATGTGAGAGCGAACCGATGATCAATTCCGCCGCGTCCAGCGCCGCCCGCGCTGCCGGACTGAGCATCCCGGCGGCCATGCCCATCCCGACCACCTGGATGGGTGGTCCGGACCAGGCGATCTGCGCCTCGCCCATTAGAACCGGACTCCGTGGCTCATCCGCGCCAGCGCATTGAGCGTCGCCGCCGCCAGGCTGCTGCCGCCACGCCGACCAAGAAGCGTGATGCATGGGGTCTGAAACTCGCTCGCAGCCACCTCCCACAACGCCTGTTTGGATTCAGCAGCATTGATGAAGCCGACCGGCATCCCGATGATCAGCGCCGGACGCGGTGCGCCGCCGTCCAGCAGCTCCAGCAGCTTGAACAGCGCGGTAGGCGCGTTGCCGATAGCGACGATGTTGCCGACCATGTGCAGCGGCCACTCGTTCATGGCCGCCATGGCGCGGGTTTCGCCGGTCTGTCGCGCGCGCTCCGCGACTTCGGGCGCGTTCAGGAAACAGCGCACCTGCCCACGCAAATAGCGCCGGCTAATGCCGTGACTGACCATTTCAATATCGCAAAGCACATCCGCGCCTTGGGCCAGCGCCGCCAGCCCAGCAGCGACCGCGCCGGGGCTGAAGTGGAGATCGTCCACGATAGCGGGATCGCCGGAGGTGTGAACCAGCCGCATCGCTACCTGTTGCTGATCGGCATCGAGATGGGACAGGTCGGTCAACGCACGAATCTGCTCGAACGACTGGCGCTCAATGGCATCGGGATCGCGGAGATAGTCGAAACGGGGCATGGCGGCTCCAGGGGTTAAAGTGTTGTAGAGAAGGTTAAGGGCAAGACCCGGCTTATTTTGCGTTTAACTTTAATGATCCGTGGTTTGTAGTGCTCCCTGCCAGTCCTCGCGGCCAATGATAGGCGTCCGGTAGGCGCAGAACTGGCAATTCATCTGTGCTTCGCCGCGTTCAGCCTCGGCCAGCCGCTCCAGAAATGCCGAAACAATCAACGGATGCGCGTTCAGGTAGGGGGCGACTACGGCCTGAACATCGGGATGGCAGCGCTGATAATCGGCCACGGTCGCGTCAACCTGTTCGACCAGCCGGCCAGTGAACAGTAGGTAGGGAAAAACGATCAGCCGCTGGAAGCCAAGCCGGTGGCTCCGCTCCAGCGCCTCAGCCATCAACGGTGCTGCCACTGCGGTATAAGCGGTTTCCGCCCAGCCAAAGCCCATGCCTTCCCACAATATCCGGGTGATCTTGCTGATGTTGGCATTGGCATCAAGGTCAGAACCGCCGCGCCCGATCACGACCAGCAGTGTTTCCTGCCGTGCGTAATCCGGGCCAAAGTGCGCCTCGACGCTTTCAATCCGTTCGCGGGCGACCTGCAAGAGGTAGGGGTGAATGCCTAAATCCGCGCCGAAGGTGATTTCCAGCCCCGGATGTTTGGCCTGAAAGGCGTTGAGAATCGCCGGGATGTCGTTTTTGACGTGGCTGGCGGCCATCAGCAAGGCCGGCAGAGCGGTGATCTGGCGGAAACCCTGCTGCCACAAGGCCTCCAGCGCCTTGGGCAAATCGGGATCGACCAGTTCCAGAAAGCCGCTCAGGCAGCGTCGATCCGGCAAGGCCTGTTGTAACCGTTCGGCCAGATGGTGGAATTCAGCGACGCCAGCAGCCCGCCGGGTGCCGTGACCGATCAGCAGGACGGCGGGAGAAGAAGGGACAGATGCAGTCATTGCGGATGAACCCAAGTGGGGAATCGGTGGCGGGAGGAGATTAATCCTGCGCGCGGAAAATTTGGCCGGTGACGCCTCGGCTATCCGGCCCCAGCAGATACAGATAAGTATCCAGCACCGCTTCCGGGGCGGCCCATTCTGCTGGATCACGCCCCGGATAGGCTTTCAGGGTTAACCGGGTGCGAACCCGGCCCGGATCAAGGCTGTTAACCCGGATCGCAGTGTTGGTCTCCAGTTCGCTGGACAGGATTTTCATCAGGGTTTCCGCACCGCCCTTGGCGACGGCGTAAGCGCCCCAATAGGCTTGACCTTCGGTGCTCACCCGGTCAGCGGTAAAGACAACCGAAGCGTCGGTCGATTGATTCAGCAGCCCCAGCAGGGCGTGCGTCAATAGGAATGGGGCGTTGAGATTGACTTGCAGTGTCCGGTACCACAGTTCGAGATCGTAGTTGGCGATGGGCGTCAAACATTCAAACAGCGCGGCGTTATGCAGCAAACCATCCAATCGTCCGAACTCAGTGCCCAGCACCTGGGCCAGATCAGCGTAATCCTTGGGCGTCGCCCCTTCCAGATTCATCGGGTAAATAGCCGCTTTGGGGCCTCCCGCCTGTTCAATAGCATCGTAAACCTGTTCCAGTTCACGGATGGTGCGTCCCAGCAGGATCACGGTCGCGCCGTGTGCGGCGAAGCAACAGGCGGCGGCACGGCCAATGCCCTCTCCGGCTCCCGTCACCAGAATCACCCGGTCGTGTAACAGACCAGCAGCAGGTTGGTAGTCCTTCATATTGGCTCCTGATAGCCGCAGGGTTCAAGTTCAAACGCTTGGTTTTGTTGCTGCCCGCCGCCGTTCGCGACGGTGCAGCCGCCAGGCCAGCCACAGCTTGCGTAGCGGCGTCAGGCGGGTGCGCTGCTCCAGCAACCGGTAGCCATCGGCGGTGATCTCCGCCAACAGCGCCATCGCCAGCTCCAGGCGGATTAGCAGGCTGGACTGGGCGTAGCGATCCGCCTCTGGCAATTGTTCCAGCGCCCGGCGCTGATAGTCGCGAATCCGATCGGCCTGAAAGGCGAACAATTGCTGAACCCGCTCGGTCGTCTGCGCCGCCAGCAGATCGCCAGGACCGACGCCAAAGCGGCGCATTTCATCCTCCGGGAAATAAAACCGGCCATGCTGGACATAGCGGCGCACCTCGTCCAGCCGGTCAAACAGCAATAATGCAGCCCCGGCTTCGTGGGCGAAGCGTGGCGTACCTCGCCGATCCTGATAGCCGAGAATTTCCGCGCTCAGCAGCGCCGGCGTACTGCCAAGCCGATGGAGATACAGGGTCAGTTCGTTAAAGCTGGGGTAGGCGTCGTATTCCAGATCCATCGATGCTCCGTCCAGCATCTCCCGGAAATACTCCTCTGGCAGGTTGAACGCGGCTAACTGCGGATGCAGGGCGCGGGTGATTGGATGCTGCGGATCGCCGGCGAACAGCCGCCCCACCTCGACCCGCCACCAGCCCAACTTGTCGCGGGCCACACTCGGATCCCGGCACTCCTCGGCGATCCGGCTCGTTTCGAGAGTGAACGCCTGGACCGCGTTCAACGCTTGGCGCTGCGCCGGCGCCAGACCCAGCAGACTGTAGTGAAAATCAGCGCCCGGCAGATCGGCCAGGCGCCGGCAATACGCATCGGGGGTCATGGCGGCCTCATCAAGGTGATGGTGGATCACGCAACAATTGTCGTTCGCCCTCGCGCAGTGAGCTGGAGCGGATGGTGGATAGCGAGCTGTCGTCTTCCCGGAGTTCCTTGGCAGACGTATCCGGGGGCGGCTGAGCGCCATAGTGGATTTTGCCCCCAGCGTCGGTCCAGGTGTAGATATGCTCGGTCGGTTGCACCGGCACCGGGGTGGCGGACTGGCCTTCCGGTGGGTGATTGCCGTAATGCGCCCGACCGGTGGCGTCTTTCCAAGTGTAGACCGCTTGCCCTTCAGCCAGCGCCCATCCGCCAGTCAGCGCCAGCAACAGAGCTGCCATCAGCAGGCTCTGCCACGCGGAGCGCTGGTCAGATAAGCGCTTCAGACCACTCATTGCTATGCGCATCGGTGACGGGAACAATCAGGACTGGACGGGTGGACGCCAAGGTGACCCTGTGGGTGGTCGAACCTAGAAAATTGGCTCGCCGGTGACCACCAGCGTGCGTTCCCATGATGATCAAGTGGGCGTCGCAGCGGTCGGCCTCGTGCAAAATCACTTCATAAGGGATGCCGCTGATGACCCGGATTTCTGAAAGCACCTCGGTCTGCTCGACAGTGGCCCCAAATTCTTCCATGCAGAAGGCCTCGAGCCGCTTGTGGAATTTTTCGAGGATGCCGCTGGTGGCTTCCTGATGCAGTTGCTGCGCTTTCTCCGGCGACAGGTAGGACGCCATTAGAAACCGGACCGAGCTGCTGAGCGGCTCGGCAACATGGAGCAGCACAATTCGGGCGTTGTGCTGCCGAGCCAGGCCTACCGCAAACCGAAAGACCGGCCGGGTGTGGCTGCCCAAGGCCGTCGTGTACAGAATCGTCTTGATCTCGGGAAACATGGATGCGCTCCGAACTGGGATAAGGAAGACAGAAAGGAACCTGGACAATCGGGGGTGGCGCGGTGAACGACCATTCAGTGCGCCAAACCGGATTTCAGCGTCATTGTTCTTCAAATTACCGGCTTTGCAAACCGGAATTAACGGGACAGATCCGCTGCTGGCGGCGCGGACATAAAGTTCGCCTCGTCGCCGCCGATAGTGAACTTAAAGCGCTGTCGCATTTTGGCGGCGGCTCGTTGGCTGAATGAAGTCAGGAGGTATCTGCAATGAAGATCGCTAGTTCAGATATTTTGTTATCCAGTCAACGGGTCGCCACTGCCAAAACCGAGGCCAAGGAATCGTTGCGGATGTGGGTCGGCGATCAACGGCCCGATTTCGAGGGGCGGCAGCAGAGTCGGGCAACGCCGGGTCGTTTGCGCACGGACGCCGTGCACTTTTCACAGGCTGCCCAGCAAGCGCAGCCCAGCAAACAAATTGCGCCCGACGATGCAGAACTGTCACCCGAAGACCAGCCGAAAATGGCGCTGCTGGTGCGGATGATCGAAATTCTCACCGGCAAGAAGATCAAGCTGCTTTCACCCAAGGAACTCAGCGAAGGGATGCAGAAAGCGCAAGCGCAGACCCAGGAAGCGACGGCTGCTTTGCAGAAGGCGCAACAGGCGGCGGGGCAATCCGCCTCGGCGCCGTCGGAGCGAGCCGGCTACGGTGTTGAATACGACGCTTACGAACGCCATTACGAGGCCGAGAAAACCACCTTTGCAGCGGAAGGCGTCATTCAGACCCAGGATGGTAAAACCATTGAATTTTCAGTCAATCTAAGCATGAGCCGGGAGTTTCTGCGCGAGCAGAGCGTCAGTGTGCGGGAGGGTGACGCCAAGCTGAAAGATCCGCTGGTGCTGAATTTTGCCGGCAACGCTGCCGAACTGACGACCACCCGCTTCAATTTCGACATTGATTCCGATGGCCGTCTGGATCAAGTGGCCTTTGTTGGCCCCAACAGTGGCTTTCTGGCGCTGGATCGCAACCATGATGGCGCGATCAATGATGGCCTGGAATTGTTCGGGGCCAGCACCGGAGAGGGTTTCGCGGAACTGGCCGCCTATGATCAGGACGGCAACCAGTGGATCGATGAGAACGATCCAATTTATCAGAATTTGCGGATCTGGTCGAAGGACGCTCAAGGCAACGATCAACTGGTGAGTCTCGGCGAGCGCGGTATCGGCGCAATCTATCTCGGTCATGTGACCAGCCCCTTTTCCCTTAAGGACAGTGCGAACGCCCTGGTCGGGCAAATCCGCGAATCGGGCGTGTTTTTAAATGAGAACGGCGCGGTGGGAACCGTGCAGCAGGTTGACTTGAGCGCCTGAACAATCCGGCGAGTCCGCGCCAGCGTCAGCCCACAATCCGATCCCGCCCTTCGTCCTTGGCGCGGTACAGTAGTTGGTCCGCCCGCCGCAGCCAGCCCGGCAAATCATCCTTGGCGCTGAGTTCAGCGATGCCGATGGATACGGTGATGCTCAGGCTCTGACTGTTATGAGCGACCCGCAGTGCCCGGACGGTCTGCAACAGGCGCTCGGCCAGGGTTCTGGCCGATTCAAGGGTCGCTTCCTGCAGGATGATGGCGAATTCCTCGCCGCCGTAGCGGGCCACGAAGTCGCTGCGGCGTGGGAACATCTGTACACAGCAATCGGCGAATTTCCGCAGCATGATGTCGCCGACCGGATGCCCGAAGCGGTCGTTGATGTTCTTGAAGTGATCCAGATCGGCGATCAGCAGGCAAGCTGGCTGGGCGGATAACCGGTGCAGTTCAAAGGTGCGCTGCAATTGCTGATCAAACGCAGTACGGTTGTACAGCCGGGTCAGTGAGTCCAGCTCCATCTCCCGGCGAGCGGCATTGAGCTCCTCGCGCATCGACTTGAGCCGGTCGGTCATATTTTCCAGCAGGTTGCGCTGGTTTTGCTGCCGCACTTCGACGATGCGCCCGATGGTGCCAACCACCTGCATGGCCTCGCGCTTGATCGAATCCAGCGAGGCATTGCTCTCGATCACATTTCTGAGGTAGCCAAGACGATCCGTAATTTTGGCTTGATCATCTTCGTTTTCGACGATGACCTTACCCAGGGTGTCGATGAAATCGCCCAGCACCTGGCGCATATCCCGGAAGTTATTGGTCACGAAGCTCTGTTCGCGCCGCCGCAACTGGGTGATGAAATCCCGCAATCCCTGCCAGTTGCGGTCGGCTTGACCGCCGCGTTCACTATCGCCGCGTTCAGCGCCAGGGTGCGGAGTGGCGATCAGAATGTGCCGCGCCCACTGTTCACACTGTTCATTGATGGTCTGGGCGCTGAGATGATCCAGATCGAAAGCGTGCTTGCCCAGAATGCGTACTATCGCGCCTGTTGCGTCCAGCGCCAGATCGCTGGCAACAGTTGGAACCGGTGAGCTGACCGGGGAATCCGCCTTGGGGTTGTCTTTCTTGCGCCAGAACATATCAACGATTCTCCTCCAGTCAGCCGCGCTGACTCATCCAAATCCGCCGTAGTCGCTGTAGGCCGGGATCATGCTCATGCTCGCCATCCATTAGTTACTGACCGCCGGGGTGCGGGCCGCCGGGCTGGCATGCGCAGCCAGCCGCTGTAGGGCGGCGCTCAGCCGTGTATCCGATACATTGCGGGCAGCTATTTCCAGCAGTTGGGCATTCTGCGCAGTCAACGTCAACCGGGGCCGCCGGGATGAGACCGGCGCCGCGACCGGCTTCACCAGAATCCGTGGTTTGGGGAGTGGAAAGCCCAACTCATCGCCTAGCACCTGTCGGGTCTCATGCAGGGCGTAACGCAGTCGGGTAGCCCAACTCGCCGACTCGGTCTGTACCGTCCAGGCATCCTGATCCAGTCGCAACAGAACAGTATGGCCGTGCAGATGAGGCGGCAGGTATGCCTGAAAAACCCGGCTGATATACACCCGTTTGGCGGCTTGCGCGATCAGTTGCCCTAGAATCCCCGACTGCTGGTGCAGCACTTCGCCCACCGTCGGTGTTGCGCTGCCCGGTCGATGCTTTCGGACGGGTGCGGTCAGGCCGGAATCCACACGGAAGGGCGCTGCTGGCTGTTGGTCCGGCGCTTCCGGTATGCGCCGGTAAACGCCAGCGGCGTCGGCAACACTGGGGGGGTCGGGTTCCACTACGACCACCGGCTGGACGGTGGTTGGTGCAGCGGACGCCGCTGCCGGCCCGTAACCACGCAGCTTTTTCAGCAGGGGGGCGATGTGTCGCCGGGCAATGGTCCGGGCGTCGGGTTCATCGGCTTCAGTCGTGCCTTGCTCGCCGTTCAAGTCGCATCTCCGGTTTGATCGGCCTACCTCACGCCACGATGGCGCCGCGCCAGGCGGCGGCTGGTTCAGTTCAACTGTTCAACTGCAAATTGACATGCAGCACGCCGGGATCGTCCTGTGTGGCGCTGATTTTGAAATTGAGCGCCCGGTTGAGCCGCAGCATTGACTCGTTTTCCCGCAACACTTCGCCGTAGAGTTCCTTGATGCCGCGACCACGGGCGTAATCAATAATATAGCGCATCAGCATTGGTCCCAGTCCCAGTCCGGTCATAGTTCGGTCTACCAGGATCGAATACTCGGCCTTCTCCATGTCCGGGTCGGCGTTGCAGCGCACCACCCCCCAGATTTTGCCTTTGCCGGGAACCTGGTTCGGTTCAGTCACGATGAACGCCATTTCCCGCTCATAGTCAAGCTGGGTCAGCCGCGCCGCCATCTCGTGCGACAGCTCGTGAATCGGTTGGAAAAACCGCATTCGCACATCCTCAGCCGGCAGGCGTTTGATCAGTTCCTTTAGTTCCGGCTCATCCTCCGGGAGGATCGCCCGCAGCAGGAAGGAGCGGTTATCCGGCAAGGTGTACAGCCGTTCCATGTGTTTGGGATAGGGTGAGATCGCCAGCCGCTCGGTCGCCGATCCGGTTGCCGACTCAATCAGGATATTGGCGTCCAGCGCCAACAGGCCATTTTCATCCGCCCAGATCGGGTTGATGTCCATTTCGACCATCTCGGCCAGATCGATCACCATCTGCGAGACTTTAATCAGGGTCAGCGCAATGGCGTCCAGATTAACCGGTCGGCCGCGATTGGTGCTGAGCCGGCGGTACAGCCGGGTGTGCGACATCAGATCGCGAGCCAGTTGCATGTTGAGCGGCGGCAACGCATAGACGACATCGTCAATGACATCGGATTCGGTGCCGCCTAGGCCAAAGAAGATCACCGGGCCGAAGCGTCGGCCGGTCCGCACTCCGATCATCAGCTCATAGGCGCCATGCCGGAACTGCATCGGTTGCACGGCAAAGCCGTCAATGGCCGCTTCAGGAGCGAGCGCGCCCACTCGCTTGAGCATTTCGGTTGCCGCCACCAACACTTCCAGCGGGTTTTTCAGGCTGAACGCCAGTCCGCCGACATCGGATTTGTTGACAATATCCGGCGAGAGAATCTTGAGCGCCACGGGCGTCTTCAATTCCAGCGCCATATCAGTGGCGGCCTCTGGTGTGGCGGCAAAATACAGCGGCACGGTCGGAATTTGATAGGCGCTCAATACTTGCCCGGTTTCATAGGCGTTCAGGCGGCGACGACCCGCGGTCAGGGCGATCTGGATGATTCGGCGGGCAGTTTCGGTATCGGCGGTGAACTCTTCCGGAATCGATGGCGGCGTTTCCATCAGTAGTTCCTGACTACGCCGGAATCGCGCCAGCCGCGTAAAGGCCGCTACTGCGTCTTCCGGCGCGTTGTAGGTAGGAATATGAGCGGCGTTGAGTAGATCGCGGGCGGGTTCAGCGGCTGATTCACCCAGCCAGCAGGTCATGATTAAGCGTCGGCTCTTAGCCCGCTCGACTACCGCCTTGGCGCACTCAGCGGAGCGGTTGACTGAAGCGGGGGCATGGATGACCAGCACCCCGTCAGTGCCCGGCTCCTGCAACAGTAGATCCAGCGCTTTGCCGTATTCGGCGGGGCCGGCGGTGTCGCCCAGATCGACTGGATTCTCAATCAGATAATCAGGCCGGCAGTTGCGGGTCAGGTCATCGCGGGTTTTCGCGCTGATCTCGGCTAGACGGCCGCCTTGCCGCGCCAGGGCGTCGCTGGTCAGCAGCGCCAGACTGTAGCTATTGCTAAGGATGGTCAGTCGGTCACCGTACACTGGTTTGGCGGTGGCCAGGGTTTCGGCGGCGCTGAACAGTTGTTCGATGTTGTCCACTCGCAAAATGCCAGCCCGCTGGAACACTGCATCGTAGACCGCATCCTCGACCGGCCCAGCCCGAAAGTCACGAGGTTTCAGCACGATCACTGGTTTGACCCGAGCGGCGGCGCGGGCGGCGGAGACAAATTTGCGGCGGTTGCGGGTGTTTTCCATGTACATCAGGATGGCGTGGGTGTTGCCATCCCGCAGTAGGTAGTCGATCAGATCGCCAAAATCGACATCCCAGCGCATCCCAATGGAAATGACGTGGGAAAAGCCGATCTCGCGGCTGGTCGCCCAGTCGATCACGCTGCGCATGACCGCCGCCGACTGGCATAGCAGGGCGACGTGACCAGCCAACGGACGGTTGCTGCTTAGGCTGGCGTTGACGTTGGTCGAGGGTACTGCATAGCCGAGATGGTCCGGCCCCATGATTCGCAACAGGTAGGGCTTGGCGGCATCCAGCACCCGTTGCCGGAGTGATTCCCCATCGTCGGGGTGGTTTCGTTGCAACGTCGGGCTGAGCAAGGCGGGCCGGTCGCCGCGATGGTCCTGCAATATTTCCCGGCTGATCAGCAGCGCCGCCCGGGTGCCCCGTGCACCTAACTGGCTGATCAAAGCCGGAGTCTGCTCCAGCGGCACGGTCAGAATCGCCAAATCGGGTGTGACCGGCAGACTCTCGATATTTTTGTAGGCCAGCACCCCGGAAATGGACTGACGATCGGGGTTGACCGGCATCACCGGCCCCTTGAAACCGCCCTCGATCAGATTGAATTCCAAGGTGGAATCAACCCCATCGGATTGCTTGCCGGCGCCGATGACCGCAATGGAGCGGGGTTTGAACAGGTATTCGAGATTGCGGATGGTCATGGCTGCATCTCAGGCCGGAGCGACCGGCAAGGCCAAGGGGAGGGAATGATGTATGGTAACGCGATTCAGGGAATGGTTAAGATAGCCTGTCATTTTTCAGGCATCCGGGGAATCCGCCATGACCTTTGTCGTCACCGAAAACTGCATCAAGTGCAAATACACCGATTGCGTAGAAGTCTGCCCCGTGGATTGTTTCCACGAAGGGCCGAATTTTCTGGTCATCGATCCTGACGAGTGCATTGATTGCACCTTATGCGAGCCGGAATGCCCGGCGCAGGCGATTTTCGCTGAGGACGATCTGCCCGCTGACCAGCAGCAGTTTCTTGCCCTCAATAGCGATCTCGCCAAGCAATGGCCGGTCATTACCGCCAAAAAGGATGCGCCGCCCGATGCCGACGATTGGAATGGCAAGCCGGACAAGCTGCAATCTCTGGAGCACTGAGTCGGCGTTCAGCCCGCCCGTTGAAAAGACCCGCCCGCGCCCCCAATTCCGCGCTATTGCCCAATCCGGCCTCTGTGGACATCCGAACGATGAGCGAATCACCCTATCTCTTTGATGTAACCCAACACAATTTCGCTGCGGTGGTGGAGAACTCCCAGCGGGTTCCGGTGCTGGTGGATTTCTGGGCCGACTGGTGCGAACCCTGCAAAACGCTGACTCCATTGCTAACCAAACTGGCTCAGGAGTACCGGGGCGGGTTCCTTCTCGCCAAGGTCAACGCCGACACGGAACGGGCGTTGGCCGGCCATTTTCAGGTGCGTAGCTTGCCGACGGTGATGGTGATCTGGCAGGGGCAAATCGTGGAGCAACTGGTGGGTTTGCAGCCGGAATCCGCCTATCGCCAGATCATCGACCAGTTTCACGCTGCGCCGGGGGAACCGCTTCAGGAGCAAATCGAGTTGCTCTGGGAGCGCGGCCATCGCCAGGAGGCGGTTGAGTTGCTGCGTGAGGCGCTGCATCAGGAACCAGCCAGCAGCGAATTGAAGACAGCGCTGGCGGAGAAGTTGCTGCAACTGGATCAGGGCGATGAGGCGCGCAGCCTGCTGCAAGGCCTGCCGGTGGAAGAGCGCGACCGGCCACCAGCCAGTGGGTTGCTGGCTCGGCTGCAATTCGCCGATCTGGCTCAGGGCGCTCCCGATTTGGCGGCATTGGAAACGCAGGTGCAGCGCGATCCTGCCGATTGCGCTGCTCGGCGGCAGCTGGCCGCCCGTCAGGTGCTGGCAGGCGATTATGAAGCGGCGCTGGAGCAATTCATGTCCATCTTGCGGCGCGATCCCCAATTTGAGGATGAAGCGGGGCGCAAGGGTCTAATTGCTATGTTTGATATGCTCGGCAACGAACACCCGCTGGTGATCACCTACCGGCGGCGCTTGTTCTCGCTGCTGCATTGATGCCGCCAAATCTGCGCTATGACTGACCCCAAATCCGTTGCTGCCCCGCCGGACCGTAAGAAAGCTGGCCTGCTCGAGGTGCTGGGCCGGCCAATACATTTTCCGTTCGGTAAGAGCCACGCCGCTGAGGCGTCGCCGGAGCCGGAATCCGCCCAATCCCAACCGGAACGCTTCACGGGTTTGCGCGACCGGCTGCGTCGCACCCGGCACAATCTGGTTTCTGGATTGGCGGGGCTGTTCACTGGCCGGAAACCGGACGATGCAGCGCTGGAGGAACTGGAAAGCCGCCTGCTGCTGGCCGATGTCGGGGTTGAAGTCACCACTCAGGTGATTCAGCGTTTGACCGATCAGGTCTCGCGCCAGCAATGGCGCGATGCGCCGGCCCTACTCCAAGCGTTACACGATGAGCTGCTGGCGATCCTTGCGCCTTGTCAGCAGCCGTGGCAACCCGCCGCGTCCCGGCCTTACGTTATCCTGATGGTTGGGGTCAACGGGGCCGGCAAGACCACCACCATCGGCAAACTGGCCCAGCGCCTGCAAAATCAGGGATATTCGCTGCTATTGGCCGCTGGCGACACCTTCCGCGCCGCCGCCATTGAACAATTGCAGGTTTGGGGCGAGCGCAACCGGATTGCGGTGATTGCCCAGCGCCACGGCGCGGATTCCGCCTCGGTAATTTATGACGCAATTCAGGCTGGCCAGGCGCGGGGTGCCGATGTGGTGATCGCCGATACCGCCGGACGATTGCACACCCAGGCGAACCTGATGGAGGAGCTGAAGAAAATCAAGCGGGTGATCGCTAAGGTGGATGCCGCCGCCCCGCATGAGGTGTTGCTGGTGCTGGATGCCAGCACGGGGCAGAACGCCCTGAACCAGGCCGTGCAGTTTCACCAGGCAGTGGGTGTGACCGGCCTGATTCTGACCAAACTCGATGGTACCGCCAAAGGGGGCATTGTGTTGGCCATCGCCCGCCGGCTGGGTCTGCCGATCCGCTTTATCGGGGTCGGCGAGAGTATTGATGATTTGCGTGCGTTCGACGCCGCCGAGTTTGTCACCGCGCTGCTGGAAGAAGACGATCGCGCTTGAAGCGCACCTCCGCGCTGAAGGTTTAACGGGAACTCACGCCCGGTTTGGCACTCTCACTGCGTGAGTGCTAAAATCGAACCATCGAACGCGAGTAGAATATCTTGAAGGAGCGAATAACGATGACCACAACTGCGCTGGTTCCCCGCCTTGACCATCTGCCGGTTTCGGTCGATAGCCTGGAAAGTTACATTCAGGCAGTTGGCCGGGCGCCGATGCTGAGCGCTGAAGAAGAGCAGGAACTGGCCCATCAGTTGCAGCTACGCAATGATCTACAGGCGGCGCAACGATTGATCATGGCCCACCTGCGTTTCGTGGTGCATGTGGCCCGTGGCTATATGGGCTACGGTTTGCCGCTGGCTGATTTGATTCAGGAAGGTAACGTCGGGCTGATGAAAGCAGTCAAGCGTTTTGACCCGGCCCACGGGGTGCGGCTGGTGTCGTTTGCGGTGCATTGGATCCGCGCCGAAATTCACGAATTCATCCTCCGTAACTGGCGGATCGTCAAGGTCGCTACCACCAAGGCCCAACGCAAGCTGTTCTTCAAGCTGCGCAGTTCCAAAAAGCGGTTGGGCTGGCTGAATCATGATGAGGTAAACACGGTTGCCCGCGAGTTGGGAGTGAGCGCCGATAACGTCATGGAAATGGAAGCGCGGTTGAGCAGCCATGATGTAGCCTTTGATCCGGCGGACAGTGACGCTGACGATGAGCATGAAACCTTCGCCCCCGCAGCTTACCTGCGCGATGATCAAGCCAATCCGGCTGAAACGCTGGAGCGGGATGACTGGGAAGATCAGACCAGCAGCCGGTTAAGCGCAGCGCTGGAGCTGCTGGATCCGCGCAGCCGGGATATCGTGCAGCGGCGCTGGCTGGCCGACGACAAGCCTACTTTGCATCAACTCGCCGCTGAATATCAGATTTCCGCCGAGCGCATCCGGCAACTGGAGACCAACGCCATGAAGAAGCTGCGGGCGGCGTTGCCTGCGCCGGCCTAACATTTCCGGCAAACCAATGGCTGAAAACCCGCCTGCATGGCGGGTTTTTTCGTCGATTGGAATGGAAGGCTCATGACCCTGCCCGATTTTGTCCAGCGCGATGCTCCGCTGACTGCGCTCAACACCTTTGGTCTGCCGGC
Organism: Candidatus Competibacteraceae bacterium; assembly: GCA_003989085.1. GTDB lineage: Bacteria > Pseudomonadota > Gammaproteobacteria > Competibacterales > Competibacteraceae > RXIV01. The sequence goes on from RXIV01000002.1 coordinate 381,098, forward strand.
TCAGGCAGCGTTGTTCGCCGTAATTGAAACCCCGGCGCAGCTCGCGACCCTCATTGCCCTGCCGGAATGGTCAGAGTGGCCGCGTTTGATTCTCGGTGGCGGCAGTAACCTGATTCTGACCGGCGACGTGGCCGGGCTGACATTGCAGGTGCGGATTCTTGGTCGGGAACTGATCGCTGAAGATAGCGATGCCTGGCAGGTGCGGGCCGGGGCCGGGGAAAACTGGCATGGCTTCGTGCAATGGACGCTGGAGTGCGGCTGGCCGGGACTGGAGAATCTGGCGCTGATTCCCGGTACGGTCGGCGCGGCGCCAGTACAAAACATCGGTGCTTATGGCCTGGAAGTCGCTGAGCGATTCGATCGTCTGGAAGCGATGAATTTGGCAACCGGTGAAATGCTGACCTTCGACCGGGCCGCTTGTCGCTTCGGCTACCGGGATAGCGTATTCAAACACGAAGCCGCTCAACGTTACCTGATAACTGCGGTGATTTTCCGCTTGCCGAAGCGCTGGCAACCGCTGACCGATTACGCCGAGGTGGTGCGGGAACTGGCAGCCCGGCGAATCGTCCACCCAACTGCGCAGGACATGGCGGATGTGATCATCGCCGTCCGTTCCCGTAAGCTGCCTGATCCAACGCAGATCGGCAATGCGGGCAGCTTTTTCAAGAACCCTGTGATCGCCGCCGCCGCATTCGTCCGTCTCGCCGCTCGCTATCCTGATCTGCCGTATTACCCGCAACCGGACGGAACGATTAAATTAGCCGCCGGTTGGTTGATCGAATACTGTGGCTGGAAAGGAAAAAGTCTTGGGCCAGTCGGCGTTTACGAGCGGCAGGCATTGGTGCTGGTCAATCGTGGACAGGCGCGGGGCGCGGATGTGTTGCGCTTAGCACAGGCGATTCGGGAATCAGTACGAGCTGAATTTGGCGTCGATCTGGAATTGGAGCCAATAGTGGCGTAAGCAGATTGCACCAGCGCAGCATGACAAAAGGCGACTGAATCTGCGCTAGACAATAGGTTTTAGAGGTTTTGGCGATATTGGCCAAAATTCTCATTCAAAATCAATCGATCTTTTTAAGATAGCTTCTAGGCAAGAGGCAGCCGGGCAATGGCGGAGATTTTGGTTTTGTACTACAGCCGCACCGGCGGCACGGCGGAAATGGCCCGGCAGGTGGCGCGGGGTGTAGCGGAGATCAAGGGCGTGACGGCACGGTTGCGGACTGTGCCGCCGGTCTCGACCGTCTGCGAAGCGGTTGCGGAAGATATTCCGTCCGCCGGCCCACCTTACGCCGGCCTGGATGATTTGCGGGAATGCGCCGGGTTGGCCTTGGGCAGCCCCACCCGTTTTGGCAATATGGCTGCGCCGCTCAAGCATTTTTTGGATTCCACCGGCGGTTTATGGCTAGCCGGGGCATTATCGGGCAAGCCGGCGGCGGTGTTTACTTCAGCTTCAACCCTGCATGGCGGCCATGAATCAACCTTGCTGAGTATGATGTTGCCGTTACTGCATCACGGCATGTTGTTGGTAGGTCTGCCGTTTACCGAGACGGCGCTGAACCAAACTCACAGTGGTGGAACGCCCTACGGACCCAGTCATTGGTCTGGATCGGATGCCAGCGCCGTACTGAATGCAGAGGAAAAACAACTTTGCCGAGCGCTGGGCCGACGGCTAGCTGATGTCGCCCAGCGGCTGAGAGGGCATAATGAATAATCCTGGAATGCTAAATATAGCCGGATCGTTTGCAATTGCGCTAATTCATGTTATCTTGACCCTCTCAAGTGCGGGGTGGAGCAGTCCGGTAGCTCGTCGGGCTCATAACCCGAAGGTCGTAGGTTCAAATCCTGCCCCCGCTACCAAGTTCATGGAAGCCCGTCGAGGGCTTTTTTTATGCGGCGGTTTTCGACGCGGATTCCTGGATTGAAAATGGGCCGGGAATGAAGTTAATCATGATGGGCGACCCTGTGGGCCATTGGCCCATTTTTTATTTCTGGTGATCGAGATGCACCATGACTTCCAAACGCTAAAACGGATCGTGGCGGCGGCGGTACAGACCTTGGGTTATGAGCTGGTTGGCGTGGAGTTTCACGGCCAGCGGGCCAATGCGCTGTTGCGGGTCTATATCGATAGCGAACAGGGTATTACTGTGGAGGATTGTCAGCGGGTTAGTCATCAGTTAAGCGGCGTTCTGGAGGTTGAGGATCCCATCGCCGGACCGTATACCCTGGAGGTGTCCTCGCCTGGTATCGACCGGCCGTTGTTTGAGGCTAAGCATTTCGAGCGGTTCGCCGGAGCAGAGATTCGGCTTCAGTTGCGTGAATTGCTGGACGGGCGGCGGAAACTGACCGGTCGTTTGCTGGGAATGCGCGACGGAGCCGTAGCGCTGGTGGATGGCGAGGGACGGGAATGGCGGGCGCCGCTCGATCAAATTGAGAAAGCGCGACTGGCGCCCAAGCTCTAGGACGGGATGACAGCGTGTGGAACCGGCTAGGAGGCAGAGCGCGATGCGTGGTAGAGACAGCAAAGACGCGAAAGACACCAAAGAAATCAACGTCAATAAAGAGATTTTGCTGGTTGTAGACGCCGTCGCCAATGAAAAAGGCGTTGGCAAGGAAATTATTTTCGGCGCTCTGGAAATCGCGCTGGCCTCAGCGGCGAAAAAGCGCTATCCAGGCGATCCTGATGTGCGGGTTACCATCAACCGGCGCAGTGGCGTTTATGAAACCTTCCGTCGCTGGCAGGTCGTGGCGGATGATGCGCCACTGGACGCACCGGACCGACAAATGCCGCTGACTGCCGCCCGCCAACTCCGGGCGGACGCCCCGATTGGCGATTTCGTTGATGCGCCCTTGGAGAACGCCGACTTTGGTGGGCGGATTGCCGCCCAGACTGCACGGCAAGTTATTGTCCAGAAGGTGCGAGACGCCGAACGCGCCCAGATCGTTGACGCATTCCTGCATCGCAAGGGCGAATTGATCAGTGGCGTAGTCAAGCGTTTGGAGAGAGATAAGGAGCGACGGACAGAGCGCAGCGATGTGATTATGGATGTGGGCGGCAATGTCGAGGCCAAGATCGCCGGCGAAGATCTCATCCCCCGCGAATCATTTCGGATTAGCGAGCGGGTGCGCGGTTATCTAAAAGATGTTCGCACCGAAAGCCGTGGCCCACAACTATTTGTCAGCCGCACCGCCCCGGAATTTCTGATTGCGCTGTTCACGCTGGAAGTGCCGGAAATCAATCAGGGGCTGATCGAAATCAAGGCTGCCGCTCGTGATCCTGGTTCCCGCGCCAAAATTGCGGTCAAGAGCAAGGACGCGCGGATCGATCCGATTGGGGCTTGCGTGGGGATGCGCGGGGCGCGGGTCCAGAGCGTCACCACTGAATTATCGGGCGAGCGGATCGACATCGTGCAATGGGATGACGACTCCGTTCGCTTTGTGATGAACGCGATGTCTCCTGCGGAAGTGGAATCGATCATCGTTGATGAAGATACCCATAGCATGGATATTATCGTTTGCGACGAGAAACAGTTGGCGCAGGCTATCGGCAAAGGTGGGCAAAACGTGCATCTGGCCAGTCGTCTGACTGGCTGGACCCTGAATGTGATGACAAAGTCGCAGGCGCAAGACCGGCGCGGTCAGGAAGACGAAACCTTGCAACAGATGTTCACGACGCAACTGGGCGTGGATGAGGAGATCGCGGCGATCCTGGTGCGCGAGGGCTTCGCTGGGCTGGATGAAGTGGCCTATGTGCCGGTTCAGGAGATGCTGGAAATCGCCGAGTTCGATCAAGAAATTGTCGATGAATTGCGCGGACGGGCGCGAGATGTGCTGTTGACGCGCGCCATTGCCGCCGAGGAGCATGTGGGCGCCCCCCAGCCGGATGAGGATCTGCTGCAGATGGACGGCATGGACGAGGCATTAGCCTTTACCTTGGCCGGACGTGGAATTACGACGATGGATGGCTTGGCTGAGCTGTCGGTCGATGATTTGAATGAAATCGCCGGCCTGGATGACAAGCGGGCTGCACAATTGATCATGAAGGCGCGGGAGCCTTGGTTTTTGAGCGGGCGGTAGGAATTTGGCCCGTCCTGGGGGTAGATAATGGCGGATGTAACGGTCAAGCAGTTTGCGACGGTGGTAGGCATACCGGTGAACCGGCTGTTGGAGCAGCTTACCGAAGCCGGGATCACGGTTGCCGGAGCGGACGCGACCATCACGGAAAAACAGAAAGTGGATTTACTGGCGCATTTGCGCAAAAGTCACGGCAATCCACCGGTTCAAGGAGCGGTCGAACCGAGGAAGATCACGCTCAAGCGCAAGACGCACAGTGAGATCAGGATGACCAGCGCGACTGCGGGCCAAGTCAAGACGGTCAGCATTGAGGTTCGTAAGAAGCGGACTTATGTCAAGCGCGGGCCAGTCGAAGAAGCATCCGACCGGCCGATTGTGGCTGCGAAGAGTCAGCCGGTTGAGCCGGCGGTGATCCTGCAGGTTGAGCAGCGCCCGGTTGGAGACACTGCGCCAATTTCGGTTGTTCCCGATCATGCGCCGGCTTTGCAAACGGTTGTCCCGGAAACCGCGCCTCAGGCCAAGGTGGAAGAAGCGCCTGCCCCGCCCCCCCCGGAAGCCACACTGCCCCAGCCTGTGGAAGCGGTTGAGCCGCCGGTGCGAGAGGAAGCTGCGCCTCAAATTGAGGAGCAACCCCCGGTTCCGGCCAAGGAAGAGCCGCAGCGGCGACCAAGTGAGGAAACCCGCCGTCGTCCGCCGAGTGATCGACCTGCGGACCGTCCGGCTGGCGCACGTGCCCCGGAAACCACGACCACTCGCCGCCCGGCTTACGCTGGCGCTACGGACCGTCCGGCCACCGCCCGTCCAGCGACTGGCGCACGCGCCTCGGAAACCACAACCACTCGTCGCCCGGCTTACGCTGGCGCAACTGGCGCTGCGACTCCGCGTTCCGGGGAAGCCGGTGCTCCAGTGCGAAGGCCGCCAGTTGGCGCAACTCCAGCCAAGAAACGTCCCGATAGCCCAGCCCGTGCCCCGGTTGCTCGTGGTGTGGCTGACGCGGGTCAGCGCCGGAAAGAAGCGCTGACCGAAGAGCGCTTTCCCCGGCAGGGTCGTGGTGAGAGCGCCGAGAGTGGTAGTCGCCGTAAGCCTAGAAAATCCAAAGGTGGCAAAGCAGGATCGCAGGCGTTGTTGCCGCGGCATGGTTTCGCCAAGCCGACCGGGCCAATGGTGCGCGAAGTGACCCTGCCGGAAAGCATCAGCATTACTGACCTGGCGCAGAAGATGTCAGTCAAGGCTCCAGAGGTCATCAAGGTCTTCTTCAAGATGGGTATGATGGTGACCATTAACCAGGTCATTGATCAGGACACTGCCGCGTTGGCGGTGGAAGAATTGGGCCATACCTACAAGTTGCTCAATGAAAATGCGCTGGAGGAAGCGCTGGCGGCGGAAACCGGTGGCGAAGCACTGCCCCGACCTCCCGTCGTGACCATCATGGGCCATGTCGATCACGGCAAAACCTCATTGCTCGACTACATCCGCCGCACCCGGGTCGCTGCTGGCGAAGCGGGTGGGATTACCCAGCATATCGGCGCTTACCATGTGGATACCCCCAAAGGTGTCGTGACCTTTCTCGACACGCCAGGCCACGCAGCGTTTACCGCGATGCGGGCGCGGGGCGCCAAGGCGACTGACGTGGTGGTGCTGGTGGTGGCGGCGGATGACGGGGTCATGCCGCAAACCATCGAAGCGATTCAGCACGCCCGCGCTGCGGGGGTACCGCTGGTGGTGGCGGTCAACAAGATGGACAAGAGCAGCGCCGATATCGATCGGGTTAAAAGCGAGCTGTCCGCCCAAGGCGTCATTTCCGAGGAATGGGGTGGCGATACCCTGTTCTCGTATGTCTCGGCCAAGTCCGGGATGGGGATTGATGGCCTGCTCGATCAGATTCTGGTGCAGGCCGAGGTGCTGGAGCTGAAAGCGCCGGTGGACGGCCCGGCCAAGGGTGTTGTCATTGAATCGCGGCTGGACAAAGGCCGTGGCCCGGTGGCGACGGTGCTGGTGCAGAGCGGCACCCTGCGCAAGGGTGACATGATCCTGACCGGGCTGGAATATGGCCGGGTGCGGGCGATGCTCAATGAAAGCGGCCAGGGCATCACGGAGGCTGGCCCGTCGATTCCGGTCGAGGTGTTGGGCCTGTCCGGGGCGCCCAAGGCTGGTGACGAAGTGATCGCGGTCACTGACGAGCGCAAGGCCCGCGAAATAGCCCTGTTCCGGCAGAGTAAGAGCCGCGAGAGTCAGGCAGTGACCAAAGTGTTCGGTCTCGATGAAATCAACAAGCAGTTCGAGGCCGGCCAGATCAATGTCCTCAACGTGGTGATCAAGGCGGATGTGCAGGGTTCGGCTGAAGCGATTGTTGATGCGCTCAACCGGCTGTCCACTGCCGAAGTGCAGGTCAAGATCATTGCCAGCGGGGTCGGCGGGCTGAATGAATCAGACATCAATCTGGCCCGTAACGGCAAGGCGATCATCATCGGTTTCAATGTTCGCGCCGACAACGTCGCCAAGCGGCTGGCTGAAGAAGAAGGGCTAAAGCTGCATTACTACAGCATCATCTATGAGCTGATTGATGATGTGCGGCGGGCGATGGTCGGGATGCTCAAGCCGGAGTTCAAGGAATCAATCATCGGCTTGGCTGAGGTGCGGCAGGTGTTCAGTTCGCCCAAATTCGGGGTGGTGGCTGGTTGCATGGTGGTGGACGGCGTGGTGCGGCGGAATAACCCGATCCGGGTATTGCGGAATAATGTAGTGATTTTCGAAGGCGCGCTGGATTCATTGCGGCGCTTCAAGGATGACATCAGCGAGGTGCGGGCTGGTATGGACTGCGGGATGGGCGTCAAGAACTACAACGACATCCGTGAAGGCGACCATATCGAAGTCTTCGAGCGGGTGCAGGTGGAGCGCACCCTGTAGCCGTGATCGAGCAACCCTGAACCATGATGAAAGTCACCGCACGCACTCGCCGGATCGGCGAGCAGATTCGCCGTGATCTGGCGGAACTGATCCGCGACGAACTCCGCGATCCGCGTTTGACGCTTATTTCCATGACCAGCGTCGAGGTCAGCCGTGATCTGGCCTACGCCCGGATTTACGTCACCCTGCTGGGCGATCCGTCCGAGCGGGTCAACCGGGTCGCCGAACTCAACCGCGCCGCGCCGCTGCTGCGTCGGGAGCTAGGTCGACGGTTGCGCCTTCGCACCATCCCGAAACTGGAATTTCGCTATGATGACGTGGTGGAACACGGGGCGCGGTTGTCTGCGCTGATTGATGCGGCGGTGGCCGCAGATGCGGATCGCCATCCCGATGATCCGGCGGAATCAGTCAGTCCCGGAGAATCGGCATGACGCGCCATCCCCGCCGTCAGGTCAATGGCGTGATCCTGCTGGACAAGCCGGTTGGCTGGACTTCCAACGCCGCGTTGCAGGCGGTCAAGCGGCTATATCAGGCGGCCAAGGCCGGCCACACAGGCAGCCTTGATCCGTTGGCCAGCGGCTTGTTGCCGATTTGCCTGGGCGAGGCCACCAAGATGTCCGGGTTCCTGCTCAACGCTGATAAAAGCTACCAGTTCACTTGCCGGCTGGGCATCACCACCGCCACCGGCGATGCGGAAGGCGAAGTGATCGCCACCCGCCCGGTTGGGGTGCTAAGCCGCGAATTGGTAGACGCTGCGCTACGACGCTTTACTGGTGTCATTCAGCAAATTCCGCCCATGTATTCCGCCCTGAAACGCAACGGTCAACCGTTGTACAAGCTGGCCCGCAAAGGGATTGAAGTGGAACGGGAACCGCGTGAAGTCACCATTCACGAACTGCGGTTGCTGCGATTGGAGGGTGAGGAACTGGAGTGCGAAATGCGTTGCACTAAAGGTACTTACGTTCGAGCGCTGGCCGCTGATCTGGGTGAGGCGCTGGGCTGCGGGGCGCATATTGCCGCCTTGCGGCGCACTGCGGTCGAACCCTATGACGCAACCCGGATGGTGACCCAGGAAGCCCTGTGCGAGCGGGCGGAACGGGGTTTGGCGGCGCTGGATGAACTGTTGTTGCCGCTGGACAGCGCCGTTGCCCAATGGCCGGCGGTGCGGGTGCTGGCTGATAGCGCCTTTTATCTGCGCCAGGGTCAGCCGGTGCTCGTTCCCCGCGCTCCGACCCAAGGCTGGGTGCGCCTGTATCTCGGCGACCAGCAGTTTTTGGGCTTGGGCGAAATCATCGATGATGGCCGGGTGGCGCCACGCCGGCTATTGGCTTGTTGATTGACCCCGGCGGGATTAACATCCCTAACCTGATGAAATGTCATAACTCAACTAATTTGGAATCTGATCGGAGTTTGATTCAATGCCCCTGAAAACCGAGCAAAAAGCGCAAATCGTCCAGGATTTTCAGCGTGCGCCCGCCGACACCGGTTCGCCGGAAGTGCAGGTGGCGTTGCTAACCAACCGGATCAATGGGTTGCAACCCCATTTTGGCGCTCATAAGAAGGATCACCATTCCCGGCGCGGCCTGCTGAAGATGGTCAATCAGCGCCGTAAACTGCTGGATTACCTGAAGCGCAAGGATTTGTCAGGTTACCAAGCCCTAATCAGCCGCCTTGGCTTGCGCCGCTGAGACCTTTCGACGATTTTTCACCGCACAGGACGCTTTCGTGACGCCCATCAAAAAGACCTTTCAGTACGGCCAGCATTCCGTCACTTTGGAGACCGGCGAAATCGCCCGTCAGGCCAGTGGCGCGGTTCTGGTCAACATGGCGGATACCGTGGTGTTGGTCACCATGGTGGCCGCTCGCGAAGATCAAGGCCGGGATTTCCTGCCGATGCGGGTTGATTACCAGGAACGCGCTTATGCCGCGGGCCGGATTCCCGGCAGTTTCTTCCGCCGCGAAGGCCGTCCGTCCGAGAGCGAAACCCTGACTGCCCGCCTGATCGACCGGCCATTGCGCCCGCTGTTTCCTGACGGATTCACTAACGAAGTGCAGATCATCGCGACCGTAATGTCGCTGAACCATCAGGTCGATCCGGAAATCCCGGCGCTGATTGGCGCTTCGGCGGCGGTGGCGATGTCTGGCGTGCCGTTCAGTGGCCCTATTGGCGCGGCCCGGGTTGGCTATTCCGATGGTCGCTATTTGCTGAATCCCACCCGCCGTGAATTGAAAACATCGCAACTAGATCTGGTGGTGGCGGGAACCGAGCGTGCGGTGCTGATGGTGGAATCCGAAGCCGATGGCCTGTCGGAAGAAGTGATGCTGGGCGCGGTGATGTTCGGCCATGAGCAGATGCAGGTCGTCATCCGCGCGATCAAGGAATTAGTGGTGGAGTCCGGCGTTCAACCTTGGGATTGGCAAGCGCCGCCTACTGATGAGGCGCTGATTCACGCGGTGCGCGCCGCAGTCGGAACTGAGCTGGTCGAGGCCTATCAGATCGTTGACAAGTTGGATCGGCAACAGCGGGTGCGCGACCTCCGGGTGCAAACCATCGCGCAAGTAACCGCGCAGGCTCCGGATCGCTGGACGGCGCTGGTGATTGAAGCCGCCTTCGCGACGCTGGAAAGCGAAATTGTCCGGGGCCGGGTGCTGGCGGGCCAGCCGCGCATTGATGGGCGCGATACCCGCACCGTTCGTCCGATCACGGTCCGCACTGGCGTGTTGCCGCGCACTCACGGTTCGGCGCTGTTCACCCGGGGTGAGACCCAGGCACTGGTGGTGGCGACCCTCGGCACCGACCGTGATGCCCAGGTGATCGATGCGCTGGAGGGCGAATACCGCCAGCCATTCCTGCTGCACTACAACTTCCCACCCTATTCAGTGGGCGAGATCGGCCAGGTGGGTAGTCCCAAGCGCCGTGAAGTCGGGCATGGCCGGCTGGCCAAGCGTGGGGTACAGGCGATCATGCCCAAGCCCGACCAGTTCCCCTACACGGTGCGAGTGGTGTCGGAGATCACCGAATCCAACGGCTCCAGCTCGATGGCCTCGGTGTGCGGGGCCAGTCTGGCGCTGATGGACGCCGGGGTGCCGATCAAGGCGCCAGTAGCCGGGATTGCGATGGGGCTGATCAAGGAAGGCGAGCGCTTTGCGGTGCTGACCGACATCATCGGCGATGAAGATCATCTAGGCGACATGGATTTCAAGGTAGCCGGAACTGCCGCCGGCGTCACCGCCCTGCAAATGGACATTAAGATCGACGGCATCACCCGCGAGATCATGGAGCAGGCATTGGCCCAAGCGCGGGAAGGCCGGCTGCATATTCTGGGCAAGATGGGCGCAGCGCTCACCCAGCCGCGGGCGGAATTGTCGGAATACGCGCCGCGCTATACCACCATGCGGATTAACCCGGAGAAAATCCGCGATGTGATCGGCAAGGGTGGCATCACTATCCGCTCGATCACTGAGGAAACCGGCGCCACTATCGATATTACGGATGATGGCGTGATCAAAATCGCTGCGGTGGACAAGGCCGCTGGCGATGAGGCCCGCCGCCGTATCGAGCAAATCACTTCCGATATCGAATCTGGCCAGGTCTATGAAGGCAAAGTGGTGCGGATCATGGACTTCGGCGCCTTTGTGACCATCATGCCGGGGCGCGATGGCATGGTGCATATCTCGCAGATTTGCGAGGAGCGGGTGCAGGCCGTCAGCGACAAACTGAAGGTCGGCGATGTGGTCAAGGTGCAAGTGATGGAAGTAGATAAGCAAGGCCGTATTCGTCTGACGATGAAGGGTTTGAACTGAGAGAACTCGGAGCGGCCATGCCGGTTTGCCTTGGCGTTGCTGCGTCGGGTATAGTTCCTAGTCTTGCCGCCAGGGACAGGGCGGTGCTTTGGAGAGATGGCCGAGCGGTCGAAGGCGCAGCACTGGAAATGCTGTTTAGGGGTGACTCTAACGAGGGTTCGAATCCCTCTCTCTCCGCCAAATTCTAGTCCGTAGCGTTCCATGATGGATTTTAAGCCCGCCAAGTGCGGGTTTTTTCATGCGATTTTCCATCGCTGAACCTGCCGTCAGGCCCAGCCGGTTGATAGCCACCTTGAGGACTCCACGATGTCGGATGAAAAACCTTGCGCCCGTGTGTTCCGCGACCCGGTGCATTTTCTTGCTCTCGGCTTTGGCTCTGGTTGCGCACCGAAGGCTCCCGGCACCTTCGGGACGCTGGCAGCGATCCCGCTTTATCTATTGGCGCAATCGTTACCGCTGTGGGCCTATCTATTACTGACCGGCGCCGGTTTCGGGTTGGGTGTGTGGATTTGCGGACGCGCCGCTCATGATCTCGGCGTTCATGATCACCCCGCAATTGTTTGGGATGAAGTGGTTGGCTATTTCATCACCATGATCGCCGCGCCGCCCGGTTGGGTGTGGATCATCGCCGGATTTGCGCTGTTTCGGCTGTTTGATATTGTAAAACCGTGGCCGATCCGGCAGGCGGATCAAGACATCGGTGGCGGTTTTGGCATCATGTTCGACGATGTGCTGGCGGCTGGTTATGCCTGGCTGGCGTTGCAAGCACTAGCTTATGGCGCGGCCCTGCTGGACATTGCCTGATGGCCGCGTTCACACTTGCCCGTTCTCTCCCTTGGCTACCAGTGGGGTCCCGTCCATGAAATTTGAAACCATTGCCATTCACGGCGGTTATACGCCAGAAGCGACGACCAAAGCGGTCGCTGTTCCGATTTACCAGACCACCTCTTATGCCTTCGACGACACCCAGCACGGGGCTGATCTGTTTGATCTTAAGGTGCCGGGCAACATCTATACCCGGATTATGAATCCTACTACGGCGGTGTTGGAACAGCGGGTGGCGGCGCTGGAGGGTGGGGTAGGGGCGCTAGCGGTGGCTTCGGGGATGGCCGCGATCACCTACGCGCTGATGACTATTGCTGAGGTCGGCGACAACATTGTCACCACCTCGACCCTGTATGGTGGCACCTACAACCTGTTCGCCCACACGTTGCCCCGGTTCGGCATTGAGGCGCGGTTTGCCGATTACCGCGATGTCGAGACGCTCGGTCGGCTGATCGACGACAAGACCAAGGCGGTGTTTTGTGAATCCATCGGTAATCCATCGGCCAATGTTGTCGATTTCGGGGCGCTGGCCGCAGTGGCTCATGCCCAGGGCGTACCGCTGATCGTCGATAACACCGTACCGACGCCTTACCTTTGCCGGCCTTTCGAGCATGGCGCGGACATTGTGGTTCACGCTCTGACCAAGTACATGGGCGGCCACGGCACCAGCATTGGCGGGGCGATTGTCGATTCTGGGCGCTTCCCCTGGGATCAGCACAAAGTCCGCTTTGCCCGACTGAATGAGCCGGATCCGTCCTATCATGGTGTGGTGTATGTCGAGGCGCTGGGGCCAGCAGCATTCATCGGTCGGGCGCGGGTAGTGCCACTCCGCAACACCGGCGCGGCGATCTCGCCCTTCAACAGCTTCCTGATTCTGCAAGGGATTGAGACGTTGCCGGTGCGGATGGATCGCCATTGTGAGAACGCGCTTAAGGCCGCTGAATTTCTCAAGGGCCAGCCACAGGTCGAATGGGTGCGTTATCCGGCGCTGGCCGACAGCCCGGAAAAGCCGCTGGTGGACAAGTACATGGGCGGGCGTGGCTCCAGCATTCTCAGCTTCGGCATTCAGGGCGGGCGCGAGGCTGGGGCGAAGTTTATAGACGCCCTGCAATTGGTGACCCGGTTGGTCAACATTGGCGACGCCAAATCACTGGCGTGCCATCCGGCCACGACTACGCATCGACAGTTGTCGGCAGCGGAACTGGCTAAGGCCGGAGTCAGCGAGGATCTGGTGCGGCTGTCGATTGGCATCGAGCATATTGACGATATCCTGGCCGATTTGGAACACGCACTGGCAGCAGCGCGGTGAACTGTTCATCGAACCCACCGCTAAATAACGGCGCATCGATCAAGGCGTTTGTGGTGGCGTTGGTCAGGGATTGACAGCGTAGCGAGAAGCGTCAATCATTGCCAACTTTTAAGCAATCAACCCTTTTTTGTTTATCCATTTGTTTTACAAGGAGTCTTTACTTTGGCTAATACGGTTCAAGCGAAGAAACGCGCTCGTCAGGCGGAAAAGCACCGCCAACATAACGCCAGCATGCGCTCCATGCTGCGCACCTACATTAAGCGGGTTATCAAAGCCATTCATGGTGGCGATCAGGCAAAGGCTGAGGTCGAATATCGGATCGCCGTGCCAGTGATCGACCGCATGGCCCGCAAGGGCATGATTCACATGAATAAAGCCGCTCGTCACAAGAGCCGCCTGATCCATCATATCCGCGCTATGCCGGTTTGATCGGCTGTGCAAAAACTGATTTTCCGACTTTACTGATGCGGCATTGACTGAAGGCGGATGGTCTTTGTCCGGCTTCAGTCCCGCCTGTATGGGATTATACGGAGCGCACTTAAAGCTGGGTTTGCAGGTAGCCGGGCAGGCCAAGATGCTGGATCAGTCCCAACTGCATTTCCAGCCAGCCGATATGCCCTTCCTCGCTGGCGAGGATGGCGGCCAGTAGATCGCGGGTTGTATAGTCGCCGCAGCTCTCACAATAACCGACCGCTTCCTTGTACAGCGGGTGAGCGACCAGCTCAAGCCGGAGATCGCCGCGCAGGATCTCCTCAACATTTTCCCCAATATATAGCTTGCCCAGGTCTTGAAGATTGGGCAGCCCATCCAGCACCAGAATCCGCTGCAGCAGCCGGTCGGCATGCTTCATTTCGTCAATCGATTCATCGTATTCATGCTGACCGAGCTTGGTAAATCCCCAGTTTTCCAACAGGCGGGCATGGAGAAAATACTGGTTGATGGAAGTTAATTCGTTTTTGAGCGCCTTATTCAGGTACTCGATAACTTTGGCGTCGCCTTTCATGCGGAAGATTCTCCGAGGTGGGTTGGAAGCTACAGATCGATGGCGAACCAGGCGGTTTGCACGGGAGCAGTGTCCGTTGCCGCTGCCGGTGGCGCAGGCTGGGTTATGGGAGGCAAGGCTAAAGCCGGAGCCGGAACTTCGGGTGGCGCAGCCAGACAGGCGTCAACATATTCGCTGATGCTGTCCAGGCACTTGCCACACTCGGTCCCCACACCGAAGCGGGCGCTAACTTCACCGACCGTACGAACGCCCTCCCGGATTGCCTGGCGGATTTGCTGGTCGGAAACTGCTTTGCAGATGCACAGATACATGTTCTAACCCTCCCGGTTACAGTCGTTGGCCGAAGTCTGGCAAGACCGGCATAGAGACTGTCTTACCGCGCTTTGGTTGCACCGTAGCTACCATTTGACTCGATGGAATCCCCCTCCAGTCTGCCTCTCCCGTGCGGTTCCACCACGATCTGCCGACTATCGCGCTGAAACCTTACCGGTTGCGCCCGGATAAAAACTGACTGAAGAAGTCGGGAGTTTTACGTCTTTCCTGAACCTGCACGGCGAAAGGGAGTCTGTTTGTCGATGAAGACTGTACAAACCGAGCAACAGAGAGCGTAACCATGACCCTTCCCAAGACGACCCATTACCTGAGCGCCGCCACTTTCGGCGTGTTGCTGCTGGCTGATACCGTCTTGCCGGCCTGCGCCATCACCGGTGGTCGACAGGAAGAAGTGTTCCAAGGCGTGGCTCGTGATGATCGTGGCGAGATTGCCTACACCGAAGATCACCGGATGATTTACGAAAATGGCCGCCCGCAGCGTAACGAAACCCATTACCGGGACGCCAACGGCAAGGAAATCGCGGTGTTGAACTCCAATTTCACCAGCAATCCTTATGTGCCCAACTACGCCTTTGAAGATCGCCGGTTCGGACGGCAGGACGGCACCTTTGTTGATGGCTCTTGGGTCAAGGTTTATGGTAGGGCCGCTGAAAATGCGCCGGTGCAACAGGAGATGCTGCGGTTGGAGAAGGGCATGGTGACTGGCCAGGGGCTGCATGTTTACCTGCATGACCATTTAGATGAGCTGGCTCAGGGCGGGGCTGTCCAGCAGGTGCGGTTCCTGGTTCCGCTGGAAGGCCGCGAGTTCCTGTTTCGCATTCGCCCAGTGGAGAAGCACGGTGATCCGGACACCGTGGCGTTCACCATTGAAGCGGATTGCTGGCCGCTACGATTAGCCGCGCCAACCGTGGAAATCCGTTACGACCGCGTTACTCGCCGGCTGTTGTCCTACCGCGGTGTATCCCGTCTGCTCAGCGCCGATCAGGATGCCCAGAACGTCACCATCGCCTACCGCTATCCGGGTTAACTCGCTGTATTCGCAAAGATCTCTTGCCACCCCCCCCGGTATTAAGGCGCGGGTAAATCGGTCACCGCTCAACTCGTTTGTCGCCGATATGCCAGTGTGAGCAGAATCACGCCGACCGCAATCAGCGGCAATGACAGCAGTTGTCCCATGGTTAGCCAGCCAAAAGCCAGATAACCCAGCTGGGCGTCTGGCTGGCGAACCAGCTCCACCAGCAGGCGAAATGTGCCGTAGCACAGCGCGAACAGTCCCGACACCGCCATTCTTGGGCGTGGTTTGGCTGAAAATAGCCAGATAATCAGAAACAGCGCCACACCCTCCAGCGCCGCCTCATACAGTTGCGAAGGATGGCGCGGCAGGTTATCGCCGGTTTGGCGAAACACCATGCCCCACGGTAAATCCGTCACCCGGCCCCATAACTCGCCATTGATGAAATTGCCGATTCGTCCGAACAACAGCCCCGGCGCAATCAGCGGTGCGATGAAATCTACGGTTCCCCAGAACGGCTTTTGGTATTTGCGCGCAAACAGCGTCATCGCCAGCAGCACGCCCAGGAATCCGCCATGGAATGACATTCCGCCCTCCCAGATGCGGAACAGCGTCAGCGGATTATTCAGGAAGGAACCGAAGCCGTAAAACAGGACGTAGCCGATCCGGCCACCCAGGATGACGCCCAAGGCGATGTAGAACACTAGATCGTCCATTTGCTCGGCAGTCCAGCCGGAGCCGGGTTGCTTGACCCGGTAACGGCCTAGCGCCCAGCCAATCAGGAACGCCAGCAGGTACATCAGGCCATACCAGCGCACATGGAGCGGTCCCAGGCTGAACGCCACGGGGTCAAAATCGGGATGGATGAGCATGAAAAACTCCGGGGTCAGGCGGGCAGCACCCGCGCCAGAATGGTCTTGAGATAATCCGTTTCGGGGATGGCCGGATGCACCGGATGATCTGGTCCTTGCCGACCTTGTTCCAGAATGACCAGATTGCGCTCCAGATGTCGTGAGCCTTGCAATAGCGCTTGAGTTAAGGCTTCACGCGGTAGAAGTTGTGAGCAGGAACACGAAATTAGCAACCCATCGCGTTCCAGTACTTGCATCGCCATCTCATTGATTCGTCGGTAAGCCAGAGCGCCTTCCTTGAAATCTTTGCGGCGCTTGATGAACGCCGGTGGGTCTACAATGATCGCATCAAAGCGTTCATGGGCCTCGCGCAACCCCTTCAATATCTCGAAGGCGTCGCCTTGATGAACTTGCATCCGATCACTGACGCTGTTTAGCGCAGCATGCGCCTTAACTTGTTCCAGCGCCGCAGCAGAACTATCCACGCAGATAACTTCGCGTGCGCCGTGCGCCGCCGCCCGAATCCCCCAGGCACCGGTATAGCTGAATACGTCCAGTACCCGCCGGCCCGAAACGTAGCGATCCAGCCGGGCGCGATTATCACGCTGATCGTAAAACCAGCCAGTTTTCTGCCCGGTTTTTGGCGCGACTTGGAACCGTAACCCATCTTCCTCAATATCTATGGTGTCTGGCACTATCCCGGCGGCATCGGCCACATAGCGCTCCAAACCCTCCAATCCCCGCATCGCGCCATCATTACGCCATAACACTGCTGCCGGTTTCAGCACTTTTTGCAGAGCGGCAAGAACGTCTTCCTTGAAGCGGTCCATGCCGGCGGTCGTGACTTGCGCCACGCACAGATCGCCGTAGCGGTCGATGATCAGCCCTGGCAAACCGTCGCCTTCACCATAAACCAGTCGATAGAATGGCCGCTCGTACAGACGTTCGCGCAGGCTTAACGCCACATTTAACCGGTGAACCAGTAGCGAGAGGCTGAGAGGGTGGTCAGGATCGCGGCTGACCAAGCGGGCGCACAACAGGACGTTAGGATTCACATAGCCAGTGCCAATCGCTTTACCATTGCTAGATTGGATCACGATCGGCTGACCGGGCGCAAAATTACGCAGCGGGGTTGCCTCGACATCAACTTCGTTGCTGTAAACCCACAGGTGACCAGCGCGTAACCGGCGATCTTCATCTTTACGCAGACGCAACGGAGCAAAATCGACAGGGAAAGCGGGGGATAAGAGCATGGAATGAGAGTGTCCTGATTAGGATCGAAAGGGATCAACTAGACTGAAGTTTACCCGGACTGGCGCGAAACGCCTTAGTCCTTATCAGGACTCATATGATTCTTTCATAAAGGTCTGATGAAAATTAGTTGACATGAGGGATTTGATGTCTATAATCCGCCCTTCTCTTGGCAGCAGCGGGAGAGCAAAGGAAAAAAGGGTGGGGGTTTACAAGGGAGGGTAAGGGAGTTATAGTAGCGGTCTTGTCGCCGTAGGGCGGGAAGGTGAAGTTTAAGGGTTCGTTAAGAGAGTGGATGCAGTGATTG
>RXIV01000003.1 GCA_003989085.1 Candidatus Competibacteraceae bacterium
ATTATTTGCGCAACGAGCTACGAAATCCCCGTATTCGCGCTTACCAACCCGCCTAATTGGATAAGCGAAAGTCCTAATTATTCTGCTCGCGGTCGTCATAGGCCAACACCGACAACCCCGCAATGGCGTTCAACCGTCGCGCATACACCGCA
Organism: Candidatus Competibacteraceae bacterium; assembly: GCA_003989085.1. Lineage (GTDB taxonomy): Bacteria > Pseudomonadota > Gammaproteobacteria > Competibacterales > Competibacteraceae > RXIV01. Next base: position 153 of record RXIV01000003.1, read on the forward strand.
TGATTTCGGCGATTGGCCGCGACAAACTCATCAATGGCGTCCAGATTTACCAACCCCATCGCCGCCGCCATCTCGGTCATCTTGCCGTTGGTTCCCGGATAGATCACGTTGTCGTAACCGGAAAACCCGAAGTTCTTCATCAGGCGCATCTTCGCGGCCAGATCCTCGTTATCGGTGACCCACCGCCCCGCCCTCGAAGGTATTAAAGAACTTGGTCGCGTGGAAACTGAACACCGCGCACTCGCCGAATGTCCCAATCGGCACACCGCCATATGTGTAACCAAAAGCGTGCGAGGCATCGAACAGCAATTTCAGCCGGTATTCCTCCGCCACCGCCTGCAACGCCGCCACCGGACACGCCCGCCCCCACAGATGCACCCCCAGGATGCCCGTAGTCCGGGGCGTGATCATCCGCCGCACCGCCTCGGGATCGAGGTTATGGGTGTGCGGATCGATATCCGCGAACACCGGGGTAATCTCCTGCCATTGCAGCGCGTGGGCCGTCGCGATGAAGGTATAGGACGGCACAATCACCTCGCCCTGCAACTCCAAGGCACGGGTCGCAATCTCCAGCGCGATGGTCCCGTTGCACATGGCCACGCAGTGCTTCACGCCCAAGAATTCCGTCAGTCGCCGTTCAAACTCCTGTACCAGCGGCCCGTTATTGCTCAACCAGCGTCGGTCAAAATATCGTTGGCGTAGCGTAGAAACACTTCCCGGCTGCCCAAATTCGGGCGACCCACATGCAACGGCTCTTTAAAGGCTGGAGGTGCGCCAAATAGAGCTAGATCGTGAAGAGACCCAAAGTGCTTCATGGAGATCAGCCGTCAGTCATCAGTTAACTTCACAGCCACCTCGCACCCTGGTGGCCCCTGCAAGAATTTCGGAAAAATCACGATATTGACTTAAAGACTGCTGCCCAGCCTGGCAACCTACATAAAGAATCCACGCAGAGTTATTAGTTATACCTTGTTTCCAAGGATCAATCCCTGTTGGAGTACCAAGCGTTGGGCTCAAAATAGTGAGCTGGTGAATCAGAACATCACCCGCTGGCTGAACAAGCAACTTTTCTTTCACCTAACCCGCATTCCCGGCTCCGCACCGCTGTCTGGACTGAGCAGATAAATCCCGCTACGACTGCCTGCGGCCAGCACCATTCCTTCAGAGACGCCGAAGCGCATTTTACGCGGGGCCAGATTGGCGACCATCACGGTCAGCCGGCCTTGCAAATCTTCTGGCGCGTAAGCCGACTTGATCCCGGCGAATACCTGCCGGATTTCACCGCCTAAATCCAGTTCCAGCCGCACTAGTTTATCCGCGCCCGCCACCGCTTCAGCCCTGGCAATCCGCGCCACTCGCAAATCTATTTTGGCGAAGTCATCTATCGTGATGACCGGGCTGATTGGATCCATCGCCAGCGGGCCGTCCGGTTTAACTGGCGCTTCATCGGTGGCAGGATAACTTTCTCTGGAATCCTCAACCATCGCAGTAATCTGGGCCATTTCTACCCGCTGCATCAGCGGCTTGAACTCGGCAATGACATGAGCGAGCAACGGATTGGACACATCCTCCCAGCGCAATGGCGGGATTTGCAAAAACTGCTCGACCTGTTCGGCCAGTCCCGGCAAGACCGGCTTCAAATACAGCATCAACAGCCGGAATAGATTAAGACCCATGCTGCACACTGCCTGCACTTCGGCTTCCGCGCCAGGCTGCTTGGCTAAGGTCCAAGGCTTTTTCTCATCGATGTACTGGTTGGCACGATCCGCCAGCGCCATAATTTCGCGCATCGCCCGCCCGAACTCCCGGCCTTCATAAGCCTGAGTGATGGAATCGCCAGCGGCGACAAAATCGGTATATAACGCGGGTTCCGCTAACTGCTCCGCCAGTTGGCCATTGAAACGACGGCTAATAAACCCGGCGCTGCGGCTAGCGATATTAACCAATTTTCCCACTAGATCACTGTTGACCCGGTGCAGAAAATCGTCAAAATTCAAATCAAGGTCATCAATTCCGTCATTCAGCTTGGTAGCGAAGTAATAGCGCAGATATTCTGGACGTAAGTGCTGGAGATAGGTGCGGGCTTTAATGAAAGTGCCGCGTGATTTCGACATTTTCTGGCCGTCTACAGTCAGAAATCCGTGGCAATGCACCGCAGTCGGTTTGCGAAACCCGGCTCCGGTTAATTCCGCCGGCCAGAATAAGATGTGGAAATAAGCGATGTCCTTACCGATGAAGTGATAGACTTCTGCTTGACTATCTGGATTCCAGAAATCGTCGAACTGTAAACCGGTGCGGTCGCAATAATTCTGAAAACTGGCCATATAGCCAATCGGCGCATCCAGCCAGACGTAAAAATACTTGCCAGGCGCATCAGGGATTTCAAACCCCCAATACGGTGCATCGCGGGAAATATCCCATTCCTGCAAACCCGCCTCGAACCATTCATTGAGTTTATTCGCCATTTGCGGCTGAATCGGCCCGCTGACGATCCACTCTTTCAGCATCGCCTCGAAGTCAGCCAGCTTGAAGAACAGGTGCAATGATTCCTTGAGAACTGGCGTGGCGCCAGAGATGACTGAACGGGGGTTTTTCAAATCGGTCGGCGAGTAGGTTGCTCCGCAACTTTCACAACTGTCGCCGTATTGATCCTCTGCATTGCAGCGCGGGCAGTTGCCCTTGATAAAGCGATCGGGCAGAAACATCTGCTTTTCCGGATCATAAGCCTGAGTAATGACCCGTCGGCTGATATGATTGGCCGCATTCAGGCGATGATAAATCAGTTCCGCATAGTGGCGATTTTCCGGGGAGTGCGTTGAATAATAGTTATCGAACTCAATCAGGAAATGGGCAAAATCAGCACGGTGCTGCTGCCAGACCTGATCGATCAACTGTTCCGGGCTAAGACCGTCCTGCTCGGCGCGCAGCATGATCGGGGTGCCGTGGGCGTCATCAGCGCACAGGTAATAGCACTCGTGGCCGCGCAGTTTCTGGAATCGCACCCAGATGTCGGTCTGGATATATTCGACCAGATGGCCGATGTGGATCGGGCCATTGGCGTAAGGCAGGGCGCTGGTGACAAGGATGCGGCGGACAGGATGGCTCATGGCGGGGCGTCGTTCGGTCGGAAAGGACGCTAAATTAACAGGATTCCGGCGACCCTGTCACCCGCCGGGCGGTGTTCAACTCATGTTCAACCCATTGTAGGTGGAGGCGCAAATGCAGATTAAATCGTGGTTAAAACTGATGGTGGTGGCAATCGGATGGGCGGCAGCCGGTTCCAGTCGCGCCCAGGAGGCGCTGGCCGAGACGATCTGGAGCCAGAATTTTTGCGAACAGGCGGTGTCTCTGGCGCACCAGCATGGCGAATCGCCACAGGCGTTGAACCTGGTTGATTGCCAACAGCTCAACAATTACCCACCCTCCTACTGGCAATGCGTCATTGCCGCACTGAAAGCGGATTCCGTCCTGAAACTCGATGCCGCCCGTTCAAAATGTCTTGCTAATGATTGATGATCAACCAATCACTGCGCTTACCGGCGCAGTGTAGAAACCTTTCTCTGTACCCGTCCGTAACGAACCGCTCCCATTCCCATGTCTGAGTCTTTGGCTAAACCCGATGTTCCAGGTAGCGAAGCACTGGCCCCGACGGTCAGCGACGCCCCGCTCAACCCGGTTTTCTTCGATCCCGCACAAAAACGCTGGCCGAGGCTGCGGCTGGGAATAACGCTGATCGGTCTGGTCTTGTCCTTGTTGCTGGGGGCACTGGTATTGAGCGTCCTGGCCAGTCCGATCTTGCCCGCGCTTCATCTACCCGGCTCCAGTCTGTTGCCGACAGGAGCGCACGCCGTTCCCGCCGTTCCCGCACTGGCTCCCGAACTGCCACTGACCCGCCGCGAACGCGCCCTGCACGAGACCGAGCTGAAGCTGAAACGGCAACAGGAACGCGACTTGCGGCAATTGCTGGCCCAGCCACACAAGGCGAACCATGCCCTAAACGCGCATACCCTGGCGGTCGGGTTTTTCGTCAACTGGGACGATGCCAGCATGAGTTCGCTCAAGCAGAATCTGGACAATCTGGACATGGTGATCGCCGAGTGGCTGCATCTCGCCACTGAAGACGGTTCGCTGCGCGAAAACGATCCAGCCCGCCAGACCCAGGTGACCGATTACATCCGCACCCGCTACCCTGATCTGCCGATCATGCCGTTGGTGAACAACTGGAACGGCCAGGCGTGGGAAGGCGCCAAGCTGGCCCGGATGCTGGCCAGTCCAGCGGCGCGGGCGCGAGTGATCGATCAGCTGGCGGCTTATGTCGAGCGTCACCACTTCGCCGGGATCAGCATCGATTTCGAGGAAATTGCTCCCAAGGCCCAGCCGGATTTTCAGCGGTTCATGGTCGAGTTGTATGCAGTGATGCGCCCGAAAAATCTGCTGGTTTCGGTGAACGTTCCGGCCAGCGATCCGGCCTTCAATTACCGCAAGCTGTCGGACAGCGCCGATCAGCTGATTCTGATGGCCTACGATGAACACTGGGCCACCGGAACGCCGGGGCCTATCGCCAGCCTGCCCTGGTTTGCCAAGGTATTGCATCAGCGCCAGCATGATGTCCCAGCCGACAAGATGATCGTCGCCATCGGCAATTACGCTTATGACTGGGAGCCGGGACATCCCGCTGAAGAACGGACCTTCGAGGAAGCGGTGCTGACCGCCAAAGAGTCGGAAGGCAACATTCATCTGGACCCGGCTTCGCTGAATCCGACCTTCGACTACGCGGATGACCAAGACCACATTCACCATGTCTGGATGCTGGACGCAGTAACCGCATTTAACCAAATTACAACAGCGCGGGCGGTGCAGCCACGTGGCTTCGCCCTGTGGCGACTGGGCAGCGAGGACCCGGCGCTCTGGCAGGTCTTCGGCAAGGAGATCTCTCTGGATGCAGCCCGCGCCGCCTCATTGGGTGATATGCATTTTGGCTATGGGCTGGATTATGAGGGTAAGGGCGAGGTGCTGGAAATTACGGCGCGGCCACAATCCGGGAGCCGCGTGATTCAATTCGACGCGAAGCGCGGGCTGATTACCGGCGAACATTACACCGCATTTCCCATGCCCTACGTCATTACCCGGCACGGCGGGGGTGATCACAAGGTGGCGCTGACCTTCGATGACGGGCCTGATCCCCGTTACACCCCGCAAATCCTCGACGCCTTGCACGCGGCAGGGGTGCCGGCAACCTTCTTCATCATCGGCGTCAACGGGCAGATGCACCCGGAAATCCTGCGCCGGATAGTCAATGAAGGTCACGAACTCGGCAATCACACCTTCACCCATCCCAATATCTCGACCATTTCACCGGCCCAGTTCCAACTGGAACTGTCCGCGACCCAGCATTTGCTGGCCAGCGCGGTCGGTCGTCATTCGTTGCTGTTTCGCCCGCCCTATGCGGTGGACTCTGAACCGGAAACCATTGATCAGGTGCGCCCCATCGAACTGGCGGCCACCCAAGGTTATCTGGTGGTGGGGATGCAGATTGATCCCGATGACTGGGCGCGACCCGGCGTAGATGAGATTGTGCGGCGCATCGTGGCCGAAGCGGAGCGTGGCGAAGGCAACATGATCCTGCTGCACGACTCTGGCGGCGACCGCAGCCAGACGGTAGCGGCGATCCCTAAAATCGTTGCGGCGTTGCAAAGCCGGGGATTTCAGTTCGTCACCGTGGCCAGCCTGCTGGGCCGCAGCCGCGATGAAGTGATGCCGCTAGTGCCGCCAGAAAGTCGGTGGCAGACCTGGCTGGATAGTGCGGCCTTCGGGGTGATCAACTGGACCGCTGCGTCGATTCACTGGCTGTTCCTGCTGGGCATTGTGCTCGGTATCGCCCGGTTGCTGTTCATCGGTACGCTCGCGCTGTGGCAGAGCCGACGCCGGCGGCGCGCTGTTTTCGATCCGGACTATTCCCCTTCGGTGGCGGTGGTGGTGCCCGCTTACAACGAAGAAAAGGTGATTGTGCAGACAATTACCTCATTGCTGGCCTGCGATCATCCCCGGCAGTTTGAGATCATCGTGGTTGATGACGGCTCCAGCGACGCGACGTACCGGGTAGCGAGCGAGACCTTCGCCGCCGATCCTCGGGTGCGGGTGTACACCCGGCCCAATGGCGGCAAGCCGGCAGCGCTCAATTTTGGCTTGGCGCAGACCGGGGCAGAGATCGTGGTGGCGCTGGACGCTGATACTGTGTTCGCCCGTGATACGATTCTCAAGCTGGTCCGTCATTTCGCCGATCCGACGGTGGGGGCAGTGGCTGGCAACGCCAAAGTCGGTAACCGGATCAATCTGCTCACGCGCTGGCAGGCGCTGGAGTACATCACCAGCCAAAATCTGGATCGACGGGCTTTTGATATTCTCAACTGCATCACGGTGGTGCCCGGCGCAGTCGGAGCCTGGCGGCGCGAGCTGATCAGGCAGGTCGGCGGTTTTACTCATTTGACCTTGGCCGAAGATGCTGATCTGACTTTAGCGATCCGCAAACTGGGCTACGCCATCGTCTACGAGGACGAAGCGGTGGCGCTGACCGAGGCCCCTGATACGGTGCGCGGCTTCATTAGCCAGCGCTATCGCTGGATGTTCGGCACCATGCAGGCTGCCTGGAAACACCGCGAGGTGCTGTTCCGCCCGCGCTATGGCGCACTGGGTTTTGTCGCCTTGCCGAACGTGATTATTTTCCAGGTTCTGTTTCCGCTGATCTCGCCGATCATGGACCTGCTGCTGATCGTCTCGCTGGGCATGGCCGCCTTCGATTTCTGGCAACACCCCGCCCAGTATTCGTCCGATGCCCTGTGGCGAGTGCTGTTCTACTATGCCCTGTTTGTCACGGTGGATTATCTGGCCGCGATTCTGGCGTTTACGCTGGAGCGCAAGGAGAACTGGTGGTTGCTGCTCGGGTTATTCTGGCAGCGATTTTTCTACCGCCAATTAATGTATTACGTGGCGATCAAGAGCCTGTTGACCTCGCTGCGTGGCGTCCTGGTCGGTTGGGGCAAGCTGGAGCGCAAGGCCACTGTGCCGGCGGCGAGCTGACGCCAGCGTGGAAACCGATACGGACCGGCGACGCCGCGAAAATAGCAACATGGGCAACTTGGGCTACTATCCACCTTCCAGCCGGCCATCCGTCATTGCCATCCTGAAACCGGCTGCCACCCATGCAAAATGTCTCGCTAACAACTGAGGATTAATGATGACCGCGATTACCCGCGCCGCTGTGGAAACCGCCCTCAAGGGCTATGTCGATCCCTATCTCGAACAGGATTTGCTCGCTGCCAAATGCCTCAAACAGATCCGCATCGAAGGCGACCGGGTCGAGGTCGAGGTCGAACTGGGTTTTCCGGCAGCAGGCTACCGGGAGACATTGACCGCCGCCCTGCGTGAACGGCTGGCCGGGTTGCCGGGAGTGGGTGAAATCAGCATTCAACTGGGCAGCAAGATCATCGCCCATGAAGTGCAAAAGGGGTTAAAACCGCTGCCGGGAGTGAAAAACATCATTGCCGTTGCCTCCGGCAAGGGCGGGGTCGGCAAATCGACCACGGCGGTCAACCTGGCGCTGGCGCTGAGTGTCGAAGGGGCCAAGGTCGGGTTGCTGGACGCCGACATTTACGGTCCCAGCCAGCCGCGCATGTTGGGCGCGAATCAGCAGCCCGAATCGCCAGACGGCAAATCGCTGTTGCCTGTGATCAGCCACGGCCTGCAATCCATGTCTATCGGCTATCTGATCGAGGAAGAAACGCCAATGGTCTGGCGCGGGCCGATGGTGACCCAGGCGCTGGAGCAGTTGTTGCGCGATACTCGCTGGCAAGACTTGGATTATCTGATCATCGACCTGCCGCCGGGGACGGGCGATACGCAATTGACGCTCTCGCAGAAAGTACCGGTCAGCGGCGCGATCATCGTCACCACCCCGCAGGACATTGCCCTGCTCGACGCCCGCAGGGGTTTGAAGATGTTTGAGAAAGTCGAGGTGCCGGTACTTGGCGTGGTTGAGAACATGAGCATCCATATTTGCTCAAACTGTGGGCATGAAGAGCATATTTTCGGCGCCGGCGGCGGGCAGCGGATGGCGGCGCAGTACAACGTCTCATTCCTTGGCTCCCTGCCGCTGGACATCCGCATCCGCGAGGAAACTGACAGCGGCAAGCCCACGGTCATTGCGGAACCAGACAGCCGCATCGCCGGGCTGTACCGGGAGATCGCCCGCCGCGCTGCTGCCCGGTTGTCGCTGCAAGCCAAGAACTACAGCCACAAGTTCCCCAGCATCGTCATTCAAAACACCTGAGTTCCGGCCGCCATGCGTCTGGCTGATGGCGACATCGAGCGCTGGCTCGAACAGGGCCGCATCCGTATTGAACCGCCTCCCACGCCAGGCAAGATCAACGGGGTGAGCGTGGATTTGCATCTGGGCAACCGGTTCCGGGTGTTCAACGACCACGCTGCCCCGTACATCGATCTCAGTGGCCCGCGTGAGGCGGTCGATCAGGCGATCAACCGGATCATGAGCAAGGAGATCAAAATTGCCGATGACGCCTCGTTTTTCATCCATCCGGGTGAGTTGGCGCTAGCGGCGACCGCAGAAGTCATCACCGTACCCGATGATCTGGTCGGTTGGCTGGATGGCCGTTCCAGCCTGGCGCGACTGGGCTTGATGGTGCATGTCACCGCCCATCGCATTGATCCCGGCTGGCGCGGAGCCATCGTGCTGGAGTGCTACAACAGCGGCAAATTACCTTTGGCGCTGCGGCCTGGCATGGCGATTTGCGCGATCAGCTTTGAACTGCTGACCAGTCCGGCGATCCGGCCCTACTCCAAGCGCCAGGATGCCAAGTACCAGCGCCAGAGCGGCCCAACGCCCAGCCGGATCGGGGATGACGAGCCACTGGATAAAGGCCATTAATGAAGATCGCGTCATGCCTGTAAACGTGCCTGTAAACATGCAGGCATGACGGAATGCGAAACTCTGGCGCAATTAATAACGGATAACGGAGGGAAAGCGCATGACTGAATCCATGCTATCTGCGCCGGCGTCAGCCTCGGCTACCGGTTTTTACCCAACCCGGCGTCGAGTGAGTTTCAGCGTTTGGGCGAAACCGGATTGCTTGCCCCGGATGCGCGACTGGAATTGATTGACGGGGAGTTATCGAGAGGGCGCCGATTGACTGTTTTCATGCGGGAACGGTAGGTATTCTGAATCGTCTGTTCACGCGGGTCATCGCCGATACTGCAATGATTCATGTGCAAAACCCGATTCTGCTCGGCGATGGCTCGGAACCACAGCCTGACCTGCTCCTATTGCGCCCGCATCCCGACTACTACCTCAGCGAGCACATCCCCAGGCCAAGGATGTGCTGCTGTTGACTGAAGTCTCCGACAGCACCGCGCCTTTCGACCGCAAGACCAAGGCGCCGCTCTACGCCCGCCATGAACCAGCAGTTAAGCCACCCGCTAGTCAGAGCGTGGTGGTGTTTCCAGCCGTCGCCATACGCAAGGCCCGCCACTGCTCTTGTCCAGCATATCCAGATAGCGGTCGTGAGCAGCGCATTCCCCGGCGCTGGCGCGAAGCACTGATAGCGGCGTCCGCTTCCTGAATACCGTCCGGCGCATCGCACTGTGGCGCTCTTCAACGCCATGCCGGGTTTCCGGCTCGAACATCGATCCCTGCTGACGTGTCATCGTCAGATAGACATCCGCCAGGATTTCCGCGTCGAGCAACGCGCCATGCAAGGTCCGCTGCGAATTATCGAGGTTATAGCGTTTGCATAGGGCATCCAGACTATTGCGTTGGCCGGGATGGCGACGGCGGGCCAGCAGCAGGGTGTCTTCGACGGCGCACAGTTCTTCCAGTGGCGGCTGGCCGCGCCCGCAGCGCTGTAGTTCGTGGTTGAGAAACCCCATATCAAAGGGCGCATTGTGAATGATCAGCTCAGCGCCCCGCACAAAGTCCAGGAACTGGTCGGCGATTTCAGCAAAGCGCGGCTGGTTGGCGAGAAACTCATTACTAATGCCGTGAACTTTCAATGCTTCCGCATCGACGGCGCGATCCGGTTGCAGATAAACATGAAAATGCTGTTCAGTCTGGCGGCGGTTCACCAGCTCGATGCAACCGATCTCGATGATCCGATGCCCTTGCGCAGGATCAAGACCGGTGGTTTCAGTATCGAGGACAATCTGACGTTCGTGCATGGTTCGTGTTTAGGTTACGGTGGAACTGTGAAATTGGATGAGGGTTTGTCAACTTCACCAAAGCAAACCGGGATGGCCCGCCTTGACCTTTCCGCAAAGTTTCACCCACAGCGCCGCATACCGTGGTCGCTCGGCAGGCTCCACCACCACGGTATCGGTCAGAAACCAGGTTCCTGGCGTCTGGCCTGGATTATTGCCCGACCATTCGCCCAGCGGCTTGAGGCTCATTGCCCCGTCCGCTGTTCGCACCACGGTCCAGTCGCCGCCGACATACTCGTCAGTCGCCGCGCAGATCAGTAACACTCGCTCGCTGACCTTGCCGGAATCCTCCTCAATCCGGAGAACTGTCGCGTACAGGTAGCGTTCCGCGCCTTCGGTTTGCAGCACATGACGGATTAGCTTGTCCTTCTGGAATGGCCCCAGGTCCACACTCTCCAGATCAAGTTCAAACCGCCGCCCGTCAGCCGTGACCCCGATCACCTGTTTTGGCAGGTGTCCTGCGGCAGCTTGCGCGGCGTACCCGTTGACATAATCGCGGAATAATTCGGCGCATGTTGTGGTGGTCATCGTTTTGAACCTCAATGCCGTGGGTTAACCATTCGTTTTAATTGGAGCAGCCAGCCAACGCGGGTTTAAGCCCGCTACCCCGGACTATCCCGTCGTCAGTGCTTGCAGCCGTTCCAGTCCAGCCGGCAATGAACCGGGATCAGTGGCCCACAAGGTGACATGCCCGACCTTGCGGCCCGGACGCAGTGCTTTACCGTAAGCATGGTAGTGCGCCCCCGGCGTCGCCAGCACCGCCGCCCGTTCTGGTAGATCGCCAATGCCATTCAGCATCGCCGAATAACCTACTGCGGCGGTGGAGCCCAACGGCAGGCCTAGAATCGCCCGTAAATGATTCTCAAACTGGCTGGTTTCTGCGCCCTCCAGGGTCCAATGCCCGGAATTGTGGACACGGGGAGCCATTTCATTGACGACTAAATGGCCGTCTTTGACGAAAAACTCAATCGCCAGCAACCCGACGTAATTCAAGCGTTCCAGCAGCCGACGGGCGTAATCGAAACCCTCTTGCTCCAGCGCCGGTGCGGTGAGGGGCGCTTGCGATAACCGCAGCATGCCGTCGCGGTGCTGGTTATCGACCAGCGGGTAGAATGCGGTTTCGCCACCGCGTCCGCGCACCGCCAACACCGACACTTCACGCTCGAAGGGCACGAACTCCTCCAGAATCAGCGGCACAGCGCCCAACGCCTCCCAGGCGGATTCCAGCTCGGCGGCGTTATGCAGCACCTGCTGGCCCTTGCCGTCATAGCCCAGCCGACGGGTTTTCAGCACTGCCGGCAGCCCTACCCGTAGCGCGGCATCATGTAATTCCTCCAGACTGTCCACCGTCGAGAAGGTCGGCGCCGGAATGCCCAGTTCCCAGAACAAGGTCTTTTCCAACAGGCGATCCTGCGCTATCGCCAGCGCTTCTTCGGGGGGATACACCACGCTCTGCTGCGCCAGAATCCGAGCCGCCGCCGCCGGCACATTCTCAAAATCGAAAGTGACGACATCAGCCCATGCCGCCAATTCGGCCAAATGGACTTCATCGTCGTAATGACTCTGAATTAGCCGGGCGACCTGACCGGCGCAGGCATCCGCTGCTGGGTCCAGCACCCGAAATTCGAGACCCAGCGGATAGCCCGCCAAGACCAGCATTCGCGCCAGCTGCCCGCCGCCGACAATTCCGACTTTCATGGCTGGTTGCTCCGGGGATCGGGTTGGCTGAGGACAGTTGCGGTCTGTCGGGCGCGGAAGTCGCGCACCGCCTCCCGAAACGCCGGATATTTATTGCCGAGCATTGACGTCGCCAGCAAGGCGGCATTGATCGCGCCGGCCTTGCCGATGGCCAGGGTCCCGACTGGAACCCCGCCGGGCATTTGCACGATGGACAAAAGCGAGTCCAGGCCATTGAGCGCCTGTGACTGCACCGGTACCCCCAGCACCGGCAATACGGTTTTTGCGGCGACCATTCCCGGCAGGTGGGCCGCGCCGCCAGCTCCGGCGATGATGACTTCCAGCCCCCGCGCCTCGGCGCCAGCAGCGTAGTCAAACAAAAGATCGGGCGTGCGATGGGCGGACACGACCCGGATTTCATAGGGAACACCGAGTCCATCCAGGGTGTGCGCCGCGTGTTCCAGCGTCGTCCAGTCAGAGGTGGAACCCATGATCAAGCCAACCAGCGGATTCATAGGGATCAGGTCCAGTAGTGAGTGAATGAGTAGTCAGTACCTTTGCTTGCCTACCTGTTCCGTCATCGCCACGCCAGCGGGAATGACGGAAAGCGAAAGTCCTGTGCGGATCGTTCCGGCTCTGATTATGCCGTTTTCGCGGAACGGCGGCGATCCAGCAACTCGCAACCGGGCTGCCGGTCAGAACGCCATGTCCTTCACTGTTAGGAGCCGCGCCATGCTGATTCAGAAACCCGCCGCTATCGATCCCTCTGAGATCACCCCGCCCGAACTCTATGCCCGCCGCCGCGAGTTCTTGAAAACTGCTGCCCTGTTGAGCGCCGCTGCGCTGTTGCCGCCGGTGGCGCGGGATGCCGCCGCTGCTGCGGACGACGATCTCAAGCCAACCCCCTACAAGGACATCACGGCTTACAACAACTTCTACGAATTTGGCTCCGGCAAGGAAGACCCGGCGCGGTACGCGAGCAGTCTGAAAACCAGACCCTGGACGGTGACGGTGGAGGGGCATTGCGCAAAACCAGGCGCGTATGCGCTGGAGGACATTCTGGCCCTGCAAGCGCCGGAAGAGCGTATTTACCGGCTGCGCTGCGTGGAAGCCTGGTCGATGGTGGTGCCGTGGCTGGGGATTCCACTGCATAAAGTCCTGGCCCATTTCCAGCCAACCGCCAGCGCCCAGTATGTCGAGTTCACTACTCTACTCGATCCGGCGCAGATGCCCGGCCAGAGAACCCGCCTGCTGGACTGGCCCTATGTCGAGGGCCTGCGGATCGACGAAGCCATGCACCCGCTGACCTTGTTGGCGACCGGACTGTATGGCAAGGAACTGCCCAATCAGAATGGCGCGCCGCTGCGGCTGGTTACACCGTGGAAATACGGCTTCAAGAGCATCAAGTCCATCGTGAAAATCCGTTTTACCGAGCAACAGCCACGCACGACCTGGGCCAGCGGCAATCCCGACGAGTATGGCTTTTACGCTAACGTCAACCCGGTAGTGGATCATCCGCGCTGGAGCCAGAAGAAAGAGCGACGGATCGGCGATCTGTTCCGTCGCGACACGCTGCCGTTCAACGGCTACGCCGACCAAGTAGCCGGGTTGTACGCCGGGATGGATTTGCGCCGGAATTTCTGAAGAGTGGCGTAATCCGGAGGGTTACGGCGGACTGACTGCGCTTGCAAGCATTATCGAGGCGCAGAATTTCCCTTAGTTTTGCGAAGTTTGTAGAATGCTCGGAGCGGCGGCGGCGCATCGTCTGGCCCTGTTCCTGTTATGCTTAAGCCATCAGCCCCAACTTTTATGGCCGAGCCTCCGGCGGCGAGGCTCCCCCAAATTCTGCAGCACAAGGAAAAATACCGATGAAAGTCAATGTCAGCGTTGAGGCCACCGCCCAGGAAATGCGCGAGTTTTTGGGGCTTCCCAACGTGCAGCCCCTGCATGACGAGATTTTGCAAACCGTCCGTGACAGCGTACAGCGCGGCGTGGTCAACTTCGACTCACTTGGTTTGCTCAAACCGCTCCTGCCCACGCAGTTCAGTTCAATGGAAATGGTGCAAAAATTCTGGGAGGCCGTCGCCAAGGCCAGCGGAGGGACGACCAAGGACGTCACCGAACGGAAAACCGAGGCTTCGCCGGAATCCCGCGCCAATGGCGCTGAAAAACCAGCGTAACACCGCCTGAACCGGGAAGGTCCGTTGAGGGGGGGTAACTATGGTCAACAAGATTCTGGTGGTGGACGATGAACCAAATATCGTCCTGTCGTTGGAGTTTCTGATGAGACAGGCGGGTTTTCAGGTACGGACGGCTTCGGACGGGGAGGCGGCGTTGGCAGCAGTCGCTGCTGAAACGCCCGATCTGGTGTTGCTTGATGTGATGATGCCGCGTAAGAACGGTTACGAGGTTTGCCAGGCGATCCGCGCCAATCCCGACTGCAAAGGCGTCCGCATCATCATGCTGACCGCCAAGGGCCGCGAAGTCGAACGTGAAAAGGGACTGGCGCTGGGCGCAGATGATTATATCACCAAACCGTTTTCCACCCAGGAGGTCGTGGAGCGGGTCCGCGAGCTGTTGGCGGAAACAGGCTGAACCATCATGGGTTACCGGACCAAGTTCTGGCTGCTGTGGCTGGTTCCGGCCCTGCTGACCCTGATTGCGCTGATCGGGATCGGCTGGCAGGTCCACCTGGCGGTTCCAGACCCCGAAGCGCGTGATCTGATCTTGCTATGGTTGGCGCTGGCCGCCTTCGCCATCGTTGGCGTGATCACAGTCATTTGGGCGTTGCTCGACTGGCATTGCTTCATCCCGCTCGGCGCCCTGGCGCGTGGGGCGCGGATTATCTCCCGCAGTAATCCTGGTTATGTGCTCGAACTGCCCCGGCAGCATTGGCTTGGCTACTTTCCAGCCATGTTGCTGGAACTGGGCGAGGCGCTACACAAGGCCCGCCGCGAAGTGGCGGCTGCGTCCGCCATCGGCACCCAGGAAATCGAAGAACAGAAAGCCCGGCTGGAAACTGTACTGCGGGAATTGTCCGAGGGGGTTCTGGTGTGCGATGGCGCGGCCCGCATCCTGCTCTACAACCCGGCGGCGGTGAAACTGCTGGCCAATCGTGAGGCGCTGGGGCTGGGCCGTTCGCTCTACGCTCTGTGGACCCGTGCCCCGATTGAAAGCACCCTGCAACTGCTGAACTACCGCCGCCAGAACGCCGGTGTGGAACAGCCGGATGACGATGCTGAATTCGTCTGCGCTACGGTGGATGACGAGACCATGTTTCACTGCCGGATGAGCCTGTTGCCGGGGGCGGGCGAACGGGGCGCGGCGTTTATCATCACCTTCCGTGACATGACCCATCAGGCCGAACGCTCACTGATCAAAACCCGCACCGAGGATTTGCGCCGGCCACTGGCCAATCTGCGGGCGGCGGCGGAAAACGTCCTCAACTTTGCTGATATGGACCAGGCCCAGCGGATGGTTTTTCAGCGAATGATCGTCGAGGAGAGCGAACGACTCAGCCAACGCCTGCAAGAACTGGCTTTTGACCTGCGCAACCTCTATGCCAGCCGTTGGCCGATGAATGACGTGTACTCAACGGACCTGATCGGCAGCGTCATTCATCACTTGGAGCAACACGCCGGGCTACGAGTCACGATGATCGGGATGCCGCTATGGCTGAATGTCGATAATCATTCGATCCTGCTGCTGCTGGAATACCTGCTGGAGCAGTTATCCGCTCAGGGCGCCGGTCGCACCTTCGAGATCGAGTGCCTGCTTGGCAACCGCCGGGTTTATCTGGATATCATCTGGCCGGGCAAACCGCTGCCCAGCAGCCAACTGGAAGGCTGGCTGAGTGAACATGTGCAGGATCTGGTGGGCGCGAGTACGGTCGGCGAGGTATTGCGGCGGCATAACAGCGATCTGTGGAGCCAGGCGCACCGTCGGGCCGGTCATGCTCTGTTGCGGTTGCCGCTGCCGGCCTCAGCGCGGCAGTGGAAGGAGCCGGCCAGCAAGCTGCCGGACCGCCCGGAATTCTACGACTTCTCACTGGGCGAGGACCATCGGGCGGAATGGGGCGATTGGGTTAATTACCCGCTGGGCGCATTGACTTATGTGGTGTTTGATACCGAAACCACCGGGCTGGCGCCGTCCAAGGGCGATGAGATCATCCAGATCGCCGGTGTGCGGATCGTCAATCGCCGGATGCTGACGGGCGAAACCTTTGATCAATTGGTCAATCCGGGCCGGACGATTCCCAAGGCGTCGATCCGCTTTCACGGCATTACCGACGACATGGTGCAGGACAAGCCGGGGATAGAGACCGTGCTACCGCAATTTCGCGCTTTCGTCGGGGATGATCACACCGTGCTGGTGGCGCACAACGCGGCGTTTGACATGAGGTTCCTCAAACTTAAGGAAGAGAAAACCGGGGTGCGCTTCAGCAATCCAGTGCTGGATACCCTGCTGCTATCCGGCTACCTGCACGACTACACCGATGATCATAACCTGGACGCCATCGCGGATCGTTTAGGCGTGGATGTGCAGAATCGGCATACCGCGCTGGGCGATTCGCTGGTGACCGCCCAGGTATTTCTCAAGCTGCTGGATCTGCTGGAAGCGCAGGGCGTGACGACCCTTGGCCAAGCGCTGGAAGCCTCTGACCGGATGGTGGATATCCGCAAGACCCAGGCGAATTTTTGAGATCATCCCGGATTCCTTTTCCCACGGAAGACACAGAATAAAGCGGGGAAGAAGGGATCAAAGGCTGTTGCGAAACACTGGCGAAAGAACTGTTCGGGGTAGATCGGTCGAACCCCGTTCTTTATCGCTCAATCACTCTTCGACTGTTCGACCCGCTCAGGGCGAACGGACGGAGCGAAAGTCCTGGAGGTAAACCGTTAAAACGATGCCAAACAACCCTAGCCCGGAGCAAGGAATGAATCATCGATTAGTCGTGCCCAAAACCCTGTTTGAAAAAATCTGGGAGTCGCATGTTGTTGCCGAACAGCCCAATTCCCCGGCCATTCTGTATATCGACCTGCACCTCGTCCACGAAGTGACTTCGCCCCAGGCCTTTACCGGCCTGCGCCAGCGCGGTTTAACGGTCCGTCGCCCCGAACGCACTGTCGCCACGATGGATCACTCCATCCCGACGACGCCGATTACTGTGCCGATTGCTGACCCACTGGCCGCCGCGCAAATCCGGCAGATGGAAGTCAACGCCGCTGAGTTCGGCATCACCCTGCACGGCATGACGGGCGCTCATCGCGGCATCGTCCATGTGATCGGCCCGGAACTCGGTCTGACCCAGCCCGGCATGACCATTGTGTGCGGCGACAGCCATACCGCGACCCACGGCGCGTTTGGCGCGCTGGCCTTCGGGATTGGCACCAGCGAAGTCGAGCATGTCCTCGCCAGTCAGTGCCTGCTCCAAACCAAGCCGAAGACCTGCGAAGTCCGTATCGATGGGACACTCCCGGCAGGCGTTTCCGCCAAGGATATTATCCTGGCGCTGATCGCTAAAATCGGTGTGGGTGGCGGGACGGGCTATGTCTTTGAATACACCGGATCGGCCATCCGCGGGCTGACGATGGAACAGCGCATGACGGTCTGCAACATGTCCATCGAAGGCGGGGCGCGAGCAGGACTGATTGCCCCCGACGACACGACCTTTGCCTATCTCAAGGGCCGTGAGCACGCGCCTAAAGGCGCGGAATGGGATCAAGCCGTTGCTCGCTGGCAGGCGCTGACCAGCGATGAAGGCGCGGTCTACGATCATTCGATCAGTCTCGACGCCGCTGACCTCGAACCGATGATTACCTATGGCACCAATCCCGGCATGGGCATGAAGATCACCGGACGAATCCCCGACCCGGCCAGCCTAAACGACGCCAATCAGAAAGCCGCGCTGGACAAGGCGCTGCGCTATATGGACCTTCAGCCTGGGCAAGCGCTGTTGGGCCAGAAAGTGGATGTGGTCTTTATCGGCAGTTGCACCAACTCACGCCTCTCTGACCTGCGCGAAGCAGCGGCAGCGCTCAAGGGCCGCCAGGTCGCCCAGGGCGTGCGGGTCATGGTGGTACCCGGTTCACAGGTGATCAAGCAACAGGCGGAAGCGGAAGGTCTGGATCAGGTGTTCAGGACCGCTGGCGCGGAATGGCGCGAACCCGGATGCAGTATGTGTATCGCCATGAACGGCGACCAGCTCCAGCCCGGTCAATATGCCGTCAGCACCAGCAACCGCAATTTTGAAGGCCGCCAGGGTCAAGGCGGGCGCACCTTCTTGGCTTCGCCATTGACCGCCGCCGCCAGCGCCTTGGCCGGCGCGGTGGCTGATCCGCGCACCTTGGCAGGAGGACGCTAAGATGGCCCAATTTACCTCCCTCACGACCCGCGTCGTCGCGCTGCCGGTCAACGACATCGACACCGATCAGATTATCCCCGCCCGTTTTTTGAAGGCGACCGATAAAAACGGCATGGGCGACAATCTGTTTGCCGACTGGCGTTATTACAATGATGGTTCGCCCAAGCCGGATTTCGTGCTGAACCAGCCCGAAGCCGTGGGCCGCCAGATCCTGTTGGCCGGCGACAATTTCGGCTGTGGCTCATCCCGCGAACATGCGCCCTGGGCGCTGACCGGCTTCGGCTTCCGTGCGGTGATCAGCACCTCGTTTGCTGACATTTTCCGCAGTAATGCGCTGAAAAATGGCCTGTTGCCGATCATTGTCGATGAGTCCACCCACCAGCGGTTGTTAGCGATGGTCGGGGAAAATCCCGCCCTTGAACTGACCATTGACCTGGCGACCCAGACCTTGTCCTTCCCCGGCGGGTCAGTCACGTTTCCCATTGACCCGTTCAACAAGACCTGTCTGCTCAATGGCGTGGACGAGTTGGGCTATATCCTGGGCTTCGAGAAGGACATCGCGGCATTTGAAGCCCAAAGATAATTGAAGCCTGAAGATCATCCTATGTCATTCATCCAGATTTACGATACGACTCTGCGCGACGGGACGCAGAGCGAAGGTTTCACCCTTTCCGGTCACGATAAAATCCGCGTCGCCCGACGGCTGGACGATTTGGGCGTGGCCTTTATTGAAGGCGGCTGGCCCGGCTCTAATCCCAAGGATGCCGAATTTTTCGAGCGCGCCCGTGATCTGGAGTGGAAAACCGCGCTGATTGCCGCCTTTGGTTCGACCTGCCGGGTCAAAGGTGGCCCGGAAGACGATGCCAATCTCCAGGCCCTGCTCGATGCGCGGACCCCGGTCTGCACGATTTTCGGCAAAACCTGGACCTTGCACGTCACCGATGTGTTGCTCACCACGCTGGAGGATAACCTGCGGATCATCGAGCAATCGGTGGCTTACCTGCGTGCCGAAGGGCGTCGGGTTATTTACGACGCCGAGCATTTTTTCGACGGCTATCGGGCTGATCCGCCCTACGCCATCGAGACCCTCAAGGCCGCGATTCGCGGTGGGGCTGAGACCGTAGTGTTCTGCGACACCAACGGCGGTGCCTTGCCCTGGGAGGTGGAAGCCATCCTCCGCGAGGTGAAAGTGTCCATCGACCACCCGTTTGGCATCCATACCCACAACGACGGCGGGAGCGCGGTCATCAATGCGCTGCTGGCGGTGCGTGAAGGCGCGGTCCAGGTGCAGGGCACGATTAACGGCGTGGGCGAGCGTTGCGGCAACGCCAATCTCTGTTCGGTCATGGCCAATCTGGAACTCAAGATGGGTCGCCGCTGCTTGCCGGAAGACGGTCTGAGCAAACTGTACGAGCTGTCGCATTTTGTCGATGAAGTCGCCAACGTGACGCCCAACGATCATCTGCCTTACGTCGGCAAGAGCGCTTTTGCCCACAAGGGCGGCGTTCATGTGGCGGCGATGCGTCGTTCGGCCCAGTCCTATCAGCATGTCGCGCCGGAGCGGGTAGGCAACAAGATGCGGGTCGTCGTCTCCGCGCTGTCGGGGCGGGCGAATCTTCTCAGCAAGGCCGAGGAGCATGGCGTGGATGTCAGCAGTGTGGCGGATGTGGTCGGTGTGCTGAACGATGTGAAAGAACTCGAAGCACGGGGTTTTTCCTTCGAAGCCGCCGAAGCCTCGGTCGCCATGATGCTCAAGCGCCAGCAGCCCAGTTACCTGCCGCTGTTTGAACTGGTTGATTTCCTGGTCAACGTAGAGCATCGCCAAGGACGCGGTATTTTTGCCGAGGCGATGGTCAAGCTGAAGGTGGGCGAGGAAGTGCTGCACACCGCCGCCGAGGGCAATGGCCCGGTGAACGCCCTCGACCTGGCCCTGCGCAAGGCGCTGATCGGGCATTACCCGGCGATTGCCTCCTTCCATTTAGCGGATTACAAGGTCCGCATTCTGGAGGGCCAGAATGGCACCGAAGCGATCACTCGCGTGCTGATTGACACCCGCAATACCACTCGACTCTGGAGCACTGTCGGCGCGAGCGCCAACATTATCGAAGCCTCTTGGCAGGCGCTGGTCGATGCGGTGGAGTACGGGCTGTCGGTCGCGCATTGAATCCCGAATTTCAAGTGAGCATTCATGAAAGCAACTATCGTTTTACTCCCTGGTGATGGCATTGGCCCGGAAGTGGTCGGTCAGGCGGTCCGGGTGCTGGATGTTGTCGCCAGCCAATTCCATCACGAATTTACCTACCAGGAACGCCTGATGGGTGGTTGTTCCATCGACCGGTTCGGTTCGTCGCTGACTGATGAAACCCTGGCGGATTGCCAGGCGGCGGATGCGGTGCTGCTGGGTGCGGTCGGTGGACCAAAATGGGATGACCCGAACGCCAAGGATCGCCCCGAACGCGGACTTCTCGCCTTGCGTAAGGGGTTGGGCGTGTTTGCCAACCTGCGCCCAGTCAAGGTTCATCCGGCGCTGATCGACGCCTCGCCGCTCAAACCGGAAAAACTGCGGGGCGTGGATATTCTGGTCATCCGCGAGTTGACCGGTGGCCTGTATTTCGGCTGGCCGAAGGGCCGCGATAGCAAGGATGGCCGCGAGCGGGCCGTCGATACCCTGGAGTATTACGACTATGAAATTCGCCGAGTGATGGAACTGGCGTTCAAACTGGCCAAGGGTCGCCAGCGCAAGGTGACCTCGGTCGATAAGGCCAACGTCCTCGAATCCTCGCGGCTATGGCGACAGATTGCGGTACGGGTTGGCGCAGAGAACCCGGAGGTCGCTCTGGAACATGTGCTGGTGGATACCGCCGCCATGCGCCTGATCACTGGTCCAGCTGGAATGGATGTGGTCGTTACCGAGAACATGTTTGGCGACATTCTGACCGATGAGGCTTCAGTGCTGGCGGGTTCAATGGGGATGCTGCCCTCCGCCAGTCTCGGGGCCGGCCGGGTCGGCTTGTATGAACCGATTCACGGCTCAGCCCCTGATATTGCCGGGAAAGGCATCGCCAATCCGATTGGCATGATCCTGTCTACTGCCATGCTGCTGCGCTACTCGCTGGAGCTGGAGGCGGAAGCGGC
The DNA here is from genome assembly GCA_003989085.1 of Candidatus Competibacteraceae bacterium. Classification (GTDB taxonomy): domain Bacteria; phylum Pseudomonadota; class Gammaproteobacteria; order Competibacterales; family Competibacteraceae; genus RXIV01. Next base: position 21,595 of record RXIV01000003.1, read on the forward strand.
GACGATTGAAAAAGCAGTGGATGACACCATCACGGCCGGCGCGCGCAGCGCTGACCTGGGCGGGAAGCTGACCACCCAGCAGATGGCGGACGAGATCATCCGCCGACTCTGACCTCTTCCCCGTCCACCCAACCGCTTCCTGATGGAATCACGCATCGCTGACATTACCCATGTCATCCAGCTCTCGGTGGCACCCGCGTTCCTGCTGGTCGCCATCGGCAGCTTGATCACGATCCTGAGCGCCCGGCTGGGGCGGATTGTGGATCGCTGGCGGGTACTTCAGGACCGGTTAGGCTCGCTGACGGGCGACCCGGCGGCAGCGCTGGCGCAGGAACTCGCGGTTTTGACTCAACGCGGTTCACTGATCTACTTCGCGATCCTGTCCGCCGTGCTAGGCGCATTGCTGGTGTGCCTGGTCGTCGCCGGGGCGTTTCTCGGGGCGCTGCTGGAGGTGAAACTGGCCGAGGGGGTAGCTGGCCTGTTCATCCTGGCTATGGTGACGATGGTGGTGTCCTGGAGCCTGCTCCTGCGCGAGGTCTATCTAGCCATTCGCATCGGCACCCGCCCGCGTCGCTAATCACACCAGAACCGGGTGGTTCAGCCGCTCAACTAGCGTTCGATTTCTCAAGTCGGCCCTAAATCCGGCTCAGCAATTCCGCCTTTTTAGCTGCGAACTCTTCAGCGCTGAGAATCCCCCTGGCGTGCAAGTCAGCCAGCCGCTCAAGGAGGGCGAACAGGTCATTGCCACCGCTATGGCCAGAGGTTGGTTCATAAACAGGAGGGGGTGAGGGTGGCGATGAATGGGTTGCCGGGTTCGGCGCAGAGACCCACGGCGCTTGACCATCGACCGACACGACCGGCAAGCGGTTGACTTCGACCAGCCCATACTGACTGGACAACGTGAGCGATCCACCGTAGCCCTGCTGCTGCGAGAACCCGCCGATTTGATGATCCAGCGTATCGTAGATCGTGACCTGACCACCGACTTCAATCGCCAAGCGCTGGGCCTGGGCGAAGTAGGCGTAACGCACGCCGTTTTGTGACCCAGTGCTGGTCGGCCAGCGCAAATCCGCCCCCCACCAATCACCTGATGAACCGTTGGCCGGTGGAATAAACAGGCTCACCGGCCCCACCGGTCCCGATCCATTCTGTTGTTGCTGGACTCCATCGCCGGATTGTGGGCAGTAGGAGCTGTCTTGCGATAGATCCCCTTGGCGCTGCGACTGAAAACTGCCACCTGGCATCCAGTCCGGTTGGTGGCTCAGTACGGTGGACAATTCGCTGCACAGCCCGTCAACGCGACTTTTCAGTGCGTGGTTAAACAAATCTGAAAGCATGGTCATGCCGCCCGGCATCCATTGGCCGGAGCCGCCAAATTCGGGGTGATTGAATTGCGCCATGCTGCCTTGTCCGTGGATCACGGCGTCCAGCATGGACAAGACAGCGGCGGGACTGAAACCGTATCGTTGGGCCAGATCGGCAACGACCTGCTGACCAGCGGGAGAGAGCGGTTGCATGTGGGGATTCTCTTGAGTAGGAAGGGCGGGATAGCGTAGACCGTTGTTAAACGGAAGTAAGGGCTGGCGATTGTATGTGAGTTGGGCTTGAGTCCGATAACCCGTCGTCAAACTGGATTTCTTCAAGGGCAGGGTAGCCGCTTCCCGCAAGCTTGCCATTCCAGCCAGCCGGCGTCGATGCTGGCATCCTTTGCGCGATGAACGATACTGATGTCTCCTCATTGCCCAGGATTGCCGCCATGCCCGTCGCCGACTCCCACGCCACTGTCTCGCTCGCGTTGCCCGTTGCCCGTTACCGACTACATTTTGTCGCCCAGGAACCACTGCACCTGCCGGCCTACGCCGGTTCGGCCTGGCGTGGCGCGTTCGGCCACGCCCTCAAGCGGCTGGTCTGTGTCACCCGCGAGCCACGCTGCCCGGACTGTCTGCTGTACCGGTCATGCAGCTACCCTTACCTGTTTGAAACGCCGCCTGATCCGGCGGTCGCAGCGCTGCGCAAATACCCGGCAGCCCCACATCCCTTTCTGTTGCGCCCGCCGGTGGACACTCGCCGACCGCTGGCGGCAGGCGAAGAGACCATACTGGATCTGAATCTGTTTGGTCATGGTGGCCGCTATCTGCCCTATGTGATTCACGCCCTCGAACAGGCGGCGGAGCGCGGCTTGGGCGGTCATCGGGGCCGGCTGGCGCTCACTGCGGTGGATCAGGAAGATAGCGCCGACTGGACTCGCATTCATCAACCGGGCAAGCCGTTGACCCCACAACTGCCCCGGATTCCCGAACCGCCGCCGGTTCCCAACTGGCTGAAGCTGACGTTTGAAACCCCGCTGCGACTGGCGGTGGACAATGACCGGATCACCCCGGAAACCTTCCGTTTCACCCATCTGTTCGGCAGCCTGCTGCGGCGGATTTCGCTGCTGATCGCCTTCCATACTGACCAACTACTGGAAGCAGATTTTGCCGCGTTGGCGCGGGCGGCGGACGCTGTGCCGCTGATCGCGGTTCGGCTGCGCTGGCATGACTGGAGTCGCTATTCCTCGCGCCAGCAAACCACGGTGCCGATGGGTGGGCTGGTGGGGACGATAGAACTGGCCGGCGACGGACTGGAACCGTTCTGGCCGTATCTGTGGCTCGGCCAGTGGACCCACGCCGGCAAGGGTGCGGTCATGGGGCTGGGTGGTTACCGGATCGAGACTGTCTCGTCGGCAAAATCGGCTGTCTAGCCGGCAAGCTTGCCACCTCTGCATTTTTACAGTATCGGGTTTATTGTCGCGTCACCTGAACTATATTGAAATAAAAACGCGCCATGAATCCAAAAAGCTACTCACGTCGCATTCTGTTGTGTGTCTCTGGCCTGTCGCCACAGATCGTCACAGAGACTCTCTACGCCCTGACCTTGCCGGGCGAAATCCAGTTTGTACCGACCGAAGTCCACCTGCTGACTACCGCTGAAGGTGCGGAGCGGGCGCGATTAACCCTGCTCAGCGACGATCCGGGCTGGTTTCACCGATTGCGGCAGGATTACGGTCTGCCGGAAATCCGGTTCACGCTGGATACCCTTCACATTCTGCGCAGCGCTGAAGGCCGGTTGCTCGATGACATTCGCAGCGCCGCTGATAACGAGGCGATTGCCGATGCGATCACTGCCGTAGTGCGTGAGTTGACCGCTGATCCACAGTGCGCGGTTCATGCTTCCATTGCCGGTGGGCGCAAAACAATGGGCTTCTATCTCGGTTATGCGCTGTCGTTGTTTGGCCGCCCGCAGGATCGGCTGTCGCATGTGCTGGTCTCCAGCCCGTTTGAATCCAATCCGGCGTTTTTCTACCCCACCCCGCAGGAGCGGGTGATTTATGGCCCGGATCAGCAACAGCCGCTCGATGCCAGCGCGGCCACCGTGATGCTGGCGGATATTCCGTTCGTGCGGCTGCGCGATGGTTTGCAGGAAGCGCTGTTGGAGTCCGGGGCCAGTTTCAGCGCGGTCGTGGCGCAGGCCCAGCGCAATCTGGCCGCGCCGCGCTTGGTTCTCGATTCCGAGAGTTACCGACTGCGCTGCGGGGAGACCGTACTGAGCTTGCCACCGGTGGAGTTTGCCGCTTACGCCTGGCTGGCGCGACGGACCCTGGCGGGTCAACCCGGGGTGTGCCGCAACCGGATCAGCGCCGCCGACACGGCCGAATTCCTAGCTGAATACCGAGCCTTGCACTGCGAATGGGATCAGGAAATGGACCGGGTGGAACAGGCGTTGCGTCCCGGCATGGATACCCGCTACTTCGATAATCGCCTCACCCGTATCCATCGGCGGCTGATCCGGGCGCTCGGCAAACCCGGCGCTCAGCCCTATCTCGTCCACAGCGATAAAAAGCGCCCGGAGTCGCGCTATGCCTTGATCCTGAAGCCGGAACAGATCCGGTTTGTCGGCGAGGAGGCGGAAGGTGGCGCCGGGACTTTTGAGGAAGATTGCATCGTCAATGGACAGGACTTACCGGTTTTTATTCACAACTCGTCGCTCTAAGGAAAATCCATGTCTGCCGCATCTGTCGTCCACAACGGTGAAAGTCGGCTCTATGCTTCCTGCCGGGTCGCATTGGCTGGTTTGCTCCATGATCTTGGCAAACTGGCCGAACGCGCCGGTTTGGCCGTCGAATCCGCCACGCTGGAAAAGAACGTCCATCAGTACAGCCCCTATCACCAGACTCACGCCAAGGATCGCGGCTGGTTTTCCCATAAACACGCCGCCTATACCGCCTTGGCGTTTGACCAGATTGAAGCCTGGTTGCCCAAAGTGCGGGGAGATGCGGAAACAGCGCCATTTGGCGGAGTTGTGGATGACTCGCTGATCAACGCCGCCGCCCGCCACCATCGCCCGGAAACCTGTTTGCAATGGATCATCGCCACTGCCGACCTTAAGACAAAATAGACTAGAAGATTAAAAACTGATTATCGCTTTCAAATGTAGCCCTGATTAAAAAGGGATTAAGACTTTCGCCCTCAGCAACGTATCGGGCACGCCGCCGCTTTCAAATGTAGCCCTGATTAAAAAGGGATTAAGACGGCGTCATGGGCGCGGCCGCTTCCAGTGCTGCATCCTTTCAAATGTAGCCCTGATTAAAAAGGGATTAAGACCAACTTCGGATTTTCAAACAACTTGTTTCTTATCCCTTTCAAATGTAGCCCTGATTAAAAAGGGATTAAGACGTACCAAAGAGCGACAGACGTTTCCGTCGGCCAGTCCTTTCAAATGTAGCCCTGATTAAAAAGGGATGATTCTTCGTTGTTTTTTGCGGAACGGGTATTTCCAATAGGGATATTGGCCCACCAAGCCAACTTGTGGTTAGGTGAATGCCCTTGCAGACCAATCGATTATTGATGAGCTAACCCTTGCGGGTCACATTTACGAGGCACTAAGCTCTGGCTTTCACAAGAACCCACGAAGAACTTGAAAGGAACCGCCATGTTTGATCTCAGCACCACCCGGATAGGCGTCATTGGTCTCGGCTACGTTGGCTTGCCGCTGGCAGTTGAATTCGGCAAGCACTTTCCCACACTTGGCCTGGACACCAACGCTGCCCGCATCCGGGAATTGCAGGCCGGAACTGACAGCACCCTGGAAGTCGCCCCCAACGACCTGCGTCAAGCCGGGCAGTTGCGCTATACCCACCATGCCGAAGACCTGGCCGATTGCACCGTCTATATCGTCACCGTGCCGACGCCCGTCGATGAATACAAACGCCCGGACTTCTCGCCGCTCATCAGCGCCAGCACCACCGTAGGCAAACTGCTGAAACCCGGCGATGTCGCCGTCTACGAATCCACGGTCTACCCCGGCGCAACCGAAGAAGTCTGCGTACCTATCCTCGAACGGGAATCAGGACTGCGATTCAATGCCGACTTCTTCGCCGGCTACAGCCCGGAACGGATTAACCCCGGCGACCGGGAACACCGCCTCACCACGATCCGCAAGGTCACGTCCGGCTCTACACCGGAAGCGGCGACCTTCGTCGATGCGCTATACCAGCGAATCATTAGCGCCGGCACTCACCTCGCCTCCAGCATCCGGGTCGCAGAAGCGGCCAAGGTCATCGAAAACACCCAGCGCGATGTCAACATTGCCCTGATTAACGAACTGGCGCTGCTGTTCAACCGCTTGGGAATTGATACCGAGGAAGTGTTGCTGGCCGCCGGCACCAAGTGGAATTTCCTGCCATTCCGCCCCGGTCTGGTTGGCGGCCACTGCATCGGCGTTGATCCCTATTACCTGACCCACAAGGCGCAGCAAATCGGCTTTCACCCGGAAATGATCCTGGCCGGGCGGCGGGTCAATGACGGAATGGGCGCGTATGTGGTGCAACGGGTCGTCAAGTTGATGACTCAACAACGGCTGCCGGTGATGGATGCCCGAGTGCTGGTGCTGGGCCTGGCTTTCAAGGAAAACTGCCCGGATTTACGCAATACCCGGGTGGTGGACATCGTGCAGGAATTTCGCGACTACCACGCCCAGGTCGATGTTTACGATCCGTGGGTAGACCGGCAGGAAGCGCAGCATGAATACGGCATTGACTTGGTGGCCGCACCGAAACCGGGTCATTACGACGCGATCATTCTGGCGGTCGCCCACCGACAATTTCAGGAACTGGGTGCAACCGGCCTTCGGGCGCTGGGCAAACCGGGCGCGGTGCTGTTTGACGTGAAGTATTTGCTGCCAGCAGGCGAAGTGGACGGGCGGTTATGAGCGGTCGGTAGCCAAACACAGCCCACCGGGACCGGAAATTCTGCGGTTAATTTCCGATCAAGCCGCAACCCACACCGCTATGGCTGAGTAATTGCCCGGATCGGCTGGAGCGCGGCTCAGTATCCGATACTCCAGTAACTCCAGCCATTCCTCCGGCCTAGTGGTTTTGAGGCGGTCGGCGATCATCTCCAGTTCGGTGACGGACCGCGATAGTCCATCGCTGCATAACAGGAAAGCGTCGTCTGGTTGCAGCGCCACCGGCTCCGGTAGCACGGTCAAGCGCAGATCATCCAGTTCGTCTGGGCGCTGGCGCAGGTTTGCGTTCTGACGCAGGGACGGAGAGGGGAAATCGCCGGCGTTGATCAACCGCTGCGGGACGCAATAAGCACCCGTCTGGAACACGACCGCGCCAGCCCGAATGTGGTAAAGCCGGGCAGCGCCGCTCTGCGCCCAGATCGCCTGCCCGGCGTCCATCAGCAGCACCACGACAGTCGTTTGCCACCCACCTTGGGCGGCGTACAGATAGCTGCGCACCGTGGCCGATTCCAGTCCAGCCTGTTGCGCGAAGGCGGCTTGCACCGCCAAAACGGCGCGCTGTGAAGTTTGCTCGCCACCGCAACGCTCGTCCGTTTGCCCATCCGCTAAAACCACGCAGAACTCGCCCCGTCTGTTTTCAAACACCGCGCAGGCGTGATGGTCAGCCAGACCACCGGCGCGGCTCAGCGTCGCGGCGCTCAAGATCGGACTGACTGCCGCCGCATTCACCATTTGCGTAACCTCACTGGAACTGCCACTCGTAAATTTTCGTACAGGCTTTTGTTGGTCAAGGCAGGGAAAAAGCGGGTGCTCACGGTCGTTGCTCCGCCGCTTGCGCGGGTGTGGCGACTTTAAGGTCATATCCCGAATACGACCCCCAATACAGCCAGACGGCGAATCCAGCCAGCAACAGCAACGCGGCGCTCAAGCCGAATAATCGCTGGTAGCGGGGATGCGGGGCAGGCGGCGTGTCCTCATCACAGGCCAGAATGACGGCGGTGACGTTGTCCTGATAGGGATGCTGCTGATTCAGGGCTTCTTCAACCAGCCGGGCGGCGGCAGGTTGCGGGTCGCCAGTCAGCAGCGCGGCAATGGTTTCCGTCGCCAGCATCCGGTATAGACCATCGCTACACAGCAGCAGCCGGTCGCCAGGTTGCAGTAGCAGTGGTCGGTAGTTGTAGTCCAGTTCCGGCAGCTCGGGTAGCCCAAGATAACTGGTCAGCATTTCGCGTTCGGGATCGTTTAGCAGGTCATCACGGCTTAAATTGCCAGCCGCAACTTCCCGCCATAATTGACGGGCAACGGTGTGTTCCAGATTCAGTTGCGCCAGCTCGCCCTTCCGGCAGAGATAAAGATGGCTGTCGCCGACCGCTGTCCAGTACAGCCGCGCTTCATGCACCACGACAACAACCAGCGTTGCGCCAGCGTCTCCTTCATTAAGACCGGCGGAGCGGGTGAGCTGGTTGACAGCGGCATTGGCGGCCTGCACCGCGTGTTGCAGCGCGACCTCCGGTGGGGTGGCCGGGTCTTTAGCGGCGTAATGTTGGAGCAGCGTGGCGATGGTGGATTGCGCGGCTTCCCGGCCCAAAGCCATGCCGCCCATGCCATCCGCCAGTGCCGCCACTATCCCTCCGTGGGCAGCCAGCGTCTGATCATCAAGATCGCTGAAACCAAAAGCGTCCTGTTGCTCCCGGCGCGCGCCGAGATGTTGAGCGTTGCCGGAGCGGAGTTTCAAGACAATGATCCCGATTCCGGCCAATGACTACAAAAGACTGATGAATTTTTCAATGCTGATGTCCGCTTGCCGCAAAATAGCGCGTGGGGTGCCGCGATCCAGTCGGTCATGATCGGGAACAACGATTTGTGCAAAGGGATCATTCCGGCGCAACACCGTGTGATCATGGTTTTGACGGCGAAAAACAAAGCCGACCTTTTGCAATGCGTCAACGCATTGTCGCCCGGAAACACACAGTAGTTTGTTCATACTGCAATCAACAGTGCGTCAAAGCGTTCTTCGGGAACGGGCAAATGATCTTCTTCAAATACCTCAACATAAAGCTGTATTGCATCCTTGATGTTGTTAATCGCGGCTGCCCGACTTTCCCCCTGACTGACACAACCGGGCAGGCTGGGGCATTCGGCAATCCAGTAGCCATCTTCGCCGGGGTAGATGATGACTTGGCGCATACAGAGTGATCCTTGGTGGTTAATTAATTTTGGAACCGGAACCTGGCGAACGGCGATGAGTATAGACGGCGCGTGACTGACAGGGGAAAAGGCCGGGCATTGGATTCATCGACGCTCGAGAGCCCATCGGCAACCGGTCAGGCGGCGACGCTGAAGCCGGAGGAGCGGGTAATTGCGGAATTTTCGGTGGCCTGATAGACGCCCAACCGATGTTGAGCCAGTTCAATCCGCGCCTGAGTCATGCCCACTGCTGCGGCTGCCGCCACCGACCGATCCTGCGGCGATGGATCCGCCGGAGCCAACGCCGCCCGCTGTACCTGCTGCAATTTCTGGAGAGTGGCTTGTGGGTCATTCGGCACCGGCGACCGGTCGATGCTGACTTCGCCGCCAGTGGCATAGGCTTGTCCATCCGGCCCGGTGGTATAGGAAAATCGGGCGCCGCCCCGCACATACATCCCACCAGCTGCAATATGCGCTGCCTCGTGAGTACGGACTTGCCGATCCCGCTGCGCTAATTGACTAAGCAGGGCAGCGGTTTTGGCGTCTTGTGATGAAGCTGCGCTTCCGGTCTCCTGGGCTGGTGCGGTCGTTTTGGCGTCTTGCGATACTGTGGAATCCGCAGGTTGCGGACCAGAAGCCACACGGTCGGCAGCTAAACGTGGCTGACGGGTCGTCGGAAACAGGGTCGGCCCGGCGCGAACAACTGAGTTGATGCGGTCCATGACGCCCTCCTGCGCTAATGGCGATGGACGATTCCTCACCCCTGATTTTAGCACCGGACGGGAAATGCGGACGACGATTCAGCTAATTGGATTCCTGCTGGAGCGCATCGCGGATCGCACGCAGACTGACCATCGCGCCCGCCGTCAACGGGTAATCGACGAACCGGGTGACATGGGTGTCGCCGGGATTGATCTCGACGGTGGGAACGCCACGCTGACTGGCTTGCACCACCGGCCCGGCGATGTAGGGAAAGACGCTGGTGGTGCCGATGCTGAACACCAAATCAAAACCCTGATCCAGCTCGGCGTAGAGGTGCTGGATTGCGGCGGACGGCAGGGCTTCGCCAAACAGCACGACGCGTGGCCGCACCAGCGATTGGCAACGCGGACAAGCCGGGGGGATTTCCAGACCACTGTAATCTGGCACAGTAGTGGTGTAATCGCAGCGGGTGCAGAATAAATCGTGAATATCGCCGTGAATTTCAATCAGGTTGCGGCTGCCGGCATCGCGGTGAAAACCGTCGATATTCTGGGTCAACACGCACACATCAAACTGATTCTGCCATTCGGCGATGATGGCGTGGGCGTCATTGAACCGCGCTCCCCGACAGGCGCTTTCAATCTGGCCCAGGTATTTCCAGGTAATGGCCGGATTGGTCTCCAGCATGGACCCGGACAGGGCGGTTTCAATCGAAAAGCTTTCTTCGGTCGCCTGATCATTGTACAGCCCGCCAATGCCGCGATAGGTCGGCAGGCCGGAATCAGCGGAAATACCGGCGCCGGTGATGAACAGCAACCGCCGGGCGCGGCGCAGTTCTTCGGCGATGCGGGCGACAAGGGCGGGATTGGGAGAGTGCATGGCGCGGCCTCGCTGAATTGAGCAATCAAACAGTGGAAAGGAATCGGGAATCAGCCCGTCAGCAGCGTATAAAGCGCCTCGAACTCGCGGCTCAGTTTGTGGCGGGGATCGAGGTGGATCATCGGTAATGCCTGCAAGTGCGATTCGCGGATCTTGATCGAAGCGGACAAGAAGGCCTCCAATACCGGTAAGCCTTCGGCCCGCAGTTCTCCGATTAACCGGGTCGGCAAGTTGGCGCGAGCCTGATACTGATTCACCACGATCCCTTCCACTCGCAGGTCGCGATTATGGTCGGCCTGGATTTCACGGACGCTATCCATCAGCGTGTACAGGGCGCGCCGGGAGAAGTCGTCGCAATCGAAGGGAATCAGACAGGTATCGGCGGCGATCAACGCCGAGCGGGTGTAAAAGTTCAGCGCCGGCGGGGTATCAATGAAAATCTCGTCGATGTCCTTGAAACTGTCCAGCGCTTCGCGCAGTTTGTACATCTTGTAGCGCGATTCCAGCTTGATTTGCAGGTCTTCCAGCCGAGGATCAGAGGGCAGCACACCCAGATTGGCAAAAGGGGTGGGGACAACGTAAGCCCCTGGTTTGTCGGCGAACATCTTGTAACTCAGAATGTCGTCGAAAAAATGCGCCAGGGTTTTCTTTTGCTCATCCAACGCCGCGCCGAGCAGATAGCGGGAAGCGTTGGCCTGCGGGTCGAGATCAACGACCAGGGTGCGCCGACCCCTCGCCGCACTGATGGCGGCCAGATTGCAGGTGATGGTGGATTTGCCCACCCCTCCTTTCTGATTGAAGACGACTCGGCGCATGGCGGTTTCCACGGTTTTGTTAGGGTTTCCGGCAAGTGTAGTCAAGCGGCGCGAGACCGTCGAGAGCGTTCCCAACCATCGTTCTGGCAGGCGCCCTGCTATTCTCAATCAATCGGTTTGCAGTGCGGGAAAGGTGGTGGCGCCCATCGTCCCACCGACATAAATCATAACTTTCAGGCATTGCGTCGGAATTGACTGAATCAGAGGAATGGAGGCGATATGGCAAATCCACCTGCGGGGATTCGCGTCGTGCTGGCGGGGGCGACCGGTCTGGTTGGCGGGCATTGTTTGACCCAGTTGTTGGCAGATGAGGGGGTTGCCCACATCACGGTGATCGCCCGGCATCCACTGACGCAGACTGATCCAAAGCTGACGGTTCAGGTGGTGGACTTCGAGCATCTGCGCGGGCAGGTCCGATTACCCGAAGCAGAAGCCGTGCTGTGCAGTCTCGGCACCACCCACCGGGCGGCGGGAACGCCGGAAGCCTTTGCCAAGGTCGATCATATCTACGTCGCCGAATTGGCCCGGTTGGCGGCGGCGCGGGGCATTCCCCGCTTTATTCTGGTGTCGGCGGTTGGGGCCGATCCGACCTCACCGGTGTTTTATCATCGGGTCAAGGGCCGGGCTGAGGCGGCGGTCAGCGAATTGCACTTTAAAGCGGTGCATTTGTTACGGCCCTCGTTGTTGATTGGGGATCATCCTGAACCCCGGCCAGTCGAGGACTGGGGCAAGAAACTGGCGCCGTTCTGGGCGCTGTTCGCCTGGGGGCCGCTTAGTCATTACCGGCCCGCACCAGCGGAAATCGTCGCCGCCCGGATGGTGGAACTCGCCAAGAGCGATCAGGACGGGGTTCACATCCATTACTTTCGGAACTGAAGCCGGAGAAACTGCGCCTCAGCCGGGTAGCGGCGGCGGTGGGGGTTCGCTGGCGGGGTCTTCGTGAATCAGTACATCAGCATTGGGAAAAACCGCCATGATCGCCGCTTCCGTCTCATCCGCCACCCGATGCGCCTCGATCAGCGGCATTTGATCATCGAGCATCAGGTGCATCTGGACAAAATAGGTCTGTCCAGAGCGGCGGGTGCGTAACGCATGGATGCCGCACACTTGCGGATGAGCAAGGGCGATGGCCTTGATCCGGGCGTGGACTTCCAGCGGCAGTTCCTGATCCATTAGTAATTGAATCGATTCGTAACCAATCTGCCCAGCGCTGTAGACGATATACGCAGCGATGCCAATGGCGAACACCGGATCGGTCATCGGCCAGCCCAGCATGGTCAGTCCCAGCGCCACGATGGTCGCGCCGTTAGTCAACAAGTCCGTGGCGTAATGCAGGGCGTCGGCGCGAATGGCGGTGGACTGAGTGCGGCGGATCACGTGATGCTGAAAGGCCAGCAGCGCCAGAGTGGCGGCAATGGCGAATAGCAACACCCCGACTCCTACCCACTCATCGGCCAATGGTTTGGGGTGCAGCAGCCGATCCACCGCGTTTAGAATGAGGAACACAGCTGATCCGGCAATAAACGCAGCTTGCACCAGCCCCGCCAATGGCTCGGCCTTGCCGTGACCGAAGCGGTGATCGCGGTCGGGCGGTTGCAAGGAATAACGCACCGCCAGCAAATTAATGATCGAGGCGGCAACGTCCATCATTGAATCGACCAGCGAAGCCAGCACACTGACGGAACCGGTGAGCAGCGCCGCTGCCAGTTTGCCGGCAATCAGGAGCGATGCGGTGGCGACGGAGGCGTAAGTCGCCCGCCGCAGCAGGCGGGCGGCTTGGGCCGGATCAGTGATCAATTGCGGTTCGTCGGGCATAAGCCTGGGTCTTTAATCGTGGGTGAAGGGAATCAGCCGAAGTGTAGCCGAGTTTCCCCGGCGCTGCGCCCTGCCAGCCGCCGCTTTCAGAAGCAAAGTACGGCTGATGTAGACCAATGACTTCACGTTATCAACAGATTGGAAGGAGAAATCCTGCATGATGGACGCCCTGACCCCTTTGCCAACCCTGCGTCATCGGGTCGCACTGATTACCGGTGGTGGCCGCGGTATCGGCGCGGCGGCTGCCGAGGCGCTGGCCCGCAAGGGCGCTCATGTTATCGTCGCCAGTCGTAGCGCGGCGGAACTGGCGGATACTGTGGCAACACTGCGCGGCGCAGGCTTGAGCGGGTCAGCACAAGTGCTGGATGTGGCCGACGATGCAGCGGTGGAACAGGCCTTTGCTGGAATTACGGCGGAATTTGGCCGGCTGGACCTCCTGGTCAATAACGCTGCCCTGCTGCTCAGCGGCCCGTTTGCCACGATGGCGATGAGCGACTGGGATCGACTGCTGGCGGTCAACCTGCGCGGCGCGGTGCTATGCGCCCGGCAGGCGTTCCGGCTGATGGCGGAACGGGGTGGGGCTATCGTGAATGTCTCTTCGCTAGGCGGTGTGGCGAACACCGAAAAATTCCCCGGTTACACCGCCTACACGGTCAGCAAGTTTGCCTTGACCGGCCTGACTGAGGCGCTGGCGGCAGAGGGCAAGGCGTGCGGTATCCGGGTCAATGGCGTCGCGCCGGGGGCGGTGGATACCGTGATGCTGCGTCAGGCCGCTCCACATCTCCGCACCCGCACCACTCCTGCCGATGTCGCTAAAATCATCGCCTTCCTGTGCGATCCGGCGGAATCAGGCTGCATGACCGGCGCGACCTTGGTCATCAACAGCAACCTTTAAACGAAAAACCCGCCCTGTCGGCGGGTTCTTGCTGGCAATGACCGCGCTGCGCTACGCGGTGAAGCGCCGTAACACCAGCGTGGCGTTGGTGCCGCCGAAGCCGAAACTGTTGGAGATCGCCACGTTCAGGTCGGCGTTATCGACCCGTTTCCGGACGATGGGCAGGCCTTCTGCGGCTGGATCGAGGGTTTCGATATTGGCCGAGGCGGCGATGAAGCGGTTATCCATCATCAGCAAGGTATAGATCGCCTCATGGACGCCCGCCGCGCCCAGTGCGTGGCCGGTCAATGACTTGGTGGCGCTGATCGGCGGAATCCGCTCGCCGAAGACTTCACGGATCGCCTCCAGTTCGCGGATGTCGCCCGCCGGCGTGCTGGTGCCGTGGGTGTTGATGTAGTCCACCGGCTCGGTCACGCCCTCCAGCGCTAGCTTCATGCAACGCATCGCGCCTTCGCCGGACGGTTGCACCATGTCATGGCCGTCAGAGGTCGCGCCGTAGCCGATCACTTCCGCGTAAATCCGCGCACCGCGCCGGCGGGCGTGCTCCAGTTCCTCCAGCACCACGATGCCGCCGCCGCCGGAAATGACGAAGCCGTCACGGGTGGCGTCATAGGGCCGGGAAGCCGTGGTCGGCGCAGCGTTATACTTGGTGGACAAAGCGCCCATCGCATCGAACAGGTGGGTCAGGCTCCAATGCACCTCTTCGCCACCGCCAGCGAACACGATGTCCTGCTTGTCCCACTGAATCAGCTCCGCGCCGTGGCCGATGCAGTGGGAGCTGGTGGCGCAGGCGGAACTGAGGCTGTAATTGACGCCCTTGATTTTGAAAGGAGTTGCCAGACAGGCGGTAGTGGTGCTGCTCATGGTGCGCGGCACCATGTACGGTCCGACCCGTTTCAGGCCCTTGCTGCGGAGCAGATCGGCGGCCTCGACAATATTCTGCGGACTGCCGCCGCCGGTGCCGGTGATCAGTCCAGCGCGGGAGCTGGACACCATTGCTTCGGGCAATTGTGCGTCGGCAATAGCCTCACGCATGGCAATGTAATTGAAGGCGGCGGCATCGCCCATGAAGCGCAGCACCTTGCGATCAATCAGCGCCGCCAGATCGACCCGTAACGGGCCGCGTACATGGGAACGCAGCCCCATATCCTTGTAGTCTTCAGCATATTCCAAACCACTGCGGCCCTGCTGCAAGGATTCCAGCACTTCCCAGCGGTCGTTGCCGATGCTGGACACGATACCGATACCGGTGATCACCACTCGTCTCATGATTTTATCCTCAAAAGCCGTCGGTCGAGGTGAACAGCCCGACCCGCAGGTCTTTACCGACGTAAATGGTGCGACCATCGACATCGACGGTCGCGTCGGCGATGCCCATGACCAGTTTACGCAGGATGACCCGCCGCATGTGAATGTGATACGTCAGTTTTTTCGCTTCGGGGCGCACTTGGCCGGTAAATTTCACTTCACCACAACCGAGCGCCCGCCCCCGGCCCAGCCCGCCCATCCAGCCGAGGAAGAATCCAACCAGTTGCCACATGGCGTCCAGGCCCAGACAGCCGGGCATGACCGGATCGCCGATGAAATGGCAGCCAAAAAACCACAGGTCAGGATGAATATCCAGCTCCGCGACTATCTCACCCTTGCCGTACTCGCCGCCCTCAGCGCCAATGTGGACGATACGATCCACCATGAGCATATTCGGCAACGGCAGTTGGGCGTTGCCAGGGCCGAACAGCTCACCACGGGCGCAGGCGAGCAGTTCATCGCGGGTGTAGCTGGATTGCTTATTCACGAACAGGGACATCCTTTTGGAATTGAAGGGTTAAAGCGAATGGCGTCTGCCCTCCCCAGGCGTTTTTCCACTACGGCGGAGTTGAAAAAGCCGGGGTTGGGCCGAAACCCGAATGAGGGAGGGCGATTATAGGGATTTTTGCGCTTTAATGGGGAACGCCTTTCGGGCGTTGATCATATCGCCTCTGTTCAACTGTGGTTGAGGATTGCTCGATGACTACGCTGGATGCCCTAGTGCCTAACGCTATGCGCCTGGCAGAAATGGCTCACCGCCAAATCGGCCACCGCCGCAAGGCTCCGCCCGGTGAGGATCGCCCCGCCTATTTTCTGCATTTAACGGAGGTGGCCTGGCTGCTGCTTGATTGTGGCCTCCACGATGACGAACTGATCGCCGCTGCTTTCCTCCACGACATTATCGAAGACTGTGGTTATAGCGAAGCAGCACTGGTGGAACAGCTCGGCAATCGGCGCGTGGCGGCGCTGGTGGCCGCTGTTTCGGAAATCGACAAGCAGCGTAGTTGGGAAGATCGCCAGCAGCATTACCGCGAGCGGCTGGCGGCGCTCAATGATCCGGCGATTCTGGCGCTGTCCTGCGCCGACAAGACCGCCAACCTGGGTGATATGAACCGGCTGCTCACCAAGGGGTTTCCAGTGGACAGCTTTACCCAGCGCGGCTTTGCATCGCAACAGGCTAAATTTGTGGCGCTGGATGCGTTGTTCCAGAATCGGACACCGGCACGGTTGTACCAACGCTTCGCGCAGGCGCTGCGGGAATTTCAGGAACGGGGCCAGGCGTTGCTTTGAAGTTGCCGACGCCTGACTACCCTTCGGGACGGTCGGTGCCGATGGTGTCCTCGGTGCCGGCCAACAACTGCCGGATGTTGGAACGGTGTCGCCAGATCAGAAGGATCACCATGACCAGAATCGCCGCAACGTAGACTGGCGGCAACCCGAACAGCCAGGCGTACAGCGGCGTCAGCGCAGCAGCGGTCAGTGCTGACAGCGAGGAGATGCGGACGGCGAAGGCCATGATCAGCCAGGTAGCTAGCGCCGCCAGCGCTGTCAGCCACGACAGACCGAGGATGACGCCAAACGCAGTCGCCACACCTTTGCCGCCTTCAAAGCCGAAGAAGACCGGGTATAAATGACCCAGAAATGCGGCCAATGCGGTCAGCGCCAGTCCAGGTTCATCCACGCCCAATCCACGCGCCAGCAGCACCGGCCCCAGCCCCTTGAGGAAATCGCCCGCCAGGGTAATCGCCGCTGCTTTCTTGCCGCCGAAGCGCAGCACGTTGGTTGCGCCAGGGTTGCGCGAACCCTCACTGCGCGGGTCGGGCAGACCCATGATCCGGCAAACGATGATTGCAGTGGAGATGGAGCCGGCAAGATAGCCGAAGACGATCAACAAAAGGGTAATGAACATGGTGATTACCAGGGCGTCAGGAAAGCCGGCGGGAGCCGGGACTATTTTGCATCAAGTTTGCTTTAAGATAGGCCGCCGCATGGAGTCCTCTCATGGATCTTATTTTCATTCACGAACTGCGTCTTGAAACCACGATTGGCGTTCATGCCCATGAGCGCCAGACCCGCCAGACCCTGATTCTTGATCTGGAACTGGGCGCGGATATTCGCCCGGCGGCGGCTACTGACCAGCTGAATGATACCCTTGATTATCAGGCGGTGGCGCAGCGCATTGGCGAATTGGCCGCCATCAGCGATTTTCAGTTGGTGGAAACCCTGGCTGAGCGGATAGCCGAACTGCTGCTGCGGGAGTTCGCCGCGCCTTGGTTGCGGCTGACTCTGCGTAAACCTAGCGCATTGCCCCAAGCCCGGGAAGCCGGAGTGTGCATTGAACGCGGACAGCGGGGCTGAAGACTGTGGCCCAGGTCTATATCGGCATCGGCAGCAATATCGAACCGGAACTGCATATTCGAGCCGGGTTGGCGGAATTGCGCCGGCGCTTTGGCCCGTTGACCCTCTCCACAATCTACGCTAACCCGGCCGTCGGGTTTATCGGAGCAGATTTTCTCAATTTGGTTGCGGGCTTTGAAACCGATCTGTCAGTTCATGCGGTCGTCGCCCGGTTGCGGGAGATTGAAGCGGCGCATCAACCGATGAGCGATGGGCCAAAGTTTGCCTCGCGGGCGTTGGACCTCGATCTGCTGTTGTATGACGATCTGGTATCGCAGGAGCGGGGGCTACGCATTCCCCGCGCCGGGATCCTCCGTTACGCCTTTGTCCTCAAGCCATTGGCCGAGATTGCTGGGGGGCGGCGGCATCCGGTGCTAGGGCGCACCTTCGCTGAATTGTGGGCAGCTTTTGGCCCATCACCAGAAACCCTGACGCCAGTCGTATTGAGCGGCTAAAAGCTCAAACAATCACAACTGACGCCACTGCGCTCGCCGTTGTTCGCGGATGCGCGGTATCAAGATCACGGCCAGCAATAGCGCCCCGGTCAGCACCGCGCCCAGCAACAGTTTCATACTGCCATTCTCGTTCCGCATCGCCTGATTTTCCTGCTGGATAACTTGCAGTTCTCGCTCCAGGGTTACGGTTTGCTCTTGCAACACCCTGTTACGCTCATCCATCGCCACGGTATCTGTCGCTACCTTGCGGTACTCCGCCAGTTGCTGGCGAAACCGCAACGCTTGTTCGTAAAGCTGTGGATAGCTGAGACTTTCTCCATCCGGTTTATTGACCATCTCATTCATGTGCTGTTTGAGTTCAGCATGCTGGGCCTGTAACTGTTCCAGCTCCTGGCGAACGTCGGCCAACAGCGCCCTGCCACTGGGGACAGTGGTGAGCTGGTTGCTCAGCAGCCAGCCCTTGAGACCTTTGGGCGTGCGGATCTGGGTATAGCCTCTGGCCGTATCCACTTTTAGCACTTCGACCGGCGAGCCGCTCGGCACCCCACCGATGATCTTGTAACGGTCAGACGCGCCAGCCCGCAGCGGCAGATCTAGGGTATCGCTAACATAAATTGCGGGGCTGGGCGATGGCTGGGTTTGCGTTGACGCTTGAGGTTGAGGATGCGATTCAGGTTGAGGTTGAGGCTGGGATTGGAGTTGAGGCTTGGGCTTGGGCTTGGGTTTGGCCTGTACCGGTGCGGTGGCAGTCAGCCATGTGGTCAATACAAACAAGAGAATCAGCGTTTTCATCAGGGCGGGGCGGCGGATGCAGGAGGAACGGCGGGATTGATGCGAAAGAGTGTTGATTCTAGCCGGTTTGCATCATCGGGTTATATCCATTTAAATCCGCTGGCTCCTTTTAAAATTCGCCTACAGGCCGCCATGACTGCCATCGATCGTTCATTGACTTTGCCCGAACCCGACCCGGCTGCCGCCGCGCATAGCGCCCGGTTGCTCGATTCTCTCCGTGCGGAAATTGACGCGGCGGGCGGTTCGATTCCTTTCGCCCGTTTCATGGAACAGGCGTTGTATGCGCCCGGCTTGGGCTATTACTGCGCTGGAACCCGCAAATTCGGCCCCGGCGGTGATTTCGCCACTGCGCCGGAACTGTCGCCCTTGTTCTCCCGCTGTCTGGCTCGCCAATGCCGGGAGATTCTGGATGCGCTTGGCGGCGGGGCGATCCTCGAACTCGGTGCTGGGTCCGGGATCATGGCGGCCGATCTGCTGCGCGAGTTGCACACGCTGGGCGTCTTACCGGAGCATTACGCTATTCTCGAACTGAGCGGGGAATTGCGCGACCGTCAGCGGCAAACCTTGGCCGAACGGACGCCTGATTTGTTGGAACGGGTGGTCTGGCTCGACGCGCTGCCGGCAGCCGCTTCGCTGCGTGGGGTGGTTCTTGGCAATGAGGTGCTCGATGCGTTGCCGGTGGAATGTTTCCGCATCACGCCGCAGGGGCCGCGTCGGCTGGAGGTTGCCTGGACGGAGGCCGGTTTGACTTGGCGCGAGGGGGTTGAATCGGTTGCGGTCACAGCCGCAGTCGCGGGAATCGAAGCGCAACTGGGCTGGCGGTTGCCGGAGGGTTATCTTTCCGAATACGCGCCGCAATTACCGGAGTGGCTGCAAGCGGTTGCTGAACCCTTGGCGACTGGCGCAGTGCTGTTCGTGGACTACGGTTACTCGCGCCGGGACTATTACCACCCGGAGCGGTCCACCGGCACCCTGCTGTGCCACTATCGCCACCGGGTTCACGATAATCCGCTGATTCTGCTTGGTTTGCAGGACATCACCGCCCATGTCGATTTTAGCGCGGTCGCCGCTGCCGGACGGGCTGCCGGGTTGCGCGTCGCCGGTTACGCTCATCAGAATTATTTCCTGTTCGGCTGTGGTTTGCTGGAGTTGCTGGGCGAGGTGGATAGCGCAGATTCAATCCGTTATTTCGACCAGGCCCGCCAGGTGAAACTGCTCACATTGCCTGGCGAAATGGGTGAGCGTTTTCAAGCCATCGTCCTAACCCGCCATCTGGATATTCCCTTGTGTGGGTTCAGTTTCCGGGATGAACGCCGGCGACTATAGTTTTCCAGACCGTTATCGATCCGGAGTCATCATCATGGGTCAGGAAATAACCCGTTCCCAGTTCAGCCCCCAGGACTTCCAACGCTTTCGGGAGCGGCTGGGCGAGGAGACGGCGTTGCTGGCCGACCAGTTTCGGGAGGGGCGGTTTACCTCGGTCAGTGGGGTGGGCGGTTTCGAAATCGAAGCCTGGCTGGTGGATTGCCAAGGTCGGCCCGCACCGCTGAACCGGGTGTTTCTGGAGCGCTTGGCCGATCCGCTGGTGGTGCCGGAATTGAGCGTGTTCAATATTGAGCTAAACACGCCGCCGTTGCCGTTGTACGGCGATGCACTGCGGCGAATGCATGCCAATCTTGATAGCCTCTGGCAGCGCTGCCAACAGGTGGCCGCCCGGCTGGACGCCTCAGTGGCGCTGATCGGGATTCTGCCAACCCTGCGCGACCGGGATCTGAGCCTCGATCAGATGTCGGAACGGGCGCGGTATCAGGCTATCAATGAGCAGATTCTGGCGCGGCGGCGCGGTCAGCCGATGACGCTGGCGATTCATGGCGTCGAGACGTTGCGCTTGACGCATTCTGACGTGATGCTCGAAGCGGCGACTACCTCGTTCCAAACACATTTGCAGGTCACGGTTCAGGAAGCCCCAGCCTTTTTCAATGCCGCGCTGGCGCTGGCCGCGCCGATGGTCGCCGTTACAGCCAATTCGCCGCTGCTGTTTGGCAAGATGTTGTGGGAGGAAACCCGCATTCCCCTGTTTGAACAGGGCGTGGCGCTGCCGGGCGGGGAACGCGCCGATGATCCGATCTACCCACGGGTTACCTTGGGTCATGGTTATATCCGGGATTCTATTCTGGAACTGTTTAGCGAGAACCTGAGCCACTATCCGCCATTGTTACCGGTCGATCTGAGTGCGGAGCCAGCCGAATGCCTGGCTCACCTGCGCTTGCACAACGGCACCATCTGGCGCTGGAACCGCCCATTGATCGGCTTTGAAGCAGACGGAACGCCGCATTTGCGGATCGAACATCGGGTGATGCCGGCGGGGCCGAGCATCCCCGACACTATCGCCAACGCGGCGCTGTATTACGGGTTGATTCACGAATTGGCGCGGGCGGAAGCGCCGGTGGCGTCGGTTCTGGAGTTCGGTCAATGCCGGGCCAATTTTTACGCGGCGGCGCGGGACGGTTTACGGGCCGAGGTGGTCTGGCTGAAGGGCCGACGTTTGCCGATGCAGCAGTGGGTGCTGGAAGAGTTAGTGCCGCTGGCGCGGCGCGGCTTGCAACGGCTGGAGATGAATGCGGCGGATATAGCCGATTATCTGGGCCTCATCGTGGCGCGAGTCGCCAGCGGCCGTACTGGCGCGGAATGGCAACGGCGCTTTTTGGCCCGGCATGGCTCCGATCTGGCGGCGCTAACCGTCGCCTATCTGGATCAGCAACGCAGTGGCCGACCCGTGCATGAATGGCCGGATTAGTCGCCGGTCCGGCAAAACTCACCGGATCGCAGTGACATAGGCTATCCCGTCGCGCATTTCCCATTGCACATCCCGATCATGCAGCCGCATTCCATAGCATTGGCTGGAGCCAGCCGTCTGCTCATAAGCCGGACGCGGATCCTGTGACAACACCTGCACAATCAGCTCGCGCAACCCGCCGCCAGGCCAAGCGGCGCAAACGGCGTCCGCCGCTGGACTGAACGCCACGATCAAGCTCGCGTCCGGGGCTTGGGAGGCGAAGCCGCCGATCGCATCCGGCAGGCTGTCCGCATAAGGCAGATACGGCTTGATGTCCAGCACTGGCGTTCCATCCAGCAGATCGATGCCGGCCAGATGCAGCGTTACTCGGCCCCGATTAATGACGATCCGCTCCAGCTTGACCACCGACAGGCCGATAGGGTTGGGCCGAAATGGCGAACGGGTGGCGAAAACGCCCAGCCGTTGCCGACCACCCAAGCGTGGCGGGCGCACCGTCGGCTGCCATTGCCCGTCTGGGATGCCATGAAAGACGAAGATCAGCCATAGATGCGAGAACTCCTCCAGCCCGCGCACCGTCTCCGGTGCTGCATAGGGCGGCAGTAGTTCCAGCGTCGCCCGCGCTGCTGGGGCCAGGCCGGCCTGACGGGGAATGCCGAATTTCTCGCCAAAACAGGAATGGATGAGGCCAATTGGCGCAAGCGTGAACATCTACAACCAGCCAGATTTTTTCAGATAGCGGTGCAACAGCAGGCAGGTGACCGCGACCCCGCCCATGACCACTGGGTAGCCATAACGCCATTCCAGTTCAGGGAACCAGCCCTTGAAATTCATTCCGTAGATGCTGAACACCATCGTCGGAATCGCCAGCAACGCCCCCCAGCCCGCTAGTTTCTTGGTGGCTTCGTTCTGGCGGGTGGCGCTCAGCGACAGGCTGATCTGCAAGGTCATCGCCAATGTTTCCCGCAGGGTGTCCACCGCCTCGTTGATCCGCAGGGCGTGATCGCAGACATCGCGTAAATAGGGCTGGATTTTCTCGGGAATGTGGCTGGCGAAAGCGTCGGTCAGCAGATAGTTGCAGACCTCGACCAGCGGCGCGACCGCCCGGCGCAGGCCTATCAGATCGCGCTTCAGTTCATACAGCAGGCTGGTGTCCTCCGGGTTGAAATCACCCTTGAAGAAGCGTTCCTCTAATTGCTCGACCGTGTCCTCCACCCCATCGAGAATCGGGAAATACTGATCAACGACAAAATCGAGAATGGCGTACAGCACGAAACCCGGTCCAGTCGCCAGCAGTTTCGGGTTGCCCTCGCACCGGGTTCGCACCGGGGTATAGGGCAACGAAGCACCATGCCGCACCGACACCAGATAACGCGGCCCGACAAACAGGTGGGTTTCGCCGAAATCAACCTGGCCGTCGCGCAGTTGCGCGGTGCGCAGCGCCACGAACAGGCAATCACCGTAACGTTCCGCCTTGGGCCGCTGGTGAGCGCGATGGGCGTCTTCGGCGGCCAGTTCATGCAGGCCAAACAGCGCCTGAATCCGCGCCATCAGTTCTTCATCCGGCTCGCGCAATCCTAGCCAGACAAAGGCGTCTGCCCGGTCTTGCAACAGCGCCGGGATGCTCTCCAGCGTCAGAGTGGGTAATTTGCCGCCATCGGCATAAGCCACGCAGCTGACGATCATCGCTTCGTTCATAGCCGGTCAATGTGAGTGGCGCTGTGGATGCGGTTCTGGTCGGTATGGTTCTTCGCGGTCGTGCAGGTGCATTCGATAGTGGACGAAGTCGGCTTTATCGTCGAAGTGCAAAAACGGGTTGCCGGCCAGTTGCTCCAGCAGGGTCGAGGTCGGAGTGATGCCGTAGTTGTGTCCAGGGCGGATGAGGGTGGCGTCTGGCAGCCGTTCGCCCAATCGGCGCAAGCTCTGATACATCAGTTCCGGATCGCCGCCGCGCAAATCGCAACGCCCGCAGCCGAACACAAACAAGGTGTCGCCAGTCAACACTTGTCCGCCGATCCGGTAACAGGCCGATCCTGGCGTATGCCCCGGTGTGTGCAGCACCTCGATTTCGGTGTCGCCCAGGCGGATGTGGTCGCCGCCTTCGTGCAGGGTGGGTAAATCCAGGTAACGATCCCAAAAGGCCGCTTCGGCTCGCAGCAGATGCAGTTGGGCATCGCTGCTGTTCAGTAGCCGCTCAACGCCGTTAATATGATCGAAATGGCTGTGGGTCAGCAGAATATCGGTGATCCGCAAGCCGCGCCGCTCGGTCAGCGCCAGAATGGCCGGCACGTCCCAGGCTGGATCGACCACCGCTGCCCGGTCGCTGGCATGGTCATGGATTACATAGATGAAGTTGCCCATGCGCCCTAACTCCAGGGCGTGAATCGTATGCGGGGGAGTTTCAGGCATTATGTGTTCTCCGATAAGGAAAGCAGTTGGCGGTTTGGAACATTAGCAGCGGCGGCAACTCAGAATAAGCTTATCAAGCAGGTCTTCCGGCTCTTCAGAGGGATTCATCATGCGCTTCAGTCTCGACATCGACGCCAACCACCATTTTATCAAAGGCTATGGCCCTGGCTGGATCAACGTCAACGAACGGGATATCCGTCGCAGCGTGATCGTGACTCCCGAACGACTGGTGACGGACTGGCCCCCGCAAACCTTTGCCGATCTGGAAGAGACTCATTTCGCGCTGATCGCGCAACTGGAGCCGGAGATGGTGTTGTTGGGGACTGGCGACCGGCAGCGATTCCCGCGTCCGCATCTGATCCAGGCTTTGCTGGCGCGGGGCGTAGGGGTGGAGGCGATGGACACCGCCGCCGCCTGTCGCACCTACAACATTATTATGATGGAAGGCCGCCGGGTCGCGGCGGCCTTGTTGATGATGGCGGATTAGCGACCGTCTGTTGCGCTCTCTCGGGGGAGAGACGCAGCGCGGCACGGTGCGATTTACAGAAAATCCAGGGAGAACCCCTCAGTTTCCAGAATCTTGCGGAGTCGGCGCAGAGCGTCGATTTGAATCTGTCGCACCCGTTCGCGGGTGACGCCGATCTCGTTGCCGACCTGCTCCAGGGTGGCTTTCTCCGTACCGCCCAAACCGAAGCGCCGTTTCACCACAATCCGCTGCTTGTCATTCAGTTGAGCGAGCCACTGATCAAGCTTCTCGTTCAGGTCGGCGTCTTGCAACAGTTGCGACGGGTCGATGTTGTTGTCGTCGGGGATGGCGTCAAGCAGCGAGCGGTCTTCATCCTTGCCGATGGGCGTATCCACCGAAGCAACCCGCTCGTTGAGTTGCAGCATCCGCTTGACCTCGGTCACCGACTTGCCCATCGTCTGAGCGATATCCTCTGCGGTCGGTTCGTGATCCAGGGTCTGCGCCAGCTGCCGGGCGACCCGTAAATAACCGTTGATTTCTTTAATGATATGGATCGGCAACCGGATCGTGCGAGTCTGATTCATCAGCGCCCGTTCGATGGTCTGGCGGATCCACCAAGTCGCGTAGGTCGAAAAGCGGAAACCGCGTTCCGGGTCGAACTTCTCAACCGCGTGAATCAGCCCCAGATTGCCTTCCTCGATCAGATCAAGCAGGCTCAGACCCCGATTCATGTAGCGGCGGGCGATTTTGACGACTAGCCGCAGATTGCTTTCAACCATGCGGTTGCGAGCACTGGCATCACCCTGAATCACCCGGCGGGCAAAATAAACTTCCTCCTGTGCCGTGAGCAATGGGGAAAAGCCGATTTCACTCAGATACATCCGGGTAGCGTCCAGCTCATCCTGGGTAAACTCCCGAGTGGCAGTCGCCACCGGCGCCGACCAGGGAGCTTCTACACTTTCCAGTTCCTCTGCTCCGCCAATAGGTTCCTCGGCGTTTTCTTCCAGTTTGTCTTCATCCAGCAGAGGATCGTCCATGACCAGTTCGTCGCACACGACCGTCGCCAGACCGGCGCTTATCCGTCGGGACATCGATAACCTCCTCGACACGCTTCGCTTGGTGGATTTGCTGTGAACACTGGCCCGGAATGGGCCGCGTTTTTATCAATTGTTTTGTTGTCGCTTCGATTATGGGGTCTTGATCCGCCTATACAGCAGCGCTGACTTCAACCCGGATTTGGAACCCCGGAATGGCATTGTCCCTGCCCCGGTTTCCAAATACCGGACGATGATACGCTTTTTCCGGTGGGTAAGTCCACAGCCATTCCCCGTCGGGTGGTTGGGAAATCCATTTAATTCTTGGAGTTATGGTGCAGCGCAGCGTAACCATTCCGCCAGCGGGCCGAGGGCGCGGTCGCGGGTCAGGTCAACATGCAACGGCGTGATGGAGACAAAGCCGGCGCGGATCGCGTGAAAATCGGTGCCGGGGCCAGCATCCTGTTCAGGGCCGGATGGCCCTACCCAATAGATCGTCCGGCCACGGGGATCGACAGCTTTGACCACCGGCGCGGATTTGTGGCGATGGCCGAGCCGGGTGGCCTGAAATCCAGCCAACTGCTCCCAAGGCTGATCAGGCACATTGACATTCAGAATAGTGTCAGGCGGTAAGGGCCGTTCCTGCAGCTGCTGCACCAGCCAAACCGCCACACGGGCGGCTGTCTCGAAATATTGCGGTTGAAACGAGGCTTGCGAGACCGCAATCGCCGGTAGCCCCAGAAAGCGGCCTTCCATTGCCGCCGCCACTGTACCGGAGTAGATCACGTCGTCACCCAGATTAGGGCCGTGGTTGATGCCTGAAACCACCATATCCGGCTCCGGCTCCAGTAACCCGGTGATGGCGAGATGAACACAGTCGGTCGGGGTGCCTTCGACGCTGTAAAAACCATTGTCGTCGTGGTGGGTCACATAGAGCGGATTTTTGAGGCTCAACGAGTTACTGGCGCCGCTGCGGTCGCGGTCGGGCGCCACCACGGTGACCTCAGCCAGTTTGCTCAGAGCGGCGGCCAGGCATTGTAGGCCCGGCGCTTGATAACCATCATCGTTACTGACCAGGATGTGCATGGTGCAGGTATCCTTGTGGGAGTCGCTGGTGGAGAGGCTTAATGACTGAATCATTCACACTGGATCTGCAGGATCGGGAACTGTTCCGCCGGACGGTCGGCGCGGTTCGGCCAGTGCGTTGCGACCGGGTTGATCCCACCCCATCGCGTCCTGCCCCGATTCCCCGCTTTACCTTGGCCGATGAGCGGCAAGTCCTGACCGATATGTTTTCGGATTATTTTGAACCAGCCGATTTGGACACCGGCGAGGAATTGTACTACCGCCGTGAAGGGGTGCAGCAGACGGTGCTACGCAAGCTGCGGCGCGGTTTGTTCCAGATCGGCCCGGCGCTGGATTTGCACGGGATGACGGTCGTTACCGCCAGGGAGGCGCTGACGACGTTCCTGCATACCGCTCGGCGCGAGGGCCGCAGTTGTGTGCGGATCATTCATGGTAAGGGGAATGGTTCTCGTCACCGGGGGCCGGTGCTGAAGCTGAAGATTAACCACTGGCTGCGACAGCGCGACGAGGTGTTGGCTTTCTGCTCGGCGCGACCGGTAGATGGCGGGACCGGCGCAATTTATGTGTTGCTGCGTCGGTGGCCGTAATGGTGAAAGCCGCGCCAGGAACTCTTGCCGGGTCGTTCATCAAATCACCCAGTTATCGCTGATCGGATCATGGACGCTGGTCAGGTTGGCGTTGGGCGCGGCCTCCTCGCCAGCGGCGTTCGGGATCGCAACGGGCGGACCGGCGATATAGGACAGTGCAAATGATCCTGGCCCGACATTGATGCCCCCGGCGGTGCTCATCACCGACAGCAGCACCTCGATGCCATGTGCTCTGGCGTATTGTTCAAACTCGGCAAACGCCCGTTTACGGCGGATCACATCCAATTCGCCGGCGTAACTCGTGTTGATGATCTGAGTGGATAAACCTTGCCTAATCGCTTGCCGGGCGATCTCAAACAGTTTGATCAGGGTGCGATCAAAGCTGCGCTCCTTGGCGATGACTTGGCTTTCACCCTGGTGAAAACAGATGATCGGCTTGATGTCGAGCAGGGAACCAAAGTGATAGCCAATCAGACCGATAGACTTTTCGCCTTTCTTGCTGGCCCGGTAGCGAACGTAGAACAAGTCATCAGGGACGAGATAGCCGTAAATCTGCTGGCTGAGTTGCTCGGTAATGCCACGCACTACCCCAAACGAAAGATTGTTTTCTTTGATCAATCGCACTGCTTCGTGGACCAGAACGCCCTCACCGGTGAACAGTGTCTTGCTATCTAGCACCGTCAGATAAAATGAGCCAGGCAGCCCGGCTTTCTGTCGCCGTTCCCGGTATCGTTTGAGGACGGCGTAGGACGCTTCAGTGGCGTTGGCGAAAATTGGGCTGCGGCTCTGGGTAATGGCGATAACCAGCACTCGATCATATTGCAACACCAGTTGATCGAGAAACAGCGCCTTGATTTTCTCCACCGAAAACGGTGCAGTTTCAACATCCAGGGTCTTTTCAGCCAGATATTTTCGATAAAAAGCTTGGGTGGCTTCTGGATCGCGCACATCCTCGAAAACGTCATAGCCGAAGTGCAGACTGATTGGCATGATGTGGATGTTATGACTCTGGATGTAGGATTGCGGAAGATCACAAGCAGAATCAATGACAAAGCCCGTACGCATGCGCTGTCTCCTTTTGTAACTGTCGTTGGACGTTAACTGATAAAGAGTAGCAAAAGCGTAGCAAACTATCGTCAATAAACCGTGCAATAAGTCATTTGACACGATCTAGGGAATTTAGCAGGAAACAGCGCTAATTCATGACAGAAGAATCATTACCCATACCATCGCGGCATTAAGTAGGGCGATAAATACTGCGGCTGAACCGATGTCCTTGGCGCGGCCCGACAGCTCATGACGTTCAGGACCAATGCGATCGATAGCGGCTTCGATCGCGGAATTGAGCAATTCGACCATCATGACCAATAGCAGGCTGCCAATCAGCAGTGCTCGCTCTACTGCGTTGTCGCCCAGCCACAGCGCCACGGGAACCAGCGAGGCGCATAGCAGCCCTTCTTGCCGAAAGGCTTCTTCATTACGCCAGGCGGCTTTCAGCCCGGCCCAGGAGTAACCGGCGGCGTTCAGCAGCCGCCGCCAACCTTTATGCGTTTGGTTGCCCATCGCCGCTCAGAACGCCACGGGTCGCCAGGCCAAATCCATGTCGCGGGCCGCCCGGACCTCATCCAGCCGCCGCACTGGCCGGTGATGCGGGGCGCTCTTGAGCTGTTCGGGGCCGGTTTCCGCTTCCTGCTGAATCTGGCGCAGGGCTGCGACGAAAGCGTCCAATTCTTCTTTGCATTCGGTCTCGGTCGGTTCAATCAGCAGACATTCCGGCACCAGCATCGGGAAATAGGTAGTCGGGGCATGAAAACCGAGATCGAGCAGCCGCTTGGCGAAATCCATCGCAGTGATGCCGAGGGTTTTGGCCTGGCGTTTGAGGGTGATAATGAATTCATGGCTGGCGCGACGCTGCGGAAACGCCGGTTCAAAGCCGGCCTTCGCCAGTTCCGCCAGCAGATAGTTGGCGTTGAGCGTCGCATAGTCAGCCACCCGGCTCATTCCGGCGCGGCCCAGCAGCCGGGCGTAAACGTAGGCCCGCAGCAGCACACCGGCATTCCCCATAAACGCCGACAGCCGGCCAATGCTCTGCGGTCGGTCGGTTTCAGACAGCCAGTGATAGCGGTCACCGGTCTGACCCACGATGGGAACTGGCAGAAACGGGGCCAGCCGGGCGTTAGCGGCGACTGGCCCAGCCCCTGGCCCGCCGCCGCCATGTGGGGTAGCGAAGGTCTTGTGCAGATTCAGGTGCATCACATCAAAACCCATGTCGCCGGGCCGAGTCTTGCCGAGAATAGCGTTAAGGTTCGCGCCATCGTAATAGAGCAGGCCACCGGCCTCATGAACGATAGCGGCGATTTCGGCGATCCGGCGCTCAAACACGCCCAAGGTGGACGGATTGGTCAGCATCAGCCCAGCGGTCTGTGGCCCGACTGCTTGGCGCAGGGCGGCCAGATCGACATCGCCGTTTTGATCAGTGGGGATTTCCCGCATTGTGAACCCGCACATGATCGCCGTCGCTGGATTGGTGCCGTGGGCGGCGTCGGGAACCAGAATTTCCCGGCGAGCCTGATCGTTCCGGGCGAGGTGATAAGCGCGGATCATCGCCACCCCGGCGAACTCGCCTTGCGCCCCGGCCATTGGCGTCAGCGACACCGCCGTCATGCCGGTGATTTCCTGCAACATCATCTGTAATTCGTACAGACAGGCTAGAAAACCCTGACTGCCGCTCTCCGGCGCCAAGGGATGACGGCCAAGAAAGCCGGGCAGCGAAGCTAATTGGTGACAGACCCGGGGGTTGTACTTCATGGTGCAGGAGCCGAGCGGATAGAAGTGAGTATCGATGGAGAAGTTTTGCTGCGACAGACGGGTGTAATGGCGCACCGTCTGCAACTCCGAAACTTCCGGCAACGGCGCAGCGCGGGCGCGGCGTAGTGATGCGGGAATATCGGACAGGGTGGAGGCCGGCGCAGTGGCGGGAATGACCGCCTGCCGACCGGGACGGGATTGATCGAAGATCAGCATGGAAAATACCCCATCAGGTTTGGAACAATGGACTGCAGTCATGCGATTCACATGGCCGCGTCATGTGGGTTTCCGGTGATTTCGCGGGAAGATCACGCGGAGGATCATTACGCCCGGTGGTAAATCTCCGCCCCGCTGCTCACAAATTCCTCGGCCTTGGCCGCCAAGCCAGAAGCAAGGACGGTCTGCTCTTCGATCCCCTTGCGCGCCGCGTAATCGCGCACTTCCTGGGTAATCTGCATCGAGCAGAAATGCGGGCCGCACATCGAACAAAAATGCGCGACCTTGGCCGATTCCTTGGGCAGGGTTTCATCGTGGTACTCGCGGGCGCGTTCCGGGTCCAGGCCCAGATTGAATTGATCTTCCCAGCGAAATTCAAAACGTGCCTTTGACAGTGCGTTGTCGCGCAGTTGTGCACCTGGATGGCCCTTAGCGAGATCGGCGGCGTGAGCAGCGATCCGATAGGCGATAATGCCCTCGCGCACATCCTGTTTGTTCGGCAGGCCCAAATGTTCCTTTGGCGTCACATAGCACAACATCGCGGTGCCGTACCAGCCGATCTGCGCTGCGCCGATGGCGGACGTGATGTGGTCGTAACCGGGCGCGATGTCGGTGGTCAGCGGGCCGAGCGTGTAGAACGGCGCTTCAAAACAGTCGTCCAGTTCCTTGTCCATATTGGCCTTGATCATTTGCATCGGCACATGGCCGGGGCCTTCAATCATCACCTGCACCTCATGCGCCCACGCCTTTTTCGTCAGTTCGCCCAAGGTCTCCAGTTCGGCGAACTGGGCGGCGTCATTGGCGTCGGCCAGCGAGCCAGGCCGCAAGCCGTCGCCGAGCGAGAAGCTCACGTCATAAGCCTGCATGATGGCGCAAATCTCATCAAAGTGGGTGTAGAGAAAGTTTTCCTGATGATGGGCGAGGCACCATTTCGCCAGAATCGAACCCCCACGCGAGACGATACCAGTGATGCGGTCAGCGGTCAGCGGGACATGGCGCAGCAACACTCCGGCGTGGATGGTGAAATAATCCACGCCTTGTTCAGCCTGCTCGATCAGGGTGTCGCGGAAAATTTCCCAGGTCAGCGCCTCGGGTTTGCCATCCACTTTTTCCAGCGCCTGATAGATCGGCACGGTGCCGACTGGTGCGGGAGCATTGCGGATCAGCCACTCGCGGGTTTCATGAATGTGCTTGCCGGTGGACAAATCCATGATGGTGTCCGCGCCCCAGCGCAGCGACCAGACCATCTTTTCCACCTCTTCCGCCACGGATGATCCCAAGGCTGAATTACCGAGATTGCCATTGATTTTCACCCGGAAGTTGCGGCCAATGATCATTGGTTCCAGTTCAGGGTGATTGATGTTGGCCGGTAGAATGGCTCGACCACGGGCGATCTCGTCGCGTACAAACTCCGGAGTGAAAATTTCGGGAAGAGCCGCGCCGAAAGACTCGCCACGATGTTGGCGCAGCAGGCGAGCATAGCGTGGGTCTTCCCGCAGTTCCTGCAAGCGCAGTGATTCCCGCAAGGCGACATATTCCATTTCCGGGGTGACGATGCCACGCCGGGCATAGTGCATCTGGGTAACGCAAGCACTGTTTTTGGCGCGGCGCGGCGGACGGATGTGCTCAAAACGCAGGTGGGCAGTGGCCGGATCGGCGGCGCGGGCGCGACCGTACTCGGAGGACAAACCGGTAAGCATTTCGGTGTCGTCACGTTCCGTGATCCAGGCGGCTCGGACCGGTGGCAGCCCTTTGAGCAGGTCAATCGACGCTTGTGGATCAGTGTAAGGACCAGAACAGTCATAGACCGGGATCGGTGGATTCTCCTCGACGCCGTGTTCAGCCGGAGTAGCGTACTGGCTGATTTCGCGCAGGGGAACCCGTAAATCCGGGCGCGATCCCTGGAGATGCACTTTGCGGGAATTAGGGTAGGGGCGAGTGATATCCTCGCCCAGTTGCGCGGCGGTGTGGCGGAAAGCGGGGGAGATCATGTTCATGCGGGTCGTCCTCAGTGGCTGCAACTTTTAATGTGAGGACGAAACAGGGGTGCGGTCAGCGGTGCTGAAGCCTTCCTACGCCGGTATTAACCGGATCAGGTTCCAAGGGTATTTCTCAGCTCCCGGATGGGAGCACCCCCGCTTCGTTCCAAAGGCCATTAGAACACAGCGCCGCCGACACGGTAGGCTTCCCTTTCCCTGATCACTTCCCCTCTTCCCCCACGACCCGGCTGGCGCCCAGCAGCATGACCTTGGAGAGCCGGGTGCGCTGATCCGTGGTGAGCTTGGTTTTGTTGGACAGCATCAGACCCTGGGTGCAGATGGTGTCCACCTTGGTGTCAAAGCTCCATCCCTTCTTCTCGGCCACGGTCACCGTCTCAAAGCTGTAAACGGCCTTGCCATCGGGCAGTTTGTCATTCAAGGACCAGTCTGTAACCGGGATTAGTCGGAAATCCTTGGGATTATCCAGGGCCACCTGCATTTCGGTCGATTTGGCCATGGGCTTCTGCACCACCATCACCGCCTGAATTTTACTGGCTTTGCTATTACTCTTGATTTGCAGTAGCGCCTCAGCCCCGTCCACGAAGGCGGCGGCGGTGTGCTTGAATTTTGGCTCCAGTGCGGTCATGTACTCCCAGGTGACGGCTGCGCCACTGTTTGGAGATTGCACAGCAATGAGTTTGCCAGTGGCCTTTTGCAAATCACCATCGTTGTGGATGTCGCTGTCTTTACCGACGACGATGAACACGCATTCCTTGCCAATTTCGCCCAGATTCATCAATCGATCGGCAAAGCCGGGATGGTCCTTGAGGTAGTACTTCAGGGCATCGGCTTGCGTGAGCGCCACATTAGTCGGATTTTGCGGATCATCCAGCCGGTTAAGATTTTCGATGGAGCCAGCGCTGGTCAGCACCTGCGCCGACAGATCCTGCTCGGCCAGCACCGTTTTCAGCCGCTCGCCAATGGTGCTATAGCCGCCGCCGCTCTTGCCGGTGCTGATCACGATGGGCGGATCGGCCGCTTGGGTCAGGCCGGCAGCGCTGAGACCAGCAGCGAGAACGAGGGTGTAAGGCAACGCAGATTTCAGGGTCATAGGATTCTCTCCGGTAGGACGATGGCCGATGACGGTCGGGGGTGAATTAATGCCGATTAATACAGTTTAGGCTGGCCCGGCGGGCGGGTCTTGAACCGCTTGTAAGCCCATAAATACTGGGCGGGCAGCGAGCGAACCGCCGCCTCTACGCCCTGGTTCAGCGCCGCCACTGATGCTTCCAGCGATGACGCGGTGGTCACCTCCGGCAACGTCCGCAGATGCAGGGTGAATCCCCGGCCCCGTGGCAACCGCTCCGCCCAGGTCAGAAATACCGGCGCGCCAGTTTTCCGCGCTAACCGCGACACCAGAGTCATGGTGTCGGCGGCAATCCCGAAAAACGGCGCGAACACCCCGCCACCCTCATCGCCGGGGTCCTGATCGGGCAAAATGCCGAGGACTTCGCCATTCCGCAGCGCCGCCAGCAGAGCGCGAATTCCAGCGGTGTCGGTGGCGACCACCCGTCCTCCCAGCCGGCCGCGTCCCTGACGACTGAGTTCATCCAGCCCCACCCGGCTGGGTCGGTAGAGAATGGTTAACGGATAGCGGCTGGAATAATGCAAACCGGCCATTTCCCAAGCCCCCAGATGCGGGGTGAGCAAGATAGCGCCCTGCTTGCGGTGGACGGCGGCGGCCAATTCGCTTTCCCCGGTCACTGAAGCCTGAACCAGCGCCAACACCCGTTGACCAGGCCAGCACCACAATGGCCCCAGTTCCAGGAAGCTCTTGCCCGTTTCGATCAGGTTGCGGCGCAGCAGGCGGTTACGCGCCTTCGGGGGCGCTTCGGGAAAGCAGAGGGTCAGGTTGCGGTCGGCAATTTGGCGCACTGCATTGGGCACTTGTCCCAACAGCCCGCCGAGTACTGCGCCGATGGCGTGAATCAGAGGCAGCGGCAATGCGGCGATCAGGCGCAGCAAGCCGGCGAGCAGCGTCAGCCGGCGCATGATTTTGCTTCAGATTTCCCGATTGCCGGCGTTGCGTTAAATACAGTCAGGATCATCCATAACTCATTCATTGCACTGGATTATCTGGTTCGGCATCGAGTTGTGAATCTGATTTGGGCGGATTGCCGTCGTAGATCAGGTTGCGCCGCATTTGCAAGTATGCGCTGCGCTGGAAAGAGTAGGGGTCGATCTGTTCATCGGCCAGGGCGCGTTCAATCCGCAGCAAGCTGGCGCGGCGATTGATCAGGTTCAGGCCCCACAGCCCCCACTCGACCGCTGCGGAATCGGTGCTCCAACTGATCGGGTTAATGACGAAATCACCGACCATGCCAAAGGCATCGCGCACCGTGCTAGGCCCCAGCAAGGGTATAACGATGTAGTAGCCTTGGCCGATTCCCCAGACGGCCAGCGTCTGGCCGAAATCTTCGCGATTCTTGGGCAGCTCCATGCGGCTGGCGACATCAAACAGGCCTGCGACGCCGAAGGTGGTGTTGAATACAATCCGGCTGCTGTCCATCGCCGCCTGATGCAGCTTGAATTGCAGCAGATCGTTGACCAGCACGACCACATCGTTGAGATTGCTGAAAAAATTTCCGATGCTGTCCGTTACCGGCTCGGGCAGCACCCGCCAGTAGACCTTGGCGACGGGTTTGAATACCGCCTTGTCTACTGCGTCGTTGAAGGCGAACATGGCGCGGTTGTAGCTTTCGAGCGCATCGGCGTCCTCTTGGGCCAGGTCGCCGGGCGCGGCGCAGCCCGCCAGCAGCGCAGCGGCGGTCAGGGTCAGGAAACTGCGGCGGAACGTGTTCATAAAGTTCTGAATGAAGGTCCGTTTGGGGCAAAGACGCCAGCAATGATTTTAACTCAACTGGAGGTAAGCGACGCAGCGCCAGCCCCCGGTTTCGGTCGCGCAGCAGTGCTTGAGCTAACCCGATCAGGCTAACGCCACTGCGTCGTTCCCTCCATTCCCAGCAGACCTTCCCGCAGGGCGGCGCTCAACCGGACTTCCGTCCGATCAAACAGCCGATCCAGCCAACTGGTGCGCTTGGTGTAATCGACGATGCTTTTCTCCTTGATCACGTCTTCAGCAACTGACTGGCTGCTGCCCAACGCATCGACCAGCCCCAAACCAACGCCCTGCTCGCCGGTCCACATCAGCCCACTGAAAATATCCGGGTTCTCTTTCAGCCGCTCGCCCCGACCCTGCTTGACCGCAGCAATAAACTGTTGGTGAATCGCATCCAGCATACCTTGCAAATGCTGGACTTCGGCAGGATTAACCGGCTTGAAGGGATCGAGAAAATCCTTGTTGCTCCCCGCAGTATAGGCCCGCCGTTCCACGCCCAGTTTGGCGATGGCGTCAGTAAATCCAAAGCTGTCCATGCGGACACCAATCGAACCGACAATACTGGCCTTGTTGGCGTAGATGTTTTGCGCCGCCGCCGCAATGTAATAACCACCTGACGCGCAAACATCGCTGGCCACCGCATAGACTGGAATTTTGGGGTGTTGCTGGCGTAATCGCTGAATTTCATCGTAAATCTCGCCGGCCTGCACCGGGCTGCCGCCGGGACTGTTGATTTCCAGAATCACACCGACGGTTTTCTCGTCCTTGAACGCCTTGCGAAGCGCTTCGATGACATTCTTGGCGCTCGCTTCGGTACTGCTGGAAATGAGCCCGTCAATGCGAATCAGCGCGGTGTGGTTCTTGGCGACTGAGGTCACGGCGGCATCCATGCCAAAATTGTCCGGCCACGCCAGCACCAGCAATCCCACCAAGTAGACGAAAAACAGGAGCTTGAAGAAAATTCCCCAGCGCCGCGTCCGCCGCTGTTCAGCCACAGCCGCAAACGCCAGTCGGGTTAAGGCCTCTCGCGCCCAGTGATCATCGTTGGGCAGTTGCGGATTCAGATCAGGCATCGTTAGCTTCCTTCTAGGTTCTGCTGCGTTGATGACTAGCGTCGAGACGGTTCAGCACGGTTTTGAGTTCGGCATCCAGCGGAGCGCTGACGGCAATGTCCCGCCCGCCCAGTGGCAAATTCAGGCTGTGAGCATGCAGAAACAGCCGACGCAGGCCGTATTGCTCCGCCATCAGTCGATTAAATCCGGCATCGCCGTATTTGTCATCGCCGGCCAGCGGGTGACCCACGTGGGCGGCATGAACCCGAATCTGATGGGTGCGTCCGGTATCGATCCGCGCTTCCAGCAGCGAGGCCGGTTTGAACAGACTGACCGGCTGAAAGCGGGTTCGGGCCTCTTTACCGTCCTCTAGGACTTCAACCATCCGTTCACCGCTGCGCAACACATTCCGGCGCAACGGCTGATTGACTTCACGCGGGCCGTGGTTCCAATAACCACACACTAGCGCAAGATAGCGTTTTTCCACCTGCCCCGCCCGGAACGCCTGCTGAATCAATCTTAGCGCGGCGGGAGTCCGGGCCAGCGCCAGACAGCCACTGGTGTCCCGATCCAGCCGGTGAGCCAGTTCCAGAAACGAATCATTAGGGCGAGTGACCCGCAGCACTTCAATAATCCCATACTCCAGTCCGCTGCCTTTATGCACCGCCAACCCAGCCGGTTTATCCAGCACCAGCAACTCCCGATCCTCATACAGCACGGCATCCCTCAACCGTTCCGCCAATCCCGGCGGCGGACGTAGCGGTTGATCACTTGCTTCAGCCAGTCGCACCGGCGGGATTCGTAGCACGTCCCCGGTTTGCAGCCGACGATCCGGCTGGACCCGCCCACCGTTCAGCCGCACTTCACCCTTGCGTAGAATGCGATAAATCAGGCTCTTGGGAGCGCCTTTGAGTTCACGCAGTAGAAAGTTGTCGAGACGCTGGCCGGCATAATTAGGGGTAATTTCCAGATGACGCACCCGGACGGAGGATAGGGAATCAGCCATTGTTTGAAACCTGTGGATTGTTTGAAACCTGGGGATCGGGCTATAGTCATGGGGGTTGTCGCCGATTGGCCCAGAGGCCGGCGAAACTGGATAAACAAACGATACTCGGTTTTCGCACCCGCACGCCAGTTGTCCGGCGGGCGGGGATTGTTCAACGGACTTACCGGCCGCTCACTCTCCCTATGTTGAGCGGCTCATGACCGCGCTCCCAGCCGGCTGTCACGACCTCAAGGCGTATCGGGGTTCGCCCGACGTTCTGGACTTTCATCCTCCGGGCCGTTCCTCATCCCAGTCACGTCCTCGGCGACAACCGCGTCACCGCCGGCGATGGTCGAGCGCAAGGAAGCTAAGCTAATGAAAAGAATGCTGATTAACGCCACTCAGCAGGAAGAGTTGCGCGTGGCCATGGTGGATGGCCAGAGGCTTTATGACCTCGACATTGAAACCCCCTCCCGCGAGCAGAAAAAATCCAATATTTACAAAGGGCGCGTTACCCGGGTTGAACCGGCGCTGGAAGCCGCTTTTGTCGAGTATGGCGCCGACCGGCATGGCTTCCTGCCCTTTAAGGAAATCAACCGCAGTTACTTCGATCCCCAAGCCGAAAGTCATCGTCCCAACATCCGTGAGGCGATTCGCGAGGGCCAGGAAATCGTGGTCCAGGTCGAGAAAGAGGAACGCGGCAACAAGGGCGCGGCGCTGACCACGTTTATCAGTCTGGCGGGGCGCTATCTGGTGCTGATGCCCAATAATCCTCGCGCTGGCGGGGTATCGCGCCGGATCGAAGGCGAGGATCGCCAGGAACTGCGCGAAGCGATGAGCAGCCTCGACATCCCCGA
Organism: Candidatus Competibacteraceae bacterium; assembly: GCA_003989085.1. GTDB lineage: Bacteria > Pseudomonadota > Gammaproteobacteria > Competibacterales > Competibacteraceae > RXIV01. The sequence goes on from RXIV01000003.1 coordinate 59,294, forward strand.
TGGCATGGGCCTGATCGTTCGCACCGCCGGGGTGGGTCGTTCACAGGATGAATTGCAGTGGGATCTGGACTACTTGCTCAACCTGTGGCGAGCCATTGAAACCGCCGCCCCCCAGAAAAAAGCCCCGTTCCTGATCTACCAGGAAAGCAACATCATCATCCGCGCCCTACGCGACTACCTGCGGGCCGACATTGGCGAAATCCTGGTCGATAACCCGGCGGTTTACCGTCAGGCGCAGGACTTCATCCAGCAGGTCATGCCCCACAACCTGAGCAAGCTGAAGCCTTATCAGGACAGCATCCCGCTGTTCACCCGCTTCCAGATTGAATCGCAGATCGAAACCGCCTATCAGCGCGAGGTCAGCCTGCCCTCCGGCGGCGGGATCGTGATTGACTACACCGAGGCGCTGGTGTCGGTGGACATCAACTCGGCCCGCGCCACCAAGGGCAGCGACATCGAGGAAACCGCGCTCAACACTAATCTGGAGGCCGCTGACGAAGTGGCCCGGCAAATGCGGTTGCGCGATCTGGGTGGGCTGATTGTTATTGATTTCATTGATATGGGTATCGCCCGCAACCAGCGTGAAGTGGAAACCCGGTTGCGCGAAGCATTGAAAATGGATCGCGCCCGGGTCCAGGTCGGACGCATCTCCCGCTTCGGTCTGCTGGAAATGTCGCGGCAACGGCTGCGCCCGTCGCTTGATGAGGCCAGCCATGTCGTGTGCCCGCGTTGCAACGGCCAGGGCACTATTCGCAACGTCGAATCGCTGGCTCTGAGCGTGTTGCGGCTGATTCAGGAAGAGGCGATGAAAGACCGCACCGGGCGGGTCGTCGTGCAACTGCCCATCAAGGTCGCCACCTTCCTGCTTAATGAAAAGCGCGACGCGATCCGCGCCATTGAACAGCGCCATCGCGTGGGGGTGCTGCTGATTCCCAACGAAACGCTGGACACCCCGCACTTCAAGCTCAACCGGCTGCGGACCGACGAGATGTCGGAAGCCCAGCGGCTGTCTTACACATTGGCTGAGGACTACGAAGAACAGTACGAGCCACAGGCCAAGGCCGTAGCGCGGGACGCCGGCGAGGAAGCGATGGTCAAAGGGGTTGCGCCGACCACGCCGGCCCCGCTGCCCGTGGTTCCGACGCCCAAACCTGAAGTCAATCCAAGTTTCTTTAGCTGGTTATGGGGCAATCTGTTTGGGCAACCGCCGCAATCGGCCAAAGAGGAGCGTTCTGCCGCTAAGCCCGGACCTCGTCCCCCTCGGCCAGAGCGGCAACGCCGTGATCGGCCTGGCCGGCGGAATGAGGTGGAATCAGCGCCGGAAGCGCTGGTCGCTAAACCGATTACTGCTCCAGTCGTCTCTGAGCCGGCGGTTGCAGTGGTTCCGCCGGTGACCGAAGTCGCTCCACCGGAACCCAAGCTCGTGATTGAGCCGGCTGCGGCTCTGGTTGAAAGTTCCGGCGAGACCCCAACCGAATCTGAGGAAGAAGCCGCGAATACCCGCAACCGGCGCGGTCGGCGCGGTGGACGGCGGCGGCGGCGGGGCGATGGGACCTCTTCGACCGAGACGGTGGCCGAGGATGTTGCGGTGCTTGATGAAGGCGATGATCGGACCGCACCCGGGGTCCCAGATCAGATCGCTGCGGAAAGTGTTGAACCAACGCCTGTTGTGACATCGCCGCTGTCCAGGCCGCTCCCGCCCCAACGGCGCATTCGCAGTGGTCGCCCTCGTCTACCCCGGGATATTCTCGCTGCACACAAAGCCTCGTCGGTTATCCAAGAATTGCCGGAGGTTCCGGCGGAATCACCGCCGCCGTCAATGCTGGAATACCCTGATGCACAGGATCAGGATCGTGGAGAACAAGCGGTTCCGCCTACAGCAGAAACGGCGGTCGGGATGCTGGAACCAGCTCCAGCTCCGCTTGAATCAGTGCCGGTTGACATGGCTCCGGTCGAAGCCGTTGCGACGGTGGTTGTGACGGAGGCCGTTGCGGTGGCAGTAGCCGAATCCAGTATCGCGCCGGTCATCCCGGTTGAATCGGCAGCCCCGGTTTTGGCTGAAGTGGAGCCAGAAGCAGCGGTCCCGGTTTTGGCTGAAGTGGAGCCAGAAGCAGCGGCCCCGGTTTTGGCTGAAGTGGAGCCAGAAGCAGCGGCCCCGGTTTTGGCTGAAGTGGAGCCAGAAGCAGCAACCCCGGTTTTGGCTGAAGTGGAGCCAGAAGCAGCAGCCCCGGTTTTGGCTGAAGTGGAGCCAGAAGCAGCGGTCCCGGTTTTGGCTGAAGTGGAGCCAGAAGCAGCAACCCCGGTTTTGGCTGAAGTGGAGCCAGAAGCAGCGGTCCCGGTTTTGGCTGAAGTGGAGCCAGAAGCAGCGGCCCCGGTTTTGGCTGAAGTGGAACTGGAAGAAAGCATTGCACTGGTATCGGTAGAAAACAGTCAACTGGTGGAGCAGCTTGTCATGATGATCGAGCCTGCACCCGAAGCCCCGGAACAGGTCGAGGTGGTTCCCATACCAGATGCCATGATCAAGCCGGTGGATTGAAACACCGGGAAAGCGAAAGGGGCTGAAATTTCAGCCCCTTTTTAGATCATGGTAATCGTCAACGTGTTGGCGGCAGATGAGGCTGCATCTCTTGGAGCAACGCCTTGAAAATTTTGGGATTGCCAGCAACGATGTCGCCGGATTGCATGAAGTCGTTGCCACCGCCAAGGTCACTGACCAGTCCACCAGCTTCCTGAACCAGCAACGCTCCCGCCGCAATATCCCATTCCTTCAGACCCATTTCCCAGTAAGCGTCCAAGCGCCCGGATGCGATATAGGACAAATCCAGCGAAGCCGCTCCGGCTCGGCGGATTTCCATGCACTTGCCGAACAGGCTGTTGAAAAAGCCCAGATAAGCGGCTTGGCGCTGAGGATGGCGGAACGGAAACCCGGTGCCGAGCAGCGCATTTTCCAGCCCGCTAACCCCGCTGACCCGCATCCGCCGGTCGTTGATCTGAGCGCCTTCGCCCCGCGAGGCGGTGAACATCTCCTGCCGGACTGGATCGTAAACCAGGGCCGCTTCCAACCGGTTTTTGTGCCGGAAGGCGATGGAAATGGCGAAGTGGGGAATGCCGTGCAGAAAATTGGTGGTGCCATCTAGCGGATCGATGACCCACTGATATTCGTCCTGTCCAAGTTGCTGGCCGCTTTCCTCGGCTAGGATGCCGTGGTTGGGGTAGGTCTTGCGTAAGGTTTGGATGATGTCCTGCTCAGCCTGTACGTCCGCTTCGCTGACAAAATCATTGCGCTGTTTGGCGGTGACGGTCAGCCGCTCAAGCTGATCAAAATGGCGTAACAGGATGCGGCTGGCGCTCAGGGCGGCGCGTTTAGCGATGGTCAAAACCGGATTCATGGCGGGATCGGATCGGTGGTGGGACAGGGCGCTGGGCAACCAGCGTAAGCAACCGTCATCATAACAGAACCGGATCGCCCTGGAGTGCTGTATCCGGCGGCCTACCTACTCTCGATCTGCTGCCGTGATATAGCAACCAACCAGTGGTTATTGATGGCTGGGTTTAACTGCTGCCTAACCCATAACTGTGAAGGGAGGGTTATTGAGCAGATGATGGAGCAACTTTTCGATTCTTCAAGGACTCTATTTTCTGCATAAGGTCTGGGTACTTTTAGACAGGCCTTTAATCGGTATTTAACCGTCCCAAAAATGGTTGAATAAGGAACGTCTAACCCATGTGTTTCTTTAAGCCAAATTTGGATCGCCTTATAGCTCACCATCCCTTCAGGCTGGGCCAACTTTTCCTTTAGTTGCAATTGAATTTATAGCGGGATGGAAGGCGCTAAATTTCCACCTCGATAATTTAAATGGAGTAAACCATGCAGTCCGTTTCTTCGATAGAGATTCACCCATTGACCAATAGAAAATTGACTACGATTGAGCAATTTCCCTAATGCTTTACGAGTGATGGCTTGTCCTGTTTTATACCAATATAGCAACTGCAACCGCTCACGCTTCCGTACATCTTTCTCTTGCTTTAGCAAGATTTCTAACTCTTCTTGAGACTCTTAAATTTTTTCAAATACACGACAAATAGTTTAATTCCTCATTTTCAGTAGTTATAATAGTAAATTATTTTAGTAGTATTTAGTATTAGTTTTGACGATTTCAATAAAATCTTACTTGGATAAATTCACTTTAACATCGGCGTTGCTGCATGAATACTCGTTGGATAACCCTCTTTATGATGTCGATACGTGTGTTCTTGGACTGTTGCAGAGCGTGAGCGCGATAGAGGTCATCTATCCAAAAAACAATCACATCAAGCAGCACGAATACGACACGGAACTGTACGATGCGCGGCATCTGATCGAGAACTTTTTCGCAAAACTCACGCGCTAGCGCGTGCTATTACAACACGTTACGATAAAGCCGCTTGAGGCTTTTTTCAGCTGTTTACCTTTGTTTACCTTGCTGCCGCTGTCGTCGTTAATTGAGGACACGCCCTGGCATACCATTGCCAGCGAAAATTCTGTGTGGTCCACAAGAATCTGCGAAAAACTAGACAAAGGCCGTGCGACGGATTGCCGTACGGCCTGGTGAAGCTTGGTGAAGCTTGGTGAAGCTTGGTGAACTTGGTGAACTTGGTGAACTTGGTGAAGATGGACGCCTATTTTTTCAGCGCCAGCACGCTTTGATTTAGCGCCTCAACTCGCTGGGTTAATTCCTGAATGTCGTTCTGGGTGGGGACACCCATCCGGCGCAACACTTGGGCGACCCGCTCCTGAAACAGTTCTTCCAGGCGGTCGAACTGCTCGTTGGCCTTACCCCGGAATTCAACCACCTTGCCTTTGGCTTCTTCAAACTGAGCTTCGGCGGCTTGCTTGGCGCGTTTTTCCACACCCTCGCCTTCCTTCACCAGAGCTTGGAACAGCTTCTCGCTTTCTTCTTGGGTCTTGGCGAAAGCGCCCAGACCAGCCAGCCAGATGCGGTTGGCCGATTCACGGATGTTGGCGACGGCAGGGGCTTCAACGATAGTCTGTAACGCAACGCTTGTCATGATACTCTCCTCAACTCAACGTCTTGATTCAAATACCGGTTTTATAAGCGCCGGCGGAGTTTCAAGCTGTATTGGAGCTTACTTTAGCGATGAAAATTAGAGTGAACACCCTACCTGTGTTTCAATCGATCAACCGCCAGCTCAGCGTTTCCCCGGCGCGTAACGGAATCAATTGATCGTCACCGAATGGCAGGGTTTCGGGAACCTGAGTGGATTGGCGTTGCAGGGTGACAGCGCCAGTATTACGCGGCAGACTGTAGAAATCCGGGCCGTGAACACTGGCGAAGGCCTCCAGTCGATCCAGCGTCCCAGCGGCGTCGAAGGTCTCGGCATACAGTTCTAGCGCAGTGTAGGCGGTATAACAGCCGGCGCAGCCACAAGCCGCTTCCTTGCCCTGGCGTGGGTGTGGAGCGCTGTCGGTGCCGAGAAAAAATTTGGGATCGCCACCCGTCGCCGCCCGGATCAATGCTTGCCTGTGGCGCTCGCGCTTGAGGACGGGCAGACAATAATAATGGGGCCGGACGCCACCCTGAAAAAGCGCGTTGCGGCTATAGCGCAGATGGTGGGCAGTGATTGTTGCCGCGACAGTGACTGGCGCTTCCCGCACAAAATCCGCCGCCTCCCCGGTTGTAATGTGCTCCAGAACGATATTCAAGCCGGGAAAGTCGCGCACAAGCGTGATCAACACCTGCTCGATAAATACGGCTTCCCGGTCGAAAATATCCACGGCAGGATCAGTGACTTCACCGTGAATCAGTAACAGCATTCCGCAGCGCTGCATCGCCTCCAGCACTGGGTAAAGCCGGCGAATGTTCGTCACGCCAGCATCCGCATTGGTCGTTGCGCCCGCAGGATAGAGCTTGCTGGCCACCACATGGCCGGAGTTTTTGGCGCGGGCGATTTCGGCAGGTGGCGTTTGATCGGTCAAGTACAGAGTCATGAGTGGTTCAAAATCCAGACCCGGCGGCACCGCCTCCAGAATCCGCGCCCGGTAAGCCAGCGCCTGTTGGGTCGTTGTCACCGGCGGACGCAAATTAGGCATGATGACGGCGCGGGCGAACTGGCGAGCGCTGTGCGGAACCACCGCGTGCATCGCCGCGCCATCGCGCAGGTGCAAATGCCAGTCGTCGGGGCGGATCAGGGTTAGGGTATTCATAGGGTGGGTTCCGGGGCGACGGGTGGAATTTGACCGCAAATTATACGCTCCGCCCTGCCTTGACGAGTCCGGGCAAATCTTTAAGCTTGGCGGCTTGCTGCGATCCGGATAGTGGAATCCGGGCTGCTTCGGTTTTTCAAACCATCGACATTTATGAGGAATATCATGTCCGACGTTAAAAAAGTGGTGCTGGCTTATTCAGGCGGCCTGGATACCTCCGTCATTCTGAAGTGGCTACAGGATGTCTATCAATGCGAAATTGTGACCTTTACCGCTGATTTGGGCCAGGGCGAAGAATTGGAGCCGGCACGGCATAAAGCCTTGCTGGCCGGTATTAACCCTGACAACATTTTTATTGAAGACTTGCGTGAAGAATTTGTCCGTGATTTCGTATTTCCGATGTTCCGGGCCAATGCCATTTATGAAGGAGAATACCTGCTCGGCACGTCTATTGCCCGGCCGTTGATCGCCAAACGGCAAATTGAAATCGCGGTGCAGACCGGGGCTGACGCCGTCTCGCATGGGGCCACCGGCAAAGGGAATGACCAAGTACGCTTTGAACTGGGAGCGTATGCGTTAAAGCCGGATATCCGGATTATTGCACCGTGGCGGGAATGGGATTTGCTGTCACGGGAGAAACTACTGGCCTATGCCGAACAGCACGGCATTCCGGTAGAAATGAAACGGGGCGTCCAATCGCCATATTCAATGGATGCTAATTTGCTGCATATCTCTTATGAAGGTGGAGTGCTGGAAGACCCGTGGAATGAGCCGGAAGAAATCATGTGGCGTTGGAGCGTTTCACCAGAACAGGCGCCCGATCAGCCGCTGTATCTCGATCTGGAATACCAAGGTGGCGATATCGTCGCTATTGACGGCGAGGCGCTGACTCCCGCAGCGGTACTCACTCGATTGAATCAACTGGGCGGTGAACATGGCGTTGGTCGGCTGGATTTAGTGGAGAACCGCTATGTCGGAATGAAATCGCGGGGCTGTTATGAAACGCCCGGCGGAACCATCATGCTCAAGGCACATCGGGCGATGGAGTCGCTGACGCTGGATCGGGAAGCCGCTCATCTGAAAGATGATCTGATGCCGCGCTACGCTAGTCTGGTTTATAACGGTTACTGGTGGAGTCCTGAACGGAAATTATTGCAAACCCTGATTGATGCTTCCCAGTCTCAGGTCAACGGCGTAGTCCGGATTAAACTGTACAAAGGCAATGTGATCGTCGCAGGCCGCCAGTCGAATGACAGCCTGTTTGATATGAATATTGCGACCTTTGAAGATGACGCTGGTGCTTATGACCAGAAAGATGCTGGTGGTTTTATCAAGCTCAATGCCCTGCGGATGCGAATTGCGGCATTGAAAGGGCGACGCTAATCCGGGGTGCCGGCGCCATGACCACGCCGGCTAAAGATTGTTGGTCGACGGGAGGAGTATGGCGATGAATGTAATGAGAGTGGATGCCGGGCGTGGCTGGAATTGGATTGTTGAAGGCTGGCAATTGTTTGCCAGAGCGCCGGGAATATGGATTGTCCTTCTGCTAATTTATTTTGGCATCAATATGGTATTGTCATTGATTCCTCTGGTTGGTGGCTTGGCCTATCTGCTGCTGTCGCCGGTGCTGACCGGCGGAATCCTTTATGGCGCGGATGCGCAGGCGCGGGGTGAAACGCTCGAAATCAGCCATCTGTTCCGGGGCTTTCAGGATCAGGGGCGGATGGGGCCATTGGTGATGCTGGGCCTCATTAATCTAGCTGGCTATGTGTTGATGGGGCTGGTGGCGATGGGCTTCGTCGTGGGCGGCATTGCCACTGGGGTAGTGCTGGACAATCCAGGACAGGGAATTACCCCGGATATGATTGAAGGCCTATTTGGCATTGGTTTTATGGTGCTGATGCTCGTGGAGCTAACGCTCTGGGCCGTGATCATTATGGCGACGTTTTATGCCGTTCCACTGGTGATGCTGGGCCAGCAGGATGCCTGGCCAGCCGTGCAGGACAGCATCGCCGCCTGCTGGATCAACATGTTGCCTTTGCTGGTGCTGGGCCTGATCGGGCTGGGGCTGGCGATCATCGCGGCGGTTCCTTTTGGCCTTGGATTTCTGGTTCTGTGGCCGGTGATGACCTGCGCAATGTACGCCAGTTACCGGGAGGTGTTTGCGGAACCGACGCCAGTCCGGGTGACTTTAAGAAAGTAAACTAGAATACCGGCGCAGTCCGGTTTATTGAGACTGCGCCGGCTGCCGAAACAGGGATTGAAAGTGTGCTGGAATGGATTGGCGTCGCTAAAATTTGAGATCCTCGATCAATAGCTGGAGCTGCAACAGGGCGTGGGTGTCCATATTCAGAATACGGAAACCGGTATCGTAAAAATCCGGGTTGACATCTCGCCCACACCAAAGGCTTTCCGCTTCCAGATGGATGCGCTGATTTGGGCCGTTTTCCTTGGGAACATCAAGCCACAACCGGAATATCTGGTGGGATAGAATGGGTTTATCACTGACTAGGCGTATCCCTTCCTTGTTGATATCGACGATATGGCCCAGCAGCTCCTGAGTGTCCTCGTTATAAACGCGCAGATACAGGATCAGATACCAGCGTTTGATTCTGCGCTGTTCAGCGCCGGGGGAGTTGTCGGAAATCATGATGCCCTCATATTGTGATGCGTCGTGGACCGAGGATGGGCCATCCGTCATAGCGGCGGTGGATCGCCGGAAAATACTAAAGTGGCTTTTGGGGAAGGTAGGCGTGTGGCGTTCAGGCCGGTACGGCAGGGTTCAAACTGTAGGTGACCGTCAGGCTGGCCTGATCCAGCACATGTCCGGCCAGCGCAGCCACTACCTCTGGGCCGGTGAACGCGCCTTCCACCGGACAGCGGTCGACATCCAGCGCGTAGAGCGTGAAAACATAGTGGTGAACGATGCTGTCGTTCCACGGTGGGCAGGGTCCGTCATAGCCGAAATAGTCACCCGCCATAGCCGGATCGCCAGCAAACCACTCCCGGTAATTGTTAACACCTTGCCGGACGCCGCGTGGTCCCTCTGGCCCCGGTTTACCCCCGGCAGTGACACCGTGTGAGAATTCACCTGCCAGAATCTGCGCCGGTTCGGGCGGCAAATCGACCAGAATCCAGTGAAAGAAATCAGCGCGGGGCAAATTGGCCGGCACCTGCCGCCCTTCCTGATTGACATCGTCGGCTCGGGTCGGCACATCCGGATCGTGGCAGATCAGCGCCAGCGAGCGAGTTTGCGGCGGCAGATTGCTCCAGGTCAATGGCGGATTAGCGTTGGGACCCAGTACAACGTGTTGTGCCGGATCAGCCACGCCAAATGCATAATCGGCGGGGATTGGCTGTTGATCGCGCAATACCGGACTAGCAAGCTTCATAGCGTTTTCTCCTTCCATCTTCAACTTCGAAGAATGATTTTTAATCCCGGACGGGTTCTGACAACCGGGCCAAGCTTTATCGATCCATAATAACGCATACGCTGATAAACCCGATCAACTTGCCGCCCCGGCCGATTTTCTGCTGCCGCACCGGGGATCGAACACCGCGAACTGCTTAGGAAACTGCCAAATTATGAGCGATCCCACCCTGCGCAGCGGAGCCGGACAGAGCATCCCTCCCGACCCGATCCTCGCTGAGGCCAATCGGGATGAAATGTCGTTGTTCGATCCAGAATCGCCCGCTGATTCAGCAGCAGCGGACACCAAACCGATCCCCAGACCGCCGATTACGCCCCCCGTTCCGGTCAAGAAAAAAGGTCAGCATGCCATCCTGCAACGCGCGCCGCTCAAAACAACGCTGCATATGGTGGGGCTGTTACTGATCATGTTCAGCATCACCATGCTGCCGCCGATGGCTGTTGCGTGGTACTACGATGGTTATGTGGTCGTCATGCCATTTGCGGAATCACTTGGCGCCATGCTGGGATCGGGCTTGCTGTGCTGGCTGCCGGTGTGCCGACTCAAGGTTGATCTGCGTAACCGTGATGGTTTTATCGTCGTGGTGGCGTTCTGGTTTTTACTGTCGCTGCTCGGCGCCTTGCCATTTATGTTATCGGAGAACCCGCACATGGCGCTGGTCGATGCGGTCTTTGAAACTGCGTCCGGGCTGACGACTACCGGCGCCACCATTCTCTCTGAACTGGACAAGACACCCAGGGCCATTGTGTATTACCGTGCGCAATTGAATTTCCTCGGTGGAATGGGCATTGTAGTATTAGCGGTGGCGCTGTTGCCTATGTTGGGTATCGGGGGCATGCAACTTTATAAGGCGGAAACACCAGGGCCAATGAAGGATGAGAAACTCACCCCTCGTATTACCGAGACTGCCAAGAATCTCTGGTATATCTATGTCGGACTGAATATCGCTTGCACTCTATCTTTCTGGGTGGCGGGGATGAGTTTTTTTGATGCGATTTGCCATAGCTTCGCTACCATAGCACTGGGCGGATTTTCTACTCACGATGCCAGCATCGGTTACTTTCAGAGTCCGAAAATTGAATTGATAGCCGGCTTTTTTTCAATATTAGCCGCAGTTAATTTTGCTCTGTATTTTCTGGCTTGGCGTTCACGCAGCTTAAAAGCTATTTTCTACGATGCAGAGTTTCAGTTCTGCATGATGGTATTTGCAGGGATCATCACAGCAGCCTGTAGTTATCTGTATATCAGCGATAAATTTCCATTGTGGGAATCCATTTATCACGGTTTTTTTCAGGCGGCATCCATCATCACTGATAATGGTCTGGTCACTACTGGTTACCCAAGCGATTGGCCATTATTTGTCCCATTGCTACTGTTATTAGGCAGCTTTTTTGGAGGTTGCGTTGGTTCAACCTGTGGCGGCATCAAGGCGATCCGCTTTTTATTATTGTATAAACAAAGTGTGCGCGAGGCTCGCTTATTGATTCGGCCTACCGCACAGATTGCGGTTAAATTAGGCAGCCATCCGGTTCCGGATCGAGTGATGCAAGCGGTTTGGGGATTTTATTATCTGTATATCTTCAGCTACTGCCTTTTCTCGCTGGCGCTGGTCGCGTTCGGCGTGGATATCGTGACGGCATTTGGATCGGTCGCTGGCTGTATGAATAATATGGGCGTCGGTTTGGGTGAAACAGCTGGCAATTTCGCACCACTAAGCGATGCATCCACTTGGGTTCTGGCGCTGTCCATGATTGTCGGTCGGCTGGAAGTATTTCCATTGCTGCTGCTGTTTTTACGGGATTTCTGGAAGTGAAGCAGCAAGGTTGGAGGTTAACATTCTGTCCACGACTTGATTTCTCAGTAAATATAACATGTATTCATGTGGATTAAGAGTTCAAAGATGAAAGACAGTAAAAGTTATCTTGGTGAGTTGCCTCCAACTCGCTTTAATATGGCGAGGTATTGTCTCGATACAGCAGCGCGGACTGCGCCAGATAAAGTGGCGCTGATTGTGGTTTCGGATGTTCATGCTCCGGCGATTACGGCGGAACACTGGACTTACGCGCAATTGGCTGATGCGGTACGGCGAGTGGCGGCAGGATTGCGACAACTCGGTCTGGAGCCGGGGGCGCGAATCATGATCCGCATGGGCAATACCAGCGATTATGCGCTGCTATTTTTTGGCGCGATTACCGCCGGTTATGTTCCGCTGCCTTCGTCAGCACAGTTGACTAGCGAAGAAGCTGATTTTCTGCTGGCCGATTCCGGGGCGCGGGCAATCGCCATGTCCGATGAACTGGTCATGCAACTCCCATCAGGCGTGATCGCGCTGAGTTCCACCGATCTGGCGACATGGCGGATCGAATGCGCCCCGCTGGATTACGCTGACACTGCCGCCGCTGATCCGGCGTTCCTCGTATACACCTCCGGCACCACCGGCCAACCCAAGGGTGTGCTGCACGCCCAGCGTTCGGCTTGGGGTCGCCGTCCGATGTATCATGGCTGGTATGGAATGGGCCCGGATGACGTGATCCTCCACGCCGGCGCTTTTAACTGGACTTACACCCTTGGCGTCGGCCTGACCGACCCCTGGGCCAATGGCGCAACCGCAGTGCTTTATAATGGTCCCCGTGATGTCACGGTCTGGCCAGCGTTGCTGGAGAAATTCCAGGCGACGCTGTTTGCGGCGGTACCGGGGTTGTACCGGCAGATACTGAAATACAACGATCTACGGGCATTCGATCTATCCAGCCTGCGCCACGGACTGACCGCCGGCGAGGCGCTCAATGTGGCGTTGCTGGAGCAATGGCGAACCACAACCGGCAAGGAACTCTACGAGGCGCTGGGGATGAGCGAATGCTCCACCTACATTTCTTCGCCACCGGGCCAACCCATCCGGCCAGGCAGTCCCGGTCAGGCGCAGCCGGGCCGCTGCGTGGCGATTTTACCGGTCGCAGGTGGTTCCGAACCGTTGCCGTCGGGCGAAATCGGTTTGCTAGCGGTGCATCGCCGCGATCCAGGCTTGATGCTCGGTTACTGGAACCGGCCTGATGAGGAAGTGCTGGTTTATCGGGGCGACTGGTTCATCGGCGGCGATCTGGCCCATTTTGACGCTGAGGGTTATCTGCATTACCACGGACGCAATGACGACGTGATGAATGCCATGGGCTACCGGGTGTCGCCGCTGGAAGTGGAACAGTGTCTGAGTCGGCATCCGGCGGTAGCAGAAACCGCCGTGACCGAGGTGCCGGTGCGGGAAGGGGTGACGGTGATCGCCGCGTTTGTCGTACCCCGCGATCCCGACGAGACCGACGCCGCCCCGTTGCTGGCCTACGTTCATGAACACCTGGCGGCTTATAAATGCCCGCGTGAAATCATCTTTATCGACAGTCTGCCGCGCACCGCCAATGGCAAGGTGCGCCGCCGCGATTTGGCCGAGTGGCGACGCCAGTAGTCACGGCGCAGCCGCTTTTCTGGACGGTGCGGCGGCTGGCCCGCACTCTGGTGTTTTTCAGGAGGCAAGCACACCGGGTTGCGCCAATCTGATAGCCGGTGCTTCGAGATATTCGTTGAATTTAACCAGTGGGCCGAACGATGGCCGACGCTAGGCATTGCGCCTGACCCGCTTTGAGCAATTGGACTTTCTATGAAACCAGACCGGCAACACGCGCTGTATCTACCCTTTGCCACCGCGCTGCGCGACAAGCTGCGTGGCGGTTATGACCTACGCAAACTGCAAGCCGACCTGCTGGCCGGAATTACGGTCGGCATCGTCGCGGTGCCGCTGGCGATGGCCTTGGCGATTGGCAGCGGCGCTCCCCCGCAGTATGGCTTGTACACCGCGATTGTCGCCGGCCTGTTGATTGCGCTGACCGGCGGTTCCCGGTTTAGCGTATCCGGGCCAACCGCTGCGTTCATCGTCATTCTTCATCCTATTGCCGATAAATACGGCCTCGGCGGGCTGGTGACCGCCGGCTTTATGGCCGGGATCATGATGATCACGATGGGCGTGGCGCGCATGGGCAAACTGATTCAGTTCATTCCCTACCCCGTCACCACCGGCTTTACGACCGGGATTGCGGTCGTCATCGCCAGCCTGCAATTCACCGACTTTTTCGGCCTGCACCTGGCCGCTCAGCCGGAGCATTTTCTGGAGCGGATTTGGCTGGTCGCTCAGGCGCTGCCCGGCGTTCACATCCCCGATCTACTGATTGGCGCATTAACCTTGACGCTGCTCCTCCTGTGGCCGCGCCTGAAGACCGGTTTTCCCGCCCCACTGATCGGTATGGCGGTGGCGACTGTGCTGGCCTGGTTGCTAAGCCGGTGGATCGAAGGCTTTGAAGTGGCGACCATCGCGTCCCGGTTCAGCTATGTCCTGGATGGGCAAACTCTGCCCGGCATTCCGCCAGTTCTGCCGCATTTCGTCCTGCCGTGGCAACTGCCCGGTCCGAGTGGTCAACCACTGCACTTGTCGCTGGGGTTGTTGAAGGAGCTATTGGGGCCGGCTATGGCGATTGCCTTGCTCGGCGCGATTGAATCACTGCTGTGCGCGGTCGTCGCCGACGGTATGACCGGCACCAAGCATGATCCCGATGCGGAATTGATTGGGCAAGGCATCGGCAACCTGGTTGGGCCATTCTTCGGCGGGATTGCGGCAACCGGAGCCTTGGCCCGTACGGCCGCTAATATCCGCGCGGGCGCCCGTGGCCCACTGGCGGCCGTATTCCATGCGCTGTTTATCCTGCTGGTCTTGCTGGCGCTGGCCCCGCTGCTGAGCTATCTGCCGATGGCCTCCTTGGCTGCATTGCTGTTGTTGGTGGCCTGGAACATGAGTGAAATTAAACACTTCCGCCATATTTTCCAGGTCGCGCCCGGCAGCGACATTCTGGTGCTGCTGGTGTGCTTCGGGTTAACTGTGGTGTTCGATATGGTGATTGCGATCAGCGTTGGCGTTGTTTTAGCCGCGCTGCTGTTCATGAGCCGGATGGCCGAACTGACAGGCGGCAAGCATATCGAGGCTGATCATCCCCACCTGGAAAGTCCCTTGCCGGACGGAGTGCGGCTGTATGAAGTATCCGGTTCGCTGTTTTTCGGCGCGGCGGAAAAAGCGATGAGCGCTTTGCACGACATCGGCGCCCGGCCCAGGGCGGTGATCATCGATATCGAAGGCGTCACGGTGATGGATGTATCGGGACTGGTGGCGCTGGATTCCGCCATTGAACGGTTGCGGAGCGATGGCATTCTGGTGGCGGTGGCCGGAGTGCATGGTCAACCGGCGCTGCTAATGCGGCGGGCTGGTTTACGCAATATTCCGGGTAAACTGCTGCTCTCCGCCAGTCTGCCACAGGCGCTGGTCCGGGTGCGGCACGCTTTGGGCGAGTCAGCGACCGGCCAGCCCTTGCTGACTGAAAAGATCGTTTGAACCAGAACTGGAGCGCCTGCCCATGCTGATGCTGCCGGATGATTTTCAGCCCGCCATTCTGCCGCCTACGGATATTGAGCAGCCGGCCCGGTGGTTCGTATTTTCGACTAACGGCGAATTGTTGATTCGATTCGCTGAGCAGGGACTGGAACTGCCGCTGGCTTCAATCTGGCCGTTCGCCAAGTGGCCGACCGTCCGCCGTCTGTATCTGGGAACGCTGCATGGTCAGCCCTGTTACGCCGCCGAGGTCGATCAGTTCGACGCGCCGCCAGGCTGGATCTTCGAGGGGCTGCGGGCCTTGTGGACCCGATTGGATGAAGCGCTCATCGGCATTGCCGGACAGGCGTTGCAATTGCTTGAATGGGATCGAAGCCACCAATTCTGTGGGCGCTGTGGAGTACCGACCGAGCGGCGCAGCGCAGAGCGCGCCCGCCGCTGCCCGGCCTGCGAATGGACCGTCTATCCGCGCTTGTCGCCGGTGATCATGGTGCGCATAGCTCATGAGGGCCGGATATTGCTCGCCCGTGCGCCCCGGTTCGCGCCCGGCGTCTATAGCGTATTGGCGGGCTTTGTGGAAGCCGGCGAAACCCTGGAACAGACCCTGCATCGCGAAGTAGCCGAGGAAGTCGGGCTTCGAGTCCAGAATCTGCGCTATTTCGCCAGTCAATCCTGGCCCTTTCCGCATTCACTGATGATCGCCTTTACTGCCGATTATGCCGGAGGCGAATTGCAGGTGGATGGGCGAGAAATTATTGAAGCCGACTGGTTTGCGCCCGACGATCTGCCGGGTTTGCCCAGTCCGATGAGCATGGCCTGGCGGCTGATTCAGGATTTCATGACACGGGAGGCAGATTGATGGGCGCAAATGAGCAAGAACAAGCGCAATTTGTCGCGCTGTGGCAGCGCAATCTGGGTAATGCTTCGGGGCAAGCCGAGGCGGTCTATGCCAGACTGGTTCAGCTCTACTGCGAGCCACACCGCCACTACCATACCCTGGCGCATATTCACCATTGCCTGCACGAATTCAACCAGGCGGCGAGTTTGATGGATCACCCTGACGCAGTGGCTATGGCGCTCTGGTTCCACGACGCAATTTATGTCCCCGGCGCGATGGATAATGAGCGGCGCAGCGCCGGCTTGTTTCGGGAATGGTCGGCAGCGGTGGGCACAGCGGCGGATTTTCAGACTGGGGTCAGCGATCTGGTCATGGTGACGACCCACCGGACGCCGCCACCGTGGCGGGATGGACAATTCATGGTGGATATTGACCTGTCCAGTTTTGGCCTGGCCTGGGACGACTGCGAGGAGGATGGCCGCCGGATTCGCGCTGAATGCGCTCATCTGACTGACGATCAATACTATCCGGGTCACCTGCGCTTTCTGCTGGCCCTGCAAAACCGGCCGGTCTTTTTCTTCACTGATTTCTTTCAACAGCGTTATGGGCAGACGGCTCGTGATAACGTCAACCGAATCGTTGCAGATCTGGCGGCGCGTGGCTATCGCGACTACCAGTGAGTGTGTGGGGATGCAAAAATGAAATTGAAGCTGGGCAACAGATCCATCCTGGGCGACCGATCGGCCCCGCAAGAACAGGTCGCGACGACCATCCTGTTCGCTGACATCTGCGGCAGCACCCACCTGTTTGAGCAATATGGCGATGTGCAGGCGCGACTGATTGAGACTCAGGTGCTCGATGCGCTAACCGATGAAACCAACGCTCATGGCGGGGTGGTGATCAAGACCATCGGCGATGAATTGATGTGCCGGTTCCCGGGCGCCGAACAAGCGGTGCGGGCGGCTTGCGATATGCACCGGGCCATCAAGGAGGATCCGGCGTTGGCTAAATTGAACATCGCCATTAAGATCGGTCTGCATCACGGGCCAGTGCTAGTCGAGAAGGGCGACGTGTTCGGCGATGCCGTTAATGTCGCCGCCCGAATGGTCTCCCTGTCCAAAGCGGATCAGATCATCACCACGGCGGAAACGGTGAGCTTCCTGCACGATGAACTCCAGCAAATGACCCGCAGTCTCGGGCAGTCTCGGGTGCGGGGCAAACAGGATGAAATGGCTATCGCCGAGGTGATCTGGAGTGATACCACCAGCCTGACCCAAATGGCCGGGGCCAGCGCTAATGAAGAGTTACGCAACCTGCTGACGGCGCGACTGATGCTCGAGTATCGCGGCCGGAGCATTGAACTGACGCCCAGCGCCAAGGCGTACAAAATCGGTCGCTGGGATAAAAATGACCTGGTGGTGGATCGGGAACTAGTGTCGCGCACCCATGCCGCTATTGAATTTCGCCAAGGCAAATTTATCCTGATCGATCAAAGCACCAACGGCAGCTATCTGCTGTTGGACAATGGCTCACGGTTCTTTATCCGGCGCGAAGAATTCAATTTGCACGACCGGGGGATTATTTGTCTGGGACAGATAGTCAAGGACGACAATCCAGATGTGATTCGTTATTCGTGCAGTTATGCCTGACCACGCTGGAGAAACCCGCCATGTCCCACCTACCTCAGATCGTTTCCGGCCAGTTTCCTGGCGCACGCCTGCGCCGGATGCGCCGTGATGAATTTTCCCGGCGGCTGATGCGGGAAACCATACTCACCGCCGCTGATTTGATTCAACCGCTCTTTGTCATTGAAGGCGAAAACTGCTGTGAACCCGTCGCCTCCATGCCCGGTGTGGCGCGGCTGAGCCTTGATCAACTCCTGCGCGAAGCGGAAAAACTGGCGACGCTGGGTATTCCGGCCGTGGCGCTATTTCCGGTAACACCGCCTGAAGCCAAGTCGCTGGACGCCGCAGAAGCCTACAACCCGGATGGTTTGGCGCAGCGGGCGGTGCGGGCTTTGAAAGCGCACCTTCCCGAACTGGGTGTGATCACCGATGTGGCGTTGGATCCGTTCACGCTTCACGGTCAGGATGGACTGATCGACGCGTCTGGCTATGTGCTGAATGATGAGACCGTGAGCGTCCTGACCCGGCAGGCGTTGTCTCATGCCGAGGCCGGCGCGGACATCGTCGCGCCCTCGGACATGATGGACGGGCGGATCGCCGCCATTCGTGAGGCGCTCGAATCTCATGATTTTATTCATACCCGGATTCTGGCGTATTCCGCCAAATATGCCTCCAGTTTCTATGGGCCATTCCGTGATGCAGTAGGTTCCGCCGGGGCGTTGGGCAAGGGCAATAAAGCCAGTTATCAGATGGACCCGGCCAATAGCGATGAAGCCCTGCGTGAAGTCGCGATGGATTTGGAAGAAGGCGCAGACATCGTGATGATCAAACCAGGAATGCCCTACCTCGACATTGTTCGGCGGGTCAAAGATCAATTTGCCGCACCCACCTTTGTTTATCAGGTCAGCGGTGAATACGCCATGCTGCTGGCGGCGATACAAAAGGGCTGGCTGGATGAGAAAGCGGTGGTCATTGAATCGCTGCTGTCCATTAAACGGGCCGGCGCAGACGCTATTTTAAGCTATTTCGCGGGACAAGCGGCACATTGGCTACGGCAAGTATGAAGCACTGGAAACTGCTGCTGTTTTCTGTGCTAGTTGTGGCGCTGAGTGGGTGGTTTTTAGCGATCATGCGTCCGCCCGGCGCCCGATCCACAACGCCCGGTCTGGAGATGCCGTGGCAAATTAGCCGCAGTCAAGACGGCATGACGATCACCGTATTCGGCTTGACCTTGGGCCAAAGCACGGTGCGCGATGCGGTGAACAAGTTGGGGCGGCGCTATGAATTGGGCCTGTTTGAAGATCAGGCAGGGCGCTTGAGTCTGGAAGCGTATTTCCGGGACGCAGTGGTTAGCGGTTTGAATGCGCGGCTGGTGATGATGGCGCATTTACCTGATGAATCCTTGATCGCGATTAAAACCCATGCGGGCAATGGCAAACCGGTGGCTGATGGCGGCCATCGCTACCCGGTTGCTGAAGCAGATCAGGATTTGGCGACCAGCGGGGTTCTGACCGGGATCACCTTTATCCCCATCGTCAAATTCGATGCTGATTTAGTCCAGAAACGTTTCGGCGATCCGGCAGAGCGAATGACCGTCAGCGATGGTGCGCACTGGTTTTATCCAACCAAGGGACTGGACTTGCTGCTCGGCGCCAATGGTGAGGCAGTATTACAATATGTGCCGCCGCCGGAATTTGAATCCCGGTTACGTGCGCCATTACGCAAGGATTGAGACCAGAACGCATGACGCTCTCCCTACCTGATCAATACGCCGTCATGGGCAATCCCATCGCCCACAGCCAATCACCGCGGATTCACCGCTTATTTGCTGCCCAGACTGGTCAGTCTCTTGACTACCATGCCCAGTTAGTTGAACCGGGTGGTTTTATGGCGGCGGCAAGGGCTTTCCAGGCTGCCGGCGGTAAAGGGTTAAATGTGACCGTGCCCTTCAAAGCGGATGCTTGGGTATTCGCCGATATATTAAGCGCCCGCGCTGAACGGGCTGGAGCAGTCAATACTCTGAGTTTCGGACCGGCTGGAGTGCGCGGTGATAATACCGACGGGCCGGGACTGGTGCGCGATTTGAAGATCAATCACGGCTATTCACTGGCGGGCAAGCGCGTTTTGTTGCTGGGCGCGGGCGGCGCGGCGCGAGGTGTATTGCAACCGCTGCTGCTGGAAAAACCGGCGCAACTGGTCATCGCTAATCGTACTGCGAACAGAGCGCTGGAATTAACACTGCGCTTTAGTGACTTGGGGCCAGTGACGGGGTGCGGTTTGGCTGAACTGGCCGGAAGGCCATTTCACTTGATCATCAACGCTACCGCCGCCGGGCTAAGTGATGCGGTGCCGCCACTGCCAGAAGGCGTACTGGCGGCAAATGGCTGGTGCTACGACCTGATGTATGGCCACGAACCCACCGCCTTTGTGCGCTGGGGCCGGGAACACGGTGCGACGCAGTCACTGGATGGTTTGGGAATGCTGGTGGAGCAGGCGGCAGAATCGTTCTACCTGTGGCGTGGCGTCTGGCCTGAAACCCGGCCAGTGATTGAAACCTTGCGGAGCGGAGCAACCTTGGTGTAATACCCGTTTCCGCCTCTTAATGGGCAGTAGGCGTGTTCCAGTCACAACAAACGAAAATCCTGGACTTCTTTTAACCTCCAATCTTTCTTCAGCCTTGCCGCATTCCGGGATTTTAGTTAAGGTTGCGCCCTCTGAACCGCCGCCCAAAAAAGGGATTAAGACCTTGTCGAAAGAAGATCATATTGAAATGGAGGGCACCGTTGTGGACACTCTGCCCAATACCACGTTCCGGGTGCAACTCGAAAACGGCCATACTGTTACCGCCCACATCTCCGGGCGGATGCGCAAGCACTATATCCGCATCCTGACCGGCGACAAGGTGAAAGTCGAACTGACTCCCTACGATCTGACCAAGGGCCGGATCGTTTATCGGGGGCGCTGACCGCCAGACTCCCCCGATTCGCGGTTACGATGTGGTCAGTGCCGCTTCTTCCTCCGCGATTTCCACCTGCAACTCGCCGTCGCGTACCGTCACCATGACGTGGCCGCCATTCACCAGTCGGCCAAACAGCAGTTCCTCGGCCAGTCGGCGCTTGATATTCTCCTGAATCAGCCGCGCCATGGGCCGTGCGCCCATCTTCGGATCGTAGCCCTGCTCGGCCATCCATGCCCGCCCTTTCTCATCCACGCTGACCGTCACCTTCTTCGGTTCCAGTTGCGCTTCCAGCTCAATCAGGAACTTGTCGACCACTTGGGCAATCGTGACCGGGGTCAGCGCCTTGAACTGAACAATGGCGTCTAGCCGGTTGCGAAATTCTGGCGAAAACAGTCGCTTAATCGCCTCCAGACCATCACTGCTGTGATCCTGGACGGTGAAGCCAATCGAGGATCGCTCCATCAGCTCTGCACCGGCGTTGGTGGTCATCACCAGGATCACATTGCGAAAATCGGCCTTGCGCCCGTTGTTGTCAGTCAGGGTGCCATGATCCATGACCTGCAACAGCAGGTTGAACACATCGGGATGAGATTTCTCGACTTCATCGAGCAGCAGCACTGCGTGAGGATGCTTGAGAATGGCGTCGGTCAGCAGCCCGCCCTGATCGAAGCCGACATAACCGGGCGGCGCCCCGATCAACCGCGACACCGTATGCCGCTCCATGTACTCGGACATATCGAAGCGGATCAACTCGATGCCCATTACCCGCGCCAGTTGCCGGGTCACTTCAGTTTTACCCACCCCGGTGGGTCCAGCGAACAGGAAACAGCCTATTGGTTTCTGTTCGTTGCCCAGCCCAGCGCGCGCCATTTTGATCGAAGTGGCTAGATGCCCAATGGCCTCATCCTGGCCGAACACCACCAGTTTCAGGTCCCGATCCAGATTGCGTAGTACGTCCTTGTCGGATGAGGACACGGTTTTAGGCGGGATGCGGGCGATCTTGGCGATGATGGTTTCAATGTCGGTGACGTTGATGACCTTCTTGCGCTTGGCCGCCGGCAACAGCCGCTGACTAGCGCCGGCTTCATCAATCACGTCAATCGCCTTGTCCGGCAAATGGCGGTCATTGATATAGCGGGCCGACAAATCCACTGCCGCCCGCAACGCCTTGTCGGCGTACTTCACGTCATGATGATCCTCAAACCGGCTTTTGAGGCCCTTGAGAATCTGATAGCTCTCGTCGACCGTCGGCTCGACCACATCAATTTTCTGAAAGCGCCGCGCTAATGCCCGGTCTTTCTCAAAGATGCCGCGATATTCCTGGTAGGTTGTTGAGCCAATGCACTTCATCTCACCGGAAGCCAGCATCGGCTTGATCAGGTTGGAAGCGTCCATCACCCCGCCGGACGCCGCGCCGGCGCCGATGATGGTGTGAATTTCGTCGATGAATAGAATGGCGTTGTGTTCCTTACGCAATTGCGCCAGCACGGCTTTTAGCCGCTTCTCGAAATCGCCGCGATACTTGGCGCCGGCCACCAGCGATCCCAGGTCCAGGGCGTAGATTGTGGCGTCACGCAGCACCTCCGGCACCTCGTCATCGACGATCATTTTCGCCAGACCTTCGGCAATCGCGGTCTTGCCGACTCCGGCCTCGCCGACGAACAGCGGATTGTTCTTGCGCCGGCGACAGAGGATCTGGATGGTGCGCTCCACTTCCTCACGGCGGCCAATCAGTGGATCGATTCGCCCCTTTCGCGCCAGCTCATTAAGATTGCTGGCAAAGTGTTCCAGCGGTTTGAGGTTCTGCTGCGGCGCTTCGCTGTTCTCATCGGCGGGGGGGGCGGCGTCCGGGTCATCGGCTATCTTGGAAATGCCGTGGGCAATGAAGTTGACCACATCCAGCCGACTGATTTCCTGCTGCTTGAGCAGATAGACGGCTTGGGATTCCTGTTCGCCGAACAGCGCCACCAGCACATTTGCGCCGGTGACTTCGCGGTTGCCAGAGGACTGGACGTGCAGCACCGCCCGTTGCAGCACCCGCTGGAACCCCAGTGTCGGCTGGGTTTCACGCGGGTCCCCCGGCGCCAGCACCGGGGTATTGTCGCGGATGAACGCTTGCAGCTCCCGCTTCAGTGAATCCAGGTTGGCGCCACAGGCACGCAATACCTCGACCGCCGCCGGATTATCCAGCAGAGCCAGCAGCAGATGCTCTACGGTCATGAACTCATGGCGCCGGTCCCGCGCCTGGCGGAAAGCAAGATTGATGGAAAATTCCAGTTCCTTGCTCAACATAACTCGTACCTCGAATCGCGCTGGGGGGTTGGGATTCAGGCTTCTTCCATTGTGCATAATAATGGATGCTGATTCCGACGGGAAAATTCATTGACTTGCGTTACTTTAGTTTCAGCAATCTCGCGGGTGAAAACTCCGCACACGCCTCGGCCACGGGTATGGACGTGCAGCATGATCTGGGTCGCTTTCCCTCGGCTCAGCCGGAAGAAATGTTCAAGAACCTGCACCACGAAATCCATCGGTGTGTAGTCGTCGTTCAGCAGGATCACCTGGTACATCGGCGGTGGCTTGAGCGCCGGCTTCTCGGTGGCTACGGCGATATCGCGATCTTGATCGTCGGAAGGCAAGGAATGTTCCTGACTCATGGCGGTACAGTGCGGGTTGGATCGGAGAGACGTCATTTTAGATAATATGCGCCCGGCAAGTTTCCTCAAGGCCCACGCCTGCAATAAAAAACCCGGCGGGGGACGCCGGGTTTGTGTCATACCCGATGGAGCGTCAATCCATCGCTTCATACAGCGGCAAGGTCAGGAACTCCGGGTAATCGGCGGACAAGCTCATCGTCTCAAAAATGCCCGCCGCCTGATCATAGGTCGCAGTGTCTTCGCCCTGAGCCGAAACCGCCGCTTTCACCTTGGACAGTTCCTCCGGGATCATCGCTTTCACCAGCTCTGCCGTGACCTTGCGGCCATCATCCAGCTTGCCCTTGGGACTGACCACCCACTGCCAGACCTGTGATCGGGCAATTTCGGCGGTGGCGGCATCTTCCATCAGGTTGTGGATTGGCACACAGCCGTTGCCGGCCAGCCACGATCCCAGATAGTGAATGCCGACATTGATGTTATTCCGTACCCCGGCTTCGGTAATGGGCTGCTCCGGCTGGAAGTTGAGGAAATCCTTGGCGGTGAAGACTTCGTCGCGCTGCTTGTCCCACTGGTTAGGCCGGTCGCCCAGCACCTTGACAAATTCCTCATGGGCAATCGGCACCAGCCCCGGATGCGCGACCCAACCGCCATCAAAGCCGTCATTGGCGTCACGGGTTTTGTCATGACGAATGCCGGCCAGCGCCTTCTCATTCGCTTCCGGGTCACCCTTAATCGGAATCAGCGCCGACATCCCGCCCATCGCCGGCGCACCGCGCTTGTGGCAGACCTTGACCAGATGCAGGGCATAGGAACGCATGAACGGCACTTCCATCGTGATCGCGCCGCGATTAGCCAGACAAAAGTCCTTGTTCTTTTTGAACTTCTTGATGCAACTGAAGATATAGTCCCAGCGCCCGGCGTTCAGGCCCGCTGAGTGATCGCGCAATTCATAGAGAATCTCTTCCATCTCGAAGGTGGCGAGAATGGTTTCAACCAGCACGGTGGCCTTGATCGTTCCCTGTGGAATGCCGCACTCGTTCTGGGCCATGACAAAAATATCATTCCATAACCGCGCTTCCAGATGCGATTCCATCTTTGGCAGGTAATAGAACGGGCCAGCCCCACGAGCGATCTGTTCTTTGGCGTTGTGGAAGAACACCAGGCCGAAGTCGAAAATGCCACCGGAGACACGCTGACCGTCCACCAGCACATGTTTCTCATCCAGATGCCAGCCGCGTGGGCGAATTTGCAGAGTGGCGATTTCATCATTCAGCCGGTATTCCTTGCCGACTTCGTTGACGTAGCTGATCTCGCGGCGGATCGCATCGAACAGATTCACTTGGCCCTGAATCTGGTTGTACCAGTTGGGGCTGTTGGAATCCTCGAAATCGGTCATGTAGGAATCAGCGCCGGAGTTGTAGGCGTTGATAATCATCTTGCGCTCGACCGGGCCGGTGATTTCCGTCCGACGCCGTTCCAGCGCCTTGGGCAGCGGCGCGATTTTCCACTCGCCCTCACGGATAGACTGGGTCTCCGGCAGAAAATCAGGCAGTTCGCCGGCGTCAATCCGGGCCTGTCGCGCTACGCGGGCTTTGAGCAACTCCTGACGGCGACCTTCAAAAGCGCGATGCAGCTTGGCGACCAAAGCCAGCGCGTCGTAGGTGAAAATTTCGTCAAACCGGGGATGAAGGGGGGCGTTGATTTGTACGCCCGCAGGTAGATTGAGGCTCACGGCTGCTCCTTGATCGCTATTCGTTTTAACAGGGGGTCAACATCTATTTTAGCGTCGGCAATGGCAAAAACCCGGAGGGAGAGCCTCCGGGTTCGGGCCAACGCTGAACGCCCCAGCCCATGCGGGGCGGCAAGGCTTAGTGGAACTGTTCTTCTTCAGTCGAACCGGTCAGCGCGGTGACGGAGGAAGCACCGCCCTGAATCACGGTGGTCATGTCGTCGAAGTAACCAGTGCCGACTTCCTGCTGATGACTGACGAAGGTATAGCCCCGGTCACGGGCGGCGAATTCCTGCTCCTGTACCTTCTCGACATAGGCGGACATGCCGCGCTTCACATAGTCTTGCGCCAAATCGAACATGTGGTACCACATGTTGTGAATACCGGCCAGGGTAATGAACTGGTACTTGTAGCCCATCGCGCCCAGCTCACGCTGGAACTTGGCGATGGTGGCGTCGTCGAGGTTCTTCTTCCAGTTGAAGGACGGCGAGCAGTTGTAGGCCAGCAGCTTGCCGGGGAACTGGTCGCGGATCGCCTCGGCGAATTTCTTGGCGAAGTTAAGATCGGGGGTGCCCGTCTCGCACCACACCATGTCGGCGTAGGGTGCATAGGCCAGTCCACGCGCAATCGCCTGATCCAGCCCCTTGCGGGTCTTGTAGAAGCCTTCCGGGGTGCGCTCGCCGGTGCAGAATGGCTTGTCATTCTCGTCGCAATCGCTGGTCAGCAGGTCAGCGGCTTCAGCGTCGGTGCGGGCCAGAATGATGGTTGGGACGCCATAAACATCCGCCGCCAACCGGGCGGCAATTAGCTTCTGCACCGCTTCCTGGGAGGGCACCAGCACCTTGCCGCCCATGTGGCCGCACTTCTTGACCGAGGCCAGTTGATCCTCGAAATGCACCCCGCCGGCCCCGGCGCGAATCATCGACTTCATCAGTTCGTGCGCGTTCAGCACCCCGCCAAAACCGGCCTCGGCGTCACCGACGATGGGCAGGAAGTAATCGACGAAATCCTTGTGGTCGGGACCGATGCCCCGGGCGCATTGAATCTCGTCAGCCCGCTTGAAGGTGTTGTTAATCCGCTCGACCACCGCCGGCACCGAGTTGACCGGATACAGTGATTGATCGGGATACATCGCCATGTAGGTGTTGTTGTCCGCCGCCACCTGCCAGCCGGACAGGTAGATGGCCTTGATCCCGGCCTTGGCCTGCTGCATCGCCTGACCACCAGTCAATGCGCCCAGGCAGTTGACGTAAGGTTCGGTGTTGATCAATTTCCACAGCTTCTCAGCGCCCCGTTGCGCCAAGCTGTATTCAACCGGCAGGTTGCCACGCAGCCGCACCACGTCTTCAGCGCTATAGCCGCGCTTGATACCCTGCCAGCGGGGATTCTCGGCCCAGTCTTTTTTAATTTGTTCGACGGTCAGGAATGCCATTTTTTATTCCTCTTCAGATGGTTACGGGGTGGTTGAGAGATGATGCGCCGACTCGGATCCGGCTTATACGGTGGTGGAACGACGAGCGAGTGGGATCAGGGTTGATGAACAGGGTTAATGGAGAATGCGTCTGGATCGGTAAAGCCCAGCATACCGCAGAAAACCCCAGTTATTCTAATGTGGCTATGCAGCATCTTACAAGTTTGGTTACGGCAAATCAGCCGGGGGGTTCTGGAATCCGCAACGTAACGCCAGTTAGCCAGCGCGGGTGTGTTGGGAAATTAGGAACATCTCCTCGCCGTTGTGGGCGATGATGTCAAATTCGTAGTTGCCGCCGCCCGGCTGTTTGCCTTTCAGTCGGGTGGTGGTGTCGGCGATGGGGATGCCACGCTGGATGAGCAGATTGACCAGATCGCCCTCTACCAGCGATTCCATCAGCTTGCCCCATTGGCTGGTAAACGGCTTTTCCAGTTGATTGAGTTTGCGGTCGGTGTCCTGAAGTTTCCGGTTAGTGTCCTTTTGAGCATCCAGCAATTCCTTAATGTTCCGATCCGTTTCCTGAAACTTGCGGTCGGTCTCTTGTTGAGACCGCAGCAGTTCCTTGAATCTTGTAGATCGTTTTCCCGAAACAGATTCAATATCTCTTCATAGGTCGTGGCCATCGCCATCTCCTCCGGCGATCCATGCGTCCAGTATACCCCGACTGTGCTGCTCACCAAAAACTGCCTTGGTTGCCCGAGGGCGGTTCAGAGTCCCCCTCGTTTCCCTTTTACAAAGCATGATCGCTAGAGAAATCCGCGCCATTTGCGAGCTAAAAAATCCCCCTAGCCCCCTTTTCCAAAGGGGGGACTGAAACAAGGGGGGTACTCCTCCCTTTGAAAAAGGGGGGCTGGGGAGACTTCAAGGTGGGGGTCGGGGGGGATTTCGTTGGAGTTGGGGAGATTTCAAGGGCAAATCAGGCGGATTTCTCACAAAAAAACCGCCCCCGGTTTCCCAAGGGCGGTTCGTTCATTCGATTCCCCCCTTTGAAAAAGGGGGGTGGGGGGGATTTGGCGGATTGCCGCGAGCGGCGAATCCGCCTTACGAGTTACGGGTTTAGATAAAGTCACTCGCATCCAAGGTACCCACCACGCCAGTCACCCGGATGATCATATCTTCACCAGCCACTGCACCGAACGCGTTAGCGGCGGCGGCATTGGTGGTCACCACGAGGTAAGTGTCGGCACCCCAAGCAAACAGCCCAGCGCCAGGAGTAGCACCAAGCTGTCCCAAGCTACCCGTGGCTGACACTAAGCTATTAAGTGCGGTATTCAGGGTAGCGCCAGTCAGGGTCTGCACTGCACCGCCGTTGACGATGGTGAACCCACCACCAGCAACAGCATCGATACCAGCTGCTCCTGTAGGGTCTAACACGTCAACCCTGCCACCCGCAGTACCTCCACCCAGATTGAGATCAGTAATCGTCAGGATTTGGGCTAACTGCGCCGCCGTCGGAATGGTAATGGCAGCCGGCAAGATACCAGCATTAGCATGGGAATTGCCTGAGGCGTCAGCCAGCATTTGGAAGGTATCAGCGCCCGATCCCCCGGTCAGCACATCTGAATTTGTCCCGGCAGCGCCACGCCCTGCGCCATCAATGGTATCAGCGCCTGACCCACCCTTAACTACATTAGAGCCGGTGCCGCCATGCACAGTCAAGTTGCCCACAAAGCTACTGCCATCAATCAACGCCGCACCAGTGACAGGTGTGCCCATGACCCCAGTAAAGGTCGCAGCCTGCCCGGCGCTACCACCCGTGATAGTTACCGAGTTCATGGTATTGCCAGCAATGCCAGCGACCGTCAACGCCGCCGGATCAGAACCCACCTGAATGGTTAGCGTTTCGATAGCATCTGCCGTGATTACCCCGGTAGTCTCGGCGACGCCTGTGCCATCCGAGGATTGGAATTTCAACAGCAAGGAATCGTTGACCGCGCCCGGATCAGCGGCGCCCTTCACTCCAATAGTGATAGCCCCCGCCTCGCCGACCATATCCTCAAAATACACGCCGTAAGTTGCCGCGCCGACCTTATTGAGGTTGGTTAGCGTGTAGGTAAAGGTAGAATTCCCAGCCGCTGTCTCCGAAACCCTGACCTCGTCAATAGAGGTAATGCTATCCCCATTAAACGCTGCATTAGCCGTCACGTTGGTCAACTGCAAAATTTCCACATTACTGATCGGTGCACCGGCCACTAAGGTGCCCGTGGTATTGACCTCAATCGTATCGCGGCCAAGGCCTCCATCATACTTGTCAGCGGCATTGAATCCACCTTGAAAGTTGATCCGATCCGCGCCGTCACCACCCTTGACGTCGACCGCGATAGTATCGTCAACCGTTAACCGAATACCTCCCTTATTGGCCGAGGCATCGATCTTGCTGACATTGAGCAACTCATTATCAACCCGGAACGATCCATCTCCCATGACATTAAGAGTGCGCAGTGCATTACCCGCCTGAGTTCCCCCCGCATTTATCACTGTCGAATCAGAAGCAATATTGGTAAACCGATTGTAACCGACTGCAGTCACACTAAAAGTCTCAACCCCACCGGTCGTCTCCGAACGGAAATTCAAATTTCCAGCCGCCGCAACCGTTGAACCGTTATTAGTGACGGTAATCTTCTGGACATCACCTGTACCAGAAATAACCGAGGCGTTGTAGTACACAACCAAATCAGAACCAGCAGCCCCATTGCTAACCCCAAAATCCGACGCCACACCTAGCTGCCGGACCGTAAGGTCATTAGCATTACCAGCGAAGTCTTGATTGATTGTTTTCACCCCCGTGGTATTCGAGGCAATAAAGGTCGTAGCTGCAGTGGTATTGAAATTAAGAGTCTCAATCCCCGACAATTTAGGCGACAATGCCGGCTGTCCGTTCAGTGTCGCGTTCAGCGTCGGATTGGTCCCAGTGCCGGTCAGTTGGTCAGCGGAATTCAACGTAGCATTATTCGGCGTTCCAAAGTCAGTCACCAACGGCGCATAGAAGACATTAGCCGTTGCGACATCAATACCCGTGGTGAGTAAGTAGGTTGCACCCCCACCCGTGCCGAAGATTTGCGCATCCGTCGCGCTGTTGATCGCGCCCATCGGATCGGGATTGGTCTTGATACTCGCGATGAAGCTTTCTGCGCTGTTCATCGTCCCGTCGTTATAAGTGATCCCGCTGTAGATCTTCTGCCCCGCCTGGAACGCCGGATCAAATGGCAACAGACTCTGATCAGCCTCTGCCGCCGCCGACACATTGGTGCTCGCGCCCAAGGTCGTCAGCCAGTCCTTGCCGACCGCGATCTTGTTCCATAGCGTATCCTGACGGTGTTCGGCGACTGCCTTCGCCGCCGGATCGACAATCGTGGAGGTATCGAAGGTCAGCGCCGCGGTGACAAAAGTCGCGACAAAATCACCCCGGGTATTCGTCTTCAAAAAGTTGACCCAGTAATCCACTTCCGCCTGAGCCGGCACATCGGTGCCCGATCCATTCAGCACATTGGCGTAGATCGCCTTGACAAAGGCGTCATCGGTCATCGCCGCATAGCCCAGCCCATTGGGGGGACTGCTCTGAGCGTACTGTTGATTATAAAAATCCTGGGACATCTGCGATACGGTCGCAGTGCCATTCGCGATTCCCTGCTGCCAGAAGGTATAACCCTTCAAGTCCGGCGCACGCAGGTAATAGGCATCATAAAGGCCAAAGAGAATGTCAGAAGTCGTAGCAGTAGGTCCAGCCATGTTGAACTCCATCACCTAAAGAGAAAGATCAAAAAAATCAGATTCCGACTCCCAGAGAGGATACCCATCGAAATCTACCCAACCAACATGATAACCCGGTTTCCGTTAGAGTCAACGCAACAGCGGAGAGGGCAAAAACTTACGACCCGCCTGCTATCCCTCCAACTCCGATTACTTCACTGATCTAACCAAGACCGCATTCAAAAGAGACAAACCATTCCGCGCCCGCCGCCATAACGAAGACCATAGCTAACGCCACAAGGTTCGTGCCTGATTACAGTACAATTGGGGCAAGGATATACGGGTTGTCGTTTTCTTGCAAGTCACTTGTGAAAATTTTACCACGAAACCCTATTATTGTTGCTTAACAACAACGAACTGCCCGACAGTGAAGCCGTCGCCACTGCGCCAAGGGGCGTTCCCAACCTGCGTAACTGAGCGCCGCCAAGCTCATGATCACCGCCAGATAGGCCAAGGGCGGCACTCGTTCACCACTGTTCAAACCGGGCCACAGCCACAACACCGCAAAATGCCCCAAAAACACTCCATAAGATAGCTGGCCCACCGCCGTATCCCAACGGCGCGGCGTCAACCGCGCCAATGCTGCAACCGCCGGCAACCCGACGCTCAACCCCAGCGCCACCTCAACATTAAAAGGCTGGCGCAAACCCGGCCACAGCAGCAGCGCCGTTAGCCACACCCAAGCAGCCAGTCCTGCCGGCAACCACGCCCGCCACCAGGACGCTTCGCGCTGGCGGTACATCATCCCTCCCGCCAGAAAAATCCACAGAATCCCCGGCAATAACCGATACCCAAACGTGTCGGTATTCAGCCACCCGACCTGCGCCAGCACAAACACCGCAAGACTGATTGTCCCGAACCCCCGCCGCGCCCATTGACCAGCCAGCGTCAACCACGGCAACAGCAGATAAAACTGGATTTCCGCCCCCAATGACCACGCCGGCGGCACCAAGGTAAAGCGATCCTGCCCAGTAAACATAAAATAGTTCAATGGCACAATAAAGACATTCGCCAGCCAGTCGCCCCCGGTCGGCGTCACCGCAAGAAAGGAACTTCGCACCCCCACGACCCACAACAACACTCCCAACAGCGCATAACCATAGTATTGCGGCAACAGGCGCAGGGCGCGATCCGCATAAAATCCCCCAATTTGCTGCCGGCCCTGATGATAACGGT
Organism: Candidatus Competibacteraceae bacterium; assembly: GCA_003989085.1. Taxonomy (GTDB): domain Bacteria; phylum Pseudomonadota; class Gammaproteobacteria; order Competibacterales; family Competibacteraceae; genus RXIV01. The sequence continues at coordinate 90,554 of RXIV01000003.1, forward strand.
CGATCAGCGCCGCAGTCACATAGCCGGAAATCAGATAAAACCCCACTACTGCTGGCACACCCAAATGCCAAGGCCCGAGGCTATAACCAGCATGTGCCAGCGCCACCGCCGCCGCCAGCAGCAGCCTCAACAACCCGAACATGGTTTTGACTCTCCCGTCACAGCGCCAAAGGGCAAAACATAAAATGATAACAGCTGGGCGATCTATTTTCTCCATCTGGACAAGCAGGGGTAGTGCGCAGCGTCGATAGGCAAGCCTTTGACCGCCCAAACGCCTTGAGTTTTAACATCAGGCTTGAAAGAATGCCCAGCTCATTTACGCCATTCCATCGGCGCGAACCTGATCCATAAAAATAACATTCACTCCAGCGCACATGAACCACGGCTTAACCCATCCACATCCCGGACTACAAAGCGTCATGTTCCGCTCGCTGTGGGCTTACCGTGGCTTCATCTTGGCCAACGTCCGGCGGGATTTTCAACAGCGCTACACCCATTCTCTGCTGGGCGGACTGTGGGCCGTCCTCAATCCACTGACCCTGATTGTCATCTATACCGTCATCTTCGCCGGGATCATGCACTCCACTCTGCCCGGCCATGAAAGCAGCCCCTTTGCCTACAGCATCTACTTGTGCGCCGGACTGCTGCCCTGGAACGCTTTTGCCGATCTGGTCGGGCGGATGCAAGGTGTTTTTCTCCAGTACGGCAACCTAATTAAAAAGTCGAACTTCCCCCGCTCCTGCTTGCCGATCATCGTCGCCCTGTCGGTGCTGGTGGATTTTACCATTGTCTTTTCCCTGTACCTGCTGTTCCTGTTGTTCAGCGGCAACTTTCCGGGCTGGGTGATCCTGACCTTCGCCCCGGTGTTCCTGATCCAATGGGCCTTCGGCCTGGGCCTCGGCCTGTTGACCGCCACACTGAACGTCTTTTTCCGCGATGTCGGCCAATTCGTTGGGGTCATCCTCCAGTTCTGGTTCTGGCTCACACCGATTGTTTACAGCGCCAGCGGCCTGCCCGCCCCGGTTCGCTCATCACTCTGGCTCAACCCCCTCTATCCACTGATCGAAGCCTATCAAGGCATCTTTCTACTCCAGACCGCGCCAAACTGGAGCGGATTGCTGGGGATCGCTGTGCTGGCTGTCGCCTTGCTGTGGCTGGCTGGGCGGCTGTTCCTCAAACTGGCCGGTGAAATTGTCGATGAACTTTGAAGAGTTCCCCCTCGAAATCCCCCCTTTAGCAAAGGGCATTCAGTTCCCCCCTTTAGCAAAGGGGGGTAGGGGGGATTTGAAGCCGGGTGGACATGCGAGATCTCCGTCACCGTGCGAAATTCCCCCGACCCTCCTTCCTTCAAAGAAGGAAGGTGGAATGCTGACCTTCCAGTAATGCTCAAAGCCAATAACTCACTCTTGCGCAAAAATTCCATGAGCCAGATTCGCGTCACTAACCTCGGCAAAGCCTATAAACGCTACCCCAGCCGAGGGGCGCGTCTGCTGGAATGGTTTGTCCCCGGCGGGCGGCCCCGCCATCAGGCGCATTGGGTGATGCGCGGCGTGAGTTTCAATGTAGCGCCCGGTGAAGCAGTCGGCATCATCGGCAATAACGGCGCTGGTAAAAGCACCCTGCTCAAAATCATCACCGGCACCACCCAGGCCAGTGAAGGCTCGGTCGAAGTCACTGGACGGATCGCGGCGTTGCTGGAACTGGGCATGGGCTTTCACCCCGACTTCACTGGCCGGCAAAACGTTTTCATGGCCGGCCAACTGCTCGGCCACTCCGTCGCCACCCTGCAACAGCATTTCGCCGAAATCGAAGCCTTCGCCGAAATCGGTGATTACATTGACCAGCCGGTGCGCACTTACTCCAGCGGGATGCAAGTGCGGCTGGCCTTCAGCGTGGCGACCGCGATTCGCCCCGACATCCTGATCGTTGATGAAGCCCTGTCGGTCGGCGATGCCTATTTTCAGCACAAGAGCTTCGCCCGGATTCGCCAGTTTCGCGACCAGGGCACGACCCTGCTGTTCGTGTCCCACAGTCCCGGCGCGGTCAAAACTCTCTGCAACCGCGCCATCCTGCTGGATCAGGGCATCATGGCCCGCGACGGCGCGCCCGACGAGGTGCTGGACTACTACAATGCAGTCATTGCCCGGTTGGAAAGCGAACAGCAAATTCGTGAACTGGAAGCGGGCTCCGGAAAAAACAGCATCCGTTCCGGCAATCAGGCGGCGGTGATCGAAGCCGTAGAGATGCTTTCGGGTGACCAAAGCAGCCGGGCAGTGCAAGTCGGCGATCCGGTGCGCTTCCAGGTTGACATCGCGGTGAACGAAGATCTCGACGAACTGACCGTTGGCCTACTGATCCGGGATCGGCTGGGTAATGATGTGTTCGGCACCAATACCTGGCATCTGGGCACCAGCCGCCAACAACTCCGTGTCAATGAACATTGTCGGGTAGAATTTCAGACGCCGGCGCTGAATCTGGGGGTGGGCAATTACAGTGTCAGCTTTGCCCTGCACAGCGGCGATGCCCATGTCGCCAATAATTACGACTGGTGGAACCGGGCGCTGGTGTTTCAAGTCGTGCCGGGGAGCGGTTGCCGGGCTATCGGGGCAGCGTATCTGCCCATTCTGAGTCATTGGAGTGGGATATGAAGTGTGGTTGCACCTACCCGTGAAATCCCCCCTTACCCTCCTTTGCCATAAGGGGGAAGCTGCGTCAGCGGCGGGGGGATTAAGTCCCAACCACCGGTGTGTTCATCACTTGAACAGGATCGCTATAGATGCAGAGCTTGATCGCAGCGAATAATCCAGAAATTGACGTGGATCTGTTGATGCAGCGGATTCGCGAGGAAATCGCCCAGCGCCCGACGGACAGCGCCCCGCCCGGTGGGTCGGTCCGCCCTGCTCAGCCTGCACCGCCGCTCAACGATATGCTTCGCGCCCTGACTGAAACCGCAACAGTCGCAGCCTTGCCGCAAAAATCCGTTTATGCCTTGCGCGACTTTCTCGATTACCACGATGAAGCCTTCATCGTGAATGCCTATCGGGGCGTGTTGCGGCGGGAGCCGGATTCCAGCGGGATGACGGATTTCCTCGGCAAGCTGCGCCACGGCGACTACACCAAAATCGAAATTCTGGGACGCCTGCGCTTCTCCCCGGAAGGGCGACGCCACGGGGTCCGCATCCGGGGTCTGATAGCGCCGTTCGCGCTGCAAACCGCCTGCCGCCTGCCGGTGTTGGGTTACGGTATCGCCTGGCTGAATTTCATCCTCCGCCTGCCAGTGCTGATCAGAAACTGGCAACGCTTTGAGGCGCATAGCGCCTTTCGTGCTGACCAGAATCACCGTGTTCTCGCCGAATCGATCCGCCAGATGAGCGGCTTTCTTGGACAACTCCAGCGTGACGCCAGCCAGCTCGCTGAAGGCAAGGCCAGCCAGGCCGATTTCTGTGATCTCCGGGAAAAGATACAGCAGATGCAGCAACGGACTGACGAAAAGGCCAGCCAGCAGCAGCTTACTGACCTTTCCCAGCAGCTTCAGGACGCCCTCGCCCACACCGTCTCCCAACAACAGTTGGCCGAGGTGCAACAACAGTTAGCCGAGGCGCGGCAGCAAGTGCAGGACGCCCTCGCCCACACCGCTTCCCAGCAACAGTTGGCCGAGGTGCAGCAGCAGTTAACCGAGGCGCGGCAACAAGTGCAGGACGCTCTCGCCCACACCGCCTCCCAGCAACAGTTGGCCGAGGCGCAACAACAGGTGCAGGAGGTCTTGGGCGACCTGCGCCGCCAACTCTTCGATCACAAACGCACCCTTCTAGATCAGCAACGCCGCCTTGGCCTGTTGCTGGAAGAGGCCCGAAAACGGTTGCCGGCCCCGCTCAATTCCGAACAACTCAATGCGATGCTCAATGAAGATGAACATCGGCTGGACGCGATGTACGCCACCTTCGAGGACCAGTTTCGGGGAACGCGGGAAGACATCAAACAGCGGCAACGGATTTACCTTCCGCTCATTCAGCAATGCCAGGCCGGCACGGATCATGCGCCAGTGCTGGATGTTGGTTGCGGGCGCGGCGAATGGTTGGAGTTGTTGCGCGATCAGCGTCTGGTCGGGCGTGGGGTCGATTTGAACCGAGTCTTTGTGCAACAGTGTCTGGAAGATCATCTGCACGTCATTGAGCAGGACGCCATCGCCTATTTGCGTAGCCTGCCCCATCACGTGCTGGGCGCAATCACCGGTTTCCATATCATTGAGCATCTGCCGATTCGCACCCTGATCGCCTTATTCGACGAGGCGCTGCGGGTTCTTCAGCCGGGCGGAGTGGCGATCTTTGAAACGCCCAATCCTGGCAATCTGCTGGTGGGAAGCTGCAATTTCTATCTGGATCCCACGCACCGCAACCCCTTGCCTGCGCCGCTGAGTCGCTATCTGATCGAGGCGCGGGGATTTGTCCGGGCCGAGATCATCGAACTGCATCCTTTCGATGTCGGCAACCATTTCAGCGATGGCCCGCCCGCGACCATGAACCGGCTCAACCAGCACTTTTTCGGGCCGCAGGATTACGCTGTCGTGGCCTACAAAGCTTGATCCTGATTCAAAATCCAGTCTGAATCTCTTAACGAACCACAAAACTCATGGCGATCATTCCTGCTGCAATCCACCAATTCGCTCCAGGTTGCGATGTCGGTGACGGTATTACCAACGGGATGTTTTTTACCCAAAAGATATTGCGTTCGCTGGGAGTCCGCTCGGAAATTTTTAGCATCCATATTCCCGAAGCGCTGACGGGGGTTATCAAAAACTACCGTGATTACTCCAGTCAGCCCAATCAGATTCTGATGGTTCATCATTCCATGGGAACTGCCCACTGGGATTGGGTCGCTCGACAAACTGCGGCCAAGATTATGATTTATCATAATATCACCCCGGCGGAGTTCTTCCCCGAAGATTCTTTCCTGCGCCATCATGCTGAACTAGGCAGAAAGCAGCTTGGCGACAGCGCATCCTGGTTTATCGGCGCTATTGGCGATTCTGAATACAATTCGGCTGAGTTGGTGGAAGCCCACTATCACCCCGTTGCGACTATTCCGCTGCTGGTTGATCTCGAAAAAACCGTGACCGCGCCTTGGGATCAAGGCATCGTAGACCGGCATCAAGACACGTTTAACCTGCTATTCGTTGGCAGAATTGCTGAGAACAAGAAACAGCATGAGTTGGTAGAGCTGTTTGCTTACTTCAAGCAACTTTATTCCGGGCCGGCAAAACTGGTTTTAGTCGGGGGGGCGACTTCACTAAGCTATGAAAAACAGATCTGGGAAGCTATTCATCATCATCAATTACAAGCGGATGTTGAACTGCCGGGAAAAGTAAGCAGTGATGCGCTGCATGGCTATTATCGAGCGGCGGATGTCTTTGTTTGTCTAAGTGAGCATGAAGGCTTCGGTATGCCGATGATCGAGGCAATGTGTTTCGATATTCCTGTGATCGCTTTCAACAGCAGCAATATCGCCAATACCCTGGGCCAATCAGGAATTTTATTTAACCAGAAACGGCTGGCTGAAATGGCTGCCTGTATTAAATTGCTGGCGGAACACGCCGAGTTCAGACGGCGGATTAAACGCTCCCAGCGCCATAATTTGAACCGCTTTTCTTTCAACACGGTGCGGACACAATTAGTCAATTTTCTCAGCGAGTTGGGGATCAACGCAGATAGCGCCACTGCCCAGAGCCAGGATCACTCCCCCGTCCAGTATCAAATTGAAGGCCCCTTTGACAGCAGCTATAGCCTGGCTTTAGTCAATCGTGAGCTGGCGCTGGCTTTGCGTCAGAAAGTGGACAAAGTGGCGCTGCATTCTACTGATGGCCCTGGTGATTTTCCGCCAAATTCTGATTTTCTAAGGGCCAATCCAGATATAGCCGCCCTGTGGCGAAACAGTGGAATTCCTTGGTATCCCGAGGCCGTAGTCAGGAACCTGTACCCGCCAAGAGTAATGGATATTCGCGGTCTCACCACCGTGCTGGGTAGCTATGGATGGGAAGAATCGTCGTTTCCCCCAGCGTGGATCGATAGTTTCAACCGGCGTCTTAATCTGGTAGCTACTATGTCCACCTATGTGAACAAGACCTTGATCGATAATGGCCTGAGTAAGCCGTGCAGCACCGTTGGCATTGGTGTTGATCATATCCTGACAGTTGAAGCAGAGCCGCTTCATCTCAATTTGAGAGCCGGCTTTCGTTTCCTACATAACTCCTCCGCTTTTCCCAGAAAAGGCGTTGATGTATTGCTAAGCGCTTGGGGCCAGGCCTTCAATGCCCGTGATCCTGTAGTGCTAATCATTAAAACCTTTCCCAATCCGCACAATACGGTTAAGGAACAAATTGCCCGTTTGTCCAGTGACTATCCTGATCATGCGCCTATTCAGTTAATCAATGAAGATATTTCACCGGGCGCTCTGGTCAGTTTATATAGAGCATGCAATGCCTTAGTCGCGCCCAGTCGCGGCGAGGGCTTCGGTTTGCCGATGGCTGAGGCCATGCTCTTTAACTTGCCAGTCATCGTTACCGGCTATGGCGGGCAAAGCGATTTTTGCACCGAAGAAACTGCCTGGTTAATTGATTACCACTTTGCCAAAGCACAAACTCACATGGGCCTGTACGACTCGCTATGGACTGAACCCAGCGCCGAACATCTGGCCGAACTGATGCGGCAGGTCTGGCAGTCTCCTAGTGAAGTGATCAAGCAGCGCACCACCCTTGCCAGAAATGTAATTTTATCCCGTTTCACTTGGAGCATGGTCGCGGATCGCCTGATATCGGCGGTGAAGGCGCTCGATCAAAAGCCTCTATTTAATCCAAATCCACGCATTGCCTGGGTTAGCACCTGGAATACTAAATGCGGGATTGCCACTTATTCGAAATACCTGGTCTCGCCACTGGATTCATCAAGGGTTTTCATTCTGGCTAATCGGACAAATGAATTAACGGATAAAGATGAGGCTAATGTGTTCCGGTGCTGGGATATGGGCTGGCAGGATCAACTGGATGATATTCATGCGCTGACTAGGACACTCTCTATCAGTAGCCTGGTCATCCAATTTAACTTCGGTTTTTTTAAACTTGAGTTTTTAGCGAGGCTGATTAATAAATTAAGTGATGACGGCATAAAAATCTACCTTTTTCCACATTCGACTGCAGATGTGGTTAAACCTGACTTTCATGCCTCTTTAAAAACAATCACATCGACGCTCAGCAGAGTTGATCGTATTTTAGTCCATAGTTTATCTGATTTGAATCGGCTCAAGGATTTCGGGCTGGTCAGAAACGTCACTTTATTCCCGCATGGTGTTATCCTGCCGCAGGAGGGCAATCAACGATTAGCGATTAGGGAAAAAATGGGGATCGTTAATAAGAAAATTATTGCATCCTATGGCTTTCTGTTAGCCCACAAAGGCATTGCCCAACTGATTGAAGCCTTCGCCAGACTGCTTGCTGAATTTGACGATCTTCATTTGCTACTGGTCAACGCCTGCTACCCGGTTGCGGAATCCAGCAGAGAACAACAGCGCTGCAAGCAACTGATTCAGGAGCTGGGAATTGCTGCACATGTTACGATGATTAACGATTTTCTGCCTAATGAAGAATCGTTAAGCTTGCTTAATCTAGCGGAAGTTATTGTCTTCCCTTATCAGGATACTCAAGAATCCGCCAGTGGCGCTGTCAGGCAGGGTTTAGCGGCTAACCGGCCCGTGCTTTGCTCGCCTTTAACTATCTTCGCCGATATTGCTGATGCAGTGTTGTTTTTGCCTGGCAGGTCGGTGAGCGACATTCAACAGGGAATCGGCGATTTTTTAAAAACGCCCGAGCAGATTGATAAACAAATCCACCGCCAATTCCAATGGTGTGCGGCGCACCATTGGAATTTATTAGCCCAACGACTCTGGAATATGATCGTCGGCATTGAGGCCAATTAAATATCCATGATACACAACAGATTTGTTCTCTCTTCCCGGCCAACACACCCGACTGGCGTCTCCGAACCCCCCGCTACGACCGCTCATCGTCCCCGTATTTCCTTGGTCGCCCCCTGCTACAACGAGGAGGCGGTTTTGCCGGAACTTTATCAACGCTGCACCCGAACCTTGACCGAGGCCACCGGCGGCGACTACGAACTGATCCTGGTCAATGACGGGTCGACGGACGCTACCTGGACTATAATTAGCAAACTGGCCGAAGGCGATCCCCACTTGGTGGGCATTGATCTCTCACGCAACTTCGGTCACCAGCGGGCGCTGACCGCCGGGTTAAGCATGGCGCGTGGCGAAGCTATCTTTGTGATCGATGCTGACCTGCAAGATCCCCCTGAACTACTTGGTGAAATGCTGCGGCTGCTCGACGCTGGCGCTGATGTGGTCTACGGCCAGCGCCTTAGCCGGGAGGCGGAAAGCCGCTTCAAGCGCTGGAGCGCCGCCGCCTTTTACCGGTTGCTGACCCGGTTGAGCGAGGTTGATATTCCCCCAGACACCGGCGACTTTCGACTGATGCGCCGCTCGGTAGTCGAAGCGCTGCTGTCCATGCCCGAATATCACCGCTTCGTGCGCGGCATGGTGGCCTGGCTAGGCTTCAAACAACTCCCATTACGCTACCATCGCGAAAAACGCTTCGCTGGTGTTACCAAATACCCACTGCGGCGGATGCTGCGTCTGGCAACCGACGCCATCACCAGTTTTTCCATCGCACCGCTGCGGGTTAGCGCCTATTTTGGCTTCCTGTTCAGCGGATTCGCTCTGCTGAGCCTGCTTTACATCCTGGGTTCCTGGTTATTTTTCAACGCTGTGCCCGGTTGGACCAGTCTGATGGCGCTGACCGCCATTATCGGCGGCGTTCAGTTGATTGCGGTCGGAGTTATGGGCGAATACCTGGGCCGGATTTATCTTGAAGTTAAACACCGCCCAAATTTTATTATTCGAGAAATCACCAGTGTTCACCCCTGCCCCCCAACCCTCTCTCTTGGTGGGGAGGATAGGGCGGCACCATTGCCATCGGACTAGCTGCTGATGCGCTGGATTGTAGCTCTCCGTAGTCGCCTTGGCCCCTATGCCCAAATTTTGCTGATCTTCCTGGCGTCTCGACTGATGCTGACTGTCATTGGAGTGCTGACTTTAGCCAATTTCGGCGATCCATCCACCCAGGTTCACTGGTTCAACTGGGAGAATATTGCGAATCTTTATGCCCGCTGGGATTCAAACTGGTATCTGTCCATTATCGAGAATGGCTATAGCCGTATTGAAGTAGCCGAGCAATCAGGCGCTACTAATTTCGCCTTTTTTCCGTTCTATCCCTTGCTGGTGATTGCTGTTCAACATTTATTGGGAATTTCCTCTATCACTGCTGGAGTACTAGTCAGTAATCTGGCTTTTATTGCGGCACTGCTGCTCATTTTTGAATATGCGCAGGTCATAGGATTTTCCCGTCGGGTGGGAATCATGACGGTCCTGCTGTTATGCTTTGTCCCGCAAGGTTTCATCTTTTCTGCACTCTACACGGAAAGCACATTTTTACTGTTGCTGGTCGCTGCGATGTATGCGCTGCGTCACCAGTTTTATCTAGTCTCTGGCCTGTGTGCAGCGTTGCTGTCCGCTACCCGCGCTAATGGGGTGTTCTTTATGGTATTTGCCGCAATCTGGCTGCTGCGCCAGCATGGGTTGCGCTCATTGCTTTATCCTTGGCGACATCCTGAACCTCTGTTACCCATTGCCCTGGCACCACTGGGACTGGTGATATTCTGGTGGTTCTGCTTTCTCACGACGGGCGATGCTTTTGCCCAAGCCTCCACTGCCTGGCACGGCTGGGGCTGGCAGGCTGATTTACCCTGGCGTAATTTGGCGGATCACCTGAGTTCGACCAACCCGAACGCACGGTTTTGGGCAACGAGCAGCCTAGTCGCATTTGTGCTCTCTTTCCTGCTGCTTCGACTCAAGCTCTATGAAGAATTTGCCTTTTGCCTCAGCATCATGTTGCTTTACTGGAGTGGGGTATTACCTAATTCCCTGCTGCGCTATTCCATCGTGTTATTCCCGGTTTTTATCGGCATCTCCAGCGCACTTGAAGAACATCCATTGCTGCTCTGGCTCTGGTTAAGTCTGTGCAGTTTACTGAACGGCTTTCTGATGACGGCCTGGACGGCCAGTCGCGAGATCAGCATTTGAATTCGTTACATATTATGGCGGGCAGTCTAGTCGTGCTGGGCTGCTTTTATACAGGCTCTTGGGCCTTCTTCAAAACCCATAGCGTGGACTTTATCGCTGCCCAGCATCAGGCCCATGCGGAGCAACGCCGGCGGGCACCGGCATCCTGCACTCTGGATACCCTGTTGAATTTCACGAGCGACGCTGCCGCAGCGACCCAAAAATATCAGGTGCAAGGGTGGTCACATCCAGAAACCTGGGGGACATGGACGGATGGAGCGGTGGCGGAACTGGCGATGCGATTGACTCCAGCGCCGTCAGGCCCATTAAGGTTAATGACTCGGATCCAGAGTGCGATGACGCATCGCCAACAGCCCATTCAAGAAATTGAGATACTCGCTAACGACACTATAATCGGCCATGCTTTCTTTCGGGCGGGCGATCCGCCGCTTGACCTTAATAGCCTGATTCCCGCAACTGCATTGAACAATGAGGGTATGCTGCGACTGGTCTTCCGCATTGCTCACCCCAGTTCCCCAAAGGCATTGGGTATGAGCGAAGATCCGCGCCAGTTAGGTATCCTGGTCCATCAAATCCGGATCAGCGCGGTTGCGGTTGACGCTCCTTCCTGAGCGTCGGTACCGATTATCGGCTTCCCTCCATGCTACCTCCGTATTCCGGATTCCCGCTATGCACACTTATGACACCCTGTTTTTCGACTACATCCAGGCCGGCTCCGGTCGCTCCGCTAGAACGGTTCTACCGCTGGTACTGGCGGGTCTGCCTATCGACAGCGTACTGGATGTGGGTTGCGGCGCCGGGGCCTGGCTTCACGAATATACGGCGCTCGGTATTCACGATGCCCTGGGCGTGGACGGTGAGTACGTTCGGCCCGAGCAGTTGTTGATTCCCGGTGAACATTTCCTGGCCCGCAATCTGGCGCAACCCTTCGATCTTGGCCGGCGCTTCGATCTGGTGCAATGCCTGGAGGTGGCCGAGCACCTGTCGGCGGATCACGCCGCCACGCTGGTGGATAACTTGATCCGGCATAGCGACCGTGTGCTGTTTTCAGCTGCTGTGCCCGGTCAGGGCGGGGAATATCATGTCAACGAGCAGCCCTACGCCTATTGGCGTGCTTTGTTTGCGGCGCGTGGCTATCGACTGTTCGACTGGCTCCGCCCTCAGTTGCGCGATCAACGTGAAGTGGAACCCTGGTATCGCTACAACCTGCTCCTGTTTGTCCAGGATCGCCACATTCCCCGGTTGCCGCCAGCCATCGCCGCCACCCGGATTGCGGATACGGCTACGGTTCCCGATGTAGCACCGCTGGGCAACCGGCTGCGTAAAGTGGTCATGCGCCGGTTCCCTTCCACCCTCCTGTCGCTACTGGCCGTGATCAAGCACTGGCTGGTGACCCGGCGGGCGCAGATCCGGACCTGAATCCCCAATGCCGTCCGGTTATCTCCTAATCCTGATTACCAGTACGCTCTGCGCTGCCTTGGGACAAATCCTGTTCAAGGCAGGCGCTCGCAACGCTGAAACCCTGTGGGAATTTCTCAATCTCTGGATTATGGTTGGGCTATTCGCTTATGGCGTAGGCACCGTACTATGGATTTATGTGCTGTCGCGGACGCCGATTACAGTTGCCTATCCGTTCACTGCCCTGACCTTCGCGCTGGTATATCTGGCCGGCGCCTTGCTGTTCGGCGAGCCGGTTACGATACGGGCCATCGCCGGGGTGATTCTGATCCTGGGTGGACTGTTCCTGATCACCGCGCCGTAAATTCGACGGCCAGCGTTACTTCCCAACATCCAGACTTCGGACCGCCAAACTCCCATGAAACATGCTCTCATCACTGGTGTCACCGGCCAGGACGGCGCCTATCTCAGCCAGATGTTGCTGGACCGGGGCTACCGGGTTTACGGGACCTACCGCCGCACCAGTTCGGTTAATTTCTGGCGATTGGAAGAACTCGGCGTTCTCCACCATCCTGATCTGCATCTGGTGGAATACGACTTGACCGACCCCGGCGCCAGCATCCGCCTGCTCCAGAGCACCGAACCGACTGAGGTGTACAACCTGGCTGCCCAGAGCTTCGTCGGCGTCTCCTTCGATCAGCCGGTCACTACCGCCCAGATTACCGGACTCGGTCCGCTGCACCTGCTGGAGGCGATCCGCACCGTCAATCCCGGCATCCGCTTCTATCAGGCCTCGACTTCGGAGTTGTACGGCAAGATTCATGAAATGCCGCAAACCGAAACCACCTTCTTTCATCCTCGCAGTCCTTATGGGGTCGCCAAGCTGTTCGCCCACTGGAGTACGGTCAACTACCGCGAAGCCTATGACCTGTTCGCCTGTAGCGGGATTTTGTTCAATCATGAATCCGAGTTGCGTGGTAAGGAATTTGTCACCCGCAAGATCACGGATGCGGTGGCCCACATCCACCTGGGTCAGCAAGAGCTGCTGGAGCTGGGCAATCTTGACGCGCAGCGCGACTGGGGCTACGCCAAGGAATACGTTGAAGGGATGTACCGGATGCTGCAACACCCGGAACCGGATACTTATGTGCTGGCCACTGGACAAACCTGGCCGGTGCGGCATTTTGTGGAACTGGCGTTTCAGGCAGTGGGGGTGACACTGGACTGGCAGGGGCAAAACGAACACGAGATCGGCCGTGATGCCCGCAACGGCCAGCTCCGGGTGCGGGTCAATCCGCAGTTCTACCGCCCCTGCGAGGTGGATGTGCTGTGCGGCAATCCGCAAAAGGCTCGCGACCGGTTAGGGTGGGTGCCAACCACCTCACTGGAGGATCTGTGCCGGCTGATGGTGGCTGCGGATTTGCGGAGAGTCGAGCGTGGCTTCTCGTTCTGAAACGGTTCTGATCACCGGGGTCAACGGCTTCACCGGTCACCATTTGCGGCGAAAATTACAGGCGGCCGGTTATCGGGTGGTCGGGCTGGTCCGCACGCCGCCGCTCCAGGCCGATGAGCTGGCCGCTGATCTGGCTCAGCCCGAAGCCTTGCGGGCAGTGCTGGCGACGGTCCGCCCGAATTGCATCGTCCATCTCGCCGCCATCACCTTTGTCCCGCACGGCGATCCCGCTGATCTGTATCAAACCAACTTGTTCGGGACGCTCAACCTGCTGGAAGCGACCCTGGCGGTCGGGTTACGGCCCCGCAAAATCCTGCTGGCCAGCAGCGCCACGGTCTACGGTAATCCACCCGTCGAGGTCATCGACGAAACCGTTTGTCCGGCTCCGACCCACCACTACGCCATGAGCAAGCTGGCGATGGAGCATCTGGCCCGCAGCTATGGCGACCGATTGCCGCTGCTGATCACCCGTCCGTTCAATTACACCGGCCCCGGCCAGGATCAGCGCTTCCTGTTACCCAAGATCGTCAGCCATTACCGCGACCGTCGGCCCGTGATCGAGCTGGGCAATCTGGACGTGATCCGGGATTTTTCCGATGTACGCTTTGTGGTGGAAGCCTGTTGCCGGTTGCTGGACAGCGCGGTGGAAGGCGAAACCGTCAATTTGTGTTCCGGGCAGGGCACGGCGCTGGGCGAGCTGATCGAGACAATGAACCGGATTGCCGGCTACGCCATTTCGGTGCGGACTGATCCCGATCTGGTACGGGCTGGCGAACTGCGGAAGCTGGTGGGCTGCAATCGTAAGCTAGCCGCGCTGATCGGCGAACTGCCGGCATATTCGATCCAGGACATTCTGGAGAATTTATACCGTGCCCCCGGCTGAGCGACGGTTCAACACCAGTAAAAGCAACGGGATTGGCCGAATAGCGTCCGCATCGTCAGCCCTTCCATTCGACCATCCGGCCCAGCAGGGCATCGTGGTCATGCAGCGCGACCAGGTCACTGCCCGGCTGCCGGTCGCGGCAATGCCACTGTACCGTGATCGCCTGCTGGAGCAGGTGACCCGTGCGTAAAGCGGGCTGGATCAGCGCATAAAGCGGCTGTGCCGGAGGATCAAGCAATGGCTGGAGACTCATCAGAATCCCCTTGCGGCTAGCCCGTCCGGTCGGCGTCAGCCGGGCCATGACCGAGGGACACTCACACAGCAGGTGATTGGCTGCGCTCAGCCGCCGCAACTGCCGGCGATCCAGAAACCACAGCAGACCGCCCAACAGCGCCATCACCGGCAACATCACCAGCCCGATCACTGCCAGCCTCAGAACATTAGCAATCTCACCGCTGGCAAAGGCGCTCACCATGAATACCATCATCATCCCAGACAGAGTCACAAACAGCAGCAGACTCAAGCCGCGCAACCGACGCCGGTGGGTCAACGCCTGGGTTTGCAAGGCGGGATGCAGAGGCGATTCATTCATAGGGTATTCCGTGAGAGCTCCCGGTCCTCATCAGGACGAGGGCATTGAGGTTTCGAGTGTGGAAATCGAGAAGATGCCGGTATCCAGCCAGTAGCCATACTCATCCTTCAAGGTCTGCAATTTCAGTTGCACAACCCCATTGGGCTGCTGGTTGCCATCGGCATCGGTCACCCCGGCAATCGTGAAATCCAGGTCCGCATTCTCCTCGGTGGATCGCTCCAAGGTCACCTTAAGCGGCAACGACCGGGCGCGCGCATCCTGCTGTTGGGCGAATTTGATCAGATACAGCGGCGTGGCCGGCCAGCGCTCGACCGCTAGTTGCCGGAAGCCCAGAAACACCGGCGCGTAAAAATCAAAGGTCGCTTCCGGCAGCCGGGTTTTGCGATCCTCCAGCTCCAGATTGGCGAACAGCACATCTTCCTTCTTCAGCCGACCGGTTTGCTGCAATACCCCGACAAAGCGGGCGGTGGATTTCATGCCCAGTTCGCGGGTTCGCAGATTGAACCGGTATAGCTGCCCTTCCGACAAAGCGCAGACCATCGCGCCGATCACCGCCGTGGTCTTGGGATCGCTGATAAACCGGCCATTATCGGTGCGAAACGGGTACCAGTCGCCAATCCGGTAGGCATGCAGGCTGATGATTCGGTCTGGCGGGGCCGGTAACTTGGCCAAAACCGCTGCCCGCACCGCAGGCAACCGGCAGGGCCGCCCGGAAATCAGCAGATAGTCGCAGTCGTACAGATAGATCACCTCACACAGGTCGCTCAATACCTGGCCGAGAATACGGCGCACCGTGGCGTCCACCGCCCGCAGGGTGGTCGAAAACACGACTTCAGCCAGTTTGAACCCCTGACCGCCAGCAGCCTGCACTGCCTCTTCCAGAAAGCGCGTAACCTGGGGATTCGGCCCGTCGCCGGCTGGATAGACCTCCGGCAGTCCCAGGCTCACGGCCTCGTTGCCGGCGCTCAGGTCAGCGCTTTCGTAGCGGTGCAGCAGCGCCAGCGCCAGCGGCAGGGCAATCTGACTGGCGAAGCGTTGGCGCAGGGTGCGCTCGCGTTCAGCTTGATCGCCGCGATTCGCGCCCAGCAGCCGGGCCAGCAGTTCTCCGCTATTGGCCGCGCCACTGCGCCGAATGGCGTCCAGCAGCGCCGGTAATATATGGCGCTCGATTAGCCCGCACAGCACATCGTCACCGGCGATATTGAAGCCTTCACGGAATTCCTGGGTCGGGCGCAGCGCCGCGCCGCCTTCCAGTTGATAGGTCGTGATAATGAGATCGGTCGTGCCGCCGCCGATGTCGATGCTGGCCAGCCGCAGGCAGGGCGCATCGCCATAACCTTCCCGCACTCGGCCAAAGGTCTGGAAAAACCGGCCAGCGTCGCCCTGAAAGTTGTCTTTGATCTCGTTGTACAGGAACACAATCTGGGTGCCGGTGGCCTCATCCCAGTTCAGGAACGGTTCCGGAGCCTGACTTTCCTCCAGACCCAACGCCCGCCAGGTCAACCGCAGCGCACTTTGAACCCGGCGGGCAAACAGCTTACGCTCAGCCAGCGGCATGGCGGTGGGCATGGTCAGGATCAGCCGCCGCAACCGGCGCGGCGCTTCAGGATAATGCCGTTCGTAGCGGTGGGCGGGCGAATTGGCCTGAACGTAGGCTTGCAGCAATACCTCGGCGACCAGGAAGGTCATCAGGGCGCCCCGCGAGAACAGGGCGGCGAGCGCCGGTGGATCATCGGCGGCCTTTTCTTCGCCATCTTCACGCAGGTGGCTGACCAAGGGGCCGGAAGTGACCGGCCCACCGGCATTACCCGGATCGTCCAAACCCGGGTTGAAGCGCCAGGGATGCTGGCGCAGGGTGGTGTCCCACAGATAGCGCTTGGGACTGGACAAGCCGGTTCCCCCTTCGGCGTCGTGACTCAGCGCGGCCAGCGCTTGGGCTTCAAAACCGACTCGAGTGACCGTCGGCCACAGGAAAGCGCCGGGCCGACCACTGCGCCGCGACAGCTTGTCATCGCCAAACCCGCCCCGGGCAAACTCGATCCGGCTGGGGAAGGGTTCGTTGTAGATCTGCTCCGGGTGGGACAGATCGCGCAGGGTCAGCCGGTAGCTGTCGTTGGTGTCCACCGAACGATCACTGCTGGTTTCCATCAACATCCCGCAGGTCCGGGAATTGCCGATATCGAGCACCAGATCGACATTGACCGGTTGGTTGAAACGGGCTGCCGGCCCTTGATCGACAAAGGTGAAACGTAGTTGCGGCGGCGTTACGGTTTGCCGCATCAAGGTGAGCAAGGTCAGATAGGCGGCGCTGGCGTCGGGACTGGTCCGCAATTCGGCCTCATCGACCGGGCGTGGGGCGCGGCGGCGTTGCTCAAAAGCGCGGAACCGCTGCCGCAGCCACTCGCGCACCCAGTCTTGCGCCAGAAACCAGCCGGTGTCGGTTTCAGCATCGGTCAGGGCGAATTCTTCGCCGGACTGCATATCTTGCGGGCTGGGGGCAAGATAGGGGCGGCCGTCCTGGGCTGGCAACAGTTGGGTGTCGAAAGCCAGAGTGAGACGATGGCTATGGCCGGCCTCGTCAGGGGCAGGCAACTCGGTCAACCGCGCCCGCGCCCAGTTGACTGGGCCTTTGTCGAACAGGTGATGACCGTTAGGACGGGCTTCCCGCACCCGCAGGAAAGGGATGGGAAGCCAGACACCGTCGAAAATGGCGGCGGCCTTGGCGGCGTTCAAGGAATAAACCTGATCCGGCTTGACGGTCCGCCCGTCTCCGGTCACAAACTGGCCGCCGGCGTCGTCCGGGTACAACGCAGTCAGCCCTGCCAGGCCATCGGCTCCGGCTTCAACCAGAAATGCCCGTGACAGCCGGGTTTCATTGAGGTTGAAGCCAAAGTCCAGAAACTGGATGGCTGTGTTCGGGATCAGGTTGATCAGCGGGGCAAAGTTTTTAAGTAGCGCCAGCATTTCTTCTCTTCTTAATTCTTGGCGGATACGGCGCTTAGCCGTTCCGTTCGCGGTGCATACGCAGCAACTGTTCCATCAGTTGTTCGATCTCGGTTTCCAGGGCGCTGCGTTCCTGCTCGGCTTGCCGCTCGCGAGCCGCCAGTTTTTCTTCCAGGTTTTTGCGTTCTTGCCGTTCCTGCTCGCATTGCTGCTGTAGCTTCTGCACTTCTTCGCCAGCACCCGGATGTTCAGCGCCAGGAATCGTTTTAGCGTCATGCGCCGCTCGTTGTAGCGCTTGTCGCTCGGACTGTAGGCGCTCGACTTGGGCGAGCAGCGTCTGCCGCTCATCCTCCCAGGATAGTTGACGCCGGTTCAATTCGGCATTGGCCTCGGCCCTGACCTGTTCTACCACACGCGCCTCATCTGGCGGCAACAGTTGCCCGGTGCGCGCCTGGTGCAAGGTCAGGTTGTCTTCAAGGGCATTCATCTGGACTTGAAGCGCCAGGCGTTCCTGTTCCCAGGTTTCGTGCTGTTGCTCGAACCGACCGTTTAGTATCAGCTTCTCTTGTTGCAGCATCCGGATCTGCTCTTCAAGCTGCGCGGTCTGGAGTAACAGGCCTTGTCGCTCCCGCTCCCATTCCGCACCCTGCTTGGCGAAGCGATCCTGCAAGGCTTCCTGTTCCTGTTCGAGGTGGGCGATGCTATTGCGCAGCAGCGCCGCCTCGTGCTGAGACTGCTTCTGCTGCCGGTCTGCTTCCGATTGCAGACTGGCGATTTGGCCTTCCAGTTCTGTGTGACGGGCGTGGGCCGCCACTAGATCACCTTCTAGTCGTCTTTGCTGGGCCAACGCCGCCTGATGGGTCTGGTAGGCTTGCGCCTGGCCGTCTAGCAGGGCAGCTTGTAGCTCGTTGTTCTTCACCTGCGTCTCATTCAGTTCAGCCTGAGCGACCCGATAGTTGCGCCGCAAGGGGTGGTAAAGCAGCAGATAGATTAGGGCGCTGGCGGCGGCAACCCCAGCGGCTGCTCCGATTATCAGGGAGATCTCGGTCATAAATTGGAACCCAGTGGTTTTATTGTGTTTAATTTCGAGTTGTCACCAGGGCTGGCTCACCGCGCAACATACGCCAACAGCGCAGCGCCGAGACCGATCACGGCAGCGCCGCCGCCCGCCAGATAAATAAGCTGCTTCAGCTCACGCTGAGCATCAGCCCAATACTGATGGGCAGCTTGTGTCGTAATGGCGGCAGAGTCCTGTTCCCCAGAACGAACAGCGGCTGTTTCACTAATGGCTTGCAGCGCGGCTTCCCGCGCAACTTCGCGGGCCACCGCGCCGGCTTTATGGACAGCCTCGGTGAACCGGGTGCTCAATTGCTGCACCAGCCACCGAGACAGTTCATGCAACTGATTCTGGCAGGTCTGCGTGGCGGTTTCCTGCGCCAGCCTTTCTAGATCCGCCTGCACTTCCTGGCGGAAAATTTTGAGCTGATCGCCCATATGCGGAGCCAGCCGGGTCCAAAGAGCGCCGGGGTCTTCAGACAGCGCCTCCGGCGGCCGCCACTCGGCCAGCTGACTCTGGCAAATCTGCGCCGCAATCCGCTCGATCACCGATTCCTGTCCAGTCTCCAGATCGCGCCGCAGCTTAGCGATGACATCGTTGATCAACGGCAATACCTGCGACTCAATGGCGTCGTAAAACACCATCTCGGCTTTCGCAAGCGCCAGTTTTTCAACCTGCTCGACCGTTAGTCCAGCGGCGGGCGAGCTGGCGGGAATGGTGGTCGGTGTCGTATCGAATGCCTGGTGCATCCGCTCAAGCATGATGCCCAGCACATCGGGCATCGCTGGCTTGATCAGCACGCCAATAGCGCCGGCTGCACGGGCTTGCATCTGATAGCCCGGATCATCCTTGGAGGTATACATCGCGATGGGTATCGCAGCGGTGGATGGATCGCTCCGGATCTGCCGCACGGCGGCCAGCCCATCCATGCCGGGCATGGTGTGATCCATAAAGATCGCGTCCGGATGCTGGTCACTTAAATAATTCAGTGCATCTTCTGCGGATTCAGCCATGTCGACAGTCAAGCCGAACCCTTGCAACATTTTGCGCAACATCAAACGCGCTGATTTGGAATCGTCTACTATAAGAACATGTCGAACTGGCATAACCCCCTCCCACTTTTCCCAAAGAGTAGCAGGATTCATCCCAAGACAGAACGACCGGCGCTCATGCGGGACAAGCATAGCGGCGGCGACAATGACGTTTTCCGCATAGCCGCACCCCCGAATCATCATCTCCACCCAGAATACACATCTTAATGGCTATGCGATGTGGCTATCAGGGAAAATCCAGCTGACTTTGAACCATAGCAAGTGTTTCAAATAGTTGTCGATGATTCGCCCGCCAACCGCGCTAGTTCCTGTTTCAGCCGCATCCCGGTGGACAAAACCTGCCGGGTCACCTGCTCTACTGTTTCGAGACGGGCGCGACAGCGGGCAGCCACCACGTCCAGCCCGCCATTGGCGTGCCGTCCGCCGTCCGGGTTAAGCGCGGGTTTCTGGGGATGATCCTCCAAACGGCGGCCCCAAGCTTCCTGCTCATCGCCGAGATCCGCTAACCAGTCGGCGAAGGCGTCGGGCGCTGCTGGCGACGGATCAGCAGCCTCCCGGCCATCATCGCCACCCCGATCAGAGAATGGCTCCAGTAGCCGCCGAGGATGAGCTTCTGCCGCTTTTCGCAATCGCACGGGGTCGATCAAGAGCGAGCCATCGCGCTGCATCGTGACGCCCGCTTGCGCCAAGGCGCGAATCCGTTCGGGACTCATCATGGCGCCGACCAGCGCCTGGCGTAATGAACCGGCCAGAGTTTGCGTCTGAGGGTCACCCATCATGGACGCTGCTGCACTGCTTAGCCGGTTGTAGGCGCTGACAAAGGACTGCACAGCCTTTGGCACAGCGTCAGCGTCGCGCTGCACGGTAAAACCCAGCGCTTGCCCTTCACTCAACGCAGCGGAACGCGGCGCTTTGCCCAAGCTGACGGCAACCGTGTGGATGGCGGCCTCCTCTGGCAAGCGCACCGCCAACCGGTAGCCCACGCCATCCTTGACCACCGCCGCGCCCAACTCCGGCTCACCAGCATGGAGCGCAGTACGCAGACTGGATAAGGTGTCGCCCTCGATGTTGGCGGTGACGCTGACCGGTGGTTGCCGCGGATCCGCCACGAACCGCCCGGTCGCGGCGTCATCATGGCCGGCCTGCATTTGGATTGTGAGCGCAGTCAGTCGGATATCAGGGCGGGGCAGTGCGGTAGACAGCAATGTTTCCTGGCGATGGAGATAAAGCGTTTCAAGCGCCGGCGAAGCATCCGCACCCGAATTCAGGATCGCTGGCTTTGTTGCGGCAGCGATTATTTCAGGCAGCACTGACTGAGTGGCTGTTGGCGCGCTTTGCGTGATTCCAGCGCTGACCGGTTGTGGTCTGGTCGCTGGTGGAGCGGAATCGGCCAATAACCGGGCCAGGCTAGTCAGAACCTGCGCCTTTTCTCGAAGTTCGGCCAGCGCGGCAGGGAACAGCACTGGCGGAGGGGAGACGGTGGCGACTGAGGGGCGGGCCGCCGTAGACGGCAGCAGTGGTGTTGCCTCATCAGCAGCGCTTGCCCATTCGTTGAACAGCTTCGCCACAGTCTGGGGCCGCACGGCTAGCGCCGCCTGCAACTGGTTGGAATCCAGACGCAATCCCCCCGCCCGACCCAGCGTCAGGCCGATTTCTGGTAAGCCAGGCCATCGGGACACAGTCGCGGTCAACCCATTAAGCAGTCGCCGCGCCGCTTGATCCGCTGCGGTGGGCGCAGTGTTGTTCCCAATCAATCCGCTGGTCTTGCCATCGCCAACTCTGGCGAGTGGCGCGGCGCGCTCCCTTTCTCCCATCGGCAAAATTGCATTGGACAGGACAGTTCGGGACACGGCGGCCGGTGTTCCGGGAGGATCGTTTACTGTGACTGACGCGACTCCGGCTCGACCGGAGAGTGAACGTGAACCAGCATCGCCGGACATGTGGTCCAGAGTCGCTTCTCCAGCAGCGGCGTCAGTCAAGTTGCTGTTCTGGGTAGCGACCCATTGGTTGTGAGCAGCGACAAAGGCTTGCACTGCTCGCAACAGCGCGGTGGCGGCAGCGGACAAGGCTACACCGCCAACTGTGATGGTTGGCAAAGGCGATGCTGGAGGATCGGTGCGGTTTAAACCATCCAACATAGTTGATGATGGAGTCGCGCCTGACGCCGGTTTACCAACGGCCTCCGGGGCTACCGTAGTAAACGGCGATTTGAGAACCAGCATCTTGGCCAGTACGGTGAGCGTCGCCGCCGCATTCCGAAATTCCAGCACCGCGCTTTTGAACTCGCCCAGGGGCGACATTGACAATTGCGCCGGCGGTCTGCCTTCCGATCGAGCGTTACCGGAAACGCCCGTTGGCGACTCGCTCATAGCGGCGGGCGCCGCTGGCCGAAGAGTGGTGCGGTCCAAGCCCGCCGGCGGACTGCGCGTTGCTATCGGGATATCGACCATGATCGTTTCCGGTTTCCAGACGCCAAAACCAGTTGAGAACAACGATCATTATGCCGTTTGCCAGCCCAATCCGGGAATCATGTGATAGTTGGCCGAAGCGGCCCGTTTCAGAAGATTTAATTATAAAGTTATGGTTAAAAAATTCTTTATTTGCATATATGGAAGATGCTAGGGTTTTCGCCTTGGCGATCTCGACGATCGCCGGACTTTCAGGCAGGAACTCCTCATGTACCAGTATGACCAGTACGATCAAAAACTTGTGGACGAACGGGTGGCCCAGTTCCGGGGCCAGGTGCAACGCTATCTGGCCGGCGAGTTGAGCGACGACGAGTTCCGGCCTCTACGGTTGATGAATGGCCTCTATCTCCAGCGTCATGCGCCGATGCTGCGGGTCGCCATTCCCTACGGTCTGCTGGCTTCACGGCAGTTGCGGACCCTGGCCCACATCGCCCGCCGCTACGACCAGGGTTACGGCCACTTCAGCACCCGCCAGAACATCCAGTACAACTGGCCGAAGCTGGAAGAAACACCGGATATTCTGGCGGAACTGGCGCAGGTCGAGATGCACGCCATCCAGACCAGCGGCAACTGCATCCGCAACGTCACGGCCGATCACTTGGCCGGGGTAGCCAAGGATGAGTTGGAGGACCCGCGCCTTTACTGCGAGATCATCCGCCAGTGGTCCACCTTTCACCCGGAATTTTCTTATCTGCCGCGCAAGTTCAAGATTGCGGTGACTGGCGCCGCGCACGACCGCGCCGCCGCGCAGGTTCACGATATTGGCCTGAACCTGCGACGTGATCCGCAGGGCGAACTCGGTTTCCGAGTGCTGGTCGGCGGCGGGCTGGGTCGGACCCCGATCATCGGTCAGGTCATCCGCGAGTTTCTGCCGCAACGCGATTTACTGTCCTATCTGGAAGCGATTTTGCGGGTCTACAACCAGCACGGGCGGCGTGACAACATTTACAAGGCCCGGATCAAGATTCTGGTCAAGGCGCTGGGAACGGCGGCGTTCCGCGAGCAAGTCGAAGCGGAATGGGCGCAGATCCGGGATTCCGGGCTGGTGCTGACCGACGCGGAAATCGAACGGGTGCGGTGCTATTTCGCCCCACCGGTTTATGAAACCGATGCGGCGGCTGACGCCAGCTTTGAACAGTGGCGACAGAACGATCCGGCGTTTGCTGCCTGGGCGCGACATAACATCGCTGATCACAAGGTCGCTGGCTATCGCAACGTGTTTGTGGCCCTGAAAACGCCGGGCGTGGCGCCGGGCGACATCACCGCCGCACAAATGGACGCATTGTCTGATCTGGCGGACCGCTACAGCTTCGGTCAGATTCGCGCCACCCACCAGCAGAACCTGCTGCTGGCTGACGTGCGGCAGGCTGATCTTTATCCGCTCTGGCATGCTCTCCAGACCCAGCAATTGGCCGCGCCGGTGATTGGCACCTTGGCCGATATGATCTGCTGCCCTGGGCTGGAGTTTTGCAGTCTGGCTAACGCCAGCTCGATTTCTATCGCCCACCAGATTAACCAAAAGTTTGATCAGCTCGATTATCTCTACGACCTCGGTGAAATTCGCCTGAACCTGTCCGGCTGCATGAACGCCTGTGGTCACCATCACGTCGGTCATATCGGCATTCTCGGCGTCGATAAAAAAGGCGAGGAGTGGTATCAGATCTCGCTGGGCGGATCATCGGAAAATGACGTAAGACTGGGCGATATTCTTGGCCCATCAGTGCCTAAGGTTGAGGTCGCCAATACCCTTGAGCGCATCCTGCTGGTTTATGTGGAACAGCGCGAAGCCGATGAACGGTTCCTGGACACCTTCCGGCGGATTGGTCTGGAGCCGTTCCGGGCGCGGGCCTATGCAGGGGAAACGGACAGTGCGACCGTGCGGAAACTGCGGGCGGTGCGACCGGCGCAAGTCGAAACGGTATGAAGGGCGGAATCATGGAACGTATTATCAAGAACCGGCAGATCATTGACGATCCTTGGCAATTCATCGCTGATGACGCTGAATTGCCTACCGGGCCGGTGATCGTCTCACTAGCCCGGTGGAACCAGGACCGGGCGGCGCTATTGGAACGAGGCAGGCCGCTGGGCGTCCGGTGGCCGAATACGACTTCAGTGGCCGATTGGGTTAGCGACTTGCCGCATTGGGACGTCGTGGCGCTGGAGTTTCCCCAGTTTGCCGATGGCCGCGCCTATTCCCAGGCCCGGCTGCTAAGGGAACGCTACGGCTATTCAGGCGAAATCCGGGCGGTTGGCGATGTCTTGCGCGATCAGTTGCTGTATATGGCCCGCAGCGGCTTTGATGCCTTCGTGCTGCGGGCGGATCGCAGTCTGGACGATGCGCTGGCGGCGTTTGGCGAGTTCAGCGAATGTTATCAGCCTGCCGCCGACCAACCATTGCCGTTGTACCGGCGCGGGCGATAAGCAGTTGTCATCACTGTAAATACCAGTCTGGCGGGATCGGATTGGTCTGGGTTTCCGAACCGATCTCTTCATCGGTCGCACCCAGCTCGCAGTCCTGCTCCTCTCCCTCGTCGATATTGACCACCACCGTGGTCACGTTATCGCTGGCATCCCGCATCAGCGCCAGATGAATGAACGCCTTGACTGCTTCCTGGCAGTTGTGGCCGCTGTGGGCCAGCAGGCGGGCGATCTCTTCATCGCTGACTGTCTTGTTGAGGCCGTCGCTGCATAACAGGAACATGTCGCCGACCCGTAGCGGGTGATCGACCTCATCAATGCACAATTCATCCGCTGATCCCACCGCTCGGGTAATCACATTGGACAAGGGGTGGCGGTGCGCTTCTTCGGGCGCAATCAACCCCTGATCCACCAGTTCCTGGACGTGGCTGTGGTCACGGGTCAGTTGTTGCAAGTGACCTTCCCGCAATCGGTAAATCCGGCTGTCCCCCACCCACAGACAGGCGCACTGGCCTTCATAAGCCGCTAACACCACCACCGTGCTGCCGATGGTGCGGTGTTGGTAACGCTGGGCGGATTCTTCTCGTAACTGCCGGTTAACCTCGCTCAGCCGCTCCCGAACTGAGTTCAGGAAACTCGGCCAGTCAGTCGGTGGCGGCGTCTGCTGCAAGGTCTCGACGATCAGCCGGCTGGCGACATCGCCCGCCTCATGGCCGCCCATGCCGTCAGCGACTGCCCACAGGCCCAGTTCAGGCAGGGCAACGCAGGCATCTTCATTAATCGCACGGACCATGCCGACATGGCTACGCCCGGCGGATGACCATTGAAAGGGTGGTTTCGTGTTCATAATTCGTCCTCTCCGGCGACGGACGGCGCACCGGAATCACCATCAATGCCGGCGAGCGGTTTTTCGCTCCAGCCTCGTTCTCGCCAATCCCCGGCCAGCAGCGCCGCGAAACCCTGTATCGGCGGTAACCCCTCGCACAGCAGCAGACAGCGGGCCACCCATTCCGACCCTTCCGTCCACCACAAGCTCGGTTGGACAAAACCTTGTGTTAGCAGATGGGTCGCCAGCGCCGGCAGGGTTTGGGGCCAGTCCAGCGCATCCGGCAAGGAGCAGCACCAAGCGCGACTGGCCGGGGTATTGTTCACGGCAAAGTCGGCGGTGGGTGGCGGTCCCAGTGTTTCTACTCGCCGGCTGAAATCATCCAGGTCCAGCACGTCATTATCGAGGCCAGATAGCGCTAGTTGCTCCGCCTGCCGGAACCAAGCTCCTGCGCTGACCGGCAGGGTCAACAACGGCCAGTCCGGCGCCAGTGGCGCAGCGATGAGCAGCGGATAGTAGCGACCGATCCGGTCCATGCTGGGCATCAGGATCCCGGCGTGAGCCGCCGGTCCGCACAGGCCAGGACCCAGCGCAAAGCGCCAGATCGGGCTGGTGCAATAATAATCGCGCCAGGACTCTCCCAGTTGATGGCGGCTGGCGGCGATGGCGGCTTGCAGCCAGTCGTCCCAGGGTTCGAGAAAGCTTCGGGGCAAATAGCGGCCGATAAAGTCGCCCCGGCCCGGCAGTTTGCCGAAGAAGCCGGTCGATTCAGGCGTCACAGTTGATCCGGACACCGGAACCCCTCCAGCTCCCGCAGCCGGAACGGATTGACGCCGCCAGCGGTGCGCAAATCATAGGCGACTTGCCGGGCGCCGATCTGAAACACTACCCGGAACTGGCTGGCGCTCAACGGCTGGACTTGCGCTTGGTCGAGAATCTTGAACCAGGCCCAGGGGCCGGTTTCACGCAACTGCGACGGGCTGCCCGCTACTGGCGGCAGAAACTCGACCTGCGCCTGTCCACTCGCGCCGGTCCATTGGACATCGGCGGCCCGCGCTGCCTGACCTGCGGTATAGCTGAGGGTCTGGCCGTCGATGTTGATGACGACCTGACTGGCGTCGCCACTCAGCTCGAGCGGCGCCAGTTGAAAGCGGGCCAGCGGCGTTTGACTGGTGCCACTGAACAGCGCATCGCGAACCGCTGCGGCTCGCTGGAAAATTTGTACGGTCTCCGGTGGGAGACTTTCCGGGCCGGCAGTGGAGCCGCGCCAGCGCCAGACGCTGGTCGAGGTATCCACATAGGCTTGCAGATTTTGCTTGAAGAAGTTATCCATCAGTCCATTTGGGCCAAAGAACCGGCCAAAGGCGGCCAGGGTCGCGTCCGGCGGGCCTTGCACCGTGGGGCGGGCGATGGGGGTGGCTGGGCCTTGGCCAACCCACTGAATACTATTGGTCGGTAGCGCTGCCCCCGGCGCATTCGGCCCCGCGCCGCTCCATTGGATGGAACTACGCACCAGCGGATAGCGGCCGTTCAGGTTGTCCTGAAAAAAGGCGGCGATTTGCGCCGCCTTCCATTGCGCGTTCAACCGGTCGCGCAGGGTGCGGACGCTGTCAGCGCTATCCAGCGCGAGCTTGTTCAGCAGGGTGTTGAACGGCGGCGGTTTACGCGTGGCGTCAACCTGTAACTGGTTGATCACAGTAGCGATCTGATCTTTTAGCGTTTGTGGGATACTGCCATCCGGGCTGGTTTCCTTGGCGCGGACAATAGCGTTCATCTGGCTGTAGAGTTCGGCCAGCGTGGCCAGCGTCTTGTCCAGCGGCGGAATCGCGCCCTCGGCACCTTTCACCTCACGGCTATACAGCTCATTAAAGCTGTTAAGCCGGATGTCAGGGCTACAGGGTTGCAAGGTAGGAACGGCGGCAGGTGGGGGAGCGCCGAGAATGCCGGCGATCTTGTCGGTGATCGATTTGTCCGGCGGCGGCTTGGCCGCATCCGGCGGGGGTGCCGGCGGCGGCTGGTTCAGCGCGGTTTCGTGGGCCACGGTTTCAAACAGCTTGCGCAACGGCGAATCGGTCTGGGCTGATAGCACTTGCAGAATTTCCAGCGCCGCATTCGGCGTGGTGAGCGGCTTGATCGTCACATCAGCCAGCAAATCCTGCCATTGCTTCTGGAAATCACTGAGATACAGCCGGCACACCCCATCGGCGACTTGCTGGCGGTCGGCGGGGTCGCTGGACACTTGGACGTTCGTCCCCAGAATCCAGCTTTCATCCGCCAGTTGCCCGACCAGTTTTGGGTTCTCGTTCAGAAAAAACTGATAGTAGCCGTTGTAGCTGTACAGACCGGGAATCCCGCTGTTCATTGGCTGGCCGCTCTTGCGGTCGAACACGCGGGGTGCGTCGGGACCAGCGGCGAGGGTCAGTCCGATGTCCGGCGGCTGACCGGCGCTGCGCTGGCGTTGCCGAAGCCGGTCATAAATGCGCTGGGACAGCGGAGCCTGGTTGAGTAAGGTCCGGGTGCTCTGGATCAGGGCGGCATCCAGGGCAATTGGTGACTGTAGCGGCGACTGTTGCAACAGGGCGTCCAGATGCGCCGACAACTGCTCGCGCTGTTCCCGGCTGACGGCGCGCGGCAGATTAGCCTGCCAGTCCGCCTCCAGCCATTCCTTAACCGCCTTGGCGTCGAAATGGGAGGCATCGTCCAGCATCAGATAAACCCGCAGCGTGTCGTATAAAGCGCCAGGGTTATTGGCGTTCTGCCGCAACCGTTCCTCCAGCCGCAGCACAATCCGGGGCAGCAAAGCCTGGAGCAGCAACCGTTGATAGATCGCCTGGGCCTGACCACCGAGCTTGTCGCCTTGATAGAGACCAAAGCCCATCAGCCACGGCGTCTTGGCGGCGCGGTCGTCATAACCGCCGGGGATGGCGCGGGCTACATTCAACACGGGCAACGCCGCGACCGGATCGGTCTGATTGGGCGATAGCGCCTGAATCAACCGAGACACTTCCAGACGCTGTTTTTCCACTGCCCGTACATAGATTTCATTGCGGGCGTAGCTGACCAGCCACAAACTGGCGGCGATAGCGGTGATCAGCACCGCGCCAGCATAAGCGCCGCGCTGAATCCAGGCCCGCCAGCGTTCTACCCGCAGATTAGCCCCGGCGATCTCGGCTTCCGGGAAGATCACATCACGCAGCAAGCGGGTGATGAAATAGCTCTTGCCCTTGCCGGAAAAGGTGCTGAGGGTTTGCCGGTTCAGCCCGAAGGTGGAGGCCAGCGCACTGGTCAGCCGATCAATCGGGGTGCCTTCCTGGGTGCCGCTGGTGAAGTAGAAGCCACGTAGCAGCACCCGTTCTTCGTAGCGGCTGGGCCGGAACACTTCGGTCATGAAGCGTTCGGCGACTTGCCGCAGCGAACCAAACTGCTGCGGCAGGCTGTAGATCAGATCGCGCCGCTGCGGGTCGCGCTCGTCCTGAAGGCGCTCCACCAGCCGGTCGTTGAGGCGTTGCTCCAGCAACTCGAACTCGTGGCTGAAGTGTTCGACTACGCCCTCCGGATTAGCCGGGTCGTCCATTGGGAAGGTCGCGCCCCAGACCTGTGCCCGATCTTCCTGGCCGAAGTCATTAAAAAACTCGATAAAGCCGGCGATCAAATCGGCCTTGGTGAACAGCACATAGATCGGGAAGCGAATGCCGAAATGCTCGTGAAGTTCCTGAATGCGTTGCCGGATCGCCACCGCCTGGGCGGTCCGCTCCTCCTCGGTCTGCTGCATCAGATCCGCCAGGCTAAGGGCGACAAAAGCGCCGTTAATCGGACGGCGCTTGCGATGCTTTTTGAGCAGGTCAAGAAAGCCGCGCCATGCCGCCCGATCCACTTCCTCGTGGCTGTCCTGGGTGGTGTAGCGGCCAGCGGTGTCGATCATGACCGCCTCGTCGGTAAACCACCAGTCGCAGTTACGGGTGCCGCCCACCCCGCGCACCTTTCCCGCGCCCAGTGGGAATCGTAGCCCAGAGTTGATCAGCGCAGTGGTTTTGCCGGAGCCAGGCGGGCCGATGATGATGTACCAAGGCAGCTGGTAGAGGTACTGAAAGCGGCCGGACTTGCCGCCCAGCCGCGCCCGCTTGAGGGTCGCCAGCGCCTCTTCCAGCCCCTGCTTGAGGGTGGAGATTTCTGCGGATGAGGCGGCCTCCTCTTCCTTTTTTTTGCGCTGCTGCGTGGCGGCATCCGGACTGCCGCCGCCATCGCCGCCGCTGCTTCCACCACCGGAATCTCCACCGCCGACTGCCCCACCAGTGGCTTGGCCGGCCAGGTCGGTCAGAATGGCGCGGTTTCGCTTCAGGGCATCGATGTAGTAGATGAGCTGGTAGAGGCCATACATGCCGCCGACCGTCATCAGGGTCCAGACCCGGCCGGCATCGGTTGCCAGCGGGGTATTGCCCGCTATCGCGATCAGCGGGCCGAGATACCAGATCAACGCACCGACGGCCAGCAGGCCGCTAATGCCGATAAACCAGGGACTTTTCAGGGAGCGCAGGATTTTGTTCATAGTCCCGACCTAGTTGACGCGGGCCAGCAGGATGATGTCGACGCGCCGATTGAGCGCCCGGTTTTGCGGGGTGTCGTTGGGAGCGACCGGTTCAGTATCGGCGCGACCGTCGCCGGAGAACCGGCCGGGATTGGCGCTGCCGGCAGCCAGAATCGCCACCACGCTGTCCGCACGGGCCTTGGATAAGTGCCAGTTGGACGGAAATTGCAGGGTGCGGATCGGTATGTTGTCACTGTGGCCGGTGACTAGCACCTTGCCCTGCACTGTGTTGAGTTCCTTGCCGATCTGCACCAGCAGCGGCAGAAATTCCGGTTTGACGTGGGCGCTGCCTGAGTCAAACAGACCATCACCGTTGATGCGGACTATAGTTTTATCCGCAGCTTCGAGAACCGAGACCTTGCCGGCGCGAATTTGCGGGTCCAGGAAAGTTCGCAGGTTCTGGGTGACTTGGGCCAGACCAGCGTTGACCTGTGGTTTGGGCGGCGCAGCGGGGAGCGCCACCACCCCCCCGCGCTGCACCATGGCGACCGGCTCCTCACGGATGCTGCTCAGTGCGCTCAACACCGGGTCGGAGGCGTCGTTCAGCAGCCAGTTGAAGATCGTATAGGCCAGCAACAGCAGGGCCGCGGCCACCGACGCCACTACCCATAACGGCACATAACGAATCAGCGGATTGTGTTGTTCGCCACCGCCGCGCCAGTGCGGCGCCAGTTCCCGCTCGAATTCGCCACGGGCGGTGCGGATGGCGTTGTAGACCCGCTCCCGCTGCTCTTCCAGCCGACTGCGGCCATTGTCCAGCAACCGGTAGCGGCCCTGGAAACCGAAGGCCAGACACAGGTACATCAGCTCCAGCAGGTGCAGATTCTTGCGCGGGTCCTGGATGATCGCGTCCAGCAGTTCAAAGAATTTTTCGCCGCCCCAGGTTTCATTGTGGAAGGTGATCAGCAGGCTGTTCTCGCTCCACTCGCTGGCCCGGCCCCAGGGAGTATTCAGCACCACCTCGTCCAGCGTGGTACAGAGGATGTAGCGGGCGCGGAACGCGGTTTTCTCGTGGATGCCGGCGTTGCGGGCGTTAGCCATGAATTCCTTGATCTCGTCGATCATCCGCTGGCGTAACCGATCCGGGTCGGGATGCGAAGCGGTGTTTTTCAGCCGCATGATCAAGCTGAGCAATGGGGCAGCGGCAGCCTCCAGTGGATTGAGGCCGACGCCTGGCGAGATCGGCGCGGTTTCCGCCGGTGGCGGGCCAGCCGCCGGGCGCGGCGGCGCCGGCGGCGCGCCCGCGCCGGAACGACGCCCGCCCGGCATGGGCCGGATGAGGGTACGGTCGCCATCGCCGTCGCTGTCGGCGGGCGCAAACGGATCGTCAATGGTCACGGTTCGTTACTCTGCCTCTTTGATAGCCCAGAACGCCATGTCCAGTCCGGGGAAGTCGCCGCCCACATGAAAGGCAAAGCCACCCGAACTGAGGATCTGTTTCCAGAATTCGCTGCTGCGATCCAGCCGGAAGTAAATGAAGTCGGATTGGTAAGGAATCTCGCGCGGCGCCACCGGCAGGGCGCTGACCCCAATGCCGGGCAAGTGATGATTGACGAACTGGGCGATCCGTTCGACTGGCCCAATCTTGACCTGGGTCGGAAAACGGGCGCGCAGCAGGTCGGTGGCCATATCGGCCCGCACCGCCAGGATAAATGTGGCTTTGGTCAGCAGTGGCCGTTCGCGATCGGTAATGATCGCAACCCGGATGCCGTACTGGCGTTCTTCGATGGGAATCCGGATCGCTGCCTGTTCCTCGACCAGGCTAAGCGAGCGGCGCAACTCAGCCATCAGGATGCCGAAGGTCTTGCGCAGATCGTCGTGATCATAGGTTGGGAAGACCGGGGGACGGCGCTTGGTCTTACCGGTGAAGGTGGACATTTCACCCGCCAGTTGCACCGCAATCTGGTAGAAGGCTTCGGGATGCAGGCCCGGCATCGCCGCCAGATGTGCGAACAAGGGTTCAAAGCGGTTGACGGCTTGCAGCCGCAGAAACTGGGCGATATCCACTCCGGCGCCGCGCCCGGTTCCCGCCCCGGCCACCCGCTCGGCCAGCGCGTCACCTCGCTGGTGCAGCAGACCCAACACTTCGGTCACAAAGCCCTTGAGGGGCGGAACGCCGCGGCAATCCAGACACGGTGGCAGATACTCCTCATCCAGCACCACCGTCTGATCCGGGAGTTTCTCTCGCACCTGAACGATGCCGATACAGGTGTAGTCGCTAAAATCACGGGTGTCGGGGAACAGCCGCAAGCGACGCTCGCCAATCTCGACGAAAGCGCTGTTATTGGCGGTGTCGATGTTGTTGTCGCGCACCTCACGGGCGGCAGCCCGGTAGCGGGCGGTGGTATCCTCGAGATCGCCGCGTTCTACGTCCGCCATGCCGGTTCGCCGCAGCGGCAGCGCCAGTAGAACGCGGGCGTCCCGGACCTCGGCGCCGATATCAAGCGGAGCAGGCGGCGGGTCGAGATCGGGAATGCTAAAGGGGGTGCCATCCGGCAGCAGCCCCCGGGCGGCGGTAATGGCGATTTTGCCCAGCGCCAGCGCCTCCCGATCCAACGTCAGCATGCTGACTCCCCAAGGATAGGGGCGCAGATCGCCGCAGGACTGCCGGACCAGGGCTTCCAGATAGCGATCCTGCTGCTGGAAATGCTGGGGGCGCAGAAACATCCCCTCGGACCATACGACCTTGCTGTACCAGCTCATGGCGGCATTGCTCGCTTTATTGCTTCATTGAGAATATTGCGGATAAACCGGCTCGTCCCCAAAATCGTAGCATCCCGACTGCAAGATCGCAGCTGATGGCCGCAATGGCCGGACTCACCGGGGGCGCAGCCGCTCTTGGTAGGCGCGGGCGAACTCATCGCCAAACAGCTCGTTAAAATCATCCTCGGCCTCCCGGGCGATAGCCTGGTATTCAGAGGTGAACAGATCCCAGTATTTGGCCTTGCGGCTCGCTGGCAGGATGCTATCGAACACGGTTTGCTGGAGACGAGTCTCCAGGTTGCCGGGATCAAAGCGCTCCAGCAGGCGGTTCAGCGCCGCCTGGATCCCGGCCATGACCGCTACCTGATGAGCCTTGATGTCGGTGAAAGCCTCATGCACTGCCTGCACCGGCGACATATAGGCGTTATGTCGGGGCGCCAGCAGCAGGACCATGATCTCTTCCGTGCGAAGCGGCGGCTGACCGGGAGGGGTCTTGAGCGGATTGTTTTCCATCGGACCAATGGTTGTCCGGTCCAGCCGGAATTCGCCCTTGATATCGCCCCGAGCTCGGAGAATCTCGGCCAGTCCCTGCACGGTCTCGCGGAAAATCGCGCCAAGATGGGCCAGGGTTTCTGGCAACCGGTCATCAGCTAACCGCGCCTGAGGCAGCCCGGCCCCCTCCAAAAAGGCGCGCACCAAGTCGTTATCGCCAGATTTTACCGGTGGCGCGGCAGCCAGCGGTGGAGTGGCTGGTACGGCTGGCGCAATCACGCTCGGTGGGGGCGTTGCCGGCGCTTCGAACACCGCGTCAGCCTTAACTGGCGGCGGTGGAGTCGGTGCGGCAACCGGTCGCTCCGGCGGCGTTGCTGGCGTGGATGGCGGTAGAGCCGGCGCAGGCGGCGCTAGCCACCAGTCATCAGGAATCGCCGCTTCCTCACTGGCCGGCTTAGCCGGGATATCGGGAATAACCGGTGGCGTTGCTACAGGCCATTCAGGAATTTCAAGCGGCGGCGGAGCCGGGTGGACTGGTTCGGCGGCTTGCTGCGCTGGCTCTGGAGTGGGCGATTCAAGTTCCAGCGGCGAAGGAGCTGTCTCAGGAATCAGCGCCGGTGGTTCAAAAAAAGCGCGATCCGGCGCTGAGGCATCAGGCGGCGGTTCGGTGACTACCTGACCGGCAGATTGGGGCTGGGCCGCGTGCGGCAGGTGGGAAGACTCCCGATCATCGGCCAGCAGATCGGAAAAAGACGGTTTGTCACGCTCAGATCGGGGCTGGGCCGCGTGCGGCAGGTGGGAAGACTCCCGATCATCGGCCAGCAGATCGGAAAAAGACGGTTTGTCGTGATCGGCTACGCCACCAGCAAAGCTGGGTTTCTCGTCTGACAGGATCGAATCGCCAGCCCCTAGCCCCGGAAACGGCACAACATCAGTGATCGGCCCGTCCGGGGCTGATTCTTCCGATTCTGCCACCGACAGCAATGTAGCGGCGATCTCATATTCGCCCAGCACGAAGTGATCGCCATCCTTGAGCCGGATTTTCTGGTTCCGAATGAGGCGCTGGTCAGAGTCGTTCAGATAGACGCCATTGGTGCTGGTGTCTGTCAGAAAATAGCCGCCATCTTGGTGATGAACGGCGCAGTGCTTACTGGAGAGGATGCGTTCCGGGTCTTGCAGGACCCAGTCGTTCTGCGCGGCGCGACCGATGCTGATCGATCCGCGATCCAGGATTTTGGTGGTTTCCTGGCCTGGAGAGAGCCGCTGATAGCTGGTAATCGTCAATTTCAAGGGCATGGCGCGATTTCCGTGGACAGGGACGCCGCTTCGAGCGACCTGGGCGGAATGGATCAGCCTCGATCCGTCCGGATTGCTGCAATGATAACCCCAGTCGATACCGCCCGGATCATCATGCCCAATGGACTGCGCCTGAGGCTTGACTCAAGCAGGGCGCCTTAATGGCGGAGGCCTGTGTTTGTGAGGGTAGATCCGGCCTTGTCCGGGTCAGTTAGATCAAGCGACCGTATATCCGCCATCTCGATTGAGTGGCGATGCTTGTCGCCTGACCACATCATCACGCGCCCAATGCGCCGGCGGGCGAAGCTCCACTCGCCAGGCCGGGTCAGGAAAGGCCTACTCGTAAAAGACGCTCACGAACTGATTATATCTCTTGAACGAAATCTCATTGATGTAGATGGTGCCGTTGTCCTTCTGCTTGATGTAGAGATGGTAGGCGCGGCCACGATCATTTCGAATCGTGAAGTGCAGGGTAAAACCACCGCTCATCAGGTTCTCTGGCTGATGGACACCCTGTTCGACAATGACATCATGCAAACCTTGGCGACTGCTAGCGTCTTCCAGGATTTCCCGTACCCAGGGGTCGCGGAAATGGCCGACAGCCATCCAAAGCGCCTGCATGATTTGTTGCTGGTTGACCGAGTCCAGAAAGGCCTGGTAATCACCGAATTGATAAACATAATATGGATCGGCGACTTTCCAAAGCGGGTCGAATTTGATGCCCATGTTTCCTCCTCACTCAATACGACTTTGTGTATGGAAATGGCGACTACAGTGGGAATAAACCGCTCCCAATCCGATTGATCTGCTTAAGTTGAGCTAGTTAAGCTGAACTCTTTAAACAGCCTATAATGTGATATTAGAAAACTCAATATAGACTATAAATATCTCTTAGCTATAGTTAAACCACAATCTTATGAGGCATATTTAGCCATGAGTGTTATTGACGTTGATGCCTTGTTAGGCGAGGTTGCTGCGGGTCCACCGGGTGGCGAGGATCTCGAATACGATCCGGCTTTCGCGCAGATGGAGGAACAGGCCCAGGGAACCCCGGAGCGCCAGTACGGCGACACTATCATTCCAGCCGATCCGGCTGACTGGCGCAGCGTCAAGAAAACCGCCCTGGCGTTGGCGGAACGCACCCGGGACTTGCGGGTCGCGGTGTATCTGAGTCGCGCCCTGCTGCACACCGACGGCCTGCCCGGTTTTACCGAGGGTTTGATGTTGGTGGATGGTCTGATCGAGCGGTTTTGGGATCATCTCTACCCGCAGTTGGACCCCGACGACGACAATGATCCAACCCTCCGAGTGAATGTTGTAGTCGCACTGTGCGATCCGGAAGCCACCTTGCCCGCCCTGCGCGAAGCGCCGCTGGTTCACTCACGCAGTTTGGGGCGGATTAGTCTGCGCGACATCCACATTGCGTCCGGAGTGTTGACGCCGCTAGTCAAGGAGGAGGATGAATTACCGACTCCGGCTAAAATCAGCGGCGCATTCCAGGAAGTCGGTCCGGAGGCAATCCAGGCGACCGCAGCTATGATCACCGCAGCTATCGAATCAGTGCAGCGGATTGAGGCTGGGCTGACTGACCGGATCGGTGTTAGCCAAGCCCCGGATATGAGCGCATTGGGTGGGATACTCAAAGAGATGCGCCATGCGCTGGCCGAGCATCTCCAACAGCAGGGCGTGGCCATGACCAGCGATGGCGCTGTTGAGGCTGGAGAAGATGGAGGAACCCAGTCCGGTGGTCAGGCGCTGACCGGGGGTGGCCCACGGTTGGTGGTGGGCGAGATCGCCAGTCGCGAAGACGCCCTGCGCATGATTGACAAAATCTGCGAGTATTTTGACCGCTACGAACCGTCTAGCCCGGCCCCTCTGTTGTTGAGACGCGCCAAGCGACTAGCGACCAAGGATTTCATGTCCATCTTGCTTGACCTGGCGCCGGGTGGGGCTGAGCAAGCCCATCTGATTTTCGGGATGCAGAACGACAATGCTGAATAACCAACTATAATTATCGGTTGAATTCGGTTGAATGGTCCCAATTCCGGCTGGGTGTTACCAGTACCGTGTGATTCCAGAGAGAGGTAAGTTCCAATGGCGATGAGCAGCCAGAAATTTATTGCCCGCAACCGGGCGCCTCGCGTCCAGATCGAGTATGACGTTGAGGTGTACGGATCGCAGAAAAAAGTGCAGCTGCCGTTCGTGATGGGCGTTATGGCCGATCTGTCGGGCAAACCGGCGGATCCGCTGGCGCCGGTATCTGATCGCAAGTTCCTCGAAATTGACGTGGACAACTTCGATAACCGCCTGAAGGCCATGAAACCTCGTGCGGCGTTCCGGGTGCCCAATACCCTGACGGGCGAAGGCGATCTGAGCGTGGATATTACCTTCGAGAGCATGGACGACTTCTCTCCGGCGGCGGTGGCCCGCAAGGTTGACGCCCTGAACCGGTTGTTGCAAGCCCGTGAGCAACTCACCAACCTGATGACCTACATGGACGGCAAGACCGGGGCTGAAGAGTTGATCGCCAATGTCCTGAATGATCCGAGCCTGTTGCAAGCGCTGGCGTCCGCGCCCAAGCCGCAGGACGACGCCAAACCTGCCGCCGAGGAGTAATCAGTCATGGCCGAACCTACTGCCAACGCCCAAGCTCAGCCCGGCGCCGAAACCCAGACTCTCGAAGCGAGCGATTTTTCTTCACTGCTGCAACGAGAATTCAAACCCAAATCGGATCAGGCCAAGGAAGCCGTCCAGAACGCGATCCGCACCATGGCCGAACAGGCCTTGCAGAACACCACGCTGATCTCCCATGACGTGATCAAATCGATTGAATCAATGATCGCGGCCATTGATCACAAGCTCAGCGAGCAAATGAACAAGATCCTCCATCATGAGGATTTTCAGCAGGTCGAGAGCGCCTGGCGCGGTCTGCACTACCTCGTCAACAACACCGAAACCGACGAGATGCTGAAGATTCGGGTGCTGAATATCTCCAAGAAGGATCTGCATAAAACCCTTAAGAAGTTCAAGGGCACTGCCTGGGACCAGAGTCCGATCTTCAAGAAGATGTACGAAGAAGAATATGGACAGTTTGGCGGCGAACCCTTTGGTTGCCTGGTGGGTGACTATTACTTCGATCACAGCCCGCCCGACGTGGAGCTACTGCGGGAAATAGCGCAGACCGCCGCTGCGGCACATTGTCCTTTCCTGGCCGCCGCCGCGCCGACGGTCATGCAAATGGACTCTTGGCAGGAGCTCAGTAACCCGCGCGATCTCACCAAGATTTTCCAGACCCCCGAATATGCCGCTTGGCGGTCGCTGCGCGACTCCGAGGATTCCCGTTATATTGGTCTGGCGATGCCCCGGTTTTTAGGACGGCGACCCTATGGAGCGAAATCCGACCCGGTGGAAGAATTCGACTTCGAGGAAGAAGTAGAGGGGTCCACTCACAACAGCTATGTGTGGACCAATGCCGCCTACGCAATGGCCACCAATATCACCCGAGCCTTCAAGATGTACGGCTGGTGCACTCGGATTCGCGGCATTGAATCCGGTGGTGCTGTGGAAAATCTGCCCACCCATACCTTCCCGACTGACGATGGCGGCGTGGACATGAAATGTCCGACTGAGATTGCCATCAGTGACCGACGTGAGGCTGAATTAGCCAAAAACGGGTTCATGCCGCTGATCCACAAGAAGAACTCTGACTTTGCCGCCTTTATCGGCGCTCAGTCGCTGCAAAAACCAGCCGAGTATGAAGATCCGGACGCTACGGCTAATGCCAATCTGTCGGCGCGCTGGCCTTATCTGTTTGCGGTTTGCCGGTTTGCCCACTACCTTAAATGCATGGTGCGCGACAAGATCGGTTCGTTCAAGGAACGCGATGATATGCAAACCTGGCTGCAAAACTGGATTAACCAGTATGTCGACGGCAATCCGGCTTTTTCTAGTGAAGAAACCAAGGCTATGAAGCCGCTGGCCGACGCGCAGGTTGTTGTTGAAGAGGTGGAAGGCAATCCCGGTTACTACACCTCGAAATTCTTTTTACGTCCGCATTACCAGTTGGAAGGACTTACGGTATCTCTGCGGCTAGTGTCGAAACTGCCATCGGCCAAAGGTGGCTAAACCGCAGGGTGACGGACGATTCAGAATGGCCTCAAAAGGTTCATTGTGGGCCACTCAGGGAAGATTGATAAAAATGCACCAAGGAAAACAGTGAGTTAATGTTGGCATGCAGTGTGCTTTAACTCATACAGGTCGGTAAAACTTTCTGGAAACGCCAATTGGAGTTCTAAAGGTGCGCCGATCAATTCATGTTGGATTGTTATTCAATCCATAAGTCCTTTCCAAAGTGGAGGTAATTGTCATGGCAAGATTAGACGCTTTTCTGGATCTGAAGTCGGGTAATGTCAAGGGCGAATCCCCGGAAGAGGGCTACAAGGAGTGTATTCAGTTGCTGTCTTGGAGCTGGGGTTGCTCAAACGCGGGTTCCGCGTCCCATGGCGGCGGTGAAGGCGTTGGCGCGGTGAACGTGCAGGATTTCCATTTCACCATGACCATGAATGCGGCGTCAGCCCCGTTGATGACGCTGTGTACGACGGGCAAGCATTTCCCGACTGCTATCTTTACCCAGCGGAAATCGACTGGCGATGAAACTCCGCAGAAATTCCTGGAAATCACCATGTCCGATGTCATGGTTAGTTCCTACCAGACCGGTAGTGGCGGCCCCGAATTACCGCATGAAGCCTGCTCGATCAACTTCTCCAAGGTCCAGATGGAGTACTTTGTGCAGGGCGCCGACGGCAAGCTGAAGTCGGCGGGCAAGATGGGCTGGGATGTGAAGCTGGCCAAGAAGGTCTGAGGCGACAGACCGGATCGCCCTTGCTGGCGTCCGGTTCTGGGCATCCGCGTTTCCGGGCGGCATGGCTGCTCCGGAAGCGCGGAATCGTTTTACCGGCACCCATCGAAACGAAAAGAGCATTGCCATGTCAGCCGAACAAAGCCTGCGTGAAGGTCGCCTGTTGGATGCCCTGGCCGAGTTGCAGGCCCAGGTGCGCAAGGAACCCGCCAATGCCAAACACCGTATCTTCCTGTTCCAGTTACTGGCGGCGCTGGGTCAGTGGGAACGGGCGCTGAACCAACTGAATGTCGTGGGCGAAATGGACGCCCTGGCATTGCCGATGGTGCAGACCTATCGAGAAGCATTACGCTGCGAGATATTCCGGGCCGAGGTGTTCACCGGGCGGCGCTCACCGCTGATTTTTGGCGACCCCGCGTCGTGGGTGGCGCTGCTGCTGGAAGCCTTACGCCTGACCGCCGCCGGCCAGCATGTCCAGGCCCGGACAGTCCGTGATCAGGCCTTTGAGACCGCTCCGGCCACTGCCGGCGCGATAGATCAACAGCCCTTTGACTGGATCGCTGACGCCGACCCGCGCCTGGGGCCGGTGCTGGAAGCGGTTGTCAATGGCCGCTATTACTGGATTCCATTCCAGAGGATTCAGACCATCGTGCTGGAGAAGCCCGCTGACTTGCGGGATTATGTCTGGATGCCGGCCCACTTCACTTGGGCCAACGGCGGCGAGACCGTCGGGCTGATTCCGGCCCGTTATCCGGATTCGCCAACCAGCACCGATCCACTGGTGCAATTGGGGCGCAAGACCGAGTGGCGGGAATGCGATGCCGAGACCTGGCTGGGATTGGGGCAACGGATGCTGACCACCGATCAGGGCGAGTACCCCTTGCTGGATGCGCGGCGGATCGATCTGAAGATCGAGACCATCCTTACCGATGCTGAATCCGGCGATGGCTGAACTGACCTCGAAAGAAC
The DNA here is from genome assembly GCA_003989085.1 of Candidatus Competibacteraceae bacterium. GTDB lineage: Bacteria > Pseudomonadota > Gammaproteobacteria > Competibacterales > Competibacteraceae > RXIV01. The sequence continues at coordinate 130,747 of RXIV01000003.1, forward strand.
GCTTGCAGCCGTCGCTGCTGGATCGGCTGACCGATGACGAGCCGGATAAGACACAAGAGTCCCGCGACCAGCGGGTGCTGTCCGCCAACCGTCTGCGCGAGTGTGTGTTGCGCGATCTGGGCTGGCTGTTCAACGCTTCCGGATTGCCGCAGCGCGAGGAGATTGAGCGTTATCCGTTCGCTGCCCATTCGGTGATCAACTTCGGGCTGCCGCCACTGGCCGGCTCGACCGCCCGTAGCGTGAATATGGATGCACTGGAGCGTAACCTGCGCCAGTCGGTCGCCGACTTCGAGCCGCGCATTTTCCGGCAATCGCTGCGGGTGCGCACAGAGGTCAACGAGGAACGGATGAGTCATAATGCGCTGACTTTCGAGATCGAAGGTGAATTATGGGCGCAGCCGTTGCCCCTGCAACTGTATCTGAAAACCGAGATTGACTTAGAAAGCGGCCAGGTGTTGATCGAGGAGTCCACCCGGTCCCGGGAGCGCTGATGGATCCCCGCCTGCTGGAGTATTACAACCGGGAACTGCAACATTTGCGAGAGCTGGGCGGCGAGTTTGCTCGTGAATTCCCGAAAATTGCCGGGCGGCTGGGGTTAGAAGGCTTTGAATGCGCGGATCCCTATGTCGAGCGACTGCTGGAAGGATTCAGCTTTCTGGCAGCGCGGGTGCAACTCAAGATGGACGCCGAGTTCCCGCGCTTCACCCAGCACCTGCTGGAGATCATCTATCCATCCTATCTAGCGCCGACGCCGTCCATGCTGGTGGCTCGCTTCCAGCCGGATCCGACTGAGGGCGATCTTGAACAAGGGTTCGTCATTCCCCGGGGCAGTGCATTGCATAGCCTGCTGGGCAAGGGCGATCAGACCGCCTGTGAATACCGGACCGCGCATGAGGTGACCTTGTGGCCGCTGGAGCTGACTGAGGCGCAATATTTCGCTGGCAAGGAGCCGGTCGCGCAACTGGATCTGCCGGAATTGTCCCGGGTGCGGGCCGGTATTCGCCTGCGGCTACGCACCACCTTGCCGGGATTGGCATTCAACAAGCTGGCGCTGGATCGATTGCCGTTGTTTCTGCACGGCAGTGACGCCCTGCCGGCGCGGTTGCACGAGCAGTTGCTGACCAACACGGTCATGCTGGTGGCGCGGCCTGGCCGACGCCCAGCGCCTTGGCATGAGCGGTTAGCCGGCGGGTCTATCCAGCGGCTGGGATTCGAGGATCACCAAGCCCTGCTGCCATGTCCCCCAGCGGGATTCCAAGGCTACCGGCTCCTGCACGAATACTTTGCCTTCCCCCAGCGTTACCTGTTTGTCGAGCTCAGCGGATTAAAGCCGGCCATACAGCGCTGCGCTGACCAGGAAATGGAATTGCTGATCCTGCTGAGCCGGGCCGACCCGATGTTGGAAAACGCCGTAGCCGCCACCAATTTCACTCTGTTTTGTACGCCGGCGATCAATCTGTTTCCCAAGCGAGCTGACCGGATTCACCTGAGCGATCAGGTGGCCGAGCATCATGTGATTCCGGACCGAACCCGGCCACTGGATTTTGAGGCCTACCAGATCACCAGCGTGGCCGGCATCGGCGCTAACAACGAGGAACAGGAATTCCTGCCGTTTTACGCCAGCTACGACCGGCTCAGCCAGCGCAGCGAGCGAGTGTTCTATACGATGCACCGGCTGCCGCGACTGCTGTCCGACCGGCAGCGGCGAGTCGGGCCACGTTCCAGCTACATCGGCAGCGAAACCTACCTGGCGCTGGTGGATGCGGATGAAACCCCCTATCGCGGCGACCTGCGGCAATTGGCGGTCGCCACTTGGTGCACCAATCGTGATTTACCGCTGCAAATGCCGATTGGGCGGGGCGACACCGATTTCACCTTGGCGTCCGGGGCGCCGGTCAGCGCGGTGCGTTGTCTAGCTGGCCCAACCAAGCCGCGCCCGTCCCATTCCCACGGCGATACTGCCTGGCGGCTCATCAGCCATCTGAACCTGAACTATCTGTCGATTGCCGATAGCGATGCCCGGCAAGGCGCGGTGGCGCTGCGAGAACTGCTGGCGCTATATGGCGATCTGGCTGAATCCAGCGCCCGCAAGCAGATTGACGGAGTTTGTTCCGTTCGCGCCACGCCGATCACCCGCCGGGCGCCGATTCCCGGTCCGATCGCCTTCGCCCGGGGTCTGGAAGTGATTGTGGCCCTGGATGAAGCGGCGTTTGAGGGTGTCGGCATTTTTCTGCTGGGCGCGGTGCTGGAACAGTTCTTCGCCAAATATGTTTCCATTAACTCCTTCACCGAAACGGTCGTCAAATCGACCGAGCGGGGCGAGATTATTCGATGGCCGGCCCGGATCGGACGACGGCAGACCCTGTAGACCTGCTGGAGGCACTGCGGCAGAAGCCGTATGCCTTTCATTTTTTCCAAGCCTTGCGCCGCCTGGAATGCCGTTATCGCGACCAGCCCCGGCTGGGAAAAGCGATCCGGCTGGTGGATGATCCGGTGCGGCTGGCGCAGGAACCCTCGCTGGCCTTTGCGCCGGCTACTTTGGCGGCATTCGATCCGGGCAATGAGGACCGAGCGCCACGCCTGACCGAATATTTCCTAGGTTTGTTCGGGCCACATGGGCCGTTGCCGGTGCATCTAACCGAGTATGCCCGGGACCGGTTGCGCAATCATGGTGACCGAACCTTCGCCCGCTTCGCCGACCTGTTTCATCACCGGATGCTGGGCCTGTTCTACCGGGCCTGGGCCGACACCCAGCCGACGGTCAGCTTCGACCGGCCTGAAACTGACCGCTTCAACGTTTATGTCGGGGCCCAGTTCGGGTTGGGAATGCCCTCGTTGTGGGACCGAGACGCTGTGCCGGATTTGGCCAAGCTCCATTACGCGGGCCGACTGGCCTGTCAGACCCGTAATCCTGAAGGTTTGGAGATGATTCTGGCGGATTTTTTCAAACTGCCGGTCCAAGTGGATACCTTTGTCGGCCATTGGCTGCCGTTGTCGGAGGCCAGCCGGTGCCGACTCGGTGAGACGCCCACGACCGGCCTGCTGGGCATGACTGCGGTGATTGGCGAACGGGTCTGGGATTGCCAGCACCGATTCCGCATTGTCATGGGGCCGATGAAGCTGGCTGAATTCCAACGGTTTCTGCCGGGCAGCGACAGTCTGCAACGGCTGGTCGCTTGGGTGCGCAATTACATCGGTGATGAACTGCTGTGGGATGTCAACCTGATTCTCAGGAAGGAAGACGTGCCGCCGTTACAACTGGGCGAGGGAACCCGGCTGGGCTGGACGACTTGGCTGAGCAGCCAACCGCTGGCCCGCGACGCGGATGATCTTAATCTGGATGCAGTGACTTACTGCGCATGAGCGTTTAAGGCAGCAGGCCGATGTTCTGAATGGATGTCCGGGATGGCGGCAAACCCGGCCACGCCAGCGCCTAATCGGGAATGCTATCGAACAATAGCGCCCATTAAATGCCTGAGTGCGCTCGACTGCCGTTGAAGCATAAAAATTACTCCCGACGAATCTCGCCATCGGCATCCCGCACCAGACAATCCACCATACTTCCATCAGCGTCCGTCAATTCCACCACCAGTGGCATCTTACCCAAAGCGTGCGTGGCGCAGGATAAACAGGGATCATAAGCCCGCACTGCAACTTCGATTTGATTTAACAGTGGTTCGGTTAATTCCTTGCCATCCAGATAATGCTCAGCCACTTGGCGAATGGATTCATTCATCGCCTGATTGTTATTGGTGGTGGAGACAATCAGATTGGCTTTTTCCACCAATCCATCTTCATTAATCCGGTAGTGATGGAACAAGGTGCCGCGCGGCGCTTCGACTACGCCAATGCCTTCCTGCGTCATCTCGCCACGCACGACCAAGTCGCTGCCGAGAATCTCCGGGTCATGCAACAATTCCTTAATCGCCTCGGCGGAATACAGCAATTCAATCATTCGCGCCCAGTGATAGGCCAGCGTCGCCTGAATCGGTTGCCCTTGCCCCAGCCCCACGAAGTATTGCCGCTCGACTTCAGCCAATGGCGTGGAGATAAAATCGCAACAATTGACGCGCGCCAAGGGTCCGACCCGGTACCAGCCATTGTCTGGCCCTAGTGAAGCGATAAATGGAAACTTCATATAAGTCCACGATTTGACTTGCTCGTGGATTACTTGAAAATAGCGTTGGTAATCGAGGTGATCGAAGACTTGCCCGCCGCGCCGGTTTTTAGCCCGCAGACCGCCGTGGTACAGGTCCAATGCGCCATCAGCACGCACCAGACTGAGGAAATTACTGCGGATCGTAGCAAAATGGATGAAATAACCGGGGTTTTGTTCGAAAGCCTGCCGCATCAGTCCGATCACGGCCTGACTCCACTGGATCATCTGTTCCAGATCAGTTAGCAGGTAATCCCGATCCGCCGCTGTCAGCGCTTTGTTGACGCCGCCTGGTACGGTGGCGACGCCATGAACCCGCTTCCCGGCAATGACTCGAATCACTTCCTGGCCGTATTTGCGTAACAATACCCCCTGACGGGCAATCTCGGGATGATCGGCCATCACCCCTACAATATTGCGGTGCGCCACCGGGTCGTCAAAATCAAACAGGAAATCCGGCGAGGCCAGATGAAAAAAATGCACAGCGTGCGATTGCAGCGTCTGGCCTAGATGCAATAGTCGGCGAATCTTTTCCGCAGTGGGGGTTAATTCTCGCGCCCCGACCAGTTGATCAATTGCCTTGGCCGCCGCTAGATGATGGCTGACCGGGCAAATCCCGCACAACCGTTGTACTACAATCGGCAATTCCCAATAAGGCCGGCCCTGAATGAATTTCTCAAAGCCGCGAAATTCGACGATGTGCAATCGCGCCTGGCGGATGTGGTGGTTTTCATCCAGCAGCAACGTCACCTTGCCATGACCTTCCACCCGACTGATCGGATCAATGGCAATGCGCTGTAATTTTTCCGATTCGGCAACCGTTTCCAACGTATTCATGGTTCGCCTCGCGTAATTGCTCAATCGTAATGAAGCTGGCCGTAAGACAGGGCAATCGGCTGACCAGACAGCAATTGGGTCAGGAAGGTCCAGATTGCGTCGGCTGACGGTGGGCAACCGGGCAGGTAGTAATCTATTTTCACGACTTCATGCAGGGGATGAACCTGACTGAGTAGTAATGGGATTTCCGGGTCGCTGGGGATTTGTGCGTCGACCAGCCCGGTTCCATTGAGATAGGATTCGTCCAGACATTCCTTGAGAGTAAAGTGGTTGCGCATTGCCGGCACGCCGCCCGTGATCGCACAAGCACCCATTGAAATCAGAATCTTGCAGTGGGCGCGAAACTCCCGCAGCACGTGGACGTTTTCGGCATTGCAAACCCCGCCCTCGATAATGCCAACATCGCATTGCCCAATCTGCTTGGTGTCCGTTAGTGGACTGCGGTCGAACTCCACCAAATCCACCAGAGTGAACAGCCGCTCGTCGAGATCCAGAATCGACATGTGGCAGCCAAAGCAGCCGGCCAGCGAACAGGTTGCGACTTTCAGTTTAGTCATGGCGGCGCCCGCCTTCGCTTTCTGGCACTTGCGCCACATCACCGACCACATTGACCGCTTGCCGGTCGTACAGTCGCCGGCCAATCGGCGACTCATAAACCCGGTTCTTGATCAAAATCGCCCCGGTTGGACAGACTTGGGCGGCCTTGTCGGTGATGCTGAACGTGGTCGCGCCCAGCTTGCCGGACGGGGTGTTGATCACCAGGTGCGCCTTGATGCCCCGATTCTGTACTGCAAACACGTTTTTACCGTCGAAATCGCGGCTGGCCCGGACACACAGTTCACAGAGAATACAGCGGTTGAAGTCGATGACCGCATCCGGGTGCGAAGCATCGATGTTGCGATGTGGATAGAAGTAGGTGAAGTGCGGGGCCAGCATTCCAACGTAATAGGCCACTGCCTGCAACTGACAAGCTCCGCTTTTCTCGCAGGCCGGGCAGATATGATTGCCCTCGACGAACAGCATTTCCAGGATGCCCCGGCGGATTTCCTGCACGTCCTCGGTCTCACTCTGCACCACTTGACCGGCGGCGGCGGGAGTTGTGCAGGAGGCTTGAGCGCGGCCATTGACCTTGACCAGGCACACCCGGCAACTGCCATGCGGGGCAAACTCCGGGTTGAAGCACAGGTGGGGAATGTAGACGCCAGCGGCTCGCGCCGCCTCCATGATAGTCTGGCCGTCCTGGAATGGTACCGGCTGATCATCAATGGTAAAGGTCGGTTCCCCGCTCATGGCAATGCCCCCAGCAAATTCCGTTCATCATCAGACAGCGGCGTTTCCTGATCCGCCAGCAGTTGAGCCAGGCGCACCAGATCACTCTGTTCATCGGGCAAATGCGCTCCCGGATCGTCGCGCCCGCTCAAACGCCGGGCTTCGCCCAACGCCGCATCCAGATCGAAGGCCGGCTCATAATTGGTTGACCGCAAGCGCCGCATCCAGGCTTCCGGGAATTGATCCAGACTGTCTAGCACCGAATTAGGCGCAGTCTGACCGAGGCCGCAATGACTGCCAGCTTTCATGATCCGCCCCAGCCGACGTATTTCATCAAGATCGGCGCGGGCGCCATGCCCGGTATGCACCTTATCCACCAAATCGCACAGCAGCGAGGTGCCGACCCGACAGGGCGTACAGAAACCGCAGCTTTCATGGACGAAGAAGTGGGCAAAATTGCGCATCCCGTCGAGAATATCGCGGTGCTTGGCGAACACCATGAACGAACCGCCAGTCGCCAGATCATCGAAGCAAATGCGCCGGTCATACTGTTTGGCGGAAAGAGTGTGTCCAGCCGGGCCGGCCATCTGGATGCCCTGGGCATCCCGCGCCCCGCAATCTTCCAGCACCCGCCGCACCGTCACGCCAAAGGGGTATTCGTAAATCCCGGGCCGTTCACAGTCGCCGCTGACGCTCAGCAGTTTGGTGCCCTTAGATTCGGCGGTGCCGCGACTGGCGAACCAAGCGCCGCCTTCGGTAGCAATTTTAGCGGTAACAGCGAAGGTTTCGACATTGTTGACTACGGTCGGCTTGTTCAGATAACCGTGGGTCGTCGGGAACGGTGGGCGGATGCGCGGTACGCCATGCTTACCCTCCAGCGATTCGATCAGCGCCGATTCCTCACCGCAAACATAGGAGCCAGCGCCCAGATGAATGTCGATGTCGAAATCGAAGCCCGACTCGCCCAGGATATTTTTACCCAGCAGACCGACCTCGCGCCGCCGTTGCAAAGTCGCGTTGAGCGACTCCAGCAGGTAGCGATATTCGCCGCGCAGATAAACGAAGCCTTGGCGAGCGCCGATCACCCGCCCGCACAGGGTCATACCCTCGAACACCAGATCGGCGTACTCCTGCATCAGCACCCGATCCTTAAAGGTGCCCGGCTCGCCTTCGTCAGCGTTGCACACCACGTACTTCACTTCACCGGGCGCATCGCGGCAAGACCTCCATTTCAGGGCTAATTTGAAACCGGCGCCGCCTTGACCGCGCAGGCCGGATTTGACCAGTTCTTCCAGAATCGCTTGTGGGCCGCGCTTCAACACGGCTCGCAAAGCTGTGCCGTCAGCGAAATGCCGGCCTAGCAAAATATCGGCGCGGCGGATGTTGGTGGTGACTTCGAAGTACTCACGCGGCCATTCGGCCAGCGGAACCAGCTGGTTGACCAGATCGGCGATCCGGTCGAGACGTGGCTTATCGAGGGCGGTCAGCGCATAACCATTGACCAGGGCGGCAGGACCTTGATCGCACATCCCGGTGCAGGAGGTGATGCCGACCGTGACCCGACCGTCGGCGCGGGGCTGGCCGATGCCGACATCGAGCTTGTCGCACAGATAGCGCAACAATTGTCGGCTGCCAAGCATCCGATCCGTGATGTTGTCGCTAAACAGAATGTCGTAGGAACCACGCGGCACGGTGTAAAGAAAGGAGTAAAACTCGGCGACCCGCCGCACCTTATCGGGCGAGAGGCCGAGCGCATCGGCCACTGCGTCCATCGCTTCGGGCGATAGCCAGGTGAGGCTATCTTGCACCTCACGCAGAATTTGCAGCAGCCGGGTCGGTAACCCGCCGTGGCGCTGAACAACCGCGTTGACCATCAGGCCAAGCGCACTGGGTTCGACCAACATGAGTTAAACCACCTCCGTTCTGGTCCGAATAAGCCGGTTTAGCGCCTGATGACGCCGACTAATACGCCTTCTAGGAACACCTCAACTAAACACCGTCGTTTAGAATGGACAACCCGCGTTTGGGCGAGCGTTTCCATCGCGGTTAGTTTACACCTCTAGATAATCCAGAATCCCTGCTGCGGCTTCCCGTCCTTCAAACACCGCCGTGACCACCAGATCAGAGCCGCGCACCATATCACCGCCGGCGAATACCTTGGGGTTGCGCGTCTGGAACTTGAACTGACTGGTCGGCGCCGCCTGCACCCGCCCGCGCAAATCTACTGCAATCCCGAATTCATTGAACCAAGGTGCGGGATTGGGCTGGAAGCCGAACGCGATAATCACCCGGTCGGCAGGTAAAATTTCTTCGGAACCAGGCAGCATTTCCGGGCTGCGTCGGCCCCGCGCATCTGGCGCGCCAAGCCGGGTGACGCAAACCCTGACGCCTTCCACCCGCCCATTGCCTATAATTTCTAGCGGCTGGCGATTCCACCGAAACAGCACCCCTTCTTCCTTGGCATTGGCGACTTCACGCCGCGAACCCGGCATATTGGCCTCATCACGACGATAGGCGCAGGTTACGCTGGTTGCGCCCTGACGAATTGCAGTGCGGTTGCAGTCCATCGCGGTATCGCCGCCACCCAACACCACGACGCGCTGACCGTGCATATCGACGAACTCGTCGGGATTCTTTTCCAAACCCAATAACCGATTCACATTGGCGATCAGATACGGCAGGGCTTCATGGACGCCGGGCAAGTCCTCACCGGGAAAGCCGCCCTTCATGAAGGTATAAGTCCCCATACCAAGAAATACCGCATCGAAGTCATCCAGTAGCCGCTGAAAGGGAACATCCCGGCCAATCTCGGTATTCAGCACAAAGTCCACGCCCATCCCTTCCATGATCTCACGGCGGGTTTGCACCACATCCTTTTCCAGCTTGAAGGGTGGGATACCGAAAGTCAGTAAACCGCCGATTTGCGGATAGCGGTCAAACACCACCGGCTTAACCCCATTGCGAGCCAGAATGTCGGCGCAGCCGAGTCCTGCCGGCCCAGCGCCGATAATGGCGACTCGCTTACCGGTGGGCGTCACCTGGGATAAATCAGGCCGCCAGCCGGCTTTCATTGCTTCGTCGCTAATGTATTTTTCAATCGCGCCAATAGTGACTGCGCCAAAACCATCATTCAGGGTGCAATCGCCCTCGCAGAGTCGATCCTGCGGACAAATCCGCCCGCAGATTTCCGGCAGGGAATTAGTGCGATGGGATAACTCGGCGGCGGCTAACAGATTGCCTTCGCTAATCAGTTGCAGCCAATTGGGAATGTAATTGTGAACTGGACATTTCCACTCACAATAGGGATTGCCGCAATGCAGACAACGCCCGGCTTGAACCGCAGCGGAGGCGGCATCGAATGGTCCGTAGATTTCCCGGAATTCAAGAGCACGCTCACGGGCCGATTTCTTGTCCGGATCCTGGCGTGGGTTTTCAATGAACAGCAGTGGTTTAGCTTGGGACATGGAGGTATCCAGCGGCAAACAGTAAAGAAATAGCTCAGGCGGCTTCGCGCAATGCGCCAATCAGCGACTTGAGATCAGCAGCTTTCGGCTTCACCAGCCAGAACCGGCTGGCGTAATAGCGGAAGTCGTCGAGAATCGCCTGACCCCAATCGCTGTGCGTTTCCTTCACATAATCTTCAATCAGCCCTAGCAGATAATTACGCTGCACTTCCATGTTTTCAGTAGCGATCCGGTGAATGTCGATCAACTCATGGTTATGGCAATCCACGAAGGCATTGTGTTCATCCAGCACAAAGGCAAAACCGCCGGTCATTCCCGCGCCGAAATTTACCCCCGTTTCACCCAATACGACCACTACCCCGCCGGTCATGTATTCACAACCGTGATCGCCAACCCCTTCCACTATCGCCAGCGCCCCGGAGTTGCGAACCGCAAACCGTTCCCCGGCCGTGCCCGCAGCGTAAAGCATTCCGCCGGTCGCGCCGTACAGGCAGGTGTTGCCAATGATGGGCGTCCGCTGACTGGCAAAACGGCTTTGTTTGGGCGGATAAATCACCAGTTTGCCGCCGGCCATGCCCTTGCCCACATAGTCGTTGGCGTCGCCTTCCAGATACAGATGCAGACCACCGGCGTTCCACACCCCGAAGCTCTGACCGGCGCTGCCGGCCAGACGCAACGTGATTGGCGCGTGCTCCATGCCTAGATCACCATGACGCCGGGCAATCTCGCCGGATAGCCGGGCGCCGAGCGAACGATGAATGTTCTTGACTGCGTAGTGGAACTCGCCGCCCGTCTTATCAATGATCGCCGGCAAGGCATCCGCCACCATCTGTTCGGCCAGCTCACCCTTGTCGAACGGCTCGTTGCGCGGCGCAATGCAAAATTGCGGCTGTTCCCGCAGCAGCCCGGCATCGGACAGGATCGGCGTTAAATCCAGCCCACCGTGCTTGCTGGTGGCGGCGCTGGGCAGCGTCTCCAGCAGGTCGGTGCGACCGATCAACTCCTCGAACTTGCGAATACCGAGGCCGGCCATGATCTCGCGGGTTTCCTGGGCGACAAAGCGGAAGTAATTCATGACCTTGTCTGCTGTCCCCCGGAAGTGATTGAGCCGCAACACGTTGTTTTGAGTAGCGACGCCGGTGGCGCAGTTATTGAGATGGCAAATTCGCAGATACTTACAACCTAGCGCCACCATCGGGGCCGTGCCAAAGCCGAAACTCTCCGCGCCTAATAAGGCCGCTTTCACCACATCCAGCCCGGTTTTCAGCCCGCCGTCAGTTTGCAACCGCACCTTGTCGCGCAGGTTATTGATCCGCAAGGTCTGGTGGGTCTCGCTCAAGCCCAGTTCCCACGGGCTGCCGGCGTATTTGACCGAGGTCAGTGGGCTGGCCCCAGTGCCGCCGTCGTAACCGGCAATGGTGATCAAATCGGCATAGGCCTTGGCGACACCGGCGGCGATGGTGCCGACCCCGGCTTCCGCGACCAGCTTCACCGACACCAGCGCCTGCGGGTTGATCTGCTTGAGGTCAAAAATCAGTTGCGCCAAGTCTTCGATGGAATAGATGTCGTGATGCGGCGGTGGTGAGATCAGCGCCACGCCCGGCCTGGAGAAGCGCAATTTAGCGATCATGGCGTTGACCTTATCGCCGGGTAGTTGCCCACCCTCACCGGGCTTGGCCCCTTGCGCAACCTTGATTTGCAGCACTTCGGCGTTGACCAGATAAGCGGGAGTCACGCCAAATCGACCGGAGGCGACCTGCTTGATTTTCGAGCTTTTCGCGGTGCCGTAACGGGCCGGGTCTTCGCCGCCCTCGCCGGAATTGGAACGCCCGCCCAATTGGTTCATCGCCATCGCCAGCGCCTCATGCGCTTCCGGCGATAATGCGCCTAATGACATTCCCGCCGAATCAAAACGCGGCAAAATGGCTGCAATAGACTCCACTTCGTCTAACGGAATTGGCCCACTGGCTGGCTTGAGCTGGAATAAATCACGCAAGGTAGCGACTGGCCGTTCATTCACCAGCTGGGCGTAATCCAGGTAATCGGTGTAATCGCCACTGCCAACCGCTTTTTGCAGCGCCTGCACCACGTCCGGGTTATAGGCGTGGTATTCGCCACCATGCATGTATTTGAGCAGGCCGCCAGTTGCTATCGGTTGCCGACGTTTCCAGGCTTGCTCCGCCAAATGAATCTGCTCAGCTTCCAGATCAGCAAAGCGGGCGCCTTGAATGCGGCTGACTGTATCGCGGAAACAGAGATTCACCACCTCATCATGCAATCCCACGATTTCAAACAACTGGGCGCCACGATAACTGTTGACCGTGGAAATTCCCATCTTGGAGATGATTTTATACAGGCCTTTATTGATGCCCTTGCGGTAATTTTCAACCACCGTCAGACCATCACAGTTCGTGACTTCCCCGGTGCGGATTAAATCGCCCAACACTTCATACGCCAGATAGGGATGAATCAAGGTCGCGCCGTAGCCGAGTAATACCGCGAACTGGTGCGGGTCACGGGCGGTCGCAGTTTCCACAATCAAATTGGCTTGACAGCGCAAGCCGCTGCGAGTTAGGTGGTGATGAATCGCGCCAGTCGCCAGCAAAGCGTGCAACGGTAACTGATCCGGCTTAATCGCCCGATCAGATAACACCAACAGCACTGCGCCATTGGTGACGGCCGCTACTGCTTCATTACAGATCCGTTCAATCGCCGCCCGCAATCCTTCACCAGCCGGGTAATTGAGATCGATGCGGCAATGAGGATAACGCCCGCCGGGATTCGCCAACAAGGCGCGTAAGCCGCCCTCGGTCAGCACCGGCGAATTGGCGGTCAGTCGGGGCGCATGGGCCGGGCTTTCCTCAAACAGATTGCACTCCGCGCCCAGACAGGTTTCCAGCGACATCACCACTGCCTCGCGCAACGGGTCAATCGGCGGATTAGTGACCTGGGCGAACTGCTGGCGAAAGTAGTCATACAGCGAACGGGGCCGGGCCGACAGCACCGCAAACGGGGTGTCGTCACCCATCGAGCCAATGGCCTCCTGCCCGGCTTCGGCCAGCGCCCGCAACACCTGATCGCGCTCCTCAAAGGTCACGCCGAATAATTTTTGCCGGGTGTTCAGCTCATCCGGGCTTAATAACTCCGGAGCCGGTTCCTCTTTGTAGAGGGAACGCAGCCGTTCGACTTGACCACGTAGCCAGCGCCGGTAGGGATGGCGGTTCTTCAGATCGTGATCAATATCTGCGGGTGTCAGCAGCCGCCCGGTTTCAACATCTACCGCCAGCATTTCACCCGGCTTCATCCGGCCCTTGGCGACTACCTGTTCAGGGGCGTAGTCGTACACGCCAATTTCCGAAGCAATGGTGAAATGGCGATCTTCGGTGATAACGTAGCGGGCCGGACGCAGACCATTGCGATCCAGCACACAGCCCGCATAGCGGCCATCGGTCAGCACAATCCCCGCCGGCCCGTCCCAGGGTTCCAAGTGCATCGAGTTGTATTCGTAAAAGGCCCGCAAATCGGGATCCATGTGTTCGACGTTCTGCCAGGCCGGCGGAATCAGCAAGCGCATCGCCCGGAACAAATCCATCCCGCCCATCAGCAATACTTCCAGCATATTGTCGAGGCTGCTGGAATCGGAGCCGTGCATATTGACCAGCGGGCGGATGTCGGCCAGATCCGGCAATAACCGCGACGCCAAAGTGTAGCTGCGGGCCTCCGCCCAGTTGCGATTGCCGCAGATGGTGTTGATTTCGCCGTTGTGGGCCAGATAGCGGAACGGCTGCGCCAAACTCCAGCGCGGCAGGGTATTAGTGGAAAACCGCTGATGAAACAGACAAATCGATGATTCCAACCGTGAGTCGCTGAGATCGGGATAGAACGTCGGCAAGTTGGCTGGCATCACCAGCCCCTTGTAGGACAGCACGCGCCCGGACAGCGACAGGACGTAATAGACCGGATCGCGAGGTGAGATGCGGAGATTGGCGCGCCGGCGGGCGACAAACAGCTTGCGCTCCAGCGCCTCCGGCAATAAATCGGTCGGGGCGTTAACGAAAACTTGTTCGACCCGGGGCGCAGTCTGGCGCGACTGCTCGCCGCAGGCTTCGGGGTTGATGGGCACCACCCGCCAACCAGCGACATGCAGACCTTCTCGTTCCAGTTCCTCCCGCAACCCGGTGCGGGCGGCTTCAGCCAGCGCCGGATCGTGGTTGAGAAACACCATCCCTACCCCGTAGCGCGCGCCCAAGTGAAAACCGGCGCCCGCCGCCGCCAGCCGCAAAAAAGCGTCGGGCTTCCGCATCAACAATCCACAGCCATCGCCGGATTTGCCGTCGGCGGCCACTGCGCCACGATGAGTCAATCGGGCCAGGGCGTTGATCGAGGTGCGAACCAACCAGTGGCTGGGCCGATTATCCATCTGCGCAATCAGGCCAAAACCGCAACTGTCCTTTTCAAATTCAGGGCGGTACAGGCCCCGCGAGGGAGGGGATATAAGCATGGGGAGTTCCACATTCAGTCAGGCAAGAGCCGGGCAAACCGGCGGGTATTGTTTAAGTATAGCGCCCAACCAATCCGGCGGGCAAACAGATGGAGTTAATTACCTTATTGAATTAGAAGATTTTTCTGTCGAAAATCGTTATCCATCATCGCAACCAGTATAATTGATCCAATATTACCCTCCGAACCCAGTAAAGACCTCTCTAAATGAGTGCCTACTCAATCGACACTGCTGATGCTCCCATTTATTTGGGGCGGCAACCTATTCTGGATCGGGAACAGCGCATCGTGGCTTATGAGTTACTGTTCAGGTCTTCGCACGGTCATAACGCCGCAGTCATCGTCGACGACTTTGCCGCCACTGCCCAAGTCGTCGTCCGGGCCTTTGCCGAATTCGGTTTAGCCAGTGTCCTCGGCGATTGTCTGGGCTATCTCAATGTAGACGAGCGATTCCTGTCCAGCGATCTAATCGAACTGCTGCCCCGCGACCGGGTGGTGCTGGAAGTGCTAGAAACCGTGGAGATGACGCCTGCTGTCCTGAGTCGGCTACGCGAACTCAAGACGATGGGGTTCCGGCTGGCGCTGGACGATTTCACCCACTTTTCGGATCAGTACATTCCAGCGCTGGCGCTGGTAGATATCGTCAAGCTGGATTTGCCGCTGTTCGCCGACGATGATCTGGCGGATATGGTCCAGCAATTGCGCCGCTGGCCGCTTCAACTGCTGGCTGAAAAGATTGACGACCGCGCCCAGTTTCAGAACTGCGCCCGGCTGGGGTTTGATCTATTCCAAGGCTATTTCTTCGCCAAACCAACTATCCTGAGCAGCCGCCGAGTGGACCCGACCCGCGCCGGAGTACTCCGACTGATGAATTTAGCATTGGGTGAGGTGGAAATCAGTACGCTGGAACAGGAATTCAAGCATTGCCCCAATCTGGCCTATAAACTGCTGCGGCTGGTTAATTCAGTGGGATTGGGTGTCTCAGCCAAAATCCATTCGCTGCGTCACGCACTAGTGGTGCTGGGTAAACGGCAACTGCAACGCTGGCTGCAATTGTTATTATTCACTCAGGGCGCTGATGGCGTGGCCGGTCAGCCACTCCTGATTCTGGCGGCGATGCGTGGTAAATTGATGGAATCGATGATGGAATGCATAGTCCCTTATGATCGGGAACAGGCCGATCATGCATTCATGGTTGGTGTATTATCGCTGCTGGACACCCTGTTCGGAACGCCATTGCCGGAATTGCTAGCTGAACTGAATCTGGCTGATCCAGTGCGATTAGCGCTACTGAACCATCAGGGAATGCTGGGCCGATTACTGAGTATTATTCTCCGGTCTGAGCAGAACCAGTTGGTTGAACTGATCGCTGAGCTGACAGAATTGCAAGCATTGTCATTACTACAGTTCAATCAGGCGCAATTACAGGCTCTCGGTTGGGCTAATGAATTAGCTGTTTGCCATGGGAGGTGAGGTTATGGACTTACCCGGTTCAAGTGCTCGCAATCCCGATCTGGACTGGAGCCAGGTTCGGGAAACCATTCTGATGCTGGCTCTGGCCGTTGCTCAGATTGAAATGTCAATGCGTGAAAGTGATGGTTCGGTGGAAGTATTAAGCAACTCGTTCACTTCAATGGTCGGCCAGGTCAAGATGATCGAAAGAACTGTTGCCGCATTGCCAGATAGCGTGGAAATGACTGACGCCAAGGTTGCGATCATTAGTAGTTGCGCCACGGTGAGTGAAATGATGCACTCCGCCATCATTGCCTTTCAGTTCTACGACAAGCTGACCCAGCGTCTGAACCACGTGACCGGCAGTCTGGGATCCCTCGCCGATCTAGTCAATGATCAGCGCCGCTTGTATAATCCTTATGAGTGGCTCGGGATGCAGGAGAAGATTAAATCCCGCTATACAATGGAAGAAGAACGGCTGATGTTTGATGCTATCATGCAGGGTAAAACTGTTAAACAGGCGCTGGCGATTTATGTCCAGGCTATTGAAGATCGCAAGCAGAAAACTGCGGACAGCAGTAGCGGCGATGATGAAGACGATATTGAGCTGTTTTAAACGATTTTCCGTAATAGCGCCACTGAAATTGGAAAACTATGGAGTCTGTTGACGTCATTGTCCCGGTTTACCGGGGACTACTGGAAACCCGCCGCTGCCTGGAAAGCGTTCTCAGTCATCAACAACAATGCCCGTATGAACTGGTGGTCATTGATGACGCCAGCCCGGAACCGGAGTTGGCCGCTTGGCTGGACGAACTGGCCGCCAACCAACGCAT
The DNA here is from genome assembly GCA_003989085.1 of Candidatus Competibacteraceae bacterium. GTDB lineage: Bacteria > Pseudomonadota > Gammaproteobacteria > Competibacterales > Competibacteraceae > RXIV01. The sequence continues at coordinate 147,258 of RXIV01000003.1, forward strand.
CACCCTGTTGCGCCATACCGCCAACGTTGGCTTCGTGGCGACAGCCAACCACGGCTTGGCGCTGCACCCCGACCGGGATGTCGTGCTGCTCAACAGCGATACCGAAGTTAACGGCGACTGGCTGGATCGGTTGGTGCGTTGCGCCTACGCCGACGAACGGATCGGCACGGTCACGCCGTTTTCCAACAACGCCACTATTTGCAGTTACCCGCTCTTCTGCCAGGACAACCCCCTGCCGGACGGTCTGAGTCTGGCGGAACTGGATATGCTGTTCTGCCGCGCCAACCTGGGCCGTCGACTGGAAATTCCTACCGCAGTCGGATTCTGTATGTATATGCGCCGCGCTTGTCTGACGGCGGTCGGCGAACTGGACGAACGCCATTTCGGGCTGGGTTATGGCGAAGAAAACGATTTTTGCATGAGAGCCAGCAAGGCCGGGTGGCGGCATGTCCTGTGCGCCGACACCTTCGTTTACCATGTCGGCAACGTCAGTTTCAGCGATCGGGCGGCGCAATTACAGGCACAGGCGCAAACCACCCTGGCGACCTTGCACCCGGAATACCCGGTGCAAATCCAGGATTTTATCCGCCAGGATCCGGCGGGAGTATTGCGACTGGCGGTCAACCAGGAACGGGGCCGGTTCTCGCCCGAACAGGCTGCGCAAGTCATCCTGGAGCAGAATACCGCACTCTCCGATCTGTGGCGGCAGCGGCAAGAGTGCCTGTCAAACACCGCAGCGCTGGAACACGGGTTGCGCGAGGCCGAACGCCTGCTCAATCAGACCTGGTATGAGCTGCAAACCCGGGATCAGGCGCTCAGTGAAGCGCAACACTATGTCCGGCAACGGGAAATCGATGTCGCCAGCCTACAGGAACAAAGCAGTGTCCTGCAGGACGAATTGCAGAGAGCCGGTCAGGCGCTGACTGCGGCTCAGCGGGAAGTAGCGGCTCTTCAGGAACAGGGCCGAATCATGCAAGCTGAACTATGCACACTCAGTCATGCATTGGCCGAAGTGCAACAGAATGTCCGGCAGCGGGAGATCGATATTGCGATTCTTCATGAACAGCGTCGCATGATGCGGGAAGAATTGCGGCGAATTCATGCCGCCCAAAACCTGGCGCTACCCTCATTTTTACCTACGGCCATGACCAAAACCACTCATCTGTTCACCAGCATTACCGCCAATTATCTGCCCAAGGCCCGGGTGCTGGCGCATTCAGCCCGTCGGCAAGGTCTGGATATCCAGTTTCATGTGCTGTTGTGCGACGACTATCCCGCTGATGAAGAACGGAGCGCAGAACCCTTTGACTCCATCATTGATGTGCGGGATCTGCCGGTTCCCGGCTTGGAGTCCTGGTTGTTCGGGCATACGGTGGTGGAGATGTGCACTGCGGTCAAAGCGATGGGCTTTCTGGAAATCGCCCGCCGCTTCGCTGCCGACAAGATCTTCTACTTTGATCCCGACATCGTGATCCTGTCGGGACTGGACGGGCTGATCAAACGCCTGGACGAGCACAGTATCCTGCTGACTCCGCATCAGACCTTGCCCGAGCAGGCAATGGATGCGGTGATCGATAATGAGATCGGCAGCCTCAAGTATGGCGTGTTCAATCTCGGGTTTCTGGGCGTGCGCACCAGCGAGGAAGGCCTGCGGTTTTTGAACTGGTGGGCTGAGCGGTTGCGGCATTTTTGCCATGACGACATCGCCGGTGGGCTATTCACCGATCAGCGCTGGATCGATCTGGCCCCGGCCTTTTTCCCCGATATCGGCATCCTGCGTGAGCCAGTTTATAACGTCGCCACCTGGAATCTCACCCATCGCCGAGCCACTGGATCGATGGAAAGCGGTATTGCCATCAATGGTGAACCGCTGGCGTTTTATCACTTTTCCGGTTTTGACGGCGGCGCTCAGGAAGTGATGCTGAAGAAATATGCCGCGAAGGATTCGGTGCTGTTCGACTTGCGCTACTGGTATATTGGAGAATGCCGGCGTATGGGTCAGGAGCGTTTGGGCCATCGTCCCAGCCGTTACCACCACTTCGATAACGGCCAGCCCATCACCCGGTCACACCGGATTCTCTACCGTACTCGCCTGGATTTACAGCGCGCCTTTCCACAGCCGTTCCGAGCCACAGGGAAGTCTTATTACCGCTGGTATCAGCGGAATCAGAGCAGCGTCGATCTGGATGAAACAGCAGTTGATGACGCCTTGATCCGGGCCCGGCTGTCCGATGCGCGCCGTGAACTGGACTTGATCAAGCGCTCCAGGAGTTGGCGGCTGGCGCGAGCTATGGCGCGGGTGCTGAATGCCTTTCGCTGAGTCCGCTGAGCAGGGGCCGTTGGCGAAGATTACCGGGTTGCGGTCGTTGGCAAAGCCGCGCACCGTCTGTATCCCGGTCACTGCCGCCGATCTGGATTTGCTGCCCGCGACGCTTATATCCGTTCTGAACCACACCACGGCGGAATCCGGCATCCTGCTGCTGGCGGTCGACATCGATCCGGCATTACTGCAAAACGCACTGCCCGAGCCCACTACCGTTACAGTGGTTTCAGCCTCGGCCAGCACTGATCCGTGGCAAGCTGCATTGCAGGAATGGTCGGCGCGGGATACCCGGCATGATTTGCTGTTGTTGCGACCTGGCATCGAGGTTCCACCGAATTGGGACGCCCGGCTGGCGCTGGCGGCTTACCGGGAACCGGGGATCGCCGCGGTGGTTCCTCTGTGTGATAGCGCCGAGTTTGTCGCTTTACTGGAGTGGCCGCCTGACCGGGTTGATCTGGCGCGGATTGACCGGCTGTTGTTCCGCCATAGTCCCCGACGCCATCACGAAATCCCCGCCCTGTTCAGTGGCTGCTGTTATTTACGGCGGGCGGCGTTGCGCCTGATCGAAGCCGAATTGGCTATCCAACCCGCGATGACAGCGGGTGACTGGTGCCAATGGTTGGCTCAGACTTTCCGGGAACAGGGTTGGCAAACTGTCAGTGGCGATCATATTTATGTGCTGGATCACGCGCCGGATCGCCGCCGTCAGGAAATGGCCGCCATTGCTGCGCTTGAGGATGTCCGGCTGATCGGGCAAGCCCATCCTCTGGCCGGCCTGCGCCAGCTCATGCGTGAGAGTCTGGATCAGGATGCGACCACCGATCCTGAATTGCCCGCGCCGCTGCCGGTGCAACTGCATATCGCTCACAGTTGGGGGGGCGGACTCGATTACTGGATCCGGCAGTATTGCGAAACGGATCGAACGCGCTCCAATCTGGTGTTGCGCTCGATAGGAACTTGGGGTGCTTTCGGGCAGCGCATCGCGCTCTACCAATCCGCCGTTATGGATCAACCGCTGCGCTACTGGGATCTGGACTATCCGATTCGCGCCACGGCCACCGCACATGGACAGTATCGGGCGATCCTGCGGGAAATTATCACCGATTTTGCCGTAGAAGCGGTGCTGATTTCATCGCTGATTGGCCATGCCCTGGATGCCTTGGCGACGGGTTTGCCTACGGTCATTGTTGCCCATGACTATTATCCATTCTGTCCGGCGGTGGTGATCCAGTTCGGCGAAGTGTGCCATCAGTGCGCCTTGCCCCGGCTGGAGCGCTGTTTTGCCGAAAACGGCCAAAACCGATTCTTCCGCAATGTCAGCGCAGTGGAATGGTTGAGCCTGCGCCGGCGCTTTGCCCGGTTGGCGCAGGCTGAAGCAGTGCAATTCGTTGTCCCGGCGCCGACAGTGGCCCGCCATTGGCGAACCCTGGTTCCCGAACTGCGCGATAAAACCTTTAGCGTCATTGCCCACGGTCTGGACTTTGCGCCGCCCCGCTTGCCCGCACCGCCGCTTGGCGAGCGGTTGCGGGTGGTGGTGCTAGGCAGTCTGGCTCCGCAAAAAGGCCGCACCCTGCTCGAACAGCTTTGGCCGTTGATCGCCGAGCAGGTTGAGCTGCTGCTGATCGGTGCAGGCGAGGACGGCGAGGTTTTTCGCAACCAGCCGGGAATCACCCTGATTCCGCGTTACCAGCCCGATCAACTGGCGGTGCTACTGACGGATTTTCAGCCGGAAGTTGGTTTGTTGCTGTCGGTGTGGCCCGAAACTTTTAGCTATACCCTGAGCGAGTTGTGGTTACTGGGTCTGCCGGTGGTGGCGACCAATCTGGGCAGTTTCGCTGACCGGATGCAGGATGGCGTTAATGGTTTCCTTTGCGAACCGCAAGCGGAGGCTGTGGCGGCACGACTGCTGGCGATAACCGCAGACCGGGCCAGCCTGACGCCCATCCGCGAGCGGCTGGCGAATTTCCGGCACCGCCCGGTGGCGGCGATGGTCGCCGATTACCATGCTCTGATCCCGCTGCCGGTGTGCAGCGCCCCGCGCTATTTCAGAACGCCCGCTTCGGCCTTGCTACTATCGGCTAGCCCTAACCCTGCGCGGGTGCTGTCTATCGATGTGCGCGCGCCGTTCGGCGAGGTGCTGCGGGAATTCGGCCAGTATGCGAGCCAAAAACTGGCGGCTACGCCCCGGCTGCGCCGGTGGCAGAAGCGCGGCCTGGCCGTTTTACTACGCTGGAGCCTGCGGGCAGCGGCGGCGTTGGCGCGAACTCCCCGCCTGTCCGATCCCCGGCGATGACCACGGTCTTCGATGTCGCAGTCATCATCGTCAACTACAACAGCGGTGCTTATCTCGACCGCTGCTTGCAGGCGCTGGCGGTGCAAAGCGTCCGCCCGCGTCAGGTCATCGTGGTGGATAACGCCAGCCATGACGGCAGTGCAGATCAGGCGGAACGCGCCTACCCCGGACTCTGCGTGATCCGCTGCCCGGATAATCATGGCTTTGCCGGCGCTAACAACCGGGCAGTGGCGCAGAGTGCGGCCACTGAGTGGCTGGCGCTGCTCAATCCTGACGCCTTTCCCGCCCCGGACTGGCTAGCGGCCTTGCGCCAGGCCACCCAGGATCAGCCGCACTACGCGCTGTTTGGCTGCCGGCTGCTGGATGCCGCCAACACGGAGCGGCTGGACGGGGTGGGCGATGGCTACCACGCCAGCGGACTGGCCTGGCGGCGCGGGCATGGCGAAGCGGCAACGGGCCGGCATCTACAGAGTGAGGAGATTTTCGCGCCCTGTGCGGCGGCGGCGCTGTACCGGCGCACAGCGTTCCTGGAAGCTGGCGGCTTTGATGAGCGGTTTTTCTGCTACATGGAAGATGTCGATCTGGGCTTTCGCCTGCGTCTGCTCGGCTATCGCTGCGGCTATGCACCAACGGCCATCGTTCACCATGTCGGCTCTGGATCCACCGGCGCCCGCAGCCCGTTCACCGTCTATCACGGCCACCGCAACCTGGTCTGGACCTACGTCAAGAATATGCCAGCGCCCTGGTTCTGGCTGTATCTGCCGGCGCACCTCGCGCTCAACCTGTTCAGCGTAGTCTGGCTGGCGGGGCGCGGACAGGGCCGGATTGTCCTGAAGGCCAAGTTCGATGCATTGCGCGAGTTGCCGGGTGTCTGGCGGCAACGGCGGCAAATTCAGCACCAGCGGCGCGTCAACGGCAGTGAAATTCGACGGGCGCTGACCGGGAGCGGGGAGCTGCTGGCGCGATTCCTCAGGTTCGGCGCTTCATCGCGAACCTGAGTCACGCCATTGGCGTAGGGTTTTGACTAGCCCGCGCAATGGCCGGGTGATTCGCCAGGAGGTCGATTGGTAGAAGCTCGCCAGTTGCCGATCCCGCTCGGCCACCTGTTCCCGCAAGTACTGCATTTGGCCCGTCAATTCAGCCAGTTGTCGCTGATTTTGCGTGAAGGCGTCGCGTTGCTGTCGATCAGCGTCTAACTGCGCCAGAATCTCCCGCAGCAAGGCCTCCTGTTCGTTCAGCCGGGCGCTCAGCGTCTCCAGCGGCGATTCGGTTGAGGGACGTGGCGCTTGCCGGTGAATGACGCCATCCAGTAATGCCGCCAGCGCCTCGCTCAACTCCGCCCCAGTCCAGCGTTGCCGCCATTTGTCGAACAGCGCTGCTCGTCCGGCGGCGATCTTGGTCACATCGGCATCCAGACCAAAACCGGAGTGACCAAAATTGCGGTAACAAGCGGTAATCTGGTCAACGTGTAGAAATTGATCCTGTTCAGCCAGTTGTAGCCAGAAATCCCAGTCTTCATAACGATCCAGGCGTTCATCAAACCGGCAGCCGGCTTCAACCAGCGCCCGTTCAAACAGCACTGCGTGCATCGGGATATAGTTCTGCGCCCGTAAACTTGGCAGGTGAAAAGGCTGATTCAGCACCGTTTCCGCGCCGGCTACGCCATTGGGCAGATAGGCGATCATCCGCACCCCGCTATAAGCAATCTGCGCCGGGCGTTGTTGCTGCAAAGCGTTGACCAGCGTCGCCACATGATCAGGGAACAGCAGATCGTCGTCATCCAGAAAGCCGACATAATGACCGTGCGCGGCCTCTAATCCGGCATTAGCGGCAGCGCTGCGCTCCAGCGGCTGGCCTTGATCGATAAAGCGCAACGGAAACCGCCCACAGGTCTGATTCAGCGGTGGATGACCGGGACCCTGCGCATTGACCACCACCGCTTCGATGCTGGGCCAAGTCTGTTGAGCAATGCTGTCCAGCGCCTCGGCCAAGGTGGGGCGCGCCATACTGCGGATGATGATGCTAACCAGTGCATTCTGGTCGGGGAAAACGTCCGGCATGACCGGGAAACCTCGCAAGACCCATTTGTCGCCATTATAGGCAGTCAACCCCGGAGGCCGCGCAGCACCCATGACCCCTCTCACCCCCCCCGTCCCATTTACCCACGATCAGCTGGCCTGCGCCGGTGTCCTTCTGGTCAATCTCGGCACACCCGATGCGCCAACTTCAGCCGCCTTGCGCCGCTATCTGGCCGAGTTTCTCTGGGATCCGCGTGTCGTGGAAATCCCCCGCCCACTGTGGTGGCTGATTCTGCACGGGGCTATTCTGCCGTTCCGGCCAGCCCAGTCGGCGCGTAAATACCAGCACATCTGGACGGTGGAGGGTTCGCCATTGCTGGCGATCAGTCGCCGACAGGCCACAGCAGTCGCGACCCGCCTGGCGGAACGGCATCCCGGCCCGGTGCGGGTTGCGGTCGGAATGCGCTACGGCAACCCGTCTATCGCCGCTGGACTGGCGGAATTGCGGGCCGCTGGCGTCCAACGGTTGCTGGTCTTACCGCTGTACCCGCAATACGCCGCCGCCACTACGGCATCGACCTTTGATGCGATCGCCGCCGAGTTGCGCAGTTGGCGCTGGTTGCCGGAATTGCGCTTCATCACCCATTACCACGATGATCCCGGCTATCTGGACGCTTTGGCGACCAGCATCCGCGTCGCTCGCAAGGACCAACCCGGCGAACGGCTGCTGTTCTCTTTCCACGGCTTGCCCAAACGCACGTTGCTGGCTGGCGATCCTTACCATTGCCAGTGTCTTAAAACGGCCCGGCAGGTCGCCGAACGGCTGGGACTCCAGGCGGGTGAATGGACAGTGGCGTTCCAATCCCGGTTTGGCCGCGCTGAATGGCTGCAACCCTATACCCATGCCGTGCTGACGGATTGGGCTAGGTCCGGGATCAAAAAGGTCGATGTGGTCTGTCCCGGGTTCGCCGCCGATTGTCTGGAAACGCTGGAGGAAATCGCCATCGACAATCGTCGGACGTTTCTGGCGGCGGGTGGCGAACATTACCGTTACCTGCCGGCGCTGAATGATGGGCCAGACCATATTGCGGCGCTGGTCAGGCTGATTGAACGCCACACTGCGGATTGGCCGGAGTTCAGTCCTGATTACGACGCAGAGGCGCTGGCCGTAGAGCGGGCGGCCTGCCGCGACCGGGCGTTGGCGCTGGGCGCAGCGGTCTGAACCGGAAAGTCGAATGATTCCGGCGGCGCTATCGGGGAGCCGTTGGCGCTGCCCGCAGCCAGAAGGTGACCGGGCCATCGTTGAGCAGGCTGACCCGCATGTGTGCGCCAAACCGGCCCGCCGCCACCGGCGCGTATTGTCGCCGGGCCTGTTCCAGCAGATAGTCGAACAGTTGTTCACCCACCTTCGGCGGCGCGGCGGGGGTAAAGCTGGGCCGCATTCCCTTTCCGGTATCCGCCGCCAGGGTAAATTGTGGAACCAGCAGCAAGCCGCCGCTCATCTCGCGCAGGCTCAAATTCATCTTGCCCTCGGTGTCGGCAAAGACCCGGTAGCCCAACAGCCGCTCCAGCAACCGGTCGGCCTGCGCCGCGCTGTCATCGCGCTCAACACCAACCAACACCAGCAACCCTGGCCCGATTGCCCCGATCCGCGCATCGTCCACCGTGACCTGCGCTTCAGTGACCCGCTGCACTAATCCGATCATGCCAACCGGTCGGCAAAGCGCTGGGTGGCGGTGATCAGCGCATCGACAATGCCCGGCTCGCTGGCGGCGTGACCGGCGGGCGTCACGATACGTAATTCCGCTTCCGGCCAGGCTCGGTGCAGCGCCCAAGCATTATCCGGCGGGCACACCACGTCGTAGCGGCCATGCACGATCACGCCGGGAATGCTGCGCAGTCGGTGGGCGTCGCGCAGGAGCTGGTCGGGTTCCAGGAAACAGTGATTGATGAAATAGTGGCATTCGATCCGGGCCAGACTCAGCGCCCGGCGGGCCTCGCCAAACTGTTCAATCGTAGCTGGATTGCTGTCCAGCGTCACCGTGGAACCTTCCCAGATCGCCCAGGCCTTAGCCGCCCGCAACCGCTCCAGTTCATTGGCGCTGGTCAACCGCCGGTAATAAGCCTGCACCAGATCAGCGCGCTCCGCCGCTGGAATGGGGGCAACGAAGTGTTCCCACAAGTCCGGGAATAACCGATTGGTCCCGGACTGGTAGAACCAGTGAATGTCCTGATCGCGGCATAGAAAAATACCGCGCAGAATCAGGCCCAACACCCGATCCGGGTGGGTTTCGGCATAGGCCAGCGCCAGCGTCGATCCCCAGGAACCGCCAAACACCAGCCAGCGGTCGATCCCCAGGTGTTCACGCAGCCGCTCAATATCCGCGATCAGATGTCCGGTGCTGTTATCGCGTAATTCAGCGTGAGGGGTGGACTGACCGCTGCCGCGCTGATCAAACAGCACAATGCGGTAACGCTGCGGATCGAAGAAGCGCCGGTGCAGTGGTTCGCAACCAGCGCCGGGACCGCCGTGCAGAAACAGCACGGGCAGACCGTTGGGAAGACCGCATTCTTCGATATGCAGAGTGTGCAGATCATCGACCGCCAGCGACTGCACCGCGTAGGGTTTGATGTCGGGAAACAGGGAACGCATAAAAGCTCCGAAGGGATGCATCAAGGGAAGGATTCAGAGAATGTAATCCACCACAGCGTCAAGATCGTTCAGTACCCGGCCGCCGTAGGGCTCCACCTTCGCCTCATCGCCGTGGCGGTATTTGCCGGTTCGCACCAGGACGCCGCGCAAGCCGGCATCCAATGCGCCACGTACATCCATTTCCGCGTCATCACCGACCATGACCACGTCCTGCGGCGGTAGATCGAGGCTATTGACCGCCGCCAGAAAAAATTGGGCGGACGGTTTGCCCAACACCACTGCTTCCATTTCCGCCGCATATTCCAGCGCCGCCATGAACGGCCCTGCGTCCAGATTCAGGCCACTGCGGTCGCGGAAGTAGCGGTTGGAACCCATCGCCAGCAACGGCAGGCCGTCCAGCAGCAGGCGGAAACACTGATTAAGGGCTTCGTAGTTAAAACCAGGGCCCGCATCGCCCAGCAACACCGCGCCCGGCGGCGCGCCCATCAAGTCGGCAAATTCGCTCTGAATCTCGGGGTGAACCAGCAGATGGGGGGTCAAGCGGCGGGCAATCAAATACTGGCGAGCCGCAACGGCCGGGGTGAACAGATGCTGGATCGGTATTTCCAGACCCATATTAGCTACCCGATTGACTATCGCGCTGCGAGTCAGCCGGGTGCTGTTGGTGATAAAGCGCACCGGAATCCCTGCTGCTCGCAGGCTCAGCAACGCTTCACGGGCGCCGGGCAAGGGGTAGCCGCTGACGTATAACACGCCTTCCAGATCGAGGAGAACACCGTGAATCATGTGGTTATCGGATCGTGCGATTATCGCGGAATCGGAGCTGCCGGCGGCGGCTGGCGGGGGTGGCGGGTTATATCCGGTTCAGTGAGTATAGAAGGCCATTTGGCAAACAAGGCGGGGGATTGGGCTGGCTTACCTTGGCGTTCAGACCGGTTCGACCTTGAACCGTTCTTACGTCCTGGTCCCGATCATTGAGGGGCAATCTCGATGCGCCTGAAGGCGGTTAGCATCTCGGGCAATTCCTTGTTTAGCGCCGCATGCAGCTTGTCGATCTTACTGGCGTCCGGCTTGCGCTCGTTGGGGTTGCCGGATTGCCCAGATTGCCATTTCACTCTGCATTTTTCCTGCTTTTACAGGATCATCAATTGAATTCTAGTGGTGCAAGAGGTGTCCCCATCGGTTCACCAGTCAATGATCCATCCTTGCTGAAGCGAACAATCCGCTCGCGCTTTGCCGCCAGATAAAGCCGTAGACCTTTTTTGCTGTTTCGGTTTTTTCGACGTCCGAGAATGTGGGGCTGGGCAGCAAGGGGTAAAGGTGATCCAGGATGAACACTTCGACCTCAGCTTGGGTTTGCGCCTTCTGGGTCCATTGATCGAGCGGAGCGAGCAGATTTTGTAGCGCTTTAAGCAAATCGCGGCTGGCTTTCTTGAGGTGTTCGTGGTCGGCTTTGCCGATCGGGTCTTTCTTGAGTAAATCGAACAGCGCCAATTCTTCCTCACTCAAGCCTTCCTCTGCGGCCCGACGCTGCTCGGCGTCCAGCGTCTTAGCGAGATCAACCAGCTTGGCGAAGGTTTCTTCGATGATGATGCGATCCTTTTCCCGGTTGTAGTCGGCGATGATCTCTTGGTAGTGCTTGTGGTAATCCATACGCTGTGGGTTGTGGGCCAGCATCACGGCGAGTTTCTGTTCAACGAGGTCGCGAATATTTTGCAGAGCGGTGGCCTTTCGCTTCACCTTTTTGGCGAATTCGTCCCGCAGCTTTTCCAAGTCGATCTGGCTCAGGTCGTAGAATTTGGGTTCCTCAAAGACCTGATTGGGCGTTTGAGCGTGGATCGCCTCGTTGACGATGCGATGCAATGCCTTGAGCAGTTCCGTCACGTTGGCCGTATCGCGCCGTTCGGTGAGCTTCTTGTAGATGGCTTCTAGGTTGTCGTGCCGTTCGGCGTAGGCGAACGCGGAGGGTTCCATCAACAGCGCCTTGAAACGGTTGAACGCCTGCCGCGCCAGAATCTCGAAACGGCGTTTGGACTCATCGGAGGTATAAACCGCGTCTACTGCATCGGCCAAGGCAGCGATTCGCGTAAAACCTTTCGCGCCGACCAATCGGGCCGGGTTGAACCCCAAGTCCCGCAAATGGGCTTCGGCAGCCGTGGTGGCGTCCAGCAGCGCTTTGACGCGCTCCTCCACCGGCGCAACGATTTCACCGGACGGGTCGCCCTGATCGCCCAGCGCATATTGCGCCATCGCTTCACGCAGGCTTTTGAGCATCCCGTTGTAGTCCACGATCAGGCTAAAATCCTTGCCGGGATAGCGCCGATTAGTGCGGGCGATCGCCTGCATCAAGGTGTGCGCCTTCATCGGTTTATCGAGGTAGAGGGCCGAGAGGCATTCCACGTCGAAACCGGTCAGCCACATGGCGCAGACAATGGCGATGCGGAAAGGATGCGCCGGATTTTTAAAGGCGGATTCCACATCTACCCGCTGACTGTCCGCCGTCTCGAAACCCTGCTTCATCGTCGTCCGGTGGGGGATGATGTCGAAGCCCCACTTTTTGAAATCGGCGACTTCGTTTTGCGCCTCGCTGATGATGATTTCGATGAGGGTTTGGTCCAGCCATTGCGCCTTGGTCAACAGGCGGTCGCGCTGGGCCTGGAGCAGTTGCCGGGCGTCAGCATCTTGCTCTATAGCGATGGCCGCTTCCTTGGTGGCGATCTCGTCGCGCACGGCGTGTTGCTGCTTCCGCCATTGCGGTTGGATGAGCTGCCACATCCGGACGCAGGTGATCTTGTCGATGCACACCAGCATGGATTTACCGGATTCCCAGCGGGTGGTGACGTGCGTCACGAAATCAGCGGCGATCTTTGCCAAGCGGTCGTCGGCGGTGATGACTTCGTAATCCTTGCCCAGCAACTTTTCCAGCAAGGCTGCTTGGTCGGGGTTCAGGTCGGCTTTTTCGATGGCATTGGCGATGCGGTCGTTGAGGTCGAGCCGGGCCAGTTTCAGTTTCTCGCCCCGGTTTTCGTAGACCAGTTTTACCGTCGCGCCGTCTTCCTCTGAACGCTTGAAGTCATAGCAAGAGACATAATGGCCGAAGATGCGCCGGGTCAGGTGATCGTGTTTGAGCAATGGAGTGCCGGTGAAGCCGATGAAGGCGGCGTTGGGCAGCGCTAAGCGCATGTTGCGGGCTAATTTGCCGGCTTGGGTGCGGTGGGCTTCGTCGGAAATGACGATGAGGTCGTCGCGGCGGCTGTAGGGCTGATCCGGGTTCACATCCTGATTAAACTTGTGAATCAGGCTGAACAGATAGCGGTGGTTTTGTTGGAGCAGTTGTTTCAGCGCCGCGCCGGAACCCGCCCGTGGCGTGTTGTCGTCCGCCACCCCGCAACCGACGAAGGTGCGATAAATCTGGCTGTCCAAGTCGTCGCGGTCAGTCATCAGCAGGAAAGTGAAGTTACCGTGAATCTGCCGCCGAACCTTTTCAGTAAAGAAGGCCATCGAGTAGGACTTGCCGCTGCCTTGGGTGTGCCAGAACACGCCCAGCTTGCCCAGCTCCGGGTGTGCCGGCTCCGGTAGCCGCACGGTGCGGGGTTCATCGGGCGCGGCCAGCGCCAGTAGTTCGCCGTCTGTGGCCTGTTCCCGAGGCAGTTCAATGACGCGATAGCTCAGCCGTTTTTCCGGCGGGTATTCCAATTTCAGTGCTTCTTGGCCGATTACTGCCGCTACGGCATGGTTTACGCCAAGTACCTGGTGATTACGCGCCACCACCTTACGAGTTGCGCCCGGTTTACTGGCGTCGAACAGAATGAAGTTCTCAACGATGTCCAGCAGCCGCGTCTTGTCCAACATCCCATTGAGCAACACTTCAGCGTCCACGTTGCCCGTGTCGCGTTCGTCCAGGCGCTTCCATTCCGCGAAGTGTTCCCACTGACTGGTGATAGAGCCGTAGCGGGCGCGATGACCGTTGCTGACGATGAGAAAAACGTTGTGGTGGAAGGCGTGGGCGATGACATGTTCGTCCAGATAATCTTTGAGGTTGCCCTCGAAGCCGGCGCGGATGTTTTTATAGATCGCTTTGAGTTCGATGAATACCAGCGGCAGGCCGTTGACGAAGCAGACTAAATCGGCGCGGCGGTTGTAGCCAGGGGCGCGCAGGCCGGTCAGCTTGAGTTCCCGCACTGCTAGAAAGCGGTTGTTGGCGGGATTGTGAAAGTCGATGACTTGAGCGGGGGCATGGCGCAATTCGCCTTTGGCGTCGCGGTAGCTGACGGGTACGCCGTCGCGAATCCATCGGTAGAATATCTGGTTGTGCTGGAGCAGGGAACGGGAGAAGTCGTAAGCAGTGAGCTTGCTTACCGCTTCGTCAATCGCTTTGGGCGGTAATAGGCGATTGAGTTTGACCAGTGCGGCGCGTAAATCACGCTTCAACACCGTATCGCGAGTATCGGCGCGGCCTAGTGTGCCGCCCGGCCCGAAGGTTTCTTGATTCCAGGCATAAACGCTGTCCCAACCCAAGACTTTTTCCAGATGTTCGGCGAAGGTAGCCTGTACCAGCCGGTCTTCGCTATTGATGTCGGTGTAGGCCATGCGATGCCCTGCTATCCAATAAAGTGATCGGTTATTGCAGCTTTTCCGTCTATTGTTCTTTATTCACTGGACGGGCATCTGTCACCGCTTCTTCAATCAAAACACCATTACGCACTACGACTAAAGGCGTATGGCCTGCGATAAAGCGTCAGTGGATTATTGTCGGCGGCACTGAATGCCCGCCTTGACGAACCCGTATCGCTACTCGGGCTATGGCTTCTTCCGGGCTGGCTTCAAAGGGTAGAAATTCGTGAGCAAAAGTTGTTTTTCCCGCTCCATCATACCGCAATCTCACCGCTCATCAGGCGTGGCAGGAGCAAATCGCGGGCAGCGCGGAGTTTTTGGTTTTGGAGTGTCAGATTCTCTACCTGCTGAAAAACCAGTTGTATATTTTCATCGAACAGGCGGGCAATGCTGGCAGATGGAACTAATAGTGGGATGCGCTTGAAAGTATCCACAATAATAGCGTCAAATACGGCCCCGACCGCTTGTTGGCGCAATACATCGACAGCAGCTTGCATTGCACAAAATACGAACGGTTGCGTTAAGTGACTCTTAGCGACAAGCGCGTAGCATGACTGGCTCATTGCCATTGGACGTTGAGCTATATTGAGCTTGCCAACGGTGCCGCGAGCCGAAATGAAAACAGTCTCTCTCGGATAAAGCTTGCTATTACAGTTATTCAGTCCGCGTTCGGTGATGCTTCGCTCAGTATCCGTTACCCAGACTCCATCGACTGCATCTTTCGGGGTGTAGAAGGGAATCTCACCGTCCCAATGATCAGTGACTGTTGTTTTCGGCGTGCCGCCACTGAGTATCTGTATCGCATCGAGCGCGGTTCTTCGTTCCCACCCCTCCGGCACGCCATCAATAATCCGCGTATGTTCATGGCCGGGAAAGCGCAGCCGCACGAACCATTCTCGATAGAGCAGCCGCGCCGATTCTTCCAATAACGCCATTCGGCGGCGGTTGTTTTCGATGAGGTTGTCGTAAGTGGAGAGGATGGAGGCAATGCGGAGTTGCGTTGTGATATTGGGCGCTCGAACTAGCAGTTCGTGAAGGACATTTCGATCAACACCCGGAACAGCCGCTTTGTTGCTCTGGTAATCCTTGAGTGCATGTTTCAGAAAATAAGCGGAAAATTTCGGGTCATTTCCTTTGAAGTCAATCACATATAAAGCTGTATTCAGCGGCCGATAGTCCCGATCCAAGAAAAATACTTCGCCCAGCGTCCCGTATCGTCCGGTAACAACTCCAGGCGCTGTTGCTTTTGCGTCTTTGTGATAACCGGTGATACCGGATGAAGAGACAACGGGCACTTCTCCATCTTGTCGAGAGTGTTCGGGCAAATCATGGCCGCGTTTGAGCGTAAGCACATCGCCAAGTCTGCACGACCGCCAACTCATACTCCCAACCCCTTACCACCACTCCCTCCCCCTTGCGGGGGAGGGCTGGGGTGGGGGACATTTCCTGCAACCCCTCCAAAATCCGCATCAACACGCCCTCTGTATGACTCAATACCTCATTATTCCAAAACCGCAGCACCCGAAACCCCTGTTCCACAAGCCACTCGTCCCGTCGGGCATCATAAACCTGTTGTTCCTGATGTTGACTGCCGTCAATTTCAACGATTAAGCGGCGCTCCAGACAAATAAAATCAACGATGTAGAAACCGATGGGCATTTGGCGACGGAAACGGCAGCCGGCGAGTTGCCGTTGGCGCAGATGCTTCCAGAGATGCCGTTCAGCATTAGTCATGTTGGAGCGAAGTTCTCTTGCGCGCTCGGTTAGATGTGATTGGATCATTGCTGCTATTACCCCCCCACCCCAGCCCTCCCCCGCACGGGGGGAGGGAGCAATTTCATACTCCCAACTCCTCAAAATTCTCCTGAATCTTCGCCGCTAGTTCCGCCGCTTCCCGATTCAGATCCATCAACTCCACATGAATGTCGCGGAGGGTCTGCTCAAAATCGAAATCCTCATCCACTTCCGGCGGCGCAACGCCGACATAGCGGCCCGGCGTCAAACTCCAGTCGGCGGCGGCAATCTCGGCGCGGGTCACCACCTTGCACAGACCCGACACCGCCCGCATTTCGGCGGTGGGGAAACGGTCTTGCAGCCAGACGATTTGCCGGTGGAAATAGGCAACGGCCTTGAGTTGCTCCACCGCCTGCTTGCGCTCCTCGTCCAGTTGCTTGAGGCGTTTGGTGGCGAGGCGGCGGTCATAACCTTCACCGGCTTTTGCAATAGCGGCCAGCTCCTGGGCTAGTGTCCCGCAGCGGGCGGCGAGCTTGTAAAGCAAATCCACTTGCTTGACTAAACCTTTGGTCTGGTCAGCCAGCGGCTCAAAGGCATGGCGGGCTGTGTGTTGGGCGGCGTTAGCGTCGGGTAGAACAGTGGCGTATTGGTTACGGAATGCCGCTAGTTCCTGAAGGAGGATGACGCGGTCGGCAACATACGCTTGCTGGGCTTCGGCCAGTTCCGCCAGTCCATCAGTCAGCGGCTGTTGCGGTTCTGGCGTGAGGGTCATCAACGCCTTCACCCGCTCCATGAACTCGGCAAGCTGATCTTGTAGCGCCTTAAAGATCGTCTCGAAGCATTCCAGTTCACCGGGAACGGCAGCAGCTTCCTGGCAGACAGTGGCGAAATAGTCTCGCACCAAGGCCAAGAATCGCAGTGGCTGGCCTCGATAAAGCCAGACGATGGCGGTCAGGTTGGCGAGTTGCTCCGGGCTAAAATCGTAAATCTTGCGGGTGACTTTGCGGTAAACCGTGCGGGCGTCGAGCATCAACACCGTATCGCGCCGCTCTTCCGGCTTCCCTTTGTCGAAATGCCACAATTCGCAGGGTACGGTGCGGGTGTAGAAGAAGTTGGAGCGGATGGCGATCATCACGTCCACATCACCGGTTTGAACGATCTTGCGGCGTACTTCCGCCTCGCCATGCCCGGCGCTGGAGGCCTGCGACGACATGACGAAACCGGCCCGACCCTTTGGATTCAAATAGCTGTGAAAGAAGGAAATCCACAGATAGTTTCCGTTGGAAACGGTCTCCTTGTTGTTTTTGGCGTCCCCTTTCTTATTTTTGCCCGCGCCTTTGGTGGTTCCTGGCAATCCGAATGGCAGTCGGCGGTCGCCCTTCACCTTCTCGACATCCACCATATCCACATTAAACGGCGGATTCGCCATGACGAAATCGCAGCGGCCAAACAGAGTGTGCTCATCCTGGTAGAAGGTGTTGGCCTCGCGGATGTTCCCTTCCAGCCCATGCACGGCCAGATTCATTTTGGCTAGCCGAATGGTGGTCGCGGTCTTTTCCTGTCCGTAGAAGGTGACCCTATGGCTGGTGTCCTGTCTCTGCCGCTCAATGAAATGGCTGGATTGCACGAACATGCCGCCGGAACCGCAAGCCGGATCAAACACGATGCCGTGATCCGGTTCGATGACATTGACGAGGGTCTGCACCAGCGAGGGCGGGGTGAAAAACTCGCCGTTGTCCTGTGCGCCCTGCATCGCGAACTTCATCAGGAAGTATTCGTAGATACGACCGAACACGTCGCCGCTGGCGTTGCGCAACACCTCCCGGTCGAAAGCGCGCAGCAGGTCTTCCAGCAGATCGCTCTCGAACTTGTCGTAATCCTTCGGCAACTGGTTCTCTAGCGGCTCGAATTCTTTCTCAATGGCATTCATCGCTTCGACCAGCGCCGCGCCCAGCTTATTGTCCTTGGGACGTTTCATCAGCGCGTCGTACCGCGCTTGTTCGGGGAGCATCAAGGCCCGGCGTTTGATGAAGTCGCTTTTGACCAGCGAACGCCGGGGCATCTGCTGGCGTGGCGAAGGAAGATGATCCCCAGCACTGGCATACAGTATTCGCTGCTGGTCAGCTTGGAGTTAGCGCGAAGCTGGTCGGCGGCTTCCCACAGGCTGGATTCGAGTTGTTCAATGTTGTGTAAGGCGTTGCGGGTCATTTGTGGAGGTCAATTCGGCTCAACTAGATTTCTCTCGCCCCACCCAAATTTTGTACAAAAAAGACACCTGTTGGCGCACTTATGTACGCAGCTATTGCGAGATTGCTTGAAACGGATTGCAACGCCGAGAGGCAAGAAATCGGCGGAAATAGCGGCTATTCTAGGAAGAACGAGATGGGATAAAACGAGAGGTGAAAACCTACTCGATATTCTGAATCTGCTCCCGCATCTGCTCGATTAAAACCTTGAGTTCCACCGCACAGCGTGTTGTATCGGCATCAGCGGATTTTGACGACAGCGTATTGGCCTCACGATTCAATTCCTGCATCAGAAAATCCAGTCGCCGTCCCACCGGCTCATTGCGCTGCAACACTGCTTCAATTTCATCCAGATGTGTGTCCAACCGATCCAGCTCTTCATCTACATCCAGCCGTTGTGCGACCAAGGCCAGTTCCTGCTCCAGCCGGCCCGGATCAGCGTCCACTGCAATATCCGCTAGCCGATTCAATAGCTTATCGCGCCACCGGGCCAGCACTTCGGGCCGGCGACTGCGCACCAGCGTGACCTGAACCCGAATCGCCGCGCAGCGTTGCCGCAACAAATCGGCAGTGCGCTCGCCTTCCCGCTCGCGGGTCGCTACCAACTCCGCCAGCGCTGCGCCCAGGCTATCGAGAATAGCCTGCTTGATGGCGTCCAAGTCTGGTTCTGGTTCATTGATCACGCCCGGCCAGCGCATGACGTCCACCAACCGCAGCCCGGTCCCCGGCCCCATCAGGTGTTCCAGTTCACCGGCGACCTCCAGCAACCGTTCCACCATCGGGTAATTCAAGGTAATGGCCGTCAGCGCCGCGCCGGTAGTGTGCAGCTTGAGCGTCCCTTCCACCTTGCCGCGGCTCAGGGTGGCGGCGATCCGTTCCCGGGCCGGCGTTTCCAGACTCCGCAGGGTCTCCGGCAAGCGGATCGAAGCCTCCAGATAGCGGTGATTCACCGAGCGCAATTCCCAGGTAATCGCGCCCCAGGCGCTGGTCTGCTCGTGGCGAGCGAAGGCGGTCATGCTGCGTAACATAGGTTATCCTCAAATCAGTCGAGTCGTGAATGATTGCCTAAGCATAGGTCGGAACCGCCGATTTGCTGTATTTGCGCTCGCCTATTTCGCCCGAATACGCCCGATCCAGAACCGCCAGCCAGTCTGCTATAGTCCGCACCCTTTGCCTTGACCCCGACCACAGGAACCTGCCCATGCGCCCCAGCCGCCGCGCCGCCGATGAATTACGCCCGATCCGGATGACTCGCCCTTTCACCAAACACGCCGAAGGTTCAGTATTGGTCGAGTTCGGCGATACCCAAGTGATCTGCACTGCCAGCATCGAGGAGCGGGTGCCGCCCTTTCTCAAAGGCAAAGGGCGCGGTTGGGTCACCGCGGAATACGGGATGCTGCCGCGTTCGACCAATACCCGGATGCAACGCGAGGCTAATCGAGGTCGCCAGGACGGGCGGACTCTGGAAATCCAGCGCTTGATTGGCCGATCACTGCGGGCCGTGATGGATTTGGACGCTTTGGGTGAGCGGACCATTACCTTAGATTGCGACGTGATCCAGGCCGATGGCGGCACCCGCACCGCAGCGATTACCGGTGGCTTTGTCGCCCTGGCGGATGCAGTCCGTTATCTGATGGGCCGCAAACAGGTGAAAAAAAATCCGCTGCATGGACAAATCGCTGCGGTGTCGGTCGGCATTTTTCAGGGGATGCCGGTGCTGGATTTGGACTACGCTGAGGATTCCGAAGCGGAAACCGACATGAATGTGGTGATGAACGACGCGGGCGCTTTTATCGAATTGCAAGGTACTGCTGAGGGTCATGCTTTCCGTATGGAAGAATTACAGGCAATGCTGGATCTGGCGCAACGCGGAATCACCCAATTGCTGGAAAAACAGCGGGAAACCTTGGGCTTGGTGGGCTGAATATGCTTAAAATCATTCTGGCGACCGGCAATCCAGGTAAACTCAGGGAATTCAGCGCGGTACTCGCCGGGCTGGAATTAAACCTCGTAGCGCAGTCCGACTTTAACACGCCAGAAGCAGCAGAAACCGGCCTGACTTTTGTTGAGAATGCGTTGCTCAAAGCCCGCAATGCTGCTTTGCATACGGGTCTACCGGCATTGGCTGATGACTCCGGGCTGGTGGTGGATGCGCTTAATGGAGCGCCCGGTCTTTATTCCGCACGCTATGCCGGTTTTGAGGCTAACGACCACGCTAATATCGCCAAGCTGCTGCACGAATTACACGGGGTTCCCACGGAGCGGCGCACTGCCCGGTTTGTTTGCGTTTTGGCGTTATTGCGCCACCCTGCTGATCCGACGCCATTGATCTGCCAGGGGACTTGGGAAGGCGTCATTCTGACTGAGCCACGCGGTGCGGGGGGCTTTGGCTACGACCCGGTGTTCTTCATTCCGACCGAGCAACGGACTGCCGCCGAATTGGAGCCGGCAGCCAAGAATCGGCTGAGTCATCGCGGTCAAGCGCTCGCGCAGTTGCATCAGCAATTATCGCAGTGGCTGGAGTTTCAGGCGGCGCTTACGAAGTCGGGGAGGTGATCGACTGCATAATTGGTTCGAGCTGCCGCCAGATCTGTTCGGCCTGCCGCTTGGAGAGCACCTTCGGCAGCATGTCGTGGATTCCATCCAATTCAACCCGGATCTGTTCGGGGGTAGTCGCCGCATCAACGCGCTCGATCCGGCGTTCGGCGGTTGGCCCCATCGCCCCCAACAAGGTAAAACGAATAAAACCCTTGGCTGTGTCCAGATTGAATTCGGCGTTCGGCGGTGTGGTCGCAGCTCCAGCTACCGGAGTATTCGGTGTAGATGGTGTCGGCGCTGGCGGCGAGGTCGCGCTAGTAGCGCGATTCGCCAGCCATCGCTCCAGCGACAGCATCACCGGTTCCATCTGCCGCCAGGTTTGCTCGGCCTGTGGCGGGGATAGCAGTCGGGGTAATAGCTCCCGAATGGCATCGAATTCGAGCCGGAGCTGTTGGGGTGTGGTCGTGACTTCGACGCATTCGATCCAGTATTCCGCCGCCGGCCCGATGGCGCTGAGCAGGGCGGACTGAATCACATGTTTGGCTGCATCCAGGTTGAAGGTCGGCTGAGTGGCTTGTGGGGCCGAATCCAGGTCCGGCGCGGCGAGTTTGGGCGACGGGGCGTGAGGCGTGGGAGTGGCGATGAAGCCGCCCGTTTCCAGTTCACTCAGCCCCGCTGCAACATCGCCAAGCATCGTCAGCCGACTGCTCAGATCGGCAGCGGTGGAACGCCCATCGACCATGATCAACAGCCGGCGCAAATTGGCCGACAACTTGTAGATCCGGTTCTGGATTTCTTCTTGCCCCTTGGCAGTCTTGACATACACCTGATTAAGTTCCATGACGCCCTCGATACGGGGTTGGAAAAGCAGCAATGACTCGGTCGGAAGCAGGCGGAAAAAGCTCACCGTAGTTCATTTGGGATGAATCATCGTCATATCGCCATAATTCTAGTAGGGATGATGCAATGTTGGAGTTTTCTTCACTGATTCCGCTGGCGATTTATATCCATATCCCCTGGTGCGTGCGCAAATGCCCCTATTGCGACTTTAACTCCCACGAGACGCACGGCCCGCTCCCGGAGCGGGCTTATGGGAATGCGCTGCTGGCTGATCTGGAGCAGGACTTGCCGAGGGTGTGGGGACGGCGGATTGAGAGCGTGTTCATCGGTGGCGGCACGCCCAGCCTGTGGTCCGCCGAGGCGCTGGAGCGGTTTTTGTCCGGGTTGCGCGCCCGATTGCCGCTACGGCCAGACACCGAGATCACCCTGGAAGCCAATCCCGGTGCGGTGGAGCGGAGCCAATTCGCCGAGTTCCGGGAAGCGGGTATTAATCGCCTGTCTATCGGTGTTCAAAGTTTCGATGACGGGCAGCTGCGCCAATTGGGGCGGATCCATAGCCGCCGGGACGCTTTCGCCGCAGCCGAAGCCGCCCATGCTGCCGGGCTGGACAACTTCAACCTGGATCTGATGTTTGGTCTGCCGGGGCAGACGGTCCAACAGGCGCTGACCGACATCGCTAACGCCGTCGCACTGGAGCCGGCCCATCTGTCCTATTACCAACTGACGATTGAACCCAACACCGCTTTTCACGCGTCGCCGCCGACTCTGCCCGATGACGAAACAGTGGATCGGATTCAGCAGCAGGGGCAGGCGATGTTGGCCCAGCAGGGCTATGCCCGCTACGAAGTATCGGCTTACGCCAGAGAAAACCGGCAGTGCCGGCATAACCTGAATTACTGGGAATTTGGCGACTATCTGGGCATTGGCGCCGGCGCTCACGGTAAATTGACCGATCCCGCTGCCGGTCAGATTCACCGGCTCTGGAAACCCAAACATCCCAACGCCTATCTGGCGGCGGCAGGAACAGCGGCGGGCATCGGCGGTGATGCCCCCATTCTCGAAGCGGATTTACCGGTGGAATTTCTGATGAACGCCCTGCGGTTGGTCGAAGGCGTCCCAGTCGAGCGATTCAGCGAGCGGACCGGACTGCCGCTGACCACGCTGGAACCGGCGTTGAGCCGGGCGCGGGAGCATGGATTGATGGCGGGGGATTCGGCCCGCTTGCAGGCGAGTGAACGGGGACTGCGCTTTCTGAACGATCTATTGCCGGACTTCATGCCGGATTGAGCCTGGGAACGCGAGACGCGGCGGCTACAACTTGTGCGATTCCGGGGTCAACCCCCGTTCCCGGTACTGCTTGAACCGCTCTCGCGACGTGGACAGCACCTCGGGTTGCTGATCGACCAGCTCCACCACCCGCTCAAACTGCTCGAAGCCATCGGGCACGGTCAGCGTGAAATTGATCAGCACTTGCGCGGTCACTTCCGCCGGCGATGCCGTCCCAATCAACACGGGTGAACTTTCGTTCCCCACCAGCGGATAGCGCTCGTGCGGGATGAAGCTGTCCTGGCGGAAAGTCCACAGCAGATCATCCAATGCCGCTGCCTGCGCCTCGGAAGTCGTCAGGATGTAGACGGTATGACCGAGGCCGTAGGCTTTATCGGCCAGGCGACAGGCAAGCAGCGCCCGGCCCTGGTCCTGGCGGTCGGGCAACACATAGAAATCAATGCGCGGCGCGGTCATGATCCCAGCCCGCCTCAACCGCTCGATCCAGCAGGTATTGCGTCAGCAGCGGCACAGGTCGCCCGGTGGCGCCCTTGGCCTTGCCGCTTTTCCAAGCAGTGCCGGCGATGTCCAGATGCGCCCAATGGAATTTTTTGGCGAAGCGCGACAGAAAACAGGCCGCCATGATCGCACCACCATCACGGCTACCCGCGACGTTGGCGATGTCGGCGAAATTGCTGTCCAGCCCCTCCTGATAGTCGTCCCACAACGGCAGTTCCCACACCCGGTCACTGGACGCAGCGGCGGCGGTTTGCAGGGCGTGAGCCAGCGGCGGGTGGTTGCTGAGCAGCCCGTGCGGATGTCGGCCTAGCGCAACGATGCAGGCCCCGGTCAGGGTCGCAATGTCGATCACCGCCGCTGGCTCATCGCGCTCGGCGTAAGTCAGCGCATCGCACAGGATCAGCCGGCCCTCGGCGTCGGTGTTGAGAATCTCGACCGTCTGCCCGGACAGGCTGGTGATGATGTCGCCGGGCCGGGTCGCTTGCCCGCCGGGCATGTTTTCCACTGCTGGAATCAGTCCGATCACATTCAGCGGCAGGCGTAACTCCGCACTGGCCCGCAACGCGCCCAACACACTGGCCGCTCCGCACATGTCGTACTTCATCTCGTCCATGCCGTCACCGGGCTTGAGTGAAATGCCGCCGCTGTCGAAGGTGACGCCCTTGCCGATCAGCACGAAGGGTTTTTGCGTCGCCGCTCCCTGTCGGTAATCCAGCCGGATCAGCTTGGCCGGCTGGGCGCTGCCTTGGCTGACCGCCAGCAGTGCGCCCATGCCCAGTTGCGCCATCTCCGCCTCTTCCAGCACGCTAACCTGCAACGCCGGAAACTCTCTGGACAGCGCCTGGGCCTGTTCCGCCAGCCAGGTTGGCGTGCAAAGATTGGGCGGCATATTAGCCAGGTCTTTGGTCAATTTGACCCCGCCCGCAATTGCTACGCCTTTGCGCACCGCCTGCTCGCTATCAGGCAAGTCGCGCCGGCCAGGAACATTGATGGTCATCTTGCGCAACGGGCGGCGTGGCGCATCCTTCTTACTCTTGAGGTAATCAAAGCGGTACTGCGACTCTTCAACCGCCTCCACCAGCCGGCGGATTTTCCAGTCCAGATCGCGGCTCTTGACCGGCAGATCGGCCAGATAGACCACTGCGTCGGTCGCGCCGGTCTCGTTCAGCGCGGTCGCGGCGTGGGCGGCAATCTGCCGAAAGCGGCGATCATCGACTTCGCGCTCGCGCCCGCAGCCGACCAGCAAGACCCGCTCAGCCAACGCGCCGGGGATGTTGAACAACAGTAGCGCCTGGCCCGGTTTACCCTCTAGGTCGCCCCGACGTAGCAGGTTACTTAGATAGCCGCCGCAAGCGCGATCAAACTGTTCCGCATCCGGGGTTAACCGCCGGGATTCGTAAACACCGAGCGCCAGGCAGGCGGTGCGCTGTTTTTCAGGATGACCACTCTTGACCGCAAATTCCATGGATGGGCTGCTCTCAGGGTGAAGGAAGGCTTTATTGGTGGGCAAATCATCGTAGACTTAAGCAGTCTAGCCGGAAATCACCGCCTCTCCCAGTAACGCACACCGTGGAATCTGCATGGGTTTGCCTGCCATTATCGACCGCTACCTGATTCGCGAGATCGGCCTGACCCTGCTGGGAACGACCCTGGCGTTGTTGGCGATCATCCTCAGTCATCGTCTCGCCACCTACCTGAGCAAGGCCGCCAGCGGTTTGCTGGCGCGGGATTCGATCTTCCAGTTGCTGATCCTGCAAATGCCCGATCTCTTGGTCATGCTCATCCCGTTAGCCTTCCTGTTGAGCATCATGCTGACCTTGGGGCGACTGTACCGGGATCACGAAATGGTGGCGCTGGCCGCCTGCGGCTATGGCCCCTTATCGATTTATCGCGCCGTGTTCCTGCTGGCGATGCCGTTGGCTTTATTCACCGCTGTCTTGTCTCTGTTCCTGATGCCATTGGTGATGGAATTGCAGTTCGAGGCGCTGGCCAAGGCCCGCAAGGAAGCTGAAGTCTCGATGTTCACACCGGGTGCGTTTCGCGAAGTGCTGGATGGTCGCCATGTGGTCTACATCGGCGCCCTTGATGACCGGGAGCTGCATAACATTTTCATTCAGAGCCGCGAAACAGATGGCCGAATCAGCATCACCACCGGCGATCAGGGCCGGCAGATCACCGATGAAGACGGCATCCGGTATGTGGCGCTCGACCGTGGCCACCGTTATCGGGGGACGCCGGGGCGGGGCGATTATGAAATGCTGCGCTTTGAGCGGGCGATAGTGCGCGTTGACAGCGGTCCACCGCCTCAGACCTGGCAACACCGGGAAACTGTGCCGCTGCGTCGGTTGTGGGGGGCATCAGAACCGTTGTACATCGCCGAATTGCAAATGCGGCTGAATAGCCCGATTCAGGTGCTGGTGATCGCATTATGGGCGCCGTTGCTGGCCCGCGCCCGCCCGCGAGAAGGACGCTATGGCCGGATCATTGCCGCCATACTGATCTACGCCATTGACTTCAACCTGATCGGGATTGGTCAGTCCTGGCTCAGTCACGGAATCGTTGGGGCGGAACTGGGCCTGTGGTGGGTGCATGGCCTGTTTCTACTGTTCGGATTCGGACTGTTGCTGCACCACTATTCCGGCGCTCGCCGCTGGTGGCGGTTTTGGCGGCTTCCCCGGCCAGGAACCGTTGCTGCATGAAAATCCTCGACCGCTATATTTTCCGCACTGTGGCGAGCGCCACCCTGGCGGCCCTGTTGGTGCTGATGCTGCTGGAACTGTTCATGACTTTGCTGGTGGAGTTGGAAGATGTCGGCAAGGGCAATTACGGCTTCCCGGCGGTGCTGCATTATCTGCTGCTGATTCAGCCGCAGCGTCTGTATGAACTGTTTCCAATGGCGCTGCTGGTTGGCGGGTTACTGGGGATGGGTTCGCTGGCCGGCGGCAGCGAATTGATTGTGCTGCGGGCCGCCGGGCTGTCGCTCATCCGGTTGACTGGCTCTGCCTTGCAAGCCGGGTTATTGCTCAGTCTGGCGGTGCTGGCGGTTGGCGAGTTTGTTGCGCCATCGTTGGAGCAGGCTGCCTACGAACAGCGGGCGGTCGCCAAAAGCCAGAATGTGGCGATTCGCGGCGGGCGCGGGTTTTGGGCGCGGGATGGCGACTACTTCATTCACGTCCGGGCGGTCTTGCCAGGCGTTCGCTTGGTGGACATCCATGTTTTCAAGATCGACGCCGAATCCCGGCTGGAAATGGTCACGGCTGCCGAAGGCGCTCGTTACGCCGGTGGCGACTGGTTGCTGGAAGGGGTTAGCCGCAGCATCCTGGGCGCCGATTCGGTGCAAACCGAGCAACTCGCCAGTCTGAAGGTCGTTTCAGCGATCAGCCCGAAAATTCTGGATGTGCTGGCCAGCAATCCTAGTGAGCTGTCGATCCGTGATCTGCGGGTCTATGTCGATTATCTGGAGCGCAATGGTCTGGATGCCCAGAGTTATTGGCTGGCGCTGTGGCGCAAGCTGCTGGCGCCACTGGCCTACCTGGCGATGCTGGTGGTCGGGATGCCGTTTGTGTTCGGTCCGCAGCGAGCCGCCGGAGTAGGTCAGCGGTTGTTAATCGGCCTGTTGTTGGGGCTGGCGTTTTTCCTGTTCAACTATCTGTTGGGCAATGTGGTGCTGTTGTACGGCTACCCGCCGCTGATCGGGGCGGGATTGCCGTCGCTGTTGTTTCTAGGCGCGGGGTTTTATGCGCTGCGGCGGTTGCGGTGAGTCAGTCCTTATTTATCAAGCCATTCAAACACCCGCCAACAGGCCCTGGTTCTGCAACGATTGACCGCCCGCAGACAGGATTCTGCGTCCTGGAACTGAAGATCAATCACCGCTTTTCAACGCAGTGGGTAGGGATTCCGGCAGGTGAGCGCCAGAATCTGCTTCGGCAGTGGTCGCCGCCGCCTGCTCCGCCTCGCGGTCGTGGGCGTGATCCCTGGCAATCAGCATATAAATGGAGGGCACGACAAAGATGGTGAACAGCGTTCCCACCGCCATGCCGCCGACCAGCACCAGACCAATCGAATTCCGTGCCGCCGCGCCAGCTCCGGTGACAAAAACCAGCGGCAAATGCCCGGCAATCGTTGCGGCGGTGGTCATCAGGATCGGCCGCAGTCGGATCAGCGACGCCTCGCGCACCGCCGCCAGTTTGGGCAACCCGTTCAGTTGCAGCTTGTTGGCGAAGTCCACGATCAATATCCCGTTCTTGGCGATCAGTCCCATCAGCGTCACCAGTCCCACCTTGGCGTAGATGTTCATGGTGGTTGTCCAGCCTTCGGTCAGGGGAAAGGGGATATTCGGGTTGGGCATCTTCAGAAAGGTGAAGATCAGCGCCCCGAAGATCGCCAACGGTACTGAGCCCAGCAGGATGATGAATGGATCGCGGAAACTGTTGAACTGGGCGGCTAACACCAGAAAAATCAGTAAGATGGCAAAACCCATCGTCTTAAAAAACCGACTGCCGCCTTCCAGGCGCAATTGCCGCGATTCGCCGGTGTAGTCGATCACATAACCTTTGGGCATGATCTTGGCGGCTTCGTCTTCCAGAAAACGCAACGCCTTATCAAGCGGCTGAATCGCCACCCCGCTGATTTTCACCGAATTCAATTGCTGAAATCGGTTCAGAGTACGTGGCCCGGTGCTGTTGCGGAGCGAGGCGACCGTGCCGAGGGGCAGCAATTGCCCGTTCGGGCTAGTGACGTAAATCGCTTCGAGCTGATCGGGATTCAATCGGTCTACCCGCTGTATCTGTGGGATGACCTTGTAGCTGCGCCCGGCAATGTTGAAGCGATTGACGAAGTTGCCGCCCACCGCCGCGCTCAAATCCGCCCCGACCTGTTGCAGGTTCAAGCCCAGCATGGCGACCTTATCGCGGTCAATCACCACTTCGGTCTGCGGCTGATCGAGCTTCACGTCAATCAACGGCGGGAAGGCGAACATCCCGCTTTGAGTCGCTTTCTCCTGTACCTGCTTGGCGATATCGAGGATTTCCTGCGTGCTGGCGGTCGAGGCAATCACGAACTCCACCGGAAATTGCCCACCACCCGGCAAGGCCGGCGGGGTGACCGGGAACATCTGGATGCCGGGAATGCTCCCCAGCTTCTGCTGCACTTCAGGCAGGATCTGAAATACGGTGCGCTGGCGCTGATCCCAGGGTTTGACCACCATGCCCCCGAAGCCGGAAGTCGGGAAGGTGATCTGAAAGGTGAATTCAGTCTCCGGGATTGACAGGAACACCTGGTTGGCGGCTGCGGCAAAGGTGCTGGTCTGGTCGAGAGTGGCGTTGGCGGCGGCATCGACGATGCCGAAAATCACCCCCTGATCCTCATTCGGCGCCAGTTCCTCAGCAGAGAACATCCACATCGGCACAATCAGCAGCGACAGGGTTCCCCACAACAGATAAACCGCCGGGCGGGCGCTCAGGGTTTCATCGAGCCGCCGGCCATAAAACTGCTTGAATCGCTCAAAGGTGGCGTTGATGTGGGCCGGCAGCCAGTGCTGCTCATCCTCAGCGGTCAGCAGTTTCGATGACAGCATCGGCGACAGGGTCAACGCCACGATCCCGGAAATCGTCACCGCTCCGGCCAGAGTGAAAGCGAACTCGCGGAACAGCGCCCCGGTCAACCCACCCTGCAAACCAATCGGGGTATAGACCGCAATCAGGGTCACGGTCATAGCGATGATTGGGCCGGTCAATTCCCGCCCGCTGAGCAACGCCGCTTCAAACGGGCTGCGCCCATCCCGTAAATGGCGCTCGACGTTTTCCACCACCACAATGGCGTCATCCACCACCAGCCCAACCGACAGCACAATCGCTAATAATGTCAGCAAGTTGATGGTGAAGCCGAAAACCTGCATCAGAAATATCCCGCCGATCAGCGAAATCGGGATCGCCACCACCGGCACCAGCACTGACCGGATTGAGCCGAGGAACAGGAAGATGATGATCACCACGATGATCAGGGTGTCGCCAAGAGTTTTAACGACCTCCTTAATCGCGTTATTGATGTAGTTGGTGGCATCGTAAGCAATTTGCGCCTGCAAGCCGGTGGGCAGTTCCCGCTGAATCTCGGCCATTTCGGCCCGGACCCGCTTGATCACGTCAATCGCGTTGGCATTGGGCAGCGGAAAGATACCCATGAACACTGCGGTCTGGCCGGAGAAACGCACCTCGGCGTCATAATCCTCAGCGCCCAGCGCCACATCAGCGATGTCCGATAACCGCACCAATGCCCCGTCTTTTTCCCGAATCACTAGATTCTTGAATTCATCCACCGAGCGCAGATCGGTGTTGGCGGTGAGATCAACCCGGACCAACGCGCCCTTGGTATGGCCTGGCGCAGCCAGATAGTTATTAGCGGCCAGCGCGGTGCGCACCTGGACCGGACTGATGTTCAGCGCCGCCATTCGATCCGGTTTGAGCCAGATTCGCATGGCGAAGGTGCGGTTGCCCAGAATGTCAGCCCGTTGCACGCCTTCCAGCGCCGACAGGCGCGGCTGTACTGCTCGCACCAGATAGTCGGTAATTTCATTTTGCTCTAGCACATCGGAGGCAAAGCTGAGATAAGCCGAGGCGAACTGACTGTCCGCAGATTCGATATTCAGCACCGGCACTTCGGCTTCGGGCGGCAAGTCGCCGCGCACCTGATCCACTTTGGAGCTGATTTCGGCCAGCGCTTTGGTCGGGTCCTGGTTCAACTTCAACCGGGCGGTAATCGTGGAGAGACCCTGGGCGCTTTGCGATTCCAGGTATTCGATGCCATCAGCAGAGGCGATGACCCGCTCCAGCGGGGTGGTGATGAAACCGCGCACCAGATCGGCGCCGGCCCCGACATACACGGTGGTGATTTTGACGCTGGCGTTATCGCTGCGCGGATACTGGCGGACGTTGAGGGTAAACATGGCTTGCAGGCCGGCAATGATGATCACCAGATTGACCACAATCGCCAGTACGGGCCGGGTGACAAACAGATCAGTGAAGGATTTCATTTTCAAGGTTATAGCAAGGTTAAATGTTAGAAAGTCGGGCCTTATGATCTTTCCGTGTATTCCGTGGACAACGGTTTAAGGCAGTCCGTTGGGCGTCAGGTGCAGCCACTGCACGATGAGCGGCGCCAGCAGCGCCGTCAGCAAGGCGTTCAGGCCAATCGCCAGCCCGGCGAAAGCGCCCGCTATACTGCTGATTTGCAGCGCCCGCGCCGTGCCGATGCCATGTGCGGCCACGCCAATGGCCAGACCTTGAACCGCCTCATCCCGAATCCGTAACCAGCCCAGCAGCGCCGGGGCGGCGACTGCGCCGACCACGCCGGTCAGGATCACCATGACGGCTGTCAGCGAGGGTAAACCGCCGATTTTCTCGGCAATCCCCATTGCGACCGGGGTAGTGACCGATTTGGGGGCCAGTGACAGCAGAGTGCGCGACGATCCGCCCAGCAGCCAAGCCAGGCCAATAGCTGACAGGATAGCGGTGATCGAACCCGCCAACAGGCCAACGCTGATCGGCAGCAGCAGTTGCCGGACCCGATTCCGGTGCTGGTAGAGCGGGATCGCCAGCGCCACCGTCGCCGGGCCGAGCAGGAAATGAATGAACTGCGCCCCGGCAAAATAGGTGGAATAGGGGGTGCCGGTCAGCAACAGCAACGCCGCCAGCAGGGCGATCGCCAGCGCCACCGGGTTAAACAGCGCCCGCCCGCCACTGCGTCGGAACAGCCATTGCCCGGCCAGATAAACGACCAGAGTTAGCATCAGCCACAGCAGCGGCGAAGCAGTCAGATATACCCAGATGCCGCCGATCTTATCCATCTCGTTGCGATCCGGGTTGACGGCGTATGACGGCCTGCATCGCCAGAGCGGTGACAGCCACCGTGATCAAAGTGCTGAGCGCGAGGGCGACGATAATCGCTAGCCATTCCTCCGCTAGCCGCGCTCCGTGCTGGATGATGCCGACCCCGGCGGGAATGAACAGCAGCGACAGGTGCGACAACAGAGTTTCCGCCACCGTCCGCAGGGCGTCGGGCAGCGCCCCGCGCCAATAGAGCGTCAGCAGCAACAGCACCATCCCGATGACCGGTCCCGGCGCAGGCAGACCGCTCATCTGGACCAGGATCTCGCCGACCAGTTGGAAGGCCAGCAATACCGTCAATGCGCCGATCATGGCGTGGTTTCCCATCGGTTTCCCCGGATGATTGCCGGGGTTCGGTTCGCTTGGATAGTGTGCATCGCGTCGCCTTGCTGGAAAATTGGGAGAAATAGTCATCGGGCGATAAGCTGAAGAGAGCCGATTGTATCGCGCTGAACGCGGTTCTCCGCCTGTTTTGGAGCGAGTATGAGTTCACGCCAGGCATTTCTTAGTCATCCTTACTTAAAATGGGTTTGTGCTATGCCCTTAACCCACTTTAAGCTAAACAGCGATGACTACAGGCGATCGGTGAATGGCGTGGTGTCCGCCGCCCGCCGCAATTCCAAAAGACGGCAGGGCCGGAGCAGCGGCGCTGGCCGGGCATTGCGTGGAGATCAGAACTTTTGAGGAGACCGTCATGCGTCCGCAACTGGTGATTGGCAACAAGAATTACTCTTCGTGGTCGCTGCGGCCCTGGCTGGCGGTGCGTCACGCCGGAATCGAATTCGATGAGGTTCGGATCGCGCTCTATACCCCGGAGGGTACAGCGCAGCTTCGGCAACTTTCACCCTCAGGCAAAGCGCCGGTATGGCGCGAGGGCGAGTGCGTGGTGTGGGATTCATTGGCGATCTGTGAATACCTCGCCGAACGGATGCCTACGTTGTGGCCGTCAGACGCTATCGCCCGCGCTATAGCCCGCTCGGTGAGCGCCGAGATGCACTCGGGCTTCACCGCGCTGCGCACCCACATGACCATGAATGCCCGGGCGCGGGGTCGGCATGTGCCGATGACGCCCGAGATCGCCGCTGAGATCGACCGCATCGAGACGATCTGGACCGATTGCCGCCACCGCTTTGGGGCGTGCGGGCCTTGGCTGTTCGGCGCATTCTCTATTGCTGACGCCATGTTCGCGCCCGTCGCGCTGCGCTTTGTTCCGTATGGGGTAAGCCGCCCTGGCGTGGTGGACGATTATGTGGCGACGCTCATGGCCGATCCGCATCTGCAAGCCTGGATCGCCGACGCCAAGCGCGAGTCGGACGTTCTCGAACAATTTGAGTGTGGTCGCTGAGCGCCGCCGGAAGCCCCGGTCAGGATGCGGATGGTGGTTGCGGCGCTGTGGAAATTTCCAGTCATTCTGATTTAACGCAAGGTGAGGAGCGTGATGATGCGAGTCGGTTTTGTGGGTTGGCGAGGGATGGTGGGGTCGGTGCTGATGGCGCGGATGCAGGCGGAACATGATTTCGCCCTGATTGACGAGCCGGTGTTTTTCACCACCTCCAACGTAGGCGGTCCAGGGCCGGCGGTGGGCAAGGAAACGACGCCGCTCAAGGATGCGCATTCCATCGCCGAGCTGAAAACTCTGGACATCATTGTGACCTGTCAGGGCGGCGATTACACCACGGCGATTTATCCGCAACTGCGGGCCGCCGGTTGGCAAGGCTACTGGATTGACGCCGCCTCAAGCCTGCGAATGAAAGACGATGCCGTGATCATCCTCGATCCGGTCAATCGCGCTGTGATTCAAGAAGCGCTGGCGCGGGGCGTGAAGGATTACATCGGCGGTAATTGCACAGTCAGCCTGATGTTGATGGGTTTGGGCGGATTATTCACGCATGGTTTGGTGGAATGGATGAGCGCCATGACCTATCAGGCCGCGTCCGGGGCCGGGGCGCAGAATATGCGGGAGCTGATTCAGCAGATGGGCGTGATTCATAGCGCCGTCGCCAATCGCCTAGACGAACCGGCCGCAGCGATTCTCGATATTGACCGGATCGTGGCGGATACGATTCGGTCCAGAGATTTCCCGACGGCTAACTTTGGGGTTCCATTGGCCGGCAGCCTGATTCCGTGGATTGACAAGCAACTGGATAATGGTCAGAGCCGCGAGGAATGGAAAGGCCAAGCCGAAACCAACAAGATTCTGGGCCGTTCCGACCATCCCGTTCCGATTGACGGTCTCTGCGTCCGCATTGGCGCGATGCGTTGCCACAGCCAGGCGCTGACCATCAAACTGACCCGCGATCTGCCGTTGGATGAACTGACCGAGATCATTGGAACCGCCAACGACTGGGTAAAGGTCGTGCCCAATGAGCGGGATATTTCGATGCGGGAACTGACTCCCGCCGCCGTGACGGGAACTCTGAGTGTGCCGGTGGGCCGGCTGCGGAAGTTGAACATGGGGCCGGAGTATCTGGCTGCGTTTACTTGCGGCGATCAATTGTTGTGGGGCGCTGCCGAGCCGTTGCGACGGATGCTGCGGATGCTGCTGGACGGTTAATCTGGCGCCCTGGCCTCTTTCCCGCCGGGAAAGAGGCGATCAGCCGATCATCACCTGTTCTTCCGCGTAGCTTACCGCCGGGCGTGGCTGCTGTTGGGCAATGGCGAGGGCAATGGTCAACGGCCCCAACCGTCCGATAAACATCAGCAGCATGATCAGTAGCTTGCCGCTGTCGCTCAGCAGCGAGGTAATGCCAGTGGACAAGCCCACCGTCCCCAGCGCCGACACCACCTCAAACATCAATCCCAGCGACCATTCGACCGAACGCGGACGAAGCGGGCCGCTGACTTCCAATGCCGACAGGGCAATGGAACCGACGATGGTCAGGATAAACGCCAGCGCCACCACCCAAGCCGCCTTGGCGATATTCGTCTCCGGGACGCTGCGATTGAACAGCCGCACTCCACGTTCACCGCGATAACGCGCCCGCGCCAGGGCCAGCAACACACCCAGGGTCGTCGCCTTGATCCCGCCGGCGGTAGAACCTGGACAACCGCCAATCATCATCAGGACAATGGTGAAATACAAGGTTGCGGCAGTCACCTGAGCATAATCGACCGTATTGAAACCGGCGGTGCGCGGCGTCACCGAAGCGAACCAACTGGTTAGCAAGGCTTCGCCGGGACTCAGGTTGGCCAGCAGATTATTCCGTTCCAACAGAGCGAAGCCGATCATGCCGACCAGCAGCAATGCGCCGCTCATGGTCAGCGCGACCTTGGTGTGCAAGCTGAACGCTGCCCGCTGGCCGCGCCACCGGCGCATTACCCACCGGCTCAGTTCCTCCAGCACCGCAAAACCCAGTCCACCGAGAATAATCAGCAGCGAGATCGGCAGAATGATCGCGGGATTATTTCGATCCGTCATCAGGTTATCGAGGCGAAGTCCAAATCCGGCGTTACAAAAAGCGCTGACTGCGTGGAACACCGAGACCCATAACGCCTGTGACGGCGGCAAGCGCTGGCTTTCAGCCAAAAACAGAAGAGCTGCGCCCACTGCTTCAATCGCCAGCGTCCAGAAAATCACCAGCCGCAACATCGAACCCAGGCTCATCCGGTGGCTAAGAGCAAAGCTATCCTGCACCGCATCGCTGCCGGCCAGTGAAACCTGCTGACCGATCAGCAGCAGGGTGGCGGTAGATAACGTAGTGATGCCGAGTCCGCCAACTTGTACCAACCCCAACAGCACCGCCTGACCAAAACCGTTCAACGCACTGCCGGGATCAACGACCGCCAGTCCGGTTACACAAACCGCGCTGGTCGCCATGAACAGGGCGTCGATAAAGGTCAGCGCCGGCCCCCGATTGGCGATGGGCAAGGCCAGCAGCAGGCCGCCGACCAGAATAGCCGCAGCAAATCCGACCACCAGCAGCCGGGAGGGGTGGCGGAGCAGGTGGCGGAGCATAGTCTAGGTCAAGGCATGGCGGATGCGGGCGGCGACCGTCTCCAACGCGGCGGAATCGGCTTTCTCCCGGCCATGCGATCCGGCCCGTTGCCCCTCGCGAATCGGCACGATGTGAACGTGATAGTGCGGCACGCTCTGGCCGGCGGCAGCGCCGTTGAACTGGCTGATCCGCAGGCCGTCAGCGGCGAGCGCCTGCTGTACGGCACGGGCGAGGCGCTGAGTGGTCACAGTTGCGGCCAACAAGTCAGCTTCGGCTATCTCCAGCAGGGTAGGCGCATGGTTTTTGGCGATAACCAGGGTATGACCCTCGCTGGCCGGGAACACATCCATAAACGCCAGAGTGGATTCGTCTTCATAAACCCGGACGGCGGGGATTTCGCCCCGCACTATTTTGCAAAAAAGACAATCATTCGCAGTGGTCATGGGAGAGTTTCCTGAGCAGGTTGGAATAGCATGGACCGGGATTCCGTCGCCGTTAGAGTGTAGAGCAAGCTTGTGCGCCTGCCGGTTATTGGGTAACCGCCTCGATTTCCATCCGTAGTTCTTCCTTACCGTTTTTTTCCTGGGCAATCCGCACCAGCAGAAAGCGCTGGTCGGGGGCGACCCAGAACGTGGTCATCCGGGTTTTACCGGGCGTGTACTGGTTGATGCGGATGGTGCGCAACTCGCCGAGAGGGGTATTCAGAATTTCCTCGCCCTGATTGCGAATTTGATAGGTCTTGATCTCGGTCCTGTCGATCAAACGGTATTGCGGAGGAACCTGGCCGTGCTGCAAATCGCCCATCACCAGCAGTTGCAGACTGAGCGGATCGACGATCCCGGGCGTCAGCGGCAAGGTGGCCTGATCGGCGTTGTAACGCGCCTCCACCTGACCGGCCGGCCAGTCAAAGCGCAACTGCATATGACTGGATTTCTTGCCGGTGTTCAGTTGGCGTTCGTACTGAAGCGGCCGGATCTTGCCCTCGTGGATTTCACCGCTGGCCTGCTCCTGGATGCGGCCGGACGCCAGCAGCGCCACCAGGCCGTTGGGACGGACATCGGAACTCATCCGGTATCCGTTCGGCCCGGCTGCGCTCAGGGTAACGACCGCTTCGCCTACTGAAAATCCAGAGGCGTACACCGCATAGCGGGCCTGAAAAGGCGCGATGGGCAAACCCTCAGCGGCGGTGGCCAGCGCCCCAAACAGCAGAGAACCTGCAAGTGAAAGGGTGTGGCGGAGCAGAAAGTTCATGGGCAAGGCGTCCTCGTGGGTTCAGGAAAGGCGATAGCGTCCACTACTGGCTCGGCTCAGGCCAGCAGTGTCCTGATGATCGGTCACTTCGATAAAGCCGCGTTTTCGCAACAGCGCTGGAACCGCTTCGCCTTGATCATAACCGTGTTCCAGCATCAGCCAGCCACCCGGCTTCAGATAATCCGGCGCTTGGACGATGATGGTCCGCAAGGCATCCAGGCCGTCGGGACCGGAAATCAACGCGGTGGGCGGTTCAAAGCGCAACGCGCCTTGTCGCCAACCGGAATCGGCAGCGGCGACATAGGGCGGGTTGGCGACGATCAGGTCGAAGCATTCTCCGGTCAGCGGGGCGCACCAGTCGCCGAGACGGAGCTCGATCTTCGCAAGATTCAAGCGCTGGGCGTTGCGCTGGGCTACGGCTAACGCGGCCTGGCTTTGGTCGGTGGCGACGATCCGCGCCTGAGGCCGCTCCAACGCCAGCGCCAGCGCAATCGCACCACTGCCCGTGCCGAGATCGGCGATGATCACGGCCTCATCCGCCGGCAATCGCGCCAACGCCAATTCCACCAGCAGCTCAGTTTCCGGGCGGGGGATCAAGGTGTCGGGCGTCACGGCCAGTTCCAGTGACCAGAACTCGCGCCGACCCAGCAGATACGCAACCGGTTCACCCTTCAGGCGGCGCTCCAGCCAGGCGCCAAAGCAGGCCATCGCTTCCGGTCCCGGCATTCGTTCCGGCCAAGCGTGTAAATAGCTGCGGGACCGGCCCAACGCCGCCGCTAATAACACTTCTGCGTCCAGTTGGGCGCTATCGCTATGACCATTAAGCTGCTGGCTTGCGGTAAGCAACAGCGCGTGGATCGTGAATGCAGGGTCAGCTTGGGCGGCAGCCATCGGCAACTCTCCTGAATGAGTGGGCCGTCGGCATTGTGCCATTTTGGCAATAAGCGGTTCTATGCCGGTCGCTCGCACGGGTGGCGTTCTGCTGCTCCAACCATAAACTTAATAGGGATATAATAAGATGTACTCGTCAAGCCGGGCTTTTCCATGACACAACGTCAATTCAAGGAGAACGCTCATGGCCGGTATTTTGCAATCAGTACACGACGCGCTGTTCGGCGGAAAACCGAATCGATGGAACCAAAAACAGTGGGATAACTTTTGCGAAAGTTATGCCCAAATGGAAAAGGGTGTGTTTTCCCTGACCGATTTCATCCCTCCAACCAGCTTGCCCGCCCTTGCTTCCACCTTAATTAAGCTAAGCTTAAAGAGCCTCGTCAAAGGTGGAAATCGAGCCTTGTTCGCCGGCTACGTTGATCTGTTTAATCGACAATATAGCGAAGGCGCGAAGACCCGCGATCTTTACGAGAGCTACTCGGTCAAGATGACGGCTCTTGGCTATAGCTATGACGAGGTTTTTGTTATCACTCTAATACTCCATGATTGTGTTTTTCCAGGGATGCGCCGCGATTAATTGCATCAGTCTCAATGCAGATCAGCTCTTTCATCTGATTCCTGCCTGCCTATGGCAGGAACCAGATGTTTATTTTCTGGAGGTAAATTCTGATGAACTGGACCCGCCTGCTGTATCCGCTTAGCGTTCTGCTAGTGCTTGGCGTCGCGCCGTTCGATGCTCTGGCCCGCATCAAACTCACGACCTTGCCGGTGCGCGAACGGGTAGAAATCCACTTGGATCATGCCCAACTTGCTCTGGTTGAAGAAGAGCGCATTGTACCACTGGTCAAGGGCGTCAATCAGGTGGATTTCTCTTGGGCTAATACCCGGATTGATCCGGACACGCTGGTGTTTCGCATTCTCCCGCCACCTGCTGATCAACCACTGGACGCCAAGGTGCTCTCAGTGAGTTATCCGCCCAATGAGAATGCGCTGATTTGGTCGGTTACAGCTAATGCATCGGGCACAGCGCGAGTGCGAATTAGCTATGTTCTAGGCGGATTAGGTAAGGATTTTCATTATCGTGCCACTGCCAATCATGATGAAAAAATCCTGAGTCTAGCGCAATACATACGGGTTAATAATAACGCCAATGAAACCTATGAGATGGCGAAATTTGAGACGGGAATTGGTGGTTTATGGTTTGATAAATCACTTGGCCTGAGCGAAACAAAGGAAGTGCAACTCAATAGCTTCACTGCTGTGCCGGTGCGTAAGACCTACAGCAGCGATCCACAGAAATTCGGCTATCTTGATCGCGCCCAAGATAAACTTAATGTACCGATGCACTATGTAATCAAAAATGCCGGAGGCAGTTTAGGCAAAGCGCCATTGCCCGCTGGCAAGTCCCGCATTTTTCAAGATGATGGCAAAGGCGGCGTTGCCTTTCTTGGCGAGGATCGCGGCGAGTTTACTCTCCCCGATGATGAATTGACCCTGTATCTTGGCCTGGCCCGTGATATTGCAGTGCGCCGCACTGTGGATCGCAATGAGCGGCAGCGGATTGCCGGCAATCTTTACCGCTATGACGTGACCCTGAAATATGAGATCGAAAATTTCAAGGACACCCCGGTCACTCTGGACCTGACTGAAAGTGTCCGCCAGATTCGCGATCAGATTCGTGGTGATAATGGCCGTGATCCGGAATGGCAATTAGGTGACGGCAGTCTGCGTAACCCCGATCCGGAAAAAAGCGATGGGGATAAATTGCTGTTTCACGTCGATCTGCCCGCCCGCGCCGCTGATGGTCAGGCTAAAAAGCAGATACAAACCCTGCGGCTGACGCTAAATAATGAGTGGTGAAACCATGACTATTAACCGGATGATCCATTGGCTTTTCCTGTTTAGCCTACTGCTGCCTTTCACAGCAATTTCTAGTAATATTGATCTCGCTACTGTTCCCGAACGGCGAACCGTGCAACTGACCATCTACAACTCCGAAGATTTGACCTTGGTGCGAGAAAGTCGGGTAGTCACTTTCAAGCAAGGTGTCAATCCCCTGCAATTCTCTTGGGCTAATACCCTCATTGATCCAACCTCAGTTGAACTCCACTTTCGTGAACCGAAAACCGGCCTTGAAATACTGGATACGACCTTCCCGCATGACAAGCCACAAACCCTGTACTGGAATGTGCAAAGCGACGCCAATCGTGAGGCGATAATCGAGATCAGCTATTTTACTTCGGGCATCAGTTGGGCGGCGGATTATCTGGCGATAGCGGATGCGGATGAGAAAAGTCTGCGGCTGGAGAGCTTCGTGCGGGTGACAAATAATTCCGGCGAGGATTACGAAAATGCTCAAGTGCGATTAGTCGTTGGTACTATCAACCTTGTCGAAAAGATTGCAGAACTGGCGAAGCTGCCGGTCGGGCGTGTAAAAGATGAGCTTAGGAAAGGCGATCATCGGGAACTCCGTCAGCAAGCCGCCCGTAAGATAATGGCCGCTCCTGCTCCCGCATCAGTGGCGATGATGGATATGGCGGCGGGGTCGATGCAGGAAATGGATGCGCCTAAAGAAATCATTAAGGAAGGGCTGAGCGAGTATTTCATCTACACCATTGAAGGAACAGAAACTGTGCCCAATGGTTGGGCTAAGCGGCTCCGCAGTTTCGAGATAGATGGTGTGCCGATGACCATTCAATACCGCTACCGACCACGGGAATACGGTGACCAACTGGTGCGGCTGTATCTGCTGAAAAATGATACCGCTTCCAAATTGGGAACCACGCCATTGCCAGATGGCACATTACGAGTATTCCGTGCTAATGGCAGCGATGGCTTGAATTATCTGGCGACGCAATCGCTCAAATACATTCCTGTTGGCGATAAGATTGAATTGAATCTGGGCGCTGATCCCTCAGTGATTTTTGAATTAATCAAGCGCAAGGTATCTCGTGATAATCTGTGGTTTCAGATCAAGGGTGGTAACCTGTACCGTAAACTGGGTGAGGATGGTATGAGGCTGGAACTGGATAGCCAAGTGGCTGGTTGGGACGAGCACACCATTTACCAGCAGAAAATTCGTAATTACTCTACCCAGCCGATCAGTGTGCAAATCCGCCGCGAAATTCCGGGTGATGTGGTATTTCGCAGTCGGCTCAATCCGACACTGCATGATTTCCAGACGGTACAATTTGAAACCGAGATTGCTGCGGGCGGCAAAGCTGAACTGGACTACGAATTGATTAGCCGGCAAGGCTATAACCAGAAGCAGAACCGCGTGGAATTGCAGAGTGGGGAGGTGGGACGTTGAGACTGCCTTTATCTACGGAAGATATGGAAAACATGGAAAGCCCTCGTACAGGCTGACGCCATCGTGCGTGTTCGGGTTGTCCCGCACCAGCGGTATCCCCAAGCCAGCGAGGATCAAGGGAAGCCGGTATGCCGCCGAGGAACGCGAAGCCCAGTTGAACCGTTTGGGCGATGTGCTACAAGTGATGGAGAAGCACATCGACTTCAAAGGGCTGGCCACCGAGATTGACCAAGCATTCTCTTCAAGAAACAGCATCCCACAACCGAGGATTGACGACACGCGAGCGCCCTAACCCACTACAATTCGAGTCGGAATAAAAATTCTTTGAGAAACAGTATAAGGTCCGAACAACATGGCCACCGCTGAAGTCATCCACCGCTACCAGGAATTCACCGCACCCTCTGGTGAAAGCGACGCCTATCTGTTGGATTTGCCGCTGGATGGCGCCCGACCCGAGATCGAAATCAGGGCTGAGATCCTGCGACCGGATCTCGTTCGCGATGGCTTGCTGGTTCTCGGCGAGGCGCTGGCGAGCGACCTACGCCGTCAGGCCAGTGACCGGGCCGACTATCTGGCCTATCTGTTACGCAAGGGCAAGCGCGCCAGCCAGGCGGTTTGGGAGGCGCAAAAAGCCTTTTTGGCCGCCAAGTACGGTGAGGCTACCCAGCAGGAAGCGCCGCTGGACCCCTTGTTCAGCGTCGGCGCGGACGGTATCGACATCGAAGTGTTCTCGCGTGATGAATCCACCTACGCCCGCCTGCATCTCAAGGCTGGGTATGCCTATCAGGCCGAACAGTTCACGGCGGGCACTTCCCACCTGAGTTTCACGCCGGCGTTGCGGGAGGCGCTGGCGGGCATTCGTTCCTACCGAACCACTATTCTGCACGGTTACCCATCGCCCTCCGGCAACGCCAGGACCATGCGCGTGCCGTATCGCTGGCTGCGCGCCTTCGGACAAGTGCAAGCCGCCTCGACCCTGCCTGCCGAGCGGGTTCGTCTCGCGCCTGTCGATCTCTACAATGTGTTGCTGAGTCTCCGGCTGCGCAAGGCCAAGACCGCGCCGCGCGCCCTGCGCTACGAGCTGGTCCCCGGCCAAACACCCCGGCTGGTGCTGGAACCCTGGGAACAGGTGTCGAACGCCAGCGGACCGCCTTATCAGGGCAAGCTGCCGCAGGTGGTGCGCACCTGGGGCCGCCAGCGGTTGAGCTTGCTCGGTCGATTGTTACCCCACGCCAAGGCCGTGGACGTTTACTTGCTGGGCGCTGGCCTGCCGGCGTTTTACGTGCTGGACCTGGGAGTCGCCAGCCTGACCTTGGCGCTGAGCGGCTGGACCGACAGCGGCTGGGCCGGCATCGCCACCTTCGACCTGCTGGTGCCGGGCGGCAACGAAAATGAAGTATTAGCCAAGCGCGTCGTCAACCAGTTGACCAAGAGTCCACTGACTCTGGACGCTCTGACCGAAATGCTGCGTCAGCCGCGTCAGACCATCAGGCAGGTTTTATTGGGAGAACTGCTCAAGGGAGCTTTGGTTCACGATATTGCCAGCGGCCTGTTCCACCACCGGCCGCTGCTGGCCCAGCCGCTGAAACTGGAACATCTGCGCTATCGCGATGCCCGCGAGGAACAGGCGCACCGGTTGCTGGCGACCGGAGATCAGGTGCAACTGACCCGCATTCACGATCTTGGTCTGGACGGCACGGCCATCGACGGCGAGGTACAGGATCGCCAGGCCCATCGTCACTATCAAACCTCGTTCACTCTGGATCGCGAAGGCCGCACTATCAAGGCAGGCTGCACCTGCCACGAATTCCGCCGCTCTGGCCTGAAGCAAGGTCCCTGCCCGCATATGATCGCGCTCCGATTATGCTACGCCCGCGAACAAGCGGCGCTGGAACAGGCGCGGGAAACCGCCGAAGGCCGCCGGCTGATTCGGGCCGAAACCCGGACCCTGACCCGCCGCCAGGGTGAAACCGTGTTGAGCTACCGGATCTCTCTGGATGAACGTCAGATACTGCTGCGTTGGGGTCACGATCCCCAGACCTTGCGCCAGCAACGGTTATTATTCAACCGCGCCGAAGAAGCCCGCGACGCCTATTTTGCCCGGCTCGACCGACTGGCCGAACAGGGCTTTATCGACGCCAGCACAGCGTAACCCAATATAACCGATTCATAACTAACAACAACCTTTGACAAGGGAGCGAAAAGTCCGTAGCGTAATGATTGCTGGAGCGTGAGGCGTTCCTCCATTAGCCGTTTGGGCGGCGTTGCGCCGTCCGGGAATTCCAACGCCACACACGCCACAAGGTAGGCTGTTCTTGGCCAGCTTCGCCGGTAACCGTCCCTAGTTGTCGGCGGAGCTGGGCCAACCACGCCACCGCGGTTTCCGCCAACAACTAGGGACGGTTACCGGCGGCTGGCCGGTGAGCCTACCGTGTCCCTTGTGAGAAGTAGCGGTTTGCGCCTCACGCTCCAGCAATCCTTACGCTCGGTCTGGATACGACATGAGCGAAACGCCCCCCACCTGGGAAGAAATCGCCCAAGTCGGCGATATCGAACGCTGGGTCGT
Source organism: Candidatus Competibacteraceae bacterium (assembly GCA_003989085.1). Taxonomy (GTDB): domain Bacteria; phylum Pseudomonadota; class Gammaproteobacteria; order Competibacterales; family Competibacteraceae; genus RXIV01. Next base: position 190,138 of record RXIV01000003.1, read on the forward strand.
TGCCCGGCTCCGACAACTCGGCTTGCTGGATGAAGTTACCGATCCCGCTAAGCTGACCGCCGCAGCTCTGCGCCAGTTCAAGGCGCGCCGCGAAGAAGAGCGCCGCGTCCGCAAACAACTGCGCCAGCAGGCGTGGGCCGCCTTCCGCCAAGCCCATTTGGTCCATCTCGGCGCGGACGTGTTCCACCATGATACGCCGGATCAAGACCGCTACGACCTGCCCGATCCCGAGACCCGGCGCGAAACCAACGCTTTGCCGGAGATGAAAGACGCTCAGGCGCTGGCAAAGGCGCTCGACCTGTCCATTCCCCGCCTGCGCTGGCTGGCGTTCCACCGCGAAGTCGACAGCGGCAGTCATTATCACTACTGGACCATCCCCAAACGCGACGGCGGCGCACGCTTGATCAGCGCCCCCAAGCCGACGCTGAAACAGGCGCAACGCTGGATTTTGCGCCAAATCGCCGAACGACTGCCGGTGCATGGCGCGGCGCACGGCTTTCTGCCCGGACGTAGCATCTTCAGCAATGCCGCCGTCCACGCCGGCGCACGCACCATCGTCAAACTCGACATCCGCAACTTCTACCCTACGGTGACCTGGCGGCGGGTCAAGGGTCTATTTCGCAAGGGCGGCTACGGCGAGCAGGTCGCCACCGTACTGGCCCTGCTCTGCACCGAAGCGCCGCGCGAACTGCTGCTGCTTGACGGCAAGCATTACCATGTCGCCAGCGGGCCGCGCGCCCTGCCGCAGGGTGCGCCGACCAGCCCAGCCCTCAGCAACACAGTTTGCCTGCGACTGGATTGCCGCTTGTCCGGCCTCAGCCAAAAGCTGGGCTTTCGCTACACTCGCTACGCCGACGACTTGACCTTTTCCTGGCATGACGCCACGCCGCCGCCGTTAGGACCCTTACTGCGCTGCGTTCGCGCCATTCTCAAGGCGGAAGGCTTTGTTCCTCACCCGGAAAAAACTCGGATTCTGCACCGAGGTCGCCGCCAAACCGTGACCGGCCTGGTGGTCAACGAAGCGCCGTCCGGCAGTCCGGCCCGGGCGCCGCGCGTTAAAGTCCGGCAGTTGCGCGCCGCTCTGCACAACCGCCTGAACGGCAAGCCCGGCAATGGGGAAAGCCTGGCGCAACTACGCGGCTGGGTCGCCTTTCTGCACATGACTGACCCGGAGCGGGCCAAACCGTTTCTGGCGCAACTCAAACAACTGGAGGAGCGTGGCGCGGATGAGTGAGTGGCAAGTTTCCCTGATTTTTCAGGACAACAAATCCAATAAATTCTGGCGGGCGCGCTGCATCGGCAACAATCTGGAAATCAATTTTGGCCGGATCGGCGCCCAGGGACAAAGCCAGGCCAAACGCTACGATTCACCGGAGGATGCGGCGCGCGAACTGGAAAAACAGGCGCGGGAAAAATATAAGAAAGGCTATGTGGGCGGCGACGGCGGCCCAAGCGAATCGTCCGCGCCATCTGCCGCCGCGACCGAATCCACACTCACGCCTCCCGCCGCTTCGCAATGCGCGCTGGTCCTGACGCTGGGCGAACGCCGCCTGGAACTGCGCCTGAGCGTCGAAGGCAACGCGCTGCACACCCACGGCGTGGAACATTATCCCGACGCCTCCGCCGCCGAAGCCGCTTTTGCCCAAGTCCGGGCGGCTTTGGAGGCCGAAGGCTACCGGCCTCAATAGGCGACGCTCATGGCTGACGACCGCTCCATCCTGTTCGCTGATCTGGAATACGCCGCCGCCCGGCGCGATCCGCAATTGGTCCCGTGGGTGCTGGAATTTCTCGCCCAACCCGACCCGCCCGCCGGTCAGCCGGAAGACCCGCCAGACGACTTTCAAGCACTGCCGCCATCGTCCGACGCCTGGTCGCTGGAACGCTTGCGTCAGACTTTGAATCCGCAAGCGCTGGCGGGCAAAACTGAAGATGAGCGCAAAGCGATTCGCCTCAGCGCCTGGAGCGCACTACTGGCGTCGCCCCATCCGCTGCCCCGCCTGCGCCTGGGCCAATTGCTGTTGGATTTATACGTGGCCGACGATGAACCGGCCCGCGCTCTGTTGTTGGAGTTGATTCCACAACTGCCGCCGAGCGCGATCGGTTGGGGCGTTTGGCAAGGCGTCAAAAGCATTTATAAACAGGCCGAGCAGCGCCACGATCTCGCCATGCTGGGTGTGCTCTGCTACCGGCTGGACGTTCAACCTGTCGCCAACGGCAGCGAAATTTCCCGAGGCGTTTTGCTGTACATGCGCCGCCGGGCTTGGCGCTATCTGCGCCAACTCGGCCAAGCTTTGCCCGAACTATTCCCGGTCTTTGCCGGGCAGGTGCTGCGCCATTACCCGCCCCAGTGCGATTTTCGCCACTGTTGGATCGCCAATCAGATCTATCGGCATCGCGATCTTATCGGTTCCACTGACCAAGGTGTTTTGAGTCACGGCAGGCTGCCGGACAAACTGGAGCGGCGCGCCTTCGACGACGCTTGGAAAATCAGCCCCGCGCCGCTGCTGCGGTTGCTGGAGGACGCCCAAAACCCGCAAGTCTGCGACTTCGCCATTCGCTGTTTGGAACAGGACTTCAAGGATACTCTGCGCCACATCGAACCCGCTTGGCTGGCCCGCCTCGGCGCAAAATCGCTGGCCATCGCACACGAATTCATCCTGCGCCTGCTGCGCGACAACCCGGAATTTCATCAATCCAGACTGAAACAGCTTGGCCTGCACGACATGGTGCTGGGCTTGCTTTACAGCGACAACAGTCCGGCCCGTCGTTACGCTATCGACTACGCTCGCGCCTACGCGACCGACCTGCCGGTTACCGCACTGGTCAAGCTGGTGCAAGAGGGGACGCAGGATGCGCAGACCTTCGCCGTGGCGTTGCTGGAGCAACGCTCGCCCGCCGAACTGGGGCTGCCGACGCTGCTCAAGTTGCTGGGCGCTCCGGCCAGTGTCGCTCTCGCCAAGACCAAGCTGCGGCAGGGTTTCAAGCCCGCCGACATCACCGCCGAGCAATTCGTCGAAGTTGCGCTCGCGCCGTCCGGGCAGAGCGCGTCCGCCGCAAACCAGTTGCAGCATCTTATCGAAGTCCTGCAACAGACCGTTCAGGAAGACCCCGGCCTTCAACGTAGGCTCAACCAGTTGGCGCGCCAGGGGAGTTCCGTGGCGCTTGATGCCGTGCTCGAATTTTACCGGGAAGCGAAAGTGACGGTTCCGGCGGCTTACTACCGTCAACTGCTGGATGATCCGCGCTGCAATCCGCTGGCGCGGCAGCGAGCATTGAAGGCGCTGGCGGATTATCCGGGGCGCGAGATCGGTATGGAGTGGCTGCAAAAAGCCCTTCTCGACCCGCAACTGAACAGCGCGGTCGCTAGTTGGTTGCGGCAAGGCAAATTGCAAGGCGAAGATTTGGATGTCGAATGGCTGAAAAGGCTGGTGTTGCGCCCCGCACTGCGGCCGTTGGCCTTGCAATTGCTGGGCGATGGGCAACTGGTCGCCCCGAGCCGCGTCGGCTTGCCGTGGTTGCTGGCGATGGCGCGGCAGGCCGATCCGACCCTGCACGATTTCGCGCATCGTTATTTGCTGCAATCATTCCAGCCCAATGATTTCGCCAGCGGCGACCACAGCGGCATCGATCATCTGTGGGAGCTGGCCTGTGGCCCTGCCCAGCCGGAGCCGGTGCGCCGCTTCGCCGCCGCCTATCTCAAGACCCATCATCCGAAAATCGGCCCCAGCGATCCCGAAACGCGCGCCCTGAACATCAAGCCCGGCTTGACCGCCGCCGATTATCCATTGAGCCGACTACGACCGTTGTTCTCCGACCAACGGCCCGACCTGCGCCGGCTAGCGGTCGCCATCGCACGAGAGGAACTACGCGCCTGGAACGAACCGACTCTCCTCTACCGGCTGGCCGACAGCGAACACCGTGAACCACGCGCCTTCGCCATCGAGCAGTTGCTCCATTTAGGCGAGACTACAATCGAACCCGCCTTGCCGCTGGATTGGCTATTGCCGGAACGGGTGTTTCAGTTAGCCGAAAGCCGCCACAAGATCTCCCGCGAGACGGCGCTGACCCTGATCCGCCGCCATCAGGAGCAACTCGGCGATCCGGCGCGGCTGGCTTGGCTGATGGAAAGCCCGCACCGCGAGGTCGGGTTGTTCGCCGTGCGGTTGCTGTGGGAACGCCAGCGCCGGAGGTTCGCGCCGACCGCGAAGGCCGCCGAGCCTCAATCCAGCACTCCAGCCGAGGGACTGCGCCAGTTTCTGCGCAAGACTTTGTTCGGCCTGCCGCCCGGTCGGATGGAACGGCGGGAGTTGGACGCCGAACAGGCCGCGCCCGAACGGCCGTGGCCGGCCAGCGTCGGCAAACGCCGGCTGATCGAGGTTATCAAGACGCTGGCCTTGAGCGACGCGGCTTTTGCCGAACTGGCGACGCCGGTGTTGGCGGAATTTCGCCATTCCCGCGCTAAGAACGAATGGCAGCACTGCATTGCGGCTCTGGTGCAAATTCGGCGGGCGCATCCGGGGATTCGAGTGGATTTGCCGATGGGGCAGGTTAATATCAGGGTAAAGATGGCGTGAGGGAATTATTGGATGATACGAGTTTATCTTGACAACTGCTGTCTACAACGCCATCTCGACAACCCATGTCCAGTTTGGATTGTAAAGTTATAACCCTGCTTAACCTGATTCCAGAGACTTCAAAATGAGCGTTCACTTTCAACCAATTTCTGAGATTACTCATCGAGCTAAAAACGCTTTGATTCAAGAATTAGGAGTCGTTGATACCCTACGTTTCTTGAATCAATTCCGTGCAGGCAGCGGTGATTATACGGCCGAGCGGGAACAGTTGTTTAAAGGGACATCGGTTAAAAGTGTCATCGCTGAAATCAAGGCTCGAAGGAGCAACCGCTATCCGAATGAATAGCACCGCATCGGCTGGTGAAAATAGTATCTTAAAACAAGCTGGTCTGAAAAAGTGATGGGAGCTCCATGCACTAGCTTAGCTTATAGCTTGTTTGATATATTGCTAAGAGCCAAAGAATTTGAAGTTAATTTCGTTAAATTTAATCCAAGGATCGATTGATTTCCACCATGAAAAAATTGATTATAATTGCGATTATTTTAGTTATTGGTTGGTACGGAAATTATTTATATAGGAAAAACGGATCAATATTTACGCAGCGATCATCCACTGAGTTTGTCCATAAAAATCCGACAAAATGTATCACGAAAGATGGACGTGTTCTTTATGGTGATTTGCCTCAAGGAGCAGTTTGCGTTGAGGAAAAGCCAGTAGAAGGAGCATTGACAGTGATGCCTTCGCAAAACTCCGGAAAGGTAGTAACTTCAAGTTTTAAATGTGATAGCCGAATCTACTGCTCACAGATGACCTCTTGTGAAGAAGCTACTTTCTTTTTACGAAACTGCCCTAATGTAAAGATGGATGGAAACAATGATGGAGTTCCTTGTGAGAAACAATGGTGCGGGCGATTTTAAATAAAATTTTGCTTCTTTTACTGTCAGCGACATCATCACTGCCAAGCGTAAACCGTATTCCAAAAGGAACCGCCTCCCGTGGCCAAACAATATGCGCCCCACATCGAACGCCTATTGGCCGTCGCCGCCAGCGGCAAACTGTTGGCCGTCGGTGGTCGCCGCGACGCGGCGGGCGTCACCGACTCCAGCGTTCACCTGCTGCAACTGCCCAAGCTGAACGCCCGCTTCAGTGCGCCGCTGGACGCCGCCGCATCCGCGCTGGCCTTCTGTGGCGATGATCTATTGGTGGCCGGAACCGCTAACGGTGATCTGGCGCTTTGGCGCGCAAGTGGCGATGGAAAAATCCCCGATTGGCAACAGTCCATCCACAACGGCGCAGTGCGCGCGCTGGTTGCGTCCGACTCGCAAGTCCTGAGCGTCGGCGATGACGGGACACTGGCGCTGCACATCGTCGAAATGGGCAGCGACCGACCGCGCTTGCGCGAGCAGGCCAAACGCCGTTTGAGCGAACAGCCGTTACGCGCCGTCGCGCTGGACGCGAGGAACGGCAGCGTAGCCGCCGCCGGTGCCGACAACACCATTTACGTCCTGCCACTGGCGCGACTGGGCAACGCCGAACCTCGCGTCATGCCCTGCGGCGAACGCGGCATTTCCGCCCTGACCTTCACCGGTGACGGGCGGATCGTGGCTGGCTGCGGCGACGGTTCGATCCGGGTCTGCTTCCTGGAAGGAGCCATCGACGAAGAGGATCGCAGCGGCGACGCCGCCCATCAGGGGCCGGTACGGAGTCTGCTGTTCAGCGCCGCGTTGAACGACGAGCAGGGCCGACCGCTGCCGCGCCGCTTATTCTCGCTCGGCGAGGACGGCGAACTGAAAATCTGGACGCTCGATCAGCGCCGCAAGCCGCGCACCGTTCCCGTCGGGCGCAACGCCAGCGCGCTGGCGCTGTTCGACTCGCTGCCGCAGGCCAAACCGGAACAGCGCGGCGGGTTGCTGGTCGCGGTGACCGAACAGCGGCAAATTTGGCTCAGTGCGGTTGATCAAAACGGCAATCCATCCGGCAGCGCCGAAACCTGGGATTCCCGACTGCAACGACTGCTCGATGAGGTCAAGGCGAATCGTTCATCGTCGGCCACTTTGGACGCTTTGGCGCAACTAGCTGAGGACGAGGCGCGGGACGCGCTGGAATACGTGCTCGGTCAGGATTCTCGGCCAGGGCAACGCATCGAAGCCGCGCAAAAGCTGGGAGTCAGTCAACGCCGCCGCAGTCGGCCCGCGCTGGCCAAGGCGCTGAACGACGACCATGTCGGCGTCCGCAAAGCCGCTCTGCAAGCGTTGGAACAGATTGATGCCGAAACATCGTTGCAAGCCCTGCAACTGGCGCTGGGCAGCCGTCACCCGGACATCCGGCTTGAGGCGGTGCGACGCCTGACCAAGTTGCGCCAAGCGTCGCCCCTGGTGCCGAGGCTTCTGAGTGAACGGCTGAACGATTCGGATGAAAAAGTCCGCGAGGCCGCCCTGGATAGCCTACTGGCCCTGGAACCCGATGCCGGCGTCGTATTGCGCGGCGCGTTCGAGCGCGGTTCCCCCGACATCCGCCGTGCAGTTTTGATCCGGCTTGGGCGACGGAATCTCGGCACGACCCCGGAAGGTCGCCAACTGCTTGGCCAGGCGCTCAACGACGAAAGCCACGAGGTCCGCCAGGCGGCGCTTTGGGTCGCGGTCGCGGCGCATCCCGCGCTTGCCGCTCGTCTGCATACCAGCGGCGGCTACATCACCAAGGTGCTGGATGAACTCCGGGCGCGAGGGGTCGGCGAAGAAAGCGCGGCCACACCCGACGCTCTGACCGAAGCGGAACGGGAACCGCTGTTTACCGCCCTGGTTTGCCGTCAGCCGGACATAGCCTTGCAAAGCGCTCTGTGCCTAAGCTGGCTTGGCGACGACCGGGCCAGCGGCGCCTTGCTGCAACTCAGCCGGGAACCAGAGGTCGGGATACGACGGTTAGTCGCCCGCTTCATGGTCAATGCCATCATCAATCTGGCCGGCGATCGGCGCTTGCGCCTGCGTCTACAATGGCTGCTAAACGATGATGATGACGGTGTCCGCGATGAAGCGTTCGGCGGCTTGCTCAAGCTGACCGAACCGGAAGGTCCAGCCGGCGAGATCGATCTGGCCGAACTGGCTCTGCGCACCCAGGCGGGCGAGATTCGGACCCGCGCCCTGCAACTGCTGGTCAAGCACGGCGCCACCGCGCAGAGCGAACTCGCCACCCGCATCGATGGGTTACTCGGCCATGCCCTGGACGACGAAGCCGAAGACGTGCGCCGGGAAGCCGTGCGGACGCTGTGGGCGTGGCACAGCAAGCGTCCAGAAACCACTCTACGTCGTGCGGTCACCTCGGTGCATCCCGACATTCGCCGTTGGGCCGTAGACGAACTAGCTCGCCAAGCCCGCCAGTCGCGCGCCTGGGCCAGGGAATTGCTGATCGAACGGGTCGGCGACAACGCCGCCGAAGTCGGCTTGGCCGCCTACGAGGCTCTGACCAAGGAAGACGCCGACAAGAAACGCTCCAATTACCATCTAGCAGCGCTCAATTCACCCACCCCCGAAGTCCGCTTGGTTGGTTTGAAAGGCGCGCTGGAAGCGTCCGACCCGGCCCCGCTGCGGAACCGGTTGATCGAACTGCTGCAAACCGAGGAAGCGCCCCAGTTCCTCGCCGCCATTGAGGCGCTCGACAAGCTGCTGCCCAACGACGCGCAAGCTTTCGCCCTCGCCTTCGACAGCCCGTTCTATCTGCTGCGGGTGCGCGCCGGCGAATTGTGCGGCAAGCGCCGGGACAGCCGCGCCATCGGGCCGATGCAGGCGTTGCTGAGCATCCCCAAGACCGACCGCGACCGCCCTTCCGAAACGTTGCGCCAGCGCGCCGCCAGCGCCCTGGCCGATGTAGGCGCTCCAACCAGCATTCCGTTTTTGCTCTCTCTTTTGCACGACGACGATGCCTTGGTTCGGGAACACGGCGCACGCGGCTTGGCCGCCGCCTGCCAAAGCGGCAACGAGCAGCCGCTGGTCGCCGCGCTGGCTCACGCCGATCTGGCGGTGCGCAGTTGGGCCGCCGACGGCCTGTCGAAGCTGGGCGATGCGCGGGCGCTGCCGGTGCTGGCTGGCACCCAGCGTCACGAACATTTGCCAATCCGGCGCGGCGCGTTGTACAGCTTTGTCGCGCTGGGTAGCGCCGGCGTGCAAGGCTTGCTGCAAGGTCTGGAAGACCACGAACGCGATCTCCAGGAACTGACCTTCGCCGTGATCGTGGCCCGCGACATCGCCCTGGCGCGGGCGAAGCTGGAACCGGATTTGCTGTTGAGCGCCCTGAGCGCCGGCCAGCCGGAAATCCGCTTTGCCGCCGCCTGCGTTTTGGAAGCGCGGTTGCGGGACGAGGATTTGGGACAATGGGGCCTGGAACTGATCGGGCCGCGCCAGCCGGAAAAGGCCAGTGATATGCGCAACTGGCCGGAGCCGGCGCAACGGCCGCGTCTGCTCAATGCGGTCGTCAATGCCTTGTCCAGCGATTCTCCGGCACGGCGCTACGCCGCCGCCCAGGTACTCGGCTTGCGCCCACAGCCCGAAACCTTCTGGCGCGAGGCGAAACGTCTCGCCGAAATCGCCACCGATCAAGCGCCGCCGCACACCGCGCCGGAATCCGAAACGCCGTTGGAGCGCAAGACCGGCTGGATTCGCGGTCTGTTTCAGCGCAAGCAGCAGCCGAACAACTCCGCCACCCAACGTCTGTTGACGGTGTTGCGCTTCGCCGGCGGCGGGCGACGACCGCCCAAGAATGAAGAGCAAGCCAGCGCGTCCGAGCTGTGGCGGCTCGCGTTCGGAACGTATGCCGGGCTGATTCGGCAAGCGCCGGTCGCCAAGGGACCAGACGATTATCAACGGGTGCGGCGCGACAGCATCGCCCGCCTCGCCGTGCTGGCCCAGCAACCCGCTATCGGTCGGGAAGCGGTGTTGCCGGTGCTGCGCCAAGCCCTGGGCGACCCGCATCATCTGGTCCGACAAGCAGCGCTGAATGCGCTGGCCGAACTGCATCCTCACGAACCTTTGCAACCGCTGGCCTTGGCCTTGAACGTCGATTCCGCCGATCTTGGCCGCAATGCCTTCGACCGTCTGCTGGCTTTGGCTGCGACCGGCGATGCGCGCGCTGCCGAACTGGCTCGTGGTGCGGTCGATGCCGCCAACGCGGAGACGCGCCGCCACGCTCTGGAACAATTGCCCCGCCTGTACCCCGCTGGCAGTCTGGAACCCTGGTTGCTGGCGCTGAACAGCCGTCACGATGATTTGCGACTGACGGTAGTGGATCGCTTGCTCGACGCCAACGATCCACGCATCGCGGTAGCTCTGAGCCGCGCCCTGGAAAGCGAGCATGATGAGTTGCGCCTGCGCGCCGCCGTGGGCTTGGCCCAGCGCGGCGAAGCGCTGGCGCTGGACGTGTTGGCCGCCGCTCTGCGCGCTGAACCGCGCATTGCTAACCGGGCGTTGGAAGCATTGGTCGCGCTGGCGCACGCTCGGACGAACGAGCAGGTCGCGGCAAAGGCGGCTGAAGCCGTGATGGCGCGCTTGGAAGACGATCCCGATCAGACTGCCGACCGGCCGGCTCTGCTGCGCGCCTTGGGTCGCATCGGGCATATCGCCGCCGCGTCGCTGCTGGGACGCTGGTTGCTGGACAAGGACCAAGCCGCTCATCACGGCTTGGCGCTGGACGTGCTGTTGCAACTGTTGCGCGACCGAATCCAGCCGGAGCAAAAGCGAGCGGATGGGCGGCAATACCCGCGTTATCGAGAAGAATTGGCCCTGGACGCCTTGCCGCCGTTGCTCGATCACGACAACGCCGCCATCCGCATGCGCGTCGTCGAGGTGTTGGGCAATCTGGAGGCGAAACAGGCGGAAACGCTGCTGGTCCGGTTGCTGGACGACCGCGACGAAGCGATGCGGGCGTTGGCCTGCGCGCAACTGGCGCGACGCATCGTTGCCGGTATGCCGGGGGCGAGTTTGGAGCCGTTGACGCGGGCGCTGGTCGGCGGTCGCCGCGAACTGTTGCTGACTGCCGCCGAAGGCTTGGCCAAACAGCAACGCCTGGAAGCCTTTCAACCGCTGCTGCTGGCTTTCACGGCGGGCACGGACGTAGAGCGGAAACGCGCCATCGCCGCGCTGGGCCAGTTGGGCGACCGGCGCGCTCTGGAATATCTGGAACCGTTGCTCGATCAACGCGCTGACTTGCCCGCCGACGACCGGGCCTTGGCCCCGGATGCCGCCGAAGCCCTCGGCGCGTTGCTCCCCCGCTTGACCGACGCCGACGAACGCCAGCGGGTGCGCAACAATATGGAGCGGCTGGCCCGCGAGGGGGTGGGCGAACTGCGCTGGCGGACGCTGAGCGGTTTGCGGCGCGTTGGTGACGAGCGCAGCCGCGCCTTGCTGGAACGCCTCGCCAGCGATCCCTACGAGGATGGGACTACCCGGCAGCGGGCCGCTGCCGAATTGGGCCGGCTGGGCGCGGCTGCTTCCGAACTGGTGTTAGCGGGCTTGCTGCACCAGCGTGACGCTAGTCTGCGCAAGGCGGGTCTGGAGGCGTTGCGGCGGATTTATCCCAGCGACGCCACCCAGGTCAACCTGCTGGCCCTGAACAGTGAATACGCCGAGATCAGCCAGCCCGCCGCACGTTTCCTGGCTCGGCAGGGCGACCCCGCCACCCTGACCCAACGGTTGGGCGTGGTGAAAGATCAACAGGTTCGGCAACGATTGCGGCGTGGTTTGATTCGCCGCCAGGCCTTCTCCCGAGATGGCCTGAGCGAACTGCTGCGCGGCGACGCGGCGGCGACGCGGGCCGAGGCAGCTTGGATCGCTGGCAGCAGCGGCGATCGAGATTTGGCGGGAGCCGTGCAAGCCGCGCTGGAGCAGGCGGCTGCCGGTTGGCGGCAGGCCGACCAACGGCATTCGCGGGAGCAGGCCGACGCGGAAGCGCAAACCTGGCGAGCCAGTCTTTGGGCCGCCCGTCAACTGCAACTCGCCGTCGCGCCAGCGGCGCGGACCGCGCTGGCCGATCCCCGTCATCCGGTGGCTGTGCGCCGCGAGGCCATTCGTTGTCTGGTCGAGTGCGGCGACGCCAAGGATAGCAAGGCGTTGTGGCAAGCCCTGGAGGATGTTGATTCCGGTGTGCGCACGGCGGCGAGCGCCGCCTTGGCCCGGCTGGGTGGCGACCTGGTGTTACCGCATTTGGAACGCGCCAAGAGCGTCGATGGCGTGACTTTGCGCCCGGTCTTGCGAGTGGTTCTGTCCGGGGCGGACGGCCGTTTGCTGTCCAGCGCTGAACAGCGGCAAGCCGCGCTGCCGGTTTATCTGGAACAACGGGAAGTCGCGGCGCTGGTTGGTCGCGCCACGGCGACTGGTGGGGAATCCGGGGCGCGATCCAGCGCGATTGCAGCCTTGGGTCGGTTGGGCGGCGAGGCCGCGCAAACCGCACTGCAAAACATCCTGGATAACAAGGGCGAGGATAACGCCATCCGAGCCATCGCGTTCAAAAGCTTGCGGCGGGTGGAACGGCAGATAGCCAATCGGATTGTTCCCGGCGGATAGGCAGGTCAGTAGAGTGTCCACACAAGACACAGGTAAGGCCGGCTGCTCGCCACGACCCGATTTTGCCTGAGCGTATGGCGGCGTGCTCACAATCGCTCGTCAATCGAAGATTGACGACACGCTACCTTCAATCCTGCAACCAGCAATCAAACAACACATCCTCGCCCATGTCATAACGGCGGCAGCGAGGGCGCAATCCCTGCGATAAATCCTGAATGGCGGGCAAGGCGATGCCCATTCGCCCTGAACCGATAATGAGCGGTGCGATGGCAATTTGTAGCCGATTCAGCAACCCCGCCTCCAGAAAGGCCGACACGGTTAAACCACCGCCCTCCACGAAAATCCCGAACAGCCCATCGTCGCGCAACCTCTGCACCACCGCCGGTAAATCCAGCCGTTGATTGTAGTAGGGAACACCGATCACGCGGCTATGACCCGGCCCACGCTGAGCAGCCTTTTGTTCCGCACAAATCAGCCAAGTCAGCGCAGCCTGATCCTGAAAAACCTGGTAATCAGCTATGAGACGACGGCGAGGATCGAGAATGACCCGCACCGGATTTGTTCCTGATATCCGCCGGGTAGTCAGTTGCGGATTATCGCATTCCACTGTGCTGGCCCCGACGATGATGGCGTCGCATAATGCCCGCAGTCGGTGTAGATGGATCAGGTTTTCCAAACCATTAAGGGTGCGGGATGCGCCTTCCCGTGTAGCAATCCGCCCGTCCAGACTTTGCCCCAGATGCGCCACGATCAATGGCCGGGTGCGACAAGTCAGTGCGATTGGCAGATATAAATCCAGCAGTTCCGCGCCGGCGGGGCTGATAGGAACCTTGGCGATCCAACTGCCGTTAGCCCTGACCTCGATTCGGGTGACAGGATCGGCAGCCGAAAGCACCACCGCTTGCCCGTGAGGGTCAAACGCTAGCCCTAGCCGTTCGGGAATAGCCTCCCACTGCCGCCGCGCTTGCCGCAACGCCAGCAGCAGCGCCCAGACCGCTTCTCCTGTCAGGGTCGATTGAGCACAGATGGAGCCGTTCATTCGGCGTCAGCGCCAGGCGAATCAACCGTTTCCGCCTCCTTAAGCCAGGCCAGCAGCAACGTGTAAGCAATGGCCATCAGTGTCGGCCCCAGGAATATCCCAATCAGGCCATAGGCGAACAGGCCGCCGATCACGCCGGCGAACACCACAGTCAGCGGCATGCGCATACCGCGGGTGATCAGTATGGGCCGCACGATGTTGTCGACGCCGCCAACTACGAACAGACCCCAGATCGCCATGAACACAGCCCAGCCGGTGTGATCCTGCCAGTACAGCCACAGCGCCGCGCCCAATACCGGCCAAGCTGCGCCAATTTGGGCTACCGCCAGCAGAAAGCAGCCAAACGCCAGTAGCGTCGCTAGCGGCACTCTCGCGATCAGCAGGCCAATAAGCGCCAGGCCGGTTTGCAACAACGCGGTGAGCACCACTCCTAGCGCCACTGCCCGAATTGCCTGGTGCGCCTGAGCGCGGGCTTCCAACACCTGCTTGCCGCCAATGCGGTCGGCCAGTCGCCGCATCAGATCGTTGATCGCTTCGCCATTTAGGTAAAACACCAGCGAAAATACGATCACCATTAAAAATTGCAGAAACAACTCGCCGATAGCGCCGGCCTGACGCAGCAGCCAGCGCCCGCCGGTCTGGATCGCCGGCCCCAACTGCGCCCGCAGACTGTCATTGTCGCCAGCAGCGTCTCGCCAGGTTTGCGCCAGCGTCGTTCCGGCCAGCGGCAAATTCACTATCCAGACCGGCGGTTCGGCAGGAATCCGATCAATTGCGGTCCGGGCATCCTGAAACAGAGCATCGCCATGCGTAGCAAGCGTGGAGACCCCAACCAGCAATGGCCCAATGACAAAACCAACCAGCGCTACGACCAACAGCAGGGCGCAGGCTGCCCGGTTCCAGTGGAAGCGCTGTTGCAGCCAGGCCAGCCCCGGCCAGACCGCGATGACGATGAAGGCGCTCCATAACATGCTGGCCAGGAATGGCCGCAGGATTTGGAGAACCGCCAGCAGCAAAATACCGACCAACAGCAGACGCAACGCGGTGCGAACCGGTTCGGATAGTGAGTGCAGAGAAGACTGGGCGGCGCTCATGCGGCAGAGGCTCCGGGAAGGGATTATGCTTGGTGGGTATCAACGGTGCGCCAGGGGGAAAACCATCTCATGCCAAACAGTTCAAGAATAGCTGCGCTACTGCTGTTATTCATCGGTTTATTAACGCTGACCGGCTGTAATGATGATCACTGCCCGGATTGTGGGATTACTACGGATTCTCCGGCGAGAATCAACGATACCGCCAAGCATCCCGATCAAATTAATGACTTTTTGCGCCTGGTTTTTCTATCTCCCAATCAAGAGTTCAGCGGTTTGTTGGGGCAACCGTCGGCCAGTTACGCCTTTGTCGGACCAACCCGGTTCTATCAGCCGCCATTGCCGGTCAATCAGATTCCCCAGTATCCGGGGTTAATTTATCGCGCCGATAAAACCCTGTACGCGATTCGTTGCCAGCCGCGCAACGCGGAGGAATTGGCGCCGCTGCTGGCCACTTGGCCGAATATCTACGCTCTGCTGAAAACCGAGCTTGGCAATAAGGGTTATGCCTGTCCCGCGTCGCCAGGCGCTGGGGAAAATGCATTGTATTGTCTGGTCAAGGATTATCAGGATACCCCGTCGGTCGTGTCGTCTGACAGCATTTATCTGGCGCTGGAAGTCGCGGTGCAACTATTCGCTAATCCCGATATTAGTAATATTTTAAAGACACGCTACGGAATTTATCAGGAATTCAGCGGATTAGGATGGTCAATCAAGACCTACGATAACTATGCGCCCATGTCTGCTCATGTTGTGCTGAGTCAAGCGGTGGTCCCGGAGTATCTGGTCAAGAACGCCACTTTGGCCCAAGGTGAGTGCCGGTGTATCCGGGTCGAACCTTATGCGGGTCGAGAAACTGATCTGCTCGATCCTGATTTTATTAGTCAGGTCGGATCGGCAGATTGTCCGATAGTGAATAATCTGCGGCGGGCGCGATAGCCTGACCGACGAGGTCTTGCCGGTTTAGCATGATTAAACCGACAATCAATTGGATAGACAGGATTGCGGAGTTTTCAGGGCGATGGCCCCAGTTCAACTTTCCGGTTTTAACAGTCCGTCATCCAATCGCCATACGGCATCCATGCGCGCTGCCAGGACTGGATCGTGAGTCACCACCACAAAACTGGTGCCCAAATCATGATTGAGTTCCAGCATTAATTCAAAGACCTGTTCAGCACTATGTCGGTCGAGATTGCCGGTCGGTTCATCCGCCAGCACACAGGCCGGTTCGGTAATCAACGCCCGCGCCACTGCCGCCCGTTGCCGCTCGCCGCCGGACAGTTCACCCGGTTTATGCGTCAGGCGTTGCCCCAGCCCAACCCGCTCCAGCAACGCAGTTGCCCGTGCGCTGGCTTTAGCCGGCGCTTCACCGCGAATCAGCAATGGCATCGTCACATTTTCCAGCGCGGTGAATTCCGGCAGCAGATGATGGAACTGGTAGACAAAGCCCAGACAACGATTGCGTAACCGGCCCCGGCCCGCATCCCCCAAGCGGCTCAACTCCTGCCCAGCCACCCACACTGAGCCCGCCGTCGGCGTGTCCAGTCCACCCAACAGGTGCAGCAGGGTGCTTTTGCCCGAGCCGGAATTGCCGATAATAGCCAATCGCTCCCCGCGTCGAATCTGGAAATCGACCGCTCGCAGCACCTCTAGCCGTTCGCTGCCTTCACGGAAGGACTTGGCTAATCCCCGGCATTCCAGCACCACTGTTTCGATAGCTGTGGTTGGGCTATTCATAACGCAACGCCTCTGCTGGTTGGGTTCGCGCAGCTCGCCAGGCCGGATAGAGCGTCGCCAAAGTCGCCAGTCCGAAGGCCACCAGGCCAATGGTCGAGACATCACCCCATTGCACCTGTGCGGGCAAATCGCTGATCAAATACACATCGGGGGCCAGAAACTTGATGCCGAACACCCGTTCGATGAAGGGCACCACCACATCGACATGAGTCGCCAGCGACACACCTCCGATCAGGCCAAGTAGCGTCCCACTCAGACCAATGGTGATGCCTTGCACGATGAAAATCCCCATGATGCTGAGAGGGGTCGCCCCCAAGGTGCGGAGAATGGCGATATCGGCCTGTTTATCAGTCACGACCATCACCAGCGCCGAAACGATATTGAACGCCGCCACCGCGACGATCAGGGTTAGAATCACGAACATTGCTGTTTTTTCAATCTGCACCGCCCGGAAAAAACTGGCGTGATCCTGGGTCCAGTCGCGGGCGCTGTAGCCTTCCGGCAATTGCTGGGCAAGTTCACGCGCCAGTCGTGGCGCCTGGAATAAATCCCGCAGTTTCAGTCGTACCCCGGTCACCGCGCCTTCGGGAAACTGGAACAACTTACCGGCATCAGCGACATGAATCAGCGCCAGCCCCCGGTCGTACTCGTACATTCCGGCTTCAAAAATGCCTACAACTTCGAAGCGCTTGAGCCGGGGCAACACCCCGGCGGGGGTGACATTCGCTTGTGGGGTAATGACAGTCAGCTTGTCGCCCACCCGTACCGCCAGCGCGTTCGCCAGCGCCTTGCCGAGGATCACGCCAAACGCGCCGGGACGCAGATCGGCCAGTGAGCCTTGAACCATCTTGCCGCCAATGTCCGAGACCTGTTGCTCCTCCTGCGGCAAGATGCCCTGCACCAAAGCGCCGCTGACCAGCGAGGCATGGTTCAGCATCGCTTCGCCACGAATGAACGGTGCGCCACCCTGGACTTCGGGATGGGTGATGGCCTGATCTCGCACCGCCTGCCAATCTTCAATTACGCCATTCCAATGACTGATCGTGGCATGAGCAGTCATCGCCAGAATGCGCCCGCGCAGTTCCTGCTGAAAGCCATTCATCACCGACAGCACGGTGATCAGCGCGGTGATACCGAGCGCAATACCTAGCATCGAGGTTAAGGAAATAAAGGAAATGAAGTGGTTGCGGCGTTTGGCCCGGGTGTAGCGCAGGCCGATAAACAGTTCCAGAGGACGAAACATGAAGGGATTCCGAGGGGAAGCAACGGCGGTCGCCATGCGGCCATTATAAACGACGACCGCCCGGCAAACGGGCGGTCAAACGGCGATCCATTGCCAAGTCAGCCATGCGCTACCTTACATCATCATTTGGCTGGCGCAACTGGAGTTACCGGAGCTGTTGGCATGACCGGTGCGACTGGAGTCGGCAAAGTTGTCGGTTTAGCTGGCGCAATGGGGGTTGCCGGAGCTGTTGGCATGACCGGCGCGGTTGGAGCCGCGTGAACTGGTGGTACTGCCGGGACAGTCGCAGCGTCACCCGCTGTCAGCATCCCTTTGTTATCCTTCAACAGTTTTTCCAGCCCCTTGCTTTTGATTCCCGGCACCTTGGTCAGGTCATCCACCGATTTGAAAGGGCCGGTGGTTTCACGATATTTGACAATCGCCGCCGCCTTGGTCGGACCGATCCCCTTGATCGCCTTTGCCAACTGCTCTGCACTGGCCGTGTTGATATCCACTGCTTGTGCGAACGTCACAGCAGAACACAGCGCCAGCATCAACCCGAACAGTAAATGTAGTAATTTCATAGGATAACCCCTTATGTTATGGCTGAGGATTGGGTTCTGGAAAGTCCACTCATGTGACATAACCATTAGCATAACCATAGGATAATCTGACACAGACGCAACTTGATTGAATCTCACCGTTGCAAAGCAGTGGCGTCACGCACGAATTCAAGCACTGGCTCTGAGCACCCAATCAGGGATCGGCTTGATCGCGCTCCACTGCTGGCAACTAGGACAGCACCAGTGCATCGATTTGACGATGAAACCACAGTTGTCGCAACGGTAGCGGGCAGCGCCGTTGAGTAGCTGGGTGCTGATGCCGTGTAGAACCTGCAACTCGGTATAGGCTACGCCCTCGCCCCGCGCTAACTTGATCTCGACCAGCCGCCGTAATCCAAGCAGAGTTGGATAATCCCGCAGTTCCTGTTCGAGAAATCGTAGCGCCGCCGCTTCGCCTTCCTGGCGCAACAACCAGTCCGCCAGAGCATCCGTAATCCGTCCACCATGATCCCGCTGCTGGACTTCCCGCAGATGGGCGATCCAGCCATCAAGCCGCCCCAAGGCGTCATAACACTCGCTGAGCGGCGCGATCACCTCGGGGAAATAACCCTGATCCTGCCGCTCAACTGCCTGAAAGGCGACAATGGCGGTTTGATAATCGCCCGCCCGCATCGCCAGTTGACCCAGCAGCAGATTGGCGCGGGTGCAGCCAGGGTCTCGTATCAGCGCGTCCTGTAGCCATGCCTTGACATGAGCGTCGCCCTCTCCCGCACTGCTTGCTTCCTCGGCCAGTTCACAGCAGAAATGGGCGCTTTGCCGCCCTCGGTATTCATCACTGATCCGCTCTAGCCGGTCGCTGTAGGCAATCGCCTGTCGCCAGTCTTTTTCCTGCTGAAAAATATAAATCAGGCGGGACAAGGCGGTTCGGGTATGTGCGGGCTGGTCCAGCAATTCCCGGAACAAGGCTTCAGCCCGGTCGAGCAGCCCGGCCCGCAAGTAATCTTCGCCCAATTCCAGCATGGCCCGACGGCGCTTGTCAGCGGTCAGCGTGGGGCGGGCAATCAGGCTGCCATGAATATGAATCGCCCGGTCTACCTCGCCGCGCCGCCGGAACAGATTACCCAGCGCCAGATGAACTTCAGCGGTGTCCCGATCCACGTCGGCCATTCGGGTGAAGACCTCAATGGCCTGATCAGGCTGTTCATCAATCAGATAGTTCAGACCTTTGAAGTAGTCGGCACGGCGCAGCGCCGCCCGGCTGCGCTTGACTTCGGCCCGCCGGGCGGCCCACCAACCAGAAGCGGCGGCCACTGGTAGCAGCAGCCACAGTAATTCCATCATGGTCTAATGGCGCAACCCCGGCTGGTCAACGTGCTTCCCGCCCGACTTTCTTGGCCAGCAGGCTGATTTCATGATCCTTGCTGGCAGTGGCTTGCCGCAACCGAGCTACCTGCCAGCGCAATGGCAGCACCACAAACACCCCGACCAGCGCCGAGATCAGCACACCGGCGGCAAAGGCGCCCACGATGACCCAGGCCAACTCCAAGGTTGCCGTTCCTAGCAGATAATTAACCGTGACCAGCTGGGTATGCAAGGTAGAAAATTCTAGGCCCAGCACCAGCACGACCGATAGAAGTGCGGCAATCAGAATGAATTTAATCCAGAACATCGATTTCCCCTGCCAGAGCGGCGCAAAAACGGCAAACCCGGAAAGCAGTTTGCGAATTATGGTGATTTTCGACTAATGATCTAGTTCCCTCCAATAAAAAACCCACTTGATGCTGTGGGTTCTTTAGCGGTGGCTGATAGCCAATCACTGGACGGATGATCAAGGTCCAGTTCAGCAACCGGGCAGTCAGAAAAATCCACCGCCGCCTTCACGGTCGTTGACCCGTTCCCGCAACTCTTTGCCGGGTTTGAAATGCGGGACGTACTTACCAGACAAGTCCACGGCATCGCCAGTTTTAGGATTGCGCCCGATCCGGGGCGGGCGAAAGTGCAGCGAAAAGCTGCCAAAGCCGCGAATTTCGATCCGTTCGCCATTCGCCAAGGATTCGCTCATCTGGTCCAGCAAGGTTTTTACCGTCTGCTCTACATCCTTGTAGGGAATGTCGCTGCGCTTGTTTGCGAGAATCTCGATCAATTCCGATTTCGTCATGAAATTTCCCCCAACGGGTGATGCCCACCACGACGCCGTTTACGCCGCCCTCTTCTGCAACCGACCACAGCAGCTGCACCCCATCGCGATCTTCCACAACGGGGCGCAGCGGACGGTCAGTCGTCCGGAGCGCTCATCTGTTCCTTGAAAATGTCGCCCAAGGTCGCGCCAGTGCTGGATTTACGGCTGTAGTCCTGCAATACCTCGGCTTCATCCGCCATATCCTTGGCCTTGATCGACAGAGTAATGGTGCGGTTCTTACGATCGACGCCAATGAATTTGGCTTCGATCTCTTCGCCTTCCTTCAAGCTGGAACGGGCGTCTTCAATCCGCTCCCGCGACAGTTCGGAAGCACGCAGGATGCCTTCAACGCCGCTCCCCAGATCCACCACGGCGCCTTTGGCATCCACCGACAGGATGCGACCCTTGACGATGGCGCCCTTGGCATGATCAGCGACAAAGTTGGAGAACGGGTCCTTGTCCAACTGCTTGATGCCCAGCGAGATGCGTTCGCGTTCCGGGTCTACCGCCAGCACCACGGCATCGACATCCTGGCCTTTCTTGTACTGGCGGACGGCATCTTCGCCAGGGGCGTTCCAGGAAATATCGGACAGGTGCACCAGACCGTCGATGCCGCCATCCAAGCCGATGAAGATGCCAAAGTCGGTGATCGACTTGATCTTGCCGGATACGCGGTCGCCCTTGGCGTGGTTCTGATCGAACTCGTCCCAAGGGTTCTGCTGGCATTGCTTCATGCCCAGCGAAATGCGGCGGCGCTCTTCGTCGATATCCAGCACCATGACTTCGGTTTCGTCGCCCAGCGCCACGACTTTATTGGGATTGACGTTCTTGTTGGTCCAGTCCATTTCCGAGACGTGAACCAGACCCTCGACGCCCTCTTCGATTTCCACGAAGCAGCCGTATTCAGCGATGTTAGTGACCTTGCCAAACACCCGGGTGCCGACCGGATAGCGGCGGGCCAGCGCGATCCAGGGATCATCGCCCAACTGCTTGAGGCCCAGCGACACCCGGTTGCGGTCACGGTCGAACTTGAGAACCTTGACCCGGATATTGTCGCCAACCGCGACCACTTCAGAGGGATGCTTGACCCGCCGCCAGGCCATATCGGTGATGTGCAGCAGACCGTCAATGCCGCCCAGATCGAGGAATGCGCCGTAGTCAGTGAGGTTCTTGACCACCCCATCGACGATCTGGCCTTCCTGAAGGTTCTGAAGCAGGGCTTCGCGCTCGGCGCTGTATTCCTGCTCCACCACGGCCCGGCGCGACACCACCACATTATTACGGCGGCGGTCGAGCTTGATGACCTTGAATTCCTGTTCCTTGCCTTCCAGATAGGCGGCATCGCGCACTGGGCGCACGTCCACCAGCGAACCGGGCAGGAAAGCGCGGATTTCGCCGATATCGACGGTAAAGCCGCCCTTGACCTTGCCGCTGATCAGGCCCTTGATGATTTCCTCGCCCTCGAAGGCTTTTTCCAGGGCAGTCCAGACCCGGGCGCGTTTGGCTTTTTCGCGGGACAGCCGGGTTTCGCCGAATCCGTCCTCAAGAGCATCCAAGGCGACTTCAACCATATCGCCCACTTTCACTTCGAGAACGCCGTCCTCGCTGTAAAACTGTTCGATGGGGATCAGCCCCTCGGACTTCAGTCCGGCATTGACGATGACAGCGTCGGCCCGGATTTCCACTACCATTCCCTGGACAATGGAACCTGGCTGCATCTGCTTGTCGGCCAGGCTCTGTTCAAACAGTTCGGCAAAACTTTCAGTCATGGGTTATAGGCTCAAAAACCGGCGGAACGGGCCGCCACGGGTGGGTTGGAGTATTGAGGTTCGGATGTCCCCGAACCGGCTTGATGAACTGCGCCTCTGGATAACGGCGGCTTGCAGGGCTTGCTGCCCGGAGTGCCCGGTGTTGGCGTCGAATCAATCCATTAACGATAAAGCGTAGCCAAGGCCTGACCCGGCGTAAAGTTTAATCCCGGTGATTAGTGGGGATTTGCAGCCGTTGTCTGGCCTGTCGCCAAGCCCATTCGCACACCTGGGCAATGCTCTTGGCGGTGGTATCCAAGACAGTTGCGTCGGCGGCAGGCGTGAGCGGGGCAGCAGCGCGCTGGACATCACGGGCGTCACGCTCAGCGATTTCGCGTTCAAGGGCGGCAAGGCTAACATCCATGTCGTTTTCGCTCAACTGCTTATGTCGGCGACGGGCGCGTTCCCCAGTGTCGGCTATCAGGAACAGCTTGAGCTGGGCATCGGGGAACACGACGGTCCCCATATCCCGCCCGTCGGCGATCAGGCCGGGCCGTTGGCGAAAATCCCGTTGCCGCTGCAACAGCGCCGCGCGAACCTGGGGCAACGCGGCGACTTGGGACGCAGCATTGCCGGCAGTCTCGCTACGAATGGTGGTGCTGACCTCCTCGCCATCCAGCGTGATATGCAACACGCCATCGGTTCCAGCGGAAAACTCGACCGCCAACTCAGCGGCGACCGCAGCCACTGAACTTTCATCGTCCAATGGCAGGCAGCGGCGCTGCGCCGCCAGCGCGGTCAGCCGGTACAATGCGCCGCTGTCCAGCAATCGCCAGCCAAGCCGGGTCGCCAGCCATTGGCAGAGCGTACCCTTGCCGACCCCGCTGGGACCGTCCACAGTAATCACCGGTGCGATGCCGTTCATGTCGCTTCTTCCCGCAAGTCCAGACCCGCGTGGCGGGCAAGGTCGGCGAATCCCGGAAATGAGGTGCTGACGTTGGCGCAGTCATGAATCCAAATCGGCCCGCTGGCCCGCAGGGCTGCAATGGCGAAGCTCATCGCGATACGGTGATCGCCGTGGCTGGCTACGGTTCCGCCGGACAATGCGCCGCCTTGAATCACAATGCCATCGGTGGTTGCGCCGGCGGCGATGCCTAAAGTATTCAACCCGTCGGCCATGACCTGAATCCGGTCGCTTTCCTTGACTCGCAATTCCGCCGCGCCGGTCAGCACCGTAACGCCTTCGGCGCAGGCAGCGGCAATGAACAGCGCCGGAAATTCATCAATTGCCAGCGGCACCAGGGCTTCGGGAATGCGGATACCGTGCAAAGGGGCATGGCGTACCCGCAGATCGGCGACCGGTTCGCCACCGACCAACCGGGGATTTTGCACCTCAATGTCGGCGCCCATCAGCCGCAGAATCTCGATCACACCGGTGCGGGTCGGATTAACGCCGACGTGTTCCAGCCGCAGATCGGAACCTGGCGCGATGCTGGCTCCCACCAGGAAAAAAGCGGCGGAAGAAATATCCGCCGGAACATCAATAGGAATTGCGGTCAGCCGTCCGCCACCGCTGATAACCACGGTGCGCTCACTTTCCCGCCGCAGTGGATAGCCAAAGCCTTCCAGCATTCGCTCGGTATGGTCGCGGGTCGGCGCCGGTTCGGTAACTCGGGTCGCGCCTTCGGCGTAAAGGCCGGCCAGCAGCACCCCGGATTTGATCTGGGCGCTGGCCACCGGCAAGGGATAGTCAATACCGATCAGCCGTTGACCACCGTGAATCTGCAAGGGCGCGGTTCCTCGTTGGCCGGTGGCAATCCGCGCTCCCATCAGCGACAACGGTTCGGTGATTCGCCGCATTGGCCGGCCCGTCAGCGAGGTGTCGCCCGTCAGAACGCTATCGAACGCCTGCCCGGCCAGAATCCCGCTCATCAGCCGCATGGAAGTGCCGGAGTTGCCCAGGTCCAGCGGCCCGGCGGGTGCTTGCAAGCCATGCAGACCAACTCCGTGAACCCTCACCCGACCTTGATCCGGGCCGTCAATCACCACGCCCATTGCCCGAAAGGCATTGATCGTCGCCAGGCAATCTTCGCCGTCGAGAAAGCCGGTAATGGTGGTGATCCCATCGGCTAATGCGCCGAACATGATGGCGCGGTGGGAAATGGATTTATCGCCGGGTACCCGCCACTGCCCGCGCAAGACCCCACCGGGTGCGGCCAGAAAGTTCAGCTCAGTCATGTGGAAACCGTCCATACCTTATTCATAGACCTCTGCCGGATTAAGGGCGTAATTAATAGCTTTAACTTGGATTCCGCTTCATCGCAACCCAACAGTCCATGTCCATCCTGAACCGTCAGGTTACCAATATGACAGCAATCTAATTGTCAATTGGCTTCTGGCTATTGTTATATACTTCTTTGTATTCCATGAAACTTTTAGTCAACTCATGGAACGACTCAGGCTTGTATTTATTGAAGCTCTCCTGATCCACATATACAAAGTCGTATGTAACGTCAGATTGTGCCTGGTTTATGTCTAGGCACCATTGCCGTAGTCGTGCCATTTTCAAGGGAACGTCTAAGTCTTCCTGTCCCTTGGTTTCGACGATATAGAGTTTTTTCGGAGATAATTTGACCACAAAATCAGGATAGTAGTTTGAAATATCGCCGTCCGCGTTCACATAGTCCAGCTTGAAATGCACAGCCATGTAGTTTTTGGCGTAGGCAATCACATCGTCGCAGTCTTCCAGGAAGCGGGCAAACAGCAGCTCTAGGTGACTATCGCCAATGATCTTGTTGAAAATACTTTTTTTCGGGACAAGGTAGCCTTGATCTTTGGTCATGAAAGGGCGGGTTTGCCTAAGTTTGATGCTATCCCGAATTTCGGCATCGCCCTTGTCCCTGACCGTGAGCGCGTTAATGCCTTTCTTGACTGTCTCGATAAGTGTTTTTGTGGCTGCGAGTTCCGACAAATTGCGTAGCGTGTTGGGGTCGTCAAGTTCCACTTGCCGGTCAAACAACTGATCTTGCACGAAGGCTTTGATTTTGCCGTAGAGAACGTCATAGCCGCTAACTAGGCGCAGGTCTTTCATAATCGTTTGCGCGAAATAGCCCATCACGCTGCGGTAATCGGCAATGCCAGCCGTATCGAGAATGGTGGTATGCGTAACTTCGCCCGTGGTAATGTCCTTAAAGACAATTTCCCGCTGTTCTTCTTCACTGAAAGCCTTATAGGGTACTTTGCCGTTGCCCAATGTCTCACTATTAAAATCGGCTAGATTCTTGTATTCTCGGTAAATGCGCGGCGTCATTACCGGAATTTCAATCTCGAGCGCATCGAGGTCTTTCTTTTCGTTTTCCTTGTCAATCTCAACGACCAGCGGTGTTTTAGGCTGGCTACCTTCGCCCATCGGCTTGTGTTCTAATACTACGCCTTCGGCTTGGATAGACTCTACGAAGTCCATGAAAGCATCGGTGCCGACGACGCTAACGTATTCTTCGATACCGCCTGGATACATTTTTCGCAGGCCGCGCCCTAGGGTTTGTTCTGGCAGGATATTGCTTTTCGCGGCATAGGCGCGAAGTCCAACAATGGTCGTGACGTTGCGCACGTCCCAGCCTTCTTTCAGCATCAATACCGAAACAATCGCCTTAAAAGGGCTTTCTATGCTGTCAATTGCATTGGCCTGTTTGCGCAGTTTCTCCAGTTCTTCCTTGGCCTTGCCAGAAGCCGCTTCGGAAATCTCACCATTGTCCTTGGTGTGAATGACCAGTACCCCGCCTTTTAAATCGGGGTAATTGCCTTCCAGGTATTCGGCCACGTCGTCGCAATTTCGGGTGTCATCGGTCATCACGAACAGAATGGCCTTCTTACCCAGCTTCTCATGTTCCGCATAGGTTTTTCGCCATTCGACCACACCCAGGTTGAGATAGTCGGCGTATTTTTCGGTGTATTTAGAACTCTGCCGTTCCGCCAATTTGGCGCGGCTGGCGGCATCCGGCAGCACCGGATGTTTCACCACATTTTGCGAAATCGCCTCGACCAGCGGGTAATCCGCCACAGTCTGCACGAAAATAGCGCCGTTGTTATGTTTCGGCGTAGCGGTCACGTCCACTTGCAGAGAAAGCGCGTCGCCTTTCTGTTTTAGCCGGTTGTGGATGTCCTCGATAGACTTGAACCAGGCCAGGCGGCTATCGTGGATGTGGTGCGCCTCGTCGTTCAATACGGCCAGTTCGTCAATATCGCGGACGATTATTCCTAAATCCACTTTGGAATCGGTCGTTGCGCCCGTGGGTTTTTTCCCTAAGAAATAATTCATCGTGTTGTCATCATCGGGCGAAGGTATCGTTTCATTGCCAGCATAGACCCGATGAATATTGGTCAGGAAGATATTGCCAACGGGATTAGTGATGCGCACATTATCTTGCAGGTGCAAAGTAAGCTGGAAGTCATCCCGCCAGTTCTGACCATCCACGCCGTTATCGGGCAACACAGGGTCTTCAAAAAATATGCGCAACCCGTCAAAGTCCTTGTAAATGCGATCCAGCACGATGATGTTGGGCGCAATCACCAGGAAATTGCGGGACAGTTCGGATTCAGGCTCATACAGCTTGTGAAAATAGCTCCAGGCCAGAACCAGGCTCATCACCTTGGTTTTACCTGCGCCGGTCGCCATTTTGACCACGAAACGCCGCCAAGACTCATCGAACATGCCGCTGGATACTGCGCCGGAACTATCGAAGCGCATCAAGTCGAATTTATCCTTCACCCCTACCACGTCGTACAGGTAGATGATGGTTTCCAGGGCTTCCCGTTGCGCAAAGTAATACTGGAATTCGGCCATATTTTCCCCTCGCCCTGATAAGGGAGAGGGGTTAGGGGGGAGGGTTTGCAAGTGCGGCGTTTTGAACCACCAGTTCAGCAGGCTGCGACTTGTTTCCGTGGCTTTGGCATAGCCGCTGTTGCGCCAGGCTTTTACTTGCTTGCGCAACTCCGGTACGAGAGGCGGCAGCAGTTTTTCAAAGCTGGATGCCCGCAACGCCTCATCCGCCGGAAACCAGCGAATAGAAGGATCAAGAATGGCGTGGGGGGAATCGGGAAAGTCCTTGTGCAGCGCCATTATTTTTTCCCTCCCACGGTGATTTCGATAATCGTCATGGTGTCATTGCCGAAAATGTCCACCACTTTAACCGCGACTTTGCGCCGTCCTGGCACGACCTCCTGAGATACGCTTTTGAGTTCTAGCTTGCGGTCTTTCTTGGTGCGGAAGGATTGCCACTCGTTTTCAAAAATGTAATCCCCTGTCCAGACTTCTTCCCATTCGCCGCTTTCGGCATTCTGCACACGGATGATTTCCCGTTTATTTTCAAAATCGAAATCTACCGACCAATAATCAATCCAGTCCGTCCAGTTTTTAGTGAGCACTTCACGGCGGACTATGCCGTTTTTGTCCCTGCTGACTTTCACAATCTGGCCTTTATCGACCACGATTTTGCTTTGTTTATCTTTTAGATTGGCTTCGGCGTTGGCAATGGAATCCTGGGAATAGAACACCGAAAAATCCGTCAGTTCGACGGCAATTTTAGGAAGTCTCCCGGACGAGGAAGATTGGGGTGGTTGCCCTGATAGCCCCCCTGATAAGGGGGGTTGGGTGGGTTGCTTTTTTCTTTCCTCTAACCGCCTCGTCAAATCGTCATAAACACCCGCCAGATTTTCGATCACGTCCCGATTGCCATATCGGATTACCGCAATCCCCAACTGGTTTAGTCGCATCGTGCGTTGTTCATCGTATTCCGCCTGTTCCGCATGGCTATCGCCGTCTATCTCAATCGCCAGCATCAACTCGGCACAATAGAAATCGACAATATACTCATCTAATGGCTTCTGACGGGTGAATTTTAGTCCACCAAGGCGTTTATCCTGTAATGCTTCAAACCAAAGCCGCTTTTCTGCAGGAGTTGGGTTCTTTCTATTTTCACGTGCCTTTTCGGTAAGAGCTGGATTATAGTGGATATAGCTAGGCATGTATTCCCTGTTTTGGCTAGTAGCCCCTTCCAAAATAACCCCCCTGCCCCCCTTATCAGGGGGGTATTGAATCCTGCTCCCATTGTCAGTGGGGTATTGAATCCTGCTCCCATTGTCAGTGGGGTATTGAATATGCGGTTTAACCTCGATAAAAGATACGTCATGGAAGACTACTTGATTCTTTTCCACTGCCCGCTTGTCGAACACATCGGCGGGAATATATTTCGGGGCAATATCAATTCCCTTGGTTTTGGCTTCATCCAATACGTTAGGGAACAAGCCCATTTCAAACTCAAATCCGAGAATATCCACGCGGGTAATATGTTTCTGGCGGCATTCAAGAATGACTTCTTCCACGAGGAGCCGCGTGACGGGTAGATTGACCGGCCCAACAGCCACCAGACGACCGGCCTTCTTGCCGTGGAAAGTCTGGAAACCATCAGTCTTTTCGGCGTGATAGGCCCGCAAGATCAAGTCGAGAAAAGCGGCTTCCTTAGCTTCTAGCTGCTTCTGCTTTTCGACATCACGCAGGTTGGGGTTCACGCCGATATAATGCTGGCGTTCATACTTGCCAAGGTTGAGGATTTCAAAGGCGCGGTAGGTTTTATCTGAAGCTTTCAGTTGACGCTGAACGCCAATTAGACGCTTGCGCGTGGTGTGGATGGCGAACTTGCCTAGGTCACTTGTAATCCACTTCCGGCCCAGCTTTTCTGCGACCGCCGCCGTGGTGCCTGAGCCACAGAAGAAGTCGGCCACTAAGTCGCCTTCGTTGGAGGAAGCTTTGATGATTCGCTCAAGAAGGGCTTCGGGCTTTTGGGTAGGGTAGCCAAGGCGTTCGGTGCCGGTATTGGTTACTCGTGAAATATCCTGCCAAATTGACTGCGGAGCTTGGCCTGCTTTGGAGTCAAGATAGACAATAAGGCCATCCATTCGTGGAGTTCCGTCTTTTTTTGTTGCAATCCGTCCTTCTTCCCACCAAGTTTCTAATTGCTCAAGTGTGTAGCCCCATCCCCTGGTAGAGGAGGGCATTGTTCCCCGCCATTCAAATTTCCCTGAACTACTTCCAATTCGCGGTGCGGTAAGGTCTTGTGTAGTGTAGTAGCGGCCTTGTTGATCTTTTTTATAGCGGCCCAATTGTTCCTCTGAAAAGGCAACAGGGTCGGGGTGCCACACATAATTAGCAGGACGTTTGGTTGCGAAGTGGATAGTGTCGTGGATACGACCATATTGGCCTGTTTCATTGTGAGCATTGGTACGCTGCCAAACGATTTCATTTTTGTAGGAGTCAATTCCAAAAATTTCCTCAATCGCATGGCGTAGATATGCGCTTACTCGCCAATCACAATGCACATAAATACTTCCATTCTCCGCCAACAAATCCCGCATCAACACCAGACGCTCATAAAGCATTGCTATAAAAGAATCTGCACCCTTTCCCCAAGTATCGCGGTAGGCTATTTCTTCGAGAATATTGGGTTTCTTGGTGAAGGTGTCGCCGCCGATTTCAATATCCATGCTGAAATCCGCACCCACATCAAACGGCGGATCAATGTAAATCAGCTTGATGCCGCCCTGTTTTTCGATTTCTTCCCGCAGTGGCCCGTTTTTCAGGCTGGATAAAACCAGTTTGTTGTCGCCCCAAATCAGCTTGTTCGTCCAGCCTTTGAGTTGGCGACCGCGTGAATCCATATCGAATAAGTCGGCCTGAATCCGCGTATCTTTCTCTGAGCGCGGCTCGTCCACCTGTTCGATGACTTGAAAGGGCAGCACGACATTGCAAACTACATTGGTCTTGCCGTTCCAGACCAGTTCGACTTCACGTTTTTCGTCAAACAACAGGAAGCGGTATTTGTCAGGCAGAGGCTTTTCAGTCTCCAAAAAGCGGATGATTTCCTGTTTTTCTTGTTCTGTTAGCCGTGCCATCTGTTTTCCAATCCCAAGACGCTCTTCAATGGAGAGTCTATTTTGCCGCGCTTTAACACACTGGGGTTTAATTACTCCAGATACAGATTATCGCGGGCGCGTTTAGCCCGCTGGAACGTGGCGAGAATGGCCGCATGATCATCATGGCGAATCGCTTCAGCTAATTGGGTCAAGTCGGCATTAAACAGCGCAATCATTTCCAACAACTGCTCGCGATTGGCAACACAGATGTCGCGCCACATGGTCGGGTCACTGGAGGCAATCCGGGTGAAGTCGCGGAACCCGCCGGCGGCATAGCGGAAAATCTCCGCCCGGTCGTCCAGTCGCGCCAGGGTATCGACCAGGGTATAGGCCAGCAGGTGCGGCAGATGACTGGTCGCAGCCAACACAGCGTCGTGATGATGTACGCCCATATCTACCACTTCGGCCCCGGTCAGCTCCCACATCTGTTGAATGAGGTGGTGGGCGGTGGCGGCGGTTTCGGCTAACGGCGTCAGAATGACCCGCCGGCGCTGGAACAGAGTGGCGAAGGAGGCCTCGACACCACTGTTTTCGGTGCCGGCGATGGGGTGGCCGGGAACGAAGCGGGGCGGAATGCCGCCGTAAATTCGCGCCACATCCTCCACCACACTGCCCTTGGCGCTGCCAACATCAGTCACGACGGCCTCGAGGGCCAGATGCGGGACGATACTCCGCAACACCGCCGCCATTGCGCCTAACGGCACGGCGACCACCACCACATCCGCCCCGGCCACCGCATGGGCGGGATCGGTCTCGTAGCGATCCACCACGCCGAGGCGCACAGCAGCTTGTAAATTAGCCTCGCCGCGCCCGCAGCCGATCACCTCGCCGACCTCGCCCGCCTCACGCAGGGCGCGGGCCAGCGAGCCGCCAATCAGGCCGACGCCAATGATGCACAATCGTTGAATCAAAGGTCGTTTCGCGGCCATGTCAGTCCTTCAACACAGTGCCCAGCACCTCGATCAGCCGGGCATTTTCCGCCTGGGAACCGATGCTGATGCGCAAAAAATGCGGCAGACCGTAATTATCCACTGGCCGGACGATAACGCCCCGCTTCAGCAGTTCCAGAAACATCTCCCGACCCGACCGACCGACATCCACGCACAGGAAGTTGCCGACCGAAGGCAGCCAGCTCAGACCCCACTGCCGGCAGGCGTCCTGCAACTGCTGCATCCCGGCCCGGTTCAGGGTTCGACTGCGCTCCAGATGTTCGAGATCACCCAGCGCCGCCGTGGCCGCAACCAGCGCCAGACTGTTGACGTTGAACGGCTGGCGCACCCGATTCAGCAGATCGGCGACCTGAGGATGGGAAACCGCATAACCGACCCGTAATCCGGCCAATCCGTAAGCCTTGGAGAAGGTGCGGGTGATGATCAGATTGGGGAAGCGGTCGAGCCAGTGCAGTGCGTTCGGGCAATCGGCGGTGGCCTCGACATATTCGCCATAGGCTTCATCCACCACCACCATGACCCGTTCCGGCACGGCTTCCAGCAAGGTCTGCAACTCCGCCGTTTTCAGCCAAGTGCCGGTTGGGTTGTTGGGATTGGCGATGAACACGATCCGGGTACGGTCATTGATCAAATTCAGCAAGGCGGCCGGATCGTGCCCGTAGGGCATGGGATGATCGGGCGGGTTGGCCTGGGCAACGCGGGCGGTCGCACCGATGGCCTGCGTCACAATCGGATAAACCGCGAAGGCGTGTTCGGAAAACACCGCTTCATGTTCCGGGGTCAGAAACGCCCGCGCCGCCAGCTCCAGCACATCGTTGGAGCCATTGCCCAGGGTCAAGGCCCCGATAGGCGTGTTCAACCGGGCGGACAAGGCAGTTTTGAGTTCAAAACCGTTGCCGTCAGGATAACGGGCCACGCCAGCCAGCGCCTCTCGCACTGCGACCAAGGCTTTTGGACTCGGCCCCAGCGGATTTTCGTTGGAAGCCAGTTTAATGATGTCGCTGAGGCCATATTCCCGGCGCAGTTCGCTTTCCGGTTTGCCGGGCTGGTAGGGATGCAGGGTGCGAACGCCGGGCGCGGCGAGCGGGAGAAAATCGCAAGTCATAGCGGACAGGTTCCTTGCAGAAAATGAGGCGGATTCAGCCAGGTTCACGCGACCACCGCGCCGGCCTTGCGCCCGAAATAGGCGCGAAACAGGCCCAGTTCGACATTACAGCCCGCCTCGGCAAAGCCGGCGGCGCGGAGCGCTTCGAGAATAGTTTCCGGCGGAACGCAGTGCTCAATCGTGTCCCAGTAATAGCGCATCAGGGTTTGCATATCACGGTTACCGGTGGTCAATCGACTGAGCAGCGGAATCAGCCAACCCATGTAGCACTTAAACAAGGCCCGCTTGAACGGCTGGGCCGGCCGGGCAATTTCCAGAATCAGCAGGGTTCCACCGGGCCGCAGCACCCGCTGAAACTCGCGGAAGGTGGCGTTGAGATCAGCGACGTGGCGCAGCGCATAGCCCATGCTCACAAAATCGAAGCGGGTGTCGGCCACCGGCAACTGCTCCATCAGGCTCTGAATCAGCGGAATCTTCAGCAGCCGGCTCACTTCGGCCAGCATCCCGGCGCTTACATCCAGCCCGACCACTGACTGTGAATCACCGGTGATCGCCAGCGCCTGCCGGGCCACTAAT
Source organism: Candidatus Competibacteraceae bacterium (assembly GCA_003989085.1). Lineage (GTDB taxonomy): Bacteria > Pseudomonadota > Gammaproteobacteria > Competibacterales > Competibacteraceae > RXIV01. The sequence goes on from RXIV01000003.1 coordinate 222,438, forward strand.
CCGGTGCCAATAGCGACATCCAGCACGGTCATGCCGGGGCGCAAACCAGCCTGTTCCAAGACACGGCGGCGATACCAACTGCCGGAGCCGAAGGAAAATAGCCGGTTGACCCGGTCATAATAGCCGGCAGTACGGTCAAACAGCCCGCGCACGAAGGCGGGCCGCTGCGCCAGATCGGGATAATAATCTGGCAGCGCTGGATGTGGCTCCAGTGGCTGATCGGGTTTCACGAGGCCATATTCCTTGATTCGGGTGGCACAGAGGTTCATTCAACCAGCGGCACTGACCGCCAGCCCTTCGATTTCGATCAACAGCTCCCGGCGGCAAACGTCCCCCTGTAAAAACACCATCGGGACGGCGCGCCCAAATGCCTGGACGATGCGTTCGCGCAGTGGCGCAAGGTCGCTGTCCGTCCGCACATAAATCCGGAGCAGCGCAGGCTGCAATGGCGTCGCGGCCCGCCGACTGGCTTCGGTCAGCAGCGCATCGAGATTAACCAGAGTTTCATCCAGTTGTGCCAGCAGATTGCCATGCCGGCTGGCGTGACCGACCACGCTGGCCGTGCCGGAAATGTAAAGGTGATAATGCCCGTCGCCCCAGTGCTTCAACACGGCGCGGGAAAACGAGGGGCTACGCGGGCCATATTCGGGCGGATAGTGGAAGGCGCTGATCTGGCGCGGGTTCTCAATCTGCTCGCCGGCATCCCGCCCGGCCAGCGCATACAGCCGCAAACCCTCCCCCATACCTTCCCCAACCTGAGCAAAAGACTTTGGAAAGCCGATGGCCGAGGCCGCTGGCAAGCGGGTTTCGACTTCTCCCAGCGTTGCATCCAGCACTTGGCGACGGCCCGCGCAGAACGCCCGGTAACGCTCCAGACCGCCGTATTCCTCATTGATGTCCGGCAGGTAATTCCAGATGCGGAGCAAATGCGGATAGCCTTGGGCGCGAGCCACGGCGAACAGTCGCCGGTAGGCAATGGCGGTTACTGGTTGCAGTGCGTCTGGAGCGTACTCATCCGACTGGAGTTGCAGGAACAGCGCCTCGCCATTATCCGCGTAACTCACCCCACTGACCCGCCCGACCTGCACCGGAGACGGACTGATCCAGATCTCGGCGGTCGCGGTTCCACCCAGTTCAGGCAGTGGAATCACGCACTGCCGGGGATCGTCGGTCTCCGCCGCAACCGGCTCTCTGAACCGGATCAACGCCAGCCGATGATCGTTATTCAGGCGCTCATCGGCTCCGTGATCGTCGCAATAGCGCATGACGAAAGGAGCCATGGAGATCGCCAGTCAGATTGTGAAACGGCGGAAAGGCCGGGCAAGAGGCTTTCGACGCTTCGGGGTGAAAGCCGGGACTGGGCAACGCCGGGTTTTGGTCATGGTGCAGGCTTAGGGTTTGTGGTTAAAATCATCAATGCAGACAACTGCTATCGTTTACACGCCATTCAATCCCGATTCAATCCCCCACGAGGTCGCACATGGAAGCTCTCTCGCCATTCGAGCTGGAGGTTGCCCGACTGTTGGTCGAGACCCTGCATCTGGAAGAAGTCCAGCCCGAAGCCGTCCAGCCTGAAGAAGCATTGTTTGGTGAGGGCTTGGGTCTGGATTCGATTGATGCGCTGGAGCTGGCGCTGGCGATTGCCAAGACCTACGGGTTTCAACTGAGGGCTGAAGACCAAAATAACCGGCGCATTTTCGCCTCGCTGCGTGCGCTGAGCCAACATATCGCGCAGCAGCGCACCCGCTGAATATCCGAAAGCCCCCACCTTAACGCATGAGCCGCCTGGCTTGGAGTACGGTTAGCGCAGCCCTCGCGCTGAGTCTAATTCTGGCGCTGGCCGATGCGGGGCCAAGCAAAACCCGTCTGCTACTGATGATCGTTGGTCTTTATGGCGCACTGCTGGCGGCAGGTTCCCTGTTGCCACGCCTTGATTTTTACCTGCCTTCAGCCCGGCGTGGCTCGGTTGACCAGCCTTGGGTTGCGCTGACTTTTGACGACGGCCCTGATCCCGCGATTACCCCAGCCCTGCTGGACTTACTCCGCCGTGAACGTGTCCCCGCGACGTTTTTCTGCGTCGGCGCCGCCGCTCGGCAACACCCGGCGTTGGTTGCACAAGCGGCGGCAGACGGTCATCTGATTGGCAACCACTCGGATCAACATGGCTACGGCTGGACGGTCGCAGCGCCCAACCAGGTCTTCGCTGAATTCGACGCCGCCAACCAGACTCTCGCCGCCATTCTCGGTGATGCGCCGCAGTTTGTGCGAACGCCCGCCGGGGTGTCGCGCCCGGATCTGGCTGAAACCTTTGCCCGGTTACGGCTGATCAATGTTGCTTGGGATGTGCGCGGACTGGAACTGCTGTACCGCGATCCAGCCCGCATTGCCGCCCGCATTGCCCGCAACGCACGGAATGGCTCGATCATCCTGCTGCATGAAGCCTATTACGGAACCCGGATCGTTGAACCATCGCAGGCGTTAGCGACCACGCAACTGACCATTGCCCGGTTGCGGGCGCGTGGCTTCCGCCTGGTTCGTCTGGATCAACTCTTGAGGCAACCGGATTACGCCGCCACGCCGGTTAACGTCGGTTGGCTGCCGGAAGCGGGCGCGGCTCTGGTAGAGGCCCGGATCAATGACATCCTCCCCACCCTAGAGGACGGGGTTTCTCGCGGAGAATCCTGATGAACCACAATTGGGCGCAATTGCCAGAACGGGGCAATCTCGCCGCCTTGCGGCTCATTCACTGGATCACCCTGCATATTGGCCGGCCTGCTGGTCGCGCCCTGCTCTATCCCATTACCCTCTATTTCCTGCTGACGGCGACAGCGGCGCGGCGGGGATCACAACGCTATCTGCGGCGGGTGCTGGGTCGGGCGCCACGCCTGCGCGAGGTGTTCCGCCATATTCACTGTTTCGCCGCTACGATTCTGGATCGGGTGTATTTTCTCTCCGGGCGGCTGGATCGGTTTGAAGTCCGTTTCTTCAATGAGCAATTGATTCTGGATCAGGCCGCCTCCGGGCAAGGCTGCATCCTGCTGGGTTCGCATTTGGGCAGCTTTGAAGCGTTGCGGACGCTCGGCGTGACCGCAAACCATTTTCCGATCAAGATATTGATGAACACCGCACACAATCAGGGCATGACCCGCTACCTCAGCGCCCTGAATCCGACGCTGGCTGAAACCATCATTCCCATTGACGGCGGACCGGACACTTTGCTGAAAGTGCAGGAAAGCGTCTCGCAAGGTTTCATGGTCGGGGTATTGGGCGATCGGGTTGTTCCCGGTGAAAGGACGGTGCAGTGCCGGTTCTTCGGTCAGGACACCCTCTTTCCCGCTGGGCCGTTGTTGCTGGCGGCGTTGGCCGGCTGTCCAGTCATCCTGTTCTTTGGCCTGTACCGAGGCGGCAACCGCTACGATGCCCACTTTGAACGGCTGGCTGATCGGATCGACCTGGATCGCCGCCGCCGGCAGGAACAGCTTGGTAAATGGGCTCAACGCTACGCCGACCGGCTGGCGCATTACGCCCGCATCGCACCCTATAACTGGTTCAATTTCTACGATTATTGGGAGGAGGATGCTCCATGAAGCCGATGGCGACTCATTCCCGGCATTTCGCTCGGCAACGAGGCATGGGCCTGGACGGACTGGCGATGCTGGCGCTGTCGAATCTGGTGCTGGTGGCGACCGGCGGCTTGAGCGGGCTATGGCTGCTGGGCCAGGTCTGGCGAATGGCCCGGACTGCGCCAGCGACTGATGACGCCAGCGGCTGGATTGTGGTGCTAGGGGTTCGGCTGCGCCGGGAGCAGATTCGCCCGGATTACGCGCTGCGCCTGCAACGTGCCGCCGCACTATATTGGGCCAATCCGGATCGGCGGATTCTGCTGGTGGGCGGCCTGACCGGCGGTAGCGTCAGCGAAGCCGCACAGGGTCGGCAATTCCTGATCGAGGCCGGGTTGCCAGCGGCCCGCCTGTTCACCGAGGATCGCTCGCTGCACACCCTGGACAACCTGCGTCAAGCCCGGCAACTGCTGGCCGAAGTGCGGGAGCTGCCGTTTACGCTGGTGACCAACCGCTACCACCTAGCCCGCAGCGTGGCGATGGCCGATGGGCTGGGCTTGCTATCGAGTCCTTGCGCTGCCGAAGAACATCTACGGTTGACCCTGCCGACCGTGGGTCGGCTGTTGCGGGAAGCTTATTACCTGCACTGGTACTTAGTGGGCCGGCTCTGGTCGCGCTGGACTGATAACCGCCATAGCCTGGCCCGGATTAGCTGAGTTGAGCGCCCATCCGCCACAGATCACGTTCATGCCCATCGGCAAGGCGCAAATCGAGGCGCTGATCCCCCACGCCGGGGCCATCTGTCTGCTGGACGCCGTCACCGAATGGGACGAGGAGGCCATTGTCTGTGTCGCCAACAGCCACCGCGATCCCGCCAATCCACTGCGCCGACAGGGTCAGCTGGCCGCGATTCACGCCTTTGAATATGGCGCTCAGGCGGCGGCGGTGCATGGCGGGCTATGCGCCCAAACGACTGGCCGAACCGCGTCGCCGGGTTATCTGGCGGCTTTACGCGATGCCCGCTGGTTCGTCGCAGACCTCGATTCAATCGCCGCACCGCTGCTAGTGACCGCACGCCAATTACTGAACGAAGCTGGGCGCTGTATCTATGCGATACGGGTTAGCGTCGGGGAACGACTTCTGGCTGAAGCCCGGATTGTCGTTGTGCCGCAACCGCCGCGCTTCTCTTGCCCGTCGGTGGACGAGGCATCGGAGATCAGAACTGGAGTTGGTTCATCATGAAACGCTGGGCCGGCGTATTTGCATCACTACTGTGCTGGCCGCTGACGGTGGTTGCGACGGATGAGGCGCTGACCGAGGTGATGCGGATGCTGGCCGGAGTGAGGTCGCTGGAGGTCGGGTTCCGGGAGGAAAAAACCCTCGCCATGCTCCAGCAACCGCTGATTGCGACTGGGCGGCTGTATTACCAGGCTCCGGCTTATTGGCGGAAGCAGACCGTGCAGCCCCAACCCGAAGATTACGTCGCCGATGGCGACTGGCTGACCGTGGAAACGTCGGACGGCGGACGGCGCGATTTCAACCTGAACGGCTACCCGCAATTGCGGCCGCTGGTCGAGGCGATTCGCGCCACTCAGGCCGGTGACCGGGCGGCGCTGGAACGCTACTACCGGCTGGATTTTCAGGGAGCGCCGGCAGAATGGACGCTGCGTCTGACCCCGCTGGATTCGACGGCCGCCCATTATGTCGCCGCTATTGTCATGCATGGGCGGAATGAGCGGATTCTCAGCGTCGAAACACTGGAGCCGGACGGCGACCGCAGCCTGATGACCCTTGAGTTGCATTGAGAACCTGATGATGCCGTGGTTGATGCCGCCTATGCGAAACGCAAATTCAGCGGCGACAGTGACCGGCTTGCGTTCCTGTTTGCGCTCTACCAGCCCATCGTCAGCCTACTGGCCGCGCTGGTTTCCCCCAAGCCGCTGCGCCGCCGATAACGCCCCAATCCGGATTAACCCGTGATGCGCCGCTGGCGGATTCCACTGATCTGGCTGCTGGCCGCGCTGCTTTGCGGCGGGATCATCCTGAAAACCCCGGTTGCCACCGATCTGACCCTGTTTGTGCCCCGCGCCGATCCGGTCGCGGAATTGCTGCTGGAACAGTTGCGCAGCGGTCCGACCACCCGGCTGATCCTGATCGGACTGACCGGCGATGCGGAGAGTGAACGGGCGGCTGTCAGCCGGCGATTGGCTGAATCATTGCGAGCCAGCAACTCCTTCGTCCGGATCGCCAATGGCGCGGATGCCTTGCCCGAAACCGAATTGCAAACCCTGTTCGCCCACCGCTACCTGCTCAGTCCCACCGTCAGCCCAGAACGCTTCACCCCGGATGCTTTGCGGGCGGCGCTACGCCAGCGGCTGCGGGAATTGCAATCACCTCTGGCGGCAGTGCAGAAACGCTGGTTGCCAGCCGACCCAACCGGGGAACTGCTGACCCTGCTTAAGCGCTGGCAGGGTGAAATCCGTGAGCCGGCCAAGCGGTTGGGTGTGTGGTTCTCGCCCAACGGTGATCGCGCCCTGCTGCTGGCTGAGACCGGCGCCGCTGGCTACGACCTGGCGGGACAACGGCACGCTGTAATGGCGATTCGCGCCGCCTTCGCCAAAGTCGCCGCTGGAACCACGGTTGCTCTGCAAATGAGCGGTCCCGGCGTGATCGCCACGCTGGCCGAGGACACGGTGCGGGCGGAAGCGGAGTTATTAAGCATCCTAGCGACCCTGGGGATCATGCTGATTCTGGTGCTGGTCTATCGCTCGGCGCGAACCGTCTGGATCGGCGCATTGCCGATGTTGGCGGCGCTACTGGCCGGGGCGGCGGCGGTCGATCTGCTGTTCGGCAAGATGTACGCCCTGACTCTCGCCTTCAGCATGACCCTGCTCGGCGAAACTCTGGATTATCCCACCTATCTGTTCAGCCACCGCCAAGCCGGGGAGACGGTGTGGGATACCTTGCGCGGTTTGTGGCCGACCCTGCGGCTCTGCGCTGCCACTACCCTGCTCGGTTGTCTGGCGATGATCGCCCCGGACGTGCCGGGTCTGAGTCAGTTGGGCGTTTTCACCATCGCTGGCATCATCGCCGCCGTGACGACCACCCGTTGGCTGTTACCCGTGCTGTTGCCGCCGGACTGGCGACCGGCGCGAGTTATCGGCGCAGGAATCTGGATGGATACGTTGCTAAAGCCACGGCCCTGGCGGGCGCTGGCTGTGGGCGTCGGAGGTTTACTGGTGTTGCTGGCCCTGCTCATCAAGGCTCCGCCGGTGTGGGAAGATGACATCGCTGCACTTAGTCCGGTCCCGCGTGAGCTGTTGCGGCTGGATCAAGAATTACGGAGTGGCTTGGGCGCACCGGAGGTTGGACAATTGATCGCCGTGACCGCCCCGGATGCGGAAACTGCCTTGCAGCAGAGCGAAATCGTCGCTGCCTGGCTCGATGCTCGCCAGCAGGAAGGTTTACTGGCGGGTTACGAAGCTGCTGCCCGCTATTTACCCAGCCAACAAACCCAACGGCAACGGCAGGCGCACTTGCCGGATCTGGAAGCACTGACCGCGAATCTCGCCCGCGCCGCCGAGGGCTTGCCGTTCCAGCCCGGCCTGTTTACGCCCTTTCTTGACGCTATCGCCGCCGCCCGCACCGCGCCGCCGGTGCAGCCCGAAGATTGGCGCGGCACCTTGCTGGGAACCCGGATCGGCATTCTGCTGTTCCCCGGCGAACGTGGCTGGACGGCGTTGCTGCCGTTGAGTGGGGTGAAGAACCCGCAGTGGCTGGCTGCCAACTTGCCATCAAGCCAGGCTACTCATGCCTTCTATCTGGACTTGCGGGCTGAGACCAACCGGTTGGTGTCCGGCTTTCGCGCGACTGCCCTGCAACGGTTGACCTGGGGTGTGGTGCTGATTGTGGCGGTCGTCTGGATGGGGCTGCGTTCCTGGCGGGGCGTCATCGCGGCGCTGACGCCGGTGACGGTGGCGTTAATTTTCACCGTTGCGGTATTGTTGAGCCTGGGCGAGCGGCTGTCTCTCTTCCATCTGGTGTCGCTATTGCTGGTGTTGGGGATTGGCGTGGACTATGGGCTGTTTTTTAGCCGGCCCGCCGCTGATCCGGTTCAGCGCCGCCAGACTCTGCACGCCTTGCTGGTCTGCTGTGGTTCTGCCCTGACCGTATTCGGGATGCTCGCGACTTCGGAGTTGCCGGCGTTGCGGGCTATCGGGTTGACGGTCAGCATCGGCGTCGCCGCCAGTTTCAGCACGGCGCTGGTCATGGCCCGGCCCATCCTGATTCGGATGGGCTGAAAATCAGAGCGCCACAGGGAAGGAATCTTTGGGAACAGGTCATGCGGAAGCGGCGCTGCCGCAGATCAGACTATCCGGAGTTCCGGGGCTTGGCTCGGTTTAACGGGCCTGCATCCGGTCCAGGGCGCGGTAGCTGATCGCCTCGGTCAGATGCGAGGTTTTAATGTCGTCGCTGCCGGCCAGATCGGCAATGGTGCGGGACACCTTCAAAATCCGGTGATAGGCGCGGGGCGACAGACCCAATCGCTCCAACGCGTGCTCCAGCAGTTTGTGATCGGTGTCATTCAGGGCGCAATACTGCTCAATTTCACGGGTTTTCAACGCGCTGTTGGGCTTGCCAGCCCGCTGCAACTGCCGCTCACGGGCCTTACAGACCCGCGAGCGCACGGTGGCGCTGCTCTCTTCCGGCGCTTCGCCACGCAACACCCGGTGCGCCAGTCGCGGCACTTCGATATGCAGGTCGATCCGGTCGGCCAGTGGCCCGGACACCCGCGCTCGGTAGCGGCGCACCTGTTCCTGGCCGCAGGCGCAACGCCGCTCGGCATCGCCCAGATAACCGCAGGGACAGGGATTCATCGCCGCAATCAGTTGAAACTGTGCCGGAAAGTCAGCCTGACGGGCAGCACGGGAAATCGAGATTCGACCGGATTCCAAGGGTTGCCGGAGCACCTCCAGCACCCGTCGGTCGTACTCCGGCAGTTCGTCCAGAAACAATACTCCGTGATGAGCCAGCGAAATCTCGCCGGGGCGCGGTTGCCCGCCGCCGCCAACCAGTGCGACCCCGGATGCAGTGTGATGCGGGGCGCGGAACGGCCGGACTCCCCATTGCTTCAGATCCAGCCCTTGGGCGCTGATCGAGGCAATCGCTGCGGTTTCCAACGCCTCATCCTCGGTCAGCGGTGGCATGATGCCGGGCAACCGGCTGGCCAGCATAGTTTTGCCAGTGCCGGGTGGGCCAATCATCAGCAGGTTATGGCCGCCAGCGGCGGCGATTTCCAGCGCCCGTTTGGCGTGTGGCTGACCGCGCACGTCACTCAAATCCCGCTCCAGCACTGCCTCTGGTGGAGCGCGCGGTTGTCGAGTCGGTGGTTGCAAGGCGCAGCCGGTCGCCAATTGCTGGCATACCTCCAGCAGATGTCCTGCACCGAGCACTTTCGTTCCATTGGCCAGAGTCGCTTCAGCAGCGTTGTTTTCCGGGGTCAGCAGGGTGCGCCCGGCGTCACGGCAGGCCAGCGCCGCCGGCAATACCCCGCGTACCCCGCGCAGTTCACCGCCGAGCGCCAGTTCACCAAGGAATTCATATTGATCCAGCCGGGCGCGGTTGACCTGCCCAGAGGCAGCCAGGATGCCCAGCGCAATCGGCAGATCGAATCGCCCGCCTTCCTTGGGTAAATCCGCCGGGGCCAGGTTGATGGTGATGCGGCGGATCGGGAATTCAAACTGGCTATTGAGGATTGCGCCGCGCACTCGATCCTTGCTTTCCTTCACCGCCGCTTCCGGCAGACCGACGATGGACAATCCTGGCAGCCCACCGGACAGATGGACTTCGACACTGACCAGCGGCGCATCAATGCCCACTTGGGCGCGGGTATAGACGATAGCGAGCGACATGCAAATCCTGGGGCCAGCAGCCAGTGATATAGTGGCGGCGAAGCGCTTTTGCCCTAATCCGGTGCGATGACTAGCCGTCGGTTTCTGGTTCAGCGGCTTTGTCCGCCGCTTTGCGTCGCTTGCTACCCGGCGCCTTTCCTTCCAGTTCCGCGACCTGTTTTTCCAGTTCCTCCAGCTTAGCGCGGGTGCGGGCCAGTACGCCTTGCTGGACTTCAAATTCTTCCCGCGTCACCAAATCCAGTTTGGCGAACGTCGCCTGCAAGGCGGCGTGGAGGTTCTTTTCCATTTCGACTTGAAACTGCCGGACGCTCGGCGGCAGCGCTTCGACGAAACGTTTAGTCAGATCATCAAAATTTTTGGGATCAATCATCGCCATGGCTCCAGAGTGCGGGTGACAGGAGATTTAGTGTAGCGGGAATTTCCAGCTCATGCGGAAGCGGCCGGTATTGCACTGAATCAGTGCGTGGCAACAGGGATGAGTTCCAAGCCGGGCTGAATGCAACTGGAAGCGTCAACAAAATAGCTGACAACTGACTGTTTTTAAATTGATATATTTTTTGGCATACGATGTGCTCTGAGCGGGAACTATAACGCCACACGGGGTTTGAATCCGCCGGATGCCGGCAAGACGCATCGCGCCCCCTGGGAGGTGTTCTGAACCACAGGAGATGTTGACCCATGAAACTGATCACCGCGGTTATTAAGCCGTTCAAGCTGGACGATGTCAGGGAGGCGCTTTCAGAGGTTGGCGCACAAGGCATCACTGTGACGGAAGTTAAAGGTTTTGGCCGGCAAAAGGGCCACACCGAATTGTACCGGGGCGCGGAGTATGTGGTGGATTTCCTGCCCAAGATCAAGATTGAGGTGGGCGTTCCTGCTGATTTGGCCGATCGGGTGGTGGAAGCGATCTCCCACGCCGCCAATACCGGCAAGGTCGGCGACGGCAAAATTTTCATTTATGACCTGGAAGGCGCAGTTCGCATCCGCACTGGCGAGTCTGGACCGGAAGCGCTGTAGCTGTGGTTTATCTTCAACAACAGATGAGCCCCACTAATTTTCCCAACCCCTCAGGAGTAGTCCACTGATGAGTAAAAAGATGATGCAAACGCTGACTGCCGGCGGCGGGCTGGCGCTGCTGGCGGCGCTCACGCCCGGCTTGGCGCTGGCTCAGGAAGCAGTAAAACCGGCGCTGGATACCGGCGACACGGCCTGGATGCTGACCTCGACTGCGCTGGTGCTGTTCATGACTATCCCCGGTCTGGCGTTGTTTTACGCCGGCATGGTGCGGGCCAAGAATGTGCTGTCGGTGATGATGCAGTGTTTTGCGATTACCGCGCTGGTTACAGTGCTATGGACCTTGTACGGCTACAGCCTGGCGTTTGATGCGACCGGGATGGAAGCGGGCGTACTCAATCTGAATTCGTTCATTGGCACCCTGGGCAAGGCGTTTATGAGCGGTGTGACGGTGGAAAGCCTGTGGCAACCGGTGACAACCGTGCCGAACGCTATCCCGGAAACGGTGTTCATGGTGTTCCAGATGACCTTCGCCATCATTACTCCCGCGTTGATTGTCGGCGCCTTTGCGGATCGGATGAAGTTTTCCGCGCTGCTGCTGTTCATGGGGATATGGTTTACCGTGGTCTATCTGCCGGTTGCGCACATGGTGTGGGGTGGGGCCGGTTCGCTGATTGGCAGTAGTTGGGGCGTGCTGGATTTCGCCGGCGGCACGGTGGTGCATATCAACGCCGGTATTGCCGGATTCATCGCCTGTCTGGTGATCGGCAAGCGCAAAGGCTATCCGCAAGTCGCCATGCCGCCGCATAACCTGACTTATACTCTCATGGGCGCCTCACTGCTGTGGGTCGGCTGGTTCGGCTTCAATGCGGGCAGCGCGGTAGCGGCTAATGGCAGCGCCGGCATGGCGATGGCCGTGACCCAGATTGCAACGGCTACGGCGGCGCTGGCGTGGATGTTCGCGGAATGGATCTCTCATGGCAAACCCAGCGTGCTGGGCATCGCGTCTGGTGCGGTCGCAGGGCTGGTGGCGATTACGCCGGCCTCGGGGACTGCTGGACCGATGGGTGCGTTGCTGATTGGCGTGGCTTCGGGTGTGCTGTGCTTTCTGGCCTCCACCAAACTCAAGCGGGCGCTGGGCTATGACGACTCGCTGGATGTCTTTGGCGTCCATTGCATCGGCGGCATCGTCGGCGCCATTCTGACCGGGCTGTGCGCTGACAAGATGATGGGCGGCGTCGGTCTGGCGGAAGGGATGACTCTGGGCAGCCAACTGTTCGCCCAATTCAAAGGCGTTATGTTTACCCTGCTCTACTCCGGCATCCTCAGTTTCGTGATCCTAAAGATCGTGGATGTGTTGGTTGGCTTGCGGGTCACTGACGAGCAGGAAACCGAAGGTCTGGACATCGCCCTGCACGACGAACGCGGCTACAACCTGTAAAGATGATCAGCGACGGAACCGGGCTATAGGACGCCAGGTTCCGTTCGCAATCACGCAGCGCGAGCAATTTCGGTTATATTCCGGCGCAGGGTTGGTTTTGGGTCGGGCGAACATGAGAGGACATCCATGAAACTGGTTACCGCAATCATCAAACCGTTCAAACTGGACGACGTGCGCGAAGCGCTCTCGGGGATCGGAGTGCAGGGCATCACCGTCACCGAGGTCAAGGGGTTTGGCCGACAAAAGGGTCATACCGAGTTGTACCGGGGTGCTGAATACGTCGTGGATTTTTTGCCAAAGGTGAAGCTGGAAATCGCTGTCGATGACAGTCTGGTGGACAAGGTTGTGGAAGCCATTTGTTCCACTGCCAACACCGGAAAGATTGGCGACGGTAAAATTTTCATTTACGACCTGGAGCGGGCGATCCGGATTCGCACCGGTGAAATTGGTCCCAGCGCGTTATAAACCCGCCGCACACCGGCGCATTCAATCCAGGGCGGAGCCGCAAGGTTCCGCCCTTTCGTTTTGGGCAGCTTTTATCCGGCTTGTGGATGATTCTGTTTCAATGATGATCAACACTATTGGTTTTCTTTACGATCCACCAGTGTGGAAGATCACCCGCCGACAGAAATTGGCTTAGAATCTTCAGCAGACTGGGCGGTCTTTTCATGGGTCGCTCGATCCCATTTCCTAGCTCTCGTGGAGTCCGTCATGCCCGACTATCGTTCCCGCACTACTACCCATGGCCGCAACATGGCGGGCGCTCGCGCCCTATGGCGGGCCACTGGCGTCAAGGAGGGCGATTTTGGCAAGCCAATCATCGCTATCGCCAATTCCTTCACCCAGTTTGTACCCGGTCATGTTCACCTGAAAGACCTAGGGCAACTGGTGGCGCGAGAGATCGAACAGGCGGGCGGCATTGCTAAGGAATTCAATACGATTGCGGTGGACGACGGTATTGCGATGGGGCACGGCGGGATGCTGTACTCGTTGCCCTCGCGGGAGCTGATCGCCGATTCGGTCGAATACATGGTCAACGCCCATTGCGCCGATGCGCTGGTGTGCATCTCCAACTGCGACAAAATCACGCCAGGGATGTTGATGGCCGCCATGCGCCTGAATATCCCGGCCATTTTTGTCTCTGGCGGGCCGATGGAAGCCGGTAAGACCCGGTTGGCGGCGCATAAACTGGATCTGGTGGATGCGATGGTCGTCGCCGCTGATGACCGGATAGACGATGCCACGGTGGCTGACTATGAGCGTTCCGCCTGCCCGACCTGCGGTTCCTGTTCCGGGATGTTCACCGCCAACTCCATGAACTGCCTGACCGAGGCGCTGGGTCTAAGCTTGCCCGGCAACGGCTCGTTGCTGGCGACCCACGCCGACCGCCGGGCGCTGTTTCTGGAAGCCGGCCAGCGGATTGTCGAACTGGCTAAACGCTACTATGAACGCAACGACGACTCGATCCTGCCGCGCAGTATTGCCAGCTTTGCCGCATTTGAAAATGCAATTAGCCTCGATATTGCGATGGGTGGCTCAACCAACACCGTGCTGCACTTGCTGGCGACCGCCCAGGAAGGCGAGGTCGACTTCACCATGCGTGATATTGACCGCTTATCGCGGCAAGTGCCTAATTTGTGCAAGGTTGCGCCGGCCACTCCGAACTATCATATGGAAGATGTGCATCGGGCGGGTGGGGTGATCGCTATTCTTGGCGAGCTGGATCGGGCTGGATTAGTCCATCGTGAAGTTCGCACCGTTCACAGTGAAACGCTGGGCGAGGCGTTGGATCAGTGGGACATTGCCCGGCCAACCTCCGGAGATGACGCCCGGCGGCGCTATTCCGCTGGGCCAGCCGGCATTCCTACCCAGGAAGCCTTCAGCCAGGATACCCGCTGGCCGAGTCTGGATCTGGATCGACAAAGCGGCTGTGTCCGTGACCAAGCTCATGCCTACTCACAGGATGGCGGACTGGCGGTGCTGTACGGCAATCTGGCCGAGGATGGCTGTATCGTCAAAACCGCCGGGGTGGATGCCAACAGCCTGGTTTTCAATGGACCGGCGCGGGTGGTTGAAAGTCAGGAAGACGCCGTTGCGGCCATTATCGGTGGGCAGATTCAACCGGGCGATGTGGTGCTGATCCGCTATGAAGGGCCACGGGGTGGGCCGGGTATGCAAGAGATGCTGTATCCCACCAGCTACCTGAAATCCAAAGGGCTGGGTAAGGTTTGTGCCCTGGTCACGGATGGGCGGTTCTCCGGCGGCACCTCCGGCTTGTCTATCGGCCATGTTTCACCAGAAGCAGCGGATCGTGGAACTATCGCCCTAGTGGAAGAAGGTGACCGGATCGAAATTGACATTCCCAACCGGCGGATCCATTTGGCGGTCAGCGATACCGAATTGCACCAACGGCGAGCAGCGATTCAGGCGCGGGGGGCGATGGCATGGCAACCAGTCAACCGGCAACGCCCGGTGTCCGCCGCGTTGCGGGCTTATGCCGCGATGACCACCAGCGCCGCTCGTGGCGCAGTGCGTGATGTCTGTCAGGTTGAGAAGGCTAAAGCTTAGAGAAGCCGCGTCTTAACTATTTGAATTTTTCTGTGTGCTCTGCGTGCGGATGCACGGTTTTATATAAGCAGCAAAAGTTCAATTCCATATTCCCCCTGACTCACAATGAACATTTCAAGGAGACCACCGTGGCTCAGGCTAGTCCGGATAGCCAAAATCTAAAATTAGTCAATCACCTGAAGCTAATTGAGGATTTGTGGCAGAAGCTGTACTACGTCAAGTGGAATCCCAAATCCTTCGCCATGCTGGTCCGGCTGGCCCAGGATATGGCGCGGAACGTGCGCGAAAGCAGCGATACACGGCTGATCAATCTGATTGCGCAACTGGAAGAGCACGTTAAACATTGCGCAGCCCTCGGCGAAGTCCTCCATGAAGCGGATCGACAGCGACTAACCGCGCTGATTGATGGGCTGCGCTTTATTCTGATAACCAGTGTTGGCGCGAGCGGATCTGACGAACCCCGCACTCGCCCGCTATTGGCTTCGCCGCCGGAGATCTTCCTGATTACCCCGGAAGAGGAATCGCCGTTGCTGGCGAAGCTTCAGAATTCCGCTTATCGGGTGCGGCATATTTCTAGCCTGGTGGAAGCCGAAGACCGGCTGCATGAACGGATTCCCGGTGCAGTCATCATTGATGTGGATTTTCCCGAAGGATCGGACCAGGCCATTGCGCTGATCGCCGCCCTGCGTAAAGAGGCTGGATTGCAAGCGCCGGTTCTGTTTCTGGCCGAGCGCAATGACATGTCCGCCCGGCTGGATGCGGTGCAGGCTGGCGGCAATGCCTATTTCAGCAAACCCTTCGAGAGCGACGAGATCCTGAGCGTTCTGCGTGAACTGCTGTTGCCGCAAACCTCGGAAGGCTATTACCGGGTGCTGATCATCAATGACCGTCCGGCTGAGGCATGGGAGATGGCGGGCGCGCTGGAGGAGCAGGGTGTTACCCCACGGGTCGTGATTCAGCCGCTGCAAGTATTACAGGATATTTACCGGTTCCGACCCGATCTGTTGCTGATCGATTTGGATCTCAAGGAAGTCAATGGTTCAGATCTGGCGCAAGTGATTGCCCAGCATCGGGAATGCGACATTCTGCCGATGATCCTGCTGTGTTTTCCCGCCGATGTCGCTCATTACCTGATGAAGCTGAATGCGCCAGGCGCTAGTCTGCTGGCTAAACCGGTGCCGACCAGTTATCTCTGCTGGGAAGTTAAACAGCGGCTGAGCCGGGCGAGAACCATGCGGGTCAAGCTGAACTTGTTGACCGATAACGATACCGTCAGCAGTTTGTACAACCGGCAACGGTTCATGATGCTGATAGAGCAGACGCTGGAGGCGATGGGGCTGCGTCTGCAATCTCTGGCGGTGGTGTTCGTCATGCTCGACAACCTGCGTTCAATCCGCGATTCAGTCGGGGTGGCGACCGCCGATGAAGTGGTTGGCCAGGCTGCCTTCCGGTTACGACAAGCGCTGAATGCCGAGCAGCCGGCGGCCCGGTTCAGCGACGCCATTTTCAGTATTCTGGTTCCTAATTTGCTGGGCGAACCCCTGCTCGGATTAGCCCGGCGCATTCGTGATGCGCTGGAGACCGGTTTTTACAAGATCGGTGAGCAGGCATTGCTGTTGCGGACCAATATCGGTATTGCGGTGACGACTGATCGCAGCCAGGATCATCTGATGTTGATCCAGCGGGCTGATTCCGCCTGCGGATTAGCCAAGGACGTCAAGGGCGAACGCATTTATCTCCAGCAGAGCGTGGCTGAGGCCAAGCAAGATCGCGAGGCTTCATCACGAGGGCGGGTGCTGGAACAGGTGCGCGAAATTATCGAACACGAGCGGCTGTGGCTGGTGTTTCAGCCGGTCGCCAGCATGCGCGGCGACACCAACGAACGCTATGAAGTCCTGCTGCGGCTGCGCGATGGACAGGGTCAGGAACTGGTGCCGGGCAGCGTATTCGGTGTGGTCTACAATCACCCGACCGGACTGACGCTGGATCGCTGGGTGATTGACCATGCGCTGGAAATGCTGCGGCAACGCCCATCGATGACCACCCTGTTCATCAAGGTGCTGCTGGTGACTTTGCAAGACAAGACGCTGGCGACCTGGTTACGCGAACGGCTGGAGCAGACGGGCGTTGAAGCGCAACGTATCGTGTTTGAGGTGGCCGAATCCAGCGCCGAGCGTAGTCTGCGCGATATGTTTGGCTTTC
The DNA here is from genome assembly GCA_003989085.1 of Candidatus Competibacteraceae bacterium. GTDB lineage: Bacteria > Pseudomonadota > Gammaproteobacteria > Competibacterales > Competibacteraceae > RXIV01. The sequence continues at coordinate 239,135 of RXIV01000003.1, forward strand.
TGAGCGGGATCAAGCTACTGGGTTGCGGATTTTGCCTGGACCGGTTTGGTCGAGGCTCCGACTCGCTGGGCCTGCTCAAGAACCTTGGCGCCGACTACGTCAAGCTGGACATGTATTTCGTGAGCAACTTGGCCAAGGATGCCAAGAAGCAAGCCCAACTCAAGGAATTAGTGCAAAACCTGGATTTATTGGGGGCGGCCACCATTGTCGGTGGGGTGGAAGACGTGAAAACCATGCCGATCCTGTGGTCGCTGGGAATTGATTTGATTCAGGGTTTCTTCTTGCAACATCCCTTCAGTGAAATGAGCTATGACTTCTCGGGCGGGGCGTTTTAGGCGGTAAAAAGCGCAGCGCCAAGAAGATCGTTATTCGCGGAACACACGGAAAATGCGGAAAAGCTGAAAGTTAAGGCGATGCCGGTTTGATCTTCAAAATCGCTCCATAGCCCTCCCGATAGCCTGGATAGCGGAACTTGAAGCCGCTGGCTCGTAATCGAGCGTTGCTGCATCGCTTGCTGGCGCGCATCCGCGAAACTGAATCGCGGCGGGTTTCGGCACCCGGTTTGAACGCGGGCTGGGTCGCCAACGGCGGTTCCGGGACGCCCAATTGTCCGGCCAGCCAGCCAAGCACTTCATCCAGTGGCGCTGGATCATCATCCACGGCAAGGTACAACGGCTCCGCTTTGGGTAGATTCAGCAGGTGTTCCAGGGCTCGGGCGCAGTCGTCACGATGAATACGGTTGGTGTAGATCGGTGGGCCGGCAGGCCGGACGGCGCTGCCCTCGCGGACACTGTCAATCAGCCGGGTGCGTCCGGGGCCGTAAATGCCGCCGAACCGCACCGCTACAGCCGGCCACGGACTGTCCCATAGCAACTGCTCGCCCTGACGAATGCAGCGCCCGCTGAAGCCTTCTGCTTCCGCCGGCGACTCCTCAGTGACCCACTCACCCTCATGTTGTGCGTAAACTGAGGTGCTGGATGTGAACAACAAGCGCTGCGGTTGTTGACCGCTGCGCTGCATCGCCTCGATCAGGTTACGGACGCCGGTGACGTAGGCGGCCTGGTACTGCGCGGCGCTGAAACCGGCCGCAGCAGCGCTATAAACAACCGCATCCAGCGCCGGAGGCAGCGCGTTCAGAGTTGCCGGATCGGTTAAATCCGCCGCCAGTGGTTGAATGCCAGGCAGCGCCTCAGCCGGATGGCGTTTCAGACCCCAAACCGTATGCCCAGCCGCACTCAGCGCCAGACCTAAGGTTGTTCCTATATCGCCGCAGCCGGCGATCAGAATGCGGGCCATATTCAATCCTCGCTTGAAATTAAGGTAAATCAGCAGATGAATCCGGCGGAATTTGCCCGGCGTGTCTTGGACTGGTTCGATAGGCACGGCCGCAAGCAGTTGCCTTGGCAGGAAAACCCGACCCCGTACCGGGTCTGGGTTTCCGAGATCATGTTGCAGCAAACCCAGGCGGCGACCGTGATTCCCTATTATCAGCGATTCATGGCGCGGTTTCCCGATTTGCGGACGCTGGCCGATGCCGAGCTGGATGAGGTGCTGCGGTTATGGGCAGGGTTGGGCTATTACGCACGTGCACGCCATCTGCACCAGACCGCGCAACAATTGCGCGACCGGCAGGGTGGGGCAATGCCGCTGGATAGCGCACTCTTGCAAGCTTTGCCGGGAATTGGTCGCTCCACCGCCGGGGCAATTCTGGCGCTGTCCGGCGGGCAGCGCCAGCCGATTTTGGATGGCAACGTCAAGCGATTACTGGCGCGGGTTGCGGCTATCGAAGGTTGGCCGGGGCAGGCGCGAGTCGCGGCAACCTTATGGGCGCTGGCGGAACGCTATACCCCGGCGGAACGAGTCGCGGATTACACCCAGGCGATCATGGACCTCGGCGCAATGATCTGTACGCCGCGCCGACCGCAGTGCGTAGTCTGTCCACTGGTGGAACAGTGCGCCGCTCATGCCCAAGGCCGGGAACTGGATTTGCCGACGCCCAAACCGCGTCGGGAATGGCCGGTGCGAGCGGTGCGGATGCTGTTGTTGTGTGGTGCCAGCGGGGAGGTCTTGCTGGAGCGCCGCCCGCCCGTCGGTATCTGGGGTGGGTTGTGGAGCTTCCCGGAATGCCCGCTGGAGCTTGATGTAGCGGATTGGTGTCGGGAACGACTGGGGTTGACAGTATCCGTTGAACCGGCATGGCGAATCTTCCGGCACACCTTTAGCCACTTTCATCTGGACATCACCCCTACCCCGGCGCGAGTGATGGAGCAAGGTAGAGGGGTTATGGAAGAGGATCGGTTTGTCTGGTATAACGGCCGCCGCCTTGATGATCGGGGTATGGCCGCGCCGGTGCGGCGACTGCTGGCGATGCTGGTCGATGAACGGTAAAACGAAGAGGAGACGGCAATGGCTCGAATGGTGAATTGCGTCAGGCTCGGCATTGAGACCGAAGGACTGGATCGAGCGCCCTATCCGGGCGATCTGGGTCGGCGGATTCTCGAGAACGTGTCCAAAGCTGCCTGGCAGCAATGGTTACGGCAACAGACCATGCTGATCAACGAATATCGGCTGACGCCCTTTGAGCCGAAGGCCCGTCAGTTTCTGGAAGAGCAGATGACGCTGTTTTTCTTCGGGGAAGGCGCAGCGACGCCAGAAGGCTATGTTCCACCCACTTGAGCGGCTTGACGCTTCGCCCACAAGTTGCTTAAATGCGTCCTCCTTTGCGGCCAGGTAGCTCAGTTGGTAGAGCAGCGGACTGAAAATCCGCGTGTCGATGGTTCGATTCCGTCCCTGGCCACCATATAAATCAACGCCTTGCCGCGATTTCCGGCAAGGCGTTTTTTGTGGCCGTGCCGGAATTTGTGCGGATGACTCTGGATTTGGCAATCCGCTCGGCATGTTCCGCCAAGTGGTCTGCGCCCAGATGGGCATACCGCAAGACCATCTCCAAGGTCGCCCAACCGCCCAATTCTTGTAACACATTCAGCGGCGTCCCCGCTTGCACGTGCCAACTAGCCCAGGTGTGACGGAGATCATGCCAGCGGAAGTTCTCAATTCCGGCCCGTTGCAGCGCCTTTCGCCAAGCGTGGTTATTCGCCCGAGTCACGGGGTTCCCCTCGTAGACCAATACCCGCGTGGGATGCCGATCTTGTTGCTCCCACACCACCGCCATCGCGGTGGCATTCAGCGGGACCGCAATCGCTCGCCGCCAACCCTTGGCCTGATCCACATGAATCCAAGCGCGGTGGGCGTCCAGATCGATCTGATTCCATTCGAGTTCAATGACGTTGTGTTCGCGTAATCCCGTCGCTAGGGTAAAGCGCGCCATCGCCGCTAGATGCCCCGGCAATTCTGCCAGCAACCGGTCAGCCTCCTCGTGGGTCAACCAGCGAACCCGACATTTTGGCTCGGGCAACAACCGCACAACAGGAACGCTGTCCAGCCAATCCCAATCTTTGCGGGCCGTGTTCAGAATGCCCCGGATGACGGCCAACAGCCGGTTGATGGTGGCGGGGGCGACCCCCGTGCTGAGTCGCGCTTGGGTCAGTCGATCCAGCACGGTCCGGTCAATCTGCTCCAGCGTCAAGAGGCCAAGGATGGGATCGGCTTGGCGCAAATGACGCTTGACGTCGCGTAACCAGCGACTGTGGGGATTTTTGAATCGCCCCGGGTTTTGAGGAGGCTCCAACCCTTAAGAGAATGGAGCCATGAAGAAGACAGAAAAGTGGTAATGCCCTTGCATCGAAGAGACGATCAACGGCTTATACAAAACCGAGTTGATCCCCCGTTGTGCACCGTGGAAAAGCCGGGAACCGGTCCAACGGGCCACCCTGGAATGGGTGGCCTGGTTCAATCATCACCGCTTGCTTGAACCCATCGGCTCTATTCCGCCTGCCGAAGCTGAGGCAAACGACTATCGACAACTTCCCGGGCAGGCCATCCCAGACTGACTCACACTAACCGGCCTCCATGAAAACCGGGGCGATTTAGGAATGTCGTGTGAAGTAAAGACCAATTTGGGCAGTCGTGTGTGCAGGTTCACCTTGTCAACAGCACAATCCACGCACCTAGCGCAATAGTGCCGGCCAGCAATCCGATGATCAGAACTTTATTGAATTGTGCTGTTGTACCTTCCCGCAGTTGCCGGTTCTGATCCTGTAAAGCCTTCTCCAGTGTGACTCGCAGTTGCTCATTGGCCGTGGCGGTGCGCTGATCCAAGGCAGCGATGGTGTGTTGCTGGGCGGTGATCATCTGCGTGACCGAGGCTTGCAAAGCGGCCAGATTCTGTTGCAACTCTTGGTGGATTTGCTGATGACGGGTGACGGTGGTCTGCGCGGCAGCCTGTTCCTGTTGCAACTGAGCGGCGAGTTCGCCAAGGCGGGTGTAGGCCTGTTGCTGGTGATCGGCCAGCAGGGTTTCCAAATGCGTCTGCTGTTGGCGGATCGGCGCTTCCAGTTGTGCCAGCCGCGCCTCGGCCTGTTGCCGGACGGTCGCAAATTCTTGGGCGTAGCGCTCGGGCAAGCGGGCGGCTTCGTCGATGAGCGATTGCAGACGTTCATAGCGCGCCTGTAAGTCCTGAAAGGCAGTCTGAATATCCGGCAAGGCGCGCAGGGCGCTAATGGCGTCCTGAAGTTGGTTTTCCAGCCGGGTGATTTCGGCTTCAAACGCTTCGATTTTCATGGGCAGGGTCACAGCGTCAGGGGCTGGAAGGGCTGGCGTGGCGGCGTGGACGATCCGGGCGCGACGTGGTCAGGGCAGCGGTCAGGGTTTTCAGTTCCTGCAGCGGGCCGTTCAGCCGGTGCAGGACGCGGACCCGGGCGATGGCCGCCAGAGCGCGATACCCCGGCGATGCCGTGCCCAGCAGTGGCTCCCATTCCTCAACCCAGCGGCCCAAGTCCGCCGGATGCTTGAAGGGCGGGATGACATCATTGAGCCAGCGCACCGCTTCCTCGGCGTCCACTTCGGCGGCGGGCTGATAGAACAAGGTCAGCAGGGCGTCCAGCGCCAGACCTTGCGCGCGGCCCTGCAGGAATCCGCGGCGGAAATAGCCCAGCGCCTGGTTCTGGCGGGACGGGATTTGCCAAGACAGCGCCCCGGCCAGATACAACGCAGGCAATGAATCGGGGTCGCCTTCCAGATGTTGGGTCGTTCGGGCCAGCATTCCCAGAACCACGCCATATTTCTGAATTTGTTGAATCAATTTGCGCAGTTCCGCAGGATCAGGTCTTGCTGCCACAAGAGTGTCATGCAGTTGCTTGACCAGTTCTTCAAGTTCGATGCTGCCCACCGCATCGGTAGCCAAGTCCTGTTGAAAATTTAGATCAGGCACACAGACATCGCAGAGTTCGCACTTGTACTGATCTACGGCCACTTTGTCCTTGTTGAAAAGATTGAGCAGAATAACCCGCCGGCAGGTGTTCTCAGCGGCTCGTGCGTAATCCAGTTGATCGCGCAACATTTGCAAGCGCATGAAGCGAACCCGTGAATAAACCCGCCTGAGCAAAGTACCGATGGCTTTCTTGAGCAGGGCAATTTCCGGGCGCTGGTGCTCATCCGGCCAAGGTGGGGAACCGCATAGTGCCGTCAATTCGCTTAAAACCCGCATGGGTTCGGTGACATCATCAGCTTCAGGGCGGCGGCTACGCTCCAAAAAGCGTCTGACCTGTTCCAGCAGAGTTTGGGGTTGCCAGTCCGCCTCAAATTCCACTTCAAACCGCCAATTCGTCAGACCGGAGTATCGGATGGTGTACCCGCGCGCGATGCCCAGTTGTTGCAGGCGATAGATCGCTAATTGGTAGACGGTCTGTTTCCGGTCGGTACCGGGAGCATCATTCGCGCCATCATCACCGGGAGTGGGCGGATTGAAGTCATCCTGACTGGCGAGCGGCTGACCCGCCTTAAGCCGCTGATAAACGGCATAGGTTGTCTTCATATCCGCATCTTCATCTGGATAGCTGTCCTGAATGAAGCGGGCTTGATGGCTGAAATCGCAAAGTACTGACAGCTTGTAAGGGCGGGGACAGTAGCGGCGTTTGAAAGCATCCGGGTCGGTGATGCAACGCGGCATTTCACCCTGGGCGATGGTGTCGCGGATGCAGGCTTCAGTCGGCGGGATATACAACAGGGCAACATGAGCGCGTTGCTTGGCGCGACCGGCGCGACCCGCTTCCTGATAGTACCCTTCCAGACCGCTGGCAAAGGCGTGATGCACGACAAAAGAGACGTTGCGCTTGTCGATACCCATACCAAAGCCTTTAGTGGCGACCAGCAACGGAAACCGATCCTGTTTGAAATTTTCATGGCGCTGTTGCAAGGTGGTTTCCCATTTCTCAACCCGCTTAGGCCGGATGAAAACTTTGGAACAGTCCTGGCATTTCAGTACTTTATCGCCAAAGCCAGCTTGCGCGGCTTCCCTATCGCTCGCTTTCCAGTAGTTGTGCGATTTGCACTGCGGACACACTTTCGGTACCCGGCTGGCGTGGGTTTGCACCTCAGCATTGGTCAGGCCCAAGGTTGTGCGCAAGCGAGCGGCAATTTCGGCGGTGCCCTCGGCAAAGGTGGTGGTGCCGTGGGGATCGGCGTAGATGGCAAACACGATGCCGGCATCCGGGTAGCGGTCATCGGATTCCTGCTCAAAGAGATCAAATCCATAGGGCTGACCGAGGGCGCGAGGCAGATCGTCGGTCAGTAACTGCGCCAAGGCTTGGCTTTTTGCCCCCAGTTGGGCGGGAACCGGATGCACCGAAAGACTGAGATTGCGCCGGTCGCTGCTGGCGTTCTGGATCAAGCAGTCCGACGCAAGCTGCAAGGTATCCAGCATGTCGGCTTTGACGAGCGGAGAAGCCGTCGCGGTCAGAGCGATCAAAGGCACTTGCCGCTGGGCCTGATCTTCTAGCAATCGTCGTAGCCGGGGAATTTGCAGATAGGCCGGGCGGAAATCGTGGCCCCATTCCGAGACGCAATGCGCTTCGTCAATCACCAGTGCGCCGAGAGGGGTGTCGCCCAAGGAAGCACGGAGTTCGTCGTAAAACGTCTTAATCTGGAGCCGTTCCGGGGCAATATAAAATAGCCGATAGCGTGAACTGTGGAATAGATCAGCCAGTCGTCGGTGGCGCTGTTCCGTTGTGTCGGTGCTGAGAATGGAATCCACGCACGTCCAGCCCAACTGGCGCAATGCCCCTACTTGATCCTGAATCAGCGCCTTGAGTGGACTGATCACCAGTGTCACACGGGGACTGAGCAGTGCATAAAGCTGAAACACCAGTGATTTACCAAAGCCGGTCGGCAAGATACCGATAGCGTCTTGACCGTGCAGTGTGCGTTGCAACAGTTCGATCTGTTGTGGCTTGAGTTCAGGAATCTGGAAATAGCGCCGGGCAAAATAGACAAGAACACGTCGTTCCAGATCAGCGGGGGTGGGCGAACGATCCGGGGGTCGTTGCCAGTGAGCAGTAAAGCGTTGTCCCCAACCAACGAGGCTGTCGAAAGTGCGGGACTTGGACGCATCGCTGCTGGGGGTGGCGGCGACGAACAGCGCATTTTCTTGAAAATCATCGGGTAGCGTATCGGCAATCGTCAGATGGATGGCCGTACGCGGCACATCAAACCGTTCATGCGGGTCGTGGTCGGATTGCAACACCCGGTGTAAGAGTCGCTCTTGCGCCTCCCGGTTGCGGGGGGCAATCAGGTACAAGTCGAGTTCGGGTAGTGTGATCGATAATCCGTAAAATTCAGCCACTCGCTCGACCAGACCGAGGGTGTCAATGAGCGCAAGGGTCAGGATCGGCATTCCACCGCCGATTTCGGCGACGGTGAGGCGCGTCAAGCCCCGTTCGCCGGCGCGGGCCAGCAGAGCCAGGGCGGTGCGTTGCGCGTCCGGGTAGCGTTGGGGCAAGACGACCAGTAGCCAGGCCAGATGCAGCAAATCTAATGGCTCGGCGGGTTCCAGCAAGGACCGTAACCGGGCGTCCTGCTCGATGAGACTACGGAGCGCCGGTTCGGCTTCGCCGTCTTTCACCTGATCCCAACTCATTGGGAAGTATTCAAAATCCGCTTTGGTTAATTCCTGTTGGCGGGTTCTCTCGCGGTTAAACCGTTGCCGGGCTTCCTCGCGGTCGGGCAGATGCGCCCCATCGTGATAGGTTCTACCTTCAATCTCCAGTGCATAGCGCCGTTCCCCCTCCAGCACAAAGTCTATGCGGCGCGATCCTGCAAACGGCACTTGTGGTTTCAGATAGCGCAACCCGTCCAGGCCGCACAGTGGAACAAAGACCCGCTCGATAAATTGCCGCTCCGCCCAGTGTTCATCCTGCTTGTCGCTCTCGTCGTGTTCCAGTCGGTAGTGCTGGAAATAGGCGTCGGGCGAAGAGAATTCCGGAGTCCGTTCAACATCGAGAGTTTTCAACCGCTCCAGCAACTCATCCGGTTCCGTGTGCCAGTAGTGGTAGGTAACGTGTTGGCCGCCTTCAAAATTGAGTTGTGTCGGCGGATAGAACACACATTTGAAGCGTTCGGGGGCTTGCCTGGCGGCGCTGTCCAGCACGGCCAACCGGATCGGCAACGGCAATGCGCCCAGCGGTTCCTCTGGGGTCGGCCCCAGCAGGGTGCAGCCGCAGAGGTGATAGCTTAACGGCCAGAGGTCGGTAGAATTGGGGAATTCATCCATCATAATCATATCCGTTTCAACAAAACCACCCGTAAAATCTCCGCAGGATCGCGCCCGGAATCGACCACATACGGTGCACAGTCGGCAGGCTTAACTAAACGAGGCGGCGACTTGGAACAAGCCCTGATAGTCCCAACCACTGGGCTTGCGCTTGATGAATACCGGAACGGCTTGGGTTTGTCTGGACAGCATCTCACCGGGTTGCCGAATGTTGGGGCCGGAACCGCGAAGAATGACCGCGGGAGTGCCAAGATTGAGATCCAAGCGTAGGCAAGCGGCGACTACTACGCCGGACTTGAGCGGAAGTGATCTTGCAACCTTGTTGTGGACACCTGTCCTCATTAGCCGGCCATTCGAGCATCAAAGTCACAAGGTGACAGCTAGTTGAGCGTCGAATGCCGGCGTTGTCGGTTGTAGTAGGTCTCGATGGACTCAATCAACCCGGCCTTTGGCCGACGTCGTCCCACGGCCCTGATCAGGGCCTGCGTCACCAGGTCACGGGTGATTCGCTCCGACATCGACCCGCCGACCACCGGCGGGGCGGACCGGGGCGGCGGGGGACAAGTGTTGTTCTTTGAGATTGCACCGTGCAAATTTTCGTTGGTGTGGTGCGGTTCCTAGTCCGGCGCCGCTGTTTTATCAAATTCCGTTTGTCACCTTCTTGTTCCCATCGCGCCTGACCGCTAAAATGCTTCACTTTGTTGATGGGCAGGGGCGAGGACTCATCCGCCGAGATGGCGTCCTCGCCCACGATCCAATGCGCTGCGCCGCCGGGAACGGGATGAATCACGACCAGAACTTCAAAAATCTCATTCTGGACTATCCGCGCCAAGCACTGGAGTTCTTCGCGGCGACGGAAGCCAGTCCTCTCGAATGGGAGACAGCCCGGATTACGCCGGTGCGCCAGGAACAACTGCAGGAGCGACTGGGCGAGCGCTTTCTGGCTTGTGACTTGTACCAGTTGCCCGCAGCGCAGTATCTGCACAGTTCCAATCGGGTGGCGCGGTTGAACCTGGTGAACATGGCCTATGCGCCCGAACAGCGGCTGGAAGTCTATAGGAATCCGATCCGGGTTGTGGAAAGAGGCAAAATCCCCCCGCCGCTGACGCGGCTTCCCCCCTTTGCAAAAGGGGGGTTAGGGGGGATTTCCGACCGGGCGCGACCACAACTCATTTAGGAAACCTATATGCCCGCGCTCAGGACGGGCTGGCCGGGCTGGAATCCAACTGGGACAAGCGGCTGAAATACGCCGATTTCATTGATGGTTATGCGCAATTGAGCGAAACCGAATGGGCGCAGTACCGCCGGGAGTATCTGGCGGACAGCGACCAGCGGGAGGCGATTATGGGCATGTTGAGCTATAGCCGGAAGGAAGGTTTGCAGCAGGGTTTGCAGCAGGGGGAATCGCTGCTGTTGCGGCGGCTGTTGACCCGCCGGTTTGGGCCGTTGCCGGAGTGGGCGGAACGGCGCTTGACCGATGCGGAGCCGGCGCAGTTGGAACGGTGGGGCGAGCGGGTGTTGGAGGCGGCGACTTTGGGTGAAGGCGCGGAGTCAGCGGTTATTAGAGTTAGAGAAGCAGTATTTGGCTTCCAGCGGACGATAGGGCGGATTCAACTTCCATCGGAAGCAGAAAACCAAATCCATATTTTTCAGGAGAAAAAGAGATGAGTTCTATAGAGCGTTTGACTGAAATAGCTAAGACGTTACCGGAAACTGAACTGGCGCGGGTGATTGGCTATATCGAGGGGCTACAGGCCCAACAAACGGGGACGGTGAGCACCACAGACGACGATTGGGATCTGTTCGAACAATACGCCGGTAGCTGGACGGGGCGATTTCAGCGCGAGGACTGTTATGATCGTGCGTCCCTTCGCTGACACGAATCTTGCCGTGTATTGTCTCGATGCAGATTTGACTCGGCGAGCTAAAGCCCTTTCGGTGATGCGCGCCCGCCCAGTGATCAGTGTCCAAGTGGTCAATGAATTTCTATCAGTCGTGATCCGCAAGAGCCGTCTGCCGCGAGAAACCGCAATGCGACTCGCCCGCATTTTGATGAATCGCTGTGAGGTGGTGTCGGTCACCCGGCAAACGGTCGAAATGGCTCTCGAACTGGGCGACCGTTATCAGCTATCGCATTGGGATGCACTGATTGTGGCGGCGGCGCTGGCGGCGGGTTGCGATACGCTGTTTTCCGAAGATCTACAGCATGGGCAAGTTTTCAATAGGCAGTTGACGGTAGTGAATCCATTTCACTGATAGACTCAGCGAATACCAGAAATTCATGTCCCTCAAACACAATATCCTCGTCAACCAAGCCAGCCTAGCGCATGTCCTTAACCCATCAATCCCTGTCAGCGGTATTCTGGAGCGGCGCGGATGTTTTTATGCGCCAGGGACTCCAGCTTTTTGCTTCAGTTCTGCTGGAGCGGAGGCACATCTGGCGGCGGCAGAGTCAGCGCAGTGGGGACCGAGTGGGGCGAGCGGGTGTTGGACGCGCCAACGCTGGAGTCCGTATTCACCGAGGGTGAAGCGATTCCTCCGCATGTGCCGTCGGTTTTTGAGAATATCAATCAACTAGGGTAACCCTTTAACCTCTTTATGAATTTGCGTACTTTCGCCAAAGCGGTTTTACCCGCACCGTTGTATCAACAGTTGTCAGCTTCGTCCTTGGCTCAACGCTTGGCGCGGGGGGCATTGTGGAGTCCGGCCGGGTCGGCGATGTCGCGGTTGTTGGTATGGCTGGCGATGATTTGGGTTTTTGACATTCACTGGTTGCGCAACCACGGGCTTTGATCGCCATCGGTTCAGCCATACCAAATAACTAATTGAATCATAATGAGTGATATAAACTCTGATTATGAATGCCTCTACCGTTAGCCGCGATCAACGCATATACGCCAATGTTGGCAACCTTCCCTTGATTGATTTGCTCGAAGGCGATGTCCAGCGGGTTTTGGATATTGGATGTGGGGCTGGTGATAACGCGGCCTTAATCCGGGCGCGCTTTCCCTACGCGCAGATCAGTGGCGTTACCGTTTCCCCCGCAGAAGCCGAAGTAGCAAGGCCGCTATTCGATAACTGCTGGCTGTTCGATATTGAAGCGGATTTGCCGCCTGATTTACAGCAAGCTCAGTTCGACACGCTGGTTTTTTCCCACGTCCTCGAGCATTTACGCGAGCCTGCGTTGGTTCTGTCGCGTTTCATGCTGCTGCTCCAACCTGGCGGGCAGATACTCATTGCTGTCCCCAATGTTCTTGGGTGGCGCCAGCGCATCCAGTTTTTGGCTGGCCGGTTTGAATATGAAAGCACTGGTGTGCTCGACGATACTCATCTACGTTTCTTTACCTATTTCACCGCCGACCGTTACCTGTTGGCCGATTGCCCGGAATTGCAGGTTATCCATAAGGGCGCTACGGGCAGCGTTCTACTATGGTGGTTGCGCCGCTACGTCCTGCCGACAAGTTGGAGTGCGGCCATTGACCGATTGGGCTGCGCCAGATGGCCCAATCTTTTTGGCGGGCAGGTGTTGATCAAGGCTGTCAAGTCATGAATCCTGACATCGGCCAAAACATAGCCGTCTGTCTGCTCACCTACAACCATGCGCATTTGATTGAATCAACCCTGGATTCCATTCTGCGGCAAACGCTTACCGGCTACGAAATCATCGTCAGTGATGACTGCTCGACTGACAATACTTGGGAAATCCTGCAACGCCTGGCTGCTGCCGACCCGCGCATCCGCCCGATCCGCACCCCGCATAACCTGGGCATGCCCGGCAATGCTAACTTCGCCGTGGCGCAGACGGATCGCCCCTACATCGCGCTGTTGCACCATGACGACCTGTGCCGGGCTGATTTACTGGAAAAATGGGCTGGGGTATTGGAACGGTATCCAGACATAGCCTTTGTCTTTAATCCTTATGGTGTTGATCAGAGTGACTACGTCTGGCGGGAGTCGATGCCGGGCGAATACCTTGATGGCCGCTGGCTGTTGGAACACTATATTTTTTCCGCGCTGGGGCTGCGCGGTGCGCGGCACGGCGATGATTCGGCGCGAGGCGTGGGAGCAGGTCGGCGGTATGCGACCGCAGTTTGGTCTGCTGGCTGATGTTGACCTCTGGATGCGCCTCGCCATGCGTGGGCCAGTGGGGTATGTGCCTGAACCCGTCATCATCATTCGCCATGATCGCCCGGAGAACTACCCCGAAGAATATAAATCGGCGGGCTGGTCTTGGCCCCGCCAGCGTTTCCTGTATGAGATTCATACGGCTAACCGGCTGGCCTATTACGATCTGAAAACCCTCGCGGGTCGGCTGCGCTGGTGGCAATTCCGCCTGCGCCTGAGCTTTGAAACCGCCAAATGGCTGACCTATGGCGTGGTGCGAAAAAAGCCGGCTATGATTACCGAAAGCGGCGATTCCGTGACGGCCCATGATCTTTGGCCCCTGCGGTTATATCGTTGGGGTCTGCGCAAGCTTTATCAAACCTGCGGCGTCTAAGCGCAATTTATGTTTAAACAACTCATTCATGGGCAGGTCAGGCGCTATGCGTAAGCAAGGGATAGAGCACCGGGCTGTGAGAGTATCCCTGGTGACCGGCCTATCGACTGTTCTTTCCGTGACCTTTCAACTGGTATCGGTGCCAGTCTGTCTGCATTACTGGGGTCAGACGGCTTACGGCCATTGGCTGGCCCTCTTTGCCGCCTTTCAACTGATCCGCTCGCTCGATGCCGGCTATATTGGCTACGTCGGTAACCAGCTAAACCTCCTCTATCACCGGGACGTTCCGGCGTTGCGCGAGCATCTGGCTTCAGCGATATTCGGGATTGCCGTCCTCGCTACCCTGCAATTGTTTCTGGTTGCCGGGGCGCTTTATTCAGACCGAATGGCTGGCCTGCTGGGGTTGGAAATCCTGGCGAACGGTGCCGATCAAGGTCAACTCGGCTTGGCGATCCTGTTGCTGTCCTGGATCTTAACCGGCTCCTATATTGGAATTGTTCATCGGTTACAGATACCTGCGGGCTTGATGGTTCAGGCGGCTTGGTGGAGCGTGGCGTACCAAATTGCCAATTTTACCGCCATCATGGTAGCGGCTTTTTTTGCAATGAATCTTTTGCAAACCAGTCTGCTTTTTGCTTTGTCCCAAGCCACGATCTATCTCCTGTCGGCAATCTACGTCAAAATCAAAATACCTGAGTTTTACCCCTGGTGGCGGGGAGCGCGAATACACTTGGGATTAGCCGATCTGATCCGCTCCACACTATTAACCGCCAGCAATTTGATTCAGCAGGTGTCCCTGAACGGGGTTGTCGTCCTGATCTCAGTCCTGGCAGGACCCGCAGCAGTCCCGGTATTCACTACCGTGCGCACCCTGGCCAACTTGTGGACCAATGTCACCACCGTATTGACCACACCGCTGTTGCCGGACGTGGTGCGTTTTCATGCTCACGGTGAAACCCATAAACTCGCTGCTACGATGGAGGCTCATTGGGTTCTTGTGGGTTCTGCCGTGAATATGGGGGTGCTGCTATCCTATCCATTGTTGCCTTGGTTATATGCCTACTGGACCACGAAAGCGGTCATTCTCGATAACTCTTTACTTTGTTTGCTCTTGGCCAGTGTAGTGGTAGCCAATACGAGCGCCTTGATGACCATGCACCTTAATGGTATTAACAGCCTGCGCCTGGTACTGGTTGCCTCAGTCCTAAGAGCGGGACTTGCGTTGGGTATTGGCGCTTTGTGTTATGCGCAGATGGGACTTGTGGCGTTTGGCCTTGGTATACTGGCAGGCGAGATTGCCGCAAGCTTGGTCACGATGCAGTTTTTTTCTCAGCACGAATTGGTTGAGCGGGGATATAAGTTGTCCAGAACTGCCTTTGCGCCCACCTTATTCAGCACTGGTTGTGTCTTGTTATATTTGGCAAATAGGGGCTTTGGCTACACGTCAGAAACTTGGATAGGGCCAGCCGCATTGATGGGGGTCGTCTTGGCGGCGATTTGGGGGTGGAGGAGATTACCGCAGGAACTGACCGAGCGGTTTTTGCGCTTTTTGGTGAATTGATTGAAAAAACAGGAACCTCTAATAATAATATGAATATCCCCCTTATTTGCCCACATGACAAAACTGAACTTGTACAGTACCAGGCCCACTTCAACTGTTCTAAGTGTCAACAATACTATTCCGTGAAAGATACTTACGTTAGAAAAATTGGTGCCTCATGCAAGTAATGGATGGGAGCTTAATTTCGGTCTGCCTTCTGACCTACAATCACGCCCACCTGATTGAATCAACCCTGGATTCCATTCTGCGGCAAACTCTTACCGGCTACGAAATCATCGTCAGTGATGACTGCTCGACCGACAATACTTGGGAAATCCTGCAACGCCTAGCTGTTGCTGACCCGCGCATCCGCCCAATCCGCACCCCGCATAACTTGGGCATGCCCGGCAACGCCAATTTTGCCGTGGCGCAGAGCGACCGTCCCTATATCGCGCTATTGCACCATGACGATTTGTACCGTGCCGATCTGTTGGAAAAATGGGTTGGAGTGCTTGAACGGTATCCTGATATAACTTATGTCTTCAACCCGTATGATTCGCCTAATGCGGAACATCACTATGGCCCAAGGTTCGAAACTGAGTATATTGATGGTACTTACTTCCTTGAGAAATTCTTATTTGCTCGATGGGGATGTCCTGTTCGCGGTACAGCCATGATCAGGCGTAATTGTTGGGATAAAATAGGTGGTATGCGCATAGAGTTTAGTCTGCTCGCCGATGTTGATATGTGGATGAGGTTAGCTGCACAAGGCCCCGTGGGATATGTGAATGAAGCACTAATAAAGCCAAGACATGAGGAACGCCCTTCTGAATATCCCGATGAATATAAGTCTGATAATTTCTCATGGAGGAGAGAACGAATATTGTATGAAATTCATGCAGCTAATCATCTATCTTACTACGATCTTGGGACATTTATTGGTCGCATAAATTGGTGGATATTTCGATATAAGATGAGCTTCAGAAGTTTTGTATGGCTGATATACGCTGTAATTCGCAGAAAACCGTATATGATTGTCAGTAGCATCGATTCGGCTACAGCATATGATTTATTTTATCTTCGAATTGCACGTTGGATATTGCAAAACTTATATTCAATAAAACAGGTTTTCCGGATAGATAAATAAGGGGATTGTAAGTGCTAAAATATCGTAAAGAGACAATAGATATTTGTGATGTTCCGCATAATTGTGGGGTATTAACCATAGTGCTTTGCGAGTTTTACAATATGAAGCTGAATTTCGTGAAAATCGCATTTTACGAGGTTGGCATGCCCCGTGCCCATGCCGAGCATACTTACCGGCATCGCCTGGAGTTGCTGCTGGCAACGTTAGCGGGTGCTGCTCAGGGTTTCCCCCTGCCCACCATCAGCTACCGGATCGACCATGCGCAGTAGATTATTCGCCACTGTGATCAGCAACGCCGCCTTATTTGGCTGCGGTGGGTTGGCTGTTTATTTATTGGTGGAATCGGAAGCGCTTACCGTCCGGTTTGCCTATGCGGTTCTGACCATGCTGTTAATGGTTTATTTGTGGCTGGAAGTTATCCGGATTCGCCGGAATCACCCGGAGCGGTGGCTGCTCAATCCTGCGGTGATCTGTGCGCTGATGACCTTTGTCATGGGCTATGGGCTGACCAATGTGTTGTTCTTCATGCCGCCGGAATCGCTCGAATTTCTCGGGCTAGTGCCCGATGTGTCGCTGGTGATGGTCAAGCACCAATATCTGGCGCTGCTCGGCGCGCTGACGTTGTTCCTGGGTTACTGGTCGCCTTTGGCGGCAGGTCTAAGCCGTCCAGTGCTGGTTACGCAATTTCAGCGTCGTTTTCTGCCAGGTACAGATACGTTGCGATTCTGGGCACTGCCTGCATTGGTGGCAGTCGCCGTTATCGTCCGGTTATATGCGATCAGGCTTGGGGTATATGGTTATGGCAGCAGTGTGCAAAGACTGGAAGAGGCTGCGGCCTTTACTCAATACATTAGCATTGCGGGGAGTTTAGGCAAGCTGGCCCTAGTTCTGGCTGCTTTGCAATACTTCAAGCCAGGTGCAAAATGGCGAGAAACCGGCTGGTTATGGGGTATAACCTGTATTGAAGTGGTGTTTGGCTTAATGAGTGGATTTAAAAGCGCGGTGGCCATGCCGTTTTTTATTATTGGGGTCTGCCAGTACTTGCGCACTGGGAAATTACCTAGAAACTGGATCATCTTTATGATGATTGCCATTTTTGCCGCTTATGCCGTGATTGAACCTTTCAGGGCGGAGCGGAACCGAGAAAGTGGTGAGCTTTCCTCGGTAACGGCGATTAGCAATGCGCTGATGCGGGGTATTACCAATTCTAAACCTGTAGATGATGATTCGGGGTCAACGACTTTGTCTATTGCCTCTCGCATGAACCTGTCCTATATCGGTTCCTTTGGTATTGAGTATGCCGATGCACTCCCCGAGTTGCCCGAAGGAAGTCCGGCTTTTCTTGAAAATATTTTGCTGGCTCCAGCGCATGCTGTTGTTCCGAGATTTTTGTGGGAGAGTAAACCACTGGGTACCTTGGGTCTCTGGTATAACCAGGTCGTGATGGGGAATACGCATTTTTCATCGACTGCTATGGGACCTTTTACGTATCTCTACTTTGCCGGAGGATATTGGGCGGTAGGAATTGCCTTCTTTTTGTTTGGGATCCTACAACGCGCCTTGCTGTCCTTGTGCGAGCCATGGCGGCATTTAACGGGTAGTATCGTATTTTTAAGTATGTTGCCAACTCTTGCTGTCATTGATTCATCGGTCAATGGTATCTTGGTTGATATCTTCCGGATATTGCCTTTACTGCTTTTATTGCTGCATATCCTGTATCGGCGACGGCCAGTATTTCAAAGTAACGCTATGTCCTATATGCCGAATGAGACGACATGAAATGTCCAATTATCCCATTTACGGATCACAAAGGAAAGTTTTGTGCAGGCTTGGCAACAGGTTTATGAAAGAGAAAAAATTAGTTAAAAAAGTTAATCAATTATTGGTAAATCTAAATGTCTATCCGAATCATAATTATTCAAAATCGTCCTACTCAGTTCGATGTGCCCCTGTATGCCAAAGTTAATCGAAACTCTGTATTCGACTTAATTGTTTACTATACAAGGGTAGCGTGTTCTGATTCATCGGCAATTGATCCAGAAACCGCGATTGCACCGCAATGGGATCATTTACATGGGCTAGTCTATCAAGCGCGGTTTGAACAATCCGCTTTCCTAATGTGGCGACAGATTATTGCTTTAGAGCCAGATCATGTAGTGATCTGTGGCTGGTATCCAAGGTCTCATGCTTTGCTTACTTTGCTACTGCGTTTGAGTGGTGTGCATATTGGGGTGCGCAGCGACAATACTTTGGAACATACCCATCTTTCCGGTATTTCCGGTGGGCTAAAGCGTGTCGTCATGTTGGCTTGGCTGGGATTGTTTCACGCTTGGCATCCAGTGGGAACTTTAGCCCGCGCCTATTTGGAAAAGTTATCCATCGTTCAAAGGCCGGTCTTTTATTTCCCCTACGCAGTGGATATTGACTGGTTTGCTGAACAAGCTGCCAGTTATCAAATGCAACGTTCGAGTTTGCGTAAAAAACTTGGATTGGCTGAGGATGATTATGTCGTTCTTGGGGTCATGAAGTGGGCTGAACGAGAAAACCCGCTGACACTGGTGGATGCCTTTATAAAAGCTTCTTCTGTAGCGCGGAATATGAAATTACTACTGGTCGGGGATGGTCCGCTAAGGCCAGTCGTAGAAAAGCGCCTCGCAACAGATCCAAAGCGGCTGGTCGCGCCCGGATATGCGAAGTATTCGGAATTGCCGCTGTATTACGCAATTTCGGATCTGTTTGTGCATCCTGCTCAATCCGAACCTTATGGCGTATCGGTTCAAGAAGCGCTGGCTTGCGGGTTGCCCGTTATTGTTTCAGACAAGGTAGGGGCGGCGGCTGACTTTCTGGAACCGGGCCGGAACGGGGATATATTTCCGGTCGGTGATGTTGATGGTCTTGCAAAACTACTCATCGCCTATTCATACCGGCAACACGATCCCGCAATCCGTGAAGCCGCTTTGCGAAAAGCCAATGAATGGTCCTACCAACGAACGATTGAGGAGTGGCGACAATGTCTAGAGGCGAAGCTTTAAAACGGATTGCCCTAGTCGTCCCCTCCCTCGAACAAGGCGGCGGAGTGCCTTCGGTCGCTGAATTCGTTTGCCAAGCGATAGAACGATCCGGCGCTTTTGAATACCGACTGATTTCCCTTTCCACATCGGCGCGAGACGAGATTAGTGTGGGGCTGACTCAACCTGCCAGTTGGTTACGTGGCGTGCGTACTGATCACGGGGTCTGGCGGGGTCGCCCGTTTACCCGCGTCGGTGCCTTCGCCTCCGAGTTGGAGTTCCAACGCTACCAGCCCCGCCCTACGCTGACCGCATTGTTGGCGGACTGCGATCTCATTCAAGTGGTTTGCGGCTCGCCCGCTTGGGCGTGGTCGGTGTGCGGGCTGGGCCAACCGGTAGCGGTGCAATGCGCCACCCGCGCCATTGTCGAGCGTCGCCGCCGTGATGCCACGGCGCAGGGCTTCAAAGCCGCGTGGCGACGCGGAATGAACCGGTTCACGGATTGCCTGGACCGCAAAGCCCTGCAAACCGTGGACGCGATTCAAGTCATGAATCCCTGGATGCTGGACTACGCACAGGAAGTCAACACGGGGCGCGATGTTCTCATCCGCTACGCACCGCCCGGCGTCGATGCCGAGCGATTCCAACCCGCCGCCACCCGTGATTTGCGATCCGATCCCTATATCCTCTGCGTCGGTCGGTTGGACGACCCGCGCAAGAACGTCGAACTGTTGCTGGAGGCTTACGCCGCTCTACCTGTCGCATTGCAGCAGACGGCCCGCTTAGTGCTGGCGGGTTCGGCGGGGCCGGGGCCGGACTTCTGGGCGCGGGCTAAAGAACTCGGGGTGACCGACCGAGTAGACTTCATCCTCTCCCCAGATTCTGAAGCCTTGGTTGGTCTGTATCAGGCGGCGGCGGTGTTTGCGTTGAGTTCGGACGAAGAGGGCTTGGGTGTGGTGATCCTGGAGGCGATGGCCTGTGCTGTACCGGTGATTTCCACCCGCAGCGGCGGGCCGGACGGAATTATCACCGAGGGCCAGGATGGATTTCTGGTGGATCTGGAGGATACCCAGGCGCTGGCGGACCGGCTGGCCCGCTTGCTCTCCGATGAGGCGCTAAACCGGCGTATGGGCCAAGCGGCGCGGGAAACGATCCTGCAAAGATATGAAACCGGCGTGACCGGGCAAGCGTTCCTGGATATCTATGAGGAACTGCTTTCGCAGCATCGGCGCTGAACAGTTTAGGCGGGTCGACCATTGAGAGTGGCGATTTTACGTTCAACCTATGGGGATTGAGTGATGACAACCACTTTGTATCAACGAGTGTTCGTAACCGAGGACCACTGGGTCCATGTTCGGAACCCGCAGCTTCCTACGGGCGTGGAAGTCGGGGTGGTCTTGATCCTCGACGAGTCTCCGGTTACATCACCGGCGCTTTCATTCTGGGAGCGCATACAGGACCTGGCGATAGAGGGGCTGCCCAGTGACTACTCAACCCGCTTTGAAGAGTATCTTCAGTCCGAGCAATCCTGATGTCGTTCTCTTCGGTCGTGCTCATGGACACCAGCTACGCGATCGCCTTGTTATCGCGTCAGGATCAATATCACCTTCAGGCCAGAGCCTTGGCCGAAACGCTGGCTAAAGAGCAAACCCGACTGATGACCACCCAAGCCGTATTTCTCGAATTGGGAGCTGCTTTCGCCAAACCGGCGAGCCGCGAAATCGCCGGGCGATTCATGGCGGCTTTCGATCAGGAACCTCAGTTTGTGGTGATTCCGTTGACGGATCAACGTTTTGCAAAAGCATTGGCCCTGTTTGCCAGCCGGCCCGACAAAGCCTGGAGTTTGGCGGACTGCCTCTCATTTGTGGTCATGCAGGAGTTTGGCATCACGGCGGCGCTGACTACGGACAGGCATTTCCAGCAAGCCGGGTTCACCGCTTTGCTGCGGACGACCGCTTTCACTGTTTCCGGTACGCCATGATGACTCCAGGACATAAAATAAGCGTGATTCATATAGTACCTTCCATTGCTGAAGAAGCGAGTGGGGGAACCTATGCGGTGGTGAACCTTTGTGAATCGCTGGCCGTGCAGGGGCAATTGGTGACGCTGGCCGTGCTAGATTGGGCACCGCTGCCCTCGCCGCCGCCATTTTTGAAAACCTTTCCACTGGGATTGGGGCCGCGCCGGTTGGGATGCTCGCCGGCAATGAAGGGGTGGCTTTCGAAGACCGCACAGGCCGGGGCTGTAGATTTACTCCACAACCACAGCTCGTGGATGATGCCCAATGTCTATCCCGGCTGGGTTGCTAAACGGCACGGCGTACCTTTGATCGTTTCGCCTCATGGAACACTCTCGGAATGGGCGATGCAAAGCGGTTCCACCATCAAAAGCGTATTTTGGCCTTGGGTGCAGAAGCCCGCACTGACAGCTACCACTTGCTTTCACGCCACGGCGGAATCGGAATATGAGGACATCCGACGAATGGGTTTTCATCAACCGGTAGCGGTCATTCCCAACGGCATCGACATCCCAGACTTGGCGCCGAAGACGCTTGGCGAATCCCGTACCCTGCTGTTCCTCGGGCGCATCCATCCAATAAAGGGTATCGATGTGTTGCTCCACGCTTGGCAGGCGGTCATGACCCGGTTCCCGGACTGGGATTTACAGATTATCGGCCCGGACAACGGCGGATACCTGGCCGAAATGCAGGCGCTGACCGCACAGTTGCGATTGCAGCGGGTCGCGTTTCCTGGTGTTCTCTATGGAGAAGAGAAGCAGCTTGCCTATCGAGAAGCCAGCTTATTTATATTGCCAACTCACTCGGAAAACTTCGGCATGACAGTAGCCGAGGCGCTGGCGGCGGGAACCCCGGCTATTGTGAGCAAGGGAGCGCCATGGGCCGGACTTGAACAACAGGGTGCGGGATGGTGGATCGACATTGGCGTTGATCCACTGGTGGCTTGTCTGGAAGATGCGTTATCCCGTTCTCCGGAAGACTTAGCGGAAATGGGGCAAAACGGGCGAAGCTGGATGGAGGCGGAGTTCTCTTGGGCGCAGGTGGGACAGAGGATGGCGGAAACCTATCGTTGGATACTAAATGGCGGCAATAAACCCAACTGGGTAGTTGAAGGGTGATTTTCCAGTGAGCCAAACCAACAACCCATCCGTTTGCCCAATCTGTAAAGACACTCGTTTCCGACCTTACAAGCTGGGTTTGGTGCAGTGCGAGTCCTGCACTGTGGTCCTTTCACCCGCGATCTGGCAACCCCAAGCCAATGAAACGATGGAAGATGAATGGTTCGGCGAGGACTATCAGGCCGAATCCTCCGTCTGGGTGAATGCGTTCCAAGCCTGGAATAACCGCAGAACACTCGCCCGGCTTGCGCAAGCCAACCCACATGGCCGTCGACTGCTGGAAATTGGCGTGGGCAGTGGCTCGTTCCTGAACGCGGCCCGAAAGTGTGGCTATGAAGTGATGGGTTGCGATCTTTCCGCGCCGATCTGTGAACGGGTCCGCCGCATCCATGGAATCGCAATGCACGATAAATCATTGGCGACGTTGGCTGGAGAACACCGCTTTGATGTCATTGTAATGAACCATGTACTGGAGCACGTCGACCAACCTATTGCGTTTTTGAACGAGGTTCACCGCCTGCTCGCTCCCGGTGGCATGGTTCATATCGCCGTACCCAATATCGCGTGTTGGGAAGCGAAACTAGCGGGCTGGACCAGCTACGAACCATATCATTTGGCTTACTTTGATCCGCAGACCCTCGAACGAACGGTGACTGCCGGTGGCCTTACGATAGAGCGCATGACCACCCACGACTCCTTTTCCGGCTGGTTTCTAGCAGTGCTGCGCACGGTGTTAGGTGTAAATCGGGAAGGTGGTGCGGTCACGCGGCCGACCTCTGCGGTTGCCGGGCGCGCCACAGGCCGTCGTCCAGGATGGTTAGAACATGCCTATCGAATGGGCATGGTTTGTGCTGGGGGTACTTGGCCGTTGCGTTGGCTGCAAGCCAAGCTTGGTTATGGCGACGAAGCGATCTGCATCGCTCGCAAACCGCTTTCCAGTCCGAAGTTGTGAGGGTGTATGGCGGCTGATTGCACTCCCACCCATTGGCAACCCGGCTCCGCCCCCGTCGCCGTGGTCATGATCTCGCTCAACGAAGCCCATAACATGGAAGCGGTTCTACAGAACCTCGCGGGTTGGGCGCAAGAGGTGTTTCTAGTCGATAGCTATAGCCAGGACGACACGGTGGACATCGCCCTGCGTCATGGAGTCCATGTCGTGCAGCGGCGCTTTCGTGGCTTCGGCGATCAATGGAACTTCGCGCTGGAACATTTACCGATTACCGCGCCTTGGACCATGAAGCTGGACCCGGACGAGCGCCTTTCCGATGAACTGAAAGCCAATCTACTGGCCGCGATGGACCGCGATGAAGGTGATGGTTTTTCGCTGGTGCGGCGGTTGTGGTGCATGGGACGGCCCTTACCGGTGCGACAACCCCTGACCCGGCTGTGGCGCACCGGGCGATGCCGGTTTACGGACATCGCGGTCAACGAACATCCCATTGTCCAAGGGTCGCTCCGGCATGTGGCGGGAGAAATGGCGCACCACGACAGCCCCGACCTCGATCACTGGCTGGAAAAGCAAAACCGCTACACCACCGCCGAGGCCCTCATCGCCTACCAAAAATCACCCCTGGCGGACATTCCCCGTTTGCTGGGTGCCCCTTTTCAGCGACGGATGTGGCTGAAAAAGAACTTTTATCGGCTGCCCGGTCGCTATGTTCTGCTGTTCCTGTACCACTGGCTATGGCAAGGCGCCTGGCGGGCCGGCTGGGTCGGCTATGCTTGGGCGTGGCTGCGTTCGGATGTCATGCGCCTGATCGACTACAAACGCCGGGAGATCGAAATTACCGGGCGCTTGCCCGTCAAGCGGTGTTACGTGCCGGGCCAGCCGGATGCGCGGGTGCGGCAGTTTGACTGAGCAATCGGTTGAGGAAGGCACTGAGGAACCAGCAAAAGACCAAAGGCGCTGAGGGAACAATAGTGACCGCCCACGACTCCGGCTACAAACGGCTGTTTTCTCACACTGAAATGATACGAGACTTGCTGGTGGGTTTCGTCCGCGAACCGTGGATTGCCGATCTTGATTTCGCCACTCTGGAGAAATACCCCGGCGAATTCATCGAAGACCGCCTGCGCAACCGGCACAGCGACCTCATCTGGCGGCTGCGCTGGGGCACTGACTGGCTTTACGTCTATGTCCTGCTCGAATTCCAATCCCGCATCCACCCCCATATGGCAGTGCGGCTGCTGAGCTATCTCGGCCTGCTGTACCAGGACTTGCTCGACACCCGGCAGATCGCCACCGGTCAGCGCCTGCCGCCGGTGCTGCCCATTGTGCTTTACAACGGCCGACCACCTTGGACCGCGCCCACCGAAATCGCCGACCTGATCGAACCCGGCCCGGTCGGCCTGCAACCCTACCATCCCCACCTGCGCTACCTGCTGATTGACGAAAGCTCCTACCGTGATTCGGAATTGGCCGTCATGCGCAATCTCGCCGCCGCCCTGTTCCGCCTGGAAAACAGCCATGATCCACAAACCGTCCAAGCGGTATTAACCGCCCTGGCGGACTGGCTGGTTGCCCCCGAACATACCGAACTGCGCCGCGCCTTCGTGATCTGGCTCCGACAAATCTTTCTCAAACAACGCCTGCCGGGCGTAGAGTTACCGCAACTGAACGAACTGGAGGAAATGCGCGCCATGTTATCCGAGCGAATCGTCGAATGGACCGAACAATGGAAACAGGATGGCCTGCAACAGGGTCTGCAACAAGGTCTGCAACAAGGTCTGCAACAAGGTCTGCAACAAGGTCTGCAACAAGGTCTGCAACAGGGTCTGAACTCGGAACGGCGAATGCTGCTGCGGCAAATCCGCCGTCGTTTTGGCCAGGCGGTGGCTGTTCAAAGTACCCCAGTACTGGAACGGATTGAGCAGCCAACCGTGTTCGAAGACTTGGGCGAGAACCTGCTTGACTGCCTGGACGAAACCGCCTGGTTGGCGCGGCTGAACGCGGCGGTTGGTGAAGAAAGGCAATGAGACGGTTTTGAACGTTAAAGCAACCGCTTTACTATGCCGAACCCGCCCCCGGCCACCGGTTGTTCGCCAGCGAAATTAAAGCGCGGCTGCAATATTGAGAGACTTCGCAAATGAATGATAAAATTGAAATATTTACTGATGGTGCTAGATTTCATGAATCTCTAGCAAATAAATGGAGCAATTGTTATGAATCTGGCGGATTTAGACGCAGGATCATGTTTTTCGATTCTTTGTTAAAAAAGACTGTTCGGCCAAATGATCTTTGGCTGGATGCAGGGTGTGGAACAGGAAGCCTTTCCCGACTGATCAGACTGTTTGGTGCTAACGTTGTAGCGGTGGATGGTTCACCGACAATGATCGAGAATGCCAAAAAAGAATCCATTGGCGATTTAGGCGAAAGAATTACTTATAAGCTAGTGGATACTATAGAAACTCTGGATTTTGAATCATGTAGTTTTGACAAGATATTGTGTTCCAGTGTAATCGAATATATCGATGATCCCGAAAAAGCTATTTGTGAATTATTTCGCGTTATTCGACCAGATGGAATTCTTATTGTTTCCGTTCCTAATCGATTCTCACTGATTCGATTGGCTCAAAAATTTATACGAAATATTTTTCAGATATCTGGCAAAGATTACTATCAATATCTTTCAGTTTCTAAAAATGTTTACTACTTGGCTGATATAAAAAGGCTGCTGAATAAAGTTGGGTTTGTGACGGAAACGGTAAAATTTTTTGACCCCATTCTACCCAATTTTATGAGTCGTCTTTACTTTGGATCACTTTTTATCATTATTGCTCGCAGGCCATAATCCATCCCACAATCTCAACGACACCGAGAAGATGAGCAGGGTGGTGGGGGTGAGGGAATTGCAGAAGGGGTGATATTGCCGTGCGAACCTTGGCAGACACTGCCTGGCTCCTCACGGTAGATTCGCTGGCGATTCCACCGCTGATCCAGGCCTGGGATCTGGGGCCAGGCGAGTCAGCAGTACTGGCCTATGCCCACGCCCATTCTGGAATGGCGGCCATCATTCATTGATGATGGCGCGGGTCGACGCTGTGCGGAAATGTTGGGCGTCCCATTGCTGGGAACGCTGGGGCTGGTGATGATCGCTAAAAAACGTGGATTCATCCCCGCCGCGCGTCCGGTGATCACGCGGTTGAAAAAACAGGGCATGTTTTTATCTGAAAACATCATTGATCGCGCTATGTTGTTCAATTGGTGAATAAACCGTGATTGATTTTCACCCCAATCGTCCTATCAAAATTCGGAGCGCTGGGCAGCGAGTGGCGGCCAATAGCCTTTCGGTTTCGCCGCTGGTGGTCGGCATTGACGCTTCCAACCTCCGTGGCGGTGGCGGCGTCACCCATCTGGCTGAATTGTTGCTGGCAGCTAATCCCGCCGCGCACGGCGTTGACTCGGTGGTGATTTAGGCCTCGCAAGCGACTCTGGCGCAACTGGAAGAACGGCACTGGCTAGTGAAGCGCACCGATCCAGTGCTGGAAGCGCATTACCTGCGTCGGGCAGGGTGGCAACGCTACCGTCTGGGCGAACAGGCGAGAGCCGAGACTAGGATGCCAGCAGGGCAAAGAAAGCCGCCAGAAATGGCCCGGTCTTTTATTACCGATCGGTGGCGACCTGCACATGTGCTGTTGACCATCGAGGAATATCAGCGGATCACCGGAGCAAAACCATAGGAGCCACACTAATGAATTATCGAAACCTCATCACCATCGAAGCCGATAAACGAGGTGGAAAGCCGTGCATTCGCGGATTAAGAATGACCGTATACGATGTATTGGACTATCTGGCCTCCGGCATGACCCCGGAACAACTACTTGAAGATTTTGATTACCTGACCCTCGACGATATCCATGCCTGCTTGAGTTATGCCGCTGACCGGGAGCGACATCAACTGGTGGTCAACGCATGAAGCTGTTATTCGATGAAAACCTGTCGCCTCGTCTGGTATCCGCACTCGCCGATGAATTTCCGGATTCGGCCCATGTGGATCGGGTCGGTTTGGGAAGCGAACCAGATCCAGTGATTTGGGAGTATGCAAAAATCCACGGTTATATTCTGGTGAGCAAGGATTCCGATTTTCATGAAAAAAGTCTCTTATTCGGACACCCGCCCAAGGTGATTTGGATTCGGCGTGGAAATTGCTCGGTTCAGCAAATCGAGTTAATACTGCGCAATAAGGTTTCTGCAATCGAGCAACTTAACACCGATGACACCCTGACGTACCTCATTCTTTTGTGAATACAGTTATGTAGGGTGAGTATGGTCCACCATCATCAGTTCTTGAAACCCCCTCGAAAGATCCTATGACCACCCTCGTTGAAAAACTCGACCGCGCCCTCTATCCCGACTACGCCCGCAACTGGGACGACCAGCTCTTCCGCGAGCGCATTCTCCAGCGCCTCACCCCCACCGCCGTCATTCTCGACCTCGGCGCGGGAGCCGGCATCGTCCAGCAAATGGACTTCCGGGGTCATGCCGCCCGCATCTGCGGCGTCGACCTCGACCCGCGCGTCGTGGACAACCCGATGCTCGACGAAGGCCAAGTCGCCGACGCCAACGGCATCCCCTGGCCTGACGCCAGCTTCGATGTCGTCTTCGCCGACAACGTCCTCGAACACCTGCCCGATCCGCTTGCCGTCTTTCGCGAAGTCGCCCGCGTGCTCAATCGCGCAAATCCAATCTCGGTGAAATCGCTGTGCAGGAGGCGATGAACGTGCTGGCGTTGTCCACCCCCTGGCGTGACCGGGGTCTTTTTGTTCGAAGATCACAAGATCGCCCGCGCCAGCTTTTTGTTGCCGGACAACTGCCGCAAGGTCAGCACCCGGGTCTGGCTGCTGTTTTTGGAGGGCAAGGGCTGGATTGATTCGGCCGCCGAAATCGAACGGGCGACGATCACCAACGGACGGAATTTTTCACGCCTGCGCTTTCCACACTGAATCAAACCCCATCAACCTCCCCACATCGGGAATTAGGGCGAAAGGCCAAAGGCCAAAGGCCAAAGGCCAAAGGCGAAAGGCCAAAGGCGAAAGGCCAAAAGCCAATAATTGATCATTGAGGTGGATGGTGGGCAACACATCTCAAATGAAATATGACAGTGAAAGAACGTGTTGGCTGAACAGCGAGGGATTTATGATATTGCGATTCTGGAATCATGAAGTCTTGCAGGGAATGGATAGCGTGTTGGAGCGGATACAACAAGCAGTTGTGGAGATTGCCACGCCCTCTCCCCTACCCCTCTCCCACCAGTGCAGTGGGAGAGGGGAGTGAACGCTTACACCAGCCGCGCTGGAATGCCCCTTGCCGCTCTGCCCCAATCGGGGGAGTGAACGACCACATCTTTGCCATAAATCGCCTTGGACCTCGGACTGTCGTGAAACAAATCCTCCAATCGCTGAAAACCGGCGCGACTGAAATCGCCGTCGTTCCCTGTCCCGCCGTCCAGCCCGGCCAACTGCTGATCCGCTCCACCCTCACCCTGATCTCCGCCGGCACCGAACGGATGCTGGTCGAGTTCGGCAAGGCCGGCTGGATCGACAAAGCCCGCCAGCAACCCGATAAAGTGCGGATGGTGCTGAACAAGATCCAAACCGATGGCCTGCTGCCCACCGTCGAAGCCGTATTCAACAAACTCGACCAGCCGTTGCCCCTCGGCTACTGCAATGTGGGCGTGGTGCTGGAGGCAGGTCAGGGCCGTGAAGGCTTTGCCGTGGGCGATCGGGTCGCCTCCAACGGCAAACATGCCGAAGTGGTCAGCGTCCCGCTGAATTTATGCGCCCGGATCCCGGACGCGGTGAGCGATGAAGCCGCCGCCTTTACCGTGGTGGGCGCGATTGCCCTGCAAGGGATTCGCCTGGTGCAGCCGACCCTGGGCGAGGCGGTGGTCGTCACTGGCCTGGGCTTGATCGGGCAAATCGCCGTGCAATTGTTGCGGGCCAATGGCTGCCGGGTGCTGGGACTGGATTTCGACTCGGCCCGGCTGGCGCTGGCCCAATCGTTCGGCGCCGAAGTGGTCAACCTGGCCGCCGGGGAAGACCCGGTGCTGGCCGCCGCACGATTTTCCCGCGGGCGCGGCGTCGATGCGGTGCTGATCACCGCCGCCACCCACAGCAGCGAACCGATGCACCAGGCCGCGCTGATGTGCCGCCAGCGTGGGCGCGTCGTGCTGGTGGGCGTCACCGGGCTGGAATTGTCCCGCGACGATTTCTTCAGGAAAGAACTCACTTTTCAGGTCTCCGCCTCCTATGGCCCCGGCCGCTACGACCCGAATTATGAAGAGAAAGGCCAGGACTACCCGATTGGCTTCGTCCGCTGGACCGAACAACGCAACTTCGAAGCGGTGCTGGATCTGCTGGCTGATGGCCGGCTGGACGTCCAGCCGCTGATTTCGCATCGGTTCAAGCTGGATCAGAGCGAAGCGGCCTACGCCGTGGTCGGCGGCAGCGAACCATCCCTGGGCATTCTGCTGGACTATCCCCGGCGCGACGAACAGCCCGATGCGCTACTGCGGCAAGCCACCGTGCGCCTGCAAGCTGACCCCGCGCCCCTCTCTCCAGCCAGTGGCGGCCAACCCCCCACGATAGCGTTGATCGGTTCTGGCAACTACGCGACCGGCGTCCTGATCCCGGCGTTCAAACAGGCCGGGGCCAGGTTGGCTACGGTCGCCTCCAACGCCGGAGTGAGCGGGGTTCATGCCGGACGCAAATACGGCTTTGCCGAAACCACCACCGACACCGCCTCACTGATGACTGACCCGAAGGTGGATGCGCTGGTGATTGCCACCCGCCACAACAGCCATGCCCGGCTGGTGTTGCAGGCGCTGGAAGCGGGCAAGCCGGTTTTTGTCGAAAAGCCGTTATGCCTGACGCTGGAGGAGTTAGCCGATATTGCGGCGGTGGTCAGCCCCCCCACTGAAGCCGCCGCCCCGCTACTGATGGTCGGCTTCAACCGCCGCTTTGCGCCACAGGTGCAAAAGATCAAGGCGCTGCTGACCGGGGCCAGTGAACCCAAGGCGTTGGTGATGACGGTCAATGCCGGCGCGATTCCGGCGGATCACTGGACCCAGGACCCGGACAGCGGCGGCGGGCGCATCATCGGCGAGGCTTGTCACTTCATCGATCTGCTGCGCTTTTTAGCGGACGCTCCCATCACCGGTTGGCAGCGGCTGGCGATGGACTCCGCCACCGGCGATACCGTTTCCATCAACCTGGCCTTCGCCGATGGTTCAACGGGAACCGTGCATTACTTCGCCAACGGCAGCAAAGCCTTCCCCAAGGAACGGCTGGAAGTCTTTGCCGCCGGGCGAGTGCTGCAACTCGACAACTTCCGCCAGCTGACCGGCTACGGCTGGCCGGGATTCAAAAAGATGAACCTCTGGCGCCAGGACAAAGGGCAAAAAGCCTGTGCCGCGGCTTTCGTTAAAGCCGTGCAACAAGGCGGACCCGCGCCGATTCCGCTCAAGGAGATTCTGGAGGTCAGCCGGGTGACGATTGATCTGGCCGGTTCCACCGGAGAACATTCATGCTGATTGACCTGATTGCGGGCGCGCGCCCCAACTTTATGAAAATCGCGCCGATCATCCGGGCGCTGGAGGCCAGCCAGGCGGCGGGCAGTCCCTTGCGCTACCGCCTGGTGCACACCGGCCAACATTACGATGCCCGCCTGTCGGGCGATTTTTTTACCCAGCTCGGCATCCCCGAACCCGACGTGAATCTGGAAGTGGGCTCCGGCACCCAGGCGGAACAGACCGCAGCCATTATGATCCGCTATGAAAAAGTGCTGCTGGAGGCGCGCAGCGATCTGTGCTTGGTGGTGGGCGATGTTACGTCCACCATGGCCTGCGCCATCACCGCGCAAAAGTTGTGCGTCCCGGTCGCCCATGTCGAAGGCGGCATCCGCTCCGGCGACTGGACCATGCCGGAAGAAATCAACCGGATGGCGACCGACGCCATCACCGACTGGTTCTTCACCACCAGCGAGGTCGCCAACGCCAACCTGCGCCGTTCTGGAGTGGGGGAGGAACGGATCTTCTTCGTCGGCAACACCATGATCGATACCTTGCTGGCCCATCTCGACCGACT
The DNA here is from genome assembly GCA_003989085.1 of Candidatus Competibacteraceae bacterium. GTDB lineage: Bacteria > Pseudomonadota > Gammaproteobacteria > Competibacterales > Competibacteraceae > RXIV01. Next base: position 270,212 of record RXIV01000003.1, read on the forward strand.
TCGCCCGCCGCCGTTCTGGGACGAATTGCAGTTGCAGCCGGGCCGCTACTTCGTGGTCACTCTGCACCGGCCCGCCAATGTTGATGAGTCGGCGAACTTCTCGCGCTTACTGGACGCCATTGGCCAAGGGACCCAGGGCTGGCCGGTAATCTTCCCGGTGCATCCGCGCACCGCCAAAACCTTGCGCGAGCTGGCGAATTTGCCGGCTCATTTGCATCTGGTCGAACCACAGCCCTATCTGGAATTTAACTATCTGGTCAAACACGCCAAGGCGGTGATCACCGATTCCGGCGGGATTACCGAAGAGACCACCGTGCTGGGCATCCCCTGTCTGACCTTGCGGGATACCACCGAACGGCCGGAGACCGTCACCATTGGCACCAACGAACTCATCGGTACCGATCCGGACAAGCTCGCCCCCGCGCTGGCCCGCTTGATGGCCGGACAGTGGAAACAGGGCGCCATTCCCGAGTTATGGGATGGACAAACGGCGGAACGGATCGTGGCGGTGCTGGAGAAAGTTTTAAGTTTTAAGTTTTAAGTTTTAAGGCTTTGATTCCAGGAAATTTTACAGAAGGAAGAATGAAGAACGATGCGCATTCTGTTTCTGACGGATAACTTCCCGCCCGAAGTCAATGCCCCGGCTTCGCGGACCTTTGAACATTGTCGCGAGTGGGTCAAAGCCGGTCATCAGGTGACCGTCATTACCTGCGCGCCAAACTTTCCGACGGGCAAGGTCTTTCCGGGTTATCGCAATCGGCTCTGGCAGCGTGAAACCATGGACGGCATCGAGGTGGTGCGGGTATGGACCTATATCACCGCCAACACCAAGGTGGCCAAGCGTACCCTGGACTATCTGTCGTTTATGGTTTTCGGTTTTCTGGCCGGGCTGGTGCAGCGGCGACCGGACGTCATCATTGGCACCTCGCCCCAGTTCTTTACCAACTGCGCCGCCTGGATGCTCTCGGTATTTCGCTGGCGGCCGTTCGTGTTCGAATTGCGCGACCTGTGGCCGGAATCAATCAAGACCGTGGGCGCGATGCGTGATTCGGCAGCCCTGCGGCGGCTGGAACGCCTGGAGCTGTTTCTGTACCGACGCTCGGCGGCAGTGGTGGCCGTCACCGAATCATTCCGGCGTAATCTGATCGCGCGCGGCATTAACGGTGACAAAATCGCCGTCATCACCAATGGCGTCGATCTAACCCGGTTTCAGCCGATGCCGCGCGATCCGGAGCTGGCCGGGCAGTTGGGATTAACCGGCAAGTTCGTCGCTGGCTATATCGGCACCCACGGCATGGCCCACGCGCTGGAGACGCTGCTGGAGGCAGCGCGGCGGATCGCTGCCTTACCGACCGGCCCGGAGGTTCACTTCGTACTGCTGGGCGATGGGGCGCGCAAATCAGCGCTCAAAGCCACCTCCGAACGGATGGGGCTGAAAAACGTGATCTTTCTGGACACGGTGCCGAAGGCTGAGGTTCCCCGCTACTGGTCACTGCTGGATGTGTCCATCATCCATCTCAGGAAGAGCGACAACTTCACTCAGGTTATCCCCTCAAAGCTGTTCGAATGCATGGGCATGGGGATTCCGGTGCTGCATGGCGTCGCGGGGGAGTCTGCCGGCATTGTTGAGCGCGAGGACATCGGACTGGTGTTTGAGCCGGAGAATGTCGAAGCCCTTTTTGACGGGTTGCTGCGCTTGGCTGGGGATCAGGTCCGTTATCAGCAACTGCGCGCCAATGCCCTGGAAGCCGCGCCGCGTTATAACCGCATTATGTTGGCGCAGAACATGTTGAGGATTCTGGAAAACATCCACGCTGATCGCCCTTCCCGATGATTGTCAGGCCTCTTGATTCCCTGTCTTGGCTAAGACGGGGTGGCGCGAAGCAACGGGGTGGTTCGGGAGGCGCGCCGTGACAGGCCTTGCAAAATACTGGCATACCCTGCGTTATCTGCGCCCGGTACAATTCTATGGTCGCTTATGGTTTCGGCTCTATCGCCCACGACCTGACCGGCGTCCAGCGCCTGGACGGCGTCTACCTAACGGTCACTGGATAACGCCTACGCCAAAGCCGGTGTCGATGCTCGGGCCTGACACCTTCCGTTTTCTGAACGAAACCCGGGTGGTCATCGGGCCAAGCGCCTGGAACGATTCGGGTTGTGACCTGCTCTGGCGGTATAACCTGCACTATTTTGATGACCTGAATGCGGTGGATTCCCCAACCCGGGCAGCGTGGCATGACGCCCTGTTGCAGCGCTGGGTTGCGGAGAACCCGCCGGGCGTCGGCCCTGGCTGGGAGCCTTATCCGACCTCGCTGCGCATCGTCAACTGGATCAAATGGGCGCTGGCCGGTCACGCGCTGCCGCCCGAGTGCTTGCACAGCCTGGCGGTGCAAACCCGCTGGCTGCGCCGTCGCCTCGAATATCATCTGCTGGGTAATCATCTGTTCGCTAACGCCAAAGCTCTGGTGGCAGCCGGGATATTTTTCGCGGGGGATGAAGCTGAGCAGTGGCGCGCTTTCGGTCAGCGCCTGCTGGCGCGGGAGTTGCGCGAGCAGATTCTGCCCGACGGGGGCCATTTCGAGCGCAGTCCGATGTATCACGCCATCCTGCTGGAGGATGTGCTGGATCTGATCAACCTGGCTGGCCATGATCCGGAAACGGTCGATGCCGATACCGTGGGGTTTTACCGCCAGCAGGCGACGGTCATGACCGACTGGCTGTCAGTCATGGGGCATCCTGATGGCGAAATCAGCTTCTTCAACGATGCGGCAATGGGCATTGCGCCCACCCTGGCCGAGTTAGTCAATTACGGTCAGCGCCTGAGACTCGACCGAGCGACAGCGCTATTGACGGGACTGACGGTATTGCCCGACTCCGGCTATATCCGCCTGGAAGCAGGCCCCGCGGTGGCGTTACTGGATGTGGCGCCGGTTGGGCCGGACTATCTGCCCGGCCACGCCCATGCCGATACCCTGTCATTCGAGTTATCGCTGTTTGGCCAGCGGGTGATCGTCAATGGTGGGACTTCCCGTTACGGCAACAGCCCGGAACGGCTGGCCGAGCGGGGGACGGCGGCGCACAGCACGGTGCAAATTGATGGCGCAGATTCCAGCGAGGTCTGGGGCGGCTTTCGGGTCGCACGGCGCGCGCGGGTGTTCGCTGTGTCGGTGGACGGACCGTTGCAGATTTCAGCGGCCCATGACGGCTACCGCCGCCTGCCGGGTCAGCCCCTCCATCGCCGCGCCTGGGAGATGACGCCGGGACAGTGGGTGGTCACCGACACGATCACCGGTGAATATCGCGAGGCCGTCGCCTGCTTCCATCTACACCCCGCGATTGTCGCCGAGCCAGCGATCAAAGGTCAGGACTCCGGCGTACAAGGTTGTTTGCGTCTGCCCGGCGGTCAGCGGGTACAGTGGTCTCTCGCTGCCGGTCAGGCCCAGCTCGCGCCGAGCCTCTGGCGCCCGGAGTTCGGCCATTCCGTGCCGACCCACTGCCTGAAAGTCAGGATCATCGACGGCAAGTGCCGAATGGCCTTCAGTTGGGGCTGATAACGATTGATCACCGGAGCCATTTGCTGAACCGCCCACTCAGGCAGTCTTCACTGAGTACATCAATACTCTCCGCGCATGTAGTGGTATTGCACTTCCCCAGTTGCGTCTCTACAGATTTCATCCATCAACCGATTCGCCTTCGGATCGCCCAGGCGTGCCTGCGCCTTTTCGGCCAGCCGCCAGATGCGCCACAGCAAGTCCATCGGTATTTCCCGATGTTTCCCGGTCAACTCTTCGTTCAGCGCCTTCAGCGCCCCTAAATCATAGGGCTGAGTACGCAACGCCTTAATCAACGGCCGTAGATGCGCCCACGGTCGATTCCAGGGCAACAGGGATTTGAGAAATCCCATCGGGTTGAATGCAGTCACCGCAATGTTCCTTTCCAATCGTGATCGGGTCTGAGCCATTGAGCGCAGGAATGGTCAAACCGGGTTATATAGGATTCCTCAATGAGTTGTGGTCGCGTCTGGCTGAAATCCCCCCTACCCCCTTTGGCAAAGGGGGTAGCCGCGTCAGCGGCGGGGGATTTTGCCTCTTTCCACAACTCCAACCGGATGATTATACCCATTTTCGGCAGATTCTCGTTTTCCATCATTCCCGCGAAGGCGGGAATCCAGCGACCCGCTGGTGCGGGTATGACAATCCCCGAAAACAACCCGAAACTCTCGTGGGATTATCTTCGGGAAATCGCCTTTTACTGCCCGCCGCCCATAAACTCTTACCTTTCCCGCTGAAACTTCTGGTTTCTAACCAGCCATTCCACCAGCGCCGCATGAGCAATCCGGTGATGACAGCCGACCAGAAACGAATCGAGAGCACGCGGATCGGACTTTTTCACTGCGGGATGCTCGGCCAGCTCACAGAATTGCCGCAGCGTGGTTGGGCTGATGCGTAGCAGTCGGCACACCTCGCCGGGCCGGTAGACCGCCCTCGGCGCGATCCCCTCGGCCAGCAGCAGGGCGTGAAGCTGACCTTCGGCCTGCGCCCGAAGGTCGGGGGACGAGGCCGGAGCCGGAATGCCTCTTAAACCGCCGGAGACGGTCACTGGCCCGTTCAATCTCCCGACCTGCTACCCCCCGCCCTCCCTAAGCCGCATCGTCGCCTCCTGCCCCGTCTCCTAGCGTTTTCCGGATTGGTCCCGGTCGCGGGATCGGGGCATCGCCACCGAGGCTGACGGTCAAGGGCTGGCCCCGATGCGGCACCTCGACCAGCTTCCTGCGCTCCTTGGGCGGCACATCGTTCAAGCGTACTGACAGCACAATTTCCAACAGCAGGTCTTCCGAGGCGTTGATGACCATGCTGGAATCGACCATCGCTTGAATCGTGGCCTTGGGCATGGGGCGGCTGGACGGAAAGTTTAGGAGGCGGGCGGTCATTTCACGTTATGAATCACACCAAAACCACCTCCATACGGTAAATCGCGGGGGTGTCGCACGGTTCCGGGCCGTCATGGGCAGGATCGGGCGGTTCCGGGTAGGTCCAGTCGCGGGAATCCGTGGCCGGTGCCGGCGGCGGTTCATCGGGTTCGCTTGGCGCGGTGTTCACTTTTTGGCCCGCTTGGGTTCGGATTTAATCAGGCTCCACGCGACCCGGATGCGATGCCAGTTCTCCATCAGGGATGGATGGGTAAAATCCGGGTTTGCTTCGCGCCATTGGGCAAATTCGACCCGGGAGCCGGTGGTGCGCTCTTGGAAACTGGCGCTCAGGTCGCGGTAGGGTTTGGGGGTGGTGGCGGGATTCATGCGGCATGTCCTTGGATGACGGTCAGCGTCGTTGGGCGGGCGGGTTCAAACACCAGCCGCAAACTGTGAGCGGCAGCGCCGTGCATCTCGGCCAGCGCCAAGGCCCGACGAGTGAGGTCGGGGTCTACCGGCGTGAAGTCGCTCAATTCCGAGGCCAGATCGACCAGCGCCTGCCGGGTTTTTTCAAAGGCGCGGGTCTGCGCTTCCATTTGCTTGGCCGTGCCGGTCAGTGAGGCGAGGTAGTTCTGATAGTCCTTGGCCTGCTGTTCCAGATTGCGCTTCCTGGCCTCCAGCGCGTCCATTTCGCCCTGATAGCCGCTCAATTTGGCCTTAATGGCGCTCTGAATGATGCGGTTCTGCTCGGCTTTTTTGGTGGCGAGTTCGGTTGCCAGTTGCGCCGCTTTGGCCTTGAGGGCTTCGCAGTCGGCGGGGATTTTCTCGACCACAACCGCTGGGTGCTTCTGGGCGGTGACCCGCTCCAGTTCCGACTGTCTGAGCTTGTCGCGTTCGCTGATAAATTGCGAATGCCAGTCCTGACTGCGCTGTTTCCATTCCTTGACCGCTGATTCAACCCGCTGCGCCGTGAGCTTGGCGTGTTCCTCTTCCGCCTTGCGGGTCGCTTCCTCCCAAATCGCTTTGCGCTCTTCCTCGGGAACGGCTTTGAGGGGGCGGAGTTGGGATTCTTTGGGCTGATTTTCCGCAATTGTGGAAAAACCAACCTGCAATCCGATTTCCCCGGCATCCGCTAACTCGTAAATATGGCTTTTGTCGTAACCCAACGACTTCTTTCCATACTCCACGAAGGATTCATATCCCAATGCTTTCTAACCCTAGCGGTCGCGCATATCTAGCAGCAGGTAGCGGGTATGGTTGATATGGCGCTTAATGAGCCGGTCGGTTTCAACGGCTTCATCCATCGTCATTTCCAGTTGGATTAACGCGCTCATGTGCTGGCGCCGGTCAATTCCTGCATGAATTGCTGAACGCTCGCCAGTCGGTTCAACATCTTGGTCCGGGCCTGCTTGGCTTTCTCGCGCGTCCACCGGTCTTTGACGCACTTCTCCCAAATCCGGGCATCGTGTTGCTCGGCCAAGCCGACCGCGTGGAGTTGCGCCGCGTCCAATTGATCGCGCTTGCTGCCGTGCTTGAGGGCTTTCCGCGCAGTGCGGCTGATGCCCAGCTTGCCGTAGATGTAGCTGGTTTCGGCCTCAATGAATTGACCTTCGGGGGTTTGGCCTTTGCCGAGTTTCTTGTCCAGGAACGAGGATTTATTGCCGGCAGGGTCCACGTATTCAACCGCCTGTTTTAACGCCTCGGTTAAGGCATGGCGTGGCGCAATCCCATTGAGTCGTTCCATGATCCAGTCCGAAGAACGGCCTTGTTTCAGGGCGCGGTTTAATTGCGCGACCTGGCGGGCGGGCGGCGCTTCTTCGAGCAATGCGGGTTGTTGAAGAGTGGTCATCGCGTCCTCTCCCCATTCACGATGTGGCTGCGCATCGGCGGTACGTCGCCATGTTCGCGGCAAAGGTGGGTTTCAATCCGGCTGCCGTCCTGGGCGATGAAGGCGTAGGTAGTGACTTCGCGCTGGCATTTGCAGCAGATGTTCCTGCTGATCAGGCTTTCCGGGTCGCGGTAGCCATATTTCGGGGCTTTAAACTCCGGCGCTTGGAAATTCAGGGCGGCTAATTGGCGGGCATTCACAAGTGAGAAGCCCGCGCTTGAGTAATTCCGCCTCGGCTGCGGCCAAGGCTTGGCGTTGCTGCTCGGCGGCTGATTCGCGTTGCTGCTGGCGGTGTTCGACCTAACGGTGGTCGCTTTCAACCCGCAGGTCCCGGAGCATTTGCGCCAGGTCGCGCAGCCGCTGCGAGGTGGTGAGGTCCTGTGGGCTGGCGTGGCGTCTGGCCCCTCCAGCAATCCGGCGACCTGGGCCAAACTGGCCGGAGTGGGACCGGGCAGCAGCCAGCGGGCCTGGTCAGCATCGATGCGGCGGGCCGCAACGGCTTCACTCAGGCGTTGAATCCGCAACTGAGGGTCTGCGAGGGTGGCGGTCCAATGCGCCTGACTACCGCTCTGGCGGGCGTCCTGAATCCGACGACGGTACACGTCGAGAAAGCACATCCGCGCCCCGACTTCATCGCCCAGGTCAAGAATCGGCTGACACGCCTCCCAGCCGGCCCGCATCTGCTCGGTCAATACGCCGGTTTCCCGTTCGTCGCTGATCAGCCGGAGCAGCAATCCCCACGCCTCATCCGGGCCGGGATGGCCGTCATCGGTTGTGGCCGTTGGCAAGTGGCGGAGTTGGCAAGTGGCGGATGATGTCGCCGGGCTTGGGAGGAAACTTGCAGTCCTTATGCCCCGCTACGCCTTGCCGCCGCTGCTGAAAAACGCGCCCGCGCCAAGTGCGACCGCGATGTGAAGTTGCATCTCCCCGAAGCCCTCTATGACGATTTGGCCCAACTGGCCCGTGCCGATCGTCGGGCTGGTCGGTGAGTATATGCTGTCATGCTGTCTTCCCGTTTCGAACCGTGGCCGCTCAATGAACAGACCGCGACAGTGTTGGGCTTGCCCGCCGCCGCGTTGACCCCGACCGCGTAACTGATCGCCAATGGCCGCGACTAGCTGTGGTTCTATCCCGAAATAGAAATGGCGATCTGGTAGGGGCCGGATGCGCAACATGGCTTCCAGGCTCGTTCGCTGGCCGAGGCACTGGTGTGTGTGGAACAGCGGGCAGTGGGGTGAAAACTGTGCCGGATTTTGTGCGGAAGTCAGTGGCGATGCCGGATCAACCTGCCCATTTCAGTTCTTAACTGCGCGACCTGCGCTGTTAACTGGTTGATGTTAAAGGATAGGTTTTATCAGTACCGGACTGAAAAATCCGCGTGTCGATGGTTCGATTCCGTCCTTGGCCACCATATTCACGCTATTAAGCGCCTGTTGGTTGGCCTGATTCGTCTGGGACGACGCCCCGCCGGATTCCAGCAATCCAATCTTTGAAAGCTTCCCTCGCAGTCCCACAGGCACCGCCTGATGATGCGCCACGCATCACGAACGTCTCGATCCTGCTTGATTCTCCTGCTTCGAAGTCCTTAACCATTCCGTCTAACCGGATTCCGGTTATCATCAACGATCAATCAGTTACCTAATTCCACTAGCCTCCCGGATTCAGGATCGCCTGCTGCATGAGCACCGCTGTCGTCGCCGAAAAACCCTCTGTCGCCCGCGACATCGCTAAAACCCTGGGTGCCCGCCAGCGCGGCGATGGCTTTCTGTATGGGAACGGCTATGTAGTCACTTGGGCGATAGGCCATTTGGTGCGGCTGGCCGAACCGCACGAAATTGAACCGGACTGGAAACGCTGGCGGCGTGAATCGCTGCCGATGGTGCCGGAACGCTGGCCGTTGCTGGTTGGCGACAGCACCCGCCGCCAGTTCGAAGCGGTTTGCCGCATTCTCAATGACGACGCCACTGATCAGATTGTCTGCGCGACCGATGCCGGGCGCGAAGGCGAATTGATTTTCCGCTATCTCTACGAGGCGGCCGGTTGCCACAAACCGTTCAGCCGGCTGTGGATTTCTTCGCTGACCCCGGACGCGATTCGTCTGGGGTTCCAGAAATTGCGCGATGGCCGTGAGTTTGATCCATTGGCGGCGGCGGCGCGGGGCCGTAGTCAGGCCGACTGGCTGGTCGGGATGAACCTGTCGCGGGCTTATACCCTGGCCTGCGGCCATTTCGGCGATGAGGCGCTGTCCGTCGGGCGGGTGCAAACGCCCACCCTAGCGATGGTGGTGGAACGCGATTTGGCAATCCGCGCCTTCACGCCGGAGGATTACCACGAAGTCATCGCCCGCTTTGGGCCTTGCTCCCCCGGTTCGCCAACAAGCGCGGATCGGACGGGGAAAAGTGAGAGTTATCAAGGCGTCTGGTTTCGTGGTGAACGCCCGGAACCCAAGGCCAAACGTCTACCCGCTGATGGTGAAGAAGCCCAACGCATAGTCGCCCGCACCCAGCGCGGTCAGGCCGTGATCGAATCGCGCACCGCTGAAACCCGGCGCGCTCCGCCACCATTGTTGTATGACCTGACTGAATTGCAACGCCACGCCAACCGGCTGTATGGCTTCAGCGCCCAAACCACGCTTGATCTTGCCCAAAAGCTATATGAGCAGCACAAGCTGATCAGCTATCCACGCACCGACAGCCGTCATTTGTCCGCATCCGTTGCGGCAACGCTCAGCGCAGTGATTGCGGCGATTGAAGAACCCTACCGGGATCGGTTGGCAGCGGGAACCAGTCAGCGGCCATTGCCCAGCCGGTTCGTGGACGATGCTAAAGTCACTGATCATCATGCCATTATTCCAACCCCGGTCATCGCCCGCGCTGTGCTGGCGGCAGATGAAAAGAAAATTTACGACCTGATTAGCCGCCGGTTGCTGATGGCCTGGCACGATGATCATGTTTGGGCAGTGACGACCTTGATAACCGCCATCACCGGGCGGGAAGCGGACGGCGCAACCGTCACCGACCGCTACCACAGCAGCGGCGCGGCGGTGGAACAGGTTGGCTGGAAAATTCTGGAGATGGGCGCGGAACCGGCCAAGGCCAAAACTGCCAGCAAGCGCAAGCCTAAAACTGCGGCGGCGGAAAATTCCACCGAAGACGACACCGAGCAAAGCCTGCCACCGGGTCTGACCATCGGTCAATCGCAGCGGGTGCTGGAGGCTCGCGCCGTCGCCAAACAGACCCGTCCCCCGCCGCGCCTGACCGAAGCAACCTTGTTGACCGCGATGGAAACCGCCGGGCGGCATCTGGACGATAAGGAACTGTCGGCGGCGATGAAAGACAGTGGTCTGGGTACGCCGGCGACCCGCGCCGACACCATCGAAACCCTGCTTAAACGCCAGTATTTGACCCGTGACGGCAAAGCGCTGAGCGCTACGGAGCGTGGTATCCGACTGATTCAAACCGTGCAGGTATCAATCAAAAGCCCACAACTGACCGGTGAATGGGAGGCGCGGCTCAAGCAGATTCAGCGCGGGGAGGGCAATTTGGCCGGATTCATGGCCGATATTGCAGCCTTCGTGCAACAGGCGGTGGCGCTGGCCTTCACTGCGCCCCGGACCGTGCCGCCCACCACACTCCCGATGCCTGTCGTCGAATCCGCGCCGCGCCGGGAGCGAATCCCGACGGATCGATTGCTCGAATTGCTGCAAAACGAATTTCGGCTGCCGGCGTTCCGGCCTTATCAAGAGCAGGTTTGCCGCACCGTCACCAAAGGTCAGGATGTGCTGCTGGTGATGCCGACTGGAGCGGGCAAATCGTTGTGCTTTCAGTTGCCTGGTCTGGCCCGCGCCGGAACCACGCTGATTGTTTCGCCGCTGATCGCGCTGATGGAAGATCAAGTTGGCAAGCTCTGTGAGCTGGGATTGCGGGCCGAGCGGATTCACTCTGGGCGGGATCGGGCCACCTCCCGGCAAGTCTGTATCGAGTATTTGCAGGGCCATCTCGACTATCTGTTCATCGCTCCGGAGCGGTTGAGCGTGCCGGGTTTCCCGGAAATGCTGGCCAAGCGCAAGCCGGTGCTGATTGCGGTGGACGAGGCGCATTGCATCTCGCAATGGGGCCACGATTTCCGCCCCGATTACCGGATGCTGGGCCGGTATTTACCTCTGCTGCGGCCCGCGCCGGTGATTGCCCTGACCGCGACCGCGACGCTGCTGGTGCAGGAAGACATCATCGCGCAACTGGGCTTTCCCCAACCGACGCGCTACATCCACGGATTCCGTCGGTCCAATCTGGCGGTAGAAACGGTTGAGAGTCGGCGTGGGCCGGAGCGGCATGAAGCGGTGCGGCGGATTCTGACCGATCCGGGACGGCGACCCGCCATTGTCTATGCCCCAACCCGCAAGGAGACCGAGGCGCTGGCGCTGGAACTGGGCGTGGATTACCCGACCGCCGCTTATCACGCCGGTCTGGACCCACAGGAACGGGAACGGGTACAGGGCCAGTTTAACACCAGCCGGTTGCAGGTAATCGTCGCCACCATTGCCTTCGGGATGGGCATCGACAAGCCGGACATTCGCACCGTAATCCATACCGCTTTGCCGGGCAGCGTCGAGGGTTACTACCAGGAAATCGGACGAGCCGGGCGCGATGGTCAGCCGGCTCGTGCCATCCTGTTGTATTCCTACGCAGATTTACGTACTCACGAGTATTTTCACCAACGCGGCTATCCCGATCCGGATCGGTTGGCACGGATTTTCGCGGCCTTGAACGCCGATCCGCAGCCGAAGGCGATGCTGCGTGACTGGCTGGCGATGGACCCGGACGAGTTCGATGCGGCGGTGGAAAAGCTGCTGGTGCATGGTGGCGCTCGACGGGACATCGAGAACAACCTTAGCCGGGGCGAAGAGGGCTGGCGGCGACCCTATCAGCAGCAAAGCGATCACAAGCTGCGCGAAACCCGGCAGATGCTGGAATTTGCCGACCAGGCGACCGGCTGCCGAATGGTGCGGCTGGTGCGCCATTTCGGCGACCGCGACGATGATCAACCGTGCGGGATTTGTGATGTGTGCGCGCCGCTGGAGACTATCGCCCGGCGCACCCGGCGATTGACCCGCACTGAAAGCCAACTGACATTGCAAGTGCTGGAGGGGCTGCGTCAGCGGGAAGGACAGACGCCGCGTCAGTTGTGCGAACGATTGACCGATGGACTGGCGGATCGACGGAGTATTGAGCGGTTGCTGGAAGCGATGGCCGGAACGGGATTGGTCGAGTTGCGGGAAGATGCGTTTAACAAGGACGGCAAGATCATCACGTTCCGGCGGGTTTATCTGACCGAAACCGGGCACAAAGCGGGGATTAGCGAAGTAGGTGCAATGCGGTTGCTGGAAATTGCAGCCAAAGCGCCGGCAGTGCGAAAACGCAGTCCCAGAAAGGCAAATGGCCGATAACTGCCTCGGGTTTCAGTCTGACTATTTAACGCTATTCTTGATGACATCATTAGACGGGAACCTCCCGGGTTCACCGTCGAACCTTGATGGAAAACCGCCGCTGGAGTACCCCGCCGCATGGCTCACGATAACGAATTTACTCTGTTGCAAGAGCGGCGGTTCCTGCCGTTCTTCGTGACCCAGTTTCTGGGCGCGTTCAACGACAACGTGTTCAAGAACGCCCTAATCATCCTGATCGCCTTTCAGATTGCAGCCAGCGACCCCACCCGTTCCAACCTGCTGATCAATATGAGCGCCGCACTGTTTGTGCTGCCGTTTTTTCTGTTTTCGGCCACAGCAGGGCAACTGTCCGACAAGTTTGAGAAATCGCGCTACATCCGCTGGGTCAAGCTGCTGGAAATCGCCATCATGCTCGGCGCGGCCGCAGGATTCATGCTGAACAGCGTCCCGCTGCTGATCGCGATGCTGTTCATGATGGGTTTTCACTCGACGCTGTTCGGGCCGGTGAAGTACAGCATCATGCCGCAGCATCTGCGCCCGGAAGAATTGATCGGCGGCAATGCCTGGATCGAAATGGGCACCAACATGGCGATCCTGCTTGGCACTATGCTCGGCGGGATTCTGATCGCCTGGCCACGGGGCCATCTCTGGGTCTCCTGCGCGGTCATCACCATCGCCGTCCTCGGTTTTCTGAGCAGTCTGGCGATTCCCAAAGCGCCGCCTGCTGCGCCCGACCTAAAGATCAACTGGAATCCAGCCAGCGAGACCTGGAACATCCTCAAGTTCACCTACCAGAACTTCACCGTGTTCCAGTCAGTGCTGGGCATTTCCTGGTTCTGGTTTCTAGGCAGCGTCTATCTGGCGCAACTGCCCAATTTCACCAAGTTAACCCTGGGCGGCGGCGAACATGTGGTGACGCTGTTGCTGACCCTGTTCGCCATCGGTATTGGCGTCGGTTCGCTGCTGTGCGAACGATTATCCGGGCGGATGGTGGAAATCGGCCTGGTGCCGTTTGGTTCCATCGGTCTGACCGTGTTTGGGGTAGACCTGTTTTTCGCGACCCCGGCCAGTCCGCCCCAAGGCGAATTGCTGGGAATGCTGGCGTTTCTGGCGCAGCCGGGCAGTTGGCGGGTGCTGATGGATGTGGTGCTGATCGGCGTATTCGGCGGCATTTATATTGTGCCACTGTATGCCCTAGTGCAGCAGCGCAGCGCCCCAAGCCACCTGTCGCGGGTGATCGCCGGCAACAACATCCTCAATGCGGTGTTCATGGTGGCGGCGGCGCTGATCGCGGTCGCATTGCTGGATCAAGGATTGAACATCCCGCAACTGTTGTTGGTGATGGCGATTTTCAACGCGGCGGTGGCGGTTTACGTCTTCGCTTTGGTGCCTGAATTCCTGATGCGCTTCGTCGTTTGGATTCTGGTCAACGTCATTTACCGGTTGCGGACGAAGGGATTGGAACATATTCCCGACGAGGGGCCAGCGGTGGTGGTGTGCAATCACGTCAGCTACATGGATGCGCTGATCGTGATTGGTTGCTGTCGGCGACCGATCCGCTTTGTCATGGATCATCAGATTTTCAGGATTCCGGGTCTGAATTTTATCTTCCGCACGGCTGGAGCCGTTCCGATTGCCCCGGCGCGGGAAAATCCTGAGATCCTGGAAAGCGCTTACGACCGGGTCGCCCGGTATCTGGAAGACGGTGAAGTCGTTGGTATTTTCCCGGAGGGGCAGTTAACCAAGGACGGCGAACTCGGCGCGTTCAAGGGTGGCATTGAGCGGATTGTCCGCCGCACCCCCGCCCCGGTGGTGCCACTGGCCTTGCGCGGGATGTGGGGCAGCTTCTTCAGCCGGCGCTACGGGAAAGCGATGACTCATTTTCCCCGGCGGTTCTGGTCGCGGATTGAACTAGTGGCGGGCGAACCGGTGCCGGCAGCGCAGGCGACTTCCGTCTTGTTGCGCGAGCGGGTGATGACCTTGCGGGGCGATCGACCCTAGGTGGGCAAAGTCGCTAAATTGGCGGAGAGGGTGGGATTCGAACCCACGTGGGGTGGTTAAACCCCCATCCGATTTCGAGTCGGCGCCGTTGTGACCGCTTCGGTACCTCTCCGGGAGGGATTTGCTTGGAGCGGACAAGGAAGAGTTTTATATTCTACCGGATCGGCGAGCTTTGCCAATCACTTTATCCGCACCGCCCGCTGAGGGCGAGGGATCGTCCTTATCGCAACCTTGCCGTATGCCAACGCCCGAATGAAACAGTCCATTGCCCCTGCCAGTCCCCCATTGCCGGATAGTCCGCCCGCGCCGGATTCTGATGACGCGGATTTTGAATCGGACCCCGCCACCCTCGGTCAGCGCCTTGCGACCTGGCTGAAGCATTTCGCTCTGTACCTTGGCGCGGTAGCGACCGTCTGTGCGTTTGGCCTGTATTTTCTGTGGCGGATCCCGATTCCGCAGGAGGCTGCGCAGTTGCTCAGGGGTGCGGGTGATTCGTCCCGGTACCGTCCGCTCGCAACAGTTATTACTCCTCCCTCGCCGCTCAGACCGCAAACCACCGCGCCGCCGCCTTCTGCCACACCCATCGCGCCCGGTTCGCCGACTATCGCCGCGTCACCGGTCCCGGCCTCGACCCCGCTTTCCACCACGGCTCCAGATGCTGTTCCCGTTGACGCCGAGACGGCCGCCCCTGTTGTGCCTTTGGCGGAAACGCCCGTTGAGGTGGTTTCACCCTCGCCACAGACCGAAATCGAGCAATTACTGGCTGAAGCCCAGCAACAGATGGAAAACCGCCGTCTGACGGCTCCCGCTGGCAACAACGCCTTGCACAGTTATCAGCGCGTCCTCGCACTGGAAGCCGATAATCCCGCCGCGCTGGAAGGCATCGAGCGCATTGCCGCCTATTATCGGGACATTGCCGAGCAAACCCGGCAACAGGGGCGCATGGAAGAGAGTCTGGCCTACATTGGTCGGGGTTTGCAGGCGTCACCCAAAAACGAGCGGTTGCTGAATCTGCGCCGGGAAGTCCGGTTAGCCCGGCAGCGCGAGCAGGAGCAGCGCCAGGCGCGGGCGGAAGAAGTGCGACAACGGCAACAGGCCGAGCAGCGCGCCGAGCAGGATCAGGTTCGCCCGCCGGCAACGACTAAGCCGCAACAATCGTGGTGGCGGCAACCAGCGCCGCCGGCTAGCGATAGCGGTTTCAACCAGCGTTAAGCAGCGATTCCGCGCCACCCGCCGGCTTGCCCCGGCGGACGCGGAAAAACTCCCGCAACAGCGCACCGCATTCTTCGGCGAGTACACCACTGACAATCTGGATGCGATGGTTCAGCACCTCGGTTTGCAGCAGGTTAAACACGCTGCCCGCTGCGCCAGCACGGGGATCGGCAGCACCAAACACCAGCCGCGTCACCCGGGCGTGAATCATTGCTCCAGCGCACATCGGACAGGGTTCCAGCGTTGTATACAGGGTGCAGGCGGCCAGCCGATAATTGCCGCTGGCGGCGGCGGCGGCCCGCAACGCCAGCATCTCGGCATGGGCGCTCGGATCGCAGGCGCCGATGGGCTGGTTCCACCCTTCACCCAGCACCGCGCCCTCCCGCACCAACACCGCCCCGACAGGCACTTCACAGGCCGCGCCCGCTCGGCGGGCCAGTTCCAGGGCGCGCGCCATCCAGTGACGATCCCCTGCGTTCTCCGGCTTGTCCACTCCGACCATCACGTGGATTCCAGGTCAGTCGGGGGGGATGGCGCATCCGGTCGATCCAGTGTCCAGCGCACCGCCCGCGCCAGATCCAGTTTTAGAAATGGCTTTTCCAGCAGGGCGCAGTCCGGCGGTAATAAATCGGCTGCCTGATCTGAATAGCCGGACATCAGCAGCACCCGTAGCCCCGGTTGCTGGCGGCGGGCTGCGATCACCAGATCATAGCCGCTGATCCCGCCCGGCATGATTACGTCACTGAGCAGCAAAGCCGGGGTAAAGCCGGCCTCCAGCAGCGTCAGCGCTTCCCGACCGTTAGTGGCTTCCTGCACTGCATAGCCTAATCCAGTCAGGGTGCGGGTGACGAACTCGCGGATATCGGGATCGTCTTCCACCAACAGCACGGTTTCCTGCCCGCGCAAGCGGCTTTCATCCGGCGTCGCTTCGCTGCGGGAACCCGATGGCGACGCTGCCTCTTTAGGCATATAGCGTGGCAAGTACAGTTCAACGGTTGTTCCCACGCCGACTTGGCTGTGGATGCGGATGTGGCCGCCAGACTGCTTGATGAAACCATAGACCATGCTGAGTCCTAGCCCGGTGCCAGCGCCCAGCTCCTTGGTGGTAAAAAATGGCTCGAAGGCGCGCTCGATCACCTCTGGAGCCATCCCGCAACCGGTGTCGCTGACGATCAGCCGCACGTAATCGCCTGGCGTAATATCGGAATGCCGAGCAGCGTAGGCGGCATCTCGGGTCAGGTTGCGCGCCTCGATATGTAACCGCCCACCGCCGGGCATGGCGTCGCGGGCATTGATCGCCAGATTGAGGACTGCGTTGGTCAGTTGGCCCGGATCGACCTGGATATTCCAAACGGCGCTATCGGTGACGGTGTCCAGTTCAATGCTTGCGCCGAGGGTGTGTTTCAGGAGTTCGGCGATTTCCTGCAACTGCTGGTGCGGCGACATCAGGCGCGGCTGGAGGGTTTGCTGGCGGGAGAACGCCAGCAGGCGGCGGGTTAAATCCGCCCCGCGCCGGGCGGCGTTCATCGCAGTGTGTGCGGCCCGGTGCAAGCCGGGGCTATCGCGCAGCCCTTCTTCAAGTCCGGCCAAACTGCCCAGAATTACGGTCAGCAGGTTATTGAAATCATGAGCAATACCACCGGTCAATTGGCCGACCGCTTTCAGCTTTTGCGCCTGGTTCAGCGCCATCTGGGTCTGCCGATACTCGGTCAGGTTCTCGCTGAGCATAAAGCAGCCAACCACTGGCTCCAGTTCGGCAGAGCGCGGCGCATGGGGGATGAAGTAGGAACGGACGTACATTCGTTCCACCGGCGTGGTCAGTTCGTACTCGGCATGCGTACTGCGTCCGTTCAATGCGGCGTCAACATGCCTGAGCAACCGTTCAGCCAGTGGCGGATTGAACATTTCGCCAAAAGTGCGGCCCAGGAAAGCTTCAGTGGGGACGCCAAACCATTCGGCGTGTTTCTGGTTGACAAATTGATAGCGCCGGTCTGCGTCGAGGTACGCGATCAGCACCGGAACCGTATCGGTGATCAGCCGGATGCGGTTCTCGCTTTCACGCAGGGCGGCGGCAATTCGCTGCCGCTCCGCCACTTCCCGCGCTAATTGGGCATTCAGCGCCAGCAGTTCAGCGGTGCGGTCGCGCACACGCGCTTCCAGTTGTTCATGGCTTTCACGCAGAGCGGTTTCGGCCTGCCGGCGGGCGGTGATGTCTTCGTAGACGGTGATAAAGCCGCCGCCACGGATCGGTTCGCCGTGAATCTCCAATACGACACCATCCGGGCGGATGCGCTCAAAGCAATGCCCCTGAAACTCTTGCGCCAGTCGCACCCGCTCGGCGGTCTGCGCGACCGGATCGCCGGGACCGTATTCACCGCGCCGGGCGTTGTAGCCGATCAGTTCAGCGAACGGTAGCCCAACTGACAGTAGATCTGGCGGAAAATCCAGCAGTTCGACAAAGCGGCGGTTCCAGACCACCAGCCGCAGATCGTGATCGAAAATGCTGATCGCCTCGTGCAGATGATCCAGCCCGCCCAAGGTCATCTGGCCGCGTTCGATATCCGACAGGCCAGCAAGGCCCGGCGGGGGCTGCTCTGAAGCTTCGCGCATGGCGATGGTTTATTCCCATTCAATGGTCGCCGGCGGTTTGCCGGAGATGTCATAGACCACCCGCGAAATGCCGGTCACTTCGTTAATGATCCGCCGCGAGACCCGGTCAAGAAATTCGTAGGGCAGATGCGCCCAATGGGCGGTCATAAAGTCCACCGTTTCTACTGCCCGTAGCGCGATCACATAGTCATAGCGGCGACCGTCGCCCATAACCCCAACCGATTTGACTGGCAGGAAGACCGCAAAGGCCTGACTGGTGCGGTCATACAAATCTGCCCGACGCAGTTCCTCGATAAAGAGGTGATCCGCATGGCGCAGCAGATCGGCGTACTCCTTCCGCACCTCGCCGAGAATCCGCACCCCCAAACCGGGACCAGGAAACGGGTGGCGGTAAATCATCTCGAACGGCAGGCCCAGTTCTACTCCCAGCCGGCGCACCTCGTCCTTGAATAGTTCCCGCAAGGGCTCGACCAGCTTCAGTTGCATCGCCGCCGGCAAACCGCCGACATTATGATGGGACTTGATGACATGGGCTTTACCCGTTTTCGCGCCCGCCGATTCGATCACATCGGGATAAATGGTGCCCTGGGCCAGCCATTTGACGTTACGAAGTTTGGCGGCTTGTTCCTCGAAGATCACCACGAACAATCCACCGATGATTTTCCGTTTCTGTTCGGGATCGGTCACCCCGGCCAGCGCCGCCAGAAACCGCGCCTCGGCATCCACCCGAATCACCCGCACCCCCAGATGCTGGCCGAAGGTGGTCATCACCTGATCGCCCTCATGCAGGCGCAACAAACCGGTGTCGACAAACACGCAGCTCAGTTGATCACCGATGGCTCGGTGGAGCAGCGCCGCTACTACCGAAGAATCGACCCCGCCGGATAAGCCCAATAACACCTCGTCATCGCCGACCTGGGAGCGAACGGCGGCGATGCTGTCATCAATGATATTACCGGTCGTCCACAGTGGTTGGCAGCCACAGATGTCCAGCACAAAGCGCCGCAGGATCCGCTCACCCTGCCGGGTGTGGGTCACTTCAGGGTGAAATTGCAAGCCGTACCAGCGCTGTTCCTCGTTAGCGATGCCCGCCACCGGACAGGCGGCCGTGCTGGCAATACGGGTGAAACCAGGCGGCAGGCGCGTCACCCGGTCGCCGTGACTCATCCACACATCGAGCAGGCCATAGCCCTCCGGGCTGGCGTGATCCTCAATGTCGCGCAGCAGGGCGGAATGACCGTGGGCGCGAACCTGGGCATAGCCAAACTCGCGGTGATCGGAGGATTCCACCAGCCCGCCCAGTTGCATCGCCAAGGTTTGCATTCCGTAGCAGATACCCAGCAGTGGCACATTCAGGTCGAACACCTTTTGTGGGGCGCGGGGGCCATCAGCCAGGGTAGTGGATTCCGGGCTGCCCGACAGGATGACGCCATGCGGGCGAAAGGCACGAATGGCCGCCGGGTCGGCATCCCAAGGCTGAATCTCGCAATAGACCCCAATTTCCCGCACCCGGCGGGCAATGAGCTGGGTGTACTGGGAACCGAAATCCAGAATCAGGATGCGGTCGAGATGAATATCGCGGGCAGTCATGGCGGCACCCTGAAAGTGAATTAAAGGTTTAAAACCGTAAGAGTATAATGGGCGTATCTCCTAACCAACAGTCCCGCCCACGACCCCTGGGCCGCGTGGCAAAGGAGGATCCGATGAGCTCTCCGACGCCCGGTTTACCCACAACTGCCGCTGTTCCGCAATCCCCGTTTGATCCGTTCGACATCTTTGGCTCCAGTCTGGCGGTGCAACAGGCCTGGCTACGCCAACCTGAACGGCTGGCCGCCACCGTGCAGGATTTGGCGCTGGATGCGGTCCGGGTGCATGGTCGGCTGGTTCGCGCCGGTTGCGGCATTCCCAGCGACCCGGAAGTAACAGCGGTTCGCTTTGACGAACGCTTTCAGCAAGCCGCCTGGACCGATCAGCCGTGGTTCGCCTATCTCAAGGAAAGCTATTTGCTTTACAGCCGCTGGCTGGAAGACGCGATTTACGCCACTGAGGGTGTTGATCCACAGCAGCGGCGTCGGGCAGGATTCTGGACCCGGCAATGGTTGGACGCTATCGCCCCCACCAATTTTTTCTGGACCAACCCCGAAGCCTTGGACCGTGCCAACAGCAGTCAGGGTGTCAGTGTTTTGCAAGGCTGGCAACATTGGCTGGAAGATGCCGCAGTCAAAGATATACGGATGGTCAAGCCGGATGCGTTTGTGGTGGGTCGCGATCTGGCCGCTACGCCCGGCCAGGTGGTGTTGCGCAACGAGTTGCTGGAACTGATCCAGTACGCGCCATCCACCCCCCAGGTTCACGCGATGCCCATCGTGTTGGTGGCGCCGTGGATCAACAAGTTCTACATCATGGACCTGAGTCCGCGTAACAGCCTGATTCGTCATCTGGTCGGCCAGGGCTTCACCGTCTTCGTCACCAGTTGGAAAAATCCCGGCCCCGAAGCACGGGCGACAACGCTGGACGATTATCTGCTTCGTGGGGTGCGTCCAGCGCTGGAGGCGGCTCGCGCTATTGCTGGCGTCCCACAGGTTCACGCAACTGGTTATTGTCTGGGTGGCACAGCGGTCGCGATGTTGCTGGCCTGGTTGAATGCCGATGTGGATGACCGCGCCGCCAACCCGGTCGCTCACTGGACCACCTTTACGACTTTGGCCGATTTCAGTGATCCCGGCGAAATTGGCGTCTTTCTTAATCAGGGCAGTTTCGATTTCCTGCGGCGACGCATGGCTAAAACTGGCTATCTGGATGGCGCTGATATGGCGCGCGCTTTTCGGATGCTGCGTCCTAACAACCTGATTTGGCATTATGTTATTCACAGCTACTTATACGGCGAGGAGTTGCCGCCCAGCGATGTGCTGTTTTGGAACTGCGACTCGACGCGGATGCCGGCGGCGATGCACGAGTTTTATTTGCGGGAGTTGTATATGAACAACCGCCTGATTGAACCGGGCAGGCTGGAGATCGGCGGACGGCGGCTGGATTTGGGCGCGATCAGCCAGCCGCTCTACGCAGTCGGCGCAGAGCAGGATCATATCGCGCCGTGGAAACAAACCTTCCGGCTGTGTGGACTGACCGGTGGGCCAGCGCGGTATGTACTGGCAACCTCCGGCCATATTCTCGGCATCATCAACCCACCGGTGACTCCGCCCAAACGGCGGTTCTGGGTGGGTGACGCCACAGGGGCGCAGGATGCGGAAGCCTGGCGGGAACAGGTTGAAAAAGCGCCCGGATCATGGTGGGACGATTGGACCCACTGGCTGGGCGAACGCTGCGGGCCGCTGGGGCCGCCGCCATCGTTGGGCAACGCCGCCTATCCACCCTTGGAGCCGGCGCCGGGGCGGTATGTTCGTGAGTGATTATGCCGGGAATCTGGGAAAGGCTTTCGGAAAGGTTAAAGGCCAGGTTCCAGCCTTTAACCTTTGATTTTCAACCTTCTGCATTCCCCCGCCCTGGGTTGCGCCACAACACCTCGACGCCGCCCTCGTCACGGGCGAGAATCCGGCACAGGACAAACAGTAGATCCGACAGCCGGTTCAGATAAACCCGCACCGGCTCGCCGACCTCCTCCTCCCGCGCCAGCGACACCACTCGCCGTTCAGCGCGACGGCAAACCGCCCGAGCGATATGGCAATCTGCTGCTGCCCGCCCGCCGCCCGGCAAGATAAATTCCTTAAGTGGCGGCAACTGGGCGTTGAACTCGTTTAGCGCCGCTTCCAACCCTTCGACATCTGCCGGCTGCACCGCTTGATAGCCCGGAATGCTCAGTTCTCCGCCCAAGTTGAAGAGCTTGTGTTGCACTTCCTGCAAGCAGCTTCGCATCGCTTCACGCAGATCATGCGCCAGCACCCGGCCAATCATGCAATTCAACTCATCTACTTCGCCAATCGCTTCGATTCGCAAACAGTCCTTGTCCACCCGCTCGCCAGTGCCTAGCCCAGTGGTGCCAGCATCGCCGGTGCGGGTGTAGATTTTGGAAAGCCGGTTGCCCATCGTTGCTCCTCATCGCTAGACCATTCATACCGCCGCAGATGGTTCGCCTGAACCATCGCTCCCACCGAAATTGTACTCCGCCTGACTGGGCCAAGCGCATTTCCTCCTATCGCCTTTGGTAACGCACTCGCTCAGCTCGTTGTAAACGGCCTATTCCTTATCATCTGTATCTGAGCAAATCTAATAACTTGTTATTTTTCAATATATTATGTATTTAAATTGTGGTATTACAACTATTTGAATTTAATATAATTATTGTTTTTACCAATCTGTATTGTTCGCAACCGGCGCTGGATACTATTTGTTGTTTTTTCTTGAATGAGAATAATTCTTGGCTTATTTATAGAAAAAATTTTAATTATTTGTTTATAAACAACTTTTTGTTTTTTTGTCCAAAAAACTAATTTTTTATTTAACTTCATGATTTAAATAATAAAAAGTTTAAAATATCAGTGATTAAAATCTACCATTCAGACTGGCGAAAAAGATTTATTTTGCAATTAAGTACTTGCAAAAGATTTCCACCCCGTGCTCTTATAGATACATGCTGTGTTGCAGCATGTTCCCTGCCATAAGTCAGATCAAACACTGACTCGGGAACGTCAGGCGACACCGGCGCCGGGCTGGCAGGCCCTTGCCGGAGTTGCTTAGGTCGGACTTGCGGCAACTGGAGTAATCCAGGCAATCAAGGAACGATTCATCGCCGCTCAAGGAATGCAAGTCCATCGAGCACTTACCAGTTCGTACTGATACGACGGAGGTCTTTATGGAATTTACGGGATGCGTTAGGGATCAATTTGTTCTGACCCTTAATTCTGTCCTGCTGGGCGCGGCGCTGTTAATGCCCGTAGCCACGCTGGCTCAATCGCCAAAAGCTGCCGGTGATGATGAACCCACCCAAACCTTAACGGTAGCCATTGCCGATAGCGCCATTACTACCCTCGACGCTGACGCCGATTCCACCGTAACAACCCCCGCCAACCAACGGAAAATCGCTCGGCTTTCCCGGCATATCCAGAACCGCTACCAGGTTGCTGGTCGCCGCGCCGATGCGATTGTTCGCGAAGCCATTGACAGCGGCGCTCGCCATCAGATCGATCCAGAACTGATTCTGGCGATTATCGCGGTTGAATCCACGTTTAAGGAGCGGGCGGTCAGCCGGTGCGGCGCCCGAGGGCTGATGCAAGTCATGCCCGGCGCACATGGCCGCAAGATGCGGCAAATCGGTGGTTCTCAGCAGTTGTTTGATCCGGCCAAGAACATTCATGTGGGTTCGCGGATCTTGGTCAACTATCTTGGTGACCATGACGGCAATCTGCGCCGGGCGTTGCTCAGCTATAACGGCAGTCTGGGAACGCGCTCGTCTTTCCCGGATCGGGTTATGCGGATCTACCGCGATTTGCAACGGGTCACCACCGAAGGCTAGTGTCGGACGCGAATCCCGCCAACACCGGGGTGTCAATCCCCGGTTGTCCTGACACCGACTCCCCGCAGCGATGGCGTAATGTGTGGATCGCCGATTTCTGATTCATAATGATGATCACTATGAATCAGACCACCGGTGGTAATCCGATCCAATGCGCCATTTCCCACCCAACCCCGCCACCTTAGCAGCCCAATTAACCCGCAGCGGCCAGTCGTTGCCGCCGGTGGATCGCTGGGATCCGCCGTTCAGCGGCGATATTGATATTCATATCGCCCGAGATGGCATTTGGCGGCATGAAGGCGATCCCATTCCGCGTGAAGCTCTGGTTTGTCTGTTTGCCTCGATCCTGCGCCGTGACGCCGATGGACATTATTATCTGGTTACGCCAGTCGAGAAATGGCGCATCCAGGTTAGCGATGCGCCATTTGTTGCGGTGCGGGTTGACGTTGCCGGCGTTGGTCATGAGCAATCCCTGACTTTCACCACTAATCTTGGCGATACCGCCATCGCCGGCCCAGAACATCCGCTGACCGTCGTCTACCGGATTCCCGGTGGCGAACCCTCACCCTATGTCCACATTCGCGGCCAACTGCTGGCCCTGCTCAGCCGCGCGGTGTTTGTGGAACTAGCTGAACTCGGTGAAGAACGCCTGACGGCGGCAGGCCGCGAATACGGCGTCTGGAGCCAGGGCCGGTTTTTCGGCCTTGGTCGACTTGATGACAGCGAGTAACCGGGACTACCCCCATGCGCGATCAGTGGTTGTCCCTGTTACGGGTGATTGTCCTGCTGCCTTCCTACACGCTGGTGTTGCTGATTCGCCTGATTAAGTGGCTGATTGCGCCACCGATCTTGCTACTCCAGATGTTGATTGGCGTTCCGCTGGCGCTACAGCGGGTTCGTCAACCGTTGCGGCCCCGTTTTGTTCCGTTGCAGGAATCCGCATTGCCCGATGCGATCTGGGTTGCTCTGACTGACGCCGCCGAGGCATTAGCCGCAGATGGTTTTATCCATTACGGTGATTTCCGCTGTGACCAACTTGCCCAGGATACAACGTTCTGGTTGCGGTTGCTGGGCCAACCAGCACAAGGCATCGCCGCTCTGGCGGTGTATGTCCAGTGCAACATGGCAACCCGTCCAGCCCGACAGTTTGTTGAATTTTCGAGTGAATTTGTCGATGGCCGAGTGTTGTCCACTAATAATCTCGATCTACCCTACAGCCTGCCGGCCCCGGCCTATCTGGCGCGAGTCCAATTAAAGGATATCTGGGATCCACGAGCGTTGTGTGTCGTACACCGTAATCTGGTGGCCGCATTGCCGCAAAAGGTCAGTCTGGACAAACTGGATCAGGCAGCCTGCGATCCAGCCCGGTTTCTAGCCGACCACTACGCCCGAGAAATTCACGCGCTGCTGGAACAAGGCTGGCTGCGGCCAGAGGGCAAGCGAGTCCGGCTGAGCTGGCGGGGCGCGATACTGGGCGTCTGGCGGCAAGCCTGGCCATTGGCCGGGCTGCATTCGCGAGCCGTCAACCACCGTTCTCAACAATTGCTGGCCGAATACGGCATTGATGCCACCGCGTTTATCGGAGCCGCTGCTGGCATCGTGGTTGACCGCCGGCCACTGCCCGCACAGGCCACGCCGTTGGCGACCGTGAGCGCCGGCTATGAATCTGTTTGGCCGGTGGCCCGACAGATTGACTTGCAGGCGATACTGGAAACTGTCGTCATCGAACTGGGACGCGATGAGGCGGGAATCATTGTCCCGCGCGAATTTCGCTATTCCTTCCGGGGGCGCGCCGACCGGCTGGAGCGGCGCATTCGCCGGATCCATAGTTTTGACATCCTGTTGGATCCAAAGGCTGGTTTGTTGACAGTGACCGCGATGGACCGTGAGTTTGAGCGGGCGGACGATGAAGCCGAATGGCTGGAACTGATCGCCGCGATGCCAACACAGCTCCCGGTACGACTTGGACCGTGGCTGAACGATCTCGACACGGTTCTGCCAACGGCGTTGAAGGCGCTGAATGCCGATGCGGGAGACAACGAACCGGATTCAGCTTCGTTGTATATCGACGAAGACGGCAATACCTGTTGGCAAATCGTCGCCTGGACCACCAACGATAAACCCTTGCATGTCGCGATTAATGCGCGAACCGGTTTGATCATCGAGCGCGGCGGTTGCTGATCCGGCGCCGCGCTGCGCACCGGTAGTCATCCCGCGCCGCACTCAACTAGACTTGCTCCCAAGACCACGAGTCATTCACCGAGGAGCCAAAGTCATGTTGGAAGGTTTTTCCGCATTTGTCGTCGCACTGGCTATCCTAGCGATCATTCTGGTGTTTCTGGGTGTCAAGTCGGTGCCACAGGGCATGGAATACACCGTCGAGCGCTTTGGCCGCTACACCGAAACCATGACGCCGGGCCTGAACTTCATCGTGCCGATCATTGACCGTATTGGCCGCAAGATCAATATGATGGAAACGGTGCTGGATGTCCCCTCCCAGGAAATCATTACCAAGGACAACGCCATTGTCCGGGTTGATGGCGTGGTGTTCTATCAAGTGCTGGATGCCGCCAAGGCGGCCTACGAAGTCAATCAGCTGGAATTCGCCATTCTCAACCTGACCATGACCAATCTGCGTACCGTCATGGGATCGATGGATCTCGATGAGCTGCTGTCGAAACGCGATGAAATCAACGCCCGGCTGCTGATGGTGGTCGATGAGGCGACGACCCCGTGGGGGGTGAAAGTGATCCGGATCGAGATCAAGGATATTTCCCCGCCCAAAGATTTGGTGGATTCGATGGCCCGACAGATGAAGGCTGAGCGTGATAAACGGGCGACCATCCTCACTGCCGAAGGCGAGCGACAAGGGTCCATTCTGGCGGCGGAAGGGAAAAAACAGGCGGTGATTCTGGAGGCGGAAGGGCGCAAGGAGTCGGCGTACCGAGATGCCGAAGCTCGCGAGCGATTGGCCCAAGCCGAGGCCCGCGCAACCCTGATGGTGTCCGAAGCCATCGGCAAAGGCAGTGTCCAAGCGATCAATTACTTTGTAGCCCAGAAATACGTTGAAGCGATAGCAAAACTGGCGTCAGCGCCTAATCAGAAGGTGCTATTGATGCCGCTGGATACATCGGGGCTGGTGGGTACGCTGGCCGGGGTAGCAGAGCTGGCGCAGGAAGCGTTGAGCAAGACGGAAACTCGCTGATGAGCGCATGGTTGCTGGAGCCGGTCTACTGGAACTGGTGGTTGCTCGGTGTGGCGCTGATGGCGATTGAAGCGGTTGTCCCCGGCTTCTTCTTCCTGTGGATGGGGGTCGCGGCGCTGCTGGTGGGCTTGTTGCTGACGGTGCTGCCCGTGGCCTGGACCTATCAGGTGATGCTGTTTGCGCTGCTGTCGGTCGGCTCCATCGTCGCTTGGCGACTGCGCTTGCGGCGGCACCCCACCCAGACGCAAGACTCACTGCTCAACCGCCGTGGTCATCAATACGTTGGTCGGGTGTTTACGCTGGATGCGCCGGTGGTCAACGGTTACGGCAAAATCCGGGTAGATGATTCGACCTGGAAAGTCGTAGTCAACCAGGATTGTCCCGCCGGCGCTCGGTTGCGGATCGTCGGTGCGGATGGGGTGATTCTGAAGGGCGTTGTGGAAAGCTGAACACCGGATGGTTTTTCTACGAAGGACACGGGATGAATTGAAATAAATGGAAAAATCAATCAGTGCAAGGTTGGCGGCACGTGGGAAGCGCTGCTCAACCCTCGCGGCTGATGGCAAATGGAGCAAAGGCTTGGCACACCGGCATCAACTCCATGCGGTTGATATTGACGTGTTCCGGGCGGGTCGCCACCCAGAACACCGTATCGGCGATATCTTCCGGCTGCAATGGCTGGACGTTCTGATAAACCTGAGCAGCCTTGCCATCGTCACCCTTGAATCGCACCAGCGAAAACTCGCTTTCCGCCATGCCAGGCTCGATATTGGTCACCCGCACCCGTGTTCCCAGCAGGTCGGCCCGCAGGTTGCGCGAGAACTGCTTGACGAAAGCCTTGGTGCCGCCGTAGACATTGCCACCCGGATACGGATAGTTGCCGGCTACCGAACCGATGTTGATGACATGACCGCGCTGGCGGGCCACCATCCCTGGCAGAAGCGCACGGGTACAGTACAGCAACCCCTTGATATTAGTGTCGATCATCGTCTCCCAGTCCTGCATGTCGCAGCGATGGGCGGGTTCCAGACCTAGCGCCAGCCCGGCGTTGTTGAGCAGCAGATCGACCTCGGCAAATTCGGCGGGCAAGGCGGCGACGGCGGCGTTGACCGCGCCTTCATCGCGGACATCCAAGGGGAACGCATAAACCGGGACCACTGTGGCTAGTTGATCGCGGAGGGTGTTCAGGCGCTCCAATCGGCGGCCACAGAGAATTAACCGCCAGCCGTCCTGGGCAAAGCGGCGGGCGCAGGCCGCGCCAAATCCAGAGGTCGCACCGGTAATAAAAGCAGTTTTTGGCATTAGGGAGTCACTCGCGGGTTTTGCATCGCTCATCGCAAAGAGTCAGGATGGGTATCTTGGCGATTATACGGGATGCTCTGGTTTCGATTCATGGATAGCCTTTATTTTCTTCCTGAAATAGCCGTCGTCCCGACTCGCAATGGGCGACCAGTGAGCCATGATGAGTTTTTCCTTTCTGATCAGTTTTCTGATAGTGCTGGGGATTGGCCTGTGGTTCTGGCGGGACTGTCTTGGCGCCCGCGAGCAGGCCAGCGCCGCCAGCGCCCGCGCCTGCCGTCAGAGCAACGTGCAATTGTTAGACGATACCGTGGCGCTGGAACGGTTGTGGCTGCGGCGTGATCGCGACGGTCGGCTGAAACTGGAGCGGCTGTATCTGTTCGAGTTTAGCGATACTGGACTGATTCGCCGGGTTGGGAGTGTGTTGCTGGTTGGCTGGCGGGTCGAAGTGCTGCACATGGAAGGCGGCGATTTGCTGGTGCCTTGAGCGGAGTTGACTCATGGCGATTACTGACACCTTGAATCTCATAAGCATGGACGACGCAGCGCAGCGGGTCGCGGAGATGCTGGACGCAACCTCATGGGCCAAGGACTTTTCCTGGCCGCAAATGCTGGTGCTGGGCCGCTATTTCAAACCCTATGCCATTCAGGCCGGATTGCTGTTATTCGACGAAGGCAGCAAGGGCGGTTCAATGGGGATTCTGATCAAGGGTTCAATCGACATCTATAAAGCCAATCAGCGGATCGCAACGCTGAATCCGGGCAGAACCTATGGCGAAATGTCGTTGATTGACCATCAACCGCGTTCAGCGAAAGCCATCGTCAACACCGACAGCGAGTTGCTGATCATCGATCAGGCGATGTTCGAGCGGTTGTCGGACGATCATCCTCGACTGGCGCTGCGGGTAGTGCTGAAAATCGCCTATTTTCTGAGCCAGAATCTACGGAAAACCAGTGGAGAGTTGAGTGATTTGCTGGAAAGTCATTAGAGCAAGATGATTGGCTGACCGTGACCAACTCATTCTCTAAACAGGCTAGTTCTGGAAACCTTTAATGCCGGGTCAGCGCCAGGCCGCTGGCGTCGAATCCATGCCACTCGGTAGCCACAGGCTTTAACCGCACCATCTCACCCCGGTGCAACGTCCGCAGGCCTGGCAGGCGGGCAGTCAACAACAATTCGGCGCTATCCAGCCCCGCAATTCGCCCATGCAACAAGGTTTCGTGGCCCAGATATTCGACATCGCGCACTATGACCTGCAACCCCGTCTCTCCGTCGGTAAGCGCCAGATGTTCGGGCCGGATGCCAGCAATCAGCAGCGTATCCCGCTGGTCTTGCCATGCTTCCAGCGTCGCTACAGGCTGCAATAGCGGCGTATGCTGCTCGCCCAATCGAAGTTGCAGGCGGTCAGCGTTATCGGCGATCAGCCGGGCCGGAAGCAGGTTCATCGGCGGGTTGCCGATAAAGCTGGCGACGAAGACGTTGGCTGGATGCTCATAAAGTTCACGGGGCGGCGCAACCTGTTGCAGTCGGCCCTGATTCACGACCGCGACCCGGTTACCCAAGGTCATCGCTTCGGCCTGATCGTGAGTGACATAAATTGTGGTCGCGTGCAGCCGCTCCAGTAATTCGCCCAGTTCAGCGCGAATTTGCACCCGCAGCCGGGCATCCAGATTCGATAGCGGTTCATCCATCAGGAATACAGCCGGCTGCCGCACCAAAGCCCGTCCCATGGCCACCCGTTGCCGTTGTCCACCAGACAGTTGCTTCGGCAGCCGATCAAGCAAACCGCCTAGACTGAGCAACTCCACCGCCCAATTCACCTGCCGTTCTATCTCAGCCCGAGTCAAGTTGCGCATTTTCAACGGAAATTCCAGATTGCGCCGCACCGTTAGGTGCGGGTAGAGCGCGTAATCCTGAAATACCATCGCCACATTGCGCTGTTGCGGCGGCAGCTCATTGACCACCATGCCCTCGATCCGCAACTCGCCCCGCGTGGCGGTTTCCAGCCCGGCCAGCAGTCGCAGCAGGGTCGATTTACCGCAACCGGATGGGCCAACCAGCGCCAAGGCTTCGCCATCGGCAATCGTCAGGCTGAAGTCAAAGACGGCCTGGGTTCCGCCCGGATAAATTTTGTCAATCCGCTCAAAGTCAACGCTGGCCATCAACAGTCCGTCAGTTGCTAATCAAGCATACGATGGTCTGACTCAAAAAATCGTTCTTCACCTAATAACGGCAGTACCCGCTGCATGATCGGATCAGTGGAAAAATAACGCTGAATAACGCCATTATGTAAATAATTAGCTAATGTAATCAGGATCATGCTCTGATTCAGAGCGAGATAGTTATAAGCCACCTGGCCGGTTTTCGGATCGACTGCATCATAGAATCCAAAGTCACCATAAACAGGATAGCGCTTAGCCAATTGGCGGAGATTGGCAACAGCCGCTACCGGTTCGGTCAATAATACCAATACTGCGGCATGAGGTGTAATGGCTCCACCCGGATAGCCACGCATACCGAGAATCCGCGCCCCGTATTCACCATAACTGTTGCCCAGTGGAGTTGAACTCGGCGACAAACCCCACACTGGATAGCCCAGTTGCTCCAAAGCAAAACGGCGCTGTAATTGAGTATGAACCAACGCATTTTTACCTAAACTGGCCGGCGCATAGTGTAATTCATCCAGCACCAGAAAAGGCATCAGCGCCTCAAACAAACTGCCGCCCCACGACGGCACATAATTCATCCCCCGCCATGAATAATAGCCGCCAGGAAAAGTATAGGTGTGGACGGTTTTATTAATTCGGTTCTTGGGTGATTGTTGCTGCCAGCCATAATAGCGTGGGAAGGTGCGGGCCATACGGAACCAATGTTGTTGTGGCACCTCGCCTTTGCCAATTGCAATTAAACTGCCTAATCGCGCCTCGCTGTACAACAATCCATAGCTGTATTCAGAACGGTAAGGCAAGTTAACGTAATAGCCGTGCATCATCACTTGTTCAACGGGATCGTAGAAAAAGCGATAATCCTCTCGATCAATCAACCGAGTGCATCGCTGCGCCAGTTGCGGAACGCTGTTTCTGACTACCATCAAACCGGCGCTCAACCAGGCAGAATCGACGAACGAGAGAAAATGACTGGTGCGTTCCAGTGTTGTTGTATCGTAATAATTATAGAAAAAACCCTGCCAAGTCTCCAGTTTATCCAAGGTATCCAAGGTATTGGTCAGTCGGCTTTCAGCTTCCTTTGCGCTAATCAATCCCAGTTCCCGCGCTGCAACCACATCAATCAAGTACAGGCCAATGTTTGTTACATTCGTGTAATCACCCAATCCTGTCGGTTCAGGAATAACAGCACCATTAAGCCGCACCGTATCCAATGGCAGACCATGCTCACGATCTGTAAAGGCTGCCAGCCCCCGCCAAGTATCGCGGGCCAGCCGTTCCAGAAACGCCTGATCATTCGCCGGCAATTCCGCCCAGTCTACTGTCAACCGTTTTGGCCACCCCGCTAATCGCGCCTGAATCAGTGGTTGAGTCGCGACTCTACCGCCATTCTGGTTTCCCCAAGCTGATTTGCTCGGTGTAATAACGGGATCGAGAATACTGGGGCCGGGCTGGCCGGTTTTAATCAAGACAATATCATCAAGCCAATACCCGCCACTGCTCATCGGTGACCGACGCGGCTGCAAGGCCAGAGTGAACCAGCGCAACTGTTTCCAGTCAGCGATACCATTCATCAGGTTCAGTGGAATACGGATTCGCTGCCAATCGTCAGTAATACCACGAATCACATAACTGCCCTGGCGCAGCAGTCCAGGTGGGCCTTGGGTCAAAGGTTGCTTGAATTCCAGCTTCAGCGTATCTGCATAGCCGGCTTTCTGATCACCGCGAATCCATAATTCCAGATGATCATAAGCTGAGGCGTCGAGATCGGGCAGGCGCAATTGCCAACCAATAGCCTCGGTTGCACCGGGAAGAAACCGGTAATGGAGATGCAGCGCCCGCCGGCTGCCGGGACGTTGCGCTGGTTCTAATCGGTAGCTGAGCAGTCCCGGATAACGTCCCGGTTTCGTAGCCCAACTGCCCATTGTAATCCCCAGCGTTGGGCTTTCCAGCCGCTCAAAATCGTGCAAAACCAGATGCGGCGGAGTGGCTTCCCCCGCTAAAACAAGACCAGCAGAAAACCCTGAACAAACTGTCAGCATGAGAAGCAGAATCGGCGCTGGCTTCATGACTTCCGTCGGTTCAGAGGGGCTGACGATTCGGCATGGTTTAAATCACTCTGGAAAACCGCTGTTGCTGTTGTTTCCGCAAATACCGATCAAACGCCATGCAGATATTACGAATTAACAAGCGACCCGGCGGCAATACCTGAATACCGCTTTCATCAATCGTCAGCAGTCCATCTGCTTGCATATCCATTAGTTCCGCTAATTCCACTGCGAAGTACTCGTCAAAGCAGATGCCAAACTGCTGTTCGATAACAGCGAAACTTAACGTAAAATGACAAATCAATGCAGTAATCACCGCACGCCGCAGCCGATCATCGGCATCTAATCGCAGCCCACGAAATACGGCGAGTCGGCCAGTGTCAATCCGGGCGTAATACTCCTCCAGCGTTTTTAGATTTTGGCTGTAGCTATCGCCGACCATGCCGATGGAGGTTGCGCCCAAACCAATCAAATCACAGTCCGCATGAGTGCTGTAACCCTGAAAATTGCGATAGAGCGTTCCAGCCTGTTGTGCCAAGGTTAATTCATCTTCCGGTTTAGCAAAGTGATCCATGCCGATATAGACATAGCCGGCATTAGCCAATTGCTCAATTACGGTTCTAAGAATCTCCAGTTTTACCGCCGGCGAAGGCAGCGTATTGACGTCAATCTGGCGCTGGGTCTTGAAGAGTTCTGGCAGGTGTGCGTAGTTGAAGACTGAGATTCGGTCAGGATTTTGAGCAATGATTTCATCTACGGTTCGACTGAAGCTGGCGACGCTTTGCAAAGGTAATCCGTAAATTAAATCCACGCTGATTGATTTGAAACCCTCACAGCGGGCGGCATCCATGACGCGCAAGGTGATGTCCTGTGACTGAATCCGGTTGACCGCTTTTTGCACCCCTTGATCAAAATCCTGTACGCCAAGACTCAAGCGATTGAATCCCAGATCACGCAATAAGGCGATGGTGCCATCATTGGTTTCCCGCGGATCGACTTCGATGGAGTATTCGCCACGGTCATTGTCGAGCAGTTGGAAATGCTCGCCAGTAACCCGCATCAACTCGCGCATTTCAGCAGTGCTGATAAATGTGGGCGTACCGCCGCCCCAATGCAATTGGGTCACTGGCCGGGACCGGGCGAATAATGCGCCCTGCAAGGCGATTTCCCGATGCAGATGATCAAGATAGGGTCCCGCGTGGCGGCGGTTTTTAGTGATAATCTTGTTGCAGGCGCAGTAAAAGCAAACCGTGTCGCAGAATGGAATGTGGAGATATAACGACAGCGGTTTGCCGGTCGCATTGCCAGACTGAGCCTCTTGCTGATAATCAACCTCGCCGAAGCCATCGTGAAACTGCACTGCGGTCGGATACGAGGTGTAGCGCGGGCCGGCCTTGTCGTATTTGCTGATCAGTTCCCGGTCAAAAACTAGCGTGGTATCCATGCAGGTCCTTCCTATAACCGGCGGACTTGGGCGGCGTTCAATAAAAACACGCCTTGCCCGCCGCGCTCGAATTCCAGCCAGGTAAACGGCACATCCGGAAGCGCCTCACACAGGGCATACTGAGCATCGCCCACTTCGACGATCAGCAACCCGTCGCGTTTCAGGTAATCGGCCGCCTCACGCAAAATGTCCAGCACGATGTCCAGACCCTCTTCGCCGGCGGCCAGCCCCAACCGGGGTTCATGATGGTATTCGGCGGGCAGGGCGTCCAGTTCCGACAGGCTGACGTAAGGTGGATTGCTGATGATCAGATCGTAGCGACGGCCCTTCAGTGCCGAAAACAAATCGGACTGGATGATCTCGACCTGATCCTCCAGCCCGTGATCCGCGACATTACGCTGCGCCACGGCCATTGCCTCGGCGGAAATATCCGCTAGATCGACCTGCGCGTCCGGAAAGGCATAGGCGCAGGCGATGCCGATACAGCCGCTACCGGCTCCCAGGTCAAGAATGCGCTCGACCGTGCGGCTGTCGGGCAGCCACGGCGCAAAATGGCGTTCGATCAGCTCCGCCAGCGGTGAACGCGGCACCAGCACCCGCTCATCCACGTAGAACGGCAGGCCCATGAACCAGGCGCGATGGGTCAGGTAAGCGGCGGGTTTGCGTTCGGTAATTCGCCGCTCCAGCAGTTGCAGCGCTGCCTGCTGTTCGGGCGGCGTCAGACGGGCCTGCAAGTATTCGGCATGCAAGTCCGGCGGCAGATGCAAAGCGTGCAACACCAGCGTCGCCGCTTCATCAATGGCGCTTTCGGTGCCGTGGCCAAAGTGCAGACCGGCCTGGTTCATCCGGCTGGCGCCCCAGCGGATCAGGTCGCGGATCGTGCGCAGGTAAGGCAAAACATCGTTATGGTCAGCCATCGGGATCCGTTCAACCGCCCATGATGTTGTAGCCGCCATCCATGTACAGCACTTCGCCAGTGACGATGCTGGCGAAATCGCAGGCCAGCGCGGCAGTGGCGACGCCAACCTGATCGGGCGTCACCAGTGAATGGGTTGGAGCACGGTCCTTAGTGCGCTCCAGTAGCTCGTCGAAGCGATCAATGCCGGAGGCAGCGCGGGTCAGCACCGGCCCCGGCGAGACGATATTGATCCGGATGCCTTTTGGCCCCAGTTCAGCCGCCATATATTTGGCGGCGGTTTCCAGCGCCGACTTGGCGGTGCCCATGATTCCGTAATGTGGCACCACTTTCTCGCCGCCGAAATAGCTGAGGGTGATCGCGGTCCCGCCTTCCTTTTCCAACAACGGCTCGGCCAGATGCACCATGCGGATAAACGACCAAGCCGATACTTCCATCGTCGAGAGGAACCCGGCCAGCGAGCAGTCGGTGACTCGGCCATGCAGGTCATCACGCGGACTGAAGGCGATGGAGTGCAACAGGATATTCAGCTTGCCCCAATGTTTACCCAGCGCCTCGAACACCGCTTCAACCTGGCCGGGTTCGCGTACGTCACAGGGCAGATAGAGTTCCGGCGGCACCTGCAACGCATCGGCAAGGATCTGCGTATAGGGGCGGGTCTTTTCATTCAGATAGGTCATCGCCACCTCGGCCCCAAACGACCGGAAGGCGCGGGCGCAGCCGTAAGCAATAGAGTCCTTGTTGGCGACGCCGACTACCAGCGCCTTCTTGCCAGCCAGCGGCAAGGAGGGCGGGTTCATTGGTTGCAGAGCGGGATCATTCGGATCGATCAAGGCGGCCATGATGACTCCTTTAGCGCGGGGTGAGGGGATGACCGGGACATTCTACCGTTTCAGGGCTGGGGCGGGTATGCTCTCGCGCCTCGACCCTCCATCGCCACTGCCGCCCACCCCCTGCCATGTCCCCAACCACCACTCCCCCCGACGCTTCAGTGTCCTTGAAGGACCATCTTCGCAATCTGCCGCAAACTTTATTGCCGCAACGGCTGCTGACTCGCCTCAGCTACCGGCTGACCCGGCTGCGGACCCCGTGGCTCAAGGATCGACTGATTCGCTGGTTTATCCAGCATTATCAGGTCAGGCTGGCCGAGGCGCAGGAGCCGGATCCACGAGCCTATCCCGACTTCAACGCTTTTTTTACCCGCGCCCTTCGGCCTGGCGCACGACCGATTGCGCCGGGCGACCGGGTTGTGTGCTGCCCAGTGGACGGTGCGATCAGTCAACTCGGCAAGGCGACTGCGGATACTCTGCTGCAAGCCAAGGGCCGCAACTTCTCGTTGACTGCATTGTTGGGCGGCGATCCAGAACGGGCGAAACCCTTTCAGAATGGTGGATTCGCCACCCTGTACCTGTCTCCTCGCGACTATCACCGGATTCATATGCCGCTGACCGGGCAGTTGCGGGAGATGGCGCATATTCCCGGCAAGCTGTTTAGCGTCTCGCCGTTGACGGCGCAGCTCGTGCCAGAGTTATTCGCCCGCAATGAACGAGTCGTCACGCGGTTTGACACCGCACTGGGGCCAATGGCGCTGGTGCTGGTCGGAGCGATTAACGTGGCCTCGATTGAAACGGTCTGGGCCGGGGTGATAACCCCGCCGCTGGGAACGGCCATTCGCTGTTGGGATTACCCGGCTGTTGGCGAGGGCGCGGTGCGGCTGGACAAGGGCGCGGAACTGGGCCGGTTTAATATGGGTTCCACCGTGATCGTGCTGTTTGGCCCGAATGCGGTGCGCTGGGCGGCAGAGTTGCGGGCCGAGTCTGCGGTCAAGATGGGACAGCGGCTGGCGAAAGCCAGCGCCAACCGGCGATTAGCTACCCTGTGAATCGTTGCTGACCCCACGCCCGGCGAGCCGCGTGGCCGTTTCCTCAAGCACTATCGATGGCAAAAGCCATCGCGTGTTGAAGGGATGATTTCCCTGCTGCCAGCATGACCAATCGATCAAAGCCCAGCGCTACGCCGGCGCATGCGGGCAAGCCTGTCGCCAGCGCCGCCAGCAGCGCTTCATCCAACGGCATTTCCGGCAATCCTGCTGCCTGCCGTGTGGCATTTTCTGCGACAAAGCGTCGGCGCTGTTCGCTGGCGTCGCCCAATTCGTGAAAACCGTTCGCCAGCTCGACGCCGTCCAAATACAGCTCGAAACGCTCGCCAACCGGCGGATCACCAGGCCGCAATCGAGCCAGCGCCGCCTGTGTAACCGGGTAATCGTAAACAAAGGTCAGCCGGCCTTGACCCAGCGTCGGCTCAATGCAGTGGGTCAGCAATAAGTCCAGCCAGGGATCGGTGTCCTCTGCCGGCATTCCCGGCGGAATCGGCACGTTCTGCGCCGCCGCGCCCGCCGCCAGTTCCGCCACGCTGGCCCGGTGTGGGTCCAGATCAAGATGCTGCTGGAAAATTTCCTGATAACTCAACCGTTCCGGTTCCGCGACCAGCAAGCGCCCGGCCAGTAATTCCGTCACCAGTTCCGCCACTTCACTCATCAACCGGTGATGGTCGAATCCAACCCGATACCATTCCAGCAGGGTAAATTCAGGATTGTGGCGGCGGCCCGCTTCCCCATCGCGGAACACCCGGGCAATCTGGTAAATGCAGCCACTGCCTGCGGCCAGCAAGCGCTTCATCGGAAATTCGGGCGAGGTCTGGAGATACAGCGTTTGCCCGTGGCGCGGTCCCGGCCCGGCATAGCAGACGGCAAAACTGGCAAGGTTCGGATCGGGGATCGCTGCTGCCGACAGCGCCGGAGTTTCGACTTCCAGCACGTTGCGCGTAGCGAAAAAGGCGCGAACCTGCGCCAGCAGTTTCGCCCGCAACCGCAAAGTGGCCCAATCCGCGTCAGGTCGCCATGTGGGTGAATCGGCGCTCGATTCAGCCATTCCAAGCGGTTTTCCAGTTATTCCTTGACCCGGGAAACGTACTCACCGGTGCGGGTATCGACCTTGATGACTTCGCCGCTCTGCACGAACAGCGGCACCCGCACCACTGCTCCGGTTTCCAGCGTCGCCGGCTTGCCGCCGCCACCCGACGTGTCGCCGCGCAGGCCAGGATCGGTTTCAATAATGGTCATGATCACGAAAATCGGCGGAGATACGCTCAAGGGGATGCCGTTCCATAGGGTCACCTGGCAGATCGCTTCTTCTTTCAGCCACTTGGCGGCATCGCCCATTGCCGAGGCGTCGGCGGTCAACTGCTCGTAACTTTGCTGATCCATAAAATGCCAGTGTTCGCCGTCGGAATAGAGATATTGCAGCTCGACATCGACCACATCAGCGCCTTCGACGCTGTCGCCGGATTTAAAGGTGCGCTCGATCACCCGCCCGGTTTTCAGGTTACGCACCTTGGCCCGATTGAATGCCTGGCCCTTGCCGGGCTTGACGAACTCGTTGTCAACGATGACGTAAGGATCGCCATCCAGCATGATTTTGAGTCCGCCCTTGAATTCATTAGTGCTATACGTCGCCATTCCAGCTTGCCTTCCAGAGTGATTGAGCCATGAAAACCAAGTATGATAGCCGCAAACGCTTATTTCACGTCAGATACCGCGCCAGCTTCACGTCAGATGCCGCGTCAGCGGTTTTTGTAGCGGGCTGCAATCAGCCAAGGCCTTAGCTATTATGAGAACTATGCGCCGGCAACCGGCGGGCAAACCACCCAGGCTTGGATGGGCGCTGTCTGACGACTCGTTTCCCACCGGGTTCTGGTTCTCTCAGCAGAGGTTGGTAAAGCGTGTCTGATCCTACCGTCATCAATCTGCTCATCGTGGATCGCTCCCGATCCGACATCGATCATATCGTCAAGACCTTGCGCGGCGATGACTATCAGCTTGAGTTGATCTGCACTGACCAGGCTGAAGAAGCGCGTAGCGCCATTGACTATCAGCCGTTGGATCTGATCCTGCTGCGGTTAGCAGACGATCTGCCCGCTTTGGCTCAGATCCGGCTGATGGTGACCGAAGCGGCGCAGGATATCCCGGTCGTTGCGGTGGTGGACGACAACCAGCAACAGCGGCATAAGCCGGCCCGACTGCTGGAAGAAGGCGCGGACAACTATTTCTATCTGGATGATGCCGATTACCTGGTGGCGGTGGTCCGCAAGGAACTGAGCAACCTGCAAACCCGCAAGCGTGGTCAGTCCTTCGAGATCCGCTTCAAGGAAAGCGAAAACCGTAGCCAGGCTCTGCTGGAAAATATCCAGGAGGCGCTGGCCTACATCCATGAAGGCGTCCATACCTACGCTAATCCAGCTTATTTGCGGCTGTTCGGTTATGGGCGAAAGGAAGATTTGGCCGCGATCCAGTTGGTGCATATGGTGCCGCCGGGGTATCGGGACGCGCTAAAAAGCGTTTTGCGCCGCAGTATCCGTTCGGGCAAGGCCATTGAACCGGTCGAGCTGGTCGGGGTGCGTAGCAACGGCCAGACGTTCCCGATGCTGCTGGAATGCGCACCGACCCGGATGAACGATGAACCCTGCACTCAGATCATCGTGCGCGATGTCACTCCGGAAAAGGTCGCCTACAACCAGCAGATGGAGGAGATGCTCAAATTTGATGAAGTCAGCGGCCTGCACAGCCGGCGGTTTCTGCTGGAGAACATGGAGATCGAGCGTAATGGCGCGGCGCTCTATGTCCTGCTGACGGATTACGCCACTATCCGTTACGCCATGGGGTTTGAGGCCATCGAACAGTTCGTGCGCGATGCCGCCACTTTGCTCAAGACCCTGCTGGCGCCGGAGGATGTCGCCGCACACTTTGCCAGTGGCGTCTTTACAGTTTATCTGCCGGCCAACTCGACAACTGATCCTTTGGCGCTGGCCGAGCAGATTTGCAAGGCCATTGCTGAAACCAGTTTCAATATCAACGGCAAGTTGTTCACCACCACTTGTTGCGTCGGGATTTACAAGGCCAGCGACAGCCACGAAACCCCGATTCAGATACTGTCCCATGCTGACCGCGCCTGTGAGGCGGCCCGCCAGAAAGGTAGCAACCAGGTCGAGGTTTACACGCCGCCGAAAGCGGAGCGAGAACGACAGGGGGGAGGCGGCGCGATCGCCGAGCAGGATGAAGCTGTGATCCGCCAGATTCGCAACGCTCTGACCAACAGCCGCCTGAGCCTGATTTACCAGCCCATCGTCAGCTTTGAAAACGCCGAGGAAGCCCGCTACAAGGTTTATCTGCGGATGCTGGACGAGGCGGACAAGCTCCAGCCCATCGATAAACTCAGCAGTGTGGCGATTCGTTACGGCCTGATGAGCGCCTTGGACAAGTGGACGGTGATTCGTGGTTTGTCGGCGTTGATCGAACTACAGAAGGCAGGGAACCGGTTGCCGGTTCTGTTTATCCGCATTTCTCGCAATTCGATCATGGACAAAGATTTTATCGACTGGCTTAGCAAATGCTTCAAGGACAGCCGCTTGCCGTCTGAACAACTGGTGTTGGAAATCAAGGAAGACGACGCTGATGAATGTTTTGAAGAAATCCGGCAATTACGCGCCCGACTCAAGACACTGGGTTGCCATATAGCCTTGTCTCATTTTGGCGGCAAGACCCACTCCGAGCGGTTGCTTCAGGAACTGACCCCCAATTACATCAAGCTGGATGGCAGCCTGATCGAACGGCTGGCCAAGGCCAAGGATGAGAACAGCCGCCGGGCGATGGCGGTGCTGACGCAGCAGGCCCAGGACTTGGAGATTCGGGTAGTCGCCGCCGGGGTGTCCACCGCACCGCAAATGGCCAGCATCTGGCAATTTGGCGTCACCTTGGTGCAGGGCAATATGGTGGCTGAGGCTGGTCCCAAGCCCGACTTTGATTTTCACCAGTACGCCGGCTAAAACGCCCCCGCTTCCCGCAATCCCTGTCGCCACGTCGGACAATCAATCAATCCGACGCGGCGCTTTAGCATCCGTCAGGCCTGTTGCCGCAGGGCGGCGATGCGCTCTTCCAGCGGCGGATGGGTCATCAGCAGTTTGCGCAGACCCTCGCCCAGCCCG
Organism: Candidatus Competibacteraceae bacterium; assembly: GCA_003989085.1. Classification (GTDB taxonomy): domain Bacteria; phylum Pseudomonadota; class Gammaproteobacteria; order Competibacterales; family Competibacteraceae; genus RXIV01. Next base: position 310,865 of record RXIV01000003.1, read on the forward strand.
CCGTTGATGCCGAACGCCGCCATTTGCGAGGGCAATTGCGAGGGTTCGTGCAGTTGCTGCAACCGCTCCAGCGCCGCAATCATTTTGCTGCGTCCCGCCAGCCGAGCGCCGCCGGCGTCGGCGTGAAACTCCCGGTAACGGCTGAACCACATCACGATCAGCGAGGCCAGGAAGCCAAACAGCAGTTCCATCACGAAACTGGCGAGGTAATAGCCGATGCCGGGGCCACGCTGGTTATCCTTGGCGAGAAACTGATCCACCGCGTAACCGACCACCCGCGCCAGCACGATCACGAAGGTGTTCAACACCCCCTGCAACAAACTCAGCGTCACCATATCGCCGTTGGCGACGTGACTGACCTCGTGGCCGAGCACCGCCTCCGCCTCCTCGGCGCTCATCTGCTGCAACAGGCCGGTGCTGACCGCCACCAGCGCCGCATTGCGGTTCGCCCCGGTGGCGAAGGCATTCGGTTCTGGCGAGTCGTAGATCGCTACTTCCGGCATACCAATGCCCGCCGCCTGCGCCTGGCGCTGGACAGTCTCCACCAGCCAGCGTTCAGTTTGCGTACTGGGCTGCTCGATCACCTGAGCGCCTACCGAGCGTTTGGCGACCCATTTGGACATCAGCAGCGAGATCAGCGAACCGCCCATGCCAAAAATGGCGGCGAAGATCAATAGACTGGGCAGATTCAGCCCGGACTGGTACAGGAATCGGTCAACGCCCAGCAGTCGGGCGACGAAGCCGAGCAGCAAAACCACCGCCAGGTTGGTGGTGAGGAACAGCAGAATGCGTTTCATGACAGGCTCCATTGCGGAAAGATCAATCACTCTATGGGCGGGTTGCCGGAAATTTCAAGCCGGTTGCGGTCGGCGGGTGATCAACATGGCGTCGCCGTAGATCAACAAGCGGTAGCGCTGCTCAACCGCATCTCCGGAATCGCGCCGAACACTTCCGCCGGATAGGTTTGCCATTCGCCGTCGATCAACCCGCCGTAACCGAGATAACGCCAAGCGTCGGGACTGGCGGCGATGAAACGGCCCCGGTCGAGATCGGCGCTGGCGACTTCTCCGCCCGGCAGGTGACACAGTAGCGCCCGGCAATTTTTTGTCGCCACATCCCACAGCCGCACCGTCCCCTCGACCCCCGCCGTCGCCAGCCAGCGCCCGTCCGGCGAAAACCCGCAGGCCCAAACCCCTCCCGCGTGGCCTTCGAAGCGGTGCGCTTCGCTCCGCCCCGCCACGTCCCACAGCCGCACCGTCCCGTCGTCCCCCGCCGTCGCCAGCCAGCGCCCGTCCGGCGAAAACCCGCAGGCCCTAACCCCTCCCGCGTGGCCTTCGAAGCGGTGCGCTTCGCTCCGCCCCGCCACGTCCCACAGCCGCACCGTCCCGTCGACCCCCGCCGTCGCCAGCCAGCGCCCGTCCGGCGAAAACCCGCAGGCCCTAACCCCTCCCGCGTGGCCTTCGAAGCGG
>RXIV01000004.1 GCA_003989085.1 Candidatus Competibacteraceae bacterium
AAGGCTTACGCTTTGCCATCCGCGAAGGCGGACGCACGGTCGGCGCTGGCGTCGTCGCTAAGATCCTTGAGTGATCCTATGTCCAGTCAACGTATTCGCATTCGCCTCAAAGCGTTTGATCACCGGCTGATTGACCAGTCGGCGAAAGAGATCGTCGAAACCGCCAAGCGTACCGGTGCTCAGGTTCGAGGCCCGATTCCGCTACCAACTAAAATGGAGCGTTTCACGGTGCTGATCTCGCCTCACGTCAACAAGGACGCCCGTGACCAGTATGAGTTACGCACCCATAAGCGGCTGATGGATATTGTGGATCCGACCGACAAAACGGTTGATGCGCTAATGAGGCTTGATCTTGCTGCCGGCGTCGATGTGCAGATTAAGCTGAACTAGCCGTTTGGCCCTGGCCATGAGGGGCTGCCTTCCCCTCCTCCGGCCTGAAAAACAGCTTTAAGAGGTTCTTAAAATGGCAATTGGACTAATCGGCCGCAAGGCCGGCATGACGCGGGTCTTCACTGAAGACGGCGTTTCGATCCCCGTGACTTTGATTGAAGTCGAGCCAAATCGGGTGACCCAGATCAAGACTGAGGAAACCGATGGCTACCGTGCTCTACAGGTAACGGTTGGCCAGCGGCGCGCCAGTCGAGTGACTAAACCGATGGCCGGGCATTTTGCCAAGGCTGGTGTGGAACCCGGTCGTGGTCTGTGGGAATTTCGTTTGGCGGAAGGCGAAGGGGCTGAAATCAGCGTCGGCGCGGAGTTCAAAGCGGACCTGTTTCAGGTTGGACAGAAGGTCGATGTAACAGGCACCAGTATCGGCAAAGGCTTTGCTGGCGTGATCAAGCGCTATCACTTCCGTAGCCAGCGCGCCACTCATGGCAACTCGCTCTCTCATCGCGCCCCCGGTTCTATTGGTCAAAACCAGAGTCCGGGCCGGGTGTTCAAGGGCAAGAAAATGTGCGGCCATCTCGGCGCAGTGCAGCGCAGCACCCAGAATCTGGAAGTCATCCGGGTTGACGCCGAGCGCAATCTGCTGGCGATTAAGGGGTCGGTGCCGGGCGCCAAGGGCGGTGATGTAATGATTCGCCCTGCTGTCAAAGTGCGCCGCTAAGGAGGCGACATGGAACTTCCAATCAAGAATGCCAGTGGCGCGGCGGCTGACCAACTGACGGTTGCCGAAACGGTTTTTGCACGACCATTCAATGAGTCGTTGGTGCACCAGATCGTGGTGGCCTATCAGGCGGGCGGTCGTGCTGGCACCCGCGCTCAGAAAACTCGCGCTGAAGTGCGCGGCGGTGGGGCGAAGCCGTGGCGGCAGAAAGGTACTGGCCGCGCCCGGGCCGGCAGTTCGCGTGGCCCGATCTGGCGGGGCGGTGGCGTCACCTTTGCTGCTAAGCCTCAGGATCACTCGCAGAAAGTCAATAAAAAAATGTACCGCGCCGCGATTTGCTCGATTTTTTCCGAGTTGCTGCGCCAGGATCGGTTGCTGGTGGTCGAAGCTCTTAATCTGCCAGAAATTAAAACTAAACAGATGATCGCCCATCTGGCGATGCTCGGTCTGGCCGGACAGCGGCGGATACTGCTGATCAGCGAAGAAATTGACCTTAATTTGTGTCTGTCGGCCCGTAATCTGGGCAATGTCGCTCTGAGCGATGTCGCGGGGCTGGATCCAGTCAGCTTGGTTGGCGCAGATACGGTGGTTATCACGGCAGGCGCGATGCAGCGTGTTGGGGAGTGGCTGGCGTGAACGAAGAACGATTACTCAAAATCCTGTTGGCCCCGCACGTTTCGGAAAAGGCTACCCGAATGGCTGAACGGCATAACCAGGTGGTGTTTAAGGTTGCTCGTGACGCCGCCAAACCCGAGATCAAGGGTGCCGTTGAAATGCTGTTCAAGGTCAAGGTCAAGGGCGTCACCGTGGTCAATGTCAAGGGCAAACGCAAGCGGTTCGGAGCGATCCAGGGCCGGCGTTCGGATTGGAAAAAAGCCTATGTTTCTCTGGAGGCCGGCCATGAGATTGACTTCATGGTGGCTGAGTGAGCCGGCATTGATCGCCCAGAACCCCAGGACAAGGTAACTCCTCATGCCTATCGTCAAAGCAAAACCCACATCGCCTGGCCGGCGGTTCGTTGTTAAAGTGGTTAGCCCGGAATTACACAAGGGTCGGCCTCACGCGCCGCTAATCGAAAAGCAGACCCGTACCGGTGGCCGTAACAACAGAGGCCGGATTACGACCCGGCATCAGGGTGGTGGCCACAAGCAACACTACCGGATCGTTGATTTCAAGCGTGACAAGGACAATATCCCGGCCACAGTCGAACGACTGGAATACGATCCTAATCGTAGCGCCCATATCGCCTTGTTGCTGTATGCGGACGGCGAGCGTCGCTACATCATTGCCCCGCATGGGGTGGGCGCTGGCGTAAGCCTGCTGTCTGGACCGGCTGCGCCAATTAAGCCTGGCAATGCTCTGCCATTGCGTAGCGTACCGATTGGTAGCCAGGTGCATTGCATCGAGTTGCGGCCTGGCAAAGGGGCGCAACTGGCGCGTAGCGCCGGTACTTCGGCGCAGCTAGTCGCCCGCGATGGCAGCTATGTCACGTTGCGGTTGCGATCCGGTGAAATCCGTAAGGTTCACGCTGACTGCAGGGCTACTATCGGCGAGGTCGGGAACGAAGAACATAACCTGCGTTCACTCGGCAAGGCCGGGGCCAAGCGTTGGCGTGGCGTTCGCCCGACGGTGCGTGGCGTTGCCATGAATCCGGTCGATCACCCGCATGGTGGTGGCGAAGGCCGCACCTCTGGTGGGCGTCATCCGGTATCGCCGTGGGGGACGCCGACTAAAGGCTACAAGACCCGCTCGAACAAGCGCACCGACAAACTGATTGTGCGCCGGCGCAACAAGAAATGAGGCTGAACCCGGAGGACACCCAAGGTGCCACGTTCGATTAAAAAAGGCCCGTTTGTCGATCTCCACCTAATTAAGAAGGTGGAGCAGGCGATCGCTACCCACGCCAAACGTCCGATCAAGACTTGGTCGCGACGGTCGATGATTCTGCCCGAAATGATCGGGTTGACCATCGCGGTACACAATGGCCGTCAGCATGTGCCGATTCTGGTGACTGAAAACATGATCGGCCACAAGCTGGGCGAGTTCGCCGCAACCCGCACCTATCGCGGTCATGCGGCGGATAAGAAGTCCAAATAGGGAAACGATCCGATGCAAGCCGTCGCTATTTTGAAACATGCTCGTATTTCGCCGCAAAAAGCCCGGCTGGTGGCCGATCAGGTTCGTAATCTGCCGATAGATCGTGCTTTACAGATTCTGGCTTTCAGCGATAAGAAAGCTGCTCCACTGATTAAGAAAGTGCTGGAATCGGCTATCGCTAACGCTGAACACAACGAAGGCGCGGACATTGACGAGTTGAAGGTCGCCGCTATTTGCGTGGATTGCGGCCCGCTGTTGAAGCGGATGCATGCCCGCGCCAAGGGGCGTGGCAACCGGATCGTCAAGCGCACCAGTCATATCACCGTGACCGTCGCCGAGTAACAGGAGCGAGAACGACATGGGTCAGAAAGTCAACCCCACCGGAATTCGGCTCGGTATCGCCTCCGACTGGACTTCCAAGTGGTACGCCAGCAGCAAGAATTTCCCTGATTTACTGGAAACTGACCTTAAGGTGCGGCAGTTCCTGAAGAAAAAGCTATCCACCGCCTCGGTGAGCCGAATTCAGATTGAGCGGCCCGCACGGTTAGCCCGGGTAACTATTCACACCGCCCGGCCCGGCGTGGTGATTGGCAAGAAAGGTGAGGACATCGAAGCTCTGCGTAAAGCAGTCGCCAAGATGATGGGCTTGGAAATCAAGGATCTCCAGATCAACATCGAGGAAATTCGGAAGCCAGAGCTGGATGCGCAGCTGGTCGCCGAGGGTGTAGCCCAGCAGTTGGAGCGGCGGATTATGTTCCGCCGGGCGATGAAACGCTCGGTCGCCAACGCTATGCGGTTGGGAGCGCTCGGGATCAAGATTCAGGTGGCAGGCCGCTTGAATGGCGCCGAGATCGCCCGGAGTGAATGGACCCGCGAAGGACGAGTGCCGCTGCATACCCTCCGCGCTAATATTGACTACGGCCTTGCCGAAGCCCATACCACTTATGGGGTAATTGGCGTTAAGGTTTGGATTTTCAAGGGCGAGGTGTTTGGCTTCGACCGGCCCAGCGAGGCTAAGTCTGACAAGCCGGCGGATCGTCGGGAACGGGAATGAGCGCGAAACGCGGCTTTGCCGAGTTTTCTTGCTGCCAGATGAGATAGAACATGTTACAGCCGAAAAGAACCAAATTCCGTAAACAGCGCAAAGGGCGCAACCAAGGTGTGGCTACCAGCGGCGCCTCGGTCAGTTTCGGCGAGTACGGGCTGAAATGCACTACCCGTGGGATGCTGACCGCTCGCCAGATCGAAGCAGCCCGCCGCGCCATCAATCGTTATATCAAGCGTGGCGGCAAGGTATGGATCCGCATCTTTCCTGATAAGCCCATCACTAAGAAGCCCCTTGAAGTGCGGATGGGCAGTGGTAAGGGGAGCGTTGAGTACTGGGTTGCGCCAGTGCGGCCAGGGCGAGTGCTGTATGAAGTCGAAGGCGTATCCGAGGAGGTCGCCCGTGAGGCGTTCCGGCTGGCAGCAGCTAAGCTGCCGGTACAGACGATCTTTGTGACCCGGATGGTGATGTAATGAATGCAAGCGAGCTGCGGCAGAAAAGCGTGGATGATTTGAGGCAGGAGTTGCTGGCGCTGTTGCGTGAGCAGTTCAATCTGCGGATGCAGAAAGCGACCGGTCAGGCGACCAAGCCCCACCTGTTCCGGCAGGCACGGCGTAATATCGCCCGGGTCAAGATGGTGATGAGCGAAAAGGCGGGACAGGCATGACCACGGAAACCCAAGCGGATCGCACCCTGAGCGGGCGCGTTATCAGCAATAAGATGGACAAGACCATCACCGTCGCCATCGAGCGATTGGTCAAGCATCCGGTTTATGGTAAGTACGTTCGCCGGACCACTAAGCTGCATGCCCACGATGAAAACAACGAATGCCGTGAGGGCGATCTGGTGGCTATCAGACCGAGCCGGCCCTTGTCCAAGACCAAAGCTTGGATGCTGGTCAGCGTGGTTGATCGAGCGCAATAGCTGCGCCCCGGCGGGCGTTTTCCCTAATTCGTAGACGGAATTTAAAACCATGATTCAGATGCAAACGATGTTGGAAGTCGCCGATAACAGCGGCGCCCGCCGGCTGATGTGCATCAAGGTGCTGGGCGGCTCCCATCGCCGCTATGCGCAGATCGGCGACGTCATCAAGGTCAGTGTCAAGGATGCGATCCCGCGTGGTAAGGTCAGCAAGGGCGAGGTCTACAACGCAGTGGTGGTGCGGACCCGTAAGGGCGTCCGCCGGCCGGATGGTTCGTTGATCCGCTTCGATGGCAACGCTGCGGTGTTGCTTAATAATAAGTTGGAGCCGATTGGCACCCGCATCTTTGGGCCAGTTACCCGTGAGCTGCGTAGCGAGCGGTTTATGAAAATCATATCACTGGCCCCGGAAGTGCTGTGAGGCGGGAGGAAAGCGGCAATGCGTAAAATACGAAGAGACGATGAGGTCATCCTCATCGCAGGTAAGGATAAGGGCCGGCGCGGTAAGGTGATGCGGGTGGTGGAGGGTGGCCAGCGGGTCATCATCGGTGGCGTCAATCTGATCAAGCGTCATACTAAACCTAATCCCGCGAAGGGTGTGTCTGGCGGCATCATTGAGCGCGAGGCAGCAATTCATGTGTCCAACGTGATGCTGTTCAATCCCATGACCAAAAAGGGTGACCGGACTGGCTTTCGGGTGCTGGAAGATGGCCGCAAGGTGCGCTACTTCAAGTCCAATAATGAAGTCGTGGACGTCTGAGGAAAAGTCATGGCCCGACTGCAACAGTTTTATCGTGAAACCGTGGCGCCCAAACTGCTTGAGCAGTTTCAGTACCGCAACGTCATGGAAGTGCCGCGCATCGCCAAGATTACCCTGAATATGGGCGTCGGTGAGGCGGTCGCCGACAAGAAAATTATGGATCATGCGGTCAGCAACCTGACCCAGATCGCCGGGCAGAAGCCCATTGTGACCCTGTCGCGCAAATCGATCGCCGGCTTTAAGATCCGTGAGGGTTGGCCTATCGGCTGCAAAGTAACGCTGCGCCGCGACCGGATGTACGAATTTCTGGATCGGCTGGTTAACATCGCCATTCCGCGTATCCGCGACTTTCGCGGTTTCAGCGCCAAGGCTTTTGACGGGCGAGGAAATTATAGCCTTGGAGTGCGCGAACAAATCATCTTCCCGGAAATCGACTACGACAAAATCGATACCATTCGTGGCCTCGATATCACCATCACCACTACGGCGCGAACCGATGAAGAAGGCCGCGCTCTACTGGCGGCGTTTAACTTTCCGTTCCGGAATTGAGGATTGAGAGTGTGGCAAAACTGAGTATGGTTAACCGCGAGATCAAGCGGGCGCGCATTGTCAAGCAGTATGCCGCGAAGCGGGCCGAGTTGAAGGAAGCCATCCGCGATCCGGCCAACAGTGATCAGCTTCGGCGGGAAGCGCAGCAAAAATTGCAGGCGCTGCCTCGTGACGCTAGTCCAAGTCGGTTGCGGAACCGTTGCCGGTTGACAGGGCGTTCACACGGCTTCTATCGCAAGTTTGGTTTGGGCCGGAATAAGCTGCGTGAAGCCACTATGCGTGGTGACGTACCGGGCTTGCGCAAGGCAAGCTGGTAAGTTTAATTGATCGCCCAATAAGTGCTCTATCCGCCACGACCCTTTAAGTTCATGGGTTTACCACGCCCCCGGCATGGCCCCGCGACTGACTCTGTGGAGTAATTTGAAGAATGTGTATGACCGACCCTATCGCGGATATGCTGACCCGCATCCGCAACGCCCAGACTGCCGCCAAAACCCAAGTGACTATGCCGGCTTCCAAGTTGAAAGCCGCTGTCGCCCAAGTATTGCGCGATGAGGGCTACATCACTGATTTCACGGTCGCGCCTACTGCGCCGGGCAAGGCTGAGCTGACAGTCATCCTTAAATATTTCGAAGGGCGTCCGGTGATCGAGCGCATTGACCGAATCAGCAAGCCTGGTCGGCGGGTGTTTCGTGGCAAGGGCAACCTGCCGAGAGTGATCAACGGTCTTGGTGTGGCTATCGTGTCGACCCCCAAAGGTCTGATGAGTGATCGCGCCGCCCGTGCCGCCGGTCATGGCGGTGAAGTGCTGTGCGTTGTGGCCTGAAGGAGCGGCTCTCATGTCAAGCCTTATCAAGGAAAAGAAAATTCGCACTTCGCGAGTTGGCAAGAAGCCTATCCCAGTGCCAGTTGGCGTAGAAGTGACCATTACCGGTCAGCAGGTTGCCCTCACTGGCAAGAATGGCGCGGCGGAGTTGCTGGTGCATCCGTGGGTCGTGGTCGAGCGCGACGGCGGCGAGTTGAAAGTCAGCCCTCGGGTTCTCACTAATGAGGCTAAATACCGGGCGATGACCGGTACTATGCGGGCCTTGCTGAGCAATATGGTGATCGGCGTCACTCAAGGCTTTCAGCGTAAGTTGCAGCTGGTTGGGGTCGGCTATAAGGCTCAAGCGCAGGGCAACATATTGAACCTGACGCTTGGCTTCTCGCATCCGGTCGAGTTCAAAGTCCCGGAAGGTATCGCTATCCAGACGCCTACCCCGACCGAGATTATGATCCGGGGTGTGGATAAGCAAAGGGTCGGTGAAGTCGCTGCCCAAATCCGCGCCTATCGTCCGCCCGAACCCTACAAGGGCAAAGGGGTGCGCTATGCGGATGAGACTATCATCCTGAAAGAAGCCAAGAAAAAGTAGGGACCCGTTATGGATAAGAAAGCAGCCGACAAGAAAACCGCCCGTTTGCGGCGTGGGTTGCGCACCCGCTACAAGATTCGCGAGTTGGGTGTGTGCCGTTTGTGTATCAATCGTACTCCCCGGCATATCTATGCCCAGATCATTGTCCCGGCAGAGTCCGGCGATAGGACACTGGCCGCTGCTTCTACCTTGGAGCCGGTCTTGCGTCAGGCGCTCAAAAGCACCGGTGATGTTGCAGCGGCTAAGGCGGTCGGTAAGGCGATTGCCGAGAAAGCCAAGGCTGCTGGTATTACCCAAGTTGCTTTTGATCGTTCTGGCTTCAAGTATCACGGCCGGGTCAAGGCATTGGCTGACGCCGCCCGCGAAAATGGTTTGCAGTTTTAAGGAGCCGATATGGCGATGAACGTGGAAAGTTCCCAAAATAGCGACGGCCTACAGGAAAAGTTGATTGCCGTCAACCGCGTAGCCAAGGTAGTCAAGGGCGGTCGGCAATTCGGCTTCACTGCGCTAACGGTGGTCGGTGATGGCAATGGCCGCGTTGGGCTGGGTTATGGCAAGGCCCGTGAAGTGCCGATGGCGATTCAGAAGGCGATGGACAAAGCCCGCAAAAATATGAGCAAGGTGCCGCTCAATGGCGTCACCCTGCAATACCCGGTGACTGCACGGCATGGCGCAGCTCAGGTGTTCATGCAGCCCGCCTCGGAAGGTACCGGCATTATTGCTGGCGGCGCGATGCGGGCAGTGTTCGATGTGGTCGGGGTCAAGGATGTGCTGGCCAAGTGTATTGGCTCGCGTAATCCGATCAATGTGGTGCGGGCGACCATTCACGGTTTGAGTACGATGAAGTCGCCTGATTACCAAGCGGCCAAACGCGGTAAAAGCGTGGATGAGATTCGGAGTTAAGAAGCATGGCCGACAATAAATTGAAAGTGACGCTGGTTAAAAGCGCACATGGCCGGTTGGCTAACCACCAGGCCTGTGTGCGAGGGTTGGGGCTGCGGCGGATGCATAGCAGCGCGGTAGTTGCCGATACCCCGGAGAATCGCGGCATGATCCGTAAGGTTTCGTATTTGCTCAAGGTCGAGGAGGCCGTTCATGCGTCTTAATACCCTGAAGCCGGCGGCCGGTAGCCGCCCGGATAAACAGCGGGTCGGGCGCGGTATCGGTTCCGGTCTCGGTAAAACTGGTGGGCGCGGTCATAAAGGCCAACATGCCCGCGCCGGCGGTTATCACAAGGTTGGTTTTGAAGGCGGCCAAATGCCGTTGCAGCGGCGGTTGCCCAAGCGTGGCTTCCGCTCGATGACAGCTAAGGATACCGCCGAGGTGCGGCTGTCCGCGCTGGACAAAGTAGGGGCCGAAGTCATCGACTTGGCAGCGCTCAAGGCCGCTAACCTGATTCCAATCTTCGCTAAAAAAGCCAAGGTTATCTTGGCTGGAAAGCTGGAGAAGCCCGTGGTGCTGCATGGTCTGGCGCTAACCAAGGGCGCCCGTGATGCGGTGCTGGCGGCTGGCGGAACAATTCAAGAGTAACCGTGATGGCCGCTGCCCTGCCGGATTTCGGTAAAATGACCGAACTGCGTCAACGCCTGCTATTTTTGTTGGGGGCGCTTGTGGTGTTTCGGATTGGCACCCATATCCCGGTTCCGGGTATCGACCCGCATGCTATGGCGCAGTTGTTCGATCAGCAGCGTGGCACCATCCTTGACATGTTCAATATGTTTTCGGGCGGCGCGCTGCGGCGCTTGAGCATCTTCGCCCTGGGGGTCATGCCCTACATCTCTGCGTCGATCATCCTGCAACTGATGTCGATGGTCGTGCCGGCGTTGGAGCAATTGCGTAAGGAAGGCGGGGCTGCCGGACGTCATACCCTGACGCGCTATACCCGTTATTTGACAGTAGTGCTGGCGGCATTTCAGGCGATCGGCGTCAGCATTGCTTTGCAGAACCAGATGGCGGGCGGCGCTTCTGTGGTGATTGCCCCCGGTATCGGTTTTATCATGACAGCGACGATCACCTTGGTGACTGGTACCCTGTTTCTGATGTGGTTAGGTGAGCAGGTGACTGAGCGTGGCATTGGGAATGGTATTTCCATGATCATCTTCGCCGGCATCGTCGCGGGGTTGCCGCAAGCGGTGGGTGGCACCTTGGAGTTGGCCCGCACCGGCGAACTACACGTTATTCTGGTGCTGTTCCTGTTATTGCTGTCGGTGGTGGTGACTGGTTTTGTGGTTTTTGTCGAACGTGGCCAGCGTCGAATTACGGTTAATTACGCCAAACGTCAGCAAGGCCGGCGGGTGTACGCTGCCCAGACTACCCATCTGCCCTTAAAGTTGAATATGTCGGGAGTCATTCCGCCCATTTTTGCCTCTAGCCTGATTCTATTTCCGGCGACTTTGGGCAGCTGGTTTGGCAATGCTCCGCATATGGGGTGGCTGCGTGACATTAGCTCGGCGCTGTCGCCGGGACAACCGCTGTATGTGTTGCTCTATGCCGGGTTAATTGTTTTTTTCTGCTTCTTCTACACAGCGCTGGTGTTTAACTCCAAGGAGACCGCTGATAACCTGAAGAAGTCAGGGGCGTTTATTCCGGGCATCCGTCCAGGGTTGCAGACGGCGACCTATATCGACAAGGTGCTGACCCGGTTGACCTTGGTTGGGGCAGCCTATATCACTGTTGTCTGTCTGTTGCCTGAATTCCTGATCCTGTATTGGCGGGTGCCGTTCTATTTTGGTGGGACGTCGCTGCTGATCATCGTCGTGGTGGTGATGGATTTTATGGCCCAGGTTCAGGCGCATCTGATGTCGCATCAGTACGAGAGCCTGTTGAAGAAAAGCAGTTTTAAGGGCCAAAGCCTGCTGCGCTGATGAAGCCACTCTATAGACTGCGCGTCGCTACTTAGGCGACGCTTGCTGAATTGAATCTGGAGAATTAATGAGATGAAAGTGCGCGCCTCGGTCAAAAAAATCTGCCGCAATTGTAAGATCATCCGTCGCGATCGTGTGGTCCGGGTGATTTGTAAGGATGCCCGCCACAAGCAGCGGCAGGGATAACCGACGATTCTGATTGATTTTACAGCGCCGACCCCAGTACACTTCCGCTTCTTTGCGTGGGTGAATCACTATAGCGGCGATGGAAGGAGTTTCAAAGCATGGCCCGTATTGCAGGCATCAACATTCCGGTCAATAAACACGCGGTCATCGCGTTACAGTCCATCTATGGCATTGGTTCGACCCGCGCCAAGCAGATTTGTGCGTCAGCTAATGTTCCGCCAGATCGTAAGGTTAAGGATCTGGATGAGATTCAGGTCGATGCCTTGCGCGTCGAAGTTGGCAAGTACAGCGTGGAAGGCGATCTTCGCCGCGAGGTGTCGATGAGCATCAAGCGGCTGATGGATTTGGGCTGTTATCGCGGTGTGCGGCATCGGCGTGGTTTGCCGGTGCGCGGTCAACGTACTCGCACGAATGCTCGGACGCGCAAGGGTCCGCGCCGCGCCATCCGTAAATAAATCCGCAAAACCTTTTGAAATTCCGTTGGCATAGGTCGAAGCATGGCAAAGCCGGTTACCAAGACGCGCAAGCGCGTCAAGAAAAATGTTGTGGACGGCATCGCCCATGTCCACGCCTCATTTAATAACACCATCATCACCATTACCGATCGCCAAGGCAATACCTTGGCATGGGCCACTTCGGGCGGATCAGGCTTTCGTGGTTCCCGTAAAAGTACTCCGTTTGCAGCGCAGGTCGCTGCTGATCGGGTCGGTAATGTGGTGAAGGAGTACGGCGTCAAGAATCTGGAAGTCAACGTCAAGGGTCCAGGGCCTGGCCGCGAATCGGCAGTTCGTTCGTTGAACGCCGCTGGGTTCAAGATCATGAGTATCATGGATGTAACGCCGATTCCCCACAATGGCTGCCGTCCCCCGAAACGTCGGCGCGTCTAGCCCAGGAGTTCTATCGTGGCGAGATATCTCGGTCCTAAATGCAAGCTGAGCCGTCGGGAAGGCGTGGATCTGTTTCTGAAATCCGCTGCTCGGCCAGTCGAGTCTAAGTGTAATCTGGAACGGCCACCTGGCCAGCATGGTGCCCGTCGCCCCCGGTTGTCTGACTATGGCCTGCAGCTGCGCGAAAAACAGAAACTTCGCCGCACCTATGGCGTGCTGGAGCGACAGTTTCTTAATTATTATAAAGAAGCTGCTCGCCGCCGTGGCGCGACAGGCGAGAACCTGCTGAAACTATTGGAATGCCGACTGGACAACGTGGTGTACCGGATGGGTTTCGGCAGCACCCGTGCTGAGGCTCGACAACTGGTTTCTCACCGGGCGGTTATGGTCAATGGTCAGCGGGTCAATATTCCCTCTTATCAGGTTCGTTCGGAAGATGTGGTTGCGGTCCATGAAAAAAGCCGCAACCAGACCCGTATCCAGTACTCGCTGCAACTGGCCCAGGGACATGGTTTCCCGGAATGGGTGCAAGTGGATGTCAGTAAGCTCAGCGGGGTGTTCAAGCGGGTTCCTGATCGCGGCGACTTACCGCCGGATATCAATGAATCCTTGGTAGTGGAGTTGTATTCCAAGTGACCGACTCCGAGGGCAAACGGATGGTGGGCGCATTTGATTTGCTGAAACCGACCCGTGTCGAAGTCAAAATACTCGATGATCGACGGCGGTCGGCGCAAGTGACCGTAGAGCCGCTGGAGCGTGGCTTTGGCTATACCCTCGGCAACGCCCTGCGGCGGATTCTGCTGTCGTCCATTCCTGGCGCGGCTATTATTGAGTGTGAGATCGATGGGGTATTGCATGAATACTCCACCATAGAGGGCGTTCAGGAAGATGTGATTGATATTCTCCTTAACCTGAAGGGGGTGGCGGTCCTGCTCCAAGAAGGTGCTGAGGAGGCCAATCTGACGCTAACCAAAAAAGGTCCAGGGCCAGTAGTGGCTGGCGATATCGAAACGACGCATGCAGCACAGATTGTGAATCCAGCGCATGTGATCGCCCATCTCACCAAGAGCGGCGAGCTGTGCATGCGACTTAAGGTTGAGCGGGGACGCGGTTACTCGCCGGCTACACAACGGGAGAACCTTGATGGTGAAACTCGCCCGATTGGCCGCTTGCGCCTGGATGCCTCATTTAGCCCGATTGAACGGATTAGCTATCGTGTAGAAAGCGCCCGCGTCGAGCAGCGGACTAATCTCGACAAGCTGATCTTGAACTTGGAGACGAATGGCACGATTGATCCAGAGGATTCCATTCGTACCGCAGCCCGGATTCTGTTGGATCAGTTATCGGTGTTTATCGACCTCCAGGGAAAACGGGATGAGCCGATCCTGATGCCGTTGGTGGATATCGATCCAGTGTTGGTCCAGCCGGTGGATGATCTGGAGCTTACCGTGCGTTCGGCCAACTGCTTGAAAGCAGAGAATATCAACTACATTGGTGATTTGGTGCAGCGCACCGAATCAGAGTTGTTGAAAACGCCGAATCTTGGCAAGAAGTCGCTGACCGAGATTAAGGATGTGCTGTCCAAGTTCAAGCTGTCCTTAGGGATGAAAGTTGAAAATTGGCCGCCACCGAACCTGAATCTGGAGCAAGCCGAAGAGCGATCTGCCGCCCGGCGTGCGGAGATGGCTGCTGATGCAGCGGGCGCAGACCAATCTTCCCAGCCGGATTCGCCCGCTGCAACGGCAAGTGGCGAAGCGGAAATCGAGGTGGAATAGTCCTCGTTCTGGTGGGTTTGCCCAAGCCGTTCGTATTCAAATTTTTTTGTTTTTCAAGGAACTGTCGTCATGCGCCATCGTAAAGCCGGTCGCAAGTTAAACCGCACCAGCAGTCACCGCAAAGCCATGCTGCGTAACATGGCCGCTTCGCTGTTCACCCATGAATTGATCCAGACAACGCTGCCCAAAGCTAAGGAATTGCGGCAGCTTGCCGAACCGTTGATCACCTTGTCCAAACAGGACAGTGTGGCCCATCGGCGGCTAGCGTTTGACCGGTTGCGTGATCGGAGCGTGGTGACCAAGCTCTTTAACCAGCTGGGGCCGCGTTACCAGTTGCGGCCGGGTGGTTACCTGCGGATTCTGAAATGCGGGTTTCGAGCCGGCGATAATGCGCCGATGGCCTATGTCGAACTGGTGGATCGTCCGGAAATGGTGGCAGTAGCCGAGTAGAACCGTGTGAGTTGCGAACGAAACCGGGCCTGTCCCGGTTTTTTGCGTCTGTCAGGGACAAATTTCAAGTAATCAGCTCAAGCCAGGGCGCGAGTAGTGGCTTGCAGCAAGTCCCACAAGTCGAAAATTCGTGCAGCATAAGCGTCATGCAAACGGTAACCATCACCTCGGCCGGTTAACTCCTGTTCCAGCGCATCCAGTAGTTTCAGTAACTTGCGTTGATGCAGGCCGACAGCTTGCTGGATTGGATCGGTGATGATGCCCGTGAGGGCGCTTAGAATGCCCAGCGCCATAACCAGACCGCCGGTGGTTGCAACCAGCAGTCCGGTCGAGGCGACGGCGGGAAACACCCCGTAATACAACGATCCAACTGTTGATCCGAGCACACAGTTAGCGATCGCCAGTTGATTGGCGAGGGCGGTTGCCGCTGCGCCGCCGATAGCTGCCGCTCCGGGCGTCACTTGTTTGAATGCAGCAACGCCAGCTGCCAAGCTGAGTAGGGAACCGGATAGATCGGCCGCTGCAGTACGACTGCTGGCGTAGGTGACCAAATATTCTTTGAGTCGTTGCTGGAAGTTCTGCTGGTGCGAGATCTGATCGAGCCGCTGTAGTTCCGAGATCAATAATCGGTGGATGAGTGGATGCGCCAGAATCTGCTCCAGCAGAGCGTCTTTGGTGCAGCAACGGCCGTCTTGGGTAAAGGGCAGCTCCAATAACTCACGGTAAATCAGCCATTCGATTTCCCGCTCAACATCCGTCTTGAACCCGTGGGGCAGTCGGCTGAGTTGCCGGGTTAGCATGCTGAATCCTAGCTTGTGGCTTAGGGTTGCGCCACTGTGCGCCAGCAGTTGCGGTATTGCCCACAGCACGTTAGCTGGAGTGCGTAGTAAGTCCTTGCCGAGGGCGCACCGGTTGATCCGCCAGGCACCTTTGATCGAGAAATGCCGCCGGGTGAACGGCGCGACCAAGGTGCGGCGTTCACCCAGGTACTGGCGCGTTGCGGCGCTGACCGCAGCGTGAATCCCGGCATCCGATTCCATTTCTGATGTGCCTCGACTAGCCAGAGATAGCTTCGCGGAGCTGCCGACTCAGGCCTTGAATCACCAAGAGGTTGTAGCGGGCTTCAGTTAACTCCTGATAAGGACCAAAGCATTCGCCGAAGACCTTGAACCACCAGCCGCCATTTTCAAACCAGACAAACGGATGATGAAATTTATAGCGGGTGCGCATGGGATTCCAACCTCTCTTTCTATGGTGTAACCGGGGACGCTTGCCGGCCAATGCGTCCGGCGCAATCGCGTTTTTTGACATGCTGATTATCGTGGGGACGCCGAACTGGCTTTGATGCCTTCAGCAGAGAAGGCTAGGCATCACAGGCAGCGCCAACTTTAACTTTAGCTGATGGACAGCGGTTTTTTCGACGATCAGCGATAACGCGTCAGCTACGGTAAGGACACCATAGCCGACTTTTTGTTGCAATGCAGAATAAGTTATCGGTGGCGCTGGATTGGTGATTCAGATGACCTGCAACAGCAGTTTGCCGATGTGACGGTTCGATTCCATCAGTTCATGGGCGGCAGCTACTTCGGCAAGAGGGAAGATGCGGTCGATCATTGGACGGATCGTGCCGTTAGCGAGTAGCGGCCAGACGATTTTTTGCAGGGCGGCGGCGATGGGCGCTTTGTGCTCAACCGGGCGGGCGCGCAGGGTTGAGCCGGTAATAGTCAGTCGTTTCATCATGACTGGAGCTAGATTCAGCTCCATTTTGGCGCCGCGCAGGAAGGCGATGAACACCAGTCGGCCTTCGACCGCCAAGGCGCTTAGATTGCGTTGGACATAGTCGCCGCCAACCATGTCCAGAATGACATCCACACCCTGATGACCAGTAACCGTCTTGATCACCTGGACAAAATCTTCCTTGCGGTAGTTGATAACGCGCTCTGCGCCTAAGTCGAGACAAGGCTGCTCCTTGCTCTCGTCGCCGACGGTGACAAACACTCGGGAACCCAGCGCCCGGGCCAGCTGAATCGCGGTAACGCCAATTCCGGACGCACCACCGTGAACCAACAGGCTTTCGCCAGGTTGCAATCGCGCCCGGTCAAATACATTGCTCCAGACCGTGAAGAAGGTTTCTGGCAATGCAGCGGCTTGCTGCAAGGTCAGCCCGGCGGGAACCGGCAGGCATTGTGGAGCGGGCGCAGTGCAGTATTCGGCATAGCCACCACCGGTTAGCAGGGCGCAAACTTCGTCACCGATTTTCCAGGTCTCCACGCCTTGGCCCAAAGCGGCCACCGTACCGGCTACTTCCAGTCCCGGAATATCGGACGCGCCCGGCGGCGGCGGATAACCGCCTTGACGTTGTAGGCAATCGGGGCGATTGACGCCGGCGGCCGCAACCTTGATCAGCACTTCGCCGGGCGCAGGCGACGGAAGCGGACGGCGGGCGGCCACCAGTTTTTCCGGGCCGCCGGGTTCGGTGATTTCAATGACCGTCATCGTGTCGGGCAGATTCGGTTGCATGGCTCAGTCTCGCTTTAATTTCAGGAACACTTGGAGTCGCCGCAATTCAGGCAGGTCAGGCAACCATCCATGCTAATGACAGCTTTCGTCTGGCACTTGCTGCACAGCGTGGCTTCCGGCGGAAAGGTATTGGCGGCGGTGTCCTCGACCGCCTTCATGCCGAGTTCATATTTCTTGCGCTGCGCTTCGATCAACTGGCGCTGATGCTCATCGAGTCCGTCTTCCTTGAACAGGCCGATGGAGCGCATGTGCGATTCAATCACGTCGCCGATCTCGGCCACCAGCGATGGCATGTATTTACCGCCTTTTTTGAAGTAGCCGCCCTTGGGATCGAAGACCGAGCGCATTTCCTCGACCAGAAAGGTCACGTCGCCGCCCTTGCGGAAGACCGCTGAGATAATCCGGGTTAAGGCGACAATCCATTGAAAATGCTCCATTGCCTTGGAATTAATGAAAATCTCGAAAGGGCGGCGGATTTCGTGTTCAGTGCCGGGATTGAGGACCACATCGTTAATGGTGATATAGAGCGCGTGATCCGATAGCGGAGTTTTCACTTTATAAGTCGCACCGGGCAATACATCAGGTCGTTCCAGGCTTTCATGCATTTGCTGCACGGCCGGGGTCGGACCACTCGCGGGCGCGGGTGGGGTGTCGTCGGACTTGACGACGCTATAGGCGACGATTTTTTTGTCGATTTTGATGACCATAACTTTCGTCCCCTCCGGTGGAAGAAAACAGCCCCTATATTGCAAGGGGCTGTGAGACATCGGGGCGCGAGTTGAGCGGCACCCGCGCGCGGGTTGAAAGGACGGCTGGCCGGCCTGGAAACCCCAAGCGGGCGCAAGCCGCGAACGTAGTGAGCGGTGTCCGCTCCAACGAGGGTTCGACGGCAGCGAAGCGCCGAGAACCCGACGTTGGACTCAACTCGCGCCCCGTTCGTCGGCGCGAAGCGCCGACGAACACAAGATTAGACGGAGTCTAGCGAGAGGGAGGGCTGCGCCAGTGCGCTCTTACACACTCCCACTTGCCAAGCCTAAATCTTGAATACTCGTTTACAAATATGGTCTTATGACCACTCATGAGGTTGTACCTCGTCAGTTGAGGCGCAACCGAGCCTTAAAACCTTGGTTGAAGGGCTTGATAACAGGTGCTATTGTTACCCTCAGTATTTGTCAGATACACCAAGGGGGAGACGCTCGGTTACCGAATTTGTCTCCTCACACGCGGGGACCGAGCGCCAACTCGGTCCCCGTTCGCTTTTGAAGCCTAGAATTTCCCGTAGTACCCCTCCTTGATCGCATCAAACAAATTCGCCGCCGTGTGAACCTCACCGTCGTACTCGATCTCCTCGTTGCCCTTGACCTCGATTTCCGAACCATCCTCCAGCACAAACCGGTAGCCGGTGTTGGCCAGATCCTGCTCCTTGACCAGTACGCCCTGAAACGCCGCCGGGTTGAAACGGAAGGTAGTACAACCTTTCAAACCCTGCTCATAGGCGTAGAAATAAATGTTTTTGAAGTCTTCGTAGGGAAAATCAGGCGGGACATTGGCCGTTTTCGAAATGCTGGAGTCGATCCATTTTTGGGCCGCCGCTTGAATATCGACGTGCTGGCAGGGCGTTACATCGTCGGCTGTAATGAATACTTCTGGCAGGCGTTCTTCAGCCGATTCGGCATTGGGTATAGCCTGTGGATTGATCAGGTGCCGATAGGCCAGTAACTCAAAGGAAAACACATCGACCTTTTCCTTGGATTTCTTGCCGGGGCGGATGATGTTGCGGCAGTAGTGATGAGCGAAACTAGGCTCAATGCCATTGCTGGCGTTGTTGGCAATGGACAAGGCGATGGTGCCGGTTGGGGCGATAGAAGTGTGATGGGTGAAGCGAGCGCCCACTTCCGCGAGTTTTGCCACCAAATCTGCATCAAGTTCGGCGATCCGTTGCATATAGCGGCTATAGCGGGCGTGTAAAACCTTACCCTTGACCCGATCGCCTTCCTGGATCCCATCGCGAGCCAGTTCCGGGCGCTGGCGCAGCATTGCGGCAGTGATGGTGAAGTCCTGTTCCAGAACGGGAGCGGGGCCTTTCTCTTGCGCCAGTTCCAAAGCAGTGCGCCAACCGGTCAACGCCATCTCGCGGGTGATTTTTTCGGTGAATCCTAGCGATTCCGGCGATCCATACTTCATGCCGAGCAGGGCCAGCGTGGAACCCAGCCCCAGATAGCCCATGCCATGCCGGCGTTTGCTAAGGATTTCCCTGCGCTGTCGTTCTAGCGGCAGGCCATTGATTTCTACTACGTTATCCAACATCCGGGTAAAAATGGCGACCACCTTCCGATAGGTTTCCCAATCGAAGCTGGCTTGGGCGGTAAATGGGTTCTGGACAAACGGGGTGAGATTGATCGATCCGAGCAGACACGAACCATAGGGCGGAAGCATCTGTTCACCACACGGATTGCTGGCCCGGATGGTTTCGCAGAACCAGTTATTATTCATCGCATTGACTTCATCAATCAGGATAAAGCCCGGCTCCGCGTAATCGTAGGTGGAGGTCATGATGGCGTCCCATAACCGGCGGGCGCGGATTTTCCTGTAAATTTTGCAGGCAACCTGCCCAATCCCGTTGAGAGTCAGGCCGGTAGTGATCGGCCATTCACGCCAGACAATCCGTTCTGGATCGCTCAGATCGATCTGATCTTGCTCAACTTCCTTGGCCAATAATGGAAACGCCAGCAGCCAGTCAGTGTCCTGCCGGACTGCTTCCATGAATTCGCGGGTGATCAGCAAGGACAGGTTGAACTGCCGCAGCCTGCCTGCCTCGCGCTTGGCGCGGATAAACTCCATGACATCCGGGTGGCCGATGTCGAAGGTTCCCATTTGGGCACCTCGCCGCCCGCCGGCTGATGACACGGTGAAACACATCTTGTCGTAAATATCCATGAACGACAGCGGCCCGGAGGTATAGGCGCCTGCACCGGAAACGTAAGCGCCGCGTGGGCGGAGGGTGGAAAATTCGTAGCCGATGCCACAACCGGCTTTGAGTGTTAATCCGGCTTCATGCACTTTGCCAAGGATAGCGTCCATCGAATCCTGAATCGCGCCTGACACCGTACAATTAATGGTCGAAGTGGCTGGCTTATGGTCCCAAGCGCCAGCGTTGGAAACAATGCGCCCTGCCGGAATTGCACCATGTCGCAGTGCCCACAGAAATTTTTCGTACCAGCATTCCCGCAATTCCGGCGTGGCTTCTACTTCGGCCACCGCCCGCGCCACTCGCTGACAGGTTCCGTCAATCGTCTCATCAATCGGACGCCCATCTTTAGCTTTGAGCCGGTATTTCTGATCCCAGATATCCCAGGAGGCCGGTTGCATTGGCACGTCGGCGGCAGTGATCGGACGGTCGGCGGGTTGCAGGTGCGCGGTCTTCATAAGCCGGGCGATCTCCGGGAGAGCATGGTTGGGACAATGCGGGGTTTGAAGCGGGAGCGAATCAGAGAGGGTAGGACAGCCCGCCGGGCGACGGATTCTAGCAGAAGCAGCGCTAGTAAGGCTATGGCGTGGAATTAAGAAAATACTATAAGTAACTTATTGAAATTGATATGTAATACCTTATTTTTATGACTAATCAACTGGCTTGAAAATCAGTATGGCGGCGGCGGGCGGAACCTTGTAGTTCCAGTCCTTTGACAATGTTGTCAAAGGACTGGAAGCGGTGGTATAACCAGCTAAAATCCAGTGGATGTGTCCACTAATGGGCATAAAAACCGAGGGAGAAACCATGAAGACATTGTATGCCGCTCCTCTCATCCTGCTTTGCCTGGGATTGGGGGCCTGTATGTCCCAGGTGCCGGTTGCCACCACCTATCCGGTGACGTTCCAAAAGAAAATGCAGGCGGCCGGGCATTGGGATGTCCTGACGACTGACGTGGCCAAACGGCTGCATGATTCTCTGTTAGGTTCCGGCGAGCAGCAGGGGCGTCCAGTCTCCTTGTATGTTCAACGCCCAAAATATGACAGTGATTTCGGCACCGCCTTCCATGATCTGCTGATTACCCACTTGATGGAGCAAGGGTTCGTTGTCAGCGAGAACCCGTCCGGCGGTCTGCCGCTCACCTACAGCATCCAGGTCGTGACGCACAAGGATCGCGGTTTCATCCGCCCGACCCCGGGATTATTTACCGCGCTGGCAGGCAGCGTGTATGTGTTGCGCAGTGTGGCGGACAGTAGTACTACGTCAGCAGTGATGCTTGGCGCAGTGGCTCTGGATGTGGCCTCGGGCTTCATCACTGATAATCCAAACAGCGAAATCATCGTAACTACATCGGTGATGAGCAGCGATCGTTATGCCGCCCGTCTGCGAGATATCTACTATATCAGCGACAACAATGTCGATCAGTACATCGCCAAGGGACCGGCGCCAGTCACCACCCGTATTGTAGAGGTAGTCGGACCATGATCGGACACCTGGTTTCACGTGGGCTGGTAGTGGCGCTGGCCGTCGCCAGCCTGGGCATTTTAGGATGCTCCTCCTTGGCGGATGATGTGCCGGTTCGTCCGATCATTCAGGACGCCAACCTGATCGACAAGAATTATGGAGCAGCCGATGCTTTATTGATGAGGGCTTCTTGGCTTAAGGAACGGCGCGAGCCGCTGTTGGCAGCCACCTTCGTCGATATCAATAATCTCGAAGTGTCATCCGGACTCGGGCGGGTGATCGGTGAACAACTGGGTTCCCGATTTGCGCAGCAGGGTTTTACGGTGATTGAGATCAAGATGCGAAATAACATCTTTGTCAGAGAAGGCTCTGGCGAATTTGCGTTGTCGCGGTCGGTCAAGGAAATTAGCCAGTCGCATAATGCAGCAGCGGTGATCGCCGGCACCTATGCGGTTGGGCGGCAATCGGTATTCGTCAACGCCCGGCTGATTCGCGCCACTGATAATCTGGTGTTGGCGTCATATGACTATGTGTTGCCAATGGGGCCGGATGCCAAGGCGCTGCTCGCCGAGTAAGTGCGGCGGTGGGTTTCCCCACCCTGTTTTTGTGCTTCCCTGACGCCCTTCCTTTCAACAGGGGAAGGGCGTTGCTGTTGGCGGTGGGTTCAACTTGTCTGCGTCCAAATCAAGCCCAGTCGTTCCGCAATCGCCAGCGTCGGTCCCGCCAGATTCATCGTGTAGAAGTGTAGTCCTGGCGCGCCGCCATCCAGCAAGCGCTGGCATAGATTGCTTACGACATCCAGACCAAAGGCGCGGATCGCGGCGCGGTCCTCGCCCAGGCTTTCCAGCGGCTTGCGGACCCAACGGGGAATTTCCGCCCCGCAGGTATCGGAAAACCGGGCCAGTTGGACGAAGTTGGTGATCGGCATGATTCCGGGAACAATGGGAATGGCGATACCGGCCTTGGCGCACTGATCGACGAAACGGAAGTAGGCGTCAGGGTTGTAAAAATATTGGGTAATGGCGCTGTCGGCCCCAGCCTCAACCTTGCGTTTGAAATTGGCGAAATCCTGCTCAGGACTGGGTGCTTGCGGGTGATATTCCGGATAGGCGGCGACTTCGATATGAAACTGGTCGCCGAATTCGGCCCGGATGAAGCTGACTAGTTCATTGGCGTAACGGAATTCACTGGGATCACGCATTCCCGAGGGCATGTCCCCACGCAGGGCGACGATACGACGGATACCGTGTATTCGGTAATGGTTCAATAGATCGCGGACGCTGTCCTGAGTTGAGGCAATACAGGTCAGATGCGGAGCAGCGGGTACTCCGCTATGCGCTTGAGTATCCAGCACGACTTCCACGGTGCGGTCGCGAGTGGAGCCGCCAGCGCCATAAGTCACCGAGAAATAGGCGGGGCGCATCGCCAGCAATTGCTCACGGACGGCTTGTAGTTTGATGACGCCTTCGGTGGTAATGGGCGGGAAGAATTCGCAACTCAAGGTTTGGAGCCAACGGGACTGAGACATGATTTAAGCAGTTTCCTGAGGATGAAGCATGCAAGCTTTCCGGCAGTCTCCCGCAACAGCGTGTAAACCTCTCCAAATTGGGGGACGCCTTTCCGATTTTAGTGTATGTACGCTGTTTGTAGCGCTGGTAGGTAAAGTGAAAGAGTGATAGGCGTGCGCGAAATCAAGATTCCGCATGTACAGCGATAGTTTCCTTTCATATGTATGTATATGTGCGTGGTTGATCTACTGCCCATCAGGGTGGCGGCGGTTGCCTGAGCACGTTTTTCAACCTGCCCGGCGGTATGTCCGATAGGAAAGTGATTGCGGAAACTGTTCACCAAAGCACGGGGCTTGCCGAGTCACGCTGGCGTCATGATGACTGAGCGCCGCGCCTGCTTGGCTCCTGAAAATGTCGAGACGGGCTGCCGCTTTTATCCCTGAAAGCAAAACAGCAGCCATAGGCTGCCGTTTGAATTGGTGGAGCAGAAGGGGATCGAACCCTCGACCTCCGCATTGCGAACGCGGCGCTCTCCCAGCTGAGCTACTGCCCCATGACCAAATGAGGGAACTCGAATCATACAATCTGCCATCGTCATTGGCTAGATCTGACCACGAAAAACCTGCTATCCAATCCGGATTGTAAAACCGCAAGGTGTACTGCGTATTTCAGCCTGATCCTGAGAGGCAGGGAGGATGTTAAACTCCTTCCAGCTAAAGCAATTCATGAAGTACTACCGCATTGAACGGCCAATTCAGCTCCTCGCCAGTATCCCGGCGACGCAATACCGGAATCCGGACACCGTAGCGTTCCAGCAACGCCGGATCATCGGCAATCTCCACCGCATCGAACGTCAGACCCGCCTGTGCAAGCAGCTTTTCCGCCTGTTCGCACAAATGGCAACCGCTAGTTGTGTACAGCGCCCATGCCGGGCCAGCCTCCTGATGGTTCATCATTTTCCCTCTATGCTTAGCTATAGGTCCGATGGTTAATCGACTGTTGCTACTCAACTCCCGGAACTACGCATGGCCAGATTGCTGCACGAACTCATTCTTGAACAGGCGGAGCACCGCCCGGAAGCCACCGCCATCGTCTACCGGCAGACGAGCCTGGATTACGCCGATCTGGCTGGTCTAATTCAAAGTGCGGCGCGAGGGTTGCTGGCGCTGGGCCTGAACCGGGCAGAGCGGGTCGCGGTGTACCTACCGAAGCGGGTGGAAACCGTTGCTGTGCTGTTTGGCGCGGCTCGGGCCGGTGGAGTATTCGTTCCCATCAATCCACTGTTAAAACCCGAACAAGTCGTCTACATCCTGCGCGATTGCAATGTGCGCGTCCTGGTTACCGCCCGCGACCGGGCGGAGTTGCTGCGACCGCTACTGGCCGATTGCCCTGATTTACATAGTTTAGTCCTGGTGGATGGCCCCATTGCTCCACCTCATCCGGTCCGTCCGGTGCAAATCATCGACTGGCCGACGTTGTTGGCAAGCGACGATCAGCATCAGCCGGCGCGAGCCATTGATCTGGACATGGCGGCGATTCTCTACACCTCCGGCAGCACTGGCAAACCCAAGGGCGTCGTTCTCTCACACCGGAACCTGCTGACCGGAGCGTACAGTGTCGCCGAGTATCTGGGCAATCGGGCTGAAGACCGGATTCTGGCGGTTTTGCCACTCAGCTTCGACTACGGCCTTAGCCAGCTCACCACCGCCTTTGTCGCCGGAGCGCGGGCGGTGCTGATGGATTACCTGTTGCCTCGCGATGTGATCAATACCGTCGCTCGCGAAGGCATCACCGGGCTGGCGGCAGTGCCGCCGATGTGGGTGCAACTGGCCCCACTGGATTGGCCGGAAGCCGCAGTGACCGGACTGCGTTACATTACCAATTCCGGCGGCGCCATGCCCCGCGCCACACTGGACGCCTTGCGCCAATCGTTGCCAAATACTACCCCCTTCCTGATGTATGGTTTGACTGAAGCGTTCCGTTCCACCTACTTGCCGCCGGCAGAACTGGATCACCGTCCTGATTCCATCGGCAAGGCTATTCCCAACGCTGAAGTGCTGGTCGTGCGCGAAGACGGGACACCTTGCGCTCCCGGTGAACCGGGCGAACTGGTGCACCGCGGCTCGCTGGTGGCGTTGGGTTACTGGAACGATCCGGTCAAGACTGCGGAACGGTTCCGCCCGGCTCCCGGCCAGCATCCCAGTCTGCCGCTGCCCGAACCGGCCGTGTGGTCGGGCGATACGGTGCGCATGGATGAAGATGGCTTTTTGTATTTCATTGGCCGCAAGGATGATCTGATCAAGACCTCCGGCTACCGGGTCAGCCCTACCGAAATCGAGGAAGTGCTGTATGGCAGCGGGCAGGTTGCCGAAGCGGCTGCGCTGGGGATTCGGCATCCGGCGCTGGGTCAGGCTATCGTCGCAGTGGTCAAGCGCTTGCGGGAGGAGATCAGCGAAGGGGGGCTGATTAGCCATTGCCGGCAGCATCTGCCCAATTTTATGGTTCCACTGCAAATTATCATTCGCACCCGCAGCCTGCCGCGCAATCCCAACGGTAAAATCGACCGGAAAATGCTGGTGGAGGAACTGCGTGGGCTGTTTCAGGAAGAAAGTTAAAGCAGCAGTCTAGCCGTTGAAGCCATTTCATCATCTTCCGTTCTTTCCATGTGTTTCGCATTTTCCTGGACAAAGGTTTAACGATGAGACTGCGCCCTGATCAACTGGCCGCGCATTGTCGCAAGACGCTGGCGGCGCTGTATCTGGTTTATGGCGAGGAGTTGCTGGTGGTTCAGGAGGCCGCTGACATGATTCGTGCTGCGACCCGCGACCAGGGTTACCACGAACGGGAATGCCTGACAGTAGCGACCGGCTTTGACTGGAGCGCCTTGCGGCAATGCGCCGCCAGTCCGTCGCTGTTCGCTAATCGGCGTTTGCTGGAAGTACGCTTGGGCGATGCCAAGCCGGGCGATGCCGGAGCCAAGGCGCTGGTTGACTATGCGGGGCGTCCAGCCGACGACGCGGTACTGCTGATCACGGCTGGCAAACTGGACTGGCAAATGCAAAAAAGCCGCTGGTTCACTGCGCTGGATGAGGCTGGCGTGACGGTGCCAGCGGCGGCAGTCGAGTTGCGGCAACTGCCTGGCTGGATTGAAAAACGGTTTCAAACGCGCAACCTGCAACCTACCTCGGAGGCCGTGGCGCTGTTGTGCGAGCGAGTCGAAGGCAATCTGCTGGCGGCCGCCCAGGAAATCGACAAACTGGCTTTGATCGTCAGCGACCGGCAAGTCACTGTTGAAACCGTCATGGCAACAGTGGGTGACAGTTCCCGCTTCAGCATCTATGATTTTGTCGATGCCGCGTTGCTCGGCCAACCGGGGCGAACCGCACGGATTCTGTATGGCCTGCGCAGTGAAGGCGTCGAACCGGTGCTGGCTAACTGGGCCTTGCATCGCGAGGTCCGCATCATCAACGCTTTGGCTTTCGCCCGCAGTCAGCGCCGGCCACTGGACGCGGTATTTGCCGCTTACAAGGTCTGGGACAAACGCAAACCACCGCTAAACCAGACGTTGCAACGACTTACCCTCGCCGCCTGCCGACAGCTATTGGGCGACTGCGCCCGCACTGACCGGATCATTAAGGGTATGGAACCCGGTTCGCCGTGGGATGCGCTGCTGGCCAATGGTCTGCGGCTGGCAGGGGTGGGGCTGTGGTCTGAAGCGCTTTGACCCTCATCAGCCAAGAGGTTGATTAATGAACAATACCCAGACTGAAACTGCCACCGCCATCGGTCAATACATGACCAATGTTGGACAACGCGCCCGGGCGGCCTCCCGTATCATTGGCCGCGCCGATACCCGCGCCAAGGATGCCGCCTTGCTCGCCATTGCCGCCGCACTGGAAACAGCGGAAGAACGGCTGATCGCAGCAAACCGGCTGGATATGGACGCGGGCCGGGCGGCCGGGCTGGAGCCGGCGCTGCTGGATCGGCTGGAACTGACGGTCAAGGGCGTCAAGGCGATGGCGCAAGGCTTGCGCGAAGTCGCCGCTCAGACTGATCCCATTGGCGAAATCACCGATCTCAAATACCGTCCATCAGGGATCCAGGTCGGACGGATGCGGGTGCCACTAGGCGTGATCGGCATCATTTACGAGTCGCGCCCGAACGTGACCGCCGACGCCGCCGCCCTGTGTTTAAAGGCGGGTAATGCGGCAATTTTGCGCGGTGGGTCTGAGGCGTTGCATTCCAATCAGGCCATTGCCGCTTGTATCCAGCAAGGGTTGGCCGCCGCCGGATTACCGGCAGATACGGTGCAAGTGATTGAAACCACAGATCGGGCAGCCGTCGGCGAGCTGGTGCGAATGGCCGAATACGTCGATGTGCTGGTGCCACGCGGCGGCAAGAGCCTGATTGAGCGGATCAGTCGCGAGGCTCGGGTGCCAGTGATCAAGCATCTGGACGGGGTTTGCCATGTCTATATTGATGAGTTCGCTGATCCAGAAAAAGCCATCAAGATTGCCTACAACGCCAAGACGCAGCGTTATGGCACCTGCAACACGATGGAAACCTTGCTGATTCAAGAACGTATGGCGGCAGGCTTGTTGCCGGTGCTGGGTGCGATGTATGCGGAGGCCGGGGTGGAACTGCGTGGCTGTAGCCAGACCCGCGATCTGCTGCCTGGCATCAAGGCGGCGACTGAAGACGACTGGTACGCCGAATATCTGGCCCCGATTCTGGCGGTGCGGGTGGTCAAGGACATGGACGAGGCGATGCAGCATATTGCGACCTATGGCTCGGCCCATACCGACGCGATTGTGACTGAGGACTACAGCCGGGCGCGGCGTTTCCTGCGCGAGGTGGATTCCAGTTCGGTGATGGTCAACGCCTCGACCCGCTTTGCCGACGGCGGTGAATACGGGCTGGGCGCGGAAATCGGCATCAGCACCGACAAGCTACATGCTCGTGGTCCGGTCGGGGTGGAAGGTTTGACCACCCTGAAATTCGTGGTGCTGGGCGACGGCCAGATCCGTCAGTAAGATAGCTGCATGAATCCCCGTAACGTCGCTATCCTGCTGTTTGATGAAGTCGAAGTGCTGGACTTTGCTGGCCCGTTCGAGGTGTTCGCGGTCGCCAGCGAATTGCATGACCACACCCTGTTCCGGGTGTTCACCGTTGCGGCGTCCGCCGGGCCGATCCGCGCTCGTAATGGCCTGTCGGTTCATCCAGACTATTTGCTGGAAAGTGCGCCCCGCCCTGATATTCTGATTATCCCCGGTGGCCTAGGCACTCGTCCCTTAATGAACCATACGGCGGTATGTCGCTGGATTGCTGCTGCCGCCGGACAGGCGGAATTAACGCTTTCGGTGTGTTCCGGCGCATTGCTGCTGGCTAAAGCTGGATTGCTGGCAGGACTGAAAGCGACCACGCATCATCAGGTGCTGGATCTGCTGCGGGAAGTCGCGCCGGATACCGAAGTCGTCGCCGGCGAGCGGTATGTGGACAATGGCCGGATTGTCACTGCCGCCGGGATTTCCGCCGGGATCGACGCCAGCCTGTATGTGGTCGGGCGCTTGTGCGGAGAAACCGTCAGCGCCCGCACCGCTGACCACATGGAATACCGCATGAGTCCGTGAGCCTTTTTCTCCAATCCGTCTGCCGCATTCCACCGAGACCGACCGCAATGGCGGAAGGCTGAATCATGACGCTCATCGCTCCTCGTCCCATTGGCATTCTCGGCGGCACCTTCGACCCAATTCATTACGGCCACTTGCGCCCGGCGCTGGATTTACTGGAAGAGCTGGAACTGGCCGAAATCCGCTTTGTCCCCTGCCGGATTCCCGCCCATCGCGGGACGCCGCAGATGACCGCTGAACAACGGCTGACCCTGGTGCAACTGGCGACGGACGGTCAGCCCGGCTTTATCACGGATGATCGGGAGTTGCGCCGGGAGGGTTTGTCTTACATGTTTGATACCCTGGTGTCGTTGCGCGAGGACTTTGGCGACGAAATCCCGTTATGCCTCATTGTCGGGACCGACGCCTTCCGCGAACTGCACACTTGGCATCGCTGGCGGGAATTACCGAAACTGGCGCATATCGTGGTGATGCAGCGACCCGGTCTGCTGAAACCCCTGGTTCCAGTGTTGGAGGCGTTCACGACGCCACGGCTGATTTACGATAGATTTGCGCTGCAGCGAAAACCTGCGGGCGGTATCCTGTTTCAGCCCGTGACGCAACTGAATATTTCCGCCACCCGGATTCGCGCCTTGTTAGCAAGAGGCCAGTCGCCCCGCTATTTGTTGCCGGAAGCGGTCTTGGCGTATATCCATGCCCAGGCGCTCTATCGGTAACGCTTGTCAACGGAAACAACAGAACACTATAAAGGCGAAGCCTTTAACCTGTAACCATGAGGATCAACCAGACTCCATGCAACTTGAAGCCTTGCAGACCATCGTTGTGAACGCCCTGGAAGAAATCAAAGCCCAGGATATTGAAGTGCTGGATGTGCGCCGCATCGCCAGTTTTACCGATCTGATGATCATCGCCAGCGGCACATCCACCCGCCAGGTCAAGGCCTTGGCGGACAAGGTGGTGGAAAAGTGCGTCGCCGCCGGGGTTCGCCCACTCGGCGTCGAAGGGCAGCAGGAAGCCGAATGGGTGCTGGTCGATCTGGTGGACATTGTGGTTCACGTTATGCTGCCCCAGACCCGCGATTTCTATAACCTGGAGAAATTGTGGGCGGCGGATTCCACCGGGCTGCGCCATTCTACCGGGTGAAGATTCATCTGCTGGCAGTCGGGACCCGGATGCCGGAGTGGGTCAAGGCGGGTTATGCCGAATACGCCGGGCGACTCACGCAAGAGTGTACGCTGAAGCTGGTTGAGATCCCCACCGACCGGCGTGGCGCTAGTCTTGATGCGGCCCGCAGGGTCCGCGCTGAAGGCGAACGGTTGCTGGCGGCGGTTCCAATCCACTCCCGCCTCATTGCCCTGGATGAACGCGGTCAACAGTGGCGCACCGCTGAACTGGCGGAGCAACTAGCTGGCTGGTTGCGCGAAGGTGGCGATGTCAGTCTGCTGATCGGCGGCCCGGATGGACTGGATTCCGCATGCCGCACCCGTGCTGCCCAACTCTGGTCTCTGTCACCACTGACCTTGCCGCATCCCTTGGTACGGGTTCTCGTCGCCGAACAGCTTTACCGGGCCTGGAGTCTGTTGCACCACCATCCCTATCACCGCGCTTGACATGGCTACTTTTCAAATCTACCTCGCCTCTGCTTCGCCGCGCCGCTGCGAATTACTGCGCCAAATCGGCATCACGTTCTGCCAGCTCCCAATCGTCATTGATGAAACCCCTTTGACCGGCGAGAGTCCTCCCGCTTACGTTAGCCGGTTGGCGCGAGCCAAGGCGCGGGCTGGGGTGCGCAGCCTGAACCGGCGTCAGCTCCATCCAGTGCTGGGCGCCGACACCGTGGTGGTGGTCGAAGGCGCGATGCTCGGCAAACCCCGCGACCGGGCGGAGGGACTGGCGATGCTGGCTCGGCTGTCCGGGCGGGAGCATCAGGTGTTGAGCGCTGTGGCGCTGGCAACCCTGAAGCGCGATGCGGTCAAAGTCCAGGAAAGCCAGGTCCGCTTCCGTGCGTTGTCGCCCGTCGAATGCGCCGCCTATTGGGAAACCGGCGAACCCTGTGACAAGGCCGGCGGTTACGCGATTCAGGGCCAGGCGGCCGCTTTTATCACCGAATTGCATGGCAGCTACTCCGGGGTCATGGGTCTGCCGCTGTTTGAAACTGCCGAACTGCTGCGGGAGTTCGGCCTTCACCTTTTTTGAAGGGGACTGAACCCTATGGCTACCCGCACCGAAGGCGGCACTGGCGACGACATCCTGATTAACGTCACCCCCCGCGAAACCCGGGTCGCCGTGGTCGAGAACGGCGTCCTGCAGGAAATTCTCATTGAACGGGCCGGCAGGCGCGGCCTGGTTGGCAATATCTATCAGGGCCGGATTTGCCGGGTGCTGCCCGGCATGGAAGCGGCTTTCGTGGACATTGGTCTGGAGCGGGCCGCATTTCTGCATGTTTCCGATATCCGCCCGGAAACCCTGCCTGGGACTGACGCCGCTAGCGGCGACCGGGCTGAGTCTGCCATCACTGAACTGGTGCGTGAAGGTCAGGAACTGGTGGTGCAGGTGATCAAAGATCCCATCGGCACCAAAGGGGCGCGGTTGACCACCCATGTCACCTTGCCTTCCCGCTTTCTGGTATTTCTTGCGGATGCTGACGTGGCCGGGGTGTCGGTCAAGATCGATGGCGACCGTGAGCGGCAACGGCTAAAAGAAGTCGTTAATGCGTTCCGGGCCGAATTTGGCGGCGGCTATATCGTTCGCACCGCAGCGGAAGGCGCGGAATCGGAGGCGTTGCGAGCGGATATGCAGTTCCTGCAACGGTTGTGGACCTCGATCCGTGAACGGATCGGTCAGACTTCCGGTATCGGCGTGTTGTACGAAGATCTGCCGCTGGTGCTGCGGGTGTTGCGCGATTTCGTCGGCGACAGCGTGGAAAAAGTCCGTATTGACTCCCGTGAGACCTGCCAGCGGATGTTGCAGTTCGCCGATCAGTTTGTGCCCGACATGGCACCGCGGCTGGAACACTACCCCGGCGAACGGCCCATTTTCGAGTTGTACGGGATTGAGGATGAAATTCAGCGGGCGTTGGGCAAGAAAGTGCCGCTCAAATCCGGTGGCTACCTAGTGGTCGATCAGACCGAAGCGATGACCACCATTGATGTAAATACCGGCGCTTATGTCGGGCATCGCAATCTCGAAGAGACCATCTTCAAGACTAATCTGGAAGCCGCCGCCGCGATTGCCCGACAACTGCGGCTGCGTAATCTGGGCGGGATCATCATCCTCGACTTTATCGATATGCTCAGCGAGGAACACCGCCAGGCGGTGCTCAAGGCGTTGGAAAAGCATCTGGAGAAGGACCGCGCCAGGAGCCATATTTCCCAGGTGTCGCCGCTGGGACTGGTGGAAATGACTCGTAAGCGTACCCGTGAGAGCCTGGAGCAGGTGCTGTGCGAACCCTGTCCACTCTGCGACGGGCGCGGCACGATCAAGACTGCGGAAACGGTGTGCTACGAAATTTTCCGCGAATTGTTGCGCGAAACCCGCCAGTACTCGCCGCGCCAGTTCGTCGTGCTCGCCGCGCCGGATGTGGTGGATGCGATGCTGGATCATGAATCGACCAGCGTCGCGCAACTGGAAGCCTTCATCGGCATTCCCATCAAGTTTCAGGCGGAAACCCTTTACACCCGTGAGCAGTATGACGTGGTGCTGATGTGAGTCGACCGCCGCCGGGCGCGATCCGCCGCGCCTTGCGCTGGACCCGCCGGCTGATTCTGGCGCTGCTGTTGCCGCTGCTGTTGCTGGCCGGAGCCGGTCAATGGTGGTTGTTGCCGCGCTTGAACGACTACCGCGACGCCTTGGCCGATATTCTTGGCGATGCGCTCCAGGTTCCAGTGCAAATCGATGCGGTGGCTGGGGGACGGGAAGGCTGGCGATTGGCGCTGCGCCTGCGCGGCGTCACCCTCCATGATCCGCAAACCGGCGCGACGCTGGCTCATTTCAGCCGGGCGACCGCCACGCTGAATCTGTGGCAGTCATTGCGGGAATGGCGACCGGCGTTCCGCCATATCCGCTTGGAAGGCGTCAACCTGACTCTGGAACAGGGACAGGATGGAACGCCGCGTTTGCGGGCGGACGCTGGTTCGATGGAAACCGCATCCACACTGTCGGAAGTCGCCCGCTGGCTGTTTACAGTGGGCCGGCTGGAAATTTTCGGCGAGCAACTGACTCTATTGCGCCCGGATGGAACCGTATTGCGTCTGCTACATCCCTGGTTTCAGATGCGAGACACCAGGAACGTCCGGCAACTGGTTTTTACCGCCGAGTTGCCTGCCGAACTGGGTGAGCGGCTGCAATTCACTGTGGATCGCACTCCCAACCCTTCTGATCGCTGGCAAGGTCGGTTCGCGTTCCATGCGGATCGTTTGAATCTCGCCGGCTGGCCGTTGCCGCTGCCGTTCACCGCCGGGCAAGCCAGTATCAACGTGCAAGGCGATTGGCAGGACTGGCGACCGGTTCGTGTTGCCGGACAGTTGCGGTTGCAACAGGCGGCGCTGGACCCTCAACCACGTTTTGCCCTGCTGCATCATTGGCTCGACCGGCAGCCAGACAGCGTTTTGGAGTTCAGCGGCGACCAGCAGGAAAGCGGCTGGCAGTGGCAAGGCCAAACCCGATTCAGCGATAGTGCCGGTCGGCGCGTGGCCCAGTCCACTGCCCAGTTGCGCCAGACCGGGGCGGTTTGGCAGGGCAGTTTCCATGATCTACGTGCTGAGGATACACTGGCCTGGCTCACCCCTTGGCTCGGTGAACCGGCTCAACGCTGGCTGATTCCGCTCGATTTGCGCGGCACCTTGCCGGAGATCGCCGTCCAGGTTGACCCGGTTGCCGGGACTTTTGCCGTGACGGCACAAATGCACGAGCTGGTATCCCAACCGGGGCACGGTCTGCCGGGGTTGACGGGCGTTACCGGAACTTTGGCGCTTTCCCCAGCGGGTGGCCGGCTTGAACTCGATAGCCGTCAACTCAAAATTGATACCGCCGGTCGGCTTCGCGCCCCGGTCACCCTTGATACTTTGAAAGGTGTCCTGAACTGGCAACATTCCGCCCAAGGCTGGACGCTGGACAGCCCCGGCATTGAATTGGTTAACCCCGATCTGAACGGGCGATTCTGGGGCAGTGTCACCCTTCCCGACGCCGGCGAGCCAACACTGGATTTACGGGGCCAGTACCAATTACAGATCGGGGCAGTGCGGCGCTATCTCCCATTCACTGCAATTCCACCCGGCGGCTTGGCCTGGCTGGATCAGGCGCTAGTCAGTGGCCGGGCAACCGCTGGCGATTTCACCTTGCGCGGACGACCAGGCCGGTTTCCCTTCGATCACGACGAGGGTCTGTTTGAAACCCGCTTCCAGGTACAGGATGCAGTGCTGGATTACATGCCCGGCTGGCCACGGCTGGAACAGGTGCAGGCAACGGTCGCTTTCCGTAACCGGACGTTGCAGGTCGAAGCTAACGGAGGTCGGTTGCTGGATGCCCATGTCGAACGGATTAACGCCCGGATTGACGATCTGGCTAAGTCGGTGGTGCAGGTCAAAGGCCGCGCCAAAGGTCCCAGCGCCAGCCTGTGGCGGGCCTTCCAGAATAGTCCGGCAGCCCGTGATCTGAGTGAGGATCTGCCCAGCCCACGCTGGGCTGGAACCAGCAGCCTTGATCTGGAGTTGAGCATTCCCTTGGACCCCCGTCCTAACCGGGTGCGTGGGCGAGTGGGATTGCTGGACAACAGCCTGACGCTGCCGGCCTGGAACCTTGCACTGGGGCGGTTGCGCGGTGAGGTACGGTTTACCGAGTCTGGCCTGGAGGCCAAAGATCTGCGAGCGGTTTTGCGCGGCGAACCCATCCGGCTCGATCTAAATTTGGCTGGGCGTGAAGGTCGGCGCGAATTGCAGACTCGGCTGCGAGGCCGATTGGGAATGCAAACCTTGCTCGGTGGACCCGCAGCGGCGCTGGAACCGTATCTCAACGGCAAAAGCCATTGGGAAGCCCTCCTGACCATTCCGACGGGTCGTCGTGACCGGCGGGATACCGCGCCGTCCTTCGCGTTGGAGATGAACTCGGATTTGCGCGGTATGGCGGTTCAGTTGCCGGAGCCACTTGGCAAACTGGCGGATGTGGATCGGCCACTGAAGATGACGGTGCAATCCCGTGAACAGCACGCGCTGGAATTAACCCTGGACTATGGCGCGGAGACACAGGCAGCATTGGCGCTGGGTGGATGGCCGGATGATCTCCATCTGGAACGGGGCGAATTGCGGATTAATGCCGGTGCGGCAATAGTGCCGGAAACACCCGGACTAACGGTCGTCGCCCACCTGCCACGCTGGACACTGGCTGCGTCGCCAGATTTGCCGGAAGCCCCTCTTTCCGCCACCGGGACAGGCCTAAATCAGATTGATGCCCGGATTGATGAACTGCTGATTGCCGGCCAGGTATTTCCCAACGTGGCGCTGCACGCTCGCCGTGAGCCAGGCGGATTGCACATCGCGCTGGACGGCAAAATGCTGGCGGGGCACGTGATCGCGCCGGATCAGCCAACCTCGCAACAGCCGGTCAGCGTCGAATTACAACGGTTGTATCTGCGCCGGGTGAGTGATAACGCGGCTACTGGCAAGGCTGAGTCGGATCCACGCCAATTACCGCCGCTGGTGCTGACTGCCGATGATCTGAGGCTAAACGATGCCGCCTTGGGCCAATTGCGGTTGACCGCCCTGCCTCAGTCTGACGGTGCCTGCCGGATTGACCTCAATGTGCGTTCTGAACAGCAGCAGATCAGCGCCAGTAGTGAATGGCGGCGGACGCTCGTCGGTTACGCTTCCCGGTTGCAGGCTACTTTGCACAGTCCGGCGCTGGGGGAAACCTTAGCCGCTTTTGGCTATCCTGGCATGGGCATTGCTCGTGGCAAAACCGAGGCGGAACTGATCGCGCAATGGCCGGCGGCATTAGCCGATGTCGCGCTGGATCGGATCGATGGCGTGTTGAGCTTCCAGGTCGGCCCCGGCCAGCTGCTGGATATTGATCCAGGTGTGGGGCGGATGGTTGGGCTGTTCAACGTACAGAACCTGATTCGCCGTCTAAGCCTGGATTTCAGCGACCTGTTTCAACCGGGCATGGGTTTTGATCAGATTAGCGGTGTGATCACCTTCAAGCATGGGCAGGCCTACACCGATAATTTGCAAATTGACGCGCCTGCCGCGCAAATTCAGGTTCAGGGCCGGATCGGGTTGCAGACGCGGGACTATGATCAGCGCATCACGGTCACGCCCCAGCTGGGTGGGGCGTTGCCGCTGGCCGGCGCGCTGGCGGGTGGGCCGGCAGTTGGCGCGGCGGTGTTTCTGGCCGAACGGCTGCTGCAAAAGGGGATTGAACAAGTCACCCGCTATCGCTATGCCCTGAAAGGCTCCTGGGATGACCCGGTGCTGGAATCACTACAAGAACCTTCTTCTGCTACGCCCGTCAAGGCGTTTACGGGAGATCACTGAACGAGACGAGGTACGCCATTATGCCGATTATGGCCGCAATTCAAATGGTGTCTGGTCATAGCGTTGCCGGGAATCTGGCTGAAGCGGCCGAGCTGCTCAGTGAAGCGGCCGATCGGGGGGCGCAACTGGCCGTCCTGCCGGAAAATTTTGCGCTGATGGGACGGCGGGAAACCGACAAGCTGGCGATATGGGAAACCGAGGGCATTGGACCGGTTCAGGATTTTCTTGCCGAACAGGCGCTGCGGCATCGGCTATGGCTGGTTGGGGGGACGGTCTCATTGCAAGCCAGCGGCAGTAACCGGGTACGGGCCGCCTGCCTGCTGTTTGACGATCAGGGCCGGCGGGTCGCCCGCTACGACAAAGTTCATCTGTTTGATGTACGGGTCGTGGGTAGCCGGGAACGCTATGCTGAATCGGCTACTATCGAGCCAGGGAATCGCTATGTGGTCGTCGATACCCCGTTTGGACGGCTGGGATTGGCGGTGTGTTACGACCTGCGCTTTCCGGAGCAATTTCGGGCGATGGTCGATCAAGGCATGGAGATCATGGCGTTGCCCGCCGCCTTCACCGCTACGACCGGGGCCGCGCACTGGGAGGTTTTGCTCCGCGCCCGTGCCATTGAAAATCAATGCTATGTGATCGCTGCGGCTCAGGGTGGGCGACACAGCAATGGCCGGGAAACCTTCGGTGATAGCCTGCTGATCGATCCGTGGGGATTGATTCTTGACCGGTTGGCGTGGGGACCAGGGGTAGCGCTGGCGAACCTGGATCGGGCATTTCTGGAGAGCATCCGGCGGCAGTTTCCGGCGCTGGAGCATCGGGTGCGCTTCCTGGACTCGGAAAATTAAAGGCTCAGTACTTATTGCTTTGCTTGCCTACACTTTTTCATCCTGCCCGGCGCAAGCGGGTACCCAGCCTTTTCAGCGAATGACTGGATTTCCCGCTGGCGAAAGCGGGAGGTCTGAGGTTAAAGAACTTCTTCCCGGCTTTTAATTTTCCGTGTTTTCCAAGTGGTTCGTGGATAAAGAAGGTTGGGAGGTCAACGCATCGGCGTTTCGAGTAAAGCGTCGATCACCGCGACCCACGCCTTGCCGACGTTACGCAGATCGTAGCCACCGCCGCCAACCGCGAGCAACCGGCCATCCGCAAACTCTTCGGCAATCTGGCACAGGCTACGAGCGGCGCGACTGTGGGCACGGGCTGAATAATGCAAGTGGGCCAGCGGATCGCCATCCAGACCATCCGCCCCGCAGTTCATGATGATGAATTGTGGCTCCCACTGTCGGACAAAACTCTCAACCTTGTCCCACATCATCAGAAAATCATCATCCGCCGACAGCGGCAGTAGTGGGATATTGAGCTTGCGGCCCTTGGCTGGCCCTTTGCCGACCTCGTGCGGAAAGCCGCTTTGCGGAAAGTTGTAACGGCCATCTTCGTGAATGTCAGCGAAAATAACCGTCGGATCGGATTCAAACGGATAGAACAGACCATCGCCATGATGGGCGTCAATGTCCACATAGGCGATCCGCTCCAGGCCATATTCCTGCTGGAGAATTCTGATGGCTACGCCCACATCATTGAAGACGCAAAACCCGGAAGCCGTGTCGGGCATGCTGTGATGCAGGCCGGCAATTGGTACAAACACCCGCCGCGCTTCGTCGTTCATGATTTTGTGGACGGCGTCAATGACGGTGCCAACCACGACCGCCGCATCATCAAAGACTCCCTTGTAAGCCGGGGTATCGCCGTAATCGAGCAGACCGTCGCCGGTCTCGGAAAGAATTTTGACCTTTTCGACGTAATCACGGGTATGGAACAACCGCAGTTGCTCTTCAGTCGCCAAGGCAGGTGAGAACACTCGCACCTGGTAGTCCAGTTGACGGATGTGCATTTCATCCCAGAAAGCATGGATGCGATCCTCGCCGAAAGGATGATCCTCGAATCCGTAGCGACCCAGTTCTTCACCGGCATAAACGGCCACCGCTTTACTTCGCGCCATTTTACTTTCAACCTCATTTTGGAGAGTGGCGATGTGGACTGTGCTGATCATAGCCGAATTGACTGTCGGTTTAGTGGGCGGGATTAGGCAAAATAACCTCTACCGCCGCCTTGCCGACATCCTTCGTGCTCCCAAGGCGCAGTTCCACCCCATCGCGATTAAGGAGTCCTCATGTCCACCATGACCACCGTCGAACCGCAGGATACGCCAGACATTTTTCCCCGAGACCGGCAACCGACCGTCCGCATTCTGGCGATGCCAGCCCACACCAATCCGAACGGCAACATTTTTGGTGGCTGGATTATGGCCCAGATGGACGTGGCGGGCAGCGTGGTAGCGGTCGAGTACGCCGGTGGCCGGGTAGCGACCATCGCGGTGACTTCAATGGAATTCCATAAGCCGGTATTCGTAGGCGATTTGGTGAGCTGTTTCGCTCGAATTCAGAAGGTCGGCTCAACCTCGATCACGGTCAAGGTGGAGGTTTTTGCACAACACGCCAGAGATGGCCAACTGCTGTCGGCTCAAGTGACTGAGGCGGTCATTGTCTATGTCGCCGTTGACGACCAAGGCCAGCCGCGCCGATTGCCGGAACGAGGGCCGGATTTTGGCGGATATTGGTGAGCGATTGCAATGGTGCTGTCCGGGTAGCCGTTATTCATCGCTGGGCGGGAGCGCCCAAGCGAATGGACTTGATTTGATAATACTCGCTCATGCACTGGTTTCTGAAATTGCTGGGATCCGTTGCAATCTCAGTGGCAAATAAAGTGCGCGGCGGGTGGGAAAGACTGGCAACCGTGATGTCGGTCTCCCCCCGCTGCTTTTCTGCCTGAATGTGAGCAATCCGCGCCTGCATTTCCTGCCCGTAGCGATAACCTCGGTAAGCGTCCTTGTACGCCTCAAAGACATTCGGCGTCCCCAACAGACTGACCACAAATAACGCCAGTGCTGGCGTAATCAGCCGCCGGTCGTAATATCTGGCGTCAGCGCCAATTAGACTATGCATGATAATAACGAAAGCTGGCGGCCATCCAATGAGAAACAACAGATAAATCACGCTTTCCGCCCGTTCTGGCAACGGATAGCGATTGATGAGAAAGCCGATGGCGCTGAGTAGAAAAATCAGGCTGATCCATAATGCAGGCAGAATAAGCAAGGATTTTCTAAATTTCCCGTTGACATAAAATCGCGATCTGGCGAAGTCAAAGGTTATGATCAGCAGAATGAATGCCGAAAGCCATAAACTCAGGTTGGAAAGCCAGTACAGGATTCGCAGTGCAACCCAGGGAAGGTAAAGAGATGCAGCGAGCCACGGTGCTGGCCGGAGCATTGAATCAGTCGCGATCCCGGAATAGCGCTCATAATTTCCGGGCGCCAACAGACTGATCAGCGCAGCAATAAGGGCTACCACCAATAGTCCTATCCAGAAAGCGCGGGAATCACGGTGCGTCCACAGCGCATAACTGGCGCCGCCGCAGACGATCGAACCGGTTAATAATAGGGAAATTTCATTTGCGCCAATAATAGCGATAACTAATAAACCGGAAGTCCAGAAAATCAGCGTTCTCAAGCGGTGGCTTATTGCTGTCGTCTCCCGCCAAATCAATAATCCGGCCAGAAAAAGCAGCAGCACATTCGCTAGTTGATAAGTAATACTGCCACCCTGCCAGTAGAAGGTCTGGGCGACATCGGGGATGCCGGAAATAAACAGCACGGTCGCTACTCCACCCAATAACAGGCTGAATGGCTTGGCCAGTTGTCCCTGAGCCGCTCGACCCAGAAAAAAGCTGAAACCAAGCCAGGTCAAAACCAGCAGAATTACTGGTGGCCAGCGGTAAGCGCGAATGATATCGGCGGGCATCATCAGCGCGGTCCAGGCTGCATTCAAGGTATAGCGACCAGCCCAGTGTTCATACCAAAAGGCTTGCGCCCTAAAAAAACCAAGGTCTCTGGCTTTGGCGGCAAAGCAAAAATCATCGGCAGCCGGATAGTTAAACCAGGATAGGCCGATAAAGATCGCAAGGATTGCCGCCACCACAACGGTTAACCCGCCGATGAGGATTTTTTCGGTGCGATTGAGTGGATTCATCAAATCAACCGTCGGGTCGTTGTCCCATATTGCGTTATAAAAAAAGCCGGCTTGCGCCGGCTTTTTCATGAATCAGGTCACAGCTACGGCTTTAACCAGCGCCGCGCCCCTGGACCTCAGGCCGCTTCAGCAACAGTCCACACTTCAGGCGCTTTCTCGGCCCGCTGACCGAACGCCTGGCGTTGGGCTTCCAGTTCCGGCGGCAGTTGAGCGCCAAATTTGGCGAAGAACTCCTTGATATCGCTGATCTCGTTGAGCGCTTCGGCGCGGCTGATGCTGGTGATGGTCTCGAACTGCGCTTTGGAGAAATCCAGACCTTCCATATCGAGATCTTCATAACGCGGCATTAACCCGAACGGGCTTTCCACCGCACCAACCTGACCATTGACTCGCTCCACAATCCACTTCAGCACCCGCATGTTCTGACCATAGCCCGGCCAGACGAACTTGCCATCCGGGCCTTTGCGGAACCAGTTGGTGCGGAAGATCTTGGGCAGCTTGAGGCCCGATTTCTGGCCCATCTTGACCCAGTGG
Organism: Candidatus Competibacteraceae bacterium; assembly: GCA_003989085.1. Classification (GTDB taxonomy): domain Bacteria; phylum Pseudomonadota; class Gammaproteobacteria; order Competibacterales; family Competibacteraceae; genus RXIV01. Next base: position 40,290 of record RXIV01000004.1, read on the forward strand.
CCCCAGTAGTCAGCCATGTTGTAGCCGCAGAACGGCAGCATGGCGAACGGATCGCGGCGGATGCCGGTAACGCCAATCGCCGCAGCGGTGGCTTCCGAACCCATCGTGGCCGCCATGAATACGCCGTGGTTCCAGTCGAAAGCCTGATAGACCAGCGGGAAGGTCTTGGACAGCCGACCGCCGAAGATGAAGGCGGAAATCGGCACGCCGGCAGGATCTTCCCAGGCCGGGTCGATGGTCGGGCATTGCGCGGCGGGAGCGGTGAAGCGGGAGTTGGCATGTGCGCCGACCCGACCGCAATCCGGGGTCCAGTCGTTGCCCTGCCAGTCAATCCCGTGCGCCGGCGCAGCAACGCCCATGCCTTCCCACCACACATCGCCGTCGTCGGTCAGCACGACATTGGTGAAGATGGAGTTGGCCTTGCAGGATTCCATCGCCATGGGGTTGGAGTCATAGGAGGTGCCGGGCGCGACGCCGAAGAAGCCGGCTTCGGGATTGATCGCCCGTAACGTACCGTCAGCGGTGGGTTTGATCCAGGCGATGTCATCGCCGACCGTCAGCGCCTTCCAGTTGCCGAAGCCCTTGGGCGGCACGATCATGGCGAGGTTGGTCTTGCCGCAGGCGCTGGGGAACGCCGCTGCGACGTAGGTCTTTTCGCCCTGGGGATTTTCCAGACCGAGAATCAGCATGTGTTCGGCCAGCCAGCCTTCGTCACGGGCCATCGACGAGGCGATGCGCAGCGCCAGGCACTTCTTGCCCAGTAGCGCGTTGCCGCCGTAACCGGAACCGTAGGACCAGATTTCACGGGTTTCGGGGAAATGGACAATGGCTTTGCGGCCAATGTCCGGTTCGCACGGCCACGGCACGTCTTTCTGGCCGGGGGCCAGCGGAGCGCCGACCGAGTGAACGCAGGGGACGAAGAACCCGTCGCCGAGCGCTTCAAGGACCTTGCTGCCCATGCGGGTCATGATCCGCATATTGGCTACAACGTAGGGCGAATCGGTGATCTCGATGCCGATCTGGGCAATCGGACTGCCAATAGGACCCATGCTGAAGGGGATGACGTACAGGGTGCGACCCTTCATGCAGCCGTTCATCAGTTCTTTCAGCTGCGCCCGCATTTCATCCGGCGGCGCCCAGTTGTTGGTCGGGCCGGCGTCCTCTTTTTTCAGGCTGCAAATGAAAGTGCGATCTTCAACCCGCGCCACATCAGACGGGTGCGAGCAGGCCAGATAGGAGTTGGGGCGCTTTTCCGGGTTCAACTTGACGAAGGTGCCGGAGGCGACCATTTCGTTGCATAGACGCTGATATTCCTCCTCCGAGCCATCGCACCAGACTACATGATCAGGCTGGGTCAGGGCCGCAATTTCATCTACCCATGTCAGCAGTTTGGCGTTGCTGGTCCGTGTTGCGCCGTCGTGAGTGATTGCCATCGATGGACTCTCCTCTGAAATTGACTGTGATTGACTGTGATGGGGATGCTAAGGCCGGTCAAATAAGGTCTGGTTGAACGACGTCTGCGCCGGGGGAAGACCGGAGAGAACCGTTGCAGGGCCGGTTTCATCACGGCGCACAAGGTTATCATCAAGCAGGCTAGGTTGCCACCGGACTAATCGCCTCCAGCGCTTCATGCAAGGCTAGCCACTCTTCTTCCAATTCCGCCAGCTCCCGATCAGTCTCGCCTTTCCGCAACAGCCAGGTCTTGAGCCGGGTTTTATTGGCATCGTCGTAGCTGGCTGGATCGGCAAGAGCGGCGTCCAGGGTTTGTTGCTCCGCATGTAGTTGATCCATGCGCTGTTCAATTTTTTTGATTTTCTGCTCCAGAGGTTTGCGTTGCGCCGCCCGCTGCTGACGGCGTTCGGCGTCCTGCCGTTTCTGATCGCGGCGATCAACGGCGCTGTTGCCGTTGCTGGCATTGCGCGGATCAGCAGCCCGTTGTCGAGCGTTGAGCCAATCGCGGTAGTCGTCCAGGTCGCCGTCGAAAGGTTGCGTCCGACCTTCGGCCACCAGCAGCAACTCATCAGTAACGGTGCGGAGTAGATGTCGGTCATGGGAGACCACAATCAACGCGCCCGGATAGTCCTGTAAGGCTAGGGTCAAAGCGTGGCGCATATCGAGGTCGAGATGGTTGGTTGGCTCATCCAGCAGTAGCAAATTAGGTCGCTGCCAGATCAGTAGCGCCAGCGCCAGCCGGGCTTTCTCGCCGCCGGAAAAAGGTGCAACCGGATCCAGCGCCCGTTCGCCAGCAAAGCCGAATCCGCCGAGAAAATCGCGCAATTGCTGATCGCTGGCGCGTTGCTCAGATTGCTGCAAATGGCGGAGCGGACTCCAGTCGGGCCGTAACTGCTCCAGTTGGTGCTGGGCGAAGTAGCCGATGCTCAGACCTTGTCCAGTTTCAATCTGCCCGGCCAGTGGCGGCAGCACCCCGGCCAACAGCTTGATCAAGGTGGATTTACCCGCGCCGTTCGGGCCAAGCAGCCCGAGCCGGGCGCCGGAACCGATCACCAGATTGACGTTTTCCAATACCCGCCGCCCCGCATAACCGGCAGCCACTTTTTCGACTGCCAGGAGTGGGTTGGGCAGCCGCTCCGGTTCGACAAAGCTGAATTCAAACGGGGAATCAACATGAGCGGCGGCGATCCGCTCCATTCGTTCCAGCGCCTTGATCCGGCTTTGCGCCTGCCGGGCCTTGGTCGCCTTGGCGCGGAAGCGGGTGATGAAACTCTCCAAATGGGCAATTTCACGCTGCTGCTTTTCAAAAGCCGCTTGTTGCAAGGCCAGACGGGCAGCGCGCTGCTCTTCAAACGCACTGTAATGGCCGGAATACAGCGTGATGCGGCACTGGTCAATGTGGGCGATGTGATCGGCGACGTTGTCCAGCACATCGCGGTCATGGGAAATCAGCAGCAATGTCCCCGGATAAGTCCGCAGCCATTGCTCCAGCCATAGCACTGCATCGAGATCGAGATGGTTGGTCGGCTCATCGAGCAGCAGCAGGTCAGAACGGCACATCAGCGCCCGCCCCAGATTCAGCCGGACTCGCCAGCCGCCAGAAAATTCCGCGACCGGCTGCGCCAGTTGTTCTGTGGAAAAGCCCAGCCCGGCCATCAGTTTGCCGGCGCGGGCCGGGGCGCTATACCCACCAATGGCATCGAATCGAGCGTGGAGTTCAGCCTGGCGGGTTCCATCATGGGCGGCTTCGGCAGCGTGCAACTCCTGTTCGATCTGGCGCAGCTCAGCATCCCCGTCCAGCACAAATTCCAGCGCCGGCGTCGGCAAGGCTGGCGTTTCCTGAGCGACATGGGCGATGGTCCAGCGCGGTGGCAAGGTGAGATCACCGGCATCCGGGTGCAACTCATTCAGCAGCAAGGCGAACAGACTGGATTTTCCGCAGCCGTTGGCCCCAATCAAACCGACTTTCCAACCGGGTTGCACGGTCAGGGCGACATTTTCTAGCAGCGGTTTACCGCCGCGTTGCAAGGCGAGTTGAGACAAAGTGATCAAGCGCGGGGAGTCCTTCTCAAAAGCTTCGGTAGAACATGAAATGATCTCTTGAACACAGCTTCCAGGGTGTCAGCATCCAGGAGTTATTTTGCCCATTGTTCCCGTTCTGGAGGTGTTTCCGCCCGTAAGCAGCTTTTCACTCGGACAGAAAGCCAGGGCGGCGCTGTAGTTGCTCATGCAATGCCTAAGTAATGCCCACTTGCAAACCGTGTGGCAAGCCTTGCCGTCAATCCGATTCCTGTCCGCGTCTTCGGTCGAGCATGGATTTTATCCAGACTGAGATGTTTTCCAGAGCATTCGGCGGCAACGCCATAACCAGTCGATGAATTCCTATAGATCAAGGGTTTCCTATCATGTTTCACCAGCGGACTATAAATTTTTAAGCATAACCAAATAATTTTTTATTCCTTTTTAACCTAGAAATTCTGCTTTAAGCTGACCATTAAACCCAGTAAAACACTCGGATATTAGGCGGCTTCCAACTGCCGCCGTCCATCTTGCCCTGACCTTCGACCGGAGCGGCTCCGATGAAAACCAGCGATAAGTATACCATTGAAACGATTACTGAAATTCAGACTTGGGCGGCCAATCTGTTTTCGTTTAAGACGACTCGCAATCCGTCCTACCGCTTCATCGCCGGGCAATTTGCGCGGCTGGGCGTCGAGGGTGACGACGGTGAACTGGTGTGGCGAGCTTATTCGATCTGTTCGGCGCCCTATGACGACTTCCTGGAGTTTTATTCCATCGTGGTCCCCGACGGTGCGTTCACTTCGCGGTTGTCGCAACTAAAAGTGGGCGACCCGGTGCGGCTGGAAAAGAAAAACTACGGTTATTTAACCACCGACCGCTTTGAGTGCGGCAAGGATTTGTGGCTGCTGTCGACCGGCACCGGGTTGGCCCCGTTCCTGTCCATCCTCCAGGAATTTGATACCTGGGAGCACTACGAAAATATCGTGCTGGTGCATAGCGTCCGCTATCAGCATGAACTGGCCTACGAAGAGTTCATTCATTCTTTCAAGGAAAATGAACTGTTCGCCGAACACGCTCACAAGCTGAAGTATGTCCAGGCTGTGACTCGAGACCTGGCCTCGCCGTCGGCGCTTAATGACCGCATCACGACCTTGCTCGATAGCGGCGAGCTGGAAGCGCATGTCGGGTTGCCAATCAATGAGGAGCGATCCCGCGTCATGATTTGCGGCAATCCCGACATGGTTCAGGAGACCCGGCAACTGCTTATCGACCGAGGGTTGACTTTGAGTCTGCGTGGTAAGCCGGGGCACTTGGCTGTGGAGAATTACTGGTAAGGATTAGAAACAGTGTGGAAAATAACACATTGATTGCTGGCAAAGATTAAGGAATATGTAATCCTGCTTGAGTCAATACAGTTCAATACGACAGGGCGCGAGGGCAGAATCATGCCGATTTGGGCGAGGATTTTTCTGGTTTTCGGCAGCCTGGCGCTGTTGCTGGCGGTGGCGATGGGCGCGTTTGGGGCGCACCTCCTGAAAAAAACGCTGACGCCGGAAGCGCTGACCGTGTATGAAACCGCCGTACACTATCATTTCTACCATGCCTTAGGCCTGCTGGCGGTTGGTCTGCTCGTCCTGCATCTGCCGGCGACGGTGCTGCTGCGATGGGCGGGTGTGCTGATGACGGTGGGTCTGATTTTATTTTGTGGCAGCCTGTATGGCCTTAGCCTGAGTGGTATGCCCTGGCTGGGCGTGATGACCCCCATCGGCGGTCTTGCTTTTATCATGGCCTGGCTACTACTGGCGGTTGCAGTTTGGCGGACCAGTCCGGCCACCCTTCGTTAGAACTTCAATGTGTTATGGAGCTGAATTTATGGAACCCCCGACTTATGCCCTAGGCTTTGATGTCTACGGCACCTTGGTAGACCCGTTGGCGCTGGCTGAACCGTTGCAGGCGCTGATCGGTGAACAGGCGGTGGCGTTTGCCAACCTATGGCGGATCAAACAACTTGAATTTTCATTTCGGCGCGGCCTGATGCGGCGCTATGTCGATTTCGATGTCTGCACTCGACAGGCGCTGCGTTACACCCAGCAGGTGCTCGGCTGTCAGTTACCGGAATCCGATCATGATCGACTGATGGAGGCGTATCTTTATCTGCCGACCTTCCCGGAAGTAGTCGCCAGCCTGATGGCGCTCAAGGCGCAAGGTCATCGGCTAGTGGCTTTTACCAACGGTGTGGAAGCCAGCATCCGGGCGCTGTTGAACAACGCTGGCGCTTTGTCGCATCTGGAAGAAGTGGTCAGCGTCGATGACCTGCGCACCTTTAAGCCCGACCCGGCGGTGTACGCCTATCTGGCGCGGCGCACCGGACGGTCACCGGGGGAAACCTGGCTGGTGTCCAGTAACGCCTGGGATGTGATCGGAGCCAAGGCCGCCGGTTTGCGAGCAGTCTGGGTCAAGCGCCAACCGGAGGCGGTGTTTGACCCCTGGGATGTAGCGCCGGACTTGATGATCAACGGGCTGGATGAGTTGCCCACCGAATTCGCCCGCCGGACCTGAGTCAGTCCCGCACCCAGACCAGCGTGTGGTTGTTGACTGGCATTGGATAGTCCTGCCGCAGTTGTAGCCCGTTGTCCCGCGCCAGCCGGTTGAGATCGGCGAAGTCCCGAATCCCGCTGGCCGGGTCGCGAAGTTTCAGCCAGGCGTCAAATTCGGCGTTGCTGGCGCTGGTGTAGCGACCGCCATAGTTGAACGGCCCGTACAGGCAGAATGCGCCGCCGGAGGCCAAGCACCGGCCTACGCCCTGGAATAAACCTTCTACTGCCGGCCAGCCCATGATGTGTGTGGTGTTGGCGGAAAAGACACCCGCCGCCTGCATGATCGGCCATAGCGCGCTGCTGGCGTCCAGTTCCAGCGGTTGACGCAGGTTCACTAAACCCGCTTCAGCGATCCATTGCCGGATACCGGGCAGGTAATCGCTTTGATCGGTGGGTTGCCAGTCCAGATACGGCAAGGCCCGCGCAAAGTGAACAGCGTGTTGTCCAGTGCCCGCGCCGATTTCCAGAATGAGCCCTGGCGCAGTGAAGACCTCCCGCAATACGGTCAGAATCGGTCCCTTGTTTTGTTCGCAGGCTTCGGAATACGGTTTGGCGTGAGCATTCATGGTGTTTCCCGGAAAGGTAGAACAGGCTTCTTGCCTGTTTCATCCCCGGTTTGAAGGCCGGGGATGCGGTCGATGCTCAGGTAATAAATGGCACCAGAATCAGCGAGACGATGGACAGCAGCTTGACCAGGATATTCATGGCTGGGCCGCTGGTGTCCTTGAACGGATCGCCGACGGTATCACCGATCACCGCTGCTGCATGGGCCTCGCCGCCCTTGCGTTCACCGGCTAACTGACCGCCTTCAATCGACTTCTTGGCGTTATCCCAAGCACCGCCAGCGTTGGCCATCAGCAGAGCAAAGGTGACGCCGGTCAGCATTGCGCCCAGTAGCAGGCCACCTAAGGCGACCGGGCCGAAAAAGAAACCGACAATCACCGGCGCCAGCACCGCCAGCAGACCGGGCGGAATCATCTCGCGCAACGCCGCATCGGTGGCGATGGTGACGCAGCGAGCGGTATCGGGCTTACCGGTGCCTTGCAGCAGGCCGGGAATTTCGCGGAACTGGCGGCGAATTTCCGTCACCATCTCCATCGCCGCCTTACCGACCGAGCTCATGGTCATAGCTGCCGCCAGCAGCACCACCACCCCGCCCAGAAACACGCCGATCACCACCTGCGGATCAGTGATGTCCATCGCGATCGGATGACCAACCGCCAGCGTCACGGCTTCTTTATAGGCGACAAACAGCGCCAATGCCGTCAGCGCCGCAGAACCAATGGCAAAGCCTTTACCGGTCGCGGCAGTGGTGTTGCCGATGGCGTCAAGATGGTCGGTGATTTTGCGGACTTCGGGCGGTTGGTGGGACATTTCGGCGATACCGCCGGCGTTATCGGAAATCGGCCCGGAAGCATCAATGGTCATGGTGACGCCGGCGGTCGCCAGCATCCCCACCGCAGCAATGGCGATGCCGTACTGGCCGGCGGTATGGAAGGCCACGAAGATCGCCGCTACGATGATCAGTATCGGCAACGCACAGCTTTCCAGTCCGACCGCGAGGCCAGTGATGATATTGGTGGCCGCTCCAGTCCTGGAAGCCTGGATAATCCGCGTCACCGGTTTGGATGAGGTGTAATACCAGGCCGTACGGCCAATGGCGACCCCGGCCAGATTACCGGCCAGAATGGCGAAAAATGCCGGCCAGCCATAGCCGAACAGCAGCATGATCAACAGGGTCAGGGTTAGAAACAACCCGGCGGAACTGAATTCCGAGATCGCCAGCGCTTTTTCCGGCCCGTGTTTCTTGAAAGCGGTCATCCCGTAAATCCCGACCAGCGACGAGAGCAGACCGATGATCGCTAGCGTCAGCGGCAGCGCCAGCAGCATGGGCCGGGTCACATCCGCGCCGAAATAGTGAGTCAAGTCGGCAGCGCTGGCGCTGGCCGCCAGGGTGATCGCTGCGACCATCGAGCCGACGTAGGATTCGTAAATGTCGGCACCCATCCCGGCGATGTCACCCACATTGTCGCCGACGTTATCAGCGATGACGCCGGGATTGCGTGGATCGTCTTCGGGAATGCCGGCTTCAACCTTGCCGACCAGATCGGAACCGACATCAGCGGCTTTGGTGAAGATGCCGCCGCCCACCCGGGCGAACAGGGCGATGGAGGACGCGCCCATCGAGAAGCCCCAGATACTGGAAGCGGATTGGGGATCGACCGCAAGCTGGGTGGACAGCCCGGTGAAAAACAGACCCAGCCCGATCAGGCCGAAACTGGCGACCGCCAGGCCCATCACCGCGCCACCGTCGAAGGCTACCAGCAACGCCTCGCCGGCGCCGTGGTCACGAGCGGCGGCGGTGGTGCGGACGTTAGCCTTGGTGGCGGCTTTCATGCCGATCAGCCCGGCCAGCGCCGAGGTCAGCGCGCCCGCCAGAAACGCAATGCTGGCGCCAAATCCGTGCTGTTTAGAAACTGCCAGCAGAATGGCGACCACCAGGGCGAAAATACCGATTTTGACGTACTGGGCACGCAGATAAGTCATCGCGCCCAGTTGTATTTCTTCGCCGATAGCGGTCATCAACCCATCTCCGGTGGAACGGCGGGCGACCGACTGGTAGAGCATTGCGGCGGCGGCCAGCCCCATCAGGCCAGCCAGCAGCGACAGGATTCCAACGAACATAAAAGCATCCTCCGCAGGTTTGTTTGCTCGGTTGATGGCGCCTCGATGCACAGTGGGCCAGCATAGGCAATAATGATAACTGATTCACGTACTATGAATCCGGGCATTGTCTGGTTTATGTCCGGATCGAGGCGATGAGTATCGCCGGCTTGAAACCGTTGAGGAGCAACCCGAACATGAGATGTAAACACTACATGTTGTCTGCGCCTACCTGTGTATTGGATACCGCGCCATTGTCCGAAGCACTGTCCATCATGATCCGCAAGCACATGCAGGATTTGATGGTGGTCAATGCTCAGGGCGAGTTTCTCGGCACCATTACCTCGTTTACCTTTTCCAAGATGTTGTTGCCGGCAACGCCGCAGTTACCGGACGAGTCGGATCGTGAAACGGCTGAAGACGTTGATAACCGGTTAATGCCGCACTTGCACCGCAAGGTGGGCGATTTTACCGGCGCTCATCCGGTGGTTGACGCCGAAGCGCCATTGACCGAGGCGCTTAATCTGCTGGCGGCGGGCTATATCCGCCTACCAGTGGTTGGGCCGGAGAATAAACTGGTTGGGGCGCTGTCATCGCTAACTATTCTGCGCCGGTTCCGGTTCTAATCCAGTGGGGAGTTGGGGAGTAGCACGGGCATCCCGCCCGTGCCACGCATTGCATCATGGAGGCTATGCCATCAACGGTGGCAATCAATGATCGGGTTGATCCGCTGGTTGGCTTGACTCGTGCGAAAATTGCCCTAATCGAAATAGCGCGATAAGGCCAGGCTGATTCAGGCCCGGAATCGTCGGGTCAACCGTTGCAGTCGCCGCACGGCCGCCGGCGTTGTCACCGGGCCATAGCGCAACGCGCTGTAAAGCCTCCCGATTTCCTGCGCCAGCGTCGCTAATTCCGGGCGCTGAACCGCCACCCGTTCCACGAATGCCAATGGCCCTTCATGCGGGCTTCGCGCCAGCCCACGCCGGGCTAACCGGGCGCAGAATCGCTGCCATGAACGCGCCACCGGATCGCGGGAAAACTGGCTCCGCCAGCGCAGCCCGGCGAAAATCAGCCCAAAGCCGCTCAGCGCAACGACCATCGCCACGGTCATTTCACCCCAGTCCACCGGCCCGAAACCCAGTCCCGATAACAATTCCTTTTGCCGGTCGGGGCCATAGGCCAGCACCCATTCGTTCCAGGAATTGTTCAGCGAATCCCAGCTCAAGGCTAATTGTCGCAACCATTCGCTATGGCCACCGCGCCGCAGTAGAAAGGGCAGCGAACCGGGATCGGCCACCGCCGCGTAAAGGCCGTCCTGAATCCGGTTTGGCGCAACTGCCGCCGTCGGGTCCACTCGCACCCAGCCGCGTTCCGGCAGCCAGACTTCAGCCCAGGCATGGGCGTCGGCCTGCCGGACGATTAAATAATCGCCGATTGCGTTGCGCTCGCCGCCCTGATAACCGGTCACGATCCGCGCCGGCACGCCCGCCGCCCGCATCAGAAATACAAACGCGCTGGCGTAATGCTCACAAAACCCCTGGCGAGTGCGGAACAGAAAATCGTCGACGCTGTTAGCGCCCAGCAATGGCGGCGTCAGGGTGTAATAAAACGCCTGTTCCCGAAACAGAGTCAGCGCCGCGTTGATCAGCGCTTCAGGCTGGGGATCGTGCTCCCGCCATTGCGCCGCCAGCTCTCTGGCGCGGGAATTGCCCCGTCCTGGCAACCGCAGAACGCGACTGCGTTCCAGCGTGGTTAATTCACCAGTGCGATAGCTGGGATAAGACCGGACTTCATAGCGGTATACCTCATTCACCGGCTGATCACGCAGCAATTGAAATGAGGGCGTCATTCCGGTTCGGGGCGGCAGGCTGGCGGGTAAATCCAGCGCCAGTAGCCAGCGCCGGTTACTCGGCTCCATGATCACCGCGTACTCAACCGCCGGACCTTCCGGGGTGAATGCGACGGGCGTCTTGGCTGGCAACTCTTCATGACGGGTCCATTTCCGGCCATCGAAATTCCACAACACGGGCCCGCGCCAATACAACTGTTTTGGCGGCGGTGGTGGGCCAACAAAGCGCACCCGGAACGCCACTGCGTCCGACTTGCTCAGCTCACTGACCGAACCGGGCGACATCTCCTCGGACAGACCGGTGCGACCCTGATGAGCGTCTTTGGGCAGGCCCCATAACGGGCCGGGAATGCGTGGAAACAGCACAAACAGAATCAGCATCATCGGAATCGCCTGCACCACCATTTTGCCGGCCAGCCGCACCGGCGCGAGCGCAGTCAACCCAGCGTGTTGGCGATAAATCAGGGTCTGCGCCGCCAGCATCACCACTACCACCGCGAACAGCCAGGCCACCATCAAAATTTCCTGGCTATACAGCAGATTGCTCATCACCAGCAGATAACCGAGAAACACCAGCACCAGCCCATCGCGCAAACCACGGGTTTCCAGCAGTTTGCAGGCGGTCATTGCTGTTAGCAGCGCGATTCCGGCATCGCGACCCAGCAAGGTTCGATACTCGATCATCACCCCGGCTCCAACCAGCAGCGCCAAGGGCAACAGCAGCCAGCGCGGCGGCAGTGACCGGTTGCGAGTGGCGATAAACCCGCGCAAACCGATCAGCGCGTAAAACAGCAGTGTGAGCCAAATGGGCAACTCGCCCGTGTGCGGTGCGACCGCCATCGCCAGCGTGACCAGCAGCCAGATCACCGCCAGCGGCAGCAACGGTTCAATCGGTGGCGGGTTAGGCTTTAGCCGACTTTTGCGGCGCCACGGCATCATGCTTGAAGAACCCTCGTCCACAGGAAAACACGGGATAACTAAAGGGTGAAGGCTAAGTTAAAAAACCTTCACAACCGAAATAGCGCCAGCGCCTCCAAACAACGCCGGCGGTGCCCGACTCCGATGGCTGGCGGAATTTTCAGGTTCGGCAACCACAGGCCATACTGGAAGCCTGCGCTATCCGCCTGCAACACCCATTGGCAAAGCTGCTCCAGACGCGGTTCGACGTTATCAATCCCCAACAGCCGCCAATCCAGCCACAGTTCCGGGCGGGCCTGATCGGTGAAGCGTTTGACCAGTAACGGCCCGCCTCGGGTCGCCGCCTTCCAGGCAATCCGGCGCGGTGAATCGCCGGGCGCATAGGAACGGAAACCGGCGTAATCCTCACTGCCCAAGCCTTGCTCACCCAAACCGCTGCCGCTGCCACCCGGCAATGAGGCTGGCAATGGCCGCCGCCCCCTCGGACGCGGATACGCCAGCCCGCCCCGCTCAAAATTGACCCAGCTCCATGCCTGCAACAGACCTAGCGGAAAGCGGGTCAGCACCCGGATCGGGCCGGGTTGCAGCCTGCCGCGCCGTTCAGCGGGAATGCTCAGCGTGATTGTTGCTGAACCTTGGGCCGGCACATCCACATACTGCGGCGGGCGATCCTGCCATTGCAGGGCAATGCCGTAGCGCGGGGCAGTTCCGGGATGATCCAGCCGGTAGCTGAATTGCGCCTCCTGCCCGACAAACACCGGTTCGGCGACGCCTGGGTGAATGACCAGTCCCAGCAGGTTGTCATGCGCCCGCCACATACTGTTCAATGCGACTGCGGCCAACAGAAAAGTGAAGGCGAACCCCATGCTGTTGCTGTAATTAACCGCCCACAGGAACAACAGGAACAGCAAGGCGGCGAAGGCATAGCCATAGCGGGTCGGCAGGATGTAGAGGCGGCGGCGGATCAATGCCACCGGCTCACTGGCGGGGGGATGACGGCGCATCACCCAGGACTCAAAGCGTTGCCGCAGCCCTTGACCCATTTGCAGGGACTCAGGCTGGTAGCGGGACGGCGTTGAGTAACTGACCGACTAGATCAGCGGCGGACTGTTCCAAGTGATCGTCGCCGGGATGGAGCCGATGCCCGACCACCGCCGGCAGCACCGCCTGTAGGTCTTCCGGCAGGACGTGACCACGCCGGTGCAGCAAGGCCCAGGCCCGCGCCGCCCGCAACAAGGCCAGTCCGGCCCGAGGCGACAGTCCGCCGCGAAACCGCCCGGACTCGCGGGAGAAGTTCAGCAGTGCTTGCAGGTAATCGAGCAGGGGCGGGGCGACGTGAACCTCGGCGACCCGCCCCTGCGCTTCATGTAACTGTGCTGGCGTCATCCCGGCGGGCAACCGCGCTAGGGCTTCGCGGCGATCCTCGCCCTCCAGCAGCAGACGTTCCGCCCTGGCATCGGGATAGCCCAGTTCAATCCGCATCAGGAACCGATCCAGTTGTGATTCCGGCAAGGGAAAAGTGCCGATCTGGTAGGCGGGATTCTGAGTGGCGATCACGAAAAAGGGTTCAGGCAAAGGCCGGGTTTCGCCCTCAATCGTCACTTGCCCCTCTTCCATCGCCTCCAGCAGGGCGCTCTGGGTCTTGGGCGTGGCGCGGTTGATCTCGTCAGCCAGGATCAGTTGGGCGAAGATCGGACCGGGATGAAAGATGAAGGTTTCGCGCTGCCGCTCGTACACCGCTGCGCCGAGAATGTCTGCCGGCAGTAGATCGCTGGTGAACTGGATGCGCTGGTAGTGCAGGCCCAGACAGCGGGCTAGGGTATGCGCCAGAGTAGTCTTGCCCATTCCCGGCAGGTCTTCGATCAGCAGGTGACCTCGCGCCAGCAGGCAACTCAGCGCCAGACGAATAGCGCGTTCCTTGCCAAGGATAATCGAGCCGACTTGCCGGACGACCCAGTCCAGACGATCTTCGAGAGGGGAAGCCACATTAATCCTGCCGGCGCAGATCGCGCTTGAATCGTTTGAAATTCTCAACATAGCGGGCGGCCGTCTGGCGCAGACCATTGATTTCCGCTTCAGTGAGGGGGCGAACGACCTTGCCGGGAGAACCCATCACCAACGATCCATCCGGGATGACCTTGCTTTCGGGAATCAGGCTGTTAGCCCCGATTAGGCAGTTTTTGCCGATCACCGCTCGGTTCATGATCAGGCTTTTGATCCCAATCAGACTGTTGTCGCCGATGATGCAGCCGTGCAGCATCGCCAGATGACCGACCGTGACATCGCGGCCCACCGTTAGCAGAATGCCGGGATCCGTGTGGAGCACCGCGCCATCTTGAATATTGGAATTTTCGCCGATGGTGATGACATCGTTATCGCCGCGGGCGACCACGTTAAACCAGAGGCTGGCGTTCTGTTTCAGTACGACCGAGCCGATCACGGTAGCGTTATCGGCGATGAACCAGTCCGCGCCATGAAATTCGACCTTGCGGTCGCCAAGGGAATAAATCACCGGATTCTCCTGAGAGGGGGCGGGGGAAAACCGGGGCAGTATAAACGAGCAGGTGGCGGGGAAATCCCCCTTCACCCCGGTTTTAACCAAGGGGAGGGGGCGTAGCCGGTTACTTGGCGACCTTGGCGTCCAGTTCCTTGGCGGTCAGCGTATCGTCATAGACACCGGCGGCTACCTGGTAATTGCCGGCGCTCAACACATAGGCCACCTTGCGATGATTGCCCTCAGCACCGGGCTTGGTCCACATGTATTCGACCCAGCCGCCGTGAGTGTTCTTGGCGGCGGCGCACAGGGCGCTGCCAAATTCCTTGCCGGTGGCCTTGTCCTTGAGATCGGTCAGCTTCATGCCCTTGACCTTCTCGCTGGGGTGGGCCTTCATGATCCCGCTGGTGCAGTCGAGCACAAAAACGTAAGTATCCTTCCAAGCCCACTTGCCATCTTTCTTGTCGAACTCGGTCAGGGCGACATCAGCACCAGCCTGCACGGTGGCGGCGGCCTCCTTAACCTTGGCGACTACTTCATCAGCAGTTGCCGCGTCCGCCGCCCACGCGCCGGCTGTTAGACCCATCGCGCAGCTCGCCGCTACGCCCAGCAGCAGTTTCTTGTTCATCACTTTCATTGTTTTACCCTCCTTCGGGTTTTGTTTTGTCGATTCAGATTGCGCCGCCACAGACTGAGGCAGCGTCTCTAAACCGTAGTCGCTGGATGGCAAAGCCACAAGGCCCGATCCCTTTTTGGCTGTTGCGCTGGCCGATGTGGCTGTGTTAATCCCTGAAAATCCAATGATAATGTATGCTTTATAGTTCAATGAACCAGAGAAATTTCTGCTTGCAGTTGATGACTTATGTCCGATCCGCCTCTTAACGCCTTGTCCGGGCCGCGTCTGCTCGCAGAACGGACCCTGCTGCGCAGCCTTTATGACGCCATTCCTGATCCGGTCTGGCTCAAGGACCCACAAGGCGTCTATCTTGCCTGTAATCGGGCGTTTAGCGCGTATTACGGTGCGTCGGAAAGCGTTATTGTCGGCAAGACCGACATTGATTTCGTGGATGCCGCCACTGCCGAGTTTTACCGGAGCAAGGACTGGGAGGCGATTGCTGCTGGGGGTGCGCCGTGTCGCAATGAAGAATGGTTTACCTACCCGGATGGTCAGCACCGGTTGTTCGAGACCACCAAGACCCTGATTTTCCAAGCGGATGGGCGGTTGCTGGGCGTACTTGGCATTGCCCGTGACATTACCGAGCGGCAGCGGACCGAGGAGGCGCTGCGTCGTTCAGAGCTTAATTTGCGCAGGGCTCAGGAGGTCGCCAACTTGGGGAGTTGGTCACTGGATGTGTGTAATAGCCGTCTGGAATGGACTGAGCAGACTTACCGGATTTTTGGGGTGACGCCCGGTACGCCACTGAGTTACGAACTATTTCTGAGGTGTATTCACCCGGATGATCGCGAAAAGGTCCATCAAGCCTGGCAGGCGGCGCTGACTGGTGCGCCCTACCACGTCCTGCATCGGATCGTGGTGGACGGCGCGATCAGGTGGGTACGCGAACTGGCGGAGTTTACTTTTGACCTGCAAGGCCGCCCGCGCAGCGCTATCGGTACGGTGCAGGACATCACCCAGTGCCATATAGCTACCCTGAAGTTGCGCCGCCTATCCCAGATCGTTGAACAGACTCCGCTCTCCATCGTCGTAACCGATCTCAAAGGTCGGATCGAGTACGCCAATCCCTATTTTAGCCAAATCACAGGCTACAGCCGCGCTGAGGTCATTGGTCAGAGTCCAAGCATTTTGAAATCAGGCGAAACCCCGCAGGAAGAGTATCGGCAGCTCTGGCAAATCATTATTGCTGGCGGGACTTGGGATGGGGTATTGCATAATCGCCGCAAAGACGGCTCGCTGTATTGGGAACGCGTATTGATTGCGCCGATCCGCGATGCTGATGGTCGGATTGTTCAATATCTGGGTATCAAGCAGGACATCACGGCACAGAAACAGCTGGAGGACGAACTGTGCCAGCGTCGGTATTATCAACGGGCGCTGCTCGATAATTTCCCGTTCATGGTCTGGCTCAAGGATACCGAAAGCCGCTTTTTAGCGGTCAATCAGCCATTTGCCAAAGCCTGTGGCCTGTCGGACGCCGATGCAGTGGTGGGCATGACGGATTTTGATGTCTGGCCGCGCCATCTGGCGGAACGCTATCGAGCTGATGACCGAACGGTGCTGGCGACGCGGCGCAAGAAAGCGGCTGAAGAAACACTGCTCGAACAGGGCAAGCCGCGCTGGATCGAGACCTACAAGGCGCCGGTGGTTGACCAGGGCGGGACGCTGCTCGGTACGGTGGGCTTTACCCGCGACATCACCGACCGCAAGCAGGCCGAGGAGCGGCTGCGGCTGGCCGCCAGTGTATTTGAATATGCGCATGAGGGGATCATCATCACCGATGCGGCGGTCAACATCATCGAGGTCAACCAGGCATTCACTGAACTGATGGGCTATACCCGTGAAGAAGTGCTGGGTCGCAATCCTCGTTTTCTCCAGTCAGGCCGGCATGACGCCGATTTTTATGCCGCGATATGGCATTCCCTGAGTAGCGCCGGGTTCTGGATCGGAGAACTGTGGAACCGCAAGAAGGATGGCGAGTTGTGTGTGGGACAGGCCAGCATCTCGGTAGTGCGCGACGCCGCCGGATTGATTACCCACTACGTCAGTTTGTTCTCAGATATTACCCCGCTCAAGGAAAGCCAGCGCCAGCTAGAGCAGATGGCCTACCACGATGCTCTGACTCAGTTACCGAACCGGGTGTTGTTGGCGGATCGGTTGCGTCAGGCGATGGCCCGGACCCAGCGGGAAGGAGGGCTGTTAGCGGTGATTTATCTTGATCTGGATGATTTCAAGCCGGTTAACGACTGTTTTGGTCATAACGCCGGCGACCAGGTGCTTGTCCAGGTGGCTCAGCGTCTGAGCGCCTGTCTGCGGGGCGGAGACACGCTGTCGCGGGTTGGCGGCGATGAATTTGTAGCGCTGATCAATAATCTGAGCGACATGCGGGATTGCCAGCAGATGCTGGCCCGGATTATCAAGGTGCTGACCAAGCCGTTTGTGGTGGCCGGCGGAGATGCGAATCTGTCAGCCAGCTTAGGCGTCACCCTGTATCCCCTGGATTCTACTGATGCCGATGCACTAATCCGTCATGCCGACCGGGCGATGTACGCGGCCAAGGATGCTGGGCGCAATTGCTACCGGTTGTTTGATCTGGATGACACGACCACCCGGCGACCAGCGTCGGATCAGCCATAATTTTCAATCTGTTGCTTGTAGATTGATTTCTAGGAGACCACTCATGGCCCTGCCTGCTTTACCCAGGTCTTCCCAACTGTCCGCGCCGGGCTGGCTCAAACAGCCGATCCTTTTTGCCGTTATGCTGGCCGGGGTGTTGCTTTGGCTCAGTCTGTTTGTGGTGGAACCGACCGAAATGGCTGGAGTGCGCCGCTTCGGCGAGGTCACTACTCGTGAACCCTATGGGCCAGGCCTGCATCTCAAGTTGCCGCTGATTGACCAGGTGGATCAGTTGCAGGTCTCGCTCGACATCCTGCAAGTACAGAATCTGACCATGTACACCGTGGATAACCAGTGGGTGAAAATCTCGGTGGGCATGACCTACCAGATTCCCACGCCTGCGGTGTTCCGCCTGCTCTATCAGGTGGGGCGATCCGGCAATTTCAGTGTCCGTGAAAACGTCGAGCCAATTATCGCCGACCGGGCGATGCGAGTCTTTGCCCGTCGCAACACCATCAAAATTTCCGAGGAGCGCGAGATCATCGCCAATGAAATCCGGCAAGCGGTGAGCACCCGGTTGGCGGAGCTGTTTGGCCTGGAGGTGATTGATTTGCAAATCGCCAAGATTGAATACAGCCCGACTTTTGCGGCCAGTGTCGAGGCGGCGGTCAAGGCCAAGAACGACGCAGTGGCGGCGGAGAATACCGTGAACCGCATCCGGTTTGAGGCTGAACAAGTGCGAGTTCGCGCCCAAGGCGAGGCCGATGCGGTGGCGATTCAGGCGGAAGGTCAAAAGCGCTCGGCGGTGATTCGTGCGCAGGGTGAGGCGGAAGCGGTGCGGATTGTCGGTGCGGCGCAGGCGGTTAGTTTGCAGGCGCGGGGCGCGGCGGTTGCGGCTTTTCCGGGTATCGTGTCATTGGTGACGGCGGATCGTTGGAATGGAGTGCTGCCACTCACTCTGATGGGTGAGCGCGGTGCCTTGCCGTTGCTGAATCTGAATGCGTTGTCGCCGTCATCTGAGGCTGCACCTCCGCACCCGAAGGATGAAACTCGTTGATTGCGCTGTTTCTTGGATAACGAACTAGACGCATGACAAGCCCATACTTTTGATGGTTAAAAATTGAATACTAGGGATTTGACATTGCATTCTTAGCCAAGATTGCCTTAACTTGACGTTTAAAATTTAAACCTTGGGTTTCCCTATGATCACAGCAGCCCAACTGAAAGCAGCACGAGCCTTGGCCGGCATGGATCAGCGGATGTTGGCCGAAGCGTCTGGCTTGTCCCTGCCAACGATTCAGCGCATGGAAGGCAGCGACGGCACCATTCGCGGCAATGTTGATTCCCTGGTCAAGCTCATCGCCGCGCTGGAAGCCACCGGGGTCATGATGATTAACGAGGGCGCCACCAGCGAAGGTGGTGGACGCGGCGTCCGGCTGAGACGCTGAATCGCCAATCAACCCCGCGCTGGATCGCGGCCGGTTAGGGAACGAGTTTCGCCATATGACCTTAGCTTTGCTCTTAGCGTTACCGATGGTCCTCCTGGCCGCTGGTGTTTACGCGGTCATCGCTGCCCGACAATCCAATAGCAGCCGCATCGTCTACAGCATTTCGCTGGCGGTCAGTACGGTTGCGCTAGTCGCGGTGCTTGCTTATCTGATGAGTGGGCAACAGCCGGAGACCCTGCAATTGCCGATTGGGTTGCCGTGGCTCGGCGCTCATTTTCGCCTGGATGCGCTGGCGGCGTTTTTTCTGATGGTGATTAATTTGGGCAACGCAGTCGCCAGTCTGTTTGCCCTAGGCTACGGTCAGCATGAAAAAGCCCCGGAACGGGTGTTGCCGTTCTTTCCGGCGTTTCTGGCTGGGATGAACCTAGTGCTGCTGGCCGATGACGCTTTTGCTTTCCTGTTCGCCTGGGAGTTCATGTCGCTGAGTTCATGGGCGCTGGTGATGGCTCACCATCAGGAGTCGGCCAATGTTCGCGCCGGCTATCTCTATCTGGTGATGGCCTGTTTCGGCACATTGGCGCTGTTGCTGGCCTTTGGGGTGCTGGCCGGCCCCAGTGGCGGTTATGACTTCGATGCGATCCGCGCCGGCCACGCCACGCCTGGCTTGGCGGCGCTGGTGTTGATTCTGGCCTTGATCGGGACGGGTTCCAAGGCAGGCTTGGTTCCCTTGCACGTCTGGTTGCCGTTGGCTCATCCCGCCGCACCCAGCCATGTCTCGGCGCTGATGAGCGGGGTCATGACCAAGGTTGCGGTGTATGGCTTCATCCGCATCGTCTTCGATCTCCTCGGCGAACCGGTGGCCTGGTGGTGGGGCGGGATTGTGCTGGCGCTGGGCGGGGTGACGGCGGTTCTGGGTGTGCTGTATGCGCTGATGCAGCACGATCTGAAGCGGCTGCTGGCCTATCACACTGTCGAGAATATCGGGATCATTTTTATCGGTCTGGGGCTGGCGCTGGCCTTTCAGGGCAATCAGATGTACGCCAGCGCCGCTTTGGCGCTGACCGCCGCACTGTTTCATGTCCTCAACCATTCGTTGTTCAAAAGCCTACTGTTTTTGGGAACCGGCGCGGTGTTGACCGCCACCGGCGAACGCGACATGGATCACCTGGGCGGTCTGATTCACCCGATGCCGTGGACGGCGCTGGCCTTCCTGATCGGTGCGGCGGCGATCTCGGCGCTACCACCCCTGAACGGATTTGTCTCGGAATGGCTGACTTTTCAGGCCATTCTGATCAGCCCGGAATTGCCGCAGTGGCTGCTCAAATTTCTGGTGCCGGCGGTTGGAGCGTTGCTGGCCTTGTCCGCCGCGCTGGCCGCCGCCTGCTTTGTCAAGGCCTTTGGGATGAGCTTTCTCGGTCGGCCCCGCTCGCCAGTGGCCGCCCAGGCGCGGGAGACTGATCGTTATTCGTTAACTGCGATGTTCATCCTGGCAGGGTTGTGCATCGTGGCCGGAATCCTGCCGGGATTGGTGGTGGACGGGCTGGGGCCAGTGGTGGGCCTGATCAACGGCAGCATCCAGTTGACGGCGCAGCACAATCAGCCGTGGCTGACGCTGGTGCCGATTGTGGATGTCAAGAGCAGCTATAACGGCTTGCTGGTGCTGCTGTTCATGGCGATTTCGGGAATGCTGGCGGCGCTCTTGATTCACCGGCTGGGTTCCAGCGCAGTGCGGCGCGGCCCGGCCTGGGATTGCGGTTTTCCTGACGCCAGTCCGGCTACTCAATACACGGCGGGCAGTTTCGCCCAACCGATCCGCCGAGTCTTTGGCAGCGTGGTATTTCAGGCCCGTGAACGAGTCACGATGCCGCCACCCGGTGATCCGCGTCCGGCTAAGTTCGAGGTCAGGATGCGCGATCCGATTTGGGATGTTGGCTACGCGCCCATTGCCGCCGCAGTGGTCGCCGTCTCGACACGCTTCAATTATCTGCAATATCTGACTATTCGCCGCTACCTGGGCTTGGTCTTCGGCGCATTGGTGCTGCTGTTGCTGGGGGTGGTGCTATGGCGTTGATCACTGATTATCTGGTCCAGGGCTGCCAAATGTTGCTGATTCTGCTGCTGGCCCCGCTGTTGACGGGCTGGGTGCGAGTCATCAAGGCCCGACTGTTGCGGCGGCGCGGCCCGTCCCTGCTGCAACCCTACCGCGACTTGTTCAAGCTGTTAGGCAAGGACGTGGTGCTGGCCGAGTCCGCTTCATGGCTGTTCCGGATCGCGCCTTATCTGATTTTTGCAGCGATCTGGGTGGCGGCGGCGCTGGTGCCGACCTTCGCCGCCGGTTTGATGTTCAACTGGACAGCGGACCTAATCGCCATTGTCGCCTTGCTCGGCAGCGCCCGCTTTTTCCTTGCTTTGGCCGGGCTGGATGTTGGCACCAGTTTTGGCGGCATCGGCTCCAGCCGGGAAATGATGATCGCCTCGCTGGCTGAGCCGGCCATGCTAATGATGGTGTTCACCTTGTCGTTGCTAGCCGGCACGACGGAATTATCCGCTGTTGCTCACTTCATGCTGACGGCTGAAGTTGGGCTACGCGTATCGTTGGGCTTGGCGTTACTGGCGTTGATGATGGTGGCGATTGCCGAAAACGCTCGGGTGCCAGTGGACAATCCAGCGACGCACCTGGAATTGACCATGGTGCATGAGGCTATGGTGCTGGAGTATTCCGGGCGGCATTTGGCGCTGATTGAATTAGCCGCTTCACTTAAATTGTTGCTGTATCTGTCGCTGCTGGCCTGTATTTTCGCGCCGTGGGGCATGGCGACGGCAGGCGCGGGACTCATTGCCTATGGATTCGGCATGGCCGTGTATCTGATCAAACTGGCATTTGGCGGCTTGTTGCTGGCGTTATTTGAAAGCAGCATCGCCAAAATGCGGGTGTTCCGGGTTGATGAATTTTTAGGCGCAGCGTTGATGCTGGGATTGCTCGGCGCATTACTGCTGTTTGTGTCGCGGGGGTTGTAATGCACGGTCTGGCGTTCGACATCGCTCACTTGTTGGCTGGCGGTATGGTGATCGTGAGTTTTATGCTGTTGTACCAGGATCGGGTATACGCACTGCTGAAGGTATTCGCCCTGCACTCGCTGGTGTTAGCCTTGGCGGTTGGTTGGCAAGCGCATATCCAAAACGCGCCGCATTTATATGTGACGGCCGCCATTGCGCTGATCTTCAAGGCGATCATTATCCCAACCGCATTATACCGTATTGTCCGGCGACTGGGCATTCATCGCACTTTGGAAGTCGTGGGTGGAGTGGGCCGCGATATGCTGGCGGGTACCGGTTTGGTCGCGCTGGCAATTCTGGTCATGCTGCCGGTTACTGCAACGGCTGATCCGCTGGCGAGAGAGGACTTGGCTTTTGCCTTAGCAGTCATTTTATTGGGTTTGCTATTGATGGTTGTGCGCCATAACGCGATCAGTTTAGTCATTGGGTTTATGTCGCTGGAAAACGGCCTGGTGTTAGCTGCGGCTGGAGCCAGGGGAATGCCGCTGGCAGTAGAAATCAGCGTGGCGTTTTCAGTCTTGATCGCGCTGATCGTGATCGGCGTTTTTCTGTTCCGGATTCGGGAACGTTTCGATAGTGTGGATATGCAGGCGATGGATACGTTTCGGGAGGAGCGGCGGCGATGACTCATCTGGGTTTTTTAGCAGTAGCAGCGCTGCTCGTGGTTCCGGCAAGTGCGGCGTTATTGCTGATTGGGCTGTCCAGCTATCGATTCGGCGCTCGCTTGAATGTTGGCGCAGCGTTCATCAGCCTGTTAGCGGCGCTGAGTCTATTTTCAACCCGGCCTGAGGCCAATCTGTATCTACGGGTCGATGATTTCAATGTCTATCTGATCGCGCTGAATAATCTGGTCAGTTTTACTACCAGCGTCTTTAGCGCCGGCTATATCGGTCATGAACTAGAGACCGGAAGATTAACGCCAAAGTACCTACGTTTTTATCACGCCATGTATCAGGCGTTGATCTTTGCCATGAATCTGGCGTTATTGGCAAATAACATTGGATTATTATGGGTCGCCATTGAGCTGGCGACTCTGATTACTGTGCTGATGGTGGGTATTTACCGGACTCAGGCTGCACTGGAAGCCGCTTGGAAGTATTTCATTCTTGGCAGTCTGGGGATTGCCTTGGCGCTGTTCGGGACGATTCTGGTCTATCTGGCGGCGCAGCCTGTCATGGGTCAAGGGCTGCCGGCCATGGCTTGGGATCAATTACTGGCGAATGCCGCCCGCTTCGAGCCTGCCTTGCTGAATCTGGCCTTCATTTTTCTGTTGCTGGGTTATGGCACCAAGGCCGGACTGGTTCCACTCCATGCCTGGTTGCCTGATGCGCATGCTGAAGGCCCGACGCCAATTTCAGCGGTATTATCTGGTTTGTTACTCAATGTTGCGCTTTATGCTGTGCTGCGGTTCAAGATGCTGATGAGCGCTAATCCTGCTGCACTAACGCCGGGGCCGCTGCTGGTTGGCGTGGGCGTGGTGTCGTTGCTGTTTGCGGCCTTGATGATTTACCGGCGCGGCGACATCAAACGGCTATTCGCTTATTCCTCGATTGAGCATATGGGCATTATTACTTTCGCTTTTGGCATGGGCGGACCACTTGCTAATTTTGCTGGATTGCTGCACATGACCATGCATAGTTTGACTAAATCAGCGATCTTTTTTACCGTCGGTCATATTTCCCAAGCGAAAGGCACCCAACGGATTTCGACGATTCGTGGCTTGACCGCAACGCATCCGGCGCTTGGTTGGGGATTGGTGACTGGAGTCATCGCTATTGTCGGGATGCCGCCATTTGGCGTGTTCATGAGTGAATTTTTGCTGGTCAGCTCGACTTTTGCCCGACAACCGTTATTGGCATTGCTGTTGGTGTTGGGATTACTGCTAGCGTTTGGCACGTTACTCTGGAGATTGCATGGGATGGCCTTTGGCGAATCGCACGGCGCGAGTACCCAGGTTCATGCTAGTTTGCTGCCGATGCTGACTCATTTGGGGTTGGTGCTGATGGCGGGCATCTGGTTGCCAGGGCCGCTGGTTGCATGGTTTCAGCATGTCGCGGTGTTGCTGGGCTGAAACGGTATGGCCCACAAAAATCATGGAAAGTATGGAAAAAATTAAAGCGGGAAGGGTGAATGGACAGGATTTTATTGGACTGAGGGCGTGATGATGAGTGCTGCTTCTTTGCGGACAATGCTGGATGATGGTCAACCAGTTACTAAACATCACCCGTGGCCGCGAGTCATTGTGACCGCTGAACTCTGGAATGCCTTGCTTGACGGTTTGGCGAGTAGCGATTGGACGATGTTAGGGTTATGGGGTGAGATTGGGATGGCTCATCTGGCGCTGTATGAAGACTCCAGCGAAACCATAATTGTCGCCAGTTTATCGTGTCCGGATGGACGCTTCCCTTCAGTGGGGCGGATTCATTCGCCGGCGCAACGATTGGAACGGACTATGGCCGATCTGATTGGTTTGCAACCGATTGGTGCTCCTGATTATCGTCCGTGGCTGGATCATGGCTGCTGGCCGGTGCGGCATCCACTCGGTGCTGCAACTGCGCCAACGGGTATGCGGTCACCGTACCGGTTTCTGCCTGCTGAGGGTGAGAGTCTGCATCAAATTCCAGTTGGGCCAGTTCATGCCGGGATTATTGAGCCCGGCCATTTTCGCTTTACCGCCAATGGCGAAACGGTGGTGCGACTCGAACAACGCCTTGGCTATGTCCATAAGGGGATTGAAAGCCTGTTAAGTGGTGCAACCATTGATCAAGCGGCACGATGGCTTGGGCGAGTGTCTGGTGACAGCACGGTGGCCTATGCTCTGGCTTTTGTCCGGGCGGTTGAAGCAGCAACTAAAACTGTGGTTCCGGATCGTGCTCACTGGTTGCGGGCGCTGATGGCTGAACTGGAGCGACTGGCTAATCATTGTGGCGATATAGGCGCAATTTGCAATGATGCTGCTTTTGCATTAATGCTGGCCCATTGTGCGGTATTGCGTGAGAAGATCTTACGCGCTAGCGCGGAGTGTTTTGGGCATCGTTTGTTAATGGATTGCATTGTTCCCGGTGGGGTGATTGCTGATCTGTCGGTGGATGGAGTGAAAACTGTCCGGGCACTGATGGCTGAACTTCGCCGTGACTTCCCACCATTGGTGGAGTTGTACGACAATACCGCTTCATTGCAAGACCGCACGGTCAATACCGGTTTTGTCCGTCCGGCGTTGATTAAGCAGTTCGGGTGTGGTGGAACGATTGGTCGAGCTGGAGGTCGCGCATTTGACGCCCGCCGCTGGCCTGGTTATCCCCCTTATGATCAATTGACATTTGAAACACCATTATTGACTGATAGCGATGTGAATGCGCGAGTTTGGCTGCGAATCCATGAAGTACAGCAAAGCCTGCATCTCATTGAACAGATTTTACAGCAATTACCAATGGGGCCAGTGTATATGGAATTAAACCGCCCCGGCCAGATTTGTGAAGGCATGGCATTAATCGAAGGTTTTCGTGGCGACATTTTGGTCTGGCTGCGGCTGAATGCCGATAATACTGTCGCACGCTGTCATCCTCGCGATCCATCTTGGTTTCAGTGGCCGTTATTAGAGGCGGCAATTGAAAATAATATCGTCGCTGATTTTCCGATCTGCAATAAATCGTTCAACGGCTCCTATTCGGGCCATGATCTGTAGGCTACTTCATTATGCGTAAGCTGTTATTGCAGAATCTGTTGCAGTCGCCACTGACGATCCCGCCACCGCCACCGTCTGAGGCGGCGTTGACTGAGTTAGCAGCTAAGATTAATCGGGCCACCCAGCGCCGATTGGGTCGCAGTCTATCTATTCGTCAAGTGGATGCCGGTTCCTGCAATGGCTGTGAATTGGAAATCCATGCACTGAATAATGCTTTTTATGACTTGGAGCGGTTTGGCTTCCATATTGTTGCCTCTCCGCGTCATGCTGATGTCCTGTTGGTGACGGGTCCGGTTACGGTCAATATGAAAGAGGCGCTGGAACGTACTTATGCCGCTACGCCTGATCCGAAATGGGTCGTTGCGGTTGGTGATTGCGGGCGGGATGGTGGTGTTTTTGCCGGTAGTTATGCCTGTGTTGGCGGAATTTCCGCCGTTATTCCGGTCGATTTGCATATTCCCGGTTGCCCACCGACGCCCATGCAACTGCTGCAAGGATTGCTGGCGTTGTTGCAGGCGCAAGAATCACGATGAAGAACATAAAGAGACGCTCAGGTGCAGCGTTGGGTGGGGCTGAGCATTACCAGTTTGCGCGGAAAGCCTCGGCCTTTAGGCCGGGGAGGGATAGCGCGGAGTCCTGCGGACTCCATTGCAGCGGCTAAGTGGGAGTTGCCTGTTGCTCAATGTACTGGCGAATGATGCTGATCGGCGCACCTCCGCACGATGCTGCGAAGTAGGACGGCGACCACAGCACGCCTTTGTAGTAGAAACGGTTGGCGATGTCCGGCCTTTCCTTTCGCAGTACACGGCTAGACGCGCCTTTTAAGCTATTGACCAGCGCCGATACCGGCACCTTCGGCGGATAGCTCACCCATAGATGCACGTGGTCGCGCTCGCCGTCCATCTCGACGAGTTGCGCCTCGAAGTCTCCGCACACCTTGGCAAACAGTTCACGCAGGCGGTCGATAGCCTCCTTGTCGAATACTTTGCGGCGATACTTCGCCACAAAGACCAAATGAACGTGCATATTAAAAACACAATGCCGTCCGCGCCTAATGTCGTTGTTTTCTTCCATAGACCAAATATACTATGCGACATGCAACGCCTTCAAGCCTACCGATTCGAGCTAAAGCCCAACGGCGAACAGCAGCGCCTAATGCGCCGCTTCGCCGGATCGTGCAGGTTCGTCTACAACAAGGCACTGGCGATGCAGCAGGAACGGCACAAGGCAGGGGAAAAGAAGCTCGGCTATGCCAGCCTGTGCAAGTCGCTGACCGAATGGAAGGCTCAGGCAGAAACGCTTGGGCTCTCTGAAACACCAAGCCAACCCTTGCAGCAGTCGCTAAAGAATCTTGAGCGCGCCTACAAGAATTTCTGCGAGAAACGCGCCAATCTTCCCGTGTTCAAGAAGAAAGGCCAATCCGACCGCTTCCGCTACCCGCAGGGCATCAAAATCGACCAAGGCAACAGCCGCGTATACCTACCCAAGCTCGGCTGGATTCGCTACCGCAACAGCTGGGACGTGTTGGGTAAAGTCAAGAACGCTACCGTCAGCCAATCCTGCGGCAAGTGGTTGGTCTCCATCCAGACGGAGCGCGAGGTAGAGCCGCCTTTGCCGCATGGCGAAGCAGTCGGCATCGACATGGGAGTGGCCCGTTTTGTCACCTTGAGCGATAGCACCTCTATCGAACCGCTCAATCGCTTCAAGAAGCACCAGCAACGCCTTGCGCGGTATCAGCGCCGCATGAGTCGCAAAGTCAAATTCAGCAACAACTGGAAGAAGGCGAAAGCCCGAGTCCAGCGCATGCACTCCCGCATCGCCAACGCCCGTAAAGACTTTCTGCACAAGGCTTCGTGCCAGATCAGCCAAAACCACGCCATGATCGCCATCGAAGATTTGCAGATTCGGAATATGTCCAAGTCGGCCAAGGGCAACAGCGAGCAGCATGGCAAGCAAGTACAGCAGAAGTCGGGCCTGAACCGCGCCATTCTCGATCAAGGATGGGGCGAATTCCGGCGACAACTGGAATACAAGGCGGCATGGAACGGTGGCTTTGTCGTCGCTGTGCCGCCGCAATACACCAGCCAGACATGCCCGTGCTGCGGCCATGTGTCGAAAGACAACCGACAGACGCAAGCTCAGTTCGAGTGTGTCGACTGTGGTTTTGAAGAAAACGCCGATGTAGTCGGCGCTATCAATATCCTGGCGCGAGGGCATCGCGTTTTAGCCTGTGGAGAGCCGGTGCTGTCAGACCGCTCGATGAAGCAGGAACCCGCCGAAGCGACTCGGGCGCTTGCCGCCTGAGCGCCGTAGGAATCGCCGTCCTTCAGGGCGGCGAGGATGTCAATAAAAGGGAAATTGCTGCGGAGCGGTTGACACGAATCAGCAAGCCTTTTAAAATCGCATTTCCTTGAAGTTATGGGGCCATAGCTCAGCTGGGAGAGCGCCTGCATGGCATGCAGGAGGTCGGCGGTTCGATCCCGCCTGGCTCCACCACCATCAACCGTCGTCAGCGACGGTTTGTTTTTTCCGCCTTGTTGTCCCCATCGTCTAGAGGCCGAGGACACCGCCCTTTCACGGCGGTAACAGGGGTTCGAATCCCCTTGGGGACGCACCATTGAGATGACTGATGCTCGTGGAGCAAGTGTGGTGACCTCAGGTTAAGGGCAACCGTAGCGGGACCATGGTTGATTCTGCAAAGCCATGCTTTGAATAAAACCGTTGCGCGGAGTAGTTCCCTCGATCGGTCAGTAATGTGATGCGTCTGACCCCGTGGTTTTTTGCGAACCCGATTGCATAGTTCAACAACGCTGAGCCGATGCCGACGCCTCGGGCAGTTGGCGCAACGATCATGTCCTCGAGTATCGCGACCCGCTCGCCAATCGCTGTAGAGACTGTAAACAGTAGATTGACCATGGCAAGAATGCTGGGTCCATCGCGCACAACAAGAATGGCTCCAAGATCAGGATTGCTCATGATCATTGATAGCCCTTTACATTGAGCAGTCTCGTTCGGTTTGAATTCAATCTCTTGAGTGAACAGAACTGATAGCAGCTTGCTGAGTGCTGGGATGTCCGTTTCAGATGCGCATTCGAAAACTGGCATAGGATTTCTCCGTTGGGCCGCTATGCGGCTACATATACTTATGTAGGTTTTTTGAATAATCATTCCAAGTTTTATAAAATAGGCTTAATCTTGTGGCGGGTCGTCGTTAGAGGCATAGTGGCTACCCCGATCCGAGTGGACGATCAACCCGGCCTTTGGCCGACGTTGTCCCACGGCCCTGATCAGAGCCTGCGTCACCAGGTCACGGGTGATTCGCTCCGACATCGACCCGCCGACCGCCGCACGGGCGTACAAGTCCAAGACGACGGCCAGATACAGCCAGCCCGCACTCGTCCACAAGCAGGTGATATCGGACACCCACTTCGGGTGGGGTGCATCTTCATTCACGCTGTACCAACAGCCGCTTGAGGCGGGCACTCTCCGTCGCTTGTTCCGCCTGCACAGCACCCGCTCCGGTCTGTTGACCGTGACGCGCTAGCCCATTGTGGATCAAGCTGTCGCTAATCCCTAAGTCCCGGGCCACCGCCGCTACCCCATGGCCTGACAACACCCGTTTGACCGCCTGTTCTTTGAACTCCGGCGTATACCGTCGCCGGGGTGACGGGTCTTTCATGCTCTCTGAACACCTCCAAGAGCCTTGCCCTCATTAATGGGGTGTCCATGGAAGCGTAGCAAGATCAGCTTCTTGTTAGCGGATTTACACAATAACTTCTTCTCTGAGATAATATTTCCTTAGAAGCGTTCCGATGGAGTAGCTAAATACCACAACAAGCATAATCGATACGTATAGAGCAACAGTTTCGTCTTGAACAAAAATAGCCACGTATTTATTTACGGGGCTGATCAAGAATGGATGGAGGCAATAAAGCGCCAAAGAGTATTTGGCCATATATTTAATTGCACGATTCGCTCTTATTCTTGGATCTAAAGCTAGAATGAAGATCGTTATAACAGCAAACACTAACGAGGTTCTCGTATATGCTGGAATTGCATACCCTTGCCCAGGAAAGAATATTTGTCCCACCGAATACTTCCATTCAAATACGGAGAACAAGGCGCATAAAACTACCGAAAGTAATAGAGCTATCCTCCTGTATTTTAGGATGTTGTTCTGATTTTGAGCAAACAATGCTGCCGAAAAAGAAAGTGGGATAAAATTCAATGGGCTCCAATAGGCACTTAAAGGATAAAAACCTGTCGTCATCGTAAGCTGTGGCAAGACAGCCAACAAAACGATAGAAACTAGAAATATTGGTAGTTGAAATTTTCGATCCAGTTGAAGGAAAAAATGCACAGCTAAAAGACAGATTATTAAGCTAGTAAAGAAATAATAGACAGTGTTGCCGGCCCTCAATACTGTATAAACAAACTCAGCTGGAGAATTCGGAATAATAGAAAGCAATCCTTGGTAGCTATTATTGTATAGGGTCAATGCTATTGGCCAAAACGATAGAAGAATGAATACTCGGCCTAATTGCTTTTTGAGTCTTATAATGCTTACCGGTTTCGAAGCATATAAATATATTGATACAAAAATAAATGTTGGAACCGCCAATAGGAGTAAATGAAAATTTACAAAATCGGATGCCGTAAAAACGTGTTTTAGATACTCATCTTTTGAGAATACAAGTGATTGCCCACCGCCACCCATATGCCAAACAACCACAAATATGGACATGATTACTCGCAGATAATCTATTCCTTCTATTCTATGTTTCATATCGATTTTATTCCTGCTAACAGGGCGCGAGTTGAGCGGCACCCGCGCGTGGGTTGAAAGGACGGCTGGCCGGCCTGGAAACCCCCAGCGGGCGCAAGCCGCTTCGCGGCGCGGGTGCGCTGGAACGGACTGTTAGGCTTGGTTTCAAAGTTCATTTTCTGAAATGCCAGCAACTTTCATGAAATGCTTGAGCAGGCCAAGCTTCAAGTCTTCATTACCGTGTATGGGCAAGGAAATTCTAGCCGGACTCCCGGCTTTCATATATACATGATGGCTACCACTAACTCGGGTGAGCTTCCATCCCCGGAGCTCAAGTAGCCGCGCAAAAGCTTTTCCTGAAATGGACTTCAAACCGCAATCTCCATCACTTTATCTTTTCCAGATATTTCGACTTCTTCTAAATCAATAGATAAGCAAGCTTCAACAGCTTCATATAAATTTGATATTAGTTCTTCAAAAGTATCACCTTGAGTGGCACAGCCTAGGATTGCTGGAACTTCAGCCCAATAACCCCCTTCTTCGGCCTCATGAATTATTACTTTAAGCTTCATAGTTTAACTCCACATGGTTTCGTGAAAGATTCCTCTGCCGGCTACCATTCATCATCATCAGACGGACAAGCATTTTCTTGAATTAGATCGTCCGTAAGCTCTTGAAATCTCTTTATTACAGTTGACATGCTGATAACGCCAAAACGAGGCGTTGGCCCGCGCTCCGTGCGGGACACGCCGAGTTCGCTCAACTCGCGCCCTGTTGACGCCGGCGCTCAGCGGCCGCGAGCCGAGCGAGGCGAGTCGGTCCGCTGGAGCGCCTTGTTAGGCCTATGTGGCATCGGGAATCAGCCTTTTGCCCAAGCTAACAACCTGATCCTGAGCGTAGCCGAGCCGGGTATAGAACTCGACGACCTCATGATTTGTGGAGCGAACCTGGAGGTTGAGCTTTGGGCAGCCGCACTCTTTCAACGCTGTCTCGACTCGTTGCATGAGCATACGACCGAGCCCTCCCTTTCGATGCTCGGGCAAGACCGCCAGGTAGTTGACCCAGCCTCTGTGTCCGTCGTAACCCGCCATCACAGAGCCGACGATCTTTCCGCCGATCTCGCCTACCAGGAACAACTCGGGCTGGGTGGTGAGCTTGCGTTGTATGTCTTTGCGGGGATCATTCCACGATCGAACAAGGTCGCAGCGATCCCAAAGCTCAATCACAGCGGATTCGTCGGCGATGCTAAAAGCTCGGATGTTCATAGGCCTAATGTTTGACATGAGCGGCATGACCCGGCTTGCCGGGGCATGTCCGCTCGATGGAATGGTTGGGCGTCACTTTTGAGCGCGACGGGCCTGCTTCGAGACGTACTCTTTCAGCACGCCGTCCATTCGCGCTTGCCAACCCTCGCCCGTTGACTTGAAGTAGGCCAGAACCTCTTGGCTGTAGCGAACCGACACCAGCTGCTTGGGGTTCTCCGATTTCGGCCGCCCGCGCAGCGTTCGCAGTGGAACCATCGCTTTGAGCTGCTTGGCTGTCAACGGCTGTGCATCGGGATCAGCCTTGGCTGCCTTCGTGATTGCCCGATCCTCAGCGGCGCTGGGCATCTTGATGACTGCGGGCTTAGAAGCTTTCGACATAGTGCTTGACCTCTCGACGGTTTGCTCAACGCAGGCTGATGATCCTTCGCGCCTCGCCTCGTTCCACGAAGGCGACGTAGTACAGGATCTCCGTTTTCGGTGCGAGGGCAATCATCCGTAACTCCCCATACTCGTACCGATCATCCACCCACACCAACGCCGCATCCCAATCGAGTTCTTCCGCCAACGACAGGGAAACTCCGTGCTTGGCTTGGTTGCCCGCGTCTTTGACTGGATCAAACTCGATTCTCATGATTTAATGTAGGTACAATAAATCAACCTGTCAAGCCTCCACTGCCAGCCATGACGCCCAACCCGCTTGTCAACCGGACCTGCCTTCGGCAGGCCGGTTACCAGCAACGTTGGGCGTCATGGCGCTAGCCGGCGAATCTTGAGTTCGCCCTTCATTCCTTGAATCAGATTTCTAAAGACTTCTGCGCCGTCGGAAAAGTCTGACGCATCCGGCATGGACGCCTCCAGCATTGTGGCGAAGCTCTGATAGTTCGTGAATCCAATTTGTAATGTTTCGACGATTTGCTTAAACCTAGAAGGTTCATTTCGCAAGTGAAGCGGCTGCTTGGAAAGAAACTTCTCGTGGTCTGCGTCTTGGATGGCCTTCCTTAGTTCACTTAAGGAGGCGATTCCTTCTTTGAACTGCGAGGAGAAGTCGCCCGGGCCAAGTAACCCAAGGGTGTGACTATCTTTTTGACCATCTATTTGTTCCATGGCAAGGGCAAGCAATGCGTACTTCTGAATCTGGGCGATAGATCTCTTTGCGCCAATCTTCATTTCAACTGATATGGTGGACTCCGAACTTATGAACAACAAATCAGGCTGGGTGGAGTTCATTAGGTTGAATTTCTTGTCTACGTCACGGAACTCCATGACAAAGTCACCGCTTACATCACGTCCTAGGCACAAGCCCAGAAATTTGTTTCTCAGCGCTCGCGGCGCCAGTGCGAGAAATTGATGAATATTGTGATTTAAGGTCACCTCCATATTTCGGAGATGCCTCTTGACCTTTGGAAGTGTGTCGAACTCTGCGCTACTGTGCTTCTTCCTCCCGAGATGTTGAGGTTCCCAATAGAAGAACTCAAGCGCCTCATAGTAGCTTTCGAGCCAGCCGCTCTTCATCTAGCGATCTCCCGCCGGATAGGTTCGTCCTTCATGACGCCCAACAGGGCGCGAGTTGAGCGGCACCCGCGCGCGGGTTGAAAGGACGGCTGGCCGGCCTAGCAAGCCCAAGCGGGCGCAGCCGCGAGCGTAGTGAGCGGTGTCCGCTCCAACGAGGGTTCGACGGCAGCGAAGCGCCGAGAACCCGACGTTGGACTCAACTCGCGCCCCGTTCGT
Source organism: Candidatus Competibacteraceae bacterium (assembly GCA_003989085.1). Taxonomy (GTDB): domain Bacteria; phylum Pseudomonadota; class Gammaproteobacteria; order Competibacterales; family Competibacteraceae; genus RXIV01. The sequence continues at coordinate 73,526 of RXIV01000004.1, forward strand.
CGGCGCGTAGCGCCGACGAACGCCGCATTCAGCGGCTTGTCCGCTGCAATGCTTTGTTAGCATTTGTCACCAGTAATTTTAGAGCTTTTGTAATCCTATATTCTTTACCAATCTCTAAAAAAGGCTTTTCAATGAAAAGATATGTGAGACTAGATAGTATGATTACGACAATACCAATAAGTGGCATAAATAAGGAATAGGTTGTTGAGTCCATATTCTTTATATCTACTACTTGCAGGTGAGTGAATATAAAGTATAGAACTAAGCCATGTAGTAAATATATGCTATAGCTAATTTCACCTAAAATTATTGCTGACTTCATCCTCAACAAGCCGAACAAGTCGCACCCTAGAACAACAAAAACAAACAAAAGTGAAATTATCATTACATGGAACAAATCAAAAGTTCGCGGGTAAAAAAGACTAGATAAGATAAATAGTACAGCGACAATAGAGGCTATTTTAGAGCCGGAAAGATCAATTTTGAAGCTATGACTGCTTACTAGCCATGAGGATATACCTCCAACCGCAAAAAGAAGAAAGTATTTAGTTGTAAATACAGTAAATCCAATAGGTCTTACAAAGAAAACAATGCATAAGAAAATAATAATAGCGACAGCGGGCAGTCTTCCTTTGAGAAGAGCAAAAGATAGAAATGGCAATGAAAAATAAAATAACCATTCGTATTTTAATGTCCAGTCTACGCCTGCTATCACAATCCAACTATCTTGAAATTCATTAATATTCCCACCGATAAACAGCCCCCACCTGATGAGTTGCTTTAATATATCTTCAAGGCTTGAATTTAGTTGATAACCAGCGCTATCGAAAGCTACAATTGTGATACTAACCACAGCGAAAACATATAATGGAAATATGCGAAAAAATCTAGACTCATAAAGTTTAAGCCAGTTCAAACTTTCCTTGTCTTTCAGAATCTTGGAAACAAACAAAAAACCAGTAATCATGAAAAAGATCCCAACACCGACTTTTCCATAGTTTTGATAGTAATCTTCAGGAGGTCTTGTCCAAGCCCCATTCAACTTCCAATAAAAAGTAATAACAAAATGATGAAAAAACACTGATAAAGCTAAAAAACCTCTAAGCCCATCCACTGTTTCAAAACGAGAACTTCGGCCATTGAGAAAAGAAAATGATTTTAACTGGGTTAAAAGCCTCGCGACACCAATGAAGCAGACAAAACTGAAAATGGATATCCAAAAATTTATCGACACTTATTAAATCCTTCTAAACCAAAAATGCTAACGGGGCGCGAGTTGAGCGGCACCCGCGCGCGGGTTGAAAGGACGGCTGGCCGGCCTGGAAACCCCCAGCGGGCGCAGCCGCGAGCGTAGTGAGCGGTGTCCGCTCCAACGAGGGTTCGACGGCAGCGAAGCGCCGAGAACCCGACGTTGGACTCAACTCGCGCCCCGTTCGTCGGCGCGTAGCGCCGACGAACGAATTTGCTCACCGGGGCCGCGCCTTGCTGTCCTTGAAATCACCCACAACAGACAATGGCGCGGCCTCCGGTGCAGCAGCCAGTTAGGCTCAGAGCGCATTGATAAAGTCATCAACGGAAACACCGCCTTGTTTAAGCAGACCTGCCAAAGTACCAATTTTTATTTGACTATGATTAGGTACAACGCAACCTTGAGAGCCTTTACGAAGAACAATATGACTACCTCGCTGGCGTACAACAACAAAGCCTAGATGTTGCAAGGCACGAACAGTTTCAGAACCAGAAACAATAGGTAAATTAGGCATGTGCGGGAACTTGGAATGTCGTCAATAACACACGACCCGTGGTAGTCAGCGGGAATTCTTCTAAGTACAATTCAGTTGCCTCTTTTAGATTCGCGATAGCTTCCTCGATACTTTCACCCTGAGTGGTAGTGCCGGTTTCAGGGTTCAAAGCGATATATCCACCTTCAATGGCAGGAGTTAATACAGCAGAAAGTTCCATGATTTCTCCGTCTGACCATAAGTTATTTCACAATAAGTGCCTAATGAATTTGCTCACTGGTGCAGCAGCTAGTTAGGCCGGTTGATTGATTGAACGTTGGGCTGCTAAAAAGCTACGGCAACCCAACCTACGCGGCTAGTTATATAGCCTCTTACTCCCTACGGACAACTCTAAAGTCATCTGGTTGTTCAGTGACCCATCTGTATCCTGGTGCAGGTTGATATCCGTTTCCGTTGGCATTGACAATAGTATTGACAGGCTTGACACGAAAATCTCCTCCTGATTGTGTCACCCATGTCCAACCTTGTTCAGGTCTTAGCTTGCCGTCCGCTGTACGGATAACATGAGCATATTGTGTTTGAGAAATAGCACGGGCATTTTCTTTACGGCCTCTTTCCACTGCATAATTGATTGTACTAGCCATGCACTGATCAACATTCCTACGATCTGTACAAGAGTTAATGAAATCGGCCTCTTCGACTCCAGCAGCAGATAAAACCAGCCGCCGTTGTTCGGACATATCCTGTGTTGCATCCGCCTGAAAAAGCCACAACAAGCATTGCAAAATATATTTGAGAAATTTTTAGCATCGGCTTCACCCCTTTCTTATCGCCTAACGTTTGAATTCACCGGCCTGCGCGTCTTTTCGCGCAGGTCCGGTGGAATGATGGGTTCGGCCTCATGGTTGCATTTTGGACAAGGCCTTACGCGGAAAGAATCTTCTTGATAACAACCTCCATGCCATTTGGACGATAGCCTTGATCCTTCATCTGAGACAAAAGGAGGTTACGGAATACTTCATACGAAACCGAAGGCGCATGCTTTCCTACGAATCGTTTTAGAACATCACGCCCGCGAATCTTGGAGACCCAAGTACCATCTGCGATACTTTCAATGTATTTGGCCCTCGTGGCTTCCTCACGTTGCCTTAGTGATGGCTCGCTCAATTCGCTGGCACAAATAGCGTTTAGTCGCGTCAGTGATCGAGATACAGACTGAGACAAAACCCCAGCCAAGTCTGCCGCCTTTGGGTCGGTACCCATATTGATCGATCGGACTAAGGCATTGTTTGCGAACTCCGCTAAGTCGTGTCGAATCAACTGAGCAAGTGTGTCTTGCGCACACTGGCGTAATTCATCCCAAATCTCGTCCTCAGTAAAGTTAGGGCCAAGCTGCAATGAACTGAGAACTTTGGATAAAAACTTCGGTTCAAGGAAGTAATTTTCAATGTGGTAGACGTCCCAAGAGAACATATTCACTGATGCCGAAGGTGTCGAGGTAGCATCGGAATCTCGGTCAGTGATTGAGAAGAACTTAAACGGGAGTTGTCCCTTTTGCGAGGCAACCTCTAGCGTTTCCTGAAGGGCCCTGACTCGTACCTTATTACTTCCAGAAACTAGATTCGCGTGTTCTTGCAATTCCGGGAATAACATCGACGCCACACGCTGATCGAAATCCGAGTCGCCACCACCTTCAAAGATCACCACCTTTCCGCCCGGCTTATACGAGGCCAAGTCTCCAACCAAATCAACAAGAGCCAGGTCAAGGTCTGCGGTTACGGAAAGCCGCTTGAGCTGACTTTCGCCATTGGGAACATTGCCACACGGGAGCATGTGAAAGACGTTATAGCTTTCGCGCCCAACGACCTCCCTCAGCAGCGCATCAGAGTGCGTAACTAGCCAGATTTGATTGCCAAGAGCTTCCCCCAGATTCTTCTTGTAAAACTGTGGAAGACCACGAATGAGCCGTGGGTTCAAGTGCAGTTCTGGCTCGTCAAGGAGAATGATCGAATACTGCGGCGCCGAATTTCGGATTCGCAGATACCCATAAAGGATTTCCTTTTCGCCAGCGCTTAGCTCATCCAAATCATGTTTATTGCCAGCCAAAGTTTCTACTGGAAATGCTAATCCACCTGTCGCTGTGGGTTGAGGCCCCAAAAACTTCTTCTCGGGGAAGAACGTAGAAAACAGCTCCTTTAACGTATTTGTTAACGACGCCTGTTCTGAACGAGGGACGCCAGCTTGTTCCGCCAAGATTTCCTTAACATAGGATGCAGCCATCTCTCCTTTGACGTTGGTGTACTTGTTGGCGTAGTTGTATAGAGCCGACTGACTTCGCTGTTGTTCGTTGGCTTCAAGATTAAGGTTGATACCTTGAACGTTCTCGCGTCCATAATGCCGCTGTGCACCGTGGTAGTCGATTACGCCAATTTCAGTCGGGCGAAAAGTGCTAAAGACTACTGAGAGCACGATGGAGTTCTGAATCCTAGGGGTCTCTCCGGGCGATATGAAAAATTCCCCGCGAACAGTAGGTGCCGCAAGCTCCTGCATCAAAGGCTCATACTCAGCTTTCGCACGTGCGGCCACCTCAGGCTCGCGGTCACGAAATTGCGCCGCAAACATTGCCATTCGGAGCCCCCCCCACGTATAGGCTTCAGGCAATATGGTTCGCCATATCTTTTCTCTGATCAGCTCATCTGCATGGTCTTTGATATAGAGCCGTTCCGATTCTGACAGCCGGAAATCGCAAGTAATGCGAAGCTCCCTGCTAGGGCTGTTGAACATTGAAACAAAATCACTAGATCGATTTGTTAGGCTAATTTGAAATTCGCCCATCCACTGTTGCCACTCATTTGCCTGATAACCACCATATACAGACTTCAAGAGCCGGATAGCATCGAAAAGGCAAGACTTGCCCGAGCCGTTCTGCCCAGCAATGATGACCATGCTTCCCAGGTCTGTCAGAGATACATCACCGATACCTCTGAAATTGGAAATCCGGAGGTTGTCAATCTTCATCGTAAGTATTCCAAGTGGCTCGTGAATAACCGTGCAAAGTACATCGCGCTAGATAACGCGTTGAATGAGGCCGAACGCAAAGCTCACCGGGCCGGTAGGCTCCGGTGCAGCGCACAGTTAGGACTTGTCAACAGGCGGACAAGGATCATTTCCGTGGCTATCTTTCTGGCTAATTTTCCCGTCCTTATTATGAATAACGAGTTCGGATTGCTGGTTTTTGCTAATTTGACGCGCAATATCAACCGCATCCTGTTTGGTGTCGGTATGCTTGATTGATTTTTCTCCGCCGCCTTTTTTAATATCCCATCCGCCATTTGGATTAGGGACTACATGATGAGACTTTGCCATGAGTGACTCTCCTGTTATTGAAAATAGTGAACATAAAACCGATGAAAATTGTTGGTGTAATCCGATTCTTGATTACACTGATCCGCAAACAGGTCATCAGGTTTGGGTGCATAACAAAACCCCTAACGAATTTGCTCACCGGGGCCGCGCCTTGCTGTCCTTGAAATCACCCACAACAATCAATGGCGCGGTCTCCGGTGCAGCAGCCAGTTAGGCATTGTCGTTGCTGAGCATCTTAATAATATGTCTTGCCAAGCGTTCATTAACTTCTCGATGTCGAGGAATAGGTTGCGATATTTTGGTGCGTGGATTTTGATACCAATCATGGTTGCCGCCGTGGCGGATAAAAACACAGCCCATATCCTCAAGTTTTTTTATTAAATCCTTACTTTTCACGATACTTCGATCTCAGCGACTCGGCGGATATTTGAGATTGTTCCGTTAATTAGTTCCCTATAAATATCAATTAGATTCTTTTTCAGTTCTTCTTCTGTTTCACCTTGAGTCCAGTAATCTGGAAATTCATCAAAGTAGCCCAACCACATATCTTCATCTTTCCAATAAGTATATTTCTGTTTCATGTTCTACCTCACCAAATCGTTATCAATATATTTAAAAATTCCTGCCCCGCGTAGCGGGGTCAGGTGCAAGCCCCAGTTAGGCCGGTTGATGGAAAGTTGGGTTGCGAAAAGACGACAACCTAATCTACTCTTCTGGCCATTTTTCGCTGACTGGAACCCGCAACCGAGATAGCAGCTCAGTATTGATACCTGTGCCAGAGGAGGGAGTACAAGCACGGCGGGTGATGAGTTTTTCGGATTTGTAAACCAGTAAACCCGCAAAGTCTGAATATTTTTTGCAGCGAGTCTGACCTGGCCATGGGCAGCCATCCCATTGAGTCTGAACCGTGTACGTGTACTCGCCAGACCTAAATCTAACGAAGTATTCAGAGGCTCGACTACCCATCGTTCCATTATATTCGATGGGCGGCGACTCCTGTGAAGTGTCCACAGCGAGTTCCAATTCAATTTTCTTGGTTGTGCCAAATCGGTAAGCGATTTTGGCACCCCCTTGGTTGGAGGGAGAAGCACATACGGATATGGTTCTTCCTCGTTGAACCTGACACGAAAAAACGACTTCCTCCAAAGAGCTACATAGCGTTTCTTCGCTTGGAAACGCTGGTGTACTTAACACCAACAGAAAAGCAGCGGCTATTGATCCATGTGTGGCGCGAATCATTCTGTGTGCCCTAACGGGGCGCGAGTTGAGCGGCACCCGCGCGCGGGTTGAAAGGACGGCTGGCCGGCCTAGCAAGCCCAAGCGGGCGCAGCCGCGAGCGTAGTGAGCGGTGTCCGCTCCAACGAGGGTTCGACGGCAGCGAAGCGCCGAGAACCCGACGTTGGACTCAACTCGCGCCCCGTTCGTCGGCGCGTAGCGCCGACGAACATGAAGTAGGTATCATAAATGACGTCTTATCTTACGTCGAATCGGACGCCTAATCCGGAAATGTTTAATCAACCAATTGATTAGTCTAATAAGTTGTGCGATAACAACAGCACGAAACCGCCTGCCGTCGGCGTCAACCTTGGATGATCAACCACTCCCCTGTTGATCGGGGCGCGAAGCGTCCGCGACAACTTGGGAAAACGTAATGTGCGACGCACATTATAAGATACAGTATGGCTAGGAAAAATGATGGATGTCAAACCAAAATTACTTGACCAAGTACGTGAAAAAATTCGCCTTAAGCATTACAGCATTCGTACCGAACAAGCCTATACCGATTGGATCCGACGCTACATCCTGTACCATCAGAAGCGTCATCCACAAGAAATGGGAAAGCCTGAAGTTGAACAGTTCCTGACCTACCTCGCTGTGGAACGCAATGTCGCTGCGTCCACGCAAAATCAGGCATTAAGCGCTATCCTGTTCCTTTACAAAGAAGTTTTTGCGCAGGACATTGGCTGGCTGGACAACGTGGAACACGCTAAACGCCCCACCCGCCTGCCAGTCGTCCTTACTGCTACCGAAGTGCGGACGGTACTGGCGCATTTGGAGGGACGCCATCGCCTGATGGCTAATCTGCTCTACGGTGCTGGCTTGCGATTGATGGAATGTGTCCGCCTGCGGGTCAAGGATCTGGATTTTGAGTACCAGCAACTCACGGTGCGCGACGGCAAGGGGCAAAATGACCGCTTGACCATGCTTCCGAGATCAGTGATCGACCCTCTCAAGGTCCATCTGGCCGATGTCAAAATCCGGCATGACCAGGATTTGCGGGAAGGTTTCGGCGATGTTTATCTGCCGTTCGCCTTGGCGCGAAAATATCCTAATGCCGGACGGGAGTGGGGCTGGCAATATGTTTTTCCCGCATCAAGACGCGCCATTGATCCGCGTTCCGGGGTAGAGCGCCGCCATCACCTTGACGAACAAACCTTGCAACGGGCAGTCAAGGATGCCGTCCGCGCCGCCGGTATCCCCAAATCTGCTTCCTGTCATTCATTGCGTCACAGTTTCGCTACCCATTTGCTCATGTCCGGCTCCGATATCCGCACTATTCAGGAATTACTCGGACATAAAGACGTCAGCACCACCATGATCTATACCCACGTCCTTAATCGGGGTGGTCGGGGCGTCGTTAGCCCACTGGATACCATCTGACCGCTGCCAAGCCACTGATTCGCGATTGATCAGTGGCGGAACTACCCATTGGCGCTAAACTGCCTGCCCTTATCCCAACCGCGCTCCCTAGTGCTTTCCCCATGCCTGACGCACCCATGAATCCACTCAGTGATTCCGCCGCCGCCCCGCCCTCCGAAGCACAATTACAGTCTGCCTGGGACGTGTTGCAAGCCCTGCGCGACGCCATTGGCCGGGCGCTGATCGGTCAAAGCGCGGTCGTGGATCAAGTCTTAATCGCCCTGTGCGCCGCCGGCCATGTGCTGATCGAAGGCGTGCCGGGTTTGGGAAAAACCCTGTTGGCCCGCGCCTTGGCCGCCTGTATCAACGCCCGGTTTGCCCGCATCCAGTTCACCGCCGATCTGATGCCCAGCGACGTGACCGGCCATGCCCTGTACAACCTGCGTGAAGAGCGGTTTGAAATCCGCCGGGGGCCGGTGTTCTGCAACTTCCTGCTGGCCGACGAGATCAACCGCGCTCCGGCTAAAACCCAGGCCGCGCTGCTGGAAGTAATGCAAGAAGGCCAGGTTACTATCGAAGGACAATCGTTCCTGCTGCCGCCGCCGTTCATGACTCTGGCCACACAGAATCCCATTGAACATGAAGGCACCTATCCGCTGCCGGAGGCGCAACTCGACCGGTTTTTACTGAAAATCCAGATCGACTACCCGACCCTGGCGGAGGAGGCGACGCTACTGCGGGCGATCACGGGCGGGCAAGTCGGCGACAAGCTGGATGTGTCGCAAGTGCCCGAAGTGACGACGGTGGAAGCGGTGCTGGAGTTGCAGCAGATCGCCGCCCGGTTGCGGCTGGATGATGCAGTGCTGGATTACGCAGTGCGGTTGACGGCGGCGACCCGCACCACACCCGGCTTCGCTATTGGCGCTGGGCCACGCGGCAGTCTGGCGCTGGTGCGAGCCGCCCGCGCCCAGGCTTTGCTCAACCAACGGGATTTCGTCACCCCGGATGATATTAAAAGCATCGTTAAACCGGCCTTGCGGCACAGGCTCACCCTGGCGGCGGAGTATGAAATGGAAGGAGCGCAAGTGGATGAAGTGCTGGACGATCTGCTGCATCGGGTCGCCGCGCCGAGAACCTGAACGGTTGCCGGTGAGCCTTCGCCAACCACCCTCAAGGCGGGGCCGCCTCGATATGCCGCACCAGTAATTGCAAGCGCCGCGTATCCCGCCACTCATTCACTTCAAGTTGATAGGCGAACCGGGCGCGGCTGGGACACGGTTCAGCCCGGTTGAACGCCACTGCTTCCAGCGCCGTCTTCATGCCGGGCAGGCGCAAACCGAGACGGAGATGTTTACCCTCGGAAAACGGCTGCTGAGTGACCACCTCAAACACGTTATCGAACAGCGGCTCCGGGAACCCTTGACCCCACGGCCCGCTCACCCGCAACAGCTCCGCCGTCTCCAGCCCTAGTTCTCCTACTGTCAACTCGCCATCGCTCCACAGACAGCCCTGCAAATCGTCTTCGCGCAGGAGGCGACGGGCTTCAGCGTCGAAGGCGGCCCGGAACGGTTCCAGATGCACAGCCGGCAGGCTAAGACCCGCAGCAAAGGCGTGACCGCCAAACCGGGTGATTAACCCCGGCTGTTGAGCGGCAATGGTCGCCAGCGCGTCACGGATGTGGAAACCCGGCACGGATCGGGCTGATCCACGCAATTGTCCCGCCGCGTTATCCGGAGCAAAGGCAATCACAGGCCGGTGCGCCTGCTCCTTGACCCGCCCGGCCACAATTCCCACGACCCCCGGATGCCAGTCCGGATCGAACAGGCACAGCCCGAACGGCAGTTCGTTCCCGGTCAGCGGCCACCGCGCCAATCGCGCCAGCGCCTGCTCCTGCATATCGGCTTCGATGGTCTTGCGTTCACGATTAAGTTGATCCAGTTGTTGCGCCAGTTGCCGCGCTTGCCCCGGATCGTCGCATAACAGACAGTCAATGCTCAGGCTCATATCGTCCAGCCGCCCGGCAGCATTGATCCGGGGACCGAGTTGAAAGGCCAGATCGGTGGCGGTCACTCGCGCCGCCGGCCGTTTAGCGATCTCCAACAGAGCCAGAATGCCGGGGACGCAGCGCCCGGCGCGAATCCGTTGCAAACCTTGCTCGACCAGAATGCGGTTGGTGTGGTCCAGCGTCACCACATCGGCCACCGTGCCCAGCGCCACCAGATCGAGAAATTGCGCCAGATTCGGTTCCGCCATGCCCTGCGCGCTAAACCAGCCGACCTCCCGCAGCCGGGTACGCAGCGCCATCAGCACATGAAAGATGACGCCTACTCCGGCCAGATGCTTGCTGGGAAAGGCATCTCCCGGCTGATTGGGATTGACCAGCGCATCCGCCGCCGGCAAGGTTGGCCCCGGCAGGTGATGATCGGTAATCAACACTTTCATGCCCAGCGCCTGGGCGGCCAACACGCCCTCGTGGCTGGACACGCCGTTATCCACGGTAATCAGCAGATCGGGCTGTTGTTGCGCAGCGACCGCGACAATCTCCGGGGTCAGGCCGTAACCGTGGATGAAGCGGTTGGGCACCACATAGCACACCTCCGCTGCGCCCAGCGCCCGCAAGGCCCGCACCGTCAAAGCGCAACTGGTGGCGCCGTCCGCATCAAGATCGGCGACGATCATGATCCGCTGTTGTTCGCGCAGGGCGGTATAGAGCAAGTTGACCGCCTGCGGCATATTCTTGAATACGGCGGGCGAAGTCAGGCCGCGCAAGGTCCGATCCAGCTCGCCGGACGCATGAATGCCGCGCACGGTGTAAATCCGTTGCAGTAAAGGCGCAACCGGCAGATCGGCGGGCGGTGGGGTGGGGCGGCGGACGATGACTGTCGGCATAGGCGGGTTAATCCAGGGCCGATTCGACCCGGTTGCGGCCATTCTGCTTGGCTTGATAGAGGGCGGTGTCCGCTCGGCGGAACAGCTCGTCCAAGTTGACCGTTGCGGAACTGAGACTGGACAACCCCAGACTGACGGTCAGGCGTAATGGGCCATCTTCGGTGATAACCGGTTGGTCGATGATCGCTTGCCGCAGGCGTTCGGCCACGTTCCGGGCGGCGGCATGATCCGTCTGAGGGAGCAGAATGGCGAATTCCTCGCCGCCGATCCGGGCGAACAGGTCTACTTCGCGTAGTAGCCGCCGGCCAATCGACGCCAGCGCCTGGAGCGCCTGATCGCCGACCTGATGACCGTAGCGGTCGTTGATCGCCTTGAAGTAATCAGCATCCAGCAGCAGCAACGCCAGCGGCGTTTGATAGCGCCGCGCCCGATCCAATTCCTGGTTGGCGCTTTCCATAAAGTATCGGCGGTTGCGCAGACCGGTCAGGCCATCGGTGGTCGCCAGTTCCAGCAATTTCACCTGGGCTTTCTGCCGTTCGGCGATTTCCTGCTCCAGGTCAATGGTGTACTGGCGGTTCTGGGCCAGCGCTACGCCAAAGGCTTCTACGGCGATAGCGATATTGTCCAATTCCCGCAGCCACTCCCGTTGCAACGGCACTGGGCGATGTGTAGTTTTCACCTGCTCCAGACTCCGGGTCACACGGATAATCGGCTTGACGATCACCCGGCGCACAAAATGGAGGCCTGCAACGAACAGCAGGATCAGCCCGCCCATTGCTATAGCGACCATGATCATGGCGGACTTGGCATTGTGGGCGATCTCGGCATTGCCATCGGAGGCTGACGCGGCAGCATCAATGGAGATGTGTTGCGCTAGATGGTCAATCAGGGTGCGGGCGGACACCCAGGCATTGTTCACTTCATCCTCGGTGTTGAAAATCACCCGCAATTTCTGCAACAGATCATGCGTCGGGTCAGAGAGGGCGTCAGTAGCCGGGTCAGACTCAGGTTGTCGATGGGCCAGTTCCTGCTCCAGCGCATTGAATTCCCGCCGGGCCGCATCCGAGCGTGGATTGTACAGAGCGTTTTGCGCCACCCTGTACAGTTCCGGCAGCAGATTACGGTTCTGTTCGGGGGGGCTGGAACCGGCAGACGCAAGCGCCGGTTGATCTGGCCTGACCTGCGCGCTGAGTCTGAGTAATTCATCCTGGATTTGCCGGCGGGCCGCATCCTGCTTGGCTCGGTAAGCGGCCATTCGCTCGACGATCCGGTAAACCCGGTTGACTTGATCGTTGGTGAAGACATCCTGCTCGTAAATGGCGTTCATCGCCAGAATCCGCATCGCCAGCAATGCCTCCCGGCGCTCGTGTGGTTCAGGGCTGCTGCGGACAATTTCACCGAATACCTTGAGCCGCTCCAGATTGAGCGCAGTGCGAACTTGGGTCTGGATATCCGGCAACAGAGTTTCGGAGGCGCGATCGGCCAGTCGTAGAATGTCGTACTGAGCCTTGAACAGCACGAACGCGGCGACAGCGCCCAGTCCGGCGGCCACCACCGCTATTAGTGCTAGGATCGGCACCAGTCGGGGTTTGCGGCGTTTGTTCTGGCCGGGAGCGTCGTTATTCATTCAGGCGCCGTTCTCTAGTAAATATCAAAAGGAAAGTAGCGGGCGCTGATCCGGTGATAAGCGCCATCCAGCCAAAGGTCGCGCAAGGCATGGTTGATAGCGTCGCGAAACGGAATATCACCCTTACGGACCTGAATCCGGGCGGCTTTGGTTAATTCATCAATGATGGGTTGCTCCGCGACAATATCGAGATTCTGTCCGGCGTCAGAGCGCATGAAGGCAAAGGCCGACAAGTTGTCGCTTAGCACCAGATCAACCTCGCCCTGGGCCAGCGCCGTAAAAGCAGCAGGGAGAGTGTCGGTTAAGCGGATCAGCGCGAAATTTGCGTAGTGCTCGTGCAGATAGTGCGCAAGGGGGGTGTCCGCCTGAGTCGCCAGGGTCTTGCCACGCACGGTTTTCGGAGTTACCCGGTCAATGCCAGCACCCGCGCGGCTAATGAAGATATCGCGGGTTCGATAATAGGGATCGGTAAATTCGGCCCATTGCTCGCGTTCCGGCGTTTTGGACATGTTGGATACGATCATCTGATACCGGCCGGCCGCCAGCCCCGGCAGCAGGTCTTTCTGAGGAATGGCGATGATCTCGCATTCCTTGCCGAGACGCCGACACAGGGCGCGGGCGATGTCCACATTAAAGCCGGCCAGTTGACCTTGGTCGTCGATGAAGCTGAATGGCGGGTAAGCGCCCTCGGTCGCAACCCGCAACCGTTCAACAGCGTGGGCGGCGGTCGCGCAGCACCATCCCAGCATCAGCAGATGTAATAGCGTCTTGAACATGGCGATTTTTAATTGCCCTGATCCACGGAAACACACAGAAGGCACGAAAAACCAAAAACCACGGCCAGGCGTTTCTAACCCTTAGCCCGCGTTGAAACGTCGCCAGAACCGCCAGCGGGCAGCGCCGGTCAAGGAGTAAACCTGACCATTGCCTGGATAGAGATGCAACGCGGTCAGTGTCCCCGTTTGCAGCCACCGGCGGCAGAACCTGAACCAGGCGTAGTCCAGTTCCGCAAGGTGATCGGTCCATGCGGCGAAATCGCCATCCACTGCATCGCGGCGCATCGTTTCCAGCACCACTAGGCTATCAGATTCGTTCTTGGCGCTGTCCAGCCAGTCGCCGGCGTGTTCAGGAACCGGCGTCACCACTGCATTCGCCAGGCGCGCCAGCCCGCGCAGCAGTGGGTCGTCGCCATATAAACCAGCGGCGGGCGACTGCGCCCCGGTTGGACAAACACCGCCTCCCCATAGCCACAGGCCGTTAATTAGCGGTTGGTTGCGTTCTTCCCGCGCCCGGTTGACCGGGTGGTTGTGAAACAGCATTTGCGCTTCGGTCAGCAGTGGATGCCAGCGCCGCAGGTTTGGACCATGCGGCAACCGCGAAGTAATGTCGCGGCCCACAGCCTCCAGTAGAGGATAGGTGTGAATTCCCGGATTATCCTCTAACCGCAGATACCAACGGTCGGGATGCAGCGCGTCAAGGCGTAGCCCATCTTCGGCGAAGGTCTGGTTAAACGCCGCCGCCAGCGCTTGCGCCTCAACCGGTTCAATCGCCAGCGTCCGGGCATCGGCTAGAAACACGCCGCGCAGATCAGGACGCAAATGCACCGGATCGGCCCGTAACCACCAACCGGCGTCCCACGCGCCACCGTCGGCCAGGCGGGTCAGCGCCGCAACCGGTAAATCCGCATCAGCGGGAATGGTCAGTTTGAATAGTGAAAGGAGCAATTCATCGGTCGTGGCAGGCGCTGGATGGGGGTCGGCGCGGGCCAGCAGCCAGCGTAGCGCCGGAAGGGTTGCAACGGGGATCGGTGGGGCAGGGGAATCAAACCGCGCTGTTTCCAGCAGACCGGGAATCAGCAAATGCAAGGTTTTTGCCATGAGTCAAGGGTTCCGGGCGTAGTAATGGGTAAATGATGGCATGCGGCAAATCGAGGCGCTGGGTTTTTACAATAACCAGAAGATGGCTGATTATGAGAAAATCCAAAGCCATAAAAAGGAGAATGGTTATGTATTTTTATTTGTCTGATGTAACATGATGCTGTCTGTGAGATGAGTATGGCGCTGCGCTACATCTATAAACTCTTATAAACTCCACTGCTGGAGTAGTGAGTAATAGCAATGAATAAAATGAGAATTGTGGCTGGCGGTCTGATCACCATCGTTCTGCTGCTGTTTGGATTGGGTGGTTACGGTTATGCCGATAACCTGGGCAATACCCAGCACTGCGATATTGCGACTCACGAAGTGGCGCTGGATGGCGGTGTGCTTTATTACAATCGTGCAGGCGAAGGGCCGTTGGTAGTGTTGTTGCATGGTCTGTTTGCCCAAAAGGAACAATGGGACGCCCTGCTGTGCCTGTTATCCGCCGCCGGCTATACCGCCATTGCTCCCGATTTGCCCGGCTATGGCAAAAGCATCGATTTTCCGCTGGCGGATTATCAACTGGAGCATCAGGCCGACCGAATACAGCAATTAATGGAGGCTCTCGGCATTCACTCATTTGATCTAGCGGGCAGTTCAATGGGTGGCGCGATTGCCGCACTTTATGTTCAGCGTTATCCGCTATCGGTTCGCAGCCTAGCGTTTATTGGATCGCCACTAGGTGTAGTGGATTGGAGTCCGGCGGTGAAAGCAGCCATCTACCAAGGCGTCAATCCGTTTATTCCGATCAACGCCGCACAATTTGATCTGGAAATGCGTTTGTTGTTGGTCAATCCACCGGCAATCCCCGATGAAGTCAAGGAAGCCCTGATCAAGGATTATGTCGAGCGCAACCGGCATTACCAACAAGTGTGGGATATCGTCAATCTTTACGATACCCTGCTTTATCAGCGTCGGCGAATCCGGGTTCCCACGCTGATTCTCTGGGGCGAGAACGATCAGATTTTTACCGTTGACAGCGCCGATCAACTCCGATCCCGCATTCCTCGCAGTCAACGAGTCAGGCTGCCTAACGCCGGCCATTTGCCCATGCTGGAAAACGCTGTCGAGACAGCCGCGATCTACATCCGCTTTCTGAGGGGCGGCTATGTCGGACGCTAATGGCCCTCAGCGTTCGGCGTGGGAGCGCGCCGTCGGCATGAAAGCCGGGGCACTGTTGGGCAAGATGTCGGTTGCTATGCGTACGGCACTCGCGCCATGATCCAGCGCTGCTGGAAAATCATTTCATCCAACTGGAGGACAGCGTCGCAATGGCTCAGCGGATTTAGCCGATGGTGACTGTAGCGGATCACGCCGTGATTTTGCCGATCCTGCTGCCGTTCGCCGCCGGCATCGGTCTGCTGTTGATGCCACCCTGCGCGGCCACCCAGCGGATGAGTTTTGCCGCAGTGGCTGCGCTGCTGTCACTGGCTGTGTTGCTGATTCTCACCGCGGATGGCGGGGATCGCTTCTACGCTTTAGGTGGCTGGCCGGCCCCGTTCGGGATCACGCTGGCGCTGGATCGGCTGAGCGCTCTGTTGTTGCTGCTGACCGCGTTGGTCGCCCTGCCCGCGTTGTGTTACGCCATCTCCACTAATCTGGATCGACAGGGCCGCTTTTTCCACCCACTGTTCCAATTTCAGTTGATGGGGCTAAACGGCGCGTTTTTGACCGGCGATTTGTTCAACCTGTTCGTGTTCTTTGAAATCCTGTTGATGGCGTCCTACAGCCTGCTGATACAGGGCGGCGGACGGGATCGGATTCGCGCCAGCCTGCATTATGTGATTTTGAACCTGACCGGATCGGCGCTGTTTCTGATTGCCATTGGCACACTGTACGGCTTGACCGGGGCGCTGAATCTGGCCGAACTGGCGACGCGGATTGCTGCCGCCCCCGCCGCTGATGCGGGCTTGCTGCGAGCCGCTGCGGGCTTGCTGCTGGTGGTGTTCGGTCTGAAAGCGGCGGTTCTGCCGCTGTATTACTGGCTGCCCGCTGCTTATGCCAACACCAGCGCCCCAGTGGCGGCGTTGTTTGCGCTACTGACCAAGGTCGGGGTGTACTCGATAATCCGAGTTTTCCCGCTGACGTTTGGGCCAGAGTTCACCGGTTGGCTGCTGCCGCTGGGATTGGCGACTCTGCTGGCCGGGAGCATGGGGGTGCTGGCCAGCCGGGAGTTGCGCCGGCTGATTGCCTACAGCGTGATCGTCTCGGTCGGGACGCTGCTCACGGGCATTGGTCTGGGGACGGTGGCAGGTCTGAGCGCTGCCTTGACTTATCTGGTTCACACCACCTTGA
Source organism: Candidatus Competibacteraceae bacterium (assembly GCA_003989085.1). Taxonomy (GTDB): domain Bacteria; phylum Pseudomonadota; class Gammaproteobacteria; order Competibacterales; family Competibacteraceae; genus RXIV01. Next base: position 90,004 of record RXIV01000004.1, read on the forward strand.
TTACAGCCGGGCTGTTCCTGCTGGCCGACCTGATTGCCGATCAGCGCGGCCATAGCGAGAGCCACCCGGCGTCGCCCGTCGCGCAACCCTACTTGCTCGGCGGGCTGTTTTTGATCGGGGCAATGGCGCTGGCCGGGTTGCCGCCGCTCAGTGGTTTTCTGGGGAAGGTGTTGCTGCTGCAAGCGGCGGGTAATACGCCTGCCCTGCCGTGGGTATGGAGCATCGTTCTCGGTTCCAGTTTGCTGATGCTGGTGGCGCTGAGCCGGATGGGCAGCAGTCTGTTCTGGGCCGTACAGGATGGGATGGCGATAACGGCCTTGCCCGCGCCGATTCGCCGCTGGTGGCCTGTCGCCGCTTTGCTGGCGGCTGGACCGGCACTGATGCTGTTCGGCCAGCCGCTGATTCACTTCACGATAGCCGCCGCTGGGCCGCTGCTCCCATCGACCGCAATACTGCCGCTATGGCGCTAATCTGCCGCACTTTGGGCCGCTGCGACTATCAGCCGGTCTTTGAAGCCATGCAGACATTCACCGCCGCCCGCGATGCCGACACCCCGGATGAACTGTGGCGGGTCGAGCATCCGCCGGTGTTCACTCTGGGGCTGGCCGGCAAACCGGAACACCTGCTGGCCCCTGGCGACATTCCGGTGATTCGGGCGGATCGCGGCGGCCAGGTCACTTATCACGGTCCCGGTCAGGTAGTGGTTTATTGCCTGCTGGATGTACGGCGACTGGGGCTGACGGTACGAACCCTGGTCACGGCGCTGGAAGAAGCGGTCATCGAGTTGCTAGCTGATTACCGGATTGCCGCACATGCTCGCCCGGCTGCGCCCGGCGTTTATGTCGAGGATGCCAAAATTGCAGCATTGGGGCTGCGGATTCGTCAAGGTCGCTGTTATCACGGGTTGAGCCTGAATGTGGCGATGGATCTGGAGCCGTTCACCCGTATCAATCCCTGTGGCTATCCGGGGCTGCGCGTGACCCAGTTACGCGATTTCGGCCTTGATCTTACGCCGGACGTAGTGGCGGAGAACCTGTTGCCCCGACTGGCCCGTCGGTTTAGCCACGATTCTGTTTGAAATTCGTCCAGGCCGGCATTGCCCGGTGGAGAAAATGCTAATGAGTGATGCGCCAACCAACCAGAGCTGGGGCGGGCGGTTTACTGAAAGCACCGACGCTTTTGTCGCCGCGTTCACCGCGTCGGTCGGATTCGACCAGCGGCTGTACCGACAGGATATTGCCGGCTCCATCGCACACGCCCGAATGCTGGCGCGGGTCGGCGTGTTATCGGAAGACGACTGCGCGGCCATCATTGCGGGTCTGGAGGCGATTCGCGGTGAGATTGAGCGCGGCGAACTAGTCTGGTCAGTGGCGCTGGAAGATGTCCATATGAACATCGAAGCACGGTTAACTGAACGGATCGGGGATGCAGGCAAGCGGCTGCACACCGGTCGTTCCCGCAACGATCAGGTCGCCACCGACTTGCGGCTGTATCTGCGCGACGCGATTGACGCCATTCTGGCCGGGTTGCGCAGCCTGCTGGGCGGGCTGGCGGAACTGGCGGCGCGGGAAGCCGGCACGATCATGCCGGGTTTCACCCATTTGCAGGTCGCCCAGCCGGTGACCTTCGGCCACCACCTGCTGGCCTGGTTCGAGATGCTCAAGCGCGATTACGAGCGGCTGGTGGACTGTCGCAAGCGGGTCAACATCATGCCGCTGGGCGCAGCGGCGCTGGCCGGGACCCCTTATCCGCTCGATCGCCCGTACACCGCGCAACTGCTGGGATTTGCCGCGCCCTCAGCCAATTCACTGGATGCGGTCAGCGACCGTGATTTTGCCATTGAATTTACCGCCGCCGCTGCAATTCTGATGACCCATTTTTCGCGGATCGCCGAGGAACTGGTGCTGTGGTCATCGGCGCAGTTTGCCTTCATCGATCTGCCAGATCGGTTCTGCACCGGTTCCTCGATCATGCCGCAGAAGAAAAATCCTGATGTGCCGGAACTGGTGCGCGGCAAGACCGGGCGGGTCAATGGGCATCTGGTCGCCTTGCTGACCCTGATGAAGAGCCAGCCGCTGGCTTATAACAAGGACAATCAGGAGGACAAGGAACCGCTGTTTGATACGGTGGATACCGTCATCGGCTGTCTGCGGGCGTTTAGCGACATGATTCCTGCGATCCAACCCCGGCGTGAGCAGATGCGTCAGGCGGCTCGGCGCGGATTCGCCACCGCGACCGATCTGGCGGATTATCTGGTGCGTAAAGGCGTTCCGTTCCGCGATGCCCATGAGGTCGTCGGCAAGGCGGTGCGGTTGGGCGTCGAGACCGGGCGGGATTTGGCCGAAATGGCGTTGAGCGAGTTGCAGCAGTTTTCGCCACTGATTCAAGACGACGTGTTTGCAGCACTGGCGCTCGAAGGTTCGGTGGCGGCGCGTGATGTGTTAGGCGGGACTGCGCCGCGTCGGGTGCAGGATGCAGCAGCAGCGGCGCAAGGCTGGCTGGCGGATCTGACCGGAGCCGCTGCCCCATGAAAACTATTCTTGCCCTTCGCCATGTGGCGTTTGAAGACCTGGGCAGTTTCGGGCCGCTGCTGGCCGAACGCGGTTATGCCATTCGTTCTGTCGAGGCCGGCTACGACGATCTGGCTGCACTGGATCCACTGGCGGATGCGCTGTGGGTCGTGTTGGGTGGGCCGATTGGCGTTTATGAACAGGACGCCTATCCGTTCCTCCGCGACGAACTGCGGCTGTTGCGGGCGCGGCTGGAGGCGGGCCGACCCACTCTCGGCATCTGCCTGGGTTGCCAGCTCATTGCCCAGGCGCTCGGCGGACGGGTTTATCCGGGCCACGGCAAGGAAATCGGCTGGAAACCATTGACGCTCACTGAGGCCGGCTACCGTAGCCCACTGGCAGTTTTCGCCGAGGGTATTCCAGTGCTGCACTGGCACGGCGACACCTTTGATTTACCCGAAGGCGCAACCCTGTTGGCCTCCAGTGATCAGTATCCGCATCAGGCGTTTAGTTGGGGAAATCATGCGCTCGCCCTGCAATTTCACATGGAGACGACCGGGCGCGGTCTGGAGCGCTGGTTTATCGGTCATGCCAGCGAAATTGCCGCAACCCCCGGCCTGAGCGTGCCGGTGCTGCGGGCGGCTACTGCGACTCATGCAGCTCTGGCGGAAGCCAAAGGGCGGCAGTTTCTGGCCGCCTGGTTGGAACGGGTGGGGCTTTAAACTGATTCGGCGGAAAAATCCGCCTTTAATTCAAAGCAATGATGCCGACGCCCGGTCGCCGGATTAAACTTGCCCGCGCCAAGCGGCCCAACCTACAATCCCAGCTAGCCTTGCCTGGAAAACCGGGCGGGAACCCCGCTGCTCAGTGAGCCGTTCCCGCCCATTCCAACCTGAACGATAAAAAACGATACAGAAGGAGTGATCCAGTGGAACGCGAAAGTATGGAATATGACGTAGTGATCGTCGGCGCCGGGCCGGCTGGCCTGGCCGCTGCGATCCGCCTCAAGCAACTGGCGACGCAGCATGATCAGGAACTCAGCGTGTTCGTGCTGGAAAAAGGATCCGAAGTCGGGGCGCATATCCTTTCGGGCGCCGTGCTGGAGCCGCGTGCCCTGAACGAACTGTTCCCGGACTGGCAGGAACGAGGCGCGCCCCTACATACGCCGGCGGGAGAAGATCACTTCCTGTTCCTCAGCCGCGAAACGTCCTACCGGCTGCCCACTCCGCCACAGATGAACAATCACGGCAACTACATCATCAGCCTGGGCAACCTGTGCCGCTGGCTGGCGGCTCAGGCGGAAGAACTAGGAGTAGAAATCTACCCCGGCTTCGCTGCCGCTGAAGTGCTGTACAACGAGGATGGCGCGGTGGTGGGGGTAGCGACCGGCGACATGGGCGTAGGCCGGGATGGTCAGCCGACCGACCAGTTTGCGCCGGGGATGGAACTCCGCGCCCGTTACACGCTGTTTGCCGAGGGTTGCCGGGGATCGCTGACTAAAATCCTGTTGGAGCGCTTCAAGCTGCGTGAGGGCGTCGATCCGCAAACTTACGGCATCGGTATCAAGGAGCTATGGGAGATCGATCCGGCCCAGCACCAGCCAGGCAAGGTCGTCCACACCGTCGGCTGGCCGCTGGACGCCAGCACCTATGGCGGTTCATTCCTCTATCATCTCGAAAATAATCAGGTTTCGGTTGGGTTCGTGGTCGGTCTGGGTTATGAAAACCCGCATCTGTCGCCGTTCGAGGAATTCCAGCGCTTCAAGACCCATCCCGATATTCGCCCGACCTTTGAGGGCGGGCGGCGCATTGCCTACGGGGCGCGCGCCATTTCCGCCGGCGGCTTTCAGTCGATTCCCAAGCTGACCTTCCCCGGTGGATTGCTGATTGGCGACACCGCCGGTTTCCTGAATGCGCCCAAGATCAAGGGCACCCATACCGCGATGAAGTCAGGGATGATCGCGGCGGAGGCGGTGTTTGCGGCGGTGGGAGCCGGGCGCAGCGCGGATGAAGTCATCGCTTATCCCGAAGCTCTGCAAAAGAGCTGGCTGTGGGAAGAGCTTTATCAGGTCCGCAATATCAAGCCATCGTTCAGTTGGGGCTTGTGGGCGGCAATCGCCTATTCAGCGCTGGATACCTATGTGTTTCGGGGTAATGCGCCGTGGACTCTTCACCATAAACCCGATTACGCCAAGCTCAAGAAGGCCTCTGAATGCCCGAAAATCGAGTATCCCAAGCCGGACGGGAAGGTTAGTTTTGACCGACTGTCTTCGGTGTTTATTTCCAACACCAATCACAGCGAAGATCAGCCCTGTCATCTGACCCTGAAAGATCCAACGGTTCCGATTCAGGTTAATCTCGCACTGTACGACGCCCCGGAGCAGCGTTATTGCCCGGCGGGGGTCTACGAGATTATCCGGGACAGCGACGGGCAAAACCCGCGTTTGCAAATCAACGCCCAGAACTGCGTTCACTGCAAGACCTGCGATATCAAGGATCCCACCCAGAACATTAACTGGGTGACGCCGGAAGGCGGTGGTGGGCCGAACTATCCGAACATGTAGGCGGATTTTCCGTGACCAAGCCCGGCGCATTCCGGGCTTTTTTTATCAAACGATGCGGCAACCTTCACTTGAGGAGTTTTTCGTCATGGCGAATGCGCCCACCCTGCCACTGTTGATCGAACCGGATCAACTGCAACCCCACCTGACCGATCGCGGCGTACTGGTTGTCGATCTGTGTGATCCGGCCAGTTATGCCGCCGGTCACATCCCCGGTGCGGTTCATCTTGATTACGCCGATCTGGTGCGGGTGAAGCCGCCAACGATGGGCCTGTTGCCGACGGAAGCGCGTTTAGGCGAAGTATTGTCGCGGCTGGGGCTGACGGCGGGGCAATGCGTCGTCGCCTATGATGAGGAAGGCAACGGTCGGGCAGGCCGGCTGTTGTGGACCCTGGCCGTCCTGGGTTATGAGCGGCTGGCCATGCTTAATGGGGGCATCCATGCTTGGGACGCCGCTGGTGGCCGGCTCGAAAACCGGATTCGCCGGCCAGCGCCCAGCTTTTTCCAGGCCCAGTTTCGCAACCCGGCAGCGGTCGCCGATAAAGATTACATTCTGGCCCGCCTGGGTCAGCCTGGGGTGGCGCTGCTGGATACCCGCAGCCCGGCAGAATACGCCGGGCTGGATCAACGGGCTGCCCGGGGTGGTCATATTCCTGGTGCGGTTAACCTGCACTGGACCGACGCCATGGACCCGCAGCGGCAGTTACGCCTGCAACCAAAGCCCGTATTGCGGACCCTGCTGGAGGGACGCGGCGTGACCCCGGACAAGGAGGTCATCGTCTATTGCCAGACTCATCATCGTTCGGCGCATAGCTACTGGGTGCTGCGCTATCTGGGTTATCCCCAGGTGCGCGGCTATCCTGGCGCCTGGTCGGAATGGGGCAACGATCCCCACCTGCCGATTGAAACCTCCATCTGACTTGGCGCAATGGGATAACCCGCCACCGTGGATTGCAAGCCGACATGCACCCCGAGCAACTGAAACAACTGGCCAGCCAGGTGCTGACTATCGAAGCCCAGGCTGTGGCCCAATTGACGGCCCGGATTGACGATCATTTTGTCCACGCCTGCCAATTGCTGCTGGCCTGCGCAGGCCGGATTGTCGTCCTTGGCATCGGCAAGTCCGGTCATATTGGCGGCAAAATCGCCGCGACTCTGGCGAGCACCGGCGCTCCCGCCTTTTTTGTGCATCCTGCTGAAGCCAGTCATGGCGATATGGGCATGATTACTACACAGGATGTCGTCCTCGCGCTGTCCAATTCCGGTGAAACCGACGAAATCCTGACTTTACTGCCACTGATTAAACGGTTGGGTGTGCCGCTCATTACCCTGACCGGCAATCCCGACTCCACTCTGGCCAAGGCCGCCGATGTGCACATCGACGTCAGCGTTGCCCAGGAAGCCTGTCCGCTGGGACTAGCCCCGACCGCCAGTACGACCGCGACCTTGGCGATGGGTGATGCGTTGGCGGTGGCGCTGCTGGAGGCGCGGGGCTTCACCGCCGAAGATTTCGCCCGTTCCCATCCCGGCGGTCGTCTGGGTCGCCGCCTGTTGCTGCTGACCGCCGATGTGATGCACACCGGTGAACAAATCCCGCGCAGCGCCCCCGATGATTTGCTCAGGGACGCCTTGCTGGAGATGAGCCGCAAGGGTTTGGGAACGACCGTGGTGGTGGATACTGCTGAACGGGTGTTGGGCGTCTTCACCGATGGCGATCTGCGCCGGGTGCTGGATCGGCAAGTGGATGTTCACAGCGCCCACGTTGCTGAGGTCATGACCCGGAACTGCAAGACCATCGCCCCCGGCGCGTTGGCCGCCGAGGCGCTGCAAATGATGCAGCACTACCGGATTAACGCCTTGCCAGTGGTAAACTCTGCCGGAATATTGGCCGGCGTCCTGAACATGCACGATTTACTGCGCGCTGGCGTCCTCTAAATCCTGATGGCCGGGAGCCACCATGTACGAAGTCTTGAACCGGGCCGCCCGGATTCAACTGGCGATCTTTGATGTGGACGGGGTGTTGACCGATGGTCGCCTGTACTTCGGCAATGATGGCAATGAGGTCAAAGCCTTCCATAGTCGCGATGGCCAGGGTATTCAGATGCTGCTGGACAGTGGCATTGAAGTGGCGGTCATTTCCGGCCGCCGCGCCGCTTCAGTGGAGCGGCGCATGGCGGATCTCGGCATCCGCCACGTCTGGCTCGGCATCCATAACAAGCTGGCGGCGTTCCAAGAACTGCTGGCGCAATTGAACCTGAGCGCTGACCAGGCCGCCTACACCGGCGATGACCTGATCGATCTGGCCGTGATGACCCGCGCTGGTTTAGCGATTGCGGTGCAGGATGCCGACCCCTTCGTCAAACAGCACGCCCATTGGCAGACGCCCAGTCGGGGCGGGTGCGGCGCAGTGCGTGAAGTGTGCGAGTTGCTGCTGGACGCCCGGGGGCAGTTGACGGCGGCGCGGGAGCGTTACCTTTGAAAAAGCCCGTCGGCGTCACTCTGCGCGGCGTCCTCTCGCTGGTTGGACTGGCGGTGCTGGCTGGTTCGAGTTATGCCCTGCTGCGCTGGGTCGAATCGTCGTTGCGACAGGTGGAGCCGGCGGAAAGCCAGGCCCCGGTGCTGACCGTCGAGCAGTTCCGGGCAGTGCGGCTGAATCCGGCAGGCCTGCGGGACTATGTGATTGAAGCGCCCCTATTGCAGCAGTGGCCGGCTCAACGCGGAACCCAGATTCAGCAGCCGGTCATGGACTGGTATCAGCCTGACGGCGTCATCCGCGAATGGCGATTACAGTCCGAACGGGGCTGGATCGCCGCCGATAATCGACTGGTGCGGTTGGAGGGCGCGGTGGTGATGACCCGCACCGCCGCCAGCGGCAAACCACCGGTGACGTTGATCACTCGCGATGTGCTGGTTCATCCCGCTGAACGCCAGGCCGAAACAGCTGCTCCTGCCCGGATGATTACCCCCGGTGGAGAGATGAATGCCGTCGGGATGCGCGCCTGGTTCGATCAACAACGGTTGGAGTTGCTCTCCGAAGTACGAGGTCATTATGAACCGCCCAAGCCTTAAACTCGGACTGGCGGCGGCGCTGGCGTTAGGGTCGCCCTTGGCCGCCGCCTTGCCGGAAGACCGCACCCAACCGATCCAGCTTGAAGCCAGTCGCGGTCAACTGGACCAGAAAACTGGTGTGAGCGTCTATGAAGGCAATGTTGTCATCACCCAGGGATCGATGCGCCTGAATGCCGACACCGTGACGATTCATGTCAAGGACAACAATTTTCAGCGAATGGAAGCGGTCGGCAATCCAGTCAACCTGCGCTACAAACAAGCCGCTGACAAGCCGGAATTGCAGGGAACCAGCCAGCGGGTGGACTACGATGTCGCCGGGGCCAAGGTCACCATGAGCGGCAACGCCCGGCTGGTGCAGGGCCAGGATGTCTTTACCGGCGAGCAGATTGAATACAACCTCAAGGATGACGTGGTGAAAGCGCGGGGCGCGGGAAGCAATGGCCGCATCCAATTCACCATCCAGCCACAGACGGCAGCGCCCAGTCCGCCGCGCGCCGGTAAGAAACCCTGAATTATGGCGCACCTGATCGCCAAGGAAATCATCAAGCGCTACCGCAAGCGGACGGTGGTGGACGCCGCTTCACTGACCGTCGCCAGCGGTGAAGTCGTTGGGTTGCTGGGGCCGAATGGCGCTGGCAAGACCACCTGCTTCTATATGATGGTCGGGTTGATTCATTGCGACGAGGGCCGGGTGTTACTGGATGACCGCGACCTGACCCATCTGCCGATGCACGCCCGCGCCCGGCTCGGCGTCGGCTATCTCCCGCAAGAGCCTTCCGTGTTTCGGCGGCTGTCGGTGCTGGACAACGTGCTGGCGATTCTGGAAACCCGCCGCGATCTTGCCAAAGCCGACCGCCGGCCCCTGGCTGAAGATCTGCTGCACGAACTGCATGTCGGCCATCTGCACGCCAGCCTGGGCGTCAGCCTGTCCGGCGGCGAGCGGCGGCGGGTGGAGATCGCCCGCGCCCTGGCCGCCAATCCGGCCTTCATCTTGCTGGACGAACCCTTCGCCGGGGTTGATCCGCTGTCGGTGTTGGACATCCAGCGCATCATTACCCACTTGAGCGAACGCCAGATCGGAGTGTTGATCACGGATCACAATGTCCGGGAAACGCTCGGCATCTGCCATCGCGCCTATATTCTCAACGAGGGCCGGGTCATCGCCGAGGGCGATCCTGCCGCCATTCTCGCCAACCAGCAGGTTCGCCAGGTCTATCTGGGCGAGGCTTTCCAGCTTTGAACCAGTGCGGATCAGGCAATTTCTCCCCCGTCCTCCCGGAAAACGGCTAGGATTAGCGGTAGCTTCTGCTTCCCGAATCGCCGGAATAACTAACCCTAACCTGCCTATGAAACAGTCCTTACAGCTTCGTCTGGGTCAGCAATTGACCATGACTCCCCAATTGCAGCAGGCGATCCGCCTCCTGCAACTGTCCAGCCTCGATTTGCAGGTGGAAGTACAGACCCTTCTGGATTCCAATCTGATGCTGGAGCGAAGCGACGATCTGCAAGAGATCCAGGTACAACCCGAAGCCCAGGCCGCCCAAACCGCCGCCGATACCAGTGCGGAAACCGAACTTAATACCGCAACCACTGATACGCTGCCCGATCAACTGCCGGTGGATAGCGCTTGGGAAGATGTGTACGAGTCCTCTGACGGCGCCACCAGCTTCTCCCGGAGCGAGAGTGAAGACTGGGACGCCAGCGAACGCTATGCCGGCGCAGGCGAGTCGCTGCATGAACATTTGTACTGGCAGATGCGGCTGACCCCGTTCAACGAGCGGGAGATGGCGATCGCCACCGCAATCATTGATGCGATTGACGATTCCGGTTACCTGACCCTGTCGCTGGATGACCTTTGCCAAGGGGTGCAGGCGGACTTTGCGGTAACGCCGGAGGAAGCCGAAGCGGTATTGAAGCTGGTACAGCACTTTGATCCGCAAGGGGTTGGCGCTCGTAGTCCGGCGGAATGCCTGCTGCTGCAACTGGAGGCGTTTCAGGACGATACCCCGTGGCTGGCCGAAGCCCGCCAACTGGTCGAGCGACATCTGGATCTGCTGGCTGAGCATGATTTCAACGGCTTGATGCGCCGGCTCAAGGTAACCCGCGAGCAATTGCAGGGGATCATCAGCCTGATTCAGTCGCTGGATCCGCATCCAGGATCCAAACTTTCGACGACCGCGCCGCAATACATCGTCCCGGACGTGCTGGTTTATCGACAGCGCCATGCCTGGCGAGTTGAGCTGAACCCGGATAACACGCCAAAGTTGCGGATCAACGCCCGTTATGCGGCGTTGGCCCGGCGCAGCCAGAACGACGATGCGGCCTATCTCAGAAATCACTTACAGGAAGCCCGCTGGTTTCTGAAAAGCCTGCAAAACCGTAATGAAACCCTGCTCAGGGTGGCGACCAGCATTGTCGAGCGCCAGCGGGATTTTCTGGAGCGCGGTGATGAATGGATGAAGCCGCTGATTTTGCGCGACATCGCCGAAGAGCTGGGTTTGCACGAATCCACCATCTCGCGGGTGACCACCCAAAAATACTTGCACACACCACGCGGGATCTATGAACTCAAGTTTTTCTTTTCCAGCCACGTCGGTACCCGCGACGGTGGCGAATGTTCCTCGACCGCCATCCGCGCCATGATTCGTAAGCTGATTCAAGCAGAAAATCCCGGTAAGCCGCTCAGCGACGACAAAATCGCCAAACTGCTCGGCGCGGGAGGGATTCAAGTGGCGCGGCGGACGGTGGCAAAATACCGGGAAGCTCTGTCAATCCCGTCTTCTTCGGATCGTAAACGCCTCGTCTGAACCGACGGGGATTTTCGCCCTGCGGGGCATTGCGGACGTCGGAACGCGGCCACCGGGGCGGCGCACAACAACCCCATCTAACCCGTCGCCATACCGGAATCAACCGGTTTCGACCCCGTCCAAACCAAGACAAGACCTGTCAGCCAGGAGTCCATGCCATGCAAATCAAGTTGAGCGGACATCATCTGGAAATCACCCCGGCGCTGCACGACTATGTGTACGACAAGCTGGAGCGTATTGAGCGGCATTTTGACAACGTGACCAGCGCCCAGGTGATTCTGAGCGTCGATAAGCTGATCCAGAAAGCCGAAGCCACCATTCACGTCGCCGGCAACGAGATTTTCGCCGATGCGGCTGATGAGGACCTGTATGCGGCGATTGATGCGCTGGGCGACAAGATTGACCGGCAAATCAAGAAGCACAAGGAAAAGCTGACCGACAAGCATCGCGGCGAAAAAGCCCGCGATTACCCGCAACCGTGAGTGGATGAACGTGGCGATGGATATCATCGATCTGATTACGCCCGGACGGATCGTCTGTAACTGCCCGGTCACCAGCAAAAAGCGGGTGATCGAAGTGTTGAGCGAGTTACTGGCGACCGGGCAGGCCGATCTGAACGCTCGGCCCATTTTCGACAGCCTGATCGGTCGGGAACGGTTGGGCAGCACTGGATTAGGCCACGGGGTCGCTTTGCCGCACGGTCGCTTCAGCCAGACTCAGATCGCCATCGGCGCGTTCATCAAACTCGAGAAGGGCGTCGATTTTGACGCCATCGACCGGCAACCGGTGGACTTGGTGTTCGGTCTGCTGGTGCCGGATCACTACACGGACGAACACCTCAAGATTCTGGCCCGACTGGCCGAGATGTTCAGCGATCCGGCGTTTTGCCGGCAGTTGCGCGACGCCGATTCCGATCCGGCGCTATTTGAACGGCTCCGCGACTGGCAACCTGCCACTGCCTCCCTGCCATGAAGCCGGTCAGCGCCCAAACCGTGTTCCACGATCTGCAAGCCATTCTCGAATGGCGCTGGATCGGCGGCGCTGTCGGGGCAGAGCGGATTCTGTGGTTGTCAGTCGAGGCCGATACCCCGTTTTTCGGGCGGCTGAACTGGGTCCAGCCGCCCCGTCTGCAACTGATTGGCCCGGAAGAGATCGCCTTTTTGATCGGGCTGGAGCCGGCGGGCCGGGATGTCCTGATGAAGTGTCTGTTCCGTCCGGAGGCTGGCGCGGTGCTGATCTGCGGCGATTGCGGGTCGGCCGGGTTCTTGCGGGCCGGTGCTGACGCGGCGGGTATCCCGCTCTGGCATACCCCCTTGACGCCAGTGGTGGCGTTGGAGCGGCTCTATACCTACCGGCACAGCCTGGATGCCTCGACCGTGGTCCACGGTGAACTGCTGGAAGTGTTCGGTATGGGGGTTCTGATTACTGGCGGCAGCGGCATCGGCAAGAGTGAACTGGCGCTGGAGCTGATCAGCCGTGGTCATCTCCTGATTGCCGACGACAGCCCGAATTTGACCCGGGTCGCGCCCGATCTGCTGGAAGGCGCTTGTCCGCCTACCCTGAGCGATCTGCTGGAAGTGCGTGGTCTGGGCATCCTCAACATCCGCCGGATGTTTGGCGACAGCGCCATCAAGCACAACAAGCGTATCCGGCTGATCCTGCACCTGGCCCAGCAGGAGGACATCAATCCGCCGGCTGAATCCCGTTTGCGGGGCTTGCGCGATACCCGGGTGATTCTCGGGGTCAGCATCCCGATGATTACCCTGCCGATTGCGCCGGGCCGCAATCTGGCGGTGCTGGTTGAATGCGCGGTGCGCGATCATATCTTGCGTCTGAATGGCTACCATGCGGAACAGGACATGATGGAGCGGATGGAGAAAGTGATGGCGAGGACTGTTCCGTGCGAATAATCATCGTCAGCGGCTTGTCGGGTTCCGGCAAAACCATCGCCCTGCAAACGCTGGAAGATCTAGGCTGCTATTGCGTCGATAACCTGCCGTTCAAACTGATCCAGCCGCTGGTTCAGGAGGTTCTGGCCGCTGGCGCGACCTTGCCGCCGACAGTCGCGGTCGGGGTTGACGCCCGCAATTTCTGTGACGAGCTGGCCCGTTTTCCCACGACCCTGGCCGAGCTGCGCGACAATGGCCTGCCAGTCGAGGTGTTGTTCCTACAGGCTGACGAAGACGTGCTGCTCAAGCGCTACAGCGAAACCCGCCGCCGTCATCCGCTGGATGGGGGTGACTTGCCGCTACGGGAAGCGATCCGGCAGGAGCGACGGTTGCTGGAGCTGGTCGTTGCCGGCGCTGATCTGATCATCGACACCAGCGAAACCAACCTTTATCAGCTGCGCGATCTGATCGGCGCCCGGGTGCTGGATAGCCCCGGTGAAGCGATGTCGTTGCTGTTTGAATCTTTTGGCTTCAAGAACGGGGTGCCGGCGGATGCCGATTTTGTCTTTGATGTCCGTTGCCTGCCCAATCCGCACTGGGAAGCGGCGCTGCGGCCCTTGACCGGGCGGGATCCGGCGGTGATCGACTTTCTCGATCAACAGCCGGAGGTGACCGCGATGATCCTGGATTTACGCCGCTTCCTGACCGACTGGCTGCCGCGTTTCGAGACCAGCAACCGCAGCTATCTGACCGTCGCCATCGGCTGCACCGGTGGTCAGCATCGTTCGGTTTTTATCGTTGAGGCGCTGGCTCAGTACTTCCGCAGCATCCGCCGCCAGGTCATGGCCCGGCACCGGGAATTAAAGCCATGAGCTGTCAACCACCTTTGGACGATGCGCAAGGGAGCGCTAGGTTGTTGAAACGGGAGATTGTCATTATTAACCGCTTGGGTCTGCACGCCCGCGCCGCCGCCAAGTTTGTCACCCTGGCCTCCGGCTTTGACGCCGAGATTCGGCTGTTGCGCAGTGGTCGCGAAGTCAACGGTAAGAGCATCATGGGGGTGATGATGCTGGCGGCGGCCTGTGGGACCAAGCTGGAACTGTGCGCCAGCGGCCCGGAAGCCAGCCAGGCGCTGGATCATCTCGAAAGCCTGATCCTGCGCCGCTTTGACGAGGACGAATAGGAGGGTTTCGCCATGACCTTTTCGCTGCATGGCATCGGCGTTTCCCGGGGCTACGCGATTGGCAGAACCTATCTGCTCCAGCGCAACCAGATGGAGATTGCCGAATACGCCATTCCCGACGCCATTATCGAGGATGAAATCCGGCGATTTTTAGCCAGCCTGGACACCGCACGGCAGCAATTGCAGGCGATCCGGTTGCAGATTCCGCCTACCGCGCCCGGTGATCTGACAGCCTTTATCGATACCCACCTGCTGATGTTGCAGGACGTGACGTTCACCGAAGCGCCGGTTCATCTGATCCGTTCGCGCAAGTGCAATGCCGAGTGGGCACTGAAAATCCAGCGCGATACGCTGGTGCAGGTGTTTGAGCAGATGGATGACCCCTACCTGCGAACCCGTAAGGAGGATGTCGATCAGGTAGTGCGGCGGGTGCAGCGGATTCTGGTGACGGAAGACGCCGCCGGCGCCGCCACTCCCGATTACGCGGAACCGGCCCCGAACCGGTTGGAAGGGCGGGTGATCGTCGCCGATGATCTGACCCCGGCGGATACCATTCTGATGCAGCATCAGGGCGTGCAAGCTTTTGTCACCGAGTACGGCGGGCCGTTGTCCCATACCGCGATTTTGGCCCGCAGCCTGGGGATTCCAGCCGTGGTGGGGGCGCGCAACGCCCGCGCCTGGCTGGGTCATGATGAACCGGTGATCGTTGATGGTCGACAGGGCGCGATTCTGGTCGGCCTGGACGAACGCATCCTGCGTTATTACCGGCACAAGCAGCAGCAGGAGCGCCGTGAGCAGCGCGAGCTGGGCAAACTTAAAGGCAAGCCGGCCATTACCCGCGACGGTATGACGATTGGGTTGTACGCCAATATCGAACAGCCCGAAGACGCCACATCAGTGCGGGATGTGGCGGCGGATGGCGTGGGCCTGTACCGGACGGAATTTCTGTTCATGAACCGGGCCGAGACCCCGGATGAAGAAGAACACCTAGCCTCCTATCTGCATGTGATCAAGGTGCTGGATGGCAGTCCGGTGACGATTCGCACCGCCGATCTGGGCGCAGACAAACAAGTGGATGGCGGGCGCGGCGGCTCGGTCAGCACCAATCCTGCACTGGGGTTGCGGGCGATCCGCATGTGTTTGAAAGACCTCGCCATGTTTCGTCCGCAATTGCGGGCCATCCTGCGGGCCTCGGCGTATGGGCCGGTGCGGATGATGATCCCGATGCTGTCAGCTATTCAGGAAGTCTTTCAGGTGCTGCGGCTGGTGGCGGAGACTCGCCAGGAATTGCGGGATCGCGGGCTGGCTTTTGATGAGAAATTGCCGATTGGCGGGATGATTGAAGTGCCGGCGGCGGCGGTCTGTGCGCCGCAATTCGCCCGCTATCTGGATTTCCTGTCTATCGGCACCAACGATCTGATTCAGTACACCCTGGCGATTGATCGGGTGGACGATGAAATTAACTACCTGTACGACCCGCTGCATCCGGCAGTGCTGATGCTGATCCATAACACCATTCGCGCTGGTCGCAAGGCCGGCATTCCGGTCAGTCTGTGCGGTGAAATGGCCGGCGATCCCCGTTATACCCGGCTGTTGCTGGGGCTGGGGTTGACCGAATTCAGTATGCACCCGACCGGTCTGCTGGAGATCAAGCGGGCGGTTCAGAACAGCCACGTCGGCGAGTTGAGCGAGGCGGTCCGGCATCTGCTGCGCACCACCGATGCAGAAAAGTATGGCGAGGCGCTCAAGGGCATTGCCCAGAATTGAGGGTGTCATACGGGATATAGCGCCGCTTCTTTTGACTTTGGCCTTAAATATCCTTGACAGAGAGCAATCATGTACGCAGAACGGCTGATGATTGAGACGGATTCGTTGGGCAATCCTTGTCAACTGCTGCAATTACCGCCAAATGCTAAGCTGGAGGTCATTGTGCTGGTTTTGGAGAAGACGCAGTTGCCAATCCGCCGTCAGCCACCGTCCAGTATCGCCGGTAAGGGCGAGATTTTGGGAGACATCATGTCGCCGGTGGTTGCTGAAACCGATTGGGATGTCTTGCGATGATTGTGCTGGATACGCACATCTGGTTGCAGTGGGTGATCCAGAAGGGTCAGGGTTTGCCCCAGGAGATTTTGGCGGCTATCCAGTCGGAAGATCGGATTGCGGTCTCTGCCATTTCCTGTTTTGAAATTTCCTATTTGCTGAAGCGGCGGCGAATTGCGTTACCGCTGCCGATTGAGGACTGGCTGAGCGCCGCATTAGGCCCAGCCGGAATTGAAAGCCTGTCGGTTTCGTGTGAAATCGCATTTCGCTCCGCAGAGCTGCCACAGCATCACCGTGATCCAGCGGACCGAATCATCATCGCTACAGCGTTGGTCTACGAAGCTCGCCTAGCCAGTCTGGATCAGGCTTTTCCCGATTACACTGAACTGCAAGGCCGATTGATCGCTGCCCAGTCCAACGATGAATAATCAGTAATCTGCCCTGTTTCGACACTCCCTGCCCTTTTTGGTCACTTTTTCCAGTCCCGGTTTGCGCGGAACGATTTCATCAAGCAGGGATAGTGAGTGCGGCGTCTGAAGGCATACGATGTAAATTAGTGGCAAACACGCTGTTTTCTTTAATCTTTGCCCCTTAGTCTCTTTGGCTTTAACTTTTTTGGCATAGCTGCTGCATTAATTCACTGCGAAGGGATTGCAGGTTAATCCCCCAACCTCCCAACCCGATTTCGGGTTTTCAATCAGTCAGGAGCCACCCCATGAAGAAGTTGCAGAAAGGCTTTACCTTAATTGAATTGATGATCGTGGTCGCGATTATCGGTATCTTGGCCGCCATTGCGATTCCCGCTTATCAGGATTACACCATCCGCGCCCGTGTAACGGAAGGCTTAGTTCTTGCGAGCGCCGCAAAAGTTAATGTTGCGGATATCCTCGCAAGTGGAAATCCTAATGGTGCCGCTGCGGGCTATGCTTTTGGCTGGACTGCTCCTACAGCAACACCTAATGTTGCAAGTGTGGCGGTTGCTTCAGACACCGGCGTGATCACTGTAAATACAACCGCTGCTGCTGGTAATGGTACTGTCACGCTGGTGCCCTATACTGGTATATACACTGCTCCGGCACTGTTACCAGCAGGCACTGCTTCATTTACGCCGCCTACTGATGCTTTGAAATGGGCTTGCCGTGCAGCTGGTAATACTTTTACTCTTGGAACAGCTGGTACCTTATTGGCTAAGTATGCTCCTTCTGAATGCCGTTAATCCCTAGCTAATGCAGTAGAATGCAAAGCCCCCGGTGACGGGGGCTTTTTTGTACCTCCATGCTTTTGCGAGAAGTCTATCGTCATGACCCGCCTTCGCGCCTTCGCCATCCACCTGATGACCAGCGCCAGTATTATTCTGGCTCTGTTGGGTTTAATGCACTGGGTCTGGTATCCCGCGCCTTATTTCGAGATCAATGGCGGTTGGCACGTGTGGCGGATTCTGGCCGGCGTGGATGTGGTGCTGGGGCCGTTACTGACCTTGATCATCTTCAAGCCGGGCAAGCCCAGCCTGAAATTCGACCTGAGTTGCATTATCCTCATGCAATTGGCGGCGCTGATGTATGGCGGGACGATCATTTACCAACAACGCCCGGCCTTTGTGGTGTTTGGAACCGACCGCTTTACTACGGTCACTGCGGCAGACGTCGAATTTGACAAGCTTAAGGCTCCCGAACTCCAGCGTCTCGCCGGGATTGGGCCATTATTGGCGCAAGCCCTCCCGCCCGCAGATCCAAAGTTGCGCCAGGAATTAATGTTTGCCATCGTGATAGGAGGGCAGAAGGATTTGGAATACCGAGCAGAATGGTATGAACCGTATCGGCCTGATCTCACGCAACTCCGCGCCCGTAGCCTTGACCTTGATAAGATCGCGGCACTTGACCAAGGTGCTAAAGCCGCGGTTGCAGCATTCGCCGCGCAACATGGCGGAACGCTAGAGAATTACCTGTATTTGCCACTTAGGGGTAAAAACAAGGACATCGTGGTGGCGCTGTCTGCACAAGATGGAATGCCAGTGGGTTTCATCAGCATCAATCCGTGGCTTGGGGATTATCCGCAGAAACAGCCGTAGCGTTGAACCTACGGTAAAGCCGCCAGGCTTGATTGTGAATGATCAACAGCGGCGCTGCTTTTTTAGAACGGCAACGATCCCAGACATTTCAGAAACCATGCCAAAAGCAATTTTGAGCGTCATAATCAACTCCTCTGGATCCAGACGGTATTCATGAGTAATTTGATTGCGAATTTCTCTAATTTCTTGCCAACGCAAGGCGGATGGCAAATAACGATATCTCTCCAATAAATTCAGGATGTCAATTACCGGCAGTGACTCAACAGGTTCATGCAAGATATCTAGCGCAAACCGCCGAAACAACTGGACGCTCATAACATCTTGCAGCTTGGTAAAACGGTAAGCAAACTGATCCAGAGCGGCAACCAAACCTGGATTTCTCGTGGCAAAGTCGCCAACGGTCAGTGACTGTGGACAGCGCGCCATTGCCTCTTGAAGCGCCAAAAGATGAAGATCGCAGATCATCCAGGGTTCTCACACAGGTTCTCCATACAATTTAGCTTGGCTCTGAATTGAAGAAGATTTTTTATTTTCCACTACGACATCAATTTTTTGGTCACCCAAGCAACGCCGTAGTTCTGCGCAAAAGCGTAACCGTCTGTGAACGGCCTCTTCTGTGGACCAGTTTCCTGGAATAAATAGATCAATATCACCACCTCGCCCTGTGTCATCCAACCGCGATCCGAATAAATATGGCACCACGCCAAAGTGGCGCAGACCTGCCTCACGAATCCTGTTTCTTTGTTGTTCTGTTAAACGCATTTCTAACCTCTTTATTGGGGACTACTCATAGGGGTACTGCGCTTTGTTTTCGCAATTCCCCCGGTGGAGGTTTGCGAGCATTCCGCGCCCAATCGCATACCTCCACAAATTTCACATTCCGCTAATCCGGCGATTAAGCTATTAAAAGTAGTGTTGTTGACATCCTCCACGCCCGAAGGACAGAAGTTTTACAGCGTATCAAATAATGTTACCCACAAACGCGGCGCTTAAACAGTTTCCATGTGGGGGATTGTCGTGCTGTCACACTCCCTCCCCGCCCTAAGGGACACGGTCTCTCACGGAAAATCCTGGTGGTATTTGCACTCACCCTAAAACCGCTATGCTTGATTGTGAATTCTCACCCACCGGCTGTGCTACATGGATTGGAACCCTCTGCTTTCCCGCATCCGTCCGGGGCTGTCCCGCCCGCACCCCGCCAGCGAAGCCCGCACCGATTTTCAGCGCGACTTCGACCGTATCGTGTTTTCCTCGGCATTCCGGCGCTTGCAGGATAAAACCCAGGTCTTTCCGCTCTCTCAAAGCGACTATATCCGTACCCGCCTGACCCACAGCCTTGAAGTATCTAGCGTGGGACGGTCACTGGGGACGATGGTCGGCGACTGCGTGATCCGCCGTCACAACCTGAAAGACCTCTATCCGCAGGACTTCGGCGCGGTGGTGGCTGCGGCCTGTCTGGCCCACGACATTGGCAATCCGCCCTTCGGTCACGCTGGGGAAGATGCGATCCGGCTGTGGTTTGCCACCTCCGCAACCGGTCAGACCGCGTTGGAGGCGTTGCCCAAATCGCAGCGGCAGGATTTCCTGCGCTTCGAAGGCAATGCTCAGGGGTTCCGCATCATCACCCGCCTGCAAAGCCCGGATAATCGCGGCGGGATGCAACTGACCTGCGCCTTGCTGGGCGCGTTCACCAAGTATCCCCGCGCTGCCTGGCTTTCCGTTCCCGCGCCGCCCGGCGTTGCGTTCCACAAATTCGGCTTCTATCAGGACGATCGCGATCTGTTCGCCGAAGTCGCCGGCCAACTGGGTCTGGATCAGATAGCGCCGGATGCGTGGCGGCGTCATCCGCTGGCCTGGCTGGTTGAGGCGGCCGACGACATCTGCTACCGGATCATTGATGTGGAGGATGCCTTCCGGCTGCAACAACTGCGCTTTGAGGAGGTGCGCACCCTGTTGCTGCCGCTGACCGGCGCGGCTGAGCAGGCTGAGCGCAAAATGGCGCACCTGACCCGGCCCAGGGAGCGCATCGAATACCTGCGGGCCAAGGCGATTGGCGCGATTATCGATCAGGCGCATCAGTGCTTTATGGATCATGAGGACGCGATTCTGGCCGGCAACTTCAGTGGGGAACTGCTCGATGAGATTCCCGCTGCTGCGGCGATGCAGGCGCTTAAGGAATGTGGAGAAACCCGGATTTATATTTCGCGCCCCGTGGTGGAGGTAGAAGCGGCGGGTTTTGAGGTGCTTGGCGGGTTGCTGGAAGCCTTCGTGACCACGGTCAACGACATTGCGGATCGTGGTCTGGCCGCTTCATCCAAGAGTCGGATGCTGATTCACCTGATCCCGGAACAATTCATCGGTCCCGGTCGCTGCCCGGTCGCGGATCGTTACCGCCGACTGCTGTCCATCACTGATTTTGTGTCCGGGATGACCGACTCCTACGCCGTGTCGCTGTTCAAAAAGCTGACCGGGATTTCCTTACCGACTGGCTGATCACGCCAGATTCTGAATCAGCGGCACAAACACCACCGGCAGCAGGCTGCGGCTGAAGACTGCACCCTGCTGATCCTTGTCGATCACCTGCAAATCCTGAGTTTGTCCCGATTCTCCTACCGGAATCACCAACCGCCCACCCGGCTTCAACTGCTGCACCAGCGCCGGCGGAACGGTCAGCGCCGCCGCCGTGACCATAATCCCATCAAACGGCGCGTGTTCTTTCCAACCCTGAGCACCATCGCCCACCCGGATTTCCACATTGTCGATGGACAGTTCGTGCAAACGCTGCGCCGCTGCCCGCGCCAGTTCAGGAATCCGCTCGATGGAATAAACTTGCCGCACCAGTTGCGCCAGCACTGCGGCTTGATAACCCGACCCGGTTCCGATCTCCAGAAGAGTCGCCCCCGGAGCGGGAGCCAGCAGTTCGGTCATCAACGCAACGATGAATGGTTGAGAAATGGTCTGACCGCGCCCAATCGGTAATGGCGTATTGGCATAGGCCCATTTTTGCTGTTCGTCCGGCACGAACCGATGCCGGGGAACGGCCGCCAAAGCGTGCCACACGCGCCCGCTCAGTTCGCAACAGCCGGTTGCTTCGCCAGTTTCGCGGATTTCCGCCGCTACCCGTTCCAACAAGGCTTGCCGGGCAGTTTCAGGCGCTTCGTCTAAGCAGTCGACCATCATGTCTTCCTGACTGCGCTGGCTGGCGATGCAGCGCCGCCGGCGTCAGAATCCGGGCCACCAGATTGCCTTGCTGCAACAACGGCTGCCGACGCAGGCTGGATAGCAAACCCGCGACCGGAGCCACTACCCGCGCTTGGACCTGACCCGTCAGGCTGTCGTAAATCTGCCCGAGAACCTCGCCGCTCTGCACCCAGCGCCCCACCTCCAGCTCGGAGGCAAACAGGCCGGACTGCTCCGCCATGACCGTGATGACCTGCTGTAACCCGAAATAGCGCAAATCCTCGTCATCATTCGCCAGACGCAGTCCGCTGATCACCCCGGTACGATCCATAAACGCTGCCAGGGCGCGAAACAGGGTTTCGCAGTGGCTGGTTTGCAGGGTGCCCGCCTGACCGGCGTGGATCGCAAAACGCTCGCCGCCCTGCGCCCGCCAGTCCCGCGCCAGCGTCGATGCCGCTTCATCCTCCGCTGGCCGTTCGATCACCGCCGGCAAACCGAACAGGCAGGCGCTGGCCCGTTCATCATCGTTGGGCGCATACAACCGCACCTGCGGCATTTCTTCAATATCGGCGGCTGCCGGACAAATATCCACCCGGTAGTAGGCTGTCCGGATCAGCGCGGCCACAGATTCAGTCGTCGATCCAACCGGACGGCGATGTCTTGCGTGCATTCCCGATCGGTTCCGGGCCGGGCCGGACGGATGGGGATAATGGGCCGGATCCGGAGAATTGAGCGTGGGAACGATCACGGCCCGTTCACGCAAGCGCAGTTCACCCGGTTGGCCTGCCTCAATGCTTTGCAAAAATGCGGCCAGCCGCGATAACACGAACAGGCCGTTCAGATCATCGCCATTGAGATTGGCGAGTAGCGCCAGGCGTGGCGCTCGCCCGCGTGGGCCGAGATCATAATGGGGAAGCAAAACCCCATCTGGCAACGGTGTTTTCCGTTTGGAAAACCGGTGGTTGAGCAAAATCTACCCCCGCTATTGCATGGCTGCTTCGACCAGGAAGCTATCACTAATAGCATAGCCCAACCTGCCGATTTCACCGGGTGAACTTTGGAGCAGTGGCGGCGGTGGTCCCACTTAAAAAGTTCCTAATCTATGTTGCATCGCAACATAGATTCCACTATATTACGCCGCCATAGAGAGCGGCAATCCGCCATTTCCCCGTTCAATCTCAGCCCATTCACTTTTATTTAACCGAGGAATTTATCATGGTGATCAATCTGTTCAACAAAGCTCTGGAAGCCCCGCAGACTCTGCCCTACCCGGTGGTCAAGGCTAATAAACTGTTTGTCGAGAACATGGAAAAAATGATGATGTTTCAGATGAACGCGCTGAAATCGTATCTGGATATTGGCTTCAACCAGATGAAGGCCGCCGCTGAAATCGATGATGTCAAGAGCTTGCAAGATTTCTATCAGCGCCAAGCGGAGATTGCCCAGACCGTACAGCACAAGATGATGGTCGATGCCAAGGCCATGACCGATCTGGCGACCCGCTTCAAGGGTGAGATGGGCGGTCTGGCCAAGACCACTTTTGAAGATGCGCTGCCCAAAGTGGCCTAAAGCGCTAGACTTCGACCATCGCCATCGCCATCGCCATCGCCATCGCCATCGCCATCGCCTTGCCGGTCCGGGGCGGTGGCTTTTTGATGATTTGATGACCGAATCGCTCGTCCCCTCGCCCGTTATCGCCGTGACCGCCCAGACGCCCGCCGCCGTTGCGAGTGCTGTTCGGCTGGCGACAGAATTGCGGCTATCGCTGCTGACTGATCCCCCCGCTTTTGGTTTGACTCATCTGCTGACGCTAACCGGCGACCGGCTGGAGCTGCGCGAACTGGGGCCTGCTGCACCGGGGCCAGTTTACGTTGACTTTGTAGCAGGGACTGCGGCCCACCGGCGACGCTTTGGCGGCGGTCGCGGTCAGCCGCTGGCCCGGGCGGTGGGTTTGAAAGGCAATGCTGCGCCGACTGTGGTCGATGCAACCGCCGGGCTGGGCCGCGACGCCTTTGTGCTGGCCTGTCTGGGCTGTACGGTGCAATTGCTCGAACGCTCTCCGATCATGGCTGCCCTGTTGCACGACGGCTTGCGGCGCGCCCGACAGGATTCGGAGCTTGGCTCGCTGGTTGCGGCACGGTTAAGCCTGGAACTTGCCGATGGCCAGGATTGGCTGCGGCGACTGGCCCCTGAGCGGCAACCGGACGTGATCTACCTCGATCCGATGTACCCGCACCGCCGCAAAACCGCGCTGGTCGGCAAGGAAATGCGCCTGCTTCGACAAGTGGCTGGCGCTGATCCGGATGCGCCGGCATTGCTGGAGGTGGCGCTGGGCTGCGCCCGGCGGCGAGTCGTGGTCAAGCGGCCCCGATTAGCTCCACCCTTGGTCGGCCCACCGCCCACGCTACACATCACTGCCCCCAACACCCGCTTCGACGTGTATCTGCTTCAGCGCGGCTGATCCCCAAGACTTTCAATTTTGGTTCAAGCCCGGTTTGGGATGAGCCAGTCCAACGCGGGTCTTTATCGCGGAACAGCTTTTCGAGTGCAGCGTCAGGGCCAACGAGTCCTGCCCTGCCACCAAACCTGCCCGGGCTGCCCGCTGTCCGTTTAATGACAAAAAGATGACCAGCGAGCTGAGAAACCCAGCCCATTCCTGTACACTTTTTTCTTCTTCCCCGCTTTTTTGCCCCAAATCGACGCCCAAAAAAACCAATATTTAACAGGAGGCCATAATGATCAGCTACACCACCGAATCCATCCGCAACATCGCCCTGACCGGGCATGGCGCGGCTGGGAAAACCACGCTGGTCGAATTGATTTTGCATCACGCCGGCAAACTCGCCGCCCCCGGCACGGTGGAAAAGGGCAACACGGTCTGCGATTTCGACCCGCAGGAAAAAAGCCATCAGCACTCCCTTGATGCCGCGCTGGTCCATCTCGACTACCAGGGCGCTCATATCAACCTGATAGACACCCCTGGATTTACCGATTTTATCGGTCAGGCCATTGCCGTTTTGCCCGCAGTAGAAACCGTGGCGGTGGTGATTAACGCCCAGACCGGCATTGAGGCGATGACCCAGCGGATGATGGAACGTGCTGCCGAGCGTCGGCAATGCCGGATGATCATCATCAACAAGATTGACGCCGAAAACCTCGACCTGCCCAGTTTGTTGAGCCAGATTCAGGACAGCTTTGGCCGCGAGTGTCTGCCGATCAACCTGCCTGCTGATGGCGGAACCGGTGTGGTGGACTGCTTTTTCAATCCGGCGGGCGACAGCGATTTTTCCAGCGTCGCCGCCGCCCACTCGGCCCTGATCGATCAGGTGGTCGAGATGGACGAAGATTTAATGGCGCTCTATCTGGAACAGGGCGATGAATTGCAGCCGGAACAGCTCCATGCGCCGTTTGAGAAAGCGCTGCGCGAAGGTCACCTGATCCCGATCTGTTTCGTATCGGCCCGCACCGGAGCCGGGGTGAAGGAACTGCTCAATGTGTTCGTCAAGCTGTTGCCCAATCCGCTGGAAGGTAATCCCGAGCCTTTGGTCAAGGGCGACAGTGCAGCGGCGGTGGAGTTGCAGGCGATTCCCGAGCCAAAGCAACATGCGGTCGCGCATGTGTTCAAGGTAGTGATTGACCCGTTCATCGGCAAGCTGGGCATCTTCCGTATTCATCAGGGCAGCATTACCAAGGACAGCCAGTTGTTGATCGGTGAGGGGCGTAAGCCGTTCAAGGTCAACCACCTGTTTCATCTGTATGGCAAGGATCATCCCGAAGTCGCGGTCGGTATTCCCGGCGATATTTGCGCGGTCGCCAAGATTGATGAAATTCACCGCGATGTGATGCTGCACGAGTCCCATGATGAAGATGAGCTTCACCTGCGCCCGTCACACTTCCCGATGCCGCTGTTTGGGCTGGCGGTTCGCGCCGCGACCCGGGGCGATGAACAGAAGCTGTCCGACACCCTGCACAAACTATTGGAAGAAGACCCCTGTCTGGCGCTGGAGCATAACGTCCATACCAAGGAAACCGTGCTGCGTGGTCTGAGCGATCTGCATCTGCGTCTGACCCTGGAAAAGATGCAGCAACGCTACAACATTCAGGTGGAAACCAAACCGCCCAAGATTGCTTACAAGGAGACCATCGGCCAACCGGCGGAGGGCCACCACCGCCACAAGAAGCAAACCGGCGGGGCCGGCCAGTTTGGCGAGGTCTACCTGCGGGTTGAGCCACTGCCGCGTAACGCTGGTTTCGAGTTTGTCAGCGAGGTGGTGGGTGGCACGATTCCGACGTCGTTCCTGCCAGCGGTGGAAAAGGGCGTTCGTGAAGCCTTGCAGGAGGGGGTGATTGCCGGCTATCCGGTGCAGGATGTACGGGCCATCGCCACCGATGGCAAATATCATCCGGTCGATTCCAAGGAAATCGCTTTTATCACCGCCGGGCGCGAGGCGTTCTTCGACGCCGTGACCAAGGCGCGGCCACTGGTGCTGGAACCGATTGTCAATCTGGAGGTGCGGACCCCGGCAGACTGTGTGGGCGGGATTACCGGTGATCTGTCCAGCCGGCGCGGGCGAATTGCCGGCACTGACGCCGGGCCGCGCGGGATGAGCATCATCAAGGCGCAAGTCCCGCTGGCGGAGCTGGACGGCTACGAGTCGCAGTTGAAGTCAATGACCGGCGGCCACGGTTCATACAGCGTCGAGTTGAGCCATTACGATCCGGTGCCGGGCGACATTCAGCAGAAACTGCAAGCCGCATACAAGAAACAGCAGGACGGTTAAATCCCGGCATTTTTGCGGCTTTTGCTTTGGGATTCTCGCCTGAATCCTCTTCGCCTTGATTCTCTCCCGCAAGCGGGAGAGGAGGGCGGCTCGGCAAAACCTTGCCGCCCTCCCCGTCAATGTCTGGTTACAACGCTGCGCCAGAAGCTGGGGGCCATGCTTGACTTTGGCCGCTGGCTTTGGATAACTGCCCCTAAGGTCTGTACCCGATGTTGTTTTTTACCGGCATCGCCAGAGGTGAGTCATGCGCAATACGCTCCACAGCATCCGCACATTCGGTTTTTACCTGCTCCCCGCCGCGTTGCTGACCACGGCCAGCGCGCTGTTGATGGCGTTGCTGCACTACCCGGTGACTGACCGTCGCGTTGCGCCTGCCGCAGTCGTGGCCGACCACGCCAAGGCCGATCATGCCGACGCCATGATGGCGATTGCGCTGGCGGAGGCATTGCGGCAACTTCAGATGGAACGGGGAACTTCATCGCTGACCTTGATGCGCCGTGACGAAGGCGGCGGTTGGTCCGCCGAGCAACCGGCTTTGTTTCAGAGTGCGCCCCTGCGGGTTGAACCCGGCAACCCGCCTCAGCGCCCGGTGCTGATTCGGCTGTAGGCCACTTCCGTGGGTGAACCGGGAGTTGCGCGATAGCCCCAATCGCCCGGTTTCGCCCTATTGATCCGCCAGCGCCTGCACATAAGTCTGGCGTGTTTCTTCGTTGAAGCAAACCAGATCGACGGTTTCAATCTGCGCGTTGCCCGCTAAAAAATGGCGAATTTCCTGCACTGCACAGTGCGCCGCTTCTGGCAGCGGATAGCCATACACGCCACAACTGATAGCGGGAAAGGCGATGCGGCGGACGCCCTGCGCGACGGCGAGTTGCAAGCTGTTGCGGTAGCAGGCCGCCAGCAGTTCCGGTTCGCCCTGATGGCCGCCCTGCCAGATCGGGCCAACGGTATGGATGACGTAACGGGCCGGCAGGCGATAGCCACGAGTGATTTTGGCCTGGCCAGTTTCGCACCCGCCCAGGGTGCGGCACTCCGCCAGCAGTTCCGGCCCGGCGGCGCGATGAATGGCTCCGTCTACGCCACCGCCGCCCAACAGCGACGGATTGGCGGCATTGACGATGGCGTCCACGGCTAACCCAGTAATGTCCCCTATGGTGAGCCGGATCCGGTCAGAAGGGGCATCCATCGTCAAATCTCCATCATATGGAAATCATCCTTGCTCGCGCCGCATTCGGGACAAGCCCAGTCTGATGGCACATCCTCCCAGCGGGTGCCGGGCGGGATACCATCCTCGGGCCAGCCTTTGGCCTCGTCATATACCCACGCGCAAACCAGGCACATATATCTTTTCATGGCGATGATGTCTCACATTGGATGGTTCCGCAGTGGTTAAGCCGTTGCGGTGCTGAAATCCATTTTTGACGCAGGGCTAAAAAATATCAACCAACGGATAATCAGGTTATTTTTTTGGCGACTGCAAGTCTCGATGGATGATTATTCTTTAAAATTATCGGCCCTGTTGCCAGTGACAGCAAAAGCCACGGCTGAAATTTGAGCTTTGACGGGATTTCCGATGACAACCATGAAAGCAGTACGCATTCACGCCTATGGCGGCCCTGAAGTATTGCATTACGAAGACACACCCATCCCGCAGCTCCAGCCTGATGATCTGCTCATTCGGGTGCGGGCGGCGGCGGTCAATCCGGTGGACTGGAAAATTCGCGAAGGCTTTTTGCAAGGCGTCCTGAACCATTGTCTGCCACTGACACTGGGTTGGGATGTCTCCGGCGAGGTGGCGGCAGTCGGCCCGGAGGTGATCCGCTTCCAGATCGGCGATGCCGTTTATACCCGGCCCAACATCGAACGCGATGGCGGCTACGCCGACTACATTGCAGTCAAGGCCAGTGAAGCAGCGCTCAAACCGGTCAAGCTGGATCATGACCAGGCCGCCGCTGTCCCGCTGGCGGCGCTGACGGCCTGGCAGGCGCTGGTGGATGCGGCGCAACTGCGGAGCGGGCAAACCGTGCTGATTCACGCCGCCGCTGGTGGCGTGGGCAGCTTTGCGGTGCAACTGGCCAAGGCGCGGGGCGCGAAGGTGATCGCCACTGCTTCGGCGGTCAATGTTGGACTGGTCATGGAGCTGGGCGCGGATCAGTTCGTGGACTACACCCGCAGCCGGTTTGAGGAGGTCGCAAAGGAAGTGGATGTCGTGTTCGATACCATTGGCGGCGAGACTCAGACGCGGTCCTGGTCGGTGCTGAAGCCGGGTGGGATGCTGGTTTCAGTGGTCAGCCCGCCGCCGGAAGCGACCGCCGCCGCCTATGGCGTTCGCAGCGCCTTTGTCTTTGTTCAGCCCAGCAGCTCGCAACTGGACGCTATTACCCAGTTGATTGATGAAGGGCGAATCAAGCCGATCCTCCATACGATAATGCCGCTCTATGAAGCCCGGCAGGCGCAGGTGATCAGCCAGGGCGGTCATGTGCGCGGCAAGATTGTGCTGCATGTCGCAAGCTGAGGGTTGACCACCATGTCCACGTGCACGACTGTTCTTAAACTGCCCGCCACCGCGCCCGGTGTCCAGCGAACGCTGACTATTCATCACTATGGACAGCCTGGCGCCCGGCCCAAGGCCTATTTCCAGGCCGCCCTTCACGCTGACGAAATTCCAGGACTACTGGTCGCACAACATCTGCTGCATGGCCTGGAGCGGGCGCAGCACGAAGGGCGGATCATCGGCGAAGTGGTGGTGGTCCCGGTCGCCAATCCGATTGGTCTGAGCCAGCATCTCAATGGTCGGCTGCTGGGGCGCTTTGATTTTGAAAGCACCGGCAATTTCAACCGGGATTTTCCCAATCTGACCGCAACCGTGCTGGAACAGGTGCGGGGCCGTTTAACTCTCGATCCAACAGCGAATGTGGCGCTGATCCGGACAGCGTTACGGGGCGTTTTAGCCGCGTCGAACGCGGTGCGGGAAAGTACGGTGCTCAAGCGGACCTTGCTGAGTCTGGCGATGGATGCCGATTTCGTATTCGACCTGCATTGCGACGGCGAAGCATTGCTGCATTTGTACGCCGCGCAAGAACAGCGGGATGAAGCGACGGCGTTGGGTGCGGAATTGGGTGCGGCGGCGATCCTGCTGGAAGAGGAGCCGGGCGGTAGTCCGTTTGATCAGGCCTGCGCCGGCCCGTGGCGGCATTGGCGGGATGCATTGGCAGGGGAAGGGCCAGTACCGCTGGCCTGTTTTGCCACGACAGTGGAATTACGCGGCCAGGCGGACGTGAACGACGGATGCGCAGCGCTGGATGCAGCGGCGCTCTTGCGTTTTCTGCAACGGCGCGGCGTGCTGGCCGGTGATCCGGGGCCGTTGCCGGAACCGGCTTGTGAAGCAACCCCATTGGATGGTGTGGATGTGCTGACCGCGCCGGCTGCCGGAGTGCTGGTTTACCGCAAAGCGCTGGGTGATCGGGTGTCGGCTGGCGAGGCGGTGGCGGACCTGGTCAGCCTGTTAGGCGAACCGATAGGCGCGTCCCGGACTCCGCTTCGAACGGTGACGGATGGCCTGCTGTTGACCCGGGCGATCGAGCGGCTGGTCCGGCCCGGCCAGAAGTTCTGCAAGATTGCCGGTCAGGAGCCGCTCAGCTACCGGCAAGCGGGCCAGTTGCTGGAGGATTGACCACCCTCACACCAGCACCTCCGGGCACAATGGGTGACTGAGAAAGGCGGTTGGGCTGGCGGTCAGGCCATAAGCGCCGGACTGGAACACCACGATTAAGTCGCCGATTTCGGTTTTTGCCAGATCCATCCGGTCGGCCAGCACATCCAGCGGGGTGCAGAGCGGTCCCACCACCGTCACGACCTCCCGCTCGGTTCCCATGACTCGGTTGCCAACGACTACCGGATAATTCTTGCGGATGACCTGGCCGAAATTGCCGGACGCCGCCAAATGCTGATGCAGGCCGCCGTTGGTGATGAGAAAGGTCTGTCCACGGGAAACCTTGCGATCTACCACTTCGGCGACATAAATCCCGGCTTCTCCGACCAGATAGCGGCCCAGCTCCAGCACCACCTCAGCCTCTGGCAAGCGATCCGCGATCAGCGGCAGCCAGCGTTGCAAATTAGCGGCGATGGGTTGCACATTCAGCGGCTGGTCGCCGGGGAAGTAGGGAATACCGAAACCGCCACCGATATTGAGCAGCCACATTCGCCCCGGCGCATCATCCGCCAGCCGCAGCGCCAGTTCAAAAATACGGTTGTGGGCCTCGATCAGGGTTTCAGCCCGGAGATTCTGCGAGCCAGTGAACAAGTGAAAGCCCTGAAAATCCAGACTCAGTTCACCGATCCGTCGCAACAGCGCCGGAACCTGTTCGGCGTCGATGCCGAAGGGTTTGGAACCGCCGCCCATCTTCATACCAGAGGTTTTCAGCTCGAAATCGGGGTTGACTCGTACTGCGATCCTCGGTTGTTGGCCCTGTTCTACGCCGATCCGGGCGATGGTTTCCAGTTCACGGGCCGATTCGAGGTGAATCGTAATGCCGGCGGCGATGGCGGCGGCCAGTTCCGATGGACGCTTGCCGGGGCCGGCAAAGCTGATATGCGCCGGATTCATGCCGGCATCCAGCGCCACCTGCATTTCACCCAGCGAAGCGACATCCAGGCCATCAACCTGCCAGGCGAGGTGCTGGACTAACGCCGGCATTGGATTGGCTTTGATCGCGTAGTGCAGCTTGAGGGTAGGTGGCAAGACCCGCCGCAACCAGGCGACCCGCTCATCGATCAAGCGGCGGTCATAGGCATAAAACGGCGTTTGTCCGACCCGTGCCGCCAGTTGTCGTAGGGATATCCCGCCGACCTGCAAACAGTCATCAACAATTGGAAACTGGTTCATCGGCCAATGGACGGGGCGGGCGGTATTCATCTGAACCTCGTGGGAGACCCTGGCGTTCACGCCGGGGAGGGAGTGTGAACCGTGCAGAGCGCGGTTGGTTTTTTTGATCAAACTCCGGCGATCAGCGCCAGTGCTGTCACCTTGCCGTTTCGTCGGGTCTGACCCATGATTTGCGGTCAGACATCCTGAACTTTCGCGCAAGGCCTTCATTATGGAAACCCCGGAACCGCCGCAAATTCCCGGCTACCGGATTGAAAGAATCCTTGGCAAGGGCGCTACGGCCACGGTGTATCTGGCTATCCAGGAATCGCTGGACCGGCGGGTGGCGCTCAAGATTCTCTCTGCCCAACTGGTCAAGGATCCTGCCTTTAACAAACGCTTTATCAAGGAAGGCAAAACCGTTGCCCGGCTGGCTCATCCGCATATCGTCACCGTTTACGATACCGGCAGCCACCAGGCAGTGTTCTACATTGCTATGGAGTATCTGGAGTGTGGTTCGCTCAAGGAGCGGATTAAAGCGGGGTTGACGCCGGAAGCCG
Source organism: Candidatus Competibacteraceae bacterium (assembly GCA_003989085.1). Lineage (GTDB taxonomy): Bacteria > Pseudomonadota > Gammaproteobacteria > Competibacterales > Competibacteraceae > RXIV01. Next base: position 121,515 of record RXIV01000004.1, read on the forward strand.
CGCTTCAGGTGTTGGGCCAGATCGCTCAGGCATTGGGTTATGCCCACCGTCAGCACTGCATCCACCGCGACCTGAAACCCGCCAATATCTTGTTCCGCGATGCGGAGACGGCGGTGCTGTCGGATTTTGGCATCGCCAAGAACCTTGAGGACAAGACCCAGTTGACTGCCGCTGGTTGGCGGATTGGGACGCCCAACTACATGAGTCCTGAACAGGCGATGGGCAAACCGGTTGACGCCCGGTCTGACCTGTACAGCCTGGGCATTCTGTTTTACGAAATGCTGACCGGAACCCGCCCGTATAAGGGCGCCGATGCTTTTGAGACCGCGTTGCTGCATGTTAAAGCCCCCGTACCGATTCTGCCGGAGCCGCTCAAGCATTTTCAGCCAGTGCTTGACCGATTATTGGCGAAGGACCCGTCAACGCGATTCGCCAGCGCCGAGGAATTGATTCAAGCCCTTCAGCCGGTTCGAGTGCCTGAGGCCGGCGCATCCCAGCCTGGTGTGGAACGGTCGCGGCGCTGGTTGCTGGCGACGCTGCTAGCGATAGTGACGGGGTTGCTGATCTACCGGTTCTGGCCGCTCGTGCTGTCCACCGCCGGTCAATAAGTCATACAGGCGGCATTGAGCAGACCTGTCGCCAGCGACAGCGCCGCGAGAAATACCCCGGACGCGATCTGGCCGGCGGGGATGTCGCGGGCCAGATTGGGCAACAGCCACCGCGCCGCCAGATAGGCGAGTAGCTGGACGAGCAGGGCGATCAGACCCCAGATCGCCATGTCGGGCAGGCTGGCGCTGTGGGTGATGACGCTGGCCAGCGGCAACACGAAGCCTATCATTGCCCCGCTCAGACTGGCCGCCGCCGCTGCGTTGCCTTCCCGGATCAGGCTGATTTCGCGGTAGGGCGTGATCCACAGATACAGCAACAGAAACGCCGCCAGCAGGCCGATGGCGGCTGCAAAGTAGGACAGGAATGCCGGAACGCCGGCCAGGGATTGCGTCAGCATCGGGGGATTCCTCTAGTTCGGCTAAAGACGCGCCAAGGATAGCCCAAACTGGAGGTTTCACCGCGTTCCTGATCGGGTCAACGGGCTGTCGCCGCCCGCCGTCTAAACCACTTTTGAGCTGCTATCGTCATGATTTCACCCGATTCCATCGCCGCCTTCATTGCCAAGTGGCGAGCCAGCACCTTGAAGGAGCGCAGCGCCGCTCAGGAGCATTTCATCGATCTGTGCCGGTTATTGGGCGTCAAGACGCCTGCCGAGGAGGATCCGCATGGGGAATGGTATTGCTTCGAGAAGGGGGCGAAAAAGACGGGTGGCGGCGATGGTTGGGCTGATGTGTGGAAACGCGGCCATTTTGGTTGGGAGTACAAGGGTAAAGGTAAGAGCCTGCGCCGTCCTTCAGATACTTGGCTTATCGACTTTGGTAACACGTTGAGTGAATCTAAGGCGGCGCTTTATGAGAATCCATTCGAACATGTGCTTCTACATGTTAAACCCAGCCGCACACAGCAGCGGGATGAAAAACGCAAGACTTACTGGTGGAGATTAGGACGCTCTGGAGCTGAGATTCGATCTGCAATCGTGGCAATCCCTCGCTATATCGCAACACCAATGGTTGCCAAGCATCGGTTGTTTGTATGGCTAGATAAGCGTGTCTTTCCAGACCAGCGACTCATAATCATCGCCCGTGATGATGACACTACCTTCGGTATTCTGCATTCCCGTGTTCACGAATTATGGGCATTACGGACTTGCACTTGGCTTGGCAAAGGTAATGATCCCCGCTACACGCCTACAACCTGCTTCGAGACTTTCCCCTTTCCTGTTGGCCTGACTCCCAACATCGCCGCCAGTGACTACGCTGATGATTCCCGTGCTGAAGCGATTGCCGCTGCTGCCCGCCGCCTGAATGATCTGCGCGAGAATTGGCGGAATCCGCCGCAATGGGTGGATCGCATTCCTGAAATCGTTCCCGGTTATCCCGACCGGCTGATTCCCAAACCGGAGTTCGCCGCTGAACTCAAAAAGCGCACACTGCTATTGCACCGTCTGCTGAAGCTCAATCAAGAACGGGCAGGCGGCCAATGATCATGTCGCGCACTCTCCACATCCTGCTCCGAACTAGCCTGAGCCTGGGCATCACGCTGATGCTGATCCTTCATGCTAGCGGCTACCTTTCATTACCGCTGCTCAACCAGTTGGAACTGTTCGCTTACGACGCCCGGTTGCGGCTGACCCTGCCGGGCGGGATCGATCCGCGCATCGTGATCGTGGACATTGATGAGGCCAGCCTGCTCCGCGAAGGCCAATGGCCCTGGCCCCGGCAGCGGCTGGCGCAACTGGTGGAGACGCTGTTTGCCCACTATCAAATCCGGCTGCTGGCCTTCGACATCGTGTTCGCCGAAGCCGAACGCAATCCGGCTTTGGCCGCGCTGGATACGCTGGCGCTGGGCGCTCTGCGTGATGACGCCGCGTTTCAGCAGCACTGGGCGGATTTGCGCCTTCAACTGACCGGTGATGAACGGCTGGCGGCCAGTTTCCGCGACCGGGCGGTGGTGATGGGCTACTACTTCGCCATGCCCGGCCAACAGGGCGGCGACCTGCGGGTTGGGCAACTGCCGCCCGCTGCCGCGCCCATGACCGTGCTCGACCATAGCCCCAATCCTTTTGCCACCGCCGCCGGCTACAGCGCCAACCTGGCGCAGTTGCAAACTAGCGCGACCGGCGGCGGGTTTTTCAACAGTACGTTGCTAGACCCGGATGGCCTGTTTCGCCGCTTGCCGTTGCTGGTCGGCTATGACGGCCAGTTTTACGAGCATTTCAGTTTGGCGGTGGTGCGAACCCTGTTAGGGCAGCCGCCGCTGGAGTTCATCACCGCTGCCGGCTATCGAGATGGTGAGCAGCGGATCGAAGCGGTTCGGATCGGCGCGTTCGATATTCCGATTGACGCCCAAGGGGCGGCCTTAGCGCCATACCGGGGGCCACAAGGCAGCTTTCCCTACATTTCGGCCAGCGCGGTGCTGGATCGGCAAGCTGATCCGCAGGTGCTGACTGGAGCTATTGTGCTGGTCGGCGCGACGGCGGCCGGTCTGATGGATTTACGCGCCACTCCGGTACAAAACATCTATCCGGGAGTCGAGGTCAACGCCACGCTGATCGCCGGGATTCTCGACCAGCAGATCAAGGCCCGTCCGGCCTTTAGCACCGGACTAGAAGTGGCGCTGCTCGCATTGCTGGGTGTATTGGGCAGCGGGTTGGGCTGGTTGCCGCCGCTGCGGGCCTTGCTGGCGACGCTGATGCTGGCCGCCGCCGTGATTGGGTTGAACCTGTACGCCTGGCAACGTCTGAATCTGGTGATGCCGCTGGTGCCGGCGCTGGCGCTGTTATGGCTGTTGTATGTGCTGCACAGCAGCGCGGGCTACTTCGTCCAGACCCGCCGCGAACGACGCCTGGCCCGGTTGTTCGGACAGTATGTGCCGCATGAGCTGGTGGCGGAAATGAGCCGGCGGCCCGGCAGTTACGCTCTGGGTGGGGAAAGCCGGCAAATGACGGTGTTGTTCAGCGATCTTCAGGACTTTACGACTCTGTCGGAAACCCTGGAGCCGCACCAGTTGACCCGGATGATGCAGTTCATCCTGACCCCGCTGACCCGGATCATCCATGAGCAGCGCGGTACAGTGGATAAATACATCGGGGACGCGATCATGGCGTTTTGGGGCGCGCCGCTGCCCGATCCGGATCATGCCCGCCATGCTGTGCAGGCGGCGCTGGCGATGAAAATCCGGCTGGCCGAGTTGCAGCCGGAACTGCTGGCTCACGGCTGGCCGGCGCTCCGCATCCGAATCGGGATCAACAGCGGGTTGATGAATGTCGGCAACATGGGCTCAGAATTTCGTATGGCCTACACGGTGTTGGGCGATGCGGTCAATCTGGCGGCGAGGTTGGAAGGCGCGGCCAAACAGTACGGCGCAACTCTCGTGATCAGCGAATTCACCCGCGCTGCGGTTCCTGAACTGGCCTGTCGGGAACTGGATCGGGCGCGGGTCAAGGGTCGGGCCCAGCCGGTGACGCTGTTTGAACCGCTGGGGCCGACAGCGACCTTGAGCGAGGCGGTGCGACAAGAACTGGCGGAGCACGATCAGGCGTTGGTTGCCTACCGTGGCCGGGACTGGCCGCAGGCTGAAACCGGCTTCCAGCAGCTTGCGACTCATCATCCAGAGCAGCCCTTGTATAGACTGTATTTGCAGCGGATCGCTGCGCTGCGTTCCGATCCGCCGGCTGCCGGCTGGGACGGCGTGTTCACCTTCACTGAGAAATAACCCCCGGAGATTTAAAGTCATGCGACGTTATCAACCCATGATTTCACTAGCCGTCGGTGTGTGGCTGCTGATCATCGCAGGACTGGCGCAGGCCGAACCGCCCATTGCCGGTTATGTAACGCGGGTGCGGGGAGAGGTGGTCGTTGAAACCGCTGCTGGTCGGCAAGCGCCAGCGTTGGGCCATGCCCTGTATCCCGGCAATCGGGTCATCACAGGCGCGGATGCCCGGCTGGAGGCGCGGATGAAGGATGGTGCTGTGCTTACGCTCAGTGAACGGACTGAGTTCGTCATTCAGCAGGTGGCCGGTGCAACGCCTAACAGTGAAGGATCGAGCTTTGAGCTGCTCAAGGGCGCATTCCGGGCGATCACCGCCCATCACGATGCCGGTGGGTCAGGCTGGCAAGGCGCTCAGAGCAGTCCCGAACCGGCAGCGCCGGTATGGAAGGTGCGAACTCCGGTGGCGATCATCGGCGTGCGCGGCACCGAATTATGGGGCGGTTTCAACCTGCTGAGCGCCGGAACCAATACCCTCGATGTGGTGATGCTGAATGGCGCGGGCGTTTATGTCGAAAACGCGGGCGGCGTCACCGAACTGAAGCAGGGTGGCGATGGCACCACCGTCAAGGGTGCGGAGGCTGCGCCGCTGCCGATTAGGGTTTGGGGAGAGAAAAAACTTCAGGCGGCGTTGCGCACGGTGGCCTGGTAATTTTCGGTAGACCAAGGTCATCTCGATAACGTAGGTCAATAACGGCTAGGAGGTTCACGGTTATGCAGATTGAATTCAAGGTTCAGAACGTTAAATGTCAGGGCTGCGCCGCCGCGATTCGCGCCGGACTCGGCCAGTTGCCGGGCATTGGCGATATTGCGGTGGATGTGTCGACCGGGCGGGTCACCGTGGAAGCCGACCACGATGGTCGCCTGGAACTCAGTACGGCGTTGCAGGCGCTGGGTTACCCGGAATCTGCCTGAAATCCATGATCTTCCGGCATGTTCCGGGCATTCCTGTTTAACAGCAGCCTCAGCAGACGCAGAAGGCGCTACCCAAAAGCGCGCCGCCCAAGGCGCTTGGATAGTTTTTACACGAACGAGGAGGATTGCCACGCTGTCCGCATGTCCTCCCTGGCCTGGGTGCTTGGGGGGCGCGGAAATTCCTGATGAACCACCCCAGTCGGATGCAGGTAGACCACTATGCCCACCCGTCCCCAGAAGGTGTATTACTTCGGTACCTGTCTGATCGATCTGTGTTATCCCCAGGCGGGTATGGCCGGAATCGAATTGCTTCAGCGCGAGGGCGTCGAAGTCCTCTTTCCTCAACAGCAAAGTTGTTGCGGCCAACCGGCCTACAATTCCGGTTTCCCCGAAGAAGCCCGGAAGGTAGCCCGCCAGCAGCTTAAAGCCTTCCCCAACGATTATCCCATCGTCGTTCCTTCCGGCTCTTGCGGCGGGATGCTGAAACACCACTACCCCAAACTGTTTGCCAATCAGCCTGAATTTGCTGAAGCGCAACGCTTCTCCGGTCAGGTGATGGAACTGACTGAATTTCTGGTGACGGTGCTTGAAATCCAACTCGAAGACCGGGGCCAACCGATTAAAGTCACCTGGCATTCGTCCTGTAGCGCCCTGCGTGAAATGCGAGTGATTGACTATTCAAAATCTCTGCTGCGTCAATTGCGGAATGTGGAACTAGTCGAATTGCGACGGGAGCGCGAATGCTGTGGTTTTGGCGGTTCCTTCTCAGTCAAGCAAGCCGATTTGTCTTCGGCGATGGTCAGCGACAAGGTGGCGGATATTGAGAAAACCGGCGCTTCTCGACTGCTCTCCGGCGATTGCGGCTGCCTGATGCATATCGGTGGGGCGTTAGACTATCAAAAGAGTCTGATTCCGGCGCAGCACATCGCAGAATTTGTTTGGGAGCGCGTTCATGGCTAATTCCTCTGTGGTGGATTTCCCAAAAAACTTCACTAAAGCGCTGAACGATCCGCAATTGCGTCATAATCTCCGCAGTGCGATGGATACGCTGGGGATGCGCCGACGAACCCTATTCTCTGACCCCGTGTCTTTTGAACAACTGCGGGCGACCGGTGATGAAATTCGCCAACGGGCTTTGCGCCAGTTGCCGGAGTTACTGGAGAAACTCGAAAAAAAATGTACCGAAAATGGGATTCAGGTGCACTGGGCAGAGACTCCTGCGGAAGCTAATCAGATTTGTCTAGAGATCATTCAGCGCCATAACGCCCATCGGGTAATTAAGGGCAAGTCGATGGTGTCGGAGGAAATGCACCTCAATCATTTTCTGGCGGAACATGATGTTGAGGCGCTGGAAACTGATCTTGGCGAATACATCATCCAACTGGACCACGAAACGCCCTCACATATCATCGTCCCAGCGATTCATAAAAACCGCGATCAAATTGCCCGCTTGTTTCACGACAAGATTCCTAATACCCCGTATACCGAAGTCGTCGAGGAACTCAACGCGATTGCGCGTAAGGTATTGCGTGAAAAGTTCCTTGCCGGTGAAGTCGGCGTGAGTGGAGTTAATTTCGCGGTGGCTGAAACTGGAACTTTGTGTCTGGTGGAAAACGAAGGCAATGGCCGGATGTGCACCACCGCGCCGCCGGTGCATATTGCAGTGATGGGTTTGGAGAAAGTGGTGGAGCGGCTGGATGACGTGCCGCCGTTGCTGCGATTATTGACGGGTTCAGCAACAGGCCAGTTGATCACCACTTATTTCAATATGATCACGTCGCCGCGCAAAGCGGGCGAAAAGGATGGCCCCAAGGAAGTCCATCTAGTGCTGCTTGATAACGGTCGCTCCAAAATCTGGGCCGATCCGGAATTGCGGCAGACCTTAAAATGCATCCGCTGCGGAGCGTGTTTGAATCATTGTCCGGTATATACTCGCCTCGGCGGCCATGCCTACGGCTACGTTTATCCCGGCCCGATAGGTTCGATTCTAACTCCGCAAATCGAAGGTTTGGTCAATGCCGGAGCGATGGCGACAGCCTCTACTTTTTGCGGGGCGTGCGAGGAAGTTTGTCCAGTCAAGATCCCCATTACTGACATTCTGCGCCGTTTGCGCAATGAGTCTTACCAGAAAGTTGATACGCCTCATGCGGTCAAAGGCCACGGTTACAAGCTTAGTGTTATCGAGAGTCTGACGTGGAAAGGCTGGGCGCTCAATAATATGATGCCGTGGGCGAATGCTTTGAGCGCCAAGTTATTAGGGCTGCTCAGCGCACAATTGCCAAGGTTGCCCAAAGTAGGGTTGTTAAAATATTGGGGTCAATCCAGAACCTTGCCCAAATTTGCTGCCAGAAGTTTGCACGCACTCGCTAAAGAAAAGGGGCTCCGCGATGAATAATGCCCGCGCTAATATCCTCGCCAGGCTATGGACGGCAATATCGCCGGATGATTTGGCTCCTTTCGAATCATCTGTCGCAGGGTCAGCGCTAGAATTAAGTCGAACTGAACGAGTGGCGCGACTCAAGCAGCGAATGGAAGCCATGCATGCTGAAGTGGTCATCACCAGCGCCAATGGCTGGATTGACGCACTCAAGGCGACTCTGCGTCAGCGACTATTAAATGGCTTGCTGTATGCGCCGGATACTGCGCTTGGTAAGGCTCTAGCGGCGGTTTGGGACAGTGATTTACCGCCATTGGTTGGTTATACCGAAACGATTGAACAGTGTAAGGAGCGCCTGTTTGCCATTGACGCCAGCATCACCTCAACGCAAGGTGGTCTTGCAGATGTCGGCGCTTTAATTCTGTGGCCCGATTCAGATGAACCACGCCTGATGTCCCTTGCGCCAGCGCTGCATATCGCAGTGCTGGACGCTGCTAAAATCCATGATTCTCTGGCTCAAGCTATTGCCCACGAGCATTGGCGGGAGAAGATGCCGACTAATATCCTGTTGATTTCCGGCCCGTCCAAAACGGCGGATATCGAACTGGTGCTGACCTTTGGCGTGCATGGTCCAAAGGAGTTGATCGTGCTGATTCTGGATGGCTGATCCGCGTCACTACTACGCGCTGCAATTCAATTGTTAGGCCCCACGCTTCTCCCACTGGTGAGAGAGGCAAGGCGAGTGATAACAAAAAACAACGCACCGCTGAGTCCGGGGCGCCCACCACCAAACCAAGGCTGAGTCATTCATGCGACCGAAGGCTTATGAGCAGCTTTACCGTGACTTGCAAGAGTTTATTCCGGCGACACGCCTGATCAGCGATCCGCTGCGCAGCCTTGCTTATGGAACCGATGCCAGTTTGTATCGCCTGATTCCGCAACTGGTGGTGCGGGTAGACAACGAAGCCGAGATGCAACGGATTTTGGGGCTGGCGCATACGCATGGAACGCCAGTGACTTTCCGCGCCGCTGGCACCAGTCTTTCCGGCCAGGCGGTCACCGACTCGGTGTTATTGCAACTGGGCGACGGTTGGCGTGATTGGCGAATCAGCGCCGATGCGGCGACCATTAGTTTGCAACCGGGGATCATTGGCGGTCGTGCCAATCGTTATCTAGCGCCTTACCAGCGCAAGATCGGCCCAGACCCCGCTTCGATCAATAGCTGCTGGATTGGTGGCATCGCAGCCAATAACGCCAGCGGGATGTGTTGCGGCACTGCTCAAAACAGCTACCAGACTTTAAAAGACTTGCGGGTGATGCTGGCCGATGGCGCGATACTCGATACGGCCGATTCCGCCAGCCGCCAAGCCTTCAGCGCCAGTCATGGCGCATTGCTGGCTCAACTTGCCGAACTGGGTCAACGCACCCGTGCTGACGCCGCGCTGACGGAACGCATTCGCGCCAAATTTAAAATCAAGAATACCTGTGGTTACAGCCTCAACGCCCTGGTGGACTACCAAGACCCCTTTGAGATTCTGCAACATTTGATGATCGGTTCCGAGGGCACCCTGGGTTTCATCGCCGAGATCACTTATCACACCGTCGAGGAGCATAGCCACAAGGCTACGGCGTTGATGATCTTCTCCGACATTCAGACCGCCTGTGAAGCGGTGGCGGCGTTGAAAAGCCAGCCGGTGGCGGCGGTGGAGCTGATGGATCGCGCTTCGCTGCGCTCAGTGGAGAACAAGGCGGGAATGCCAGCGTATTTCAAGGAACTACCGGAAACTGCTGCGGCCCTGCTGGTAGAAACCCGGGCGCAAAATCCGCTCAAGCTGAGCGCCCAGGTCGAAGGAATTACCGCATCCATCGCCGCTATACCAACCGTGTTCCCGTTTCAGTTCAGCGACCGGCCCGAAGAATTCACCAAACTGTGGGCGATCCGCCAGGGGTTGTTCCCATCGGTCGGTTCGGCGCGGGCGACCGGCGCTACCGTCATCATTGAAGATGTTGCGGTCCCCGTGCCGCAGTTAGCGGCAATGACTTTGGACTTGCAACGGCTGTTTGACCGGCACGGCTATACCGGCTCGATCATTTTCGGCCACGCGCTCGAGGGCAATCTGCATTTCGTCATCACCCCCGACTTTTCCAAGCCTGCCGAAACTGAACGCTATAAGCAGTTTATGGATGATATGTGCGGGATGATCGTCCATCAGTACGGTGGTTCGCTGAAAGCGGAACATGGCACTGGCCGCAATATCGCGCCGTTTGTCGAACTGGAATGGGGCCAGCAGGCGTATCAACTAATGCGGGAAATCAAGATGTTGTTCGATCCGCATAATCTGCTCAATCCCGGTGTTATTCTCAACGACGATCCGGAGGCGCACCTCAAAAATATCAAGCTCATGGCTGCTGTCGATCCACTGGTGGATAAATGCATCGAATGCGGTTTTTGCGAGCCGAATTGTCCTTCCCGCGTCCTGAGCTTATCGCCGCGCCAGCGTATCGTCGGTTTGCGGGAAATAGCGCGTTTGCACGCCGCAGGTGAAGACCCCAGCCGGTTGCAAAGCATCCATGCGTCGTATCAATACCAGGGTTTGGACACCTGCGCCGCTGACAGCTTGTGCGCCCTAACCTGTCCGGTCGGCATCAACACCGGCGCGATGATGTTGAAGCTTCGCAGCCAGCAGCGCGGTAAGACAGCGCAATGGATCGGTGGTCTGATGGCGAAGCATTTTCGTGGTGTGACCGCCGCGACCCGGTTTAGTCTGGCCGTCGTCAACTTCAGCCATCAGATTTTGGGCGCCAAGTTACAGGGTGGTTTGGCCGACAGTCTTCGCAAGCTGTCTGGCGAACGGATTCCGCTATGGAATCGCTATTTGCCCACCGCTGGCGCTCTGCCCGCGCCGGAACGGAGCGCCATGTCCAGCCGCCCGCGTATCGTCTATTTCCCTAGTTGCGCCAGTCGCACGATGGGACCCGCCAAAGATGATCCCGAAGCGGACGCTTTACCGGTGAAAACAGTCGCCCTGCTGCGCAAGGCCGGTTTTGAGGTGGTCCTGCCGGAAACTTGCGCTGCGCTGTGCTGCGGCCAACCGTTTGAGAGTAAAGGCTTGCCGGAACAAGCTAACGCCAAACGGCGGGAAGTTGAACAGGCTTTGCTTAAGGCCAGCCGCAACGGACAAGACCCGATTGTCTTCGATACCACCCCTTGCGCCTTACGGGTCAAGAAGGGCGTGGAGCCGACCACGCTCAACGCGCTCAAGCTTTACGATATCACCGAATTTCTGCATGACGTGGTGCTGGAGCGATTGACCCTTCACAAGCGGGCGGAAACCGTCGCTATTCATCCCACGTGCAGCAATATCCACCTGGGTTTACAAGCCAAACTTAAGGCGCTTGCGGAAGCTTGCGTAGAGAAAGTCATTGTCCCTGACCGGGTGTCTTGTTGTGGCTGGGCTGGTGATAAAGGCTTCACTCACCCGGAATTAAACGCCAGCGCCTTGCGCGATTTAAAGACGGCGCTGCCGGATGAATGCCAATCCGGCTATTCGACCAGCCGCACCTGCGAAATTGGCCTGTCGCTGCACAGCGGCCGTTATTACCGCTCCATCGTCTATTTGCTGGATCGCTGCTCACAAGCCAAAACGGATTGACGCCAACCAGAACATCACCCGATTCAAGGGTTTCCGCAGCGCGTCTGTCCGGGCTTCGTCCGTTACGAGAATTCCAGCAAAAAAGCCCGGTTGCCAAGGATTGGCGACCGGGCAGTGGTGCTTTGTAATGTGGGTGGGCAAAAAAGCGGTTCGGCGACTTGCCACTCCCGCGCCAAGAGGGAAAGGATTAGAAGCGCATACCGACGTTGAGGCCAACTACCCACGGGTCGATAGCGACAGTGCCGATGTTGCCAAGGCCACTCACACTGGCTTTGCTGTCAATGTCGATGTAGCTGAGATCAGCATTGACGAACCAGTTGGGCGCGATGTCGAAGTCGATACCCGCCTGCCCGGCGAAGCCCCAAGACGAATCCAGGTTCAAACTGGTTCCAGACAACGGGCCGGTAGTGTCCTCGCTAAAGAAGAACGTGTAGTTCAGACCCACCCCGACATACGGGTGAATCGTGCCTTCCGGCATGAAGTGATACTGGACAAAAAGGGTTGGGGGGAGCTGCCAGGCGCTGGCGACCTTGGTGCCGCCGAGTTCAATATCGTGCTTGAACGGCAGCGCCAACAGTAACTCAATGCCGATGTTGGGGGTTGCCATGTAGGTGAAGTTGAAACCGAGACTGTAGCCATCATCGACATTGATCATACCGAGCGGGGTGCTCAGGTTGTCGGATTTCGGGAATACGCCCCAGGCGCCAATCCGCCCTATCCAGCTACCGGCTTCATAGGCTTGGGCCGTTCCAGCCAGCAGACCTGCCGCAAGCGCCGCGGTCACCGCACTTTTGAGTATTTTTGAGGACATTGCGGACTCCCTAAACAGAGGTTTTTGGTTGATTGATAAACATTGGGCCGGGAAAGACACAAAATTCCTATGTATTATGCGCAACCCGCCCGGCAGAAACAATGATGTGTATCAATTATCCCAAAGCGTCTGTTGTCAATCCGCCAATGGCGGCAGAATCTGCACGACCTCTTCGAAGGTGGTCATACCGGCGGCAATCTGCAAAGCGGCGCTGACCCGCAACGGCCGCATTCCCTGGTTAAAGGCCGCCGAGCGCAAGGTCTCCTCGGCCATGTCGGCCCGGAATAACCGGCGCAGATCGGGCGTCACCGTCAGCAACTCATACAGCCCAACCCGACCCAGATAGCCGGTGTTGCGGCATTCCGGGCAGCCTTGCGCTGCTCCGATTGTCTGCGGTTTCGGCAGGGTTAAGGGTTGCACCAGCGCCGTCCATAGCGCTGCATCCATCGATTCCCGTCCCTTGCAATGCGGGCACAGGGTGCGCACCAGCCGTTGCGCCATTACCCCAATCAGCACGTTCTGAATCAGGTAATAGGGAATGCCCAGATCGAGCAGCCGGGTAATCGCCGAAGCGGCGTCGTTGGTGTGCAGCGTGGATAACACCAGGTGGCCGGTCAGCGCGGCTTGCACCGCCATTTGCGCGGTTTCGAGATCACGGATTTCACCAACCATGATGATATCCGGGTCTTGCCGCAACAGAGTGCGGATTCCCTGGGCGAAACTCAGGTCAATGGCCGGCTGCACCTGCATCTGGTTGAGTTCCGCCACGACCATTTCAATCGGGTCTTCTACTGTGCAGACGTTGACTTCTGGAATCGCCAAGTGTTTGAGGGTGGTGTAAAGCGTGGTGGTTTTGCCGGAGCCGGTCGGGCCGGTGACCAGCACGATGCCGTGTGGCCGGGCAATCATCGACCGCCAGGTCGCTTCCTCAGCCGGTGCAAAGCCCAGTTGGCTGAAGTTTTTGGTCACGGTATCCGGGTCGAAAATCCGCAGTACGCACTTTTCGCCAAAGGCGGTGGGCATGGTGGACAGCCGCAGTTCGATTTCCCGTCCGGCGGGGGTGCGGGTTTTGATCCGGCCATCCTGCGGGCGGCGCTTCTCAGCGACGTCCATCCGCCCCAGAATCTTGATTCGGCTGGTGACAGCGCTCATCACCACCGGTGGCAATTGGTAGATCGAGTTCAGCACGCCGTCAATGCGGAACCGGATTTGGCCCTGATCGCGTCGCGGCTCCAGATGAATATCGCTGGCTCGCTGGGAAAAGGCGTATTGCAGCAGCCAGTCGACGATTTGGACAATGGGCCGTTCATCGGCGCTCAACTCGCCGCGTCGGCCCAGCTCCAGTAGTTGCTCAAAGTTGAGAATTCCGGAAGCCGGCTCTATCGCCCCTTTCAGGGCGCCGCGCACCGAGCGCGATACGCCGTAGAATTCCATCTGGTAACGGTTGATATCCAGCGGATTGGCAATGACCCGGGTGATTTCGCGGCGCAGGGTTTGGCGCAATACGTCTTGCCACTCGCTCAGATACGGTTCAGCGGTGGCGAACACCACCCGGTTTGGGTCCGCCGCCACTGGCAGAATTTGGTAGCGGGCAGCATAGTCGTAGGAAACGAACGGCAGTAGCCGTTCGACAGCGGCAATATCCAGTTTGAGCGGGTCAATGCGCAGGTAGGGCAGCCCGGCCTTGCCCGCCAGCCATTCGGTCAGCAGTTCCAAACTCAAGACCTGGTGCGGAGGTTGTAACCGCCGCAGTTGCTTGTTGGCGATCACCACCAACGGATGCAGTTCGCCACGCTCGGCCCGGAAACCCGCCAGCGCCCGTTCGGCCTCAGCCGGGTCTACCCAGCCATCCGCCGCTAGTTCGTCCAGCACTTCTTTTACGGTCAGCCGATGTTCCGGCAGGCGCGACCGGGCGAAGGGAACCGTGTCGTTCAGGTTGGTCCGGGTCAGCGAGGGAGTTGGAATAGCCGGGTTCACAGTTTTTCCAGTTTGGCGTAAGCGACAACCAGCCATTTGGAGCCGCCGGCGGTTGGGAAATCAACCCGCGCCCGAGCATGGTAGCCAGCCCCCTCCACCTCCAAGACTGTGCCTTCGCCAAATTGCGGGTGGCGCACTCGCTGCTGGGGTCGCAGACCCGTTGGAGTGGCGGAGGCGGGCGCAGCGGATCGGAACGCAGGCGCACTTTTGCCCTGGCTTGGCGCTTTGGTTCGGGCGCGAACGTCATGGGTGAGTTCAGCGGGGATTTCACCGACGAAGCGCGAAGGATGTTGGTCACTTTGGCGACCATAGAGGTTGCGCCGTTCAGCATGGCAGAGATACAGCTTGCGCTGGGCGCGGGTGACGCCAACATAGGCCAGTCGCCGTTCTTCTTCCAGCTTGGCGGGTTCAGCCGCCGACCGGTTGTGCGGAAACAGCCCTTCTTCCAGCCCGACCAGAAACACCACTGGAAACTCTAGTCCCTTGGCCATGTGCATGGTCATCAGTTGCACTGCATCATCGCCGGGCGAACCCTGGCCCTGGCCGGATTCCAGCACTGCATGGGCCAGAAAAGCGTTGAGCCAGTCGGGTTCATCAGGATCGGCGCCGACCACAACCGGATCGGTGTGAGTGATGAAGTCGCTACAGGCGTTGACCAGTTCTTCCAGATTTTCGACCCGCATTTCGCCTTTGTCGTCCTTGGCCTGTTCGTACATCGCCCGCAAGCCGCTACGGGTGATGACCCATTCAGCGCGACCGGGCAATGGTTGCTCGCGGCTGTCATGATCCAGGGTCTCGATCAGGTTTAGAAACCCGCGCACCGCACTGGCGCTCCGCCCACTCAGGCCACCAGTAGTCAGCAACTGCGCGGCGGCTTGCCACAGCGAACTGCCTTGGGCGCGTGCGGTTTCGCGGAGGATGTCGAGGGTGCGCTCACCGATGCTACGTGGCGGGTTATTCACTGCCCGTTCGAAGGAGGGATCGTCGTTGCGGTTGGCGAGCAGCCGCAAATAGGCGAGAGCATCCTTGATTTCGGCGCGTTCAAAGAAACGCAGCCCGCCGTAAATCCGATAAGGGATCGCCATGCCGATCAGGGTTTCCTCGAAAATCCGCGACTGGGCATTGGAGCGGTACAGAATCGCCGCGTCGTTCCGTTGACCACCTGCCGTTACCCATTGCCGGATGCGTTCAACTACGAACCGCGCCTCGTCGATTTCGGTGAAGGCGTTATAAATCTGAATGGGCTCGCCGTCGCCAGCGTCAGTCCACAGGTTCTTGCCCAACCGGGCGGCGTTATGGGCGATCAACGCATTGGCGGCCTTGAGAATGGCCCCGGTGGAGCGGTAATTTTGTTCGAGGCGAATGGTTGCAGCATCGGGGAAATCATCGGCGAACTTTTGAATGTTCTCGACTTTTGAGCCGCGCCACCCGTACACGCATTGATCATCGTCACCCACAATGAACACATCGCCCCGGCCACTGGTCAGCAGCCGCACCCACTGATATTGAATGGTGTTGGTGTCCTGAAACTCGTCCACCAGGACGTGCTGAAAACGATCGCGGTAATGAGTCAGCAGATCGGGATGATCGCGCCAGAGTTCATAAGCCCGCAGCAGCAATTCGCCAAAGTCCACCAGCCCACTGCGTTCGCATTCCTGCTGATAGGCGGTGTAGATGCGCTGGTTCTGGCGTTGGGCTGGATTGCCGTCATCGGCCAGATCGGTGGGGCGCTGGCCTTCATCCTTGCAGCGGTTGATGAAACCGGCGCACTGAGCAGGCGGCCACTTTTTGTCGTCTACATTCAACCCGCGCAACACCCGTTTCAGCAGCCGGGTTTGATCATCGCTGTCGAGAATCTGGAAGGAGCGGGGCAGGCGGGCTTCCTGCCAGTGCTGGCGCAACAGGCGGTGAGCGATGCCGTGAAAGGTGCCGATCCACAGCCCGCCGAGAGGCTGATCCATCTGTTCTTCAACCCGGCGGCGCATTTCGGCGGCGGCCCTGTTGGTGAAGGTGACGGCCAGAATCGACCAGGGTGAGGCGGTTTCGACCGCCAGCAGCCAGGCAATGCGCCGGATAAGCACTCGGGTTTTGCCGCTACCTGCCCCGGCCAGCACCCGCAAAGGCCCCTGGGGCGCGGTGACGGCGGCCCGCTGGGGTTCATTGAGATCGTTGAGAATCCAGGAAATGTCCATAGCCGGCGATTCTAGCAGAATCGCCCCAGGCGGACGGCGCTCAGCCTACCGTTGTCAGAGACCATGCCTTGCTCAAAGCGCCGCCGCGATTTCGTCCTGCATTTGCCGGACGATGGCGACCGGATCGGCGGCGTCGCGGATCGGGCGGCCCACCACGATATGATCTGCACCATTGCGGATGGCTTCACCCGCCGACACAATCCGTTTCTGGTCGTCCGCCGCCACTGCGTCATTGCTGCCGGGCCGGATGCCGGGCGTTACGATCAGCAAGCGGTCGCCCAGTCCTTCCCGTAGTCGTTGCGCTTCCAGGCCGGAAGACACCACGCCATCGCAGCCGAGTTCGAGCGCTTTTTTGGCTCGGTGGTAAACCAGATCCTGAATGGTTCCGGTCAGACCCATCGCCCGCAGGTCGGATTCGTCAAAGCTGGTTAGCACCGTGACAGCCAGAATCTTGGCGGTATTTCGTTCCTTGATGGCGGCCCGCAGGATTGGGTCGTTGCCATGAACGGTGATGAAGGTCGCGCCCTTATCCCTCAACTCGCGCACCGCCAGCGCCACCGTCTCCGGGATGTCGAAAAACTTCAGGTCAACCATGACTTGGCAGCCGCGATTCAGGATCATCTCGATCGCGGGAAAACCGCCCGCCAGAAACAATTGCAGGCCGACCTTGTAGAATTGGACCTGATCGCCAAGGCGATCCAGCCAGCGTTCCGCGTCGTCTTTGGAACTGACATCCAGCGCAAAGATGATGCGTTGATTCAGAGGGATATTTTTTGCCATGGGTATTCCCGATCTCACGATGGCTTGGGTTGAATGCAGCCGCTAAGGCAATGTAATGCGTGGCGCTTCATGATTGCGGCGGAACAGGGTGGCGACATGCCCAATCCGCTGAACCAGCGCTGCGCCGGTGGTCGCGCAGATTTCGCTAATCATCTGGTCGCGGTTTTCTCGATCTTCGGCATTGACCCGAATCTTGAGCAGTTCGTGACGGTCCAGTGCCTGGATAATTTCGTGCAGGACTGCCGGAGTTACGCCATGATCGCCGATAATCACGACCGGTTTACGGGGATGCGCCAGAGCTTTGAGATGACGCTTTTGCGGATTGCTGAGATCGAACACGCGAAGGAGACCGGACTATGGTGAAAGAGACAAGCAGTGTACCCGGCGGCAAGGGCATGACGGTAGCCCCTAGTCCGTTCAATGAAGTTAAGCTGGATTTGGGCATTATCCTGGCGGTTGGCGGATTGTTGCTGTTAGCGCAAGGGCGGATGATGGGCAGTCTGCCGCTGCAACTGCTGGCGCTGACCGGCTATGGTGTGCTGGGTTTGATTTGGATCGTGGCGCGCACCCGCCGGATCATGTCCAAACTTGGCAACCCTCTGGAGTCACCATCGCATGGCCCGCACTAACAGTAGCGCCCGCTGGTTGCGGGAACATTTTACCGATGAATACGTCAAACGCGCCCAGCAGGAGGGTTATCGCTCCCGTGCCGTCTACAAGTTACTGGAAATCAATGAGAAAGATCGGCTGGTGCGGCCCGGTCTGACGGTAGTGGATTTGGGAGCGGCCCCCGGCGGCTGGTCGCAACTGGCCATGAAGTTGATGGGTGGGCAGGGTGTCGTGATCGCGCTGGATATTTTGCCGATGGAGCCACTGGCCGGCGTCGAATTCATTCAGGGTGATTTCCGGGAGATGGCGGTATTGGAACAGTTGCTGGTGGTTCTGGAACATCGTCCGGTGGATCTGATTCTGGCGGATATGGCCCCGAATACCAGTGGTATAAAAGCCGTCGATCAGCCGCGTGGGATGTATCTGAATGAACTGGCGCTGGATTTTGCCCGACGCTGCCTGAGGCCCGGCGGTGATTTCCTGCTCAAGGCGTTTCAGGGCGAAGGTTTCGATGCTTTTCTGAAAGAATTGCGGATGGTTTTCGTCAGTGTGGCTCCACGCAAACCCAAAGCCTCCCGCGCCCGCAGCGCCGAGCAGTATCTGTTGGCCAGGAACTATCGTGGGTGATTCCGTCTAAAAAACTTGCAATTTCACGATCTGACACCCATATAACCAAGGACGGGCGTTGGCTTTCCGCAGTGTCCCCGCATACCTTTTGGTCGCATCCTTCCCGAATTCCGCAGCGTTGAGGCCCCTACTTTGAACGACATGGTCAAAAACATCCTTTTGTGGGTGGTCATCGCCGTTGTGCTGATGTCCGTATTCAACAGTTTTGGACCCAAGGTGGCGCCCTCCGCCCAAATGTCCTATTCACAATTCCTGCAAGAAACCAAACAAGGGAAAATCGCCCAGGTCAGTATTGATGGCCGCGCCATTGTGGGCCGTACCAGCGGCGGTGAGCGTTTTACCACCTACAGCCCGGAAACCGACAACAGCGCCATGATTGGCGAGTTGCTCAATCGTGGCGTGGACATTGAGGGTCAGCCGCCGGAAAAACAGGGGCTGCTGATGCAAATTTTCATCTCGTGGTTCCCCATGTTGTTGCTGATCGGCATCTGGATTTTCTTCCTGCGGCAAATGCAGGGGGGCGGGGCGGGGCGAGGTGCGATGTCTTTCGGCAAATCCCGCGCCCGGATGATGGGCGAAGACCAGATCAAAATTACTTTCGCCGATGTCGCCGGTGTGGATGAGGCCAAGGAAGAGGTCGCGGAACTGGTCGAATTCCTGCGCGATCCCAGTAAGTTCCAGAAACTCGGCGGCAAGATTCCGCGTGGGGTGCTGATGGTCGGTTCGCCCGGCACCGGTAAAACCTTGTTGGCCAAAGCCATCGCCGGCGAGGCCAAAGTGCCATTCTTCTCGATTTCTGGCTCCGATTTCGTGGAAATGTTCGTCGGGGTTGGCGCCTCGCGGGTGCGCGATATGTTCGAGCAGGCCAAGAAACACGCACCCTGCATCATCTTCATTGATGAAATCGACGCGGTAGGCCGGCATCGTGGCGCAGGTCTCGGCGGCGGTCATGACGAGCGCGAACAGACCTTGAATCAACTACTGGTCGAAATGGACGGCTTTGAGGGCAATGAAGGGATTATCGTCATTGCCGCCACCAATCGCCCGGATGTCCTCGATCCGGCGCTGCTGCGACCGGGGCGTTTTGACCGGCAAGTGGTGGTGCCGCTGCCCGATGTGCGTGGCCGCGAGCAGATTCTCAAAGTCCACATGCGGAAAGTGCCGCTGTCCGACAATGTCAAGCCGTCGGTGATTGCCCGGGGCACTCCTGGTTTTTCCGGGGCCGATCTGGCTAATCTGGTGAATGAGGCGGCGCTGTTCGCCGCCCGCTCCAACAAGCAGGATGTGGATATGGAGGATTTCGAGAAGGCCAAGGACAAGATCATGATGGGCGCGGAGCGGAAGTCGATGGTGATGAACGAGGAGGAAAAGAAGCTCACGGCTTATCACGAGGCCGGCCACGCCATTGTTGGGCGGCTGGTGCCAGCGCATGATCCGGTCTACAAGGTCAGCATCATTCCCCGGGGCCGGGCGCTCGGCGTGACCATGTTCCTGCCGGAAGGCGACCGCTACAGCTACAGCAAGCAACGGCTGGAGAGCCAGATTTCCAGCCTATTTGGCGGGCGGATCGCCGAGGCGATCATCTTCGGCGCCGATTACGTCACTACGGGCGCTCAGAATGACATCGAGCGGGCTACTGACATTGCCCGCAACATGGTCACCAAATGGGGATTGTCCGATCGAATGGGACCATTGACCTACAGCGAGGATGACGGCGAAGTGTTTCTGGGGCGCAGCGTAACCCGGCACAAGAGCGTGTCGGATGAAACCGCGCACATCATCGATCAGGAAATCCGCTCGACCATTGATCGCAACTACCAGCGAGCTGAAAGGCTGCTGCGGGAGCACTTTGACCAGCTTCACGCGATGGCTGATGCGCTGATCAAATATGAAACCATTGATTCCGATCAAATTGACGACATCATGGACGGCCGTCCGCCGCGAGAGCCAGTAGACATTAGCGCTGATTCGCCACCACCCGCTGCCGGTTTGCCGATTAGTCTGGACAAAACCTTGGGCAAAGGGCCTATTGGTGGACCCGCCCAGCAGCATTAAGCAGCGATAAGTAGCAACATTGCCCCTTAACCCGGCTCCTCTTCCCATTGGTGGAAGCGGAGCCTTTTTGTTGGACTTGCAACCATGCAGTTGAATTGCGCGGGAAAGATGCTTGATCTGAACCAGCCGGCAGTGATGGGTGTGCTGAATGTGACGCCCGACTCCTTCTCCGATGGGGGCTGTTATCTGCAACCTGACGCTGCTTTACGCCGGGCGGAAATAATGGCGGAGGAGGGTGCGGCGATCATTGATGTTGGCGGCGAATCCACCCGGCCAGGCGCTCCGCTGGTTACGGTGCAGGAGGAATTGGATCGGGTGCTGCCCGTCGTGGAACGGCTAACACGGGCGCTATCGATCCCGATCTCGGTGGATACCAGTAAACCGGAAGTGATGCGGGAGGCGGCGCGGGTTGGGGCCGGGTTGATCAACGATGTACGGGCTTTGCAGGCACCGGGAGCGCTGGATGTAGCGGCAGCGAGCGGTTTGCCGGTCTGCTTGATGCACCTTCGGGGCGAACCGGCGACCATGCAGCAGGTGCCGCGCTATAGCGATGCAGTGGCTGAGGTCTATGCCTTTCTGGCCGAACGGGTGCAGATTTGCGAAGCCGCCGGCATTTCTCGCGACCGGATTTTGGTTGATCCTGGTTTCGGCTTTGGCAAGACGCTGGAGCACAATTTGCGGCTGCTGCGGCATCTTAACCGGTTCACCGATCTGGCCGCCGGGGTGCTGGTCGGCATCTCCCGCAAAAGTATGATTGGCCTGTTGCTCAATACGCCGGTGACCGAGCGGTTAAGCGGCAGTCTGGCGGCGGCGGTGATTGCGCTGTGGCAGGGGGCGAAGATTATTCGCACCCATGATGTCCGCGAGACTGTACAGGCGCTGTGTGTGTGTGCAGCAGCGCGAGCGGCGGAGTAATACGGGTTCTGGGCCTTGCTGTGTGCGCCTTGCGTCTGTCCCCCGGTATAATCGCGGCTTCTATTAAGTTGATTGAAGGAGGTTTTTGATGGACAAACGCTACTTCGGAACGGATGGCATTCGTGGGCGGGTCGGCGAATATCCGATCACGGCTGAATTCGTGTTAAAGCTGGGCTGGGCGGTAGGGCGGGCATTACAGACTAAAGGCTTCAACAAGGTAGTGATCGGCAAGGACACCCGCATTTCCGGCTATATGTTTGAATCGGCGCTGGAGGCCGGTCTGTCGGCGGCTGGCGTTAATGTCGCCCTGCTGGGTCCGATGCCAACCCCCGCCATCGCGTACCTGACCCGTACCCTGCATGCCTGCGCGGGTATCGTGGTCAGCGCCTCTCATAATCCGTATTACGACAATGGCATCAAATTCTTCTCCCGCGATGGTCAGAAATTGCCTGATCCGGTGGAGGCGCGGATCGAAGAGCTGCTCGAGCAACCGCTGACAACGGTGGAACCCGACGCCCTAGGCAAAGCGGAACGCATTGGCGACGCGGCTGGCCGCTACATCGAATTCTGTAAAAGTACGACGCCGCCCTATACCAGTCTGGTGGGGATAAAAATTGTGGTGGACTGCGCCCACGGCGCGACTTATCACATTGCCCCCAGTGTATTTGGCGAGTTGGGCGCGACCGTCGTGGCTATTGGTGCGACGCCTGACGGTCTGAATATCAATCTGGACTGCGGCTCGACCCATCCGGCGGCGCTCTGCGAAGCCGTCCGTCAACAGGGCGCGGATCTTGGCATCGCCTTCGATGGCGATGGTGACCGGGTGATCATGGTTGACCATCAGGGCGAGATTCTGGACGGCGACGATCTGCTGTTCATCATCGCTCGTGACCGGTTGCGGAGCGGCAGTCAGTTCAGTGCGGTGGTCGGCACGTTGATGACTAATCTGGGGCTAGAAATGGCGCTGCGTGCATTGGGGCTTGATTTGCACCGGGTTCAAGTGGGTGACCGCTATGTGATGGAGCGGCTGCTGGCCGAGCATCTGATTCTGGGGGGTGAAAATTCCGGCCACATCATCTGCCTGGATCGCACTACGACCGGTGATGGCATTGTCGCTGCGTTGCAAGTCCTGACCGCGATGCTGCACTCTGGAAAAAGCCTGCACGACCTCAAGGCGGGCATGACCAAATACCCGCAGTTTTTGATCAACGTAAGGGTGACTGGTGTGGTTGATCTCCGCCGGGGGCCGATTCAGGACGCAGTGCGAGCGGTGGAAGACCAACTGGGTCAGCAGGGCCGGGTATTGCTGCGACCATCCGGCACCGAGCCGGTAGTGCGGGTCATGGTGGAAGGTCCCGACACAGTCAAAGTCGAAGGTTATGCGCGCGATCTGGCTGGGATCGTGCGAGATACCCTATCAGTGTGATTGCTTTCCCGATGCGGAATCCGTAAGATTCGCCGGCTTTCAACGGTAGGAGATCGAGATGCGCCGTAAGCTGGTAGCCGGAAACTGGAAAATGAATGGCTCTGCGGACAGTATCCGCAAGCTGTTGCAAGGCATTCGCGATGGCGCCGCCGAAGTTGCGGCAGTCGAGCTGGCGGTGTTCCCGCCTGCCGTTTATCTGGGGTTGGTGGAACAGCAATTGTCCGGCGCAGCGATTGCGTGGGGAACCCAGAATCTTTCCGAACAGGCTTCCGGCGCGTACACCGGTGAGATTGCCGGATCGATGCTGCTGGATTTTCATTGCGCCTATGTCATCGTCGGTCATTCAGAACGACGCACTTTGTATGGCGAAACCGATGATCTGGTCGCCCGCAAGTTTGCTGCCGCCCGCAAGCTTGGTATCAAACCGATTTTGTGCGTGGGAGAGACCCTTGATGAGCGCGAACAGGGTGTGACCGAAGCCGTCGTCGGGCGGCAGCTGAAGGCGGTGCTGGATCTGGAAGGCGTTGGCGTGTTCAGTGATGCGGTGATCGCCTATGAGCCAGTCTGGGCCATCGGCACTGGCCGTAACGCTACCCCACAGCAGGCCCAAGATGTTCATGCCTTTATCCGCGCCCAATTGGCGGCGCTGGATCCGTCAGTTGCTGGGCAAACTCGTGTTCTCTATGGCGGCAGCATGAAGGCGTCTAACGCCGGAGAGCTTCTGTCCATGCCTGATATTGATGGCGGGCTGGTGGGCGGCGCATCCCTGGATGCCAAGGATTTCCTGGCGATTGCTAAGGCGGGTTGTTAAGCTGCCGCTATGGTTCATACCCTCTTTCTGGTCGCGCATGTGGTTGTCGCGGTTGCCCTGATTGCTTTGGTGTTGTTGCAACAGGGCAAGGGTGCGGATGCCGGCGCGGCCTTTGGCAGTGGCGCTTCAGCGACGATGTTTGGCTCTCAGGGTTCTGCCTCCTTTTTGAGTCGGACTACTGCGGTGTTGGCAATGGCGTTCTTCCTGACCAGCTTGACGCTGGCCTATCTTGCCACTCAGTCTACTGCGCCGAAGAGCGTCGTCGAGCGGGTCCAGGTCGAGCAACCCGTAGAATTGCCCAAGAATACCGGGCCGGCTGATGTGCCGCAGTTGCCGCAAAAATAATGGCAAACGGGTTTTTCAAAGCGTTTTATGCCGATGTGGTGGAACTGGTAGACACGCTAGCTTGAGGGGTTAGTGGCGCAAGCCGTGCCGGTTCGAGTCCGGCCATCGGCACCAAACTAATAAAAACGGGCGTACTTAAAATCACCATTTAACACGCCGTGTCCATTTCAAGATGTCATCACATGATATCGAAGGTGCGACTCTGATGTTGTCTAATTACCTTCCTGTTCTGATCTTCGTGATCATCGCGCTTGTCATGGGCGGAGCGGTCATTGGCTTGGGTTTTATCCTTGGCCCGCGCCGTTACGACAGTGAAAAGCTCTCAGCCTACGAATGCGGCTTTGAGGCGTTTGAAGATTCCCGGATGAAGTTTGATGTCCGCTACTATCTGGTCGCGATCCTGTTTATCATTTTCGATCTGGAAATCGCCTTTCTATTTCCTTGGGCCATTGTGTTGAAGCAGATTGGCTTGTTTGGATTCGCGGCGATGGCGATCTTTCTCGGCGTCTTGGTGATTGGTTTCATCTATGAGTGGAAGAAGGGAGCCTTGGAATGGGAATAGAAGGCATTCTTGAAAAAGGCATGGTGACGACGACTGCCGATAAGCTCATCAATTGGGCGCGTACCGGTTCGATGTGGCCGATGACTTTTGGTTTGGCTTGCTGTGCGGTGGAAATGATGCACGCCGGCGCGTCCCGTTATGACTTGGATCGGTTTGGTATTGTGTTTCGGCCTAGTCCACGCCAGTCCGATGTGATGATTGTCGCTGGTACGCTGTGTAATAAAATGGGGCCAGCGCTTCGCAAAGTTTACGATCAAATGCCTGAGCCGCGATGGGTGATCTCGATGGGTTCCTGTGCGAATGGTGGCGGCTATTATCATTATTCTTATGCTGTAGTGCGCGGCTGTGATCGGATCGTGCCAGTGGATATCTATGTCCCTGGTTGTCCACCTACTGCGGAAGCGCTGATTTACGGTATTCTTCAGTTGCAGAATAAAATTCGTCGCACTAACACCATAGCCCGTTGAGAGTAATGATCATGGCTGATGCGCTTCAGACTCTCGTGGAAAAACTTCAGGCCCGATTTGGCGCTGTGCTGCTGGAGTGCCGGCTGGATCGTGGTGAAGTGACCATTGAAATTCCTCCTGATCAGGCGATTGCGATTTTTACTGCCCTACACGATGAACCGGATTTTGCTTTCAAGCAGCTCATGGACGTTTGCGGCGTTGATTACTCGGCCTACGGCGATGTAGAGTGGGCGACCAATGAATCCACTGAGCGGGGCTTCAGTCGTGGCGTGGTGGAACGGGCGACTGGGCGCAGTGCAGCGGCGGTTCAATCAGTTGCTGAACGGGTTTTCGCCAGTAAAGGCCGGTTTGCGGCTGTCTATCAGCTATTGTCGGTTCCCATCAATCAACGGCTGCGGGTGCGGGTTTTTGCGCCCGACGACGAGTTACCAATCGTGCCTTCCGTTATTGCAATTTGGGCCTCGGCTAATTGGTATGAGCGTGAGGCGTTTGACCTGTACGGGATTATATTTGAGGGTCATCCAGACTTACGCCGTATTCTCACTGATTATGGTTTTGTTGGTCATCCGTTCCGTAAGGATTTCCCATTGATTGGCAATGTCGAGATGCGTTACGACCCTGAGCGGGGCCGCGTAGTATACGAGCCAGTCAGTATCGAACCGCGCGTCCTGGTGCCCCGCGTCATCCGCAAGGATAACCGCTACCTGTCCCAGCCTCACTGAAGGAAGCGACGATGCCTGAAATTCGCAATTACACCCTGAACTTTGGGCCGCAGCATCCTGCTGCTCACGGGGTGCTTCGGTTGGTGCTGGAGCTGGATGGCGAGGTAGTGCAACGCGCCGATCCGCATATCGGTCTGCTGCATCGCGCCACAGAGAAGCTGGCGGAGAGTAAGCCGTTCAATCAGAGCATCGGCTATATGGATCGACTCGACTATATGTCGGCGATGAGTAATGAACATGCCTATGTGCTGGCGATTGAGAAGCTGCTAGGTATCCAGCCACCGATACGTGCGCAGTACATTCGGGTGATGTATGCAGAAATTACCCGGATTCTGAACCACTTGTTGTGGATTGGCGCTCACGGGCTGGATATTGGCGCGATGACGGTTTTTCTGTACGCTTTCCGCGAACGGGAAGATTTGGTGGATTGTTATGAAGCAACGTCCGGCGCCC
The DNA here is from genome assembly GCA_003989085.1 of Candidatus Competibacteraceae bacterium. Lineage (GTDB taxonomy): Bacteria > Pseudomonadota > Gammaproteobacteria > Competibacterales > Competibacteraceae > RXIV01. The sequence continues at coordinate 147,589 of RXIV01000004.1, forward strand.
GGTTTCATGCCGCCTATTTTCGTCCCGGTGGTGTTTATCGCGACCTACCGAACGCAATGCCAAAGTATGAATATCAGGATTCACCGTGTCATAGTAAAAAGGATATTGATGAGCAGAATACGCATAGGCACGGTTCTCTGCTCGATTTTATTCAGGCATTTACCGAGAGATTTCCGCAGCGGGTGGATGAGTACGAAACCCTGTTAACAGATAATCGGATCTGGAAGCAACGGACGGTCGGGATTGGCGTCGTGACGCCAGAACGAGCCTTGCAATTGGGCTTTTCCGGGCCGATGTTGCGTGGTTCTGGTTTCGCTTGGGATTTGCGCAAGAAGCAGCCTTATGAGGTTTATGATCAGCTGGATTTTGATATTCCAGTAGGCGTTAACGGCGATTGTTACGACCGTTATCTCGTCCGGGTTGAGGAAATGCGTCAAGCCAACCGCATTATTAAACAATGTGTGAAGTGGCTGAAAGAACATCCGGGTCCGGTGATGATTGATGATCACAAAGTCGCGCCACCGCTGCGGGAGCGGATGAAGGAAGGCATGGAAGCTTTGATTCACCATTTTAAGCTGTTTACGGAAGGTTATTGCGTTCCCGAAGGTGAAGTTTACGTCGCTACTGAGCATCCCAAAGGCGAATACGGCGTCTATTTGATTTCCGATGGAGCTAATAAGCCGTATCGAGTTAAAGTTCGGGCGGCGGGGTTTGCGCATTTGTCGTCGTTGGACGAGATGACTCGCGGTCACATGCTGGCCGATGTGGTGGCCGTTATCGGCACTCAGGATATTGTCTTTGGGGAGGTTGACCGCTAATGAATCCACACCAAAGCGATCTGCTGTCCGCCCATGCCCGTGCGGAAATCGATCATTGGTTGACCCGCTATCCCGCCGGCCAGAAACAGTCCGCAGTATTGGCTGCCCTGCGTGAAGTTCAACATGAGAATGGCGGCTATCTTACGACGGAATTAATGGATGCAGTGGCTGATTATCTGGATATGCCGCCGATTGCCGTTTATGAGGTGGCGTCTTTCTACTCGATGTATGAGTTGAAGCCAGTTGGTCGGCATAACATTGCGGTTTGCACTAACATTTCCTGCTTGTTGCGCGGTGGAGATACCGTGCTGGCGTACATTGAAAAGAAACTCGGCATTAAGCTCGGTGAAAGCACCCCAGACGGTAAATTCTATCTGAAAAAGGAAGAAGAGTGTCTGGCCGCTTGTTGCGGAGCGCCGATGATGCAGGTCAATCATGTTTACTACGAGCAACTGACCCCGGAAAAAGTGGATCAGGTGCTGGATAGCCTGGAGTAAGCCGCGATGGCTAATGAGGTTTGCTACCGCACCTTGGGCCTAAACCGGCCGTGGTCAATGGATACTTATCTGAGCGTCGGTGGTTATGCGGCCTGGAAGAGTATCCTGTCTGGAAAATTGACGCCGGACCAGATTATTGACGAGATGAAAAAATCTGGTCTGCGCGGGCGTGGTGGCGCGGGATTTCCGGCAGGCCTGAAATGGACTTTTATGCCGCGCAACGCCACGGTGCAGAAGTACATGGTGTGCAATTCCGACGAGTCGGAGCCTGGCACTTGCAAAGACCGCGATATCCTGCGCTTTAATCCCCACGCACTGGTGGAGGGCATGGCGATTGCCGGTTTTGCCACCGGTTCTACGGTCGGCTACAACTACATGCGTGGCGAATTCATGGATGAGCCATATCAGCGATTTGAAAACGCGGTTAAGGAAGCTTACGCGGCTGGCTTGCTCGGTAAGAATATCCAGGGTTCCGGCATTGACTTTGACCTGTACCCGACTTTGGGCGCTGGCGCTTATATTTGTGGTGAGGAAACCGCATTGCTGGAATCGCTGGAAGGCAAGAAAGGCCAGCCACGTTTCAAGCCGCCGTTCCCGGCTAACTATGGTCTCTATGGCAAGCCAACAACCATTAACAACACCGAGACTTTCTCTTCGGTACCTGCGATCATCCGCAATGGCGGTGAGTGGTTCGCGGGTCTTGGTACGACCAACGCTGGTGGAACCAAGATTTTCTCGGTCTCCGGCCATGTGGAGAAGCCCGGTAATTTCGAGGTGTCGCTGGGCATTCCCTTTGTTGATTTGCTGGCGTTGGCCGGGGGGGTTTGGAAAGGCCGCAAGCTGAAAGCCGTGATTCCAGGCGGCTCCTCCGTGCCGGTAGTGCCGGGTGAGATCATGCTGAAAGCCAATATGGACTATGACTCGGTAGTCAAAGTTGCCGGTTCAATGCTGGGTTCCGGCGCGGTAATCGTGATGGACGAGACTACTGACATGGTCAAGGTGTTGCAACGCATCTCCCGGTTCTATTTTTCCGAGTCTTGTGGGCAATGCACCCCCTGCCGTGAAGGTACTGGCTGGCTATACCGGATGGTGACCCGCATTGTCGAGGGTAAGGGCCGGCCCGAAGATCTGGATTTGCTGGACAGCGTCGCCAGTAAGATTGAGGGGCGCACTATCTGCGCTCTGGGCGACGCCGCCGCCATGCCGGTACGGAGCTTCGTCAAGCATTACCGTCACGAGTTCGCGTACTACATCGAGCACAAGCGCAGTCTGGTCGCCAGCGCAACAGCGCTAGCCGCGTAAACCGCGAAACCACCAATACGGTCGCACAGTGGGTAAAAGATGAGCGAGGAACAGGTCAATATTGAAGTCAACGGCATTCCGCTGAAGGCGCGCAAGGGCGCGATGCTCATCGAGATCACCGATGCGGCGGGCATTGTCATTCCCCGGTTCTGCTACCACAAGAAGCTGTCCATCGCCGCTAATTGCCGGATGTGTCTGGTCGAGGTGGAAAAAGCGCCTAAGCCATTGCCAGCCTGTGCGACGCCAGTGATGGAGGGGATGAAGGTTTACACTGAATCACCTAAAGCGCTGGCTGCCCAGAAGGGCACGATGGAATTCCTGCTGATTAACCATCCGTTGGACTGCCCGATTTGTGACCAGGGCGGCGAGTGCGAATTGCAGGATGTGGCGCTTGGTTATGGTGGTGATGCTTCGCGCTTCGCCGAGCGCAAGCGGGTGGTGCGGGACAAGGACATCGGTCCGCTAATCGCGATGGAAATGACCCGCTGCATTCATTGCACGCGCTGTGTGCGTTTCGGCGAAGAGATCGCCGGGTTGCGCGAACTGGGCGCGACTGGGCGCGGCGAGAACGTGGAAATCGGCACCTATGTGGCGCACAGCGTAGTTTCGGAATTGTCAGGCAATGTGATTGATCTTTGCCCGGTCGGAGCGCTGACGGCCAAGCCATCCCGCTATAAGGGCCGTTCCTGGGAGTATGTGCAGCATCCCGCCATTGCTCCGCATGATTCGGTCGGGTCCAATATCTTTATTCATATCCTGCGTGGTCAGGTTATGCGGGTTGCGCCGCGTGAGAATGAATCGGTCAATGAAACTTGGCTTTCCGACCGCGACCGTTTTAGTTACGAAGGCATCTACAGCGATGACCGGCTAGCGAAACCTCGGCTGAATGGCGCGGAGGTTGAGTGGGACGTGGCGCTGGAGACGGCGGCTACTGCTTTGAAGGACGTGATCGCTCGGCATGGTCCTGAATCAGTGGGCTTCCTGCTTTCTCCGACTGCGACCGTCGAAGAACTATACCTAGCGCAAAAGTTGGCGCGGGGTTTGGGCGTAGTAAATATCGATCACCGGCTGCGGCAAGCCGATTTCAGCGATCAGGGCACTGCGCCAGTGTTTCCGTGGCTGGGTCAGACGCTGGAAGATTTGGATAACGTCAAGGCGGCATTGCTGATCGGCTCTAATGTGCGGATGGAACAGCCACTGGCTGGGCATCGCCTGCGTAAAGCAGCGCTGGCGGGTGGACAGATTATGTTCATCAACCCTCGCGATTTCGATTTCCGGTTCCCGGTGGCCGCTAAGGTGATCGCCGATCCGGTTGGCATGGTCTCGACCTTAGCCGGAGTGGCGCAAGCGGTTGCTGTATTGAAAGGCGTGGCGTTGCCGGACAGCTTGGCGGGTTTAGCGACCCATGCGCCGAGTGAGACGGAACACGCGATGGCTGCTTATCTGGCTAACCATACGCCAGCGACCGTATTACTGGGCAATCTTGCCATCGCTCATCCGGCGCTTGCTCAGCTGCGGGCGCTGGCGGGTTTCGTGGCGATGCAGACCGGCGCTCGGCTGGGTTATTTACCGGAAGCAGCGAATTCGGCCGGTGGCTGGTTGGCTGGCGCTGTGCCGCATAGGTTGGCAGGTGGTCAGTTAGCGTTGCTGGCGGGTCTCGATGCGCGGGCGATGCTGGAAACGCCGCGTAAAGCCTATGTGTTGCTGGGTGTGGAACCGGAGCTGGATTGCTGGGACGGAGCGGCGGCGCTGCGGGCGGTGCAGGGTGCGGAACAGGTGATTTCTCTTAGTCCTTATGCTGGCAAGCCTTACGCGAAACTGAGTTTACCGACGGTGACTTTTGCCGAAACATCCGGCTCTTATGTTAATGCTGAGGGTCGCTGGCAGAGTTTCCACGGCGCCAGCAAGCCATTCGGTGAAGCCCGTCCGGCTTGGAAGGTATTGCGGGTGCTGGGTAATCTGTGCGGAGTGAGTGGTTTCGACTACACCAGCTCCGAAGAGGTGCTGGCAGAGGTTCAAAATGCCTGTGTCCAAGTTACGCCAGATAACACGCCTGATTTGAGCAAGCCGCTGGATCCATTTTATTTTGATGGTCTGCTGCGGGTAGCGGATGTGCCGATTTACGCGGTGGATGCGCTGGTGCGCCGCGCCCATTCGCTGCAACGGAGTCCTCTAGCGCGCCCGGCCGAGGTGCGGTTGCATTCTGAAGTCGCCGCTGCATTGGGTATAGCCGGGAGGGAACAGGTGCAGGTGCGCCGGAATGGTGTGGCGGTGGATTTGCCGCTGGTGCTGGATGACAGCATCCCTAAAGGTTGCGCTTGGATCCCGGCAGGGCTGAACGCGAGCATCGCGCTTGGCCCAGCGGTCGGGCCAGTAGTCATCGGCTAACGGCAAGGAACCTGGAACGTGGAAACGCTGCTGACAGTTCTCATTATCGTATTAAAAATCGTTGTCCTGCTGATGCCTTTGTTGCTGGGTGTGGCGTATCTGACCTTGGCCGAGCGCAAGGTTATCGGCTATATGCAGGTCCGCATCGGCCCGAATCGGGTGGGGCCGAAGGGGTTGCTGCAACCTATCGCTGATGCTATGAAGTTGATGTTCAAAGAAATTATCATCCCGACCCGCGCTAGCCGCTTCCTATTTATTCTGGCGCCGATGCTGTCTTTCGGGCCGGCGCTGGCGGCTTGGGCGGTAGTGCCGTTTGGTGATGGCATGATGATTTCACATTTGGACGCTGGTTTGCTGTATCTGCTGGCGCTGACTTCGTTGGGCGTCTACGGTGTGATCATCGCGGGTTGGTCATCGAATTCGAAGTATGCCTTTCTCGGCGCCATGCGTTCAGCGGCGCAGATCGTTTCCTACGAGATCGCGATGGGCTTTGCTTTGGTGGGAGTATTGATGGCTGCCGGTAGCCTCAACCTGAATCAGGTTGTATTGGCGCAGCAAGGCAGTTTGCTGCACTGGTTCTGGCTGCCGCTATTACCGCTATTTGTGGTGTATTTCATTTCCGGGGTCGCTGAAACTAACCGCGCTCCTTTTGACGTAGCGGAGGGCGAGTCGGAAATTGTCGCCGGCTTCCATGTGGATTATTCAGGCATGGCTTTCGCTGTGTTCTTTCTGGCTGAATACGCCAACATGATTCTGGTGTCGGCGTTGGCTTCGACCTTGTTTCTGGGGGGCTGGCTGTCGCCTTTTGAGGGGATTCCGTTACTAGGCGAATTATTCTCCTTTGTCCCTGGCCTAGCATGGTTGGTGCTGAAAATCTCAGTTCTGCTGCTGTTTTTCCTGTGGTTCCGTGCGACCTTCCCGCGTTATCGTTACGATCAGATTATGCGCTTGGGTTGGAAGGTTTTTATCCCGGTCACGCTGGTTTGGCTATTAGTGATTGGTCTGGGCGTATTGGCGCATGTTGGCCCGTGGTTCGATTAAGCGGAGAAATCGATGAAAACCCTAAACGCCCTGCGGTTCTACCTTAAAAGTTTCATGTTATGGGAGCTGCTGCTTGGTTTGCGGATTACTGGTCGATATCTGTTTTCCAAGAAAATCACTGTGCAGTTCCCGGAAGAACGTACCCCCCTGTCGCCCCGGTTTCGCGGATTGCATGCGTTACGTCGTTATCCGAATGGTGAAGAGCGGTGTATTGCCTGCAAACTTTGTGAAGCTGTCTGTCCGGCGCTGGCGATTACTATTGAATCTGAACAGCGTGATGACGGCACCCGCCGCACAACCCGCTATGACATCGATCTGTTCAAGTGTATTTTCTGTGGGTTTTGCGAGGAAGCTTGCCCAGTCGATTCCATCGTTGAGACGCGGGTGTTTGATTACCACTTTGAGAAGCGCGGCGAACAGATCATGACTAAGAAAAAACTGCTTGCTAACGGCGACCGTTGTGAAGCGCAAATCGCCGCTGACCGGGCCGCTGATGCGGCTTACCGGTAATCACCGTCATAGCCTTGAAAGATTAAGAAGACAGGTTGCCGCTCATGGGATTTGAAAAGTTTCTGTTCTACGTCTTCGCCCTTATCCTGATTTTTTCTGCGGTTCGGGTGATCACGGTGCGTAATGCTGTTCACGCCGCCTTGTTCCTGGTGCTGGCGTTTTTCACCAGCGCCGCACTCTGGTTGCTGATTGAAGCTGAGTTCCTGGCAATTGTCCTGGTGCTGGTTTACGTCGGTGCGGTCATGGTGCTGTTTCTATTCGTTGTGATGATGCTGGACCAGAATATTGATCCAGTGCGGGAAGGATTTATCAAATACTTGCCGGTTGGTGTGACGGTAGCGCTGATCATCATGATTGAAATGGGGCTGGTGGTTAGTTCTGGCTATTTCAGTACGAATCAATACAATCTGGTGGCTCATGCTGCTGATTACAGCAACACCAAAGAACTGGGCAGCGTTTTGTACACTTTCTATGTTTATCCGTTTGAAATTGCTTCGGTGATTCTGTTGGTGGCGATTGTCGCTGCGATTTCGCTGACCCTGCGGCGGCGGGTAGGGAGCAGTGTTAAGTCTCAAGATCCGAGTCAGCAAGTTCGGGTATCACGGGATGACCGGGTGCGGTTAGTGCGAATGGCGTCGGAGAATAAACCCTTGCCCCCACCAATCTCCCGTTAGTGGAAAGTTCGCTAATCCAAGACAACAAGGATTGAAGTGATGATCGCGCTGACTGATTATCTTGTGCTGGGAGCAGTTCTTTTTTGCCTCAGCGTAGCCGGCATCTTTCTAAACCGGAAAAATGTCATCATTTTGCTGATGTCTATCGAGTTGATGTTACTGGCGGTGAATTTTAATTTTGTCGCTTTCTCGCAATTTCTCGGTGATACCACAGGGCAAGTGTTTGTCTTTTTTATTCTGACCGTGGCGGCGGCTGAATCCGCCATCGGCCTGGCCATCCTGGTGGTGCTGTTCCGTAATCGCCGCACCATTAATGTCGCCGACCTCGACACGCTGAAGGGTTAGCCGCACATGCAAAACGTCTACCTTAGTATTGTGCTTGCGCCTTTATTTGGCGCGATTGTCGCCGGTCTGTTAGGACGAAGAATTGGCCGGTCTGGCGCGCATTGGGTCACCATTATTGGTGTAGCGGTTTCTTTTTTGTTATCGCTGGTTGTTCTTCGCCACCATGTGCTAGATGGCGCGGAACCCTATAACGGGTCGGTTTATACTTGGATGGTTGTCGAGGGGATTCGGCTAGAAATTGGGTTCCTAGTGGATAATCTGACTGCGGTTATGATCAGCACGGTTACTTTCGTGTCGCTGATGGTGCATATCTACACCATTGGCTATATGCATGATGATGATGGTTACCAGCGGTTTTTCAGCTACATTGCGCTGTTCACTTTCGCCATGTTAATGCTGGTGATGGCTAATAACTTCCTGCAATTGTTTTTCGGCTGGGAGGGCGTGGGGCTGGTGTCCTATCTGCTGATTGGCTTCTGGTATAAGCGTGAGACCGCAATTTTTGCCGGTATGAAAGCGTTTTTGGTTAATCGAGTGGGCGATTTCGGTTTTTTGCTGGGTATTGCCGCAGTGCTGATGGTTTTCAATAGCATTGATTATGCCGATGTCTTCGCAGCCGCACCATTAATGGCGGGTATGACTGTGCAGATTATTCCTGGCATGGACTGGTCGCTGATGACAGTCATCTGCATTCTGTTATTTATTGGTGCGATGGGTAAGTCCGCGCAAGTGCCGTTGCATGTCTGGCTGCCGGATTCTATGGAAGGTCCCACACCCATCTCAGCGCTGATTCATGCTGCGACGATGGTGACTGCTGGCATTTTTATGGTCTCCCGAATGTCACCGTTGTTTGAATTGTCGGAAACTGCGTTGAGTTTTGTGTTGATCATCGGTTCGATTACGGCGCTGTTCATGGGGTTCCTTGGCGTCGTGCAGAATGACATCAAACGGGTAGTGGCTTATTCAACACTCTCGCAACTGGGATATATGACGGTTGCGTTGGGCGTATCAGCCTACTCTGCCGCTATTTTCCATCTAATGACCCATGCTTTCTTTAAAGCTCTATTGTTTCTAGGCGCTGGTTCAGTGATTATTGCCATGCACCATGAGCAGGATATCCGTAAAATGGGTGGGTTATGGAGGTATATGCCGATCACTTGGATTACCTTTCTGCTTGGTACCTTAGCGCTGATTGGCACTCCTGGGTTTGCCGGCTTTTACTCCAAGGATAGTATTTTAGAAGCGGTGCACGCCTCGCATATTCCCGGTGCGAGCTTTGCTTATTTCGCGGTTATGGTCGGAGTGCTTATCACTTCGTTCTATTCGTTCCGACTATATTTTCTGGTGTTTCATGGAAAGGAGCGGATGGATCATCATACCCAGGAACATTTACATGAAACACCAGCGGTGGTGACGGTTCCTCTAATCCTGCTGGCGATTCCATCAGTAGTGATCGGAGCGATGACCATTCAGCCGCTGTTGTTCGGTAATGTATTTGAAGGGGTGATTCAGGTTGCACCGAACCATGATGTGTTGGAACATATCGCTGCGCACTTTCATGGGGCGATGAGTTTTGCGCTGCATGGGTTGATGGGTCTGCCGTTTATGCTGGTCTTGGCCGGATTGGGCTCGGCTTATTACTTGTATATGATGCGTCCGGATTTGCCAGACCAAATTCAACAGCGTTTCTCTGGGCTGTATGATGTGATGATCCGCAAGTACCTATTTGATGAAATTTATCAGGTGGTATTTATGCGTGGTTGCCGGAGCTTAGGAACTGCGCTGTGGAAATACGGCGATGCTGGTTTGATTGACGGTCTGATGGTCAACGGCACAGCGCGATTGGTTGGCTGGTTTGCCGCTGTAGCCCGTCAGGTGCAGACTGGCTATCTGTATACTTATGCGTTTGCGATGATCATCGGTTTGTTGATCCTGCTGACCTGGTTCGTTGCCCGCTAACTTGGAAGAACAAAAACCATGCTGTCGGAACTGCCCTTGCTGAGTCTTGCCATCTGGTTCCCGATTCTTGGCGGAGTTGCGGTGTTGTTTGTGGGTGATGATAACCCCGGACGCGCCAAGGCGCTGACCCTGACCGTGGCAATCCTGACTTTTCTGTTCAGCATCCCGCTGTTTACGTTATTTGATTCAACTACGGCGACGATGCAGTTTGAGGAATTGCTTCCTTGGATTCCTGCGTTTAGCGTCAATTATCATTTGGGTGTGGATGGTTTCTCCATGCCGCTAATTTTACTGACCGCGTTCATGACGGTAGTAGTCGTGATTGCCGGGTGGGAAGTCATTCAGTATCGGATCGCCCAGTATATGGCGGCGTTTCTGATTATGGCAGGGCTGATGATTGGTGTGTTCGCCGCGCTGGACGCCATGTTGTTCTATGTCTTTTTTGAGGCGATGCTGATTCCAATGTTTCTCATTATTGGCATTTGGGGTGGGCCGCGCCGAGTTTACGCAACCATCAAGTTTTTTCTGTATACCTTTCTGGGTTCGGTGTTCATGCTGATCGCGCTGATTTATATGTACAGTCAGTCGAACAGCTTTGAAATCCTAGATTTCCATCGGTTGCCGCTGAGTCTGCATGAACAAGTATTGATCTTCTTCGCTTTTCTGCTTGGTTTTGCAGTTAAGGTGCCCATGTGGCCAGTGCATACTTGGTTGCCGGATGCCCATGTTGAAGCGCCGACTGGCGGTTCGGTCATTCTGGCTGCTATTACCCTGAAAATTGGCGGCTATGGTTTCCTGCGCTTTGCTTTGCCAATTACCCCAGATGCAGCTAATCTGCTGGACTGGCTGGTTATCACTATGTCACTGGTGGCGGTGGTTTATATTAGCTTGGTGGCTTTGATTCAGCAGGATATGAAGAAGCTGATTGCCTACTCTTCGATTGCCCATATGGGTTTTGTTACCTTGGGATTCTTCATCGTCTTTGGTATTTATCGCCATACTGGCAGCCTGAGCGGCGCGACACTAGGCATTGAGGGCGGCATGGTGCAAATGGTGTCGCATGGCTTTATTTCTGGGGCGTTGTTCTTGTGCGTCGGCGTATTATATGACCGGATGCATTCGCGCCAAATTAAGGATTATGGTGGCGTGGTGAATACTATGCCAGTTTTTGCCATGTTCATGGTGCTGTTTGGGATGGCTAATGCCGGTTTACCTGGCACCTCCGGATTTATTGGTGAATTTATGGTGATCCTGAGCAGTTTCAGAGCCAATTTCTGGCTGGCGTTTCTGGCGGCGACTACCCTGATGCTTGGTGCGGCTTATACCCTGTGGTTGATCAAACGGGTGATTTTTGGTGATATCGGCAACAGCCAGGTTGCCGCATTGGAGGATGTAAGTACCCGTGAGATCGTCATGCTGGGCCTATTGGCGGCGGCAGTGTTGCTGCTGGGGGTTTGGCCTGATCCGCTGACCTCAGTGATGCATGCATCAGTCGAGAATTTGTTGCAGCATATCACCGCTACCAAGCTGTGAAAGCGCCCGTTGCAGAACAGAATTAAAGAATAGGGACTCCCCATGAACTTTGTTGCCCCTGATTTTATGCCGGTATTGCCGGAGCTGTTCGTGTTGACCATGACCTGTTTGGTTCTGGTTGTTGACGTATTCCTAGAGCAGCGGCAGCGGCACATTACCTACGGGCTGGCGCAACTGACCCTGCTGGGTGCGGCTCTGCTAACGCTGGTGACATATGCTCATGCCCCAGTGACTACAATGTTCGGTCACTACGTCAAGGATGCGATGGGCGATTTGCTCAAGCTGTTTATCTATCTGTCCTCTGCTGCTGTATTTCTCTACTCAAGGGACTACCTGCGTCGACGCAATTTGTTCAAGGGTGAGTACTATGTGCTGGGCCTGTTCGGCGTGTTGGGGATGATGGTCATGGTGTCGGCTCATAGCCTACTCAGCGTGTATCTGGGTTTGGAGCTGCTATCGTTATCGCTGTATGCGCTGGTGGTGGTTGATCGGGATTCGCCTGTCGCTTCTGAAGCCGCGATGAAGTATTTTGTGTTGGGCTCGCTGGCGTCTGGGATGTTGCTGTATGGCATTTCGATGATTTATGGCGCAACTGGCAGCGTTGATTTGCAGCTTGTGGCTGACGCAGCGGGCAAGCAGGGCGTTGATAATCTGGTGCTGGTTTTTGGGTTGGTGTTTTTGGTGGTTGGGCTGTCGTTCAAGTTGGGCGCAGTGCCATTCCACATGTGGCTGCCTGATGTTTATCAAGGTGCTCCAACTTCAGTAACTTTATTCATTGGTTCTGCCCCTAAGCTAGCGGCGTTCGCGCTAATTATGCGGGTTCTGGTTGAAGGTCTCGGTTCTCTGCAGGGTGATTGGCAGCAGATGTTGGTTATTCTCGCGGTGCTGTCAATAGCGACTGGTAATCTGATCGCTATTGCCCAAACCAACATTAAACGAATGCTGGCCTACTCAACTATTTCCCATATTGGTTTTATGCTGCTCGGCATTTTAGCTGGAACTCCGGATGGCTATGCGGCGGCTATGTTCTACACCATCGTTTATGTGTTGATGGCGGTTGGCGCTTTCGGCGTGATTATTCTGTTAAGCCGAACTGGGTTTGAGGCGGAGAACATTGATGATTTCAAGGGACTGAATGATCGCCATCCATGGCTGGCCTTTGTGATGATGATGATTATGATGTCAATGGCTGGCGTCCCATTTCTGGCTGGCTTCTATGCTAAGTGGATGGTGTTGCAAGCGGCCGTTAATGTTGGATTGGTCTGGCTCGCAATTTTTGGTGTGGTGTTCTCTGTGATTGGCGCGTTCTACTATTTGCGTGTCGTCAAGTGCATCTATTTCGACAAGTCAGAACAGAGTGAGCTGATTGAGATAAGTTTGGATACAGAAATTATTATTAGCGTCAATGGCCTGCTACTGGTGGTTATCGGCCTATATCCAACCGCGTTGATGACTTGGTGTTCTGTAGCGTTGTTGAATTAAACCATTAGATATGCACCAGGGAACCATTGTTGGCTTATGGTTGGGGTTAGCGGTAGTTGCTGCTAATCTCCCTTGGTTAAGTGAGCGATGGTTATTTGTTATTGTTCACACCGAGCGGATAAAGCCGCCTTGGTTACGACTGATCGAGTGGGGACTGCTGTACGGACTGGTTTTGGGAATGGGTTTTGGTCTCGAATACAAGGCGATGGGTGTGGTTCATGCACAGGATTGGGAATTTTATACTGTAACGCTGTGCCTGTTTGCAGTCAGCACTCTGCCTGGATTCATCTATCGCAATCAATTGCGGCGATTGTTGGAACAGATCAGGCGCTAGCATCCTCCATTAGTATCCTTCACATAGTTATGATATCAGGGCGATCGGAAGCGAATTTCTGATCGCCCTTTTGGTTTTGACATGATCCCGATAATCCCTCTTATTCCACTGCTAGGCGCATTACTTCCGCTGTTGACTAGACAACACGGACGTAACGCCTGCGCTTGGGCGACGGCGGTGGGAGCGGTGGTGAGTCTAGCTTTGTTGTTATGGTTATCGCCTCCAGTTTTCAAGGGCGTAGTATTACAGTCTGGTTGGCAGTGGTTGCCAGAACTGGGTTTGAATCTTACTTTCCGGCTGGATGGACTGGCGTTGCTGTTCGGGTTATTGATTACTGGAATTGGTTTGCTGGTCATTCTTTACGCCCGCTATTATCTTGCTGAACGCGATGATCTGAGCCGTTTCTATGCGTTGCTGTTGCTGTTCATGGGGGCGATGCTGGGTGTAGTGCTAGCTGATAATTTACTCCTGCTATTAGTCTTTTGGGAGTTAACTAGTCTCAGCTCCTTTCTGTTGATTGGTTACTGGCACGATCGCATTGATGCTCGACAGGGAGCGCAAATGGCGCTGATCGTGACCGCTGCGGGTGGTTTGGCATTGCTGGCTGGAATTTTGTTATTAGGTCATATTGCTGGTAGTTTTGAGTTATCAGTAGTGCTAGCAGCAGGTGAGACTATCAAAAATCATCCTTGGTATCCTGTCATGCTGGTTTTGATTTTGTTGGGTGCATTCACAAAATCAGCGCAATTTCCCTTCCACTTCTGGCTGCCGCACGCAATGGCTGCGCCTACGCCAGTGAGCGCCTATTTGCATTCTGCGACAATGGTTAAGGCAGGCGTCTTCCTGCTGGCTCGACTATTTCCAATATTGGCTGGCACCGATCTATGGTTTTATCTCGTTGGGGTAACAGGACTTTTTACTTTATTGTTTGCTGCTTACGCCGCGCTATTTCAGCATGATCTGAAAGGTTTGTTGGCCTATTCCACGATTAGCCATCTTGGATTGATCACCCTGCTATTGGGTTTGGGAACACCATTGACAGCGGTGGCTGGAGTATTTCACATTATTAATCACGCAATTTTTAAAGCCTCATTATTTATGGCGGCAGGAATTATTGATCATGAAACCGGTTGTAGAGATATGCGGCAACTGAATGGTCTATTTAAATACATACCGTGGACTGCAAGTTTGGCGATGACCGCCGCCGCAGCTATGGCTGGTGTTCCATTGCTTAATGGTTTTCTTAGCAAGGAAATGTTTTTCGCCCAGACTGTGCATTTAACTGCGATGGGGGATACCAGCTGGTTATTGCCGGTTCTGGCGACGGTAGCGGGAATTTTCTCGGTCGCCTATTCCGCCCGCTTTATCCATGACGTATTTTTTAATGGCGAACCGATTAATCTGCCGCGACTGCCACATGAACCACCACCTTATCTGCGGGCGCCTGTAGAAATTTTGGTGGCGATCTGTTTGCTGGTGGGCATTGCACCGGCCTATACGGTTGCACCACTGTTAGCGACTGCAGCGGCAAGTGTGGTGGGTGGGCCGTTGCCGTCCTACAGTCTCGCCATTTGGCACGGATTTAGTCTACCGTTGCTAATGAGTGCGTTGGCGCTGATCGGAGGAGCAGCGATGTACTGGCGACGTCGCCGATTGTTCCAGTTACGTGATCGTTATCCTCTGCCGGATGGGAAGTTCCTGTTTGAATGCGGCTTGACCGCGGGAATCGTGATTGCTCGCCGCCTGACTGATACGCTAGAAAACGGCTCATTGCATCGTTACTTATCACTATTGATTGGGATGGCTGCGGTCGTGGGTGTCGTAGGAGGGTGGCAAGGTGGCTTTTTAACTGAGCATCAATTATTTCAGCCGGTCGATCTGTTGAGCTTGCTGGTGGTCTTGTTGCTGGCGCTGACCGCAGTGCTGACGGTATTTTGGCAACGTCAGCGTCTGGTGGCTGTTGTCATGCTGGGTGGTGTTGGCCTGACTGTGGTGCTGGCGTTTGTGCGCTTTTCAGCGCCGGATTTGGCGCTGACTCAACTGACCGTAGAAGTCGTAACCACTGTGCTGTTATTGCTGGCTCTGCGCTACCTGCCACTGGATGCGCCATTAGAATCAACGGCGGGGCGGCGTCTTCGCGATGCAGGATTGGCGGCTTTGGCCGGGATTGGCGTGGCTGCGCTGACTTGGGGCATCCTGACCCGCCCGCCGCAGTCTGAGTTGGCGGACTATTTTCTGGCGACCAGTTTACTGGGTGGCGGCGGTGCTAATGTAGTTAACGTGATTCTGGTAGATTTTCGCGGCTTTGATACTTTGGGTGAAGCCACTGTCTTGGTGATTGCCGCGCTTGGGATTGCGGCGCTGCTGTCTGGCGGCTTGCCTTCATCAACAACGCTTTCCTCACCGCCATCTGGCATTGAAGCGCGTTGGCCGTTGCTGTTGCGGGTGAGCGCAGGACTACTGCTGGCGCTGACTCTGCTGCTGGCAGCCTACATTTTTCTGCGCGGACATAACTTGCCAGGTGGCGGGTTTATCGCTGGATTGGTGACGGTGCTGGCGCTGGCGACTCAATATCTGGCTGGGGATTTCCACCGGACGACCGCCCAGTTAGCGCTTAATTATCAACGGCTGATCGCAGGCGGCCTGATGCTGATCGCTGTAACTGGTCTCGCCAGTGGTTTGTTCGGCTATCCGTTTCTGACTTCGACTTTTGCTCATATCGGTCTCCCGATCATTGGCGATGTTGAGATCGCTAGCGCAATGGCCTTTGACTTGGGGGTTTATCTGATTGTGGTGGGATCGGTGATGATGATGTTGCTGGAGCCAGGCCGACCGGAAGCGATGGAGTTTGAATGGAAGCCGTAATCGCCGGAGTGATAGGCCTACTGGCGGCTTGCGGCATCTATCTATTGCTGCGGGGTCGCACTTTTAGCGTGGTGCTAGGGCTGGCGCTGCTGTCCTATGCGGTTAACCTGTTCTTGCTGGCAATGGGGCGGTTGGCGATCCACCGCCCGCCAATTTTGGCGTCGGGCCGGACTGATTATGTGGATCCAGTGCCGCAAGCCTTGGTGTTGACTGCGATTGTGATCGGCTTCGCCATGACGGCGTTCCTGATTGCGTTGGCTCTGCGGGCGCGGCGGGAGACCGGCAGCGATCAGGTGGATGGCGTCGAGATGGTGGATAGCGTTACCCGCCTTGAGCCGTAATTAAGTTGCTAAATTCAGGTTACCTATGTCGAAACAGCATCCGATAGTCGCCATTACTGGTTCATCCGGGGCGGGCACCTCCACCGTTCGGATTGCGATGGAACATGTCTTCCGGCGCGACGGCATCAATGCGGTAGTGGTGGAAGGCGACAGCTTTCATCGCTATGACCGGGCTGAGATGCAGCGGCAGGTCGAGCAGGCCAATCGGGAAGGCCGTCCGCTCAGCCACTTTGGCGCAGAAGGCAATCTGTTTGACCGGCTGGAGGCGCTGTTCATGGAGTACAGCGAACGGGGCGCTGGGCTGCGGCGCTATTACCTGCATGATCCGGAAGAGGCCAAACCTTACGGACAGACGCCGGGTAGCTTTACTCCCTGGATGCAGTTACCAGCGGGAAGCCATTTGCTGTTTTACGAAGGGTTGCATGGCGGGGTTGTGACCGATAAGGTCAATGTCGCCCGCTATGTTGACCTGTTGCTTGGGGTAGTGCCGATCGTCAATCTGGAATGGATTCAGAAGGTTCACCGCGATACCGCCGAACGTGGTTACAGTGCTGAAGCAGTGACCGACACCATTTTACGGCGGATGTACGATTATACCCATTACATCGTTCCACAGTTCTCGCGCACGGATATCAACTTCCAGCGGGTGCCAACGGTGGATACTTCTAACCCGTTCACCGCCCGCGATATCCCTACCCTGGACGAGAGCTTTGTGGTCATCCGGTTTCGCGAGCCGCGCAAGACCCAACCCGATTTTCCCTATTTACTGCGGATGGTCCACGACTCGTTTATGTCGCGTCGCAATACCATTGTGGTGCCGGGTGGCAAGATGGGTTTTGCGATGGAAATCATCCTGCAACCATTGATTGAACAACTGATTCGCCGGGAATTTTGATCGGACTATGCGCCGGAAGTCAAACAGCGGCGGGGCGCGGGAATGGTAATGATAGCGAGTCCGGCCAGGGTCAGCAGCCCACCTACGACCAGCTTCCAGGTCAGCACATCACCCCAGAGCCATACCCCGAACCCGACCGCCAGCACCGGCGACAGTAGCATCAATGGGGTAGTTACGCCGACCGGATAGCGGCCCAGCAGGTAATAGACGATGCCGTGACCGACGAGCGACGCGCCTATTGCTGAATAGAGCGGTGCGGCAAGGTCCAGCCAAGTCGCTGTGCGCAAGGCGCTCCATTGTCCCTGCTCAAACAGTAGCGATAGCAGCGCCAGGGTCGGTGTGGCGCAGACCGCGATCCAGCCTTGCAACACGAATACGCTGACCCCACGCAACTGCCGCATCTGAATTGTGGCGACCGCCATGGCTAGTGCGCCCGCAGTGATCAGCAGTAAGGCGTCAAGATGGTGAAAGACGATTGGATCGAAGCCGATGGCCAACACCCCGGCAAAAGCTGAAGCGATGCCAAGCCAATGCCGCCGGCTCAGTTTTTCACCCAGTAGAATCAACGCCAGCAGGGCCGAAAATGGGACGTAGAGTTGGGCGGCGATGGCGACCGAACTGATGTCGCCGCTGGCTTCCAGACCGGCGAAAATAAAACCGAAATGCAGTACGCCCTGTACCAAGCCAATACCAAAAATCCTGCCCATTCGGCCCGGAATCCAGCGTAGCAACGGTAGCAGAACCAGCAACAACAGACCGAAACGCAGCGCGGTGAACAGGAAGGGCTGAAAGTGTTCAACGCCCGCTTTTCCCGCCACAAAGTTGAAAGCCCAAGCCGTGTTGGCCAGTAGCGCCAGCAACAGATCGCCGGGCTTCATCGGGGTGGAGCAAAGACCCCTTGCCCTGTTTGCGGGCGAGGGGCATGGACCAGGATAGTTTTCAACGCACAACTTTGCTGGCGCGGCTGTTCACCCTTCTTCCCGTTGTTGCCAGATCTGCAAAGCGTGGAGAAAGCGCTCATCCAGCGCCACTGCGGCGGTCTCTGGCAGCGCACCGTTCAAGAACCACTGCTCTTGCAACTGCGGGACATCGTAGAGCGCATCACTTTTCATCGCAGCCCCTCCGGCCAGCGACGCGGATAGCCGGGCCACCTGATAGCTCATCCGCAGTTGCGCTTGTTCCGGCGGTGACTCCACCCCGGCGACAATTTCCATACACACGCACCAAGCCTGCTTGCGTGGCAGGTTCTGTTCCAGCGTTTCCCGCAAGGTCTGCGCCTGCTCAGGATCGTGCAACGCTTGGCAAACCGTGGCAAAACGCCGCTGGATCGGCTCCAGCAGCGGTCCTGGCAAGATCGGCAGCTTGGCCCAGGCCTGTTGAATAGCGGCGATCCCGGCCTCATCCACTGGTTTGGTGAGTAGCGCCTCCAGATTGGCGCATAACCCGGCCCGCTCCTGCAGGTTGTGAAAGGTTTCCTGAGCGCTCATCCGGCGCAGCAAGCGTTCATGTCGGGCGAACTGCTCAATGGCGCTTTCAAAACGCTGACTGATTGCCCGCTGTTCCGTCTTGGGCACCGGGCCGATGTCATCCCACTCGCGCTGGATGGCGTGCAGTCGCGCCTGCGCTTGCGCCAGTTGTTCCTGATCGCCAACAGCCAGTGTTTCAAGGTCTGCGCACAATGCCTGTTTCTGATCCAGATTGGCTTGCCGTTCGCTATCGGCAGCCTGTTGTTCATTCTGTCGGCGGGCGAACACCGCATCGCAAGCGGCGCGAAACGCTTTCCACAAGGCCTGTTCCTGACGGGGCGGCGCTTGGACAGTTGGATGCCATTCCGCTTGGGCGCGTTTGGCGATTTCGATAGCGGTCCGCAAGTCGGAACCATCCGCCAGCGCCTGAACCTGCTGGATCAGTTGTTCGCGCCGCTGCACTTCTCGCTCACGCTCAGCCTGGAGGCGGCCATCCAGGCGCTGCATGGCCTGATGGAACCGCCGGTCGAGATTGCGGCGGTCAGAGCGGTTGATCGGTCCCAGCCGATACCACTGCTCCTGGCTACGGCGGTGCAGCCGGTCAGCTTCACGCCAGTCCACCTGTTGCCAGTCCGTGGTGGTTTCAAACTGTTCCAGTTGTTCACACAGCGCCGCTTTCTTTTCAAGATTCTGCTGGCGTTCGCGGACCCGCTCTTCAAAATAGGCTTGGCACGGCGCATAAGCGCGCTCGCAAGCGCTGTTGAAGCGCTTCCATAATCCCTTGGGTGCGGCGCCTTCCTTATGATCCAGGTCTTTCCAGGTTTGGCGGGCCTGCTGAATGCGTTGGGCGATGTCCGCCGGGTCGGCGCCGCTCAGATCAATCAGTCCTTCCACGGCGGCGCAAATCTGTTCGCGGGCCTGGTTGGCCGCCCACCGCCGCCAGTCACGCAACTCATTAATCCGGCCCGCGCAGCTTTGCAGCCGTTCTTCAATAGCGGTCATTTGCGCCCGACTTAGCCCGATGTTGCGTCGTAGCCGCTGGCGGGTTTGCTCCTGAAGCTGGGTGGCCTGTTGTAGCTCGCCATTTTCGGCGGCTTCTTCCAGTTGCCGGGCCAGTTCCTGCAACTCCTGCCATTCCTGATCGCGGTGTTGAAGCTGTTTTTGCAGGCGGGCGCGGAGTTTGTCCAGCAGCCCGTCGAACCGGCCTTGCAACTCGCTGGACAAGGTTTTGGCTTCAGGGTGTTCCAGGCTCTCCCACTGGCGCCGCAAGGCCTTGAGATCGGCGTCGTGCACCTCGCTCGGTTGTGCGAGTAAGGTTTCCGCCTGTTGCAGCAGTTCACGCAACCGAGCGGCGCGGTCCAGATTGCGGCGCAGGATGCGCTCCTGCTCATGAATATCCCGCACCAGTTGTTGGAACCGGGTTTCCAACCGCCGGCTGTCAGCGTCCTGGGTCGGACCAATGTAGGCCCAGGCGGCAGGGGCTTCGCGGGTGGCGTACTGGATCGAGGCATTGAGACCGGGGCTAGGTTCAGTCTCGTGGCTTAACCGCTCCAGCAGAGTTTCCAGCGAGGCGATCAATTCCAGCCGCTCGCTACGGCGGGCGGCGCTGGCCTGCCGTTCGGTTTGTAGGCGGGCGCGGGCCTGGGCGTAGCGCTCCCGTAGTTCTTGCGGGGCGTTGGCATCCTGATCACGCCATTCTTGCTCCAGTTTCAGCAGCCGGGCAGCGGTCGGGCCAGCCTCGCCATCCCAGTGCAGGCGCTCCATTTCGCCGCACATCTGATCCAAGTGAGCGGCGCGGGCCTGGATAGCAACCAGCTCGTCCAGCCGCTCTCGCGCTCGGCGGTAGACGCGCTTGTCGCGGCTGCGGCTCTGACGGGCAATCTGGTCAAGTAGGTTGGGATCGTGAACCCGCTCCAACGCCGCCAGTCGCACTTCAGGGTGTGAATTGCGTACGGCAATATCCACCAGCAAGTTTTCCGCTTCAATCAGCGTTAGGGCTGCCCGCCGCAGTTCAGGTTCCGCAGCGTGATGCGTCAGGAACTCAATCAGCGCCGGATCGGGGTTGTGCCGCAGCCGCTCCAGTCGATCCGCCAGCGTCGGACTTTCAGCAATCCTGCCGGCCAGCAGCGCCTGATAGCGATTTTGCGCGGCGGCCTGGATCGCGGGATCAGCGTCCTCACTAGCAATCGTTTGCAGCAGATCGAGATCAACGAGACGCTCCAGCGCGGTGCGGCGGCGCACTGGATCAGTGTCCTGCCGGGCGATTTCAGCCAGCGCCGGGTCGGTTGTGTCCAGCTCTTGCAAGGTGGGTTTGCGGGCTTCGGGAGTCGTAGATTGCAGCTTGGGCTTGAGGAAGCGGCTCAGGAGCATGGGATGGTCAGCATGGTTCGGGGTAGGGTGTGCGGCCCGGCAGTCAGCCCCGGGGCGGATAGAGAGCTTTTCGAACCATTTTAGCATAGCGCAATGAGGGGCTTTGCCGCCGGATTGGGCGCAGTGCTGACCGCTGCCGGGTCAATGTTAGGCGGTTTGCACTATTTTTGGCTGCTAGAGTCAACACGCATCGTTCATTTTCAAGGCGGGGCAGCAGCCTAAGGAGTCCAATATGCGCAACGATTCCGGGAAGAACAACAGTGGTGAGGCAGTGGTGGATCAGGTCAAGACCGCAGTGGGCAAAGCCCAGGAAGAAATCGGCAAACGGGTTGGTTCTCTGGTCAAGGAGGGAGAGAAACTGCGTGAGCAAACCCTGAAGTTGGCTGGAGATGCCGCTGGAGAGCTAAAAGAGCGGGTTGAGGAGGTGCGTGGTCTGGTCGAAAGCGCTAAAACCAAGGCGGGCGGCACTCTCGATAATCTGGAGCAATTGTTTGAGGAACGAGTAGCGCGGGCGTTGAAGCAGTTGGGGGTGCCAACCCACGATGATTTACAAAGCATCGCCCGGCAGCTGGATGAGATCAATAGCCGGATCAAGGTGTTGGTTAATAATCGGCCTGTGGTGGCCGCGCCTGCGCGGGAACTGGAAAAAGACAAGGAACTGGAAAAGGATGATTTAAAGCTGATTAACGGCATTGGGCCGGCGCTGGAGGGCAAGCTGAACGCTGCCGGGATTAGTCGCTACAAGCAGCTTGCGATGCTGAACGCCGCCGACATTGAGCGTATTGAGTCCGAGGTGATCCATTTCAGCGGGCGGATTCGTCGGGATGACTGGATCTGTCAGGCGCGGGAGTGGTATGCAAGGAAGTACGGGATGTCGGTAGACGGCGAGTAGCGGACAGCGGAAGAGCCGTCGGGCCGGAGATGGCCGGGCGGCTCTGTCGTTAGGCTGGATTCAGGCGTTGAGATCAGGAATCAGCTTGCTTTCCAGGTGTGAGATCATGTCCTTCAGCATGAGCTTGCGTTTTTTCAGGCGCTTCAGTTCAAGCTCGTCGACCAGGGGATCCTTGGCAAGTCGGGCAATCACGTCATCCAGATCGCGATGCTCGATGCGCAGCTCAACGAGCCGGCGTTTGTAGTTTTCGATGTCACTGGTCTCCATAGACAAAATGCTCCGGGGGTGGCGGTTGATTTATCTGGTGCGGCCAACCGGAACCCGGCTAGGTTCCCGGCGCGCGGCGCTAACCATTCATGATTGGGGAGTCTAATCCGCCAGCTAACGGGCGGCAAGGTATGAAATTTGGCGCAACCGGACTGGTTTCAGCTAGAGTTTGCCCTTGCGAATGCGGTTCCCGGAGAATGAGCGATGATGGCGGCGGAGGTCAGGAAACAGCAGGTCAATTTTAACAAGCTGCATAAGCGATTGCGGCGGAATGTCGGACGCGCCATCCAGGATTTCAACCTGATCGAGGAAGGCGATCGGGTGATGGTCTGCCTGTCCGGCGGCAAGGATTCCTTTGTAATGCTTGATATTCTGCTGAATTTGCAGGCGCGGGCGCCGGTGCGGTTTGAATTGGTGGCGGTCAATCTTGACCAGAAACAGCCCGGTTTTCCTGAACAGGTGTTGCCTGATTATTTGCGTGGCATCGGCGTTCCTTTCCATATCATCGAGCAGGACACCTACCGGGTGGTCCAGCGGATCATTCCCGAGGGCAAGACCACCTGCGGACTGTGTTCACGGCTGCGGCGCGGGATTCTCTACACTTTTGCCGCCAACCACGGCATGACCAAGATTGCTCTCGGTCATCACCGTGACGACCTCGTGGAAACCTTGTTCCTGAACCTGTTCCACGGCGGCAAGCTCAAGGCTATGCCGCCCAAGCTGCGTAGCGATGATGGCCGCAATGTGGTAATCCGCCCGCTGGCCTATTGCCGGGAGCGTGATCTCGCGGCCTATGCTGAAGCACGGCAATTCCCGATCATTCCCTGTAATTTGTGTGGCTCACAGCCGAATCTGCAACGGCAAGCGATTAAAGCCATGCTACAGCAATGGGAAAGGCAGTTTCCGGGGCGGGTAGAAAATATCTTTGCCGCATTGCAAAACGTGGCCCCGTCGCATTTGGCCGATGCTGCGCTGTTTGATTTTGCCGGACTTGGTTCGCGCAATCCTGTCCAGGCGATGGACTGGCTGATGAGCAGTCGTGATGAAACGGAAGACGATAACGATCAGGAGGAGAATGTAGCGTCGGGGGTTGCCGTATCGTTGCCAACGCCAACTCGGACGTCGCCATCAATGACGCAGCAGGTTTGACGCTGCCCGAAGTTCGCTGCTATCGTTTTCAACGCACACTACAGTCATAGGAGGATATAAGTACATGAAAAAAAGACTTTTAATCTTAGTTGCCGCACTGGGTCTAGCGCTGGGCGGCGGTGTTGCCCAGGCAGCGGAAACCGTTAAGATCGGGTTGATGGCGCCGCTGACTGGTTCCTGGGCCAGCGAAGGCCAAGGTATGAAGAACATCGTTGCCCTACTGGCCGAACAGCAGAACGCCAAAGGTGGCGCTCTGGGCAAGCCAATTGAGGTGATCACCGAAGATGATGGCGGTGATCCGCGCACGGCCTCGCTGGCCGCGCAGCGCCTGACGACCAAGGGTGTCGTTGCGGTGGTGGGGACTTACGGATCTTCCGTTACCGAAGCGAGTCAGGCCATTTATGACGAGGCCAAGATTCCCCAAATCGCCAATGGATCCACCGCAATCCGCCTGACTGAAAAGGGCTTCAAGCACTTCTTCCGCACCGCGCCCCGCGATGATGAGCAGGGTCGGATGGCGGCGCAGACTATCGGCAAACTGGGGTTTAAGAAGGTCGCCATTCTCCACGACAGTACCTCTTACGCTAAAGGTTTGGCCGATGAAGCCAATGCACTGCTGAAAAAACAGGGTGTGGATGTGGTGTTTTTTGACGCGCTGACACCCAAGGAAAGCGATTACACCGCGATTCTGACCAAGCTGAAAGGCGCTAATCCTGATGTAGTGCTGTTTACTGGCTATTATCCGGAAGCTGGCCAATTATTGCGGCAAAAGAAGGGTATGAATTGGAAGACACCCTTTATCGGTGGCGACGCTACTAACAATGCTGACTTGGTCAAGATTGCTGGTAAAGAAGCCGCAGAGGGTTTCTATTTCCTTAGTCCGCCACAGCCACAGGATCTGGATACGCCAGAGGCCAAGGCGTTTTTGACAGATTATCAAAAGAAATATAACGAATTGCCGCCTTCCATTTGGGCAGTGTTGGCCGGTGATGGTTTTCGGGTTGCCGTCGCCGGTATTGCAGGCGCTAAATCAACTGACGGCGACAAGGTCGCTGATTATTTGCATACAAGGCTCAAGAATTACTCTGGCTTGAGTGGCCCAATCTCCTTTGATGCTAAAGGTGACCGTGAAGGCGATGTCTACCGGGTTTACAAGGTAGACGCCGAGGGCAAATTTGTATTGCAGAAGTTATAGATAGTCGGCGGTTCTCTTAGTCTGGTCTATTGGATGACGATGAGAACCGTTTTGACTGCTCGGCGATTGATCAATAATCCAGTGTTTCTTTTCCTACTGTCTTAATCCCGGTAAGCTCGTGGAAGAATTTATCCAGCAACTCACCAATGGTCTCGCTGTGGGGGGTATCTATGCCCTCATTGCCTTGGGTTACACCATGGTTTATGGGGTACTCAAGCTGATTAACTTCGCTCATGGTGACTTATTTACTTACGGCGCTTATCTTGGTTTGACGCTCCTGACTTCGCTGGCGCTGACCGACCGACTGGGGTTTACCTTGGGCATGGTAGTTCTGGTCTTGATGGTAATGGGACTGGTCGCGGTATTAGGCGCTATTTTGGAGCGTGCGGCTTATCGTCCGCTGCGGGAATCGCCTCGGTTGTCTGCAGTAGTATCAGCGCTGGGTGCGTCGATCTTTTTGCAAAACGCCTTGATGCTGATTTATGGCGCCCGGTTTCAAGTCTATCCCGATAACATCCTGCCGACCGCAACACTGAATATCTTTGGTCTGTACTTACCTTTGATGCGAGTACTGATTGTTCTGGCTTCTGTGCTGATGATGATCGTCTTGTATGTGTTCATCCAGAAGACTCGGATCGGAACAGCGATACGGGCGGCGGCGATTGACCAGGGCGCAGCGCGGTTAATGGGGATTGACGTAAATCGAGTCATCCTAATGGTTTTTCTGTTAGGGCCAGCATTGGGTGGAATTGCGGGTTTGATGGTTGGGCTGTATTACGGCCAGGTTAATTTTACTATGGGCTGGGTGTATGGAATGAAAGCGTTTACCGCTGCAATTCTCGGTGGTATTGGTAATATCCCTGGAGCGATGGTCGGGGGATTACTGCTCGGTGTGATTGAGGCGCTGGGTGCAGCTTATCTCTCTATCGCTTGGAAAGACGCTATTGCCTTTTGCGTATTAATTTTGATTCTGATTATTCGGCCTACAGGATTGTTGGGCGAGCGAGTGGCGGACAAGATTTGATGAGGTCAAGGCTTAGACAAGCTATGAAACGGTTTAAACCGTTCACTATAGCGCTATTTGTGGCGTCGTTGGTTTTTGCGCCATTGTTCCTTAATACCTATCAGGTTGATGTACTCAATAGTATTGGTCTGTATACGTTACTGGCGCTCAGCCTTAATCTGATCTTGGGTGAAGCAGGATTGTTTAATATGGGTCATGCCGCTTTCTATGCAATAGGCGCGTATACCAGCGCCATTCTTAATACTCGCTATCAGATTCCTATTCTTTGGACATTGCCGTTGAGTGGATTGATCGCCGGATTATTTGCTTTAGTAGTGGCTCGGCCAGTCGTGCATTTGCGTGGTGATTATTTGCTCATTGTGACTATCGGCGTTGGTGAAATCGTGCGCATCGCCTTGGTTAATGATGTGTTCGGCCTGACTGGTGGCGCTAACGGGATTTTTTCTATCAGCCGCCCAAAATTGTTGGGTTTTACGATTCGCCAGCCACAGGAGTTTCATTATCTAATTTGGGGCTTTGTGGCGCTGACTATTTTTCTGTTTATCCGCCTTAAGCAATCTCGATTTGGTCGGGCACTGAATTATTTACGAGAAGATGAAGTTGCAGCTGAGGGTATCGGCATTGATACCAATTATTATAAGCTGGCAGTATTTGGACTCGGCGCGGCGTGGGCAGGAATGGCAGGGACACTGTTCGCCGCTAAGATGACCATTGTTTCCCCAGAGTCATTCAGCTTTTGGGAATCGGTGATGCTGTTCATGATCGTGATTCTTGGTGGGGCGGGAAGTATTACTGGGATAGTAGTGGCGGCGTTTCTGGTCATTGGTTTGCCAGAGCTGTTCCGTGAATTTGCTGGAGCGCGAATGTTGGTGTTTGGATTGGTAATGATGGTGATGATGGTTGTTCGGCCACAAGGCTTGTTGCCAGCAAGGAGTCAGCAGCTATCACCTACGCTGCTCAAGGAAAGCAATCGATGAATAGTTTCTCCGCAAACGATGGAGATAGGGAACTACCTCTCCTTGCATTGCAAGGATTGACTAAAACTTTCGGTGGCTTGACCGCTGTTAAGGATGTGTCTTTCACAGTTGAGAAAGGTGCGATTGTTGGATTGATTGGGCCAAATGGAGCAGGTAAAACTACGGTTTTTAATCTGATTACTGGCAATTACCAGTCTGACCGAGGCCAAATTATCTTTGCAGATCAATTGCTCAATGGACTTCGCACTCATCGGATTATCATGCGCGGCCTTGCCCGCACCTTTCAGAATATCCGTCTGTTTCATCAACTAACGGCCTTGGAAAATGTGCTGGCCGGCTGCCATTACCGGATGCGTGGAGGGATTATTGCCTCCATGTTGCGATTTCCGACACAACAACATGAGGAGCAGGCGGCGGCGGATTGCGCTTGGAGGGAATTGGAGTTCGTTGGTTTGGGCCAATACGGGTGGATCGCAGCAAAGAATCTTTCCTATGGCGATCAGCGGCGTCTTGAAATTGCTCGCGCTTTGGCGACGCAACCACGTTTGCTGATTCTGGATGAGCCGGCTGGCGGCATGAATGAACAGGAAACTAAGGCGCTGATTGGATTGATTGGGCAGATTCAAGAGCGTGGCATAACCATTCTATTGATTGAGCATGATATGCGATTGGTGATGCAAGTCTGTGAGAAGCTGGTGGTGCTGGAATATGGCAGCAAGATTGCTGAAGGATCGCCAGATCAGGTGCGCTGTGATTCTAAAGTCATTGAGGCTTATCTGGGTGCTGAAGATGAGGCGTAACGCCTTTATTAATAGGCATTTTCCTATGATGGTCTGTTCTAACTGGTCGATTGATCAGGTTTATCAGCAAGATAAAATAATGCAGTCGATGCCATTCGAGGTTATCTCGCTTTCTCTGGCGGATTTATGGTGCTAAATTACTCCGGCTCAGGATTCGTCTGATATGTTGCTTGAAGTTAAAAACCTGCATGTCCGTTATGGCAATGTTGCGGCGCTGCATGGAATTAACCTGCACGTTCGGCAGGGTGAAATTATCGCTATTCTTGGTGCCAATGGGGCGGGAAAAACTACCACGCTGCACACTATCAGTGGTTTGCTCCGACCTGCTCAAGGTGAAATCTGCTTTGAATCCCAGCCCATTCACCAATTGCCAGCGCATCGATTGGTGAAAATGGGGATTGCCCAAGCTCCGGAAGGTCGCCGCATTTTTGGTACTCTGACGGTGCGGGAGAATCTTAATCTGGGCGCATTTACCTGTGACGATAAAGCACAGGTTGCCAAGACTCAGCGATGGATTTACGAGCTATTTCCAGTACTCGCGCAGCGTCATGAGCAATTGGCCGGGACGTTAAGTGGTGGCGAGCAGCAAATGCTGGCGATTGGCCGGGCACTGATGGCGCATCCCCGGATTCTATTGCTGGATGAGCCAAGTCTGGGGTTAGCGCCTTTATTAGTCAAGGCGATTTTTCAAACCCTGTGGGAAATTAATACGACGGGGGTGACCATTGTTCTGGTTGAACAAAATGCCCGTGCTGCGTTAAAACTGGCGCATCGTGGTTATGTGATGGAGGTCGGACGTATCGTTTTGGAAGATCGCGCTGAGGCGTTGCTGGCTAATCCTGAAGTCTGTAATGCCTATTTGGGCGGTCAGGCCAACAGGGAATAAGCATTGGTTGATCTGCCTGTAGAATCTATTGCCGTACACCGCCGAGCCTTGCTGTTATTATTGCTCACCGCCGTATTATGGAGTTTGGGCGGAGTCTTAATCAAATGGGTGAACTGGAATCCAGTCGCCATTGCTGGAATCCGTAGCCTGATTGGCGCGGCCTTGATCGGGACTTCCTTCCATCGCGAATTGCGATTCACTTGGACTTTTAACCAGATCGGCGGGGCGGTGGCCTATGCCGGCACGGTCGTGTTATTTGTCATCGCCAATAAGCTGACCACTGCGGCGAATGCCATTTTGCTGCAATACACCGCGCCAGTTTATGTCGCGCTGTTCAGCCCCTGGTTTCTCGGTGAACAGGCGGATCGCCGCGATTGGCTGACCCTGTTAGTCATGCTGGGTGGCATGGCACTGTTCTTCATGGATGAACTGAGTTTTGACGGCTATCTGGGTAACAGCATCGCACTGGTGAGCGGACTGTGTTTTGCCTGGTTGACGCTGTTTTTACGGCGGCAAAAAGACAGTTCCTCATTACCTTCACTATTTCTCGGCAATTTACTGGCGGGAGTTATTGGCCTGCCATTCATGTTTCAGTCCATCCCGGATTTATCAAGCTGTGTCGGGTTATTACTGATGGGCGTGGTGCAATTGGGATTGCCCTATATTCTGTATGCGCTGGCGTTGCGTCACGTCCGGGCGGTCGAGGGGATTTTGGTTCCGATGATTGAGCCGGTACTAAATCCGGTGTGGGTATTTCTGATGATGGGTGAGAAACCAAGCCCTTGGGCAATAGTGGGTGGCGCGATGATTCTTGGCGCGGTGTTGTTCCGGGTACGGCGCTAATCGATATTAAACATTGGCCTAATCACGCTCTCATGTTCTATCACAATTATCCATTTGATCCTGCTTACGGTCACGATTTAACCGCGCTGCTTCGCATCACCGCGCCGGAAGAACCGGTTGATTTCGCTCCGTTCTGGCGGGATCGCTACGCCCGCGCCCGGTCGGTGGCCGTGGCGCCTGTTCTGCGTGAGCTACCGAGTCCACAGCCGCAAACCCGTGTGTTTGCAGTGGAATTCACGTCGCTGGACGGGGTGCGGATTGGCGGCTGGCTCACCCGACCCCGCGCTGAGCCGGTTGAGCGGGGCGTGGTGGTGAGTCACGGTTATGGCGGGCGGGACGAGCCGGATTTTCATCTGCCGTTCAAGCGGACGGCGTTGATTTTTCCTTGTGCACGCGGTATCTCCCGCAGCGCCTGCACCGCCATTTCCAGCAATCCGCTTTGCCATGTGCTGCACGGGATTGAGCGGCGCGAGACCTACATCTTGGGCGATTGTGCGGCGGATACCGTGTGGTGCGCCGCGTCGGCGCTGCTGGAGCTGTTTCCCGTGGCGACCCAGCGGCTGGATTACCTAGGTATCAGCTTTGGTGGCGGGGTAGGCGCACTGGCTTTGCCGTGGGATGCGCGTTTTAGCCGCGTTCATCTGAACGTGCCCAGCTTCGGCCACCACCCGTTGCGCTTGACCTTACCTTGCGTCGGCAGCGGCGAAGCGGTACGGAACTACCAGTGGCAGACCGGCCGGGCTTTGGAGACCTTGCGCTATTTCGACGCGGCAGTTGCTGCCCGGCATCTGCATATTCCCACCCATATTGCCGCCGCCCGCTTTGATCCGGCGGTGCCGCCGCCCGGCCAGTTTGCCATCTACAATGCGCTGGCTGGCCCCCGAGAGTTGTTCCCGTTGCAGACCGGCCATTTCGAGCACCCCGGAACCGCCGCTGAAAATGCCCGGCTGCTGGATGCCTTGGCCTATTTCTTCAATCGGACTGAGCCACCGGCACTGTCATAACCCTGTCAACTGTGTGCGTTAGATTCAAAACAAGTCAATTGTTTTAGAGGCTTAGCGCACATGAACCGGGAATATCACAAGTGGTATAGTCATCGGCTCAATCGGGAGATGGAACTGCTGATCTTTGGCCACTCTGGAGCTAAAGTGCTGGTATTTCCCACGCGCTGCGGCCGATTTTACGAATATGAGAACATGGGTCTGGTTGAGGCATTACGGCATAAGATCGAGCAGGGCCAGATTCAGCTCTATTGCGTGGATGGCGTTGATGAGGAGAGTTTCTACTGCTTCTGGAGCCAGCCTCAGGATCGGGTTCACCGCCATCTGCGTTATGAAGATTATCTGCTGAACGAAGTGTTGCCGTTAATGTGGGTGAAAAATCCACATCCCTGCGTTATTTCACATGGTTGCAGTTTCGGCGCGTTCCATGCGGTCAATTTTGCCTGCCGGCATCCGCAGGCGTTCAGCAAGGTCACGGCGCTGAGCGGACGTTATGATTTGACCTTGGAGATCGAGCATTTCCGCAACCTGTTTGATGGACATTATGATGAGCAGGTCTATTTCAACACGCCCAGCCACTTTGTCCCGAATCTGTCCGATCAGCATACGCTGGACCAATTGCGGCGGCTGGATATTGTGCTGGCGGTTGGCGACAGTGACCCGTTTCTGGACAATAACCGGCATCTCAGCGAGTCACTTTGGAATAAAGGCGTCCGACATGCCATGCATATTTGGCAGGGACGGGCGCATAGCCCAAAGTACTGGCGGCAGATGGTGGAGTTATATGTTTAACAGTAGAGTTTAATAGCCCAACAACCGCGCACTCTGATAAAAGAGAAAGCTCAGCAGCCACGCTAGGAACAGCGACCAGAAAATACTGATGCTGGTAAAGATCAAGCTTTTGGATTCACTCCGCATGGTCGCTACGGTGGACAGGCAGGGCGTATAAATCAAGGTGAACAGCATGAAACTGAACGCCTGCACCCAATCCATTTGCTGAGTCATCAAGTGCGCCAACGCATCGCCGTCCAGGCCATAAACGACCGCCATTGCCCCCAGCACGATTTCTTTAGCGACGAAACCGAATAGCAGCACCACCGCCATTTGCTGATCAATGCCGATCGGGCGCAATAGCGGTTCCAGCCAGCCGCCAAACAGTCCCGCCAAAGTTTCCGGCCCGCCCACTGGAACACCGGGCGGCAGGTGAGTCAGCAGCCAGATCATGACCACGCCCGCGATGATGAAGCGGGTGGCGCGACTGAGAAAGTGATGTACTTCATGCCAGCCGCGCAGCAGCACTTGGTGGAAGGTGGGCAGGCGATAGGGCGGTAGTTCGATCAGCAGTGGTTCATGGCTTTGCAGACGGTTTTTGAACAACAGCGCCGTGCCGAAGGCGACCAGAAAACTGATGAGGTATAGCGCCAGCAAGACCAGCGGGGCCTGGGTGGTCGAAAACAGCGCAGTCGTCAGGAAGACGAAGACTTGCAATCGGGCCGAACACAGCGAGAAGGGAATGATCAGCATGGTCAGCAGGCGCAAGCCCCGCGAACGCATGACCCGCGTTCCCATGAGCGCTGGCACATTGCAGCCAAAGCCCATCAGCAGCATCACAAAACCGCGTCCGTCCAAACCCAGCTTCGCCATCAGCGCGTCCATCAGAAAGGCGATGCGCGACAGATAACCGCTGTCTTCGACCAGTGCCATGCCCAGGAAAAACAGCACGATCACTGGTACGAACGAGGCGACCGTGCCTACACCATCGTAGACGCCCTCGACCAGTAAGCCATAGAGCCAGTGAGGTAGAATGGCTTGGAAATGAATCAGCACCACATTGCGAAAACCGTCCAGCGCCCAGGCGATGCCGTCCTGGAGCGGCCCGCCAAGGGCGTAGACTGCCTGGAACAGCAGGTACAGGGCGAAGAAGAACAGCGGAATGCCGAATACCGGATGCAGGACGATTCGGTCGATGCGTTCGGTCAGATCATGTTCTAGCACCCGGGGCATGGTGACGGAGCGGGCGATCAGCCGTTCCGCTTCAGCCACCAGCGCCTCGTCCTCAGCGAATTCTTCCGACAGAGCGGCGGTGTCAGTCGGCGGGTTCCGGCTGAGCATCTGGCGCAATGCGGCGAGGGTTTCCGGAAAGCCCTGGCCGTATTTGGCGCTGATGAAACACACCGGCCCGTCCAGCCCCGCTGCCAGCGTCGCTGCGTCAAACCGGATACCCAGCCGCTCGGCCTCATCGGCCATGTTCAGCACCACCACGGTGGGCAACCCCAGTTGGCGAAATTGCAGGGCCAGCGGCAATTGCTGGTCGATCTGGGCGGCGTTGAGGATGAGGCAGAGCAAGTCCACCGGATTGTTTTGCAGGAAATGCCGCACTACCTGTTCGTCTTCCGCGAAGCCGTGCAGGTCATACAGTCCGGGCAAATCGACGACTTCGACCATGTCGGCGCCCAGCAGGATTTTCGCCCCTAGCAGATCGACAGTAATCCCCGGCCAGTTGCCGATCCGGGCGCTGGCGCCGGTAAGACGGTTAAAGAAGGTCGATTTGCCGGTGTTGGGCATCCCCAGCAGAGCAATACGTTTCACTGACTGGCCCAGACGTGAATCAGAGCGGCGTCTCGCCGGCGCAGCATCACGTTCACGCTGCCGATCCGAACGTGCAATGGCCCGCCAAACAGCGCTTGGCGAATGGGTAGCACTTCCTTACCGATACGAAAGCCCAAGGCTTGTAATCGCTGGCGGAAGGGACCTTCTGCATCCAGGTCTTCGATAATGCCGTGCTGGCCAATCGCCAGGTCGGAAAGGCGCACCATAGTCATCGGAAAGGCGCTCCAAATGAGAATAATTCGCATTTTTCTATAATTTCCGATAAACCGCAATGGCGCTGAGCACGTTAGCTTCCTGCTTCCAAGGCCATGACGTTGCAATACGGGTGACCCGATGTGATGGAAGTCGCCCCACCGGCGGCTGAAGTCTAAAGACTGGTGGGGTACTATGCCAACGCACATGATCCCGCAAAATGTGATTAACATCCCGATGGCATAGCACCGGCTGCTTGCCCATTTGCCGCCCAAGCAACCGGATCGCCCACACTAAGAGTCAAAGTCATGGCCGTTTCCACCCCGTCCCCCCGTTCAAAACCGCTCGAACTGGTTTGCCCCGCAGGCAATCTGCCTTCGCTGAAAACTGCCGTCGATCATGGCGCGGATTCCGTTTACATCGGCTTTCGTGACGACACCAACGCCCGACACTTTCCCGGCTTGAATTTCGATGCGAAAACTGCGGCGCAGGGTATTCAATACGCGCATGGTAAAAGCCGGAGAGTATTCGTCGCCCTCAATACTTTTCCGCAGCCGGATGGTTGGTCCCGCTGGCAAAACGCCGTCGATCAGGCGGCGGAGTTGGGCGTGGACGCAGTGATCGCTGCGGATATCAGTGTGCTCGATTATGCCTGCCGACGGCATCCCGAGTTGCCGCTGCATTTGTCGGTGCAGGGTTCCGCCACCAATTACGAGGCGATCCGCTTTTATCACGAGCAGTTCGGCATTCGCCGAGTGGTGTTGCCTCGGGTGCTGTCATTGCCGCAAGTGAAGCATGTTCTGGAAAATAGCCCGGTGGGTATTGAAGTATTCGGTTTCGGCGGGCTGTGCATCATGGTTGAGGGCCGTTGCCTGCTGTCATCCTACGTGACCGGCGAATCGCCCAATATGTGCGGCGTTTGTTCGCCGGCTAAGGCGGTGCGCTGGGAAGAGACAGCCAATGGCCTGGAAACCCGACTGGGTGGTTTATTGATCGACCGTTATGCGCCGGGTGAACCGGCTGGTTATCCCACTTTGTGCAAGGGCCGTTTTACCGTGGCGGATCAGACTTATTACGCGATTGAAGAACCGACCAGTCTGAATACCTTGGAACTACTGCCAGAATTACAGAATATGGGCATTGCCGCCATCAAGATTGAAGGTCGCCAGCGCAGTCCGGCTTATGTGACCCAGGTCACTAAGGTCTGGCGGGCGGCGATTGACGCATGTCGGCGTAATCCGGCGGCTTATCTCCCGAAGCCGGAATGGTTGCAAGAACTCGGCAAAGTGTCTGAAGGCCGGCAAACTACGCTGGGCGCGTATCACCGGACTTGGCAATGAGGGCAACAAAATGACTATACATTCGCCGAAACTGGCACTGGGGCCGGTGCTGTATTACTGGAGCAAGAATCAATTGCTGGATTTCTACCAGCAGATGAGTGGCGCGCCGGTGGATATCATTTATCTTGGTGAAATGGTTTGCTCCAAGCGTCATTCATTCAACACGGGCGATTGGCTGGAATTGGCGGTACGGCTAAGCGCTGCCGGCAAGGAAGTGGTGCTGTCTACAATGGCCTTACTGGAGGCGGAGTCGGAATTGCTGACGCTGCGCCGGTTATGTGAGAACGGGCGTTTCACCGTCGAAGCAAACGATATGGGGGCAGTGCGATTGCTGGCGGAGAGGAACACACCATTTGTGCTGGGAACCGGGATCAATGTTTACAACAGCCGCACCCTGCGCGTTCTCGCTGGGCTAGGCGCGAGACGCTGGATCATGCCGGTGGAATTGTCGCGGCAGACTCTGGCTTCCATACAAATGGAACGTCCAGTCGGAGTCGAAACAGAGGTCTTTGTTTATGGCCGAATGCCGCTCGCTTATTCTGCCCGCTGTTTCACTGCACGTTATCATAACTTGCCCAAGGACGATTGCCAGTACCGTTGTCTGAATGACCCGGAGGGATTAACGCTGAGCACTCGTGAGGGGCAAGCATTTCTGACGCTGAATGGTATTCAGACCCAATCAGCGCAAACCTGTAATCTGCTGCTGGAACTGGCGGCATTACGGGAATTAAATATTGATGTGCTGCGAATCAGCCCGCAGGCTGAGGGAACCGGGGCGGTTGTTAGCGCCTTCGCTGCGAGTCTACACGGGGAACGTGACCCAGTGACAGCGGCTCAGGCGCTGAATGCGGCGCTACCTTATGGCGCTTGCAATGGTTACTGGCACGGGCAACCAGGATTAAGACAGGCGACAACAGAGGTCATGTGAGTTCCGCGCTCAACCACTCAGCCGCTCATAAGCCGCCATTAAGTTACTAGCCACCCGTAGCAGTGGCGGCAATGGTCCACCCATCGCTTCCCAATCCATTCCATCTAGCAAATTCTTTAATTCGAGACCCAATGCCGTATCGCCTTCCATGATGACCCGGCGGTTGAAAAACAGGGTATCGGAATCTTCATGGCGAGTGGTCAGCGCCAGAAGATCATAAAGTGCGCCACTAATCGCCAAGTCCGGCGGTTGTGGCGATTGGGAAGGAACAAACCCCGCCGAACCGGCAAAGCGAAGCCGGTATTCCACTGGGGCATCGCGTACCTGAAGCGCCAAAATCCGGTCGCGCAGAAACTCGAATTCGCCATCGCGGATTCGGGCGGCGAACAGCCGGTTTAGTACAGTGGTCAGCGCGATGGAATGCACTGGGCCGGGAATCAGTTTCAATGGCAACGCCAGAGGTGCAGGCAAAGCAGGACGGGATGGCAATCTGAAAAACGCAGCAGGATTCATAGTGGTTCAGCAGGTTCAGCGCGTCGCGGAGGGTAACGGTATCGTCGAGAGTAGCAATATCAGCGCTTCATGGAGTCGAAAAACTCCTTGTTGGTTCGAGTGCTCTTGAGCCGCTCCAGCAGAAATTCCATCGCCTGCAACTCATCCATTGGATGCAATAATTTCCGCAGAATCCACATCTTCTGTAAATCATCCGCCTCGGTCAGCAATTCCTCGCGACGAGTGCCGGAACGGTTCAGATCAATTGATGGGAATACCCGCTTTTCGGAAATTCGTCGATCCAGATGGATTTCCATATTACCGGTACCCTTGAATTCTTCATAAATCACGTCGTCCATGCGCGACCCGGTGTCAATCAGGGTAGTCGCGATAATAGTTAATGATCCGCCTTCTTCGATATTGCGGGCCGCGCCGAAAAACCGCTTGGGTTTTTGCAGCGCGTTGGCGTCCACCCCACCGGTTAGCACTTTGCCCGAAGCCGGCACCACCGTGTTATAGGCCCGCGCCAGCCGGGTAATCGAATCCAGCAAGATCACCACGTCACGTTTGTGTTCAACCAGTCGCTTGGCCTTGTCGCTGACCATTTCTGCGACCTGGACATGACGGGTGGCTGGTTCGTCGAAGGTGCTGGAAATAACCTCGCCGCGCACTGACCGCTGCATTTCGGTCACTTCCTCCGGGCGTTCATCGATCAACAGTACGATCAGGTAACACTCGGGATGATTGGCGGCGATGCTCTGGGCGATGTTCTGCAACATCATGGTCTTGCCGGCTTTCGGCGGCGAGACGATCAGCCCGCGCTGACCTTTGCCGATGGGCGCGACCAGATCGATCACCCGCGCGGTAATGTCTTCGGTGCTGCCGTTGCCACGCTCCAACTGCATCCGCTCAGTAGCGTGCAGCGGGGTCAGGTTCTCGAACAGCACCTTATTTTTGGAGACTTCCGGCGGCTCGAAATTGATGTCGCCAACCTTGAGCAGCGCAAAGTAGCGTTCGCCTTCCTTGGGTGGGCGGATCTTGCCGCTAACCGTGTCGCCGGTGCGAAGGTTAAAACGGCGGATCTGGCTAGGCGAGACGTAAATATCATCGGGACCCGCCAGATAGGAGCTGTCTGCGGAACGCAGAAAGCCGAAGCCGTCTTGCAGGATCTCCAGTACGCCATCACCTGAGATGTCCTCACCACTTTTGGCCAGCGCCTTGAGGATGGCAAAGATCACTTCCTGTTTACGGGAGCGGGCCATGCCTTCGATCTTGAGTTCTTGGGCGATGGCGAT
Organism: Candidatus Competibacteraceae bacterium; assembly: GCA_003989085.1. Lineage (GTDB taxonomy): Bacteria > Pseudomonadota > Gammaproteobacteria > Competibacterales > Competibacteraceae > RXIV01. The sequence goes on from RXIV01000004.1 coordinate 184,300, forward strand.
CAGTTCGGCGGGGGTTTTCTTTTTGAGTTCGGTCAGATTCATGGAGGCTGGCTGCTCGGAGCGGCAGGCGCGGGTGAGAGATGCGCCCGGCGAGGGAAGAGGGTGCTCGCGGATTGGGGAATGAGGCGGGCGAGGGCCGGACACGGCAGGGATAGTAGTGCGGGGCGAACGGTGGCGCATTGGATGAACTTGGCGCGGCCACCCATGCGGCGTCTACCCTGGGGTGGACGCCGCGTTGGGTGGCTTTAGCCCAGGCTGCTGTCGAGAAAGGCAGCCAACTGCGACTTGGACACCGCGCCGACCTTGGTCGCATCAACATTACCGTTGCGAAACAGCATCAGGGTAGGAATGCCGCGAATGCCGTATTTGGGCGGGGTATTCTGATTCTCGTCAACATTCAGCTTGCAGATCTTGACCCGGCCTGCGTACTCGGCGGCGATCTCGTCCAGAATGGGCGCGATCATCCGGCAGGGTCCGCACCATTCGGCCCAGTAATCCACCAGCACCGGCTGCTCGGCCTTGAGCACCTCAGCCTCGAACGTGTCGTCAGTAATATGCGTGATTCGCTCGCTCACGGGAGAGTTCTCCACTTCAGAATAGGAAAGGTTGGCGGGGGAGCCGGAAACGCCGATGACCGGCGTAAAGGCGACAAAGGATAGTTGCAGGGGAACTGCCGTCAGGAGGGTAGCCGCGAAAATCAGCGACAGACGGCATTCAACCAGTGGTATTGTGGCAAAATAATCAACCGGGACACAAATGCTTTATTCATTTCAGCCCAAACCGGGCGCTCGCGCAAGTCCCCCAACCCCCTGTTTACCCGGGAACATCGCCAACCTATGCAAAAAGATCATCTCACTCCCGTCCCCTTTGCGGCGCTTGGCCTGCATGATGCGCTGCTGGAAAGCGTCGAGGATGCCGGCTTTACCCATTGCACTCCGATTCAGGCGGCGACCCTGCCGCCAGCACTCAAGGGCCAGGACATTGCTGGCCAGGCTCAGACCGGCACCGGCAAGACCGCAGCGTTTCTGCTGGCGACGCTGCATCATCTGATGAAAACTCCGGTTGCTGAAGATGCGGTTGGTCCTTGGGCGATCATTATTGCGCCGACCCGTGAGCTGGCGGTGCAGATTCACCGCGATGCTGAACAGCTTGGCTGCTATACCGGCCTCAAATTCGCTGCGGTATTTGGCGGCACCGGCTATGACAGTCAGCGTCGGCAACTGGAAGGCGGGGTGGATGTGCTGATTGGCACACCAGGGCGCTTAATCGATTACCTGAAGCAGGGCGTCTACCGGCTTAGCGCCATCGAGGTCGTGGTGCTGGATGAGGCCGACCGGATGTTCGATCTCGGTTTCATCACCGATATCCGTTATCTGTTGCGAAAAATGCCGCCGCCCGATCAGCGCATCAATATGCTGTTCTCGGCCACCCTCAGCAACCGGGTGATGGAGCTGGCCTACGAGCACATGAATAACCCGCAGGTCATTCGCATTGAGACCGAATATGTCACCGCCGACAAGGTGCGTCAGGCGCTATACCACGTTTCCGCCCGCGACAAGATCGCCTTGCTGTTGGGGATCATGCGCCAGCACGATCCCAAACGCACCATGATCTTCGTTAATACCAAGCGGGCGGCGGATCGGGTCACCGGCTATTTGCTGGGCAATGGTTATGAAGCCGAGGTGTTATCGGGTGACATCCCGCAGAACAAGCGGCTCAAGCTACTGGAATCGTTCCAGCGCGGCAGCTTGCCGATTCTGGTGGCGACCGACGTGGCGGCGCGGGGACTGCATATTCCTGACGTGACTCACGTCATCAACTTCGATCTGCCGCAGGATCGTGAGGATTATGTACACCGTATTGGCCGCACCGCCCGGATCGGGGCTAGTGGCGACGCCATCAGTTTTGCCTGTGAAGAGTACGTTTACTCGTTGCCAGAGATTGAGGAGTTTATTGGTCAGAAAATCCCGGTGCAGTCGATCACTGAAGAGTTGCTGCTGGAATTTAAGCCGCCCAAGCGACTTGAGCGGCGGCCCCCGGTAACACATGGCGGCGATCATCGCGGACGAGGCCGCAGTGCCCCGCATCGGCGGCCCTCAGGCCGGGCCTGACGTTAATTGATTATGAATATAACCGACGAGCTTTCCGGCAAGGCGAGCGTTGCTGGCGGCCATCCCCAAACTATCGAAGCGGCTTGCATGTTGCTCCGCGCCGGTGGTAACGCCTTTGACGCAGTCATCGCCGCCGGTTTTGCGGCGGTTATGGCGGAGCCGGCCTTGGCCAGTCTGGGCGGCGGCGGCTTTCTACTGGCCCGCACCGGGCAAGGTCGGGCGGCGCTGTTTGACTTCTTCGTGAATACGCCGGGGCATGGTGGGCAACCGGGGCGACTGGAGCCACATTTTCTTCCGATGACAGTGCAGTTTCCCGCCAGCGCGCAGGTTTTCAACGTCGGGTTGGGATCGGTCGCCGTTCCCGGTGTGTTGCACGGTTATTTGCACATTCACCGGCGGTTGGGCCGCTTGCCGTTGTCCGAGGTGCTGGCTCCGGCGATCCGGCTGGCAAGGGACGGGGTGGCGATCAACGCCAAGCAAGCGTATGTCCTGGACTTGTTGACCCCGATCCTGACCCTGACCGCTGCCGGGCGGACGCTGTTTCAACCGGAGGGGCACTTTCTGCGGGAGGGCGATACTTATCGCAACCCGGAGCTGGCGGCGTTTCTGGACACCTTGCCGCAGGGCGGCGAGCAGGCATTTTACGAGGGTGATCTGGCCCGCTGCATCGCCCAGGAGATGCAGGAGGGTGGTGGTTTATTGACGGCGGCTGATTTGTCCGCCTACCGGGTGATCGAGCGTGAGCCGTTGCCGGTGGATTATCGCGGCTGCCGGCTGCTGACTAACCCGCCGCCTTCCTTCGGCGGGTCGTTGCTGGCCTTATCGTTACGATTGCTGGAGGCGCGATCCGTTGCGGCGCTGGGTTTTGGTTCACCGGCCCATTTGGCGCTGCTGGCGGCGGTGATGCAGGAGACCGACCGCCGCCGTGCCGAGGGTTATCTCAGTCCGACCGATCTGGGTCAGCCGGGCCTGGCGGAAAGTGGCGAGCGGGTGCGAATGGCCTCCGGCGGCACCACGCATATCAGCGTCTGCGATGCCGAGGGCAACGCCGCCAGCATGACCATTTCCAATGGTGAGGGATCAGGCTACTTCGCGCCGGGAACCGGAATCATGCTCAACAACATGATGGGCGAGGATGATCTGCATCCCGAAGGCTTCCATGTCAGTCCGCCGGGGATGCGGGTTGCATCGATGATGGCCCCGTCTTTGCTGCTCAACGGCGACCGGGTGTGGCTGGCGCTGGGCAGCGGCGGCAGCAAGCGGATTCGCACTGCTTTGCTCCAGGTGATCAGCAACACCGTCGATTTCGCCATGAATCCACCTGCTGCAGTCGAAGCGCCACGCCTGCACTGGGATGGCGAGCGCCTTCAGATGGAGCCGGGTTTCGATCCGGCGGCGCTGGCTGTCCTGGCGGAGCGCTGGCCGCTTAACCTTTGGCCAGTTCAGGATGTGTATTTTGGTGGCGTCCATGTTGCTGCGCCCAATGATGAAGGCGCAGGCGATCCCCGACGCGGCGGTGCGGCGGCGACGATTGCCTAAAGGCTAAGGGAGCCTGTTTTTTTGCTTTTAAGCTTTCCGCGTTTTCCGTGGAAAAGCGTTCTCCGGGTCTTCCGTAGAAACAAGGTGAAAGGCAAACGCTCAAGAATCGTTGGCTATTTTTGGGGAGTCCAGTTATGGAGTTGAAGGATTATTTGCTGATTCTGGCCCGCCGCGACGGGTCCGATATTTACCTCAGCACTGGAGCGCCGCCGTGCGCCAAGTTTCAGGGTGTGTTGCGGGCGCTGGACAAGGACCCGCTCACTCCGGGCCGGGTCAAGGAAATCGCCTATTCCGTCATGGATGCGGCCCAAATTATGGAGTTCGAGCGCACCCTGGAGATGAATCTGGCCATTAGCGAAGCCGGTGTGGGCCGGTTTCGGGTCAACATCTTCAAGCAGCGTGGCGAAGTGTCGATGGTGATTCGCAACATCAAGACCGATATTCCTACGGTCAATGACTTGGGGTTGCCACCGGTGTTGACCGAAGTGATCATGTCCAAGCGCGGATTAATCCTGTTTGTTGGCGGCACTGGGTCCGGAAAATCCACCTCGCTGGCGGCGCTGATCGACCATCGCAATACCCACAGCGGCGGCCACATCATCACCATTGAAGACCCGATTGAATTTGTCCATCACCACAAACGCTCGGTAGTTAATCAGCGTGAGATTGGCGTGGATACCCTGAGCTATGCCGATGCGCTCAAGAACACCCTGCGTCAGGCTCCGGATGTGATTCTGATCGGTGAAATCCGCGACCGCGAAACCATGGAACACGCGCTGGCCTTCGCGGAAACCGGCCATTTAGCCATTTCCACCCTGCACGCCAACAGTGCCAACCAGGCGCTGGACCGGATCATCAATTTCTTCCCGGAGGAACGGCGGCCACAATTGCTCACCGATCTGTCGTCCAATTTGCGGGCCTTTGTGTCGCAACGTTTGATCCCGACGGTGGATGGCAAGCGGGTGGCGGCGATTGAAATCTTGCTGCATTCACCGATGGTGGAAGCCCTGATCAAGCGCGGCGAGGTGTCCACGCTTAAGGAGATTATGGAGAAGGCGGTTGGGGCGGGGATGCAAACTTTTGATCAGGCGCTCTTCAATCTGCATCAGGCCGGCAAAATTAGCTTCGATGAAGCCATTAAGAACGCGGATTCCGCCAATAACCTGCGATTGCGGATCAGCTTATCTGGTGGTGGATCGCCCGATGCCGGGCGAGCAGGCGGCTCCGGGCTGTCGCTGGAAGCGATGCCCGAACCGGAAGAGGAGAAGCCTGCCGCACCGCCGCTTGCGCAGCGGATGGCGCCGCGTCCGGGTGGGGGTTAACCGTGACGGGCGGTTGTGCGCAGGCGCTGATGGTTCCCGCCGGGGTGCAGGGTCTGATTTTTGACTGCGATGGCACACTGGCTGACAGCCTTCCTCTGCATTACGCCGGGTGGGAAGAAACTTTTGCCGCGCTGGGTTTGCCGTGTCCTCTGGAGTTTCTGCTGAGACACAATGGCAAACCCACTGACTTGATCGTGGCGCTGTACAACGCTGAATTTGGCCGGGCGATCAACGTCACCGAATTTACTGCGGACAAGGAACGCCGGACTTATGCCCGGTTGGAGCAGACCAAGCCATTGGAGCCGGTAGCGGGGCTGGCGCGGCAGTATTACGGGCGCTTGCCGCTGGCAGTGGTGTCGGGCAGCAATCGCGCTAATGTTGAGCGGACCTTGCGGGCGATTGGCCTGCGCGATCTGTTTTCGGTGGTGCTGACCGCTGACGATGGCCTGCCGCCCAAGCCGGCCCCGGATCTGTTTCTGGAAGCTGCCCGCCGCTTGCAGGTGGAGCCTGGTGCTTGCCAAGTGTTCGAGGATGCGGATTCCGGTCTGGAAGCCGCTCGCCGCGCTGGAATGCTGGCGACGGATGTCCGGCCACTTCTGGCGGGATCAGTGTCGATTCCGACCTTCAAGACGCCACTCCCTACTTGAAGACTATGCCCGCACTGTCCTCGGCCCGTCCCCGTTTTTCCGGTCTTCAGCGCCAGTTTCTGCTGCTGATCGTGAGTATCTATCTGCTGACTGGGGCAGTGGCGCTAGCCTTATTCGCCTGGGGCATTCACGGCGTCATCCGGCAACTGGGTGAAGAATTTGCCACTCAATATGCACTGCGGCAGAAAGATCGCCTCTTGGCTCCGATTCAGCGTGAGCTGGCGTTGTCTCGTCACTTGGCCGATTCACCGCTGCTGAAACGTTGGGCGCGGGATGAGGAAGACCCGGCCCTCAAAGCGGCGGCGCTGGCTGAACTGGATAATTACCGCCGCCATTTTGCTGACCACAGCTATTTTTTCGTGGTCGGCCAGAGCCGGCACTACTACCACAACAATGCCGCTGACGAGTACCGGGGCCGCGAGTTGCGACATACTCTCGATGCGGCTAGTCCGGAGGACCAGTGGTATTTCGCCACCTTGGCCAAAGTGACCGATTTCGATTTGAACGTGGATTATGACGCGCCGCTGGATGTCACCAAGGTCTGGATCAACGTGCTGGTCAGGGAGGGTACCGAGAAGCTGGGGTTGGGCGGCACTGGGTTGGAACTCGATGGTTTTATCAAGGCCGTGTTGAGCGAGGATCGGCCAGGAGTCAGCACCCTGCTGGTGGATCGCGCCGGATCGATCAAGGCGTATCACGACCGGAGCTACATTGATCTGAATACCGTCGCCAAGAATGCTGCCGAGCGCCGGACAATTGACCGGTTGTTGGTCTCGCCGCAGGAGCAGGCCGCGCTGCGCGGACAACTGGATCAGCTTAGTCGTGGTCAAGCGCCAGTAACGGTGCTGCCGCTGACGGTCGAGAACCAGCCCGTGTGGGTCGCTATGGCTTATCTGCCGGAAATCCAGTGGTTTGTTATTGCCCTGGTGGACACCGCCCATGTTTACAGTGTGTGGCGGTTTATGCCGTTTGCCGGACTGCTGGCGCTCTCTCTGCTGGCGCTGGCGGCGGCGGTTGCCACGCTGATCAATCGGCTGGTGCTGAATCCGCTGATCCGGTTGCGCCAGTCCACCCAGGCAGTCGCCGCCGGTGATTACGGGCAACTGGCGATGGTCGAGGCGCACAACGAAATTGGCGAATTGACCAGTGATTTTAACGCCATGACGCTGACCATCCAGCAATACACTGGCCACCTTGAAACCTTGGTGGACGAGCGCACCCGGCAACTGCGGCAGACTCATCAGGAGCTGGCCGATACTCACCGGCAAGTGCTGGACAGCATCCAGTATGCCCAGTTGCTGCAACAGGCGATGTTGCCGACCCCGGAGATGCTGGCGCGGGCCTTTGCGGATTACTTCATGATCTGGCGGCCTCGCGATCTGGTGGGTGGCGACTTTTACTACTGCCGGATCGATGAGCGGGGTTGCCTGCTGGCGCTGGTTGATTGCACCGGACATGGCGTCCCTGGCGCGTTTATGACTATGGCGGTCAATGCCGCGCTGAATCACATCGCCAGCGTCATGGACATCACCGACCCGGTGCTGGTTTTGCAAGCGCTGCACCGGGAAATGCAGGCAATCCTGCATCAGGATGATATGGGTGAAAGTTTCGAGAATGGTTTTGATGCCGGAGTCTGTTACTGGGCTTGGAATGAACCGTTGCTGTACTTCGCCGGGGCGCGGATCGACCTGTATTATCAAGACCCAGCGACTCCGACGACGCTCATTCGCGGTAACCGAACCAGTCTCGGCTATCGACAGACCGATCCCGACTGGACGTTGTTCAGTCGCCATGATCTTGAACGAATACCTGGCAGAACCTTTTATCTGACCACCGACGGTTTACTGGATCAGGCCGGCGGGCTAAAAGGACACGGCTTCAGTCGCCGCCGGTTCCAGGATGTTTTGCAACAAGGCAATGGGCAGCCATTGCCGGAGCAACAAGCAGCGCTGGAACAGGCGCTGGCGGCGTGGCAGGGCGAACGACCGCAGCGCGACGACATCGCGGTGATCGGCTTTCGTCCGGGCGTGGGACGGTGTTGACCATATCAGTGAAGGAGAACCGGCCATGAGTACCAGTACCCTTGATCTGACCCGACTACAGGATGAACTGCGCTACCAGGGTATCCTGATGAGTTTCAGCGGGCCTTTTTCCCATAGCATTATTGAGGAGCTGGGTAAGGCCATCCGTCATCATCTGGAAAGCACCCAGGTAGCCGGTTCTGCGCTGATGGACGTGTTCGCCGTTTACATCGAACAGGCACAAAATGTCCGCAATTACATTAGCCGTCTGGAATCCGGTCCCGAGCAGACCCGGTTGGCGGGATCCGGCATTGTAGTCATCGCTCAGGATGAACAGCGGTATGTGATCAGTTCCGGCAACCTGCTGGATCGGACTGACGCGCCAGCGTTGGTCGCCCATCTGGAGCGGTTGCGGAGTCTGGACAAGGCCGGCTTGAAGGCGCTGTACAAAGAGCAGATGCGCCAGCCACTGAATCCACAGGGTGGAGCGGGGCTGGGGTTGATCTGCATGGCGCGTAAAGGCGCTGCGCCGCTGGAGTACGCGCTCGGCGATGTGGATGAGCGCTATGTCTTTTTCAGTCTGCGCGTCGTGATCTGATGAGCGGAGAGCCACGATGGACAGCTTAGTGATCGAGAAGTCCCGGTCATCACCGGCGATTCGGTTGGATGCCAGCGCCCGCAGTTTGAGCATCAGTGGCGAGTCTTATCCGGAAAATGCTGCCGCATTTTATGCGCCGGTGTTTGCCTGGCTGAAAACCTTTCTTGCTGATCTGGAGCCGACGACGATGGTGCAGGTCGATCTGGCCGTGCGGTATCTGAACAGCAGCAGCACCAAGGTCATGCTGAACTTCCTGGATCTACTGGAGCAGGCAGCCCAGGACGGAGCGCAGGTCATCGTCAACTGGCGCTACGATCCGGACAATGAAAGCATTCTGGAATGCGGACAGGATTTCAGCGAGGAATTGACGGCATTGACTTTTAATCTTGTGGAACAGTCCCAGGAGCCGCCATGAGTTCCGAGACCAATCTGCTCGACAGCGAAGAGCAAATACTGGAGGCGGCCAAAGCGTTGTTGCAGGACGATGCGTCGGAGCCGCCGGATGCCGCCGCCTTCGCCGATCTAACCCGACAATACGGTCGGCTGCTGCGTCATTTGCGCCATCTGATCCGGATCGGCGACCGAATGCAGGAGGAACTCAACAACTTGAATGACCGGCTGCAATTGAGCGAGGCGAAGTATCGTTCGCTGTTCGAGAACGTCAGCGAGGGTATTTTCATCGCTCAATTGGATGGACGGTTTCTGGATGTCAACCCGGCGCTGGCGCAAATTATCGGTCATAAAACCCCGTCCGAGTTTTTACGAACACACCAGGACGACTGGTTGTGGCCGTTTGTGGATGAGGATGAACAGGAACGCCTGTTCGGGGTGCTGGCGGCGCATGGCCAGGTGGCTCATTTGCAGTTGCGGATGCGGCGCTGGAATGGCGAGTCGATCTGGGTGGAGGTTAACGCGCGCGCCAGCCTCAATCCGAAACACGGCATCGCTACGGTCGAAGGGGTATTGTCTGACATCACCGAGCGCAAGCGGATTCTGGAGGAGCTGCGGCATCTGGCGACGGTGGATGGCCTGACCGGCTTGTTTAACCGCCGGCATTTTCTGGAGTTGTGCGAGAGGGAATTGCAACGAGCGCGGCGGTATCGGCTGGATGTGGCGTTGCTGATGCTGGATGCCGATCTGTTCAAGACCATCAACGATACTTACGGGCATGATGTGGGCGACGAGGTGTTGCAGGTGATCGCCCGGTTGTGCCAGCACCAGATGCGCGATGCGGATATTGTTGGCCGGCTGGGCGGAGAAGAATTCGCGATCTTGTTGCCACAAACCGGTTTGCCGGATGCCTTGGGCGTGGCGGAGCGGTTACGCAAGGTTATCGCCCAGACCACACTGCCACTATTTGACGGGCGAATGCTGCGGTTTACGGTCAGCATCGGGGTGGGCGCAGGCGCGGCCCAGACCATCACTTTGCAGGAATTGCTCAAGATCGCCGACCGGGCGCTGTATGCCGCCAAGGGTCGAGGCCGCAATCAGGTAATCAGCTATCAGGATCTGACGCTGCCTGATGTGGCCCAGACCGGCGGCTGAGCCGCGCTTCGGCAAACACAGGGCCTACCGCGATCTGGAACGGTTTTGAACCAGAAGCGAAAGTCCTGATCTGTTTTGATAGACTGCGGTTGCGGTGGGAGACATCCTGCTCTCCCCGTTTGACACCGCTTAACGATAAGAAGGAGTTTCAACTATGCTGAATTATCGCAAAATGGCCGCGCCTGTCCTGCTGACTGCGGCGCTGTTGATGGGCAGTCTGGTCTTGGCGGCGGATGCCAGTAAGGCGCCGTCCGGGACGGTGACGATTGACGAGACCCAATTTGGATTCATTATCGGCGGCAGCGCCGGTGGCGGCGAACTAATCTTTAAGGGTAACAAGTATCCGTTTAAAATCGGTGGCTTAAGCGTCGGGGCCAATGTTGGCGTCTCGAAGATGGCGGCCGTAGGCGAGGTTTACGATCTGAACGACGTCACGAAATTCCCTGGCACCTACACCAAACTGGATGCGGGCATCGCGCTCGGTGGTGGAGTCGGCGGTTTGCGGATGAAGAACGAGAATGGCGTCATCATGCGGCTGGAATCGCGGACCCAGGGTTTGCAGTTTAACTTGGGCATGAGTGGCGTGACCGTAACGATGGAAAAGTAAGCGGTTAGACCAATCCCGTCGGTTCGCCGGCGGGGTGTGTTGCAACCGATCAACGCCAGTCACGCCAACTGCTGTGGTTTCCAAATAATCGCTAATGATTGATTCTCCTGATTCTCTGCCCCTCGCTGAAGCTGCATCGTATTTCCCGCCTGAACACCGGCTATTTGTCCTCGACACCAATGTGCTGATGCACGATCCGACTGCGCTGTTCCGCTTTCAGGAACACGATATTTACTTGCCGATGCAGGTGCTGGAAGAGCTGGACCGCGCCAAGAAAGGCGTTTCTGAAGTGGCGCGCAATGTTCGGCAGGCTAGCCGCTTTCTGGACGATTTGATCGCCGGCGCCAGCAAGGACCAGATTGAGCAGGGTCTGTCGCTGCCCAGCCCGACTGATCCAGACGGCAAACCGGCAATGCGGGGCCGACTGTATTTTCAGACCCGCCCGGCCCGGCTCAGTCCGACGATTCCGTTGCCCGGTAATGCCCCGGATAACGATATCCTCGGCATGGCCCTGACCCTGCAACAGGATCATCCATGCTGCCAGATTACCCTGGTGTCCAAGGACATCAATCTGCGGATTAAGGCCGCAATTTTGGGTATCCACGCCGAGGACTATTACAACGATCAGGCGCTGGATGATGTGAAGCTGCTGTATAGCGGCGCACGGGAATTACCTGCTGATTTCTGGGACAGCCATGGCAAGGAGCTGGATTCCTGGCAGGAGCGGGGCCGGACCTTTTACCGGGTGCACGGCCCGGATCTCGCCCACTGGCATCCAAATCAGGGTTTGTTTCAGGCCGGCAGCGACACGGCGTTTATCGTTCGGCAGTTGCGCGACGCAGAAGCGGTGATCGAGATCCTTAAAGATCACACCACGCCCAACCATGCGGTGTGGGGCATTGTCGCTCGCAACCGGGAACAGAACTTTGCTCTGAACCTGTTGCTGGACCCGGAAATCGACTTTGTGTCGCTGTTGGGCGCGGCAGGAACTGGCAAGACGCTGCTGGCGCTGGCCGCCGGATTGGTGCAAACCCTCGACACCAAGAGTTACCGGGAAATCATCATGACCCGCGTCACCGTGCCGGTCGGCGAAGACATCGGCTTTTTGCCGGGGACGGAAGAGGAGAAGATGACGCCGTGGATGGGGGCGTTGATGGATAACTTGGAAGTATTGCTGGCTCCGCAGCAGGGCGGCGAGTGGGGTCGGGCCGCAACCGCCGATTTATTGAGCAGCAAGATCAAGATTCGCTCGCTGAATTTCATGCGTGGCCGCACCTTTCAGAGCAAATACCTGATCATCGACGAGGCGCAAAATCTGACCTCGAAGCAGATGAAAACTCTGATTACTCGTGCGGGTCCCGGTGCCAAGGTGGTTTGCCTGGGAAACATCGCCCAGATTGACACGCCCTATCTATCCGAAACCACCTCCGGTTTGACCTATGTCGTGGACCGCTTCAAGGGCTGGTCGCACGGCGGGCATATCACTCTGCGGCGTGGCGAACGGTCACGGCTGGCTGAATTTGCCTCCGATCAGCTTTAGGCAATCTTTCCTGCGGCTGATCGGAGAGTGCTTCAGTGCCGGAAATGGCGCATTCCGGTTAACACCATCGTCATCTGATGCTCATCGGCAGCGGCGATCACTTCATTGTCGCGCATTGAGCCGCCCGGCTGGATGACGGCGGTAATCCCGAATTCAGCCGCCAGATCGAGACCATCGCGGAACGGGAAAAAGGCGTCTGACGCCATGGCCGCACCGTGCAAGTCCAGCTTTTCTTCCTGCGCCTTCATCGCGGCGATCCGCGCCGAAAAGACCCGGCTCATCTGGCCCGCACCGACGCCGAGGATCATTCCGTCCCGACCGTAGACGATGGCGTTGGATTTGACGAACTTCACCACTTGCCAGGCAAAGAGCAAATCGACCAGTTCCGCATCGGTCGGCTGGCGTTGGGTGACGACTTTCAGGTCCGACGACGCCACCTGACCCAGATCGCGATCCTGCACCAGCAGGCCTCCGTTCACTCGTTTGTAATCCCAGCCTGGCGCTCGGCAGTCAGTATTCCACTGACCACAGGCCAACACCCGCACATTCTGCTTGCTCGCTGTGATCATCAGCGCTTCCGGCGACACTTCCGGGGCGATGATCACCTCGACAAATTGTCGGTCAACAATCGCTTTGGCGGTCGTCGCGTCCAATGGCCGGTTGAAGGCGATGATCCCGCCGAAAGCCGAAGTCGGGTCAGCCTGGTACGCCCGGTGATAGGCGTCCAGAAGAGTTGCGCCGATAGCGACGCCGCAGGGGTTGGCGTGCTTGACAATCACGCAAGCCGGCGCGGTGAAACCCTTGACGCATTCCAGCGCAGCATCGGTGTCGGCGACGTTGTTGTAGGACAGTTCCTTTCCCTGTAATTGGCGGGCAGTGGCGATGCAGGCCTCTGCGGGCTGTGGTTCGACGTAGAAAGCCGCGCCTTGATGCGGGTTTTCGCCGTAACGCATCGCCTGCGCCTTGTGGAACTGGACGCTGTAACTGCGCGGGAAGGGATCGCGTCCGCCATCGGCCTGAATCGAGCCAAGATAATTGGCGATCGCGCCGTCATAGCGGGCGGTATGTTCGAAGACTTTCACCGCCAGATCAAAGCGGGTGGCCGGATTTACTACGCCGTGATTCTCCCGCAGTTCAGTTAAAACCCGTGCGTAATCGGCGGCATCGGTAATCACTGTGACTGCGTTATGGTTCTTGGCCGCCGCCCGCAGCATGGTCGGCCCGCCGATATCAATGTTTTCAATGGCGTGGGGCAGGGTGCAATCCGATTTGGCGACCGTCGCTTCAAACGGGTAAAGATTCACTACGAGCAGATCAATGGGTGGAATGTCATGGGCATCCATCGCCGCATCGTCCACGCCGCGTCGACCTAGCAATCCACCGTGGATTTTCGGATGCAGTGTTTTCAGCCGCCCGTCCATCATTTCAGGAAAGCCGGTGTAATCGGCGACTTCAATCACCGGAATGCCGTTGTTGCTTAACAGCTGGGCAGTGCCGCCGGTGGAAAGCAGTTCCACGCCGAGCGCGTGCAGGGCGCGGGCAAAATCAACAATACCGGTTTTGTCGGAAACGCTGAGCAGAGCGCGGCGAATAGGAACAGTGGAAGTCGGGTTCATGCGAGAGTCCAAAGGGCAGTGAGCGAGTGAAAGTCAGGGTGATCAGGCAGGCTTCGCATCGGGCGGCGCCGCGCCAAAATACAGGTCGTAGAACCGGTCTTTTTCTGCGTCGTACTGCAACAGTTCGCCATTTTCCAGATCGTAATACCAGCCATGCAGGGTCAGGTGACCGTCATCCACTCGTTGGCGGATAAACGGGAAGGTCAACAGGTTATTCAACGAGGCGCGTATCCCGGCCCGTTCGCAAGCTCGTTGCTGAAACTCACGGCTTGCATCCGGCCAACGTCGCAGCACCTCTTCACGGGCCGGCGCGGCAATCTGCACCCACGGTGCAATGAAACCTTCACCTTCGTCATTTTGGCCGTAGCCGTCCAATAACGCTTGGATTCCGCCGCAACGCGAGTGCCCGAGGAGGATGATGGTTTCGACTTCCAGAGTACAGACGGCATATTCCAGCGCGGCGCTGGTGCCGTGATAGCGGCCGGTTGTTTCATAAGGCGGGACCAGGTTAGCGACATTCCGCACCACAAACATGTCGCCAGGCGCGGAATCAGTGAGGATCGCCGGATCGACCCGAGAATCGCTGCACCCGATTAACAAGGTGCGTGGGGTTTGTCCCTGCAGCGCCAGCCGATTGAACAGCTCACGGTTCGGTTCAAAGCTCTTGACCCGAAAGCGTTGAAAACCTCGCAATAACTCATTGATCTTAGCCACGATACGCAACTCAGATAGGGAAGAATGCGCGATTATAGCCTGAATCGTCACGCTTGCTTCCAATGGTCAGGGCGGTTCTCACTGGCGGTTGAATTGCGACGGGAAGCCGGTATTCACTGGGTCGGTTGGAAGAGGAGCCATTCGGGTCACCCAGGCTTGGGCGGCGCTGGCTGTGACATTTTGGGTGAGGTTGGGGAACAGGCCACCGATCAGGACCAGCAGCCCCATGACCCCGACAATCAGCAGTTCACGCGGGCGCAAATCCAACGTTGAGGCCACCGTCGGATGAGTCACTGGTCCTAAAAACGCTGACCGGAAGAAGCCCAGGACATAGGCCGCGCCCAGAATGACCCCGAACAGCGCGATAAGGGCAAGGCCGGGGGCCACCTGAACAATGCCCAGCAGCATTAACAGTTCCGCGACAAAGCCGTTAGTGCCAGGTAGGCCAATCGCTGCCATGCCCAACAGCAGAAATCCGGCGGTAAAGCGAGGCAAAGGTTTGACCAGCCCGCCTAAGCTCGCCAAGTCGGTTGATCCGAGGCGATGGTGCAGAAAGCCGGCCAGCAGCATCAGACCACCAGCAACAACCGGGAAGTTGGTCAGCTGGAAAATTGCGCCCTGAATTCCTTGAAGATTCATCGCAGCAATGCCGACAATAACCAGCCCGACGTGGCTGATGCTGGAAAAGGCCAGCATTTTCCGCAGGTTTGCTTGTCGCAGCGCTGCCAGCGCCCCATACAGCAACCCAAATAAACCCAGCGCCGCCATTAGCCAGACGTAGTCACGGGCAGCCGCAGGGGCCAGTGGCAAAGCCAGGCGCAGGATACCGAATGCGCCGAGCTTCAGCCCGACCAGAAGAGCGCCTAATCCGGCTGGCCCTTCCCGCAATACCGTTGGTAACCAAGTATGAAATGGAAACAGCGGTGTTTTTACTGCAAAACCGAAGAATAGCAGCAGAAAAATCACAGTTTGCTGCACTGCTGGTAATGGATGCTCGATCAGAATCCGATAGTCAAAAGCCAAGCTGGCGGATGCAGGCGTTATCGTAGTATGGAGCGCCATCAGAATAAAGGCGAATAGCAGTGGAATGCCGCCAGTCAGCATAAACAGGGTGTATTTGACGGCGGCAAAACGGCGCTCAGGGCCAATCCCCCACAAGCTGATCAGGAAATAAATCGGTGCGAGGGTCAGTTCCCAGAACAGGAAAAACAGCACCAGATCGAGGGCGCAGAATACCCCCATCGTGGCGCTTTCCAGCGCCAGCAGCAGGGCGAAATACAACCGGGGCATGGCCTGAATACTGGTCCAGGAGGCAAGAATCACAGCGCAAAACAGTAAGGCGGTCAGCGGTGGAAACAGCGCGGCAATACCATCAATTCCGACTAGATAGTGCACATTCAGGCTGGGAATCCAGTCGGCCTGCTCGACCAACTGCATTCCAGAAGCCTCTGGCTGGATCGACAGTAGCATGATAATGGCCAGCGCCAGTTCCAGTCCGGCACCCATCAGCGCAACATAACACACCATGCGATCAGTACGGAGAAACGGCAAGAGCAGCGCCCAACCCAGTGGTAACAGGATCAGCAAACTCAGGATCGGGAAAGCAGTCGGGTCGGTTGTAGAAAGTATTTCAGGGCTCATTACCAGTTTTAGTCCGTGGAAGAAGCAATAATTAGCCGGCAAATGCCGGCTCTACATCTTCAGGCCGTAATCCCGCTCAGTCTTAATAGCGGCCCAATCTGCGGTTCTCTCCCCCGAAATTTAATAAAATTAGTCATGGCATGGCGTGAGCCGCCAACCTCCAGAATGCTTTCTTTGAATCGCGTCCCAGTTGCCGCATCGAAAATTCCATTCTCTTCAAAGGCGCTGAAGGCGTCTGCTGATAGCACTTCAGCCCATTTATAGCTGTAATAGCCGGCGGCATATCCACCGGAGAAGATATGGGTAAAGGCATTTGGAAAGCGGTTATAGTCCGGCGGAAAAATTACTGCCACTTGTTGCCGTACGGCATTCAGAATTTCCAGCACTCGTCCACCGGATGCTGGGTCGTAATCGTGGTGCAAGCGCAAGTCAAATAGCGCAAATTCCAGTTGTCGGGCTAGGAAGATTCCCGCCTGAAAATGTTTGGCTGCCAGCATTCGTTGATAAAGTTCATCCGGCAATGGCTCTCCCGTCTGATAATGCCCGGAGAGTAACTCCAGCGCCTCGCGTGACCAGCACCAGTTTTCCAGGAATTGACTTGGCAGTTCCACGGCATCCCATTCCACGCCATGAATACCGGCCACTGGCAGATAATTGATTGTCGTCAGCAGATGATGCAGGCCATGTCCGAATTCATGAAACATCGTCACTACTTCGCTATGGGTCAGCAACGCCGGAGCGTCACCCACAGGCGGGGTGAAATTGCAAACCAGATAAGCCGCTGGCCGTCTGATAGCGTCTCCCAGTCGCCGCCGCGCTAGGCAACCATCCATCCATGCGCCGCCCCGCTTGTGGGAACGGGCATATAAATCCAGATAAAATCGGCCACGCAGCATTCCAGCAGCGTCGATTATTTCATAAGCCTGTACGTCAGGATGCCAGGTTTCTATCCCGTCTACCGGGCGGACGGTAATGCCAAATAACCGTTCTGCGACGCCAAACAATCCCGGCAATACGCGAGTGATAGGAAAATAGGGCCGCAATTCTTCCTGTGATAATTGGTAGCGGTGCAGACGCAGCTTTTCTGTGTAATAGCCAATGTCCCACGCTTGTAAATCGTCCTGTCCAAACTGGTTGTGGGCAAACTCCTGCAACTGGTTTAATTCTTGTTGCGCCTGTGGTTTGGCGCGGCCAGCAAGATCATTGAGAAACGCCAGCACCTGATCTGGAGAGTCCGCCATTTTAGTTGCCAGCGAGTATTCTGCATAATCACGAAAATCGAGTAGCCGGGCGAGTTCATGGCGTAAGGCCAGAATCCGCTCTATCACCGGCCCGTTATCCCATTGTCCGGCATGGGGACCTTGTTCTGAAGCGCGGGTGCAATAAGCATCATATAGTTCACGCCGTAACGCCCGATCATCAGCGTAATTCAATACCGGCAGATAAGAAGGTAATTCCAGCGTTAATAGCCAGCCGTCCAACCCTTTTTTCTGTGCAGCTTGTCGGGCCAGTGCTAATGCTGAGTCTGGCAGCCCCGCTAATTGCGTCGCATCAGTCAGGTGTTTGGTCCACGCCTGAGTAGCGTCCAGCACATTTTCTGAGAACTTGGCGTTAAGTTGAGCTAATTCCTGCTGAATCTGCTGATAGCGGCTCTGTTGCTCTGGTGGCAGGGCAATCCCGGACAGTCGGAAATCACGGAGGGCATCGTCGATCACTTTGCGCTGTGCGGAATCAAGCTGGGTATATTCCGGCCCATCGGCGATCTGCCGATAAGCATGGTACAGTCCTGCATGTTGACCAAGCTCACTGTGATAAGCACTGAGTTTCGGCAAGCAGGCCTTATAAGCGGCGCGTAGATTTTCAGAATCGCATACCGCTTGCAGGTGACTGATCGGCGACCAGACCTTATTGAGTCGATCATCCAGCGCTTCCAGTGGGTAGATCAAATTATCCCAGCTATAAACCGCATTTGCAGCCAGTAATCGTTCAAGCTCAGCGCGATTGTCAGCCAGCACCTGATCCAGCGCCGGTTCAACGTGTTCGGGTTGAATGGCGGCGAATGAGGGAAGATCAGTTGCGCTAAGTAATGGGTTAGTCATCGTTTCAAATCCTGAGTGGTGTTTCAGAGCCAGTGCAGCAGCAGGCCGCCCGCCAATGCGGCGACCAGCAAACACGCAGCCGCTCGCCACTGAAAATAACGAATCAATCGACCCTCTTCGCGGAAGGCGGCGATGATAAATGGCCGGGTAGGGTCGCCAGTATCCGCCAGCAGGTGAATATCGGGTTCTACCGTTTGTTGCAATTGTTCTCGCCGTACCTGTTTTTCCGCCGCTCGTCGTGCCGCTTCCCATTCATCCGGATCAATCCGGCCATTACGACGACGGTCAAACAATTTCATCCGTTGCGGATCGTGTTTCCAGCGTTCCAGCAGCTCGGCCACATCCCGCCGGGTATCAGGCGCTTCCCGCAGACCGCCGACGGTGCGAAACCAACCGATGGCGTGCAACTCTTCACCCGGTATCAAGCGTTGTTCGGTGTAGCGATAGGCGGCGCCAATGCCCCACAGTGCTTGAGTGCGCGCCCCGCCTACGCTGCCATACCATCCGTCACGACGGATTTTGATGAAGTCTGCGCCTTGCGGATCGATCACGCAGCGCCCTGTCCCATCATCCACCAGGAACAGGCTGTCGCTCTCGCCAGAATCCACGATTTGCCAACGATTGCCCATCGTTCGTTCTTCGACTTGGTAGCGGTACCAGGCACAGGGCAGGGTGCTGAGGGGGGCCAGAATCGGCGGTCCCTCCATCAAGCGGGCGCGACCGTACAACTCGATATAACCTTGCGGTGCGGAACGAATGCGGGCGATAGGGGTATCCGCCAGCCGCCAGGCCCGCCGCCCGTAATACAGCGCTCCATAAGCGCTAATGATCGCGACCGCCAGGGTTAGCGCGACCAGTAATCGCAGGGGCGGTGGATCAATCGTCAACCGGGAACCGTGGAGCAGTAGAAAGCTGCCAAGCCAGATTCCGCCGAACAGCAGAAACTCTTTGAGGCGGAATGAGCGCATGAATCGATCCAGCGTCGGTCGCTTAACGGAACAATCGGGCGAGATCGACATCCTGCTTTTCTGGCTCACTGAATTCCAGCAGGCGAAATGGCTGAAAATGGAACATTCCGGCCAGCAGCACGTCGGGGAATTGTTCAATCCGCACGTTGTTCAGATTGACACTGTCGTTATAAAACTCGCGGCGGTCGGCAATAGCGTTTTCCAGGCCGGTGATGCGAGTTTCCAAATGCTGGAAGTTATCGTTAGCACGCAATTCGGGATAGGCTTCCGCCACCGCGAATAACTGCCCCAGCCCGATCCGCAACTGACTTTCCGCCGCGCCCAGCGCCGGCAGGTCCTTGTGTTGCTGGGCATCGGCAACGCCTTGGCGGGCGTGCATCACGGCTTCCAGGGTGTCGCGCTCGTAGTTCATATACTGCTTGCACACTTCGACCAGCTTAGGCAATTCATCGTGGCGCTGCTTGAGCAATACGTCGATGTTTGACCAGGCCATGCTGACGTTATGCTTGAGGTTGACCAGACGGTTATAGAGAGTGATGCCGTACAGCGTGAGCAGAACAGCAGCGACGAGCAGAACAATAGGGAGGGGATTCATAGCGATCACGGCAGGCGGTGAATGGATAGGCAAAAAGTATAGTCAGAAAATGGGATACGGTGTCACGCGAGGTCAAAATGTTATTGTGGTTCAAGGGGATGCTCATCGGGTTTGCTATTGCAGCGCCAGTCGGACCGATTGGTCTACTCTGCATTCAGCGCACATTGGCGCGGGGTCGCTGGTCGGGCGTGTTGTCCGGGATGGGCGCAGCCAGCGCTGATGCGCTGTATGGTTGTATTGCCGGTTTTGGTTTGGCAGCGCTGGCTGGATGGTTACTGGCTTGGCAAACCGAATTGCAGATCGGTGGTGGGCTGTTTTTGCTCTATCTCGGTGGGCAAACCTGGCGAACTCCGCCGGCAATGGCGCAGGCGCAGGTTCAACCAACTCGCGCCGGACTGCTGGGCGATTATCTATCCACCCTGGCGCTGACCCTGACTAACCCGGTGACGATTCTGGCGTTTCTGGGGATTTTCGCCGGACTGGGACTGGCGGCGGAGCAGCGGGATTTTGCCGCCGCTGGATGGTTGGTATCGGGAGTTTTTCTCGGATCGCTGCTGTGGTGGCTGCTGCTGGCCGGGACGGTGGGCTTGGTGCGCGGACGCTTGACGCCCACCCGGTTGGGCTGGATTAATCGCGTTTCGGGTGCGTTGATTGCCGGCTTTGGTGGATGGGCGTTAGGAACGGCGTTTTGGCGATAGTGGCTGTAATCGGCCACGTCATCTTCTCACGCTGAAGGGCGGGTCGCGACGGCCAGAAACAGCGGATATTCTCGCTGACCCTGGCTGGTGGCTTTCCTCATCAAATAGCAGGTGGAAAAATCCACCCCGCTAAATCCTGCCTTTAGCCCCTGTGCCCGCAATGTTTCCCGGTCGAAACCACAATGTCCGGTAAAACTAGCGCCGTGAAATGAGCCATCTTCCCGGTCCAGATCAGCAATGCCCAACCACCCACCCGGTTGCAGCAGAGCATAGAAATCCCGTAGCAACCGCTCAGTGTCAGGAACATGGTGCATAGTCATCAGGCTGAAAATCAGATCATAGCGTTCGGAAGGCAGCGGGTCGATCGTCAGGTCGAGGGCGAGCGGATGCAGATGGGTCAGCCCGGCTGCGCCGATCTTTTCTTCCAGCACCGTCAGCATGCCGGGTGAACTGTCAGCCAGCGTGATGTGGCCGAGATCGGTATGCAGGGCGAAACTCAACAAGCCGGTCCCGCAGCCGTATTCCAGCGCCTGCCAGGTTGTGGACAGGGGAATCTGCTGGCGCAGCGCGGCGGCGACCGCTAGCGACCGCTCCTGCTTGATCGGATCAGCGTCCCAGATTTGGGCCTTGTCGTCGAAATAATTCAGCGTAGTAGCGCTCATGGTGTGGCAGGCTCCATAGTTAGCCTAATTCCAATATGTCGCCGTTGCCCACGAACAGATTCGTTTGCGAACCGTGTTGGGCCGCGCCGCGCATCACTGGCATCCCAATCTCCAGCATTTTTTCAACGGCGGTCCGTCCGGTGCAATGGTTACAGGCGACCTTGGCGATCCCATACTGGCTCAGAGTTTTAACGATCTGATCTCGCGCTTCGTCCCAGTCTTCCAGCGGCGAAATATGCAGCCCGCCGTAGATCGCATGGATGCGCTCGCCGCCGCTGAAAGTCTGGCGGGCGTAGTCCAGCAGATTTAGCACCCCGCCGTGACCACAGCCGGTGACCATTGCCACGCCCTGATCTTTGAGATGGGCATACAGCACGTTTTCACCCTGTACTTGCAGCAGCGTACTCATCGGGAAACTGACCAGCGCCAGACCAGGAAATAGCACCAGCGGTTGATCGACGGGAACGGTGATCACGGTTCCGGTATGCCCCTGCTGCCGGATCAGGTCAAACCCGGCGGGATGAAAGCCTTCAGGAATATAGATCGTGAGGCCAGGACAGTGCTTGAGGGTCGAGCCGATCCCCCAGAAGTGATCGAAATGCTCATGGCTAATGACCAGCGCCTCAATCTGGCCCTGCTGCAATAAAAGGTCAACGCCTTCCTCGGCGAAGCGGCGATCCATCCAGGCCGGATTCCAGCCGGTGTCGAAGAGCAGGCGACGTATCGTTCCATCAGTCGCCTCGGTCTCCAGCAGTGCCGAAAAACCGGCGGCATTGTCGGGATGCAGCGACCCGAACGGCGGCCAGGGAATGGTGTATTGATCGGTTGCCGCGCCGCCGGCCACTTTGATGTCATCAAAAACGGTCGCAGTGTCAAACCAGCCGGTTTCGGAAATGCAGCGAATCTTCAATCGTTGCAGGCTGCCGATATCGAGGGTTTGATGAGTGGTCATGGCGATAACCTCCTTTGGATCGATCAATGGCTGACTGAAAAGATGGACTGAATGCTGACCGAAGATTTACGGGTGATGATGGTGGGGATCGGAGCCGTGATCGCAGGAACCTGGCCCGGCTATCAGCGTCCCTTGCAGGTAGGCGGAAACTGCCCGGTCGGGATCGGTTTCCTGGGTCATCAGGGCAGTAATGCCCTTGGCGGTCAGCCGCTGGCGCAACCCCGGTCCCATGCTGGCTGAGATCAGCACCTGCACATCGTCCAGCGGATGCGGCGCATGCGGCGAGCTTTCATGAAAGGATTGCTCAAGCGGCAACTCCAGCAATTCTCGACCGGTCGGCTGGCCCTGGTCAATGTGGTAAACCCAGAACTTGCGGCATTTGCCAGCATGTTCGGTGATCGTGCGGCGATTTTGACTGGTAACAGCGATTTTCATGGGATAGTTCTCTCGTGAGTTTTGGCGAAATATTCAACGTCCGGCAGCGTTCCCAAGTCGGATAAACTGCCGCTTTCCCCAACGGGACGGTGGCGCATGAGCGCGGATGATCGATGAATCTCATTTCACTCCATGCGATTTGGCTGGGCGAAACCCAATGCCGTTATTGCGCAGTCCGCAGCTCGGCGCTGTTTGCCGGACTGGAAGAATCGGACTTCCGTCACATCCATCAGCCAATCAATGAGAGGACGCTGGTTCCCTCGGATGCGCTGTACCGGATGAACGAACCGGGCAACACACTGTTCACCCTGCGAAGTGGCGTGATGAAGCTGGTGCAATACCTGCCCGATGGCAACCAACGCATCGTGCGTCTGCTGCGGGACGGCGACGCCCTGGGTCTGGAGACGCTAGTCGGCCCGTCTTACCAGCATGACGCGATTGCGCTCACTGATTGTGAAATCTGCGCAATCCCGGTTGAGGTCATCAACCGGTTAGGCCGCGAGCAACCCCGCCTGTACCAAGAGTTGATGACCCGTTGGCAGCGGGCGTTAAGCGAAGCCGATGTCTGGTTGACCCAGTTCAGCACCGGCCCCGCCCGCCAGCGAGTCGCCCGATTATTGCTGCATTTGGCCTGTCCGGCGCAGGACAGCCACCTGCTACTGTTTGGACGCGAGGACATGGGCGCGATGGTGGGACTGACGACCGAAACCGTTAGCCGCATCATTGCCGAACTGCGGCGGCAGGGGTTGCTGCGGGATCGCGGTGTCAATCTCCATGAGTGCAACCGGGAACAGTTGCGGCGCATCGCCGACGGTGAGGCATGACGGTTGGGTTCAATCATCACCCTCGCCGTTGCTATCATCCCCGCCTGAACTTTCCAGCCATAGGGCGTTGATGATGCCAAAGGCGCAGGCCAGCAACACGCCGAGAATCCAGGTGAAGTACCACATCGCACAGGTTCTCCATTTAGTAGAGGGTTTTGTCAGCGGCGTGAATCTGCGCCACCGTCACCGTACCGCGCAACTTGCTGAACACCCAACTGGTATAGAGCAGGATGATCGGCAGGAAAATCACCGTGACGCCGAACATCCATTTCAGGGTCAGATGGCTGGAGGTGGCGTCCCAAACCGTCAGGCTGCTGTTGGGGTCGGAGCTGGACGGCAGAATGAACGGGAACAGGGTGAAGCCAGCGGTCAGGATCACCCCGGCCAGCGTCAGTGCACTGGCGATAAAGCCACGCCCAGGCTGTTGGCGTTGACTACAGCGCCAGGCCAGCACCGCTCCGGCAAACCCGGCGATGGGTGCCAGCAGCATCCAGGGATGCTGTCCATAGTGGGCCAGCCAGGCCCAGCCCTCACGCACCACGGTTTTGTTCAGCGGGTTGGAAGGGGCGGTGACTCCGGCAAAATGCTCCAGCCGATAGCCGTCCACGCCGATGATCAGCCACAGTCCAGCCAGCGCGAAAGCGCCCAGAAATACCTGGGCCGCCCGGGCCACTGCATGCTGCGCCCGCTGTTGAATGTTGCCCTCGGTGCGCAGTTGCAGATAAATCGCGCCATGCATGACCAGCATCGCCAGACTGACGATCCCGGACAGCAACCCGAATGGATTGAGCAGACCGAAAAAGCTGCCGGTGTACTCGACGCGCAGGTCGTTATCGAAGTGGAACGGTACGCCTAAGAACAGGTTGCCGAACGCTACCCCGAATACCAGGGCCGGCACCGCGCCGCCAATGAACAGTCCCCAGTCCCAGAAATGACGCCAGCGCGGATCGGGCAACTTGCTGCGGTAGTCGAAGCCGACCGGGCGCAGAATCAGGGCGAACAGGGTCAGGATCAGGGCGACGAAAAAGCCGGAAAACGCCGTAGCGTAAACCGCCGGCCATGCGGCAAAGATCGCGCCGCCACCGAGGATGAACCAGACTTGATTGCCCTCCCAAGTGGGGCCGACCACGTTAATAATCACCCGTCGTTCTTCGTCATTGCGGCCTAGGAACGGTAATAGTGTTCCCACACCTAAATCGAAGCCGTCGGTGATGGCAAAGCCAATCAGCAGGATGCCAACGAACAGCCACCAGATCACCCGCAAGGTCTCGTAACTCAGCAGAAAAGCCAGTAGATCAGTCATGAATAGGCTCCTGTCCTTACGGCTGCGTGGTTGCAGAGTGGGGTGCGGCGGGCTGGGCTGTCAACGCTGCCCCGCCCTCAAAGTGATAGCGGCCTGTACCCAGGCTGCTGGGACCAAGACGGGCGTATTTGATCATCAAAAACAGTTCGACGATTAGCAATGCGCTGTAGAACAGCACGAAGCCGCTGAGGCTGAAGGCGACCTGAGCGATGCTGAGGGTGGAGGCGGACAGATGAGTGGGCAGCATTCCAGATACGGTCCACGGCTGACGACCGTACTCGGCGACGACCCAGCCCAGTTCGGCGGATAGCCAGGGCAATGGCAGGCTCAACAGCGCCAGCCAGAGCAGCCAGCGTTTGTGTTCGATCACCCGTTGGGCGCAGTAATAGAACGCCAACCCGAACAGCAACAGCATCCAGAAACCGAAGGCCACCATTAGCCGGAAGCTCCAGAACAGCGGCGCGACCCTGGGCACGGTATCGCGGGCCGCCTGCCGGATTTGCTCATCGCTGGCAGTGGTGACGTTTGGCGTGTATTTCTTCAACAATAACGCATAGCCAAGATCGTTGTAGGGCGCGGTCAGAATCGTCCGCAGGGCATCGCTGTGGTTGCCGGCCCGCCACTGTTCCAATGCGGTGTAGGCAGTCATGCCCCGACGGATGCGGGTTTCGTTCTCGGCGATCAGCTCCTTCAGGCCCATGATCGGCTGGTCCAACGAGCGAGTGGCAATCAGTCCCATCAAATAGGGAATCTGCACCGCATGTTCCGTGATCATGGCGGCATCGTTGGGAAACCCAAACAAGGTGAACGCTGCCGGAGCCGGTTCGGTCTCCCACATGGCCTCAATCGCCGCCAGCTTGACCTTTTGCACATCGCCCAGCTCGTAGCCGCTTTCATCGCCCAGCGTAATCACCGATAGGCACGACGCCAGCCCGAAGGCGGCGGCAATCGCGAACGAACGGTGGGCGAAGGCTCGGTCGCGGCGCTTGAGCAGATACCAGGCGCTGATGGCCAGCACGAACATGGCCCCGGTCACATAGCCGGCAGACACGGTATGGACGAATTTCACCTGCGCCACCGGGTTGAACAGCATGGCGCTGAAACTGGTCATTTCCATCCGCATGGTGTCGGGATTAAATGCCGAGCCGACCGGGTTTTGCATCCAGCCATTGGCGATCAGGATCCACAATGCTGACAGATTCGAGCCGAGCGCCACCAGCCAGGTTACGGTCAGGTGCTGGGTTTTACTCAACCGGTCCCAGCCGAAGAAGAACAGGCCAATAAAGGTCGATTCCAGAAAGAAGGCCATCAGCCCTTCAATGGCCAGCGGCGTACCAAAAATATCGCCGACATAGTGCGAGTAGTAAGCCCAGTTCGTGCCGAACTGGAATTCCATCGTGATGCCGGTGGCTACGCCCAAGGCGAAATTGATCCCGAATAGCTTTCCCCAAAATCGGACCATGTCTTTGTAAACCGGCTTGCCGGTCATGACATAGACTGATTCCATAATCGCTAGCAGGAAGGACAAGCCCAGGGTCAACGGCACGAACAGAAAGTGGTACAGCGCGGTCATCGCGAATTGCAGCCGCGACAACTCGATGAAGGTTTCGGACATCATGAGAGGCAACCTTGGGCGATGGGGGGTGGCGGCGAGACAACGCCTAACAGGTGTTGCGCTTGCTCGTCCGGCCCCTTGGCGGGTGGCGCGCTGAAGAAGACAGCCTTGAGGAATAGGAGCAGGACGATTTTGATCAGCACTAAGGCGATGATTTCCCGTCGCAGGCCGCTGGCGAATAATGAACTAGGCATGGTGTTAACCTGCTAAGAATAAATGGTCGACCGTTTGCTACAGCCCACCCGCAGAGTCAGCGTCGCACCCGCAGTCAGAATGGTGCGGTGTGGAAACGAAAACCGTTGAAGGCGGGGGAGATGAACTATGAAATTTTCTCCTGAGGGTAAGGGTGTGGCGATCGGCTGTCGTTATAAAGTCAGTTGCTTCAATCAGCTTGAATCATCCTAAAGCACCCTGAACCCGCTGAAAATGCGACAAGTTGCCGCATTCGCCCTACCCGGTAGGTTGCTGCATTGCAGCCCCGGCTCAGTATATTTTGTAAGATGAATCAGGGTGCTAGGCATGGTGGCAACCTGCTGAGAATAAACAGCGGACAGTTTGCTACCGGTTGGGTGTTCAGCGCATTGCGGATTCGCAAAAAGCGGGAAATATGATGAGTGGCGGGAATGAAAAAGGGGCGGAAGAAGCCGCCCCTTTTGGTGAGGAAGGTGATAACGGCAAGAACTAGCTGCTGAATTCCTCATAGGCCCGCAAGGCTTCAGCGGCGTACATCAGAGCCGGTCCACCGCCCATGTAGACGGCGACCGCCAGCGTTTCGTTGAGTTGCTCGTGGGTGACACCCAGCCGCACCAACGCTTTGGTATGGAAGCCAATGCAACCATCGCAACGCGAGGCTACGCCAATCGCCAGCGCAATCAGTTCCTTATCCAGTTCTGACAGTGCGCCGGGCGCCATGGCCGCTTTCGCCATTGCGCCAAAACCGCTCATCGTGCCGGTTGCGCCCTTGTGGAATGTGCCCAACGCCTGATTGATGTCCTGGGTGATCTGTTTGAATGATTTACTGCTCATGCAGGTTTCCTGTTTCCTGTGTCCTGAAGCGAGATTAGGAGGCCGTTTTGCAGGTGTTGACGCCCAGCAGGGTATAGGCTGGACAGAAGCGGAACACGCCGGTCAGCACCGGCACGACGCCAATCCAACCCCACGGGCCAATGGTTCCAGTCGCAGCCAGTGCGATCAGGCCCAATCCGACGATGACGCGGGCCGCCCGATCAGCCGTTCCAACGTTGATTTTCATGGTCATGGCAATACCTCTTTACAGGGTGAAGTGAAACAACAGGAATGGTGTGTGGGACATTCTATTCCGGGGCGCAAATTTGCCGCCGGCCCACCGCCATCAGGGTTTTTATCGTCAGCGTCGCCACTACCAGAGACACCAGCGCCAGCAACCCTATGCCCAACAGCGTAAAAATCGGGCCAGGTTGGCGAACGCTCATGATCAGGGTGGCAATGGTCAGCGCCGCCAGCGGGAACGAATAGGCCCAGGCCGAAATAAAGAACGGGGTTCGCAGAAAACGTACGGTGTTACTGGCCAGCAACAGGGCCAGAAACAGCGCGGTGTAATAGAGAATCCGAGCGAAAGCATCTAGGTTATTACCGTCCAGCTGCAAATAGGCAATGAAGCCGACCGAGGGCGGCGCCAGCAAAATGAACAGGGTCGGAGTCAATCGCGCTGGCAACGGTTCGTGAAAGAACAGTCGGTACAACACAATGGTGAGCAGCACGATCCAGAACACTAGGCCGATGCTGAAGAAGAACCATGACAGTTCCGGCGAGGCCAGCCGGATGCCTGCTACCGGTACGAGGATGTTGCCGACCACCGGAATGAACCAGGCCGGATTGGCGTGCTGGATGGCGTAATGGGTGTGATGGATCCAACTGCTGAAAATAGCCAGGGTGAGCATCAGTTGCAGGGCCGCGCCGATTCCCCACAGCCACAAGGCCACTTCAGGGTGGGTTTCGACATAGGCCGTGGCCAGCAATAACAGCGAGATCGAGATGGTGGCGAAAAAGTTGATCCGCACCGGATGGCGCATCTCCATGACGATGGCTTGGGGATGGCGTAGCGCTTTCAGGCCGTAAATCGCCAGCAGGAGGACAAATAAAACGCTTGCCGTGCTGCGCAGTCCTTGGCCGATCACAAACGGCATTCCCAGCACGGCATGGGCTTTCAACCAGGCCAGCGCCAGCCCGATCATGCCCATCACGATGGAGAAGATCGCAATGGGAAAATGTTCAAGCCGAGGGGCGGCAATTTCTGAATCAGCGGCAGTGGTAGAAGCAGAATTCATAGTGGAAACCGATGTGCTTTGGTGCGGGCTTCGGAGCGCGATGCTAGGGATGAGCAAGATATTCGTAAATTAGCATAAGCTAATATGCTGGGGCAACCGCTAACCAGGAGCGGTTAGTCTGTCTGGGCGCTGGTCTTTCAGTGCGGGGAGGGCGTCAAGGGAATAACCCGCCCTGATCGCCTTTTGCTTTCTTTGGGGCAACCAACAAGGTCGCCTGTTTACCCAAGGGCTGCCCGTTCGCCGATTTCCCCGTCAAACCGCCTTGCGCCAGCATGATCCGCCAACGGCGCTCAATCCGGTTGCTGAATCAGCCCGGCCTCTTGGTCAATCCAGGGCAGGTTGGATTAGCGGGTTGTCGTCGGGCCGGCATCACTGAGCAGTTGTTCAATGAGCGCATCCTTATCCGTCCAGATTTGTCCAATCCAGCGATGAATGGCAATGCGGAATTTGGTGTCGCTACGATAGTCGCGGCCAATAAATTCCGGAGGAATAGTCAACTGTCGCACTCGCACGATGACCCGGCGAACTCGCCCGGACATCAAATCCCAGAAGCTGGGACGTCCATCCGGGTAGATAATGGTCACGTCTAGCAGAACCCGGATGCGTTCGGCCAATGCCTCCAGCGCGAACGCCAGCCCGCCGGTCTTGGGTCGCAACAAATGCCGGTAGGACGACTGCTGACGGGTATGCTTGGTGGGTTGAAAGCGAGTGCCTTCCAGAAAGTTGAGAAGCGTGATCGGTGTATCCCGGAACCGGGCGCACATTCGGCGGGTGGTTTCCTGATCCTGTTCCTTGGCTTCGGGGTGCTTGGCTAAGTACGCCGCTGAATGGCGTTTCATGAACGGAAAATCCAGCGCCCACCACACCCCGCCTAGTAGCGGAACCCAGATCAATTCCTGCTTGATGAAAAATTTTAGGAAGGGAATGCGATGGTTGAACACCCGTTGTAACGCCACAATGTCCACCCAGGATTGATGATTTGAGCTGACCAGATACCAGGCATCGCGCTGCAAGCCGTCCAGTCCCTGTACATCCCATTCAATACGCTGGGTCAGATTCATAATCAGATTGTTGCCGTCAATCCATGTTTCGGCGATCCGCACCATCAGGCGGGCGTAGAACTCGCGCCAGCGGCGGTTGGGTACCGCCAGCTTGAGCGGGAGTAAAAGGTACAGGGGCATGCACCATAAAATGGTGTTCAAAGTAAACAGCAGGAGCGATAACACGCCAAGCAGGGGCGCCGGTAAAAAGGTGAGCATCGGAATGGATTCTCTCTCAGGTAGTGGAACGGCGGGAGGCCAGCCAGTCGCGGACAGCCGGACCGGTGCCGATGGTCCAGGGCTTCAGACGTTCGACCGGCACCCGCTTGATCGCGGCCAACTCGTCGCTCAGGACAATCTCGCCCTGGGCCGGGACGTGAAAGGCCAGCAGCAGTTGATTCATCTCGAAAAACGAGTAATGGCCGATAAAATGGGCGGCTTCGGCATCCAGACCCAGTTCTTCGCGTACTTCGCGGAGAATGGCGGCCTCGGGGGTTTCGCCCTTTTCCAGAAAGCCGGTGATCAAGCCAAACAAGTGTTCCGGCCAGCCCTGATTGCGGGCCAGAATCACCGCGCCGGCTATTTCGACAATGGCGGCGACCACCGGGATCGGATTGTCCCAATGGACATAGCTGCAACCCGCAGCGCTGCAACGCAGACGGGGCAGACCGGCGACTTCGACGAGGTGTAGCGGGCTGCCGCAGTGCAGACAGAAGTTGGCTTGCATCGGAAGGTTCCTAAACAACAGGCGGGGATTGAATGGCGACGCAGAACAGTCCGTTCCGACGCGGCCTTGCGAAAAATCGCCTATAATTTACGGCACACTGTGCGGCAGCTCTCCATCGCTGCCGCTTTGCTTTTGGAGGATGGCCGGCGGCGGGAGTCATACTCATGCCGCTGGTCGGTTTGACCCCACCGCCGGATTGTGGGCAATCCGGGCCTTTGCGATGAACTATAAATGAAACCACGCCATTTTCTCAGTCTGTTCGATCTGACTCCTGCGGAGTTGCAACAGGTTTTGCGGCGGGCCGGCGAGCTGAAAGCGCTGCACCAGCGTAGCGAATCCTACACGCCGTTTTCGCAAAAAGTACTAGGCATGCTCTTCGAGAAAGCCTCGACCCGCACCCGGATTTCCTTTGAGGCCGGCATGGCGCAACTGGGCGGCAGCGCCATTTTCCTTTCGCCTCGCGACACACAACTGGGGCGGGGCGAGCCGATTGAGGATACGGCGCGGGTGCTGTCCCGCATGGTCGATCTGGTGATGATTCGCACCTTTGAACACTCCAAGCTGGAGCGTTTCGCCGAATACTCAACCGTGCCCGTCATCAATGGTCTAACCGACTATAACCACCCTTGCCAGTTGCTGGCCGATCTCCAGACCGTGATCGAGCATTGCGGCGAACTGCGTGGGCGCACCGTGGCCTGGATTGGTGACGGCAACAATATGTGCAACAGCTATCTTAGCGCGGCCATTCAAGGCGATTTTCTGGTGCGGATCGCGGTCCCGCCCGGTTATGAGCCGGATGCCGGGTTATTGCAGCAGGCCGCTGGCCGGGCAGTGTTGTTGCGTGATCCGCTGGCCGCCGCTCAAGATGCGGATGTAGTGACGACGGATGTATGGTCGAGCATGGGCAAGGAGGAGGAACAGGGGCGGCGGGCGCGGGATTTCGCTGGCTATGAGGTCAATGCCGCCGTCATGGCCCAGGCCAAAGCTGACGCTATTTTTCTGCATTGCCTGCCGGCGCACCGGGGTGAGGAAGTCAGCGCCGAAGTGATCGACGGGCCGCAAAGCCGAGTCTGGGATCAGGCCGAAAATCGCTTGCACACGCAAAAGGCGCTGATGGAGTTTCTGTTGTTGAACGGTCAAGCTGTTGCATCCTGAATCCTGCCTACCATGAAAGACTATGCGTTGATTCTGCTCAGTACGATTCTGGTCAACAATTACGTCCTGGTTAAATTTCTGGGGTTATGCCCGTTTATGGGCGTGTCCCGCAAGGTGGAAACCGCGATCGGCATGGGGCTGGCGACCACCTTCGTATTGACCTTATCGTCAATTTGCGCCTATCTGACTGACCATTACCTGCTGATTCCTCTGGGTCTGGAGTATCTTCGCACTATCGCGTTTATTCTAGTGATTGCAGTGGTGGTGCAATTCACCGAAATGGTGGTGCATAAAACCAGCCCGCTGCTCTATCAGGCTTTGGGCATTTATCTGCCGCTTATTACGACCAATTGCGCAGTGCTGGCCGCTGCACTGCTGAATGTGCAAGCCCAGCATAACTTTATTGCCTCGGCGCTGTACGGATTTGGCGCCGCAGTCGGGTTTTCCTTGATCATGGTATTGTTCGCCGGGATGCGAGAGAGGATTGTTGTGGCGGATGTGCCGGTTTATTTTCGTGGCCCAGCCATTACCCTGATTACCGCCGGGTTGATGTCGCTGGCGTTTATGGGCTTTGCGGGACTGGTGCGAGGGTAAGGTCATGATAGTTGCAGTTATCGCGTTGGGATTATTGGCTGGCGCATCTGGCCTGTTATTGGGATTCGCCGCTATCCGGTTTAAGGTAGAAGGCGATCCGATGGTTGAACAGATTGACGCAGTATTGCCACAGACGCAGTGCGGACAATGTGGTTACGCTGGCTGCCGGCCTTATGCCGAAGCGATTGCTGCGGGTGAAGCTGACATTAATCGTTGTCCGCCTGGCGGACAAAATGGCATTGCCGCCTTGGCTGAATTATTGGGCCGTGATCCCAAACCACTCGATCCGGAAAGCGGGATTGAGAAGCCAAAAATGGCGGCGGTGATTGACGAGCAAAGTTGCATCGGTTGCACCTTGTGCATTCAGGCCTGTCCAGTCGATGCTATTGTCGGCGCAGCTAAACATATGCATACGGTCATTGCGCGGGAATGCACCGGCTGCGAACTCTGTCTGGCACCCTGTCCGGTGGACTGCATTCATATGATCCCGTTTGCGCCGAGCATTACGACCTGGAAGTGGACTTATCCCGCAGTTGAAGTCAAAGCCGCTGCATGAGCGCCTTGTTCCCGTTTCACGGCGGGCTAAAAACCGTCCGCCACAAAACCGAATCGAACCAAACCCCGATTCAGGCGGGGATTTTACCGCCCCGATTGACCGTGCCGCTGCGCCAGCACATTGGCGCGATCGCTAAACCACTGGTGCAGCCTGGCGATCGAGTATTAAAGGGGCAAATGATCGGTCAGCCGGATGGTTATATCAGCGCCGCCATTCATGCGCCCACTTCCGGCGTAGTAAGTGCGGTTGATCAGCAACCGGTTCCCCACCCCTCTGGTTTATCCGATCTGTGCGTGACCATTGAGAGTGATGGAGAAGATCGCTGGATTGACCGGGAACCAGTCGATTATCACCGGCTGCATCCGAGTGAATTGCGTCAGACGATTCGCAATGCCGGCGTGGTTGGACTGGGCGGAGCCGGGTTTCCAAGCGCGGTCAAGCTAAACCTGGCGGGTCGCAGCGAACCGTTGGCGACGCTGATGCTGAATGGCGCGGAATGCGAGCCGTGGATCACCTGTGATGACCGGCTGATGCGGGAACGGGCGGCAGAGATTGTCGCCGGCTTGCAGATCATGGCGCACCTGCTGGGGCCAGCTGAAGTGCTGATCGGCATTGAGGATGATAAGCCGGAAGCGATCGCGGCGATGACGGCGGCTTGCGCCGGAACCAGTTATGAGGTGAGGCCCGTCCCGACCCGCTATCCAAGCGGCAGCGTCAAGCAACTGGTCAAGCTATTGACGGGCAGGGAAACGCCGGTGGACGGACTGCCGGTCGATGTTGGGGTGCAATGCTTCAACGTCGCCACCGCTTACACCGTGTATCGTGCCATCCATTGCGGCGAGCCGGTGATTTCCCGCGTGGTCACCGTCACTGGACAGGTTCACCGGCCCGGCAATCTCGAAGTACTGATCGGGACGCCCTTCGCCGAACTGATTAAGCAATGCGGCGGCTATCGGGACGGTGTCGAACGGCTGATCATGGGCGGGCCGATGATGGGTTTCGCCCTGCACAGCGACGAAGCGCCGGTGACCAAGGCTGCCAATTGCCTGCTCGCCGCCGGCCCGGCGGAGCTGGCTGCGGAACTGCCGGTATTGCCCTGCATCCGCTGCGGCGCCTGCATGGACGTTTGTCCGGCCAACCTGCTGCCGCAGCAACTCTATTGGCACGCCCGCGCTAAGGAATTTGACCAGGCGCGGGATTGCCACCTGTTCAGTTGTATTGAATGCGGCTGTTGCAGCCATGTCTGTCCGAGCCATATCCCGCTGGTGCAGTATTACCGCTACGCTAAGAACGAAATCTGGGCGCAGGAGAAGGAAAAGCAACGCGCGGAACAGGCCCGGCAGCGCCATCAGGCCCGGATGGAACGGCTGGAGCGCGAGAAGCAGGAGCGGGAAGCCAAGCTGCGCCAGAAAGCGCCGGTGCGGACTGAAGTCGTACCGCACCTTGATCCTCTCATTTCCGTTCCCTCTCCCACAAAGGGCGAGGGGAGCGGGCAGGTAGGCTGAACGATCATGCGCTTTAAAACAGTAACTTCGCCGCATATTCTTCAGCAAAACAGCGTCGGCCAAGTGATGCGCCGGGTGCTGTACGCGATGGTTCCCGGTATTGCCGCGCTAGTCTGGTTTTTCGGCTGGGGGGTACTGATCAATCTGGCGCTGGCGACTGTCGTGGCACTGGGTGCGGAAGCCGTGATGCTGTCCATCCGGGGCAAACCGCTGGCTCTGCATTTAGGCGATTACAGCGCGGTGGTCACGGCCTGGCTGCTGGCGGTCGCCTTGCCGCCGCTGGCTCCGTGGTGGCTGACCATGATTGGTGTGTTGGCGGCCATTGTGGTTGCCAAGCACCTGTATGGCGGCTTGGGCTACAACCCGT
Organism: Candidatus Competibacteraceae bacterium; assembly: GCA_003989085.1. Lineage (GTDB taxonomy): Bacteria > Pseudomonadota > Gammaproteobacteria > Competibacterales > Competibacteraceae > RXIV01. The sequence goes on from RXIV01000004.1 coordinate 218,602, forward strand.
TCAATCCGGCGATGATTGGCTACGTCGTGCTGCTGATTTCCTTCCCGCGGGAAATGAGCGCCTGGCTGATTCCGCACGGGATCGGCCAGCCTCATGCGCTCAGCCTGCTGGACTCGCTCCAGATCATTTTCGGTGGTGCAGGGAGTCTTCCGGTGGATGCGCTGACCGGGGCAACACCACTGGATGTACTACGCACTAGGCTTGGTTTGGGGCAGACGGTTACCGATATCCGCAATAGTCCGGTGTTCGGGGTTGTCGCCGGGCAGGGCTGGGAATGGGCCACGGCCGGTTTTCTGGCGGGTGGACTGTGGCTGGTCTACACCCGCACTGCCGCTTGGCAGATTCCCGCCGGACTGTTGGGCGGGCTGGTGGTAATGTCCACCACATTTTATCTGATTGATCCGCAGCATTACGCACCACCCTGGTTTCATATCTGGAGCGGCGCGGTGATTTTTGGCGCATTTTTTATTGCCACGGATCCAGTGACTGCCAGCACAACACCGCGTGGACGACTGATTTACGGGGCAGGGATTGGTATTCTGATTTACATCATTCGCGGCTTTGGCGGCTATCCTGACGGCGTAGCCTTTTCGGTGCTGCTCATGAACATCGCTGCGCCGACCCTTGATCTCTACACTCGGCCTCGGGTATTCGGCGAGAAGCAGCTATGAAAGCCACTGTACGCAGTATGGGTATGGCTGCGCTGATTCTCACTGGCTTTTCAGTCGTGGGAGCAGGGTTGGTTGCTGTGACCTATAACGGCACCAAGGACATCATTGCTGAGGCGCAACGGACGGCGCTGGAAACCAGTCTGAATCAACTGGTGCCGGCGGATCGCTATGACAACCGGGTCGTCGAGGATTCCATCGAGATCGTTGCCCCGGAGTGGCTGGGTACTGATCAGCCAGTGACGGTTTATCGCGCCCGAAAGAATGGTCAGCCGGTGGCGTTATTTGCCACGCCTTATGCCCTGGATGGTTATGGCGGGCCGATTCAATTATTGATTGGGATTTATGCTGATGGGACGTTGGCCGGTGTGCGGGTGCTGGCGCATAAGGAAACACCGGGATTAGGCGATGCGATTGATGAGAAACGCTCACCGTGGATTCTGGCTTTTACCGGCAAGTCGCTCAAAAATCCGCCATTGGATCGCTGGAAAGTCAAAAGAGATGGCGGGGTATTTGATCAATTTACCGGGGCGACCGTGACGCCGCGAGCGGTAGTGAAAGCAACCCGCCAGTTTCTGGAGTATGTCCAGACTCATCAGGAAGCGTTGTTTGTAAAGGCCAAAGATTAAAGGTGGTATCGCCATGATCGAAATGAGCTATCGGCAAATTCTCCAAAACGGCGTGTGGACTCAGAACACTGGTTTGGTGGCGCTCTTAGGTTTATGTCCATTGCTGGCGACTTCCAATTCAGTGGTCAACGGTCTCAGCTTGGGGCTGGCGACGACCTTGGTGTTGTTAATGTGCAACGTCGCTATTTCGCTAATTCGCCCCTTGGTGCGCCCGGAAGTACGAATCCCGGTGTTCGTAGTGGTTATTGCCTGCGCCGTGACGGCCGTTGAACTGGCGATGCACGCTTTTCTACCGGGACTGTACACGGTGCTGGGTATTTTTATTCCACTGATTGTGACCAACTGCTGTGTGATTGGTCGCGCTGAGGCGTTTGCGTTTAAGAATAACGTGGCGAGGTCGGCAGTGGACGGCATTGCTACTGGACTCGGTTTCCTGATGGTGCTGGTTTTGCTGGGCGCGATTCGGGAAGTATTGGGACAAGGAACGCTCTTCAGTCAGGCGGAATTATTGTTTGGTGAGTGGGGCAACTCCATGACCCTGCATCTGATTCCTGATTATCGCGGGTTTCTGTTGGCGATTCTGCCGCCTGGCGCATTCATCGGCCTGGGTTGCTTGATTGCTATCAAGAATGTCATGGACGCCCGCGTCCAACGCCATATTGCCGCCCGGTCAGCCACTGCGTTAATGACAGCCGGGTCTTGAAAAACCCGGGTTTTTATAACCGGGCTGCGGTCTGATTCATTTCTTCAGGAGAAACTCATGCTGATCGGGGTGCCGAAAGAGATTAAAACTCATGAGTACCGGGTTGGCATGACTCCCGGTGGTGTGCAGGAGGCGGTGCGGCAAGGTCATACCGTGCTGATTGAAACTGGCGCGGGTGCGGGTATTGGTCTGGATGATGTGGTTTACCAGAAAGCTGGCGCGAGTATTGCGGCTTCGGCTGAAGCGGTATTTGCGGAAGCCGGGCTGATCGTCAAGGTCAAGGAGCCGCAACCGGGTGAGTGCGCCCGCTTGCAACCGGGCCAAATCCTGTTCACTTACCTGCATCTGGCTCCTGATCCGGTGCAAGCTCAGGGTTTGCTGGCTTCCAGTTGCACCGCGATTGCCTATGAAACCGTTACCGACGCGCAGGGTCGCTTGCCGCTGCTGGCCCCGATGAGCGAGGTGGCTGGCCGAATGGCGATTCAGGCCGGAGCGCGGTGTCTGGAAAAGTCCCAGGGGGGCAGCGGGACGCTGTTAGGCGGAGTACCTGGGGTATTGCCGGGCCGGGTGGCGATTCTGGGTGGCGGGGTGGTCGGGACCCATGCGGCGAGAATGGCGGTCGGACTGGGGGCGCAGGTAACGGTGCTGGATCGCTCGCTGGTGCGGTTGCGAGAACTGGATGATCTGTTCCAGGGTCGGCTGCTGACCCGCTTTGCAACGCTGGAAGCGATTGAAGAAGAAACCCTCACCGCAGATTTAATCATTGGTGCGGTGCTGATTCCCGGCGCGGCGGCTCCCAAACTGATCCCGCGAGCGCTGCTGGCGGCGATGAAACCCGGTTCGGTGCTGGTGGATGTCGCGATTGACCAGGGTGGCTGCTTTGAGACTTCACGACCCACCACTCACGCCGATCCCATCTATCTTATTGATGAAATTGTGCATTATTGCGTTGCCAATATGCCGGGCGCGGTGGCGCGGACTTCGACATTCGCTCTCAACAACGCCACCTTGCCCTATGTGCTGCAACTGGCTGATCGGGGTCTGGCGGCGCTGCGGGATGACCCATATCTACGGGCCGGTCTGAATGTCCATCGCGGTCAAATCACTCACCCGGCTGTGGCGGCGGCGCTGCATTGCGCCTGTCAATCCTCTGAAGAAGCGTTGGCGGCGGGTTAACCGCCGATTACACATCACCCCGGCGCTCCGCGCTGTCTCTCATTGGTTGATCATGGCCTTGGCCTTGTGCTGATGCATTCGCACCAGGCAAAAGGACGCCCGCGATCATCCCCCCTTGCTGGAAAAAGCCAGGCGTAAGTCGATCCAATCCGTTGGACCTTTAGAAAACTCGTGCGCGGCGCCTTTTCCTGATTGAAGTGTGGTCTACAGTTACTCCAAAGGGCAGGCATCTTCAAATTCAACAACCCTGCTCTCCCTTTTATCGTATTTGTCCTGCAATAGGGAACCGATGGCTCGGTCGGTAGCAGGATAATTCTACAAAGAACCTATGCTTGATTATTTGTACTACTATTTTTTTTTTCGAATGTCTTGTTGTTGGTTAAATATGGATACTAATATTGTGACTACTTGAATCTCTTAGTGGACATACAGTGAAAATTGCCCATCGACCGCTTTGTTATGCAAGTGTTTTTTTCGGAGTTGGCCTGGTAGTGGCGGGCATCGTCGGTTTTCATTTCCATGAGGCCAACCGATCCGAAGAGGCAGCCCGTTTCGACAGGCTGGCGAAACGGGCCCTAAGCCAATTGGCGACGCGTTTGCACACCTATGAATACGGATTGCGTGGGGCGCGGGGCGCGGTGATCGCGGCGGGCAGCCAAGACATTACTTGGGAAGAATTCCACCAGTACAGCTTATCGCGGGACATTACTCGCGAATTTCCCGGATCGCATGGATATGGCTTCATTCGCCGGGTGACGCCTGACGAGGAATCCGCATTTCTGCAAGCAGCGCGGCGTGATAGACAGCCGGATTTTACGATCAAGCAGTTGACGCCTCACGCTGGCGAGCGCTTCGTAATCCAATACATCGAACCAGAAGCCGAAAATCGACCAGCGATTGGCCTTGACATCGCCTCGGAACCCAATCGCCGCCTAGCCGCTTTGGCGGCGGTCCGCAACGACGCCGCAACATTGACCAAACCCATCGCTCTTGTCCAGGCCGCTGACAAGACAGTCAGTGGTTTTCTCTTGCTGCTGCCAGTCTACCGAAGCGGGACGAAGCCGACATCACCCGAAGAACGCTGGTCGTTCGTCACGGGTTGGGCTTATACGCCTCTGGTGATCGACGAGGTAATGGCCGATTTCGATTTGCGTGACGGCGAATTCACGTTCGCCCTCTATGACGTTGATGACGCTGAAATGCCTGTGCGCTTCTACGCCTCCACCGATAGCGGAAAACCAGCAGCCGGTGGATTGGTGAGGCAGATGACTCTACCTATCTATGGGCGCGACTGGCGGGTCGAGATGAAAGCGACGCCCCGTTTTATCCGCAGCCTCAATTTGCTGGACCCGGGCCATGTGACAGGAACGCTGATCGCCGTCAATTTCCTGTTGGCGGGATTTTTCTACATTTATCTGCTCAATCGCCAACGCAAGCGGCAGTCCATTCTTGAACAAGCTCGTCTGGCGGCGATCGTCGAAAATTCCAACGACGCCATTATCGGAAAAACCTTGGAGGGCATGGTCACCAGTTGGAACAAAGCCGCTGAGCGAATGTTCGGTTATCCCGCCAGCGCCGCGATCGGTCGAAAACTGGTCGATCTGATCGTGCCTCCTGCTTTGGCGGCGGAAGAGACGGACATTCTCGCGCGTATCGCCAAGGGAGAGTCAGTGCCGCATTTCACAACCGTGCGGCGGCGACGGGATGGCGGCTTGCTCGACGTCTCGGTGACGGTTTCGCCGATCCGCGCTGTGGATGGGCGGGTGGTGGGCGGCGCCAAAACCGTGCGCGACATCACCGAGCAAAAGCGCGGCGAAAAACGCTTTCGTTTGGTGGTGGAAGCTTCGCCCAATGCGATGCTGATGATCGATCGCAATCGGATCATCGCGTTGGTCAACCATAAAACCGAGGAATTGTTCGGTTACGCCCGTACGGAACTCATCGGCGAGACCATCGACCGCCTGATACCATTGCGGCATCAAGCCGCGCACGGCGATCACATCCATCATTACTTCGCCGCGCCCAGTGTGCGCGCAATGGGTAAAGGGCGCGATTTGTTTGGCCTGCGCAAGGATGGCGTCGAGGTTCCTGTCGAGATTGGCCTCAACCCCATTGAAACACCTGACGGCGTTTTTACGCTCGCATCCATTGTTGATATTACCGAACGCAAGCAGTTGGAGTCGCAATTAAAGTTGGCTCTCGAACGTATGAAGGTGGCGGTCGAAGCGGCAGGCCTTGGAATTTGGGAATGGCATATGGATCAGGATCGGATGGTGTGGGACGAACGCATGTTAAAGTTCTATGACGCCCCCGCCTCACTCCAAGACAGTGGCGATTATTACGCATTTTGGGAGTCGCGCCTTCACCCAGAGGATCGGGCGCGCGCGATAGACGACTTGCAACGGAGTCTCGCCGACGAGGACGTTTTCAGCACCACGTTTCGTATCGTGCATGACGACGGCGCGGTGCATTGGATCCAGGCTGCTGGTCTCATCGAACGCGATGCCGAAGACCACCCCTGCCAGATGGTCGGCTTCAACCGTGACATCACCGAACAGAAAATCGCGGAAGTCCGCATTCTGGAACTGAACGCCACGCTTGAAGCGCAAGTTGCGCAACGCACCGCGGAGTTGCATCAAGCCGTGGCGGTCGCCGAACAGGCGAACCGGGCGAAATCCGATTTCCTGGCGAACATGAGCCATGAAATTCGCACCCCGATGAACGCCATTCTGGGGTTGGCCTATCTATTGGAGAAACAAGGGCTGACGCCCGTCACGCGCGGCATGGTGCAAAAAATCCACACCTCAGGGCGCAACCTGCTGGGGATCATCAACGACATTCTCGATTTCTCGAAGATCGAAGCGCAGCGGCTGGAAATAGAGCAGGTGCCGTTTCGGCTGTCCGACGTACTGGACAATCTGTCCAGCATCATGTCAGCCGCGGTGGGCGAAAAGCGCATTGAAGTAGTAGTCGGTCCTGCGCCGCTGGGAGCGGAGTTCCTGAAAGGCGATCCTTTGCGGCTCGGTCAGATCTTGATCAATCTGGCCAGCAACGCGATCAAGTTCACTGAAACGGGTGAGGTTGTCGTCAATATCGTACAGGTCGGCGTCGAGCAGTCCCAGAATAAGGTGGTCCTCCAGTTTTCCGTGCGCGACACCGGCATCGGCATTTCGAAGGACAAGCAACAGACGATTTTTAACGCCTTTATGCAAGCCGATACGTCGATGACGCGCAGTTTCGGTGGTACCGGACTGGGATTGTCCATCAGCCGCCGCTTGGTCGAGCTGATGGGCGGTCAATTGCGCGTTGAGAGCGAACTTGGAAAGGGGAGCGAGTTCATCTTCGAAATTCCGTTCGAGACGACCAACCCGGCAGATAGCGCTATTCCCGAGATGACGCACCAACGCATCCTGATCGCTGACGATCACTCCATCGCGCGCTCCATGCTGGCAGAAACCGCCACCAGTCTCGGTTGGAGCGTCGATGCCGTGGAGTCGGGACAGGACGCTGTGGATTGCGTCGTCCACACCGCTGATAAGCATTATGACGTGTTGTTGCTGGATTGGCGTATGCCCGGTGTAGACGGTTTGGCGGCGGCGGCGGCGATCCGCGAAAGGTATGCGGACTTGGTAGCGCCGATCATCATCATGGTGACGGCCCACGACCGCATCGCGCTCCAGGATCAGCCCAACAGTACATTAGTGGATGTGATCTTGACCAAACCCGTTACCAGCTCTTGCCTTTACAACGCCGTGATCGAGGCCAAGAAACGACGGGGCGAATTGAACTACGAGAGCGCGAATCGTCCGGTCCGTCAACGGCTGGTTGGTTTTAAGGTGCTGGTGGTGGACGATAGCGAGATCAACCGCGAAGTCGCGTATCAGATCCTGGACTCCGAAGGCGCGGAAGTGGAGTTGGCCGCAGATGGCAGCGCTGCTCTAACCGTGTTGAACAGTCGCCCAGGCTGTTTTGATGCGGTGCTGATGGACGTGCAGATGCCGGTTTTGGACGGCTATGCGGCAACCCGGCAGATTCGCGCTACACCAGCGCTCGCGCATCTACCCGTCATCGCGCTCACGGCCGGGGCGTTCAAGACGCAGCACAACGCTGCTCTGGAAGCAGGCATGAACGATTTCGTCGCCAAGCCGTTCGAGGTCGACGATCTGATCGCAGTCTTGCTGCGGTGTAAGCCAGCCGCAGTGCAAGTCAGCGTATCTAAAAACGGGCCTGAACCTCATCCACTGGTTAGCGCGACGCCAGAGCCAAAGGAGGTTGACCCGCCTGCGCGCTTGATCGACCTTGAACGCGGGTTACAGGTTTGGCGCAAGGGCGCAGCCTACGATAAGGCGCTGGGCGTTTTCAGCAATAGCCACGCGGACGATGGGCAACGGCTCCAAGCAGCTTTGGACCGTCAGGATTGGGAACAGGCCCGTGCGATCGCTCACAAATTACGTGGCGCAGCGGGGTCATTGGCGTTGCTGCGAGTGGCGGAACAAGCGGCGACAATTGAACAGATTTTGCATGATGCGGGTGATGCGCGACCCTGCGCCCCGCAGTTGCAAGAGGCGATGGCGCAGACGCTGGTGGCGATTCAGGAGCATCTTGGCGTGGGAAGCGGATCTCCCGCCCAAGCGGCGACTACCCAATTGATCGCTCCCGATAAGCTGCAAAAGCATTTCGAACAGCTTCTCGACGCTCTCGATAAAGACGATCTGAATCTAGTGGAAACCTTATTACCCGGCTTGGCGGGGCATGTAACCGAGGAACAGATGCAACGCTTGCAAGCGACTATTGATGCATTTGACTTTCGCGGGACTGAGCTTTTAGTGAGCGAATTGGCGCTAGACGCGGCGAAAAAGGAGTAACGCATGACCTCTATTATTCTTTGTGTAGATGATGAACCCAGCACGCTCAGTCTGATGCGTTCGATTCTCGACGAGAATTATCAGTTGGTGTTTGCCACCAGTGGCACAGCGGCTTTGCAGGCAGTCAACAAGCATAACCCGGCGCTTATTTTACTCGATGTGGAGATGCCGGATATGGATGGCTATGAGGTGGCGCGCCGCATCAAGGCAATGGGTAAACTCCAGGATATTCCGATTATCTTCGTGACTGCACGCGATAGCATCTTGGACGAAGAAACGGGTTTCAATGTCGGTGGCGTGGACTACATCACCAAACCGTTATATCCCCGCATCTTGTTGGCGCGAGTGCGCACCCATTTATCGCTGGTGCGGGTCGCCGCGCTGGAAGCCAGCCATCGTGCCGCCATCCATATGCTGGGGGAAGCTGGACATTACAATGACACCGACACCGGCGTACACATTTGGCGCATGGCGGCTTATAGCCGTCTGCTCGCCGAAGCTGTTGGCTGGGATCAGGAAAGGGCGAAATTACTGGAGTTGGCCGCACCCATGCACGACACCGGCAAGATTGGCATTCCAGACTCCATCCTGAAGAAACCAGGCCCGCTTTCCGCCGATGAGTGGGAAGTCATGAGAACCCACTCCCGCATCGGCTACGAAATTCTCAGCAAGAGTGATGCGCCTCTATTTCAATTAGCGGCCAAGATTGCGTTACGGCACCATGAAAAATGGGATGGCGGTGGTTATCCAGATGGAGTGTCCGAAGCCAACATTCCAGAGGCAGCCCGCATTGTCGCAGTTGCGGATGTGTTCGACGCCTTGTCCATGCGGCGCCCTTATAAAGAAGCGTGGCCTTTGGATCGCGTCTTGTCCACCTTGGACGAGGCGGCTGGGCATCATCTTGAAGCGCGGCTGGTGAGTACTTTCAAGCGTATTCTGCCTGAGGTATTGAACACCAAAGTGCGTTGGGATGCGTTGGAAACGACTGTACGGCAATCGGAATCACTCTACTGCGTTTGATTCCATGAAAGATGGCCTTGGATACGCTTCAGTGAGTTTATGGACCGCCAAACAGGGCGCGATTGAGAAATCCGCCCCCGCATCTGCTCCTGCGCGGTCCATACCTGCGCCGGATCGGTGAAGGGCGAATACTGGCGCAAGAGTTCAACATGTTCAGATTGTCCTGCGGATAAGCCCGCTGTAGCCGCACAATATAGTCTGCACCGCCCACCGCTTGAGCGGTTTTCGCTACCCGGCCGGGATGACAACGCATTGTCGCTCCCGGTACAGCCTTTTCAATTTCTCCAGCAAGGCCAGTTCCCCGTCCAGCGGAGGATTTGCATCATTGCGGCATCCCCATGTCCCCGCAGTCTGGTAAAATTAAAATTGAACCATCCAAACCTCAGTCGAAACCCGTCAAAATTTATCCAAAGGACGATCTTATGAACGCGCATAAACTGCTGGTATCCGCCCTGATCTTAGGGTTGGGCGCACTGGCAGGCTGTTCCGCAGAAAAACCGGATAAGCCAGTCAGCTTTCAGAAAGACGTATATCCGATTCTTAAGATGAGCTGCGCCGAGTGCCACACCCCGCCCAACGGCGAGGGCTACCAGAAAAGCGGTCTGGCGGTGGATACCTATGAAGGATTGATGAAAGGTACGAAGATAGGGCCGGTCATCATCCCCGGTCAGAGCCTCAACAGCACCCTTAACCGGCTGATCGAAGGCCGCTCCGGGGTTAATCCCTCTATCCAAATGCCGCACGGCAAGGTCCAACTCCCGGAAGAGAAACTGGTCTTGATCCGCAAGTGGGTTGATCAGGGCGCCAAAAACAACTAAGCCCTGTCGTTCCCGCCGCTGCACCACCCTTCTCCCATAAGGGGAAGGGCTTTCCGCCTCGAATCCCCCGTCGTTTAGCCCGCCGCTTTTCCTGTGGTGGGTGTAAAGCTATTTTCAAACCTTCATTCTGGACATGCCGATGGTCAGTTCCCGACAAACCGCGCTGGCCGGCGCTGACTTCGATACCTGGCTGAAAACCCGGCCTGTGCCCTGGTCGCCGGCGCAAATCGAGATCGTGCGCTGCGCCTATGCCCGCAGCGGCGAACCAGAACTGGCGGTTGCTGATCTGCTAGCCGATTTGGGCATGGATTACGAGGTGGTCGCCGCTGCGCTCCTGCATGAACCGTCCGCGACCGGCCAGATCAAGCCGGATGTGTTGCAGGATGACTTCGGGCCGGCTATCGCCCGATTAGTCGCTGGCATCGCCAAGCTCGACGCGATCAGTGATCTGCATCAGAGCAGCCAGCACGCCGGTCGCCAACTGGAAAGCCTGCGCAAAATGCTGTTGGCAATGGCCCAGGATGTGCGGGTGGTGCTGATCAAACTGGCGATGCGGTTACACGACTTGCGGCAGCTGGGTCAGCGGCCCGCTGAAGAACAACAGCGCATCGCCAAGGAAACGCTGGACATCTTCTCGCCGTTGGCTAACCGGTTGGGAATTGGCCGGCTCAAATGGGAGATGGAAGACTTGGCGCTGCGTTATCTGGAACCGACCGTCTATAAACAGATCGCCGCCGCCCTCGACCAGCGCCGTACTGACCGCGAACAGTATATTGATCAGGTCATGACCGAGTTGCGCGACCATTTGCAACAGGTCAGCCTTCATGCCGAGGTCAGTGGCCGGGTCAAACATATCTACAGCATCTGGCGGAAGATGCAGCGCAAGAAGCTATCGTTCGATCAGATTTTTGACGTGCGGGCAGTACGGGTGATGGTGGATTCAGTGAGCGACTGCTATGCCGCGCTCGGAGTGGCCCATACCCTCTGGAACCACATTCACCATGAATTTGACGACTACATCGCTCATCCTAAACCGAACGGCTATCAGTCGCTGCATACTGCCGTGGTTGGGCCGGAGGGACGGGCGGTCGAAGTGCAAATCCGCACTTTCGATATGCACCAGAACGCCGAGTTGGGTGTGGCGGCCCACTGGCGCTACAAGGAAGGCGGCAGTGGGCCGGGCGATGCTGCCGCGCAGCAAATCGCCTGGTTGCGGCAGATGCTGGAATACCGCGAAGAGGACAGCGACGACGGTGATCTGCTGGAGCGGTTCAAGGCTGAGGCCTTCCAGGATCGGGTTTACGCGATCACCCCCAAGGGTACGATTGTTGAGTTGCCGCAGGGTGCAACCCCGCTGGATTTTGCTTATCACGTCCACACCGAAGTCGGCCATCGCTGCCGGGGAGCTAAGGTCAATGGCCGGATCGTGTCGCTGACCTGCGAACTCAAGACCGGTGAGCAAGTGGACGTGTTGACCGCCAAGAGTGGCGGTCCTAGCCGTGACTGGCTCAGTCCGCATCTGGGCTATATCAAAAGTCACCGGGCGCGGGCCAAAATTCGTCAATGGTTCATCCAGCAGGATCAGGACAAGAACATCGCCGCCGGTCGGGCCGCTCTGGAACGGGAATTTCAGCGGCTGGGGGTGCGCCAGATCAAGCTGGAACGGGTGGCGGAAAAGCTTAATTTCGCCAAGCCGGATGAGTTGTTCGCCACGATTGGTCACGGCGCCTTGACCACCGCGCAAGTGATTGCCCGGATTCCCGAACTGCTCTCGACAGCGCCGACGCACGGGGACAGCCTGCCGGTGATTCGCAAGCCTAAACCGGTCGATGTCGGTAAGGGCGGCGATGTGCAGATTCGTGGGGTAGGGCGGTTGATGACGCAAATGGCGCACTGCTGCCAGCCTGCGCCGTTTGAACCGATTGCCGGCTACATTACCCAGGGGCGCGGTGTGACCATTCACCGCCAGGATTGCGCCAATCTGCTAGGGTTGGCTAACCAGCATCACGAACGGGTGATCGAGGTGAGTTGGGGCGAAACCCCGGCGACCTACCCGGTGGACATCATGATCATCGCCTACGACCGCTCCGGTTTGCTGCGCGACATCACGTCGGTGCTGGCTAACGATCAGGTCAATGTGCTCGGCGCGAATACCCTGACTGACCGGGATACGTCCATTGCCCGGATGGGCTTGACCCTGGAAATTACTGATGTGGTGCAACTCAGCCGGGTGCTGGACAAGATCAGCCAGTTGCACAACGTGGTGGAGGCGTACCGGAAAGTATGAAGCGGTGGTTATCGGGTAAGTCGCCACCACAATCGATAGCCAAGCAGCACCGCCAGTGCTCCCCCATACAGCAACGGCTCGGTCAAATCGGCCTTGACCAGCCACGCATAGTGCAGCACGCCCAGTACTGCGATCAGATACACCAGCCGGTGCACACGCTGCCAGTTGCGTCCCAGCCGCCTCATCATCCCGTGAGTGGAGGTGATCGCCAATGGAATCAGCAGCAGGAATGCCGCAAAACCGACGGTGATATAAGGCCGCTTGATCACATCGGCCACGATCGCCGTCCAGTCGAAAAACTGGTCGAAAATCAGATAGACAGCAAAATGCAGACTCACATAGAAAAACGCAAACAGGCCCAGCATTCGCCGGAATTGCTGCAACCGGTTCCAGCCCGTCCAGCGTCGCACGGGCGTCACCGCCAAAGTCAGCAGCAGAAAGCGCAAGCTCCAGTCACCGGTGCGATGACTGAGCGTTTCCACCGGATTAGCGCCTAGTTCCCCCTGCCAGGCCAGCCAGCCGATCCAGGCCAACGGCAGCAAACTCATCAGGAAAACCAGTGGCTTGACGACGACGAAAAATGGGCGGTTTGCTTGTGGCGTCATAGCGGGGCATTCGCGGGACACAAAAAAGCCGGAACTTGCGCTCCGGCTAAAGAACCACCAAAGGAAGGTGTGGAGAAAAACAACATCTGAACGATGTCAGCGAGTAGTTTAGTCGGTTTTGCTGCAATGCGTCAAGCGATTCCAGGAGCGCAACAAAAGTTTTGTCGGGATAATAAAAAAAACCGAGGCGGTCTACTTGCCCCGGTTAAAGAACCACCAAAGGAGGATTGAAAAACAACATTCAGATTGAATGCTGCAATGCAGTATAAAATATTTTGTTGCACTGCGCAATGCAGATGACGCAATCACTTAAAGCCAATTTTTTATCAATGGATTGAACCATGAAGCAGTATGATCTTGCCCATTTGTTCCGCCGCCAACAACCGCTGATGCGCCGCCACAGCCTGATCAAGAGCGAAGCTTTGGTCGATAACCGGCACAATGCGGTGGTCGGCGACAAAGCGCAGCATTGCCGCAAACTCCGCCGGCGATCCCATCGTCGAGCCGACAATCCGCACTTGGCGAAAGAATAATCGCACCAGGTCCAGTCCGGGCGAATTGCCAGCGGTTGAACCGTATATCACCAGCCGCCCACCCGGCTTCAATACTGAGAAACAGCCCTTGAAGGCGGGGCCACCGGTTCCGTCCACGACCACATCCACCCCGCCGGTCAGTTTCGCCAACTGTTTATCCCAGTCGTCGGCCCGATAATTGATCCCGCCTGCTGCGCCTAATTGTCGGGCCTGTTCCAGCTTGCGGTCATCACCACTGGTGACAAATACCCGTGCTCCCAGCGCGACAGCCCATTTCAACGCAAAGGTCGCCACCCCGCCGCCGATGCCGGTAACCAGCACCGTCTCCCCCGGTTGCGCCGCGCCCTGGGTCATCAGCGCCCGCCATGAAGTCAGCCCGGCCAGCGGCAGCGCCGCTGCCTGTTCCCAGTTCAAATGAGCTGGTTTGGGAAACAGATGAGCGGCAGGAACGCACAGGTATTCGGCGAAGGTTCCGGGGTCGGGCATGCCCAACACCCGGAAGGTGGGACTGGGAAAACGGGGATTAGCGCCCCAGTCATAAGCGGGATAAATCACGACTTCCTGACCGAGCCTGTCCTGCGCTAGCAAATCATCGGGGACAGCTGGGCCGATTTTGTCCACCACCCCGGCCCCGTCGGAACCTGCGGTGCAGGGCAGCCGGATACCAGGATATTGACCCAACGTGATCCAGACATCACGGCGATTCAGCGCCGAGGCATGGAGCCGCACCCGCACCTGACCAGGACCAGGTTCCGGTATAGCGACCTCTTCAACCTGCAACTGATGGGGACCGCCGAGTTGGCGGAGAATGACGGCTTTCATGTAATTTCCTTATGAATTGAAAGGTTACCCACAAGAAAAGCCGGACGGGGATCGCCGGCCTTTATTCACTTCCCATCAAAATGGTCTATGTTTAGCGGGTTGGTAGCTGCTGCATGTTTTATTGTAGATCAGCTCTTTTCTCATAAAACCTGACCCGTTCTCAGGAACCTACCGCCAGTTGGGCGGGAAGTAACGCCTGTGGAGAGGAAGAAGGCGCTGGCTGAAGTCGCAAGACCTCGGTGAAACCGGCCTCTGTGAAGCAGGAAATCGGCCATGTGGTAAGACGCTGATGGTTGATGCAACGGAATTTGAGTGGCGAAAACTAAGCCGCGCCCCTGGGCAACCTCGATGAAGCAAGACATCATGCATGGGATAAAAAGCCATGATTGATGCAATGGTAAGTCCAGTTTGACGGGGCGCACCGCGCCGGGAAGGGTTCCGAGGCTGGCGCCGCTCGCCGCTCCCGGCGTATGCCCGACAACCGCATACTTGACACTGTATCGGGATCCCGCACTCCAGAGTCTGGGCGTCCCGCCACCAGAGACGATAGCGAAGAGAAGCACGATGACTGATAGCCCGATCAATATGACCCGCCCGCTGGACCTGACGCATGAGAAGCACAACGTCGGGGCGCAGCGCATACAGCGGCCGCTGTATGCCGATCTACTTCCGACCTGCAACAACGCTTGTCCGGCGGGCGAAAACATTCAGGCTTGGCTAACCCACGCCCAAGCGGGCCGGTTTAAGGAAGCTTGGCAGAGCCTGACCGAGAACAATCCGATGCCGGCTATTCACGGTCGGGTCTGTTACCACCCCTGCGAAACGGCCTGCAATCGCGGCAAACTCGATTCATCGGTCAGCATCCACGCCGTCGAACGCTTCCTCGGCGATCTGGCTTTGCAGGAAAACTGGCAGTTTGAAGTCAGCACCCCATCCAGCGGCAAGCGGGTGCTGGTGGTCGGCGCTGGTCCCAGCGGCCTGTCCGCCGCCTACCACCTGGCCCGACTGGGCCACGAGGTCGAAATTTACGAGGCCGGGCCAATGGCTGGCGGGATGATGCATTTCGGCATCCCCTCCTACCGGTTGCCCCGCGATGTGCTAGACGCCGAGATCAAACGGATTGAAACCATGGGCGTCAAGATCGTCCTCAACCACAGGGTGGACGATCTACTGGCTGAAAAACGGCAAGGCGATTTCGACGCTATCTTTGTCGCGGTCGGTGCCCACATCAGCAAGCGCACTGATATCCCCTCCCGCGACGCCGGCAAGATGTTTGACGCGGTCAGTTTCCTCAAGGATGTGGAATCGGGCAACGCCCCGAAACTGGGACGGCGCGTCGCCATTTACGGCGGCGGCAACACCGCGATGGACGCTGCCCGGGTCGCCAAGCGCCTGGGCTATGAACCGCTGATTATCTATCGCCGCGACCGCGCCCACATGCCCGCCCACGATTTTGAAGCGACCGAGGCGCTGGAGGAGGGCGTGAAAATCCACTGGCTGCGCACCATCAAGAACATTGAGGAAACGAAGTTTACGGTGGAAGTCATGGAGGTGGACGAGAAGGGCCGGCCGCGTCCCACCGGACAGTTTGAAACCCTGGAAGCCGATGCGCTGATTATGGCGCTCGGTCAGGATGTTGACACCAGCTTCATGCAGAAGGTGCCGGGGGTTCAGTTCAAGGCCGACGGTGTGGTCATCGTCAACGACCAGATGATGACCGGCAGTCCGGGGCTGTTCGCCGGCGGCGACATGGTGCCGTCTGACCGCACTGTGACCATCGGGGTCGGCCACGGCAAGAAAGCCGCCCGCAACATCGACGCCTGGCTGCGCGGCGAATCCTACGTCAAGCCGCCCAAGCATGATCTGGCGACCTTCGACAAGCTGCATGTCTGGTACTACACCGATGCCGCCCAGCGCCCGCAGGGTCACTTGGACATCAAGGGGCGCCAGAGCAGTTTCGAGGAAGTGGTGGGTGGTCTGACCCAGAAGGAAGCGTTGTACGAGGCGAAACGCTGCCTGTCCTGTGGCAACTGCTACGAGTGTGACGGCTGCTTTGGCGCCTGCCCCGAAGACGCGATCATCAAGCTGGGACCGGGCAAGCGTTATCGCTACGACTACGATCTCTGCACCGGCTGCGCGGTGTGCTTCGAGCAATGTCCCTGCCATGCCATCGAGATGATCCCCGAACCGACGGCGGCGGGTTAAGGCACACCGTCAGAATTTCACCGCCCGCCGCTTGTGCGGGCGCTGAGTGGCGAAATAGCGAGATAGCGAGAGCATGAGTTGCGAATTCACTCATCCCTGACTCGCTAATCTCTAATCCCTATTCTTAAAGAGAAGCGCAATGACTGAACGGCAAGTCACTACCATTGATGGCAACGAGGCTGCGGCCTATGTTGCTTATCGGGTTAATGAAGTTTGCACCATCTATCCCATCACCCCGTCCTCGACGATGGCCGAACTGGCCGATCAATGGTCGGCGGAAGGCGTTAAGAACATCTGGGGCACTGTCCCGCTGGTCATGGAAATGCAGAGCGAAGGCGGCGCGGCGGGCGCGGCGCATGGCGCATTGCAGACCGGGGCGTTGACTACGACCTTCACTGCGTCGCAGGGTCTCATGTTGATGATTCCCAACATGTATAAAATCGCCGGTGAGCTGACCTCGGCGGTATTCCATGTTGCGGCTCGTTCACTGGCGACTCAGGGGCTGTCGATCTTCGGCGACCATCAGGATGTGATGGCGGTGCGCCCGACCGGTTTTTGCCTGCTGGCTTCCAGTTCGGTGCAGGAAGCGCATGATATGGCGCTGATCGCCCAGGCTGCGACCCTGGAAGCGCGGGTGCCTTTCATTCACTTTTTCGACGGCTTCCGCACCTCGCACGAAGTCAACAAGCTGACCCTGCTGACTGATGACGAGATCCGGGCGATGATCTCGGATGATCTGGTGCTGGCGCATCGCACCCGCGCCCTGAATCCCGACCGGCCATTCATTCGCGGCACTGCCCAGAATCCTGATACCTATTTCCAAAGCCGCGAAACGGTCAATCCGTTCTACGCCAAGGTGCCGGGGATCGTGCAGGCGGCGATGGACAAATTTGCCGGGCTGACCGGTCGCCGCTATAACCTGTTCGACTACTTCGGCGATCCGGCAGCGGATCGGGTGATCGTCGTCATGGGTTCCGGGGTGGAAGCCGCCTGCGAAACCGCTGCGTATTTGAATCAGCGTGGCGAAAAGGTCGGGGTATTGCAGGTTCATTTATATCTGCCGTTGTCGGCCAGCCATTTCCTGGCGGCATTGCCCAGCACCGTCAAATCCATCGCGGTGCTGGATCGCACCAAGGAGCCGGGCGCGAGCGGCGAGCCGCTGTACATGGACGTGATCAACACTCTGTTTGAGGCTCAGGCCAGCGGGACGCTGCCGATGGCTACCCTGCCGCGTGTGATCGGTGGCCGCTACGGGCTGTCGTCCAAGGAATTCACCCCGGCGATGGTCAAGGCGGTATTCGACGAACTGCGTAAAGACCAGCCCAAAAATCATTTCACCGTCGGCATTACGGACGACGTGACCTTTACCAGCCTGGAGGTCGATCAGACCTTCATCATCGAGTCCGACCAAGTGGTGCGGGCGATGTTTTTCGGCTTGGGTGCGGACGGTACGGTCGGGGCCAACAAGAACTCGATCAAGATTATTGGCGACGACCCGGAGTTTTACGCCCAGGGCTATTTCGTCTATGACTCGAAAAAATCCGGTTCGCAGACCGTTTCCCATCTGCGCTTCGGCCCCGATCCAATCCGCTCGTCTTATCTGGTGCAATCGGCCAATTTCATCGGTTGCCACCAGTTCAATTTTCTTGACCGGGGCGATGTGCTGAAGCGGGCTGCACAGGGAGCGATTGTGCTGCTCAACACCAGTCCGCATGAACCAGAGGAGGCCTGGGATCGGTTGCCGCGCCCGGTACAGGACGAGATCATCGCCAAGAAGCTGGAAGTCTACGGGATCAACGCCGAAAAGGTGGCCCGCGACAACGGCATGGGGACGCGGATCAACACCATCATGCAGACCTGTTTCTTCGCTATTTCCAAGGTGCTGCCCCGCGATAAGGCGATTGAAAAGATCAAGTACTCGATCAAGAAGACCTACACCCGCAAGGGTGAAGAAGTGGTGAAGAAGAACTTCGAGGCGGTCGATAACACCCTGATCAATCTGCGTCAGATCACGGTGCCGGCCCTGGCGAGCAGCGTCCGGCGCTTGCCGCCCATCGTACCGGCAGGGGCGCCGGACTTTGTGCAGCGGGTGACGGCGATGATGATGGCCGGACGCGGCGACGAGCTGCCGGTCAGCGCCTTGCCGATTGATGGCACATACCCCAGCGCCACCACGCAATGGGAAAAGCGCAATATCTCGACCTTCGTGCCGATCTGGGAACCGAATATCTGCATCCAGTGCGGCAATTGCAGCATGGTGTGCCCACACGGAGTCATCCGCTCCAAGTTTTACCACGACGCCAGCCTGGAAACCGCCCCGGCAGCGTTCAAACACGCCCCGATTGACGCGCGCGGCTTTCCGGACATCCGTTACACCTTGCAGGTTTATCTGGAAGACTGCACCGGCTGTGGTTTGTGCGTCGAAGTCTGCCCGGCTAAGAGCAAGGAGCAGACCGGACGCAAAGCGATCAACATGTCGCGCAAGGAACCGGTGCTGGAGAACGAACGGGCCAATATCGGCTTTTTCGAGACCCTGCCGGAAGTGGATCGCGGCCGGGTGGATTTCTCCACCGTGCGCGGAGTGCAGTTCCTGCCGCCGCTGTTCGAGTTTTCCGGGGCCTGCGCCGGCTGTGGCGAGACGCCCTACGTGAAATTGCTCTCGCAACTGTTCGGCGACCGGCTGCTGGTGGCGAATGCGACCGGTTGTTCCTCGATCTACGGTGGTAACCTGCCGACCACCCCGTGGGCGGTCAATCACGAAGGACGCGGCCCGGCCTGGTCCAATTCGCTGTTTGAGGACAACGCCGAATTTGGTCTGGGTTTCCGCCTGACCGCTGACAAGCACTTGGGCTATGCCCAGGAACTGCTGCGGGCGCTGGCGGATAAAATCGGCGCGGATCTGGTGGATGACCTGATCAATGCTGAACAGATCACCGAGACCGATATTCGTCGCCAGCGTGGCCGGCTCGCCGAGTTGAAACAGCGGTTGCGCGAAATTGCCGATCCGCGTGCGGCGCAGTTGTTGTCGATCGTCGATCAACTGGTGCGGCGTAGCGTGTGGATCGTTGGCGGCGACGGCTGGGCTTATGACATCGGTTCGTCTGGAGTCGATCATGTGCTCTCCACTGGGCGCGACGTGAATATCCTGGTGATGGATACCGAGGTTTATTCCAATACCGGCGGCCAGATGTCCAAATCCACCCCGATGGGCGCAGTCGCCAAGTTTGCGGCAGCAGGCAAGCAGGTTGGTAAGAAGGACATCGCCATGCAGGCGGTTTCCTATGGCAACGTCTATGTGGCGCGGGTTGCGCTGGGCGCCAACCCGCAGCAGGCGCTGCTGGCGTTCCGCGAAGCCGAGGCTTATAACGGGCCGGCGCTAATTCTGGCCTACAGCCATTGCATCGCCCACGGCATCAATATGCAGCGCGGGCTGGATCAGCAGCATCTGGCGGTGGAATCCGGGCATTGGCCGTTATTCCGTTACAACCCGGCGGTGCACGAGTCGAACGAAAATCCGTTCATTCTTGACTCGCCGCGCCCGAAAATCCCGCTCAAGAAGTACGCCTACAACGAGATGCGTTACAAGGTGCTGGCCCACACCAACCCACAGGAGGCTGAGCATCTGATGGATCTGGCGCAACAGGCGATCAACCGGCGTTGGACCATGTATGAAGACATGGCGGCCCGGAGCGGCGATACCTTCCATCCGAAGTTCAAGCCGTAATCGTCCCGCCCTCACCCTGACCCTCAACTCCTTGCCTGCGGGTGGGCGAGGGGAGCTAATGGGTCAGCGAGGTCGCCGGTTATTCATTGGCATCCTGCACCGAGTTAAAGTTAAGGAATGATCATGGATTTAAGAACGACTTACATGGGGATGGAACTGAAACATCCCATCGTGGCGTCGTCTTCGCCGCTGGCGGGGAGCGTCGCTAACATCAAACGCCTGGAAGATGCGGGCGCGTCTGCCGTGGTGCTGTTTTCGCTGTTCGAAGAACAGTTGAAGCATGACAGCGCGGCGATGGAGCATCTGATGACCGCCGGCACCGAAAGCTTCGCGGAGTCACTGAGCTATTTCCCGGAGGTCGATGACTATACGGTCGGTCCCGATACCTATCTGGACCTGCTGCGGCGCTCGTCCGCTGCGGTGGATATTCCGGTGATCGGCAGCCTGAACGGCATCACCAACACCGGCTGGATCGAGTACGCCCAGTTGATGCAGCAGGCCGGCGCCCGCGGGATCGAGCTAAACATCTATTACATCCCGGCTGATCTGACCACCAGCGGCCGCGAAGTTGAAAACCGTTATCTGGACATCGTTAAAGCGGTGAAGTCTGCTGTCACAGTGCCGGTGGCGGTTAAGCTCAGCCCATTTTTCAGTGCGATTGGTTCGATGGCCAAGGCGCTGGATGATGTCGGCGCTGATGCGCTGGTGCTGTTCAACCGCTTCTATCAGCCGGATTTCGATCTGGACCGACTGGAAGTCGCGCCGAACCTGCAACTGAGCACCCCGGATGAGATTCGCCTGCCGCTGCTGTGGATTGCGGTGCTGTACGGGCAGTTGCGGGCCTCGCTGGGCGCGACCCGGGGGGTGCACACCCCGATTGAAGTGGTGAAGTATCTGATGGCGGGTGCTGATGCGGTGATGACCACCTCGGCGTTGCTCAAGCACGGCGTCAATTATATTTCGACCCTGCGCGACGGCCTGAAAACCTGGATGGAAATTCATCAGTATGCGTCAGTGGCGCAGATGAAAGGATCGATGAGTCAGCAGAGTGTGGCCGATCCAACCGCTTTTGAACGGGCCAACTATATCAAGACCCTGGATAGCTATAAGGGCGATTACGTCTGAGTTGCTGCTAGAGTCTGATTGACTTCAGTCTTTCGCTTGGAGATTTTGGGGATCGCAAGGCGCGATCCCCTTTTTTTATGGGCTACTGACAACTGCACAGCGCCTCTAAAATTTGGCGGGCCGCTTGGTCAGTTTGCGCTGCAAGGTGCGGCGGTGCATGTTCAATTGTCGGGCAGTGGCGGAGATATTGCCGTCGTTGTCGTGCAGCACCCGTTGAATATGCTCCCACTCCAACCGGTTGATGCTCAGTGGCCGGGCATTGATGGGCAGAGCGGGATCGCCGCTGTTGACCGCGAATGCCGCCAGGATTTGATCAGCGTCAGCAGGTTTGGGCAAATAATTCACCGCGCCCAGCTTGATTGCCTCGACCGCCGTAGCAATGCTGGCATAACCGGTTAGCACCACAATGCGGGTGGCCGGCTCCACGGTCAGCAGCTCCGGGATCAACATAAGCCCGGAATCGCCGGCCAGATTCAAATCCAGCACCACATATTCGGGTGGATCGGTTTGAACGGCGAGCAGGGCGGTGGCGCTGGCGTGTGCGGTGCTGACCACGAAACCGCGCCGGGTTAGCGCCTGCGCCAGCACCCGACAAAAGATCGCATCGTCGTCCACCAACAGCAGGTTGGAACTGTCGCTGGTGTCGTTGTCGTTCACGATGCCGCGCCCAGCAGCACGGGTAGATCAATCCGGGCGCAGGTTCCACCGCGCCGATCGCGGCGTAGACTGACCCGTCCTCCCAACCGTTCCAGCGTCGCGTTCGCGAGCAGCAGGCCAATACCGATTCCGTCCTCCTTGGTGGAAAAAAACGCCTCGCCGTTACGGTTCGCTGCCTCCAGAGACCACCCTTGACCCTGATCACGGATTTCGATCACCACCCGCTGAGCGTCCCAATGGCCTTCCAGACAAACCCCCTCCGGGCTGGCGTCAGCGGCATTATTGAGCAGGTTGATCAGGGTCTGACCGATAGCCTGCGGTGCGGCAACGGCAGGCGGCGGCGCGATTCCGGGGTAACGCACCTGCAAGGCCACCTGCGGACGCAGCAATTGCCAACGGTTGCGAGTCTGCTCCAACAGTCTATCCAGTGGTTGAACCGATTCCCGGTCAGTCGCTAGATTGGCGCTTTTAAGCAGTTCACCCAGAATGGCTCGGCAGGCGTCTACCTGCTGCCGTAAAACGTTTAGATCAGCACACAACTCAGCATCGCCGCCGTGGCTGTATTCCATTTCCCGCGCCAGCACCGCAATGGTCGAGAGTGGCGTTCCCAGCTCGTGAGCAGCTCCGGCGGCAAACAACCCCAGCACCAAAATCTGTTCATCCCGCAACGCTTTCTCGCGTAATTCGGCCACTTGCTGATCCCGCTCACGCAGCGCTGTTGCTAGCCGCGCTACGAATCCGGCAATGAGCAGGGCGCTGATCACGAAGACCAGCCACATTCCCCACAGGTGTGCTTGGAATCCGTGACCGTGGCCACTCAGCATTCCTGGCAATGGCTGGTAATAAAACATCAGCACGGTATACGTCGCTACGGTGACGACGGCAGTGATCCACACCTGCCAAGTGGGTAGCAGGATTGCGGCGGTGATCAGCGGCAGCAGCAAGAGTGAAACAAAGGGATTACTCGCCCCGCCGCTGAAAAACAGCAGCAGGGCCAGGGTCAGGATATCCAGTTGCAAGCAGGCGAACAGCACCTCGGCAGTGATTCGTTGCCGACGCCGCATGGCCCGGTGCAGCCCAGCAAACACCCATGTCCCCCAGCCTAGAAACAGCGCCACCGACCACCCCGGTGGCGGGGGCGGCAGGGTCAGGCCAAATTGCAGCCAGAACAACATGGCGCACGGCCCCACCATTACCAGAATGCGGAGTAAGAGCAAACGGCGCAGGTCTTTCATCAAGAAAATTCCAGCGATGACCGAGGTGAGTTGGAGTTGTAGTGTAGCGATCTACCGAGTCGGATGAATGCGGCAATTTGTCGCATTTTCAGCGGGTTCAGGGTGCTTTAGGATGATTTGAGCTGATTGAAGCGACTGACTTTATCACGACAGCCGATCGCCACGCCTTTGCCCTCAGGAGAAAATTTCATGGTTCATCCTTCCCGCCTTCAATGGTTTTCGTTTCCACACCGCACCACGCTGGCGGTGGGTGCGGCGCTGACTCTGCTGGCGGGCTGTGGCGGTGATGACAATCCCGGCGACCGGCAGGTCCAGGTGCAGTTTGCGGGGCAGGTCAATGGTCAGGAGTTTGTCTGCGGCAGAATTTATGCGGGCGTCGGCGTGGGTCAACCGGGGACTTATCAGGTCAATGATTGGCGCTTCTACATCCACGATGTCGCGCTGGTCAGGACGGATGGCAGCCGTCAGACGCTTGCTCTGGATCAGGATGGCATTTGGCAATATCAGAACCTTGCCCTGCTCGATTTACGCAAGGATTGCGGCAGTGGCGCGTTGCCGACCAATGCGGCAGTGGCGGGTGCCGTTCCCGATGCTGATTACACTGGAATCTGCTTCAAGGTAGGTGTCCCCTACAGCCTCAATCATATCAACGACGCCACCGCGCCTTCGCCCTTGAACGCCTCTGGGATGCTGTGGAACTGGCGAGGTGGGCGCAAATTTATCCGGGTTGATGGCGTTGGCGCACCCGGCAATGTCGATGGTGCGGTGGCCTTTGTCGTTCATCTGGGCAGCACCGAATGTCCAGGGCAGGATGCCAATTCTCCACCGACCGCTGCGTGTGGCTACCCCAATATTGCTGAGTTCTGCCTGGATAACTTCGATGTGGATCAGGATCAGGTGGTGATGGATATGGGCAAGGCGCTGGCGGCGTCCAATGTGGCGATCAACACTGCGAATACCGCATCCGGCTGCATGTCCGGTAATTCGGACCCGGAGTGCATCCCCATCATGCCGCGCCTGAATCTCGATTTTACCTACGTCGCTGGAGCGGGCGCAGCGCCTGAGCAGTACTCGAAAGTGGTTCCCCAAACTCTGTTTAGCGTTGGCAAGCCTTGAACGACGGAGCCTTTCGATGAAGCGGGCGTCCAGTTGGGCTGTGCTGTTGATCGCGCTGCTGACCGGTTGCGGCGGTGGTGATAGCGATGAGGGCGATTCTACGTCGTCAACCGGCAATACAGGTTATCAATGGTCGTTGCCGACCGGTTTCCCGACGCCTAAAGAGTTTGCTGACAATCCTTTAACCGCCGCCAAGGTGGAACTAGGTCGTCATCTGTTCTACGACCTGCGGATGTCGGTGAATCAAACCACCGCCTGCGCGACCTGTCATTTGCCAGAACGGGCTTTTACTGACGGACGCAAGACCGCTATCGGCGCAACGGGCGAGACCCATCCGCGCAATGCCATGAGCCTGACCAATGTGGTCTACAACGCCACCCAGAATTGGGCCAATCCGGTAGTGACCACATTGCATGCTCAAGGGTTGATCCCGATGTTTGGCGAGTTTCCGCTGGAATTGGGCTGGAGCGATCACGAAGCTGAAATCTTGGCGCGGTTCCGCAACGATGCCCAGTACCAGTCACTGTTTGCCGCCGCTTATCCAAGCGAAACCGATCCCGTTAACGCCGACCGGGTGGTCAAGGCTATCGCCGCTTTTGAGTCGATCCTGATTTCGGGCAATTCACCCTATGACCAAGCGACCTTCCAAGGCAATCGCGATGCAATGAGCGCAGCGGCGCGGCGCGGTCGGGAGCTGTTCTTTTCCGAGCGGATGGAATGTTTCCATTGCCACGGCGGTTTTAATTTCAGCCAGTCAGTCAGCCACGCGGGCACGACGATTACGCAGCGGGACTTTTTCAATAACGGTCTCTACAACATCGGCGGGACCGGCGACTATCCGCTGGATAACCGGGGATTATGGGAATTTACCCAGCAGCCCGCTGACATGGGGCGGTTTCGGCCCCCGACCTTGCGGAATATTGAACTGACTGCGCCCTATATGCACGATGGCTCCATCGCGACGCTGGAAGAAGTCATCGATCATTATGCCCGGGGCGGGCGGCTGATCAGCGAGGGGCCGCTGGCTGGCGACGGCGCTAAAAATCCTTACAAGAGCGAACTGATCCTGCGCTTTTCCCTGACTGCTCAGGAGAAACAGGATGTGATCGCGTTCCTGCACAGCCTGACTGACTGGACGTTTATCTGTGATCCACGTTTTGCGGATCCATTTGGCAACTTTCCCCGACCTGCTCGTTGCAACTGATGTCCTCACCATCGTTTTCTGGAGAAGCTGAACATGTGCTATCCCCTCCATTATTCCTGTTGGCGCTGTGTCGTGATCGGCGGCGCGCTGGCGGTCAGTTTCGGGCTGCCGCTGCCGTTGCTGGATAACACAAACACACTGACCTTGCCAGCTGCGCAGGCTCATCATGGTGGCGGCGGAGCAGGGGGCAGAGGCGGAAGCGGTGGCAGCAAGAGTGATGGTTTCAAGAAAGCTGATCCGTCTAGCACCGGTCAAGGCAAGGGTGGGCGCGGTGTTGAGGGGCTGAAACCATGAAGGGGTTACTCGGTTTACTGGTATTGATTCCGACAGTCGCCATGAGCTGCGGCTGCGCGACCATGAAATCGCCGGCTGCGGATACCGAGGTCAACCGTTACGGCGTTGCAGTCTACGCCCCCAGTACCCGGGACTGGCGGTTACGCTGGCAGGCCGCTACGCTTCAACAGGCGCAACAACGGGCGCTGCAAGAATGCGCCGTTGCTGATTGTCAGGTAGTGCTGGAATTTGGACCGGGGCAATGTGGAACCTTGGCGCTGGGTCGAGGCGGGATCGGCGTGGGTCAGGGTGATACCCCAGCGGTGGCGGAAGCTGCTGCTCTTAACGACTGTCAGCGCAGTGGTCCCGGTTGTCGGGTGGCTCCAGCGGAATGTAATCGTTGACCGGGAACGGGTGGAGGCGGGCAGCTGAGATTACGCCGCGTCTTGCGTCCTAGCGCCAGGCGGACAATGCTATAGGGGACTCTCAACCACAGGAGAAACTCCATGTTCAGCCGTTTGCCCGTGTCCCTGCTGTTTTGCGCTGCCTTGCTGCCAATGGCTGCCCAAACGGCCAGTTATGACTGCACTCGCGCTACAACTGCCGCTGAAATCGCGGTGTGCGATAACCCCAGCCTCAACCGTATGGATGAAGACCTGGCGGTGCAGTATCGCGCCCTGTTGAATGAGTCGCCGCCGCCCCGCGCTGCCGCCTTGCGCGACGATCAGCGTTCCTGGCTGGTTGCCCGCAACAGTTGTGGGGCCGATGTGCGCTGCCTGCGCGCCCGTTACGAGGAAAGGATAGCGCGGCTGAATCAGTATTGAATGTGGTGCGTTGGGTGTCGGCAGATGGGTTGAGCGCGCCGGCCTCCCAAGCCTGTTACTCCCATCGGAACAGCCACGCCCCGACCGCCATGAGTCCTGCGCTCATCGCGGTCAGCGCCAACAGATGCCCGGAAATATCCGCTAGACCGGCGCCATCGATCATGATGGCCCGCGCCGCATCGATCATGTGGGTCAGCGGGGCAAATTGGGCGCAGCGTTGCAAAAAGGGGTGGACGCCTTCCAGAGAAAACCAGACGCCGGACAGGAACGTCATCGGCCAACTCAGCAGATTCAGCAAGCCGCCAGCCAGTTCCTCGCTGGTCGTCCGGGCCGAGACCACCATTCCCAGACTGATCAGACTGAGCGCCCCAATGGCGAACACGAGCAGCAGGTTAAAGTAGGAACCGTGCATGGGAAAGCCGATGAAGAAATCAGCCCCCACAAACACCAGCACGGTGGTCGCCAGGGTCAGCCACCAGCGCGACACGACTTGGGCGGACAGGAATTCCAGCGAGGTCAACGGGGTTGCCTTCAACCGTTTGAGCATCCCGTTTTTGCGGTAGCGGACGATCACATAGCCAACTCCGAACAGGCAACTGAACATCATGTTCATCGCCAGTACGCCGGGCGCGACCCAATCGACGTAGCGGATGATCCGGCCGCTGACCCGCTGCTTGTCGAACGTCGACGGCGCATCGGCGCCGCGCAAAACCTGCTCCAGGATATAGCCCTTGGGCGATTCGTCGTTGATCCAGTAGCGCCGTCCCCCGGGATCAAACAACATATCCAGTTGATGACGCTCGACCTTGATTAAAGCGGCGGGCAGATCAGCGGCAGGCATAAACTGGATGTAACGGGTTTGGAGAAAGGCGCTTCCATCGGCATCACCCAAGACGCCGACTTTATACAGCGCCAGCCCCGGCCCGGAAAAAGCAAAGGCAAAACCGGCGATCAGCGAGATCGGAAACAGCAGATTCCAGGTCAGGGCCGAACGGTCGCGCAGAAATTCTCGATTACGGCAAACCAGCAAGGCCCAAAACCGGCTGAAATTCAAGTCCGCAACTCCCGCCCGGTCAGTTCCAGAAATAAATCCTCCAGCGTGCGCGGGCGGATTTGCAACCGCGCCAGCGGGATATGCTGCGCCAGCAGTTCCCGAATGGCGGCGTTCACATCGCAGGTGAGGATTTCCACTGCATCCCTGCCCCGTATCATGGTCAGACCCAATTGTGGCGGTGGATCCGGAAAATCCGCCAGTGGCAATTGCAGCACCACATCGTCGAAATGCGCCGCCAGCAAATCACGCGGCGTCCCTTGGGCGATGACCCGGCCATGATCCATGATCGCAATCTCATCGCACAGATGGTAGGCCTCTTCCATGTAGTGCGTGGTCAGCAGGATCGTCTTGCCTCGCGCCTTGATTTGGTGAACCAGTTCCCAGAAGTTGCGACGGGCCTGCGGATCGAGACCGGTAGTCGGTTCATCCAGAAAGATCAGCTCCGGATCATTGACCAGGGCAATGGCCAGCAACAGTCGTTGGCGCTGACCACCCGACAGCTTGCGGGTGTCGCGGTCCAGAAATTCACCCAGCGCACAGGCGTGAATCAGTTCAGCCGCCGGCAGGGTGCGCTGGTAGAAACTGCCAAACATCCGCAGGTTCTCACGACCGGTGATGTGATCCTGCAACGCCGTCGCTTGAAACATGATGCCGATTTCCTGGCGAAACTGCGCTCCCAGCGCTTCGCCCCGATAGGAAATCGTCCCGCTGGTCGGCTGCTGAATGCCCTCCAGCATTTCAACCGTGGTGGTCTTACCCGCGCCGTTGGGGCCTAATAGCCCAAAACAGCACCCCGGCGCAATGGCGAGATCGATGCCATTGACCGCCTGGACCCCGCGAAAGTGCTTGATCAGGCGGCAAGTTTCCAGCAGTGCGGTCATGCGCTTCAGCCCTGGACCGCCAACAGCGGCAGTTTGACTGAAGCCAGCAGCCGATCCTGTTTACTCTGCCGTTGCCTGCTCCGGTTCGTCATCGTCCTTGTCCTCCGCCATGACCTTGACTTCGACCTCGGTGCTGTCAAACACATGACCGGCGTTCAGCGCTGGCCGACTGGGAATCCAGTCGCTCCGCCGCTGTAGGTGATAGGCCAGGCCGGTGCCAGCCGGAATCAGCCGGCCCACGATGACGTTTTCCTTCAGACCACGCAGATCGTCGCGCAGACCGCGCACTGCGGCCTCGGTGAGCACCCGGGTGGTTTCCTGGAACGAGGCTGCGGAAATGAAGGACTCAGTCGCCAGCGATGCTTTGGTGATACCCAGCAACATCGGTTTCCAGTGGGCGGGCAGCCGATTTTCGGCTTGCGCCCGGTCGTTCTCTTCCAGCGCTCGGGTGCGCTCGACCTGCTCACCTTTGATAAACAGCGTCTCGCCCGGATCGATGATCTCCACCTTGCGCAGCATCTGGCGAACAATCACCTCAATGTGCTTGTCGTTGATCTTCACGCCCTGCACCCGGTAGACGTTCTGAATCTCCTTGGTCAGGTAGGCGGCCAGTTCCTGAACGCCCAGCAAGCGCAGGATGTCATGTGGGTTCGGCTCGCCATCGGCGATCATTTCGCCCTGTTCGACGTATTCGCCGTCAAACACGTTGACATGCCGCCACTTCGGGATCAGCTCTTCATACAGAATCTCGCCGCCCTTGTCGCGGATGATCAGCCGCTGTTTGCCCTTGGTTTCCTTGCCGAATTCGATGATGCCCGACTTTTCGGCCAGGATCGCCTGCTCTTTCGGTTTGCGCGCCTCGAACAGGTCGGCGACCCGGGGCAAACCGCCGGTAATGTCGCGGGTCTTGGAGGATTCCACCGGGATCCGCGCCACAATATCGCCGACCGCCACCTTGGCGTGATCGTTCAGATTAACAATAGCCCCGGCTGGCAGCGGATATTGCGCCAGGGTGCTGGTGCCGGGGATAAACAGATCGCTGCCGTATTCATCCACCAGCCGCACCACCGGGCGTTTGTCCTTGCCCAGTGCGCCGCGCTGTTTGGGATCCATCACCACCAGATTGGTCAGACCCGTCATTTCATCCGCGTGGCGTTGAACGGTAATGCCTTCGTCAAGTTCGGCGAAGCGGACGAAGCCGGCCACCTCAGTGACAATGGGATGGAACAGCGGATCCCAGTGGGCGATGACCTGTCCACCTTCAACCAGTTCGCCATTCTTGACTGACAGTTCAGCGCCGTAGGGAACCTTGTAGCGCTCCCGTTCACGGCCCTGTTCGTCGACCAGAGTGATCTCGCCGGATCGCGATACCGCCACCAGATGTTTATCCTGGCGTTCGACTACTTTCATCTTGTGCAGTCGCACTACGCCTTTGGACTTGATCTGGACATTGTTGGTCATCAGCTTGGCATGGGCCGCGCCGCCAATGTGGAAGGTGCGCATGGTGAGCTGAGTACCCGGCTCGCCGATGGACTGGGCAGCGATGACGCCGACGGCTTCGCCGCTGTTGACCCGGTGGCCTCGCGCTAGATCGCGGCCATAACAGGCAGCGCACACCCCATAACGGGTCCGGCAGGTAATGGCCGAGCGCACCAGCAGGCGATCAATCCCCCAGTCGTCCAGCTTGGTGACCAACTGCTCGTCGAGCAGGGCGCCAGCAGGGATTTTGTCCGTTTCATCGTCACTTCCCGGCTTGAGTACGTCATGCGCTACGGTGCGGCCCAGTACCCGGTCGCGCAGCCGATCCTTCACGTCGCCCTCCTCGATGACCGGGGTCATCTCGATCCCTTCACTGGAACCACAGTCAGGCTCAGTGACCACCAGATCCTGCGCGACATCAACCAATCGCCGGGTCAGATAGCCAGAGTTGGCGGTTTTCAACGCGGTGTCGGCCAGGCCCTTGCGGGCGCCGTGGGTAGAGATGAAGTATTCCAGTACGCTTAACCCTTCGCGGAAATTGGCCTTGATGGGGGTCTCGATGATCGAGCCATCCGGTTTGGCCATTAGTCCGCGCATTCCGGCCAGTTGGCGAATCTGCGCTGCCGAGCCGCGCGCGCCGGAGTCAGCCATCATGAATACGGCGTTCAATGACGCCTGCCGGACGTCCTGGCCCTGGCGATCACGCACTGTTTCAGTACCCAGGTTGTCCATCATGGCCTTGGCGACCTGGTCGTTGGTGCGTGACCAGATGTCCACCACCTTGTTGTAACGCTCGCCACGGGTCACCAGTCCGGACATGCACTGGCCGTCGATCTCCTTGACCTCTTCCTCGGCTTTTTCCAGCAGCTTGGTCTTCTCTTTGGGAATCTTGAAATCCTCAAAGCCAATCGAAGAGCCGGAGCGGGTGGCGTAGTAAAAGCCGGTGTACATCAACTGATCGGCAAAAATGACGGTCTGCTTCAACTTCAACTGCCGGTAGCATTCGTTGATCAGCTGGGAAACCGTTTTCTTTTTCAGCACCTGGTTGATCAGCCGGAAGGGCAGGCCAACCGGTAGAATATCGGACAGCAACGCCCGCCCGACGGTGGTTTTGACCCGGTACTCGACGGGAGCCAGTTCATGCTGCGCCTCGCGCAAGCGGGCGCGCTGCTGGAAATCAACCAGGCCGCCTGCTATGCCTAACCGCCGGCCATTGCTGTCAAACACATCCGCTGTCAGCCGGGGAGGGCTAACCTTTTCAGCCGCCTCAGTCCGCAGAGCGCGTTCCTGGCTGGCGACGCGCAGCCGGTTCAGCAGATCCGCATCGATTCGGGCGCCCGCCATCCCTATCCGCCGACCATCAGCGTCAAATACATGCCGGGTGAGGATAGGCAAACTGGATTTTTCCGCCGTGGCCGAGTCGATGAGTTCCTCAACGGTCGCCAGCGTTTCCTCGCGCTGTAGCCGCACTGTGATCAGAGCGTGCAGCTCGGCTTCATGGTTTTCATAAGCCCGATGCACTTCCCGGACATCGGCAAACACCATGCCCTCACCCTTGACATTGATCCGCTCGCGGGTCAGGTAGTACAAACCCAGCACCACATCCTGGGAAGGAACAATGATTGGATCACCGTTGGCTGGACTGAGGATGTTATTGGTGGACATCATCAACGCCCGCGCTTCCAGTTGCGCCTCGATGGACAGTGGCACATGGACCGCCATCTGATCGCCATCGAAGTCCGCGTTGAACGCAGTGCAGACCAAGGGGTGAAGCTGAATCGCCTTGCCTTCGATTAGCACCGGCTCAAAGGCCTGAATGCCCAGCCGATGCAGGGTCGGGGCGCGGTTCAGCAGCACGGGATGCTCCCGGATCACATCTTCCAGGATGTCCCAGACCTGCGGCTCTTCGCGCTCCACCAGCTTCTTGGCGGCCCGGATGGTGATGGTTGGATGCTTGAACTGTAACTTGCTGAAAATAAAAGGTTTGAATAGCTCTAGCGCCATTTTCTTGGGCAGGCCGCACTGGTGCAGGCGCAGAGTCGGGCCGACCACAATCACCGACCGCCCAGAGTAATCGACCCGCTTGCCGAGCAGATTCTGGCGGAAGCGGCCCTGTTTACCCTTGATCATGTCGGCCAGCGATTTCAGTGGCCGCTTATTGCTGCCGGTGATGGCGCGCCCACGCCGACCATTATCCAGCAGCGAATCAACTGCTTCCTGCAACATCCGCTTCTCGTTGCGGACGATAATATCGGGGGCGCTCAAATCCAGCAGCCGCTTCAGACGGTTATTGCGGTTGATCACCCGGCGATAGAGGTCGTTCAGGTCCGAGGTGGCGAAACGCCCGCCATCCAGTGGCACCAGTGGCCGTAAATCGGGGGGCAGCACCGGCAGCACCGTCAGCACCATCCATTCCGGCTTGTTGCCAGAATTGAGGAACGACTCCACCAGCTTGAGTCGCTTGGACAGCCGCTTGAGCTTGGTTTCAGAGCTGCATTCGAGGATTTCCTGGCGCAACTGGACGACGAGCTGCTTCAAATCCAGCCCGTGCAGCAGGGCGTGGACTGCTTCTGCCCCCATCCGGGCGACGAACTCGTCAGGGTACTGTTCGGCCATTTCCAGAAACTGGTCGTCGCTGAGAATCTGGCCTTTTTCCAGCGGGGTCATGCCGGCATCAATGACCACATAGGACTCAAAATACAGCACCCGCTCAATGTCACGCAGGGTCATGTCCAGCAATAGCCCGATGCGGCTGGGCAGCGACTTCAGAAACCAGATATGCGCAACCGGGGAGGCCAGCTCAATATGGCCCATCCGCTCGCGCCGCACCTTGGCGACCGTCACCTCGACCCCGCACTTTTCGCAGACTACGCCCCGGTGTTTGAGCCGCTTGTATTTGCCGCACAGACACTCGTAATCCTTAGTCGGGCCAAAAATTTTGGCGCAGAACAGCCCATCGCGTTCCGGTTTGAAGGTCCGGTAATTGATGGTTTCGGGTTTCTTGACCTCGCCCCGGCTCCAGGACCGGATCATTTCCGGCGAGGCCAGCCCAATGCGAATGGCGTCGAAATCTTCGAGTTCATCGAAGGCCTTGAACGGGTTCAACAGGTCTTTCATCATGCTCTCACCCACGGAATTGCGTTGCCCTGCCGCAGCCGGCGGCAATCGGCCTTATTCAGTGCGCGCCGGCGGCAGCGCATCTTCTTCCAGTTCGATGTTGATGCTCAGCGAGCGGATTTCCTTGACCAGCACGTTGAAGGATTCGGGCATGCCGGCTTCCATCCGGTGGTTGCCGTCTACGATGTTCTTGTAGACCTTGGTGCGGCCATTTACGTCATCGGACTTGACCGTTAGCATTTCCTGCAAGGTGTAGGACGCGCCGTAAGCCTCCAGTGCCCATACTTCCATTTCACCGAAGCGCTGGCCGCCAAACTGGGCCTTGCCGCCAAGCGGCTGTTGCGTGACCAGGCTGTAGGGGCCGGTGGAACGGGCGTGCATCTTGTCATCCACCAGATGGTTGAGCTTGAGCATGTACATATAGCCGACCGTGACTGGCCGGTCGAAGGCGTCGCCGGTGCGGCCATCGTAGAGGGTGGTCTGACCGTTTTCCGGCAGCTCGGCCAGCCGCAGCAGTTCTCGCAGTTCTTCTTCGGTAGCGCCATCGAAGACCGGCGTCGCAATCGGGACGCCGCCACGCAAGTTATGACATAGCGTCCGCAGTTCTTCATCGTTGAATTGCTGCAAGTCCACCTTTTGCTCACCGACTTCGTTGTAGACCCGTTCCAGATACTTGCGCAGCTCATTGACATGGGTTTGCGCATCGAGCAGCCGGCCCAGTTTGAGGCCCAGCCCCTTGGCCGCCCAGCCCAGATGGGTTTCCAGCACCTGACCGACGTTCATCCGCGACGGCACGCCCAGCGGGTTGAGGACGATGTCCACCGGAGCGCCATCCTGCATATAGGGCATGTCCTCCTGCGGCACGATCATCGACACCACGCCCTTGTTGCCGTGGCGCCCGGCCATTTTATCGCCCGGCTGAACCCGGCGCTTGACCGCCAGGTAGACCTTGACCATCTTCAGAACGCCCGGTTGCAGGTCATCGCCTTGCATCAACTTGCGGCGTTTTTCCGCCAAGCGATCGGCAAAGTCGTTGCGCTGCTGCTCAAGCTGCCGCTTGAGTTTTTCAAGTTGCTCGTTGAGTTCATCGGCCCGCATCCGGATTTCAAACCAGCGTTCGTGCGGCAGGCGGCGCAGGTAGTCCACAGTGATAGTTTCACCGCCCCGCAACCCAGCCGGGCCGCCATCCGCCGGATGACCGACCAGCAACTGCTCCATGCGCTGATAGCGATCGTCCTCAAGAATGCGCGACTGATCGTTCAGGTCCTTGCCAATTCGCTTCAGTTCCGCTTCTTCAATCTGGCGGGCGCGGGAGTCCTTTTCCACTCCATCGCGGGTGAACACCCGCACATCGATGACTGTGCCGTCCATACCGGAGGGCACCCGCAACGAGGTGTCTTTC
This sequence comes from Candidatus Competibacteraceae bacterium, assembly GCA_003989085.1. Classification (GTDB taxonomy): domain Bacteria; phylum Pseudomonadota; class Gammaproteobacteria; order Competibacterales; family Competibacteraceae; genus RXIV01. The sequence continues at coordinate 253,024 of RXIV01000004.1, forward strand.
ACGTCGGACGCCTTCTCGCCGAAGATCGCCCGCAACAGCTTTTCCTCCGGGGTCAACTGAGTTTCGCCCTTAGGCGTGACCTTCCCGACCAGAATGTCGCCCGCCTTGACCTCGGCGCCGATGAAGACAATGCCTGCCTCGTCGAGCCGCGCCAGTGCGTTTTCACCCACGTTGGGAATGTCGGAGGTGATTTCTTCCGGCCCCAGCTTGGTATCGCGGGCGACGCAGGACAGTTCTTCGATGTGGATGGTGGTGAACCGATCTTCCTGCACCACCCGCTCGGAGATCAGGATCGAGTCTTCGAAGTTATAGCCATTCCAGGGCATGAAGGCGACCAGCAGGTTCTGGCCCAGCGCCAGTTCGCCCATATCAGTCGATGGCCCGTCGGCCAGCACATCCTTGCTCTCGACCCGGTCGCCGACTCGCACCAGCGGGCGCTGGTTGATGCAGGTGTTCTGGTTGGAGCGGGTGTACTTGGTCAAGTTGTAGATATCGACGCCCGGCTCGCCGGCTTCAGTCTCAGCGTCATGCACTCGCACCACAATCCGTCCGGCATCGACCGAATCGACTACACCGCCGCGCCGCGCCATGACACAGACGCCGGAGTCGCGGGCCACAATGCGCTCCATGCCGGTGCCCACCAGCGGTTTCTCGGCCAGCAGAGTCGGCACTGCTTGGCGCTGCATGTTGGAACCCATCAGCGCCCGGTTGGCATCGTCATGCTCCAGAAACGGGATCAATGCCGCCGCCACCGAGACGATCTGCTTGGGCGACACGTCCATGTACTGCACCCGATCCGGCCCAGCCAGGGTGAATTCATTCTGGTGGCGACAGGACACCAGCTCATCAGTCAGCCGACCATCGGCATCCAGTGGGGCGTTGGCCTGGGCGATGACGTACTGACCCTCCTCAATCGCCGACAGGTAGTCAATCTGGTCGGTCACCCGACCGTTTTGAACTTGCCGGTAGGGGGTTTCCAGGAAACCGTAGGCATTGGTGCGGGCGTAAACCGCCAGCGAGTTGATCAAGCCGATGTTCGGGCCTTCCGGGGTTTCAATCGGGCAAACCCGGCCATAATGCGTGGCATGCACATCGCGCACCTCAAATCCAGCGCGTTCGCGGGTCAGCCCACCTGGCCCGAGCGCCGAAATCCGGCGCTTGTGGGTCACTTCGGATAACGGGTTGTTCTGATCCATGAACTGCGATAGCTGCGCGGAGCCAAAGAATTCTTTGATGGCGGCGTGAACCGGCTTGGCGTTGATCAAATCCTGCGGCGTCAGGCCTTCGGCTTCGGCTAAGCTGAGTCGATCCTTGACAGCGCGTTCCACCCGCACCAAACCGATCCGGAAGACGTTTTCAGTCATCTCGCCGACGCAGCGGATACGGCGATTGCCGAGATGATCGATATCATCGACTACGCCATTCCCATTCTTGATGTCGATCAAGACCTTGAGTACGGCCAGAATATCATCCATCGCCAGTACGCCAGGCGGATGCTCCTTGATCGCCATTCCGGGAACCGGCGTCCGGCGGTGACCGACCCGGCTGTCGAATTTCATCCGGCCCACAGGGGATAGATCGTAGCGTTCGGCGGAGAAAAACAAATCATGGAGCAGACGTTGGGCGGCGTCCTTGGTTGGCGGCTCGCCGGGACGCATCATCCGGTAAATCTCAACCTGGGCGTCCCACTGGCTGTGAGTGGTGTCAGCCCGTAAGGTATTGGCAATGTAAGGTCCGCAATTAACGTCATTGAAGTAGATAATCTGGAATTCGCTAATATCCGAAGCCTGAATTTTCTCCAGTTTATCTAGGGTCAGCTCGTCGTTGGCTTGCGCCAGCAATTCGCCGGTTTGCGGATGGAGCAGGTCGCGGGCCAGGATTTTGCCAATCAGATACTCGCGTGGAACCTGCAAATGCTGGACGCCGGACTTAGCCAGTTCACGGATATGCTTGGCCTTGACCCGCTCGCCGGCCTTCAACACCTTATCGCCGATGCTAATGTCAAAACCAAAAGTTTCACCCTGCAGGCGTTCCGGCTTTAAATCCAGGGTAAACTGCTCACCATCGCCGCTTTGCACGGTATTGATCTCGAAGAAAATTTCGAGCATCCGTTCATTAACGCTGCGGGCGTTGGGGTCGTGGGGATTGGGATCGTCAAACAGCGCCCGCAGCAGCACAGTGACCGGCAGTTTGCGGCGCCGGTCGATGCGGGCATAGACGATATCCTTGACGTCAAACTCGAAATCTAGCCAGGAACCACGATAGGGAATAACCCGAGCCGAATGCAGCAGCTTGCCGGATGAATGGGTCTTGCCCTTGTCGTGATCGAAAAATACCCCTGGTGACCGGTGCAACTGCGAAACGATGACCCGTTCAGTGCCGTTGATGACGAAGGTGCCGTTGTCAGTCATCAGCGGCAGTTCGCCCAAGTAGACTTCGTTTTCCTTGATATCCTTGATCTTCGGGGCGCCGGGTTCGGCTTCCTTATCCATCAGCACCAGCCGCAGCCGCACCCGGAGCGGTGCGGCAAAGGTCTGGCCGCGTAACTGGCATTCCCGGACATCAAAATTTGGTTCACCCAGCCGATAGCTTACATATTCAAGCCGCGCATTCCCCGAATAGCTGACAATCGGGAACACTGAGTGGAAGGCGGCGTGCAATCCGGCGTCTTGGCGCTCCCCAGGCGGCTGATCGGCTTGCAGGAATTCGCGATACGAATCCAGTTGGATCGCCAGCAGATAGGGTACGTCGAGAATGCTGGATCGCTTGCCGAAGTCTTTGCGGATGCGCCGCTTTTCAGTAAACGTGTAGGCCATCGGGATTCCTCTCGCGGAACTTCACCCGCCATGACCGGCGGGCGTGGTTGAAACGACGGGGGTAGTTGAAACCCTAATGCACACAAAAGAAAATCAGCCGGCGACTACCGGCCGCCGGCTGTTTCCATTTGCATCCGTTCAAACTGGACCATGCACTGCAACGAGACCCTACCCGTCGCGGGTCTCGTTACTTGATGTCGACCTTGGCGCCGGCGTCTTCGAGCTTCTTCTTGACGTCTTCAGCCTCAGCCTTGGGAATGGCTTCCTTGATCAAGGACGGAACGCCCTCGACCAGATCCTTGGCTTCCTTTAGCCCCAACCCGGTCAGGGCGCGGACCACCTTGATGACTTCGACTTTCTTCTCGCCAAAGCTGCTCATCACGACATCAAACTCGGTCTTTTCCTCGACCGGCGCGGCGGCGACAGCGGCGGCCACGGGCGCAGCGGCGACAGCGGCGGTGACGCCGAATTTTTCTTCCATCGCCGCAATTAGATCGACTACATCCATCACGGTCATGCCGGCGATGGTTTCTAGAATGTCTTCTTTTGAAACTGCCATTACCAATTTACTCCTGGTAAAAATCTGGGAATGCGTCAGGCAGCGCCGGGAACCGCTCAGGCGGTTGTTTCGGCTTCTTTCTGCTGCCGGATCGCGTCAAGGGTGCGCACCAGCTTGCTGGGAATTTCGTTGAAGGTCCGTGCGAGCTTGTCGAGCGGCGCCCGCAGAGTGGCCATCAGTAGACTGATCGCTTCATCGCGGGTGGGCAGGTTGGCAAGCCGCTCCAGCTCGCTGGCTGGGAACGCTTGTCCGCCCACCGCCAACGCTTTGACGATCAGCTTGTCGTTGGCCTTTTCCTTCAGAAATTCCTTGAAAATCCGCGCTGCCGCGCCTGGTTCCTGCTGGGAGAATGCTAGAATCAGCGGCCCCGTCAGACTGGATTGCAGGCACTCGAACTCGGTCCCTTGCACGGCACGCCGGGCCAGGGTGTTCTTGACGACGCGCAGATAGACGCCGGTTTCCCGCGCTTTGACACGCAGGGCAGTGATCTGGGCGACGTTCAGCCCACGATACTCGGCGGCAATTGCGGAGTGCGCACTGGCGGCCACTTTGGCGACTTCGGCCACCACAGCCTGTTTTTCCGCCAGATTGAGACTCATTGCAGTACCTCGCGGTTGGGTCTCCGCGGTTGCGGAGGGAGGAACGGCGGCCTGACCAGGAATAATCCGGGAGGGCTGGCCGTCTGCGCAGGCAGACCCGGTGACAAAAAAACCGGACCGATTAAGCCCGAAGGCGCCTGCGGTCTTTGACGCTGGCCGGAATGACCGGCCGGCCCAAAGTCCATGCGCTTCGACAGTTAGCCGAAGCGCGGAAATACACGATGCAGCACGACTCAGAACGTAAGGGTCGATTGATCGACCGCCAGCCCCGGCCCCATAGTGGTTGAGACGGTGATCCGGCGGATGTAGACGCCCTTGGAGGTCGCGGGCTTAATCTTTTGCAGATCATGTAACAACGCCTGAAGATTCTCCTGCAACTGGTTCGCGGCGAAATCCACCTTGCCAATAGTGCAGTGAATGATGCCTGCTTTATCTGTGCGGTAGCGAACCTGCCCAGCCTTGGCGTTGCGGATCGCACCGACTACATCGGGCGTTACGGTGCCCACCTTGGGATTGGGCATCAAACCGCGCGGGCCGAGAATTTTGCCGAGCTGACCGACTACCCGCATAGCGTCTGGCGCAGCGATTACCACGTCAAAGTCGAGATTGCCAGCCTTGACTGATTCAGCCAGGTCTTCAAATCCAACGACATCGGCCCCGGCAGCGCGGGCGGCGTCGGCATTGGCGCCTTGGGCAAACACCGCCACTCGCACCGTTTTACCGGTGCCATGCGGCAGCACAGTGGCGCTGCGCACTACCTGATCGGACTTGCGAGGATCAACGCCCAGGTTGACGGCGACATCCACCGCTTCCCGAAACTTGACGCCGGACAGATCCTTGAGCAGCCCCAAGGCTTCTTCAACCGGATAAAATTTGCCGGGGGTCAGTTTGGCGCGGATCGCCTGCAACCGTTTGGAGAGTTTGGCCATGACTTACACTCCCTCCACGTTCAGACCCATCGATCGGGCGCTGCCGGCGATAGTCCGCACCGCAGCATCGAGATCGGAAGCGGTTAAGTCAGGCATCTTGGTCTTGGCGACTTCCTCCAGTTGGAGGCGGGTGACGGTGCCGATTTTTTTGGAATTGGGATTGGAACTGCCTTTGTCCAGACCCAGCGCCTTCCTCAGCAGTACGGAGGCCGGTGGGGTCTTCATGATGAAAGTGAAACTGCGGTCGCTGTAGACCGTGATCACGACCGGAATGGGCAGCCCTGGCTCAAGATGTTGGGTTTGGGCGTTGAAGGTCTTGCAGAATTCCATGATGTTCACGCCATGCTGGCCTAAAGCGGGTCCAACCGGCGGACTGGGATTGGCCTTGGCGGCCGCGACCTGCAATTTGACGTAGGCGGTGACTTTCTTTGCCATTACTACACTGCTCCTGTCGGGTGCAAACGCCTTGCGGCTCCCCGGATAGTGCGCCCGACGAACGGGCGGTGGAAACGGTGAATTAGCGCATCAGCGCCAATCAACGGGAAGCTTTTTCGACTTGGCTGAATTCCAGTTCAACCGGTGTGGTGCGCCCGAAGATCATGACGCCCACCCGCAGCCGGCTTTTTTCGTAATTGACTTCTTCAACCAAGCCTTCGAAATCATTGAATGGTCCGTCAGTGACGCGCACCATCTCACCAGGCTCGTACAGCACCTTGGGTTTGGGCTTGTCGACGCCATCCTGAACCCGTTGCAGAATCGTCTGGGCTTCTTTTTCGGAGATGGGGGCCGGCTTGTCGCTGGTTCCGCCAATGAAGCCCAGCACCTTGGGCGTCTCGCGGACCAAGTGCCAGGTTTCGTTATCCATCTCCATCTGCACCAGCACATAGCCGGGGAAGAATTTACGGTCGCTCTTGCGCTTCTGACCATCGCGCATCTCGACGACTTCTTCAGTGGGCACCAACACCTGACCGAACCGTTCACTAAGATTTTCGCGGTTAATTCGATCCAGCAGCGAACGTCTGACCTGTTGTTCAAAGCCTGAATAGGCTTGCACTACATACCATCGCATGACGTCGCTCCGCTAACCGGTGATCAGGCGAATCAGCCAGAACAGCACTACGTCCAGCAACCACAACAGCAAGCCCATGATCACCACCATGGCGATCACAATCAGCGTGGTTTGCGTAGTTTCGGCGCGGGTCGGCCAAACCACCTTGCGGACTTCGGTGCGGGCGCCCTGGATGAATTCCAGGATTTCGGCGCCCGGCGTGGTCTTCAGGGCGATGACGACCGCCACGCTGAACGCAACCAGCAAGCCAATCACCCGCACCAGCAGCGAGTGCCCGGCGAACAGGTAGAAGGCCGTGAGCGCGATCAGGGCGATAGCTCCCGCGCCGATTAGCTTGAAGTTATCCGTACGGTAGAGAACTTGCGTTTCAGGTTTGGTGGGGTTCATGCAGATTTCGGCTTCGCACATTCCCGTCAATTCTCACCCGCCGGAACAGGCGGATGGAATCCGGAACACGCTATGAAAAAGATGGCAGGCCAGGAGGGAATCGAACCCCCAACCTGCGGTTTTGGAGACCGCTGCTCTGCCAATTGAGCTACTGGCCTGTAACAATAACACGACTGCGTGGACGGCATTCCAGCCAGAGATGCCGTCCAGTTTCTGCTCTGGATCACTCAAGGATCTTAGCGACGACGCCAGCGCCGACCGTGCGTCCGCCTTCGCGGATGGCAAAGCGTAAGCCTT
>RXIV01000005.1 GCA_003989085.1 Candidatus Competibacteraceae bacterium
TTTCTTGGTGGACTCCCGGAACTGTCAAACTGCTACTGTCACCCCGGCAGAGCCGGGGGTTTACCTAACGTAATTAAATGATTACATAATATGTATTTTACGTTTTATTTTGGTAAAAAATTCAAGATAATGCTTATTATCAGGATAATTAATACATCATTTTAGATGATGTAGTCACGAGAACGAAGGTATGAGAAAGTTATAAGGCTCGAGAAGGAGACCCTATGAAGACCAATGTTCCGGCGCATCGCCGCCACGATCTATCGGATGAAATCTAGGGTTTGCTGGGGCCGCATTTACCTGGACGCCGGGGTGCGTGGGGCGGTGTTGCCGAAGACAACCGCCGATTTATCAATGCAGTGTTCTGGATTTTGAGAACGGGCGCACCGTGGCGCGACCTACCAGCGGACTATGGCGGGTGGAGCAACACGCACCGCCGTTTCATCCGTTGGCGCGACCAAGGAATTGGGGAGAAGTTGCTGGAAATCTTGATCGACGAACCGGATTACGCGTGGCTGATGATCGAGGCGAGCCACTGCAAGGTTCATCCGCATGCGGCAGGGGCACGCGGCGGCCATCAGGAGATGGACCGTACTCAAGGGGGCTCAACACCAAAATCCATCTGGCCGTGAATCCGTCTGGTCTGCCGGTCCGAGTCCTTATTACAGAAGGTACCCGAGCGGATTGCACGCAGGCCAGCCGCCTGATGGAGGGGATCGATGCCGATGACTTGATCGCCAACCAGGGGTACGACACGGATACGATCCTCGAACAGGCGGCGCAAGGCATGAACGCTGTTATCCCGCCAAAGAAAAATAGAAAAGCGCAAAGACCATACAACAAAGCACTCTACAAACTCCGTCATCGGGTTGAAAACACGTTCCTGATGCTCAAAAGAGGGCGCGGCATCGCCACCCGCTACGCTAAAAACTCCGCCTCTTTCCTCGCCGCTGTCCATATCCGCTGCCTCACCCTTTGGCTCAATATCTCGTGACTACAGCATCTAGTCGTGTTTGGTATTAGCCTTGGATTCCTTGCCCCTTACCTTCAGCCAATACACTGTTCTGGTTTCCGGTTCGGGTTGCAAGGTTGCATGATCGATGGCGAAGCGCTCGGCTAACAGGGCATGGCAAGCATTGAGCATTGTTTCCCACCGGCGTAGATCCAGCACCACCAAGTGGGCAGAAAGCATCACCTGCCCGGGGGCGACGCTCCAGATATGCAGATCATGCACTGAAGCCACGCCCGGTACGGTCGTCAGCGCCCGCCCTACCTCTTCCAGCGCAAGATTGAACGGCGTTCCCTCCATCAAGCCGTGCAAAGCCTCGCGCAACAGACGCAGGCTGGATGCCAGCACCAACCCGCCAATGCCGATGGAAAGCAAAGGATCAACTGGCGTCCAGCCGGTGAAGGCGATCACGAGGCCGGAGAACAGAGCAGCGACGGAACCCAGCAGATCACCCAGCACATGCAGCAGCGCTGCACGGGTATTGAGATTCCGTTCCCCTCGGCTCAGCAGCCACGCCACCAGCAGGTTAATCGCCAATCCGACCACAGCGGCCAGTGACACCGCTTCGCCGATCACCGGCTGCGGATCATACAGGCGCTGGACAGCGGAAATAGCCAGCCACGCCACCAAAATAAGCAGACCCAGGCTGTTGACCAGCGCAGCTAAAAATTCCGCCCGACCAAAGCCGTAACTATGTCGGGCCGAAGCTGGACGGCGGGCCAGCCAAGCCGCCGCCGCCGCCAGGGCCAATGCGGCGGCGTCATTGACCATGTGCCCAGCGTCAGCCACTAACGCCAGCGATCCCGCCCACCAGCCCACGCCCGCTTCTACCCCAGCGTAGACCAGGGTTAGTGTGGTAGCTAGCCACAACGCACGGCCTGCGGTCTCACTGTGATGGCGATGGGAGTGATCGGGATGGGAATGCATAGCGGGCAGGATATGTGCTCAGGCGCTCAACAATTTCTTGATCTCTTCCACCGAGAGCACCTTGCCTGTACTTTTCACGTCGCCGTTCACCGCCAACGCCGGCGTGCTCATGACCCCAGCGTCGATAATGGCGTTCATATCAGTCACTTTCTCCAGTTCATAGTCCAGACCCAACGCTTGCGCAGCGGCTTCTGTATGCTGGGCAAGCGTCTTGCATTTCGCGCAACCGCTGCCGAGAACCTGAAACTTCATCATGATTTTCACTCCTCATTTAAGAATAGAACGCGCCAAACACCATGCCAGAGAGAGTCGCCATAACCACCACCAGCGCACAATAAACCACGGTTTTTTGTGTACCAAGAATGCTGCGAATCACCAGCATATTTGGCAAGGACAGCGCCGGCCCCGCCAGCAGCAGGGCCAGCGCTGGCCCCTTGCCCATGCCCGCGCCAAGCAGGCCTTGCACGATCGGTACTTCGGTCAGCGTGGCGAAGTACATGAATGCGCCGACCAGCGCCGATAAAAAATTGGCCGCTGGTGAATTGCCGCCGACCGCTGCGCTGATCCATTCCGACGGGATGATGCCTTCGTGGCCAGGCCGGCCCAACAGGAACCCAGCCAGCAGTACGCCACCCAGCAGCAGCGGCAAGATCAACTTGGCGAAACCCCAGGTCTGGCCTAGCCATTCTTCACCATCACCGGATTGCGTCGCGGCCACCAGGGTCAAACCGATCAGGCCGGCGCTGAACACCAGTTCGGGATGCTGCGGAATCAGCCCCGCCAGCACCGCAACGACCCCCATCGTCGCAGCCGGCGCTTGCCAACGCCAATGCCAGCGCCAGACCAGCAGCCCGGCCAGACCGATGCCAGCCAGCGCGGTCAGCGGCCATTTCCAGGCAAAAATCGTGTGCCACACCGCGCTGTCCTCGGCGCTGGCTGGCGCCCAGTTGGCGAGCACCAGCACCGCCACCTGCAAGGCAAAAAATGCGGCGGTGTCGCCCAACGGCCGGCCCTGATCAGCGCCTAACGTAAAACCCGGCTGATTCGCCGCCCGCCTCTGCTCCTCGCGGCGGTAAATCCAGTGCATGATCAGTCCAATTACCAACGCGAAACTCACTGCGCCCACCGCCCGCGCCACGCCCAGTTCCACACCGAGAATTTTGGCGGTCAGCACGATAGCCAGCACGTTGATCGCCGGGCCGGAATAGAGAAAGGCAATCGCCGGCCCCAGCCCGGCGCCACGCCGGTAAATACCGCCGAACAGCGGCAGCACTGTGCAGGAACACACCGCCAGAATCGAACCGGACACTGAAGCCACACTATAAGCGGCCACCTTGTGGGCGGCAGGGCCCAGATATTTCATCACCGCGCCCTGGCTGATAAACACGGCGATGGCTCCGGCGATGAAGAAGGCGGGAACCAGGCAGAGCATCACATGCTCGCGGGCATACCAGTTCAGCAGCGCCAGTCCTTCCAAGACGGCGTTATCAAAGCGCGCCGCGCCCACCGGCATGAAAAACACCAGTAGAAACATGGTCACAATGCCAGCCAGCCATTTCAATTCGCTGGCGTTGTCTTGGGCAGTGGTGCGCAACTGCTTGAGCCAGCCAATCCGACCAAGGGATAACGAATTTGTCGTCATGGATGTTAGCTCCTCAACGCTGGATTCAGCCCTGCCTCATACCAGCCTCGGCTGCGATTGATGATCCCTGCGACTACCAGCATCACCGGCACCTCAATCAACACGCCCACCACGGTCGCCAGCGCCGCGCCGGATTCAAAGCCGAACAGGGCGATGGCCGCTGCGACGGCCAGTTCAAAGAAATTGCTGGCCCCAATCAGCGCCGAGGGGCCGGCCACGCAGTGCGGCGACCCGACCTTGCGGTTCAGCCAGTACGCTAGCCCGGCGTTGAAAAAGACCTGAAACAGGATCGGAACCGCCAGCAACAAGATCACCAGCGGCTGCCTCACAATCTGCTCGCCCTGAAAGCCGAACAGCAGCACTAGGGTCGTCAATAATGCGATAAGCGACAGGGGGCCAAGGCGGTTAAATAAGCGTTCCAATCCTGCCGCGCCTTGCATGCTCAGAACATAAAGACGGATCGTCTGGGCAATGATCAGCGGAATGACGATATAGAGCGCCACCGATAGCAACAGGGTTTGCCACGGTACGACAATCGAGGTCAATCCCAGCAATAGCCCGACTATTGGGCCGAAGGCGAACACCATGATCACATCGTTCAAGGCCACCTGACTCAAGGTGAAGTGCGGTTCGCCCTTGGTCAGGTTGCTCCACACAAACACCATCGCAGTACAGGGCGCGGCGGCCAGCAAAATCAGTCCGGCAATATAGGATTCAATTTGATCCGCCGGCAGCAGCGGTGCAAAGAGTCCGCCGATGAACAGCCAACCCAACAGCGCCATTGAAAACGGCTTGATACCCCAGTTGATCAGCAGCGTAACGCCGATCCCACGCCGGTATTGACCGACTTCGCGCAGCGCGGCGAAATTGATTTTGACCAGCATTGGAATAATCATTAGCCAGATCAGCACCGCCACCGGCAGATTGACCTGGGCCATTTCCAGCCCGCCGATGGTCTGAAATACGCTCGGCAGAAAATGGCCGAAGAGAATGCCGACGACAATACACAGCGTCACCCACAGACTCAGATAGCGCTCGAACAGACCCAATGGTGCGTCTTCCGTGGTTTTTGAAGCGGTGATTTCGCCGGCGGGGATCATCCCTTGGACTCCAGTGTGGTTTGCCCGATCTCGTCCAGCCGGGCTTTGAGCTTGATCTTGTCCAGCGACTGGATAGGCAGATCCATGAATATCTTGATGCGGTTTTCCAGCTCACGCAGCGCTTGGCGGAATGCCAACATCTTCTGCGCGTCGTCGCCTTCCACACTGGCTGGATCTGCCACGCCCCAATGCGCCGTCATCGGTCGCCCCGGCCAAATTGGGCAGATCTCACCGGCGGCGTTGTCGCAGACCGTAAACACGAAATCCAGCGGCGGCGCGTCCGGAGCTGCAAATTCATTCCAACTCTTGCTCCGTAGGCCATCGGTAGCAATACCGTTTAATTTCAGTAGCTTGAGACTGAATGGATTGACTTTGCCAGTGGGAAAACTGCCGGCGCTGAACGCGCGAAACCGGCCTTGTCCCCAGTGATTCATGGTGGCTTCGGCCAGAATGCTGCGGGCCGAGTTGCCGGTGCAGAGAAACAGCACGTTGTAGCTTTTTTCCTGATTCATGGTGGCGGGCGCCTCAGTTAGACTTTGAAGAGGAACTTGGGTGATGGAATGGAAGACCGGCAGGTTGCAGCAGTGCTCGGTTAGATACGCCATTAAGGTCATGATCACGTCGCAGCGGGCTTGATAGATCAACAACCGACTCTCACGGCGGCAATCAAGCAAACCTGCCTGCTGCAAGGTTTTCAAATGAAACGATAGCGTCGCCGGCGGCAGGCCGAAGCGTTCGCCGATCTGGCCGGCAGGTTGCGGGCCGCTCTGGGCCAGATGGCGGAAAATAGCGAGTCGGGTTTCCTGCGCGAGCGCCCCGAGTACAGTAATGGCGGTTGTGTTATCCATATTTCCAATAATATCGAAATGATTGAGAATGCGCCAGCCTTTGGTTAGGGCTTTTGCCTCATTAAGAAGATTTTCCGCGAAAGACTTAGCCCTTCAGGGTTCAGCCACCCTAGCGAACCGATTGGGAATGCCAAACCCTGATGTATGTCTTGACCACAGGGCAAACTCACCGCGCCGAATTCACTACCTTATTTCGGAATCTATTAGCGGAAAACTAATGAGAATCGCCCGCCGACGGTGGTGGATCAAGGCCGGAATCCGCCAGACAACGCCGGACAGGGCGCGGACGACAGTGGATGGTGAACAACGGCGCGGAGAAGGCCTACCGTCTGGGTGGCAGAGTCACCGTACCAGGAGGGCAGGGCGCTTTCTGCGTGAAAACAGTACCATCTGGTCTTTGGCATCTGTAAAGGGTGAAGGTTTGCCCGAACGCCGGCGCGGCCAGACTCAAGCTCAAGCCCAGAATCAAGATTATGCGTTTCATGGGGATTGCTCCTCGGCGGGGATGAATCGATCATCAGCCACTCGGCTGGTTCCCAGTCGGGTTGGCCCCGCCAGCATCGCCACACCAGCGATGAAAATCAAGGCTTGATATGGATTTCAGTTTGCCGCGAGCGGCCCGATCCGACTGACCAAGTGAAGCAGGGGAAATCCGGGAACCCCCGGATTCCCGCCTTCAGGCTACAGAGTCTTCGTAGCGTCTCTCACAGTACCCATTGAGGCTCAGGGCGCAATAGAGGCCGGCTGATCCAGCCAATAATCCAACCCTTGGGCATTGAGCTCAACATCCAGCTTCAGCACTGCGCGCCACTGGTCGGCGGGCAATCGCCAACCCTGTCGCACCGCTTCATCCGCCATCAGCGCCCACAGCCCGTCTAGGATCCGCGCCTCACGTTCTGGACCGCTATTCCGCTCGCGCTCCGCGATCCCGGTATGCGCGTCAATTAACCGGTGCAAATCGTCGCCCAGTCGTTGCCCATCCTGAACGCGGGAAAAGTGAGTCAGATACAGGGCGCTGGGCTGATAAGACAGAATGCGATCCACCGACTGGTGCATGACCGCTGGTTCGAACTGGGTCGGAGTCGTGGTGGGAATTACTGAAGGTCGGCCATCCACATCCAGCTCACGGAACGACAGGCCAAAAATGTCGCCGGTGAATAGACTGCCGCTACGGGTATCGAGCAGGCACAGGTGGTGACGGGCGTGACCGGGCGTATCGAGACAAACCAGGGTTCGGCCATTGAGATCGAAGCTGTAGCCCTCACCGGCAACGATGATCCGCTCCTCAGCAATCGGCAACAGCTCACCATAGAGCTGATGGGCCTCCGCCGCGCCGTACACCGCCTGAACGGCGGCGAACAACTTGGTGGGATCGACCATGTGCCGCACGCCGCGTGGATGCACGATCAACCGGGCCTCCGGGAATGCCTGCATCATGGCACCGGCCCCACCGGCATGGTCCAGATGAATATGAGTCAGGAACACATAATCCACGGCGGCGGCGGATAGCCCGAGCAAGCGCAATGCCTCCAGGGTATACGGCAGGCAGGCATTGCTGGCGGTATCCACCACCGCCACCCGACCGTTTTCAACCAGCAGATGGATCGCAGCCAGTTGGGGCCGGATATACCCGGCGTCAAAAGCGTAAATGCCATCTTCGTAGCGCAACAGCTCAACCATTGGGAAAGCCTCACAGTAACAGGGGAAACTGGAGATGATAACGCCCACTAGCTGTTTCAAGGAGCGACAACGAAATGGCAGGCCAGGCTTTCAGGCGAACGCTTTCAAAACCCGGCCCACCCTCCATCTTCAGCGATAATCGACGATCACGAAGTTCTGATGTGGCTCCGCCCAGCGTACCGTCACGTTGCGCCCAGCCTGCGGGAAATTGGGCAAAACGTATTCACCGCTGACCCCGGTCAGGTAATCCACGCCCAAGGTGGTCACGGTGAAGGCGGCGCTGCCAAATTCCACACCATCGGCGAAGGCTCGCACTTGGTGACTGCCTGACCCCAACGCATTCCAGTTAAAGGTGTAGCCAAAGCCGTTATCGTCATTGCCACAGACTTCTAGTGTGTCTTTGCGGGTTCCACCATAGGGCACCTTGCGACGTGGGCCGTCATCAATCTGAAGTTCAATCGTGTTGGCATCGCAGACCCAGCCTCGGATCAGGCCAATCCCGCTTTCAAAGGAACCCGGCTGTGGGCTTTCCAAATGGGCCAGCAACGGAGTTGCCACTAGGGTCTGGGCGCTGGATTGATTAACGCCCGTTCCGGCGATCACGAAATTCTGATGCGGCTCCGCCCAGCGTACCGTCACGTTGCGCCCAGCCTGCGGGAAATTGGGCAAAACGTATTCACCGCTGACTCCGGTCAGGTAATCCACGCCCAAGGTGGTCACGGTAAAGGTGGCGTTGCCGAATTCCAGACCATCGGCGAAGGCGCGCACCCGGTGGCTGCCTGATCCCAGTGCGTTCCAGTTAAAGGTGTAGCCAAAGCCATTGTCATCATCACCGCACGCCGCCACGGTATCCTTGCGGGTTCCGCCATACGGCGCTTTGCGACGTGGGCCGTCATCGATCTGAAGTTCAATCGTGTCGGCATCGCAAGCCCAGCCCCGGATCAGGCCAATCCCGCTTTCAAAGGAACCCGGCTGCGGGCTTTCCAGATTAGCCCGAGAGCCACCGCCGCACGCGGTCCCGGCATAAGGCAGGATATCGGGGATAATCTGGACGCCAGTACTGTAGATCTGATCCGGCTCCAGCACACCGGCTGTTGGGAAAGTGGCCTCGATCAGAAACGCCGTCCAGCCGGATGAAGGTTGCGGCACGGTTCCGACATAAGTCCCGTCGGTTTCCGGTTTTAGCGTCTGGCTGGTCCAGGCCGGGCCAATTGCTTCCAGCCGGAAATCGTGCGCAGATGGATTGGTCGCTCGCCACAATTTTACTTCCTTGGGCGTGGCGGTGGCGGCAATCCGCAGTGTCCCGTCGTCTTCCCTGGTCCAGGTCACTTGGGGACTGGTTTTGCGATCCAGAATGTCATCAATCCATGATAGCGCTGCGACAATGGTATCGGTGCTCTGAAAGTGATCGACATTCGGGGTATAGCGCAGCCACTTGGGGCCGGGTAGACCGGCGTAGTAAAAGCGTGAGGAATCGGAGGTAAAGAATTGGTCGCCGCTGGCGTTGAGAATCAGCTTGGGCATGGTGTAGCGGTCGCGGTAGGCATAGGGATCGATGACCTGCAACAGCGCTTTGCCTTCGGGAGTTTGCACCCGACAGGGCAGATTAAAAGCGACATAATCGTTAAGCGCCGGCGCATAGAAACCATAAGCCTCCCAATGATTAATGAATTGCCGGGCCAGATTGGGCATATCAATCGAAGCCGGAATAATGGCCCGGATGCGCGAATCCACCGCAGCGGTTAACCAAGTCGTCCAACCGCGCTTGGAGCCGCCTAGCACAAGAAAATCATCAATTTTTTTACCTTTGCTGGCGGCGAAGCTTTGCACCGTATCCATCGCCCGAACCGCAGCCTTGGTCATCGCCAAATGCACTGCCCACTCTGGATCACCGGTATTCAACGCCTTGTCCAGACTGTAAGCGAGGATCTCATCCTCCTTACGCCCCACCCCAGCCTCATCGGTGAAATACAACGGTTGATTTGGCACTTGCCGCACTTGGGCCAACACCGCACCGGTAGTCACCGCCGCCGCCCCGATAGCCGGGTCCACACTATCCATCAGCGTCCCGCCATTGCTGCCGCCATCGATCAGCAGCACTGCCGTATCAGTACGGTCCAGTCCCACTCGGGGAATGATGATCATCAACTCGTGTTCCCAGATCGGTCGATCCACTTCGCTGGCTGAACGCCACTGTTGGGAAGTCATCCTGAGAAAATAGGCGACGTAAGCGGCGTCATCCTGAGTGTGATAGAGGGTATAGGTATAGTTCGGGTCGGGACGAGCGACATAGCGATCCAGCGCTGTCTCCACCGCATGAGCTGCTCCAAAGGGCAGACAAGGAACCAGTAGCCAAAGCCCCATAATCCATTTCAAAAATAATGGCTTTTGTTTCAGCATGGTATTTTCTCCAAAATGGCGTCATTAAATAATGACGCCATGTCTTCAGTTGCCAGAAAGAACAGCCGCGTCACAGCTATCGGCGCTCCAAAAAATCCATTTCAAAGGTAGCTTTCACCGCAGTCGCCCACTAAGCTATAGGATATTTTTCGTCCTCAAATCTCATCACCCCACTACTTGGGAGATCGTTATGAAGCATTCGCTTGCCGTAGCCACCTTGTGTTGCTCCAGCCTGTTAATATCGATGCCAGTTTTGGCTAAAAAGGCCAGCGTTCAAAATATCAATTTCGGTGAAATCACTTGCGGCGAATTCATGAAAGAAATCGCCGCAGGTTCCGCCGAAGACGCCGGGGTCGTATTGATGTGGATCGACGGCTATCTAAGCGGTGTTTCTGGGGATACCGTACTGAAATGGAATGACCTGGAAAAGTTTAGCACCAACCTGGTAGCCTACTGCGGTAAAAAGCCCGACGAAAAAGTGCTGGATGCCGCTCAGGCCGTCGGCATTGCCGAATAGGCGACTGTCACCTCGGCGGCAACCCGGTATCCTCGCACAAAACCATTCGGACATCGTTGCAAGCAATTTCGACGATGTCCTCCTGATCAAAAATCTGCTCAGTCCAGCGGTTGCTCTCCAGCCGGGTCAACAACCGGGTGTACAACCGCTCGACATCCACCGGTAATAGCGCAAACTGGAAATAGCCTGGTAGGCAAGCCATCTTGTGCGTTGGTCCGCCGTTGCAGTTGACGGCGACAGCACATCAGCAATAAAACTAGGTGTGGATTTATAAATCGGATGGTCATCACGATCATCGCAAACCAGCATGACGTCAGAGTAGTAATAACTGCGGCAGTCAGCAATTCGCAGTTTCATATCGGCTATAAAAGCGCGATAGAAGCAGCCGCGAGCTGCTTACCGAAGACGAAAAAGCATATTATCAACGATCCGGTTATGATGCTCGCTGGCTTCAGCCAGCGTAAAAACTCGACCGGCGATATATCCATGTTTGTCGTTAGCCCGACTTTCCCGATCCAGATAGTCAGCTTCACTAAGATACAGTTCCTCAGCGGCAGCGCCCCCTCACCCAATCAATTTTGACCCTTGGCCTCGCTTCACCCCGGCAACGGTGGCGGCAAATGAGCAAATAGCGCCACCAATTCCGCTACTTCGCCAGCCGGCGTCCATTTATCCATACCTTGCGCCCAGACCAAGGTAGCACGGGTTAATTGACCGCCTTGCGCCTGCTGTTGCAATACGGCCATTGGAAATGGCCCGGCCTGCTGATCATTGAACGCAACAAAATACGACGTCGCGGTAGGCAAAGGCGGTGGGGCAATAGGTGGTGGCACTGGTTGCGGAGCAGGAGCTACTGACTGCGAGGGTCGGGAGAAAGTTTCATTCAGCCGTTGCGCCATCGCCAGTCCCAGCCCCATATTCAGCGCCTCGGAGCCGCTGCCGGGATTGGCGGCGGCTTCACGCAGGGCTTCCGCTGCCTGGAACTGGGTGTATTGATCAAGGTTGCCAACGATACCCATGCTGCTGCGCCTGTCGAGCGCGGCTTCAACTTCCTGCGGAAGCGAGATATTTTCGACCAGCAGATTAGTGAGTTCAATCCCGACTGTTTCAAATTCCGGGGCAATCCGTTGCAGCAGAAACTGGCCGAGTTGATCGTAATTACCCGCCAAATCCAGTGCTGGAATTTTCGCTTGCCCAAGAATATTGGTGAAGCGCGATACGATCATATTGCGTAATTGGTTAGTGATTTCGTCGGTAGTAAATCGTCCATCGGTGCCGACGATTTCACGCAGAAAGGTTGGCGCATCTTTCACCCGAATCGCGTAACTACCAAAAGCCCGTAATCGAATTGGCCCAAATTCCGGATCGCGCAACATTACCGGGTTTTGCGTTCCCCATTTGAGATCGGTGAAGCGGCGAGTGCTGAAAAAACAGACTTCAGCTTTAAATGGACTTTCAAAGCCGTATTTCCATGATTGCAGGGTTGAAAGCAACGGCAGATTGTTGGTTTTCAACTCGTACATGCCAGGTTGGAAAGTGTCAGCCAACTGACCCTCATTGATAAAGACTGCAACCTGAGATTCTCGTACCGTGAGTTTTGCTCCAAACTTAATTTCGTTGCCGTGGCGTTCGAAGCGGTAAACAAGAGTGTCATTGGAGTCATCAATCCATTGGATGACATCAATAAATTCACCAAGCAGTTTATCCCACAATCCCATATCAGTGGCCTCCGGATTGAACAGGTTGAGGTGTTTTGGCATGCGCAGCAGCCAGCGCCTGCCGCAATTCTCTTTCACAATTTTCTAGTTGGGTCGCAGCTTCCTGGCGACGGCGGCGGCCCTCGTCAGCAATCTGTAAACTGTCTTCAATGGTGGCGATCAGGGTTTGATTCGCCTTTTTCACCGTTTCAATATCAAATACGCCACGTTCAATCTGAGTGCGGGCCTGAACATTAGCCTGGCGCAAGTTTTCAGCATTCGCCGCTAACAACTGATTGGTCAAATCGGTAGCCGCTTTCACCGTTTCAGCGGCCTGTCCAGATCGATAGATGGTAATAGCCTGGGCAAGCTGTTGCCGCCACAACGGAACGGTATTTACCAGCGTTGAGTTGATCTTGCTAATTAAACTTTTATCGTTCTCTTGCACCAACCGGATACTGGGCAGGCTTTGCATAGTGACTTGCCGGGTTAATTTTAAATCATAAACCCGCCGCTCCAAATCGTCGCGGCTGGCCCGCAGATCACGCAGGATTTGCGCCTTGACCATGTCCTCGCCCG
Organism: Candidatus Competibacteraceae bacterium; assembly: GCA_003989085.1. Classification (GTDB taxonomy): domain Bacteria; phylum Pseudomonadota; class Gammaproteobacteria; order Competibacterales; family Competibacteraceae; genus RXIV01. Next base: position 12,400 of record RXIV01000005.1, read on the forward strand.
TAGTGACTTCCTGCGCTAATGCCGGCAATTCCTCAGCATCCACTTTTTTTAGTTTGACTTCGCCGGCAGCGATGTATAGCTCCAGGTTGTGAAAATAATCGAGATTGGCGACATACAATCGATCCAGCGTGGCAATATCAGTGAGTAATTGGGTTTTATGCCGCTCTAAGGCATCGCTGATGCTGTCAATCTGGTTCCGCACCAGTTCATATTGCTGAACGATTTTAGCCAGCGGTTTAGCCTTACCAAATAGCCGGTCGAAAAAACCGGGCTTTTTATTCGGGTCCAGCTCTTCCAGATTAAATCCGCGCAATACGCTGACCATTTCATTCAATGCCGTTCCGGCAGGACCAGCGTCCTTGTTCCGAACGCCTTCCAACATATTGTCGGAAATAGCAGTCAACTGCTCCTGAGCCTTGCTGCCAAAAAAGATGATCGAGTTACTATCGCGTAGATCAATTTGTGCGACCAACGCCGTAACTTGCTGCTGATCCTGTATCGGATCTGGAGCGCGGGCGGCTAAATCCTGCTGGACTTGCGGCGCTAACATTGGCGTAAATGCGTTAGCATCCAAAACAGCAGAAGATGAAGAGGGCGATGTGGACATGACAACTCCTAGGGCGATTTTAGTCTAGTGCGGGACGCACGCAAGTAGCTCAATCTGATGATTGTTCAATGATCCTAAAAACCTTTTGAAATCCTTGGCGAGCATCTTGATGGCTCCGATGAGTTAAATAACCCCTTCTCGCTTCAATTGCGTGGTTAATACTTCAATCTGCACATCCAAATCAGTAACATCGCTTTCCAGTAATTTCTGTTGCTGTTCGCTAAAGACTTCTTCGATCGTGATCAGCACCCGGCGGAAGTTATCTTCCAGTTCTGGCGCGGATACCCGGCCATGCGTCTTGGCGTAACCCTCGATGACTTGTTGGGCGCCGTCCAGATAAACATTCAGGAACTTGCGGGCGCGGCGTAAATCACGCGGATCTTCTTCCAGCAATTTGAGAATGTCGCGGGCTAATCGGGCAATCCGCTGCAATCGGTTATTCAACTCAGTATTGCGAATATCGCGGCTGGCCTGTTCAATCGCAGCAATGCTGCTTTCGGCCTGTTCCAGCGCCTCCAGCACCCGGTCGGTGGTATCCACGCCATCATGATCGGTAAACCGCTTGGCGGTGCGGGGATCGAAGCCGTAATTCAGATAGCAGCCCAGCAGTGCAGCCAGTCCGAAGGCGCCCGCCATCGCGGGTGGATAGTGAGCGCCGAGCCAGGCAGTAACGCCCGTCGCCAGCGCAATCACTCCACTGCCAACCATTTTGAGCGGCCACGGCGCTTTGGCGACCCGGCGGCGGGCGAATTCACCCTCGCTCAGCAGCCCATGCCGCAGCAACAGCGCCCCGGCTAGAAACAGCGCATAACCGGCGGCATTGCCGAGCAGACCGCCTAAACTGCCTCGACCTAGCGCGACCAGCGCCGCCAGCAATACTGGCAGCGGCAGCAAAAACAGCAGAAAACCTTTGGTCGATGGCAACCGGGCAGGGGCGGATTGATAGCGTTCAGCCATAACGCGAAATCCTCGTTGTAGCAGCAGGATCAAGGCGGTCAGCGGGATCAGGATGACGCCGGCCAGCAACAGAAAGCGGCCCATGACAACGTCCCCTTGGATTCAGCGCGGCAGCGCCGATGAAATAACCGACGCATCCGGGGAGCAGGAAGTGAGCAACGCCTGGCAGGAGGCCACGCCGATGGCGGCAAAAATCAGCAGCAACCCAATGAATTTACGCATGAAATCAGGCATGGCGGCAGACTCGCTGAATGGCCGGAGATAAGGCTAACTATAGCACGGTGGGCATTGCGCTCAGCTGCGCCAGCGCCCGATCCAGCGCTGCTTCCGGGTCAAACAGGGTTTCCGCCGGGGTGGTGAACGTCCGATGATAAAAATTGCCCTCGCGATCCGCCGTGTAGTGCGCTCGATAAAAGTCTGGTCGTGATTGCAGATCACGGAGTCCAGCCAGCAATGCGGCGATATCCTCAGCCGTGGTGTAAAGCCCCAAACTGGCTCGCACCATGCCTTGCCAGGATTTAAGCCGCTGCGCTGCGCCCTCTGCATCGGGATCAATTTCCAGCGCCCATAACTCCGGTTTCAACAGTTCACGGACATAGGGATGAGCGCAGAAACAACCGTTGCGCACCGCGACATTGAAATAATCATTCAGCGCCGCCGCGACCAGCCCATGTTCCAGCCCGTTCAGATTAAAGGCGACCGTGCCGAGACGCGGGGTGCGGTCCAGATCGGGATCACCGTAAATTCGCAGCCCGGGAATAGCCGCCAGTCCGGTCAGTAGTTGCCGTAACCGGGTCTGTTCTTCGGCGTGAATCGTTGCCATCCCTACCCGTTGCAGCGCGTTCAACACTGCCCCCAGTTGCACTGCGCCGAGAATGTTGGGCGTGCCGGCTTCTTCCCGATCTGGAAAGTGAGTTGTGAGCTGATAGCCAGCGAGTGAAACGTCGTCCACCATCCCGCCGCCAACCTCATCCGGTTCGCCGCCCTCCAGCAGCGCCCGCCGCACCACCGCGACGCCCGGTGATCCTGGCGCATACAACTTGTGCCCGGAAAATACGACCGCGTCCAGCGTCTGTTCGGTTGCGCCGACACCATTGATCGACAATAACGCATGAGCGAGGGATTGAGAGGCGTCCACCACGATCCAGGCGCCGTAAGCGTGCGCCAACGCAGCGATGTCATGTACCGGATTGACGATGCCGGTCACGTTGCTGGCGGCGGAGACTGCCACATAATTGACCTGACCCGGATGCTGTTCCAGCAGGTGTTCCAGCGCGACGAGATCGACCGCACCCAGCGCCGGGGCTTGGCCGCTCAGCGGGAGATGAATGACTTGACCAGCGTGTTTGCGATGCGGCAGATCGTTGGCGTGATGCTCCATCAGCGAAGCCAGCACGATGCGCCGCTGCGGTCGCCGCGCCGCCAGAGTTCGGGCTAGGCGGTTCAAACCGGCGGTGCAACCGCTTCCAGCAAAAAAGGCGGTGTAGCACACCGGATCAGCCTGAACCCACCTCAGAACCTGCCGGTGCGCCCAGTCATAAGCCTGATTGACGATACGGGCAGAAAAATGCGCTTGGCTGTGGGTGTTGGCGTAGTGGGGTAGCAGATCATCGACGACCCGCCGGGCGCAGCCCATCGCCAAAGTCGAGGCGGCTGAATCGAGATAATGGCGGCGAATGATCCGGCCATCGGCTAACCGGTAGCGGGTAGCGAGGGCAGGGAAGTCACGGGAGAGAGCAGCATTGGTGGGGAAAGAGGACATGTTTAAATGACGCCCTGTCCCCGACCGGGTTCCAAAGCAGGGCGGCTTCGGAACCCGTCGGGATGCGGTAGTCAGATCAGCGCAAATTCTTCGGCACGAAATCCCGGAGGGGGCTGCCGACATAGACCTGCCGAGGCCGGTAAATGCGCGATTTGGGATCGTCGTGGATTTCCTTCCAGTTGGCGATCCAGCCGGGCAGGCGGCCCATCGCAAACATGACGGTGAACATGCTCACCGGAATGCCCATCGCCCGCAGGATGGTGCCGCTGTAGAAGTCCACATTGGGATAGAGCTTGCGTTCGATGAAATACGGATCGCTCAACGCTACTCTTTCCAGTTCCCCGGCGATATCCAGCAACGGATCGTTGATGTGCATTTTCGCCAGCATCTGGTCCGCCGCCACCTTGAGGATCTTGGAGCGCGGATCAAAGTTCTTGTAGACCCGGTGGCCGAAGCCCATCAGCCGCAATTTGGAGTCCTTGGCTTTCACCCGGCTGACATACTCCGCCACGCTCATCCCCGACTGGCGGATAAACTCCAGCATTTCGATCACCGCCACATTGGCGCCGCCATGCAACGGTCCCCACAACGCGCAGACCCCGGCGGCGCAGCTGGCGAACACATTGGCTTGGCTGGAGGCCACCATCCGCACCGTACTGGTCGAACAATTCTGCTCATGATCCGCGTGCAGGATCAGGAACAGATTCAGGGCGCGGGCCACTTCCGGGGTCGGCTCATACTCCTGATAGGGAATCGAGAACATCATATGCAGGAAGTTCTCGCAGTATTTGTAATCAGTGCGCGGATACACCAGGGGCTGACCCACCGACATCTTGTAACTGGCGGCAGCGACGGTGCGTACTTTGGAGATGATCCGGGCGGCGGCCCGCTCCAGCGTCTGATCGTCATCGATCTCCATCATTTCCGGCTCGTAGCAACTCATGGCGTTGATCATCGCCGACAGGATCGCCATCGGATGCGCATGGGGCGGAAAGCCATGAAAGTGATTACGCAGGCTCTCGTGCATCATCTGGTTTCGGGTCAGCAAAGCGCTGAAGCGGTCCCGATCCTCTGGACCGGGCAACTGGCCCCAGATGACCAACTGGGCGGTTTCCACAAATGAGCTGCTTTCCGCCAGTTTCTCAATCGGGATGCCGCGATAGCGCAAAATACCTTGATCACCGTCGATATACGTGATGGCCGACTTGCAGGATCCGGTGTTGCCGTAGCCGTCATCCAGGGTGATATAGCCGGTACGGTCGCGCAGGGCGCTAATGTCAATAGCCAGTTCATTTTCGGTTCCCTCGACCACCGGGAATTCGTGGGACTTTCCATCCAATTCAATACGGCAGGTGTGGCTCATGGCTTATGGCTCCGTAGGTCTGGAAATGCTAGTGAGTGTCTTGGTTTATGGTGCGGAGTCGTGGTCATTCCGCGGGCCGCCGCCAGCCGGATTCAAGGCGGGCCGGCGCTGCTCGCCCGGTGGCCGGTGAGGCTCTTCGGGCATCCTGCGTGGCTGATTATATCGTGGTTTATCCGGTGGTGCGCTGCGACGCAAGGTTGAGTCAGTTGGCGCTAACGGTTCGATGATGCCGCCAGTATTCAATGACGCCCGGTAGGATCGACAGGATAATGATCGCCAGAATAACCAGGGTAAAATTTTGCCTGACAAAGGGCAGATTGCCGAAGAAATAGCCGCCATACAGGAACGAGGCGGTCCAGGCGATGCCGCCGGCTACGTTGTACCGCAGAAAGTGGCGGTAGCTCATGCTGCCGGCCCCAGCCACAAACGGGGCGAAGGTGCGAATGATCGGCACGAAACGAGCGATGATGATGGTTTTGCCGCCATGCCGCTCAAAAAACTGATGGGTGCGGTCCAGATATTCGCGCTTGAGGATACGGGCGTTGGCGCTAAATACTTTTTCACCGAAATAATGCCCAGCAGCGTAATTGACCGTATCGCCGAGAATAGCGGCAACGGCGACCAACAGGAATAGGCCGTGGATATTCATTGAGCCGACAGCGGCCAGCGATCCGGCGGCGAACAGCAGCGAATCACCGGGTAAAAAGGGCGTTACAACTAACCCGGTTTCACAGAACACGATTAAGAACAGAATGGCGTAAATCCAGCCGCCGTATTGGTTGGCTATGATCGTTAAGTGCTGGTCCAGATGGAGAAAAAATGACAGTAGATCGGCAAAAAAATCCATGAGGAAGCGCCTGTGGGTTCAACTGCAAAATTTACGATTTCCGGCAAGATCGGATCACGGGGTTCAGGTCAATCAGCGCAATTGCACCATAGCTCTGTTTCGAGCTGCGGAGCGCCAAGATAACCGCCGCGTCGCAATGCCGGTTCTGCTGCGGACGGCCAGCGCAACAGTTCTATTTCCCAGGGGGCAACCACCTTCCCCGTGGCGTCGGTCAAAACCGGTGCCGAGCCGGCCACGTCCAAGTTCAGGCGATGCAGTGTCACCCCGTCGCGGGCCAGGATGTCAGCAGAATCCTCCGTAGCGGACTGAATCATCGAAGCGTCTCCCGAAGTGATTGTCTAAGCTCATACTATAACCGCTATCACCGGAACGTCAGGCGCAAAGCGCGGCGTTTCCAACCGCAACCAGAACGGAGATCAAGGAGATCAACACGGTGCAGATTAACAGCGCATTGCACAATCAGGCGAACAGGCGCTGCCGGTGGCCGGCGTTCATCTTGGCGGGTGGGCTACTAAGCGCCGCCAGCATGGCGGAAGCCGCCTGGACCGCCGCTATCATGCCTGACCCGCTCACCCGCCAGCCACGCTGCCTGCTCAGCAGCGACCCGCAAATGAGCTCGGACGGCTACGATTCGACTCCGGTGACGCTGGTGTTCAATGGGAGCAGCCTGCTGGTAGTGACCGAATCGGAACTGGATACGTCCTTCGCCGATCTGCAACTCACAGTGGATAAGGAACCGCCTCTCCATAGTGACCAGTTGGCTCGTAAAAAAATGGGCCTGATTTTCGATCAGGATATTCCCGGCCTGATCAAGAAACTACGGGCCGGCAAACAGGCTACGGTCTATCTGCGGTTCTGGCCGACCTGGCCGGCGACTCAGTCGTTTCCAGTCACCTTCAGTCTGGCCGGCTTCAGCAAGGCGGACGACAGCCTGACTCAGGGTTGCCAACCGCCTGCCGGGGCCGCTCCGCCGTCCCGCTAAAATCAACCATCAATGGCCGCTCCGCCGTCCCGCTAAAATCAACCATTAATCACTAACTGCCGAGGAGTCCGCTCATGGGTTTGCGTATGAAGTTCAATCTGGTGCTGCTGCTGGCGTTCGCCATCGGCCTGGTGCTGGCCGGCTATATGTCCGATCAAATCCTCAAGCAGAACGCCCGTGAAGAAGTCCTCCAGAATGCCCGAATTATGATGGGAAGCGCATCGGGCGCCCGCACCTACACCGCTGAACACGTCAAACCGTTGCTGACCCTCCAAATGAAGCGGCAATTCCTGCCGGAAACCGTATCGGCCTACGCGGCGGGGCAGAGCTTCAAGGCGCTGCGAACTCAATTCCCTGATTACACTTACAAGGAAGCAGCGCTTAATCCGACCAATCCCAATGATCGGGCCAGCGACTGGGAGGCAGACATCGTCCAGGAATTCCGCAACAACGCGGAGCGCAAGGAATTGATCGTTGAGCGCAACACGCCAACCGGGCGAATGCTCAATCTGGCTCGGCCACTGGGGATTCACGATGAGGGTTGCCTGACCTGCCACGGCAAGGTCGAAGATGCGCCCAAAACCATGACCGATATTTATGGGGTCAACAACGGTTTCGGCTGGAAGCTGAACGAAATCATCGGAGCGCAGGTAGTGACCGTACCCATGTCGGTGCCGCTGGCTCGGGCGCAACAAACTTTCACCACCTTCATGATCCTGCTGGGTGCGGTCTTCGTACTGCTGTTGGCGCTGCTTAACCTGCTACTGCATTTCGTGGTGATCCGGCCGGTGGTGCGAATGGCCGGTATCGCCACCGAAGTCAGTATGGGCAAACCGGATGTGCCGGAATATGTCCGTCAGGGCGGGGATGAAATCGCCTCTCTGTCCCAATCGTTCAACCGGATGCGGCTCAGTCTGGAAAACGCTATGAAGATGCTGGGTGAGTAAAGCGATGAGTGGCAACGGCAACCTCAGCGGAACCCAGCCGCCCGGCATTGGCCGCTATCGCATTCTCAATATCCTTGGGCGCGGTGCGATGGGGGTCGTGTACCTGGGTTACGATGAAGCCATCGACCGGCAGGTCGCGATTAAAACCATTCACCGCCACTTGCTGGATGACGAAGGCGGCCAGGAATGGCTGGAACGGTTTCGCCGTGAAGTCCGGGCGGCGGGCCGTTGCCTGCACCCCAATATCGTTACTGTGTTTGAATACGGGGAGATAGACCTTGCGCCCTATATCGTCATGGAATATGTACAGGGTCGGGAATTGCGCGATTACCTCAAGGAACGGCAGCCGCTGCCGCTGGCCAACGCCGTCGCGATTATTGTGCAGGTGTTGAACGCACTCGGTCACGCCCACGCTCAGGGGGTGGTGCATCGAGACATCAAGCCAGCCAACATCATCGTGCTGGCTGACGGTCAGGTCAAAGTCACTGATTTTGGCATTGCCCGACTGGATACGGGCAGCGACCTGACCCAAGTGGGGATGATGGTCGGTTCGCCCAGCTACATGGCCCCGGAGCAGTTCAGCGATCAGCATGCTGATCGCCGCGCTGATCTGTACGCCACCGGCGTTGTGCTATTTGAATTGCTGACCGGGACACGGCCATTCTCTGGGCGCAATGCCAGCGAATTGATGTATCAGGTTCTCCACGAACCCCATCGGCGACTCACACAGTTGAATCCGGCGCTGCCAGTAGAGCTGGACCCGGTGCTGGACCGGGCGCTGGCGAAAGCTCCCAATCAGCGATTTCAAGAGGCTGGCGAGTTCATTGCTGCGCTGGAGGGCTTGAAGCTGGTGGAGCGTGAGGCGGCGATGGATGGCGCTACCGTGATCCGCATTGCCCCTGTCCAAACCCCGGAACTACCGGCCAATACAGTGCCGGGCTGGGATGCGGCTCTCTTAGCCCAGGCCGAGCAGTTTCTGATCGAGACCCTGGGGCCGGTTGCCCGAGTGCTGGTGCGCCGAACCGCTTTACAAGTCGGCAGCCCGGCGGAACTCATCCAGCAGTTGGCCGCAGCGATTCCCAACGAGCAGGAACGGTTGCGGTTTCAGCGGCGGATGCGGGTAGCCACCGGTGGGACGGCTACGGCGACCGGCATGGGTTCGTCGATGTCGCGCAGCCAGATGAGCGCGGCGATGGGGCCATTCGAGCAGGAAACGCTGGAGGCTGTTCGGCAGCATTTGACGGTTTATCTTGGCCCTATTGCCAAAGTGCTCATCAAGCAAATTGCCGGCAAGGCCCGCAGTCTGGAAGACCTCTACCGGCAACTGGCCGAACAGATTCCTACCGCTGCCGACCGGGCAGCGTTCCTTAAGAAGCTTCCCAGCGAATGAATGTCCCTGTTTTATGAATTGCGCGAAAAATATTGGCCTTCGGGTCTGGGATGGACTGTGCGGCAAGCGAAGTTCATATTCTTGCTAGTTATGCTGAATTCACCGGCTATCATTAATTACGCCACCGATGTTTTGGCTGTTTGGCAATTTGAAACGCTGGCAACACCCAGCATTGCGCCTGACCCGATCCATTCCCGCAAGCTGTTTTGTATTTCGTGCGTTGAATGGTGGGTGTTGGCTGTTGGGCCTCCGTGTTCGTCTGTTTGGGACTCGCTTCTCCGATGAAAGCGACTTCAGCACCCATAAAACTCAGTTCGTTCTCTGATGGAGGTTGAACTATGAACGGTTTCATCATGGCCCCATCCCACAATAAGCCCGGCGGCCACGACGCTACGGGGGCTTTCCATATCGGAGCTGCGGGGTTTCAAAAAATCCACTCGCTGCCTCCTTGGGTGCGCTTCGAGAATACTGCGGACAGTAAAACCGCCGATGCCAAGGGGTTCCTGAAGATAATCCAGGACCAGCCCGGCGGCTGGGACGTTTTCGCCTATTTTGGCCACGGCGACTCCAACGCTTTGGGGTCGGCTGACATTCGCGGTCGCAAAGGATCCACCACCTTGGCCAATGTTCTCCGGCCCAAGTGCAACACTGGCGTTATCATCATGCTGTACGCCTGCAATACCGGCGCTCCCGGCGGTTTCGCCGAATGGTTGGCCGAGGATCTCGCCAGCGTTCACGCCACTGTCTACGCCCATGTACCTCCCCCAGGGCATACCTTTCAGAACGCCAATGTAGTCGTCTACCCTGGTGGCGCACCGGTCATCCCGCGCCATTCCTCCCTTTGGCGCGACTGGTACCGGGACATGCACGCCACAGGCAACGAGCTGTGGGCGCGCTTCCCCTTCATGACCGCGAAAGAACTGGAAGCGGAGTTGACGGCCCCCGAATACCTGATGGGTCGTTGGGAAGTCGGCAGTAAGGCGGCTGGGAGCTGGCATGAAGTTTTCTTCGGCGACATGAGCGTTGTCCGAACCGACAGTGTTAGCCGCTACACCGTCCGCGACCGTGGTGAGTGGTCCGTGGCGCGCCACCTACTGATCATCAATTGGGCAAACGGCGACAGAGAGGAATGGAAGATTCCCCTGAGCCCGCAACACCAGGCCGTCAGACAGACCGGTGGCGAGGGAATGAAAGTCCTCAGCGCCAAGCGAATTGAAGCCCCCAACATCAATGCGCAGAATCTCTTCCACGGCCAACTTCACCTCAAGCAATCCAATCTCATCAAGGTCGGTTAATCGGCGGGAGCCTGTGGTGAACATTACGGAGATCTGGCGGTATCCCGTCAAGACGATGGCCGGCGAGAAGTTGCAGCGGGTCGGCGTAGGTCCTCTTGGCATCGAAGGCGACCGGGTAGTGCACGTCGAGGACGCCAAGGGTCAAGTGATCACCTCGCGCTCACATCCGCGCTTTCTGGGCCACCGAGGTTCTCTGGATACTCATGGCGAAGTCAGGGTAGACGGTCGACTGTGGGACAGCCCAGCGGTGGCCGCCGAAGTAGTGGACATCGCTGGGCCAGGTGCAAAGTTGGTTCGCTTCGACGGCGCTGAGCGTTTCGACATGCTGCCGTTGCTGATCGCAACGGATGGCGCGATTGCAGCCTTTGGCCACGATTTGCGCCGCTTACGACCCAACCTCGTGATCGGCGGCGTCGAGGGATTGACTGAAGGTGAGTGGCCAGGTGGATGCCTGCGGATGGGCAACGTACTCATCGGGGTGCGGGATTTGCGTCTGCGCTGCATCATGACCTCCTACGACCCCGACACCCTGGTTCAAGACAAGGAAATCACCCGCAGCATCTACCGGCGGTTCGACGGCAAGCTGGCGCTCAATTGCTTCGTGATCGAGAGCGGCGAGATAGCCGTCGGCGACGAAGTGCAGTTCGTGCGAGGATAGAACTTCACAGAATCGGCAGCACTTCATGGTTGCACACCACGGTAAAGCTTCTCTGAAAAATCAAAGATGACAGAACTCTATATCAGCACCGATGTTGAAACGGACGGCCCGATCCCCGGGCCTTATTCCATGCTGAGCGTGGGTTCAGCAGCTTACACCGCCGACAAGAGACTGCTGGCTACATTCAGCGCCAATCTCGAAACGCTACCCGGCGCATCCGCCCATCCGAAAACTGCCGCGTGGTGGACTACCCAGCCGGAGGCATGGGCAGCCTGCCGCAAAGACCTTGAAGCGCCCACCGCTGCAATGACGCGCTATGTCACCTGGCTTAACGCATTGCCGGGCCGCCCGGTTTTCGTGGCCTATCCTGCGGGCTTCGACTTCCTTTTCGTCTACTGGTATCTCATGCGCTTCGTTGGCGAGAGTCCATTCAGTTACTCGGCATTGGATATGAAATCTTTTGCCATGGCGCTTTTGAAAACCGGCTATCGCGAGAGCACGAAGCGCAATATGCCTTCACACTGGTTTGATAATTTGCCTCATACGCACATCGCGCTTGATGACGCCATTGAGCAGGGCGCTCTTTTCTGCAATATGCTGCACGAAAATCGCGCTTCTGCTTGAGCCACACCGTGTCCACTGGATAGAAAACAGCATCTCACCGAATGCTTCTTCAATGAGATTAAGCGCTATATCACCTAAATGAGGAATGCAAGTCGGGTCGTCGCTGGCTTCCTAAGACCTAAATCACGAATGGCTACGGATGACGCGGATTTCACGGATTTTTCCGTGTCATCCAGCCATCCGCTTAATCCGTGATTCAGATCAGAAAAGGGACGATCCCCCTGCACACAGATGACCTTGCCTTAAGCCTCTCTTAAGCATCGCCGCCGACAATGCTGCGCAACGATGGAACTGGAATGGTTCCAATCCCCATCTCAAACTCACGTTGCGCGAGAGGCACTCCCCATGCAATTCCCCAGCACTCTTAAGAAAGTCACTATGGCGGTCGCTCTGGCGACCAGCGGCGCGATTCTGGCGGCAGGCGTCTTGTCCCCGGCGCTGGCGACGGATGCCACATCGCCGGTGCGGGTTGAACTGACCGTCCCGGATTTCAGCACGCTGGTTCAGCAAAACGCAGCGGCGGTCGTCAACATCGCCGTCACCGGCAAGAGCGCGCCTGCCGCAACAGGGCGTGGAATACCCGACATGGATGATGACAATCACCCGTTCGGCGAATTGTTCCGGCATTTCCCCGCCCCGCCAGGCAAAGGCCAGAGGATGCCAACCCAAGGACTGGGCTCCGGCTTTATCATCTCCAGCGATGGTTATCTCGTTACCAATCATCATGTAGTGGACGGCGCCGATAAAATCACCGTCAAGCTGAATGACAAGCGCGAGTTTCCGGCCCAGGTGATCGGCAGCGATCCGCAATCGGATATCACCCTGCTGAAAATCGCCGCGACCGGGTTGCCGACCGTCACCATCGGCAACATGGACCACCTCAAGGTTGGTCAGTGGGTATTCGCCATCGGCGCACCGTTTGGGCTGGAGCGCACCGCCACCAAGGGCATCGTCAGCGCCCTGAGCCGTTCGCTGCCCAATGACGCCTATGTGCCGTTCATCCAGACCGATGTCCCGATCAATCCCGGCAATTCCGGCGGGCCGCTGTTTGATTTGAATGGTCAGGTGGTGGGCGTCAATTCCCAGATTTTCAGCCGCAGCGGCGGCTATATGGGGCTATCGTTCGCCATTCCGGTGAATGTGGTCATGGATGTGGTGGCGCAGCTCAAGACCGACGGGCGCGTCAGCCGGGGCTGGATGGGCGTGAGCTTGCAGGAGGTGACGCAGGATCTGGCCCGCTCCTTCAATCTGGAGCAGCCACGCGGCGCCCTGGTGGCGGAAGTCAGCGCCGATAGCCCTGCGGCTAAGGCGGGATTGAAAACCGGTGACGTCATCGTCGCTTATGCCGGCCAGCCGGTGAACGACAGCGCCGATTTGCCGCCGCTGGTGGGCGCGACCAAGCCCGGCGTGAACCGGACGCTGACCGTGATCCGCGACAGCAAGCCACAGGACATTACGATTACGCTCGGTCAACTGCCCGACCGGAGCCGGAATGAACTGGGGTTGAACCAGGCCCCGGACGATGGTTCGCCACGACTGAATATCGTGGTGGCGGATTTGCCCGCCGGTCAGCAGGATCGAGGTCAGGGCGGGGTGCGGGTGCAACAGGTCGGGTCAGGGGTCGCCGCCGAGGCGGGCGTACAACCGGGCGATATCCTGCTGAGCCTGAACAATCAGTCGATTAAGGACGCTGCGCATCTCCGGCGGCTGGTGCGGGAGTTGCCCACCGGCAAGCAGATACCGCTGCTGGTGCAGCGCGATCAGGGCGCACTGTATCTGGCGCTGGAAATACCGGCGGGCAACCCGCCTGCGGGTTAAAATTTCCAGGTGAATATCCTCTTTCCTGCATGGCGGGAAAGGGGAATTGGGAGTAAACGCAATGCGCATCCTGCTGGCGGAAGATGACCCAATGATCGGCGGCAGTCTGTGCAAAGGCCTGCGCGGTGAAGGCTTCACCGTGGACTGGGTCCAGGACGGTCGCAGCGCGGAACTGGCGCTGGAGACGACCAGCTATGCGCTGGTGCTGCTCGATCTCGGCCTGCCGAAAAAAGACGGGCTGGCGGTGCTGCACGGCTGGCGACGACGCGATCTGACCGTGCCGGTGCTGATCCTCACCGCCCGCGATGCGGTGCCGGATCGGGTCAAGGGCCTCGACAGTGGCGCGGACGACTATCTGGTCAAGCCCTTCGATCTGAGCGAACTGCTGGCGCGGATCCGGGCGCTGCTGCGTCGTCAAGCCGGACGGGTGCGCGAACTGGTTGAAATCGGCGGGGTGCGGCTCGACCCCGCCGCTCATACCGTCGAATACCAGGGCCAGCCGGTGGCGTTATCGGCGCGGGAATTCGCTCTGCTGCACGCCCTGCTGGAACAGCCGGGCGTGGTGCTGTCCCGCGAGCAACTGGAAGAACAGCTCTACGGCTGGGGCGAGGAAGTGGAAAGCAACACCATCGAGGTGCATATCCATAACCTGCGGCGCAAGTTGAGTCCGGGCGTCATCCGCACCGTGCGCGGCGTCGGCTACCGGCTGGGGGAAAATCCGTGATCTCCATCCGCCAGCGTCTGCTGGTCGGGCTGCTGGTCGGGCTGACGCTGGTGCTGGGCGCGGCCGGTTTTGCGACCTACTATCAAGCCCGCGCCGAGGTCAACGCCCTGTTCGATTATCAGTTGCAGCAGGCGGCCCTGGCCTTGCGCAGTAAAAACTTGCTGGCGCTGGCGATCAGCGGCGCGGTCGGCGATAGCGAGAGCGATCTGCTGGTGCAGGTTTGGGATCGCGGCGGCGGCCTGCGCTATGTCTCCCGCAAAGCATGGGAACTGCCTTTCGCCACCCAGCCCGGTTTCACCGATCTGCTCTGGCGCGACGAGCGCTGGCGACTCTTCACCTTGTACATCGGCGACCGCATCGTGCAGGTCGCCCAACCGGCGCGGCTGCGGCGGCAGATGAGCGCCGATATCGCCTGGCGCAATCTCGCGCCGTTCCTGTGGTTGCTGCCCGGCATGGCGCTGGTGATCTGGTTTGGAGTCGGCGCCGGTCTGCGGCCCTTGCATCGCCTAGCTATCGATCTGCAACAGCGTCAACCGAGCGCGCTGGAGCCGGTGGGGATGGAACGGTTACCGGTGGAAATCACCCCGCTGGTCTCTGCGCTCAACGATCTGCTGGCGCGGCTGGCGCAAACCCTCAACGCCCAGCGGCAGTTCATCGCCGACGCCGCCCATGAACTGCGCACCCCCTTGACGGCGGTTCGACTCCAGGCCGAGATGGCGCAACGGGCGACCCATGCGGTGGAGCGGGCCGCGACCCTGGACGATTTGCGCGCCGGTTTGCTGCGGGCTTCGCATCTGGTTGAACAATTGCTGGCGCTGGCCCGGCTGGAAACCGATCCCGCAGTGGATCGGATGGAACCGGTGGACCTGCTGGCGCTGGCCAAACAGGTGATTGCCGAGTACGCGCCTCTTGCCGACGACCGGCCGCTTGACCTGGGTCTGCTTCCAAGCGTGGCGGTGACGGTTGCCGGCGATCCGGGCGAGTGGCGCATCCTGCTGGGTAATCTGGTGGATAACGCGGTGCGCTATACCCCGGCGGGCGGGCGAGTGGATGTTCAGGTTCAGTCCGTCGGCAAAGACGCCGTGCTCACGGTGAGCGATACCGGGCCGGGCATTCCGGTGGCGGAACGGGGGCGGGTGTTTGGCCGGTTCCAGCGCGGCGCTCAGACCACCGCGCCCGGCAGCGGACTTGGTCTGGCCATCGTTCAGCGCATCGCCGACCGGCATCAGGCCAGCATCGATCTGGAAGACGCCGCAACCGGTCAGGGGTTGCAAGTAACCGTCCGGGCCCGCGCAGTGGGTTGAACTGGCGGCGCGACCGGGCAGTTTCCGTCATTCCCGCGCCGGCGGGCATCCAGTCAGCCGCTGCAAAACGGCATACCCGCTGTCACGGGTATGCCGAATGGAGCGGTATTAGGCTTTAAGGCGCAACCGATCTGGGGACAGGAACCCGACCAGTAGCAGCGCCACCAGGATCAGGCCGAAGATCGCCGCCGGTTCCGGCGCGCCGCCGCCGGTGAATGCGCCCCTGCTGCCGCCGGTGAGTGGCGCAGCCGGTTCGCCGTAGGCCAGGGCGGTAACCCCCTTCACCTGCGCGACCGGCACCGGCAAAGTCGGAGTTTGCGCCGGATTGGGGTTGTAAATCTGTTCCGACACCGCAACGAACGCGGTCCACGGCGTAACCAGACTGAAATTCAGGCCCAGGTCAGTGATCCGTTGCTTGAGCGCATCGGTGTTGGCCGTCTCGTGACCGGGCTGATGGGCGCCGGTCGTCAGTTGGTAATGCAACTCGCCGATCAGGGCGCGCGCCCACAGGATCGGCACCGCTTCGCCCTCGGTGCTGGTTTCCGGCAAGTCGATTTGCAACGGCAAGGTCGCCGGGCGACCCTGCACCAAGCCATGTACCGTGATTTCATGGCGACCGGGGCGAGCATAGCGGCCTTGCAGGCGCAGCGATTGCCCGGCGAACAGATCGGGAATCCGCTCAGGACTGGGATCGCTGACCTCCATCCCGCCCCAGTCAATCTGAATATCGGTCAAGACCGGCGATTGCAGACGCTCGGCCAGTTCACCGGCCACCTTTTCCTGATCCTCGGTCGGGTCCATGTAGCGGGTGAAGCCGCGCCCGACCCGGCCCATTTCATTCAACAGGTAACGATTGACCCCAGTCCCTACCCCAAAGGCGTACAGCCGGGCCGCTCCCAGATTAGCTTGAATCAGCGCGAGAATTTCGGCTTCGTTGCCGATGTAGCCGTCGGTCAGAAAGGTGACGAGACGCAAAGCGCCCGCTGGAACCGGCGGAGTCAGGGCTTGACGAATGCCGGTGCTCATCTCGGTGCCGCCTTCGCCATTGAGCCCATCGGTGTAGCGCAGTCCGGCTTGAATATTCTGCGGAGTCGCCGGCAGCGGCTGAGCGGAGAATTCGGTGGCGGCGTCGCTGAAGCGGATGATGCGGAAGCTATCGGTGGGCCGCAGCCGGCGCAGCGCCGCCCGCATGAAGGCTTTGCTGGCGTCGATGGGCAGGCCGTTCATCGACCCGGAGCAGTCCAGCACAAACACCATTTCGCGGGGGGTGATGTCGGCTGCCGCCGGAATCTGCGGCGGCTCCAGCAGCAGGCTGAAAAAGCCGCCGCGCTGATCGCGGTACGCCAGCAGACCGGCCTGAGTTCGGGTTCCGGCCAGGGTGTAGCGCAGCACGAAATCGCGATTATCCAGGGTCCGGCCATTGCTCAGCCGCACCTCGGCCCGTCCGCTTTCCGGGGTAGTGGTGGTGATTGGGTGGGTGCGACTTTCCAGATGGGTAATCGCCATGCCGGCGTTGACATGAATCACCAGTCCCACCCGCTCCGGGTCAATCTGTTCCGGGACGTTCAGCTCAAACACCGGCGGGTAGGCGGGCAACTGCTGGACTTCCCACTGGCCGTAGGCGGTTTGGCTATTCGCCGCCGTGGCGTTGCCTGAAGTTCCCGTCGTGGCGTTCCAGTGCTGGACCCCGCCCGGCGCGGCAGGTTGGCCCGGCGCAACGCCCGCCCCCTGCGGCTGATAGCGCGGCCCCACCACCAGCGGGATGACCAGTTCATAGCCGCCATCCAGCCGGGGCACGGTCTGGGCGTATTTCAGCGTGACTTTGATCGGCAATCCCGGCATCAGATTGGCGATGTCCTGAGTGAACATGTTGGGGCGATGCTGACTGAGCAGGGCGGCGCTGCGGCCCTCGCTTTTGGCTTTTTCAAAGGTGGCGCGGGCGGTTTCAATGCGCTGAATTTTGGCTTGAATCCGCTCGTCGCCCACTTCCATAGTCATGGCGTTGACGGCGGCGGTTTCGTTGAGCGGAAACAGATAGGTGGCGTGAACCGCCTGATTGAGCGGATTGGCGAAAGTCTGGGTCACCGTCACCTGCGCCACGTCGCCCTGCACATCGGCGTCAATATCGGTTTTCAGCAGCGGTAAGGTGATGGGTTTGCCGTTGACCTGCGCTTCGATGCGCCCGCCCAGGTCATCGGGGACAGCGGCCAGTGTGCTGGTCACCGGCCACCAGGACAGGGCGCCGATCAGGAACAGCGGGATGGGATTGAAAAGAGACTTGGCGTTCATGCGTGAATGCTCCAAAGGTCAGAGTTTGACGGGCAGGGGTTGAGGTTGAGAGTCGATTGGGGACGGGGGCAGGGGCAGATCCAGCGCCCGCCAGACTGCGGCATCAAAGATTTCAGTGGCGACGGCGGGCGATTCCCAGGGCGCGATCCGCTGGATCATCCGCCAGCTCGCGCCGGGCGCTTGCAGCCAGCGCCACACCGCTTCGGCGACGTGGGTGGTCAATTCCCCCCGCTCCGAGACGTAGCTCACCGCGATCCGCCAGACCCGGCCTTGCGGATCGGTGCTGCGATACACCGCGCTGGGTATCGGGCCGCTGGTTTGGCCGAGATAGCGCACTGTGTGACCAGCGCCGGCCAGGCATTCTTCGGGGGAATGGAGATGGCGCAGCGGCGCGGTAGTGCTCACCACCAGCAGGCCGTAGGGTCCATAAGCCGCTCGCGCTGCGCCGCCGCCGTAGCGGGTAAAGTAGTTCTGCTCCTGAGCGGTGAGGACGCCGGGCTGCGCGGTGAAGGTGGCCAGGCGATCGGGCAAGGATGGAGCGGACAGGGGCCGGGCTACATCCACCGGTTGCGGCGGCAGCGCGATGATTCCGGCGCAGGCGAGCAGAAACGCCAGTCCGGTGAATGGCTGGACTGAAACCAGCCGGATAGCGCCGGCGGCGGCAGGGATGGACCGCGCAACCGGAATCCTACCGCCGCGCCCGGTGCGCGCCCAAAGCCACAGAGGCAGCGCCGAACAGCCCAGGGTGAGAATGCCAATCGCGCTGTGCCACGGCTCGGCCAGCACATCTATTCCACCCAGCGCTTCGCGATGAACTAGACCCACGGCCAGCACAACGATCCGCAGGCTGTTTCCCAGCGTCGCCGCCGCCAGCGCGATCAGCGCGCCCAGACTGGCATAGCGCAGCGTGGGGCGGATGAGCGCGGCGAGCGCGACGAACAGCAGGAGCAGCAGCAGCAAGCCGCGCGTTCCGGAACAGGGCAGGTCCACCAGCACCGTCTGCCCCTGCCATTGCAACTGAATGCCGTCGCACTGGACCGGCGCTGATCCGAGCTGGAGCGCGGCGCAGGCGCTGGCGGCGGAAAGCTGTTGCAGGACAAAGCCGAAGCCGCGTTGCAGGATGCGTTCGATGGGCAGGGCGAAGACAAACAGCACCGCCAGCCAGCCGGGCGCGAGCGGGCGGGCGCGGCGGTCCAGGTTCAGCAGCAGACCGATGGCGTAAACATCGACGGCCAGCGCCGCCGCGCCGAGGGTGTTAATCCCCAGCCATTGCCCGAGCAGCCGCAGGGCGGCGGTCAGCGCCAGCAGTCCGAGTCCAAACCGGCGTTGCTGTGAATTGGCCCGCTGCACCGGACTGGTCGCGCTCCACAGCAGCAGGACGCCGGTCAGCATCGCCACCCACAACCCGTAGGAGTCGTAGGCGGGATCGAACCAGGTTTCGACCAGCCAGATCAGCGGGTGAGCCGCCAACAGGAGCAGGCCCAGCATCAGGCCAAGTGGGCCGAGCCAGGGATGAAGATCGAAGCGGGGATAAAACATGAAGCGCATGGCGTGACTCCTGAAGAGTTTGCCAGCGCAGTATCCGGTCGGGGTTTGCGCGCTTCGTGGCGCGGCTGTGCAAGATTGCGGAATGATCGTGCAAAACCGGTGCAAGCGGGAAGATTGGAGTAGCGGAGATAGACAGGTGTTGTTTTTTGGGATAACGCGATGCAAATTTTCGTTTTTTAGACGTATACTTTTCCGAAGATGCTACATCGCTTGGGGCGTCGGACGGTCGGTAGCCGGTGGGGTGTTTGCTGGATGGTTTAGGGGGCGTCTCGTTAAGCCGGATGAAGTAGAATCAACCGATTAGATGATCATTGGGCGATTAGTACCCCTTGGTGGTGCGTTTAAATGCACCTTTTAGGGGGTCGAAAAACAAGTTAGGGGCTTGTCATTCTCGCTATGGAACACTTCATCGCATATCACAGCGCCAAAACAATGGGCTACGAACTTGAGCCCTCCGGCGAACTCCGCTTTCTGAGCCGAAAGCCCGGTGTTCTCAAGAAGGCTGTCGGAAACACTGTCTGGGTCGTCCAAGGCATTCCAGACGGAAAGAAGACGGCATTCTCGCTTTGCGGCGCTTACGTTGCTGACCGTGTAGACGTTGAAGACCCATCTTCCAATCTTCACGTCATTTCCGGCCAGCGGGTGAAGGAGTTTGTTCCTCCCGTGCCGCTGAATGGTCTTGATTGGTTCCCCTCACTTCTGAAGTCTCAAAGCAACTTCAGCTTGGGCTTCAACCGCCTCAGCGACGAAGCCGTCGTTCAAGCCCTCAGGGCCCTTCAGGCCAAAGGCAGCCAACCGTCTCCTGCATCTGATCTTCCCGACATCGATCTTCCCGCCGCCGGGACCGAAGGCGCGGCTCGTCTTGTATCCCATCTCCGCCGGGAACGGAATCGCGCACTCGTCGATGCAAAGAAATCAGCAACGCTCAATGCTATGGGGCGTCTGTGTTGCGAAGTATGCGGCTTTGATTTTTCTGCTACCTACGGTGCCCTTGGGGAAGGTTTCTGCGAGGTTCACCATCTGGTGCCGCTATCGGCATCCTCAGCACCAGTCACCACGACGCTCGACGATTTGGCTGTCTTGTGCTCCAACTGCCACCGAATCATTCACCGTTCTGCGCCTATGCTTTCGGTCGCTGAGCTATCCAAAGTGGTTTCCCGCAGCCGCCCCTAACATGGCGCTCAACCTCGCTCCCTTCGGTCGCTGGACGCTGCGCGATAAAGCCGCGCAGCGCCGGTTAGCTCTACGTTAGCGAAACGAAATAGCAATTACTCATGTTCGAACCCAACTCACCTTTTCTCAACTTGCCGGCAAATTTAGATCGAAAGCAAGCTTTCTACCTTGATGGCATTAGGCATGCATTTGAAATTATTGATTATGCGTTTACACGTTTATCTAGTGGACTAAATGAAATTGGAAAAAATCACTTAGAGACTAATCGTCCTACCAGCTATGTTTCATACTACCTAGACGCATGGGCGTTCGTTGATGCGTTAGATCGTTTGGTTGCGTTATGGAAACTTCAACCAGCAGCAAATACAATTCCTGATCCTTGGAAACCAGATAAATTAAAAGAGAGAATGAGACATATCCGTGATATACGGAATGTTTCTGATCATTTGGCGCAAAGAGCAGATCAAATAATCTCAAAAAACTCTACGGCGCTCGGAGAGTTAAGCTGGATCACTGTAATAAGCCTTGAGCCGCCTGAAATGAAGTCCTGCTTTATTCGTCCAGGATTTTTACCATCATCAGTAAAATTTCAAATGAATATTCCCAAGCAAAATCTATTTATTACAAATGGTGCTGGCAATATATTATTAAAAGCACATACCTATACAGCAAACCTATCCGAAGCATACCAGCAACTTATTGACCTCGCACAATATGCGGAAGCTAGCCTCAAATCAGCATTTAAGATGCAAGGTGGTAGCAAGCCCATAGGCGGTGATCTCTTCGCTATTTGTGATTTAGATTTCTCCGGCGAGAACAATTCGCTAACAAAAGCCTCCAGCGGACGCGCTAAAGGCGCGCGCCGCTGAGGCTTGCTTGGCATTAGGCAGAAAAACACAATGCAGATTCAATACGAACACAGCCGCTCCATAAACCGAGACAACTTCATCGATCTGCTTAAACGTTCCACCCTCTCGGAAAGACGCCCCATCGACAGCTCTGCATGCATTGATGCAATGCTTAAGCACGGAAATCTCCTTTGCACGGCATGGGACGGCGAAAGATTGGTTGGAGTCGCCAGATCAGTAACAGACTTTGAGTATTGCTGCTACCTCTCCGATCTTGCGGTTGATCTTGCCTACCAGCACCAAGGAATCGGTAAGGAGTTGATTCGCCTTACCCAATCAAGGCTCGGCGAGAGAGCAAAGATTATTCTTCTGGCCGCGCCAAAGGCGACCGGATATTATCCAAACATTGGATTCGAACGTCATGATTCCGCCTGGATAATTCCGGCCAGAAAACCTCTCGAATGAAAACTGAGCCTAACAAAGCGTTAGACTTCATCTACCGGGTTATCCGCTACACATATTAAGGTGAAACATGCAAATCAAGCGTCAGTATATTGTCGATGAATCAAACTGTAAGGCTGCTGTTCAACTTGACATAGAGACTTTTGTAAAAATAGAAGAAACTTTAGAAAATTATGGCCTTATCAGACTCATTCCTCAGTTTCCCAACCGTGCTCAATAAACCGGTGTTCGTTCTAAGCGCATCTGTGCCGATGAAAGAAAAATCACCGTTGGCTGATGATGCAAACGCAAAACGTAAAGACATCGCCCGGTTTTACCCCGGTTCTAAATAAATATGGGTAGATAGTGGACACGGCATCCCACTGGAAAAACCTGAGTCGGTTATCTCGGCTATCCATGAGGCTCTTATGCTAAACCAAATGGTCTTCAGGTGAAGAGCAGTGTGCAGGGAAGCCCCAACCGCCGGCCCAGAGTCGGCTCATTTACAAAAACATAGACGCTACTCCATAGACCTGTCGTCCTAACCTGCTCGACCCTAAGCCACCCGATCCCGCTATGCCCACCATTCTGATCGTTGATGACGATCCCCATATCCGTGAAGTGATCCGCTTTGCCCTGCAAAAGGCCAGCTTCGCCACGCTGGAAGCTGAAAACGGGGCGCAAGCGCTGACGCGGTTCCAGGAGGCAAACCCGGATTTGGTGGTGCTGGACATCGTCATGCCGGAGCTCGACGGAACCGAGGTGTGCAAGGCGCTCCGCCGAATCAGCACTGTCCCCATTGTGTTTCTGTCCTCGCGGGACGATGAGGTGGATCGCATCCTCGGTCTGGAGTTGGGCGGCGACGACTATGTGACCAAACCGTTCAGCCCCCGCGAACTGACGGCGCGAGTCCGGGCGATTCTGCGGCGCGGCAAGAGTGAAACGCCAGATCCGGTGGCCGCCAGCGAACACCGGATCGAACATGGGCGGTTGCGGCTGGACCTGGATCGCTACGCCGCCTTTTGGCAGGACCAGGAGGTAGTGTTGACCCTGACCGAGTTCGGCATTCTGCGCACCCTGCTCGGTCATCCCGGCAAGGTGTTCAACCGCGATCAATTGATGGACGGCAGTTATCAGGACTACCGGGTGGTCAGCGACCGCACCATCGACAGCCATGTCCGCCGGGTGCGCGCCAAGTTCAAAGCGTTGGGCGCGGATCCCATTGAAACCCTGCACGGCATCGGTTATCGGCTAGGGATCTGCTGAATGGCGTCGTCCCGGCCTCGTCTCAAGCTGCGCTACCTACTGTTGGCGGTGAATCTGACCGTGTTGTGGCTGCCGCTGCTGGGACTGGAGGCGCTGCGGCTGTACGACAGCGCTCTGGTGCGTCAGACCGAATCGGAACTGATCGCTCAGGCTGCCTTCGTCGCCGCCAGTTACCGCGCCGCCCTGACCCGGCTGGCCCCGCAGGCCATCGCCGATCCAGGATATGGCGTGCCGTTGGCCGAGCCCTGGCGGGAATTGTACAATCGCGAACCCCGCTGGCGACCTCGCCCGGCGCGGCTGGATCTGGCCGAGGAACCGGTGTATCCGGCGCCCCCGGAAACCATGCCCCCAATCGCGCCGCCCGATCCTTACGCCGAAGCGGTCGGTCAGGAATTGCAAGCGCTGTTGCAGGATGCGCAGGTCATAACCCTGGCGGGGATTGCCGTGACCGACGCTCAAGGCGCGGTCGTGGCGACCACCGGTCCCAGCCGGGGCCGGTCCCTGGCGGCCTTCGATGAGGTGCGGCGGGCTTTGACCGGCGAGCCGGTAAGTCGGTTGCGCCAGCGCATTCCTGACTCGTCGCCGCCGGCGATTGACTCGATCAGTCGCGGTACGCTGTTGCGGGTGTTCGTGGCCGCCCCGATTCTTCAGGACCAGCGGATCGTCGCCGCCGTCCTGTTGTGGCGCACCCCGATCTCGCTCTCCCAGGTGCTTCACGGCAAACGCTATCACCTGCTGCTGGCGGCGGCGCTGCTGCTGGGCACCGTGGCGCTGATGGCCGGATTCACCTCCTTGACCGTGGTGCGGCCGCTCCAGGCGCTGGTGCGACAGGCGCAGCGCGCCACCGCCGGGGAAAAGGGCGTGGTCGCGCCGTTGGCGCATCCGGTGACGCAGGAAATGGCCGATCTGTCGCAGGCCGTAACCACGATGGCGCGGCATTTGGAACAGCGCGCCGACTATATCCGCAGCTTCGCCGCTCAGGTTTCCCACGAATTCAAGACGCCGCTGGCCGCGATCCGGGGCGCGGTGGAATTGCTGCGCGATCATCTCGACACGATGACCACCACCGAACGCGACCGGTTTTTGGATCACCTTGATCAGGACGCCGCCCGGCTGGATCGGCTGGTGCGGCGGTTGCTGGACTTGGCCCGTGCCGACGTGATGCCGGCGACGCCCACCGCCCGCGCCGAGGTCGCCGCCGTCATCGAGCATCTCGCCGCCCGGTATCAGGCGGCGGAGTTCAAGGTCGTCGTAGGTGAACCGGCCATAGCCGCGAGCGTCGCCATGCCCGAGGACGTGCTGGAATCCATCTTGAGCAATCTGCTCGATAACGCTCGGCAGCATGGCGGCGACACCGCCACCATCACGGTGGCCTGCCCGGCACCCCGGACCGGGATCGCCGCTACCCTGATCATTGAAGTCAGCGACAATGGTCCCGGCATCTCGGCGGCCAACGCGGCGCGAGTGTTCGAGCCGTTCTTCACCACTGCACGGGCGCAGGGCGGGACCGGTTTGGGTTTAGCCGTGGTGAGATCCTTGGTGAACGCGCATCGCGGCGCCATCGAGCTGGTGGACAGCGCCGCAGGAACACGGGTGCGGATCAGCTTGCCGCTCGTGACGGCCGATCGGTCGCCCCAAAACGATGGTTAGCCTTGCCAGCCGGGGGCAGTCCTTGCCGTGGTGGCTATGAGATAAGGTTCGGTAGGAGAATGTTGGCGACGCTGACTCCAGTCAGCGCGAATCGAGACCGAGAAGATCGGGTTATGGGTTGATGATCGTTCGGTTGATCATGGGATGGTTGTCGTCGCGAGGGCCAAAATCGCTGTCCGGGTGCCAGGCGATAACATCCAGTGCTTCCGTCCGGGTAAAAAAGGAATGCAGACAACCCGTGGGGATGTACCAACCCATTCCCGGTTGCAGTGGATAAACCCCGTCCAGGGTGCGGCATTCGCCGGAGCCGTTCAGAATGACGCCCAATCGCGCTGAGGGATGGGTATGAGAGGTCTGATCGGTGTGCGGTGGAATGTGTAGATGATTCAGGCAGGGATCGCCCAACCGGGGTGGGCTGATTAGCAGTGTGTCGCTACACCCGTCGATATAGCGCAATCGACCCGCTGATTCCAACGGCCCGCCCACCTGCCATAGACTCCGATAACCGGCCACCCGGATGACCAGACCCTGACCGCCCGATACGCTGCCGCCATTTGCCGCGAAATACATGCCCTGATCCAGTTCGAAACGCTGCCCGGAGGGTTTTTGCAGCACGGCGGCCCCGCTCGTGACCATGCCGTAACTGGCGGCTTCCGGCGGTAGCGCCAGAACCTCATCCGTCCAGCCCCAGACCGTGAAAGAGTCCACAGCCAGCAACCGGCCAGGACGGATGGCGATGGGGGTGAAGGTGTGCATGGTTCAAAGACCCTTGGGATTGGATTGAGGGATTGGTCCGATTCGGTTATGCCACATGGCATAATTTCATGCGGAACAGGCCATGCGGCATAAACTGCTCCACCGGGCCTGAATATGCCACGTGGCATAATTTAACCGATCAACCGTCCGCTTCGCGTAACCCCAGCCGCTCCAGAAGCCCGTCGCATTCCTCCAGGCTGCTAAAGCCGATCTCGATGCGCCCCCGGCCCCGGCCGGCGTCATAGCGCAATCGCACCGGCGCCGCCAGTCGTTCCCTGAGTCGTTCCTCCAGTCGAGCCAGATCCGGATCGCGGACGGTCGGCAGCGCGACCGGTTGGGTTTCCGCCAGCAACGCCCGGCGGCGCTCCAGTTCCCGCACGCTCCAGCCGTCGCGGATCGCCTGTTCCGCCAACCGGATTTGCGCTGCGCCCGACAAGCCCAGCAGCGCCTTGCCGTGACCCGCTTCCAGCCGTCCTTCCTCAATGTGCGTCTGCACCGCCGGGTCCAGGTTCAACAAGCCCAGCGCCCGGCTGATCGCCGATTGCGAAATGCCGAGGGTTTCCGCCAGTTGTTCCTGAGTCAAGCCGAACTCCTCGCGCAACCGCCGCAGCGCCCGCGCTTCCTCGATGGGATTCAGGTCGCGGCGCAGCAGGTTTTCCACCAGGGCAATGGCGGCGGCGGCGCGATCATCGGCCTCGCGCACCACCACCGGAACCTGCGTCAAACCGGCCTGCCGGGCGGCCTGCCAGCGCATGTGGCCGGCCAGGATTTCGTAACCGCCCTCCGCCAGCGGCCGCGCCACCAGCGGCTCGATGATCCCGAACTGGCGAATGCTCTGCGCCAGTTCCGCTAGATACGCCTCATCCATCCGCTGCCGGGGCTGATAGCGCCCAGCGACCAGTTGCTCCAGGTTCAACGACTGGATCGTTCCTGCCTCGCTGGCGCTGTTGAGCAGGCTACCGTCGAAACTGTGACCGCCCGCGCCAATCCAGTCCCCCAGGCTTTTCAGCGCCTTGCTGCGACTCATGCCGGAACCCTCGCCCGACCGGCCTCAGCGGCTTCGATGCCGCTCAACACCTCCTGCTGCCACAGTTGCCGCACCGCCAGCAGAATCTCGCTGTTGACCCCGTCCAGCATCATGATGGCCCGGTTGTAGGTGTCGCGGGAGCCACGCGGCTGATCGATTTCATAAATGCTGACCTGATCACTGGCCGACTTCTGCAATTCCTTGGTCAGGCCCATCCGGTTACTGAGCAACAATTCGCCATAGGCGCCGTTGATGACGGCGATGTTATTGAGGGTTTCTGTACCGGCGTCGACCTTGGTCAGCAGAATGCTGAGGCGTTGCACGTTGATTTCCCGTTCATACAGAGCGCACAACTGCTCCAGAATGCGGAAATACTGGACGCTGGAAGAGATGTCGTACATGTGCGGGACAATGGGCATCAGGATCAGGTTGGCGGCGGCAATGGCATTCAGCGACAACATCCCCAGCGACGGCGGGGTATCCATCACCACAATATCGTAGCGATCCTCCACTGTTTTCAAGGCACGATGCAGCCGTACCGGCGGCGGCCCCAGAGTTTCATTCTGCCGTTCCTCCGGTTGCGATAGCTTCCAGTCTGCGTATTGCAGCGCCAGTCGGGCCGGAATCAGATCAAGATTCTCCCAGTGGGTAGACTTGATCGCCGCTGCGATCTGCGCCGGCGCTTCAGTCAGGGCCGGAAACAGATCGTCGCCCTCGTTCAGATCCAGATCAGGGATGAAGCCAAAAGCACCGGTAATGGTGGCCTGCGGGTCCGCATCCACCAGCAGTACCCGGTAGCCTTCACGCGCCAGATAATGGGCGAAGTGCAACGACATGGTGGTTTTCGCCACCCCGCCTTTGAGATTGGAGAACACCACCCGCACACAACCCGCTCCGTCCGGCCGACCGGGGCGTTTGCCGATGATCCCGCGAATCTGGTTGACTTCGTTGTAGTTGTAGATGCGTCGCTGGGTAGAGCCAGCTTCGACTAACCGGGGTGTGGGCAGATCGCCGCGCTGTTCCAGATTGCGCAGATGATTGGCGGTGCAGCCGGCCAGTTGCGCCGCCCGCTCAATGCCAAATTCGGGCAAGGTTTTGACGTTGTGCCGGGCTTCCAGCGCATCCTGTAGCCGTTGTTGCATCTGGCCGCCACGCTCGGCGGCGTTGCGACACAGGGTTCGGAAGTTGAAGCACATCGCTTGCATGGATCGGGCTCCGGTGGAATGATTAAGGTTGTTAGCAATTTTAGCGCTTTTATGGTCTATTTTGCTTCACACTCGTTAATTTCCAATCGGCAGCTGATAAACCCCCGTCTTTAGCACCTATTTAGGCATCGTTAACGAAGGTGTACTTTGAGAGCGACGAGTGATCTTGCAACCTTTTTGTGGACACCTGTCCTCATTAACCAGCCATTCGAGCTTTGATCTTGCTACGCTTCCATGGACACCCCATTAATGAGGGCACGGCTCTTGAAGGTGTTCAGAGAGCATGAAAGACGAGTCACCCCGGCGACGGTATACGCCGGAGTTCAAAGAACAGGCGGTCAAACGGGTGTTGTCAGGCCATGGGGTAGCGGCGGTGGCCCGGGACTTAGGGATTAGCGACAGCTTGATCCACAATGGGCTAGCGCGTCACGGTCAACAGACCGGAGCGGGTGCTGTGCAGGCGGAACAAGCGACGGAGAGTGCCCGCCTCAAGCGGCTGTTGGTACAGCGTGAAGAAGAGCAGTCGATCCTAAAAAAGGCAGCGGCGTACTTTGCCAGGGAGTCACGGTGAGGTACGTGTGGATCGCGTCGCAGGAAGGCACATTCGCAATCAAGGCGATGTACCGGGTGCTGAAGGGGTGGCGTAATGGATATTACGCGTGGACGCAGCGAACGCCGGGAGCTTGGGAAGCTCAGGCCAAGCGCCTGGACGAAATTCTTCGTCAGTGGTTCGAAGCCCATCAAGGACGGTATGGTTCACCTCGGTTAACTGCAGAGCGGAGGGCCGAGGGTGGGCGGGTCGGTCGTCCCCGTGTGGCGAAACGAATGCAGGCGCTCGGTCTGAAAGATATAGCCTTGCTCTTTGCTGAGACTGATCAGGCGATTCTCTTTCAATGCAGTGATAAATAATTTTACAAGCCTATGAATGTATTTAATATTTTCTGATGAGGCGTACCGGTTGTCGAACAGGATGGTTTGCGCTTGAATGCGTTTTTCTTCGAAAGCCAAACGCAGCATCTCTCGAAAATGATCATTTTTTGTTTTGCCATCGGCATCGGGTGCATACACGCGATAGTCTATCGGATGGTAGTCATCTCCAAAGGCGTACACCAAATTCACAATTCCAATTCCTTTAACTATGCCGCGCGCGTTTCCACTGTACTGGCGTTTTACCATCTCAATTTTTTAGGAATCACTTTTGTTCTGAACGCTGTCATCGATGATCAGATAGGCTCCGTTGCTGTTGTTGATTAGCGGTTTGGCCAATTCCAAAAGGGTATGTGCCGAATGCCTTTCCCGCCGCAAATAATCATTGACCGCATCATGGCTGATGCCGTCAGTCAAATGATCGGCGAGGTGGGTACAAGTATAATTGATCGGCGTGCCGATTATGTACTCAACCTAAGTTTGTCGGGTCATTTTCATTCGCTGACTATATCAGAAAGCCAGTTTAATCCAAAGTAAGCTCTTGAATTAATTACGAGCGAAAGTCCTAAGAATAATATTCTTAGGACTTTCTTTTTTTTCGTCATTCTCGCGTATGCTGGAATCCAGTCACGTGCTGAAAAGAATGGATACCCGCCTTTGCGGATATGCCGGGAAAAGGTAGGTAAGCGAAAGTCCTGATTCTGTTGTTTTGTTCTGATGGTGACTGTCCATCAGAACCAAGATGACAGGCCACTAGTTGCTCCTGTCCCAGTTTTCATCTCTGTCCCAGTTTTCATCTCTGTTCCTGTCCCAATCCCTGTCTCGATTTCTGTAACTGTTAGAGCTGCCGACCCCGTGACCAATGAGGCCACCCACTACGGCCCCACCGACTACCCCAGCCGGGTGACCATCCGTCAGCGCGGCGCCCGCAACGGCGCCAACGCCCGCGCCGACCGCAGTATTCTGTTCTTGTCTTGACATCCCGCTACAACCACCCAAGCCGATCAATATGGCTAAGGTGGCGCAACCACCGGTAAAACCTTGTACTGTTTTCACTGGAATATCTCTCTGTTGAAAATTAAGATGGGTATTACTTACCCATCTATTTAAAGACCGTCTGCTACTTGCCGAACTTCGCTTTCGCTTCGTTCACACAAATATCCTTAGCTCCACTGGCTAAGGAGTCACACTTTTCCTTGGCCACCGCGTAATCCGCATCACGTTTGTCCGCCGCTGCTTCCTGGCGCGCTTCTGCCCCTTCTGCTCTCGCTTTAACCGCCGCTTCCGCTGATTTCTCGTTGGCGACCTTATTCGCATCCGCCGTCTTCAACTGGGCCTCGGCATCGGCTTTGACGCGGGTTTCAATGGCTTTCGCTTCCTTCACACAGATATCCTTATCATTACCCGCCTTCTCGTCACATTTTTCATTGGCTACTGCATAATCTCCCTCTGCCTTCGCAACAAGCGCTTGGTAGCGATTCTTTGCGGTGGGTTCGTAACGGACTTCGAGATCAGCCTTGGCGATCTGCTCTTTGCTCTTGGCCGTAGTAAGGCAGATATCCTTGGTATTACCCGAGAGCACATCGCAGCTTGCTTTCTCGGTAGTATAGTCAGCCGTGGTGCGATCCACAGCAATTTTGTAGGCATCCTTCGACATGCTCTGCGCCATTACGCCAGCGCTGAAAACGATGCTGAGCGCAGCAGCGATGGTAGTTATATTGAGCTTATTCATTGGTTGTTCCTTATCTGTGAGAAATGCGGGAGTGACTGAATTGATTCAGACTGCGATGCGGTGATTTTGTGGTTCGCTATGAACAACAAATTTTTACATCTCGTGTCGAAATCCTAAAAGCAGCTTATTGAATGAGCCTGGCGTCGTCGGTACGGTAGCACACATAAAGGCTGTCACTAGCACTGCTCTGTTTTTTAACCAGCCAATGATGGAATTGACGGGTTAAGCCAAAATCACTATGTGGGTTACCGTACAGAATTTATCCGGTTTTATGTTCATTCTTATTCACAGTGAGCGTTTAGCCCCAAGCATGACGCTCCAGGTTATTCTTAAAATGTCATTATCAGGAGAACATCATGAACAAAGATCAAGTTAAAGGCCGTTTTGAAGAGGTGAAAGGCAAAGTCAAGGAAGTCGCCGGTAAGGCGGTGGGTAATAAGGACTTGGAACAGGAAGGCAAGATTCAAAACGCTGAGGGTAAAGTTCAAGCAAAGTATGGCGATCTGAAGGAAGATGTTAAGAACGCCATCTAAAGCGAATTATCGCTGAGCTTTAATTTAAGTCCGGATAGGCTGGCCGGAAAAACGGTTAGCCTATCGTATGGACACCCCGCAGTTTTTTTAATTATTTTTAGCAGGAGTACGATATGAGTTATGAAGATTCCGGTACCAATATTACTGACTATAGTAATGGTCCTGGACCTGGACCAGCGGTAATGGGCGCCAGCACACTAACTGGCAATGATGTCTACAATCGGAAAGAAGAGAATTTGGGTAGCATCAAGGAAATCATGCTGGACATGCACACGGGCAATATATGTTATGCCGTGTTGTCTTCTGGGGGATTTCTTGGAATGGGCGACAGGTTATTTGCTGTGCCATGGGGTGCATTAACACTCGACACAGTAAACCAGTGCTTTCTGCTCAACATGGACGCAGATCGTCTTAAAAATGCACCGGGATTTGATAAGGATAAGTGGCCTGATATGGCTGATCTTAGTTGGGAAAAGAGTATTCACTCCTACTACCATACGCCATTGAATATTACGAAACCTAACAACATCCCACATGAGTAATTTATTTACTCAACTGCGTTAGCCCATTGGCGTAGATGATGCCCTTATAGCGTGAGGGCTTTTTTTTGGTGATGATTGATTTCCAATCAGCAGGTGATAAACCTCCGCCTAAAGGCGGAGGTTTATCACCTGCTGATTGGAAATCAAATAAAAAGGGGTAGGTTTTTCCCCTACCCCTCGCTTCAATCATATCTTGGATTACTGCAAAGGTGGCGCCACTAAAATAGTGCCGCCATCTGAACCAGTTTCGCCTTTGGCACCCGTAGCTCCGGTGTTCCCCTGGTTTCCAGTAGTGCCTTTAGCCCCAGTGTATCCGGTGTTCCCCTGGTTTCCAGTAGCGCCTTTAGCCCCAGTGTATCCGGTGTTCCCCTGGTTTCCAGTAGCGCCTTTAGCCCCAGTGTATCCGGTGTTCCCCTGGTTTCCAGTAGCGCCTTTAGCCCCAGTGTATCCGGTGTTCCCCTGGTTTCCAGTAGCGCCTTTAGCCCCAGTGTATCCGGTGTTCCCCTGGTTTCCAGTAGCGCCTTTAGCCCCAGTGTATCCGGTGTTCCCCTGGTTTCCAGTAGCCCCGGTGGATCCGGTATTGCCCTGATTTCCAGTAGCCCCAGTGTATCCGGTATTGCCCTGATTTCCGGTAGCGCCCTTGGCGCCGGTGTATCCAGTATTGCCCTGACTACCGGTCGCTCCTGTCGCCCCGGTATCGCCGGTGTATCCAGTATTGCCTTGATTACCGGTTGCCCCGGTATCGCCGGTGTATCCAGTATTGCCTTGATTGCCGGTCGCACCCTGCGGTCCAGCGTATCCTTGGTTCCCTTGTGGGCCCATTGGCCCGGTACATGCGCCTAGTCCGAACATCGCGACCAACAGAACAGATGGCATCGAGTATTTCATAACGCTTCCTATTAGATAGTGCGCGGCCAAGAGGGCCACATAACCACTATGACCGAATGCGTACACTGCGTCTGTTGTCCACCACACTTATAAACAGAGATTTTACGTTCGATACTCAGCGGAGGATGGTTTATATGTACGCCAACGCACAGACAAAATCCGTGCGTCTGCAAACAATCATGCCCATGAAACAACAGGAAGGGGCTAACTGAATGAATTAATTGCCCTGCCAAGTGGAAGCTACCATGAATGCTGAATCCGAATCCATCGCAAACCATCAACCGGCTACTTCTCTAGCGTCGGATGCTACTTCTATTCCGCGCATAGCCCGCATCACTGTGGATGCGCAAGGCTTAGCCTTGATTGTTCTAAGTACGATTGCTGTGGTATTTGCACTCGAGTGGGCGCAGAGTTTTTTTATCCCCCTGTTACTGGGGATTCTTTTAGCCTACACCCTAAATCCCCTCGTCGTATGGTTGGAATGGATCAAGATTTACCGGGTGATCGGCGCCAGTCTGGTCATCGTGGCTGTCGTGTGTACGCTCGTATTCGGAGCCTACTCCCTGCGGGGACAGATACAGACGATTATTGAGCAGTTGCCCGAAGCCGCAGATCAGTTATCCAGGAATCTCGCTAGAATGGGAGAAGGCCAGCTTGGCACGATGCAAAAAGTACAGACGGCTGCGAACCAGCTTGAACAGGCGGCGAGTCAAGCAACTGGCATTCCCGCAACATCTAAAAAACCGGCGACACGGGTTGTCATTGATGATCCATCAGCATTCAAAGTTGGCAATGTTCTTTGGGCGGGTTCTATGGGAGCTGTGGGGTATATTGTTCAAGCAACCATGGTGCTGTTTCTGGTGTTCTTTCTCTTATTATCTGGCGACACTTATAAAAGAAAGCTGGTCAGACTCACTGGACCGTCGCTATCAAATAAAAAGATCACGGTACAAATTCTCACCGATATTAACCACTCTATCCAGAGCTATATGTTTATGCTGTTGATTACCAACATACTTGTGGCATTGCTCGCATGGATAGCGTTCCACTGGATTGGCCTGGACAATGCGGGTGCATGGGCGGTTGCTGCGGGATTGCTTCACATTATCCCTTACCTGGGTCCTGGCCTCACTGCTATCGCCACCGGGATGGTGGCTTTTATGCAATTTGAGTCATTTACTATGGCCCTTCTGGTTTCTGGAGTATGGCTGGTGATCGCTATAACCGTTGGCACCTTTGTCACGACTTGGATGACGGGAAGAATCGCCAAAATGAATTCAGCAGCTGTTTTTATTTCGTTGCTGTTCTGGGGTTGGCTCTGGGGCGTCTGGGGCATGTTGCTCGGTATTCCGATTGTTGTCATCGTCAAGGTTATCTCTGAGCATATTAAGCAATTGCAACCTGTAGCGGAGTTACTCGGCGACTAGCAGGAGATTTTCGAGTTCAAGCTGAGCAAGACGGCCTTATTCCTCTCCAGCTATCTACTGTTGCCAGGCGATGATTGATCAAATCTTATGTGCGCTATCGTACCGACGACGTTTATTTTTTCCGCTAGTCTCTCATCATCAAGACATATTACAGAGCTTTATCTCAGTCATATGTTTGCAAAGTACGGGTGAGTACACAGTTGATGACAACGACATTATTGCCACCCAAGTTAAGACAGCACTGAAAAACGGTTGGGAATCACGATGCAGAACAAAGTGTTTTCATTATGTACGCAATTTTCCAGTCCACATAGCCACCTGTGTATCGACGAAGATCAGGTAATCGCTGGCTATAGCACGAACTGTAAAAAGGCTTTAAAGCCACTGAATGACGCTTGCCAAAGCCGTCAATTTAAGATGCTGCATCATCGCGAAAATTTTTTGATAGCAAAGGAGATTCAATCAAAAAGTATTCCAACCCGACCTTTGGTTTACTCGAGTGAATATCCGGGCGAAACCGATTTAAATTCAGAACAAATTATCTATGGAAAACCTGGTTTTTCATCCGATCAACGACTGAGTAATGGTCAAGCTGAATCCAAATATGCGGAGGGCGATATGCTTTTTAACATCATCAGAGAGTATATGGTAGAAAAACAGTTCGCCATCGATGGTTATCTCGATATTGTTCAATACTTTGATGTTCAGAATCTAATGATGCAACATCTGATCAATAGACTGGAATCATGATGAAGGAGATATTTTATGGGTAAGTATTTCGTTGGATGGCTACTGGGTGTTCCGGTGATTGTGCTAGTGATTATTTATCTCGTCATGCACTAAATAACGGCGCGAGAAAATTCGGTATTTCAGCTACCAGTACTCTTGCGAGCAACCCAGATTTATTGAATCGCAACATCAACCTATTGATACCGGAGAAGATGATGGGAATGTCCGAAAAATTCACAATCCATGCTGCTGACTTGGGCAGTATTAACGCCACAAACGTAGGCGCATCTGATACGACCAACACCGTGGCGGATGTTGCCGGTCCGACTGTAGAGCGCTTGGCGTCCGGCGCTCATCGCGCGGTCGATCAGATGGCTGATGTCACCGCGCAGGCAGCAGAAGCGCTCGACGCGAAAGGTGGGCAATTAAAATATCTTCAGGCGCAATGGCTGGAGAAGAGCCGTGTTTACGTCCGCGACAACCCCGTGAAGTCGCTGGGTATCGCAGTCGTCAGTGGTTTTTTATTGAGCCGCTTATTAAGTTCCCGCTAGAAATAGTCAGCCCTGGATGAATCAAACTCCTGCAGTAGAGCAGACAACTGAATCACCAGCCACTTTCAGCGACTTGAGCCATGGCGCAAGTTTGCCGAAAGAGGTTGCTCTGGTATGGGGTGAATTGCGTGGACTCGCGCATGATCATCTGCAACTCGCCGCATTAGAAACCCAACGGGCGGGTGAGAGTCTGGTTGCCATGATTACAGCGGGAATGATGGTTGCCGGTTTACTGCTCAGCGGGTGGCTGGGGCTGATGGCCGCCGCCGTACTCGCGCTGACAAGCCGTAACATTATGGCGAGTGACAGCGCCCTGTTGCTGGTGGTTGCCGGCAATTTGCTGGTCGCACTTGTATTCTGCGGCGTAATTCGTCGTCATAGTCATCATCTACGGTTCCCGGCCAACACCCGCAGCCTGCAACCTGCGGCGTCAGAACTGCCGAATGTGGAGACATCCTGATGTCCACTAACATTCGAAACCCCAGCACATTCTCCTCTTCCCTGACCGTGCAAATCACCAAGGCCGAGCGACAACTCCAGAACCGGCAGGGGTTAGTCCGGATTCGCAGCGCTATGCTGGGCCGGACTCTCTGTCAACGGATGACAGAACCAGCCCTGTTGCTCTGGGCGGGTGGCCTGGGATTTCTCGTGGGAGAACTCACTCAGTGTCAAATACCCAAGCTGCCGAGATTGGATGATTCGCCTGAGGCGGGGCATCCGTTTTTTAAAACTGCGCTCGATCTTATTAAGCTGGTCACTTCGATACGCAACTTATTGACAACGCTAGCTGGATCTTCGATGCCGCTTTCCTGCTCATTAGCTGGATCAACTACAACCACAAAACCATCTTTCCATTCGCAGGCAACATCCTCTAATGAAGCCAGCGACCCAGCGCCTCTTTGATCGATTTCCAGAAAAATCTGATTAAATGGGGTAGGGTAGATAAACGTAGCGTATCCACACTACAACTGGGTGTCTAAGTAGTTACAATTACCTCAAGTAGTCCGGCGCATTTCTCTGATCAGGCGACCGGTTACGATCATTACCCCGATTACGATGCGTGGTCCGCCATAAATCGCGCACATTGACGTACCACACTCCATTCTGAAACCGTCCAACATTACCGACGTTAACCCGTCCCCAGTCGTCGCCAACCTTGATCTGGTAGTTTGGCCGAACCTTGATCTTTCTTTCCCCGACAGCCAGGAAGGCGGATTCTCCCGAACTAAACTGCCAGCCGCCACCGAGTTCTTCCCCACGGTCTGTCCATACCGTGATATGGACAGAGTCCCGCCAGTTGTTGTCAATCTGGATCGGGCCGCGCTCCGTAGCGCGATCCCGGCCATATCCCTGCGCGACAGCCAGGATTGGAGTCGTTACTAGCAGGACGGTAAGGATTCCGCCAAGTCTGATCCAAGTTTTCAAATTCATCGAATTGTTCTCCCGAGAGTGAGGTCAGTACCAGCTCAGTTGTTCAGCATCCTGAAACTACTTGGCTGGGCATTAAGATGATAATTATTGTCATCTCCACCAAGAATATCTGTACGGTAACACACAAATGAATTAAACGCGCATTTGCTCATACTGAGTAAATAGAGAAGTAATGATTGACTTACAAGAATTTTTAACGAATGTCACTGGTGACGCAAATTTATCAGTTGGCTTATGTACGACAGGTAGCGAGTTTTTTACCATTGTGTTCGCCAGCGCACTGACCTTTGTAAAGCACATGCCTAATCTGTCTGGACGCCGAGTGCGACACACCTCAGTCGTACCGGTTCATTCGCTGACGGCTCGTAGCCGTTTCCTGCCACGCTTTCCATTTTCAAAGGATTCTCCATGAACCGTTCGATGCTAATGCTACTTGCTGCGCTGAGTCTGGCTGCTTGTGAAAAACCGACCGTGGTCAATGTTCCCGCCACGCCAGCCGCTGTGCCCGGACCGCCTGGCCTACAGGGTGCAACTGGCAGTCAGGGCAATTAAAGCCGGTAGGTTGATCAGGGCGTGAACGCCCATTCAGACTAAAGTCAGTGACCCTCGGATGAATCCGTCTAAAGCTCATTCCGCCGCATCCGCCGCCGGCGGATGCGGCTCATCCCACACTTGAAAGGTGCCCGACTCGTCTTCTTGTTCCTCGATATAACGTTTCACTTGCTCTTCCGTCACCGCACCTACCGTTGCACAAAAATAGCCTCGCCCCCAAAGATGCTGTCCCCAATACCGCCTCTGCAACTCACGAAACTCTCGCTGCAATCGGTACGAACTTCTGTCTTGACGTTGGGGTCCACCTCAGTGAGCTGATCTTTAAACAGTAAACCGTGAAGATTGGGTAACTTGACTGGAATGTCTGGGGTGAGCGTTGCAGATGGGTTAGTAACAGGCGGCAGCGAGGAATGTTGGATAGTGTTTTCATGTAATGGGTAACTTAAGTTGGGTCTAATCTGTATTTTAAGATGATGGTATATTAAGAATTAATTGGCAACGCGGGAGTCCACCGGCTCTTGAATTATTATTCCCCAACTGAACTCAATCAGCCGGCGATCCGCTGCCACCTCGGTTAAACCCCCTTAAGATACCGATGTGCTGCACCCGATGAGAATCGGGAATATCGCCGGGATTACTGATCGTCGCCGGTTTGAAGGTGATCGGCGCATTAGCCTGTTCGAACGCCCGCAACACCAGCTCCGAACAGAAAAACGACGACTCTGGGGAAAGGGTGTTCAACGCTTCACCGATATCTTGAATCACTGACAGCGGAATCGAAATAACCCGCATGATCATCCCGCCAGTGGTGTCTTTGAGGCTCCGGTGACCCCAATGTAATCGTAACTCTTACCAATCTGGTCGCCAGATGCGTCAGAGACGAAAAATAACCGCTATCCTTATCAGGACTTCGCCTAGCACGGTAGCGCCGCCATGACCTCCATTGATCCGAACGCCAAATCGCAACCCGCCTGGCGCAGAATTGCCAGATTGACGGTCTTGCCCGATAACCTGGGCTGGCTAGGTGGTTTGATGCTCGGTCTCGGCTTCCTGCTCTGCCTAGGCGTGTTTCTCTGGTTTTTCTGCCGGATCGAACCCGGCTCCGGCGAAATCGCCGTGCTGATTCATAAGACCGGTGACGACTTGCCACCCGGCGCGATCATCGCCACCGATCCGCAGCAGAAAGGCATCCAGTTTAATGTACTGTCGGAAGGGCGCTACTTCCGCGACCCGTATGCCTGGGGCTGGAAGATCGCCAGAATCACCGACATTCCCGCCGGCAAACTGGGCGTCCTGACCCGCCTCTACGGCCAGGAACCGCCACCGGGCCAGATCGTGGTTGAGGGCGACTGCAACCAGGCCCGCCCCGATGACCAGAAAGGCGTCATCGCTACTGTGCTGCGGCCCGGCAAATACCGGATCAATCCCTACGCCTGCCAGGTCGAACTGTTTGACGCCATCGCGATCCGCCCTGGCGCGGTAGGCGTTGTCACCTCGCTGGTCGGCAAGGACGTACTGACCGGCGATCTTCCGCCAGCCGCCCGCAACACCTACCTAGTGAGTGACGGTCTGAAAGGCGTGGTGGCGCGGACCCTCGATCCCGGCGTCTACTACCTTAATCCCTATGTTTACAACGTGGTGGAAGTCACTCTGCAAAGCCAGCGCTTCGTACTGGGCGGCGATGACGCCATCAGCTTTCTGACGCTGGACGGCTTCAACGTCGATATCGAAGGCACCATTGAATTCAGCATTGAGCGCAACCAAGCAGCGCTGCTCACCCATCAGGTCGGCGACATGGATGATGTGCTGAAGAAGCTGATTCTGCCTCGAGCGCGGGGGTTCAGCCGGATTGAAGGCAGCAAGCACCCAGCGATCAACTTCATCGTTGGCGAAACCCGCCAGAAATTTCAGGACAATTTGGAACAGCATTTGCGCACTCAGGCCGGTCACTGGGGCGTCGCCATCCGCTCGGTGCTGATCCGCAATATCGTCACCCCCGACGCCATTTCCAGCGTGATCCGTGACCGTGAAGTGAGTGTGCAGAACGCCCGCAAGTTTGAGCAGCAGATTGAACAGGCCCGCTCGCTGGCGGAACTGACCCGGCAGGAAATGCTGGCCCAGCAGAATCAGGAAAAGGTCGCAGCGGAAACTGCCCGGATTCAGGCCGTGATCCAGGCCGAACAGGATTTGGCGGTGCGGATCACGGCCGCCAACCGCGAACTGGAAGTCGCACGGCTGGAAAACCAGGCCGCCGCTGCGCAGGCCGAGGCGATTCTGGCTAAAGCGCAGGCGGAACGCGACGTGATCGCGCTGAGCAACAAGGCCCAGGCCGATGTGATCGCCACCCAGACCCGGGCCTTCAAAACTGGACTTAATCTAGCCCGCTACGCCTTCTATCAAAAAATCGGCCCACGTATCGTCTCACTGCTCGGCAGCGACACCCCGGACAGCTTCGGCGGGCTGTTCCAACCCTATCTGTCGAAGGAGGCGCGGCCATGAATAACTTCAAGTGGATGGCCGGCGCGAGCGCGGCGCTGGCGGTGGGCTGGTTCATCTGGCAATGGGGCTTTTGCCGGTTCTATGTTGATCCCGGCACGATGGCGATTCTTACCGCCAAGACCGGCGACCCCTTGCCGCTTGGCCAGATTCTCGCCCAGCCCGGTCAAAAAGGCATCGAGGAACAGCCGCTGGGCGAGGGCCGGCATTTTCGCAATCCGCTGTTCTACACCTACAAAATCATGCCCATCCTCGTCATTCCCACCGGCAAGGTCGGCATTGTCACCTCCAAGGTCGGTGCTGAATTACCGCCTGGTGAGTTTCTAGCGGAACCCGGCCAGAAAGGCATCTGGCGGCGAGTGCTGGGTCCTGGTAAGCACCGCCTGAATCCCTATGGTTATCAGGTGGACATCGTGGACGCGGTGATCATCCCGGTCGGTTATGTCGGCGTAGCGACCAGTCTGTCGGGGCGACAGACCACTCCCGGCGCCTTCGCCGGTCCCGGCGAGAAGGGGGTGCGCCAGGACATCCTGCAACCGGGGCTGTACTATCTGAATCCTAAGGAACTGCAAGTTGACCTGCTGGAAATCGGCATCAATCAGGTTTCGTTGCTGGGCAAGAGCGGCGGTGAGGTGATTACCAAGACCCAAATTGCCTCGCAAAATGCCGCAATGCAGGGCTTGCAGCAGCGGGCGCTGGCCGAACAGAAAGAAAAACGACTGGACTATCTGAGCCAACAGCGTGGTCAGGAGCAGGCAACGGAGTCCTCTGCTTCTGGCCTGTCCAGCAGTGTCAGCAGTCTGCGCAAAGCAGCGCCGGGCGGCAAAGCAGTCGTGCCGGCTACTCCCGCGGCCCCACCGAAACCAACTCCGCCTGATTTCAGCAATCTGCTGAGCCTGAACCAGTTTGTCGAATTCCCGTCCCGCGATGGCTTCGAGATCAGCCTGGACATGACCGTGGAGTTTGAATTCCTGCCGGAGCATATCGCCTGGATTTACCAGAGTTACGGCGACCTGCCGGCGGTAGTGGACAAAATTATCATGCCGCAAATTCTTTCCGTGTCGCGGCTGAAAGGGTCTGCCTACCGGGCCAAGGATTTCATCGTCGGTGAGGGCCGCGAGAAGTTTCAGAACGATCTGACCGAGACCCTGGCGCGGACGATTGAGGAGAAGCGGATCGTGGTGCATGACGCGCTGATTCGGCACGTCAACGTCCCGATGCAGATTCTCGACCCGATTCAACAGGCCAGCATCGCCATCGAGCAGGATTTGACCAACAAGGAGAAGCAGAATACCGCCCGCAAACAGGCTGAACTCAACACCGAACTGGGGCTGGTTGAACAGCGCCGCCGGCAAGTCGCCCAAGAAACCGAGAAGTTGAAAGCGGAAATCCAGGCGGATCAGGAAAAGCAGGTCGCTCAGCTTCAGGCCGAGGCCACGCGGCAGGCGGCGGAGATCGAAAAACAGACTGCGCTAGTCCGGGCCGACAAAACCCGCACCCTGGGTCAGGCGCAGGCCACCACCATCACTCTGGTAGAAGGGGAAAAAGCCAGAGGCTTTGAACTTAAAACCGCAGCTTTCGGCGATCCGGCAGCGCTGACCTTGTGGGAGTTCGCCCAAAACCTGAACCCGGACGTGCGGGTAACCATCCTGCACGCCGGCCCAGGGACCTTGTGGACAGATGTAGAGAAAGCGACGTTGGGCGAATTAGGCGGGGCGGCCGCGCTGAACCAGAGCCGCCCGCGATGAATCTACATCCGGCCTAAATCTGGCCGGTAGATTCCCCCATGAGCCAAGCGACCGCCAGACCACAACCAACGGTGGCCCCAAAACCATAAAGCGACAGCAGCTCCATGATAAATTTGTCACTTTTTCCAAATACTTGAGCCAATAGCAACGATGAGATTACAAGGACAAGCAACGCCGCGATAAAAACAGCAAGGTGTCTGAAGTTGTTCATGAGTTGACTCCTAATGCTTGTTTAAAAATAAGCCTGTTTTACTGAAAACGATGTCTCACTCTGCGGAAGCGCTAAATTACAGTACAATTTGTACCCCTTTTTTTGCTGCGTTACAACATCACTATTGCTTTATTTATGCAATCAATGCCACATCAATAAAGGCTCATATAAAACTATAGCGCCTGGTTAAACCATCTACACTTTTCGCGAAGGACGTAAACCGGTCGCAAGGCACAGCGCACGGCGACAGCGCTCAAACACTCATCATCGCCCGCAACCTAATCGAACCAAACCACAAAATCACCAAAAGGCCGCAACGGTCAATAACTATGGTGGTTATCGAAGTGAGGACGCCAATGAAGCATGAAACGATACTGGCCAGGATCCGGATCGCGACCCGGATCTGGTTGATGCTGGGTCTGGCCTTTGCCGCCATTGGATTTGGCACTGTAGTTTATCTTTATGAGTTCAAAAACCAGATGGTGAGTGATCGGAAAAGCCAGTTGGAGTTTCTGGTCGAAACCGCACTGAGCATCGCGGATCGGTTTCATGTTCTGGCGACCAACGGCACGATGAAAGAAGCCGAAGCGCAACAGGCCGCTTTAGCCAACATCAAAGCATTGCGCTACGACAAGGACAATTACTTCTGGATCAACGATGCGTTGCCGCGCATGGTCATGCATCCCATCAAGCCAGAGCTGGACGGCCAAGATATGCGTGATTTCAAGGATCCCACCGGTAAACCGCTGTTTGTTGAGATGGCGGACATTGTCAAGCGGGAAGGAGCGGGATTCCTGCCTTATGTATGGCCGAAGCCGGGCGTAGCTCAACCAGCGCCCAAGCTCTCATATGTCAAGGAGTTCAAGCCCTGGGGCTGGATCCTTGGCACCGGCGTTTACATCGACGACATCGATACTGAATTTCACCAGGCCGCCTTGCGCATGGGCGAGAGCACCCTGGCGCTGCTGGTCGTGTTGGGGGTGTTCGGGTTATGGCTGGCCAGTAGCATCGTCAATCCCCTGAACCAGATGGTGACGACGGCGGAAAAGGTAGCGCACGGCGACCTGAGCGAGGACGTGATCGTGGCTGGGCGAGATGAAGCCGCCCGGGTACAAGCGGCCATGCGGACCATGATCCTGGAGTTGCGATCAATTGTTAGCAGTGTGGTGGAAACAACCGATCAGGTCAGCGTCGAGGCGGAAGCCATTGCCCAGCAAAGCGCCGACCTGAGCCAGCGCACCGAAGAGCAGGCCGCCGCGTTGGAGGAAACCGCCGCCAGCATGGAGCAGCTGACCGCAACCGTCAAAAACAGCGCAGACAATGCCGGACAGGCGAACCAGTTGGCAGGCGCGGCGCGCGTTCAGGCCGAGGATGGCGGGAAAATCGTCGAACAAGCGGTCGCCGCGATGGCGGCGATTCAGCAGAGTAGCCGTAAGATCGCGGATATTATCAGTGTGATCGACGAAATCGCCTTTCAGACTAACCTGCTGGCGTTGAATGCGGCGGTAGAGGCGGCGCGGGCTGGAGAGCAGGGCCGAGGCTTTGCGGTAGTCGCTGGCGAAGTGCGTAAACTGGCCCAGCGCAGCGCCGACGCCGCCAAGGAAATCAAAGTGTTGATCACCGACAGCGTGATTAAAGTCAGCGAAGGCGGCAAACTGGTCGAGCGATCCGGGCAGACCTTGCAGGAAATTTTGCTGGCGGTGAAGAAAGTCAGCGACATCGTCGCCGAGATCACCGCTGCCGCCCGCGAGCAGGCCAGCGGCATCGACCAGGTGAACAAAGCAATCACCCAGATGGATCAGGTCACTCAGAAAAACGCGGGATTGGTCGCCGATGCGGCGGCGGCCAGTCAAACGATTAATGATCAAACCTCTGAGCTGCAACGGCTCATCGGATTTTTCCGGCAATGACGAAAGACGGTATCCAAATCCAGCGGCGCGGCGACAATGCAGCCGGCACCGTGCTGGTTGTGGAAGACAGCCGGGCGCTGCAAGGCTTGCTCAGCTCCTATCTCAATGGTTTATACGGGCTGAAGACAGTCGCTACGAATAGTCTGGCCGAGACCCGAGCGCAGCTTGCTACTGGGCCGGAGCGGTTCTTCTGCGCCGTGCTGGACCTTAACCTGCCCGATGCACCCAACGGCGAAGTCGTGGATCTGGTTCAGCAGTATGGAATTCCCGTCATAGTGCTGACCGCTTCCATTGACGCTGCCCGCCGTCAAATTATGATCAGCAAGCGGGTGGTGGACTACTTCGTCAAGCGTAATCTCAGCGAGATTGAACATGTGGCGCATGTCGTCAATCGCCTGTGGGAAAATTGCCAGATGAAGGTGTTGGTGGTCGATGACTCCCGCAGCTTCCGAACTTATCTCCAAAGCTTGCTGGGCAGTTACCGCTATCAGACCTTTGTCGCCGGCAATGGCAAGGAGGCGCTGACTCTGCTAACCATGCACCCGGACATCAGCCTGGTGATTACCGATGTCAATATGCCGGAAATGGACGGTCTGGTTTTGATTGAAACCATCCGCCGCCAGTACCGGCGGGAAGATCTGGTCGTCATCGGTATGTCGGATGTCGCCAAACCTGGCCTGTCGGCTTTGCTGCTCAAAGCCGGCGCTAACGATTTCATCGCCAAGCCGTTTCAGGTCGAGGAATTGTTCTGTCGGGTGACACAGAACACCAACATGATCAATTATGTGCGGCAACTACGTCAGGCTGCGACCCTGGATTTTCTCACCGGACTGGCAAACCGGCGTCACACCCTTGAACTGGGCGAAGCGCTATACGCCCAAGCCCGACATGGTGATTTGGCGATAGCTCTGGCGATGGTAGATGCCGACCATTTCAAATTGATCAATGACCGTTTTGGTCATCTGGTTGGCGATGAAGCGCTGAAAGCCATCGCCTCGGCCCTTCGCCAGACTTGGCCTGACACGGATGTGCTGGGGCGATATGGCGGCGAAGAGTTCCTGGGGCTGGTTACCCTCCAGCCGGGAATGGACATTGCGGCACTATTTGAACAAGCTCGTGCTGAGGTAGCCGCCATTGATCT
Organism: Candidatus Competibacteraceae bacterium; assembly: GCA_003989085.1. Lineage (GTDB taxonomy): Bacteria > Pseudomonadota > Gammaproteobacteria > Competibacterales > Competibacteraceae > RXIV01. The sequence goes on from RXIV01000005.1 coordinate 56,699, forward strand.
GATCGCCGATGGGCAGCGGGCTGCGCTGACCGTTAGCATCGGATTCACCACTGAATTAGGAAACTCCCTGATCCAGATGATCGAACGGGCCGACAATGCAGCCTACCAAGCCAAGGCTGAGGGACGAAATCGGGTAGTGCGTCAGTAACCCATTGCCTTTAATATCTAACTATCAACTGTAAATCTTTAATTCTCGCCTCGTGGATCGACCAATGAAACTGCTACTCAATGCCGCTCTCATCGCTGCGCTGGGCCTGACTGCCGGCGCCTGCACCATCGTGACTGATCCCAGTTCTGGTTCCAGCGCCGCTGGCAGTTCGGATCAAGCCGGCTTCCTGAACCGCCAGCAGCAAATCGCCGAATTTGCCCAAGCCAATCTGGACCGGTTGAAAACCGACATGGCGGCTGGACAGGGCGAGTACCTCAGTTCGCTAGCGACTTTGATGGCGATTGCCCCCAATGATCAACCGGCGTTTTTTGCCATCGTCCAGCAAAAATTCACCGTACTGTTTCCCAATGACCGAACCACCGCCCCCGAAATGCTGACGGCGTTAAACCAGCAATTACGTGCTGATCCGCACTTTGGGCAACAGCTGGCCTTGAATTGAAGCGCTCCCATTGCCTCGATTATCCGCCTAACCGGTTTTCTACTGCTCCTTGGCCTTCCGCTCAGCGTAGCGGGGGCCAGCGCTGATTCCCCCTACCTTGCGGAGCTGGTGCGTCACGCCGCCGCCGCTGGTCTGGCGGAACGGCGTGAGTGGCAAACCCTGCTGCATTACCGATCCACCCCGGACGGCGCAAGCGTAACCAGTGACGCCGACGATCCCCGTTTCTTCCTCGCCCCGAACGGCAAGACCAATCCGTCCGCCGAACTCGCGGCGACACTGGCCGCTTTTTTCAGCGCCGATCCGGTCGGCGGCGATCCACAACCGGCCCAATGCGCCTTCATCGCCCGCTACCACTGGCTGGAAACCGAACTGGCCTTCGATCACCGCCGCCTGCCACCACAGCCCTGCGCCCGTTTCCAGCACTGGAGCCATGAACTGGACGCGGTAGCGGCGACTCTGGTGTTTGCCTCGGCCTATCTCAATAACCCTGCATCGCTGTTCGGTCATACCCTGTTGCGCCTAGACCGACGCGGCCAGACTGAAGCGACCCGACTGCTGGCCTACACGATCAATTACGCTGCCGACGCTACCCACAGTCATGTCCTGATGTATGCAATAGATGGCGTCACTGGCGGATTCACCGGCCAATTCGCCATTCAGCCCTATTACCAGTTGGTGCAGACCTACAGCGATCTGGAAAGCCGCGATCTCTGGGAATACCAGCTGAACCTGAATCCAAGGCAGTTGCAGCGATTACTGGAACATGTCTGGGAATTACGCGGCATCCAGTTCGATTACTACTTTTTCCGCGAGAATTGCGCCTGGCAATTGCTGACCCTACTGGAAGCCGCTGAGCCAACGCTGCATCTAAGCGATGAGTTCCTGCTTTGGACATTGCCCGCCGATACGATTCGCCGGTTGAGCCGGCAACCGGGACTGGTCGAAACGGCGACTGCCCGACCCGCCCGCACTACCCGCATCAACCGCCGTTACGCGGCGCTGACCAACACCGAACGGCGATTGGCCCGGCGGTTGCCAAACGATCCAGCGGTGGCTACCGAACCGGAATTTCGCCGGCTAGCCCCCGCACGGCAGGCGTTATTGCTGGACCTAGCGCTGGATGAACGGCAACGCCAGAATGCCCACAAGGCCACGGCCAGCGTCGAGCCGCCGCCAGATGAACTCGTTTATGAGCTGCTGACTACTCGCCACCGACTGCCGGTCGCCGCTGCGTTCGTCGCCCTCGAACCTTACGCCACCCGCCCGGACGCCGGTCATGCCTCGCGGCGACTGGGCGTCAGTCTCGGTCAGCGAGACGGGACGGGATTCGTGGCGTTGACTGCGCGGGCCAGTTATCACGACCTGCTGGAGCCAGATGCCGGCTACACATCCGACGCCCAGATCGAATTGTTGAGCCTCGCGCTTCGCCACTACCCGAACCAAGGCGGGCTGCAACTTGACCGCCTAACCCTGCTCGACATCACCTCGCTGCCGCCGCTCAATACACTGGCTCCACGCTCGGCCTGGCAAATTCACGCCGGCTGGGCGCCGTACCCGAAACCCGTGTGCCTAACCTGCACCGCGTTCAATCTCAGCGGCGGACTGGGGCTGGCGGCGGAAACCGGCTGGCCGTGGCGGACCGTATGGTTTGGCTGGCCGGGGCTGGAATTCGACTACGGCAGTATATTCACTGGCGACTATCGAGCCGGGCTGGGGGTGACTGTCGGGGCATTGCTGCAACCGGCAGCGAGCTGGAAGATTATGGCCGGTGCAACCTGGCTGGATTACCGCATGGGCGAAACTGGAACCGCGCTGCGGACGGTGGTGCAGCAGAACCTGGCGCTGGATCGCAACCTGGCGCTGCGCATGGAATGGCGCTCACTGGAAGGAACGCCGGAGTTTGAAATGGGCCTGCACGTCTATTTCTGAGCCGCGTTCGCTCAACCAGCCCTTTGCAAATCTTGCTTCCTGCCGGGTTTGCCGGGGCGAAAACTAACCGGGTTGATGCATTCTACCCAGGTTCTGGCGGCGCTTGCTCCCCATTAGTGACGCCACATTCCGCCGGCATCAGCACATAAAAAACGTGAACCTTCTCCTGCTCAATCAGTTTGAGGAATTTCGCCGCCTCCTCATCGCTGATCATGAACACGACTTCCACCGGCAGATTGCCCGCCAGCTCGAAGAAATGGTCTTCGTGCAGGACGCCGTGCCGGCCAAACCCGGCAATGGCGCGAAAAGCCGAACCACCGTGGATGCCCAGTTTCTTGGCCTGTTCCAACAGCCATTCGTAGAGCAGAATGCCGTGATGCCGGCGATGTTCGGAGACGTAGAACTTCAGATAGATGCCTTTCAAGAAGCCCCCAGTGTGATCAACCCTTTCATGATCAGAATCCCCAGCAAGGTCATTGTGACTGAACCGATCACATGAACCAGCACAATCGCCAGGGTCCAGAAATACTCCTCACGCAACAGCAGCGCCGCCGTTTCCGCCGAAAACGTTGAAAAGGTGGTAAGCCCGCCCAAAAAACCAGTGATGATCGCCAACCGTAGCTCCGGCGGCAAGACGGCGTGTTCAAGCAGCAACTCGATAGAGATCCCCATCAGTAATCCACCCAGCAGGTTCGCAGCCAGCGTTCCGATAGGCAGTGTTGGGAATACCGGATTGAGCCAAAGACTCAATCCCCAGCGTAACCAGGCACCCAATGTGGCCCCGATACCAATAGCAAGAAAGGCGTAGAAACTCATGGCATTACCACCTCTTTATTAGCAGAAATACCTTAAAATGCCGTCAGTAGCAATCCTGCCAACGCGATCGGAGGCTGTGAGTAAAACGCTTAATCCGCCATTTTTGCGCATCAACACGACAATCAACCGACTATCCTGCTATGGTTAGCGGCGTCTTTGTTCGGCAGCAACCAACACCATTGACACACGAGCTGCTGTTTCTGTCATTGCACCTCAGGTAAGAGCCATTCTGTCCACTATCCGCCGATTCCGGCACACGCCATTTGCCGCGTCCGATGCCTGGCGCATTGCCACCCTCATTACCCTGATCGGATCGGCGTTGACTGCTGGCTTGGGCTGGACGCTGCATACAGTCCACCAGGAAACACTGAGCAACCGGTTCCAGAGCGCCTCCGCCGAACGGGCGGGCGTCATCATCGAAAAGCTCAAGAGTAATCTGCGTGATCTCGACGCCATCCGGCGCTTCTATGACTGCTCCTTATCGATCAGCCGGGATCAATTTCACCGCTTCGTCACCCCGATTCTGGAGTACCGCAGCTTCCAGGCGCTGGAATGGCTCCCTCGGGTCTTGCTGGCGCAACGGGCTGGCTACGAAGCCGCTGCCCATGAGGATGGCTTGACCCACTTCCAATTTACCGAGCGCAATGCCCAGGGTACGCTGGTGCGGGCCGTCGACCGCGCCGAATATTTCCCGGTCTTTTATCTGGAACCCTACGCCGGCAACGAGGCCGCGCTAGGTTTTGCGCCTGACTCATCGCACCCAACCCGAGGTACGGTGCTGACCCAGGCGCGGGATAGTGGCCAGCCCGTCGCGACGGGGCGCTATATCCTAGTGCAGGAAAAAGATCAGCAATTTTCAGTGCTGGTATTCGCCCCGGTTTACGACGGGGCGAATACCAGTGTGGCGGAGCGGCGCGAACACTTGCGAGGATTTGTGTTGGGAGTGCTACGGATTGGCGATACGGTCGAAGCTGCCCTGGCAGATGGTGGATCGTCAGAACCCGATTTGAGTCTGCGCTTGCTGGATCAGTCCGCTGGAGCCAGCGAACAACTGCTCTACCAGCGACCTGCGCCAACGGACGACGCGAGAGTGGATAAGCCGTCACTCCGCTACGCTCAGGATTTTCGGTTCGCAGACCGGCTCTGGCGGATCGAGGTCGATCCCGGCCCGACCTTCATTGGTAGCCACGCGGATTTAAGTGCTGACTGGGTAGTCGCCGCTGGGGTCCTGCTGACACTGCTGGCCGCGTTGTACGGGTTCACTTTGGCCTCGCAACGACGGCGAGCCGAGGCGCTGGTCGCGGTGCGCACCGCCGAGTTGCGGGTCAGTGAGGAGCATTTCCGACTACTGTACGAACAATCGCCGGTAGCCTATCACTCGCTGGACACCGCAGGGCGCATTATCGAGGTCAATCCTTGCTGGCAGCAATTGCTCGGCTATGACCGGGAAGAAGTGACCGGCCGTTGGATTGGTGACTTTCTGGCCCCGGATCAATGGCCCCTGTTCGAGATACAATTTGCGGAGTTCAAGGCTACTGGCCTGCTGCGTGACGCTAAACTCGATTTTTTGCACCGGACTGGCCGGCGTATCCCGGTCATGGTAGAAGGCCAGATTAGCCATAGCCCAGAGGGCGAGTTCCAGCAAACGCACTGTGTACTCTACGACCTGGCTGAGCGCCAGCGAGCGGAAGAGCGCCAGCGGCTGGCCGGCGCTGTGTTTGATGCGGCGCGGGAATCCATCATCGTTACTGACTCTAGCGGGGCTATTGTTGCGGTGAATCCGGCCTTCACTAAGATCAGCGGCTACCGCGAGGCAGAAGTTCTAGGAAAAAACCCGCGCTTGCTCCAATCGGGCCGCCAATCAGACGCCTTCTACGCGGCGATGTGGGAAACCCTGAAACGGGAAGACTCATGGCATGGCGAGTTCTGGAACCGGCGTAAAGGCGGCGACCTGTATGTGGCACTGGTCACACTCAGCGCGGTGCGAGACATGGCGGACCGGCTTACCTACTATGTCTGCATCGCTACTGACATTACCCGCCAGAAGGAAACCGAGCAACACATTGAACGTCTGGCCTACTATGACGCCCTGACTGGCTTGGCGAACCGGGCGCTGCTGATCCAGCGGGTCGAACAGGCACTGGCGAGGCAGCGTTGCGAATCCCTGGCGCTGCTGTTTGTGGATATAGACCGATTCAAGGAAATCAATGATTCGCTTGGTCACACCGGTGGTGATGCGTTGCTGCTGGCGGCCACCGTCCGGCTGCGGGGGCTACTGCGAGAAACCGACACCGCTTGCCGGCTGGGTGGCGACGAGTTCGTGCTGCTACTACCGGGGAGAGACCAGGCTGAGGCGCGGCAGGTAGCTGACCTGCTGCTGGCCGCCTTCCGCCGGCCCTTCATAGTCGCTGGTCACAACTTGCGAGCAACGGTATCCATTGGTATCGCCCTGTATCCGCAGGATGGCGCCCGCTTTACCGATCTGCTTAAGAACGCCGATGCTGCCCTGCACCGGGCCAAGCAGGAAGGTCGCAACACCTACCTGTTCTATGTCCAGGAAATGAATGTCGCCGCTCTGGAGCGGTTGGTGCTGGAATCGGAACTGCGCCAAGCGATTGATCGCGGGCAACTGGCCGCCTATTTCCAGCCCAAGGTGCATCTGAGCGACGGGTCGCTGGCCGGCGCTGAGGCGTTAGTGCGCTGGCTTCACCCGGTGCATGGTTTGATTCCACCGGGACGCTTCATCCCGGTCGCAGAAGCCAGCGATCTGATCGTGGCGCTGGGGAACTGGATGCTGGAAGCGGTCTGCCAACAACAAGCAATCTGGCGGGAAGCCGGGTTGCCGCCGCTGACGGTGGCGGTCAACCTGGCAGCCCGCCATTTTCGCGATCCAGGCTTGATCCAGCACATCCAGACCTTATTAGCTGTCCACGGCTTAAACCCTGATGCGCTGGAGCTGGAATTAACCGAATCAACCCTGCTGGAAGCCGGTGCGCAGACTGGCGAAACCCTGGCAGTGCTCAAACAACTGGGGGTGGGACTGGCGATTGATGATTTCGGCACCGGCTATTCCAGCCTGGGCTATCTCAAGCGCATACCGATCACCGCGCTCAAGATTGATCAAAGTTTCGTGCGCGATCTCGTGCATGATGCGGATGATCGTACCCTGGCCGCCACCATCATCGCCCTCGGTCATGGTCTGGGATTGTCGGTGGTGGCGGAAGGTGTAGAGACCGCAGAACAGCGGCAGATTCTGCTCGATCAGGGCTGTAACTTGGCGCAAGGTTATTATTTTGGCCGACCCATGCCAGCGGATCAGTTCGCGACCTGGGTCAAAAACACGGGAGAAAAGACTTGAATTTCATCAAAGGGTTGGTTCTAGCAGTCGGTCTGGCGATTGGCGCCAGCGCCGGAGCAGCGATGGATAGCCAAGTTTCACAGGGTTCGGCGCTGTCCGCAGAAGGCGCCTCGGCGCTGGTTGCAGGCAGTGTCGAGGTCATCGCTGGTTCGCCGACACTGACTGTGCTGGCGGTAAACGCTGTCGCGGAGGGATCGGTAGTGGTGCTAAAAGGTGCATCGACCGCAGCGACAGTATCGGTTAAGGTAACACCGGAAATCGCTGGCGAATTGTCGAAAGCAGTGGGAGCGACAGTGACGGTGATTACCGAATCTGCAGGTTATTCGTTAATTTACGCCGGCAACCTGATCGCCTTTATCCCGAATGAAAGTAGTAAAAAGCTGCTGCATCACACCCCACATCCGCAATGAAGTTTGGTCTGGGGAATGTCGGCTAACGCTAACCTAAAAGCTTAGCTTTCAGGAGCAACGCCCATGCAACGCCGTGATATGCAGGCTCTGCTGGTTTCCTTGGGCATCACCGGTCTGCTGATGGGAGGAATGGCGTATTTCATCAGCGCCTGGTGGGGGCGACTACCTAAAGTGGTGGCTCTGATCCTGTTTATTCTGCTGGCCATCATGGTGATCGGCTATCCGATCTACGCGCTGGCCCAATGGTCGGATCGCGCTCTGCTACGCTGGCGAGAGACGCAAACCCAAGAACGCAAGACGCCTCCCGACTAACCGTATTGCAACACCGGCTGGACGCCCGAACTACACTTGGCTTTACGATGAAAGCGAAACCTTGAAGGATGGGGAGGATGTTGAATTCCTGGTTAAACTTCTCTCTTAGCAGAGACTGCACAAAAACCCCATAACCCAACGGGAACCTGGGATTTCCCGGATTTTACTCCACCCACTCAGCATGTGACTATCTAAATCAATGAGTTACTTTTACAATTCCTTAACCGCCGCCCTGCTCGGAATTCTGATGACCATTGCCACTGCCGAACCCCTGGCGCTTCGCCAAGACGATACCGTTGAGAAAATCCTGATCGCCCAGAAAGGAAAAAAGGTCACAATCCGCCTCGGATCAGGCGAAGACCTCAGCGGAACCGTCAAGGAAGTCAATGGTTCACTGGTGCAGTTAAGCGAACTGACCGGCAAGGAGTTTTACGATGCCGTTATCCCGACCAAGGACATCACGGCGGTCATCATCCGCACCCGTTAGCGGTTTTCACCTATTGACCGCCACCGTGAGGCCTTGCGAGTCCCGCAGATGAATTTCATGACCGACATCCTGCTGCCCGCTGGCCGGTCAGCGATGGATTTGGCGCTGTTCGTGTTGCTGCCGCTGATGGTGGCGATGCTGGCGCTGATGCGGCTGCTGGAGGCCAAAGGTCTGCTTGACTGGATCGTCGCTCGGTTGGCGCCGGCCGTGCGTCCGTTCGGACTGACCGGCTTGAGCCTGTTTGCGGCGCTGCAAATCAACCTAGTCAGCTTCGCTGCCCCGATTGCGACATTGGCGATGATGGAGCAACGAGGCGTTTCGGATCGGCATCTGGCGGCCACGCTGGCGATGGTGTTCGCTATGGCCCAAGCTAATGCCAGCCTGCCGCTAGCGGCGCTGGGCCTGCATCTGGGACCGACCTTGCTATTTTCAGTCCTCGGCGGACTGGTTGCGGCTGCCGTCACTTATCACGGTTTCGGGCGCAGGCTGTCCGAGGAAGAAGTCCTTGCCGATGACACCCTGCACCATGCCACGGCGGAAGGCGCAAAAGGGGTGTTGGATGTGATCAACCGCGCCGGCGCCGAGGCGTTCAAAATCACTATCGGCGCGATCCCGCTGTTGGTGTTATCGCTAGTGTTCGTGACTGCTCTGCGCCAGATTGGGGCGGTGGACGCCTTGACGCACGGACTAACCCCGTTGCTGGGGGCGATAGGCATTGATCCAGCGCTGATCCTGCCAACCGTCGTCAAGTATCTAGCCGGCGGCACCGCCATGCTGGGCACGGTAGACGAAATGCTGCGACATGGTCAGTTCACCACCACCCTGCTCAATCAGGGCGCCGGGTTTCTAATCAACCCGCTGGACGTTCCCGGCGTAGCGATTCTGGTGTCTGCCGGTCGCCGCGTTGCCGGAGTATGGAAGCCTGCCGCCCTAGGTGCAGTAGTAGGCATTACGGTTCGCACCCTCTGTTCCCTGTCCCAGTAATGTAGATTCATCGTCGATCCGGGTTAATCCTTTCAAGGCTGTTCCCGTCCGCTGCTGAATGTCTTTGTTGGCCGACCGTACTATACACGGCCGGCCAACGCTCAGCCCATCAAATTGCCTGGCCTCCCATTCTTGTTAGAAAAGCGCCAGCAACCTATTTCCAACCCGCCTTAGCATCACACTCTTTTGCTTCTTTCGCGTGAGTTTTTTCCCACTGAGTGATCGACTGAGTTTCGTTGTCGTCCATTTTTTCATTCATGCATTCGCAATATTTCCTGACCACCTCAGTCGTTTTACCTTCATTTTTATTATCCATCATGCATTGGGAAATCCACTGGATGTCATCCGAACCGGCAAGGGCCGAACCACTTACAGTAACAGCGGCAATAAAAAAAAGGTGTTGAGCTTTACATTCACAGCAGATCTCCTGATGTAAGTGCTGGTAAAAACCTCCGCAAAGCTACCAGCAAGGTTGGCGACAGAAATTGCGCCTGAACCTGCGCCGCTATTTACCGAGGCTGGGCCAAGTATAGATTTGGCCAGTTTCAAGTGTGGCAAGGGAGCTAAAAAATTTGCCGGGAAAATTTGGAGCGGCGCACATCGATCCTCCTGGCGTTGGCATGGATCAAGATCCCTGCGGTGTTGAGAATGATTCTTATTTGAAATATAATCGCGTTCATCACGCGACCAGACCCAGCCAGTCGCGCCTTCCGTTTCCTAAACTAGTGGGGCAGCATCAACATGAATCAGACCTTCAATCAGAACGCCGCCATCGGCGTATTGAACCGTATTCTTGAACTGGAACTGGCTGGTGTGGTGCGCTACACCCACTACGCGCTCATGGTGTATGGCTACAACCGCATCCCCATCGTCGGCTGGCTTAACGCGCAGGCCGATGAAAGTCTGCTACACGCTCGCTTGGCCGGAGAATTGATCACCAGCTTGGGCGGACACCCCTCACTTGGTATTGGCCCGTTGCTGGAAACGCACCAGCACGACATCGGCGACATTCTCCGCGAATCGCTGGCCCATGAGGAGGAAGCGCTCAAAGCCTATTACGATCTACTGGACTGTGTGCAAAACAAGGATGTCCGGCTGGAAGAGTACGCTCGCACCCAGATCGCCGAGGAAGTCACCCATCGGGACGAGGTGGAAAAGATGCTGCGATCACCGGCTCAAACCCGAGCGGCTACGGAGGCGCCTCAATGAATGCCTATACCGAACAGGCATGCCAGGCTCTCGAAGTGGGCCGCCTAGTGAAGGCGGGCCTAACCCAGCCTTTGGGCCAGATGCCACGGGGTAGTATCGGGCGCATTCTGGCGGTGAGCGGGATGGGCGACCGGAATATCGAACGCGGCCTGCTGGAAATGGGCTTCATCGAAGGCGCGTGTATCGAGGTGCTGCACTATGGCTTACTCGGTCGTGACCCGCTGGCGGTGCGGATCAATCAGAGCATGACCGTGGCCTTGCGGCAGGTCGAGGCAAACGCGGTGCTGGTCGGGCCGCTGCTTGATCAAACCGGGACTGGGCCAGGCGCCAGCCAGGAGCGTGGGACATGACCGCCGGAATCCTGACCGCAGACCACGCTCGGATGGTTCAGATTGCGCTGGTGGGTCCACCTAACAGCGGCAAGACTACCCTGTTCAATACTCTGACTGGCGGCCGGCAAAAGACCGCCAACTACCCCGGCGTGACCGTCGAACGCAAAAGCGGGCGGTTACGGACCCCGGTTGGCCACACGGTCGAACTACTCGACCTGCCCGGAAGCTATAGCTTGCGCGCCCGCAGTCCTGACGAAGCTATCACCCGCGACGTGGTGCTGGGTCGGCAGGCGCAGGAAGGGCTGCCGGACGCCGTGGTTTGCGTGACCGACGCCACCAATCTGGGCCAGCATTTGCGACTGCTGCTGGAACTACGTCAATTGGGAAGGCCGCTGATTCTAGCGCTCAACATGATGGACCTCGCCCAGAAACGCGGCTGCCAGATCAGCATCGAAACCCTGTCAAAACAATTGGGGATTCCGGTCGTGACCACGGTGGCGATGCGCAAGCATGGGGTGCAAGACCTGCTCGGCGAGATCGACGTGTTGCTGAACCAGACTCCTGCTACGGTGGGAACCACCGCCGCTGATGCTTGGGAAGAACCCTCGCCCGACGCTATTCGCGCTTATCACCAAGAGGTGGAGCGACTGCTGAAAGAAGTGATTATTCAGGAAGCCGCGCCGGAGCGGCTGACCCGGCAATTGGATCGAGTGGTGCTGCATCCGGTGGTCGGGCCGTTGATTCTACTCAGCATTCTGTTCCTGATGTTCCAGGCAGTGTTCAACTGGGCGGCGACCCCGATGGACTGGATTAATGGCGGCATGGCGGCGCTGCAAGAAGTGGTCTCCGCCCACATGGAAGACAGCTTGCTCAAAAGTCTGGTGGTGGATGGGATTATTGCCGGTATCAGCGGCGTGGTAATTTTTCTGCCGCAAATCCTGATTTTGTTCTTGTTCATCCTGCTGCTGGAAGATTTCGGCTACATGACCCGCGCCGCATTCCTGATGGATCGGTTGATGAGCCGGGTCGGCTTGAACGGCCGCGCCTTCATCCCTCTGCTGTCCAGTTTCGCTTGTGCGGTTCCCGGCATCATGGCCACCCGTGCTATTGCGCATCCACTGGATCGGCTGACCACCATCCTGATTGCGCCGTTGATGACCTGTTCGGCGCGGTTGCCGGTGTACATCCTGCTGATCGCGGCATTCATACCCAATACCACGGTTTGGGGCGGGATCGGCTTGCAGGGGCTGGTCATGTTCGGATTGTATGCGACTGGCATTGTCGGCGCTCTAGTCGCGGCGGGCGTGTTGCGGCTGACCGTATTGCGCGGCAGCCGACAACCGTTGCTGATGGAGCTGCCCAGCTACAAGTGGCCGAATCCGGCTAACGTGCTGTTGGGGTTGCTGGATCGCGCCAAAATTTTCATGCGGCGAATCGGCACGATCATTTTGAGCGTGTTGGTGGTGCTGTGGTTTCTATCGACCTTTCCCGGCGCGCCGGCAGGAGCCACAGAACCGGCGATTTATTACAGCTTTGCCGGAATCATCGGGCGCGGACTGGAACCGTTGCTGGCGCCGATTGGTTTCAACTGGCAGATCGCCATCGCTCTGGTGCCGGGGCTGGCGGCGCGAGAGGTGGCAGTAGCGGCGCTCGGCACCGTGTACGCCTTGAGCGGCGATAAAGAGGCCATTGCGGAAACGTTGGCTACGACGCTGGCTCACGACTGGACGCTGGCGACGGCGCTGGCGTTGCTGGCTTGGTATGTGTTCGCCCCGCAATGTCTGGCGACGCTGGCTGCCGCCCGCCGCGAAACCAACTCCTGGCGCTGGCCGGTTTTTATGTTTGCTTATCTGATAGTGCTGGCCTATGTCGCGGCATTGATCACCTACCGGGTGGCGCTGGCGATGGGAGGCGGCTGAGATGTGGCAAGACGGGTTAGCGTTGCTGATTGTGGCCATCGCCGTGCTGGCCTTGCTGCGGACTTACACACCGGTCGGGAGGTTGCGGTTTAACGTTCACCGGAGTGGCGACAGTTCGGACGCCAGTGTCGCCCCCACTGGAGGGTGTGGCGGCTGCGGTTCAGGAGCGTCCTGCGCCAAAGCGCAGATCAAAGACCACTCAGGAGCGCTCCCACGGCGCAAGTAGTTTCTGTCCAAGCGCTACTACCGATCTCGTTTGCTCTTGGTTCGTTGCGCAACAGGCCAAGGCGGGTTAAGGCCATTGCCACAATGACGCGGCCAGAGAAATGCCGCCGCCGCTGGCGCAAAACAACACCAGGGAATCCGGTTTAGGACCTTGGCCTTGGGCGATAGCGTCGTCCAGCGCCATCGGCAGACAGGCGGAGCCTGTGTAGCCATACCGGTCCATGATCCAGTGGGTTTTGGCGAGTGGCTGCCCGAGCGCGGTCATAGTGGCTTCGATGGCGCGCAGATTAACCTGGGTAAAGTAGTAGCAATCCACATCATCCGGGTGCAGGCGGGTTCCAAGCCGCGCACTGGCCCGAGCCAGCAGCTGCTCAATCAACGGCGGCCACTGTTCGACATTGAAGGTCGCCGGAAACGGACGCAGGAACTGCACGACGGGTGGTCCAGACTGCGTCAGGTTTTCAGCAGTGGCCGGACGGAACGTCCCGCCGGTGTAAATGCCTAGCGCATCGTGGTATTCACCCGCTGCCGTCGTTACGGTAGCCAGCCAGCCCGGCGCTGGGCTGGCGCCCACCACCACCGCCCCGGCGCCATCAGCAAACAGGGTTGCGGTTTTCTTATCGTTTCCATCGAGAAACCGGCTCATCCCATAGGCGCCGATGACCAAAACCGCCTGTTCTTCCGGTTCGGTGAGGATGATCTTTGCGGCCAGGTCCAGGGCGATCACCCACCCGGCGCAGGCGCTGTTTACGTCAAATACTCCAGCCCGCCGGGCGCCCAACTTGGCTTGCACCACTGCCGCCGTTGCCGGGCTGAGATAGTCCGGCGTGTCGGTAGCGACGATGATCCGGTCGAGCGCCGCCGGTTCCAAACCCGCCCGCGCCAATGCTATCCGCCCGGCGGCGACCGCCAGATCGGAGGTCACTTGATCCGCCGCCATGAACCGCCGCTCGCGGATACCGATATGGTTCACCAGCCAGTCGTCTACAGACGCGCCGAAGCGGGGGGCGAACTCGGCATTGGTCACGATCTGTTCGGGAACATAGCTGCCAGTGCTGACAATTCGGGCATACATGAAATTTTCTCCAGGAAAAACCGAGGTACAATCGGCCATCCGGTGATGGGAGCGTCCCCCGTGCGGCGCCATCACATCCAGCCGACAGCGGGCCTTATCAAGGTTAGGCCCGATAGCCCGTCAGGTTGGGCGCTACCGGTTTCAGTTTATTTCTTGCGGTTAAGAGAGGTTATGATGCGTATTCTGCATACGATGCTGAGAGTGGGCGATCTGGATCGCTCGATCCAGTTTTACACCGAGATCTTAGGGATGACGCTGTTGCGCCGTCAGGATTATCCGGGCGGTAAGTTTACCCTGGCATTTCTGGGCTACGGCGATGAATCTGATCATACAGTCCTTGAGTTGACTTACAATTGGGGCGTGGATCGCTACGAAACAGGGACGGGCTATGGTCACATCGCTATTGAAGTGGATGATGTATTTCTAGCTACGGCGGAAGCCAGGGATCGCGGCGGCAAGATTCTGCGCGAAGCTGGCCCCATGAATGCGGGGACGACGATCATCGCCTTTATCGAGGATCCGGATGGTTATCCGATTGAGCTGATCGGAAGAAAGTAGCGAATTGTCTTGAAGAATCCGCTGACATGACTGGGGCGATTCAGTAAAAACGGGTATGCGTAAGGAGTGGATGCCGTGGCGATTTCGGAGCCTGTAATCACAGATGAACCCCAATACGGCGTTGGCGATGCATCTTATCAGGCGGCTGGCGGCGAAGCCGGTATCAGAGCCTTAGTTAATGATTTTTATGATGCAATGGAGCAACTGCCCGAAGCTGAAAAAATCAGAAACATGCACCCTGCGGACTTGACAGTGTCCAGAGACAAACTGACTCTGTTTTTGTGCGGCTGGCTAGGTGGCCCGCGGCTTTATGCGCAACAGTACGGACCTATCCGGATTCCCCAGGTTCATAGTCATTTGGCGATTGGGCAAAGCGAGCGCGATGCCTGGTTACGGTGCATGCAGGAGGCGTTGAAAGCCCAGCCCTACGCCACAAAGTTCAAAAAATATCTGCTGGATCAACTCTATGTGCCGGCGGAGCGGAGCAGAAATAAAGAGTAAACAGCGGGTTTTTGCTCAGGTCAGCGCCTTAGTTGCCCTGCTCTGCCCTCCCTTTCCCTGTCACCACTAACCAAAAGGATCTTCTCTTGGCTAAGCCCAATTATCAGTACGAAAAACGCCAGAAAGACTTGGCAAAGAATAAAAAGCAGGAAGAAAAACGCCAGAAAAAGGCCAACAAGAACAGCACGCCGCCCCCAGATGCGCCCAACCCACTGGTGGAGTCGGAATAAAGCGCCCAGTCTATGGGGCGAGGTCAATTAAGCAAATAACGCGACTCCGCTGGCGGAGCGCGAACAGCGCCTCCGGATCAGGTCAGATCTCAACCAGCGTTCCCAATTCGACGACGCGGTTAGTGGGGATACGAAAGAAATCGGTAGCGCTCTGGGCGTTGCGTAGCATCCAGATGAAAAAGAGTTCACGCCACAACATCATCGGCGGCGCCAGCTTGGGCACCACCACTTCCCGACTGAGGAAGAACGAAGTTTTATCAAGGTCAAACGCAAGGCCCTTCGTCCCACAGGTCTCCAGCGCCTGCGGAATGTCCGGTTGCTCCATGAAGCCATAACGCACCAACACCCGGTAGAAGCTGTGACCAAGATCGACAATCTCGATCCGGTCTGCATCCACGACATAGGGTATTTCCGCCGTGAGGACGGTAACCAGTACATTGCGGGCGTGCAGCACTTCGTTGTGCTTGATGTTGTGCAGCAGCGCCGACGGTGCGCCTTCGGGCCGGCTGGTCAGGTAGACGGCGGTGCTGCTGACCTGCTTCAGCGACGCATTTTCGATGGAGCGAATGAATTGGTCGAGGGGCATGGTCAGGTTGCCCATTTCTTTGAACAAGAGATGTCGGCCCCGCCGCCAAGTGGTCAACGTGGTAAAGGATGCCAGACCCATTACCAGGGCAAACCAGCCGCCCTGACCGATCTTGAGCGCGTTGGCAGAGAAAAACACCGCGTCAATCAGCAAAAGTACTCCAAGCAAGGGCAATGCGAACCAAGGATTCCAACGCCAGGCCAGCAGCACAACGAAAGAGACCAGGATCGTGCTAATCAGCATTGTACCGGCTACCGCAATTCCGTATGCCGCCGCCAGGTTGCTGGAAGACTGGAAACCGAACACCAGCGCAATGACCGCGAGATAAAGCGTCCAATTGGTGAATGGAACGTAAATCTGTCCAGCTTCCATGTGGGAAGTGTGGACAATCTGCATCCGTGGCAGGTAGCCGAGCTGGACGGCCTGCCGCGCCACCGAGAATGCCCCAGAAATCACTGCCTGCGAGGCGATCACCGTCGCCGCCGTGGCCAGCACCACCATCGGAATCAGCGCCCAGCCGGGCGCCAACAGGTAGAAGGGACTCTGGATTGCGGTCGGACTCTTGAGCAACAGAGCGCCCTGTCCGTAATAATTCAGCACCAAGGCCGGTAGCACAAAAGCAAACCAAGCGACCCGGATCGGGAATTTACCGAAGTGTCCCATATCTGCGTACAGCGCCTCTCCGCCAGTGACTGAGAGAAAGATGGCGCCGAGCGCAAGAAAACTTTGCCACGGATTGTTGGCAAGAAACTCGGCGGCGTATACCGGGTTCAAGGCCAACAGCACCTGTGGCGCCTGCACAATGCTGATCACGCCGAGTACGGCCAGAACCACAAACCACAGACACATCACCGGTCCAAACAGCATGCCCATGGTAGCCGTGCCATGTCGCTGCATCCAGAACAGGCCGGTCAACACCACGATAGTGATCGGCAACACATAGTCCTTGAGCTGCGGCGCGACCACATCCAACCCCTCGACTGCACTCAGCACCGAGATGGCCGGCGTGATCATGCTATCGCCGTAGAACAGCGCGGCGGCAAAGATGCCGAGCATGGTCACAAACCAAGTGGCGCGCGAGTTCCTGGTTAACTCCGTCACGCGGGCGAGCAGGGCCAAGCTACCCCCTTCGCCGCGATTGTCGGCGCGCATGATGATGGCTACATATTTCAGGGTGACCAGCACCATGACGGTCCAGAAAATCAGCGACAACACACCAAGAATACTGGCTGGCTCCACTGCTATGGGGTGATGCCCGGCGAAGGTTTCCTTAAGCGCGTAGAGCGGGCTGGTGCCGATGTCGCCGAAAACGACGCCAACCGCGCCGACAATTAACGCCGCCGAGCGGTTCTTGTTCTCATTCGCGGACATTGCAGGATGTTCCTGTTATCGTTATGTTGGAGATTAATCAAAAAGTTACCGCTCGACAAAAGCCCGCTCAATCACATAATGGCCGGGTTCACCGATGTGCGGCGAGACAGTGAATCCCCGGGCGTCCAGGAGTGCGCTGGTATCCTTCAGCAGCCAGGCGCTGCCGCAGATCATCGCCCGATCCTGGGCAGGGTCAAGCGGCGGCAGCCCAAGATCCGCGAATAATTTGCCATTCTCGATCAGATGCGTCAGCCGCCCTTGATGATGGAAGGATTGGCGCGTCACCGTGGGATAGTAAATCAACTTTTTGCGGACATTCTCACCCAGGAATTCATGGTCGGGCAGTTCACGGGTGATGAAATCAGCGTAGGCCAGCTCACTCACATAACGGACGCCATGCACCAGCACAATCTGCTCGAAGCGGTCGTAGGTGTCCGGGTCCTTGATAATACTTAGAAACGGCGCCAGCCCAGTTCCCGAACTAAGCAGATAGAGTCGCGGGCCGGGCAATAGATCGTCAATCACCAAGGTTCCTACCGGCTTGCGGCTAACCAGAAGCGAGTCGCCTTCCTTCAAGTGCTGCAACCGCGAAGTCAGCAGACCGTTTTGCACCTTGATACTGAAGAATTCGAGGTGCTCATCGTAGTTAGCGCTGGCAATGCTATAAGCCCGCATCAGCGGGTGGCCTTCTACCTCAAGGCCGATCATGACGAAATGGCCGTTGCGAAAGCGAAGTCCTGGATAACGGGTGGTCTTGAAGCTAAACAGCGTCTCGTTCCAGTGGTGAACGCTCAGGACATATTCTGTATTGAAGGCTTTCATAAGTCAGACCGTGCAAAATCGCCAGCCCGCCCAATCGGCCATTACGGCTGGGCGGGCTGGAAGCGATGACTGATTTAATGGGGAGAGTAAAGATTATCGCTACTCACTGAGAGTAGCGCCATCTATTGGACCCCGAGCAGCGCCAGCATGATCCCACCAGAAATCGCAGTGCCAAACACCCCGGCCAGATTCGGCCCCATAGCGTGAAAGATCAGGTGATTATGTGGATTGGCCTGATTCGCCACAATGTGAGAGACCCGGGCCGCGATGGGTACCGACGCGATGCCGGCTGATCCAATCAACGGGTTGATCTTGTTCCTGAGGAACAGGTTCATGATCTTTGCGGTGACTACGCCGGAAGCAGTGCCAAACAGGAAGGCGAGCAACCCGAGGCCGACAATCAAGATTGTATCCCAGGTCAGGAACTTGTCAGCCGCCATCGTTGAGCCAATCGCGACGGTCAGGATCATGATGATCATATTCATGAGTGGGCCGCCTGCTGTTTTAGCCAGCCGTTCCGTTACACCCACTTCCTTCAGCAGATTACCGAGCATGAGCATAGTGATCAGCGGGGCGACCGGCGGGAAAAACAGATTGACGATGATGGCGATCACCGCCGGAAAGATGATCTTCTCCAGTTTGCTGACCTTGCGAATTTGCGCCATCTCGATCCGGCGTTCCGCTGGTGTGGTGAGCATTTTCATCACCGGCGGTTGAATCATCGGCATCAGCGCCATGTAGGAGTAAGCGGCGACCGAGATCGGGCCAAGCAAATGCGGAGCCAGCTTCACGGTGACAAAAATCGCCATGGGACCATCGGCTCCGCCGATGATGCCAATCGCGCCCGCTTCACTGATGCTAAACCCGACCAGTTTGGCGAGAATCAGCGCGACGAAAATCCCCAGATGCGCTCCCGCCCCCAGAATGACCAGTTTTGGGTTGGCGATCATGGGACCGAAATCGGTCATGGCTCCCACCCCGAGAAAAATCAGCGGCGGGATAATCAACTTGGCAACGCCCTCGTAGGCATAGTGGAACAACCCACCTTCCTTAACCACATACAGTAGCGCAGAGACCGGCGGTCCACCCGGCACATCGGGCGGCCCCGGCACGTTGGCGACGATGCAGGAAAACCCGATCCCGATCAGCAGCAATGGCTCGTAATGCTTGGCGATGGCCAGGTAAATCATGGTCCCGCCGATGATAATCATCACCAGGTTGCCCCCGGTAAAGTTGGCTGCTCCGGTCTGTTGCAGCAGCGCGTTAAAAAAGAACAGCACTTGATCGAACAACGCCCACCCCTCCCATTTTGATTGTCGGTTTATTCGGTAATTTCTTTTGCGAGATTAAGCGGATGCCCTAATGGCCGCCTTCCCGCAGTTTTTTCTCATCAATTGTTCCCAACTGGTTCAGGTATGGGAACAACGCAAGGACAAAGCCAATACCGGAGATCACCAAAAAACTCAGAAAAAAATCGATGACGCTTAATAGAATCGCTCCATAAACTGTATCGGGAATCATTAGTTATTTACCTTTCATTGGTATGGATGCAACGAGATTTTTGACTATCCATGCGACCGATCCGGCCATTCAGGAATAAAGATCGATTAATCGGCCCCGGATTCGCAACGCCAAATCACGCAACTCACCCGGTTCACGAAATGCCGCTAAAGCGGTGTCCGCCTCTTGCCAGTTTTCATCGTAGATGTAGCGCCGGGCGGCCATAGCAAAACGCTCATAGGCGGTTCCTGCGGCGAGATTCAATAGCTGGTCAATATCGGTTCGCGTCTCTTCGAGCACGGCCTGATCAGGCGCGGACTCCTCCAAGGCTCTGACGCGATGCGCGAGCGTTCGAATATCGTCCCGAACAATCGCCAGCAGGGTCAGGGCTTCGGCCAGCACATCCTTGAGCGCCGCCGTATCTTGAGCGGCCTCAGCGCGACGGATGAGATTATTAATCGATTGGTCTTGCGGGGGGCGGTGCATGGCCGGCTCCTCAGATGATCGCGGTAGGCGTTATGAAAACTTAAGCTTTCTACTCGGAAGGCCGTAAAAAAGTCGTAAAAATAGCTTGGTTTCGTATAAAAATTTCGTAAAAATTTTAGAAAGACTGGCTGATTCTTTATCTGGAAGATGACCGATTTTTTTCCTGGAATGATCGCTTATTTTTTCGTGTCTGACTTTAAACATGGACACCAAACAAAGTAGAAAACACTACATTCATATTTAATTACAACATATTGTTTTATATAAAATAAATAATTGGCACAAAACATGAATTCTCAGAATTTGACTCAAAAATATGGATATTAGTCGCGTTTCATGGAAACGGGATATCAACCACAATTTACGGGAATAGGCGAATGCCCACGGGAAAGCCTACATGAATAGATCTCTTGAAAATGCCAAGAAAACGACCAGTCTGGCGAGCCAGATACAAGCGGCTACCGGCATTGCACTCCATCACTGCTACCAGTGCGGCAAGTGCGCGGCGGGTTGTCCGGTAGCGGACACCATGGACCTCCCGTCCTGTCAGGTTTTGCGGTTATTACAGTACGAATCCCCTGAGTTTGATCGGCAAGTTCTCCAAAGCGAGGCCATCTGGCTTTGCCTATCCTGCGAAACTTGCCATACCCGTTGCCCTCAGGATATCGGCACGCCCAAGGTCATGAACTTCCTGCGTGGGGAAGCCATGCGCCTGAGGCTAGCTCATCCCCGGAGCAAGGATACGCAGGCATTCCATCACGCTTTTCTGGGCTCTGTCGGGCGACACGGCCGCCTGTACGAAATCGGCATGTTGATGGGCTACAAGCTGCGCACCGGACACCTGCTCAAGGACATGGCGCTCGGTTCCAAACTGCACGAAAAAGGCAAGCTGAATTTGCTTCCGCACGCCATCGAGGACAAGGCGGCGCTGAAACGCCTGTTCAAGCAGACGCTCAATAACCCCGATAGCAAGGAGTAGCGCCATGCGTATTGGCTACTATCCGGGTTGTTCGCTGAAAAGCTCTGCCCGCGAATATGAAGAATCGGTGCGGGCGTTGTGCGCGGCGCTCGATCTGGAACTGGTGGAAATTCCCGACTGGAACTGCTGCGGCGCGTCCTCGGCTCATGTGATGAGCGCGGATCTGGCCCTGGGGCTGCGTACCCGCAACCTGGCGCAGGCGGAAGCCGCCGGTCTGGACGAAGTGCTGACGCCCTGCGCGGCCTGCTTCAGTCATCTGGCCGAAGCCCGCATGGAACTCGCGGACAATCCCAACAAGCGGCAGGAAGTCGCTGACTTCATCGGCTTGCCTTATAGCGGCCGGGTCCGGGTGCTGAACGTCCTGGCGGTGCTGGATCGCTATCGGGACCGGATCGCCGCGAAGGTCAAAAACCCCTTTCGATATAAAGTCGCCTGCTATTACGGCTGTCTGCTGGTGCGCCCGCCGGAAGTGGTCCAGTTCGACCGTCCGGAGAATCCGCAAAGCATGGATCGGCTGCTCGAAGCGGTGGGCGCCAAACCGATTCCCTGGGCCTGCAAAACCGAATGCTGCGGCGCGTCCTTTTCCGTCACCCGCACCGACGTGGTAGCTAATCTGAGCGGCCGCATCGTCGCCGACGCCGTGAAGCGCAATGCCGCCGCTATCGTGGTGGCTTGCCCGATGTGCCAATCCAACCTCGACCTGCGTCGCCCGGAAATCAACCAGCAGTTGGAACAGGAACACGGTATCCCGGTGCTGTACATTACCCAGGCGCTGGGACTGGCCTTGGGGATCGACCCGCAACAACTCGGTTTGCAGCGGCATCTGGTGCCGGTCGAACTGCCGGAACCAGAACCCGAAGTCGTCACCGCTGACGACGATGATGATGATGATTGAGGGGAATCGCCATGTCACGAGTGGGAGTTTTTGTTTGCCATTGCGGCGAAAATATCGGTTCGACGGTGGACTGCCCCGAAGTCGCAGAGCGCTGCAAGCAAATGCCAGGCGTGGTTCACGCCGAGGATTACAAATACCTGTGTTCCAATCCCGGCCAGAACAAGATCAAGCAGGCGATTAAGGACCACCAGTTGGAAGGGGTGGTGGTAGCCGCCTGTTCGCCGCGCATGCACGAACCGACCTTTCGCCGGGCGGTGACCGATGCCGGGATGAACGCCTATCTGTGCGAAGTGGCGAATCTGCGTGAACACTGCTCCTGGGTGCATGAAGAGGCGGACAGCACCACCGAAAAGGCGGTCGATCTGGTGCGGCTGCAACTGGAGAAGGTGAAGCGCAACAAGCCGTTGCAGCCGATTGAGGTGCCCATCACCAAGACGGCGCTGGTCATCGGCGGCGGCGTGGCCGGCATTCAGGCGGCGCTCGACATCGCCGATTCGGGCCATAAAGTCATTCTGGTGGAGCGGTCGCCTGCGCTCGGCGGCCACATGGCGCAGTTGTCGGAGACCTTCCCGACTCTGGATTGCTCGCAATGCATCCTGACGCCCCGGATGGTGGACGTGTCCCGCCATCCCAACATCACCCTGATGACCTATTCCGAAGTGGAGCATCTGGACGGCTTCATCGGCAACTTCAAGGCCACCATCCGCAAGCGCGCCCGCAAGATTGACGAAGAACTGTGCACCGGTTGCGGCGAATGCCTGCAAAAATGCCCTTCCAAGGACATCAGCGACGGCTTCAATGAGGGGCTAACCACGCGCCGGGCGATTTATGTGCCTTTCACCCAGGCGGTGCCCAACATTCCGGTGATCGATGTCGAGAACTGCCGACACTATCAAAAGAAGAAATGCGACCGCTGCGTGAAAGCGTGTCCCACCAAGGCGATCAGCTTCAATCAGCAGGACGAATTGATCCATGTGGACGTGGGCGCCATCGTAGTGGCGACCGGCTACAAGGTGATGAGCACCGAGAAGTTCCCGGAGTACGGTTATGGCACCTACCCGGATGTCATCACCGGCTTGCAGTTCGAGCGTTACGCCTCTGCTTCCGGCCCCACCCAGGGCGTCATCAAGCGCCCCAGCGACGGCAAGGAACCGGAAACCGTGGTGTTCATCGCCTGCTCCGGCAGTCGCGACGCCGCCAAGGGCGTCAAGTATTGCAGCAAGATTTGCTGCATGTACACGGCCAAGCACGCGATGCTGCTCAAGCACAAGAACCACAACAGCAAGGCGTATGTGTTCTACATGGACATCCGCGCCGCCGGCAAAAATTACGACGAATTCGTGCGGCGGGCGATTGAGGAAGACGGCGTCAAGTACATCCGGGGCCGGGTTTCCCGCGTTTACGAAGAAGACGGCAAGCTGGTCGTCAAGGGCGCGGACACGCTGCTGGGTGGCCGTCCGGTTGAAATCAAGGCCGATCTGGTGGTGCTGGCCACGGCCTCGCTGCCCAACGACGGTCAGAGCGAACTGGCTCGCAAGCTTCATGTCGGCTGCGACGAATACGGCTTCCTGGCCGAGGCGCACCCCAAGCTGAAGCCGGTGGAAACCAATACCGCCGGCATTTATCTGGCCGGCGCCTGTCAGTCGCCGCGCGACATCCCGGAGACGGTGGCCCAGGCCAGCGCCGCCGCCGCCAAGGTCGCCGCGCTGTTGAGCCGTAGCCACCTGACCCGCGAGCCGATAGTCGCCGAAGTCAACCGCCGGCCCGCGCCGCTGCACAGCGATTGCACCGGTTGCTTCCTGTGCGAAAGCGCCTGTCCGTACCGGGCGATTGGTCAGGAGGAAATCCTGGATCGCGATGGGATAGTGATCAAAACCATCGCCAAAATTAATCCCGGCTTGTGCCAGGGTTGCGGCACCTGCGTGGCGACCTGCCGCACCAAGGCCATCGATCTGCACGGTTTTTCCAACGAGCAGATTTTCGCCGAAATCATGAGCCTGTAGCGGAGTGAGTGTCCGATGGCTACCAAAGTAGCGACTCAATTTGAACCCAAGATCACCGCGTTTGTGTGCAACTGGTGTACGTATGCCGGCGCGGATCTGACCGGCACCAGCCGCACCAAGTACCAGTCCAATGTCCGGGTCATTCGCCTGCCCTGCACCGGGCGGGTGGACTTCATGCTGATCCAGAAGGCGTTTGCACGCGGCTCCGACGGCATCATCGTTTCCGGCTGTCATCCCAACGATTGCCACTACACCAGCGGCAATTACCACGCCCGGCGGCGCTGGATGGTATTCACCGAGCTGATGAATTTCATCGGTGCGGACATGCGGCGCATCACCTTCTCGTGGGTATCAGCGGCGGAAGGCGCGAAATGGGCCGCACTGGTGGACGAAGTGACCAACACGGTTCGCGAACTGGGGCCGTACACCGAATACCAGCGTCTAATCGATGCCGGCGTCGCCTGAAAGCCTGCAAAAGGAGCCGCAACGTGGAAGTCTTACGAAACAAAGCGCAAGACCTGCTTGCTCAAGGCCAGGCGCAGATCGTCATTGGTTATGAAGCCGGCACCGGCGGCATTCGCCGCCCCAGCTTCGCCCGCACCGCCGCGGATACCGCCCGGCTGGTGTGGGACGCCGACTGCATCAGCAATCTGGCCGGCTATCTGACCCGCCCGGAAATCAAGCGGATGGGTAAAACCGCCATCGTCGCCAATGCCTCGACGCTGCGCGCCCTGCTGCAATTGACCGCCGAGCGCCAGTTGGCGGAAGACGCGGTGCTGGCTCTGGCCGTGGCGGAGGACGGCACGGTCACCGAGCTGGCCACGGCCCAGGCGGTAACGGATCACGTCGCTGCCTTGCCCGATGCCCTGTCCGCCGCCGACCGGGAGCAGATGAACCTGTTGGCGAGCATGTCCCGCGAGGAACGCTGGGTGTACTGGGAAAAGGAATTGCAGCGCTGCATCAAGTGCTACGCCTGCCGCAGTTCCTGCCCGATGTGCTATTGCGGCACCTGCACCATGGACTGCAATAAGCCGCAGTGGGTGCCGGTTCCCAGCCACGCGCTGGGCAATCTGGAATATCACACCGTGCGTGCCATGCATCTGGCGGGCCGCTGCGTGGAATGCGGCGAATGCGGGCGGGCCTGTCCGGTCGGGATTCCGATCCATCTGCTGACCTGTTTCGCGGAAGAAAGCGTCCACCAGCAATTCGGCCAGAAGGCCGGAGCCAGCGCCAAGCTGGACTACGCGCTGGGCACCTTCCGGCCCGATGACAAAGAATCCTTTATCCGCTAGGGGTCGCCATGACAACCATACTCAAGATTTCTGCAGAATCGCTGGAGGCGCTGTTTGCCGCGTTGGGCGACAGCGGTCGGCGCATCCTGGGGCCGACCGAAACCGATGGCCGGGTCGATCTGGGAGAAGTGCAAACCCCCGCGCAAGTCGCGGACGCTCATCTGCAACTGACGTTGAGCGCCAAGGAGGCGGTTTTCCCCCGGGTGGAACGCCTGCTGAGCTATAAAACCATGCCCGGCAAGGTGGAACTGAATGATGCCGAACCCGATATTCAGCCAACCGTGCTGTTCGGGCTGCGGCCGTGCGAGGCGTCGGGCTTTGGTTCGCTGGATTCGGTGTTCAACTGGGATTCTCGCGACAAGTTTTTCAACGCCCGCGTGGAACAGATGACGGTGGTCGGGCTGAGTTGCACCCAGGCTGACGACGCCTGCTTCTGCACCTCGGTCGGCGGCGGTCCCGGCTCCACCAAGGGGAGTGACCTGTTGCTCACGCCGCTGGCGGATGGCCACTATCTGGTGGAAATTCTTACCGCCAAGGGCGAGGAGATCCAGGCGTTGGCTCCGCATCTGTTCCAGCCGGCCGTCAACGAGGACAAGGAAGCTCTGCTGGCCAAGCTGGAACCGCACTTTGATCGCGAAGCCCTGACCGCCAAACTGCCGGGACTGTTCACCAGCGAACTGTGGGCGGAGCAAAGTCTGCGCTGCGTCGGCTGCGGCGCATGCGCCTTCGTCTGTCCGACCTGCGCCTGCTTCGACATCCAGGAAGAGGCCGATACCAAGGAAGGGCAACGCTTGCGCTGCTGGGATTCCTGCGGTCTGCGCCAATTCACCCTGCACGCTTCGGGACACAACCCGCGCAGCGCCCAGGCGGAGCGCTGGCGGCAGCGGATTTACCACAAGTTCAGCTATTTCCCGCAGCGCTTCGGCGAGGCCATGTGCGTCGGTTGCGGCAAATGTACGCGGGCCTGTCCGGTGGACATGAACCTGAAAGAACATTTAACCCAGGCGTGCGGGACCTAGCGATGGCCGAGCGAAACATTTATCTGCCGTACCTGATGCGGATCGCCAAGATCACCGATGAAGCGCCGGCGGTTAAAACCTTCCGGCTGGAATTTATAAATCCCGAAGAGGCGGCCAATTTCGAGTTTCACACCGGCCAGTTCGGCATGTACACTGCCTTCGGCGAGGGCGAAAGCACCTTTTGCATCGCCTCCAGCCCGACCCGCAAGGGCTACATCGAATGCACCTTCCGGGCGGTCGGGCGGGTGACCAGCGCCCTGGCGACCAAGGAAGAAGGCGATGTCATCGGCTTTCGCGGCCCGTGCGGCAATCTGTTTCCGCTGGAGCAATGGCGTGGCCGGAACCTGTTGTTCATCGCGGGCGGCATCGCGCTGCCGCCGTTGCGTAGCGTGATCTGGAATTGCCTGGATCAGCGGGACTGGTTTGAAAAGATCACCGTGGTTTACGGCGCTCGCAGCGTGGCGGATCTGGTCTACAAACACGAGTTGCAGGACTGGGAAGCACGGCCCGATATCGATCTGGTGGTCACCGTAGACCCCGGCGGCGAAACCGCTGACTGGAAAGGCAAGGTAGGTTTTGTGCCCCATGTCGTCGAGCAACTCGCGCCGCCGAGCGAGAACACGGTGGCTATTGTCTGTGGCCCGCCCGTCATGATTCGCTTCACCTTGCCTTTGCTGGAAAAGCTGGGTTTTACCCCGGACTCGGTGTACACCACGCTGGAAAACCGGATGAAGTGCGGACATGGCAAATGCGGGCGCTGTAATACCGGCACCAGCTTTATCTGCAAGGACGGCCCGGTTTATACCCTCGCGCAACTGCGGGAACTGCCGGCGGAGTATTAGAAACTATCAGAAGCCCTCATCTGCGTCATCTGCGGATGACCTGATTGATAACGCTATAGATCCACAGATGACGCAGATGAACACAGATAACTCCTCACCCCTCGCTGATTTTCAGCAGACTTCAACTCGGGCAGAACCGGTAGCCAATACCGGTTTCGGTGAGGAAGTGGCGGGGCCGCGCTGGATCGGCTTCCAGCTTCTGGCGTAGATGGCCCATATAAATGCGCAGATAGTGGCCGCGTTCCACATAGGCCGGCCCCCATACATCCCGCAGCAGTTGGCGGTGGGTCAGCACCTTGCCGGCTTGGGTAATCAGCGTCGTCAACAACCGGAATTCAATCGGCGTGACATGGATCGGCTGATGGCTACGAAGCACCTGCCGATGCTCTAAATCCACGCTCACTTCGCCAAATGCGATGAGCGCAGCCCCGGATGGCTCACGCACTTGCCGCCGGCGTACTGCCCGCACCCGCGCCAGTAATTCCGCGACTCCGAACGGTTTAATCAGGTAATCGTCGGCTCCGGCGTCCAGCGCCTCCACTTTGTCGTACTCCTCAACCCGGGCTGACAGCACCAGCACTGGCATCTTGCTCCAGGTTCGTAGATCACGGATGAAGATAACGCCGTCGCCGTCCGGCAGACCGAGATCGAGAATCACTAGATCCGGTTTGCGGGTGCCGGCCTCCAGCAATCCACGCCGCACGGTATCGGCTTCATAAACCCGATAACCCTCTCCCTCCAGTGCGGTGCGAACGAAACGGCGGATCGGCGGTTCGTCCTCAACGATCAGCGCAGTCAATGGCGCTTCCGGCATAACGTTCATGGGTTAAGAGTCTCCCTCTTCCGCCTCCAGCGATGGCGGTGTTTCCAGCGGCAGAGTAAATGAAAACACAGCACCGCCGGCCCGGTTGGCGGCTTGAATTTGTCCGCCGTGGGCTTCGATGATCGCCCGGCAGATCGACAGACCCAAACCGACCCCCGGCGCAGTCGATTCATCGTGGCCTCGGGTAAATTTTTCAAACAAATGCTGTTCGTAACCGGTTGGCAAGCCTGGTCCTTCGTCCCAAACCTCAACCGTCAACCAGTCAGTGTTCACCATCGCATTGACCCCAATAGCAGCGCCGGCTGGGGCGTATTTGGCAGCGTTTTCCAGCAGATTGACCAGCACCCGTTCGATTAGCACTGCATCACAGTTCACCAGCGGTAGATCCGGATCGATCGCCAACCGCAGTGGATGAGCACGTAAGGGTTGCTCCAGCAAGCGCGTCGCTGAGCCAACCAGCTCCTCCATCGATTGCCAATCCTTGCGCAGCCGCATTCCTCCCGCCTGCAATTTGGCCATATCCAGCAGATTATTGACCAGTAGCGCCATACGCACCGCCTGCTGATGAATTGCCGTCAGGGGCTCCTGATAGGGCGATTGTTCGGCAGTCAGTTCCAGCGTCAGAGTTTCCGCCAAGCCAATCAGCGCGGTCAGTGGGGTGCGCAGATCGTGGGACAATGCGGATAGCAGCGAATTGCGCATTCGCTCGGATTCCATTTTCACCAGCGTATCACGGGCCACCGCGACAAAATGCACCCGCTCCAGTGCAATCGCAATCAGTGCGGCGAACGTATCCAGCAATCGACGTTGCTCCGGAATCAGCAGTCGGCGGCGCTGTTCTGACGCGATCACCAACACGCCGCGTGTTCGCAACGGCGCTTTGAGCGGCAGGTATAACAACGCAGCGGCGGGCAGCGTGTCGGTGCCGAAGCCGGCCGGAGCATTACGGTCAAAACACCATTGGGCAATCGCCAAATCAACTTTTGGCCAACCAGGACGGATCGGGGGTTGCTGCAACCGGTCATGCTCATCGGGCAACAGCAATCGAGTCTTGGCCCGGAAGCTGGCTTCGACGCAACGCCCGCTAATCTCGATCACTTGATCCTCGGTGAGTGCGCCAGACAGTTCACGAGCCATTTCATAAAGATGACGGGCGCGTTCCTCGCGGGCGCTCGCTACCCCGGCCTGATAGCGAAACCGGGCAGTCAATTGCCCGACGACCAGACTCACGATCAGCATCACCGAGAAAGTCAGCAGGTAATGCCAATCATCGACGGCGAAGGAAAAACGCGGAGGCACGAAGAAAAAATTGAACGCCGCCACGCTGACTATTGCAGCCAGCACTGCCGGACCGCGCCCATACCACACGGCGGTTCCCACCACGCCTAGCAAGAGCAGCATGATGATGTTGGTCAGATCAAGAAGGGGATAGAGCGGCATGGTCGCCAACGTACAGCCCAGGCAGATCAATAATGCTGCGCCGTAGCGTTGTGGCGGACGCGACAAATAAACCCGATCTTCGTCTCCGGCTTCGATCATTGATCTAAGCGAACGATGGGGCGCGTCCTCTCGCGCTATCGCCAACAAATCAAGATCGGGGGCCAATCGGGCGAGCCGATCAGCCAGCGACAGCCACGGCCATCGCCACCGCCAGCGGCGTAGTCGGCGATGGCCGACCACCAACCGGCCTAGGCCAAGCCGCCGGGCGTATTCAATCATCGCTAGCGCGATGTTATCAGCGGCCATGGTCGCGGTACGGGCGCCCAGGTCCTGAGCCAGTTTGAGAGTAGTCAGGATCGCCCGGCGCTGGCGCTCTGGCAGTCGTTGCAGTATCGGGGTTTCCACATACAGGGCATGCCACTCGCAATCCAGCTTGCTGGCCAGCCGGCTGACGGATCGCACCAGCGCATCGGCGTCCGGCTCGGGGCCGACGCCGACCAGCAGCGCGTCACGGACCGGTGGCGGGATTCCCCCATCCTGACGCCGGTAGCTCTGCATTTCATCGTCCACCCGGTCGGCAGTGCGGCGCAGCGCCAGTTCGCGCAGTGCGATCAAATTGCCTTTGCGGAAAAAGTTCTGAATGGCGCGTTCAGCCTGATCGGGCAGATAAACCTTGCCTTCCCTGAGTCGCTGCAACAGTTCATCGGGCGGCAGATCGACCAGCACCACTTCATCAGCCTGATCGAATACCCGGTCAGCCACCGTCTCCCAGACCCGAATGCCAGTGATGCCGCCGACGATGTCGTTGAGGCTCTCCAGATGTTGGACGTTGATCGTGGTGAAAACGTCGATACCGGCATCGAGCAATTCCTCGACATCCTGCCAGCGCTTGGGATGCCGGCAACCGGGCGCATTGCTGTGGGCCAGTTCGTCGACCAGGATCAGCGCGGGCCGCCTTGCCAGTGCACCATCAAGATCGAACTCCCTCAGCACCCGATCCCGGTGCGAAACTTCCCGGAGCGGCAGAATTTCGAGGCCTTCCAACAATCCGGCGGTGTCCTGGCGACCGTGGGTTTCAACGATGCCCACCACCACATCCAAACCCTGTTCACGCCACTG
Organism: Candidatus Competibacteraceae bacterium; assembly: GCA_003989085.1. Taxonomy (GTDB): domain Bacteria; phylum Pseudomonadota; class Gammaproteobacteria; order Competibacterales; family Competibacteraceae; genus RXIV01. The sequence continues at coordinate 86,829 of RXIV01000005.1, forward strand.
GCGGGCAGCCAACAGCATGGCGTAGGTTTTGCCCACACCCGCCGATGCGCCGAAAAAGATCTTCAGCTTGCCCCGCCGCGCCCGCGCCTCTGCCTCCCTGATACGGTTCAACAGCTGGTCCGGGTCAGGACGAATCTCAGCGACCATCAATATTTTCCTTGCATAAATGGTCAGTTATCGCTTTAACCAGCCGGGAACAGGCATCCTGCCCACATGCGGTTCGCCAGCTGGCAATTTGGGCAGGATGCTCCATTGACTTCACGGCTTTCGGCGCGGCTTCCACCAGATTCTTAACAGCACCTTAGACCGGTCCCACCAGGTCAGCCGCTCGTTCGCCAAGGCCTCAAGAAAATCTGAAAGCACCTTGGCATTAGCGACGGCATAGTTGACCAGCAGAATGCTGGGAATCAGCACCAACGTAAAAATCAGCAGCTTGACCGAAACTGGATTACTGGTTTCATCAAAGATATTCATACCTAGGAACCCGGTCGAAACAGTGGCGATCAGTCCCAACGTAGTCACCACGGTCAGCCGCACTACCGTATTCGCCTGCCGCCGTAAACTGTCGCTATCCAGATATTGATTCATTTCCTTCACCTCCGCACTGACATCCTGGTAAATCCGATCTGTGTCGAGATGGTGGGTCAACATCCGAAACAAGTCCCGGACTTGCGCCTGATTAGAGACTTCATGAAACCAATAGCGGTGAGTGAAACGCAGGAAGGTTTCCATGACTCGACGAATTTCCCGTTTGAAGTCTTTGACCGAATCTACGTCGCGGATATCAAGCTGACTGATCGCCGCCGCTAACCATTCCGAGAACAGCATCAAAGTGGCTTTGTGGAAATGAGCGATCAGATTGACTAGGAAATACTGGTGGCGAAATTGACCAAGCAAGCCGGCGTCCGGGTCTGTAAAGAAGCGTTCACTGGCTTTGCCTACCATGACAAAGGCATGACCGCAACACAAGTAGCGGCTGCTGAATGTCGGACTAAGCGGATCCCAGAATTTGTCGTAGCAATATTTCTGCTCAAATTCAGCCAGTTCTCGCTCAGAGTAGGGTAGGGTATCAGAAGAACCCGGCTTAGTATTGAGCGCCAGTCGGGCAAAATCACCACGGGTCAGGACATGCGGATCATCGAAGCTGAGATAAGCCAACAGCGGCATTCGGTGATATTCAACCTGCCGGTACAACATGACACCTTCATGATCGGAATGGTACAGCGCCAACGGACGCAACAGATATTCCCAATGGGCGGCGATATTTGGAGAATGGTGCTGAGCGACAAACGGAAGATACTGATGCCGATCCTGGTAGTCGGATACAGCTAATGTCTCACCTGCCGCCGATAGCCATTCTACTTGGCGTGGACATTGCCCACCTTGGCCATTAGCCTCCCAGAATGCTGGATAAGCCCGGCCCAGTTTGAATAATGATTCCTGAGCCAGCAGTAGCGGTAGATCATTGGTAAAGAATTCCACCGCTAGGATAATGATGTCGATGTCGTAAAAAAAGTAGAGATCAATATGAGCGACTTTAAATACCACTGGCGGTGTTTGATCGTCAAAAATCACGCGCATTTGATCAATGCCCCGACGACGGAAAACCCGAATCGGTGATTGGCCGTAGCTGGATAAACCTTCGCCATACAGGAAGCGCTGGACATACGGCAGAAAGGTGACAAATTCCTTGTAGTGCCGTTCCTGAAAATCGGCAGGATCGCCAAACTCATCGACCACTTCCTGCCAAGGACATTGCTCGCCTAATGCCTTCAGCGGCTCCCAGTATTTGGAGATATGCGCGCCTTCTGCCTGATTAGAGATCGCCCGCAGCGGCCAGAGCAAAATTTGGCGAAAATGCCGGACTATGGGTACTGAACTAACGAATTGGATCGGATCATTCACTGGGTTGCTATCCTTATTTTTCTGTACTTGCAGAGGATACACCCCATTCACGGTTACGGCTTGGACTGTAAATTATCCAGCGCCAAATTGAGTTCAAGCACATTAACCCGGGGTTCGCCGAATACGCCCCACTGGCGACCCTCGGTCTGTTGCACGACCAAGGTTTGCACCACATCGAGAGGCAATCCGCGTACTCGCGCCACTCGCGCCGCCTGATAGTTAGCAGCAGCCGGGCTAATCTGTGGATCCAGACCGCTGGCAGAAGCCGTAACCAGATCGACTGGAACCTGAGCGGTATTGCCTGAATCAGCTTCACGCAAGGTTTTGACACGCACCGCCACCGCTTCCTGCAAGGCCGGATTCAGCGGACCGAGATTGGAGCCGCCAGACGCAGCGGCATTGTAGGGCTGCGGCGAGGTAGCCGACGGTCGGCCCCAAAAGTATTTTGGATCAGTGAAATTCTGACCAATCAACCGGGAGCCAACCGGTTTGCCGTCGCGGAGAATAAGGCTGCCAGCGGCCTGAGCTGGGAATAGCGCTTGACTAATTCCAGTCACCAGCAACGGATAAATCAGACCGGTGATGACCGATAGCAGTACAAATAATGTTAACGCCGGGCGAAATAAGGTCTTCATGGTTATTCTTCTCCAAGTCATTATGCCCAACCTGCGAACGTAATCAGCATATCAATCAGCTTGATGCCAACAAATGGAACGGTCACGCCGCCTAAGCCGTAGATCAGCAGATTGCGCCGCAATAGCGCCACCGCGCCAAGTGGTCGATATTTGACGCCTTTCAGCGCCAGTGGGATCAGGAAAATAATGATCAGGGCATTGAAAATTACCGCTGACAGGATCGCTGAGGCCGGACTGGACAGACCCATGATATTAAGCACAGCCAGTTGCGGGTAGGTGGTCACGAAAGCCGCTGGGACGATTGCAAAATACTTGGCGATGTCGTTCGCAACACTGAAAGTGGTCAGCGAACCACGGGTTATCAGCATCTGCTTGCCAGTCTCGACGATCTCGATCAGCTTGGTCGGATTGGAGTCCAAGTCCACCATATTGCCGGCTTCCTTGGCCGCCTGGGTACCGGTATTCATTGCGACCGCCACATCGGCCTGAGCCAGCGCTGGCGCATCGTTGGTGCCGTCGCCGGTCATCGCCACCAGCCGGCCTTCGGCCTGATGCTGACGAATCAGCGCCAACTTGGCCTCCGGTGTCGCCTCAGCCAGAAAGTCGTCAACACCGGCTTCAGCGGCGATGGCGGCAGCGGTCAGCCGGTTGTCACCTGTGATCATCACTGTTTTGATGCCCATCCGCCGCAGTTCGGCAAAACGTTCCTTGATGCCGCCCTTCACAATATCCTTGAGTTCGATCACGCCAAGCACCTTAGCGCCGTCAGCAACGACCAGCGGCGTGCTGCCCCGGCGGGCCACATCCTCCACCGCACGAGTCACCGGTTCCGGGAAATGGCCGCCTACCGATTTCACCTGCTGGCGAATGGCGTCCGCCGATCCTTTACGAATCTGTCGCCCGTCCAAGTTGACTCCGCTCATCCGGGTTTGCGCCGAAAAATGGATAAAAACTGCGCCAATACTATGAATATCACGTTCTCGAAAATTAAAGAGTTGCTTAGCAAGCACCACGATACTGCGACCTTCTGGCGTTTCATCGGCTAGTGACGCCAGTTGCGCAGCATCGGCCAGTTCGACTTCCTTGACGCCAAGCGCGGGCAGAAACGCCGACGCCTGGCGATTGCCAAGAGTAATGGTTCCGGTCTTGTCGAGCAGCAGCACATCCACATCGCCTGCCGCTTCGACCGCTCGCCCGGAGGTAGCGATCACATTCGCCTGCATCATTCGGCTCATGCCCGCCACGCCAATGGCCGACAGCAAGCCCGCAATCGTCGTCGGAATCAGGCACACCAGCAGCGCAATCAGCACCGTGATCGAAACCGGTGAACCGGCTTTGGCCGCGTCCACGCTGAACAGCGAAAATGGCAGCAGGGTCACAGTCACGCCAAGGAAAACTATTGTCAGCGCCACCAGCAGAATTGTCAGCGCGATTTCGTTCGGCGTTTTCTGGCGCTTGGCTCCTTCCACCATCGCGATCATCCGGTCGAGAAAGGCTTCGCCGGGATTCACTGTAACCCGCACCACAATCCAGTCGGATAGTACGGTAGTGCCACCGGTCACGGCGCTAAAGTCACCGCCGGATTCGCGAATCACTGGAGCAGATTCGCCGGTAATGGCGCTTTCGTTGACCGAAGCAACACCTTCAATCACTTCGCCATCCGCCGGAATCATATCGCCGGCTTCGACGAGTACTACATCACCGCGCCGCAATGCTGCACCGGGAATTAATTCCACTGTCTCTCCATAACGTGGCTCCCGTAATTTCTTGGCGGAAACGGTTTTTTTTGCTCCACGCAAGGAAGCCGCTTGCGCCTTGCTGCGACCTTCAGCCAACGCCTCAGCAAAGTTGGCAAATAACACTGTGAACCATAGCCACAGCGCAATGGCAAGGATGAAGCCAACGGAAGCCTCACCCTGACCACCGAGAGCCTGCACCCACAGCATCGTCGTCAGAATGCTGCCCACATAAACTACGAACATTACCGGGTTACGCCACTGAACCCGTGGGTCCAGTTTTTTGAAGGCGTCAACGATAGCAGACCGTGTCAGCGTCGGATCGAACAGAGTTAGCATTTTACGCGACATGATTTTCTCCTTTCCTTTAGCGGCCGATCCATAGCATGAAATGCTCGACCATCGGCCCTAAGGCGAGAGCGGGAACATAATTGAGCAGGCCGACCAGCAACACCGTGCCAATTAACAAGGTGATAAACAGCAACCCGTGAGTAGGCATGGTTCCCACTGTCACCGCAATACGCTTCTTTGCCGCCAGCGAACCTGCAATCGCCAATACCGGCACGATGACGCCAAAGCGACCAAACCACATCACCATGGCTAACATTACATTGTAGAAAGGTGTGTTGACGGACAACCCAGCAAAAGCGCTACCGTTATTATTACCCGCAGAACTAAAGGCGTAGAGGATTTCAGAAAAACCGTGTGCGCCTGGATTGGCGATACCCGCCTGACCATTGACGGTCATCACAGCGATAGCAGTTCCCGCAAGCACCAGCAAGGGCGTTACCAAAATGGCAATGGAAACCATTTTCATTTCAAACGATTCGATTTTTTTTCCCAGATATTCTGGGGTGCGACCAATCATAAGACCGGCAATAAAGACCGCCATCATTGCGAATATCAACATTCCGTAAAGCCCGGAACCGACGCCGCCAAATACTACTTCGCCCAATTGCATCAGTACCAGTGGAATCATTCCACCCAGTGGCGTAAATGAGTCGTGCATTGCGATAACTGCGCCGCAGGAAGCCGCAGTGGTAATCGCAGCAAACAACCCAGAGTCGGCAACACCGAACCGCACCTCTTTACCTTCCATATTGCCGCCTGCTTGAGTAGTACTGGCAATTTGGTCAACACCGGCAGTAGTGAATAACGGATTGCCTTGTTGCTCGAACGTAATCGCCGCAACCGACATCACAACAAATAGAATGGTCATAGCAGCAAGCACAGCCCAGCCCTGTCGAGCGTCGCCCACCATGTATCCAAAGGTGTAGCACAGTGCGCCTGGTATCAGAAAAATCGACAACATCTGGAAAAAGTTGCTTAATGGCGTCGGGTTCTCGTAGGGATGCGCCGAATTAGCGTTAAAGAAACCGCCCCCGTTGGTGCCGATCATCTTGATCGCTTCCTGAGAAGCGACCGGCCCCATCGGCAGCGTCTGCGTTTGAGTGGTGACTGGCTCGGTTAGCAGATTGCCTTTGTCATCCTTGAGCGGTTGGCCAGCGATATCCAGCTTAGGATTATCGTAATGGGTTAGCTCCAGTGTCATCACATCTTGGTAGGCGTTAAAATTCTGAATTACGCCCTGACTGAGCAGAAACACTGCAAATACCAATGATAGAGGCAACAATAGATAAAGGGTAATTCGTGTTAGATCGACCCAGGCATTACCAATACTCTGCGCGGTATGACGGGCAAAGCCGCGAACCAGCGCGATGATAACAACAATACCCGTTGCTGCCGACAAGAAATTTTGCACTGTCAAAGCGAGCATCTGGGTCAAATAGCTCATTGTGGTTTCTCCCCCATACCCTTGCCAATTCGTGTTGGTGACAAAGCTGATGGCGGTATTGAATGCCGAATCTGGACTGACATTAGGCATCTGTTGCGGATTAAGCGGCAGCCATAACTGGAGTCGTTGCAGGGCATAAACAGTGAGCACGCCCACTGCGTTGAATAGCAATAGAGCTAGGGCATAATGTAGCCAACCCATCTCCTCATTTTTATGGATACCACAAAGACGATAAATCATTGACTCGATGGGGCTACCCAAGCGCAGCACTAACGACCGGCCGCTTATTACGTTAGCGATATAAATACCGAGCGGCTTGATGGTAAATAATAGGATAGTCAAATAAAGACCAAGAATCAGCCAGGCATGCGGTGTCATTACCAGTCCTCCGCCTTGAGCAGTGCAGCAATAAGGTAAATCAGCAATCCGGCTGAAGCAAGGCTACCAAGTATGTAAAGCCAAGTCATTTTTTACCTCCTAATTTTGCACAGCCAGATGCAAGACCTGCCGCCAGGATGAACAATAGAGCTATTCCGACAAAGTATATGAAATCCATCGGGCGCCTCTGCAAGTAAGGGTGATGCTGAAGCATGGACGGATAATTATAAAAACGGGGTAAAAAGATATCAGTTTTGTGTAAAAAATTGATAAATTGTCAGCCGGTATTACCATTTTAATCGTTGATGCCCAACGCCCTTATCTTTTAGCCACCCTCAATCAATTCACAAAAGGTTTGGTTCTTCACGGCTTGTTATGGAAATCGGGGCTTTATGTCATATATCATCGTAATCACACATCGCCACACTTGAGCGCGTTTTCCGATGGAAAACAATGATTCGATCATCTTTCGTAGTGGCCTGAGCATGGGCGGCATCGTCTTGCTGGCCTTGTTGAGCATGATCAGCTCAGTGTTCATCGCCGAATCGAGCAAGGGCGACGCCGCCGCGATCAATCTGGCCGGTTCGCTGCGTATGCAGTCCTACCGGATCGCGACCCGTCTGCAACCGTCCAATAGCGTCACTGACCGGCTCCAAGCTGTAGACCGGGAAATTGGCAAATTTGAACACCGGCTCGGCCAGTTGTGGCAAACCGGCGTTATTTCATCGTCGTCAGGCGATCCACGTCATCAAACCTTGCAGAGAATCGCTTCCTCATGGCGCGACAGCCTGAAACCGGCGCTGCAAACGCTGGCGGCCGGCGCTTCCCCGGCGACTGCCTATCTGGATCAGGTCGATGATTTCGTCGCCCAGTTGGACGCCTTCGTCAAACTACTGGAACAGGACACCGAAGCCAAAATGCTGCTGCTGCGGCTGGTGCCCGGCATCGCCCTGTTTATGACGCTGGTGCTGATCTTTGCCGCCATGCACCAGTTGCATAGCAACGTAGTGACGCCGTTGCGCGATCTGGTGGAGTTAGCCCGCAGGGCGCGGCGCGGCGATCTGACCGTGCGGGCCAGCCATGTTGGCAACGATGAGCTGGGGGTGCTGGGTCATGCGTTCAACCTGATGGCCGCCGATTTGTCGGCGATGTACGCCGAACTGGAGGCGCGGGTTGAACAGCAGACCCAGGCGTTGCGCATCAGCAACCGCTCGTTGGAACTGCTCTATCACACCGCCCGGCGACTGGGCGAAACAGCGCTCGATGAAGCCGCTTACCGGGCGCTGCTGGCTGAAGTTGAAAAGCTGACTGGAATAGAGTCAGTAACCTTGTGTCTGATGCATCCGACCACCGGGCAAACTCTCCAGATGTTCTCGGCCCGACCGCACTCGGCGGCAATCCCGTCTTTTTGCTATCGCCCGGACTGCGCGGCGTGCCAGGGCGACGGCACAACCCATCCGTTGACCGCCAACGCCGAGGTATTTTCGGTTCCGGTCAAAGATCAGGATCAGCAGTTTGGCGTGCTAATCGTCCGCAACCCCGGTCTGGATTCAGTGACCGCCTGGCAATTGCCGTTGCTGGAAGCGGTAGCCCGCCACATTGCCGCGACCTTGCGGGCCAATGAACAAACTGAGCATCGGCGACGATTGGAACTGCTGGAAGAGCGCAATGCTATTGCTCGCGAATTGCACGACTCGCTGGCGCAAGCGCTGTCGTATCTGAAAATTCAGGTCAGCCGCTTGCAAAACCGGCTGAGTGGCGCGGCGATTACCCCGGAAACCTGGGCTATCGTTGCTGAACTGCGCGAGGGTCTGAACAACGCTTACCGGCAGTTGCGGGAACTGATCACCGCCTTTCGCCTGAAAATGGAACATTCCAGGTTGGAAGACAGTTTGGTCGAGACGGCGCGGGAATTCAGCCACCGTGGTCAGTTGCCGGTCACGGTGGATCACGTGGGCTGGCATTGCATTCTCAATCCTAATGAGCAAATTCACATCATGCAGATCATCCGTGAAGCCCTGAACAATGCAGTAAAGCACGCACAGGCCCGACATATTTCGATCCGACTGCGCGAGCAGGACCAGGGTGAAGCGGTCATCGATATCCGCGATGACGGCGTGGGCTTACCCGCCAGCCCGGAACGGGAAAACCATTTCGGCCTCCACATCATGCGCGAGCGGGCCGAGGATCTCGGTGGGGTTCTGCGTCTGGCGTCGCCGCCGCATGGCGGGACACAGGTTCAACTCCGGTTCGTTCCCGCTGCTGGCCGAAACGCAGCAACAACCATAGACAGTGAGGCCCACCATGCCCGATGAACCGCAAACTATTCTGGTCATTGACGACCATCCCCTGATGCGGAAGGGCATTCTGCAACTGATCGACCTTGAGGCGTCGTTGCAGCTGGTCGGCGAGACGGGCAATGGGCAGGATGGGCTGGACTTGGCCCGGCAGTTTCAGCCCGACTTGATTTTGCTCGATCTCAACATGCGTGGTCTGAGCGGGCTGGACACGCTCAAGGCGCTCAAGGCTGGGGTCGCGGGAGAAAGTTGGGTGATTATCCTCACCGTATCTGATAGCGAGGAGGATGTGATCGCGGCGCTACGGGCGGGCGCAGATGGCTATCTACTCAAAGATATGGAGCCGGAGGATGTGTTGCACAGCCTGAGAGCCGCTGTTCAGGGTCGAATGGCGCTGAGCGATCGGGTAGCGGGCATTCTCGCTGAGGCGTTGCGCCATGAATGCCGAGTCGGGCCGGTCACCGCTGCCGGACTGACTGAGCGGGAACGGGAAATTCTGGCGCGGATCGCCGCTGGCCACAGTAACAAGCTGATTGCGCGTGAATTGAAGATCGCCGAAGGCACAGTGAAAGTCCATGTTAAGCATCTGCTACGGAAGCTTAATCTGGATTCACGGGTTGAGGCGGCAGTCTGGGCAGTTAAACAGGGCTTTCGTCCGTAGCTAATGATGGGGAAACCCTTGCAGTTTGACATGAGGAGTGTGCTTTAGCGCATCCCTCTTGAAGGAAGAGGCTTGTATTGCACCTCATGCTTCACCCCAAGACGTTCTAGTACATTACGAAACTTGTTAAGATTAACGCCCGAGGCTGATGGGTTTAAGTGATATTTTTCACCACCTTTCGTTTCGATATAATACCAGTCCGAGCCGTCAATATCTCTGGAAGATTCACAGATATTTTTTTGGGTTGTCCAAAAATAGGGGCGATTTTATGATAAAATATGTTGATTGAAAAGTCCGAAGAGACTTAATGATGAACTGTCCAACTTGCTCTTCATCGATAAACCCTTGCTTGAAAAAATCCCTCTAGCAGGCATCGCCCGTGTCACTGGCGTATCGGAACGCTGCCTGCAGGATTATGTAAATGATAAGTATTCTAAAACACCCCAAGAAGTGAATGTAAAGAAACGGCAATTACTTAACAATCCAACTAGATGAACTGTGGTCTTTTGCTGGAAATAAACAATGGATTTGGCTCGCTATTGACTTAAGCACGGGTCAAATAGTGGGTGTTTTCATTAGTGATTGGAGTCGACAAGATATCCAATGGCTTTAGAATTATTTACCACGAGTTTATCGTCAATCTGCGGTTTTTTATACCGATTTCTGGGAAGCCTAAGCAGTTATCCCTGCTGATCAACAGCATCCTGTTGGAAAAAACAGGCCTGATGAATCGGATTGAAAACTTTAATTGTCTTTTAAGACAATGGATTTCTCACTTGGTAAGAAAAACACTTTTTTTTCAAAAAAGATCGAAAATCATATCGGAGCTATCTGGTAATTTATTCATTACTATAATGCCGCTATTTGTCATTGTTGACGCACTACACATCAACTTAAGATCACCAAAATTTCAGGATTACCTATCATCCGCATTGCCATGCTACGATTGACTATCATCAAGTGCTTGTAAATTAAAGATGGTTTTTCAAGACAGCTTCTAAGGAGTCTCTGCCATGTCTGATACGCAACTTGCGCCTGTTCTCAATCGCCGCCGCTTCCTCGCCCTGCTGGCCGGTTCAGCCGCATTGGCCTGCAATAGCCGCCTGCTGATCCGCCCGGTCTACGCCGCCGGCCCGTTCACTCTGCCGCCATTGCCCTATCCGGAGCAGGCGCTGAGTCCGACGATTTCGGCCAACACCGTCGCTTTTCATTACGGCAAGCATCATCAGGGCTACGTCAACAAACTCAATGAACTGGTCGCCGGAACGCCGCTTGCGGAACAATCGCTGAACGGGGTGATCACCGCTACTGTCGGCAAAGCCGATCAGGCGGCGATCTTCAATAACGCCGCCCAGGTCTGGAACCACACTTTTTACTGGAACAGTCTGCGCCCCAAAGGCGGCGGCAAACCCACCGGCGCGTTGGCCGATCTAATCGATCACTCTTTCGGCGGCTACGACCCGTTCAAAGCGGAATTCACCAAGGTTGCCACCAGCCAATTCGGCAGCGGCTGGGCCTGGCTGGTCAAGGACGGCGACAAGTTGACCATCGCCAAAACCAGCAATGCCGACACGCCCATTGCCCACGGTCAGAAACCGCTGCTGACGGTTGATGTGTGGGAACATGCTTACTATCTGGATTACCAGAACCGACGGGCCGACTATGTGGCCGCTGTGCTGGATAACCTGATCAACTGGGAGTTTGCCGCGCAGAATCTGGCCGCCGCAACCTGACCCCCTTGACGAGGAGCAGCGAATGTACATTGGCGATTATCTTGGCCGGCGAACGATCTACAGCCCGGAAGCGCTGGCGATAGTCGACGCCGGCAAAACTCCGGAACTGCGGCTGAGCTATGCCCAGATGAATGACCGGGCCAACCGGCTGGCCCAGGCGCTGCGGTCATTCGGGGTCAGTCACGGCGACCGGGTGGCGATGCTGGCGCTGGACGGTGTGGAGCATCTCGACCTGCTGTTTGCCTGCGGCAAGCTGGGCGCGATTCACACCGCACTGAACTGGCGGTTGCATTGGCGCGAATTGCAACAGATTCTCGCTGAAGTGACGCCGACCGTGCTGATTTACGATGACGCTTTCAAGGACAGCGTGGCCGAACTGGCGCAGGCGCATTCCTCGGTGCGGCATTGGATTCACCTTGACGGCCCCGGTATTCCCGGCAGTCGGGAGTTCAGCGCCCTGCTGGCCCATTCATCCGCCGCGCCCTGCGTGTGCGAAACACTGGTGGAAGAAGACATCGCTGCCATTGTGTTCACCGGCGGCACCACCGGCTTGTCCAAGGGGGCACGAATCAGTCATCGTCAAATCGCCTGGAACTGTCTGAATAGCGTCATCCATGATGTCAACCGCGATGACGTGTACCTGAATGTATTCCCGATGTTTCATGTGGGTGGATTATTCGTCTACACCTTGCCGCAGATCATCATGGGCGGAACCACGGTACTGATGAAGCGGTTCGACCCGGAACGGGTGCTGCATCTGCTCCAGCGGGAACGAGCGACGATTTTTGCTGCCGTGCCCGCGATGTACCAGATGCTGACCCAGACTCCGGCCTGGGCACAGGCCGATTTAAGCTCACTGCGGTTCTGCACCAGTGGCGGCGCTCCATTGCCGATCCCGCTGATTGAGCAATACACCCGCGACAAAGGCGTCCGATTCAAGCAAGGTTTTGGCATGACTGAATTTGGTCCGGGACTATTCGCACTAGCCCCGGAAGACGCCATTCGCAAAGCCGGGAGCATTGGCCGCCCCAACTTTTTCGTTGATGCGCGAATCGTCGATCGCGACAACCGTTCGCTGGGACCCAACCAAGTTGGCGAACTGGTGCTGAAAGGTCCCAGCATCGCCACCGGCTACTTCAACAACGCTGCTGCCTGGGCAGAGGTTATTGATCGCGATGGCTGGTTTCATACGGGCGATCTGGCCCGTTATGACGAAGACTGGTGCTTTTATATCGTTGACCGGCTCAAGGATATGTTCATTTCCGGCGGCGAAAATGTGTATCCGGCGGAAATCGAAGCGGTGCTGTACCGACACCCGGCGGTATTCCAGTGTGCGGTGGTCGGTGTCCCCGATCCGAAATGGGGCGAGGTGGGGAAAGCCTTCGTGGTGTTGAAACCGGGTCAAAGCCCAGAGGCTGAAGAGCTGCTGGCTTACCTTGGCGATCAGCTGGCCCGCTATAAAATTCCCCGTTACCTTGCGTTTTTACCGGCGTTGCCAATTTCAGCGGCGGGTAAGGTGCTCCGGCGGGAACTGCGAGGTTAGGCCCGGCGGTCAGCATCGTCCGATCATGCCAAACAATGCTGCAAATCAGGTGCTAGATACTGGAACGGCCAGTCCGCCATTCAAGGCTGAACCGTTTCCGCCTGGCATCAGGGAACGGTTCAGCCCTTACCGCCTTTAGCCTTGGCCCTTAAGCCGTGAGGCAATGGTCGCGACGTGTTTTCCTTGAAACCGCGCAATCGCCAGCTCGTTTTCGCTGGGCTGACGCGAACCGTCGCCGGCGGCGATGGTAGACGCCCCATAGGGACTGCCACCGCTGATCTCGGTCAGGATCATCTGTCGGGCATCGGAATACGGTACCCCAACGATGACCATCCCATGATGTAGCAGGGTGGTGTGGAAGCTGGTCAGGGTGGTTTCCTGCCCGCCATGCTGAGACGCGGTGCTGGTGAACACGCTGCCGATCTTGCCGATCAACGCGCCTCGCGCCCACAACCCACCGGTTTGATCGAGGAAATTCCGCATCTGCGCGCACATATTGCCGAAGCGGGTCGGGGCGCCAAAGATGATGGCATCGGCGTCTACTAACTGTTCAGGGGCAATCACCGGAATATGAGCAAATGCGGCGCGGGCGAATTTCGCGCCGCTCTTCTCCAGTACTTCATCCGGCATCAACTCAGCTACCTGATACAGAGTGACCTCGGTGTCGGCAACTTCCCGCGCCCCTGCCGCCACTGCTTCCGCCATTTGGTAGAGGTGACCGTACATACTGTAAAACACGATTTGAATCTTAGTTGCCATGCGAAATTCCTCATAGTTTCTCGGTTTCAATGAAGCCGACATTCGGTCGGTTTGATGGGCGAGAAGAGGTCAAGCCTTCATATCGAACAGCAGGATTTCGGCAGCTATCGCATCGTAGAGCCGCAGCGGGCCCGGCTCCTCTATCGCTAGTCCGTCGCCTTCATTTAACGGTTGATCGTTGATCTGCACTGTGCTCCCCGTGCAACCTGAACTCAGACCAGCCGTCCGCCCCGTATATCTCGGCATTCTGATGCAGGGTCACGGAGCCGGCTTGACCCTCACAGGAAGCAACCAGACACAGCTGCTAACGCTTCTTCTTTGCGCTGAATTAATTTTGTGCCTTTCCTGATGGCTTACAACCTCGCCAGGCGCATCAAAACCCTCAAGGGCCTGACCCCTTACGAATTCATCCGCAAAATCCGCATATCTGAACCAGACCGTTTTAACATCAACTCATTCCAGCACACCGTGGGACTAAACAGCTAGGGCGCGAATGCATGAAATCCGGTCAGCGCAAACTGAACCCCCATAGAGAGGACGACGAGCCCCATGAGCCGTGATATCGTGTCCCGCATGAATCCGCCGCTTTCTTGTTTGCCGGCGAGGCGGGCGGCCAGAAGCATCACCAGCCATGTCGTGGCGGTCGCCACGCCGATAGCGACAAGGGCTGTCGTCGGGAGTTGCAATCGCGTATGAGCAGCGGAGATCGTGATGACACCCGTAATGGTCCCCGGGCTGGCGGCGAACAGAATCAAAGGGGTAAGGGATGGCGTTGGATCCGAGGGTGCGGAGGGTGATCCGGACATGGAGGCCTGACCGCTGAGCATGGAAAACCCCATCCAAGCCAGTACGCCGCCTCCAGCCACCATGAAAGCGTCTAGCGACACGCCAAACAGGTCTAACACTCTGGTCCCCGCGAGGGCGGCGGCAACCAGGATGACAAAAATGCTTAGAGCCGCTTTCGTAGCGTCTAGCAACAGATTGCCATATGAACGTCCTACCTCAGCTTGCGCAAACAGCATCCCGCAAATCGCAGGGTTCACAAGGGACAGTACTGTCACGATGGCCTGGAGTTGTTCTTTCAACTGCGTTACCCCTTCCGTTCAGTGGTCAACCTCGATGGGTCGAGTTCGTTCTTGAACGCCATTTGACCCCAGCTCATTGTGCTAAAGCGCTTCCACATTGCACTTGCAGCCGCCGCTTTCAGGACCAGATGAATCATCCGCCCAGCGATGCCACGATAGGCGGCGAACTCGACTGCGCAAGACGCCGCGATCATTCCGGCGAGAATCCATAGACGATTCCAGGTAGCCGGACTCTTGTCCACCTCGATAAACAGCGTAAGCAAGGCAATCACCTTGCTCAGCGCCGCTATTGAGCTTTTCACCCCAAGCATGCAAAAAAGCCGATCAGACTTATCTGGGTTTATCTTGTTATCCCTACTTGCTGGAGCAGCGCCCGCACCTCAGGATTCTCCGGTTCCAGCGCCACCAGCCGGCGTGCGTAATCTCGCGCCGCATCGACATTCCCCGCATCACGCTGGAATACCGCCAACGCCATGAGCGTTTCGCGGTCGTTGGGATGTTTGGCCAACACCGCCTCCAGTTCCTGAATCGCGTTTAACCCTTGGCCGGTACTGTTCAGCGCCACTGCGTACACATAGCCGTAACGCGGGTTGTCCTCGCCCAAGTGGGCGGCTTCCGCCAACGCGCTCAGGGCCTCCGGTAGACGTTTCTGGCGAATCAGCAACAAGCCCAGCGCATGGTGCGCGGTGGCGTTCCGTGGGTCGAGATCCAAAGCTTGGCGCAAGATTTTCTCGCCATCCCCATCGCGACCCTGAATCCGGTACAGGTCGGCGAGATTGACCGCCGCCTGCGTGAAGGCGGGTTGCAGCTTCAGGGCATCACGGTAGGCGGCTTCCGCTTGGTCGAATTGGCCCTGATCGATGTGGATCAACCCGATGTTGAGATACGATTCCGGACGGTCGGCGTTGGTCATTTCGGCGGCGATGTATTCCGCCACGCCCCGTTGAAGCGTCTGGCGCTGGTTTTCGGTAAGCGTTTCCTTGGGCACGTTGGCCAAGCTCTGCGCCGCGTCGATCCGCACCAGTCGCACGGGGTCGTCCAACAGCGGCATCAGGTATTGAACCTTCAACTCCGGTGGCAATGCCGCCATCGCCCGCGCCGCCGCGCTCCGCAACAACGGATCGGGATCAGCCAATAGCGGGCGAAGTGCCTCGAACCCAGTGGGATCAAGACGTTCGCTCAGTAACATCGCGCCACTGGCGCGCGCAATATTAGGTTGTTCCAGATTTTTGACCAACGCCAGCAGCAACTCCCGTGCGCCAGCGGCTTCGGTATGCCCGGCATGTAGCGCCTCGGCGAACTGTTGGTGACCCGGCATCGGTTGGCCGTACCACTTCTGAACCTGCTCCACCGCCCACTGCGCCGATTGATCTTTATGACAGCGATTGCAGGCGTTGGGGACGCCCATTTTTACGGTCAAATCCGGGCGGGGAATGCGGAAACTGTGATCATGGCGCGGGTCCACCACCATATAGGTGGTGGTCGGTGCGTGACAGGACACGCAATCCACGCCCTTGGCGCCGATCGGGTGGAAATGGTGTTGCGGCGACTCGTATTTTGCCGCCAGGTGGCACTGCAAACAGACCTTGCTGCCCGTCGCACGCAATTGGCCACTGTGAGGTTCGTGGCAGTCGCTGCAACTCACCCCTTTTGCCTGCATTTTGCTTTGCAGGAAAGAACCGTGATTGAACACTTCGTCCTTCATCTGGCCGTCGGGGTAGTAGAGGTCCGGCGTCAGCAGCGACAAACGGTGAGTGTCCAGCAACGATTGGCCAAAAACGTAATCCTCCCAAAATTGCCCGCGCCGCGAGTGGCAACGGGCACACACCTCCAGTTCGCGGTTAGGCGAACGCAGTGTGCTCACTGGGGCGCTGGCTGTGGCCGCCTGCTTGGCTGTCCATAGAGTGCTGGGTTTAGGGTTCAAGAAGGGGGTCGCGAGATCCAGTCCATTCATGGCGAACGCGCGGAACTGAAATTGCAGGCCGCGTCGCTCATCAAGGGCGATAGCCAGGCCTTTGGTGGAATTCAGCTTTTGCCAATCTCCTTCCTGCTTGGCCCAGGCGAGGTGATCGGCACCAGGACCGTGACAGGCTTCGCAGGCGACATTGATTTCGGACCAGGTGGTGTTAAAGCGGTTGAGCTTCGGATCGTAATTCTTATGCAGGTTCGTGGAATGGCATTCGGCGCACATGTAATTCCAGTTCTGCTGCAAGCCGGTCCAGTGGAGTGGGTCTTTGTGCGTCAGGTTTTGGTCGGGATAGAGATGAAACCAGCGTTGTCCGCCTTGCTCCTTCGACCGGCTGTCCCAGGCGATGCCCAGCGCCTGATAGCGGCCGTCAGGGAAACCGATCAAGTACTGTTGTAAGGGGTACACGCCAAAGGTGTAAGCGATTTCATAGTCTTGGAGGGTTCCATCCGGTCCGTCGGTGCGAACCATAAATTTCCCGTCGCGGCGAAAGAAGGTGGAGCTAATGCCAGCATAGCTGAAGGATACGTCGTGGAAATCACCGAGCACACTCGATTCGGTGGCGGGCTGCATGGCCTTCGCATGTTGGGAATCCTGCCAGTGCCGATATTCGTCCGTATGGCATCCCGCGCAGCTTTGTGCGCCGACGTAACCACCACTGGTGGACGCAATCGGTGGATGGTGATCCGGCAATGCCACGGGCAAGGGTTCCATCGGTTCGCTGGCTGGCCAAGCCCAACGCATAGGCACGGTCAAACCGCCGAGCAAGATGATCGACATCAGCAGCAGGGCTATCCAACTGGAAAGCCGTCGAGCAAGGTAAGTCATTGTTTTCTGAAAGGTATGGGTAAAGTTTCGGACCACACTCTGAGGTAGACCCTACATGTCGGGCCCCGGATGATTGATAGGTTTTTTCTGGATAGAGTTTGGGTTTGATCCGGAGCGCGAGGATTGAGATCGCGCAAGAACCGTCGCGATTCCAGCAAACAATGGCTCCTAACGTCAACATAATCTCGCCCAACCCGCCACCTAGGCATTGAAAGGCCGGATTACCGCCCGATACTGAACAGTGTTCAACTCCGGTTCAGGCAAGGGCGGATAAGGTGCCGCCCTATAACTTGCCGATGATGGAACCATTTTCATGGAAACTTTGATGATTCTCATTGCCAGTGTGGCGATGGTAGTAGGTCCAACGCTGCTGGCTCCTAGCCGGGCGGCTGATGATGACGATAATGAATAACATTGCTAAACAACCGCTTAGATTGGGTATTGCCAGCATTTATGTGAAAAATCCGTATCTTTCAGGGCGGTAGGAACATCAATGGGTAGCCTCGGCATCGAGATAAACCCACCCGTCGCCTTTCCGTATAAACCGACTGACTTCGTGCAAGCGCTGCGCCTTGCCGCCGATCTTGTAGCGGGCGATAAACTCCACTGTTCCTTGCTCATCAGCCTGCCTACCCTTCTCAACCCGAAGCACCTTTAAGCCAAGCCATTGGCCGCTTTCCGTGCTGAAATCCAAACCTCCAGGTCGGGTAGAGGGGTGCCACGTTTGCAATAGATAGTCCGACCGTCGCTGTACATAGGCCACATAGCGCGAACGCATCAGCGCTTCAGCAGTAGCTGGAAGTTGGCCGGCATCGAGATAGCGTCCGCAACAGTGAGCATAGGGCGCGTCAACGCCGCACGGGCAGCGATTTAACGGCTGGACTGGGCGGAACATGATGCCGTCAACCCATCAGTTGCCGAATCGAGCCGCTAATACTGAGCAACTGCTTTCCATCCAAGCGACCAATGATATTGCGGATCATCGGCGCCATGATGCGAGTCGCGCTGGCCACACCCAGATTGGCGGTCTGTTGCACCATGAAGCCGACCTTGGCTGATTGGAGGGGTTTGAGGAAGTAATTTTCCAGTCCAGCCTGGGTCAATTCGACTACCAAATCACCCAGAGCACTGCGGTGCTTTGTTGGATCTTCGACTTGCTCCAGCGTCTCCAGTAAGTGGGTTGTCTTGGTGTAGAGGGCTTCGGCATAGCAGAAACGCAGGGTAGGTGGAGAAGTCGATGCAGTCATGGACTAACCCGTCCTTTTTAAAGTTAGTTTCGCGGATTCAACGATGAGCGTTTCGATCCGTTTATGATTCGGTTGCGGCCGACTTAAGCGTCTATTTGGACGCCTTACGCCCGGACAGCCAGCTAAAGAACATCGGGATGAAGATCGTGGCGATGAAGGTCGCTGCCAGCATCCCCCCGAAAACTCCTGTACCCATTGACCGGCGTGCGGCGCCGCCGGCGCCAGTGGAGATGACTAGTGGAAACACCCCCAGAATGAACGCGAGCGAAGTCATCACAATCGGACGCAGCCGCAATCGGGCGCCTTCCAGGGCCGCTTCCAGAACGCCCATTCCCTCCGCCCGTTTCTGCGCTGCAAATTCAATAATTAGAATAGCATTTTTAGACGCCAGCCCGATCAACACCACCAGACCGATTTGGAAGTAGATGTCATTTGGCATTCCCCGGATCATCACCGCCGCCAATGCCCCGAACAGGGCAAAAGGCACCGCAAGAATCACCGCCAGAGGTAAGGACCACTTTTCATACTGGGCCGCTAGGATTAGAAACACCATGACAATGCCGAAACCAAAGGCGATGGCGGAAGTCGAGCCGGTGCGCTTTTCCTGAAAGGCTTGGCCGCTCCAGGCCAGCTCATAACCGGCTGGCAGCGTTTCCTTGGCTACGCTCTCCACGATCCGGATCGCATCGCCTGTACTGATATTGGGCTGGGAGTTACCCAGCACCTTAGCCGCTAGGAAGCCGTTGAAGCGATCCAGCTGTTCTGGACCAACGGTAGGCTGGATAGTGATTAACGCTGAAATCGGAATCATCGCTCCCTTGGTGGAGCGTACATACACTCGGCCTAGATCCTCTGGAGTCGCCCGGAAAGACGAGTCTGCCTGGAGCTGGACTCGATAGGTGCGGCCATTGGTGAAGTTAAAATCGTTTACATACAGCGCGCCCATGGTGGCTTGGATTGTCTGGTACACATCGGATACGGGGATGCCTAGGGAAATCGCCTTGGCTTCGTCGACTTCAACATACAACTGGGGCGCAGTAGGGCGGAAAAACGTATTGATCCCGGTCAGTTCCGGGCGTTTCTTCAGCGCATCGGTGAATTGCTGGATCACGCCAGCTAGTTTCAAAGGATTGCTATCGTTCCTGGCTTGGATGTAGGCCTCGAAGCCGCCTGCTGCGCCTAATCCCCGGATCGCGGGTGGATTAAACACTAGCCCAAGTCCATCCGGTAACCGCATCCCTAGACCCATGAACTTCTTGGCTAGCGTGTCAGCGACTGCGGTGCGCTCGTCCCAGTCCTTAAGGGGAATAAACACGGTGCCTGCGCTGGTTTTCTGGCCGCCGCCAATCAGGTCTCTCCCCGCGATGACAAACACCCGGTCAACCGCCGGCTCCTGGACAAGCATCTGCTGAAATTGCTGGCCTGTGGCTTGAGTGCGTTGCAGGCTGGCTCCATCGGGCAACATCAGGGCGCTGATCAAATACCCCTGATCTTCAGACGGCACAAAACCGCCCGGTACGGCGCGAAACAGAACGATGCAACCACTGATAATCAGGGTAAAAACGACTGTCCCGATGATACGGTGGTGCAAGGTAAGGTTTACCGTTCGGGTGTAGGAGCGGGTGAACCAGTCGAACAGGCGATTGAAAGGCCGAAACAGCCGCGATTCTTCATGCTGGGGCTGGAGCAGCAATGCACACAGGGCCGGAGTGAGCGTCAATGCGACGATCCCGGACAGCACTACGGAAATTGCCACGGTTACGGCGAACTGCTGGTAGAGCTTGCCAGCGATGCCGCCAAGGAAGCTGACCGGGATGAACACCGCACACAGCACCAGCACAATCGCCACCACTGCGCTGGAGACTTCTCGCATGGCTTCGATAGCTGCCGCCATGGGCGGCAACTTCTGTTCGGACATTAGTCGTTCAACGTTTTCCAGTACTACGATGGCGTCGTCCACCACAATGCCAATCGCCAGCACCATAGCGAACAGAGTGAGAGTGTTGATGGAAAACCCGAAAATCCACAAGCCGGCAAAAGCGCCGATCAGTGAGACTGGCACTGCGATCATGGGAATCAGAGTCGCACGCCAGCTTTGCAGGAAAAGGTAAACCACGGCTATGACCAGGAGCAGCGCCTCGACTAAGGTGGTGATGACTTCCCGAATCGAGGCGTCAACAAATTTCGTGGTGTCGAAGGGCACAACATAATCAATGCCGGAGGGGAATTTCTGTTTTAGCTCATCCAGCCGGGTGCGGATCGACTGGGCGACATCCAGGGCATTGGCGCCGGACTGAAGGAAAATACCAATGCCAATCACTGGCTTGCCCAGCAATCGCGTGGACGAATCATAATTCTGCGCCCCTAGCTCAATGCGGGCAATGTCCCGGAGGCGCAGTACACCGTTGGGACCTTCAGCCCGGATGATAATGTCGCCGAACTGTTCGGGAGAGATGAGCCGGCCCTTGGCAGTGACGGTGTAAACCAGTTGCTGGCCTTCGGGGGCTGGTTCCTGACCGATCTTGCCGGCGGCGTTCTGCCGGTTTTGGGCTGAGATGGCTTGAACGATATCTGTCGTGCTGAGACCCAACTGGGCCATATGATCGGGCTTGAGCCACACGCGCATTGAGTAGTCTAGCGCGCCGAAAATCTGGGCGTCCCCGACGCCCGGTAGGCGCTTGAGTTCGTCGAGGACGTTTGCTAATGCGTAGTTGGACAGATACAGGGCGCTCCGGCTGTTATCTGGCGAGGTCAGTGTGGCTACCATCAGAATGTCGTTGGAGCGTTTCTGGACGCTGACGCCGTATTGACGCACTACATCGGGTAGTCGGGGTTCGGCGATTTTCACCCGGTTGTTCACATTCACGGTGGCCATGTCAACATCGGTGCCTACTTCGAAGGTGGCGGTAATGACAATCTGGCCGTCGGATGCCGACATGGAGCTGAAATAAAGCAATCTCTCGACGCCGGAGAGCTGTTCTTCAATGGGCGCAGCGACAGTTCGGGTCAAGGTTTCGGCGGAAGCGCCCGGATAATTCGCGGTGATGATCACCGTGGGCGGCGTGATGTCCGGGTATTGGGCGATGGGCAGCACCCGCGCCGCCATCAGCCCGGCGATCACGATGATGATGGAGATGACAGAAGCGAAAATCGGTCGATGGATAAAGAATCGGGACATGGACATGGTGCGCTCCCTTTAATCCTTATGCCCGGCTGGGGGAGCTGCGGAGGGGGTGTTGTTGTTATTTGCCGCCGTGCTGGTTGAGGGTTGCAGCGGATGCGGGGCGACAAGCGAACCAGGTCGCAGCTTTATCAGATTGTCCACAATCACTTGGTCGCCGGCCTTGAGTCCATCGAGAATCACCCAGTCTTTGCCTTGCCATGTCCCCACATGCACCGGGTGAGGCGCAACCTTATTTTCGGCATCCGCGACAAATACCAGGTAGCCCTGTTCGGTTTGCGCTACCGCCGCTTGGGGAACCAGAAATACCCCCTCTCGTTCACCTGCCAGGATGCGGGCGCGGACAAACTGGCCTGGTAGCAGTACGCCATTCGGGTTTTCGAACTCCGCACGAAACTGCTGGGTGCCCAAGGTTGGGTCGATGCTGCTCGCGAGGAAATTGAGCTGGCCCTTTAGTGGATAAGTCGAGCCATCCGGCAACTTCAGCTCGATCCCCGTTACGGTCTGTTGGGTCAACTGTCCTCCCGGCAGGCGGGCCATATCGCTTTCGGAGAGACTGAAGCGTACCCACATCGGGTTGGACTGATGGATCGATGTCAGCAGGCTGTCATCGCCAGTGGAAATCAGATTTCCTTCTGATTTCACTGCACGGTGAGAGATTCCGGCTACCGGCGCAACGACGGTCGTATAGGACTGATTCAACTCCGCTTGGCGTACGGCCGCTTCGGCGGATTGTTGGGCGGCCCGGGCCATCGCGCTCGCGAAAACTGCATCGTCATAGGCTTTGCGGCTGACGTACTGTTTATCCAGCAGTCCTCGGAGGCGCGCTTCTTCCCGCACTGCCTGATCGACCTTGGCTTTGACCTCGGCTAGGTTGGCTTTGGCCTGAGCCAGAGCGATGTCGTAGGGCTTTCGATCAATTTGGAATAGTGGTTGCCCTGCTTTGACTGGTGCGCCTTCCCGATAGAGTTGTTTGATCAAGATGCCGCCGACTTGGGCCCGGACCTCGGTTTCCTTAGCACCTTCGGTCTGCGCCATGACTTCGATTGTGATCGGAACGTGGGTTGGCTGCGCGGTGATGGTTGTTACCGGCAAGGGCGGCGGCGCGGGGGTATTGTGTGCGTCTCCCTCGGATTTCGAGCAACCGGAGACCAGCATGACTAGGAGAACAAGGCTATGGAGCGGGGGGCGCAGCCCGAGGGAACGGCCCGACGGGATTTGAATACGGAACACGGTGATCTCCAGCATCGGCGATAGTTGCAGGATTATATACAATCATGTATGTATGTAAAATGCTTTATTAACAGCTTCAACCGAAAAGAGCTAGGGTATGGCCCGAAAGACAAAGGAAGAGGCGGAGCGCACCCGCCAACAGCTAGTCCAAGCAGCTCGTCAGGTGTTCCATGAATGCGGAGTGAGTCGCACCTCGCTGGAGAAAATTGCAAAGGTGGCGGGTGTGACGCGCGGTGCCGTTTACTGGCATTTCGCTAACAAGGCGGATTTATTTTTTGCCATGCGGGAACAGGTGTCGCTCCCACTGTTGACCCGGCTTTTTAGTTTGTTGCTGGCGGAAGGACTGACTGATCCGCTGGAGGGTATTGAACAGGCGTTGAATGAGTTCTTTTATGCCTTGGAGGGACGCCCTGAGGTGCGGCAGATTTTTGAAATTATGGTTTCGCGTTGCGAATACGTTGACGAGTTCGCCACGGTACAGGCTGACATCAGTAAGTCCGCACTAGATTTTCTTGGCAAAATGGAGGTCGCTTACCACCGTGCTCAGGAGCGGGGCACTTTGCGTCATGGGCTGGAACCCCGGATTATCGCACTGGATACATGGGCTTTTTCTTGTGGGCTTTTTCATAACCTGCTGGTCGGCTGCCCCAATGAGGCATGGCGGCGGCAGATTCCTGAGATCATCGCCGCCCATATTGCGCTTCGCCGTCGTTAGAAGGCCAAGGGTAAGGGTTCCAGTGTGATTGTGCGACCGAGTAGTCGGCTGATAACCGGGGCGGTGTGTTCTACACAGCCGCTAGTGAAATAGCGTTCACCACTCAGGGCATCGCTGTCAGCTAGTTGGTGAAGTCCTTCAAGGATTCGAGATAGTTGTCTTGATACTGCTGCGCTCGGATCGATAATCATAACTTTTGGACCAATGATCTGTTTTATCAGCGGTTTGAGAAATGGATAGTGGGTGCAGCCTAGCACAAGAGTGTCAATGTTTTGAGTGAGTAGTGGTTGGAGGTAGCGATTTAGTAGGGCCTGTGGGCGTGGACCGTTCAGCTCTCCCCTCTCAACGCAATCGGCCAGACCCGGACAGGGCTGTGCTAGCACTTGTGCTTGTTGGCCATGCCGGTTGAGCAAGTCAGCAAACTTGGCGCTGTCCACGGTCTGTCCAGTCGCCAGGATGCCAATGACCCCGGAGCGAGTCATTGCGACTGCTGGTTTGACGGCCGGTTCAATGCCGATGATCGGGATACTAAATTGGCGGCGTAAGTCAGCGATGGCCGCTGCTGTGGCCGTATTGCAGGCCACTACGATCGCCTTTGCACCTTGTTCCAGCAGAAATTGGGTGATGATCGCGGCGCGTTGCGCGATGAAATCTGTCGGTTTGTCGCCGTAGGGCGCGTGGCCGGAGTCGGCGACGTATAGCAGCGTCTCGTGTGGTAGATCGGCGCGGATTTGCTGGAGCACCGATAAACCGCCAACGCCAGAATCAAAGACCCCGATTGGGCGATTGTCGCTGTTCATGGGCAGGATGCTGATGGCCTATGTATTTGCATTTTAAGTAATTACCCTAGAGTTTTCCTTGGTTGTTTCCCACTGTGATCCCTACACAGCTTCTGGTGCTTTTTTGCCCAATTTGTTTGGGATACGCCAAACCCGCGTTTTTACTGATTCTGCTGCTTTATCGCTGGTGACTTGGCGGCAAGTTATCCACAGCTTTTGTGGATAACTTGCCGGGATCGAGCGTCTTTGGTCCCCGGTGAGCTGCTTAAGTGGGAAAGCGGCCCTGAAATTTTGCCCGATTTCTGCTCTCAATTTCTTCTGGATGAATTGGGAGGATGCGTGTCGTGGTGCCAATCCCTCTAAAACCGTTTCTAGCACCGATTAGAGCCGATTTTTCTGATTTTTGATATTCTGGTAGCTGTTCGTAAGAAAAACGCCTTAAATAGCCTCTCAATGCGTTTTACGGCAAGCAGAGTAGGTGTTTGTTGTTCGGTCGGTCTTCCAGCCTTCGGGGTGGGTGGGTGTGGGGTTAATCTTTCAAGTTTGCCGATTGGGTAATTGGGTGAGCTCTGTCATCGGCTGGTTTGCGCTTTCTCCTGGAAACCGTCTTTTGCTTTGGGTTTCATTTTCAGAAAACCATTTTTTGGGGACTTGTCGGTTTGTTCCTGTGCTTGCTTGTCGCAGAGTGAGTCTGGATTGTCCTTGGTGAATGCTCTTTCAGAGCCATGTTGGTAAGGGCTGTGATGTGGCTCCCTGGAATTGCTTTGAGGGGGGTGCTTGGAGCGCAGGATGCTTGGTTTGGCTGGGCGGTGTTTCGTGGCGGCGCGCGCTGTCGATCAATCTGCAACACAGTCGTTTTCAAGACGTTTTAAACGACGATCTTGCGTTTAGAAAAAACGATCTTTGGTTTAAAGGGAAACGATCTTTTGTTTAAGCAAAGACAATGTGTGGTCGAAATCGCCAGTTTAGATAAAAACAATATCTTTCAGTATCTTGAAACAAGATTTGCAGGTTTGAAAAATGTAATGTCCCCGTTTATGGGATTTTTTGGAAATGTAATGTCCCCGTTTATGGGATTTTTTGGAAATGTAATGTCCCCGTTTATGGGATGAAATTTTCGTAATGTCCCCGTTTATGGGATTTTTTGGATCGTAATGTCCCCGTTTATGGGATGAAATTTTCGTAATGTCCCCGTTTATGGGATTTTTGGTCCCTGTCCAACCAATATCGACGCGAAAGATTGTATAATCAGCTAGTTGAGATCGACTCTCCGTCTTAGGGCCACCTCAGCCCAGTCTGGAGCTATTTCGGAAATGTCCCCGTTTATGGGATGAATGAAATGTCCCCATAAGCACGGTTGACCAAGGGGACATTTCTGTTAGGCTAACAAACATGGCCCGCCAAAAAGACAAACGCGAGGATGGGGATGCCGCCCGCAAGGTTGGAACGGCTGATCTGACAGATCAGAACCTGAAAAAGCATATTGCCGCCATCCATATCAGTAACCGGCTGACGCTCACCCAGCGCAAGGCGTCTAACGTGCTGCTTTACAATGCCTACGATAGCCTGCTGACGGCGCGGGTTCACAGCATTCGGGTCAAAGACCTAGCTGAAGCCATCGGCTTTAACACCCATAACCTTGACCCGCTCAAGGAAGCGCTCAAGACATTGGCGCGCACCGTGCTGGAATGGAATATCCTCGATGAAAGCGGCGCCCAAGAAGAATGGGGCGCTACTACTCTGTTGGCTCAGGCGGTCATCAAAGGCGGGTTTTGCATCTATGCTTACAGCCCGGATCTCTGTGAAAAGCTCTACCGGCCCGAGATTTACGCTTTGCTTAATCTCAGCATCCAGCGCAAGTTCAGTAGCGGTTATGCCCTGGCTCTCTACGAAAACTGTCTGCGCTATCGGCGGGTCGGCACCACTGGCTGGATCGCCGTAGAGAATCTGAAGCGTCTGCTGGGGATTGGTGATACGGATGTCTACTATCAGGATTTTCGCAAGTTTAATGACAAGATCATTAAACCAGCAGTGAGACAGGTTAACGAGACTTCGGATCTGAGTCTGGAAGTTGATTACCAGCGCGACTCCCGGCGGGTGGCAGCGGTGCGGTTCCGGGTCAGCGATAACCCGCAGATGCTGCTGTTTGCCCAGCGGCAGGCGGCTTTGACCGCCGCCCTGACTGGAGAGGCGGCGACCGTTAAGCCGGAGTGTTCCGGGGCGCGATTGGCCCGCTTGCGTGAAAAACTGGCCCTGTTCGGCTTGAGCGCTCGCCAAATTCGCGTCGCGTTGAATGGCCGTGATCCAGCTTACATCGAAGATAATATCGCGGTTGTCGAGCGCGACCTGATTGCCGGCAAGGTTCATAATTTGCCGGCTTATCTGCTGGGCGCCTTGCGTGAAGACTACCGGACGCCAGTCCAGAGTGAACCGGCTCCGGTTTCAGTAGCGGGTGGCGTCCACCCCGTTCGAGTGCCAGCAACACGGCTGGATGATCTGCGCACCCGGTTCCTGACCCTGCGGCTGCAAGTGGCGCTGGAGCGGTTAAGCCCGGTGGAACGGGAGCTGCTGGAGCGCGATTATGTGGCTCGGTTGGGGCAGGGCGATGGTTTCGAGGCGCGACTCCTGCTCGGACTGTACCGCAAGAGCGGTTTAAACAGCCGGATGGTCGAGAGCCACTTTCGGGCCTTTGCTCGGGATCGGTTGGTTGGAGATTTAGATGAAACCGAGTTTGCCGCCTATGTTTCTCAACAGGCTGATGAAAGTGGTCCACCGGCGGCGGGTGGCGCTCAATCAGGATAAAAGCCGATGAATCAACATGACAAATGCTGTTCTGCCCAGGATTACAGCGGGGTGGTGTGGCGTAGTGTTCTCCGGTGGCTGTGGCGGGCGGCCGGTGTGGGCTTGGTCTTGCTGATAGGTGTGACGCTCATCAGTATCGGCGAGGTGGAAAGCCAGGCCGCTGGCGGGGAGCCGTCTGGTGCAGCCAGCGTCCGTCCCGGCTGGTTTGAGTCGGGCCGACTTGGGATACTGGCCGGGGTGGCGCTGCTATTGTTAGGGGCGGCGGGCGGAGGCACGGCCATTGTCTTTGAACAGCGGCGCAGGATGCGGGCGGCGCAGGATGCGTTTCAGGTTCGTATCGGGGCGTTGCAAGATCAGCAGCTGGTGCTGGAAACGGAACTGGGCCAGCAGCGTGAACTGGCAGAAACCCTGCGCGATAGCGAGCAGCGGTTACGCGTACTTCTCCAGCAGCTTCCGGCGGGCATCTTCCTGACTGATATCCAGGGCGAGATTCGCTACGTCAATGATCGCTGGCAATTGCTGGCTGGATTGACCGCTGAACAGGCCGCCGGAACCGGATGGATCCAAGCCCTGCATCCTGACGACCGCAACTTGATGCTGGAAACTTGGCGGCAAGCCATTCAGAACTGCACCGAGTTTGTCGCCGATCACCGGTTCCGAACCCCATCGGGCCGGGTGAAATGGCTCAATACCCGCGCTACGCCGCTCATGGATCGTGCTGGACGGATCACGGGTTATCTAGGGGTCCACGCCGACATTGCCGATCTCAAGCAAACGGAAGAAACGCTGCGAGCCAGCGAAGCCCGGTTCCGCAGTTACTTTGAGTTACCGCTGATCGGCATTGCCCTGACCGGCGCGGACAAACGCTGGTGGGAGGTCAACGACCGGCTGTGCGAGATGCTGGGTTACCGGCGGGCGCAACTGCTGAGCATGACCTGGGCAGAACTGACTCACCCTGATGACCTGGGCATCGATGTGATGCAGTTTGAACGGGTCATCGGCCGCCGTATCGAAGGTTATTCGGTCGACAAGCGCTTCATTCGCCAGGATGGCGCGTTGCTTTACACTGGAGTGTCAACCCGCTGTGTGCGGCGCACCAACGGTGCGGTCGATTATTTTGTGATGGTGATCCAGGACATCACTGAGCGCAAGGAGGCCGAAGATCGTGTCCAGCATCTGGCGCATTACGATCCTCTGACCGGGTTGCCGAACCGGGTGTTGCTGGGTGATCGCCTGCAACAGGCAGTAGCGCGGGCCGGCCGCGAGCACGCCCAGACCGGGGTGATGATGGTGGATATCGACCGGTTCAAGCTGATTAATGATGCTTTAGGTCACGCGGTCGGTGACCGCCTGCTTCAGGAGGTTGCAACGCGCCTGCGCGGATGTGCTCGCCAGTGCGATACTATTTCTCGCCAAGGTGGCGATGAGTTTGCGGTGTTGCTCCCCGATCTGGACAGCGGTGATGAGGCGACCCGTATTGCTCAGCGAATGCTGGAGTTGATGGCGCAGCCGATCCGGCTGGACGATCAGGAGCTGAGTGTCACCTGTAGCATTGGGATCAGCCTGTATCCCCGTGATGGCCGCACCGGGGATCTGTTGCTGAAAAATGCCGACATCGCCCTGTACCGGGCTAAGGATATGGGGCGTAATAACTACCAGTTCTACCTGTCCGGGGCGACCATGCTGTCCCGCGAGAGGCTCAATCTGGAAACCAGCCTGCGCCATGCCGTCGAACGGCAGCAGCTGGAAGTGTACTACCAGCCAAAATAGGATTTTCGGGCTGGCGCGGTCACTGGAGCCGAGGCGCTGGTGCGCTGGAATCATCCTAAGCTAGGTTTGTTGTCGCCGGCTCGGTTCATTCCTATCGCTGAGGATAGCGGGCTGGTGCTGCCGATGGGTGAATGGGTGCTGCGGGCCGCCATCCGTGAGATCGGCGAGTTACACCGGAGCGGCTTTCCGGGGCTGCGGATCGCGGTCAACTTGTCGGGTCGCCAATTCCAGCAGGTGGAGCTGGCTGATCTGGTGGCTCAGGCGCTGACCGAAAACGGTTTCGATCCGGTTTGTCTGGAGCTGGAGCTGACCGAAAGCACCTTGATGCATCATACCGACAATAATCTGGCAGTGCTGAATGCGCTTAAGGCAACCGGTGCCCGGATCGCCATTGATGATTTTGGCACTGGTTATTCGTCGCTCAGCTATTTGCAGCAGTTTCCAGTCGATGTACTCAAGATCGACCGAACATTCGTCATGGACTTGCCGGACGCTGCCGGCAGCGTCGCTATTGTAGACGCCATTGTCACCCTGGCGCACGGGCTGGGGCTGGAAGTTGTGGCGGAAGGGGTGGAAACGCCCGAGCAACTGGCGTTTCTTCATACCCACGGCTGTGATGAAGGCCAAGGTTATTATTTCGGACGGCCTACGTCGCTGGCTGAGTTTCGGGCACTGCTGGAACAGGCCAGGACGGTGGAGTGAACCCGACCATGCGCGTAGTCAGCGGCAGACTACGGCGGGCCGGCTGTGCTTCGGTACCGATCATGAGGAGGGCTTCCCAATGAGTGAAAAAAACAAGCCTGCCGGTGGTTTTGATGCTGCACTCCAAGCCGTGCGCCGTTATCTGATGGAGCAGGGCAACCGTTTCGACCGTGGTCCCGCCTATGAAGGTCATGGCAAGGTGCTGGATAGTGTCAAACAAACGGTGCGGATGTACGAGGGTATGGGCTACGTCAAGCTGATGGAGTTCGGCGATCCGCCGGCTTACGCTATGCTGGAGCGCGGGCACCGTGAAGTGCATATCTTCGAGCCGCAGGACCCGAAAATCCGCGCTTGGTTGGAAGGCGATGAGGCGGTACTCAACGATCCGGCGATGCGGGCCTATCAGTCGCAACAGTCTGGATTGAACGAAAAGGATTTACCTGTCGCCGCTAAATCACGCCGGTTTCATATCAACGAGGTGGACAACGTGTTCATCGCGACTGCGGAAGATGAGTGATCATGTGGTTCGCCTGCGGCTCGTTGTCGCTGGAAGGCCAGCTGGAAGTTGCCACTGGCCCGTCCGCAGTCATTATCAGTCACCCACACCCACTGTATGGTGGGGAGATGAATAATCCGGTGGTGACTACCCTGGCGGCGGTTTACCAGCGTCTGGGCTATACCACGCTGCGCTTTAATTTCCGGGGGGTTGGGCGCAGCGCCGGCAATTACGACGACGGGCGCGGCGAGGGCGATGATCTGCGGGCGGCGGCGGCGCATCTGGCGGGGTTGGGCAAGACGGTTACTGATCTGGCCGGCTATTCTTTCGGCGCTTGGGTCAATCTGCGTCTCAATCCACCGCTTTCGACCGTCCGGCGGCAACTGCTGGTAGCGCCACCGGTCGCGTTCATTGAATTCGGCATGATTGCTGAACCTCCCCCAGAATTGCTGGTGATCACCGGCGCTGGCGACCGGATCGCGCCGCCGGCGCTGTTGCGGGAACAGGCTCCGCACTGGCATCCCCACGCCCGGTTGTTCATCCTGCCCGGTGTCGATCATTTCTATAACGGGGCGCTGGATCGGTTGGCGACGCTGGCGGTCACAGCACTGGCCCCTCAGGTTGGCGGCGCTTCGTCCGGCGTGGCCTGAAACTCGCGCAGATACTGGTTCAGGCTGCTGAGTGTGCCGCAGACAAATACCACGTCATCCGGGCGCACCAGGAAGGCGTCATCAAACCGGACGAAGACCGTCTGACCCCGCTCCACCGCGACCACCGCCGCGCCGGTGCGTTCGCGCACCTGTGCCCGCCACGGATGAAGGCCCGCCAGCAGCCCAGCACGTGCGCGGATGAATTTTAGGCGCTGCTCCACCGCGACCGCCGGTTCACCAAGCAGATGGTAGGCAAGAATTTGCCCGGCCACCTGCCCCACGGATAAAGCAAAATCCGCTCCAACCTGATATAGCCGCGTTACGTTTGGGGCGCGGTTAACCCGGACGATCAATGGAACTTCGGGCGCGTAATCGCGGACCACCGCCGTCGCAAACACGCCCTCGCTGTCATTGCTCAAGGCCAACACCACTGCGCTGGCTGCCCGCACCTTCGCCTGGCTCAAGGTCGCGTGTTCCAGTACGTTGCCAACGATGTCAACACCGGGTGCGAGCTTCTCATCAATGACAATAGTCAATTCATGAGCATCGTGCAGCATCTCCACGACCTTGCCGCCGACTGTGCCGAAACCGGCCACCACAATCGGGCCGGTGCGGCGGATCGGCGCGGCCAGTCGTTCGACTTCGGTCAAATGGGCATGCGCGCCGACGACCGCCAGAATTGCGCCGGCCTCGATCCGCATGGTCGCAGAGGTGACCGCAGAAAACTGTCCATTATGCCATTGACCAATCACGGTCACGCCGTGCCGTTTCCGCAATTGCAATTCGTCCAGGGTTCGTCCAGCGAGTGGACTGTCGGCCCGCACCCGAAATTCGGTCAGGCCGACATGGGTTCCAAGCAGTTGCAATCCTTCCGCTGGAGGATTGATACGGGTGCTGGCGCGGGCCGCCAGCGCCGCACCCAGAACGTGGGTCGGGGTGTATACCGCTGTTGCGCCTACTCTGAGCATCGGTGGCCGGTACAGCGGGTTGTCGGCCAGTGCATAAATCGGCCCGGCGAAGCCCCGTTCGCGAGCCAGCAGAATACAGGTGGCGTTGGCGTGATCGTCGGCGTTAGTGACGACGGCCCGCGCCTGTTCCACTCCCAGTAGCCCTTCCGGTGCTTCATCAATCTGGCCGAGAACGACCGGATAACCCCGCTCGCGCAGGTTGCGGGCTAATGCGGCGTCTTCTTCAAAGATGACAAAGGGGGAACCCGCCTGTTGAAATTCCGCCAGCAGTGAGTCAATCGCCGGACCGTAGCGGTAGAACAGCA
Source organism: Candidatus Competibacteraceae bacterium (assembly GCA_003989085.1). Taxonomy (GTDB): domain Bacteria; phylum Pseudomonadota; class Gammaproteobacteria; order Competibacterales; family Competibacteraceae; genus RXIV01. The sequence continues at coordinate 118,998 of RXIV01000005.1, forward strand.
CCCGACCGGTCATGTCCGGCAGGCTGCGCGGTAACCGTACTTCGAAGCGCTCTTCAATGTAGGGCAACACGTAGATAGGGAAGACCAGCACGACGAAGAACATGCCGACGAACTGGGTGAGAATCACGAACAGGATCATCACCGGGTGGTTCCACGGTGCATAAGCGCCGTAGCCGGTCGTGGTCAGCGTTTCCGAGGCCCATTCCAGGCCGGACCAAAGGTTGACCGGTTTACCTTCCAGATAAGTTGAACCAAGCATGTAGATGCTGCCAAACAGCAGCACGGCGGTGGGCAGACTCGCTAACAGCGCCAGCAGCCGCCAGGTCGAGCGTTGAAGACGTTGGAGCATGATCGATTGCCGGAGAACGCGGGCTTAAATTTTGATTGGGGTGACGATCATCTGAATTTCGCGCAGGTGCAGACGGCGCTGCATGGCGATGGCGGTGTGGTTGTGCAACCACGAGATCAGCCAGCTTTCGTTATCGAAAATCAGCTTGCTGCTTAGACAAACGCTGTTGGGGTAATCCTCAGTCACTTGCGCCGCCAGCTTTTCCAGCTCGGTTTCCACATCGGTGCCATAAGCTGCATAGGAGGTGGCCGCCCAGTTCTCGCTGTGGCAATAGTTGACGTAATAGCGCAGCGAGTTTTCGATCTGATATTGCAGCGACCGCAATGCGCCTTTGCCGCCGTAACTTTCGGCGTCCACCTCGCCGACGCTGATGAAGATAAAATTCCGGAAATGGCCGGGAAACAGTTCATTCAGCCACTTGAGGGCGTACATACCCAGGCCGCGATTCTTGCCGACCAGAAAGATCGCCGTCGGCTGCTCCGGGTCCAGCAGTGGTTCGGGCAAGTCTTCATCCCAGTGGGCGCGCGGCGCATAGAGCGCGTCCACAGTGCGCAGTTGCTGGCGGACCCGCTCATAATGGCGCCGGATCAGAGCGCAAAGCGCAATGAGCAGGCCGGTAATCAGCAGGGTGAGCCAGCCGCCTTCAGTGAATTTTTCCACCACCGTCACGATCAGGATGCCGCCGGTCACCGCGAAGCCGATAAAGGAGAGCAGCAGGCGCAATTTCCAGCCATCCACGTCATAGCGGCTGGTCCACCAGTGTCGGCACAACCCCAGCAGCGACAGCGAAAAGGTGATGAATACATTGATGCTGTACAGCACCACCAATACCGACACGTCGCCATGAGTCCAGGTCAGAATGCCCAGCGCTCCGGCGCCCATCAGGAAAATGCCGTTTTGGGTGACCAGCCGCCCGGATAGGTTGCGAAACTGGCGGGGAATCCAGGAATCCACCGCCATGTTGGCCAGTACGGTCGGCCCGCCCAGGAAACCGGTATTGGCGGCGACAAACAGCAATCCAGCCTCCAGCAGCAGCACCACCGCCAGCAACCCGTGACTGATCGCTGGGTTGAGTTGCCAGCTGTTGATGATGGCGCCGAAGGTGACTGCGTTCAGGGTTTGATGAGAAACGGGCTGGACGTGCCAGAGCAGATACAACAGGATGACCCCGCCGGCGGTGAAGCTGAGCGAGCCGGCCATATACAACATGGTGTAGCCCCCGGTTTTGACTCGGGGTTCGCTGAGCATGTTGACGTTGTTGGAGACCGCTTCCAGGCCGGTGTAGGTGCCGCCGCCCAATGAGTAGGCCCGCAGAAACAGGGCGGCGGCGAATGCCCAGCCCATTTGGTCGGTCAGTTGTCGGGTTTCGTTGAGGGTGTCCGGGATCAGGTGCGGCAGGCCGTCGGAATGGGCAACGACGCCATAAATAATCAGGAACACGTGGGTCAGGAAGAAGCCGAGAAAGATCGGCAGCAGCACCCGGATTGATTCTTTCATCCCGCGCAGGTTGAGGATGATCAAAATAATGATCAACGTCACCTGGGCCAGTAACTTGTAGGGTTGGGCGCCGGGCGGCAGCAGGCTGAACAGGGCGTCGCCACAGGCGGCGATGGAAATGGCGATGGTCAGGACGTAATCAACCAGCAGCGCCGATCCCGATATCAGCCCAGCGCGGGGGCCGAGCAACTGGGTGGCGACCTTGTAGCCGCCGCCGCCGGACGGGAATAATTCGATTACCTGATTGTAGGCGAGGGCGATAATGAACACGGTCAGGAAGGTGGCGGCAGCCAGATAGAGACCAAAGTGGGTGTGCTGGCCCAGCGCTACAAAGGCTTCCTCCGGGCCGTAACAGGCAGACGACAGACCGTCGGCGCCTAAGCCGATCCAGGCAAGAAAAGCGACCAGGGCGATGTTATGACGGGTATCGGGATGGAGCGGGTTGTGCGGTTTGCCAATCACCGCCTCCCTGAGTTTGTCAACAAATGGCATGGCGGATTCTCATCGTCGGTTTTTGTGTTGCGTCCGCGCACTATACCCTACCCGGCCTTCTGGCGCGTTCAGCAAAAATCATGCCATTTATAGCCGAGTCTGCTGATTTTACACCGTCGCTGGCGGGGGATTTCACATGCCGGTTATGTCTTGATTGATGTAGTAAACGGGATGCCCAGGGTCGCCAGCGCCTGTTCCGCCGCCGCTACTCCGCGATAATTGGCTTCTTCAAATATGGAATAGCCGCTTAGATCGGAATGGGCGAATAAAACCCGATCCTGGCTTTGCAATAAGCGCCGGCGGGCCTCGCCCCAAAGGAAGCCGACCCGAGGTCTGACCATGGCGTGACCCCAGCGAAACAGGTCCAGTCGGGTCGCCAGTTGGCGGATATTGGGGTGGGGCCGCGACAATTCGCCCAGAATCTGCTCGGCCCATGTTGTCCATGAAGTTTGCAGCAACCGGTGGCGCTCTGTCTCCGGCGATCCATTGCTCAGGGCGTGGTACCAGGTGAAGACAGTCTGTGCCTGATAGGCGCTCCGGTGCTGATGAGTGGCGACTACATAGCCGAGTGCGTCGCTGTCATACAGCACATTATCCCAACTCAGCGGAGCACCGCGCCGTTCACTGGGAAAGCCGCGCAGACTGAGGTTAGCGACCAGCCACGGCGCATATTCAAATTCGCCGATCGCCGCGGTGAGATCGGCGGGCATTTCCCGGAACACCAGCGGCGCTTGAAATAACGGCGTGGCCCAGATCACCACCTGCGCCAGGCGTTGCACTGAGCGCTCCTCTTGGGAGTGGTAGGTGTCTACCCGCACCGCCCGGTCCAGTTCCGACAGCCGCCAGGCCAGACTGTTGACGACGATGTGGCGGGTCAGTCGCTCCCGCAGGCGCTGGACCAGCCAGCCATTGCCTTCCGGCCAGGTCAGCACATTATCGTTATCGGCATCGCGGGCCAGCGCATCACGACTGGCGAAATAGTGAATGCCCATCCAGGCCGAGGTATCGTCATACCGACAGCCATAGTCGTCGCGGCAGGCATAGTTGACATGCCAGTGCAGCGGTTCTGAATCCAGCCCCTGACGTAGTAGGAAGTCGCGCATCGACAAGCGATCCAGCGCCAGTAACTCCGGATCGCGGGCGCTGAAATCAATTGGAATGGCAAAGGCTTTTCGTCCATCCTGGCCCCGCCGCCGCTGAAAACCGTCCATCAGTTCCTGAAAGCGACGGTACTGGTCAAAATCCCGTTGCCGGACGCCGACTTGCGGCCATAACCCATCATGCCAGACGCCGTAGGCGTATAAGCGCTCTTGCGGGGCAAAGTTGATGTAACGCGGGTCATAAACCGGTTGATCGACGTTTGGATTGCCTTGCAACACGCCAAAATCGGCCAGCAGCTCCCGCACGGCGCGGGATTCCTGGGTTGGAAACGGCAGATAATGCGCGCCCCACGGATAAGCGGTAATCGCGTTTGCGCCACTGCGGGCATTGCCGCCCACCTCCGCCTCTAGCTCCAGAATGACAAAGTCGGTGAATCCGGCTTTTTGCAGTTTCCAGCCGGCGGATAGTCCAGCGATGCCGCCGCCGACAATCACAATCGGATTTTTGATTGTTTCAGTCGGTTCCGGGAATTCCATCCGGCGCAGGCAGTGACCAAGCGCATTCGATGCGCCCAGAATTTCGCCCGGCGGCAAGGGCGGTGTTGTTGCGGCGTCATGCTGCCAGATATACGCGCTGCCCGCAGCGGTGGCGGCTCCAAGCGAGTACAGAAAGCGGCGGCGATTCATGGTGGGAGATTCATGCTCTTAATAGGTCCTGCTGCAAAAATCTTTTAGCTTCTCAGCCAGTTTGGTGCTGACCGCGCTGGGTGTAATCATGCTTTAAAGCCAAACCGGACATCCTGGATGCCTACCGCCTCGGCTACCGTCGCCACCCCGGACGCGATCGTCGCCTGGCAGTGTTGCCCACCCCGGTAATAGCGCATTTTTTCACCGCCGAGCTGATCCAGGCAGGTGATAGCCAGCCGAGGATAAACCGTCAGCGCCGACAGCGGATTAGCATCGCTCAGGTCGGCGCTGATCGCCCGTTGCAGTAGATCCAGATCCAGCCAGGCAAAGCGCAAGGATCCTTGATAGGCGTTCGGAAGATTGGTGGCATCGGTGACGCCGGGATAGGGTTTATCCGGCAGTTCGTGCGGCAGCGGCCCCGCGCCATGACGAGTGAGATAGGCCCGTGTCACATAGGTGACTTCGAGCTGCTTCAGACCCCACTCGCTGGCCAGGGTAAGGACGTTGCGCAGGCCGGTATAAGAGCGGGTGACGTGCGGGAACTCCCCACGTTCCTGATCCAGCAGTAGCCCCTGAGCGCCCTCAAACAGAATCTGTCGGCCCTGGATGGCCGTTCTTGCGTCCATTATGATCACATAGTCCAGAAAGCGGCGTACATCAGCGACAAAATGCTCCAGAATCGCATCGGACTGCAACAGTATTTGGTGTTGAGCGGCAGCACTGGCAAATCCCAACCGGGCCAACCGGGCCGGTGCGTAGTGGCGGCGAATTGCATTCAGCCGCGTGGTCAGCGCCGCCGCGTCGGCTAATTCTCTGACGGTCAGGGCGTAATTTGGCCTAAGGTGGCGTTCGAGGGTCTCCCCGAAGCCAACGCCGCAACTGCCATGCCGGTTTGCGCCCCGTTCCTGTTCGACGATCTGATTGATCATCATGTCGTAAGGCGTGGTGACCGGGCTGTCCGGATCGACATAGACCGTGGGTCGGACGCCCTGAGCGATCAACGTGTCCCACTCCTTCAGGAACAGCAGCGGGTGGGACACGAAAAATCGCGACAGGAAAGTGGCGGCGCCGGCAAAGGTTCCGCTGCCGACATGGCTAAAGACGTGACGCCGACCCTCTGGTGTCACCACGGTGTGGCCGGCCTGCGCCCCGCCGTTGAACCGCACCACGATCCCGTCGCGCCCAACCGCAGCGGCATAAGCGGCGGTCATCCGGCCCTTGCCTTCATCGCCGAACTGAGCGCCGATGATAACTTGGGCGGTCGGATTCAGAGACATCATCGCACTCCTTGTCGCCTCAGAACCGCACAACGCCGGTATTCCGTGGGGGCGCCGGTTGCAGCGCCCCCACGGCGCGACGCACCACCGCAGCAGTTTTTCCCGACCAGCTCTTGACGACCCGATCCCGGTCGCGGCCCTCGTTGACTTCCATCGCGGACACGATCACTTCAGCTAGCTTGCTGTGATCCGACAAGCCGATCACCCGTTGCCCCAGCAGATCAGTCCAGCGATTCCGCACCCCACGCGGATCATGGCGGGCGTGAGAACCTTCCTCCACGATGATGTGAAAGACATGGTATTGGCGACTGACCAGTGTGAGTAATTCGCGGGAATCGAAATCCCGCGTCACCTGGTCGCCGATGAACCGGGTGATGGCGGCAGCCGGCAAATCGACGGGCGGTTCCTCATCGCCCACCGTGAAGAGATAACCCTTCTTGCCGCGCTTTTCAAAGCAGTCGGTCGCGGTATGCATCGCCGCGAAATACCACGGCAGGGTGTAGGACTCGCAGGCGTTGCCGCCGCCGCCCTTTTCCAGCCACAACTTTTCCAATTGCCGGGCGATGCGAATATCGGCTTCAAACTGGGTCACCTGAAGCGGCGCTCGGTCGTACAACACATCACCGATGCCCGCAATCAGGATATGTGGGTCGGACACCGGCTTGCGAGCCAGGATTTCCTCCACCATTGTGCCGAGACCCTGGCGGGCCAGCGTATCGGCGATCATCCCCATTGAACCGGTTACATCCAGCCCGACGATGATGGCGGTCGATGCCGGATTCAGCACCGAGTCACGGGATTCGCGCAGGGCGACCCCCAGCGGATTCAGTTCCGGATCGATGGCGCGGGCGGTAAACACCGCGTCAGTCGTTTTGTGTGTTGTCGAAGCGGCGTAAGCGCTCCAGTCAGTCGCGTCCCAACGAGCGGTACCCATGAAATTCTCCTTACTTGCTTGGTGAGTAGAGATCATCTGCAGAGAGATCCAGCTTCATGAACCGGCGTTCGCCGAAGCTGGCGGTGAGCACCTGGCGTTGCCAGGTGTGGTAGTCATCAATAGCGGATGGGGGAGCCGGGAGCCTCAGCCAATCCAGCATCGGCGGCGGGGTGGCCTTTTCCCGCACCAGCCGCGCCCCGCTGATGTCGCCCAGCAACTCCCGACCCAGCGCACGGATTAGCTCCAGGTCAGTACGGATGTCGCCACATTTGCGGGTGATGACTTCGCCGGGCGCGTATTGGAGGGTGGCGGCCGGTGCGGCGCGCATCCGTTCTCCTTGCCGCACCGCATACCACCAACCGCCGAGCAGTGCGTAGCAGTGCTGTGGGGGCGAAATAAACCCGGTATCGACCCCGATGGCGTTGTGCGCGAGCCGGGCGTAATCGAGGTAGCACGCCAGGTTAAGCAGCGAGCTGAGGATCCAGGCCACTTGGCGGGCGTCCAGCCGACCGTTGAAATGATCAAGAACATCGCGTAGCAACAGCAAATCCGGGGTTTTCCGCACCACCAGAACCCGGCTGTCTTCGGTTTCGATGTGGCGAATAATATCGGGCAGCGCAGGCTGGATTTCTGCCGCCATCTGCGGGTTAGCGCAAGGCAGGCGTTCGATGGCCTGAAGCGCGTTCTGAAATAGATCGGAATGGGCCTTATCAACCACATAGGCGACGATCCGGTCGCCCAGGAACATCCGCCCCAGCTCGAACTCCCGCATCTTGCGGTAGTAAATGTGATAGGTGGCGCCGTCGGTGGCGTGTACCCTCAACTGACCGGGGAGATTCCAGAGACCACCGCGCAGTTTTTGCGCCGCCGCATCATAAAGTCGGCTGAGGTGCTGGAATACTTCGGGGGTTCCGGTCTCGGGGCGGCGATCCGGATGCCAGATCGCGGCCAGCGCTCGGAACTCTTGTTTGGCCTGCTGCGCGTCGCCGGTGAATAGCCGTTCCGGTTCAAGCAGCGGGATCGCAAGCAAGGTTTCAGCAGATAACGCAGTGATCGGGTTCATAGCCACCTCCTGGGCAGAAACATTAGCCTAGTTAATTGTAATTTGCAAGTAACATTTAAAATAATTTTTCATAGACTCTGCAATGTATCTAAGTCATACTAATTATTGTTATTTACTAATAACATTGAACTATGACGGAGAATTTTGCATGGAACCCAGCATGCGGCAACCTCTGGTTATGGTGGATACGGCGCTGTTCACCATCCGTGATGAGCGTCTTTGCCTGATTCTGGCGCGGCGTCAGGAACCGCCGTTTGCCGGGGTGCTTGCCCTACCGGGTGGATTTGTGCATGTCGAAGAAGACGCGGATACCGCAATGGCGGCGCGGCGGGTAATCCGCCACAAGGTCGGCTTTGACGCGCCGTATCTGGAGCAGTTATTCACATTTTCCGGCCCCGCCCGCGATCCGCGTGGTTGGTCGGTGAGTGTCGCCTACTACGCGCTGATTCCTTTATCGCTGCTGGATCAGAGTCAGGTCGCGGAAACATGGCCGGCGGAGGCGCTGCCACCGCTGCCGTTTGATCATTCGCAGATCGTCGCCCAGGCGGTCGAGCGGCTTCGCAGCAAGGCGACCTATTCGTCACTGCCGGCCTTCCTGCTGCCGGGAGAATTCACGATGAACGAGCTGCATCGTATCTATGAGCAAAGCATCGGCGCTCGCCTCGACAAAGCATCGTTCCGACACAAAATCCTGGAGCAAGGTATCATCGAAGCGCTCCCGGATCGGTTCCGGGTCGGTGCGCACCGACCGGCTCAGCTTTATCGTTTGGCGAGTACGGCGCTCACGCCGTTCGAGCGGAAAATCTGACTTCTACCGGCTTCTATGGAAGGAAGAAAACAACGCAGGAATGAGGGGCAGGGAGACCATCGGGCAACAGAAGCAGGCGTTTCGCTTCTGGTTTAAACGCTGTCTGGGCTGAGCGGGTTGCCGCCGGTTCTACGGCGGTGAATGGCGTTTCGAGCGGGGAGTATGGACAAACGGCTGCCCGCAGCCTGAACGCTGCGGGCAGCCAAGGGGCGATGCTCAGGCCGATTCGGTAACGGTCTGGCCTTCGTCCGGGTCGCTCTCATCCGGCGTTTCAGAGTTAATTCGCATCCGGTAGAAGCTGCGGAATACAAACACGAGGTTGATAACCAGGAACAGAGCAGCCATGTTCAAGGCCAGGGCTTGTTGACCCTGGGCGGCGAGGCCGACCGCCATTTCAACCGCCAGCAGACCAAACAGGGTGGTGAACTTGATGATCGGGTTCATGGCGACCGAGCAGGTGTCCTTGAACGGGTCGCCCACGGTGTCGCCGACCACCACGGCAGCATGCAAATCAGTGCCCTTGGCCCGCAGTTCGGTTTCCACGATCTTCTTGGCGTTATCCCATGCGCCGCCGGCGTTAGCCATGAACACAGCTTGATACAGCCCGATAATCGCCAGTGAGATCAGATAGCCGATGAAGAAGAACGGCTCGATGAAGGCGCAGGCCAGGGTGCCGAAGAACACCGCCATGAAGATGTTGAACATCCCTTTTTGCGCGTAGATCGTGCAGATCTCTACCACCTTCTTGCTGTCCTGGGTGGAGGCTTTGGTCGCCCCGTCAAGCTTCATGTGCGCCTTGATGTATTCCACGGCGCGATAAGCGCCGGTGGATACCGCTTGGGTGGATGCGCCGGAAAACCAGAAGATGGTCGCGCCGCCAGAAACCAGACCCAGCAGGAAGGGTGGGTAAAGCAGCGATAGCTTGTCGAGATTTTCGGTCAAGCCACCTGTCAGCAGCATCACGATGGAAAACACCATGGTCGCCGCGCCGACGACTGCGGTGCCGATCAGCACTGGCTTAGCGGTAGCCTTGAAGGTGTTGCCAGCGCCGTCATTTTCTTCCAGCAAATCCTTGGCGACCGTGAAGTCGGGTTTGAAGCCGAAATCGCGCTTGATCTCGGCCTTGATGCCGGGCAGTTGCTCGATGGTGGAAAGTTCGTAAACCGACTGGGCGTTGTCGGTGACCGGCCCGTAACTATCGACCGCGATGGTCACTGGTCCCATGCCAAGGAAGCCAAAGGCGACCAGACCGAAGGAGAATACAGCGGCCATGATCGCCGCTTTGGCCGGCACCGGATTAATGACGGCGGCCAGGTCATGTTGCGATACCAGGTAGGCTCCGGACATCAGGCTGACGATGACGACGCCCATCCAGAAAGCAGAGAAGTTGCCGGCGGTCAGGCCGGCCAGGATGTTGAGGCTGGCGCCGCCCTCGCGGGAAGCGGTTACGACTTCGCGTACATGGCCGGAACGGGTCGAGGTGAAGACCTTGACCACTTCGGGGATGATCGCGCCGGCCAGGGTGCCGAAAGTGATGATCAACGACAACTGCCACCATAGATTGCCGTAGCTCTTGCCGCCGATGGCAATGTCGCCGATCAGCAAGTACGACACCGCGAAGGTCAGTACGAGCGACACGCCGGAGGTGATCCAGACCAGCGAGGTCAGCGGGGCCTCGAAATCGAAGTGGGCCAGAGCGCCATAGCGACGCTGGGCAATGGTGGCATTGGCCAGATAGGACGCGCCGGAGGCGACGATCATCATAACCCGCATGGCGAAAATCCAGACCAGCAATTGCACCTGCACAGCGGCTTCGGGCACCGCCAGCATGATGAAGCTGATCAGCGCCACGCCGGTCACGCCGTAGGTCTCGAAGCCGTCGGCGGTGGGGCCGACCGAGTCGCCGGCGTTGTCGCCCACGCAGTCAGCAATCACGCCAGGGTTGCGGGCATCGTCTTCCTTGATCTTGAAAACAATCTTCATCAAGTCGGAGCCGATGTCAGCAATCTTGGTGAAGATGCCGCCGGCAATCCGCAGCGCTGCCGCGCCGAGCGATTCACCAATGGCGAAACCGATGAAACACTTGCCGGCCAGCGCGGGCGATACGAACAGCAGGATCGCCAGCATGATGAGCAATTCAGTAGAAATCAGCAGCATGCCGATGGCAATGCCAGACTGGAGCGGAATCGCGTAGACCGGATAAGCCTGACCCCGCAGCGAGGCAAACGCGGTTCGGCTGTTGGCCAGCGTATTGATCCGGATGCCGAACCAGGCAACCCCAAAGGAGCCGGCAATGCCGATCAGCGAGAACGCCAGGATCAGCACTACTTCCGCCAGGTTCATGTGTTGAACCCAGCCAAAGTAGGCAACCATGATGACGGCGATGAACGCTTCCAGGATCAGCAGGAATTTGCCTTGCGTGATCATGTAGGTTTTGCAGGTTTCATAGATCAGTTCGCTGACTTCGGCCATCGAACGATGTACCGGCAGCCGGCGGATCTGGCCGTAGATCACTGCGCCAAAGATCAGTCCGCCGATACAAATGAGCAAGCCGTAAGAGAGCAGAGTCCAGCCCGTCACGCCACCTAGAAAGGTGGCTAGCGATCCGTCGCTGAGCTTGGGCAATACCAGATTAGCTTCGCTGACATGGGCCGGTGCGGCGAATGCTGGGAATGCGCTCAATCCAAGCGCGGAAAGCAGGAACAGCAGCGATAGAAACCAACGCGCCATGCCCTGGCACCAAGTGGGCATGCGGACTAATCTTGCGAGCGTCATAGATGTTCTTCCCCTGAAAGCAACCCGAGCGGTGAACTCACCAAGAGCGGTCCTGATCCGCTACCACCCGGAAACGGGCGGCGTCCGGTCGCTAGCAATCGCCGTGCCTGATTTATTTGTAATTTAATTTATTGTTTAAGCTTGTTTTTTTTGGGGGGCATGCAAGATTACACCGTGGCTATCGCTACGTAGCAGCGGTGATTGTCGGTAACGGCACAAGTTATTTAGCTCATCGGCGCTGTCGCATTAGCACGACCGACTCATGGGGTGACCTGCCGCCATTCATTTTCGTAGTAGCGCACCAGGATTTGGTTATTCAGCCGGTTAATTTCGGCGGCAACCGGGCTCATGTCCGGTGGGAACTGCAACAGCGTGGGCAGGAGGTCTGGCGTTACAAAGCGCAGACCGGGCGGATAGTGATCCGGCGCTTGCCACGGTTGGCGGGTCGCCAGAGCAAAGCCCCATTCACCAAAGGCCGGGACATAGGCGTGATAGGGCGTGACGTTCAGCCCAACGCTCTCAAGGGTGCGGACGATGCACCAGAACGACTGGCGGGCGTACAGTGGCGAAGTGGTTTGCACCACCGCCGCGCCGTACGCCGCCAGCCGCTTTTCCAACAGCCGATAGAACACGTTGCTGTACAGCTTGCCCAGCGAATAATTACTCGGGTCGGGAAAGTCGACCACGATAAAATCAAACACGCCGGGATTTTCCTCCAGCCAGCGAAACGCATCAGCGTTGATCACGTTGACCTTGGGTGAATTGAGAGAATTGTTATTGATCCGGGTGAGCAAGGGGTGTTCGGCAAACAGCCGGGTCATTTCCGGATCAAGATCAACCAGGGTGATCGATTCAATCGAGGTGTAGCGAAGGATTTCACGCACCGCCAGTCCGTCGCCCCCACCCAGCACCAGCGCCCGCCGTGCGCCTGGCGTTGCACTTAATCCCGGATGCACCAGCGCTTCGTGGTAGCGGTATTCGTCGCGGGAGCTGAATTGCAGGTTATTGTTGAGGAACAGTCGCAGGTCGTCTTTCCAGCGGGTAAGCACGATCCGCTGATAGGGTGAGCTGCGGGCCAGCACGATCTCGTCGGCGTAAAGATTCTCTTCGGCCAGCGCGGTGATCCGGTCGGCGGCGATGAACCCGGCAGTGAGCGCCACAATGGCGGCCAGACATTGACCGCGCAGCCAGCGCTGTTGCGGCAACTGATTGCGGAACAACCACAGCGCCCAGGCTGCCACCAGCGTATTGAGCAGGCCAAACAGCAGGCTGGTGCGGTTCAGCCCTAGATGCGGAGCCAGCAGAATCGGAAACAGCAGCGACACCGCCAACGCGCCCAGATAGTCGAAGGTCAGCACTTGCGCCACCAGATCCTTGAAGGCGAACTGCTGCTTGAGGATGCGCATCACCAGCGGGATTTCCAGCCCGACCAGGATGCCGATGATCAGGACCAGTCCATACAGGGTCGGGCGGAATGCGCCGCCCCAGGCGAAGATCAGGAACAGCGCCGGGGCGGAGAAGCCGCCCAATATCCCGACCGCCAGTTCGATCTGGACGAACCGGGCCACCAGTCCCCGGACGACATAACGCGACAGCCAGGAACCGATCCCCATAGCGAACAGGTAGCTTCCGATCACAGTGGAAAACTGGGTGACGGAATCACCAAGCAGGTAGCTGGCCAAAGCGCCGGCGATCAGTTCATAGACCAGGCCGCAGGAAGCGATGATGAAAACAGAGAAGAGTAGGGCGTGGGTCATAGGTATGGGATGGTGGTGGAGACGAACCTTTACAGCGAGCGCGAAGGAGCATGAGATGAGGGATGATAACCCGCAACCCTGAATCCTGCGGATAGCCGATGTCCGTAGGCCAAGTTATCAACGGGAACATTGATATGGCGCTTATTTCATCTTTGACCGATCACGCAAAGCGCTCGGATTCTTTAGCGCCTCCCCTCGCGGTGACCGGCGTTATTCTTGCCGGGGGCCGCGCCACCAGGATGGGCGGGCGCGACAAGGGCTTGCTACCGCTGGCTGGTGAACCACTGATTGCACATAGCATCCGCCGGTTGCAACCTCAAGTAGCGGAATTGCTGATCAGCGCCAACCGTCATCTGGCGTTTTATCAGCAGTTTGGCTGCAGGGTGATCCGGGATAGCGAGCGCGGTTTTCGCGGGCCATTGGCTGGAATCCTGACCGCATTGCAGGCCGCCGGGACGCCGTATGTCTTGACTGTACCTTGCGATTCGCCCCGGTTGCCGCCGGATTACGCCCGGCGCATGGTCGCCGCCTTGGCGCGGGATCAGGCGACTGTCAGCGTGGCCTGCTACGCGGGTGACTGGCAACCGGTGTTTGCCTTGCTGCCGGTCGCGTTGCAGGACGATCTGGCCCGCTATCTAGCGGCGGGGGAGGGCGGCGTCCACCGTTGGTTGCGGCGTCATCAGCCCGCGGTCGTAGCGTTTGCCGACAGACCACAGTGGTTTTGTAACATTAATACCCCGGACGATTTGGCGTGGCTGGAAGCAACCTGGGGCAACGGGAGGAGTGAACCTTGAAAGTTCTTGGCGTTAGCGGCTGGAGCGGTTGTGGCAAAACCACCCTGATCATCGCGCTGATTCCCCGCTTGCAGGCGCGAGGCCTAACGGTTTCGACCCTCAAGCACACCCACCATGACCTTGATCTGGAAATACCCGGTAAGGATACCTGGCGGCATCGCGAGGCGGGCGCGCATGAAGTGATTCTGGCAACGGGACGGCGCTGGGCGTTGCTACACGAGCGGCGTGAACAGCCGGAGCCGACATTGTGCGAGCTGCTGAACCGGCTGCAACCGGTCGATTTAGTGTTGGTGGAGGGCTGGAAAACAGACCCGCACCCCAAGCTGGAAATCTGGCGACCGGCTGGGGGAGATCAGTCGCTGCGCTTCCCGGAGGACCCCAGTGTGATTGCGGTTGCCACCGAACCGCAGCTGGAGCCGGCCCAGTACGGTCGGCCCGATCTGCCAGGATTTGCGCTGGCTGATCTGGACGGCATCGCTGATTTTATCGTGCGCTTCGCCTGCTCCGCCTGACCCGGTTTTTCAGCCGCCGGTGTGGTTCATGTGGCGCAAAATAATCGGTTGCCCACCCAGTTGAAACTCGTGGCCGTGCGGCTTGAGATGCATCGCGGCGATAATGGCTTGTTGCAGCCGGTCGCGGTCGCCGGGATGAGCACGCAGCACCCGACGCAAATCCACCGAATGCTCCTGCCCCAGACAAAGCAGCAGCCGGCCCTCGGCAGACACCCGCACCCGATTGCAGTCACCGCAGAAGTTGTGGCTGTGCGGCGCAATAAAGCCAATCCGGCTGTCGGTTCCGGGAATGCGGTAATAACGGGACGGGCCGCCGGTGGTTTCGGTGCTGGGCGTCAGGGTGAAGACCCGCGCCAGGTCAGTGCGAATCGCCTCACTGGAGTAATACGCCTCGGCGCGGTCATGATCGCTGATCACTCCCAATGGCATTTCCTCGATGTAGCTGAGGTCCAGCCCGTTCTTGATGGCGAACCGGGCCAGATCAACCACTTCATCGTGATTGCGGCCTTTCAGGATGACCGCATTTAGCTTGATGCGCTGAAAGCCGGCAGCTTGGGCGGCGCGAATGCCGCGTAAAACTTGCTCCAGCTCTCCAGTGCGGGTCAGGCGGCGGAACCGGTCGGGTTGCAGGCTATCTAGGCTGATATTGATGCGGGCGACCCCGGCGGCGTGGAGATCGCCGGCCAGCCGCTCCAACTGCGAACCGTTGGTGGTGATGACCAGTTCCGTCAACCCGTTTTCCCGCAGCTGGCCCAGCTCGCGACACAGCCACAGAACATTTTGCCTGACCAGCGGTTCGCCGCCGGTGAGGCGGATTTTGCGAACGCCCAGCGCCACGAATGCCCGGCCCAGCGCCGCCAGTTCTTCCAGGGTAAGGACGCGGGCGCGGGGCAGAAAGCTCATCCGCTCGCTCATGCAGTAGACGCAGCGGAAATCGCAACGGTCGGTTACGGAAAACCGGACATAATTGATCCGACGTCCGAAGCGATCCACGAGAGAAGCAGCGGGGGAAGGGTTCATGTTGGCTCAGCGTTGCCGCACTACTTGATAAGGCCGGACTGGATAAGTGACCGGGGCGCTCCAGATATGCACCAGCCGGCTGAATGGGAACAGCAAAAAGATCGTCAAGCCCAGCGTGATGTGCAGTTTGAACAGGAAGCCCAGCGGGCCAATCGCCGCGACCGCCTCTATCGGATTGAAGGTCACCACATTCCGCGCCCACTGCATTAACAGTAGCATGTTGTGGCCGTCCAGATGCATCAGCGATGCCGGCACGGTCAGCAAGCCGAGAATCAGTTGAGCGTAGAGCAGCAGCAGGATCACGATGTCCATCCGGCTGCTGGTGGCCCGGATGCGTGGATCGGTCAGCCGCCGCTTGACCAGCAGGGTCAGCCCGGCGAAACACATCAGGCCAAAGATACTCCCCGCAACGACCGCCAGCACTTGCTTGGCACCGGCGGAAACACCAATGGCGTGCAAGATCTCCGGCGGGGTCAACATGCCGAAGAAGTGGCCGAAGAACAGCAGAATGATCCCGATATGAAACAGATTGCTGGCCAGCCGCATATTCTTGTTGCTCAGCATCTGACTGGAATGGGCTTTCCAGGTGAATTGGTCGCGATCAAAGCGAATCAGACTGCCGATCAGAAATACCGTTCCGGCCAGATAGGGATAAACGCCAAACAACAGGGTATCCAGGTAATTCATGATGGTTTGCCTCGAAATGTTTAGAGGGAACGGGCGGATTGGCGAGTCGAATCGGGTGGCGGAACCCATTGCACCGGTTGCGCCACACCCGGCAGTGGACGGTTGATGCCGCAACCCTCCTGATTCGCCAGAAAGGTCACCGCCTCTTCCTCCCAAATCTGATCCATATTCACCACGGTTTGATCCGGCCCTTCAGTAGCGGCCTGGCGGCGAATTTCGGCGATGCTGGCCGGTTCGCCGACCAGAGCCGCGAGCGCATCAAACACCACGTAATAATCGCTGCCGCGTTCCGCCAGGCGAGCGCCGATCAAGGCGATCACCGGCATGGCGTCGGTCAATAGACTCAATGCCTCGTCGGCGGGCCGCTGCGCCAGATACTCCAGAAACAGCGGCAGGTAATCGGGCAACTCGCGGGCGCTGAGTTCAAAGCCATGCCGGCGATAGGTTTCCAGCAGGTCAACCATCGCCTGCCCGCGATCCCGCGACTGGCCGTGAATGTGTTCAAACAGATGCAGCGACAGCGCCCGGCCCCGGTCAAATAACCCGATATAGCTTTCCTGCAAGTCCATTAAATCAGTGCGCTGCATCTGATGAATGAACGTTTGCAAGGCCCAGCGTTCTGCTTGCGGCAACTGGTTTTCCCGTTCCAGCGCCGTTGCCATTTCAGTCAGCGCCGCCTGCATTTCCGGTTGTGGATAGCACAACAGCGCCGACAAGATCTTCAAGGTTTTCATTAACCTTTCTCCCGATCCGCCCGAATTGGCGCAGCCCGACGGATGTTGATCTTCTTGCCCCCAAACAGATTAGTTTTTTCAGTTCCCGGCGAACAACCGTTGCCGAAGCTGAATCCGCAACCACCGCGTTCACCAAAGGCGTCATAAGTCGCACTGGCGTATTCACGGTGACTGCTGGGAATAACAAAGCGATCTTCATAATTGGCAATCGCCAGATAACGGTACATCGCTTCAACCTGATCAATCCGCAGATTAACCGCTTTTAATACCTCATCACGGATTTCGCCATCGACCGTCTTAGCCCGCATATAAGCGCGCATCGCCAGCATTCGTTCCAAAGCCAGTTTCACCGGTTTTTCATCCCCGGCGGTCAACAGGTTGGCGAGATATTGGAGCGGAATTCGCAACGATCCAACATCAGGAATAATGCCGTTCATACCGATTTGACCGGCTTCGGCGCGGGCCTGGATCGGCGACAGCGCCGGCACATACCAGACCATCGGCAAGGTGCGGTATTCAGGGTGCAAGGGGAAGGCGATCTTCCAGTCAATCGCCATTTTGTAAACTGGCGAGTCCTGAGCCGCTTTCAGCCACGCTTCGGGAATGCCCGCTTTGCGGGCTTCGGCTTGCACCATCGGGCTGAATGGATCGAGAAACATATCCAGTTGCGCCTGATAGAGACTCTTCTCATCAACTACACTGGCGGCTTGCTCGATTTTATCGGCGTCATACAGCAACACGCCGAGATAGCGAATCCGGCCCACGCAGGTTTCCGAACACACCGTTGGCTGGCCTGACTCAATCCGTGGATAGCAGAAGATGCACTTTTCCGATTTGCCGGTATTCCAGTTGTAGTAAATTTTCTTATACGGGCAACCCGATACGCACATCCGCCAGCCCCGGCATTTGTCCTGATCGATCAGCACAATGCCGTCTTCTTCACGCTTGTAAATCGCCCCACTGGGACAGGAGGCGACACAGGCCGGATTCAGGCAGTGTTCGCACAGACGCGGCAAATACATCATGAAGGTATTTTCAAATTCGCCGTAAATCTCCTTCTGCACGTTCTCAAAGTTGTAGTCTTTGGAACGCTTGGCGAATTCGGTGCCGAGAATTTCTTCCCAGTTTGGCCCCCAATGAATCTTCTCCATCCGCTCGCCGCTAATCGCCGAACGGGGCCGGGCCACTGGCATGGCTTTGGACTCTGGCGCATTCTGCAAATGGGCGTAGTCGTAATCCCACGGCTCGTAATAATCATCAATCGCCGGCAAATCAGGATTGGCGAAGATGTTGGATAAAATTTTCAGCTTGCCGCCCTGTTTCAGCTCAATTTTACCGTCCTTGCGCCGTTTCCAGCCGCCATTCCATTGTTCCTGATTCTCCCAGTTCTTGGGATAGCCAATGCCGGGTTTGGTCTCGACATTGTTAAACCAGGCGTATTCCATGCCGTCGCGGCTGGTCCAGACATTCTTGCAGGTCACTGAACAGGTATGGCAGCCAATGCACTTATCCAGGTTCAGGACCATGGCGATTTGCGCGCGTACTTTCATGTCAATGCGCCTCTACGGTAGTGGTTTCAGCCGACACTTCGCCGTCCAGCCAGTCAATCTTCGCCATCTTGCGAACGATGATGAATTCATCGCGATTGGCGCCGACCGTGCCGTAATAGTTGAAGCCGTAGCTTTGCTGGGCGTAACTGCCGATCATGTGGGTGGGTTTTAACACGGTGCGCGTCACCGAGTTGTGAATACCGCCGCGAGTGCCGGTAATTTCGGAACCGGGCGTATTCACGATCTTCTCCTGAGCGTGGTACATCATGGACATGCCCTCAGGCACCCGCTGACTCACGATCGCCCGCGCCGCAATCGCGCCATTGACGTTATAAGCCTCGATCCAGTCGTTATCGACAATCCCGGCTTTTCTAGCGTCCACTTCGGAAATCCAGATCACCGGGCCGCCCCGCGACAGGGTCAGCATGATCAGGTTGTCGGTATAAGTGCTGTGAATCCCCCATTTCTGGTGCGGGGTAATAAAGTTCAGCACGATTTCCTTATTGCCATTGGGGCGCTGGCCAATCATCGGCGCGACGGTTTTCATATCCACCGGTGGCCGATAAGCGCACATCGCCTCGCCAAAGCCCAGCATCCACAGATGATCTTGGTAGAACTGCTGGCGGCCAGTGACGGTGCGCCACGGGATCAACTCATGGACGTTGGTGTAGCCGGCGTTGTAGCTGACCTTCTCATCTTCCAGCCCGGACCAGGTGGGCGAGGAAATGATCTTGCGCGGCTGGGCCTGAATATCCCGGTAGCGGATCTTCTCGTGTTCCTTGGGCAGGGCCAGATGGGTATGGTCACGACCGGTGATCTTGCCCAGCGCCGCCCAGGCTTTCACCGCGACGTGGCCGTTAGTCTCCGGGGCCAGCATCATGATCATTTCAGCAGCGTCGATGTCGCTGTTGATGCAGGGCCGACCCTTGGAAACCCCGTCCTCCTGCACCGTGTAATTCAGCGTCGCCAGCGCCTCGACCTCGTGTCCGGTATTCCAGTTGATGCCTTTGCCGCCGTTGCCGAGCTTGTCCAGCAGCGGCCCGACCGAGGTGAACTTCTTGTAGGTGTTCGGGTAATCGCGCTCGACCACGATCAGGCTTGGCGCGGTTTTGCCCGGAATCAGGTCGCATTCGCCCCTCTTCCAGTCCTTCACGTCCGGCATCGCCAGTTCGGTTGGCGTGTCGTGATGGGTGGGCAGGGCGATCAGGTCTTTCTCGACACCGAGGTGACCGACGCACACCTCTGAAAAGGTCTTGGCGAGACCTTTGAAGATGTCCCAGTCCGTCCGCGCTTCCCAGGCCGGATCGACCGCCGCGCTCAGGGGATGAATGAACGGGTGCATATCGCTGGTGTTGAGGTCGTTTTTCTCGTACCAGGTCGCGGTCGGCAACACGATGTCGGAATACATGCAGGTGGTGGACATGCGAAAGTCCAGCGTCACCAATAGATCGAGTTTGCCATGCGCCGCGTCGCGCCACTTGACTTCCAATGGTTTCTCACCGCCTTCCTCGCCCAGGTCTTTACCCTGTACGCCGTGGGTCGTGCCGAGCAGATATTTAAGGAAGTACTCGTGGCCCTTGCCGGAAGAGCCGAGCAGATTGGAGCGCCACACGAACATGTTGCGCGGGAAGTTGACCGGATTATCCGGGTCTGCAAACGCAAAGTTGACTTTGCCGGCCTTCAGCTTTTCCGCCAGATACGCGGCGGGAGCCTGACCAGCCGCCTCGGCATCCTTCACCAGTTGCAGCGGATTGGCGTCGAAATGCGGCGCAGTCGGTAACCAGCCCATCCGGGCGGAGCGCAGGTTGTAGTCGATCTGCGTGCCTTGCCACTGCTTAGGATCGACCAGCGGCGAAAGAATTTCGGTCATGGCGACCTTCTCGTGCCGCCACTGGCTGGAGTGGATGTAGAAAAACGAGGTGGAGTTCATGTGCCGGGGTGGGCGGTGCCAATCCAGCGCAAAGGCCAGCGCCGTCCAGCCGGTTTGGGGCCGCAGCTTCTCCTGACCGACGTAATGCGCCCAACCACCGCCACTCTGGCCGATGCAGCCGCACATCATCAGCATATTGATGACGCCCCGGTAATTCATGTCCATGTGATACCAGTGGTTCATCGCTGCGCCGATGATGATCATCGACTTGCCGTGAGTCTTGTCGGCGTTCTCGGCGAACTGGCGGGCGACGGTGATGATCTGGGCGCGGGGTACGCCGGTAATTTTTTCCTGCCAGGCTGGGGTGTAAGGCACGTCGTCGTCATAGGTTTTAGCAACGTTGCTGCCGCCCAGACCCCGATCCAGACCATACTGCGCCAAGGTCAGGTCATAGACCGTGGCGACCAGCGCCTCGGAACCATTAGCCAGCCTGACCTTTTTGGCCGGCACATTACGGACTTGAATCTCGTCGTGACTGGTGCAGGCAAAGTGCGGGTGCTGGGTTGAACCAAAGTAGGGGAAGGCGACCGGAACCACTTGGTCCCTGATTTCGTTCACCGACAACCGTAACTGGGTTTCAGCGCCGTTTAGAGATTCTTTCGGCTCCAGATTCCACTTGCCGACCATGCTGTCTTTCTCGCCCCAGCGGAAGCCGATGGAGCCGTTCGGCACGATCAGGTTGCCGCTCTTCTCATCGAAAGCCAGGGTTTTCCATTCCGGATTATTGGCCTGACCGGCGCTGTCGCTCAAATCGGAGGCGCGCAGGAACCGGCCGTTGACATAGCGGCCATCCTCGCGGGCGTCGAGTATGACCAAGTAGGGGAAATCAGTGGTTTCGCGCACATACTGATTGAAGTAGTCCGATTTCCCGTCAAGGTGAAACTCGCGCAGGATGACATGGCCCATCGCCATCGCCACGGCGGCGTCCGTGCCCTGTTTGGGATGCAGCCAGATGTCGGCGAATTTCGAGGCTTCGGAATAATCCGGGCACACCACGACTATCTTGGTCCCCTTGTAGCGCACCTCGGTCATGAAGTGGGCGTCGGGTGTGCGCGTTTGCGGCACATTGGAACCCCACATCATTAAAAAGGTGGAGTTGTACCAGTCAGCGGATTCCGGCACGTCGGTTTGCTCGCCCCAAATCATCGGGCTGGCCGGCGGCAGATCGCAATACCAGTCATAAAAACTGCCGCAAGCCCCGCCAATCAAGGACAGATAACGGGAGCCGGCGGCATAAGAAACCATCGACATTGCTGGAATCGGCGAAAAGCCATAAATCCGATCCGGACCGTATTGTTTGGCGGTATAAACATTGGCGGCGGCAATCAGCGGATTCACTTCTTCCCAGGTAGCGCGGACGAATCCGCCCAAGCCCCGCTGAGTCTTGTATTCCGCCGCTTTGGCCGGGTCTTCAACAATGAACGCCCATGCATCAACCGGGTCTTTTTTCAGTGAAAGCGCATCGCGCCACAGTTTTAACAGCTTGCCACGAATCATTGGGTATTTCACCCGATTGGCGCTGTACAGATACCAGCTATAGGACGCCCCGCGTTGACAACCGCGCGGCTCATGATTCGGCAAATCGTCACGGGTTCGTGGATAATCAGTCTGCTGGGTTTCCCAGGTCACCAGCCCATTTTTGACATAAATTTTCCAGCTACAGGAGCCGGTGCAATTCACACCGTGGGTCGAACGCACGATTTTATCGTGCTGCCAGCGGGCGCGATACGCATCCTCCCAGCCGCGATCTTCATTGGTGACAATGCCGTGATCGCCGGAGAAGGTATCAGTGACTTTCTTAAAAAAATTCAGTCGGTCGAGAAAATGACTCATGGTAATTAACCTCGTTTTTAAGCAGCTGCTAACCGCAAACTTCAACCTGTAACCTTATTTCAGCACGGCTTTTCCGCTCCGGTGCGGGCGTAGAACCACCAGTTGATGGCAATGTTGAAGGCATAAAACAATGCTGCGCCGTAGAAAAAGGCATTGGGTGAACCAGTGGCAGCAAATGACCAGCCAATTAGCATTCCAAAGATGAAGGGGCCAAATGAAGCCATTGCCGCAGTCCAGCCGATCATACCGCCAGCCCGACGTGGCTCGAAAATCATTGGCATTTGCTTAAAAGTACTGGCATTGCCAACCCCGCTGAAAAAGAATACGCCCAGCATCAATCCGACGAATAATGGAAAGTCGCTCATTGAGGCAGGATGGGTATAAAAGGTTACGCCAACCGCACAAGCCAGCAGGCCAAGGCCAGACCAATGGGTGACAATCGCGCCGCCCAGCTTGTCCGAGATCGGGCCGGCCAGTACCCGGGCGGCGGCGCCAACCAATGGGCCGAGGAAGGCATAAGCCAATGGATCAGGGCCGCCCGGTAATACGGTGTACATCTGCTTGATCATCAGCGGGAAGGTGGCGGCAAAGCCGGAGAAGGAACCGAAGGTCATGATGTACAGCGAAGTCATCCAAAAGCCGTGAAGATTGCTGAAATGAAAGATGTCCAGTTGCTCACGGAAATTGGCCCGCACCGGTACCGACTTCAGCATGAGCCAGGCGACGATAGCAAAGACCACGATGAATGGCACATAAACCAGGGCGGCGTTTTGTAGCCAGATGGACTTGGTGACTGCCCCCGGCGCAGTAGGAACAAAAGTCAGCGGATCGCCAGCCAGCGTTCCAAACAGAGCAAAACCAATAATCCACGGCGTCACAAACTGCACGACGCTGACGCCGAAATTGCCAATGCCTGCCTGAATCGCTAGCGCTGTACCTTGCAGCCGTTTTGGAAAAAACAGGCTGGTTGATGGCATGAATGAGGAGAAATTACCACCGCCCAGTCCAGCCAGAAACGACAGCGTGAGTAGAATCCAGTAAGGCGTCGTCGGATCTTGCACCGCATAAAACCAACCGAGCGCCGGAATCAGCAGCGATAGTGTGGAGAAAGCCACGACATGCCGAGTGCCATAAACCGGCACCAGAAAAGTATGGAGAGTGCGCAGAATGCCAGCTGCGAGACCTGGCATGGCTGCCAGCCAAAACAGTTGGTTCGCCGACAGCTTGAAACCGACGTTCGGCAAGCGCACCACCAGCGCCGATACGACAAACCAGACAATGAAAGCCATGGTCAGATTCAGAGTGGTAATGGTTAAGGTACGCCACGCAATGGATTTGCCGGTTTTCTCCCAGAACTCCGGGTCTTCTGGAGTCCATGTGCTTAACCAGGTGCGGGGATTATGCTCAGTCATCAGGAATGCGCTCCAGTCGCTGAAATTCAGTTTTAGCCAAAAATAGCCACGGAAAATACGGAAAAATGTAAGGCAGCTGTCGGGTTTTTAACCTTTAGCCTCGACTCAGCAAGGCACTCCCGCTCCCTTGCGGGCATACCATTGCCAGGTAATCAACAGGCAGCTCAGATAAAACACGCTGAAGAAAATCAATGCGCCTTGTGGGCTGCCGCTCAGATCGAAAGAGGCGCCGTAGGCAATCGGGATGAAGAACCCGCCAAACGCCGCGACTGCTGAACTGAAGCCGAGCGTTGCTGCGGCTTCGGTCACGCCGTCGCGCCGGGCCTGCGCCAGGGCGGCTTCGCCCTGACCAGCGGCTTGCTGTTCGCGCAGGCTGCGGAAAATGGTGGGGATCATGCGGAAGGTGGAGCCGTTGCCCACGCCCGCCGCCAGAAACAGGATCAGGAACATCAGCACGAAGCCAACCACGCTGCCGTCGCTGGTCGCGCTAGGCAGAAACGGAATGGCTGCCACCGGGGCGGCGGCCATGATTGCAAAGCTCCAGAAGGTGATCCGCGCTCCGCCCCGCTGATCCGCCAGCCAGCCGCCAATCGGCCGCACCAGCGCCGCCAGCAACGGGCCGATAAAGGCGAATTTGAAAGCGTCCACCGTCGGGAACTCGGTGTTGACCAGCATCGGGAAACTGGCCGCCAGACCGATGAACGAGCCGAAAGTGCCGGTATACAGCCAGCTCATCAGCCACTGGTGCTTATGCCGGAAGATCGCCACTTGCTCGGCGAATCCGGCCTTGACTGTGGCGATGTTATCCATTCCGAACCAAGCGGCGACGGCGGCGGCGACAATGAAGGGGACCCAGATAAACCCGGCGTTTTGTAGCCAGATGCGGGTGTCGGAGCCATCGCCCAGGGTTTGCGCTTCGCCGCCGAGAACCAGCAACGCCCCGCCATACACCGCAATCGGTGTGACCAACTGCGCCAGCCCGACCCCCAGATTGCCAACCCCGGCGTTCAGCCCCAGCGCGGTGCCTTGCAGCCGTTGCGGGTAGAAGAAGCTGATGTTGGCCATGCTGGAGGAGAAGTTGCCGGCGCCCAGTCCGCACAACAGGGCAATGACCACGAACACTGGATAGTTGGTGCTAGGGTCTTGCACCGCGACCCCGATCCACAGGGTCGGCAACAGCAACAGTGCGGTGCTGAACACGGTCCAGTTACGCCCGCCGAAGATTGGCACCACGAAGGAATACAGTACTCGGAATAACGCCCCGGACAGCGCCGGCAGCGCCGCCAGCCAGAACAACTGGTTCGGGGTGAACTGGAAGCCGACCAGCGGCAGCTTGACCACGATCACGCTCCACACCACCCACACGGCGAAGGCCAGCAGCAGCGCGGGCATCGACAGCCACAGATTGCGGTTAGCGATGGCGCGGCCGGTCTGTTCCCAGAAGCCTTGATCGTCTGGCCGCCAGTCAATCAGCAAATGACGACGCGGGCGGGAATGCTCGATCAGTTCGGCCTGTTCCAGCTCGGCGCGGGCGGCGGCATGTTTACCGAGAATGACTTCGCGCTCATGGTTCTCGGCCACCCAGGTCCAGATCATGGTGACCACCACCAGCAGGAACATCAGCATGAAACAACTGCTGCGAACCCCGACCGCATCGGCGGCAACGCCGAACATGATGGGCATGACGAAGCCGCCTAACCCGCCGATTAGGCCGACAATGCCGCCGACCACCCCCATTTGCCCTGGAAAATGATCGGCCAGACTGCGATAGACGCTGGCCTTGCCAAAGCCCTGCGCCATGCCAATCACGAACACCAGGGCCGTAAACAACACGATGCCTAGACCAAGATGGACCGCAATGTCGCCCTTGATGCCATGAATAACCAAGGTGGTCGGTGGATAGCTGAGCAGGAACAGGCAGATCAGGCTGACCCACAGCACCCACCAGGTCACGGTGTTACCGCCCCATTTGTCCGAGGCCCAGCCACCGAGGGCGCGGATCGCCCCGGATGGCAGATCGAAGAAGATGGTCAGAAAGGCTGCGGTCGCCAGTGGCAAGCCGTATTCACCGACATAGTATTTAGGCAACCACAGCGCCAGCGCCACGAACCCGCCAAACATGAAGGCGTAGGCCAAGCCGAAGCGCCACACTCGCGCATCAAGCAAGGGAGTCAATTGCTGACCGAGACTGGGCCGGACCCGGTTCTCAGCCATGCCTTTTTCATGCAGCGGGTCGGGATAGGTGAAGAACCAGAACAGCGCCGTCATTACGAGCAGCGCCACCGCGTAGACCTTGGGCACCACCTGCCAGGCTCCGAAGGCGCCAATGATCAGCGGGGCAATGAACTTGGTCAGCGAGGAACCGGCGTTGCCTGCGCCGAAAATCCCCATTGCGGTGCCTTGCCGTTCCTTGCTGAACCAGGCTGAGGTGTAGGCGATGCCGACTGCGAAGGAGCCACCTGCCAGGCCGATGAACAGGCCCAAGGTCAGGTAGTGCCAGTAGGCGGTGGCGTAGGACAGCAGCCAGGTGGGAATTGCCACCAGCAGCATTTGAATGAAAAACACGATCCGGCCGCCGTAACGGTCGGTCAGAATCCCCAGCGGCAGCCGCACCAGCGAGCCGGTCAGAATCGGGGTCGCCACCAGCAGGCCGAATTCGGTTTCGTTAAGATTCAGTTCCGCTTTGATTTTGATGCCGATGACCGAGAACATGACCCAGACGGCGAAATTCACCGCGAAGGCCAGGGTGTTCATGGTCAGGACCGAGACTTGTTTTTGCTGGAACGTCATAGCCATCGCCGCAATCCTCGCTTTTATGCTGCAAGTGCGATGCTACGTCCGGCCAGGCGGTGGAAAATAGACCCTTCATCGGGGTTTCTTCACTGAGAGCCGGCGGTTGCGCCGGATGGATACCTCTTTGGTAGTAGTAGGATTAACTGATTCAAGATGCTGTTTTTAATTATTTAAATTAAAAAATTGCAACTAAGGTACAGACTAGATGACCCGTTTGGATCAGTCGGTAGAGGTAATCCGAAAAACCGGGTGGTATTTTGCTGCTCCCCGTGCCGTTGAACGAATACCGTTTCCCGATAGCTTTTGTCTTTTCCAGGTCAAAAGTCGCTGACTTTGCCATCCCCGCGAGAATGAGTATCCAGCTTTTCAGCGGCTGATTGGATTTCAGCATTCACAGGGATGTTGTCGTGCGCCTGATCGAGGAGCTTGGATGCTTGAGACAGAGGCAATGCCAATAGGGTAGAAGTCTCCCGAAATGAGGAAGCTATTCTTTGACACACGTCTGTATAAACTACTGTTGTTTTTTGGATAATCCTGAAATTCGAGTGATATTATGATAAAATGAGCTGATCGAAAATCCCGAAGAGACTTAACGATAAGTTGTCCAAATTGCTCTTCTAATGACATCGTCAAAAATGGTAGTTTTGGCAACGGAAAACCTAAATTTAAATGCAATTCTTGTGGCAGGAAATTTGTAGAAAATCCTAAAAAACAGCCGATTTCTGAGGCGACAAAATAATTCATCGATAAACCCTTGCTTGAAAAAATCCCTTTAGCAGGTATTGCCCGGGTCACTGGTGTATTGGAACGCTGGTTGCAGGGTTATGTGAATGATAAGTATTCAAAAATACCCCAAGAAGTGAACGTAAAAAACAGTAACCTCTTAATAGTCCAGCTAGATAAACTGTGGTGTTTTCATTGGTGATCGGAGTCGACAAGGCGCCTAAAGGCTTTGGAATTCTTTACCACAGGTTTATCGTCATTCGTTGCGATTGATCAGATCGCCGCCCATTGCGACTCGTGCTCGCCTCGGTGTTCAAACACCATCCGAACAGCCCGCTCCCGAATCTCGGGTGAAAACTTTGTTGGCTTTCTCATGGCTCCATCTTCTCAAGAGTAGGAGCCTCTGGGAAAGCCGGGGCGGTTCACTATCGCGCTATTGCTTGATCGCCTCAACGGCGATGTCGAGGCGCACCTCGTCGCTCACATTTGGCGCGTACTTGCCGGCATTGAAGCCAGAACGCTTAATCATGGTGTAGGCGTTAGCGCCAATCGCATCCTTTTTCATAATCGGATTTGGCATGGCTTGGAACGAGGTTACGGTCAGCGTCACCGGCTTTGTTACCCCTTTTAAGGTTAGATTGCCCTTCACCGCAACTGGTTGGTCGCCCTTGAAGACTACCTGAGTGGATTTGAATGTAGCGGTCGGGTATTGGGCCGTATCAAGAAAATCCTCGCCCTGGATGTGCTCGTCGAGAATCGAGCCAGTGTCCACCGATTTAGTATCGATCACGACATCGACCGCACCGGTCTTTGCCTCCTTGTCCAAGGTGATTGTGCCGGTGGTCTTGTTGAAACGGCTCAGTTGCGTCGAAAAGCCAAAGTGGTTGTACGAGAACCGAGGGAAGGTATGGGCTTCATCCAGCACATAAGTTTCTGGCGCAGCCTGGGCGGGTGCGGTAGCGGCGGCTGTCACAGTGGCTAGCGCCAAGGCAGTTGAAAGTACAGTTAGTTTCTTCATGGCAATTCTCCGGTGAGGGTAGGAAAAGTGATCCGCCCGCTTGGGCGGTGATACGGAACGAAAGGAATGGCGATCATCAGCAGATACGGCGGCGCACGACCGGTATAGGCCGCAAACAGCAGCGCCTTCAGCAGTTGACTGGGCAGGAAGCGCAACGCTTTTGCGAGCGGGGTGTCGTGCGGCGTCATGCATAACCGCCGTCTCCCAGCAGAAAAGCGTAGGCATCCATAGCAAGCACATAATCATCGATGCCGGCATGGAAGCGTTCGATCTGAGCCGGGTTCCCGCTAGCGCCGAGCGCTACAAACAACGGCAGTAGATGCTCATCGGTTGGATGAGCCCGGACCGCGCCCGGCGCTTGCTGGCGGTAATTCAGCAGGGCGGGCAAGTCGCGAGCCGCCAGGCGGGCGGCGATCCAGTCGCTAAATTCGCGCACGTAAGCCGGGGTCTGACCACCGTGGCGCCAAGCAATCTGAACATCGCCCAGGTTATGCGTCACGTTGCCGGATGCGATGATCAGGAACCCTTGGGTAGCCAGCGGCGCGAGCGCCTGACCCAGTCGCCAGGCGGTGACCGGACCGCCCCGACTTTGAATCGACAGGGGAATGACCGGCACATCGGCGTCGGGAAACATCAGCCGCAACGGAACCCATGCGCCATGATCGAGACCACGCTGCGGATCCGTTTGGACGGGCAAGCCAGCGGCCTGAATCGCCGCGACGACTTCTTGGGCGGCCTCCCGGCAGCCGGTGGCGGGGTAATGCAGCGCGTAAAGCGCTTCAGAGAATCCCCAAAAATCATGGATCGTGTCTGGCCGGTCGGCGAATCCGACGGTTGGCGTCGCGGTATCCCAATGGGCGCTAACGATCACGATGGCCCGGGGGCGCGCCAAGGTGCGGGCAGCGGCGGTGAGCGCCGCACCAGCAGCGCCGGGGCGTAGTGCGAAGGTTGGCGCGCCGTGTGGAACAAACAGAATCGGTTGGGTTGAAAACATTGCGGGTTCTCCAAAAACCAGATAGCCGCAGTTTAGTCTTCCCGATTGGTGCGAAATAGCTGACAATCGGCAAATCTTTATTGCTAAAACAGCAACAATGGATCGGTTAGAGGCGATGCAACTGTTTGTGCGGGTGGCGGAACGAGGCAGTTTTGCCGCTGCCGCCGCGCAACTTGGCGTGGCGCGTTCTGTAGTAACGCGCCAGATTGCAGCGCTGGAAACTCATCTCGGCGTCAAATTGATGGCCCGCAGCACCCGCCGGCTGACGCTGACCACCACCGGCGCGGCTTATTTGGAACAGTGCCGAGTGATTCTGAATCTGGTGGAAACGGCGGAAACTGATGTGGCGGAACACCACCTGACGCCACGTGGTCTGCTCCGCCTTGGTCTGCCCCTTGTCTTCGGCTTGAAGCGCCTGCTGC
Organism: Candidatus Competibacteraceae bacterium; assembly: GCA_003989085.1. Lineage (GTDB taxonomy): Bacteria > Pseudomonadota > Gammaproteobacteria > Competibacterales > Competibacteraceae > RXIV01. The sequence goes on from RXIV01000005.1 coordinate 148,159, forward strand.
CTATATTGCTGGAGTTCGCGCAGCGTTACCCGGAGATTCGCCTGGACATGGATTACACCGACCGGCGGCTGAATCTAATCGAGGAAGGGTTCGATCTGTCCATCCGCATTACCGATCGTCTGGAACCGGGCGATATTGTGCGTAAGCTGGGAGTTTGTCGGTTGTTCACGGTGGCTTCCCCGGATTACCTCGCCCGGTATGGACGCCCTGCCCATCCCGGCGAGATCAAGCACCACGAATGCCTGGCCTACACCGGCGACGCCGGCGCCGTGACCTGGTGGTTCCAGGTGGAGGGGCGCTTGGAGCCAGTCGCAGTGCGCGGTCGGCTCAGCGCCAATAACGGCGAGGCGCTGATGGCGGCAGCGGTTTCCGGGATGGGGATCGCTCTGCAACCAGACTTTATCGTTGAGCCATTTCTGGCGGCGGGGACTGTCGAAACCCTGCTGGAACCGTTCGCTCCGCCAGCGCTGGGCGTTTATGCCGTGCTGCCCAGTAATCGCTCTCTGCCTTATCGAGTCCGGATTTTCATCGACTTCCTGGCTGCCCGGCTGCAAAAGCCGACTACGCCGCCCTTGACCGTGACTCGTTCCCGTTAGCACTGATCGCGGTATCTTATGACGGCGTCAGGGCAATCGCGCTATTGAGCGCAGCACAATAGTTTTCGGCGGCGGAGGCTGTTATGTGGAGGACCATTGTGGTGCTAGATGTTCAAGGCGATTTGACAAATAGCGCCAGATTCTCTCCAGAGTGATCGAGCCGCGCCCGATACGCATCTTCCCAAAAAATTATGAAATCCTGTAGGGTTTCAAGTGGCGCGTGCGCACCGCAAACACGATGTGTCTGATGAAGTATGAGGATTATACTGGAGCCACATATACCTGGACGCGAGAGCGTGTGGGATAGCGTGGCAGAAGACAATCGCCGTTTCCGCCGATGGGAAAAATGCTTGAAATCCTGATTGACGAGCCGGACTGTGGGTGGCAGATAATCCACGCTAGCTACTGCGAAGCTCACTAGCTGGACATAAAGGGGATTTACCAAGATCGGATGCGCAGGGTCTTCTGCCGGCTGGAATCCTGTCCACTTGAGCAGGTGCGGGCTGCACAATTCCGGTATCTGGTCGAAAACGGTTTTCTCCACCGCAAAAAGGTGGTGTGTCAGCACCGCACGATACGCCACCAAAAACATCGCTGCCTTCCTCGCCGCCGTCCACATCAGGTGTATCGCCTTTTGGGCTAACGCCTCGTGACTACCGTATTTTAAGGATCAATCTCCAATGCAAGCTATTTTGAAGTCCGACAAGCTGCTCAACGTCTGCTATGACATTCGCGGGCCAGTGCTGGCCCACGCTAAACAGATGGAAGATGAAGGTCACCGGATCACCAAGCTCAATATCGGTAATCCGGCTCCGTTTGGGTTTCTTGCCCCCGAAGAACTGGTGCAGGACATGATCCGCAATCTGCCGGAGGCTTCCGGCTACTGCGATTCCAAAGGCTTGTTCGCCGCCCGCAAGGCAATCATGCACTACACCCAGCAAAAGCAGATTCACGATGTGCGGATCGAGGATATTTATATCGGCAACGGTGTATCCGAGCTGATCGTGATGGCGTTGCAAGCCCTACTGAACAACGGTGACGAAGTGTTAATTCCGGCTCCAGACTATCCGCTGTGGACGGCGGCAGTCAGTTTATCGGGCGGCAATCCGCGCCATTACCGCTGCGATGAGCAAGCCGGTTGGTTCCCTGATCTGGACGATATCCGCAGCAAAATTACCTCTAATACCCGAGCCATCGTTCTGATCAATCCTAACAATCCAACCGGGGCGTTGTATCCGCCGGAACTGCTGGAGGAGATCATAGAAATCGCTCGTCGGCATCAGCTCATCATTTATGCCGATGAAATTTATGACAAGGTGCTTTACGACGGCGTCGAACACACCTCTATCGCCTCGCTGGCGGATGATGTGTTGTGCGTGACCTTCAACGGTCTGTCGAAAAACTATCGGGCGTGCGGCTATCGGGCGGGCTGGCTGGTGTTGTCAGGAGAAAAGAGCCACGCCCTGGATTACATCGAGGGCCTCGATATTCTGGCGTCGATGCGATTATGCGCCAATGTACCGGCGCAGTACGCGATTCAAACTGCGCTAGGCGGCTACCAGAGCATCAATGATCTGGTGCTGCCGACCGGACGCCTGGGTAAGCAGCGTGATGTGGCGTGGCAATTGTTGACGGCGATTCCTGGGGTCAGTTGTGTCAAACCACGGGCGGCGCTGTACCTGTTCCCGCGCCTTGATCCCCGGATTTATCCCATCGCCGATGATCAGCATTTTGTGCTGGAACTGCTCTTGGAAGAGAAGGTGTTGCTGGTGCAAGGCAGTGGTTTCAACTGGCCTGAGCCAGATCATTTGCGGGTGGTGTTTCTGCCTCACGAGGACGATCTCACCAACGCGATTGAACGACTGGCTCGGTTTCTGGATCGTTACCGCCGGCGGCATGAATCCTGACCTCGCGAAAGGTGAGATCCCGATGCCGGCTGAATTTCGTCTGGACCAGCCGGCATGGTAGTTATCACTATGATAATTTTTGATCTTTCGCTAGCGGTTATACCAGCCGCCATGTCGGTTGTACCAACCACCACCGCCGCCATGCCGGTTATACCAGCCGCCATGTCGGTTGTACCAACCACCACCGCCGCCATGCCGGTTATACCAGCCGCCATGTCGGTTGTACCAGCCGCCAGGCCGGTTGTACCAAGCCTCGGCTGGGTCAGCGATGGTCAGCGCGCCACCAGCGACCACGCCGCCAATGACCGCCTGTGACCACTTGCCCAGACTGCGCAGAAAATCACGCCGTTCCAGTTCGACAGGGGCGTCGCCAGTCATTTCGGGTTGTTGCTCGCCATGATGATCGGTCATGTTTGCTCTCCACCTCATTTGCGTTTGCTTAATCAACGGTCTTTGGCTGTGAGTGAAAAATGTTATCCCGCTTGCAAGCAGAGTTGCCGCTTGCCGGAACAGCCCTCGGACGATAACACTGCCGACTGTGGGAAATAGTAGCTGAATCTGACCTGAAACCCCGCGAGATAGTCCGGGTTTTGTCAAGGGATATTAATCACGAATCACGGTTTATCCGTTACGCCGGGTTCCGGTTCAGGCTGCCCGGCGGGTTGCCACCGCCGCTTGCGCCAGATCGCGGGCGGCCCGTTGCATCCGCTCAAACAGCGCTTTGTACAGTTCGCAGTAGGGGTCTTTCTCAAAGAGCGAGCCATGCACGGTGTAGGTGCGCACCGGACAACCGCCGTGACAGAGCGCCAGATAGTCACATTCTAGGCAATCATGCTGGACCAGGTGGATCGGACGCTGGTTGAATTGCTGACGGGCGGCGCTGGTTTTTAGCAATTCGCCAAAGTTGTCGCACTCGAAAATGTTGCCGTAGTGGTAATCCGGGTAGCTGGTGACCCAGCAATCGCATTGCGCCACCTGACCACGCGGGTCGATGGAAACCAAGGCGTTGGCGCAGTTTTCGCCCCAGATGCACGGCAAGGTCGCCGGTTCATAGCTGAAGTGGCGGAGCAGGGCATCAAACGGGCCGATGCTCACTCCGCGCCCGTGACCACGCTCCAGCCAGACCTCGGCCAGATCGAGATAAAAACGGGTGAGTTTTTCGACCTCCGCCACCGGCAGTTCTCGCTTGGCAGCCGTCGCTTCGCCACCAGGAAACGGGGTGTTGACCTGGAAATCACTAACCCCCAGTTCATCGGCGAAGTAGGCGTAGAACCGCTCGGCGCCGACTTCCAGCGTGGCCTGGTTGGGGACGGCAATGACCTGCACCTCGATGCCCGCCGCCCGGGCTTCCTGCACCCGCTGCCCCCAGATGGCGTTGTAGTTGTCCGGGGCTTGCCCCAGCAGTTTACGGTGGCGGTTAGGATAGTCCAGCGAGGTACCGACGCTGTTGCCGAACATATCAGCGATCACCCGGTTCCAACGCGCGTTGTAGGCCAGCATGTTGCTTTGCAGGCTGTGAAAGACCTGTTTGCCGCGTAGTTCAGCCTCGCGCTGAATCAAGGTATGCGCCTGTTCATACCAGGTCGGCGGCAGCAGCATTGCCTCGCCGCCCTGCCAGTAGATGGTGAGCGAGGCCAGGGATTTCTCCACCATGTAATCCAGCACCTTGCGGATGATTTCGCCGAGCCGGTCTAGCGTGAGCCGGTCATCGCTCTTGATCTCGAAACAGTATTCACAATCGGCGTTGCATTGCAGGGTGGACAGCAGAATCAGCGAGAAATGGCTTTTCATTTTTTATCCACGGAGTACATGGAAAGCACGGAAAAATTAAAGACAGACTTCTCTCAATCTTTTTTTGCCGGACTTTCGCTCTTGTTTCAAAAACCGCTCAGGGCGAAGGGATGGGCGAAAAACCCTGAAATCTGGAAAGCCCTTCCCCCTGGGAGCCGGGGGAGGGGTTTGAGCGGGAGAATGCGCCGGGTCAATCTGCCGGCGTTGTGGGTTTGACCGGCGGCGCCGTCATTTGCTCCGCCTGATTGACCCAGCCACCACCCAACGCGGCGTACAGGCTGATCGAGGCGGTGTACAGCGTTCCCTGATCCTGCACATACTGGAGTTGTGCGGTATACAGGTTGCGCTCGGCGTCCACCACCGTTAGATAGTCGGAATAGCCGTTCTGGTAGCGCAAGGTCGCCAGGTCCAGAGAACGCTGCAAGGCATTGATCTGGGCCTGCTCATCCTTCAACTGGCTGCGCAGCTTGCTGATCGCGATCAGACTATTATCCACTTCGGCAAAAGCTTTCTGAATTACCTGCTGGTAATTTAACAGCGCCTGCTGTTGCACCGCCTCGGCAGCCTGCAACTGGCCTTCCAGCTTGCCGGCGGTAAAGATCGGCTGGGTCAGTTGGCCGGCGAACTGCCAGGCGTGCGATGGCCCGCTGAACAGATCGGATAGATCGGTACTGGCCACGCCCAGCAGGCCGGTGAGCGAGATGGCCGGGAAAAACGCCGCCTTGGCGACCCCAATCTCGGCATTAGCGGCGATCAACTGCTGCTCCGCCTGACGGATGTCGGGACGGCGTTCCAGTACATCGGAGGGCAATCCCGCTGGTGGTTGTGGCATCACCAGTCGATCCAGGTTCACGCCCCGCCTGATCGGGCCGGGGTTGCGTCCCAGCAACAGGCTGATGGCGTTCTGCTGCTGGGCGATCTGCCGCTCCAGCAGCGGCACTTGCACCGCCGCATTCTGGTATTCGGCTACCGCCTGCTGATAATCCAGCTCTCCGATCAAGCCTGCCTTGAAGCGCAGCCCGTTGATCCGCACCGACTCGCTACGGGTTTTCAGCGTCGCCTTGGTGACGGCCAATTGCTGGTCATAGTCGAGCAACTGCACATAGCTGTTCGCCACCTGACTGACCAGGCTCAGGATCACGGTGCGTTTAGCTTCCTCGGTCGCCAACAGTTGAGCGCGGGCGGACTCGGTCGCCCGGCGCAACTTGCCCCACAAATCCAGCTCGAACGACACGCCCAAATCGACCTGATAGCTGTCGTTGGTCAGTTCAGATCCCGGTGGCAGGGTGCTTTCACCGCTGCGGGTTCGCGATCCGGCGGCGTTCGCCCCGACCTGAGGGAACTGTGCGGAACGGATTACGCCATAGCGGCCCATGTACTCTTCAACTCGCGCCGCCGCGATTTTCACATCCTTGTTTTCCTGCAACGCAGTCTGGATCAGCCGATTCAGTTCCGGATCGCCAAACTGTTCCCACCAAGCGGTATTGGCGAGATCATTGGCGGCCTGGATGCTGACCTCCCACTGCGACGGGATGGGAACCTCCGGACGCTGATAGTCCGGTCCGACGGCACAGCCGCCGAGCGCGAGGCCCAGCGCAACAGCCAGCAAGCGCTTACGCATCATGGCGATCATCCTCTTTCGGTGGGGTCGCCAAAGGCGTGGTGTTGAGCGTCTCGAGCCGCCGCATCAGGGTGTCGTCAAGACTGCCCAGTGTGGGCGTCACCGGAGGCGGGGCGTTTTCAACCGGAGCGGTAGCCAAAGTATCGAGCCGCCGCATCAGGGTATCGTCGAGACTGCCCAGTGCGGGCGTCACCGGAGGCGGAGCGTTTTCAACCGGAGCGGTAGCCAGGGTATCGAGCCGCCGCATCAGGGTATCGTCGAGACCGCCCAGCGTTGGTGTAGTCAATGGCGGGCTGATCTGCTCCGGGGGAACCGTCTCAAGGGCGTTTAAGCGCTGCGCTAGGGTATTACTGAGATCGACGGCTGTTGCCGAAGCGGTGGACGGCGGTGGAGCAATGTTCGGTAACATTCCACTTCCATCATTGCCACTATTGCCACTATTGCCACCATTGCCACCACTTCCTTCCGTGGATACCGGTTTTTTGCCCTTCTCGCTTAATCCTTCAAACAGCCGGAAGAACATCGGTACGAAGAAGATCGCCAGCACGGTGGCGGCGGTCATGCCGCCGACGATGCCGGTGCCGATGGAATGGCGGCTGTTGGCGCCGGCGCCGGTGGCGATGACCAGAGGAATCGCGCCGAGAATGAAGGCCAGCGAGGTCATCAGGATCGGCCGGAAGCGCAAGCGCGCTGCCTCCACTGCTGCTTCCAGTACCGGCATCCCTTCTTCATGCTTCATCACCGCGAACTCCACGATCAGGATGGCGTTCTTAGCCGCCAGCCCAACTAGAGTCAGCAACCCAATCTGGAAATACACGTCGTTCTCCATCCCGCGCAGCCAGACCGCCAGCAACGCGCCGAACGCGCCGAACGGCACGGCCATCATCACACTGAACGGCAGCGACCACTTCTCATACTGGGCCGCCAGGATTAGGAACACCATGATTAGGCCATAGATAAACACCATCGCCGAATCACCGCCGACCTTCTTCTCCTGATAGGCTTGGCCGCTCCAGCCGAAGGAATAACCCTGCGGCAGCACCTCGCGAGCCACTGCTTCCATGGTAGCCAGCGCTTGGCCGGAACTGTAACCCGGCGCGGCGCCACCGGTGACCTTGGCAGCGGGGAAGGTATTGAAACGGGTGATCAGATTCGGGGCGCTGGTGTATTCCAGCTTGGTGACCGCCGCCAGCGGCACCATGCCGCCGTTGGTCGAGCGTACGTAAATCTGCTTGATGTCGTCGGGGCGGGAACGGTATTCCGGGGCCGCCTGCACGATGACTTGCCACACCTGGCTGTACAGGTTGAACTGGCTGACGTACAGCGAGCCGAACAGCGCTTGCAGGGTACCAAATACATTGTTGACCGGCACCCCCAGAGTGTTGGCCTGTTCGCGATCCAGGGTCACATACAACTGCTGCGAGGCAGCGTTGATGGTGGTAGTCAAGCCCCGCAATTCCGGGCGCTGGCTGGCCTTGGCGACGAAATCCTTGGTCACCTTCGCCAGTTGCTTGATGTCGCTACCGCCGCGACTCTGAATCCAGAACTCGAAACCGCCGGTGGTGCCCAGACCGGGAATTGACGGTGGGTTGAACACTAGGGCGATGGCCTCGCCGATGTGGGCGAATTTCCCCATCACTTCACGGATGACATTCGGGGCGCTCTCTTTCGGATCCTTCCGCTCTTCGTAGTCCTTGAAGGACACAAATAGCGTGGTGTCGGTGGTTTTCTGCTGCGAATCCAACAGGCTATAGCCGTTGATCGCAACCACGCTACCGACCGCCGGATTAGCGCGGAAAATGTCGGTCATTTGCGTGGCCGCCGCCTCGGTGCGATCCAGGCTGGCGCCATCCGGCAGGATGCCCACCCCGAACACATAACCCTGGTCTTCATCCGGCACGAAACTGCTGGGCACTTTCTGGAACAGGCCATACGTCGCCGCCAGCATCACCGCGAACAGGGTCAGCCCCAGCAACACCCGCTTGGTGACAAAGCGCACGCTTTTGGCGTAGCCGCCGGTCAACCAGTCGAAGCCGCGATTGAACGGGCCGAAGAAGAACCGATACAGCAGATCGGTCCGCTGGTCGCCATGTTCGCCCGACTTGAGCAGCAGCGCCGCCAGCGCCGGACTGAGGGTCAAGGCCACCAGGCCGGAAATCGCCACTGAGATCGCGATGGTGATGGCGAACTGCTTGTATAACTGCCCGGTCATGCCGCCCAGGAACGCGACCGGCACGAACACTGCGCTTAGCACCAGCACGATGGCGATCACCGGCCCGGTGACTTCTTCCATCGCCCGATGCGCAGCCTCCTTGGGCGGTAGATGGAATTCCGCCATGTTGCGCTCGACGTTCTCCACCACCACGATGGCGTCATCCACCACGATGCCGATGCACAGCACCAGGCCGAACAGGGTCAGCATGTTGATCGAGAAGCCGAGCAGGTACATTCCACTGAAGGTGGCGATCACCGAGACGATCACCGCCACGATAGGAATGATCGTGGCCCGCCAGCTTTGCAGGAAGATAAAGACCACCAGGATAACCAGCACGATGGCTTCCAGCAGGGTATGCACCACCTCGTCAATCGAGGCTTTGACGAACTTAGTGGTATCCAGGGCGATGGAGTAGTCGATGCCAGCCGGGAAGCTCTTCTTCAGCTCCTCCAAAGTCGCCCGCACCTGTTTAGAAACCTCCAGGGCGTTGGCACCCGCCTGCTGGTAGATCGCGATGGCGGTGCCCACCTTGCCGTTGAAGCGGCTGCGCAGGTTATAGCTTTGCATCCCCAGGGTCACGTAGCCGACATCCTTGAGCCGCAACACGCCGGCGCCGGTGGAACTGGCGCGCAGGATGATGTTCTCGAACTCCTCCGGCGTACTCAGTCGCCCTTGGGTAGAGACCGGAAAGGTCAGTTCCACCGGCCCATTGGTCGGCGACTGACCGATCTGGCCAATGGCGAACTGCTGGTTCTGGGTCTGGATGGCGTTGATGACTTCGTCGGTGGTCAAGCCCAGGTCGCTCATCCGATCCGGTTTCAGCCAGATCCGCATGGCGTAATTGGGAACGCCGAAGATGCTGGCCTGATTAGCGCCGGGAATTCGTTGCAAGGCGTTGAGCACATACAGGTAGGCGTAATTGCCGACATAGGTTTCATCCTGGCTTCCATCCGGTGAATAGATCGCGATCACCATCAGGAAGGTGGATGATTTGGTCTGGACCTGCACCCCCTGTTTGGACACCGCCTCCGGCAACTGCGGCAAGGCCAGACTCACCTGATTTTGTACATTGACCTGGGCGATATCGGGATCGGTGCCAATGTTGAAGAACACGTTCAGATTCATGTTGCCAGTCGAAGAACTCGACGAGTACATGTACATCAGGTTGTTTACGCTGTTGACCTGCTGCTCGATGGGCGCGGCCACGCTTTGCGATACCACGTCGGCGCTGGCGCCGGGATAGGTGGCGCTCACCTGCACCTGCACCGGCGTGATGTCGGGGTACTGGGCAATCGGCAGCACGCCCATTGCCGACAGCCCGGCCAGGGTTAGAATGATGGAAATAACCGCGGCGAATACCGGACGGTCGATAAAGAAATGGGAAATCATCGGGCGCCCTCTCAGGGTTTAAGCGGCGTGGCGCTAGGGACTTTCGCTGGCTCGGGTGCAGGCGCGGCGGCGGGCTTGATCTGCACCGGAACACCCGGTTGCAGCCGCACCGCGCCATCGACTACCACCCGGTCGCCGGTTTCCAGCCCGGAATTGATGATCCACTGATCGCCGTACCAGTCTCCGACCTGAACCGGTTTCGGTTGCGCGGTATTGTCCGGGCCGACCACGAATACGAATTTACCGTTCGGCCCCTGCATCACCGCCACTTGCGGCACCATGATGGCGTTGGGCCGGAACGCACCTTTGAGTTGTACGCGCACGAACTGGCCGGGGCTAAGTTGATTTCCTGGATTAGGCACCACAGCGCGGATGTTGTAAGTGCCGGTCTGCGCGTTGACTACCGGGTCCACGAAGGTGATCTGGCCCTTCTGCGGGTAGGTTGCTCCGTCGGCCAGGACGAGGTCTACTTGCACCTTGTCCAGCCCCGGTTTACTTAATTGTCCCGCCTCCTGCTGAGTCTTGATCTTCAAAACTTCGTTTTCGCCGACCCCAAAGTTGACCCACATCGGATCGATCTGGACGATGGTGGTCAACTGGGCGTTTTTACCGGCTGGCGTAATCAGGGCGCCCTCGCGGAAATTGGCGCTGCTGGACAGGCCATTCAGCGGCGACTTGATGGTGGTGTAGCCCAGATTCAATTGCGCTGTCTCCACCTGCGCCTTGGCGGCCTGCACCTGTGCCTCGGACGTCAGGACGCCGGCGGTGGCGTTGTCCAGATCTTGCTGGCTGACCGCGTTTTGCTTGGCCAGCGGTTTGACCCGAGCCAGGGTCTGACGGGCGCGGGTCAACAGCGCCTCCTGCTGGGCTAGGTTGGCCTTGGCGCTGTCCAGCGTGGCCTGAAAAGGTTTGGGGTCGAGTTGGAACAGCAGTTGCCCGGTTTTGACCAGACTGCCCTCGACGTAGGCGATCTTGTCGAGATAGCCCTCGACCCGGGCGTTGATTTCCACTTGCCGGGAGCTAGCGGTCTTGCCGGTGAATTCAAAGGTCGCTGGGGTGTTCTCCGGTTTGATCTCGACCACGCTGACCGGAGTCGGGGGGCGGGACGCGGCGGGCGTTTGTGCGAGCGCAGCGGGACTGATAAGCCCCGCTGTTAGAGCCAGTGCTAGCCCGACGGCGATGCGCCTTGGCGAGGTCAGTGGTTGTTGTTGGTTATACACGGTCAATTCCCCATGGTAATGATGGCCTACAGGAGCCGTTCGCCATGCCTGGATCGGCCAGGCTGGTGCGGACCAGCCCACACCATAAATTTAAAGAATACTTGTTAAAGAATACGCGATCCGGTTAACAAATGGCGTTCCGGAAACGGGATGGCAATCCACCGCACCGGCTAAGCAATGGCTTTCCACGATGTTGCCCGATTTGCAGGCGGTTGGCCTACTCTGGACCCAAAAAAGCAGATAAAAACCGATGAAACTCTCGTTGAATACTTCGATTAACCCGCCGCTGCGCGAACCTGGCTCAGCCAACTTATTCGTTTTGGCATTGATCGCGTTAATCAGCGGGGCATTGGTCGGTCTGGTGGGCGCTGCATTTTGCCTGGCGCTCCGCCAAGCGGATCAGAGTCGTGATGTAGTGATTGGCTGGGCGCGGCAGTGGCCGGAATTTGGCTGGCTGATTCCGGTGGTCGCCGCGTCTGGCTTGGTGATGGTCGCCCGCTGGCTGGTGCAGCGTTTCGCGCCGCTCGCTTCCGGCAGCGGGGTACAACATGTCGAGGCGGTGATGCAGGGCGAAGCTGAGCCGGCGGCGGGCATGGTGCTACCGGTCAAGTTTATCGGCGGAACTCTGGCTATCGGATCGGGGTTGGCGCTCGGGCGTGAGGGACCGACGGTGCAGATGGGCGCAGTGATTGGCGCCTTGGTCGGCAAAAGCTTCTCCGCCATCCGGGCTGATGTGCAAGTCTTGCAGAGCGCGGCAGCTGGCGCGGGTCTGGCTGTTGCCTTCAACGCACCAATGGGTGGCGTAGCGTTTGTTTTCGAGGAACTGTCGCGCCATTTCGAGGCGCGGTTGATGATAGCGACCCTGGCGGCTTGCGGGGCGGCGATGGTGGTGGCGCGGGCGCTGTTGGGCGATCCGCCTGAGTTTCGGTTGGATGCGCTGCCGACACCAACTCCAGCCAGCCTCATATTTTATCTGATCCTCGGCGCATTGCTCGGTATCTTGGGCACGGCATACAACCGGGCGGTCATCCGTTGGCTCAATCTATTCAACCGGTTCGAGCGGATCCCGATCCTTTTACGCGCTGCTGGGGTGGGTGGCGTGGTGGGGCTGGTGGCGTGGTTCGAGCCACGCTGGACGGGTGGCGGAGAACGCATCGTCCAAGGTGTTCTTGATGGGCAGTTCACGCTGATGGGACTGTCTGGGTTGTTCGCGGCGCGGTGGCTGTTGGGAACCTTCTCCTATTCAGCCGGTGCCCCCGGTGGGCTGTTTTCACCGCTGTTGCTGGTAGGCGCGACGTTCGGTGCGCTATTAGGCGGGACGCTGGGCGAGTTGCTCAGTAAAACGGTTAGTGGGTGTTTCGGCGAGGTGTTGGGTCCGCTGTTACCGGGCTTGATCCCGTCAACTCCGGCACTGGCAGTGGTCGGGATGGCGGCGTTTTTTACCGCAGTCGTCCGTGCGCCGCTTACCGGCTTGATCTTGATCATGGAGATGACTGCGAGCACCACGTTGCTGCTGCCGATACTGGCGGCTTGCCTGAGCGCCAGCATCGTCCCCCCCTTGCTGGGCAGTGCGCCGATTTACGACACATTGCGTCAACGGATGCTGCATCCTGATCAGCGTCGAGCTTGAGATCAAATCACAGTGATCTGATTTGGTGGTGTTTTAGGAGTGGCGATAACCTCTCTTTGCACACCACCGAAATTTGCCGCTACTGAAGAAATACGAACCTCTCAACCGGTCTCTGGAACAAATTTGAACGGATAGTTTGGCTCCCGATAATCGCCAGCTTTCTGTCGTTTCGGCAGCTTGATCTTTTCACGGGGCGCGTCTTCGTAGGGAATCTGGCTGAGCAGGTGGCGAATGATGTTGAGTCGCGCCCGTTTTTTGTCGTCGGATCGCGCCACATACCACGGCGCCCAAGCGGTGTCCGTCGCTGCGAACATCGCGTCGCGCGCCCGCGAGTAGTCGTACCAACGGCTGTAGGACAGCAGGTCCATCGGTGACAGCTTCCAGATCTTGCGGCCGTCCTCAATCCGCGCTTCGAGCCGGCGGGTCTGCTCCTCGGGACTGACTTCAAGCCAGTATTTGAGCAGAATAATGCCGGACTCGACCATCGTCTTCTCAACCAGTGGGACCAGCTCCAGGAAACGCTTGGCCTGCTCTTCGGTGCAGAACCCCATCACTCGCTCGACCCCGGCGCGGTTGTACCAACTGCGATCGAAGATGACTACCTCGCCGGCTGCCGGAAAGTGCGACATATAGCGCTGGACGTACATCTGGGATTTCTCGCGCTCGGTCGGGGCCGGCAGGGCGATCACCTGGAAGATGCGCGGGCTGACCCGTTCGGTGATGGCCTTGATCACGCCGCCCTTGCCGGCGCCGTCCCGGCCCTCGAACACGATGCAGACCTTGAGTCCCTTGTGTTTGACCCACTCTTGCAGCTTGACCAGTTCGACGTGCAGCTTCGTCAGTTCCCGCTCGTAGTCCTTGGCCTTCAGCTTTTCGGGGGTCTGGGTATCGTTTGGTTCTTGTATGTCTTTGGTTTTAGTCATGACTTTGTCACTCCAATGTGGTGGTCGCTGTTGGCGAAGGCCGGTGCAGATTATCGATCAGGATGTAGAGGCTGATCAGGAGCACCCACAGCGGGAAGACCAGCAGGATTCCCTCAATGTAGCGGCTGCTGAGCAGGAGCAGCAGCGCCACCGCATAGCCAAGGAACGCGATCCAGCGGGCGAGGAATCCAGTGCGGAGCGCGAGGGTGGAGGTCGCGATCATGAATACCCCCGCCATTTTTATCGCGTAGATATTCATGACTTCATAGGCGATGGCGCGGGCGGAAGTGAAGGTAGTGGAGCCGACGATCCGGCCGGGGTCCGCCGTGTAGGCGATGATCAGGCCGCCCACCATCGCCGCTGACATGAACAGCATGGCGAGGAACAGCAGCCCGCTGCCGAGAAAGACCGTGGCGAAGAAGCGGTCTTCCCGTTCCCCCAGCCGGTCGCGCAACACCCCGATGAACCACAGGAAGGCGATGCCGGCGAACGGCAGCAGGTTCAGCGCCATCGTCACGCTGTTCGCATTCGTCTCCAGCCACGCCCCGGCTTCCAACGGGTCGGCCGGGATCGAGCGGCGCAGCAGCAGAAAACTGGCGATCAGCAGGACCGCGAACAGAATGCCGGCGATAGCGGCGGCGCGGGGCGCTCGTAAGTGTTCGGGGGTCAAGATCGATTCTGGCGGCATCATGTCCTCCGTAGCGCTGAATATGAATGGGTTGCCGGCGACGCGCACGATGAACAGCTCGCCGAAGCCGGCGTCGAAAATCAGTTCCAGGAAACCCGCGAATCGCTACAGCCCAGGATCGTGGCATAAAAGGCTGCTGACCCTGGGTGAGATTAGCCAGGATTTCCTTCGCAGTCAGAACAGGTTCGTGGGTGTTCAGCGTGGCCGTAGGGGAATCTCGGCATTTATCGATTCCAGCCGGACGGTGGCGAAACCACTTCATATACGACGTTCGGGCCATCGTAACGGGGCGCGTAATAAGTGCCGCCACAATTCTGATAAGTCATGCCGTCGGCGACGAACGTGCTGCAGCTTGGGGGCAGCGTAGACACGATGGCGCCCACTGCGACCGCAGTGCCCACCGCGACCGCTGCTGCCCCTACTGGATAACCCCAGTTGCGGTCGACGTCGACATTCACATTGCGATTAACATTCACGTCCCGGTGATTGACGTTGACGTCCCCGCGATTGACGTTGCTCTGGTTGAAGTCACGGCCATCCCCGACATTAGCTCTCGGCGCCCTGACTTCATGGCCGCCGCCGCTGAAACCACCCCCACGGCCACCGCCCCCGCCGCCACGGCGCGCTTCCGCCTCGACGCTGACCAGCGCCAGCATCGGTCCTACGATCAGGGCAACGATCATCGCCCATTTCAAGTGTGTCCAAAATGAAGAGTGCATGGTGAAACCCTCCCGGGGTTACTGAGCGGTTTTAGCGGGCCGGATCGCTGGCGCTGATTCCAGGAACGTGATCTTCTGCGCGTTCTGCGGCGGTTTGAAGGTAAAGAAATCGGCGGAGAATTGCGGGGCGAGGTTCCAATCGCTCAGGTTAGCGATCATTTGAGGCGAGCCTTTCACGCTCTTGTCGGTCAGCGCCAGACGGTGTGGCAAGGGCTTGGGGCCGTCCTCGATCCAGATTTCCCAATCCACCTCCGGGGTGCGGAAACCGAGATGGTGACAGGGAACCCCGCGCACCAGAATCCGGCCTACGTAGGTTTCCGAAGTCAGATTTTGCGCCAGGCGGCTATCGGGGTTGGCGACCAACAAGTCGGTGACCGGCAGCGAAATCCGATATTGCTTGGCCAACAGGTCCAGGGTCTCGTCAATGGTCGGCGCGGCGGCGGCGCGGGCGTAGACGTTCGCCTCCGGGGTGTAAAGCGAGAAAGTGGCGCCATCATAAAACAGTTGGCGGCCACCGCTGAGATTCAGGTAATTAGCTCGCAGGCGGTTAGGCTTTTGAATCGCAATCTCCATCGTTTGATCGGAATGCAACCGCTGGTCGGTAGGTAAAATCAAGTCCGTGGTCTTCTCGACCCGCACTGTAAAGCGGTCGAGAGATCGGAGATAAGCCGCCATCTGTTTCAACACCGCCATGGGTTGGGGTTTGACGGCTGGCGCTGGGCTGACCGCTGACGCCGAGAACATCATCGAATCCGCCGGTTGCTCGGCGGCAGTGGGTGGACTGGCGCAACCGATCAGCGCCACAGTGGGTAAGAGCATTGCGGATAGCAACGGCAACATCTTCATTCTGGGTCGTCTCCTTTAAATTCGACTAACCACACAAGCTGAAAGGAACCGTCGGAATCCGCTGCGACGTCAGCGTCGAAGGGGGTGTAAGCCGCCGGGTTCCATTACCAGCACATTGACCGGAACACTTTGCCAACCGGTTTCATCAAGGGAAAGCGTGACTACAACCTAACAGTGAACGAACGCGCACAAAATGGAAGCTCATCAGGGGTTCCCGCCTATTCAATGCGGCTACCGTCCGGGCGGAGCGTCCTCATTGGTGATGATGAACACGTCATCGACTTCGGTGATTCGGAAAATTTGTGGCTTACGTGCCACCGCAAGCTCGCTTTCGCTCAAACCGGCGCTCTGTAGTAGATGTGCGCGAACGGTCGGATCGTTTAACGCCACCCGGTCATCCTCCAGCCATTCCCGGACTTTTGGATCTTGCGGCTGGAAAATGTGAACCTCCTCATGGCCGCGCCCCAGCATGGCGTAAACCGGTGGATCGCCGACCTGCATGTACCGGGTGTAACCGCGCCCTTCGTACCTCTTTGCCGTCTCAGCCACGCTGGCAGGGGTTTTGCCTTGGCCCTCGTAGATCGGCCCACGCTCAAAGCGGTGGCCCTTTTCCAGCAGATAACCTTTCAGGGATTTGATGATGGCGGCCAGATCAGTCGCTGGTTTCGCTTTATTGCTCATGGGAAACCCTCCAGATCAACAATTGCAAAGAATTCAACCAATGCTGCCACAAGACAGTGTCGTTAACCCTCATCGAGTCGAGTACAGCAGGCGATTGGCCTCCTTGAAGAAATCCGGTTGCGGCAGCAGTTGGTTGCTGGGAAACCGCACGAACAGCGCCGTAACCCGGCGGTCTTCCCCCATTACGATTTCCTGGAAGGTCATCGAGTTGGCGACCCTGGGCGAATCGTGGGGCACTTTGGTGTTGATGTGGTCCAAGGTAAGCGAGACCGGTTCCAGTTTCAGATACTTTTCCGGTTCGCTGAGCGTGGCGGCAACTTTGGCGAGGTGCTGGTCGAGCGTAGCCGAATCGGTGCGCAGTTGGCCCAGTTCGGTTTCAAGTTCCTGAAGCTGCTGTTCAAGGGCGCTCAAATCGACTGGCTCCATCGTCGCCGGTTCCACCAACGAGGCTAGACCGACTTGGGCTTTTTTTAGCAGATTGGCTTTTTGCAGAAGCAGCTTTCGCTGCTGCTGTTCCAGTTGGGTCTTTTGGACGCGGCTGGCAGTCAGGCGCTGCAAGGCGGTTTCGATCAGGTAATCCGCCGCACGCCTCATGAGTTCCCGGCGAGTGTCCTGTTCGTTGTCGGTGAGGAAAGCCAGCCGATGGTCGCGGAAGTTGACGACGGTTTGCGGCACGTCCCGGCGGAGGATTTCCCCCTCCATCTCGATGCCAAGCACGTTCTTTTCGACCCGAACCGCGCCGAGTCCAGCGAACAGTTCCACCGGCAAGGGATCGGGCGCTTGTTTAAGGTAGTTGCGGGTGCCGTCGCTGAAACTCAAAACTTCCCGCAAGCTATCCGGTGAGGCAAACAGGGCGCGTAACCGTGGATCGGCCATATAACCTTGCTGGTCGGCCACGATGGCGGGCGGCAGGGTATTGACGAAGGTCACCACGAAGTCGATGGCGTGCTCCACCGGTTCCCACAACTTGCGCCGGTAGTGGCTCACTGCCCGCAGGCGGACATCGGTGCCGTCCACTACCCGTTCGATGCCTCTTAGCATCAAGTCTTTGTCGAATTTTCCGGGCTGAATGGGGGCCGCAGTGAAGATGGAGTGCAGGAAGCGGAAGACCATAACATTCTCCCCGGCAGTTCGCCGTGTTAAGCCATTTAGAACATCAGCCGGCTATCGCCCTTTTTGCCTCTTCGCGCCGGGCCTGAACCACCAGTGCAGCGACTGCGCAGGAAGCCAGCCGAGTGGTTACCGAATCGGCGCGACTGGTCAGGATAATCGGCACCTTGGCGCCCAGCACGACGCCAGCGGCATCGGCGTCGGCCAGAAAAGTCAGGCTCTTGGCCAGCATGTTGCCCGCTTCCAGATCCGGCACCACCAGAATGTCGGCATAGCCGGCGACCGGTGAGTTGATGTGTTTAATCTGGGCGGCGGTCAGGTTGATGGCATTATCCAGCGCTAGCGGCCCGTCCAGAATGCCGCCGGTGATCTGGCCCCGGTCCGCCATTTTGCATAGGGCAGCCGCTTCGACGGTCGATTGGATCTTGGGGTTGATGGTTTCTACAGCGGACAGGATCCCGACTTTGGGCTGCTTGAACCCCAGCGCCTGTGCCAGATCAATGGCGTTCTGGATGATGTGCTGTTTGTCGTCCAGGGTCGGGAAAATGTTAATCGCGGCGTCAGTAACGATGATCGGACGATCCAGCGCCGGTACGTCCATGATGAAGGCGTGGCTGATCCGCCGCTCGGTGCGTAGTCCGGTTCCCGTCCGAACCACTGCACCCATCAGTTCATCGGTGTGGAGGCTGCCCTTCATGAGCATTTCGGCCTTGCCTTCCCGGACCAGTTGCACCGCCAGGTCAGCGGCGGCGTGACTGTGCGGGGCATCGACGATCTCGTAGCCAGTAATATCAATTTGAAACTGTGTTGCCGTCGCCTCGATCCTGGCGCGTGGCCCAACCAGGATCGGTTTGAGAATACCCAGTTCAGCCGCTTCGACCGCGCCTTTGAGCGAAGTCTCATCGCAAGGATGAACGACAGCGGTGGGAACGGGCGACAAGGCCTTGCAATGGGCAATCAATTCTTCATATTTCTGGTGCTTGCGGTGCATGAGCGTAGTCCTTGATTGGATTGTGTAGATTGCGAAATTCGACGTAGCAGAAGCAGGATACCCATGCTACATCTCTGCTGGGGAGACTGCCCACTTAGACGAATGCCGCTCACGGTGAGGGGGCGGGACACCAACTGGAGGCGGCGAACGCGGGATCGGCCGGATCGTAGGGTGGGGCGTATTTGTAGTCGCAATTCGTGACTGTGATATTGGTCCCGGCGGGCGTCAGCTGATTCGAGGTCAGGTCGCGGCAAACCAGTGCGCCCGGTGTGGCTTTCAGCGCCTGAACCTGCGCCCAGGTATAGCCATTTTTCGCGGTCGCTTTAGGATCGGCTTTCCATCGGGCGCTGGAGAAAGGCAGGCTGCCCGCAACGGGTTGATGCGCGGTGTCGGTCAACTGGTCGCAGGTGAACAGCACCGCGTTGCCGGGATCAGTCAGACAGGCAAACAGCGATGAGTAGTTCCCGCTTGGGCTGACCGCACATGTGCCAGTAGTCGAATCGAAAGCCCATTGCTGCGTTGAGTCATAGGGTTTGCCGCCATTGGGACACAGCGTGACGGTCATTGTCGCTCCCCAGTCGCATACTTGGCCGCCCACCGCGTCGTCATATTGGGAGGTGTAGCCGGTATAGCCCATCGCGTACAAATTCTGGGTCCAGTTGGTGTTCTGGATGGCGTAAGTCCCATCATGCGCGGCTGCCGGTCCAACTCGTTGTTGGGGGCCGGAGCCATTGGGGCAGGCGATGGCGGCGTGTTCAGGCGTATCGTCGAGGCATCCTGCCGCCGCGTAGTAGCTATAGGGCGTACAGCCAGCAGCGCTACAAGTGGAATCAATGCTGGGGCTTGCGTTCTTCGGATTCCCGAAACTGCCGCTTCCCAGCCATTTATACGGCGCAGCGCAAGCCTGGTTGATGCTCCCGTTGCTCGTCAGCAGGCTGATGTCCGGCCCACTGATCGGCCAGGGATAAAGCGTCGTGGCGTTTTCTTCGGGGCAACTCGCCAGATCCAGCATCGACGCATCGATGATCGAGCTGCTGCACCCGTTGCCAGCCACCTCGACTTTCATGGCGATGGTATAGCCATCCACCGCGCTGACATCAAAGTAATCGCCGCTGCCTAACGGCCCGCAGTTGGTCGCGTTGGGATTGGCCTGACAGTTGGGGTAGTCCGGGGCATCGTCAGCGGCGTTGAAAGCGCAATCAGCGACGCCTGGCTTGCAGCCAAAGGTTGGTTCAAACAGTGTGTTGACGCTGGCCCGATCGCCGGCAATAGCGCCGATATTGCAGCCCTGATTGGCGAAGGGATCATTGTTCGGGCAGACCATGAAGAAGCTGAAGTTGCCGCTGGGGGCGCCTTGATCCGGGATGCAAAAGGATTGGCTGGTGGTGGCGGCGATGGGAACCGCCCCTTTTAGCGTGTTGTACCAAACTGCCGCGTTGGTTACTGCCGATAGCAGCGGATCAGCGAGCGTCAGCGCATTGGTGCTGACTGCGGTAATTTCGGTGGGCAGGTCAGCGCCTGCGCTGCCGCCGCCGGTGATTTTGATGAACTGGCCGGGATGAAAGTAAGTGGTGGTGTCGCTCGGCAGCGTCGTCAAGTTTAGGATTGTGCTGTTGATCGAGGCGCTGCCTTGCGCCCCGGTGTTGATGTAGTTTTCGCCGCTGCCTTGTGCCGCATAGGCGCGAAACCACGCGCCGGAATTGCTGAGCGCTTGAGGCTGGGTGGGATTCCCGCCCGGCGTGAAGACTGCGAAGACCTCATCACTGCAATGGTTGATGATGGTCAGCCGCCGCGTAGAGCCGGTTGCACAATTTGGACCGCCAACTCCGGGAACGGCCCCGCCGGCATTGTCGCCCGCCGATGCTGCGGCATCCCCCAGCAAGTTGCCGGCCAGCGCCATCAGTGGCGCACATGCTGCGAGTAGTGCGAACAGGAATCGGTTGTTCATTTGGCCTCCTTTCTCAATTTCGGGCGGGTTGGCAATGGAGCTTCAGAACAGGTACTGCACGCTGACCGACCACAGATTGACGTCGGCGTCGGCATTGCCACCCAACCGGTAGTAATCCCAGTCGCCCCGGAGGCTGACATGATCAGTAAAGGCGTAACTGATGCCGAGGCCATAGCTGAAATCCACGCCGTTGTCTTTTTGGTTCGAGCTTCCCGAACCCGTACTCAGGTCGGCTCTGGCGGTTGCTTCGGCATTCCAGATAAACGCGCCCAGTTTGGCGAAAGCGAGGAAATCTTCATCGAATGGATAGTTGAGCTTGAGGCCGAGATTGACGCCGCTCATATCCATCGTGGTGTTGATACGCCCCGGAGCGCGACCGCCAATAATGATCTCCGCGCCGGTTTGCCCCAAATCGACGTAGCTCAACTCGGCGGCAAGGTAGGGGTTAAGGACATAGCCGGAAAACAGTTTCCAGCCGGTATCCGTATCGTTCAGCGAAAGGCTGAGGACGGAAAAGCCCTCGTCCACTAACGGCTTGTGAATTTCGCCGGTGAGATTGGCATCAGTCTGTCCAACCCCGGCCCCGACATAAAAACCGGTTTCAGCGGCGAGGGCGGTGCTGGTGATGGACAGCAGCGTCATGAACACCGCCGAACGAATAGGTTGATGCATCGCGATCCGCTCCTGTGCCGAGTATTTTAGTTGTGAAGTCGCCCACGGCTTAAAGTTAGGCTCCAAACCGCCCGCCGTCTATCGCCCGCGCCCGACCTAATGCCGCCAGCGTTTCCAACAGCGCAGTCAATGGCTTGAGTTTCGCACCTCGAAACCGGGCGGCCAATTCAGCGGGGGTTTGCGGTTTGCCCGCTTCGGCCAAAACTTCAGCCACGGCGCGGGCCTGTTCCGCCAGAGTTTTCGGCCAAGCCCGTAAGGTCGGCGACGGGCCGCTGGCCGCTGCGCCGGTGGCGTCCAGTTCGGTTTGCAGCGATGGAGCCGGTTGATCAGGCGCTTGAAAGGCCGGACGCAGCCAGCGAATCAAACCTTGCCGTTCCTCGGCGGCGCGTTCGGCGTTCAACGCCACCAGCCGCTCCAGCACTGGCGCGACAAAGGCGTCTCCGGCCTCCGGCAGCAGGATCAAGTCATTCCAGCCGTAAGCCGCCAGCACCGCTCGATCAATCTGGTCGTGCAGCTCGCGCAGTATCGTGACCAAACCCTGTTCATGAATTTTTAGCTCTGCCGGGGTCAGGGTTTCGCCGATGCGGAGCTTGACCAGCACGTTATATAGGCCGGTCAGGGTCAGGCCGGGATGCAGGGTTTGCCGCTGTTTACGGTGCGCGTCCAGCCGCTCGCCCAAGACGCGAAGTTCGGCCTGTTGGGCGGGACTGGCGGTGGGAAAAGGGAATTTCTCGAAACAGGCGCTTTTAACGTAAACCGGTCGATCTTCCAGCGTACTTCCCGCCGCCAGCGCCCAGACGACATGCACCCGCGAGGACAGCACCGCCAGATGCCAGGCGTCATCGCTGGCAATGGCAACCAGTTTGTTGTCCGGCAAAATGGCTGCATCCAGAAATTGAAAAACCCGGTACTTGGCCGTTTCGACGGTGGCGATGTAGCGGGGCAGGCCGTTCAGCGCCTTGCGTAACTGTGAGCGCGGTTCGCCAAAAATCCACCAATGATCACGATAAGTCGCACGGCGATTCTGATCCCGTTCCGGCTTTACCCGTTCGACGATCCATTGATAAATCTCCGGGAAGCGGTCGCGCACCTGATCAATGCTCAGGCCCAACAAATCAATGACCATGACGTTGCGCGGGGTCGCGGTTAAATCCTTGCCGTTGCGGTACGGGCGGATGTGCTGTTCCAGACCGGGAATGCGCCCCAAGCCGAGAGTAGTGGCCTGTTCTTGGGTGACGATAAAACCGCCGCCAAACAGTTGTACGCCGCGATTACTCAAATCGCCATTCGCCCGCAATGAAACCGCGCTCGCCACATCCGCGCCGATGGTTAAATCAGCGTTAATCCGCCCATAACGGGACGTTAAAGCCACCTTGATCGCATCGCCATCTGCGCCGCCTTCGCGGGCGACTGTTTGTAAGCAGCCCGGCACTTCGCCAGCCGTGCCTACCGTCATGGCAATCCGCACCGCCGCGCCGTCGCTGGCATCGACCCAGGGATGATCGGGAATGGCGAAAGTGAGGGAAAGAGAATCCCCTCGGCGCTCCGCATCACCCCCCGGCAAACTTTGGTGGGAGGGATTTCCCCCCAGATGCTCGGCCACCACCCGCCGGTTGAAGGTCTGGCGTAGGCTGTTGGTGGTAATGAAGCCAAACCGCCGGATTGCGCCGCGTTGCACCAGCGTTGCCGCTTGATGCCACCAGTACATCACGAAATCCGCCGACTCCGGGACTTCCGGCCAGGCCGCCCGCACCGCCTCGGCGTAACCCTCGCCCAAGGCCGTCCGCATCCAGCCCGCGCCGATAAACGGCGGGTTGCCGATCACGAAATCTGCCGCCGGCCAAGTGGCGCGCCGCGGATTGACGTAGCGTTCCACCGCAACCCGTGCGCTCTCATCGGGTACTGATTCACCGGTCACGGGATGAGGCTGGCAGGTCCACCCATCCCAACGGGTCAACGGTTGACCACGCTTGTCCAGTGCCCGCTCCGCGCCATCATGGGCCAGCACTGCATCGCGGCATTCGATATTGCCGAAATCGCGCAACACCGGCTCTGGCGGCAAGGCCTGGCCGCGGGTGCGAAAGTGCCATTGCAGATAACCGATCCACAGCACCAATTCGGCAATCGCCGCTGCACGGGGAT
Organism: Candidatus Competibacteraceae bacterium; assembly: GCA_003989085.1. Taxonomy (GTDB): domain Bacteria; phylum Pseudomonadota; class Gammaproteobacteria; order Competibacterales; family Competibacteraceae; genus RXIV01. Next base: position 171,248 of record RXIV01000005.1, read on the forward strand.
TGATCTCCAGTCCGAGTAATTGGTGCGGATCGACCGTCACCCCGGCCAGTTCCAGCAAACCCTGCCGGTCGCCCAGTTCCTCCAACTGGTTCAGGGTTTCGCCCTCCAGCCGTTTGAGATGTTCCAGGGTGACGTAGAGAAAATTGCCCGATCCACAGGCCGGGTCCAGCACCCGCACCGCGCACAGCCGGCGGTGAAAGGCGCGAATTTCGGCGCAGGCGGCTTTGAGCTTGCCCTCGGCGGCCAGGGTCAGCGCCGCCGCCCGCGCATCATCCCAATCCGCCCGCAACGGCTCGATCACCGTTGGCAACACCAGCCGTTCCACATAGGCACGGGGGGTGTAATGCGCGCCCAGCCGGCTGCGTTCGCCGGGACTCAAGGCCCGCTCCAGCAGCGTCCCGAAAATCGCCGGTTCCACTTCCCGCCAGTCGGCGCGCGCCGCTTCCCGCAATAATTCAATCTGGGCGCGATTCAGCGGCAAGGCGTCCGGCTGTTTGAACAGTTTGCCGTTGAAGCGGGGCAGCGCCGCCCGAATCGCCACTGAAAACCGCCCGGTATCCATCGCCCGCCACAACTCCCTGACCAGCGGCGCGAACGGTTCCGGGTTTTGAATCAGGCTGTCCAGCAGATCGGTGAAAGCGCGGGCTGGCAACAAACCCACGTCCTCGGCAAAGCAGGTGAACAGGCAGCGGGTCAGAAATCCAGCCACCGCCGCCGGATTGTGACCGGCTTCTTCCAGCGTCCGCGCCAACTCGGCCAAATGCTGGGCGATTTCAAACGTCACTCGCGCCGAACGCCGGGTGGGGTCGAGATTCAGCGGGTCCAGCCACACCGCCCGCAATCGCTCCCGCACCGCCGGATCGCGCAACTCTTCCAACCAAATCCGGTGACTGCGCGGATCGGGAAAAGGAATATAGGTCGCGCCGCTGCGGGTGAAATCAGCATACAGCTCGATCACCCGCCCGACCTCCACCACGATCACAAATGGCGGACGGCCCTCGCTGACCGGCAAAGCGCGGGCGTAACCTTCGCCCTGAGTCCGCGCCCGCAACAGCGCCGCATCAAAACCCGGGGTAGCCAGGCCCGGCTTGAGCTTCTTGGCTTCCAGCACAAAGGCCGCCCGTCGATACAGATCGATAAAACCGACGGATTCCGAACCGTCGCCATGCCGGAAATGAACCCGCCGCTCGAACACATAGCCATCCTGCTCCGGCTGACCGGTGGCAGGTTCCGGCAACGGCAAGTCCAGCAGGGTGCAGAGTTGGGTCAGAAACAGTTGATAATTAGCGCGTTCCGAACCGTCGGCTTTGCGCCAATCGGCCAGAAAAGTAGCGAGATCGTCAGAAATTGGGGCGAGGGCGGTGTCCATGCGGGCGGGTTTCCTGGGTAGCCCATCAGCCGGTCGAGGATTGCCATATTCCGGGTGAAATTATGCCACGTGGCATATTCCGGGCGAGGTGAAATTATGCCACGTGGCATATTGCGCATGAAGCGAAGCGATGCGGCTACGGCGGAACCGCCGGATCGTCCGGTCTCGCTGACAGAATGGCTTGGATAAACTCCGCAGCGGGCTGCGGTTTGCCGTAGAAATAGCCCTGGAAAAGGCGGCAACCATGCTTCTTGAGGAAATCAATTTGCTCAATGGTTTCTACCCCTTCCGCGACGACCGCCAGATGCAGGTGCCGCGCTACCGCCAGAATGGTTTCAACCAACGCCGCATCGTTTGGATCGGTCGGCGCATCCTGCACGAAGCTCCGATCGATTTTCAGTTCATCAAAGGGCAGCCGTTTGAGATAGGCCAGCGAGGAATAACCGGTGCCGAAATCATCAATGGACAGATGGAAACCCAACGCCTTGAGTTCAGTCATCTTGGTGATCGTCATGGACAAATCTTCAATCGCCAGGCCCTCGGTCACTTCCAGCGTCAGCATCGCCGGGTGAACGCCGGTTGCAGCCAAAATCGCCTTGATCCGGCTGACGAAATCAGGCTGGCGAAACTGACGGGGGCTGACGTTGACCGCCAGCCGCAACGGGCAACCGGCCATCGCCAGTTGGGCCAGGGCGCGGCAAGTTTCGGCCAGCACCCATTCACCTATCGGCACGATGATCCCGGTTTCCTCCGCCAGTGAGATAAAAACGATCGGTGGAACCAGACCTTTGCTTGGATGCTGCCAGCGGATCAGCGCTTCAGCGCCCATAATCCGACCCTCCGTGTTGACCTGCGGCTGGAGATAAAGCCGCAGGTCATCCCGCACCAGCGCACTGCGCAGTTCTCCCTCCAGCGCAAAACGGGACTCCACCTGGGTTTGCATGGCGGACTCGAAAAAGCGGATACAGTTGCGTCCGTCGGCCTTGGCCTGATGCATCGCGGTATCCGCCTGCTTGAGCAGCTCAGTCGCTGTATCTCCACCGTTTGCAAACAGGGTAATGCCGATGCCCGCGCCCAATAGATAGCCGCCTCCCTGCGACAGGAACGGTATGGATAGAATGCTGCGGATCTTCTCCGCCACCGACCGGGCCAGCCGGGCTGCTTCTGCTTCCGGTTTCGCCAGACTGTTCAGCAATACGGCAAACTCATCACTGCTCAGGCGCGCTACGGTGTCTTCTGCACGCAGGCTTTGGATCAGCCGTGCTGCAACTTCCCGCAGCAACTGATCGCCGGTCTCATGGCCGCATGCGTCATTGATCCACTTGAACGCATCCAAATCGACCAGCAACAACGCTCCATGCTGGCCTTCGCGGCGGGCCGTCGCCTGGGCGCTGCTCAGACGATCCAGCAGTAGCCGCCGGTTCGGCAGTTGAGTCAGTGGGTCATAGTAGGCCAGCTGGTTAATGGATTCTTCTGCGGCCCGGCGCTCGGTTAAATCAAGGAAGGTAGCGACGAAGTGAGTCACTTCTCCTCGGTTATCGCGCACCGCTGTAATCGATTCCCATTGCAGATAAATCTCGCCGTTTTTGCGTCGGTTCCAGATTTCTCCAGCCCAGTGGCCGTCGGTTAGCAGTCCCTGCCACAGTGCGGTATAGAACTCTGGAGGGTGTTGGCCTGATTTGAGCAATCGTGGATTCTGGCCGATGGCTTCTTCAGCGGTATAACCGGTCAACTGGGTAAACGCGTGGTTGATCCGCACCAGGGCGCCATCCCGGTCCGTGATGAAAATAGCTTCGGAGGTTTCAAAGGCAGCGGCGGCCAATCGTAACTGCTCTTCCGCTTCTCGCCGTGCGGTGATGTCCACACAGGTGCCAGCGTAGCGCCGGGGTCGGCCTGTTTCATCCCGGTCAAAACTCTTACCCCGATCCAGCACCCAGATCCAGGCGCCAGACCGATGGCGGACCCGGTATTCCGCTTCAAACCGATCCCGTTGCTGCTGCCGGTATTCTTCGCTGATCTGGATGACCCGCGCCTGATCCTCAGGATGAATCCATTCCAGCCAGTCGGACATCGCGATCGCGATCTCGCCGGGGCGATAGCCCAATATCCGCAGATAGCGCTCATCCACCACCACCTGGCCGGTTTGCAGATCGGCGTCATATAACCCCGCATCCGCGCCCTCCAACGCCAGTTCCAATCGTTCCCTGGCTTGTTGCAAGGCATCCTCAGCCCGTTTGCGCTCGGCGACATCCATCACCATCGACGCTAGTTGATGGACAATTTCGATGTCTTCGACGGTGTAATCGACCGGCTTGTTGCCCACGCCGATCACCGCAACCACCAAGCCGTTGTGCAGCACTGGGACCGTTAGTTCCCGAATCAACGATGCGTGACCTTCCGGCAGGTCTTTGCGCTGGGGTAGATGGGCATAGTCGTTGTGGATCACCGGCGCACGGCGGTGGATGCACTCCGCCCATACCCCCACTTCGCTGACCGGATAATGCTGGTTCTGGCTGGCTGCTGCGGTACATGCCTTGCGCAGAGTGCGGGTGGACCAGGTTTGCAGGGTGACTGTTTCCTGATCTGGATCGATAAAGTGAAAGAAGCCGATCTGGCTGCTGGTAAAACACTCGGCAGTATCCAGCGCCTCCTGCAACAGGTCGTTGAGACTACCTTGGAGTGCGATTTCTGAAAGTTGCAACCGGGCTTTGAGCAAGGCTTGAGAGCGTTGGCGCTGACGCACGTCGCGAATGAAGCAGAACAGCCGTCCATCGGCGATAGGCCAGTAGGCAACATTGATCTCCACCGGCCAGATCAGGCCGTTTTTAGTGTGGTGCAGGGTCTCGAACAGATCGCCGCCCTGATGAAGGATGTGGGCAATGCGGGCCGCCGTTGCCGCCGGTTCTTCCCGGGCTTCCAAATCGGTGATCTGCATTCCCAGCAGTTCTTGCCGTGAATAGCCGGATTTACGGACATAGGCGTCGTTTACTTCCAGCAGGCGCCCTTGCAGATCCAGCATCCAGAAACCGTCCAGCGAGGTATCGATGGCGGCTCGATAGCGGGCTTCCCGGTCACGCAACATTTGATCGGCTTCAATCTGTTCCGTCACGTCCTGGCAAAAGGCCAAGAAGCGTTCAGGCGTTAATCGCACCGTCCGCATCGATACCCAGGAGAATTCCCCGTTCTGCCGCTGGATGCGTAGCGTTCCTTCGGTAAATTTCTCATGGATGACCTTATCCAGATAGCGTCGCCCACCGTCCAGGTCGTTGTTGGCAATGAGATCGGGAATACCCATGCGCAGCAGGGCCGCCGATTCATAACCGGTCAGTTGGGCGGCGGCGGTGTTGACCTCAACAAAACCGCCGGTTTGATTCACGACGAACACGCCCAGCGGGGCATATTCGATATAGGAGCGAAACCGGGCTTCGCTGTCGCGCAGGGCGTCTTCCGTAGCCTTGTGAGCGCTGATGTCGGTGACGATTATTAGCAGCAGGGGCAAGGCGGGTTGCCGGGGGAGGGATAACATGTCCGTTGCCCCCCGAGCGGTCAGATGAGCCAGAAAATAACGGCCCCCCTTTTTGTGGAGCCGCACCTCGATATTCTTGCCCTCCGGGTTCTTGAAAAAGGCCTTAAAACGGCCCAGAAAAGCATCTCGATCCGGTCCGACCATGAAGTCGGCCAGTGCTTTCCCGACTAGATCAGCACCATTCTGATCCAGCATGTCGGCGAAGGTCTGATTGGTTTGGCGGATGATGCCGCTGATGTCCAGACTCAGATAACCGACCGGGGCTTGATGGTAGAGCCGGGCATAGCTATCGCGGGTATGCTCCAGCTGGTTTTGGATATTGCGTAATTCTTCGTTCTGAAGTTCCAGCTCAATCTGGTGTACTGATAGATCATGGACCAGATGCGCGATTTCAACCGGGGAGAATTCAGCTTCTCCTGCACGGGATTGCGCGAGCAGCGCCTCGCCCCGCTCGCGTAGCGATAATTTCGGACCCTGCTCAGGGTTTTTAACCGGGGAGCTGCGATTCATCATGATTTAATCAAAGTTTTTCCTAAAAGTCACATTTAAATAACAATGTTTTTTTATTGTTATTATTAACATGATTCCATTATAGGCCTTATTTCCAGAAAGGTTCGAAGGTTGATTTTCACTGCTGTTTTTAAAAAAGCAAAAAGGCGGCGTAGTGATTTTGCCAGCGAGTGACTCAAAGCGTATTGCGAGGGGCTGTTGGGGACGAAGGGGCGCAAGAGCGCAAGGCCTCTGGCGGCGGTTACAGCGCTGGCGTGGGTATCAACGCAACATCAGAAGCTGCTGCATTTTGTAGGGCGGTCGACATGGTTGGATGCGGCTGTGTTGGCTGAGGTCGGTCGGAAAGAGAGGACGCCAAGGAATCAGGTTTTGCCGAGTTGAGATTGACGGAAGCGCTGTTCGAAGGTGATGGGCGACAAATAGCCCAGCCGCCGGGCTTGGAGGCGCTGACGATTGTAGTCTTGGCCTCTACTTTTTTCAGCCTACCTCAGTTTTCGCGGTCGATGTTTTTCCCGGTAAAGACGCCTACACTCAGAAAAATATGACGCGCCCAAGTTCTGGAAACGGTGCAGTTGAAGCGCTAGATGGTGTTGAACGATAGTCAGTCGATTGAATTCAACCTTATGAGAAACGGCCATGCCTCCCTATGAAGTACGCGGTCACTGTCTCTGCAACAAGGTGAGTTACGTCATTACCGGTCACCTGGGCATCTTTCAGTATTGTCATTGCTCACGTTGCCGGAAGTTTAGCGGTAGCGCCTTCGCCGCTAACTTGCTGGTGTCTCCTGCTGATTTTCAGTGGCTGAGCGGCGAAGAGTTCGTGGGCCGCTATGAAATCGAGGACGCCAAGCACTTTGCCACATCCTTTTGCAAACAGTGCGGGTCTTCTTTGCCGTGGCTCGGAAAAAGCGGTAAAGCCGTGGTTGTCCCAGCCGGTTCGCTGGATGGAGACCCGGAAATCAAGCCGGTTCAAAACATCTTTTATGGCTCACGCGCCGTTTGGTATCAGCCACCGGGCGTACTGCCGGAATATGATGAACTGCCGCCGAAATCGTAGTAAATCGGAGTTCATCAGATCACTGGCTGGATTCGCAAAAGCAGTCTACAGATTCCATTAAAAATAAAGACTTGCTGAATAATCCGGTCAGCCATTTCCCAATGGCCCACACCGTGTAAAAAGCGATTGGAGCCACGAATAGAGTTCATGGGTCTCGGTGGAGGAGAAGAACGGTGCGAAGCGGATTTCTGCATTGGCTTGGTTTGGCGCTGCTTGGGATCGGATTGCTGATGCCGATGGCGGCAGGGGCCGGAACCGCCTGTAGCCAAACGCCGCTTACCCCGGATCGACTGGCAAATGCCACCCGGTTGGGCTTCAAGGTTTTTCAGACCCTGGAAGCGAGCAAGGCTCAGGTCGTGGCGATCGGTCGGGTAGGAACAAATTTGGCGAAGTACGGGCTGCATTTCAGCCATGTCGGTTTTGCGGTGCGTGACTATCCACAAGGTCGTTGGACCGTGGTCCATTTACTCAACCGTTGTGGAACGGATAGTTCCTCACTATACGACGAGGGTCTGATCAACTTCTTTCTGGATGATCCGTTCGCTTACGAGGCGGTAATTGCCGTGCCGAGTCCTGCCGCGCAACAAGCCTTGGGGAAAGCCTTGCGGAGTCGTCTGGTTTGGCAACTTCACCAACCGCACTACAACACGATTGCTCGCCCGCAATCGCCAGATTTTCAGAACAGCAATCAATGGCTGCTGGAATTGATGGTGGCGGCGCTGGCGAATGGGGCGATTGATCGTCGTAGTCAGGTGTGGGAATACCCGTTGATGCAGAATTATCAGCCGGATGTGGTGCGCATTGACCGGTTAAGCCGAATTGGCGGCGGTTTATTCAAGGCAAATCTGACGTTTACCGATCATCCCTTGGCCGATCGGCTGAAAGGCGAATACCCGACAGTGACGGCGCGTTCGGTGATTCGCTTTATGTACCGGGCAAAACAACTGAATCAGCTCCAGTTTGTCGAGTTACAAGGCGCTCCGCGCAGTGTGACCGGGGCTGATTTACCCTTGGCGATAGAGCGGTTGTAATCTCTCGATTTCTCCTTCAATAACCCTAAAAACATCGCGATCCCCCTGCCGGAAGATTGGCCCATTCGGGAAGGCTTCCATGCCTTCCTGTTCTTCAATATCCTGTTTTGCGTAAGCCCCAGGCTTTTGATCAGGCGATCGTGGCGCTACGAACGAGTCAGGGACGAAAGACGGCGGTTAGTGGCAAAATAACCGGCCCCGTCCAGTGAATCCTCTCATGACTATTCGCAATCTCGACTCCCTGTTCAAACCCGACAAAATTGCTCTGATTTGCGGTGGCGGTAACCGCGACGAGATCATCGCCCATAACCTGATGAGCGGCGGCTTCAAGGGGCCCATCATGCCGGTTGATCCGAAACGGTGGGCGCTGGAAGGCGCGCTGGCTTATCGCCACATCGCCGACCTGCCTCTACCACCGGCGCTGGCGATCATTGCCCGGCCCCTGCCAGAGGTTCCAACCCTGATCCAGCAACTTGGCGAACGCGGGACGCGGGCGGCGGTGCTGGTCAATGATGCGCGAGACCTCCCGCCCCAGCAACGTAAGGCGCTGTTTCAAATTATCCTTGACGCCGCCCAGCCCTATTTGCTCAGAGTGCTTGGCCCCGGCTCACAGGGTCTGACCGTCCCGCAATCCAACCTCAATATCAGTCTGAGTCACCAGGCGTTGCTGCCCGGTCAGGTCGCCCTCATCACTGAATCTGGCACTATCGGCCAAACTGCCCTTGACATCGGCAATCACTACGGTTTCGGCTTCAGCCACTTGATTCATCTCGGCGAAAGCCTCGACATCGATCTGGCCGATATCCTCGATTATCTGGCCGGCGACTACCGGGTCCAGGCGATCCTGCTGTATCTCGAACAGATCGGCGATGCCCGTAAGTTTATGTCGGCAGCGCGGCGGGCGGCCCGCACCAAGCCGGTCATCGTGCTAAAACCCTGTCGCTTCCCCAAAGAACCGGATGATGCGGTCTATGCCGCCGCCTTTCGCCGCGCCGGATTGCTGCGCGTGGATGACAGCGACGAACTGTTGCAAATGGTCAAGGTGCTAAAGGCCGCCAAACTGGTGAACAACGATCGGTTGGCCTTGCTCAGCAACAGTTCCAGCATGAGCCTACTGGCGACTGACACCCTGTACCAGTTCGGCGGGCGACTGGCGCAACTGTCTGAAGCAACTCAACAGGGTCTGGAGTCGCTGACTGGCCCGGACGCGCTGCCCAATCCGGTCGATCTTGGCGATGAAGCCGGGGCAGCCGCCTATAGCCGGGCGCTGGATTTACTGATCGCCGACCCAGGGGTAGACGGCATCCTGGTGATCAAGACGCCCAGCGCCGTCAGTGACGCCACCGCAGTCGCCGACGTGATGATCGAACGCCTTGCCAAAAGCCGCTGCTGTCTGATTGCCAGTTTTCCCGGCCCGCAAACCGGAGCGGAGGCGCGGCGGCGATTGCTCGAACGGCAGACCCCGACCTATGAAACCGCCGGCGGCGCGGTGCAAGCCTTCATGCGGATCGTCCAATACAAGCGCAACCAAACCCTGTTAATGGAAACTCCGCCGTCGCTGCCGGAGCAATTCACCGCCAACCCGGCAGCGGCCCGAACCCTGATTACCCAGGCGTTAGCCGAGGGCCGCAGTTATCTTAACGAATACGAGGCAATGCAATTGTTGGCGGCTTACGGCATCCCGGTCGCCGATACCTGGATGGCGCGTTCTCCTGCTGAGGCCGCCGCTATTGCCGCTCGCCTCAACCAGCCGGTCGCGCTGAAAATCATCTCGCCGAACATCGTCAGCAAATCGCAAATCGGCGGCGTTATCCGTTACCTGAACACCCCGGAAGCTGTGCAGCAAATGGCGGAGACCTTACTGGCGCAATTGCCCGGACTGGCCCCGACCGCCACGGTGGACGGCTTCGTGGTGCAACCCATGATTGCTCGCGAGGGGGATTACGAACTGGTGATAGGAGTGCGTCACGGCGGCGGGTTTGGCCCGATGATCTACTTTGGTCAGGGCGGGGTCGAAGCCGATGTTATCAATGATCTGGCTTACGGACTGCCGCCGCTCAATATGCATTTGGCTCGTGAGATCATGGCGCAAACCCGGATTTACCAGCGACTGCGCTACAGTCTGCTGCGCCGCGCCAATCTGAATGCCCTGGCACTGACCCTGGTCAAGATTTCACAAATGGTCATCGATCTGGCCGAACTGACCGGGTTGCAGATCAATCCGTTGCGGGTCAACGCTCAGGATGTAGTGGCGCTGGACGCCCGGGTGCAACTGACGCCCATCGCCCACGTCCTGGCCCAGCGGCTGGCGATTCGCCCCTACCCCAAAGACTTGGAAGAGCCGATTACCCTGCCCAACGGACGGGAACTGTTGCTGCGCCCGGTGCTGCCGGAGGATGAGCCGTCGTTACAAGCGTTGGTGTCGCGCGCCTCACCTGAAGATTTACGGCTGCGGTTTTTCCAGCCGATCAGGGAATTATCACATCACGTCGCGGCGACCCTGACCCAGATTGACTACAATCGGGATATGGCGCTGGTCGCAGCTGATCCTGGTCTGCCCGGTCAAACCGAGATTTACGGCATCGTCAATCTCAGCGCCGACCCGGACAATGAACGGGCCGAGTACTCGATCATTGTCGATCGGGCCATGATCCGGTTGGGGCTGGGCAATTTGCTGATGCGGCGGATCATTGATTACGCCCGCGCCCGGGGGGTCGGCGAAATCTACGGCGAGGTGTTGCAGGAAAATAAACCCATGCTCCGGCTCAACCGGACGCTAGGCTTTGCTATTCATGCAGATCCCGATGATCCGGGCTTGAAGCATGTTATTTTGAAATTGCACGACATCGCGTTATCCGCAGGGTGATATTGAATGAGTGAAAAACGTCTGCTGGTCGTCGACGACGAACCAGAATTTTGCGAACTGGTGCGCAAGGTTGCCGCTGATCTGGGTTATGAAGTGCTAGTCGCCACCAATGGCCGCAGCTTTCAGGAGGCCTATCTGACCTTGCAACCGACCATGATTGTGATGGACATGGTCATGCCGGAAATGGACGGCAACGAACTGGTGCTGTGGCTGGTGGAACAGCATTACGCCGCTGACCTGATCATCATCACCGGCTATAACCCTGATTACGCCAAGGATGCCCGGCTGCTGGCCGGGTTCAAGGGCCTGCATTCGGTGGTTACGCTCACCAAGCCGATCCGGATCGCCCGGTTGCGCGAAGCCCTGGGCGGTTGACCGCAGCCCCTCTCTGTACCTGCCCTTTCGAGTACCTGCCATGCACGACGCCATTTTGCTACCGGAGATGACTGGAACCGTCCCGCTGTACTATGTCGGGGTGGGCGCTTCGGCGGGCGGCTTGGAGGCGCTGGAAGCGTTTTTCACCGCCATGCCGGCAGACAGCGCGATGGCCTTCATCGTCATCCAGCACCTCTCGCCCGATTACAAGAGCATGATGGTTGAGCTGCTCTCCAAGCGCACCGCCATGCCGGTGCGCCGCGCCGAAGAGGGAATGCTGGTCGAGGCCAATTCGGTTTATCTGATTCCGCCCAAGAAGAACCTGACGATCTTCCACGGCAAACTGTTGTTGAGTGAATCGGATCATTCGCGAGGGATCAATCTGCCGATTGACATATTTCTGCGCTCGCTGGCCGATGACCAGGCCGAAAAAGCCATTGGCGTCATTCTGTCGGGCACCGGCAGCGATGGGGTGCGCGGCATCCGGGCGATCAAGGAAGCCGGTGGCATGGTGACGGTACAGAGCGAGGAATCAGCCCGCTTCGACGGGATGCCCCGCGCCGCTATCGGCACCGGGCTGGCCGATTTCATCCTGCCGCCCGATGAAATGCCGCCGAAGCTGATCGCCTTCAGCCGGCATCCCTACGCGGTCAAGGCGGATCGCCCGATCCTGCTGTCCGACGAGGATGGCCTGACCCGCATCTTCGCCCTGTTGCGCGAGCGGACCCGGGTAGATTTCACCTTCTACAAGCCCAGCACCATGGTCCGGCGCATTGAGCGGCGCATGACGTTGAACCAGATGCACGAGCTGCGCGACTATGTAAAATTCATGGAGAGCTATTCCGGCGAAGTGACCGCGCTCTACCGCGAACTGCTGATCGGCGTCACCAGCTTTTTCCGCGATCGCGAAGTTTTCGAGGAGCTGGAAACTCTGTATTTGCCGCAGTTGTTTAACCGGTTGGAAACCCGTGAGGTGCGATTCTGGGTGGCGGGCTGCTCGACCGGCGAAGAAGCCTATTCACTGGCGATGATGAGCCGCGAAGTGATGAAGGGGCTGGGCAAGCGACTGGAGGTCAAGATTTTCGCAACCGACCTGGATCGCGACGCCATTTTGCGGGCCAGCAGCGGCATTTATCCCGAAAGCGTCGCCGCCGATCTGCCGCCGCGCCTGTTGAGCCAGTATTTCCACCGCAAGGATGATCAATACCAGATCGACCGCTCGATTCGGGAAATGGTGGTGTTTGCCCAGCACAATCTCATCAAGGATCCGCCGTTTACCAACATTGACCTAGTCAGTTGCCGCAACCTCCTGATTTACCTGCAACCGGTATTGCAACGCAAGTCGCTGGAACTGATGAACTTCTCGCTGAATCCGCAAGGATTGCTGCTGCTGGGCACCAGCGAGACCACCGGCGATTTGGCCGATCTGTTCGAGCCGCTGCACCAGAAGTTCCGGATTTACGCCTCGCGGGGCAAGCGCTGTCCGGTCAGCAACGGCCAGGAATTAACCACCCGTCCGGAGCCGCGCCCGTGGCAGAACCGCATCCGGTCCAGCAGCGTCGCCCGTCAACGCAGCTATGAGGAAGAACGCCTGCTCGACCGGTTTATGCAGGCGCTGGCCGGTGACTATGTGCCGCTGGCGGTGGTGGTCAACGAGCAGATGGAAGCCTTGCACATCCTTGGCAACCCTGATGGCTACTTTCAGTTGCAGTCCGGAAAGCTGATGAACGACATCACCAAGATTGCCGTCAAGGAACTGGCGATTCCTCTGGCGACCGGTCTGCAAAAAGTGTTCGCCACCGGTCAGGAACTGAAATATGCCGGCATCCGGGTCCAGCGGCGCGGTGAACCAAAGATCGCGCAAATCCGCATCCGGTTGCTGCCAGAGGTCAAAGGCCAGGAGCCGCTGGCGGCGATCTTTATCGAGGAACTCGTTCAGCCAGCCAAGGCGACTAGCGGAGGGGTGCCGGTCTACGATGTCAATCAGGAAGCTGAACAGCGGATCCACGATCTGGAGCAGGAACTGCAATTCTCGCGGGAGAACCTGCAAGCCACTATTGAAGAACTGGAAACGTCCAACGAAGAGTTGCAGGCCACCAACGAAGAACTGTTGGCCAGCAATGAAGAACTGCAAAGCACTAATGAGGAGCTGCAATCGGTCAATGAGGAGCTGCACACAGTCAATGCCGAGCATCAAAGCAAAATTATCGAGCTGACCGAGTTGAACAACGATCTGGACAATCTGATGGAGAACACCCGGATCGGCACCCTGTTTCTCGATGAAAATCTGGCGGTGCGACGTTTTACCCCAGCGATCCGACAGGTGCTGAAGATTTTGGAAAGCGACATTGGCCGCCCGATCAATCATCTGATGCATACTCTGGTGGACATTGACCTGTTCGCCTGTATTCACGAAGTCGCCCTGACTACTATCGAACAGGAGCAGGAAGTTTGCACCCGGGATGGCGCGTGGTTGTTGATGAGGATTTTGCCTTACCATGTTGGGATGGGCGCGGTGTCCGGGGTAGTGCTGACTTTCACCGATATCGGTCTGCTCAAAACCACTCAAGATGCCCTGTCAGACCGCGAAATCCGGTTATCCAGCCTTTATCACGCCGCGCCGGTCGGGATTTGCCGGGTCATCAACCGCACCCTTATCGAAGTCAACGATCAGATGTGCCGGATGGTGGGCTACGGGCGTGAGGAACTGATCGGCCAAAGTTCGCGCTTACTCTATCTCACCGACGAGGATTTCGAGTCGGTGGGTCGAGAGAAATACGCGCAGATTCAGCAGCACGGTGTAGGCACGGTTGAGACTCGCTGGCGGCGCAAGGACGGCGTTATTGTGCCAGTGTTGCTTAGCTTTGCGCCCCTGAACCAGGTCAAGCCGGATGAAGGCGTGACTTTTACCGCGATGGACAAGCAGGCCTTGGCGCAAGCGCAAGTCAACGAGGAGCGCTATCGTCGCTTGTTTGAGACGATGGCCGAAGGGGTTGTTTATCAGAATGTCCAGGGTGAAATCATTTCGGTCAATCCCGCCGCCGAGCGCATTCTGGGGTGGTCAGTCAATGATCGGACGGGGAGAGTGTCAGCCCATTCCTGCTGGAAGGTTATGGGCGAGGATGGGATCGCTCTACCCGACGATCAGCATCCTTCCATGATCGCCCTGCACACCGGCCAGCCGGTGATGGGAGCCGTGGTGGGTGTTTTCAACCCGCAGCGCGGCCAAATCCGCTGTTTGAAGATCAATGCCATACCGCTGTTTGAACCGGGCAGCGAAACGCCTAATCAGGTTTACGCGACCTTCAATGACATCACCGACATTACCAACGCCGAGCGAGAACTGACCCGCGCCCAACATGACTTGGGCGAGTCGGAACGGATTGCCCACGCTGCGCTAAACGCCTTGACCGCCCAAGTGGCTATCCTTGACGAAAGCGGCGCAATCCTGATGGTTAATAAAAGTTGGCGCGACTTTGTCAACGAAAACGGAGCGATGGCTGGCGCATTGATCGAGGGTGCCAATTATTTGCAGGCCTGCGACTGTGCTCAGGGCGATGATGCCGAAGGAGCCTCGGCTTTTGCCGAAGGCATTCGTGCGGTGATCCGTGGGGAGCGTGAACTGTTCAAGTTGCAGTATCCCAGCTATTCGCCGCAGCAAAAACAGTTGTTCACCGCCCGGATAACCCGGATGCCGGGCGAAGGCCCATTGCGGATCGTGATCGTCCGCAAGCAGGTGGCGGTGGACTAAATAAAGGTTAAAAAACCTGGCTTTTTTGGACTTTGATTTTTTTCCGTGCTTTCTGTGGATTTCGTGGACAAAAATTAAATAATTTTGAGCGAGAGAGAAGCAACATGGCCCAAGACGATCAGGATGGAGCAAAGCTGCTCAGGGAAAAGGCGGAAGCGGAAGCGGATGCGGCGCGCCGCCGTCAGGAACTGGTGGCTCTGGCCGGCGAGCAGTCCAGCAAACTGGTTCATGAGCTCCAAGTACATCAAATTGAGTTGGAGATTCAGAACGAAGAATTGCGTCGGGTCATGACGGAACTGGAGCAATCCCGCAACCAGTTTTCCCTGTTGTTCCACCAGGCTCCGATTGGCTACCTGGTACTCAATGATGTCGGGCTGATTCAGGAAATTAACGAAACCTTTTGCCGGATGGTCAGCCGCACCCGCGATCAACTGATGGGCAGTCCATTTTCGGAGTGCATGGAAGGCGACGATCGCGGTGTGTTCTTGGCGCGCTACCGGGCATTTTTCATGGCGCCCGCTGGCAAGAGCCTGGAGGCGCTGATCCTGCGCTCGCAAGGGCCGGCGTTTTTCGCGCACATGGAGGGCACAGTCATCCGCCTGACGCTGGGTCGGCAACCCGCGACCAATGCCCCGCTGTTGCTGCTCTCGGTGACGGACATCACCGAGCGCAAGTGGGCGGAGGAAAAGCGTTTGCAGATGGAGCGCCAGATGCAGCAAACCCAGAAGCTGGAAAGCCTGGGGGTGCTGGCCGGCGGCATTGCGCATGATTTTAATAACCTGCTGACGATCATTCTCGGCAACGCCAGTCTGGCGCTGGATGAAATGCCGTCATTGTCTCCGGCCCGCGATAGCCTGAAGGCGATTGAAGCCACTTCGCTGCGCGCCGCCGAACTGTGCCGGCAAATGCTGGCGTATTCAGGCAAGGGCCGCTTTGTCATCGAAAATATCCGGATGAACGATCTGATCGGGGAGATGATCTCGTTACTTAAAGCCTCAATCTCGAAGAAAGCAATCCTGAATCTGAACCTAAAAGAACCGCTGCCGCCATTGCGCGGCGACCCGAGTCAGATCCGCCAGGTACTGATGAACCTGGTGTTTAACGCATCGGAGGCGATTGGTGAACACGGAGGAGTGATCACGATCTCGACCGGCATGATGGAATGTTCGAACGAAGACATTTCTGAAATCTACCTGGATGACAATCTGACCGAAGGGTTGTATGTGTGGCTGGAAGTGTCGGATACCGGCTGCGGGATGGATCACGAAACCCAGCGCCGCATTTTCGAGCCGTTCTTCACCACCAAATTCACCGGGCGCGGCTTAGGCCTTTCTGCTGTACTGGGCATTGTCCGGGGTCATAAAGGCGCGCTGAAGGTCTACAGTGAGCCAGGGCGAGGCACCACCTTCAAGGTGCTATTCCCTGCCGCAGAGAGCGATAGACCTCTGGTTCCGCAGAGCAGCAGCAATACCCAACATAGCGACTGGAAAGGTGCAGGGACGGTTCTGCTGGTGGACGATGAAGAATCTGTCCGAAACCTGGGTAACCGGATGCTGGAACGCTTGGGCTTCAAGGTGCTGATTGCGGTGGACGGTCAGCAGGCGTTGGAGACCTTCCGCGAGTTGCACAACGAGATCGTGCTGGTGATTCTGGATTTGACCATGCCTTATATGGATGGTGAAGAGACCTTCCGTGAATTGCGCCGGATCGATCAAAAAGTACGGGTCATCATGTCCAGCGGTTACACCGAAAGCGAAATCACCCCCCGCTTCGCCGGTAAACGGCTGTCAGGCTTTCTGCAAAAACCTTACACCCTGGACACCCTGACCCAACGTCTGCGTGATGTACTGGATCTGGAGTGAATTCAAACCTGAAAGCCAAAATGTTCTGGCTTTCGGCCCTAAATTTTTCAGTATTTTACAGTGGATCAACGGCTTAAAACCCGCTTGGCTATCTTCCGCCCTTCTTTCTTGTTTACCGCTTGGAACCCAACTTGATGCCTGAACTTACGATCTACTTCCAGAAACCTGCCGACTGGGCAGATACTATCCATATCCATTATTGGGATGCGCAACCGGGTGGGCGTGCTTCTGCTTGGCCGGGTGTACCAATGATCGCGGAAAGCAATGACTGGTTCATCTACCGCTTTGAAAGTATTAGCGTGGTCCATCTGCTATTTAACGATAACCAGGGCTGCCAAACCAGCGATTTGCAGAGGGATCGGGATGGGTTTTATCGGGACGGTCAATGGTACGACCAGCGCCCGGACGCTTCGACTGTTATTGCCGTCCCGAACGCCGCGCCCCGCGCCCCGCGCCCCGCGCCTATCCCATCGGGCAAGGATTTTCGCGAAGAAACGATCTATTTTCTGCTGACCGCCCGTTTTTATGAAGGTGATCCGTCGATCAGCTTCTTTTGCCGCGACCGGATCAAGTTCAATCGCCAAACCGGCCAGCCAGAAGATCCGCATTGGCGCGGCGATTTCAAGGGTCTGATTGAGCGCTTGGATTACATCCACGATCTGGGTTTTACTGCAATCTGGATCACGCCGCCAGTCGAGAATCGCAGCGGCCTTGATTACCACGGCTATCACGCCTATGACTGGACTCGTATTGATCCCCGCCTGGAATCGCCGGATGCGACCTATCAGGATTTGATCGATGCGGCGCATCAACGCGGCATCAAGATTATTCAGGATGTGGTGGTCAACCATTCCTGCCAATACGGGATTCGCGGCAAGGTGCATATTGACCATCTGCCGATTAAATACTATGTCCCGCAAGGCTCAGAACCAGGCCGGATTAATCATGGTCCCTATCAAGGCAATCTTGGTAATTACGCCTGGCCGAATCGGGATGACATTGATAATCCAGTCGCGCCGGACTGGTATCAGGAACGGCATAACAGCGACCCGGATGGCAAACAACCATTGGTTGATCCAAAGACCGGTGAAACAGTCCCCAAAGCCGGCTATAACCCCGGACGCTTCTTCGGTATTGATGCTCAGACGCTCGATCCGGACTGGTATATGCAGCATGGCTTTATTTGCGGCGGCGACTGGGAAAGCGCGGCAGTGCAGCTCAAGCACATCGCCGGCGACTGTATTAACCTCGCCACTGATCGGCAGAATGTCAAGAATTATCTGATCGACGCGATTAATCACTATCTTGACATGGGCGTTGACGCAGTGCGGGTGGATACTGTCAAACACGTTCCCCGCGATAACCTGCTGGAGTATGTCAACGCCTGGAAAGCGCATAAACCCGGCCTGTTTGTTTTCGGAGAAAATCTGGTCAAGGGCTATGGCTGGGGCGATTTGGGCGGCGGAGATAACGGCCCGTCATTCATTCGCCCGTGGTGGTATACCCGGCTCGGTCATGATCCGCGCGATCCCAATTCTGGTGGCGATTCCGGGTTCCCGCAACTCGACTTTGGCCTGTTCTCCACTTTCCGCGACAACCTCAGCCGGGGTAGTTATGACGGGGTTGGGCGTGTGCTGGAAATGGACTGGATTTACGGAAATGCTACTGAGTTAGTGACTTTCCTACAAAACCACGATGTTGGCCCAGACAATGATTTCCGCTTCCGTTTCAAGGGCGAGCAGTGGATGGCGGCGGCGGCTTATAATCTGCTGTGGACGGTGCGTGGCATTCCCTGCCTGTATTACGGCGAAGAAATCGAATTCATGAAAGGCGCGCCACAGGATGTAATCGGCAATGACGACACACTCGATCAAACCGGTCGTGCCTATTTCGGCGATCATTTAACCGACGAGCGGATCGGGCAGACCCAAAGTCATCCGCTGTATCAGCACCTCAAGCGGCTGAACCAGATTCGCCGCGCCATTCCCGCCTTGCAAAAGGCGCCAATGGGGCAGGTCAGCGAATGGGGCAGCGGTCTGAGTTTTATTCGTCACCATGAAGACAGCGGCAGTTATGTGGTCGTCGGACTAGCGATGGGCGGCGATCAACATATCAGCGTCGGCGGGGTCTGGAACGGGGTTTACCGCGATGCGGTAACCGGACGCGAAATTCACGTCGGCAACGGACACCTCTCCTTCCATGTCCAAGGCAATTCCGCCGGCATCTATGTTTTCGATGGCCCCGGCAAGATTGGCGAGGATGGGGTTTATCTGCGCTAAAGAGGGGATTTGTACAAGGACTTTCGTTTCACCTGTTCGCCCGGAGCTTGTCGAAGGGCGATTCAGCGATGAAAACCAGGGTTCGACGAAAGTCCTAGGAGAACCGCTGTTAAGTAAGTCAGGCAACCTGACGCATCACAGTGGGATGGGTCGCACTAAAATGATTTAGTACCTGCTGCCAGTGCGCCGCCTCTTGTGGATGACCGTGGCAGCGCGCCGCTTCGATGTCTTCAAGAATAATGCGTTTGATGGATGATTCGCCACCTAGCTGATGGATTAAACAACAGCCCAGCTCAGCGGCAACGATTTCTGGAATATGCTCGTGCTGCGAGATAGCCTCAATTTCCTCTTCTTCCAAATCAGTCAGTTCTACACAATCTTCATAAGTTAACATGTCACACCTCCAACCTTGGAAACGGCTTTTTTGATTCAGCTGCGCTCCCGATGCGGGATAATATGGCAGACTGAAACAATCCGTTCCTGGAATTGTGGTCCCCACCCCTTCGCCTCTCTGGAAAAACAGATAGCGGTGGTTGGTTCAACCTGGAAGCGCTGCTTATCACTGTTTTCCCCCTGCAATTTGGCACCGCTCCCGATTGAAAATCATATCATAGATAAACCATTTTTTCAATATGGTAATTAACGGTACAGCATATCTCACATCAGTTTCAGCCATGACTGGATTTTGCGGACGGGCGCGCCCTGGTGCGATTTCCCGCCGGACTATGGAGGGTGGAGCAACGCGCATCGCTGCTTTATCCAGTGGGTGATAAGGGGATTTGGGAAAAGCTCCTTGAACTCCTGATGGACGAGCCCGATCACGAATGACTGATGACCGATGCCCGCCATGGCAAGGTTCATCCTCACGCGGCGGGGGTCAAGATATCTCGTGACTACACCGCCTAAAAGATACTCAATGACTTACCGGCTTTAGCCGGTAAGTCATTGTTGGGTCCAACCGCCGCCCAGCGCCTTGATGAGGAGAACGCTGGCGGCCAGCCGATTATTCAGCAGGATAACAGCGTCCCGTTCGATGTTGAGCGCCGCCGCCTGCACCAGCGCGACGTTCAGGTAGCTCACTAATCCCGCCTTGTATTGGTTAGTGGTCAACGCAACGGATTGCTGGGCCGATTGCACCGCCGCCGTCTGCGGAATCGCTGCAGCTTCAAGGTAGCGCAGGGCAGCCAGGTTGTCCTCCACCTCCTGCAAGCCAGTCAATACCGCCTGGCGATACAGCGCGACCTGCTCGTCGTAGGCGGCCCGTGCTTCCTTGGTTTGGGCTTCACGCAGCCCGCCGTCAAAAATGACTTGAGCTAACGCCGGCCCGACTGCCCAGAACAGATTGGGAGACGATAGCCACTGGGTGAAATTCGTGCTCTGAAAGCCGCCGGCCCCGGACAAGGTTAGTGTTGGGAAGAATGCTGCGACTGCAACACCGATCCGGGCGTTGGCGGCGGCGACCCGGCGTTCTGCCGCCGCAATGTCCGGCCGGCGTTCGAGCAGATCAGAGGGCAACCCCGCCGGCGCGACTGGCACGCTAGCCACCAATGGCGCAGGTGGGAGCGAAAACGCTTCAGGTGGTTGGCCGACCAGCAGGGCTATCGCGTGTTCCAACTGCGCCCGCTGGACACGGATGGTAATAGCCTGTGCCTGGACGCTCTCGAGTTGGGTCTGAGCCTGGACCACATCCACTTTGGCGGCCACGCCGACTGCGTAGCGGTTTTTGGTCAGCTCCAGCGATTTCCGATAGGCGGCTACCGTGTCTTCGAGCAACTGTTTTTGCGCGTCAAGCGCCCGAAGCTGAAAGTAATTCTGAGCCAGCGTCGCGGTGAGGCTCAGGCGGATCGACGCCAAGTCCGCAGCGCTGGCTTGCGCGCTGGCTTCGCTGGCCTCCACGCTGCGCCGGACCTGGCCCCAGACATCCGCTTCCCAGCGGGCATCGAAATTCAGGACATACTGGTCTGATAGACGGTCGCCTGATGTGGAGTTCTTGTTGGCGCTGGTGGGCAGGCGGTTCCGGGTCGCAGTGGTATTGGCGGACAATGTAGGAAAATAGCCAGCGCGGGTGGCCTGCACTGCTGCCTGAGCCTGGCGATAACTGGCTTCCGCTGCGCGCAGATTCTGATTGGAAACAGTGACCTGTTGCTCAAGGGCGTTTAGTTCGGGGATGCCGAAGATTTCCCACCAGTTTCCCCGGTTGATCTGGTCTCTTGGTTCAGCAACTTTCCAGCCGGCGCTCTCTTTATACGAGACCGGCAACTCTACCGCTGGCCGCACATAGTTAGGGCCAACCGTGCAGGCAGTCAGAGCGAGTCCACCAACCGCAATCAGCCACCATCTTGATCCGAGGCGCTTCATCAGGTTTTCACCTCACGGTTATTGCTCGCGGCCTGCTGCCGCTGCGTCCGTCCCGGTTGACGCTCCCAGCGCAGTCGGTCCATGTACAAATACACGACTGGCGTGGTGTACAGGGTGAGTAACTGGCTCATGATTAAACCGCCAACGATGGCGATGCCCAGCGGTTGGCGCAATTCCGCCCCGTACCCGGTGCCGAGCGCGAGGGGAACAGCGCCCAGCAACGCCGCCATCGTGGTCATTAAAATCGGACGGAAACGGAGTAGCGCCGCCTGAAAAATTGCCTCCTCGGGGCGCTGACCTTCGCGGCGCTCGGCATCCAGCGCGAAGTCGATCATCAGGATGGCGTTCTTCTTGACGATGCCGATCAGCAAAATCACCCCGATCAGCGCGATGACGCTAAATTCAGTCCCGAACAGCAGCAACGCAAGCAATGCGCCCACCCCGGCGGAGGGCAGGGTGGAGAGAATCGTGATTGGATGGACCAAACTTTCGTACAGAATGCCCAGCACGATATACACCGCGATCAGCGCCGCCAGAATCAACCAGGGCTGATTCTGGAGCGACACTTGAAAGACCCGCGCCGTGCCCTGAAATCGGCCATGCACTGAAATGGGTACGCCCAGTCGGTCAAGCGCAGTATTAATCGCTTTCGTCGCCTGGCTCAACGACACTCCAGGCAGCAGGTTGAAGGACAGGGTGGAGGCTGCAAACTGGCCGTCGTGATTGACGCTGAGGGGCGTACTGGTCGCTTCATAACGACTGAAGGCAGCCAGTGGAATCATGGCCCCGCTCGCCGCTTTCACCTGCACATCCTGGAGTGTTTCGGGACTTTGCCAGTACTGCGGCGCTGCTTCCATGACGACATGGTATTGATTGAGCGGGTTATAGATAGTGGAGACCTGGCGTTGCCCAAAGGCGTCATTCAGTGTGGCATCGATCATTCGGGTAGTGACGCCTAGCCGGGCGGCAGCGTCCCGGTCGATGAGCAACGAAGTTTGCAAGCCTCGATCCTGCTGGTCGGTGTTCAGGTCGGCCAGCTCCGGCAGCTCGCTTAAGGCGTGTCGGATACGTGGCTCCCAGGCCCGCAATTCGTTGAGATCGTCCGCCTGCAAGGTGAACTGATACTGCGCGTTGCTCTGGCGGCCACCGACCCGAATGTCCTGAACCGGTTGAAGAAAGAGACTGACGCCCGGAACCTGGGCCAGCTTCCCGCGCAGCCGGGCGATAATCCGATCCGCCGTGAGCTTTCGCTCCGTCAGCGGCTTTAAACCGACAAACATGAAACCGCCGTTACGCTGCCCGCCGCCGGTGAAGCCGACGACGCTGTCCACGGCGGGGTCTTGGCGCACGATGTCCATCAACTCGGCGAGTTTCTGCTGCATCGCCTGGAACGAGACACTTTGATCGCCCTGAATGCTGCCCATCAACCGCCCGATGTCCTGCTGCGGGAAAAAGCCTTTGGGGATAACGATATAGAGATAGACATTGAAGCCAATGGTGATGAACAACAGCAGCAGCATGATCGGCCCGTGCGCCAGCGCCCAGCGCAGACTGCGTTGGTAGCCGCGCAACAAGGCGCTGGAAAAGCGCTGGCCGAGCCGGTGAACGCGACTCCGTGTCGCTTCTGGCCGGCGCTGGAGCAGATAAGCGCACATCATCGGCGTCGTGGTCAGCGAAAGGACCAGGGATACTGCGATGGCGGTGGTCAGGGTAACGGCGAATTCGCGGAACAGGCGGCCCAGGATGCCGCCCATCAGCAGGATTGGGATGAACACCGCCACCAGCGATACGCTGATTGACAGCACGGTGAACCCAACCTCGCGGGAGCCGCGCAGTGCGGCGTGCAGCGGCGACAGGCCGGCTTCAATGTGGCGGGACACGTTTTCCAGCACTACGATGGCGTCATCCACCACGAAGCCGGTCGCGATGGTCAGCGCCATCAATGACAGATTATCGAGGCTGTAGCCAGCCAGATACATCACGCTGAACGTGCCAATCAGCGAGGCCGGCACGGCAACCGCCGGGATCAGCGTTGCTCGGGCGCTATGCAGGAACAGGAACACCACCAGGATGACCAGAGCGACCGAAATGAGCAAGGTGCGCTCGACCTCACGCAGCGAGGCGCGGATCGTCGGGGTGCGGTCCATGACCACGGTCAGATCGATGGCGCGGGGAATTTCTGCCCGCAGATGCGGCAATAGCGCCCGAATCCGATCCACCGTCTCGATGATATTGGCCCCTGGTTGGCGGCGGATAATCAGCAGCACCGAAGGTTTGCCGTTAGCCAAGCCGGCGTTGCGCAGGTCCTCCACGGAGTCTTTCACCTCGGCCAGGTCGGCGAGGCAGACCGCGCTCCCATTGTAATAGGCCACGATCAGCGGAAGATATTCGGCGGCCTGCTTGGCCTGATCATTAGCTGCGATCTGCCAGTGCCGGTCGCCGTCCTCGACCGCGCCCTTGGGCCGGTTGGCGTTGGTGGTGGCTAAGGCGGTGCGGACCTGCTCCAGCCCGATGCCATAATGGTTGAGCGCCTGGGGATTGAGTTCGACCCGCACCGCCGGCAGCGACGCGCCGCCGACATCCACTTGACCGACACCTTCCACCTGCGCCAGCTTCTGCGCCAGGATCGTCGAGGCCGCATCGTACATCTGGCCGCGACTGAGAGTCGCCGAGGTCAGGGCGAGGATCAGAATCGGTGCGTCCGCCGGGTTAACTTTGCGGTAGCTGGGGTTGCTCGGCAATCCGGTGGGCAACAGGCTGCGGGCGGCGTTGATCGCGGCCTGAACATCGCGGGCCGCGCCGTCGATGTTGCGATCCAGATCGAATTGCAAGGTGATCCGGGTCGCGCCGAGTGAACTCGACGAAGTCATTTCGGTCACGCCGGCGATGCGGCCCAATGCCCGCTCCAGCGGGGTCGCCACCGTGGCGGCCATCGTTTCCGGGCTGGCGCCTGGCAACCGAGCCTGCACCGAGATCGTTGGAAAATCCACCTGAGGCAGCGGCGCGACCGGCAAGAGCCGGAAGGCCACCAGTCCGGCGAGGATCAGGCCAAGAGTCAGTAGCGTAGTGGCGACCGGTCGCAAAATGAACGGCGCGGAAAGATTCATGGCGCGACCTGCTCCGCCGCATCGACTGGCGTTGGGCCATGAAAGCGCCGGGCCAGCCGATCAAAAGCCAGGTAAATCACCGGGGTGGTGAACAGTGTCAGCGCCTGGCTGACGATGAGGCCGCCGACCATAGTCAGGCCCAGTGGTTGGCGCAGTTCAGACCCGACCCCGGAACCGAGCATCAGCGGCAATGCGCCGAGCAACGCCGCCAGTGTGGTCATCAGAATCGGTCGGAAGCGCAGCAGGCAGGCTTGATAGATCGCCTCTCGTGGTGTTTTACATTCCCGGCGTTCAGCGTCCAGAGCGAAATCGATCATCAGGATGGCGTTTTTCTTGACGATGCCGATCAGCAGGATGATGCCGATGATGCCGATGATCCCCAGATCGACGCCCGACAACAGCAGCGCCAGCAATGCGCCGATGCCCGCCGAAGGCAGCGTCGAGAGAATCGTCAGGGGATGAATGTAGCTCTCGTAAAGCACGCCCAGCACGATGTACATCGTGACCACAGCGGCGAGAATCAGCAGCAGCGTGTTGGACAGCGAGGCGCGAAACGCCAGCGCCGCACCCTGGAAGTTGGTCTGAACACTGGCGGGTAATCCGAGCTGTTGCTCAGCGGTTTCAATCGCGGCCACTGCATCGCCCAGTGACGCGCCCGGCGCTAGGTTGAACGAGATCGTCGCCGCCGGGAATTGACCGAGATGGTTGATCGCGAGCGGAGCATTTCGCTCGATCACCCGGGCGATGGCGCCGAGTGGAACCTGTTCGCCGGCGGCGGAGGCGACATAGAGACGATCCAGCGCCGCTGGCCCGCGCTGAAAATCAGGCTTCACTTCGAGCACGACCCGATACTGGTTCGACTGGGTAAAGATGGTCGAGACCAGACGTTGCCCGAAGGCGTTGTACAAGGCGTTATCAATCGCCGCCGGGGTAATGCCGAGCCGCCCGGCGGTGTCGCGGTCGATCTGAACATAGGCTTGCAAACCCTGATTTTGCTGATCGCTGGCGACGTCTGCTAGTTGCGGCAACTGAGCAAGGCGCTCGACCAGACGGGGTGCCCAGAGTGCAAGTTCAGTGGGATTCGGATCTTCGACGGTGAATTGATACTGGGTGCGACTGACTCGATCTTCAATGGTCAGATCTTGTACCGGCTGAAGGAACAGGGCGATGCCGGGTACGTCCGCCAGCTTCGGTTGCAAGCGGCGAATGACGCCGACTGCGTCGGTGTCCCGTGCCGCCTTGGGTTTCAGGTTGATCAATAGCCGGCCACTGTTGAGCGTGGCGTTAACCCCATCGACGCCAATGAAAGACGAGAGACTGGCGACCGCGGGATCGGCCAGAACGACGCCGGCCAAGGCTTGCTGGCGCTCGGCCATAACTGCGAGGGAGGCCGTTTGCGGCCCTTCCGAAATGCCCAGGATCACGCCGGTATCCTGCACTGGAAAGAAGCCTTTAGGGACGATGAGGTAGAGGGCGACGGTGAGCGCCAGGGTGGCGAACGCCACCAGCAGGGTCAAACCCTGCCGATCCAGCACCCAGCTCAGCAACCGGCCATAGCCGGCGATCACCCGCTCAAAAAACCGACCGCTGGCTTGATAGAAGCGGCTTTGTTGCGTCTCCGGGGTATGGCGCAGCAGCCGGGCGCACATCATTGGCGTCAGGGTCAGCGAGACGACCGCCGAGATCAGAATCGCCACCGCCAAAGTGATCGCGAACTCCCGGAACAGCCGCCCCACTACATCACCCATGAACAGCAGCGGAATCAGCACGGCGATGAGCGAAACGGTGAGTGAAATGATGGTGAAGCCGATCTGTTCAGCCCCTTTCAGCGCTGCCGCCAGCGGCGCTTCGCCGTCCTCGATGTAGCGGGCGATATTCTCAATGACCACAATCGCATCATCCACCACAAAGCCGGTGGCGATGGTGAGCGCCATCAAGGTCAGGTTGTTGATGCTAAAACCCGCCAGCACCATGACGCCAAAAGTGCCGACCAGTGACAGCGGTACAGCGACGCTGGGAATGAGGGTGGCCGGGACAGTGCGCAGGAACAGGAAGATCACCATCACCACCAGCGCGATCGCGAGCAGCAGCTCAAACTGCACATCCTGCACCGAGGCCCGGATGGTGAAAGTGCGGTCAGTCAGCACCGTGACTTCGACCGATGCCGGCAGGCTGGCAGTGAGCTGCGGCAGCAATTGACGGATCCGGTCCACCACATCAATGACGTTGGCTCCCGGCTGGCGCTGGATATTGACGATCAGCGCCGGCGATTGGTTAGCCCATGCCGCCAACCGGACATTCTCAGCGCCGTCCACGACATCGGCGACATCGGTGATCCGTACTGGTGCGCCGTTACGGTAGGCAATGATCAGCCGGCGGTAGTCGTCAGCGGACTTCAACTGATCGTTGGCGTCGATGGTCGAGGCGCGGGCGGGTCCATCGAAGCTGCCTTTGGCCTGATTGACATTGCCATTGGCAATCGCGATGCGGACATCCTCCAGATTCAGGCCGTAAGCGGCGAGCGTGGTGGGATTAGCCTGCACCCGGACGGCAGGCCGCTGACCGCCGCTGAGCGTCACCAGGCCAACGCCGGGCAGTTGCGAGATTTTCTGCGCCAGCCGGGTATCGACCAGATCCTGCACTTTCGGTAGCGATAGGGTTTGCGAGGTAACAGCGAGGGTGAGGATCGGCGCGTCGGCGGGATTGACCTTGCTGTAGATCGGTGGGGCGGGCAAATCTACGGGCAGGAAGCTGGTTGCGGCGTTGATCGCCGCCTGGACTTCCTGCTCGGCGATATCCAGGCTGAGATCAAGGCTGAATTGCAGGGTGATGACGGAAGCCCCGCCCGAACTGGTGGACGACATCCGGTTCAGGCCCGGCATCTGGCCGAATTGCCGTTCGAGCGGCGCGGTGATGGACGAGGTGATGACGTCCGGGCTGGCCCCCGGATAGAAGGTGGCGATCTGAATGGTGGGGTAGTCGACCTGCGGCAGCGCCGAAATGGGCAGAACCCGATAGGCCAGGATACCGGCCAACAGGATCGCCACCATGAGCAGCGAGGTCGCCACGGGTCGCAGGATGAAGGGGCGCGACGGGTTCAAGTCCCCTCTCTCCCCCAACAGGTGGGGAAGTAAA
Source organism: Candidatus Competibacteraceae bacterium (assembly GCA_003989085.1). Classification (GTDB taxonomy): domain Bacteria; phylum Pseudomonadota; class Gammaproteobacteria; order Competibacterales; family Competibacteraceae; genus RXIV01. The sequence goes on from RXIV01000005.1 coordinate 198,473, forward strand.
TCAGCGTTTTCACTCGGCGCTCCGCCGCTGGCGCGGGTTCTTGGCGCTGCCTTCGTGTGGCGGTGGTTGGCTTGGCTCGCCGGCAGCCGGCTGAGCCGTGGGCAGCTCGACTCGCGCACCTTCGCGCAGCTTGTCGGCTCCGTCCACCACCACCTGCTCGCCGGGCGTCAAGCCACTGTCCACTACCACCCGTTCGCCTTCCACTGCTCCCAGCTTGACCGGACGCACGGTGACCGTCTGGTTGTCCTTCACCACATAGACGAAAGTCCCCGGCGTACCCCGCTGGATTGCTGCGCCGGGGATCACGGTTGCGCCCCGCACGGTATCTACCCGCAGCCGGATATTGACAAACTGGTTTGGGAACAGCGTGTTATCGTCGTTGGCAAACCGGGCTTTCAGCTTAATCGTACCGGTGGCGACATCGATCAGGTTATCCACGGTCGTTAGCGTTCCCGAGGCCAGTCGGATGAGTCCTTCCCGGTCGTAAGCCTCGACCGCCAGCGGTTCTCCCACCCGCAGTCGCGCCATGACGGCGGGCAGGTTGCTTTCGGGGATCGAGAAGATGACCGCAATCGGCTGCATTTGGGTGATGACGACGAGGCCATTCGTGTCGCTGGGATGGACGATGTTGCCTGGATCGATCTGGCGTAAGCCAAGGCGGCCACTGATCGGGGCAGTGATGCGGCTGTAGTCGAGCTGCAACTTCGCGCCCTCGATCTGCCCCTGATCAGCCTTCACAGCGCCTTCGTACTGCCGAACCAGCGCTTCTTGGGTATCCAGTTGCTGTTTGGCGATGGAATCCTGGGCCAGCAGAGTGCGGTAGCGTTCGACATCAAGGCGGGCGTTCTTGAGCAGCGCCTGGTCACGCGCCATTTGTCCCTCGGCCTGGGTCAACTGCACCTGAAAGGGACGAGGATCGATCTCAGCCAGTAGTTCTCCGGCCTTGACGCTTTGCCCTTCGCTGAACTGCACACGCAGTAATTGGCCGTCGACCCGTGATTTCACTGTGACCGTGTTGAGCGAGGTCACAGCGCCCAGACCGTTCAGATAGACGTTGATGTCTTCGGTGGTGACCGGCGCGGCAGCGACCGGAGTCGCACGGGTGGACGGGTTCGCGCCGCGCCGACCGTCGTTACGGGCCGGAGGATCGCGGCGGGCCAGGATTTTCCCGCCGAATTCCTGAAACAGATAGAATCCGCCCACCCCGATAAGGGCCAGCAAGACGATCCAAAAGACGAAGCGGCGAATAATTCCTCCTATCCCCTGCATTGATTCCGACATGTTCTACTCGCTTTTGTGGCTTTTTACCGCTTCGTTACTCGCCTGGATTCTCGGCGCTGAACACACCAGTGTCGTAATCGTAGGCGAATAGCTCAGCGTAACGGCCCCAGTCGATGATGACCTGCAACACCCGTTCGGCCTCGTCTTCACTGAGCTGATCCTCCAGCTCGCCTAGAAAGCGGTTTTCCGGGGCGCGCTGGTTGGGTCGTTCGTCGATCACCCGGCAGATATGTCCGGCCAGCGGCACGCGTCGCAATAGATGCTCGCCAAAAATCATCTTGCGCCGCTGAATATCGGCATCCAAAAAAGCCTGGCCGTGCAGACTCAGGCGAATATCACCGCCCGCAACTTGGGCGAAATCCAGTAATTGCAGCGCCTCGATCAGTGGTAACAGATCGTTTACCGCCAATTCCAGCGCATCGGCCAGCGCAGGCAGATCGGCGCGGCCCTGATGAGTCGGATGGTTGATCTCATCCAGTACGCCCAACAGCTGGGCGACGTGTGCTGACGGCAGCCGGTGACTGATGCCGCTGGCCTGCGGTTCGCCTGCCGTAGCGGTCATGATTTCGTAGATACGCTCCACCAGCCGTCGGAACCCTGGCGCGGTGTGATCGCGGGGGTGCTTCAGGGTAATCGGTAATTCCGCCTTCACCCGGCCCGGATTATTGTCCAGGATCACGATCCGGTCGGCGATCATCAGCACCTCTTCGATGCTATGCGACACCATCAGAATGGCGCGGGTCGGAATTTGTCGCTCCAGCCACAAATCCAGCAGGTCGCCGCGCAAGGTTTCCGAAGTCGGCACATCCAGGGCGGAAAACGCTTCGTCCATCAGCAGCACATCAGGATTGACCACCAAGGCGCGGGCGAAACCGACCCGCTGGCGCATTCCGCCGGACAGTTCCTTGGGATAGGCCGACTCAAAGCCGTCCAGCCCAATCAGATCGATCACCGCCAGCGCCCGCTTGCGCCGCTCCGCCATCAGGATACCCTGCGCCTCCAGTCCCAGTTCTACGTTTTCCAGCACGGTCAGCCACGGAAACAGGCCGAAGGTCTGGAACACCATGCTGACGCCCGCCACTGGCCTGGTCACTGGCTGGCCCCGGTACAGGACCTGGCCGGTGCTGGCCGGAGTCAGGCCGCAGATGATCCGCAGCAGCGTGGATTTGCCGCAGCCGGAGCGGCCCAGCATCGCGACGATTTCGCCGGGACGCAAGCTGAAGTTGATGTCGTCGAGCACCACGATATCCTCATGGTGGTCGGTCGAGACAAAATGTTTGCTGACCCGGCGCAGCTCGATTAAGGCTTCAGCGTCGCTCATTGCGGACTCTCCTCAATCCAATGCCAAGCGCCGCTGGGCAAAGGCGTACAGACGTTTCCAGAACAGACGATTAAACAGCACCACATACAGGCTCATTACTGCGATGCCCAACGCTACCCGGGGATGATCGCCTTGAATGGTCTGCTGGGCGATGTAGGCGCCGATGCCGCTGGCGACCAGGGTGGTCGAACCCCAATTGGCGACTTCAGCCACCACACTGGCGTTCCAGGCGCCGCCAGAAGCGGTCAGACCACCGGTGAGATAGGATGGGAATACCGCTGGCAATAGCACCCGCCGCCACCGCAGCCAGCCCTGCAAACCCAGATTGGCGGCAGCTTCCTTGAGATCGCTGGGCAGAGCGGCCGCCCCGGCGATGACATTGAACAGGATGTACCATTGCGTACCCAGGATCATCAGCGGGCTGAGCCAGATTTCCGGGTTGAGCTGGTGGAGGGCGATGAACGATACCACCACCGGAAACAGCAGATTGGCCGGGAACGCCGACAGGAACAGCGCCAGTGGCTGAACCCGCTGCGCCAGCCGTGGCCGTAGGCCGATCCAGATGCCGATGGGAATCCAGATCAGGCTGGCCAGCGCGGTCAGGATTACAACTCGCACCAGCGTGTACAACCCCAGCAGAAAGACATGGGCGACTTCGGCGTCATCAGCTTCGGTCAGCACGAAACGGGTGAGCGAGACGATGCTGGCGACCGCCGCGCCGCTTAACAGCACCATCCATAAATAGTCAAGCCACGGGTCCACCCGCCGCCAGTCCCGCAGCTTGGGCAAGGGCAGGCGAAAGGTCGGTCGCCGGGGTGCGAACGGCCGCAGCCGTTCCCACAGCCAAACCGGCAGCGCCAGCACCATTCTTGGCAATCTGGCCCGCCGCAGCAGCTCCAGAAACCACGATTGCGGTGGCTCCTGGCTTTCGGCGAACTCGAACTTGAATTTGTCAGCCCAGGCGACCAGTGGCCGGAATAGCAGTTGATCGGTGATCAGAATCACGGCCAGCATGGCGAGAATGGCGTAGCCGACCGCTGTCAGATCGCGGTGGTCAATGGCGACGGCGATGTAGGAGCCAATGCCTGGCAACAGCACCGTTTGGTCCGAAATCGTAATCGCTTCCGAGGCGACTACGAAGAACCAGCCGCCGGAGACCGACATCATGGTGTTCCAGACCAGCCCCGGCATGGCGTAGGGCAGTTCCAGCTTCCAGAACCGCTGCCAGGCCGAGAGTTGGAACAGGTTGGCAACCTGGTATAGCTCCTTGGGCAGCATCCGTAGCGAATAATAAAAGCTGAACGCCATATTCCAGGCTTGCGAGGTGAAGATGGCGAAGATAGCCGCACATTCCGGTCCCAGCAGGCTGCCCGGAAACAGGTGGACGAACCAGAGTACGGTGATCGACAGAAAACCTAGAACCGGCACCGATTGCAGGATATCCAGCAAGGGGATCAGGATTTGTTCCGCCCGGCGACTGCTGACGGCGAGCTTGGCGTAGATGAAGGTAAACAGCAGGGAACACAGCAGCGCGATCCCCATCCGCAGGGTGGTGCGCAGGGCGTATTCCGGTAGCACGGATGGATCGAGCGAAATCGGGAGTTGTTCACCGAATGCATAAGGTACGGCCATGCGATGACCGCCCCAAGCCAGCAGGAACAAACCACCGAACACCAGCGGCAGCAGCAGGATGTCCCAACGGTTGGGCAGGCGCAATCCGGCTAAAATGGCTGGCGAGGGGAATGGATTACGCATTGGGGATCAGGCGGGCGATGGAGGGGGGCGGTTGCAAGAGTGATCGTTGTCGGCTTCCCCCATTTTGAGCCTCCAGCGGCAAGAGTTTGAAACTGGTGGAATGTCCGATTTCACCCGCGCATTATAAAACGGCGGGCCGTTATAATGGCCCGCCATTTTCCTCCATTCATATATCAGGTTTCATCGACTGGACGCTACCGCCTACTTCTCCGGTTTGGGTGTATTCACCGGTTTTTCCTGCTTCGGCGAAGCTACCGCGTCATTCATGAAACTCTGCGATTCGAGCACCCAACTATCCTCAGCTTTCTTCAGCGTCAGGTTGGCTTCGTAGTACTTGCCGCCGCTCAACAACTTCGCGGCTTCATCAACCGCCTTGGATGTTGCTTCAAGCGGCATGAAGACTGTCGTTAATGTCAGGCTCTCATCAGCCGGTACTAGCGCTGCGATAGCTTGTCGGGTTTCACCCTGTTTAAGATGCTTGTTGATCTCGTCGATATGCGACTTTTTCTCCGGGCTAAGGGTGAAATCGTCAGCGATGGTCAGGCGGGCGTCAATGGGGATCATTGGACCCGCATCACTTTTCTGCGACTTGATCGCCAGGTTGTCCACATCCTTGACCGTGGCGGCAAGAGAGACTTTCGCCTGATCGACCAGTTTCACCGCTTCCTCGGTGTGCCCATCGAAAATGGCAACCCGTGCTAGCAAAAGGCTATGAGCAGCTTTGGAACCCTCTTCCGACAGCCGGATCAGCAGTTTCTCGTGGGCGTTATGATCTGCCGCTGCTAATACGGCCAGCGATAAGGAAACAAAAGTGGTGGCCATGATGGCCAGTAGCGTTTTGCGAATATTCATGCAACCTCCAGTGCATTGAACGACGTGGGTCTTTAATTTATCCCACAAGATTATGAAATAGCAGGTACACTCCACCGCAACGGTGGAGTCAATGGCCGGCCAAGCCAAATTCAAGGCTTATCCTCCTTAGTTATGCGTGTCATTTAGGTTACTGTAAGTGGTAGTACACTGAATTTTGGATACAACAACGACTAATTAACTGAATAATCAGTTAATTGAGGTGCGTCATATCCACGATAAAAGGACACTGCCCGCTTTACTTTGGTTCGGTGGTAGTTTTGGGCGACGTGGGCATAACATCCCTGATTGGCTTTGATGTCGCGTGACTGTGTTGAACCTCCTCAAACTAGAAGTTGAAGGATTGACAGCGAACCCGATTGGAAAATCCGTGGTAAAACCAATCCCTGGCGCTGGTCGTCTGTCAAGGCTTCACCAAAAACAGTGAAGCCGACCCGGATAGCAGTAGACCCGCCATATCCCTTCAGATTCCGATATGCTAACGCGATGAACCTCACCGATACTCTGTTCGATAACGATCTGCTGTCGTTTGCCTACTTTCTCTGGGTGCTGATTGGGCTGAAAGCTTTGCGATTTGCGCCTTGGCGGTTGCTCTTGGCCAGTTCCCGGATCCAGCAGGTCTGGTTTGGGGCATCGCTGGCGCTATTTTTGCTGTGGAATTTTGAGGTCGGTGTTCGTCCGGCGCTCGGCTTTCATTTCCTGGGCGCGACCGTGTACGTTTTGATGTTCGGTTGGTCGCTGGCCGTGATTGGAGTCAGCTTAATCAGCGTAGCGGTGACCTTCATTCATGGCGATTGGGCGGCGCTGGCGATGAATGCGCTAATTTTGGGAATCGTGCCGGTTTCGACCAGTTACGGCGTCTACTGGCTGGTCCATCGTTACCTGCCTCGTCACTTGTTCATCTACATTTTTCTATGCGCCTTCTTCAACGCTATGCTGGCCGCTGGTGCGGCGGTGCTGACGATGGCTGTGCTGCTGATTATGACCGAGACCTATACCGCTACCCGCATCAGTAACGAGTACTTGCCCTTTGCGCCACTCTACCTGTTCCCGGAAGGTCTGCTGAACGGCATGATCACCACGGCGTTGATTGGGGTGCGGCCCGACTGGCTGAAAACTTACGACGACGAGCTGTATCTGAAATCCTGACGAGCGCCAAATCCAGTTTGGCACTGGCGACTTCGCGCTCATTAAAGACCAGAGGTAGGCGTGCTGGGAAAACTATTTGGCGCAGCATTTGGCTTCATGACGGGTGGGCCACTGGGCGCAGTGATGGGTGCGGCAGTTGGCCATGCTATTGATCAGAACCGGCAGCCCTCGGCGACGGTGGACACGGGCAGTCGCGAAGCGGCGCAGCACGCTTTCAACGCGGCCGCTTTTCGGTTGATGGGTTATCTCGCCAAGGCCGGCGGCCGGGTTTCAGAACGGCATATTGCGGCGGCCCGCGCTATCATGGATCACCTGCATCTGAATGCCGCACAACGCCGTGCTGCCATCGACGGATTCACGGAAGGCAAACAGCCGGGATTCATGATGGATGCGGCTATTGACGCCTTTCATCGCGGCTGTCGCCAGCATCCCGCATTGTTGCAACAACTGCTGGAATTGCTGCTGAATGTCGCCTATGCCGATGGCGATCCGTCGCCATCCAGTTACGCCCGACTGGTCGCCATTGCGGAACGACTCGGCGTCGTCCGTTTGCAGTTTGAAGCCCTGCATACCCTGTTTCGCGCCCAACGCTGGGTGCAGCAATCGGGCACTGGCCCTGCCGGACCCCATGAACGGCATGAGTGGGAAGATCCCCGCCGGCGACCAGCTACGGCGGTTAATTCACTGAGTGAGGCGTACCGGGTGCTAGGTTTATCGAGCGACGCCAGCCCGGATCAAATCAAGCTGGCGTATCGCCGATTGATCGGCAAGCACCACCCGGACAAGCTGAGCGCCAAGGGTCTTTCGCCGACCGAACTGGCGCAAGCCACCGAGAAAACCCGCGAACTGACTGCGGCTTACGAGCGAATCCGGGCGGCGCGAGGGCTTTGATCTGCGCCGGTGATCCAGCCGGACGCCCGGCTCAGGCCCGCCCGTTCCTGTAGCGTGTCCAGTTGTTTGATTGCTACCCGCTTGCCGCATAACGCGATCAGGCCCTGCTGCTGAAACCGGCTGAATAGCCGACTAACCGTTTCCAACGCCAGCCCCAAATAGCTGCCCATGTCGTGGCGCGACAGCGTCAACACGAATTCCCGATCCGGAAATCCTCGCTCTCGCAATCGCAGCGCCAGACTGCACAAAAACGCTGCCAGCCGTTGTTCGGCAGTGTTCCGGGCCAGTTGGGTGAGCAGTTCAGCCTCAGCACCCATGCTGTGGCTCATGATCCGCATCAACCGGCGTCCCAGGGTTGGGGTCGTAGCGATCAGATCCTCCAGATGTCCAAACGGGATTTCGCAAGTGCTGGTTGATTCCAAAGCTAGCGCGTGACTGGCGTGGCGGCCCGCGTGAATAGCATCAAGTCCGACCAAGTCGCCGGGCAAATAAAAGCCCGTTACCGATTCGTCGCCTTCCTCGGACAGAACGCCGGTTTTAACCGATCCGGTGTGGATGGCAAGCAACGCCCGGAACGGATCACCAGCCCGGAACAGGTGCTTGCCGCGTGGCGTGGGTGGAGGGCGGGTGATGATGCTGTCCAATTGTTCGAGGGCGACCTGGTCCAAGCCGGAAGGCAGGCACAGGGGGTGCAGGGCGCAGCCGCCGCACGTCAATCGTTCCGGCATGGGCAACATTGCAGACCTCCGCATGTGAAAAATTGGTTAATGCTACGCTGTAGCTTGTCTGGCCGGCAAAAAATCGGTAACGACTCAGGGGTGTCCACCATGAAATCCATGCTGCAATCGCTACGAATAATCTCGTTAATGCTGAGCCTCGGTGGGGCGTCGCTGGGTCATGCGGCTTTCGCCGACCCGGATGCGATGGCGGAACATTGTCAATCCATGCCCGATATGCCGGGCTGTGAGCGTTACCGTCCAACACGCTCAACTACCCCGCCCGCCGCCAGCAATACATCGCCGAAGCGGGTGTTGCCCGGCGAAGGGCAGGGGGCGCTGCCGCCGGCGGTGGCGACTCCGGTAGTCGAACTGAAAGACGGTGATCATTATCTGTTGCGTGCGGGATTAGTGACTAGGACCATCGCCGGGGTGCCACTGCGGCTGTACGCTTACAACGGATCAGTGCCTGGTCCTCTGCTGAAGGTGCAACAGGGCGCAACGGTCACGATTGAGTTTGAAAACGCCATCGATCAGGACACCACGGTTCATTGGCACGGACTGCGGGTGGATGCCCGGCAAGATGGGACGCCGGGCATCAGCCAAGCGCCGGTGCCGCCGGGCGGGAAATACCGTTATACGCTGCACTTCCCGGATGACGGCATGTACTGGTATCACCCCCATGTTCGGGAGGATTTTCAACAGGATGCCGGTCTCTACGGCAACCTTTGGGTGCTCCCCCGCGATCCGAAGGCCTATGCGCCGGTTGATCGGGAAGTCGCCCTGATTGTGGACGACATCCTGATCGAGAACGGCCAGCAAACACCGTATGGCAAGGAGGCCGCCACTTATGCGCTGATGGGACGGTTCGGCAATGTTCTGCTGGTGAATGGCGAGGACCATTATCAGTTATCAGTGCGCGCCGGGGAAACCGTGCGCTTTTATCTGACCAACGCCGCCAACGCCCGCACCTTTAACCTAAGTTTGCCCGGTGTGCGGCTGAAACGGGTCGGTGGCGATAGCGGGCGCTATGAACACGAAACGGAGGTGGACAGTGTGGTGCTGGCGCCCAGCGAACGCGTGATCGTCGAAGCGACCTTTGCCCAGCCGGGTCATGTGGTCTTGACCCACACCACGCCTGATCGAAGTTATGCCCTTGGCCAGATCACCGTTGCCGCCGGCGAGCACAAGGAAATATCCGGGTCGCTGCGCGACAGTCCAGCGGTGCAGGCTGAAGTCGCCACTTTTGCGCCCTATCGGCAAGCGCCGCCCGACTATACCCTGACCGTCGGGCTGGACATGCCTGGTATGGGTGGCGCGGGTAGCGAACATGGCGGACACGGCGGGCATGGGCAACTAACAGCAGAGCCGCCGCCGATTGAGTGGGAGGATGACATGGGCGCGATGAACGCCGCCGCCACTTCGGCTGCCTTGCGCTGGGTGCTTCGTGATCAGGCGACCGGCGCGGAAAACATGGCGATCCACTACCGTTTTGAGCGCGGCAAACCAGTCAAGATTCGCCTGATCAATCCAGTTACCGGGATGCATCCGATGCAGCACCCGATTCACTTCCACGGTCAGCGCTTCCTGGTGCTCGCCATCAACGGCCAGCCGGTGGAAAACCAAGTTTGGAAAGACACTGTGCTGGTTCCGACGGGGGCAACGGTCGACATCGTGCTCGATCCATCCAACCCCGGCGACTGGATGGCGCACTGCCATATCGCCGAACATCTGACGGCCGGGATGATGTTCGGCTTTCAGGTGGTGGAGCCGGGCGGTCGTTGAGAGTGGACATCTCAAACATTCGATGACCACGCACTAGACTTGAAAAATCGGAACTTTAACGAGGAGAATTTCATGTCCAAAGCCATTCGCATTCATCAATACGGCGGTCCCGAAATGATGCGTTGGGAAGAGGTTGTCGTGGATGATCCCGGTCCCGGCCAGCTCCGCATCCGGCAGAGCGCGGTGGGGCTTAATTACATCGACGTCTATCACCGTACGGGTCTGTATCCATTGCCATCGTTGCCCTGGACGCTGGGTATGGAAGGCGCAGGCCGGGTAGAAGCGGTCGGTGCAGGCGTAACAGGGTTCCAGGTCGGTGACCGGGTGGCCTACGCCAGCCCGCCGGTGGGCGCTTACGCTGAAGTCCGGTTGATCGCCGCTGACCGGGTGGTGGCGTTGCCTGAGGCGATTGATGACCGTATCGCTGCGGCCATGATGCTGCAAGGCATGACCGCTCAGTATCTGCTGCGGCGCACCTATCAGGTGCAGCCTGGTGACGTTATTCTGCTCCATGCCGCTGCTGGTGGGGTCGGGTTGATTGTCAGCCAATGGGCGCGGCATCTCGGTGCAACGGTCATCGGTACGGTTGGCAGCGACGACAAAGCCGAGTTGGCCCGCGCCCACGGTTGCCAGCACGTCATCGTTTATACCCGCGAGAATTTCGTGGAGCGGGTGCGCGAACTGACTGACGGTCAGGGTGTGGCGGTGGCTTACGACTCGGTCGGGCAAGCCACCTTCATGGGATCGCTGGACTGCTTGCGCCCGCTGGGCATGATGGTCAGCTTCGGCAATGCGTCCGGGCCGGTGTCGTCCTTTGATCCAGGCTTGTTGGCCGCAAAAGGTTCGTTGTTCCTGACCCGGCCCACCCTGATGACTTACACCGCCCAACGCGCCGATCTGCTGGCCAGCGCGGCTGAACTGTTTCAGGTCGTCAGCAGCGGCGCAGTCAAGATCGAAGTGCATCAGACCTATCCGCTGGCCGAAGCCGCCCAGGCGCACCGCGATCTGGAAGCCCGGAAAACCACCGGTTCGACGGTGCTGTTGCCCTGATGCAATGCGGCGTAATCTCTGGCGAAAGCGGCTGGTTCAGGAACTGGCCGCGTTTCTTTTAGCTTTCTGCCGCTCCAGAATGCGCTTGACCAGCGACCGCTGCACTATCCGGGGCGCTTCCATCAGCGCCTTGACATGCGCCGCGACGCTGGCTGCCAGCGCCGGCAGGTTGTAACCGCCTTCCAGCAGCGACACTACCCGCCCTTCACACTCGTCCGCCGCCACCGCCAGAATCTGCTCGGTTAGCCAGCGGTAATCATCTTCATTGAAGTTCAGTTCAGCCAGTGGGTCCAGGTAATGCGCGTCAAAGCCGGCGGAAATCAGGATCAGTTGCGGTTGAAACTCACGCAGCGCTGGCTCAATGTCCTGCTGCCAGACGTGGCGCAGATCGGCTGAACCGCTATTGGCTAGCAGCGGCAGGTTGACGATATTGCCCACTCCGCGCTCATCGCGGCGACCGGTGCCGGGGTAGATATAGGCCTGATGAGTGGAAATATAGAGATAGCCGGCGTCTTGCTCGAATGCTGCCTGGGTGCCGTTGCCATGATGCACATCAAAATCAATGATCGCTACCCGCTCCAGCCCGTGAGCAGCGCGGGCGTGGGCCGCGCCAATCGCAACATTGCCGAATAGGCAAAAACCCATCGCTTGTCTCGGTTCTGCATGATGACCGGGCGGACGAATCGCGCAAAAAGCGTTGTTAGCCTCGCCTTTCAATACCGCATCCACTGCCGCGCAGACCGCGCCTGCCGCCCGCAACGCCGCCTCCCCTGACTGAGGCGACAAGATGGTGTCACCGTCAATCGCGTAATGCCCGTGTCGGGGAATACGCGCCAGAAGCTGCTCGACATGGGCCAAGGGATGAATCCGGGTTAACTGGGCGATCTCCGCTTTTGGCGCATCGCGCCATTCCAGCGCGGCAAATGGCGAGGTGCGCAGCATATTAAGGATCGCAGTCAGTCGGGCCGAGCATTCCGGGTGACCGAAGCCGGTGTCATGGTCCAGACAGGCCGGGTGGGTATAAAGCAGGGTCGTCATGGCTATGGCTCCTCGTGAACCGGGAGTTCATGTCGGATCGTGGCCCGGCGCAGAGCCTTCAAAAGATCTTCGCGGGCGACGATGCCGACTAGCCGACCATTTTCGACCACTGGCAGGCTTTTGACGCGCATTTCCACCATTTTTTGCAGCAGCCGGCTGAGTGGCAATTGCGGGGCGACACTGACCGGATCGCGGCTCATCACCGCCTCGGCGGGTTGCTCCATAATTTCATCGTAGTGCGGAACGAGCGCGTGGGCATCAAAGCTGAACGCTTTGAGCAGATCAAACTTGGTGACGACGCCAAGCAACCGGCGCTGCGCATCCACCACCGGTACGCCGTTAAAATCGTGGTTCTCGAACAGCTCTTCGACTTCGCGGAGTTTGGACGCGGGGCTGATGGCGATGGGGTCGGCGGTCATGGCGTCGCAGACCTGGTATTGCAGAAATTCGTACATGGCGGGGCGATCCTCGATAGTCAGAACGCGCCATGATAAGCCTAGCTTCCAGCAGAAGCGTGTTGTATCTGGTTGATTTATTCCGCTACCCGCTGCAACGCTGCTTCCAGCACGTCCACGCCCGCCCCACGCCGGCAGGCTTGTTCGCTGAGATAGCGCCGCCAGGCCCGTGCGCCCGGCACGCCTTGAAACAGGCCCAGAATGTGCCGGGTCAGGCAATGCAGCGGCGTTCCTTGTTGCCGTTGCGTCTCCACATAAGGCAGCAACGTCCGAATCACTTGATGGCGACTCAGCGGCGGATCGACCGATCCGAAAAAGCGCTGATCCGCTTCCGCCAGCAGATAGGGATTCTCGTAAACCGCTCGGCCTATCATCGCTCCATCGACTTGGCGCAACTGATCGTCAACCTGATCCAGACTGGTCAACCCGCCATTGATGATCAGGGTCAAGGCCGGAAAATCTGCTTTGAGGCGATAAACCAGGTCGTAACGCAGCGGTGGAATCTCCCGGTTTTCCTTCGGACTCAAGCCTTTCAGCCATGCTTTGCGGGCGTGAAGGATAAAGATCTCGCATCCGCCGGCAGCAACCTTTTCAGTAAAATCAGCTAGTTCCGCATAAGAATCCCGCGCATCAATCCCGATCCGCGTTTTCACTGTGATCGGCAGCGTCGTCGCTGCCCGCATCGCCGCCACGCACTCGGCTACCAGATTGGGTTCGGCCATCAGACAGGCTCCAAACCGGCCGGATTGCACCCGGTCGCTGGGACAGCCGACGTTGAGATTAACCTCGTCGTAGCCGGCTTCAGCGGCGATCCGGGCGCACCGGGCAAGATCAGACGGATCGCTGCCACCCAGTTGCAGCGCCAAGGGCCGTTCCGCCGGATCGTAAGCCAGCAGCCGTTCCCGGTCGCCGCGCAACACCGCGCCGGTGGTGACCATCTCGGTGTACAGCACGGTCTGTCGGGTCAGCCGCCGCAAAAAGTACCGGCAATGCCGATCCGTTAAATCCAGCATCGGCGCGACCGATAACCGTCTGTCCAGCATTTTTGTTTTCAGGACGTTTATTCCATCGTTATGCTCTGCACAATGAGCTTGTAAACCGAGGGGGATGATGGCGGGCGGCGGCTCGCTAAAACAAAGCCTGACTGTTGCGCCACTGGTCTCATTAACCCCAGGACGCTGGCGCTTATTTGTGGTAAATCCCTCGCGCCGTTCCCGGTGGGCTTTTGGCCTCACTGGCGCTAAACAGGCTCCAGCCTCGGTATTGCGCGGTAGCAAACAACGCCAGGATCAGCAGGCCGCTGATCAGATAGCTCCGATATAGCATCAGCGTGGCGTCCTCGCAGGCTGTGGTTCATTCATCATCATTACTTTCGCCTTGGCTGGAGGAATGGTGATCGCTCTCCGCCCACCGGCTGCGCTCGAACGCCCAGGCCCGCCAGCGGACAAGCATCGGGAATAGCAACAATCCCAGGAGCGCCAGAAAGAAATTGCTCCAACTGGGCACATCGCGGAAAACCATGAAGGTGCAGACCACGGCTTGGGCGGTGGGTGGCCATTCACCCTCAACGCTCAGGTAGTAAAGGCCAGCGGGAATTGCCGACAGGACTGCCTCATCGCTGGCGCTGCCTTCCGACCAGCGTTCTCCCTCGTCTACCCCTTGGTAATAGCCCAGTTCACGGTTGATGGCGACACTGGCTCCGGTGTTGCGCTCAATCAGCGCCAGTTCCAGATAAATCCACTGGTTGTTGAGATTGGTCGTTATTTCAATCGTTACATTCGAGGCTCTGCCACGGAGGGCGAATGGCTTGGAAGTCAACGTTTTATCTTTGGTTTCGGCGTTGAACACCAGCGTTTGTTGATGAATCCGCTCATTCGAGGAGAGCGCCGCCGTCACGATCTGTCCACCGATTAACAGCGCCAGAAACAACCAGAGCAACCCCCGGAACTTAGGCCACTGGGCGTCATAAGGTGAGGGCTGATTAGCCCCGATCCCTATCCGCACCGGCAAGGGCGATTCCAATGGGAAAGCGGTTTTGATCGCGTCCGGTTCGATATAGTCCGCCTGTGACCAAACGATTTCCTGCTCGGTGCGCTCTACGCTGAGTTGGAGCGGCGGGGCAATATAGTCAACCACTTCGCAGCGTTCACCCACACCCACCCGCCAGTAAAACTCGCCCAGCACATAGCTGACTTCGGCTGTGGCCGCCTGGAAGGATCGGTAGCTTCGCCCCTGATAGATCGCCATCGCCATTGTCCCATAACCGGTGACCAGCGGTGGCTCGGCAAGGGTGTGAACCAGACTCCAGTGGCCGTTATATTCCACCAGCCAGCGGAAACCCTGCTCGCGGTGAAACAGCAAATATTCGCTCCATTCATCGTCGATCCCGTCTACCGTCACCCGCCGCCGCAGGTAGCCGATGGCTGTGTAGTCGGCGCCCTCAAACGTGCCGTGTGCGCCCAACGGAATCAGCGGTTGATGAAGAATCTGCGCATTGAATTTAGAGAGGATGCGGAAATTTGGATCGGCAATATCAATGATTGAACCGCAGGTCCCGCAGGCCAGAGTATCGGTATGACCCTGGGCGCGAATGGTCAGCGCACTGCCGCAACCCGGACACTGGAAGGATTGGGCCTGGATGCCAACGTCGGGGTTCCAGCCAACCGGCATAACCTCGCGCAGTTGGGTCAGCTTGAGATCGTCGAAGCGGCGCGGCTCGCCGATAAAAACCAGCGGCGGGTTCTCGCTGTAATCCAGTGTGGCGAATACCCCACCGCTGGCCTGCAAATCCACCACCGGCGCTTCGTAACCGGGGCCAACCCGAATCGGTAATTCACCCTCGCCGGCGATGCAGCGAGCGTTCTCGATGTTAGTGACCTGAAAGTCGCGGCCCTGGAGCGTTATACGGTGACCGGCCCGCAGTTCGGAGAAGGGCGGTAGCGGTTCCAGTGGTTGGACGATGAACGTAACCACATAATTGCCCAGCATTTCGCCCAGCCAGCCGCTGCGCTGGTTTTCAAACAGCAGATACCATTCGTTCCACAGGCCTTGGCGGTAGCGCAATTGAATCCGTCCGACCACGCTGAACCGGGTATTGCGGTAGACCCCTGCGGTTCCTAGCTGGATCGGCGAGGAATCGGGCAGCAGCTCGGCCATCACGCCGAGATTTTCCAAGTCCAGATCGTGGCGAATCAACGTGCTTTTGCAGTAGGCGCAAACCGTCAGAATCGAAATCGCCGACTGAAAGGTGATGGCGGCGCCACAGGAAGGGCAATTGGCGGTTTTCATAGCGTTTTGGAATCGGGTTGATCATCATAGGCAACCGCCGCTTCTTTTTGTGAGGCTGTGCCTGTCAGCAGCGCGATGAACGGTTGAAGTCGTTCATAGGTCAACAGACCTACGATGCAATGTAAAGACTGTTTTCAGGAGATTCCCGCATGATTAAAACTTTTGGATATGTCGCCCAGCACGCCACCGCGCTGTTGGACGCCTTCGCTTTTGAACGGCGCGAGCCGGGTCCAGGTGATGTGCAAATCGAAATTCTCTACTGCGGTGTGTGTCACTCTGATCTGCATACTGTCCGCAATGAATGGAAGAATACAGTGTATCCGGTGGTGCCCGGCCATGAGATTGTCGGTCGGGTGACGCAGGTTGGCAGCGCCGTCACAGCGTTCCAATCGGGCGATCTCGTTGGGGTTGGCTGTATGGTGGATTCCTGCGGCGTCTGTCCCGACTGCCAAGAAGGTCTGGAACAGTATTGCCCGACTTTCACCCTGACCTACAATAGCCTCGATCCCCATACCGGTCAGATGACCTATGGCGGCTATTCCAACCGAATTGTAGTTGATCAGCGCTTTGTGCTGCGGGCGCCAAAGACGCTCGATCTGGCGGCGGTCGCGCCCCTGCTGTGCGCGGGCATCACTACCTACTCACCGCTGCGGCATTGGAAGGTTGGGCCGGGCGACAGGGTGGGGGTTGTTGGGCTGGGTGGGCTAGGACACATGGCAGTACAGTTCGCCCATGCATTTGGCGCTCAGGTGGTGCTGTTCACCACCTCTCCGGGCAAGACCGCCGACGCCCGGCGCTTGGGCGCCGATGAGGTCGTGATCTCGAAGTCTCCTGACGAAATGGCGCCCTACGCTAACCAGTTTGATTTCATCCTCGACACAGTAGCTGCGCCGCATAATCTGGACGACTACCTGCAACTGCTCAAGCGCGATGGCACGCTGTGCCTGGTGGGCGCGCCGCAGGAGCCACACCCCGCACCGGAAGTCTTCAATCTGATATTCAAACGTCGCCAGCTAGCCGGTTCACTGATCGGCGGCATCCGCGAAACCCAGGAGATGCTCGATTTCTGCGCCGAACACGGTATCGTCTCGGATATTGAATTGATCCCGATCCAGCAGATCAACGAAGCCTACGAACGAATGCTGCGCAGCGATGTGAAATACCGATTTGTTATTGATATGGCGTCGCTGGGCGCGGAACCCACCTGAGCGTTGGGATGCCTGTCGCCGAGGTTTGATAGGCAACGGAGCGGACCTCGCGGAAATTGCTGTATCGCGTCGCCGTTGCCAATCGGCTTTCAGTGCTGAGCAAGCCTTCCCCGGAAATCAGCCAAGCTCGTTGAACTATAGAAGGCTGAGAATCCGGGGGACCGGTCTAGGCCATTTCCAGCAACGCTTCTGCATGGCGCGCCGCCGCTTCTGCCCGAGCATCCTCGATGACCTTCATCAACTCCTCGACATCAGCCGCCACGGCGCTGCGATCACAGTGTCCTGTCAGTTCACTGTCGGGGGAGAGGTTGCCGTGCTGATAAAGCGCCCAGATTTCCCGACCGTAGTCGGTCGTTAGCAACGCGGGAGCGAAGCGGCCGAAATAAGCTGTCATGTTGGCGACATCCCGCTCTAGCATCTCGCGAGCACTGTTGTTGGCGGCGGCATTCACCGCTTGGGGCAAGTCGATAATCACCGGGCCATCCGCGTCCACCAAGACGTTGAACTCGGACAAATCGCCGTGGATCAGCCCGGCGCAGAGCATCCGCACCACCTCCGCGAGGAGACGGCGGTGGTACTCCCGGGCCTGCGCGCTGGTCAGGATGAGGTCATGGAGCCGGGGCGCAGGATAGCCTTCCGCGTCTACAACCAATTCCATGAGCAGGACCCCCTCTACAAATCCCACCGGCGCGGGCACCCGCACCCCGGCAGCGGCGAGTTGATATAGCGCGTCTACTTCTGCGTGGAGCCAGGCGGCTTCCTGTTCCTTCTGCCCATAGTGGGTGCGCCGAGACATAGCGCGCGCGCGACGGCTGCTGCGAACCTTCCGGCCTTCCTGATACTGAACCGCTTGCTTAAAGCTGCGCTGGTCAGCCTCCTTGTAGACTTTGGCGCACCGAATCACATCGCCACAGCGCACCACATAGACCTGTGCTTCCTTACCGCTTTTCAATTGACTGATGATCTCGTCCACCAGACCTTCGTCAACCAATGGCTTCATTCTTCGAGGTATTTTCATAAGCGTCCTTATACGCGGATCAGAGGGCGTTGTCGCGCAGATAGCATTTGCATCACCTGTTCACCAACTGCATCATCTCCTCTGGGTAACGCAGGCCAGCGGCGACGTCGGGCGGAAAGACGACATCCAGTTCCGCTTTCTCGGTGGCAGTCAGCGTTACTTCGACGGCGGCCACGTTTTCCTCCAGATAACGCCGCCGCTTGGTCCCCGGAATGGGGATGATGTCCTCGCCCTGCGCCATGACCCAGGCCAGCGCGAGCTGGGAGGCGGTGCATCCTTTCTGCTGAGCCAGGATTTTAATCTTGGCGACTAGATTCAGATTGTGAGTGAAATTTTCGCCTTGAAAGCGAGGACTGGCACGGCGATAGTCGTCCTCAGCAAAATCAGAAGGCTGCTGGATAGCGCCGGTCAGAAAACCGCGTCCGAGTGGGCTGTAGGCGACCAGGCCAACGCCCAGTCGGCGACAGGCGGCCAGTACGCCAGTAGTTTCCAGATCGCGGCTCCACAGCGAGTATTCGGATTGCACGGCGGTGATTGGGTGTACGGCGCAGGCGCGTTCGAGGGTGGCGGCTGAAACTTCCGACAAACCGAGAGTGCGCACTTTGCCGACCCGCACCAAATCCGCCATTGCACCGACGGTATCTTCAATCGGTGTGTTGGGGTCAAGCCGGTGCTGGTAGTACAGGTCAATCGTCTCTACGCCCAGCCGCCGCAGACTGCCATCGCACGCCGACCGGACATAGTCGGGGCGACCATTGAGGCCACGTCGACCGGGATCGTGGGGGTCACGCACGATCCCGAACTTGGTAGCCAGAAACACCCGGTCACGCTGACCCCGGATCGCCCGACCCACCAGTTCTTCATTGATGTACGGGCCATACATGTCGGCGGTATCGATCAAGGTGACGCCCAGCTCCAGCGCCCGGTGCAACGTGGCGAGAGATTCTTCGTCGTCACGCCCACTGTAGAAATCACTCATGCCCATACAGCCCAGACCAATGGCCGATACGACTGGCCCGTGGCGACCTAAACAACGAGTTTTCATAGTAAAGCTCCATATCAACAGGGTTAAGGATTCGATGAATAAGGGAACAATGGATCGTACTGTGGAGCCTGATGCTTCAGCAGTAGTTCCTCATGATCCTTGGAACGTCGAGCCATCATCCGCCGGGGTGTTCACTCCGGCCCTTAACAGAGTACGGGGCGCAAAGGCAGCGGCAGCCCGCACGTTTTCACCGCTCGTCAGGACCGTGCCTGCCAAGCCAAGTGATTCAGATACGCCAAGCGGGCTTCTTCATCCGGTAATACCTCGCGCAGCACCTCCCCGAACGATGGATCGATCTCCAGATCATGCAGGAGGAGCCGGGCTTGTGCCGCTCGTGGAATTCGGGTGATACCGTTCGTCAAATCGCGAGACTCGCCGGGCTGACGTTCGGTGGACAAGGGAGTGCTCATGGTGTGGGTCTCCAGTTGCGATTCTGGCAATTAATGGGTTCAACGGTAGGAGTAGCTATCACAACAAGGCGTTTCGGCGTTGCCAATGGATCATTAAATTTACTGGTTTTTAAGCTATATCTTAAATTGAATAGATAAAGTCGAGTGTCTTTCGCCACACTTCAACCCTTTATTGGAGATCGCACCATGCAAAAAACCTTGACTGGCCATCGTTGGTTGATCGCTTTCGTTCTATTGGGCATGGGCGGCGTCACTCATGCCCATACCAATGGGTTACCACACATGGATTTCGCGGCTGGACTGGGCCACCCCTTTAGCGGTCTGGATCACATTCTGGCGATGGTGGCGGTCGGTCTGTGGGCCACACAACTGGGTGGCCGCGCTCTGTGGCAGGTTCCGCTCACCTTCGTACTGACTATGGCCGCCGGCGGAGCACTCGGTTTCATGGGGACACCGCTGCCCCATGTAGAGCTGGGCATTGCTGGATCAGTGCTGGTGCTCGGTGGGCTGGTTGCGTTCAACTCGCGGTTGCCGCTTGCCGCCAGTATGGGACTGGTAGGGGTGTTCGCCATTTTCCACGGTTATGCCCACGGTGCGGAAATGGCAGCTGAGACCAGCGCCTTCTGGTACAGCCTGGGCTTCATGCTAGCTACGTTAACCTTGCATGGTATCGGCATCGGCGCGGGGCTGGCGGCGGGACGGGGCGTCCCGGCGCGGCTGGTCCGATTCAGTGGCGCGGCCATTGCCGCGAGCGGTCTGGTGATGTTGACGGTCTAATTTCCGATCTTTCCCCTCCCACCTTCCCCGTTATCCTGCGGGGAAGGTCTCCGCTGATTCTCACCAATTTCCGCCATGCACGAATTTTCGCTTTGCGAAGGCATTATCGATACTGTCACCACTCAGGCCCGCCAACAGGGCTTCAGCCGTGTGCGGCGGGTATGGCTGGAAATCGGCGAACTGGCTAACGTCGAACTGGACGCCCTGCGCTTCGCTTTCGAGATCGTGCGCCAGGACACGGCGGCGGCGGCGGCGGAGCTGGACATCATCACTCTGCCAGGCCGTGCTCACTGTCTGGATTGCGGGCAATCGGTTGCGGTCAGTCAGCACTTCGATCCCTGCCCAGTGTGCGGCAGTTATCAATGGCGGTTGTTAAGCGGGACTGAACTGCGTATCAAGGAACTAGAGGTTGATTAAAAGGCAAAGGCAAAAATTCCTTGCCAAAATGCGGTTGTAACGGCTAATCCAACACAACAAGGGTTGAAACGATGTGCGTCACTTGCGGTTGCGGCGTCGATGAAGCCGGTATTCACGATCATTCCCACAGCCATGAACATGGCCCCTCTCACGTACATGGTCCCGGCATTGCGCCTCATAGCCACGCTCCATCGGGTCGGCTAATCGCCATTGAGCAGGATATTCTGGCGAAAAACGCTGGATTCGCTGCTGAAAACCGACAGTTATTCGCCTTGCGCGGAGTATTTGCGCTGAATCTGGTCTCCAGCCCCGGATCGGGCAAGACCACGCTGTTAGGCAAAACGGTGCAGGCGCTGGGCGATGAGTTTCCGGTAGCGGTGATTGGCGGCGATCAGCAGACCGCCCATGACGCCGAGCGGATTCGCGCTGCCGGAGCGCCCGCAGTGCAAATCAACACCGGCAAAGGTTGCCACCTGGATGCTCACGGCGTTGGTCATGCTCTGGATCAGTTGCCGTTGCCGGAAGGTGGGATTCTGTTCATTGAGAATGTCGGCAATCTGGTCTGCCCGGCGGATTTCGATCTCGGTGAGGCGCACAAGGTGGTTGTGCTGTCGGTGACAGAGGGCGAGGACAAGCCGCTGAAATACGCCAATATGTTCGCCGCCGCTGACCTGATGTTGCTCAACAAGATTGACCTGCTGCCGTACGTGGATTTCGATGTCGCCCAATGTCTGGACTACGCCCGGCGGGTCAACCCGGCCCTTCAGATTCTGCAACTGTCAGCCCGCACTGGCGAAGGCATGACAATCTGGCTGGACTGGCTGCGGCAAGGACAACAAACGGCGCTGGCGCAACAGGCCGTCCGGCTCGAAGCCGAGCTGGCGGCAGTCCGGGCGCGGCTGCGAACGGCTGGTTAAAGCGAGGCCTTGGAATAGCGGTGCGAGGCGAACCATGCGGCAACAGCGCCAGGCGATCCAAATTCGCGGCCAGGTACAAGGTGTTGGTTTCCGTCCGTTCGTTTACCGGTTGGCGACCCAGCACGGTTTGAGTGGTTCAGTCCGCAACGATAGTGCGGGGGTGGACATCGAAGTTCAGGGCGATATGGCGGCGCTGGGCAATTTTCTCGCTGCCTTGCGCCAACCACCGCCATTGGCCCGGATTGATTCCTTTAGTATCGGTGAGTTGCCTGAGCTGACCGAAGAATCCGCTTTCGTCATTGCTGCCAGCGGCAGCGGTTTGGTCACGGCGGACATCACCCCAGACACCGCAATTTGTAGCCGCTGTCTGGCGGAGATGCTGGATTCCGCCGATCGTCGCTACCGCTACCCCTTTATCAACTGTACTGACTGCGGCCCCCGCTACACGATCACCGCTGCGTTGCCCTACGACCGGCTCAACACCAGCATGGCCGGTTTCCCGCTGTGTTCCGCCTGTGATCGGGAGTACCACGATCCCGGCAACCGTCGCTTTCACGCCCAGCCAAATGCCTGTCCAGTTTGTGGCCCGCGCCTGAGTTGGCGCGATGCTCAAGGCCATTTACTCGCAGTGGACGATGTGATCGCCGCCGCCCTCGAAAGGCTGCGAACCGGCGGGATTCTGGCGATTAAGGGTCTCGGTGGTTTTCACCTGGTCTGCGATGCCCAGAACACGGCTGCCGTAGAACGCCTGCGTCAGCGCAAACAGCGCGACGCCAAGCCCTTTGCGGTCATGGCGGCCAATCCGGCTTCACTGAGGCCTTGGGTCGTCGGCGATGCTGAAGAATGGCGACGGCTGGAAGCGCCGCAACGCCCCATCGTGCTGCTGCGTCGGCGTTACGACTTTCCGGGAACGGTCGCAGAACCATTACCTGGCGTTGCACCGCATCTGGCTCATCTGGGTGTCCTGTTGCCTTACACTCCGCTGCATTACCTGCTGTTCCACCAAGCAGCGGGCCAACCGGAGGGAACCCCTTGGCTGGAGCAACCGCAACCGCTATTGCTGGTGATGACCAGCGCTAATCCCGGCGGCGAACCTTTGGTGATCGACGATGAGGAAGCGGTGCGACGGCTGGCGGGAATCGCGGATGGTTTTGTCACCCATGATCGAGCCATTCTGGCCCGCTGCGACGATAGTGTGATAGCGGGTGAAGTCTTTATCCGTCGCGCCCGTGGCTACACTCCGCAAGCGATCCGGCTGCCAGCTGCTGGACCTTCAGTGCTGGCGCTGGGCGGTTATCTCAAAAACACGATCTGCCTAACCCGCGATGACAGGGCTTATCTCTCGCCACATATCGGCAGCCTCGACAACGCCGAAAGTTGCCGAGTGCTTGAAGAAGCGGTCGAGCATCTGCAACAGATTCTGCGAATCACGCCGGAACGGATCGCCTGCGACCTGCACCCTGATTTCCCCAGTAGCCGACTGGCGGCGATTTACGCGGCGGAGCGTGGTTTGTCGTGCATCGCCGTCCAGCATCATCACGCCCATATTGCCGCTATCATGGCCGAACACGGTTTGCGGGAACCGGTGCTGGGGCTGGCGCTGGATGGCGTCGGCTTGGGCGCAGACGGTGGTCTTTGGGGCGGGGAACTGCTGCGGGTGGAGGGCGCAAATTTTGCGCGGCTTGGCCATTTGCGGCCAATGCCGTTACCCGGCGGCGACCGCGCTGCTCGTGAACCGTGGCGACTGGCGGCGGCAGCCCTGCATCAGTTGGGGCGCGGTGCGGAGATTTCCGAACGCTTTGGGCCGAAGGCGACTTTGATCCAGCAGATGCTTGAACGGCGGCTGCATACCCCGGAAACCAGCAGCGCCGGGCGGTTGTTCGATGCCGCCGCCGGTCTGTTGAAGCTGCGCGAGGTCTGCGCCTACGAAGGACAGGCTGCGATGGAGCTGGAGGCGCTGGCGCATCAATACGGGCCAGCACCGGCGCTGAAGGAGGGTTTCCACCGGCATGACGACGGAGTGCTGGACCTGTTACCTACTCTGGCTTGGCTGGCGGATGGGGTGGATGCGGGCATCGGCGCGGCAGTGTTTCATGCAACGCTGGCGGAAGCGCTGAGCGCCTGGCTGGACTGGGCGGGAGAACAGTCGGGCCTTCGATGTGTGGCGCTTGGCGGCGGCTGTTTTCTCAACCGCTGGTTGGCTGGTCTATTGCGCACGCGGTTGGACGCGATGGGTTGGCGGGTGTTCACTGCCCGGCTGGCCCCGCCCAATGACGGTGGCCTGAGCTTGGGGCAAGCGTGGGTCGCCGCAGAATCTCCTGCATCTGCATTTTCGTTACAGCAGGAAACCCCGTCTAACAGCCGCTAACAACCACCGGTTGCGGAGGGCGACACGGATTCGGAATCGGCCGCCATCAGCATGCTAGCTTCTACAATAGCAACGGGATCGCCCGATGGTTGGACCCATTCAGCCGTTGACATCTCCCTGTTCTGAAGAATGGAACACCCCACGAGGTTTAGATGACTGAAAAGGTTCACCTGTTCGGCGTTCGCCACCACGGCCCCGGTTGCGCCCGGAGTCTGCTTCGCGCCCTCGAAGCATTGCAACCGGATTGCGTCCTGATTGAAGGCCCGCCTGAAGCGGACGCCCTGCTGACGCTGGCGACGGCGGACGGTATGGAGCCGCCCGTTGCCTTGTTGCTCTACGCCCCGGAGGAACCGCAGCGGGCTGCGTTCTACCCGTTTGCCGAGTTCTCCCCGGAATGGCAGGCAATGCGTCATGCGCTGCAAGCGGGCGTTCCGGCGCGATTTATGGACTTGCCGCAAGCCCACGCCCTGGCGCTGGATAAGGAACGCGAGGGAGTGGAGCCGAAGGTCGTGGATCGGATTCCACCCGATAGCACGGAGGCGGTGATTGACGCCGTGGCTGAGCGGGAAGACGAGCCAGCCTTGCGCCACGACCCACTAGGCTGGCTGGGACAAGCCGCTGGGTATGGTGGTGGCGAGGAATGGTGGGAGCACACCGTCGAACAACGCCAGGATGGGGCAGAGCTATTTACAGCGATTGCCGAGGCGATGAGCGCGGTGCGGGCGGAAACCCCGCCGTTGACGGATCCGTTCCAGGCGCGACGCGAGGCATTGCGCGAAGCATCGATGCGGAAAACCATCCGGGCAGCGCAAAAGGAAGGTCGGGAGCGAATCGCGGTGGTGTGCGGCGCATGGCATGTCCCGGCGCTGGCCCAAATGCCGGCAGTGGGCGCGGATAACGAGCTGCTCAAAGGTTTGCCGAAACTGAAAGTGGCGGCCACCTGGATTCCGTGGACTTACGACCGGCTGGCGGCGGAAAGCGGCTACGGGGCAGGAGTCGATTCGCCGGCCTGGTATGAGCATTTGTGGCGACGCGGTGGGCGAGCCGAGCCGGCGGCCTGGTTTTCCCGGGTTGCCCGGTTGTTGCGCGAGGCTGAGATGGACTGTTCATCGGCGCACCTCATCGAATGCGTGCGACTGGCGGAAACTCTGGCGGCGGTACGCGACCGGCCGGGACCGGGATTGGCCGAGTTGCTGGAGGCGGCCAGCACCGTGCTGACAACCGGCGAAGAGGCGCCATTGCGGTTGATCCGCCGTGAACTGATCATCGGTCGCCGGCTGGGTCAGGTAGCGTCCGGAGCGCCGACCGTGCCGTTGCAGCGTGATCTGGAGCGACGTTGCAAAACGCTCCGCCTGGCCCTTAGCCCGACTCGTGAACCCCTTGAGCTGGACTTGCGGAAGGATAACGATCTGGCCCGCAGCCAGCTCCTGCACCGAGTGCGGCTGCTGCGGATTTCCTGGGGTGAAGTGACCCAGGCGCGAGGCGGCAAAGGCACCTTCCGCGAAAGCTGGACACTGCAATGGCAACCGGAATTTGCGCTGGCGATGATTGAAGCCGCTCCTTACGGCAACACGGTGGCGGAAGCGGCAGCGGCGCTGGCCCGGCGCACGGCGCAGGACGCCCGTGATCTGCCGACCCTCACCGAACTGGTCAGCCAACTGCTGCTGGCCGACCTGCCCGCCGCACTGGTCGAGGTGATGCGGGATCTGGAAAACCGCGCTGCCCTGACCGGCGATCTCCCGCAGCTAATGGCGGCAATTCCGCCACTGGCCCAGGTTTCGCGTTATGGCGATGTCCGCCAGACCGACGTTGCCCAAGTGCTGCATGTTCTCGATGGGTTGATCGTGCGGGTGTGCATTGGGCTGGGGGTTGCCTGCCAGGCGCTGGACGATGAGGCCGCTGCCAGCATGGCCGGGCGGATTAACCGCCTTCATGCCGCGCTCAAGCTGGTGGATCGGTCTGATCATCTTGATGCTTGGTTAATCGCGCTGCGGCAGATCGCCGACGCCAGTGGCGTGCATCATCAGGTGCAGGGGCGCGCCGCCCGACTGCTGTTTGACGAAGGCCACGGGGATACCGGAGACACTGCCGACCGGATGAGCCGGGCCCTGAGCCGGGCCGTTGTGCCGGACGCCGCCGCCGCCTGGCTGGAAGGCTTTCTCAGCGACGGCGGGATGATTCTGGCCCACGATGATGCGCTGTTTCGGTTGCTGGATCAGTGGGTCATCAGCCTGA
Source organism: Candidatus Competibacteraceae bacterium (assembly GCA_003989085.1). Classification (GTDB taxonomy): domain Bacteria; phylum Pseudomonadota; class Gammaproteobacteria; order Competibacterales; family Competibacteraceae; genus RXIV01. The sequence goes on from RXIV01000005.1 coordinate 224,467, forward strand.
GCGCCGACCATTTTATCCAGGCGTTGCCGTTGGTGCGCCGCACCTTCGCAACCTTCCCGTGGCCGGCTCGCCGCCAGATTGGCGAACGGGTTCAGCGTGATGCGGACCGGGAACCGACGGCTGGAACCGAGGTGGCACCGAGCGATCAGTGGCATCAGGCCCGCGCTGAGGCGCTGATGCCGATCTTGAGTCTGATTTTGGGTGTTGGAGCCGAATCCCAATGAATCCAGTCCATTCCCTTTCCTCAGCAGAACGACTCCGTCGCTGGCGGTTACTGCTTGGTGGCAGTGCAGCAGACAGCGTTGGTTGTGCGCTCACTGGCGCTGATATTGAGATTGATCGGGCGCTGGCTTCGCTCTATGGCGCCGGTCCGGAAGGCGGCAACGATCTGATGAAATCCGACCAGCGCAAAGGCGGTTCCGGAGCCTCGCAACCCGGCGTGGCCCGCTGGCTAGGCGACATCCGTAAGTATTTTCCCAGTAGTGTAGTGCGGGTGCTGCAAAAAGACGCGCTGGAACGGCTGAAACTGAATCAGTTGTTGCTGGAGCCGGAACTGCTGGAAGCGGTTGAACCGGATGTGCATCTAGTAGCCAATCTGCTCGCCCTGCGCGGCGTCATCCCGGCTTCTACCCGTGAAACGGCGCGGATTGTGGTGCGAAAGGTGGTCGATGAATTGATGCGTCGCTTGCAGGAACCTCTACGCTCGGCCATTGGCGGGGCATTGAACCGGGCGGAACGCAATCGGCGTCCACGTTTCGCCGAAATGGATTGGCCGCGCACCATTCGCGCCAACCTGCGCCATTACCAGGCTGAGTATCAGTCGATTGTGCCGGAGACGCGAATTGGCTTTGGCCGGAAACGACAGCACACCCAGCGGCAAGTCATCCTCTGCATTGACCAGAGCGGATCCATGGCGGCGTCAGTCGTCTATTCAAGTATTTGCGGCGCGGTGATGGCTTCACTGCCGGCGGTCAAAACGCATTTGGTGGTGTTCGATACGGCGGTGGTTGATCTGACCGAACACCTAGATGATCCGGTGGAGCTGCTGTTTGGAACCCAGCTGGGTGGCGGCACTGATATCAATCGGGCGGTTGGCTATTGCCAGAGTTTGATTCAGGACCCGGCCAATACCATTCTGGTGTTGATTTCCGACCTGTTTGAAGGCGGCGTAGCGGAAAATTTGCTGCGTCGTGCCAACGATCTGGTGCAAAGCGGTGTCCAGTTCATTGCCTTGCTGGCGCTGGCCGACAGCGGCGCGGCGAGCTATGACCGTGGTCTCGCGGCCCAACTGGCGTTGCTGGATGTCCCCAGCTTCGCCTGCACCCCCGATTTGTTTCCCGACCTGATGGCCGCCGCGATCAAGCGGGAGAATATTGCCCAGTGGGCGGCGCGGCATGAACTGGTGACTGCTCGGCCAGGTTGATGAAGTGATGCTACATGACCTGTTTAGGGTGAAGTTATGCCACGTGGCATATTTCGCACGAAGTCCGAATGGATTGGCCCGTTTTGCCCGGTCAACGTCTGAGCTTACGGGTAAACAAAGCTATGGGCCAGCACCAGTTCGCCGGGATTTCGCAGAGGGACACTGAATGATTGCTGCTTTTCATCCACGGTATTTTCGTTGGTGATGATCGTAACCCGCGCCACGGTAAGGTCATCGCCGCCCGCTCCACCGTAGTAATTCAGGTAGATCTGGTAAGTCCCCTTGATCGGCGCGGGCATGGCAAAAATTTCCGGGCCATAACCGGTGGTCACGTCCACGTCCAGCGCCCCGCCATTTTCCAGCACCCGGTTGCCGTAGTAGCAATGCTGACCATCCGGGGTCACGACATGCAAATCCAAATCAGTACCGTCACTATCCCAGGCTAGCACAACCCGGATTTTGGGCTGGTTCTTCCCGGCATAGGCTTCATAGAACTGCACTCGGGCGACCGATTCACCATCGGGACTGCGAACTTCAACGCTGTTAGACCCGGCGCCAAAGGAATAGGGGCGGGAGAACGCGCCGTCTTCCACCCGCAAGGGCATGGGGATGCCATTAACGATCAGTTTGAAGGGCTGATCCTGCGCTTTGACGCTGGCGGCGATGCGCCCCTTGATAGACGCCAGTTCGCTTTGATTATCCTGAGTGTTAACCGAAGCGGCGGGATAGTGGACTTCCTGGGTGTAGAGAATCCGTTCACCTTGGGCGTTGCGCCAGCCGCTTAGCGGTGTGTCAATCACGATAGGATCGGTCACAGTGGGATCAGCGGCGATGGCCGGGGCGGCAGCCAGCAGGCCGGGCAGGGCCAGCAGTAGGACGTTATATAGGTTCATGGCGGCGACTCGACAGAAGAAGGGCTTAACAGTTGTCTGGCGGTGTGTTCGATAAACCGCTCATCGCGGGCCAGTGGATGATGCTTAAACGCTAGGTGCAGGTATTCATGCGCCAGCGACAGGGCGTCTTCCTCGGCGCTGATACTGCGCAGATAAATCCGATCCCGATCGTAATCAGCGTAGGGCTGACCCTTAGTCAGGTGACAGACGCTAAAAGTCTCTGGCCGCTCGTAGCCGGTCTGGAGCATCAAGACCCGATGCCAGCGTTCAGCTTGCGCGTGCAACCAAGCTTCCCTCTGGGGTTGGCGGCGGCAGTCCGGGTCCGGTTTGAAGCCCGCCGGCGTCCCGGCAACCACATCACCGCTGGCCAACGGCAAGGCCAGCAGCAGCGCAACAACCGGCCTAGCGGACATCAATCCGCCGGAGCGCTGGGCCGGCTTCAAGGCCCTTGTCGTTGGGTTGGTACATACGGAAATAACGTACCGGAGGCAGGCCAAAATTGCCGCGCTGCGCGAAACGGATCAGGAAGCGGTAAACCTGGGGCGTCGCCAATTCATCAACCGGGATCGAATAAGAGCGCCGCCCGGTGGTGAATACCGGTTCCGGTAAGCTCAGTGGTTCCTGATTGGCATCCAGACCAGCGATGTTGAGTCCCCAGGTGGTCGGCTCAACCTCCGCGCCCGGCGGCAAGGGAATCTCCAGCACTCCGTAATGGTAGGCAATGCCCGCAGCGGCGGGGGCAATCCTGATCTCATCCACATAAAGATCGGAAGTCATCAGCGGCTCTTCCGACTCGACGCGGATCGCATGAAACACTGGCTGATCCGGCTCTGCTGATGTTTCCTCTTCGTCTTCGCCTCCGCTGGCATCGTCCTGAGCAGCGGCGGTCTCAGTTTCTGATTCGTCCGTGGCTTGCTTGGTATCCGGCGCCGTTTCAGTTTCTGCTGTTGTCGGAGTTTCTTCAGCGGCAGACCCGGCCTTTTCTGCTTGTGCCGTCGTGGCGGCGGCTTCGGTTCCAGGCCGCTGCAACCGGTAAAAGCGGCGTTCAATCGTGACCGGTAGCCGAGCCTGATCCAGTCCGTACTCGTCGTAAGTCAGGTAGGCCCGCAGCGGCGACATGGGTGGCTCTTTCAAAGCGATGCGAACGCTGTCACCCGGTTTGCCCTGCCAGAACCATTGTGCCTCGCCCAGTTTGGATTCGCGCCTCGCCCAGTTTTTACCGGGATCGAAGCCGGTCACGGCGGGTTGATTCCACCCACCCAGCGCTGCGTGGATAAAGATCAAGCTCAGCGCCCGATCCACGGTGGCGATCTCCGGGCCGAGCGCGGACAGAATCTCCGCTGCTTTGGCCGGGTCTGCGCCGGTCTTGGCCCGCGTCAGCAAGGTCAGCGCCTGGGCCAACGGCTGGCGACTCGCAGCCAGCCGGGTCCGCGCCTGAAGCAGGCGGGATTGCAACGCGACGTCGATCTGACCGGCTTCGGCCAGTTCGCCCACCAGCGTCAAGGCCAGATCGGCAGACAGGGCAGTGGCTGGAGCGCCGAAAATCCGGCTGGCTTCCGGGGTTAGCGGCGACTGAGCCGGGGACGGGGGATTTTGCCGGGCTGCCATGATCAGACCCTCAGTCAGCGTCCGGGTGGGCAGGCCCATCTGGCGCATCAACCAAACCATCAGCGTCCGCCGCAACAAGGGTTCCTGTTCCGCGCCTTTCTGGTAGACCGCCAGCAGTTTTTGCCAATGACTGGCCGGGGCGGCAATACCAAGCGCCCGCAGCGCGTTCCAGTCAGCATAGTAGGCATAGGCGGTCAGGAAGGGGTCTTCCTGGCTGATGTCGCCCCACCAGCCGAACGCGGAGTCCGGGCCGGCCATTCGCGCCAGGCGTAAGCGGTGGTTGCTGAGTTGTTGGCGCAGCCGACCCAAAGTCCGATCCGGCAACCCGGCAGTTTTCAGCGGCGGATAAATCAGCGCCAGCGGGATCAACCGGCTGGCGGTCTGCTCCACGCAACCGAAGGGATAATCCACCAGGGCATCGGCGACCCGCAGAAACAGGTCGGTCGTGTTACCGGCCAGACTCAGCCGGAGGTTGGCCGCGTCTGTCGGAACCTTGATCTCATTGACGGCTTGATCAAGGGTGATCGGCAAAGCGCGGGTATCCGGCCAGCCGCTGGGTACGACCGTTACCCACTTTTGCACTTGATCTACCGGCTGATCGGCCAGGGCCAGGCGAGCATTAACCAGTCCGCCCCAACCGGTCGCCTGGAGCGCGACCTCCACATCGTTGGCTCCCGGTTGCAGCGTCAATGACCGACGCACTGCCGCGCCCATGCCTTCCGCGTTGAACTCTGCGGTAACCGGCGCTGTGCCTTGATTGAAGGCCACCACGTCAATGCGTGGTTCATCACCACTGCGAAACACGGTTGGACCTGTCCATTTCAGATAATAGTCCTGGGTCGAAATCAGCCAGGCGGTGTTTTGCCCGACCTGACCGGCCCCACTGATCGCCCGCCCGGTCAGCCGCCAGCGGGCGATCGAATCGGGTAGGGTAAAGCTGAAGCGGGTTTTGCCGGTGGCGTCAGTCTCAAGATTCGGCAGCCAGGCTGCGGTGTCGATGTTTTCCCGGCGAGGTCGATCCGGCACCTTCAGTGCCCGCTGGCTATAAGCGGTCGGCGTAGCCTCATCAGTCACCGCCGGTAGCGCCAGGTCATAACTGTGAAAATTTAGCGAGGACGCGGTGCGGACCTGATTGCGCCGGGTGTGGTGGAAAAATTCATGAATCGGCGGTGCGATTTCCGGTTGCAGCACATACACCATTTCGTCCACTACGCTGACCGCCAGATGCGTGGCGACCGGTTGCCCGTCCAGCGTGGTTTCAACCTCGACGTTGACTGTCTCGCCCGGTCTGTACTCGGTCTTGTCGGGAACGAGGGTGATCCGGATACGCGGCACAGCCACTTTCAGCCCCTTGTTCTGGAACACATAAGCGCCGTTCTGCACATACAGCAGCGAAAAGGTGATGTTGGGCGAGTCGTCGGCTTGCACCGGAATATCGGCCCGCCATTGCCGATCCGTTTGCCGGGTCAGCCGAATCCCCCGGGGCGGCTTCAACAAGAAGCCATGCGCCTCGACCTGGTCGCGCTCCAAAGTGACCAGCGCCTGATCGACCGGGGCCGGGAAGGTGATCAGCGCATGAGCGGTGTCGCCGATCCGGTATTCGTCCTGATCCAGCACGATGGCGATGCTGCCGGGTTGAGTCGTCAGTTCCGGGCCGGCGACCCAGTGTTCAAGGCTACCGGCGATCCGACCCTCGCTATCTTTGAGATTGACCGTGTAGGAACCTGAGCGATCAAAGCGCACAGTGAAACCCGAACCCGTCGCTACACCGGTGAACTGGCTCTGATCTTCCAGCCGAATCGCTTCCCAACTGGCCGGAGTTCCGGTAAAGATGCCGAGCGGGGTGGCGGTAAAAGCGACCGCTTCGCCGATCCGGCTGAGCCGGTTGGCCGCCGTCAGCGCGTAAGCCGGAGCGCCGGGTTGAATACGGATTTCCTGACTCGCCGTCACCCGATAAGCCGCGCCATCGGTGCTGATGACGGTGAGAACGTAACGACTGGGTGCCTGGGCCGGCGGCAAGCTAAAGTCAACACTGCCATTCTCAGCCACCGTGAGGGTATCTTGCAGGAGCTTGACCGGGAACCGGCCCTGATAGCGTGGTTCATCCTCGACCATGGTCAGTGGCTGGGCGCGGACCGCCAGTTCCAGTTGTGCTCCCCGCACCGGTTGCCCACCGGGATAAGTCAGCTTGATCTGACCGGTGATCGGCTCGCCGGTCTTGAATTCTTTCTGATTGAAGCGGATCGCCAGTTCGTAATGTGGCTTAACGTATTCAGCGACCCGAAACGCTGCGGTGTAGGCTGCACCCTGATAACCGAGCTGCAAAGTATAGCCGCCGGCGGCGGTCGATTCCGGCAGGGTAAAACAGGTGTCGCCGCCAGCATCCGGGGCAACGCTGAAATCGCCGGTTGTTACCGGCGTCCCATTTGGGTCCAGCACTGCCAGTCGCACTCCGCCCGCTGTCAGCTGGGTCGAATGCCGGGAATTCTGAAACACCCGCCCAACCAGCTTCAGACACACCGTGTCGCCAGGCCGGTATAACGGCCGATCGGTGAAGGCGTAGAGCTTGGTCGCGTAGATTTCACTGTCGTAGTAGAAATTTTCCGAGACAAAGACTCCGCCAGCGGGATCAGCGCCGATGACGTAACTGCGCTCCGGGCTGGGCTTGTTGATGATCAGCACCCCGTCGCTGTCAGTGACTCCGCTTTGCAGCACGCCAGCGCCATCGGTAAGCAGAATAGTGGCTGCCGGACGGGGCGCGCCGGTATTGCGGTCAGCCGTCCAGACCAGCAGTTGATCATGGGCGGTTTTAGTGACGGCCACCGTGTCCGTCACGAACACCAAGGTCGTGGCGTGATACTGGCCGATCAGGGCTTCAACCAGATACAGGCCAGGCTTGAGCCGGCCCAGTGGAATTAGAATGTTGCCTGGTTCGGGGGTGATGAACGCGCTGCTGCTGCCGGCCAGTTCTACCCCTTGCGGCGGTGCAATGGGCTTGGCCGCCCAAAGGGGATAGCGAAACCGAGCCACCTGATCAAAGCCGCTGAGGGGTTTGAACTGCGGCGGATGTTCGAACTGGGTTCGGTAGCTGCCGGGTGGGGTCTGCTTGAGAACTGGCGCTTCGGCCACCACTCGGGCGCGGATTGTTTCGGAAAAAATCCGCTGCCAGGCCAGCCGGGATTTTTTGTAGGCGCTATCCCAGACATAGCGCAGGGCATTGCTCAACCCCTCGCCGCGATAATCGCCTTTGACCTGGATACGGTGCAGGTTCTTCTGGGTTTTCAGGAAGCCGAGCGGGTCGGGAATGCGGTAAACGATCAGATCGGCTTCAGGATATTCGGTCAGCGGCCCCGAACGCTCCGGTGCTTCCAGCCGCACTGTAGCGATTTCGCCCGAACCGAAGCTGGATTCGCTCAGCAGAAAAAACCGGTCGCCAGCCAGCGGCTGATAACCGCTGGGTTCAATATCCGCTGCGTGCGCTGTCAGACTCAGCGCGATAAGAACGAGAAGCGGAACAGACCAATAAAGTTGGGATTGTCGAGCTTGGGTTGCCACCGCGTATCCTTCCAGTTCAGCAGTTGGTTGACGCTTACCGCCCGCAGGCCGTTGTCGGTTTTGCTGGCCGATCCCCGATGGTAGGCAATGTAGCCGCCCATCCAGATCATCAGATGTTGATCCTCGCCTTGGTCGAAAAATAGCAGATCGCCGGGACTGGCCTGGTTGAGGTCTTTCGCTACGAAAACGCTGTTGTCCTGAATCAGGCCGATCGCGGTCACAAACGGGCCGCTACCGCCCTGCCACTGTTTCCAGCGATTGCGCAAGCCCTGTTGTTCCGGGGTGAGATGCAGTTCCGGCGGGAGGTAGCGGTTTGAGAGGCCATTGGCCTTGAGCCAGCCGTGATCGTGGGTCCGCAATGCCTCGTTAACTGCAAACCGGACCAGACCAGCGCAATCCTGATGAGTCCAGCGCGGCGAAGGGCCCTGCCGGAGTTGCTCGCCGACGATCCGCACGAACCAGGCGCGAAAAGCCGCCGATTGCGCTGAGTCCAGCATCGTCCCGGCCACGGCAGGAAACCCGCCCGCCAGCAATAATGCCAGAGCTAGGGCGCGGCCAGCGGCGACCATTGGATCGGGACCCATCCGGTTGAGCCAGAAGGTAAATCCAAAGCGTAGGGTGGAAATTGCTTGCTCTTTTCCAGTTGCGGCAGCAGGTAACGGGCTACGCTCGCCCGGAACACCGGTTCCTGCGCCTGGGGCAGGCTATCCTGCAATTCCTTTTCCAATAGTTCAGCCAGCGCCTGGGGGAAAATCACTGCCACTGGGTCAAGACCGGACGGCAGCGCATCCGCCAGCGCCGGATACTGTTTGTCCAGCACCGCCACGGCCTGCTGAACCAGGGTGTCATCAGGCGAGAAGATGAGTGTGTCCCCACAGTAGGCCAGGGTGACGGCGAAAAATCGGGACGAACGCATCAATTCAGCATTGGAGCTAGTTTTCGCCGGGTATGGGCCATAGCGGGAGCTGACTTCGCGCCGCCAGACCGCCCCGCCGGTGCAGGGCTGTTCGGACACGGCAAACGGTGGATGGTAGCGCTTGCGCGGTGGCACGGGAGGCACAGCGACTGGGGTGGGTATTGAAACAGCGGAGGTTTCCACTGCGCCGGGTGGCGATGGGGGAGCCGCGCTGGAGGGCGGCGCAGGAATAGCCGCCTCCGGATTGCCTACCGCCTGCTCAAACAATACCCGGATTGGAGAAGCTAGTTCGGATTGGTGGGTTTTGATCAGCACCAAGGGCATGTACAGCCGCGAACGGCGATACCAGCAAATCGCCGCCGGCGCATCGAGTGCTTGTAATAGCTGTTGCCCATCCGCGTCAGGGAGGGTCTCACTGACCAGCTTTGCCAGGGTGGCAGGATGCACCGGCGCGGCGATACACAGCGCCGCGCCGGTCGGAATCGTCCGCCACACTGCGTCCGCCGGAGAAAGCGCCGCTGTCAACCACACTGCGCTGCTCCAGCCCGCCGAGCCAAAGTCGAAGCGCAATGCCTCCAGTGCAGGGAAGAACCGTTGATAGCCGAACGACAGATATTCAGCAGAGAACGCTAAGCGATGGGTTGGCGGAGCGCCGTCCAGCTTGAAGCGCTCGGTCAGCAATCCGCCAAGCCGAGGTTGGTCAAGGAACTGTTCCACCACTGCTTTTTGTTCGGGCGCGGTGGGCAACAACAAGCCAGCATCCGAAAACACCAACAGCGAACCGTGATGATCGGCAAAGAACAGGCTATGCCGGTAACCGTATTGCAGTTCATATATGGTGAGCTTGGTGCCATCGCTAAGCGTGATTGCATCGCGCAGTTTGAGTTGCTTGTCGTCCAGAACGATTTTGGAAAGCGTTTCTAGCGCCTGGATCAGCCCGCTGCGGTCAATCAGCAGCAAATAATGCTGCAACGACCCGTCGGTGCCTTTCCACAGCGCCAGATGGGCTGGCGTATCGAATGCGTAAGCCAGCAGTTCATCACCGAAATTCAGGTCATGCTCATAAGCAATCCGGCGCAGCGTTCCAGCTAGTCGGAGCCGGGTCAGACTGTGTTCGTAGTGGAATACGAAATCCTCATCGAGCAGTTCTTTTAGCAATGGCGCTTTCAGGACGTCACGCGGGAGTTGGGAGAGGCTTTGGGTGACGATGAGGGCGTCGGGACGAGCCAGATTCAGGGGAAGATAGGCCGGGGCCGGACTCGGCGGCGGCGCGGTAAATCGATGGAGCCGATACCAGGCGAAGGCGCTAACCAGCAGCAGGATCAGCAGAATCCCGATCAGACCGCGCTTGATGATGCTTTTCATACAACCGCCTCCGGTATGCGGATCGCCACCGATCCACCCAGACTCCAAGTATAGCCACGAATTTTACTGGATTTAAGCCTAAGGCTTCTCTCTGACGGAGTCATAACCTGGTTATGAAGCCCTGTTAGAGACTGCATAGTAACTCTGCGTAGTCTACTATTTAGGTGGTCCAGCTGGGAATCGAAGGATTCCTATGATCTATCATGCGCGTAATCTCCACTCTGGATACTATCCTTTCACGATAAATTTGCTACGCTATTGGTGTGACAGACATGAATGCGATGATCAGCTGCCTAAAAGTGATGAGATAGCTTTGCCCCTGAACCGGCCCAAGGGAGTTAGCAAAAGAAGCAAGGATATGGCTAATGCGCTAGCCGCAAAATTGCAAAGCTCCACTTTCATTACTACAACTTTCAGAAGGCGCTGCGTTATCGGAAACACAGAGTATTCTTGATGATGTAGTTAGTAGCGAGTTTCGGGGTGAATGGTTGGCGGATGGCTTAGTCACTCATGACCGGTTGATGGATAGAGTGTCTGATGAGGCGTTAGATTCGATGTAAATGGGTATTATGACCTTTAATTTGTTCGTTTGCCGTGTGCAAACCGGGGGAAAAGTGATGCGGAAGATAGAAATGACAATGGTTAGCATGAGAAATACTGCTGTGCCGCTCTTATGCTTGCGCTTACCGCTAATGCGTCGTCTTGCTCTCTGGTTGAGTCTTTCTTTGTCTATGCTGTTTATGTCCGGCAATCATCTATATGCCAGCGATATTGGAGGCATTAAAGAGTTTTTTCCAAGCATACAGAGCAGCATTTATAGTTGGCAATATAGCAGTTCAATCTTGCGTGGGGTGAAACTCAGCGATGTTTACACCTTTAATAATACAAAAACTACGTTTTTTGGGCCTGCCTATGCGAATGTTTGGACGAGTCCAGCTAACTTTCTGCAGTGTATGCCACCAACTGGCAGGAAGTTTTCTTATGCGCTTTGCTATTATTCTGGACCGAATGGCTCGACAGGAAATAATCCAGATAATCCTTCCTTGCCATGCAAGCTTTCTCCTGACGGTATAGTAGCCAATTGCACCTGTTACGAAATATCAACGGATGACGTATCTCCTAAGATACCCTACTATGTTGATATTCATGCTATTTCAAATCTGGGTATATATCAGGAAACCGTCGAAACATGCGGAAATGAAGGAGAAAAATGTGCTGCTACTGATAGGGATCCGCCGGTATGTGATGCAATTAATACTAACTTGCTGGTTCCCGGCGCTGACTTAATATCTGTCTTTTCACCGATTTATATACGCAATTATTTTAACCAAGGTGGAGGGAACTCGACGGATTGTCGTGATAAAGATGCCGGCGTCTATGCTGGCTGTATGACAGCGCCTTGCTACCGCACAGGGGAAAAGGATGCCCAAGGTCGTAACCTTGTGGAGTGCAAATGTCCTGTTTTTGATGGGCCTTACCAGATTGGTCAAGCGAAGCAAAGCTGCAATGCCAATGAATCTCCTCCCGGTATCACGGCTTTGAGTAGCGAACAGAGCGCTATTCGAGGCAACAACGTATGGTCGGCAGCGTTTAATCCTGCGGGTAGTCCTATTGAAATTCCCGCCGGTGCGTGTGTGCCTGATCTGCCGGGAGACAAGGGTTGTGGTCTTTTTGATCCTAGTAAGGACTACGGAAAAATTGTTGATCCTGCTGGGGCGCTTTGTACAAATGTTTGCACTGCTTATGGGGCAAGCAGTGTGAACAATAATGACATTCAAGTGGGGTATAGTTGTGATGCAACGCTTTGCACAACATTGGGTATTGGGCAGGAAAGCAACCCTAACTTTCCGCCGCCCAGGAGCGATCAGGTCCAGTTATTGGGTAAGGCGTGCAGCGGTATCCAAGACATTAATGGAATGAAAGCGATCCTATTGGTCGAAGCGTTGGCAGAATGCAGTTGCTGCGCTAGTCAGGTATGTGGGTGCAATAATATCAACCAACCGACTAATCAAGCGATCTTGGGCCTGAATCAGCAACAGCGAGCTGTTAGCATTCAACCCCAGTGTGATATTAACAACACGCTTTGCGGGAGTAATCCATAACATGCGGATCAACAAATAAGAGTGCAACTGGATTAGGCGAGTGCAGTCCGACCGCCCGCGCCGCATTACTCATGCGGCGCGGGTAGTGTGTTTGGTCAAATCAGATATTCAGTGCGAGGGTTGTCCATGTTGTGAGCTTGAACTACGAGTCTGACGTATTCATCCGCTGGGGTTGCGCCAACTTGTTCAACCGCAAATCAACCCATAGCGCAAGGAAGTCAAATACACCGACTGCAAGCAATTATTGGTAACGGCGTGCTTAAGTGAATAACCATCGCTGGATGAGATTCGTATAGCGGGGCATGACGACATAAACCATCAGAAAAATCACTGTTCCCGTAACGAAAAATGTTGTTAGGAAATGATTGTTAGGAACGCCTAGGTGACGCAGCACAGGTGCAACAATCAGTGGCGCCCCAAGCACTAACGGATAGATGGCGGACCACGTCACTAGGCACTGTTTCCAACGGACTGGCACTTTTGCCTTGGCTCCCCCTGGAGTAAACCAGAAATCCAACCCGCTACTGATGAAAAAATCGTCACCAGTAACAAATAGCGGTTGAACCTTCTCGATCAGACGGGCGCGAGCTGGCGACTCCATCCATTCCTGCAAATGCGCTCTAGTATCGAATCGGATAATGACTGTATAGGTCTCGGTCAGTCCGGGGATCGGACGGACGATATGCCAATCCAGATGACCAGGCGAGCCTTTGCAAAGCGGGGCAATCTCATTAAGCCAACTTTCGTAATCCGCAAGCCTTCCCTCACGCACCCTATGCGTAATGACTGCTGTCGCGCCTTGGTCATCAGAATTCTTGGAAGCGGAATCTATAGTCATCTTGGCGTCCTTAAAATGCTCAGTTAAGCGCATGATCCAACTCTAATCCGTTACGATGCGCTTGCAGATATTGACGAAGTAGCATGGTGAAGCAGTTACCTTTCCTTCAGAAGGCGAAAAGGCGTATTTCATGCTACTAGGGTTCAATCTTCGTCCCCAATAGGTGTAAAAATTTAGCAAGCCAATCGGGATGTGCAGGCCAAGCCGGTGCTGTGACTAACTTACCGTCTACATATGCTTGATCTACCGGAATATCAACATACCGACCACCAGCGAGGGTAACATCTGGCCCTACTGCCGGATAAGCAGAGCAGGCTTTGCCCGTAATCACTCCCGCCGCAGCCAATACTTGCGCGCCATGACAGATTGAGGCAATCGGTTTGTTAGCTTGCGAAAAGTGCTGCACCATCTTTAGCACGGCTTGATTCAAACGAATGTATTCGGGAGCACGGCCGCCAGGAATGACTAGAGCATCATACTCTTCCACTTTGACCTCGGTAAAAGTCGCATTCAACGTGAAATTATGGCCGGGCTTTTCACTGTAAGTCTGGTCGCCCTCGAAGTCGTGAACCGCCGTGCGTACTTTCTCGCCGGTTTTTTTGTCGGGACAGACTGCATGAACGACATGTCCTACCATCAGAAGGGCTTGAAAAGGCACCATAACTTCGTAGTCTTCAACATAGTCGCCAACCAGCATCAAAATCTTCTTTACACTCATCAGGACGTACTCCAGTGGGTCTTGCGTTTTACAGCTAAAGGTCGGGGAATTGATCTCACTACCCCGGTTAAAAAGGTTTAATCCAGGTTTTAGAAAGTTGAACCGTAAAATCAACCGGAAGCATACTGGCGCCCACCCCCAGTGCGAAGCTAATCCCGATAAGTGCAGCTGGACTAGTTGAAAAGATTAGATAAGCACCGCCAGTGATCACTTTTCCGCCAACATCAACGCCAACTACCAGTGATGTCCCCGCTAGACAAGCCGGCGCTGAACCAAAGTAATAGGTTGCTTGGCCTACAATGGAAACGCCTACATTAGTAACGCTGACTACTGAAATGGAGCCAAATAAGCCGATTTCGCCGGTGGGTGGTTTATTCCAGAAGTAGAGGCCGCCACTTGCTGCGCCTCCACCACCCGCCGCTGCTGAAACGGAAGGGCCTAGAGCTACTGTCCAGTCCCGGTGTGGGCGCACAGGCGCTTTTCGAATGCTCCCGATAAAGGTCAGTGGAACATGCGGATTGTGCGAGAAACGGAGGCATTCCTTGAGAATGGGCGTACCGGTCATCCCCAGCCCACAGTAAGCGCCCAGCACCGTTTCCAATGCCGTTTCGGAACCGAAGGTAGGGTGCTGATAGGGTGAAAGAGTGGCGGGACGCCCGATTTGCAGTGGGTCGATGTCCGCTACTGCGGACAGATCAATCAGGACACGGTCCATAAACTATGCTCCACAAGGGTTGAGATATTGGAACAGGCGCATTTTTTCAGAGGCGCGGCCGCCAAAGCGTAGCGACACATAATAAGAGCAGAATAGTCGGATATGGTGGCGGTTTCCATGCACTGCCCCGCCCTCAATTCGTACGGAGTTGCCTCAACTGCCGATCAAAACCAGCTGAGGTTATTCGTACCTGGCCAAGGCTCCGCCTTTCTTTCCCTTCATCGACCACATCATTGGGACGCCGCAGCACACGATCCACATCCCCAAGGTAAATCACTGAACCGCCTCAGCAACGGTTAACGCAGCCGCAGGTTCCAAATCTGGTAACCAGCGGGCAAAGGGGGTGAGGTCGCGACCTGCCGGAACGCGCCACTGCCGGCGTTCCGCATATCGATACGCACCTAAGCGCTTAACTTCATCATCTTTTGTGCGGAACTGAACCCGCAGAGAGGTTGGAGGTATACGGTTATTGAACCGTTCCGGTGAATCATTGGGTAAGTGTGCTGATGCAGTCCGAAATGTAAAAATTATGAGATACACTGTTTTTGGTATGGAACAATGACAAGACTGGCAGTCGCGTGAAGCCAGATTAAAGGACAAATGTTTTATATTGAAACATCATGAAACCGGATTGTTCCAAAATGGAACTGATTATCAGACCCAACAGGAGCCGGATACTGTACCTCATGGATAATTTTTCTCCTTCAGATCTGAAAACCATCCTGCATTCCAAGCGGGCCAACCTCTATTACCTTGAGCATTGTCGTGTACTGGTTAACGGCGGGCGTGTGGAGTACGTCACCGATGAGGGGAAACGCTCTTTTTACTGGAATATTCCCATCGCCAACACCACGTCTTTGCTACTAGGTACCGGTACTTCCATCACCCAAGCGGCGATACGCGAATTGGCAAAGGCTGGTGTGATGGTCGGGTTCTGCGGTGGCGGCGGTACACCGCTTTACAGTGTGAACGAGATGAATGTTGAAGTCGCCTGGTTCGCCCCGCAGAGCGAATATCGCCCGACAGAATACCTGCAAAGCTGGGTGCGCTTCTGGTTCGATGACGGCCTGCGCCTAGAAGCCGCCAAGGCATTCCAACGCGCCCGTTTGGAGCGCATCGCTGAGCATTGGTGCGACAACCGACTGCTGGCCGACAATGGCTTTCAGGTTCCTCGCGAATCTTTGCTGTTTGCCTTGGAAGGATCGCGACGTCTGCTCGATGCGGTCGAGGATGGCATGGCCCTACTGGCGGAAGAAGCGCGCCTCACCAAGAAACTATTCAAGTTTGCCGTCAATGCGGTGGACTACGGTAATTTCGTCCGCGCCAAGAACGGCGGCGGCGCCGATCCGGCCAATCGTTTTCTGGATCATGGCAACTATTTGGCCTACGGGTTGGGCGCTACGGCCACCTGGGTGCTCGGCCTGCCGCACGGACTCGCCGTCTTGCACGGCAAGACCCGCCGGGGTGGCTTGGTGTTCGACGTGGCGGATTTGATCAAGGATGCGGTGATCCTTCCTCAAGCTTTCATTTCCGCCATGCGGGGCGATGACGAGCAAACCTTCCGCCACGCCTGCATCGAGAGCTTGTCCCGTACCGAATCGCTGGATTTCATGATCGACACTGTGAAGGCGGTCGCGTCCGAGATGGGGAATCGCGCACGATGAACGTGCTGCTGATCTCCCAGTGCAGCAAGAACGCCCTTACCGAAACTCGCCGCATTCTCGACCAGTTCGCCGAACGGCGCGGCGACCGGACTTGGCAGACCGCCATCACCCAGCAGGGGTTGGGGACTTTGCACCGTTTGCTTCGGCAAACCGCCCGCAAAAATACCGCCGTCGCCTGTCATTGGATTCGTAGTAAGGATCATAGCGAATTGTTATGGATCGTGGGCGATGCCCGACAGTTCAATGCGCAGGGTGCAACGCCGACCAACTTAACCGAACGCGATGTGCTGCGGGCGGACGATGAGAACGATTGGCGCACCGCTGAAGACATTCGCCTTCTCGCTCGTCTTGCTGCGCTGTTCCATGACTTCGGCAAAGCGAATAACGCTTTTCAGAAGAAACTCACCAGCAAAACACCGATAGCGGATGCCTACCGGCATGAATGGGTGTCGCTGCGCGTGTTTGAAGCCTTTGTTGGGCAGAGCAGCGATCAGGATTGGCTGAACCGATTGACCCAATTAGCGGATGATGCGGGCGCGGCGTGTCTGGAAAAGCTCAAGTCGCTCAGCGATGGCGTGGGCAACCGGAGAATTGACAGCCCCTTCAAAAAGCTACCCCCACTGGCGCAAGTGGTGGGCTGGCTGATTGTCAGTCATCACCGCGTGCCGACGCCGCTACCAGGTGCCCAACTGAACCAGGGTCTGCTGAAGAAACTACAGGAGCAGATTGCACACGATTGGTGCGGCAGCCGTCCCGATGAAGCCAGCGCCCTTGCCTGCTGGCAATTCAAAAATGGCCTGCCATTCAATAGCCAACATTGGCGGAAACATACCGCCAAGGTAGCGCAAGCCATTCTGCAACGCCCGCGCCTAGTTGGCGACGGTGAAACGGCCAAGCTGCTGGACAGCCCGTTCATTCTGCATATTTCACGCATGACCTTGATGCTGGCCGACCATCACTATTCGGCGCAGCCCAGCCATGCCATGTACGGCGATAAACCCGGCAAAAAAGGCACGGTGCTGTACGCGAATACGCATATCAAGGACGGTAAGCGGGTGCTCAAGCAGCGGTTGGACGAACACTTGATCGGGGTAGAAGTCAGCGCCAGCCGCATTATGCGGACGTTGCCGCGCTTGGCCGGAGCCTTGCCGCGCATTGCCCGACATAAAGGCTTTCGCGAACGGAGCAAAGGGTTTTTTCGTTGGCAGAACCAGGCGTTCGATCTGGCCGAGAGTTTGCGGGCGCGATCCAGCCGCCAAGGCTTTTTCGGCGTCAATATGGCGTCCACGGGTTGCGGCAAGACGTTAGCCAATGGGCGCATTCTCTACGCGCTGGCCGATCCGCAACTCGGGGCGCGCTTCACCGTGGCGTTGGGCTTGCGCACGCTGACCTTACAAACCGGCGACGCCTATCGCCGACGTTTGCATCTCGGCCAGGAAGATTTGGCGGTGTTGGTGGGCGGTGTGGCGACTCGCGCCTTGCATGAGTACCCGCTCGGCAAACAGGAGCAGGAGCATCTGGAAAACGGCTCCGAATCCAGCGCGGATCTGTTGCCCGATCACAACCATGTTCATTACGAAGGCAGCCTGGAAAGCGGGCCGCTGAAAGAATGGTTAGGCAAGAACAGCGATGCCTTGCGCCTGCTGGATGCCCCCGTACTGGCTTGCACGATTGATCATCTGATGCCGGCGACCGAAGGCGTCCGTGGCGGCCATCAAATCGCGCCCATGTTGCGGCTGATGACCTCTGATTTGATTCTGGACGAGCCGGATGATTTTGGCATTGAAGACTTGCCCGCGTTGACTCGGCTGGTGCATTGGGCTGGCCTATTGGGGAGCCGCGTCCTGCTGTCGTCGGCCACGTTGCCGCCCGCGCTGGTGCAAGGCTTGTTTTTAGCGTATCTGGCCGGGCGGGCGGAGTACCAGTGTCATCGGGGCAGGCCGGGCGAGCCTTTAGCGGTGTGCTGCGCCTGGTTCGATGAGTTTGCCGTGCAATCCAGTGAGCACCATGAAGGCGCTGCCTATCTTGTCGCCCATCGCCAATTTGTTGACCGGCGATTGACGCAACTGGCTAAGGCTGAAATACGCCGCCGGGCGCTGATCGTCGCGTTGCCGATTGCGACCAAACAACCGCGTGAAGTCATTTGTACCGAATTGGCTGGGTCGCTGCGCCAGCATGTGCATTCTTTACATCGCCAGCACCACAGCATTGATCTGAAAACCGGCAAACACGCCAGTTTCGGGCTGATCCGCATGGCGAATATCGATCCGTTGTTCGATGTAGCGCGAGAGCTATTTCGGCAAGGCGCAGAAGAAGGCTGCCGCATCCATCTGTGCGTGTACCACTCGCGTCATCCCCTGTTGGTGCGGGCGGCTATCGAGCGGACTTTGGACGCCGTGCTCCAGCGCGGCAAGCCCGATGAGGTGTTCAAGCTCGACAGTGTGCGCCAGCGGTTGGAAGCCACACCCGAGCAAGAACATATCTTTGTCGTGCTGGCGACTGCCGTGGCCGAAGTGGGGCGTGATCACGACTATGACTGGGCGATTGTCGAGCCGTCGTCCATGCGCTCGATTATTCAACTGGCGGGGCGGGTTCGTCGTCATCGCGCCGGGATATGCCAAGCAGATCAACCGAATTTGTACCTGCTCAATACCAATGTGGTTCATCTGGTTGAGGGCGGTAGCAAGCCGGCTTTTCTGCGTCCGGGGTTTGAGGACAAGAGTTTTCTGCTGGCCAGCCACCGCTTGCCTGAAATTCTCACCCCTGAACAGTGGCAAATCATCAATGCCGCTGCCCGCATCAAGGAACGTGATCCGCTGTTGCCGAAGAACAACCTGGCTGATCTGGAACACGACCGCCTGAGAGACTTGATGCTCGGCGCGGACACTGGACAAGTGCAGGTGGATGATCCCGTTCATCGCTGGTGGACCACTCGCGCTTATTTGAGCGGCCACCTTCAGCGCCGCAAACCGTTTCGTCAGGATTCACAAGGGCGGTCGCACTATGCCTTGCTGCCCGAAGACGATGAAGCGATCAACTTCTATTACTTGCCTGAAAAAAGTGAACCACAGGCGTCGCGCCATCTTTGGCGGGAAATGCAGGACAGTGATGTGCCGCATGGGCCACGGATCGAGGCATGGGCCGCGCCGCGCTATCTGGATGCGTTGCAAGAATTGGCTGACGCCAAAGGGATGGATCTGCGGGATTGCGCGTTGAAATACGGGACGCTGGATTTGCCTGGTTGGGAGCCGAAACAAATTTGGCGTTACCACTGGGCTTTAGGATTCAGTCGGTATCGCGGGTAGGAAAGATGCCGGGACGAAGTGTCCCGGTTGGGGCGCTGCCTATCCGGCAGTGAGTTTAGCTGCATGCTACCAGTTGCTATTTCTAAGCTGCTTATTCAGCAGTTTTTCAATTATCGCACTAAGCCCGTGAGGGTGCGATGAGCCTGCCGCTATTTTTCGGTGCTTGCATCTATGTGAAAAGTTGGGTAGGCTAATTGCCGTTATCAATAAATAGGTACATTCTAACAGTTGCTAGGAATTAAAATTTTGCCAAAATCAACGCCGAGGTGCGGGGGCACCTCGGCGTTTGAAGCAAATCACTTCTCGTGCAGTCGAGAACTCAGCCGCAGAGTCCGTTGCGAGCAAGGAGGGTACATAGTTGCTTGGCCAGCACCTCACCTTATTAGCCTAAGCGGCCCCGGAGCAAAATCCCCGGGGCCATTTTATACAAGCCGACCTTCAACGTCACTTAAGGAGATAGCATCCGTGGCTCCTTCAACTCATGCCATCGGCGATACAGAACAGATTCGGCAAGCCATAGCTGCATTTCTGCAAGATCGCCTCAAACCCAAGCTGGACAAACTCAAGGAAGAGGATCATGACGCACGGCAAAAGCTGCTGGCCGCGCATGATCCGCAGACCTGGATTGCTGATGCGGCGAAGCGGGTCAGTCAAATTCAGCAAGTTACGCACGCGATCAAGTTCAGCCACCCCGACGCCAAAGGGTCCAGCTTGAGCAGTGCCGGCAACCAAAAGGCTGGTGATTTTACTGTCGGTTCTCACACTCTGACGGATATGCTGCCACCAGATGTAGTAGGCAGCGCGGCAGCGCTCGGCGTGTACAAGTTCCTGCGCCTTGAAGTGAACGGTCAATCATTGCTGGATCGCGCTATCGCACAAGACCCCGCGCTGGCTGCCGCCCTTTCTGATGATGCTAATTTGGCCTGCGAATGGATGGCGGCCTTCGCTACCTTGCCTGAACCGAACGGCCCGCCAGCGACCCATAAACTGGCGAAACAACTCTATTGGCCGCTGGGCGACGGGCGTTATCACCTGCTGGCTCCACTGTTTCCGACCGCGCTGGCTCATACGGTATGGGCGGGCATCCGAGAGGATCGCTTTTCCGACGAGGCCAAGGCCGCACGGGAAGCCAAGCGGGAGAATCGCGCCCATCCGCAGGGCTATCGTGAATATCCCAATCTGGCGATCCAGAAGTTTGGCAGCACCCAACCGCAGAACATTAGCCAACTCAATACTGAACGTCGCGGCGAAAACTGGCTGTTGCCCTCTTTGCCGCCGACGTGGCAATCCGACTCGATCCGCCCGCCGTTTTTTACCGAGAGTGTCTTTGCCCGCCGTTTTCCCAAGCGTTTTGAGGTAAAGCGCCTCACTCAAGCACTGAGTGAATTCCTCAAGCGTGTGGCGAAGGTGGACAACAACATCCACATCAAAAGCGCACAGGCTAAACTGGTGAGCGACATCTTTGCTGAGTTGTTTCAATTTGCCGCCGAACTGCATGAACTCGACGCGGGCTGGAGTCAGGACGAAAGATGCCGTCTCAACGCGGCGGAACAATGCTGGCTCGATCCCAAACGCGCTGTGATGGACGAGGAATTTGCTGGCCGTTGGCTGAGTGGCAAGTGGCAAGATGAAATCTGCCTGTACTTTGGTAATTGGTTGAATGCGGCAATCAGCACCGAGCAAACACCAATGGGACAAGCCGAATCCGAGGCGTGGCAAACGAAGTTGCGCGATGAGTTGAGCATGATTCGCTTGGAGCTTGCCGACCATGACTAGCGTACTGATTGAAGCAGGGGGGCTGCTGATCCTGCCGCGCTTACAAATCCAAAACGCCAATGCCATTTCCGGCCCACTGACTTGGGGCTTTCCCTCGCCAACCGCGTTTACCGGCTTTGCCCATGCTTTGGAACGCCGGTTGCGAACTGATTCAGGCGACTTGAAACAAGGCTTTGGTGGAGTTGGCATCATCTGCCACCGCTTTGAACCTCAAGTGTCACGACCTGCTGGACGACGCACCCAAGTCTTTCGCCTGACGCGCAACCCGGTCGGCAAGGACGGCGCACCGACGGCGCTGGTGGAGGAAGGCCGCGCTCATCTGGAAATCAGTTTGGTCATCGTGGTGAAGGATGGGTTTGATGACTTCGATGGCAACGAGTGGGCGAAAACCGCTCACCACATTGCCCAAGGGATGCGGCTGGCGGGCGGTAGCGTCCTGCCTGCTGGCAAAGGCGAACGCTATGAAGCCCGGTGGCAGATTTTGCCCGACTCTCTCAACTCGCAAAAAGAAGTCTTCGGCAAATTGCGCCGTCGTTTGCTGCCCGGTTTTGCGTTGGTGCAGCGGGAAGACCTGCTGGCTGAACGACTGGCCGAAATTCGCGCTCAGCAATCCAACGCAATCGCTCTGGACGCCTTGCTCGACCTTTCGCGGCTGAATATCGAACCGACCGCGCTCAATCCTGATAAGCCGGAAGAAGTCACTTGGCAGGTGCGCAAGCGTCCGGGCTGGCTGGTTCCGCTGCCGATTGGCTATGCCGGCATTTCGCCTCTCTACGGACCGGGCGAAGTTGAGAACGCCCGAGATAACGTCACCCCATTCCGGTTCGTCGAAAGTCTGTATTCCTTGGGCGAGTGGGTGAGTCCGCATCGACTGGAGAACCTGCAACAACTGCTTTGGCACACCGAAGCGGACACCGAAAACGGCGTTTACCGCTGCACCAACCACTATTCCGAAACAACAACCCCTATCGCCGTTGGCGGCATCGCATAAGGAAGCAATGACATGGCTAAAACTGACCTGAAAACCGCCTCCGTATTGGCGTTTGAACGTAAGCTAGACCCGTCCGATGCGCTGTTTAGCGCCGGATGCTGGGACGAACGGACGAACGGCCCACAGTGGGTTGCAGTGGGTGTCAGAGAAAAGTCGGTGCGCGGTACTATTTCCAACAGACTGTCCACCAAGGATCAGGATCCAGCAAAGCTGGATGCCTCGATCCAGTCGCCCAACCTGCAAACCGTTGATGTCGCGACGCTCCCCAACGACGCCGATACCTTGCGCGTCCGTTTCACCCTGCGCGTTCTTGGTGGGGCCGGCACGCCATCAGCCTGTAATAATGCGGACTATCAGAAAAAGTTGCAGATCACGGTCAAGCAATACGTGGATCAAATAGGCCTTGCCGAGTTGGCCCGGCGCTACGCCTTCAACTTAGCGAACGGCCGCTTTCTGTGGCGCAATCGAATGGGCGCGGAACAGATCGAGGTACAGGTTTGCCACTTGATCCAAGGCGAAACCAGCCAAGCCTGGACCTTCAACGCGCACGATTTTTCCCTGCGAAATTTCGATGCGCCCGCTCATGCCCAAGCGGATTTGCACTCTTTGGCAGCCGCCATCGAACAGGGTCTGGCGGGCAAAGTCTATGCGCTGCTGGACGTGGTCGCTTATGCCAGAGTGGGTGGCGGGCAGGAAGTTTATCCGTCCCAGGAACTGATACTCGATCGAGGCGATAAGAAAGGCCAGAAGAGCAAGACGCTTTACACCGTGGGCAATATCGCCGCCATCCACAGTCAGAAGATCGGTAACACCCTGCGAACCATTGATACCTGGTATCCCAACGAAGAAGAAGGCATCGCAATCGGCCCAATCGCCGTCGAGCCTTATGGTTCGGTCACCTCGCAAGGAAAAGCCTATCGTCAGCCCAAGGATAAAGCCGACTTCTATAACCTGCTGGACAACTGGGTGCTCGCAGATAAGACGCCAGATGCTGGCAATCAGCATTATGTGATGGCGACGTTGATCCGGGGTGGCGTCTTCGGCGAGAAGGACTGACAGATGGATGCCTATCTTGAAATCCGGCTGTTGCCCGATCCGGAGTTCATGCCGACACTACTGATGAATGCCCTGTTCAACAAGTTGCACCGTGGGTTAGTGGAGCAGGGTGGGAACAATATTGGCGTGAGTTTCCCCGATGTTGGGAAGAAGAGCCGGTCTCTTGGCGAACGGTTGCGCCTTCACGGCAGTAGAACAAACTTGGCGGAGCTGATGGCCTTGAACTGGATGATGGGGATGCGAGATCACTCTGTGGTGGGCACAGTTATGGAAGTTCCCGCTCATGCCAAGCCGAGAGTGGTCCGGCGAGTTCAGGCCAAAAGCAACCCGGAACGGCAACGGCGTCGGTTGATCGCCAGAAAGGGCGTCAGCCTTGAGCAAGCAATACAGGCGATCCCGGACGACGCGATGGAGCTGTTAAAACTGCCCTACCTGATTTTAACTAGCCAAAGTACGGGCCAGCAGTTTCGCCTGTTTGTGGATCATCTGGCGATTCAAGAACAAACAGTAGTTGGCGCGTTCAGTGCTTACGGTCTGAGTCCAACGGCTACGGTTCCTTGGTTCTGACCCTTTAATTTTTAGCCCCTTAGATAGGTGTTAATAATCAAATAGTTATAACTAGCTCCGTTATTTTGGTTTTAGGGCGCGATTGCGCCCTTTTTCTTTAAAAATTCGGCTATTATCAGAATTGACTTCTCCTTTACTGCCGGATAGGCAGCTTAGAAAATTCACCACCGCTTGCGATTCCAGCGTGGCTACTTTACTGCCGGATAGGCAGCTTAGAAACTGGACTTATCGCCTTGCAACTCTGCGAGTTGCTTTACTGCCGGATAGGCAGCTTAGAAAAGCACTGCCAGCCAAGCCAGCGGATCGGTCACCTTTACTGCCGGATAGGCAGCTTAGAAAAGTCCCTTCCTGACTCACTGCCGGGAAATCGATCTTTACTGCCGGATAGGCAGCTTAGAAAAAACCCGGCAACCGTCAAGCCGAACAGACCCGCTTTACTGCCGGATAGGCAGCTTAGAAATGTTGCGGGACTTGGATGCGGGAAAGGAAACACTTTACTGCCGGATAGGCAGCTTAGAAAGTGATGGTTTGCGCTGGCGAACCGCTCGTCACCTTTACTGCCGGATAGGCAGCTTAGAAAAACAAGGAATACCCGTCTGCCGCACTAGGGAACTTTACTGCCGGATAGGCAGCTTAGAAACGATAGAAATATCGGTAAAGCCAGTAGCGTAATCTTTACTGCCGGATAGGCAGCTTAGAAAAGCTCCCGACGTAACTGCGCGAGGTCATCCTCCTTTACTGCCGGATAGGCAGCTTAGAAAGTAACCCGGAGACGGTTCCGAAGTATCGGGTCCTTTACTGCCGGATAGGCAGCTTAGAAATTACCGAGTTCCTGCTGTGTGCGCCGGTGCTGTCTTTACTGCCGGATAGGCAGCTTAGAAATGGTGACCTCGATCAGCTCCACCTCACACCCACTTTACTGCCGGATAGGCAGCTTAGAAAAATCACTGCAAACCGAATTTCGCCTGGTGACCCTTTACTGCCGGATAGGCAGCTTAGAAAAGAACCGCGGCTTTCTTGTGTGGCACTTTAGCCTTTACTGCCGGATAGGCAGCTTAGAAAGGGCGCATGTCGCCGCACTCGCATTCAGTACCCTTTACTGCCGGATAGGCAGCTTAGAAAGGTCACTTGGCCGCGTATCGCCACCAAAGTCCCTTTACTGCCGGATAGGCAGCTTAGAAAAACGCCATCCCCGTCCGGCTGCTGGCCCAGTCCTTTACTGCCGGATAGGCAGCTTAGAAAAACTTCTCACGCCCGCCGCTGTGCTCGATAGCCTTTACTGCCGGATAGGCAGCTTAGAAAGCTGATACCAGCGCGATAATCTGTTTTCCGTCCTTTACTGCCGGATAGGCAGCTTAGAAATCACTGGACGGTGCCCCAGCTAGTGGTGTTTTCTTTACTGCCGGATAGGCAGCTTAGAAAAAGGAAACTGACGAAGGAACGCGACGAGCGGCCTTTACTGCCGGATAGGCAGCTTAGAAAAAATGAGGTGTCTTTGCAGACGGAAGCTATTTCTTTACTGCCGGATAGGCAGCTTAGAAAAATCAGGGTGAGGATCTGGCGCTGAGTTTCTTCTTTACTGCCGGATAGGCAGCTTAGAAAACCAGTGGCGCGGTGCTAACCGCCAACAATCTCTTTACTGCCGGATAGGCAGCTTAGAAATGACTGGCGAGCACGGTAGGCGTCGCCAGATACTTTACTGCCGGATAGGCAGCTTAGAAATGTAGCCGTCCGCAAGAACGTCGGTGCCGACGCTTTACTGCCGGATAGGCAGCTTAGAAAATGCGTCATTTGCGGCAATCTGCTTATCACTGCTTTACTGCCGGATAGGCAGCTTAGAAATGCTGGCATCATCGTCGACGTGGACAGCTTGGCTTTACTGCCGGATAGGCAGCTTAGAAAGTTGCCGGAATCATGGCGACGTACAGCCGATGCTTTACTGCCGGATAGGCAGCTTAGAAATCGCGTTTTTGTCAGCCTGCTTGCAGCGATTGCTTTACTGCCGGATAGGCAGCTTAGAAAAGACGAGTATGTCGAATGGTTCTTACCCATCACTTTACTGCCGGATAGGCAGCTTAGAAAAGACGTACTCCTCCGTCCAGAGCCAACCCTGTCTTTACTGCCGGATAGGCAGCTTAGAAACAAAAACCAATAGGCTTTGAGCAGGGATGTCCCTTTACTGCCGGATAGGCAGCTTAGAAAAAGCTGCGCGACCTTGGGATTTGGGATTACAACTTTACTGCCGGATAGGCAGCTTAGAAATCAAGGCCGATGGATTCGACCTGGAACTGACCCTTTACTGCCGGATAGGCAGCTTAGAAATCAAAAGCAGCAGCGGATTCCAGGCTCTGCGCCTTTACTGCCGGATAGGCAGCTTAGAAATTGGGCGGATGAGGACGGCGAACCTATCAATACTTTACTGCCGGATAGGCAGCTTAGAAAGCCAGCCAGGCCAGTGGTTCGGTCACCAATGACTTTACTGCCGGATAGGCAGCTTAGAAAAATTCGGGGCGAAGGAGGAATAGGATGTACATCTTTACTGCCGGATAGGCAGCTTAGAAAAGACAAATACCGTTCCGTCCGGCCATGTTCATCTTTACTGCCGGATAGGCAGCTTAGAAAAGCAGCGCGGCAAGAGGCGAAGTGAGCAAATACTTTACTGCCGGATAGGCAGCTTAGAAAACGCTATCCTGATTGCCCCCAAAGCCTACCAACTTTACTGCCGGATAGGCAGCTTAGAAAAGGTATAGGCCG
>RXIV01000006.1 GCA_003989085.1 Candidatus Competibacteraceae bacterium
AAGTGGCAATGGCGCATTTTTAAGCAGGGGGAACGGAGTGGCAAGATCGGCGTTAGCGCAAGCATCCGGCGCGGATCACCATCCGCTTATCCACAGAAACAGTGGATAACCCGCCTGGGTGCTATTCCTTCAATATTTTTAAGCTCACGGAAATGTTATGGTTGACCCCCGTTTTTGGAAACGGCGCTGTTTTCCGACCACTCATTGAGCGTCGCCCTCCCCACGCCCACTGAATAATCTCACTTCGACCGTGTGTTCCTGATGGTCATCCACCAGGGGAATCATGGCGTCGTCGCACTCAACGCCATCCACTGTCACCCGCGTCTCGCCCGTCCTGACAGGTTCTTGCGTTACGACGATATGGTAGACCGTCTCCCGATAGCGGTAGCGCAACGTGAATCCATTCCAATCTGTAGGCAGACATGACATGAAATGCAGGGTGCTCCCTTCCAGCCGTAGCCCCAGCAAGGATTCCACGATCAGTCGATATAGCCAACCCGCTGATCCGGTGTACCAGGTCCATCCACCGCGCCCGGTGTGCGGCGCAACCGCATACACATCAGCGGCAACCACATAGGGTTCAACTTTGTAGGTCGCCACGGCTTCGGGCGAGCGCGCATGGTTCACCGGGTTAATCATGGAAAACAGCTCCCACGCCCGTCGGCGGTCACTCAAGGCAGCGAACGCCATCGCCGCCCAGATCGCCGCATGGGTGTACTGCCCACCATTCTCGCGCACGCCGGGCACGTAGCCTTTGATATAGCCCGGATTCAAGGTCGAGGCATCGAAGGGCGGATCCAGCAGTTGGATCAGCCCAGAATCCCGGCGCACCAGGCGCGCATCCAGCGCCTCCATGGCCAAGCGCACTCGCGTGCTATCACCGGCTCCGGAGAGCACCGACCAACTTTGGGCGATGGAATCGATCTGGCATTCGGGATTGCTTGCCGACCCCAGCGGCGCGCCGTCA
This sequence comes from Candidatus Competibacteraceae bacterium, assembly GCA_003989085.1. Taxonomy (GTDB): domain Bacteria; phylum Pseudomonadota; class Gammaproteobacteria; order Competibacterales; family Competibacteraceae; genus RXIV01. The sequence goes on from RXIV01000006.1 coordinate 968, forward strand.
TCGAAGTAGGCGCGGCGATACCAGTCGCCATCCCAGCCATGTCGTTCGATGTTCTGGCGCAGTTGCGCCGCTTCCTGCTGGCAATGCTCGACGAAGGACCGATCGCCCCGCAGGCGGGCTACCTCGGCAAACCGCATCAGCACTTCGTACAGGAAAAAGCCCAGCCAGACGCTTTCGCCCTGGCCCTGCATCCCCACCCGATCCATGCCGTCGTTCCAGTCACCGGAGCCAATCAGGGGCAGGCCATGCTCGCCAAAGCGAAGTCCGTACAGGATGGCGCGCACACAATGCTGGTACAAACTCGCCGATTCCTCGGATTGGCCGGGCAGATCGTAATACGAATCCTCTTCCGTCGGGACCGGGCGGCCTTCCAGGAACCGAACCGGTTCGTCCAGCACCCCGCTGTCCCCGCTGCTGAGCACGTAGCGGCAGGTTGCCAACGGCAACCAGAGGTAATCGTCCGAACAGTGCGTGCGCACCCCCCGGCCCGAGGGTGGATGCCACCAGTGCTGCACATCGCCTTCCCGGAACTGCCGGCTTGCGCAGAGCAGCAGGTGCTCGCGCAGCAGATTCGGCTGGGTGTGAATCAGCGCCATCAGGTCTTGTAACTGATCGCGGAATCCGAAGGCGCCGCCCGACTGGTAGTAACCGCTGCGCGCCCACAGACGGCAGGCCAAGGTCTGGTACACCAGCCAGCCATTGGTCAGCACGTTGAGGGAGGCATCGGGGGTTTCCACTTGCACCGCGCCCAGGGTGTGCCGCCAATGCCGGTGTACCGCTTCAAGAGCGGATTGTGCCGCCGCCGCGCCCCGGTAACGATGCACCAAGGTGCTGGGGTCGTCCGCGCCGCGCCGACCGGCTACGCCCAATCGGAACACGATTTCATGCTCTTGCCCGGCGGCCAGATCGAAGCTCACCTGAATCGCGGCGCAGGCGTCCATCGCCGCTCCAACGTTGCCGGACAGTCGCGCCCGCGTCATCGCCGCCGGATGGCGCAGCGTCCCGTTACGCCCAATGAACTCCGTCCGATCCCCGCTGAAGGTCCGCGTTGCATCGTCCACATCGAAAAAAGCAATGCGGTCAGCAAATTCGGTGTTGTAGGGATTCCGCGCGAACAGCGCGCCGCTGGTCGGGTCGATTTCGGTGATGAGGTGCAGGGCCGATTTCGGTCGCAGATCGCCGAGCACCCATTCCATGTAGCCGGTCGCAGACAGCCGGCGCGCCTGGCTCGATAGATTGCACACCTTCAACACCGAGAACTTGATCGGCGCATCCACCGCCACATAAACCCACAACTCTGAGTGGATGCCGCTTTCGGTGTGCTCGAAGACGCTGTAGCCGAAGCCGTGCCGACTGACGTAGGGCGTCGCGCCGCCGGCGGGCAGCGGTGCGGGTGACCAGAAGTGGCCGCTTTCTTCGTCGCGAAGGTAAAAGGCTTCGCCGCTCGCATCGCTCACCGGGTCATTGTGCCAGGGCGTGAGGCGGAACTCGTGGGCGTTCTCGCTCCAGGTGTAGGCCATCCCGCTCTCCGAGATCACCGTCCCGAAGTGCGGATTCGCCAGCACATTCACCCACGGGGCCGGCGTCGTCTGGCCGGGCGCGAGGGTGATGATGTATTCGCGGCCATTGGGCGTGAACCCGCCCAAGCCGTTGCCAAGCATCAGATCTCGGCGCGGCAATCCAATGACCGCCGGAAGTTCGGATCGGTCGTTCCGGGTTGGCCGGAAGCGCGGCACACGCTTTTGCAGCGGGCCGCGCCGGTTGAGCTGTTCCACCAGGGTGCCTCGGCTGTCGCTGAGGATGACCCGCGCCACGGTTTGGAACAGAATGCGGTCCTCGCTCGAAATCTGATCCGCCGGTCGGATGAAGATGCCGCCAGGGCGATCCATCACATGCGCTTCGACGCCTGCGGCAATCAACCCCAGGATTTGATCATGGAGTTGTTGCCGATAACCGGCGCGATCTTCATTCCAAATCACCAGATCGACAGTCAGTCCTTTCAGCCGCCAATAGGCGTGAGCCTGCACCAGTTGGTGGACCAGCTCGATATTAGCCGGGTCACCAATCTGCACCAGCACAATCGGCACATCGCCAGAAACTGCGTGGCTCCACAGCCCGGATTGCCCGCGACGGTTCTTGCTGAGCACGCTGGCTTCGGCGCGTAGCGAAGCATTGGCATAGAGGATCGAATTGGCCAGACGTTTGTAAAGTTGCACGTCGGACTCGGTGGCGTTGAGCTGTCGCAGCACCACCTGGCTGTGGGTCCACGCCAGATCGAAGACGCGATCCGCCAGCCGCTGATCCTGGTACTTTTCGACCAGGCTCACGGCGATGTCGCGGGTGTCGCCAATGCCGGTGACTCTATCGATGGTGGCGGATTGATCCGGATCGAGGGTGATTCGATAGCGGATGGCGACGATGGGATCCAGCACCGAACCCGCACTGCCCGACAGCGCCGCGTCCTCGCTCAGCAACGCCTGGGGAGCCGCAACGGTGCGGCCGCGCCCGATGAACCGCATCCGATCGGTCTCATAGGACACTGCGCCGCAATCGGCCCCGCGCACCGCCATCAGATGAAACATCCAGGGTGACGGCTCGCCACTAGAGCGGGGTCGGCGGTTACAGAGAATCGCCGGTTGCGGGTGGAGAATCTCGGTCTGCACAAACAGGTTGCTGAACGCCGGATGCAGCACGTCCGCAGCGGGCGTGGCGAGCACGACTTCCGCATAACTGGTCACTTCGATGATGCGGCGAGTCCGGGCGTGGTTGGTGATGCGCACCCGGCGCAGTTCGATGTCATCTTCCGGTGAAATGGCGATCTCGGTATAGGACTCGAACTCGTGATCGCGGCGGCGAAACTCAGCGCGTCCTTTCGAGAAAATCGCTTCGTAGCGGTCCGGCTGTTTAAGCGTCGGCTGATAGGCGGTCGACCAGAACTCGCCGCTCGCTACGTCGCGAAGGTAACAGAAGGCGCCCCAGGGATCGCAGGTGGCGTCTTCGCGCCAGCGGGTGACGGCGAGGTCTTTCCAGCGACTGTAGCCGCCGCCCGCGTTGGTGACCATCACATGGTAGCGACCGTTCGATAACAACTGCACTTCGGGGATCGGGGTGTTGGGGCTGCTGAACGCGCGCACTGGCGCTTCCTGACCACCAGCGGCGGTATGGAGGTCGGTGATCTCGCCGGTGGCGTGCGAATAGAACGATGTGGTCTTGGGAATGCGTTCCTGAAGCAGCAGGGCGGTCGCCTGAAACAGCGGTGCCGATGCAAAACGCTGCTGCATCGGGCGGTCCAGCAGCACATAGGCCAGCGACAGGAAACTCATACCCTGGTGATGGGCCATGAACGACCGAATCACGGCGCTTGTTTGCCCGCGAGGCAGCCGGGAGGGCGTGTAGTCAATGGCTTCGTAAAAGCCGAATTTTCCTTCAAACCCAGCGGCGGCGAGGCGTTGTAAATTCAGGCACGCGGCCTCGGGCGCCACCATCAGCGCCAGCGCGGAGGCATACGGAGCAATAACCAGATCCTCGGCCAGTCCGCGTTTAAGTCCTAAACCGGGCACGCCGAAAGCGCGGTACTGATAGTTGAGATGAACGTCAACCGCATTGTAGCCGGATTCCGAAACGCCCCAGGGAACGCCGCGCTGCTTCCCATACTCGATTTGCCGGGACACCGCCGCCTGACAGGTCTGGTCGAGCAGGGTGTTTTCGTAGCTGGGCATCACCAGCAGCGGCATGAGGTACTCGAACATCGAACCGCTCCACGACATCAGCGTCGGCTCACCCGCAGCGAGGGTCAGCAGGCGTCCCAGGGCGAACCAGCTTTCCTGCGGCAGTTGGCCCTGCGCAATCGCCACAAAATTGCCCAGGCGCGCTTCCGAAGCCAGCAGATCGTAGTAGCTCGCATCTTGCCGCCGCTCGCTGACGTTGTAGCCGATAGCCAGCAGATGACGCGACTCGTCAAACAGAAAGTCGTAGTCCATTTGGGCCAGTTCGCCGGTTTGCAGCGCCAGGCGTTCAATCACCGCGATCCGTTCGCGGGCGCGACGGCTGGCGTCCTGAAAGAACGGGCGCAGCGCGCTCAGCCCCTCGCGCTCTTCGGCGGTCGCATCGGCGTCGGGTCGCTGATCGAGGGTCGGCAAGAACTCCACTTCAAGCGCCGCCAACTGGCGCAGCGTCGGGATCGCGCCGATGGGGGAGAATTTACGGGAAAAGTCGTAAAGCCCATTCAGCGTAGCCGGCCCTTCAGCCAGGCTCAGGGCCGGCAGCCCGAGCCACGGCGCGAGGAACAGCAACTCATCCAGCGCATCCCGGCATTGCCGGGCCAGCGCCTGCGCCCACTCGTTCGCTTCGCTCTCGGCGTTCGCCTCCAGGTCACGAACCGTGTCCTCGGCGCTGGTCGCCAACGACTCAAGGCACTGCCGCGCTGCCGCCAGCGTGGTGGGATGTGCCTGGGATACCGACTCCAGCGTGTGCTGAAATTGCGCGAGCGGGGCCGGTCGAACGCCTTTCACCGCATCCACCAGAATTCTGAAGGTGTCGTTCATCCCGTCCAGCCAGCGCGCACTCAGGATCGGGTCATCGACCAGCGCCAGCAGACCCGGCTGCAAGGTCAGCAGGCAGCCGGCGAGGTTACCGCTGTCCACCGACGAAATGTAGACGGGTTGCAGCGGTTTCAGTGACTGGGTGTCGTACCAGTTGAAAAAGTGGCCTCGATACCGTTCCAGGCTTTCCATGGTGCGCAGCGCGCACATCGTGCGCTCGATGAGTCGTCCGGCCGGAATGTAGCCGAAGTCATACGCAGCCAGATTCGCGAGCAACGACAGTCCCATGTTGGTCGGCGAGGTGCGATGCGCGATCGCCATCGGTTGCTCCTGAACGTTATCCGGCGGCAACCAATAGTCTTTCGGGCCGACGAAGGTCTCGAAGAACGCCCAAGTTTTGCGGGAAACCGTGCGGAGAAAGAGAGTTTGGTCGGCGGTCAAGCGGGCTTCGCGGCGCGTCAGCGGGCGACTGATCCACCACGCAATCGCGGGTGAAGCCAACCACAGCAGCAGAATCGGCCCCGCGATGACCAGCACCGCCGGTTTTGTCACCGCCAGACCCAGCGCCGTGACGGCAGCGAGCGCAGGGGCGATCCCCATCATCCGGTAGAAGGCGATGAGATCCCGCCGCTTGCGATCCAGGTCGCCCGACGAGGTCCATTCGAGCAGGTGTTGGTGGCTGACCCGCATCCGCCAGATCGTGCGGACCATCGCCTCCAGACTAAAGTACGCCTCGTAAGGGAGGCAGATGATCGTGAAGACCGTCTGCGCCAAGTGCCGGCCCGCCGCGTGAACCGCTGCGGCGAAATGCTGGCTCCAGCGCATATCGCCCGGCTTCTGCAGCACATTCAGCAGCGAGGTCAACAGCGAAGGGATCAGGAAGATGCCCAGCACCGCCACGGTCCAGAATCCGGGCGACGCCAGCACCGTCCAACCCAGCGCCAATAGCAAGGTCAAGGCCGCAGGCGCGAGACTGCGCCGCAGGTTGTCGGCCAGTTTCCAGAGGGACAGTCCCGAGAGCGGATTCTTCTGCCGCCGTCCTTCGAGATTGGGAACACGCGGCAGCAACCACTGCGCAATCTGCCAGTCCCCGCGAATCCAGCGGTAGCGTCGGCTCACGTCTGCGCTGTAGCACGCGGGATAGTCCTCGTACAACTGCACATCGCTCAATAGCCCGGCCCGCGCGTAGCACCCTTCCAGTAGGTCGTGACTGAGGATCTGATTCTCGGGAAAACGCCCATTGAGCGCCTGCTCGAAGATATCCACATCGTAGATTCCCTTGCCGATGAACGAGCCTTCCTGGAACCAATCCTGATAAACGTCGGAGACGGCGTGCGTATACGGATCGATGCCGGCGTCGCTCCCGTACAGTCGCGCATACCGCGACCGGTTGGCGCCGGGCAGGCTCACGGCCACGCGGGGTTGCAGGATGCCGTAGCCCTCGCAGACCCGTTGCCGGCCCTCGTCGTAGCGCGCCCGATTCAGCGGGTGCGCCATGGCGCCCACCAACTCCCACGCCGCATCGCGTGGCAGTTGGGTGTCAGTGTCCAGGGTAATGACGTACTTCACATTCAACAGAATCGCGGTATCACCGACCACCCGCGCGAAGCGATCCTGAGCGTTGCCGCGCAGCAGTGCGTTCAAGTCGGCCAGCTTGCCACGCTTGCGCTCGTAACCCATCCAGACCTGCTCTTGCGGATTCCAGCGGCGTGGGCGGTGGAACAAGAAAAACGTATCGCCCCGGGCCCGCTGGTACTTTGCATTCAGTGCTTCGATCCGTTGCGCGGCTAACTGAACCAGCGCTTCGTCTTCAGGCCGCGTTTCCTCTGCCGCATCCCGAAAATCGGTTAACAGGCCAAAGTGCAGGCTGTTGTCCTGATTGGCCAGGAACCGGACTTCCAGCGCCTCGATCAGAACTTCAACGTTCTGGGCGCTGGTGAGCATCGTCGGCGTCACCACCAGCGTGCGCGCTTCCGGCGGAATGCCACTGGAAAAATCCATGCGCGGCAGCGGCCAGGGCGTCGCCAGCAGCGTTGCCAGCCAGTTCACCAGCGCCACCGCCAGATGACTGGCGCCCAGCAACGCGAGGATGCCCAAAGGCGCCAGCAACCCGCCTGACGCGCCGTTGGCCTGTGCTTTCTCCAGCACCCCCCCGGTCAACAGCGTCACCAGCAACGTGATCGCGCCCAGATACAGAAACAACGGAAACCGGCGAACCCATCTTTGCAGGGACTCCACCGTATACAAGCGCGTCTTCGCTCCGCGTTCGAGCTGCGCCAAACCTCGATCAATCAGGTAAAACCCCACATGCGCCGCTCGATCATCGCCGCCGTCGGGCTGGGCCGCGCGCTCCTGCGCCAGGTGAAGGGCGTAGCGCGCCACCTCCGCTTCGGAATTGCGGCTGTTTTTCGCGACTTTCTCCACCACATGTCGGTAACGATCCCGGCTGGCAAAATCCATCCTGCCGTAAACCCCGCCAGGATCATCCCGCAAGATTTGCTCGACTCCGCTCATCGTTTCCACGAACTCGCGCCAGTCCATCGCCCCCAGAAAGCGGAGACTGCCGATGCTGTTGCTGATGGACACCTGGTCAGTGGCCTGTTGCTGGTTCTCCGCCTGAACCAATTGCTCAATGGTCAGACTCGACTCGGCGAGCTGCTGCTCGATCCAGGTCAGTGGCAAGGCCAAAGCGGAACTCTGGCCTTGCAGTCGGCGCACCAGTTCAGCGACAAAGGCGCTCGACATCGGCGGGTTCGACCGCGCCATGTCCGCGATCACCAGAAGCAGATTTTTCGGGTCGCTCTCCGCCATCGCCGTCATCTGATCCGCCCACTCGTCAGCCAGGTTATGGCCGGTTCTGCTACCGGCGATCCGGGCCGCGACGCGGCGCAGATTCTCGATCAGCGCCAGTCGCAGCATGATCGGAATCGCCCATAACTCGCCCAACTTCAGGGGGGTGACGCTCTGGTAGGCCGCGACGAAGCGACTGAGGGCTTCCGGGTCTACCCGGCCATCGCCGTGGGCGATGATCTCCAGCGCGAGGTCATACACCCGGGGCAATCCGGCCGATGGGCCGTTCTGCAAGCGGGGCAATTCCCGGCTGTAGCCCTTGGGCAAGTGCCGCTTGGCGGTGCGGATTTGTTCTTCGATCAGATAGAAATTATCGAGCAGCCATTCTCCGGCGGGCGCAATCCGCCGGGTCGCGGTCACCGCTTCCATGAGCAGCGCGCAGACGTCGATCAGGGTGCGTTCATTCTCGGTCAGCCGAACCAGAAGCTGGTCCGGCGCATGTCTCGGCGTTAATTGATGCGCGGTCGCGAGACTCTTGCCGTGTTGTTCCATCTGGATGGCGCTGAACAATTCCGCACGCAGCGGGGGTTCGTTGCCGACGTACTTTTTGGTCCAGCCGTTGCCAAGGAGCCGCATCTTTAACTGGAGCAGAGTTTCGTGAATAGCCATAGTGCTCACTTTCAGGTTTGCGGTCTCCGGCTTCGAAGCGAACCCATGTCTTCCATGGAGTTGACGAAGCCGCTCTTAGGCCACCAATAGAGCAGCTCCAACGACTCATTCAATCAAAGACAGGGTGCTTCTTCGTTCATGCTGGAATTGGGAGAAACTTACCCTAGATCGCTGACAAGCCTCCGTTCGCTAGCGCACAGATCAATCAGTAAGCCTGACTTTTTTATCCATAGAACTTCACTTCCCGTCATTTCCGCACCAGCGGAAATCCAGTAAGCTATTGAAAATATTTTGATAACTGCTTTCGCAGGGATGACGAATTCAGGGGTTTGGCGGACATCCTGATTGAGCAGGAAGATTGGCGCGAACGCGCCGGGGAGAGCCGCATCCTTGCGCGGCTACGACTGACGGTAGACGTCAGCCAGCGCTATGCGCGGTCGAAAATGTCCTTGATCTTCTGGTAACACTCGCAAGCCGACGCTTTGAGTCCTTCTCGATCCAGGATCGTGATGTTGCCGCGGCTGTATTGAATCAGCCTTTGTTGCTGTAGCGCGCTGGCCGCTAGAGTGACCCCGACCCGGCGCACCCCCAGCAAATCCGCCAGCCATTCTTGGGTAAAATGGATGGAGTTCGACTGAAGGCGGTCGCTCGCCATCAGCAGCCAACGGGCGAGGCGCGCTTCCACTTGATGAAAGCGGCTGCACGCGGCGGTTTGCGTAATCTGGGCGATCAGGGCATAGGTATAGCGGTGGAGCGTGCGTTGCAATGCAGGGCTGGTTTCGAGGGCTTGGCGAAACTGCGAGGATTCCATCCGCAGGGCCGTTCCTGTTCCCTGCACGACGGCGCGAACGGACGAGGTGTCGATCCCCTGCGCCACCGGAAGTCCGACCATGCCTTCACTGCCGACCAGTCCGATCTCCAAACCCATGCGGTCCTGGACCAGAGTGAGCAAAGAAACCAGCAGGCCCTCGTTGGGAAAGTAGATGTGCTGAATCAACTCCCCAGGTTCATGGAGCACGTCCCCAAACGTGAGCGTGACGAGTTCGAGGCCGGCCCGTAACCGCTGATATTCCTCGCGGGGCAGGGTCGCCAGCACCTGATTGGTGGGCACTTCGCTTTGACGCAGCGCCTCCCGCGCTTCCGGCAGCAGGATCGCGCGGCCACTCACCGGATCCAGGATGGCGTCCACCTCGCCCGAGTCGATGGCCCGCAGCGTCGCGGCATCCTGGATCAGTCGCCGAATGAACGTCGCGAACGCGGCTTCGGTTTCCGAAAAATCAGTCTCTGTTCTTGAGTCGGAACTGGCTGTTTTCACCAGATTTTTTCTTCCAGTCCAAGCGCGCGCTGCACTTTACTTTTATCGCTGAGGTTGCCGACGATCTGCGCGGCAGGCAACGGAGACAATTTGATCAGGCTAGGGGTGACGATGACGCCATCGGCCAAGGCGCGGAGTGGTTGTTCAAGCACATCGACCACTTCCAACTGGTAGCTTCCTTTCAATTGCCGCTGACAAATCGCCTCCAGGTTGGCGAGCGCCTGAACCGAATTCGGCGCGCCGCCCACCACATAGAGCCGCATCACCACCGCCGCAGTCACGGCGGCGGAATCGGATGGTATGACGATCGGTTTGCGGCGCATCTCACTCCTCCTTGCGGGTCTTTTTTCTAGTTCTAGCGCCGGAAGCATTACGAGGCTTCGCAGGGCGCGGGAGAAGTTGCAGTCGGCTCCATGCGGGTGGCCAAGTCGGCGCCGCGTATCCGGCGTAACTCATTCTCTCGCTCGCTCGAGGACAGCGCCCGCGCTTCACCGTCCAGGGTGTACAACGCCAGTTCAGCCTGCTGCCGCTGAAGATCCAGTTGCAGGGCTTTAATTCTGGCCTGGGTATCCGCTTCGGCAAATTCCAGCTCGCGTTGCTTGTGCTCAAACTCGGCCTGGCGCTGTTTCTGTCGGGCGCTTTCCTCAGCCTCCTTTTCCCAGCGCAGCGTGCCCATCAGCACTTCACCCCCGGCGGAATAAACATCGGTGAGCATCGGGCCGGATTCGCTCAGCACCAGTTCGCGCACCTGGTTGGAGTGCCAGGTTCCCCGCGACTTAACGATAGTCAACGCCCGGTTGCGTTCCCCGCTGCGCACCAGATAGGAGAGATGAATCCAGGTGTCGGCAATGGTCGAAATCTGGAGATCGGTCGCTTCCATCTGCGGATCGTTGCCCTCGATGAGAGCGCTGATCACCACGGTGATCTTGCTGTCTTTCAGCATGTGAATCAGCCGGTTGGCGACCGCGCGCGCCGCGCCGATCCCCCCGGCCTTGGCCATCGCGGAGAGGGGATCAATCACCATGCAACGCGGTTTCTGTTCGCGGATCAACGCGCGCAGCTTGATCAAATGCTCTTCGGCGCTGTGCGCTTCCGTTCGGCCGGAATACATCCGCAACAGGCCGGATTGGACATGCGTGTTGAGATCGATGCCCACTGAAGACAAATTGCGCATGATTTGATCGGCGCCTTCATCGAAGCTCACGAACAGGGTGTGCTCGCCACGCTGGCAGGCGGCCTCGGCGAACTTGCCAATCAAGGTGGTCTTGGAAGTACCGGGCGCTCCGGTGATCAGCGTGCTGCTGCCCCGGAACAGGCCACCCCCCAGCATAGCGTCGAAACGCTCAAAACCAGCGGACACTCGTTCGGTCGAGGCTTCATGAATAATTTCAGGCGGTTCGGGGGGGGCCACTTCGATCCCGGAGAGACCGAAGCTGAGCGGAAATTCACCGGACGCAAAACTCGATCCGCGATATTTGGTGACCTGGAGCCGGTGCGCCGGAACCCCGTACTCCAGGCGCCGGTCGAAGCGAATCACGCAATCCACCATAAACTGCATGAACCCGTAGTTCATCACCGCCGAGGTCTGGCTATCCATCTTAACCGTGATAATAGCGGTCAACTCGTTGTCCGCCAGCCAGTCCCGGATCCGATAGATTTCCCGCATCTCCAACAGCGGATCTCGCAACAGCGTCAGCAAGACATCAATGCCATCCAACACGATCCAACGGGCGTTCATCGCTTCTTTTTTAGCCTTGAGGATGGCTAAGATGCCGCTCAAGTCGAACTCGCCGGACTGGACGATGGTGGGCGATAGATGGGCGTCAAGGATATAGATCTTATTTTCCGCCAGCGCGGGCAGATCCCAATCGAAGGTGGCGGCATTCGCCATGACCTGATGGCTTCTCTCCTCAAAGGCAACGAAAATCCCGGCTTCATCACGCTGGCGCGCGGCGTTGACCAGGACTTGCAACGAGAAGACGGTTTTGCCCGATCCCGGACCGCCCATCACCAGCGTGGTGCGGCTCCGTGGCAACCCGCCGCCGCTCAGATCATCGAACCCCTCGATGCCGGTGGCCCTCTTGGATAGGGGTTGAGGGGCTGATCGCTTTATCTCGTTCACGGCTACTCCTTCCTGATTTCTGGAAACCCGCTGACGACCATTTTCAATATTGTACGCAGATGATAGGGCTGTCTGTACGCTAGCGCCTATACGCAAAGCGACGCTTCCTAAATTACACCCCTTGGATCGATGCCGCTGGGCAATGCGACTGTATTCTTCAATCAGAGGGGAATGATCGAACAAACCGTTCCCGGGTTGCAGTTACGGCTTCGGAGCGAACCGTTCCCCGGAATTGATGCCCGGAACTCAACTACCACCGCCTAAAAGGCGGTAGATTGGACTGGCGGGGGATTAAACCGCCACCTAAAGCGCGCGCGACGCCTAAAGGCGGTGGTTTGTACCACGGTTGCCGCTTATGCGGCTAAAGCACGGGCTAAAGCCACAGTATGGAAATCAATTGTCAGTTCATGATAGACGGTCCCCTGTTACTTGAGCCGCATATCATTCTTAACAGACGTTACACCTGGAATACTGCGTGCAGCCTGCACCGCCTTGTTAATATCTCCCTTAGAATTAACGAAGCCGCTCAATTGCACCACGCCCTTAAAGGTTTCAACGTTGATCTCCGCCGAACTCAGCGCAGGATCGTTGAAGATGGCGGCCTTGACCTTGCCAGTCAGAACGGTGTCGTCTACATATTCTCCAGTACCTTCCTGCTTTGCGGTCGAGGCGCATCCCAAGAGAGAAGCGAGAAAAATGACGATTAAAAATGTAGCAGATCGGTTGAATAATTTCATGCTGATACTCCTGGTAAATGATGAGTATTGGGTCTTGCGTAGGGTGAAAACGGTTCAGAGCTTTCACTCCATGTTGTTGAACAGGAAGCGAAAGTCTTGGGGGTTAATTCATTTAAAGTGTGCTTTGAACGCATGGAAAGAATCCTTAAAAGCATCCCAAACATTTTCCGTTTCTGCTTTAAGTTGCTCCCAAGAATCTTCAGTCGCGGATTGGATCGCCTTCAGTTTTTCCTCGCCTTCCTGACGCTTGGCGCGCAGCGCGACGAGTTGCTCCTGATATTTCACCTTGGTCTCTTCTTGAGTCTTATGCGCTTTCGCCTCCAGGACATCCATTTCAGCGCTCCATTGATCAAGGCGCAGCTTCATTTTTTCTACATATTGGTCTTTAGTTAACATTGGGGATTACTCCTGTTCTGAATTGGGAATGGGTGTCTGCTCGACGCATCACCCACGATTTCGCATTCAATTACCTTCCCACATGCATTCCTGATAGGGAACCCAAAATTCCGAAGGCGCTTAATACAAAAAGAATCGCGGCAATAATGACAACCACATTCAAGATTTTCTTGATATTGCCATCCATGGGGATGTAGGTATTGATCGCCCACAGGATCACCCCAAAAACGACCAAAACGATAATTAATTGAATCAGTGGCATGGTGCTTCTCCTTTCCTACTGCGTTAGAGACACTCTACAATACATCGGAACTAGTCTCTGTTCGCTAGCGCACAGAGACTGTAAGGCATTGAAATAAAGTGCATCTTGAACAGTTATCCTTCGGATGCACGGTAACTACTTTCAACGCCAGTAAAAATCCAGCCGGGATTGGCCTGAACCTTCGATATGAACCTTTTTTTGCTGTGAGGTCCGATCGATTGTGAGAGCTTCCACCATGTAGTCGCCCGGCGGCAGTTGGGCGAGAAACCAGGGGCCTTTCGATTTGACGCTCATGACCGAGCCACCGTGCGTATCCAGAATGTTGACCTGGACCGCTGATAGATACTCGCCGCTGCCCTGCATCGCGAAGAGCAAGCGCAGGTTGAACTGGTTGGACAGGGCATTGAGTTCGGCGCGTTCACCTTCGCCCACGCCGCCCGATATGTAACGAATACCTTGATCGGTGCGGACCTGCATTAACCGGCTCGCTGGCGATCCGGCGGCAGTGTCTGGTGATTGCGAAAGAGGCGCTGATTCCGAACCAGCATAAAAATTCGAGCGCGGTAATGGCGTGGGCATTACCGGCGTTGGTTCCTGATAATGTGGAGGTGAGTCCGAATCGTAGGTCGGAGGAGCGTTATTCGTCTGCTGCGCGCCGGCCGACGGCAACAGGCCACCACCCAATATCAGCGCGGTGGACATCAAATTTATTCTGTACATTTTTGCCATTTTGAGAGTCTCTTTAGACTGCTTGAAGGGGGATGGAAATAGCATTTCCGACGATGGATTCTTCCCTCTGTAGAAGACAGTTTTTAGCGTCTCCAGTGACACGGGAGCTAGCTGTTTTTGGGCGCCAATAGCAGAAGCGCGCCCGCCAGTATCGCCGCTACGCCTGCCCAGACCGGGATGTTGACGGTCTGTTGCTCTTTAACGGTCAATTCAAGCGGACCTATCCTGGCTTGCTGAGTCTCCTTGGTATAGCTGAAATTGCCATACGCCAAGCCCAGGATTCCCGCCACAATCAGCGAGATAGCTGCAATTTTAACTGTATTCATTTTGCCTTCTTTCACTGGTAAAATCTTACGAGTTAATCAGCTACCCAATCCGTATTACCTGCATCGGACCCAGGAGCCCAAAGGCGCTTAACACGAAGAGAACGACGACTAGGATGACGACCACATTCAAGATTTTCTTGATAGCGCCATCCATGGGGATGTAGGTATTGATCGCCCACAGGATCACCCCGAAGACGACCAAGACGATGACTAATTGAATTAAGGGCATGGCGTTTCTCCTTTCATGCAGTATTAGCACTGGACACACCCTACGCTGTTTCCTGGCAGGCAGTCTGTGCGCTAGCGAACAAAGAATAAAATTATTAAAATTTGTATAAAAAATCCCACCGAATTATCAGAAATTCCCACACCACGATCAGGCTGCGGTATTAAGAGGAATCTCTAGCGCAGCGGCATAAAACTAGGTTGCCTACTTCCAACTCAGTCGAGATTTCTACAAGACCCTATCATCATCATCGCCTTTACTTGCCCAGTAATCGGCGATTTCTACAAGGGCGTGGGCTTCATCCGGTGAGTTATGTATAGCAGTCAACGCCCAGACTCTTTTCAAGGCATTGATGGCGCGGTCGTGGTCGGTGATGGTCAGAGCCGACAGAGAAGCATGGCGAGCCGCTTTCAAAGTTATTATCGTCATTGGGTTTCTCTTATAGCCAAGTATTTAAAACTTTTCCCGTGTCGAGTCCTATAAAAGGATCAGAACATGAATAAGCGCTGGCTAAAATTTCAGCCAGCGGGTTTTAATTAAGTGAATCGCTGCTAATACTTATTTTGATATCCTTTCTGATGAGGATGCTTATAGTAATGACGGCGGTAGTAATAATGAGCGCCTCTATGATACTGCCTCCGGTAATACTGACGGTTATGAGAACGAGAACCGTTGTAATGATTTCTCTGAGATTGATAGCGGTTGTCGTCAACAGGGATCGCGCTGCGATCCTCAGTTCGAGGATGGTTGTAGGCTTGCGCGACAGCCAGCATCGGGGTTACGCCTAGCAGGACAGCGAGAATCCCGGTGAGTCTCATCCACTTGTTTAAGTTCATCATATGGCCTTCCTAGAGGGTGGTTTAAGCACAGACCCAAGGTTATTGAGCATCCTGAGCTGATGTTGCTTGTAGTACAGAATCGGAAATTACCATTACCCTATGAGGAAGTCTGTTCGATATCACACATAAGATCGCGCTCGTTGCGATTCAGAGATTAAAAATCACAACTGGCTGTAAGCACTGGCTTTTCTGAGAGATAGTCACGCAAGGCGTGATTGCAGGCGAGGCTTTCTGGGCAACAAAATCCGGCTGCTGCAAGTGGGCTGAAGAGGTTGACGCACACCGATAAATGGAGATCAATATGTATGATATCGTACATAAATATGGTAAATTGAAATCTTCACTTTAATGTTATGGACTATGAGACTCAGGCTATCCGACTCCGACTGATGATTTTGAAGGTGACTGATGTCTATTATTCCTAATCAACTGAATCCACTGCAAAATCATCTGCTGGCTGTCTTGCCAGAGGCCGAATGCGAGCGTGTATTTCCTTACCTGGAACCCGTTGCCCTGAAGCTCGGTGACGCCCTCTACGAATCTGGGGACCGGCTGAGTCACGTCTATTTCCCCACTACCGCTATCGTGTCCCTGCTTTACGTCATGGAGAATGGAGCGTCCGCTGAAATGGCGGTGGTCGGAAACGAGGGTGTCGTGGGCATTGCCCTGTTCATGGGCGGCGAAACTATGCCAAATCGGGCGGTAGTGCAGAGTGAGGGCCACGCTTATCGGTTGAAAGGGGCGTTGATCAAGCAAGAATTTCATTGCTCTGGAGCACTGCAAAATCTGTTTTTGCGCTACACCCAAGCCCTGTTGACCCAAATGTCGCAAACCGCCGTCTGCAATCGGCATCATTCGTTGGACCAGCAACTCTGTCGCTGGCTTCTACTTAGTCTCGACCGGTTGCCCTCGAACACACTGAACATGACCCAGGAACTGATCGCCAACATGTTGGGGGTGCGGCGCGAGGGCGTGACCGAAGCCGCCGGAAAATTGCAGAGCGCCGGCCTGATTCAGTACAGCCGAGGTCGCATCACCATGCTGGATCGGCCAGGTCTGGAAGCACGGGTTTGCGAGTGTTACGAAGTGGTCAGGAAAGAGTTCAGCCGTCTGCTCCCTGATGTGATCGCGGTCAGTCCCTGGACACTCTCATCCAATCAACACCAGCGGCGTCAAACGGATAGAAATTAAGTGTAGCGGCGGTCACCTCACCGAACGGAAACAACTGTACGACTTTTTGAATCGGGCTGTTTTGAGGTCGGTCGGCAACAGAGGACGCCAAGGAATCCTATTTTGCCGAGCAGTATTGCCCCAAAACAGTCTTCCACAGGTTAAGAGAGTATAGCGGCCACCTGGTCCGCCAAAACGGCGGCGAGCAGGCGATACTCCAGACGGCTGTGCAATCGTTGTTCGTTATACCCGCGCTGGAACGACGGCAGTAGCGCCTCCAAGTCAGCCAGGGTATTGACCTCGTGGCGACAGACGAACTCGTGTTTGAAGGTCCGATTCAATCGCTCCAGGAGACCCATGCCACCGACCTGAGCCACGCGACAGCAGACCTACTGCCCGATGCTCTGGCAGACCTGTTGGAAGTGGCTGGAGGTAAAGTCCGAGCCGCTGTCACTCTGCACGAGACGCGGCGCGGTCAGCTCCAGTGCCGATAACCGCTGATGCCCTTCCAGGATGGTGGCCGCCGCGCGTTCCTGACTCAAGGCGGAGCCGCACTGGCGGGTTTTGACATCCTCCACGAGATAGACCCACGCCACCCCATCGTCCCAGCGAAACCGCGTGGCATCGATCTGTAACCGCCGCCCGCTCACGCCTGCGTCACCCGCGCTTGATGAGCGTCTTTCACCAAGACTTCGGCTCCGGATCGGCGAACAGGAATGGGAGGTTGGTCCGGGCGATGCTTGGTGCATTCCGCTGAATGTTGAGCATGGCGCCCAGGTACTTGAAGATTTCGATAGCGGTTGAGGTGTTCTCGCCGGTCCGGGAAGACTATTTGCCGAAGTCAAACAATTGAAGCCCAGCAAGCGCGGTGGCGGAACGCGCCGCGTCTTGGGGAAGGCGGGCGGCGGGACACGGCCCGCGCTCATGATGAATGGAGTAATGCCTCTTACCCGTGTAGACGTACAAAGCCGCGTCCAGCCACTCGCTCGATTCCCTCCAGCAGGATCTGTCCACGGGCCGACAGGTTCGGGCCGACCTGCAAAACACACAGTTCCCAGCCAGCGTCGCGCAGCCGGATTAGGTCATTTTGAGTGGTGCAGGTCACCATCCCCGCATCTTCGTAAGCGCCCTTGGCGGCCAGGATGAAGCGGTTACGGGGGCCACGGTCGGGAAAATCGCGGTACAGGGCGCTCAAGGCGTCAATAAGCAGCGCCGTGCAGTTTTGACAGGGGCTGCGATTGAGCGCCAGGGTCACGATGATCGGACTGTCGTGCGGCGTCCACTGGCGCAGGGCGTTGGGAATATGGGTCGTCCATACCGCCGAGCGCAGCAGATGGGCCTCGGCATGAGCGCCACTGCTATAGCCCAGTTGATCCTCCATCGGGCTGTATCGGCAACAAAGCAGGCCGTAGGTGGTCTGGCCGGCGGCTTCAAACCGGGGGCGATGGGCGCCCATCGTCGGGCCGTAATGCAGCATCAGTTGTTCCCAGTGCAGAATCATGGCGGCATTCTCCGGGTGCAGGTTGACGCTGAAATCAAGTTCATTCAAATTGACTTGAGTCAAGTCACATCAAGTCATATTAAGTCAACTTGTTTCAGGATGTGCCGCAGAAACCACCTCTAAGCCAGTGCGGGATAATCCACGTAGCCCTGCTCCCCGCCCTGATAGAAGGTCTCCGGATCGGCGGGATTCAACGGTGCGCCGCGGCGGAACCGTTCCGGCAGATCCGGATTGGCGATGAAGGGCCGTCCGAACGCGACGGCATCACAGCGCTCCTCGGCCAGCCACGCTTCGGCCTGGGTTTGGTCGAACCCGCCATTGGCGAGCAACGGCGTTTGACACCGGGCGCGAAAATGCCCCGCCACGTCGGTCAGTGCGCCGACCACGCCATCGAGTTGATTCGGTAAGAACGGTTCGGTGAGATGAACGTAGGCCAACCGGTAGGCGTTGACCCGGTCGATCAGCGCTTCAAACAGCGGCGCGGTGTCTTCATCCACCGTCATGCCGTGCATCCCGTTCATCATTGGGTTCAGGCGAATGCCGACCCGATTCAGCGGCAGTTCCTGCGCCACGGCGTCCAACGTCTCAAAGAGCAGGCGACCCCGGTTCTCATGCGAACCGCCGTAGTCATCGGTGCGGGTGTTGGAACAGCGGGCAAAGAACTGGTGGAACAGGTAGCCGTTGGAAGAGTGAATCTCAATCCCATCAAAGCCTGCTGCGACCGAGTGGCGGGCGGCGCGCTGGAAATCAGCGACGATTCCGGCGATTTCTTCCCGAGTCAGCGTCCGAGGGGTGACCGTCGGTTGCAAACCCTCACCGGAAAACATCGACCATTCCGGGTTGATCGCGGAAGGGGCTACCGGTAATTCCCCGCCGTGAAAGGCCGGCAGGGATAGTCGTCCGCAATGCCAGAGTTGGCAGACGATGAGCCCGCCCGCCTGATGGACCGCATCGGTGACTAACCGCCAGCCCGCGATTTGTGCGTCCGACCAGAGGCCCGGTGTATAGGGATAGCCCCGGCCTTGCGGCGACACAATCGTTCCCTCGGAGATGAGGAGTCCCGCACTGGCGCGTTGGGCGTAATAGCGGGCCATCAGTGGGGTGGGCGCGGCTTCTGGATTGTTGGCTCGACACCGGGTCAAGGGGGCCATAACCACGCGGTTTTTCAGGGAAAGCGCGCCCAGTTGCACTGGGGCAAGGAGTTTGGATTCCATAAGATGAAAAGCCTCAGATGAGTGCCGTAGAGCATCGTCGGATGGTCAGGAAGATCCCTGAACCGGTGAATAGACCGAGCCGCCTGAATTTCAGTGATGTCCTGAATTTTTGTACAGCCAGTCGCCTAATTCTGCTTTGCGGATTGGGTCTCGAAGGTTTCCAGCGCCAACTGCTTGAGGATCGGGATCAAGTGCCGCTGCAACAGCTTGTGCTGGCTGATATCCCGCGCTTCGGCCAGATAGCGCAGCATCGCCAACTGGTAGTCGTTCAACCGGATGGCGACGTTATAGCGCGGCTTGTCATTGGGATTGAACGATCCCCAGGGCGGCAATTCCCCTTCGGCCACCTGACGGTCCTTGGCCCCGGCGGCGAAGGCTTCCAGGGCGGCGGGATCGATCGCCGGTTCCACCGCCGGCGTGGGGTTGGGTTGATGCAAGGTGAACTTAGCCATTGCGGTCTCCATAGATTTCTCCCGCCAGCGCGGCGATCTCGGCGCTGGCTTTGTCGTTGTTGAGTTCGCAAACGCCGCGCCCTTCGGTCATTGCATCCCGGTAGGCTTTCTGTTCGCTGATGGTGATGACGGACGGCACCAGCGCGGACAGTTCCCGCAGCAGTTCTTGAGCGTCGGCGGTTTCCTTGACGGCCGGATGGGTCGGCGCCATCGAGATCAGCACCCGCGCCTCCAGGATCGGGTTCATCCCGCGCGCCAGGGTGACCAGTTCGTTCATGTGCAGGCTGATTTCCAGATCGGGCTGACTAGTACTCTGTCATTTTAATTTAGGACTTTCGCTTATCCAATTAGGCGGGTTGGTAAGCGCGAATACGGGGATTTCGTAGCTCGTTGCGCAAATAATCACTCCACAAGCTGTGCTTGATCTGATAGTGTTTTGCCTAGCTTTCTCGCGATCACTTTCAGTGAAAACCAGGCATGATAGCAACAAGAGAAATGATTGCGTTGTGCCCGTTGTTTGCGGCATTGACACCGCTCGATGCCCGTCAACTGCTTTAGCTCTCTGTGCAATCTCTCTATCAACCAACGCTTCTTGTTCTCGTTTTGAACCAAATGCGTGTCGATAGAGCCCGGGGGACGGTTCGTGATCACCCCTTCAATGTCGCCGTTGGTGGCGACCACCTTGAAAAGGTGCACTTTAAACGGGATTTCCTTGAGTTTGACGGTTATGCCGCATTGGAGTTGTGCGTCGGTCCATTGCAGATCTTGGAGATGAATATAGCCTTGCTCTTTGCTGAGACTGATCAGGCGATTCTCTTTCAATGCAGTGATAAATAATTTTACAAGCCAATGAATGTATTTAATATTTTCTGATGAAGCGTACCCGTTGTCGAACAGGATGGTTTGCGCTTGAATGCGTTTTTCTTCGAAAGCCAAACGCAGCATCTCTCGAAAATGATCATTTTTTGTTTTGCCATCGGCATCGGGTGCATACACGCGATAGTCTATCGGATGGTAGTCATCTCCAAAGGCGTGCACCAAATTCACAATTCCAATTCCTTTAACTATGCCGTGCGCGTTTCCACTGTACTGGCGTTTTACCATCTCAATTTTTTAGGAATAACTTTTGTTCTGAACGCTGTCATCGATGATCAGATAGGCTCCGTTGCTGTTGTTGATTAGCGGTTTGGCCAATTCCCAAAGGGTATGTGCCGAATGCCTTTCCCGCCGCAAATAATCATTGACCGCATCATGGCTGATGCCGTCAGTCAAATGATCGGCGAGGTGGGTACAAGTATAATTAATCGGCGTGCCGATTATGTACTCAACCTAAGTTTGTCGGGTCATTTTCATTCGCTGACTATATCAGAAAGCCAGTTTAATCCAAAGTAAGCTCTTGAATTAGTTACGAGCGAAAGTCCTAAGCTTGATCCAAGGAACCGCTACCCCTATCGAGTAGAGTAGGTACAGACGATGATGGAGCAGAGGATGATAGACACGGCGACAGTGGGTTGGGCGGCGATGGACCTGGCGGGAGCCGACTTGGGGGATGCCCGGCTGAACCGACGCTTGGTGCAGGTCGCAGAACGGCTGGGGGCGCACCCTGGCGCAAGCATCCCTGTTGCCTGCGGAGGCTGGGCCCGAGACCCAGGGGGCGTATCGGTTGTTGGCGCATGAGGCGGTGACCTGTGAGCAGGTGTTGGCGCCGCACTGGGCCTGTAGCAACGAGGGGATGCGCGAACACCCGGTGGTGTTGTGTGTGCAGGACACGACCGAATTGGACTTTACGTCGCAACCCGGTATCGCCGGATTAGGGCCGTTGAGCTCTCTACGCCAGCACGGATTGTACGTGCATCCCACCTTGGCGGTAACGCCGGAAGGGATACCGCTGGGCGTATTGGATGCCTGGATGTGGACCCGCGACCCAGAGACGTTGGGGAAAGATAAACAGCATTGGCCGATAGAAGCCAAGGAAAGCATACACTGGCTGGAAGGCTTCGAGCGCTGCGCGGAACTGGGCGACAATCTGCCCGATACCCGGCTGGTCTACGTCGCCGACCGGGAATGCGACATTCATGAGTTTATGGTTCGGGCGCAACACCATTCGCAAGTGGACTGGCTGATCCGGGCGGCCCACAACCAGGTGATAAGTTCTACATGCCAACTACTGCCGCCACTCGCCGCTGCGCAACCGTCAGCCAGCCAGCCAGCCCGATGACCAAGATGGGATAAAGGGTCGAGAACCGGTAAATCTGCTCCAGAGCCAGCCATTCCCGCAGCGGGCCGATTACGAACGACCCCAGCCCCACCCCGACCATCAGTGCGGCGATCAGCATGGACGACACCCAGGCCACCTGATCGGGGAATCGTGCCGAAGCCAGCGTGATGGTCAGCGGGAAAAAGGCCGAGCAGGCCAACCCCGCCAGTGCGAACAGCCCCAGTCCCAGCGCGGGCGTATTCGCGCAGGGCAGCAGCAGAAACGCGGCGGCCATCAACACTGGCAGCGTCAGCCAAATCACCTGGGGCGCGACCCGAACCACCAGCACCGCCACCAGCAAGCGTCCCGTCACCATCGCAGCCCAGAACACCGACAGGGCCAGCGCCGCCACGCCCGCTGGCAGAGCCTTGGCTTCCCGCAGGTAAATCACCGCCCAATTGCTGAAGGCGCCCTCAGCGAAGGCGTACAGCACGGCGATGGCGGCAAAGATCCAAAACGCGCCGGAGGTTAGCGGCGGATTCGTTATCCTGCGGCGATCCATCTCATCGCCAGCATCCGGCGGCAGACGAACGGTCGCGGCGATCAACGCCAGCAGCACGCTCAAACCCAGCAACAGCAGGGGGAAACCGGCCCAACGATCCGCCCGGACGAAACCCTCCGCCAGCAACGGTCCCACCATCAAACCGAGTCCCAGCAGGGTGTGCAGGGCGACCACCGCCGCCGGCGCGTGGCGGGGAAAGAATCGGGGCGGATAGCTGTTCAGCGGTGCGCCGCCCAGTCCGAAGCTGAATCCCAGCAGCGCCGTGCCCGCCAGAATGGTCGGGAACGCCAGCGCCGGCATAACCCAGACACTCGCCGCCAAGGCCAGTTGCGACAGTCCGTTACCTGCCGCCGTTAACCATAGCAGGGGTTGCAGACCCAGCCGTCGAGCCAGGGTTCCACCCACCACCGCGCCTAACACCGCCAGCGCGACCTGTGGCAGGAAGATGGCTCCGTACTGGGCGTCGGTGAAACCGTGCATCTGTTTCAACACAGCGCTGCTGGCGGGGAAGCTGACTAGCGTCAAGCCTTGCAGAAAAGCGATCAGATACACGCTGATCAGCGCGAGTTTGTTCACGACCGTTTGCTTCAGCATGGCGATGCTCCCTATTCGCGCCCGCCGGTAATCAACCGGGTGCCGCGCTTGAAGGTAAGGTAGGCCCAGAACCACTCAATGGCCACAGACAACCGTTTGCGCGTATCCACCAGAAACAGCAGATGCGCGACGCCCCACAGCCACCAGGCCAGTGCGCCGCTCAGCCGAAACGGGCCGATGTCCACGACAGCCGCCTGCCGGCCAATTGTGGCGAGATTGCCCATGTGGCGGTAACGGAACGGCGGTGGCGACGCACGACCCTCCAGACGGGCCTTGATGACGCGGGCGACGTAAGCGCCCTGCTGCTTGGCCGCCGGCGCCAGTCCCGGCGTCGGGTTGCCGTCCCAGGCGGCGCTCAGGGTAGTGTCGCCGACGGCGAACACGTTGGGCCAACCCGGCGCGGTCAAATCCGGCCCCACTTTGAGCCGACCGACGGCGTCGGCTTCGCCCTGAAGCCACTGGGCGGCGGGCGAAGCCATCACCCCCGCCGCCCAGAACACGGTGCGCGCGCCGATCCGCTGGCCGGACACCAGCACGCCGTCGGCGTCAATTTGTTCCACCCGACTCTTGGTCAGAACCTCCACGCCCAGCGCTTGCAGCGACCGCACCGAAACCGCCGAGAGCGTTTCCGGGAAAGCGGGCAGCAGACGCGGCGCGGATTGCACCAGCAGCACTCGCGCTTTGGCGGGATCGATGTGGCGGAACTCGCCGGCCAGGCCGTGTTGAGCCAGTTCGGCAATCGCCCCGGCCAGTTCCACTCCGGTCGGACCGCCGCCGACGATGACGAAGGTCAGCAATCGTTGCCGTTCCTCGGGATCGACGCAGTTCTCCGCCTGCTCGAACGCCAGTAACAGGCGACGGCGGATCTCGGTGGCGTCGTCAATCTGCTTCAGACCCGGCGCGTAGGGTTCCCAGTCGTCGCGCCCGAAATAGCTGTGGCGCGCGCCCGTGGCCAACACCAGATAGTCGTAGCCGACGCGGCTGCCGTCGCTCAGGATCACCTGGCGCGCGGCGGCGTCCACGGTCGCCACCTCACCCAGCACCACCCGCACATTGTGCTGATCGCGGAACATCGCCCGGATCGGTGTGGCGATGTCGGCGGGCGACAGACTGGCGGTCGCCACCTGATACAGCAGCGGCTGAAACAGGTGGTAGTTGCGCTTGTCAATGACGGTGATCCGGCAGGCCGCCCGCCGCAGACCGTGCGCCGCCTTCAATCCGCCGAAGCCCGCGCCGACGATGACCACATGCGGCGCATCGGCCAGCGCCGCGTCCGACCAGCTTTCCAGCGGCGGGAACCAGTGGGCCAGTTGCCGTTTTAGCACGGCGTCGGCGGCAATCGGCCCTGGTCCGCGCAGCGCGATCAGACCCAGCAGCAGGCATTGATACAGCCGGTCGAGATTCTGAAGTTCGTCCGCGCCCATGAAGCCCGCGCCGATCAGCGCCAGTATCGCGCCGAGCGCGGCCAGTCGGGTCGCCAGCCCCAAGGCCAGCAAGGGGCTGACGAATCCGAGCGCCGCCTCCGCCAGCGAGCGTCCGATCAGGACCGGGGTAAACCACAGGGCTGCCAGCCAGAGACGCAGCGCGAGTAGATAGAGCGGGCCGAGAGTGCGGGTCATGAGGGCGTACAGGTAACTTAGCGGTTTGACCAGCGGCAGCGCCGAAGTGGCCAAACCCGGTCCCAACACCCGATCCAGCGACAGCGGCCCAGCTCCCATCACCACATACCCGCCGAACAGCGCCGCCCAGTAGAGGTGCTGATCCAGCGCGCGATACTCGAACTGGATCACCAGCGACAGGATCAACAATGGAATCGCAGCCAGCCGGGTCGCCAGCCCCAGCGCCAGCAACACCGGGCCAATGATTTCAATGGCGACGCCCAGCGCGGCCGCCGTCGCCGGGTCGAGCCAGGACACTGGATATTCGTAGGTGGCCAGGGTGAGCGCGTTGTCCCAGTTG
Organism: Candidatus Competibacteraceae bacterium; assembly: GCA_003989085.1. Taxonomy (GTDB): domain Bacteria; phylum Pseudomonadota; class Gammaproteobacteria; order Competibacterales; family Competibacteraceae; genus RXIV01. The sequence goes on from RXIV01000006.1 coordinate 25,569, forward strand.
GTCAGCTTGAGAAGGCCCGACACCCAGAATGCCTGCGCCAGCCAAAGCCGGATCGCTAAATCCAGAAACGGGTAGAGCGTGACCTCGGCGACGCGCAATCCATCGTCCGCCCGGCCGAGGAACGCCGCAATGAGATTGGCCCGCCGATGACGGACGGCGGCGACGGTTGCGGTCAGCATGGCTCAAGCCTCCTCGGCATTCAGCGCCGGCGCTGCCTTCGCCGCCGATTCCTCGTCCGCCGCGCGCGGGGAGTCGGTGGTTTGGGCCGCCATCTGCTGGTTCCAGAATGCAGGGATGTCTTCCCGGTAACGGCGCATGACCAGATTCGCCAGCAGACCGGTCCAGCCGGTTTGATGCGCTGCGCCCAATCCCTGGCCAGTGTCGCCGTGAAAATACTCGTAGAACTGCAACCGATCGCGCCAGTGCGGATCGTGCTGGAACGGGCTGTCGGCGGGAAACGCGGGCATGAGCCCATTCGAGTCACGACGGTAAATGTCCACCAGCCGCTCGGCGATCAGCGTGGCGATTTCCTTCAGATTCAGTTGCCGGCCGCCCAGACTGGGTACGGCGATCGTGAAATCGTCGCCGAGGAAGCGGTGAAACTTCTCCAGCGCCTGCACCAGGGTGTAGTTGGTCGGCAGCCAGATCGGGCCGCGCCAGTTGGAGTTGCCGCCGAACAGCCCGGAGTTGGATTCGCCGGGCACATACTCGATCAACGCCTCGCCGACGCCGGGCAGCGTTCCCAAATTCTTCTGAGTGGCGTGGAGGCGGCTGACGCTGCGGATGCCATGCGGCGACAGGAACTCATCGTCGCGCAGCAACCGTTTCAGGATACGCGGCAGCATCCGGTCCGTGACCAGCGATAGCAGATGCTCGCCTCGGTCGTTTTCCCAATTCGGGCAGTTACAGATGATGCTGCCGTCGAACACGCCGTGGCGATGCTGGCGCAGCAATTCACGGAAGTGAGGGACTTTGGCCAGGATGCGCCGATCCACCACTTCACAGGCGAACAGCGGAATCAGTCCAACCCAGGAATACACGTCGATCCGTTGGCTTTGGCCATCTGGCCCGGTCACCAGATCTTTGAAAAAACCCGCTTCCGGGTCCCACAGCGGAACATGCTGGCCACTCTGGCCGCCGATTGTGTAGGCGATAGCGAGAAACTGTTTATAAATCTGAATCGCTATCGCCTCGTAGTCCGAGTCTTCGGTCGCCAGCTCCAGCGCGATCACCGTCATGTTCAGCGCGAACATCGCCATCCAGCCGGTGGCGTCAGCCTGCTGGAGCGCATAGCCGGGCGGCAGCGGATGGGAGCGGTCGAACACCGAAATGTTGTCCAGACCCAGGAAGCCGCCTTCGAACACATTGTTGCCGTCGCTGTCCTTGCGATTGATCCACCAGGCGTAATTCAGCAGCAGCTTGTGAAACACTCGCTGGAGAAAGTTGAGGTCGCCCCGGCCCCGCTGCACCCGCTCCGCCCGAAACGCTTTCAGCGCACCCATCGCATGAACCGGCGGATTGACATCGCCGAACGCCCATTCGTAGGCGGGAATCTGGCCGTTGGGGTGCAGGTAGTTTTCCTTCAACACCAGTTCGATCTGATCCTTGGCGAAATCCACGTCTGCCAGCGACAGGGCGGCGCAGTGGTAGGCCAGATCCCAAGCCGCGAACCAGGGGTATTCCCACTTGTCGGGCATCGAGATGATGTCGTTCGCCTTGAGATGCCGCCAGGTGCGGTTGCGGCCCCATTTGCGCTCTTCGGGCGGCGGGAAATGGTCGCCATCCAGCCAGCGGGCCACGTCGTAGTGGAAAAACTGCTTGCTCCAGATCATGCCGGCCAACGCCTGGCGCAGAATGCGCTGGTCCTCGACCGTGGCTTCGGGCAACAGATCGCGATAGAACCGATCCGCTTCGCTCTGGCGCAGGGCGAACACCGCTGGAGACGGTGCGAAGGGCTGGGTCAGCGGCGCGGCGCTCAGCACCAGCTCCACCTGAGTTTGCTGACCGCCGGCCACGGTCACCACCTGCCAAGCGGCGAACTTGGTTCCCGCCAGACCGGGATTGACCGCGTCTTGCTCGCCATTCACCACTCGCCGATGGAAGCTGTCCTTGACGTAGGGCGTCGCGTTCGCCAGCCCCCATAACCGCTGGGCGTTATGCTCGTTCTCGGTATACAGCGGTTCGGCGGCCTGCCGGCCATACAGGTGATAGCTGCCCAGCGTCGGATGCTCGGCGCGCACTGCCCAGGCGGCTCCCTCCGGCGCAGCGATGGCGCGCAAGGTCGGTTTGGCCGGTGGCAGGCTGATCGTTTCGATCAGATCGCCGCGCAATTCCGCCAGCGCCCGCTTTTTCTCCTCGTCGCCCCAGGCCCAGGTATTGCGGAACCAGAGTTGCGGCAACAGGTGCAGGGTCGCTGTTTCAGGTCCGCGATTGCTTGCGGTGATGTGGATATGAATCTCGTCGGGGCCGGCCTTGGCGTAGCTCACTTCCACGTCCCAGTAGCGGTTGTCGTGGAAAACGCCGGCATCCAGCAGGTTGAAGGGCGGATCCTGGCGGCCCCGGCGGCGGTTTTCCTCCACCAGCCAGCCATAGGGATATTCAGCCTGGGGATATTTGTACAGGTAGTGCAAGTAGCCGTGACTGGGGGTGGCGTCGAGATAGAAGTAGTACTCCTTCACGTCCTCGCCGTGGTTGCCCTGGTTGCCGGTCAGACCAAACGCCCGCTCCTTGAGGATCGGATCGCGGCCATTCCACAGCGCGAGGGCGAAGCACAGCCGCTGCTGCTCGTCGCAAATGCCGCCCAGGCCGTCTTCATTCCAACGGTAGGCCCGCGACCGGGACTGATCGTGATCGAGATGCTCCCAGGCTTCGCCGTGGGCGCTGTAGTCCTCACGGACCGTGCCCCAGGCCCGTTCCGAAAGATACGGCCCCCACAGCCGCCAGTTTTCCTGGCCTTGATGCTGCCGTTCCAGTCGTAGACGTTCGGGGTCGTCAATGGGAATCGTGGCCTTCATGGGGGTTTCTCCAGAATAGGGGTTGCACGAGGTGAGAGGTCGTTCATTCGCCCCTTGAAGCGGCAACACTTATGCCACTTGATAAATTTCAAGTATAATTAATAAGATACATCTTGATTGTTGAACTTTTATCGGGGACGGGGACCACGAAATATCGTAGAGCCGCTAAATGCAGTGGATTTGGCTTGAAGGGTGATCGTGTGAATGTTGCTCGGCCAAGATGTTTTGCTACGCCAACCGCGCCTCGTAGCGACGGGCGCGGTTCCTGGGGACGGTGATCAGGGCGATGTTTCGGGGCTGGAAGGCCGACGATGAATGTTATACTGCTGTAAAGACCAGTAGGATCAAATAGTTCCTGTCAACCACGGCGGATTGTGGTAGATAGGCGGAAACGACATAATCATTCGTTGTCGCGGACGCTTCGCGCCGCACTACCACGCGGATCAAGCCGACTTCAGGCGAAAAAATCTGCGGCTTTCTCGCCTTGCGCGGCTTATCCACCGCCCCATTAGGCAAAACTCAAAACCTCATAGCAAGTATACGGAGCCGATATGTATTATTCAGGATTAAATAAGGTTATAAGAGACCTAGAAGAGAAAAAGTTCTACGATGTTGCACTCCTCTTTTTGAGTGCTAAAGGATATCCAGACCTAGTAATCGTAGATGGTACAGGAGACGGGGGTAGAGATGTTGCATCTAAATGGGAGCATATCAGAATACAGCTAAGTGTAAGGAGAGACTGGGATAAGAAGATTAATAATGAAGCAAAACTTGCTCTTGATAAAGGTGCAAAGCACTTCATCTACGTAACTAATCGTCGAATAAAAGATCATGAAAGAGATCAGTTCCTTCAAAATGGATTTCAATATAAGGATCGGGTTGAAATAACCATTTATGATCTCGCCGCAATAAGCACATCACTTAACAGGCTTAGATCTAAAGGCGGTATAAAATATCAAGCTGGCGGTTTTCAGCTAAGCGCCGATGTCAAAGATAGGATTAAACTATCGAGAGATGACTTTGAACGGGCCAGAACAAAAGACCTTGATGATCTAGCGAAAAACTTTAATCTCAACCGGAGTGACGCGGAAAGTTTGGTTAGAATATCGTTAGAGATATTAGCCAGAAAGGAGACATTTGACGGAGATGCGCCATACACGGTCCAGCTTCAGGAGTTTATTGTTAAGCATGGTTTTCAACGAAAGAGAATGAAGCTTTATGAGGCATAATCTAAGCTAACATCTGCCCGCGTTGCCGTTTATGGCGATGCGATTAGTCATATTCTTTCAACAAACACTTACGATATTTTTAGATCGCTTGGGAGAAGTAATTCGATAACGGCAGTTCTAGATTCCAGTGTTGCAATGCCTATGCTTTTTGGCCTTAGCTTCTCTAATGTAAAGTCAAGGTATGGAATTGGCGCATCTGCTCTTAATGAAATGTGCAAAGCCCATAAATTTAAGTTGGTTGTTCCTAAACCATACTTGAATGAAATGGCAAGTCACGGCCTCAAAGCGACTGAATACATCGATATCTATAATCTCATTGGCGATGAATCGAGGTCTGTCTTGAGAGCCTCTGGTAACTCCTATTTGAGTCACTATGCACACATACATGACGATAAATTGTCTGGAACAGATATGAGCATTGGTGAATTCCTTTTGTACTTTGGGATAGAGAAAAGAGTTTCATTGGCGAAAGTGGAAAGGCGCATAGAGCAGCTTTTAAATGCTTTAGATGTTGAAGTTGTAACGATGCCTCGTTGGAAGCCGGAGTTGAGAGCTGCAATTTCAGAGTTAAAGCCAAATGAGGTGCCAATCATTCTAGATCATGATGCTTCGGTTCTAACAATGTTTTCTGACACTACTGATGAAGGATATATATTTGCTACATGGGATAAGCACTTAACGGACTTGGTTGAACTAAAAAGCAGAATATACGCGGATACTCCAAGCAGAGTTGTCGATTTTCTTTCAATGGCCAATGGAGCTGAATTTGAGACTGAGCAAACCGTTAGCTTGCTTGATTCTTTAGTGTATTGTGACGAAAAAAAGGCTGAGGTCTTGGCCAGGAAAATTGAGGCAATTAGATCATCTGAAACGGCCTATGAACTTCAGAGATTCACTGACGCCGCACGAAAAAGGTCACCTGATGACAGAGAGTCGGCAGATATCGTGAGTGAGTTTTTCGCCGAGACAGAAAATAGAAATACTTAACAAAGCGCTGCTAGGGACAAACCTACGCTGTGCTTCGGCTTGCCCCAGAGCGCGGTGTTGTCGCGGACGCTTCGCGCCCGCCCCGTTAGGCCAAATCAGAGAATTGTGAGGAGCAACCAATACATGTAGAAGCGATCCAAGAAGTTGCCAATGATGATGGTCTTTGCTTTCAGCATTGCCGTTGGCACTGGGATAATGACGCCCCATCGGAAGGTTATCGCTTCATTTGTCGAGACGATGCAGGAAACTTAAACCGTCCAGAGGGCAAGCTTGGATTCCTAATGGCGCGACTATATTCGATCTCATTTCAAAGACTATGAGCGCTGGTTGGTTAAGATAAGCTAAGAGTTAAGTCAGGCAACAACTTTATCGTTGCCCGACATTTTGGACTCCAAAATTTATGAACGAAAATGGGCTTGCTGAGTGGCCGAACCGACTATAACCCGTATCCGAGATTGCATCCGTTCGCTCAATTATGTTGTATCCATTCACGCAGCCGAGGAATTAGACGATGACAGCATCACGATCCTTGACCTCGAAAACATTATCCTCACGGGCAAAATCATCGAGCGCCAACGAGACGCCCAGACCAGAGAAGTCAAGTGCGTTGTCCGTGGCTACACGCTCGACGAGCGACGTGCCGAAACGGTCGTTAAAATCGGGCCAACAGGCAAGCTCTTCGTCATTACCGCCTACCTCGCCTGAACATCTCTGCGCCTCCTGTGGCAAACCGGGCGTTCAAGTGCGCCAAGTGACCCGGAGTTTTGGGCGGGGAAGTTCGCTATTAGTGATCGAGGAAATACCACTATGGACATGCCCGTACTGTGGCGAATCCTATTTCACAGCGCAGACCCTGCATGAAATAGAGCGCATCAAGGCGTTGCGAAAGTCCATTGCCGTTGAGCGTCCAATACCTGTCGCTCTGTTTCAAGCTCCGTGTGCTTAACAGTCCGTTCCAGCACCCCGGCGCCACGAAGCGGTTTGGTGCTTTCGGGTTTTGTGGGGCGGCCCGCAGTGACGAAAAGGAAAAGATGAATTTAAGGAGCATTCGCCGATGAGTACACACGGTTCCTAAATGAGAAAATCGACGAGCGCATAGCGCGGATTTCCAAGATGATTTAGTGAGTCTGCCTAAATCCGTACTAACAGACTATGTGGGTTCGTTGCCGCCCGCAAAACTTGTTGAACTTAACCAAGCTCTTCGAGCAGCTTTGGATATTGGAAATGCCTAATTTATAGCGGCCTTCGAGTACCATGGATATCATCGAAGCATTAAATATCGTTCAATCTTTAGCTGATGGGATTGATCCCATAACAGGTGAAGTTTTTCCACCTGAAAGTCCATATCAGCGCCCTCAAATAATACGTTCACTTTACACAGTGATTTGTGCATTTAAGGAAACTGACGCTCAAAAAACGCAAACACCACTTACAAAAAATACACCAACCAATACCGGCAAACCTTGGAGTGCTGAAGATGATGCTGCTCTCATCAAGGATTTTGATATGGGGATATCTTTAAGACAGTTAGCAGCGAAACTACAACGCACTACATACGCAGTTGAGGTTAGATTGTTGAAACTTGGCAGAAATCTAGAAATCCAAACGAAAGCGCGGTAGCGCGTAGATCGGGTTGCTGTCTTTTTGGCAACCCAATATTTAAAATCGGTCCAAGTTATTGGATAGCTATGAGCTTTGTGTGGGATACGAAAAAGGCCGCAGCAAATCACCGCAAGCACGGTGTCAGCTTTGAAGAAGCATCTAGCGCGTTGCGCGATACTTTTTCTGCTACTGCACACGATCCTGATCATTCGGAAGATGAAGATCGTTTTATACGCGATGTTCGACTTTTCCGATGATCGATGAGGGCATAGCGGTGCGGCATGACGGAGTGAGATACGCTGAGAGGAACCAACCACCTCAACGCTCAAGGGAATGCCGCCATGCCGCTCGAAGACTTTATCATCACCCTATTTTGCTGGGTAGAAGAACACTTAAATCGCCTAATGGGAGATCAACGCTTGCGCCAGCGGGGGTTTGCTCCGAAGTTGACCGACGGTGAAGTGCTGACGATGGAAGTCGTGGGCGAGTTCTTGGGTCTGGATACGGATCAGCACATTTGGCAGTATTTTCGCCAGCATTGGCTGTCGTGGTTTCCGCATCTGGGGTCGCGCCCCACGTTCACTCAGCAAGCCGCGAATCTTTGGGCGATCAAACAAGCTCTTCATCGGTGTCTAGTCATTGACCTGGGAGCGGCGACGGATCCGATTCGGATCGTGGATGGCTGTCCCCTGCCGCTGTGTGTCCTCACTCGCGCCCCGCGCTGCCGGTTGTTTGCCGGGGAGGCTGATTACGGCTACTGTGCGGCCAAACGACAATTTTATGATGGATTTCATGGACACCTGATGATCACGGTCAAGGGTGTGATCACCGCCTGCACGGTGACTGCCGCTTCTGGCGATGAACGTGAAGCCCTCTGGGAGTTAACTGAAGGCGTTCATGGCCTGGTCATTGGCGACAAGGGCTACATCAGCGCTTCCGTCAAGGCCGAATTGGCGACGGTCGGGATTAATCTGCAAACCCCGTTGCGAGCCAACATGACCGAGACCCGCACTCCCAACGTGATCCAGCGATTGACCAGAACCCGCCGCCTCGTGGAAACCGTGATAGGCCAACTCACGGAGCGGTTTCATTTTGAAAAAATCCGGGCACGGGATCAGTGGCACTTGACGAGCCGGATCACACGCAAGGTGTTGGCTCACACCCTGGGTATTTTTGTGAATCGGCTACTCGGCCGCTCAGACCTTCAGTTTGACGGGCTGATCGCCTGAAAAGTCGAACATCGCGCTTCATCAAGGATTCGATCAAAGTGTTCATCTTCGATGATCGTATCGAGATACGCAGTCCCGGCAAATTGCCCAACAGCCTCACCGTGGAACAGATTCGCCACGGACTTCGACGGAGCCGGAATGTGCTGCTGGCCTCTTTTGCCCCAGAACTGCTGAATTACCGGGGGATAGGCAGCGGAGTGCTGCGGGCTTTGAAAAGTTGGCCGTTCATCTCTTGGTTCAACGATACGAATGGAGAGGAGGTCGCAGCCACGATTCCCCTAACCCGGCCATCGACATGAGGACTGGAATCTGAACCATGGAAGAAACCGCCAAGCTGGGCAACGACCCGCCGCTTTCCTTCAAGAGCCAAAAGCTATTGCCGTTTCAGCCGCTCCAGCCGTTGCCACGCCTCTAGTTGGGACGGCCCAAGGGGCTTGGCAAGAGCAAGCTGGATGCCTTCCGCCCCGAAATCGAGGGTCTACTGACCAACGGTTCGACCCAGAAGTTCATCGCCCGGCGCTATCACACCACCGAGGCCAACCTGCACCATTGGCTAAAAAACACGACCTAAAAACATCACGACAGCGCTCAGTCTCATAAAATTCTATGGGACTTTATAGTGTCGCTTGTTTAAACACACCCTTCTATCCATCTCAACTCGGCAAAGCCTGATTCCTTGGCGTCCTCTCTTGCCGACCGACCTCAGTGCGGGCAACCAGGCTGTTCGATCCAATTTTGTAGTCCTCTCACGCCGCGCCATATCGCGGCAACTGCGAAATAAAGCAGTTTTCTCCGCAACACCGGCCTCGCTCGGGCTATTCGTTATAAGTCAAATAACTGATAAATATCAATATTTATCTAAATTTACAAGTTGGCACGGGGTTTGATACCTGTTCAAGCGGGAATACAGCCATCCCGAAAAACGCTCGATGTCTTCAACACCTTAAATCTTATCCATCAGGAGTCACCATCATGAACAGCAAAACTATCGTCCATTCCGCCCTCGCCAGCGTTCTCACTCTGGGCCTGTTGGCCGTCGCCGGTCAGGCCAGCAGTCAGCCGGCGCCCGAACAAAAAGGTGCAGAGAAGTGCTACGGCGTCGTCAAGGCCGGCAAGAACGACTGTCAGACCAGCGCTCATGCCTGCGCCGGTCAGGCCAGTAAGGATGGTCAGGGAGATTCTTGGGTTTACGTCCCCAAAGGCACCTGTGAAAAGATCGTTGACGGTAGTTTGAAGCCAAAAGTCTGAGATTCTGCCCATGACCGCCAAGCCGGTATCGCCCGTGCTTGGCCCTGACCCGATTCCGGCCTGCGCCGGAATCGGCTTGCGGGCCGAACACTATGACGCAGTGCTGCAAACCCGGCCAGCCGTGGGGTGGCTGGAAGTCCACAGCGAAAACTATTTCGGCGCGGGTGGCAAACCGCTGGATTACCTGGAACGCATCCGCCCCCACTACCCCCTGAGCCTACACGGCGTTGGCCTGTCGGTAGGATCAACCGACCCGCTCGACCACCGACACCTGGCTGCACTCAAAACGCTGATCCGACGCTTTGAACCGGCGCTGGTTTCGGAACATTTGTCCTGGGGTTCGGTAGGTGGACGCCATTTCAACGATCTGTTGCCACTGCCTTATACGGAAGAGGCGCTCTATCACTTGGTTGCGCGAGTTTGCCAAACACAGGATGTCCTCGGTCGGCAAATCCTGATCGAGAATCCATCCAGCTACCTGCAATACGTAGAATCGGCCATCCCCGAATGGGAGTTTCTGGCTGAACTGGCCCAGCGCAGTGATTGCGGCGTACTGCTGGATGTCAACAACATTTATGTCAGCGCTTGTAATCATGGTTTCGACGCCAGCGCTTATTTGCGGGCGATTCCGCGCCCGATCGTCCAGGAAATTCATCTAGCTGGATTTACGGTGAATCGCTTCGACGACGGCGAGATTTTGATTGACACCCATAACCAACCGGTCTGTCCGGCGGTCTGGACGCTCTACCATCAGGCGGCGCAACGCTTCGGCCAGATTCCAACCCTGATTGAATGGGACGCCGACTTGCCCGATCTGGCGGTGCTGGTCGCCGAGGCCGAGCGGGCCGATGCGATTCTGGGGGAACGCCATGCTCAGGCTGCGTGAATTACAACTGGGTTTCGCCACCGCCGTGTTCGACGACGAGCAGAACGAATTTGACCGCCATATCCGGGCCGCCGGTCTGAGCGGCGTTCGGCGGTTGCAGGTCTATCGCAATAACAGCTTGCTCAGCTTGACCGGCGCGTTGAAAGCGGTCTATCCGGTGGTGTGTCGACTGGTTGGCGATGAATTTTTTAACTATGCGGCAGCGCAATATATCGCCCGCCATCCATCCCGTTCCGGCGATTTGCACGAGTTTGGCGAATTTTTCGCGGCGTTTCTCGAAGCGTTCGCGCCCGCAACTGAATTGGTCTATCTGCCCGACGTCGCCCGGCTGGAATGGGCGTATCACCAGATTTTTCATGCAGCTCGTCATTCGCCCCTCGATCTGGCGACGCTGGCGCAAGTGCCCGCCCAGCAGCAGGGAGAGTTGCATTTTCAATTGCACCCCGCTGCGCGCCTGCTGGAATCGGCTTTTCCGATCTTGCGTATCTGGCAGGTCAATCAGGAGGGCTATATCGGCGATCCAACGGTGGATTTAACCGAGGGCGGGATCAAGCTGCTGGCATTACGCCACGAGAGTCTGGAGATTGAATTTCAAGTCCTTGAGGATGGGGAATTTAGTCTGTTGTGCGCTTTAGCGGAAGGGCGTGCCTTCGCCACCGCTTGCGAGCAGGCGCTGGCTGCGCAGCCCGGCTTTGATTTACCCGCCTGTTTCAGTCGGCATATTTTGCAAGGCGCATGGGTCGATTTTCACTTGTAACCCTCTTGAGCGCTTTTACTTTTCACTATTTCATTCAGGAGAATCCCATGATGACCGCCACTGACACCAATGCGATGGACGATTCGCCCCGATATTCATTCTGGGCGAAAGCCGCACCCCTCCTGCGCAAAGCCGATGCGCTGTTTCGCAAAACGGCCGAATTCTTAGCCCCAGTCGCCGATTTTCTGGCTCGCTACTGGGTCGCCAGCGCCTTCTTCAGTTCCGGGTTAACTAAAACCACGACCGGAAGTTTTACGCTGTTTGGTCACGCCTTCAACTATCCGCTCAGCCTACTTCCGACTGAAAGCACCTTCACTCTTTTCGAGTATGAGTACCAGGTCCCACTATTGCCATCAACGCTGGCGGCTTATATGGGGACAGCGGCGGAGTTGTTGTTGCCGGTATTTTTGCTACTGGGCATCGGGACTCGCTATGCCGCGCTGGCGCTGTTCGTGTTCAATATCGTGGCGGTGATTTCTTACCCCGATTTAATGGCTGCTGGGTTGGCGCAGCATCAGGTATGGGGATTGTTACTGCTGATTACGATGTGCCATGGCCCCGGCAAGCTATCTGTAGATTATCTGATTAATCGGTTCATTCGTCGCTAGTGTAGTTGCTTTGGCCAACAGCGCAGCTAAAGAGGAGAATTCCATGAATACCCCGGTTCAGATATCCGGTGAGGAGGAGGTTGCTCGTCCTGCCCCGCCCGGGTTTCCGGACCGTGCAGAAATGGAGTTACTGTTGCGAATTGGTCTGTTTTCGCCGGATGACGAAATCGCTTTGCGGAAAGTCTGGCGGATTCTCAAAGGACAGACTGACGATTATCTGGATATGATGCTCGGTATGGTAGCCGCGCATCCTGCGCTGGTCACCGCCTTGACTGCATTGCGCGGGGAGGAGTCCGCCACCCATTCGCTGGACGGGGCTGAGACCATTCGTGATCGCTTCCGACGATGGCTATTTGAGACCTGCTTTTTTCCCTATGAGCCGCCTTGGCTAAAACAGCTGTACTTGAAACTGTCGCCGCCAGATTCCGCGGCACAACCGTCTCCAGTATTACTACTGCCCGGGTTTCGCCACGCCGTTGCCTTAGCGTATCCGCTGGTCGCCACGGCGCGCCCGTTTCTGGCCGTCAAAGGACGCGATCATCAAGACATTGAACGGATGCAGCACGCCCTTCTGAAGGCCATCCTTCTGCAAGTCGCCCTGTTGAGCAAACTCTATGTCAAGGAGGGGTTATGGTGACAACTGCTGGCAGGCGTAGCCCGCCCCATTCATCACTGCGGCTTTTCGTGGTTCCGCGAAATATCGTGGAATTTACTTCCGATTCAAACTCCTGCTTACTCCCTTTAGCCAAGTTACTTTTCTAATAAAAACTTCAACCCACTGTAATTATTTATAATTTTTAATGAGAAGGTTGTTTATCAAAAATTGGCATTGCACTTGCTTACAGGAAAGATAGCAGTACCACTGCAAATCCATTCCTAAAACCTTTTTCTGATGAGGATCTCGCAATGAAAACATTGACCAAACTGACTTTCATCCTGATTTCAGGCCTGACCCTGAGTACTGCGTTCGCCGCAGGTTTTAATATGTCGACGGCACAGACTATGGACGCCAATAAGGATGGTACGATCACTAAGGAAGAATATATGAAGCAGAGTAACGATATGGAGGCGTGGGACAAGATGGATACTAATAAAGATGGCGTATTAGACGCCAATGAAATCAAGGCTGGGTTTAACAACAAGTAATTCAGTCTGCTGGGCAAGAATATGGCGCTGCTGCTACTATTAGCAGTCGCAAGTCAAAAGGGATGGAGCAACGGCCATCCCTTTTCTTATTATTATCTTATCGTTTTCCATCGAGTTTCTTTTGATGTCCACTCCCATTCCCATCAATCATGCAGTCACGAGACTGATAATGATACGTCTGTTTAATTTTCGATGATTACTCTTGATCAGCAGTTTGATATTATCCAGCGTGTTCCAATCAGCCTTGAGCGACCCAATGCCAATAAACAGTCAAGGAGTTGTCAAGACCAGGTTTGCCGGCGGTTGTGGTGCATGGAGCCGCCATTTGAGCAATTGCCTGGCGTGATCTCAGTGACTTCCGGCTATATCAGTGGACACAAGACGAGCCCGACCTATCAGGAAGTTTCATCTGGCGGCACGGGACACGCTGAAGCAGTCGAAATAGTCTAGGATCCCGCTAAAATAAACCATTCTCGCTTGCTGGAGGTCTTCTGGCGCAATATCGACCCACTCGACGCTGCCGGGCAATTTTGCGACAAGGGTCAGCAATATCGTTCGGCCATCTTTTATCACAGTGATGAGCAGCAGCGCTTGGCGGAGGAGTCCAAACTTGCATTAGAACAAGCTGGCCGGTTTAAACAACCTATCGTGACTACGTTTATCCCAGCGACGACTTTCTACCCCGCTGAGGACTATTACTAGCATTACGCTCAGAAAAACCCGGTGCGCTATAAGCTTTATTGTTATTCCTGTGAACGGGATCAGCGCCTCGAAGAGTTTTGCGGCGCCCCGCAAAAAAATACAATCAATAAATTTCACGATCAGGTCGCACAATGCGATATAAGCTGCTATAGGTGTTTCAGTGATTTTAACTACTAAAGATCTATGGAGTTTTTTGCATGAATGGAACCGTTGCGCAATCCACTAATCAACGCTCGGCACCACGAGATGATGCGGCGCTTCAAACCGCCGACGAACGCGACGCCATGCATCTGGCCTTACGTACTATCGTTGAAGGCACCGCCACCGCCACGGGCACCGAATTCTTCTACGCCCTGGTGCGGGAACTGGCCTTGGCTCTGAATGTGCGCCACGCCTTCGTTTGCGAGCTGCTGGGGAGTCGGACGCGGGTGCGCCCCCTTGCGTTCTGGTTTAACGGCCAATTCATTGATAATACCGAATTCGACCTGGACGGTACGCCTTGCGAAATCGTCATTCGCGGCGAGACGGTGTACTACACCCACAAGGTTTACGAGATGTTCCCTCGACACCCGGAGCTTAAGGAGATCGGGATCGAAAGCTACTTCGGTGTGCCGTTGGTGTCCGAATCGGGGAAGGAAATGATGGGTCACCTGGCCGTATTTCATGATCAGCCGATGGTCAAGGAATTCAGGGGGATGACGCTCTTGCGGATTTTCGCCGCCCGCGCTAGGGCCGAGTTGGAGCGCAAGCGGGCTGAACAGGCGCTGCGTAATAGTGAGGAGCGGCTATCCAGTATCCTGTCCAGCGCCTTGGACGCCATCATCACCATTGATGCTGAGCAACGCATCACCCTGTTTAACCCCGCCGCCGAAAAAATCTTCCGCTGTTCGGCGCAACAGATGCTCGGTCAATCATTCATACCCTTGCTCTCCAAGCGCTTCGGCAACCTGCTGAAAGGTTATTGCCTGGCGGTTCAGCCCACTATGGTGAACTCGCAACAACTGTGGGCGCCCGAAGGCCTGACCGCCCGCCGCTGCGACGGCGAGGAATTTCTGGTGGAAGCCACGCTCTCGCCGCTGGAGCTTGGCGGCCAGCATTTTTACACCGTCATCCTGCGGGACGTGACCGAGCGTTGGCATTCCGAGGAAACTCTCAAACAATTGCAACTGGAAAACCTCTATCTCCAGGAAGAGATTAAGACCCGGCAAAGCCCCGGTCATATCATCGGCGATTCGCCAGCTATGCAGGACGTGTTCACCCAGGTTGAGCAAGTGGCCGACGCCGAGGCTACCGTGCTGCTGACGGGAGAAACCGGCACCGGCAAGAGCGTCATTGCGCGGGCGATTCACGACCTCAGCGACCGGCGTGACAAGCTATTCGTCAATGTCAACTGCGCCGCGCTACCCGGCGAGCTGGTGGAAAGCGAATTATTCGGCCATGAAAAAGGCGCGTTTACCGGCGCGACTGCTCAGCGCAAGGGCCGGTTTGAACTCGCTGATGGCGGCACCCTGTTTCTGGACGAAGTGGGCGAACTGAGCGCCGGCGCTCAGGCCAAGCTGTTGCGGGTGTTGCAGGATCAGGAATTCGAGCGGGTCGGCGGCACGCACACGCTGAAAGTCAATGTCCGGCTGGTCGCCGCCACCAATCGCGATCTGGCGAAGATGGTCAAAGAGGGTAGCTTTCGCACCGATCTGTATTACCGGTTGAACGTATTTCCTATCCGGCTGCCATCCCTGCGCGAACGCCCGTCCGATATTCCGCTGCTGGTTCGCTACTTTCTGGATAAATTTGCGCGGAAGATGAACAAATCCATCCATGATCTTTCACCCAACGCCCGCGAGCGGTTGCTGCGTTATTCATGGCCCGGCAATATCCGGGAACTGCAAAACGTCATTGAGCGCGCCACCATTCTTGCCCGGGGTTCGCTGCTGGAGATTGATAACGCGCTCGAACTGCGCCTGGACGATCAGGATGCGGCGACTGCGCCGCAACCGCTCGCTTCGCTCGAAGCGATGGAGCGCGCCTACATTCTCCAGGTGTTGGAGCGCACCGGCTGGGTGATCGAGGGCGAACCGGGTGCAGCGGCGATTCTGGATCTTAACCCCAGTACCCTGCGCTCCCGGATGCAGAAACTGAATATCCGCAAACCCAAGTTCCCGGTTTAAATTAGCTCCGTCTTCATTTCCTCTACCATCGGTTCCCATCCGGTGGTTTTTGTGTGTCCATGCCTGTCAGCATTGGGTCGTAAAGCGGGCGAGTTTAATAGCCTCTGAAAAATCCAATGGCCGATTGCGACCATTCAAATGATAGCGGTCTGCCTTGGTATTTAACGGTCTTGCGATATATCACGGGGTATTATGAATCTATAATCTGCTATGAGTTTGAGAGTTAATTTTAACTTAATGATTATTACGTTTATTTTAGATAATTTATGATGGCATTGATGTTGCTTACTACAATTATTGCCAACCCCAGCCATTCCTAACCCAGTCCTTGTGGAATTTGGCAAAGTATCGTCGTTCGCAATACATCGTGTGCGATGCGAGTCAAGCAACCTCATTTGCAATGGAGAAATAACATGTCCCGAATCGCCATCCCGATTGTCGAACAAACCCCTGCCGCGTCGAAGCCGCTCCTTGATGCTGTACACAAGCAACTCGGTGTTGTGCCCAATCTGATGAAGCTGGTCGGTCACAGCCCAGCCGCGCTTGAGGGTTATCTGTCGCTCAACGGTGCGCTGGCTAAGGGTGTGCTGGACGGTGCATTGCGCGAACGCATCGCCTTGGCCATTGCTGAGTTCAACGGTTGTGAATACTGCCTGGCCGCGCATACCTACTTGGGCAAGAACATGGCTAAACTCAACGAGTCCGAGATCCGCGCCGCCCGCGACGGCCGGTCGAGCGATACCAAGGCCGACGCTGCCCTGCGATTCGCCCGCCGGGTCGCCAGCGAGCATGGCCGCGTCAGCGATTCCGACCTCGCCGCCTTGCGCACAGCAGGTTTCGATGACGCTGGCGTTATCGAAATCGTGGTGAACGTGGCGCTGAATGTGCTCACCAACTACGTCAATAACGTCGCCCTGACCGATGTAGATTTTCCCAAGGCCGACCTCCTCAAGCTCGCGGCGTAATCGCGCTATTTTGGTAGGCCGCTGGCAGCGCCTCGCATTGCCATAGTGTTAGCCAGTTGGCCAACGTACTGTCGGCAGCGGAAGGAAAGCTCTCGCTGCCAAAAACCAGAACCGGGTTCCGTTAGTAGTTCCCGGTCTGTTTTTTCAACAATGTGAATGTTAGCTCTCTTACCCTACCTCAACGTCAAACTCTGCGCGGCATCTTCGCAATGAAGTATCAGCCGAAATAGCTTTTGTTCTCACCAAACCACCGCCAGTCTTCTCAAGGAGAAGAGTGAACTCATTACTGCCGCCGTCGAGTACGTTGCAGCAGAGTAGTGGTTTATCAGTAGCACTCATTTTGCCGGCTAATCATTTCGCAGCGTCTACTCGTTTCGAAGCTAACTGAAGAGGTTCTAGTTGCAGACTTGCCGGTTTCAATAACGATTGCCAATGCATTGCATTACAGATCACCATTTCCAGCAGGTGACTTTAGGGCCAGAGCCCCATTTTTCTAATGCTGTAGCTGATAAGAATAACGCCCAACTGCCTGCCACCGCTAAAAAACGCCCGCCATTCCTCAATTCGATAGTCGCCGCAACATTTAGCGGCTCCTCGACATATCGCAGTCGCCAATATCTATTAGCCTTGCTTCGAAATCCGTCACTAAGTAATAACTATATGAAAGAATTTTAAATTTTAATTTTTTCCGCATGGCACAAGCATTGCTGACCCCGTAGCGAGAATTCATTACCCCCTATCCAGTAAATCAGAAAAGAGGTTAATCCCTATGAACAGCGCAAACCAACCCGTTCTACAAGGTCAACGCGCCTTAGTAACCGGTGCCAATTCCGGTATCGGCGCAGCCGTCGCCAAGGCGCTGGCCGCCGCCGGCGCGCGGGTGGCCGTCAATTACTCATCCAGCGACGAACGCGCCCGAGCCGTGGTGAAACAGATTGAAGCGGATGGCGGCGAGGCGCTGGCGATTCGCGCCAACGTCAGCCGGGAAAACGAAGTCGAGGCGATGTTCGCCCAGATCGTCGAGACCTGGGGCAGCCTTGACATTCTGGTCAACAACGCCGGTCTACAAAAGGATGCGGCGCTGGTCGAGATGAGCCTGGCCGATTGGCAATTCGTGCTCGACGTCAACCTGACCGGTCAGTTCCTCTGTTCCCGCGCCGCCGCTCGCGAATTCCTCCAGCGCGGCCTGATACCGAACCTGTCGCGCGCCGTCGGCAAGATCATTTGCATGTCCTCGGTTCACGATGTCATCCCGTGGGCCGGACACGCCAACTACGCCGCCTCTAAGGGCGGAGTCAGCCTGCTGATGAAGACGATGGCCCAGGAACTCGCGCCGCAGGGCATCCGGGTCAACGCCATCTCCCCCGGCGCGATCAAGACGCCGATCAACAAGGCTGCTTGGGACACCCCGCAAGCAGAAACAGAATTACTGAAACTGATCCCCTACCGCCGGGTCGGCGAACCGGAAGACATCGGCAAGGCCGCAGTCTGGCTGGCCTCCGACGCTTCCGATTACGTCACCGGCGCGACGCTGTACGTGGACGGCGGCATGACCCTGTATCCCGGATTCGAGGAGGGCG
The DNA here is from genome assembly GCA_003989085.1 of Candidatus Competibacteraceae bacterium. Lineage (GTDB taxonomy): Bacteria > Pseudomonadota > Gammaproteobacteria > Competibacterales > Competibacteraceae > RXIV01. Next base: position 43,687 of record RXIV01000006.1, read on the forward strand.
GCTGAGATGGCTTCGCGCCGCGCTTTTCCCCTGCAAATCCTGCTGTTCAGCCTATGGCTGACACCTTTAGCGGGCGTGTGGGCCGCTAGTGAACCTGACAAACCAGCCCCTGCCGATTCCCGCGCTGATCGAAGCGGCCTGCCCGCTGATGTGCAGCCCTGGTGGCCCAGCCGCTACGGGGCCGAGGACCAGCTTGGAACGCTGAATGAAATCACGCCCGATGGAGTGCGCGCGGCAGCAGCACTGGTGAAAACGGGAACTGTGGTGGATTTGGGCCGGGTGCTGGATGAGGACACCCCCAAGTTTCCCGGACGCTACTGGCATCAGACCGCCGACGTTTCTCCCCATCTGACCAACCTGCGCCGCCCGGACGCGGTGGACAAAGGCTGGGGCAAGAATCAGATCAACTGGATCACCGAGATTCAGGCGGGCACCTTTCAGGTCGGTACCCAACTGGACTCCATCGGCCATATCCAGATCGGCGACCGGTTCTACAACGGCTGGACCACACGCCAGGTGGTGGAATCCTGGGGATTGAACCATCTGGGTATCGAAACGGTGCCGCCTATCGTAACCCGTGGTGTCCTGATCAATATCGCCGGCTTCAAGGGTGTGGAACAACTAGCCAAAGGTTACGTGATCACCCTGGCCGACGTTCAGGGCGCGTTGTCCAAGCAGGGCGTCACGCTCAAACCAGGGGATGCGGTGTTGTTTCACACCGGCTGGGGCGGGTTGTGGGGCAAGGACAACGCCGAGTTTCTGTCCGGCGAACCCGGTCCCGGTCTGGAAGTCGTCCAGTGGCTGTACCAGCAACACATCGCGCTGACCGAGGCCGACACCTGGAGCTATGGGCCGGTGCCCGGCGAAGACCCGGATCGTCCCTTCCTGGTGCCGCAGACTATGTACGTGAAGATGGGCCTGTTCGGTCTGGAGAACCTGGCCACTGAAGAACTCGCCCGGCGCGGCGTCCACGAATTTCTGTTCACGCTGACCCACGCCAAGACCCGTGGCTCGACGGCGGCGGTCATCGCGCCGGCAGCCGTGTATTGAGGACTATGACATGAACGAATTCCCTTACGACGCCCTTATTATCGGTTCTGGTGCAGGCGGGTCGGCGGCGGCCTACCAACTGGCGCGCGCTGGCCGGCGCGTCCTGCTGCTGGAAAAAGGGCTGGAACTACCGCGTGACGGTACGACCCTGGATGTGGACAAGGTCATCCGGCAGGGCCTGTTCAAAAGCAAGGAGCACTGGCTGGACAAGAATGGCGCGACCTTCGCTCCGGAGGAATATTTTAATCTGGGCGGCAAGACCAAGTGGTACGGCGCGGCGTTGGTGCGATTCGAGCCGCACGAGTTCGCCGCTGACCCGGCGCATCAATGCCTGCCGTGGCCGATAGCCTATGGGGATTTGGCTCCGTACTACGATCAGGCCGAAGCGTTGCTGGGCGTCCACCGCTTCGAGCCGGAGCCGGATTTGAGCGCCATCGTCGGCAAGCTCACCGGCAACGGCGCGGGCTGGAATGCGCAACCGCTGATGCTGGCCCTGGACCCCGGGATTCTGGCGCATCCCGAGGAAGCCGCCCATTTCGATGCCTTTGCCTCGGTCAGAAATCTGAAGTTCGATAGTCAGCACGCCCTGCTGGAGCGGGTGCAAGATCTGCCCAACCTGACCATCCTAACCGGGCGGGCGGTCAGTGATTTCATCGCCGATCCGGAACGGCCAGAGCGATTGATCGGCGTTCGCACCGAAGACGGCGCTGAATTTCAGGCCGATACGGTGCTGCTGGCAGCCGGAGCGCTGCACTCGCCGCGTCTGTTGCAACGCTATCTGGAAAGCACTGGCCTAACCGAACAGTTGCCGTGCGCCAATGCGGTTGGACGCAACTACAAATATCACCGGCTCAGCGCGATGCTGGCGTTTTCCGCAACGCCCAAAACCGATCTACTGCGTAAAACCCTGCTCCTGCTCAACGAGCGGCTGCCCCACAGCAGCATTCAACCCTTGGGCTTCGATGGCGAATTGCTCAGCACCCTGATTCCGGGATTCGTGCCACGCTGGTTCGCTCGCACACTCGGCCATCGCGCCTACGGCTTCTTCCTGCAAACCGAGGACGGCTCCGATCCCGCCAACCGGGTGATCGCCCAAACCAATAAAGCGCCGTATCCGCAACTCGACTATGACCCGGCGCGCTTGCCAGCGGCGGTGGCGGAACACCGGCAGTTGGTGCGTGATTTCGGTCGGTCGTTACTGAAGGCGGGCTTGCCAGCCGCCGCCAAGGCGATTCCGCTGGCCGGCACCGCGCACGCCTGCGGCACGCTGACCATGGGCGCTGATCCGCAATCGTCAGTGGTGGACGCCGAGGGCAAGGTGCATGGCTTGGACAATCTGTATGTGGTGGACGGCAGCGTGTTGCCGCGCTCCAGTCGGGCCAATCCGTCGCTGACTATTTACGCCTGGGCGCTGCGAGTGACCGAGCGGCTGCAACAACGGGAGCGCGCGCTATGAGCGGCATACCGAATTTCATCCGCTTCGGGCGGGCTATCTGCGGCGATCTCGATCAGGCCGAGCGGCGTGAGTGGTAGCTGAGCAACGGTCTGGGCGCGTATGCCGCCGGCACGGTGGCGGGAACCTTGACCTGCCGCCATACCCTTTGATCCAACCACAGTGGCCGCCCGATACTGAGCACGGCTTGTGGAATCGGGGTGAACAGAATATGTTCATTAGTTGGCTGGCGGCGCGTTACGAGCGCAGCGCTTTACCGGATGAATTGCAGAGGTGGTGCGGGTGGATTAAGGGAAAACTCAAAAAGCCGATGAAACAAATCAAATGAAATTTAAAATTGCGACCTGGAACGTCAATTCACTCAAAGTACGCCTGCCACAGGTGCTAGACTGGCTGCGTGAACAGCAACCGGACATTCTTGCCTTGCAAGAAACCAAGCTCACCGATAGCGATTTTCCAACGCTGGATATTGCGAATGCCGGCTATCAAGCCGTATTCAGCGGCCAGAAAACCTATAATGGTGTAGCGATTCTTAGCCGCTCGCCCGCCAGTACGTTGGTCACTGATCTACCGGGACTGGATGATCCGCAGCGACGAGTGCTAGGCGCAACCATCAACAGTGTACGGGTGCTGAATCTTTACATTCCCAACGGTCAAGCAATCAGTTCCGACAAATACGCCTACAAGCTGATCTGGCTCAAGCAACTGACCGCTTGGCTGGAAACTGAACAAACACGCTACCCCCGGTTAGTCATGCTAGGCGACTTCAATATCGCCCCAGAAGATCGTGATGTTCATGATCCCGCTGCCTGGGTCGACCAGGTGTTATGCAGCGCATCGGAGCGGGCCGTATTTCGACATTGGCTGGATTCAGGATTACGGGACGCCTTCCGGCTATTCCCGCAAACTGAACAGTCCTTTAGCTGGTGGGATTACCGCGCCGCTGCATTCCGGCGCAATCTTGGCCTGCGTATTGACCACATTCTGGTCAGCCCTGCGCTGGCGGCAGTCTGTAAAAGCTGTCAAATCGATCAGATTCCGCGCCGGTTGGAGCGCCCCTCCGATCATGCCCCGGTCATTGCCGAATTCGCATTCCCCGATCCCTGAGTCCGACAGCAACTTCAAGCAGCTAGCCTGGCGGAACATCCACCCGTTCAGCAACAGAAATCTTGGTGCGAACCCGCCGCGCCCGCTCCGCCGGCAGCCCTGGCAATGACCGCTGTGAACGGACCGGTTCCGGTTCTGCACGCGAACCAGCCCTGGCCCAGCGCAGCCAACCGAGCAAGCGGCGCTCCACAGCATCCTGCCCGGTGGGGGGTAAATCGCGGAAGATCAGCGCCCCGGCTCCGATCAACACGGTTAACCCACCCAGCAACGACACCAGCGGCGGCATAAAGGCGATCGTCAGCAGGGCAGCCAACGCAATCATGATCTGCCGGATTTTCATCAGGGATACCCCGCAACCTGGGTGGGCCGACGCAGCAGAATAACCGTAGTATTGTCATCCGGCAGGCTATGCTGGTGCAGAATGGCCTCGGTCAAATCAGCGAATAGCCGATCTAGCAGCTCCTCTAAGGAACATCGCGGCTGCGCTAGCAGTTCCGGCCAACGCTCGATAAACTGCTGCGGATGAGGCAGGTGCCAGAGACCATCGCTGGCCAACAGATAAGTCCGCGTCGGCTCCAGCTCCAGCAACCGACGGTCGCCCAGCCCGTGTAGAAACAGCGGCAGATTGCCTTCATGCAATTCATACAGCTCCGCATCAATGGCGTCCGCATATAAACTCGGTGCTCCCAGCGTACTGCCTAAGACAAAAGCCTGGCTGATCTGGGAGTTAGCCTGTCCATGAACCTGCTGGAGCCATTGGGCGCCATCCAGTAACCCCAGCATCGCCAAATGAGTCGCCGGCACATGATCCACCGTCAGACACTGGGCCTGACCGGCATCAATCACATAAGCTCGCGAATCCCCCACATGAAAGAGCATGGCCGGGCCGGCGCTAGGAATTTCCAGCAAAATCAAGGTGCAGCCGCTTTCCCACCCTGCCATGAGGAATTGCTGATGGAGGCGCTGGTGTAACGCATTCAAACCAGCGGAGAGACCATCAAGATGGTCGGCAGCCGGCAAATCAAGCAAACCTTCTACCGTCTGTTCAGCAGCTTCCCGACCGTGGCTGTGGCCGCCCATGCCGTCCAGCACCGCCACTCGCTGGTGACCCAGCGGCCAATTGAGCAGTTGTAACCGGGTTTCCTGCTCACGCCAGAGGAAAACCGCCTGCCCCTGGCCATCAATCACCAGGTAATTATCCTGATTTTCCCGGCGTCCGCGTCCAGTAGGCGAACACTGCGAACGCACCGCAATTTCTAGCAGCGGCCCGGAAGAGGATGCAGTCAGGCCAGCAGAATCGACAGTATTCATGGTGTATGTGGTGAACTTTATGGCGTGAAATGGGCATCGGCACCCGGTCGCAACCGGCATGGCGGCAGAGGGCAGGCCATCAAGCAGCGGGCAAAACCTGCGCTATGAGCCATCAGCGGATGAGTAAAGCCCTTTCACCCTTTCTGCTAAACTAATAATGCAGTTTACGGCTGTCATTTCCAACCCATCGTTACCACTATCTGGCAAATCGGGCTTATGGATCTGGAAAAATCTCTTGGAGAACTCGCGGAAGCGTATGCCGCCGGCCAAATGGATGAAGCTGAACTGGCCCGTCGCCAACAAGCATTGTTACAGGCAGCGGTGCAGGATTCACCATCGCCCCGAGTCGCCCTTCGCCCCACCGCCGAGTTTGACTCGGCAAACGATAACACCGGTCTGGGGACGCTGGACCCCGGAATGATCATCGGCCCCCCCGAGCGGCGATTCCGCTTGTTACAGGATTTGAACGGCAAGCGGCGGATCTGGCTGGCGCGGATGGCGGTTACGCCGGTGACGGCAGATGACGACAATACAGCAGGCGATTTTCGGGCCATCAAGATTTTCCTGCCCACTGGACACGGCGCACGGGAACTAGGGCGCGATGACCGGGCGCTGCGGGCCGACATGATCGGTCTGCGCACCTATCTGACCAAGGCCAGAGCACGAGTAGAAATTGCCTCTAAGCTCAATCATCCTCAGATCGCTCGCATCTACGGCTGGCGCCAGGGGAGCGATGGCTGGCCGTTCGCCGAAATGGAATATGTCAACCATCACCATGCCCGGAACCTGGCTCAGTTGCTGCGTCAACAGCCGGATCAGCGCTGGTCCTGGGATATCGTTTTCGAACGACTGCGCCCGGTTGCGGCAGCGCTGGATTACGCCCGCACTGAACACCGGCTGGCGCATCAGCACCTCGATATCGAGACAATCTTCGTCACTGACCAGGATCAAGTCCTGGTCGTGGGATTTGGCCTAGCCGCCGAAATCCGCGAACCACGCAGCATTCTGTTCAGCGCCGGCGGCTTGGCCAACAATGCTATCGTTGAAGGGCTGAGCGATTCTGGCACAATCGAAGCGGCTTTCCGGCGTGATGTCTTTGCTCTAGCGCTGCTGATCTATCAGATGCTGGCCGGGCGCACTGCCTATCAAGCCCAAGGTCAATCCGACAGCGCCATGCCGCGCCCGCCCGGATTAAGCGATGACGGCTGGCGAGTGCTGCGGCGTGGGCTGGCTTATCCGAGCGAGCTATGCCCGACCGACGCCGGCCGATTTCTGGATGACCTGGCGAACGCCCAGCACCCGGCAGCTGCTGGCCCCCGGCGTTCTGCTCGACCCCGCTGGCGACAGCACCAAAGAACCCTGGCGTTTGGGATCGTCCTGGCTGTCAGCCTGGGCGGCTACTGGCTAACTCGATCGGGGGCGGGGGGTGATGCGCCGGAAGCGCCGACGCCAAACCTCGCTCCGGCGACGACGCCGTCAGAGTCGGTAACGGATGATGCACCCGGCGCCAGTGCGCTCCTTTCAGCGCAGCAGGCCGACCGTGAGGCCGATCGCCGGGCATTTGAAGCAGCCCAGCGGGTTGATACTGTGTTCGCCTACCGGCTCTATTTGCAACGTTGTCCACGCTGCGACTACGGCCAAAAGGCGCAATCCGCTCTGCATCAGCTTGAAAACCAGGAAAAAATCAAGAAACTCCAAGCGGAATTCACCACCCTGGCGCAGGCGCTGGAGCAGGACGGGCGCGAGGATCGCGGCGATGCGGCGCTGACCCAGTTGAACGCGCTGGCCCAGTTGACGCCGGATAGCCCTTTTGTTACTGCTGGCCGGCGACGGTTGGCGCTGGGTTGGCTGGCGCAGGCGCGTGCGAGCCTGGATAAAGCTGATGTGGCTGAATCCCGCACTTGGTTGAAGAAGGCTCAGTCAATACAACCGGACCTCCCCGAACTGGCGACGCTGGCGCAGGCGCTGGATCGAGCTGAAGCGGTGGAGCGCATCAAGCAACTGGATGCTGAGGCGTTTACCGCCGCCCGGCGCGTCAACACCCGTCGGGCCTACTGGGCCTATCTCGACCGGTGTACGGCGGATTGCCGTCACCGCGATGCGGCGGAAGCCGCCTTGCTCCGCTTGGCTCCGGCTAATCCAATTCTACGGGATCGTCTCAGCAGCGGCGCACAGGGGCCAGAGATGGTGGCAATCCCGGCCGGTAGCTTCGTGATGGGATCGCCGCCCCAGGAAAAAGGCCGCTACAGTGATGAATCCACGCATCTGGTGCGGATCGATCAGCCCTTCGCCATTGGTAAGCACGAGGTCACTTTTCAGGACTATGACCTGTTTGCCTCAGCCACTGGGCGGGCATCGCCCAACGATCAGGGCTGGGGACGCGGCCGGCAGCCGGTAATCAACGTCAGTTGGCAGGATGCAACGGCCTATGCCGAGTGGCTGTCAAAACAGACCGGCGCACGCTACCGGTTGCCGACCGAAGCGGAGTGGGAATATGCGGCCCGCGCTGGAACCACCACTGCCCGCTTTTGGGGCGATGATCCGGATCAGGGCTGTGCCTATGCCAACGCTGCTGATCTGGACGGCAAACACCTGTTTGTAGGCTGGCCGGCGATGAACTGCCATGACGGGCATATTTATGCCGCGCCGGTCGGCAGCTACCGGAACAACGACTTCGGCTTGCACGATATGGCCGGTAACGTCCTGGAGTGGACCTGCTCGCTGTATGACAAGAACTCCCAGGTTGCACCGGTCCAGCGCTGCGAGACCCCAGCCCCAGAGCGTCTGTTCGTGTTGCGCGGCGGCTCCTGGAACGATGAGCCGCGTAATGTCCGTTCAGCGGAGAGGCATCGTAATCAACCCACTTTTCAAGACTACTCCATCGGCTTCCGCCTGGTGCGGGAATTACCCTGATCGGTTCAGACCCCGGTTGACTACTGACCGCATATGAACACAACCCGATGGGCGGGAGGGTGGCGCGGAATCGAAGCGCTGGGGCGGATGGCGTTGGTCCCGGTCAACCACCTGCTTGAAGAGCTGGACTTTCTGGCAGCAGTGTTAATAAGCCTGAGCCTGACTCCAAGCGGACAGTGGCCGTTCCTGTTCCGGCATGTCTGGCAGCAGATTTACTTCACCGCAGTACAACGGGCTTATGTGTTCACGGTGGTTGGTCTGATCATCGGCGCATTGACGGCGTTTCCGCTGATTGTGTTCGGTATCCATGATCCGCAACTGCTAGGCCGGATCATGCACATCATGATGTACCACCAGCTTAATCCCATTCTGGGGGCGCTGTTTGTCGCCGGGCTGTCGGGCGCAGCCATTACCGCCGAACTGGGCGAATTACGGGCCAACCAAGCCATCGAACATCTGGCGGCGATGGGCGTCAACCCTTACGGCTTTTTCGTGCTGCCCCGGTTGATCGGGGTCACGGTTTCGCTGCTGATCCTGATCTTCTGGCTGAACCTCGGCGTGACGGTCGGGGCCGCAGTCATGCTGGGGTTCTACCAGAATATCCCGCTGGAGGTGTTCTTCCGGGTCTGCGCTTCGGGATTGACGATCGGCGCGGCGGTCCTGACCACCGGGATGGCGATCATGCAGGCCATCCATATTGTCCTGGTGCAGACCTTGCGGGCCTTTCGGGTTCGGGCTTACGTTGATATTCCTCGGACGCTGCCCAGCGCCTTTGCTCAATCGTTCATCGGCTGCCTACTGATCAGCCTGCTGTTTTCGCTAGTGCGTTATGGCTGATTCGCTGGTGCGGGTCTCCGGGCTGACCCTCGACCTATACCCGGTTCCAGAACCGTTCGACTTTCAGGCCCTGGCCGGCGAACTGTGGATGTTGCTAGGCGCGGTTGATTCCGGGCGGGGCGAACTGATCCGGGTCATCGCCGGACTGGCCCGGCCCCAATCCGGGCGCATCGAACTGTTCGGCGTCGACACGGAACGACTCTCCCGCCGCGCCAGCATACAATTGCGCAGCCGGATCGGCGTGGTGCTGGAGCAGACTGGCCTGGTGCCCGCCTGGAGCGTGTTCGAGAATCTGGCCCTGCTGATCAAGTATCACGGTCTGGCCCCGGATCGGGCGGTGGAAGATCATGTCGTGAAGTTTATCGAGGCCTGCCGGGCGCCAAGCGCCATCCTGGCCAAGTTGGCCTGCGATCTGTCGCCGCTGGAAAGCCGCTGGGTCGGGTTGCTGCGGGCGCTGATCATCCGACCCCGGCTGTTGCTGGTCAGCGCTTATCTGCCGCAAGAAACCCTGACCGCTGGCTATGATGTCTGGACTTTTTTTGAGGAGATCGTGGTTCCCATGAACATGACCATTCTGGTGGACGCCGGGCCGCAGGCCTTGCCCATCGGCCCGGAGACCCGGTTGCTGATCATGGAACGGGGGTCCGTCCGGGCAGCGGGCCGGGCCGGCGACCTAGCCGAACACCCCGATCCCCAGGTCTGGCGCTACGCCAGGTCCAGCCATGCTTGAGACCGCCATCAGCGCCCGTTACCGTCGCTACCAGCGAGCGGCTGGACTGCTGATCCTGATCACCCTGGGCCTGATGTTCGTCGTACTGTGGACGGCTAACCGCCAACTGGGGCTGTTCAGCCAACCCTATGTGCTGTATGGATTTCTCGACAATGTGCGCGGTCTGTCCCGCGCCACGCCGGTAACACTGGCCGGATTGAAGATCGGCGAAGTGCGCGATCTGGTCATCACTGACTACAACCGGATTCGTATCGAATTGATTCTGGACCGGAAATACCAGCCCCGCATTCGCCAGAACTCGGCCGCCGAGGTCAAGGCGGATTTGCTGGGCAATGCCCGCCTAGAAATCAGCATGGGCGCTCCCGACCAGCCGATGCTGCCGGATCAGGCGTTGCTGGCGTTTCAGCGTTCTTCCGATCTGGATGCGCTGCTGAAACAGGCCCAGGAACAACTGGCGCAAATCGCGGCAGTACTCAGCAATGTCCGCGTGATCACCGATGAATTGCGCCAACCCGACGGCCCGCTGCTGGGCACCTTGCGCGGTTTTGCCCAAATCACCGCCCAGTTGCAGCCGCTGTTGCAAAACCTGACCCTGATGAGCGGAGAAATGCAGCAAATGGCGACTGATCTGGCTGCGGTCAGCGTCCGGATCCGCCAAGGGGAGGGGATGCTGGGCGGGCTGACCGACCGTCGCAGTCCGCTGTCGCGCGATGTGGCGGCGAGTGTGCGAAAGCTGCGTGAGACTCTGGCCGGTCTAGAGCAATTAGCTAGCCAGTTGCCACGTTATGGCCGGCTAGTGGAGCAGATTCTGCGTCAGACCGAAACCCTGACCGCTCAACTGGCAAAGGCTAGCGGGCAGGCGCCGGCCTTGCTGGAAAAGAGTCGGGGGATCGCCGAGGATGCCGGCGAGGTGATTGGCGGGATCAAGCGCAGCGCCGTATTACAAGCGCTGAGTCCGCCAGAACCGCCTCGCTCGCTGTTTGACGCGCCCCGCGCTGCGGTCTGGCCGGTCACTACGACACCCTAGAATTGAAACCAGGCGCAAGTATGATCAGGCTGTGCGGTTGGCGTCAGATGCTCGGCGGTGGACTGCTGCTGGGTGGGGCTCTAACCGGGTGTGGCGGGCCAGGATTGACGCCTTTACAGGCGCAGTATCAGCAGAGCGAGGAACAGGCGCTGCGTTATCATGCCCGAGGCGAATTGCCGCAGGCGCTGCAAGCGTTTCAAGACAGTTTGCGTTGGGCGGAATTGGCGGATGATCGGCCGGCCTGGGTAGCGCAAGCGTTGAATGTAGGCCGGGTAGCGCAAGCGCTGGGCGATGAACCGTCGGCCAGACAGAGCTTCCAACAGGCGCAGCGAACTGCGACGGCGCTGGGCGATAACGCTGGCCGCTTGCGGGCCAGCCTGGGCCTGGCGCAACTGGCGCTGCAACGCGGCCAGTTCGAGGCGGCGCACACGGCCTTCTCCCAAACCTTGGACGAGGCTCACCAACAGCAGGATCAGCCTGCCGCCCTGGCGGCGCTGAACGGACTGGGCCTGGCGCAAATCGGCTTGGGGCGACTGCCTGCCGCCCGACAAACGCTGGCTGAAGCCGAGGCGCTGGCCCGTTCCCACCGCGACCCGCGATTGCTGGCCTCCACCCTTGCTAATCAAGGCGGGTTGGCAGTGCGCACCGGCGAGACTGACCGAGCGATCCGTTATCTTGAAGAAGCGGTGATCCTGGATCGCGAGACGGAAAATCTGCCGGGCTTGGGACACGATCTGGCGTTGCTGGCCCAAGCGCGACAACAGCGTGGCGAATCGGACCAGGCGCTGGAACTGTACCGGCAGGCCGGCGCCATCGCCCGGCATACCGGCCAGCATGACCAAGCGCTGCACTGCGACCAGGCCATTGAGCGCCTCGAACACGAATCACAGGTGCGTTTACCATAAAGCCGGGTAAAATCAGTTGAACGGGACGGCCAGCGCCCATGAGGCGTGATCGACCAGATTTTGAGCGTTACCGAACCCGCGTTGCCCGGACAGATGTGTCCTGACGGCACCAGCCGATGCTACAACTAGGATGCCATGATCAAGAAATCCAATACGCTGCCCGTCGGTTATCGTCTGCATCAGTACCGAATTGAATCGGTGCTCGGCGCGGGCGGCTTCGGGATCACCTACAAGGCTGTTCACGAGGCGCTGCAAACCCGGGCGGCCATCAAAGAATACTTTCCGGTCGAGTGGTCTTACCGGGATCGTGACGATGTGAATGTCCTGGCCAACACCCAAGGTGGCTTGCCGACCTCCGAGGCCGGCGAGGATGCCTGCTACTCGTGGGGGCTGGAGCGCTTTCTTAACGAAGCCCAGATTCTGGGCAAAATCGACCACCCCGGCGTGGTGCGGGTGCGGGACTTTTTCGAAGCCAATGGCACCGCCTACATCGTGATGGACTATGTGGAGGGCGAGTCGCTCAGCCAGATGCTGCAACGAGAACGGAGTCTGCCAGAGGAGCAGGTGCGCCGACTGGTTGAGGATGTTCTGCCCGCACTGGAAGCAGTCCACGCTGAGGGCTACCTACACCGCGATCTGAAGCCGGCCAACCTTTACCGTCGTTCAGACGGGCGGACCATCCTGATCGACTTCGGCGCGGCTCGCCAAGCGCTGGGCAAACGCAGCAAGAGTGTGACCAGCGTCTTTTCACCCGGTTATTCGCCTATTGAGCAATACCTGGTGGATGGCAAGGGCTATGGCCCCTGGACCGACATCTATGCTCTAGGCGCGGTGCTGTATCACTGCGTTACTGGCGCCGCACCGGTTGAAGCGCCAGCCCGGGTGCTCGAAGACCCGCTGCGGCCCGCTGAGGAAGCCGCCGCTGGGCGCTACAGCCAGGCTATGCTGCGGCTGGTCGATCGGGCCATGGCGGTGCGGCCTGGAGAGCGGTTTCAGAGCATCACCCAGATGCGAGCGGCGCTGGATGCCCGTCCAGAACCGGTTCGCCCAGAGTTCGACGAAGATCGGACCGTCAAGCTAGAGCTGCCGTTGCGCCCTGATTTGCACCGTAGCGGTGAAAAGCAGCGCTTGGCGATTACTCCGCCAGGGCGCACGCCACTGAAACCGGTGACTCCAGCCCCTCCAGCCCCTCCAGCCCCTCCAGCGCCATTGCCAAAACCGTGGTGGCGGGACTGGCGCTGGATCGTCGGCGCGTTGGCCGTGGTGGCGATGATAGTGGGCGGTGGAAGCGCGTTCTGGCTATGGTCGCCCCCCAAACCACCTACCGGGACTACCGGGACTACCGGAACCACTGGAACCACTGGAACCACTGGAACCACTGGAACCACTGGAACCACTGGAACCACTGGAACCACTGGAACCACTGGGACTACTGGAACCACTGGAACCACTGGGACTACTGGAACCACTGGGACTACCAGAACTACCGGAACCGGAACTACCGGGACCGCTGGAACAACAGCAGCGGCGTTGCCTGCCAATCCTCGGGCGGGCCAAATTTACCTGGAACCGACCACTGGCATGGCGCTGGTCTGGATTCCACCTGGTTGTTTCACTATGGGCAGCCTGGAAACGGAGAAGGACCGCAGCATCAACGAGGCACCGCATCAGGTGTGTCCAAAAGGGTTCTGGCTAGGCAAAACGGAGGTGACGAATGCTCAGTACAGACAATTTGAACCGGGTCATGACAGCGGCAACTACGAAACCCAGGACCTGAATGCACCCGACCAACCGGTAGTCCGGATCAAGTGGCAAGAAGCGGTCTCCTATGCCGACTGGCTATCAACCAAGACCGGCCTGCGGTTTCGGCTGCCGACTGAGGCGGAATGGGAATACGCGGCCCGCGCTGGCAGGACCGATTCCCGGACTTGGGGCGATGATCCAAACCAAGCGTGTCGGTATGCCAACATCTATGATGAAACCGCCCGCAAGGTTAAGCCCTTTAACTGGGCTAACTACCCCTGCCAGGATGGTTATGTCGCCGCTGCCCCGGTCGGCAAGTACGCCGCTAACGCCTTTGGCCTGTACGATATGCTGGGCAATGTCGCGGAATGGACCTGTTCCGAGTACGACAGCGCCTATGCCGGCGGCGAAACCCGATGCGCTCCCCGAACTTCGGTCGCTGGTGGTCGGCGGGTGTTGCGCGGTGGTTCCTGGTCTGATTATCCCGGATTAGTGCGGTTCGCCTACCGCTTTCCAGCGGCGCCCGAATACGGAAAGTTCGATCTGGGATTCCGTTTGGCGCTGGAACCATGAGTGAAGCTTAAAGCTTAGAAATGAGCGATGGCGCGGGAGGCGTTATGAATAAGATTTTATTGAACATAGGGTTGACGTGGCTAGCATTGCTGTTCTGGATGCCGGCTCCAGCCGAGGCTAGTCCGCCCGATCAGCGGATGACGGCAACCGTGGTTGAATTCAGCGTCCGAGGCGACTTAAACGAACAGGCGGGGGCCATCATTGCCGATTTAATGATGTCCGCCATCGCCAATACTGGCCGCTTTACCCTGAAAGACCGGCTGCCGCTGTCGGCGGCAGCCAAGATCGCTAAAACCCAGGAGCTGGGATCCACCGGTTTGCTTGATCCTAAAACCGCCGCTGAATTGGGCCGGCGTTACGATGTGGACGCGGTGGTGACCGGCGGAGTTTACAAATTGGGCGATCTGATTACTGTGACCGCACGGCTGATCGATACCAAAACGGCCTCTCTGCTGCGAAGCGGTCAGATTCAGGGCAAGGATATTGACAGCATCCAGATCAAGATCAACGAGCTGGCGGCCATGATCACCGCCCCGCCGGAACCACCCCGAACCTACGCCCTGACCATTCGCACCAATCCAGACGGCGCCAGCGTTCGCTTGCTGAACTATCCGACGCCCTACCAGGCCGGAATGCGGCTCCCGCCCGGCGACTATCAGATTGAAGCCACTCAGCCGGGTTATACCGCACATAAAGAAGCCGTGCGGATCAGTGACCGTGATGTGACGATGACGGTGGCGCTGGACAAGGCCCGCTACGGGTTAACAGTTCGCCCGGAACCGGCAGATGCGCAAATCCGCTTGCTCGGCAGTTCGCCGGCCTATCAGCCGGGGGTCGCGTTGCCGCCGGGTGATTATGAGGTCGAAGTGACGCGGGATGGCTACACCCCCCGCAAATTCCCGGTGCGGATCGTCGACAGCGAAGTGACGGTGCCGGTGACGCTGGTGCCGACCCCAGCCTCGACCCCGGCACAGTATCGCCTGACCGTACAGCCCGATCCACCGAATGCTGAGGTGCGGTTGCTGAATGTAAAAACAGCCTATCAATCCGGGGTGCAGCTCGCGCCAGGCAGCTATACGGTCGAAATTGCCCAGTCCGGTTACGAGACCCAGCGAGTGAAGGTGCAAATCGTCAGCAGCGATGTCACGGTGCCCGTAGCGCTGGCCCGCACGCCGGTTGCCGCCAGCCCGCCGCCGCAGGCCAAATACCGGCTAACCGTACATCCGGATCCGCCTACTGCCCAAGTGCGGCTGCGTGGCGTCAAGACTGCCTATCAACCCGGCGTCCTACTTGCGCCCGGCAATTACACCATTGAAGTTTCCCAGTCCGGCTATCAGTCCAAAAGGATGCCGGTGCGGATCGCTGGCAATGACCTGGCCATTCCGGTAGTTCTCGCCAAGTTGCCGGAACTGACTCAATACCGGCTGTTTGTGCAGACCGATCCGGCGAGCGCCCAAATACGGTTGCGCGGAACCAAAGCGACTTACCGGTCTGGCGGCGTCCTGTTGCCGCCCGGCAATTACACCATTGAAGTTTCCCAGCCGGGCTACGAATCGAAACAGGTCACCGCACGGATTGTAGACGGCGATCTGACTGTGCCGGTCACGCTGAACCAGCGGATTGAACCGACTCAATACCGGCTGACGGTGCGCCCTGATCCAGCCAATGCCCAGGTGCGACTGGTTAATGCGCCGGCAACCTACCGCCCCGGAGTCACGCTGCCGCCGGGCGCGTATACCGTAAACGTGTCGGCCCGTGGCTACCAGTCGCAACGGGTGACTGTCCGGATCGTCGATCAGGATGTAACGCTGCCGGTTGAACTCGACCGAACCGCGTCGGCAACACCAACGCCGTCTGCTTCTGTGAGCACGCCGTCGCGGGCCGGTGAATGGCTCATTCGCAATGTGCAGGTGGATGGCTATGTGACCGGACTGGATCACGCCGAAATCATGAAGGTACTGGGCGGCTATGCCGGGCGGAACGTTAATCGGCAAACGCTGCTCGATGGGGCGTTGCGGGTCTACCAAGCCACCGGAATCACCCTGAGCTTCACTGTGCGATCCAACGCGGGGGGAGCCGATTTGTCAGCACGGGTCAGCCGGCGGGTGCGGCGGAGCTATGAAAGCACCATTCCGATCATGACCCGCAGCCAGCTGGAATCTTCCGGCTTCGGGGTGTCAGTGGAGTGATGATGCTTGCGAGGCTTAATCGTCTTTAGAGTAGCCGGGGTGGTCGATCATCGCGGTATGATCGCCGCGCACGATGGGTAAATAGCGCGGTTTCCAAAACCGCGTTCGCAAATAGGCGTCCAGATCGCAGCCGGCCAGATCGGTGTTGCCGGCTACCCCTTCCCTCAACGCCTGCTCGATGACGCGCACCCCAACCCGAATGCTCACTTCGCGCAGTTCCCGCACCGGCGGATACACCCGCCCGCTCTGCAAATGGGCGGCGGCGGTGTATTCAGCCAGAGCGTAGGCTCCTTCCAAAACCATGCCGTCGGTAATCTCCCGGCATTCAGCCAGCATCACGCCCAGCCCCAGCCCCGGAAAAATGAAGGCGTTATTGCCCTGACCGACGTGATGAGTCCGGCCGTCGTGAAGCACATCGGGGAATGGACTGCCGGAGGCAACGACCGCTCGCCCCTCGCTCCACTCAATAATATCCTCTGGCAACGCCTCGCAGGCCGAGGTCGGATTGGACAGCGGAAAAATGGCCGGATGGGCCGTGTTGCGGGCCATCGCCTGCACGACTGGATGGTTGAACGCGCCGGTCTGGCCACTCAGGCCCAGCAGCACCGTCGCCTTGGTGTGTTCGATGGTTTCCAGCAGGGTCGGCACCTCATTGGCGATCTGCCAGTCGGCAATCTTGGACAGCGGCTGCACATAATCTTGCTTGTAGACTTCAACATTGCGCCCTTCGACCAGCAGGCCCCGCGAGTCCAGCACACAGACCCGGTCACGGGCTTCTTCCCGACTCAGACCTTCCCGCATCAAGCCCTGGCTAATGGCCCAGGCCACGCCGATCCCGCCCGCGCCCGCGCCGAGAATGACGATACGTTGATCGCGCAATGCTTCGCCTTTCAGCCGGCTGGCCGCTAATAACCCGGCCAGCGCCACCGCGCCGGTACCCTGAATGTCGTCGTTAAAGGAGGGCAGTTGCTTGCGGTAGCGCTCCAGCACGGTAAAAGCGACTTCCTTGGACAGGTCTTCCCACTGGATCACTGCCCGCGGCCAACGCTCGCGGATCGCGCTGACAAACTTGTCAAGGAAGATCAAATAGTTTTGGCCTCGCAGCCGCCGTTGCCGGACGCCCAGATAGAACTCGTCATTGAGCAGTTCCAGCCGATCGGTGCCGACATCGAGCTTGACTGGCATGGTGTGAAAGGGGTCAATACCGCCGCCGATGGTGTACAGCGCCAGCTTGCCAATCGCAATCGCCAACCCGCCATAACCCTGATCGCCAATGCCAAGAATGGCCGAGGAGTCGGTCGCGACGATCATCCGCACATCGTTCCACGGGAAGTTGCGAACCACCTTGGTGGCGCGATCGATGTTCAGTGGCGAAAACGACAGCCCACGCGGATTCTGGTACAGATGGCTGAACTGCTGCACCGCCTGACCGACGGTCGGGGTGTAGATGATCGGCATCATTTCTTCCAGATGCCGCTCTAGCAGGGCGTAGAACAGAGTTTCGGCCCGCTCCTGCAAGGCGCGTAAATACTGGTACTTGCCAATCGGATCCGGCTCGCGCAGGAAGCCGCGATAAACCCGCTCCACCTGCTGCTCCAGGGTATTGACCTGCGGCGGCAACAGCCCATCCAGACCCAGCGCGACCCGTTCATCCTCGGTAAAAGCAGTGCCCTTGTTGCTCAAGACCAACCGCAACAGGGCGATGCCCTCCAGATACACTTCCATGTACTGATGACCATCGGCATCGGTCTTGATGTCGAAATAGGGGCTAATCGGCTCTCGTTTCATTGGACGGCTTCAGGCAGGGTTTGAACGGCGGGGAAAAAGCAGGGGCAATTCCCGGAACGATTTAAAGCGCGGCAATATGGCACTTAAACCCGACAGGGTCAAACCAGCGACGGGCGGTTCAATGGGCAAATGACGGTATGAATTAGCTGGTTAATTCATCCCGCCCCGGCGGATTCTCGCTTATAATGCCCAGCTTGAGGATGGTTATTTCCGCGCCAGCCCTGCCCTCGCCCAACCCCCCGTCGGGAAGGAGAACAAACGCATGACTTATGAGAATATCCGGCTCGAAACTCGTGGCCCGGTCGCCCTGATTACCCTCAATCGCCCCAAGGCTTTCAACGCGCTGTCCAATGACCTGATGGATGAGCTAAGCCACGCCTTGGATACGGTCGAGGCGGATGCCGCGATTCGCGCCATCGTCCTGACTGGCGGTGAAAAAGTGTTCGCCGCCGGCGCCGACATCAAGGGCATGAAGGATTATTCCTACATGGATGCCTATCACGCTAATTTCATTACCCGCAACTGGGAACGAGCCAGCCGCTGCCGCAAGCCCATCGTTGCCGCAGTAGCGGGATATGCGCTGGGCGGTGGCTGTGAACTGGCGATGATGTGCGATTTCATCCTGGCCGCCGACACCGCCAAATTCGGCCAACCGGAAATCAAGCTTGGTATCCTGCCCGGCGCTGGCGGCACTCAACGACTGACCCGGTTGATCGGTAAATCCAAGGCCATGGAACTGTGCCTGACCGGGCGGATGATGGACGTTCAGGAAGCGGAGCGGGCCGGACTAGTCAGCCGGATCGTGCCGGTCGCCGAGTTGATCGAAGAGGCGGTCAAGGTCGCCGAAACTATGGCCGGTTATTCGCTGGCGGCGATCATGATGACCAAGGAATGCGTCAACCGCGCTTACGAAACGACGCTGGCCGAAGGGCTGCTGTTCGAGCGGCGTACTTTCCACGCCGTGTTCGCCACCGAAGATCAGAAGGAAGGTATGGACGCTTTCTCCAGCAAGCGGCCAGCTGAATTCAAGCACCGCTAACAATTAAGCCACATAAAGATTGAGCCTTAATGCCGGCATGAAGCCATGCCGGAAGCCCTCGTCAGTTATATCAACCAGAAAGGAATAAACAATGGAAATCAAGAAAGTCGGTGTCATGGGCTGTGGTGC
This sequence comes from Candidatus Competibacteraceae bacterium, assembly GCA_003989085.1. Lineage (GTDB taxonomy): Bacteria > Pseudomonadota > Gammaproteobacteria > Competibacterales > Competibacteraceae > RXIV01. The sequence goes on from RXIV01000006.1 coordinate 62,481, forward strand.
GATGGGGTTGGGCGTAGCGCAGGTGTGCGCTCAGGCCGGGATTCCGACGGTCGCGGTCAAAGCGACGCCGGGGTCAACCGACAAGCTTCGGACCGGGCTGGACAAGTCGCTGGGCAAGATGGTGGAACGCGGCAAGATGACCGCCGAGAAAAAGGATGCCACCCTCGGCCTGCTGCACTTCACCACCAGCGAAGCCGAAGTTGCCGATTGCGATCTGATCATCGAATCGATCATCGAAGACCAGGAAATCAAGAAGGCGCTGTTCCAGCGGCTGGAAAACATCGTCTCGCCGCAGACGCTGTTGACCACCAACACCTCGACGCTGTCGGTGACGGCGCTGATGGCGGTCTGCAAACACCGCGAACGGGTAGCCGGTCTGCACTTTTTCAACCCGGCTCCGGTGATGAAACTGGTCGAGATCATCCACGCCTTTGAGACCTCGGAAGACACCATCACTACCCTGGACCAGCTTTGCAAGAAGCTGGGCAAGGATCCGGTTATCGTCCAGGACACCACCGGTTTCATCGTCAACCGTTTGCTGACGCCCTATATGCTCAGCGCCATTCGCCTGCTGGAAATGGGCACCGGCACCATTGCCGATATTGACCATGCGATGAAGTCGGGTGCCGCGCATCCAATGGGGCCGTTTGAACTGGCTGACTACATCGGGCTGGACGTGGTCGAGGCGATGACCATGAACATTTACCAGGATATGCACCAGCCGCATGTGTCCCCGCCGCATACCCTGACCCGTCTGGTTCAGCTCGGCTATCTAGGCCGCAAGACCAACAAGGGCTTTTACGATTATTCAGTGAAGCCGCCGATTGCCAATCCACAACTGCGCCATCCGGTCGCCTAATTGCTGCTGCTCTCCTGATCCAGGTGGTTGGGAGAGCTTTTACCCCCTGCCATTCGCTTAAGGGATTTTTCCGTAAAAATCGGCCCTTAGTCTGACTCCTTTCAATCGAGAACGATAAAGAGCCGGTTGATAGCAGCAGCGACGCCCAATCTTCCTACGAGGCAACAGATGGAGGCATTGGCAATGGCCGACGATCCCGAAAAACGCAAACAACGCATCGCGGCGCTCGAACAGGAAATTGTAGCGCTGAAGAAGCGCACTCATCCATACCGAAGCATCCGCAAGCGCTCCACTCAATTACTCTGGGGTTTGCCACTGTATGACATTGCGATGGGGCCGGACCCGGACCATGATGAATTACGCGGCCATGCTCACGGGATTATCGCGATTGGCGATATCGCAACCGGAGTCCTCGCGCTGGGCGGCGTTGCTCGCGGGATCATTGCTATGGGCGGACTGGCGCTCGGCGCATTGCTGGGAGTTGGCGGAGTATCCACCGGAGCATTGGCTATCGGTGGGATTGCGGTGGGCGGGGTTGCGATAGGCGGCATCGCCGTCGGTGGCGTTGTCGTGGGCGGTAGCGCCGTGGGTTATTACACGATGGGCGGCGGCGCGTTCGGGGAATACGTCATCAGCGGAACCCGCCGGGACGCAGAAGCAGTCCGGTTTTTCAGCGAATGGTTGCCGTTGCTCCGGCACCTTCTCGCACCCCTAAAATAAAGGCGATGGCGGCATATTCTCCAGCGCAGTTTTACGGTTGCCGGAAGGGCAGCATCCGGTTCAGGAAACCATCCCGATCGTACAGGTGATGCTTCAAGCCAAGACCGGCGTGCCAAGCGATCAACACCATCGCGGCATAACTCATGATGATGTGAACCGTTAATGCCGCTATCGCCAGCCACGGTAGTTTCCCGATGGGGTTCGGCAACGGGTAAAAGCTGAATAGCTTGACTCCAAATCCGCCGGCCATGACGAACAGATAACCGCTGATTGGCAGCAGAAACATGCACCAGTACAGCCGTAGTTCATTCCTGTGGGAAATTGTTTGTTCCGCTGAGGATAGCGTCGGGGCCCAATCCGGCAAAGGCGTGGTTTTGCGCCAGACCAGCCGCACGACCGCCAAAACCAGCAAGACCAAACCGATGGATTTATGCCAGTCGTAGTAATTGCCCTGAGTCAAACCTAATAGCGTGTTATCCCGCCCAATGTGCGTCATGATGGCAGCGCTCAGGTATTGCCAGACGAATAAAATAAAGATCGTCCAGTGTAGAAAACGGGTAATTGCACCGTAATGGGTTGCAGAATTTTTAAGTGACATCGCGGATTCTCCCGTGGCGCGTTCACTGGTTTGATCATCTGGTTCAGTCTGGCTAAACCTGCAATATGGTTTAGCCTCGACTTCTCTACAGATCGTGGGGACGGACGAAACTTAAAAGCTTAGCTGGCGACGATGAGCCTGTTGCGCCCACCTTCCTTAGCCTGATACAAAGCGGCATCAGCCCTGGACAGCAGCGCTGTGGTATCCACTTCCTGCGCTTTGGCGGCGGCAACGCCGATAGAAACGGTGATCGCCGGCAAATCTCCGCCCTGATAAACCACCCGCTGTTGCATGATCGCTCGCCGCAGACTGTCCAGCCGTGACCGCGCATCGTCAAGGGTCGATCCCGGCAGAATCACGGTCAGCTCTTCGCCGCCGTAGCGGCAGGCAATGTCGCCCGCCCGTAAGGAATGATTCAACAGATCGCCTAGCACCCGCAACACGCTGTCACCAGCTTCATGGCCGTAGGCATCGTTGAAGCGCTTGAAGTGATCCACATCCAGCATCGCCGCTACCAATGGCTCACCCTGACGCTGGCAGCGGTGGAGTTCACGCAGCAGGGTTTCATCGAGATAGCGGCGGTTGAACAAGCCAGTGAGCGGATCGCGGATCGCCTGTTCCCGTAAGGCTTCCTGCAACTTGATGTTCGACAGCGCCAGCTTAGTTGCCTCACCAACCGCAATAGCGAGGGTGTGCAACTCCCGAAATTGTCCATCGCTCTGCGCCCCACTGGCGCTGACGTGCAACAGACCGATGGTTTCACCGCGCACAGTCAACGGTACACAGAGGTAAGCGGATGGCGGCGAATGGGAGAAATGTTGGCATTGAGCATTAGTGGGGTCGGTGACTTCATGGAGTTCCCTGCGCCGCAACGCCCAACAGTGACTGGGCGGGAACGTCGCCGCTAAAGTATTGGCGTCACCCCAAGTAGCCACAACCTGTAATTCTGGCGCGGCGTTCTCGCTCATCATGGCTAAGCCGCCATTGCACCAGGCAAACAGCCGCCCAGCGCTACGAGCGATAATTCGATAAGCTTCTTCGCGGGTCTCACAGGACAGCAGCAGATCATTCATCCGGTTAAGCGCAATCATTCGAGCGTCGTGACGCCTGACCTCGATTAAACTACCGCGCAAGGCCTCTTCCATCCGGCGGCGTTCCGTGATGTCGGTATGGGTTCCGGCTATCCGCAGCGGTTGGCCTTGGGCATCACGGGCCGTGACCTTGCCGCGACCCAGCATCCAGCGCCACTCACCGTTTTTAGCCTGCATCCGGTATTCGCACTGATAGCGCGGCGTGTCTCCGGCAAAATGAGCTTGCAGCACTGCTTGACATTGCAGCAGATCGTCAGGATGCACCTGCTGTTCCCAACTGTGGATCTGCGGCGCGATCTCGGCCAGCTCATAACCCAGCATCTCAGCCCAACGCGGGCTGAACAGCACCTCGCCAGTCACGATATTCCAGTCCCAAAAGCCATCATTGGCCCCCTCCAGCACCCGTTGCAAACGCTCTTCACTCGCCCGCAGGGCATCCTCAGCAGCTTTCTGGGCGGTGATGTTTTCCTTGACGCCCAGATAATGGGTCAGCTGGCCCTGCTCGTCGTACATCGGTGAGATGTGCGCCAGTTCCCAGTACAGTTCGCCATTCTTTTTCCGGTTGTGCAGCACGCCCTGCCAAGTCTGCCCATGACTGATGGCATTCCAGAGCGCCTGGTATTCTTCAAGCGAAGTTTCACCGGACTTCAGTATTCGGGGGTTCTGGCCGAGCACTTCTTCCAAGGTGTAGCCGGTGATCTGGAGAAATTGGTGATTGGCATACTCGATGCGCCCCTCAAGGTCCGTGATCACAATGGAAGCTGGGCTTTGCTCGACCGCCTGAGACAGTTTGCGACGTTCTGCCTGAAGTCGGCGCCGATCGGTAATGTCGTGGATGAGGGAATACAGCAGCGGGCGACCATCCAGTTCCAATGGCCCGGAGTGAACTTCGACGTCGCGCACTTCGCCACTGGCTAGACGGTGTTGGAAATGGAAGTGTGAGCGTTCTTCCTGGTTCGCCCGGCGCATTTCCTCAGCGATCTGTTCCGGGGTCAGGGTATTGATGGCGCTGATCTTCATCTGGCAAAGCTGATCTACCGGATAACCGTAATAGTCGCTGGCGGCAGTGTTAGCGCCCACGATGTCGCCGGTGTCGGGATTAACCAGCAGCATCGCTACCTTGGACGCTGTAAAGATCGTGCGAAAGCGCAATTCGCTGTGCTGTAGCGCGACCTCGGCGGCTTTACGCTCGGTAATGTCCAGAACGAAGCCAATCAGGCCGCGCAGACTACCATCGGGATAGTGCAAGGTCGCTTTATGAAACACCAAGGTATGGGGTTCACCTTGCGGATTGTTCATCTGGGTTTCATAGATTTGCACGCCGGGATTTTCAAACAACTCCCGATCCTTGGTGGAAAAGGTATCGGCGGCTTCGCGAGGCCAGCAGTCATAGACGGTCTTGCCGAGCAACTCCTCTTCTGATCGTTGGAAGAGTTCAGTAAAAGCCCCGTTAAACCCCAGATAGCGCCCTTGAACATCCTTATAAAAAACCGGGCTGGGAATGGCGTCCATTAATTCTTTCTGGAAAGCCAGACTGGTCTGAGTCGCTGCCTCCACCCGTTTACGCTCAGTGAGATCCAGCACCGTCGCCAACAGAAAAGTCCGGTTTTCGCGGTGAATCAGATCGAGATGAAGACCCACCTCGCAAAGTTTACCATTGGCCCGCCGATGCCAAGTCTGGCGTTCGACCGTCATATCAGCCCGTCCGGTACTGATCTCAGTCAACAGCGCCAGCAACTCCTCGCGGGGCGTGGTGCTGAATTCCCAGACCTCGCGTTGCCGCAAGTTCTCGCGGGGAATGCCATAGAATCCGGCGGCGGCCTGATTGGCGTCCACGATCCGCCCGTTCTCCGGATCAATAAGTATCTTGATCACGTCGCGGCTCTCGAAAATGGCGCGATACAGATCGGCAGCGTCTTCCAGAGCCTGCCGCGCCTGCCGCCGTTCGGTCATGTCTTCCAGAATCCAGATGAAACCGTCGAGCTGTTGCTGCCCACGCGCCAGCGCCTGCCCGCGCATCAGGCACCAGAACCGGCTGCCATCCTTGCGGGCCAGTTCCACCTCCCCGGCGAAGATCTCGCCCTGATGGATCACCGGATAAGCACGCGCCCCCAACGCCAGAAATGCTGCATGATTGGGGTAAAGCACCTCAGCGGTGACGCCATTTAATTCGCCAGGCGCATAGCCAAACAGGGTTTCGGCACGGCGATTGAGCCAGATAAGATGGCGGTCCTGAACAAGGAGAATCCCGACGAAGGCATTATCCAGCAGGATCTGGTTTTCCTGGAGCAAAGCACGGGCTTGTTTCTCGCTGCGAGCTAACCGGCGCTCCGATTCCTGCAAGCGGCGGTGTGGTTCTCTCAGCGCCTGGGTATAGATCGCCCAGAATACGAGGCCGCTGCCCCAGGTCTTGAAAATATGGCCGAGCAGGTTAGGAAGGTCGGTGACCGTGGTGTAAAGGGTCAGGGTGAGTTCGCCCAGTAGCAGAATCCAAAGGCCCGTTACCAATAACGCACAGAAGTAGTCATGCTCTCGTCGCCACTCTCGGATCAACAGGGCCAGAGCGATGCTGTACACCACCGATACGGCATATTCCATCCCGTTCTTGAAGGGAGTTAATCCTTCTCCGAGGATGAAGGTGCGAGGCGCAGTGTCGGGAAAAAACAGGCCCAGCGTGATGATCGCGCCGATCAGGATCAGCGTCGCAACCAGCGCCAACCAGTGGATCGTCCGGTTCAGTGAAGTTTCTGCTGACAGCAGCGCGACCATCAGCAGGGCCAAGGCGCTGATCATGCGAGCGGGCAGCCAGAAATTAATGGCTTTTTCGATGGAACTGGGCGTGACTAAATCCGGCATTCCCAAATAAGAAAGGGTATGGACGAAATCCAGCAGCGCTACCGCCAGAAAAGCGCAGGCTAGTATCTGAAAACGCGCCCCCCGTTCGTGGCTGAACGAGAACCAGCCAACGGTGAAGATCATCAGCGCTGCCGCGATGGACAGGAATTCCAGGGTGGTATGCAGTGACAGGTAATAATGCGGATCATTGAACAATGGCAACGGCGGCATCAGCGCAACGACCATCATCAGACCCAACGCCAACCCACCCTGCGCCAGTAGGGCAACCGGAAAGGATCGGGATGCGATCGGCAGCGATTCAATTGGTAAAGCGGGCAACTGCGTCTTCATTTGAGGGAAACAGCGAGAGCTGGAAGAGGTACTGATTTTTGTAATGATACTGCCATCATGCGGTTTATCCGTTCAAATGGGTAGGCCCATCCGGTTTTCCATATTGGATTTGTGCGGCTCAATCGTGCCCGTATAATTTCCGACTTCTTTCCCCGGTTTTGGCCTTGCGCCCTCTGGAAGTTTATGCCTACTGCACCTGCGCTGTTCTCCCACCGTCGCTACTGGGCGGCCCGCTTCGGCATCGCGCCGTTCCTGCCGATGTCCCGCGCTGAAATGGACGGACTTGGCTGGGATAGCTGCGACATCATTCTCGTCACTGGTGATGCCTATGTCGATCATCCCAGTTTCGGCATGGCGATCATTGGCCGCCTGCTGGAAGCGCACGGTTTTCGGGTCGGCATCATTGCCCAACCGGATTGGACTTCCGCCGAACCGTTCCGCGTACTAGGTCAGCCTAACCTGTTCTTTGGGATTACGGCAGGCAACATGGATTCGATGGTCAACCGTTACACCTCGGATCGGCGGTTGCGGCATAACGATGCCTACACCCCCAATGACGAAGGCGGCAAACGGCCGGATCGGGCGGTCATCGTCTACAGCCAGCGTTGCCGCGAAGCGTACCCTGCTACGCCGCTGGTGATTGGCGGCATTGAGGCCAGCCTGCGCCGAATTGCCCATTACGATTACTGGTCGGACAAAGTGCGCCGCTCGATCCTGCTGGACGCCAAGGCCGATCTGCTCTTGTACGGCAATGCCGAACGGGCGCTGGTCGAAGTCGCTCACCGCACCGCCGCCGGCGAGCATCCCAAAACAATGCATGATTTACGCGGCACCGCTTTTATCCAGAGTGGCGACTGGCCAGAGGGTTGGGCAGAGCTGGATTCGACCGAACTGGATCAACCCGGCCCGATAGCGCCGCATCCCGATCCTTACGCGCTTCGCCCGGCAGGGAACGTTGAGCTGGAAGCAAAAGCCGTTACTGTCCGCCGTCCTCCCGTTCGCCACGACCGCGCCAAAACGGTCATTCGCTTACCGGCTCATGATCAGCTTAAAAATGACCCGGTTTTATACGCTCATGCTTCGCGGCTACTGCATCTGGAGACTAATCCTGGCAATGCCCGCGCCCTGATTCAGCGCCACGGCGATCGTCAAGTCTGGATCAATCCGCCGCCGATTCCATTAACTACGGCAGAAATGGATGCGGTATTTGATTTGCCCTACGCCCGCGTTCCACACCCTGACTATGGCGGGGCGCGAATTCCAGCTTATGAAATGATCCGGTTCTCGGTCAATATCATGCGAGGCTGCTTTGGCGGCTGCACCTTTTGCTCAATCACGGAACACGAGGGCCGCATTATTCAATCCCGTTCGGAGCATTCTATTCTGCGTGAGATTGAGGAAATCCGGGATAAAACGCCCGGATTCACCGGCGTCATTTCCGATTTAGGCGGGCCAACCGCTAATATGTACAGAATCGCCTGTAAATCACAGGATATTGAGCAGAGTTGTCGAAAACTATCTTGTGTTTACCCGGACATTTGCTCTAATCTGAATACTGATCATTCCGCCTTGGTAGGTCTCTATCGCAAAGCACGTGAATTAATTGGAGTAAAAAAGGTACTCATCGCCTCCGGGGTTCGCTATGACTTAGCGGTGCGCGATCCGTCCTATGTGCGGGAGTTGGCAACTCACCATGTCGGCGGTTATCTGAAAATAGCCCCGGAACATACCGAGAACGGCCCACTCTCAAAAATGATGAAACCTGGCATGGGTGCTTATGAAAAATTTAAGGCATTGTTTGATCAATACTCAAAAGAAGCCGATAAGGAGCAGTATTTAATTCCCTATTTCATTGCTGCTCATCCAGGAACCACTGATGAAGACATGCTAAATTTGGCGTTATGGTTAAAGCGCAATGGCTTTCGTGCGGATCAGGTGCAGGCTTTTCTTCCTGGCCCAATGGCCCTGGCAACCGCCATGTATTACAGTGGCCGCAATCCACTTAAAGGCATCCATCGCGATCGGGGTGAGACTGTATTTTCCGCCAAAGGTCTGAAACAACGGCGCTTACATAAAGCTTTTTTGCGCTATCACGATGCTGCTAATTGGCCACTGCTGCGGGAGGCGCTTAAAAACATGGGCCGTACTGATTTAATTGGTAATGGCAAACGGCATTTGATTCCACTCTGGCAACCAGCAGGCATTGGGCTTAATGGCGGTGAAGGCGTGCGAATGGGTCGTAAGCACGGACAACAAACTATGTTGACTCAGCATACCGGACTGCCGCCTCACACTAACCGCCTTCCTCCAACAAGCAATAGCGGTGGATTTGATTCCCGACCAGCACGCGCTTTTACTCAAGGAAGTCCCTGCGGTAGTGGTAAACGGCGCGATGGACGCTGATTGATCATTGATTATTTTATCCATAAGTTCCCAGTTTGATTCCACGTCTTCCAGCTTTCTAATGCAGCATTATTCAGCTTTAGAAAAATCAAATAGGAAACGCTAACAGATGAACAGGAGCCTCTGCCTTGACTGAACTTGAACAATTGCTGCAACTCATGGTCCGTCTGCGCGATCCTGAATCTGGTTGTCCGTGGGATCGGCAACAAACCTACGCCACTATTGTCCCTCACACTATTGAAGAAGCTTACGAAGTCGCTGATGCTATTGCCCGCGAAGATTGGCCTGAGTTGCAGGCGGAATTGGGTGATTTGCTATTTCAAGTGGTGTTTTACGCCCAACTTGCTGATGAAGAAGGCCGTTTTAATTTCGCTGCTGTTGCTGGCGGCATTGTCGAGAAGATGACCCGTCGCCACCCGCATGTATTCGGCAACGAGACTTATGCCGATGCTGCTGCACAAACAGCGGCCTGGGACCGGATCAAGACGGCTGAAAAAGAAGAGAAAGGCAAAGCGCCTACCGGGGCGCTGGATGGCATAGCACTGGCTCTTCCAGCGTTAATCCGGGCAGTTAAATTGCAGAAAAAGGCAGCGCAAGTTGGTTTTGACTGGGGGACGGTAGCGCCAGTACTCGCCAAAATTGAAGAGGAAATTGCTGAAATCCGCCATGAAATTAACACTCAGGCGCCACAGGAACGGCTAGCCGACGAATTAGGTGACATACTGTTTGCAGTTGCTAATTTGGCCCGTCATCTGAAACTCGATCCAGAAGCCGCCTTACGCGGAACTAACGCTAAATTTGAACGGCGCTTTCAGCGCATCGAACACTGGCTGGCGGAAAGCGGTCGTACTCCAGAGCACTCTACGTTGGAGGAAATGGACGCACTATGGGAGCGGGCAAAAGACGAGGAGCGATCCAGATTACAAGATCGCTAAAACCTCAGCTATGTACTGGCGCTCGCACCACCACGGATCCAACTGGCAAAGGCATTGCGATTGCGTGAACAAATCACCACTTTTCCCCGTCCGGAAAAACGGAGCACAATACCTTCACCACTGGTGACGCTATTGACCAGCCGACTGAGTAGTCCGCCGCCCTGTCGATTAGGCACCGAAATTTCATAATGCAACTGGCTGTCCCATGCCACCACATGCGAATTGTCGATGATCACATCTTTACCTGGTTCTACCTCTATGATAAAGCCGGAGCCGAAACCGGAGACTGCCAGTTTGCCTTTTCCGGTAGCCTCGCCAACAAAAAATCCACCCGACTGGGCGAATAAGGCGTTGCCGAGACTTTGTGTGCGAGCTCGCAAATCGACACCGCTTTCCGCCGCCACAAATGCGCCATCGCTGATCATATAACAGGTGGCTCCAACTTCGAGAACCTGAATAGTTCCCGGCAACACCGGCGACAGTAGACAGTCCCCATCGCCGCGAGTTGCTTCGATATGCTGCTGGAAAAACGACTCACCATTAGCGAATCGGCGCATGAGGGCGCTACCCAGACCACCGGTCATTTTACCGGTAAGATCCAGTGTGCCCTCCATCATCACCATCGCGTCAGATTCGCAGTAAATCTGCTCACCCTTATTCAAAGAAACGTGCAGAAACGGGTCAACATCCCCAGTAATTGTGAAGATCGCCATAGAGTTACTCCTCGCTAGATCGATTTTCCCAGTAAGTTTTGACCACCGCTTAGACTTTCAAAACTGCACCGCTAATTCCCTGCATAGCCACTCCCGCCGACCCACCCGTAATGATCGCGCCTCAACCCGATGATTAACTGTCAACTCTAATTCTCGCAAATCTGAATGACCGTAGATGACCGGAGTGAAGCGTACCGTAGATTTTGGATAAGAACCGGATTCAGTAATCGCCACTCGTAGCCTTTCATCCCCAATCGATACAGCAATATCAGCGACGCTAATGTCGCCAGATTGGTAATGTAGCGACTCCTGATCATCAACAAAATAATTGAGCCGTGCTGATTGATTATGACAGAACAAATGCAACTCAACATCGCTTAAATTCATGAAGCTATTGTGTAGTGGCCTGGCATAATACGGCACTATTGCGCCATCGCGGATAAACAACGGTAACTCGTCCAGCGCAGCGGCATAGTTGACTATTCGCCCACCTTCCAACCATACGCCACGATTCAAATCGAACCACCCTCCGGGTGGCAATGTGATAGATCGTTGCTGCATTTTTACGCCATTGCGAAAAATCTCCGGACCTTGGCTATCGCCATGCAAGATCGGCGCAACAAGCAATGAATCACCGAGCAAATACTGATCGTCCAGATCAGTATATTCTGGCCCCGGATAATGATAAAGCAACGGGCGAATCACTGGATCACCATTCCGCCAGTGATTAAAAAAACACTGGTATAAATAAGGTAACAGGCGGTAGCGACTGCGAATCGCGCCACGAATAGCAGCCAATGGCTCAGGTCCAAACTGCCACGGCTCTTGCCGCCGGGAATGGTGGATTGAGTGATTGCGAAAAAAGGGGAATAAGCAGCAAGCTTGATGCCAGCGCACCAATAATTCTGCGGTGACGTCCCCCATGAATCCACCTACGTCAGGGCCATTAAACGCTATCCCGGACAGACTTAGATTGAGTGAACAAGGTAATGCCATGCGCAAATGCTTCCAATTGCTGGCGTTATCACCCGTCCACACTGCGCTATACCGTTGTGTCCCAGCACAAGCGCTACGAGTTAGCAGAAAAGGTCGACCTTTTTGTTCCAGTTGTTCGCAGGCTTTCCGGCTGGCTTTCGCCATAAAATGCGCATACTGATTGTGATAGCGATCATGAGAAATTGCACCATGATGAAAGCGCATTTCCTCGGTGCGGCTATAACCAGTAGCAGGATCATTCATATCCAGCCATACGCCATCCAATGCGCTGTTCCGGAGAAAATCTGCCAACTCATTAGCCCACCAATCGCGGCCATTATCCAGAGTGAAATCAGGAAATACCGTATCACCCGGCCACACCTTGCCTACATAATCGCGGCCACTAGCAGTCTGGCAGAACACCTGCTGTTCTCGCCCATGGTCATAAACCGGATAACCCAATTCGCGCTTCACACCCGGATCAATAATAGCCACAGTGCGAATGCCAGCGGCTTGCAACTCAAGGTTTAACGCGGCAGGAGTAGGAAAACTCGCCCGGTTCCAAGTAAATAAACGAAAACCATCCATATAATCAATATCGTACCACAGGGCACTCACTGGAATGTCCGTAGCAGCGAAGTTAGCCGCTAGTTCCCGAAATTCCGCCGCGTTCTGATAACTCCATCGACATTGGTGATAGCCCAACGCCCAAAGTGGCGGTAATGGCGCTTGCCCTGTCAACTTTGCATAACGTCGGACGACTTCCAGCAGAGTCGGTCCCGCAAGAATATAAAGATCAGTCAGTCCACCAAAGGATTGATAGCAGAATTCACCAGGGCGAATTTTACCAACGTCCATGACTGCCCGACCGGAATTATCAAAAAACAGGCCGATAAAATGCTCGCCGCGTTTGAGAATAGCGAACGGAATAGCCACATAAGTCGGATCGTAATCATCGCGAGCGTAGCTATGACGGAATACCGAGACCACATCCACCGTCAAGCAGTCGGTGCTGTCGCCGAGTTTGTTCAGGCGTTTGGTCCGTTCACCAAAACCGTAGCAACCATCAACTCCGTTAATGGCAAAATTCAGCAGTAGGTTATCGCTACAGCCGCCAATACCTTCAGCAACAGTTTCCAGAGTGAAACCGGCTAATTCCAGTCGCAACTGCTTGGCACCAAGCTCAGCTCGGCCCGCAGCGGCTGTGAATATCACAGTATTGTCTTCTATCCGAGGCGTAATCAAGCAACCTTCCCGCAATTCCGGCAAGACCGCATCTGAGTGTTGAAACGAATCAGCAGCATGAGCATTCTCAAACCGCAGCCGTAAACAACCATCAGCAATATCCGTACCATTCACCCACAATTTAAGGTCACGCCCAGCTAATTGAACCCGGCTACTGACCACAGTCAGTGTGTCGGCGAAATCAAAATTGAGGGGATGAATTTTCTGGCCGAAGAACATACAAAATCCGGTAGTCCTAAAAACTAAGTGATTCATGGTCTGATAGACCAGCCAACCACTATTTATGGTATCCAAGCGATCACTTAAATTTCAGGACTACCCAAAATCCGATGTGACCATCTATTTAGTTATGGAAGCTGTCAGGCAAAACATTTAGGCACATCGAGAACTACGACCGGTAATTCTTTTTCAGGAATTTCGGCAAGACCGAGCATATAGTCCGCTCGGACTTGGCCTCCAGTGGCTTCATCTATTGTCCGCCAGTTGTTCCATAACAGTGTTTCAATAGCAACCACTTCATCAATTACCAGCGCCACCTGCCGGTTGCTGAACTGAAGAACAATGGCAATTTCGCGATTGTTCTTCCGGTAAGTTTGTTTTACATTGTCAAATAAATTTCGCATAGTGCGTAGTTCGTGATCTTTCCGTTCCTGAATCAGTTCAAGAGCCTCTATGTAATGACCTTCATGCTGAAGCTGTTCGACCTGTATAGCGACTTCATGAACCTTCCGGTGTGGCTCTTCAAATTGATTGAGCAGGCTTTTAAGCAAGCTATCATCAGTCTTTGGCAGAAAATGCTCATACCATTCGCCGAATTTACAACGATGCGGATCCGTAGTCAGGGGGAATTTCTTTCTCTCCTGAACACACTCGCTTAACGTGTCAATCCAATAGACATGATCCTGTTCCCGCGCTTCCATCAAGTCTATAAAGTCATTCACTTCAGCGCTGAGTGATTTAAGCCCCAACCGATTGCGCATCTCCAAGACATGCACCACTTGACCTTGATGATAAATGACGCCGCGCATATATTTTTTGAGATGGGGAATCGGAGTCACATTGGTCAGCGCGATAATTGATTGAACCTGTTCGCAGGGCACTGCAAAAAACTCATCCTGTACCCGCAACACGGCCCACAGAGACGCAGGATCAAAGCATGGAGACATCATCGTGTTTACTCCCGGACGCAACAAAAACTAATGTAGTTGATCCACAAAGGGAAGTTGAGATACCCATAAAAAGTGTGGATTAAGACAATGTTCGCACTTGCGGTGTTGCAATGCAACACAAGACAGGGAGTCAGTCTGTAGCCGTGGTCGGAAGCTGCATCGGGGTCGAACAGCGCTCGTCCAACACCGATTCAGCGGCAGCCACATTGGCTTGAAGATGGTTCGGATTCAAGGTGCCAATGACGATGCTGCTGACGCCCGGTTCGGCGTAAAGCAATTGCAACGCTGCACGCACCGGGTCAACTTCAGTTAGATCACTCAAGTAGCCGCTTAACAAGCCTTTTTTAATCAGCACCCCTTTGCCGGCGGCGTGAGCGGCGCGAATAACCGGCAGTTCCTCGCGCTGGCGCAGGTTGTAGGTCGCCATAACCAGATCGCAGCATTCAACCGCCCGTAATCCGCCAGCAGCGGTTTTAGTGGACATACCGACTGCCCGTACTAGTCCAGCCTTCTGCAAGTCGCGCAAGGTGGGCAACGCCGCTTCCTGTTCCAGGATCGCCTGATCGGCGCCGCTGGAATGAATCAGCACTGCATCCAGGGTTGTCACGCCTAACCGGCGCAGACTGCGCTCAACACTGGTTCTGGTGGCGGCGGCGGAAAAGTCAAAGCGGGAGACCCCATCGTGAAACGCCTCACCCACCTTGGTCACAATCATCCAGTCCCGTCGGCATTGCCGCAGCAACCGACCCAGTCGTTCCTCGCTCTCGCCATAGGCGGGTGCGGTATCAAGCAGGTTAATACCCAGATCCCACGCTAGATCAAGCAACGCCAACGCTTCTTGATCCGAGGGCAACGCAAAGGGCTGTGGGTACTTGACGCCTTGATTGCGGCCAAATTTGACTGTACCCAACCCCAGCGGACTGACACGCAAACCAGTCGCGCCCAGTGGTCTTAACTCCATGCCAACTCCGCCCGATCCCAAGGAGAAACCGCAATGTCCGGGCGCGGCCAGTGCGCTAACGCACACCAATCCACCGGATGAGGCTGCACGTCGAGAGTCCGCACCTGTTCTTCAAGCTGTTCGGCCAGCAGTGGGGCCAACGCCAGCTTGGTCGGCCAAGCGGTAATCATTCGGCCTTCACGCCGCAGGCTGAAACTGGCCGGGCGGACACCGCCTGGTTGCTGGGCTTCGGCCCGTTCCACGATGAAAGTAGCCAACTGCACCGCATTCCAGTTCACCCACGGCAGCAGCGCCGTCAATTCCTGCCGGGCAAATTGAATCTGTTCCTCACGGTTGCGCTGCACCCCGGTTTCGGCCAATCCGCCACCGAGAAACCAGATTAAGCGGCCCTGGGCATCATCATGGCTGGTGACAGTCAGACGCGGCGTATCGCTCGCTCCAAGACAATGGGCATACAACGGGCCGGGCAGATTCGCGCCCCGCGCCATGACCATGTGCAGGGGCCGTAGTTGCTGCGCCGCCCACGGTAATTTCGCGTTGCCGGCCCCGGCTGTGAAGACGAGGCACGCTGGGAAAAGCGTGAGCGGCGACTGATCAGGATGATGCAGGGTGATGCTGCCATCCACCGCCGGAATCACCGGTTCCGGGCTGAACAGCAAGGCATCCCGGTAGCGATGGGCGAGCGCCGCCAGCACGGACGCCACATCGATAATCGGTTCGTCCAGCCGATAAACCGCACCGCGAAATTGAGGATGCTGCAAAACAATGGGCAGATCGGCGGCGACTTTTTCCATACGGCTTTGCATCAGTTTACTGGCGAAGAACGCGGCGATCCGAGAAGTTGGAGCCTGAGTGGCCCACAGATACTGGTGCTCAGCCAGCAATCGCGCTTCACGCAAATCGACTTCGCCCGCACCGCTCAGGCAGCGCCGCCAGAGCGTCGGCATCCCAGCAATAGCCTGGGCGGAAGCGCTGAGGCTGCCGTGCAGACTGTACTTGGCTCCGCCGTGAATGATGCCTTGGGCGCACAGGGTCTGACCGGAACCCAGTTGCTGGGATTCGACCAGTACCGCGCCATAACCTCGTTCCCGTAACCGCGCCAGCAACCACAGCCCAGCGATGCCGCCGCCAACGATGGCGACATCCAGCTTGACCACCGGCTTCATGGCCGTTTGAGGATGCGGGCGATAGTGCTGGTAGTGGAGCAACCTTCGATGTAATCCATCACCACCACCTGACCGCCGCTCTCCCAGACGCTGCGGTTGCCGGGAATGTTGGCCGGATCGTTGTCGCCACCCTTGACCAGATAATCAGGCTGGACTGCGTGAATCAGCGCTTCTGGCGTGTCCTCGTGGAAGGGGACGACCCAGTCCACTGCCGCCAGGCCGGCCAGTACCCGCATCCGCTGCCACAGCGAGTTGACCGGCCGCTCTGCACCCTTGATCCGGCGCACCGAATCATCATTGTTAACCGCAACGATTAGCCGGTTGCCTAGCCGCTTGGCCTGTTCCAGATAGGTCACATGGCCGGCGTGCAGGATGTCGAAACAGCCATTGGTCATCACGATGGTTTCGCCGTGGGCCTTGGCATCGCCCACCACTCGCAGCAAATCCTCGCCGTTCAGAATGCCACGTGGCGGCTCATCATGTTCATACAGCGCCCGCCGCAGTTCCGATGCGGTGACACTGGCGGCGCCCAATTTGCCCACCACGATTCCGGCGGCCAGATTGGCCAGCAGAGTCGCCGACGGCAGATCCAGTCCGGCGGCCAGTCCGGCAGCCAAGGTCGCAATCACGGTATCGCCGGCTCCGGTCACGTCGTAGACCTCGCGGGCGCGCGCCGCCAGATGCAGTGGCTCGACCCCGGCCTGCAACAGGGTCATCCCCTGCTCGCCACGAGTGATCAGCAACGCCTCCAGGCCCAAATCCCGGCGCAGTGCCTCACCCTTGCCAACCAGTTCCGCCTCATCACGGCAGGTGCCGACCACCGCCTCAAATTCGGCCAGATTAGGCGTCAGTAGCGTCGCCCCGTGGTAGCGGCGGAAATCACGACCCTTGGGATCAACCAGCACCGGTTTGCCGGCGGCGCGGGCCAACCGGATCAGAATGTCGGCCTGACGTAACGCGCCTTTGCGATAATCGGATAGCACCACCACGTCGGTTTCAGCCAGCCCGGCGGCAAACCGTTCACGCAACGCCGCCGGTTCAAGGCCGGGAAAACCGTCCTCAAAGTCCAGCCGCAGCAGTTGCTGATTGCGGCTCAACACCCGCAACTTGGTAATAGTGGCCTGACCAGGCAGCTGAATCAGCTCGCAAGCCACCCCCATCCGATGCAGCTTGATTTCCAGGGTAGTGGCCGCTTCATCGGCGCCGGCTACGCCCAGCACCCGGACCTGGCTGCCCAGTGTGGCGATGTTAACCGCCACATTAGCCGCGCCACCAGGGCGTTCCTCGACTTCCTCGACCTTGACTATCGGCACTGGCGCTTCTGGCGACACCCGGGAACAGGGGCCGTACCAGTAGCGATCCAGCATGACGTCGCCGGCGATCAAGACCCGGGCAGATTCAAAACGGGGGATTTGCAGTTTCATGGACTAGGGTTTGGGGCGGTTTCACAAGGGTGGCATGATAGCATGGCGTTGGAACAGCATAAGTTTGAAGGCCATTAGTCTAGTGAATGATTAGAAAGTTAGACGCTAACGGTTAAAGAAATCTGGTTTTAATCTTCACCGTGTTCTCCGTGGATCAAGACCAAAGGCTGGAGGCTAACCCCCTGATGAATAGCAAAGAACTCTATTTCAGGCTGCTGGGCTATGTCCGACCGTATACGCGGATATTCGTATTATCAATGATCGGCACCGCCGTCGCGGCGGCGACCGAGCCGCTGATTCCGGCGCTGATTCAGCCACTGCTGGACGGCAGCTTTGTCGAAAAAAACCCGCACTCGATTCGGCTGATGCCGGTGCTGCTGGTCGCCGTGTTCCTGGTGCGCGGCGTGGCCGGCTTCCTCGGTTCGGTCGCAATGGAGTGGGTCGCGCATCGGGTGGTCATGGCGCTGCGTGAAGCGCTGTTTGTCCGGCTGCTGACCTTACCCACCCGCTATTTTGACGATCATTCCGCTGGCAACCTGCTGTCGCGTCTGACCTATGACGTTAGCCAGGTGATGAACGCCACCACCCAGGCGTTGATTACCTTGGTCAAGGATGGTCTGGCGGTGATCGGCCTGCTCGGCTGGATGCTGTATCTGAACTGGAAACTGTCGCTGCTGGCCTTGCTGATCGCGCCGGGCATCGCGCTGATCGTGCGCTTGATCAGCCGGCGACTGCGGGGCTTGAGCCGAGAATTGCAAAACCTGATGGGCGATCTAACCCATGTGATCGACGAGGCGTTACAAGGTCATAAGGTTATCAAGATTTTCGGTGGACAGGATTACGAGCAGCAGCGCTTCCGGCGGGTCAACAACCGGGTCCGCCAGTTCAATATGAAACTGACCACCACCGCTGAAGCCAGCGGGCCGCTAGTGCAGCTGCTGGCAATCATGGCATTAGGACTGATGATCTACTTTGCCTCACTGCAATCTGCTGCTAACCAGATTACGGTCGGTGGTTTTGTCTCGCTGTTTGGCGCTATGGCGATGCTGCTGGCGCCCATCAAGCGCTTGACCAAGGTCAACGAACAGTTGCAGCGCGGACTGGCGGCGGCGGAAACAATTTTTGCCTTGCTGGATGAGCCGCCGGAACTGGATCAGGGAACCCGGACCCTCAGTCGCGCTCAAGGCTGGGTCAGCTTCCGAACAGTCACCTATCGCTACCAGGACGAAGGTCCTGAAGTGATCCGGCAGTTTGATCTGGAGGCGCAACCCGGCGAAACCATCGCCCTGGTCGGGCCTTCCGGCAGCGGCAAAACGACTTTGATGAACCTGCTGCCGCGCTTTTATGAAGTCGAATCCGGGGCTATTTTGCTGGACGGGATCCCCATTCACGAACTGCGGCTGGCGGATCTGCGGGCCAATATCGCCTATGTCAGTCAGGACATCGTGCTGTTTAATGACAGCATCGCAGCCAATATCGCCTATGGAACCGGGTTCAAGGCGAGCGCTGACGCCCTGATCAAAGCTGCCGAAGACGCTCACGCCCTGGATTTTATCCGTGAGTTGCCGCAGGGCATGGAGACTCTGATTGGTGAAAACGGAGCGCGGCTATCAGGCGGACAGCGCCAGCGGATCGCCATTGCCCGCGCCCTGCTTAAAAACGCGCCGATTCTGATTCTGGATGAAGCCACCTCGGCGCTTGACACCCATTCGGAACGCAAGGTGCAACAGGCGCTCGACGCCCTGCGCCAAGGCCGCACTGCGTTTATCATTGCCCACCGGCTGTCCACCATCGAGAATGCTGACCGAATCGTCGTACTGGACCGAGGCCATATCGCCGAAATTGGTCATCATGCCGAGTTACTGGCCCAGGACGGGTTGTACGCCAGTCTTTACCGGTTACAGAGCCACGGCAAGCAAGCAACAAAGTTGTGAGAAAAACAAATTTATTTGCAAATATGCAACAATATCGGTTAGAGATGGTCTGAAATGCATTACGGAGTATGACTCCCGAGCGGGAAATTAAGACGATGCGCGACAAGCATGATCCTTCCAAGAAACTGGCGCCCCTATTTCACAGGGCCTTCCGGCAGGGCGTTGAAGCGGCGATCCGGGGTGACAGCCACAATCCTTATGTCGTCGATAGCCACCTTTACCATGCCTGGATCGCCGGGTGGGCCAGCTTGGCCCGTGGCTGGTGCGAAACGGGTGTGCTTCGAGTATTTCAGGCCAGGCATGACGCAGGTTAAAAGCGGCCAGCGCCCACACCAGCGGATAGTCAAGTAACCACCGACCACAACTCAGGAGCATTCATCAATGAAAAAACGGCTTTTCCTGTTGCTGGCATGCAGCGTACTCAGCGCCGCTTCAGCCTGGGCCAGCGAAGGCGATTGGGATCGAGCTAAAAACGCCCATGAACGCGGCGACTACGCGGCTGAAATCGCTATTGTTCGGCCACTAGCCGAACAAGGCTACGCCTTCGCCCAATTCAACCTTGGCGTGTTGTATGACCAGGGCAAGGGATTGCCACAGGACAATGCCCAGGCGATGGTCTGGTACCAAAAAGCGGCGGAACAGGGCTTGCCACAGGCCCAGATTAATCTGGGCATCATGTACGAGGAGGGGCAAGGCGTAAAACCTGACTATGTACGAGCCTACTTCTGGTACGCGCTCGCCGATGTCCAAGGCGACGGACAAGCCCCGCAAGCCAAGAAGGATTTGGCTGAAAAGATGACACCGGCCCAGATTGACGAGGCAGAACGGCAGGCCAAGGACTATCAGGCCAAGCATCCCTTCCCGATTCCGCCCCTGCCACCGTTGCCCGATTCTGGTGCGGCGCATGGCAACGGTTAACGGTCATTGAATTAGGCGGCGACGGTGGCTACAGACTTGACCGCTGTTGCCGATAACTTGGGTGAAGACTGCAGCGCGATGAAACGCGATTAAAACTGAAGGTCCACAGAGTGTGAGGGGATGGCGATGAACGGCGACAGCATTCAATGCAAAGCGCTGGACAAGGCAAGCAACACGATGGCGTTGGCCGACCGGGTGGGATTACGCGGTTACTCCGTTCTGTCCTACGCCATTTTCAGCCAGAGACGCGCCCACGGTTGGACTTTCACCCGCAAGGGCAGCATCGAAGTCATCCGCGTTGAACCGGAGGCGCTCGAATCGCTGTACCCGTGCGACCTGACTGCGGAAAAAACGCCTGCTGATTCCGCGATTAAGTGACAGCGCTACCGGTCGCAATCGGCCGACGGGGATCGCGGATCCACTCGCTCCACGACCCCGAATACAACCGTGAGCCGCGTAAACCAGCAACTTCCATCGCCAGCAGGTTGTGACAGGCGGTCACACCGGAACCACAACTGTGAACGACTGCCGCCGGGGGTCTTCCTTGCAACGCCGCCTCAAACCGCGCCCGCAGCATCGCCGTTGGCAGAAAGCCACCTTCGGGCGTCAAATGTCCCTCAGTCGGCAGGTTGACCGCGCCGGGAATATGACCAGCCACCGGA
Organism: Candidatus Competibacteraceae bacterium; assembly: GCA_003989085.1. Classification (GTDB taxonomy): domain Bacteria; phylum Pseudomonadota; class Gammaproteobacteria; order Competibacterales; family Competibacteraceae; genus RXIV01. The sequence goes on from RXIV01000006.1 coordinate 83,440, forward strand.
TCAACCGGCTCCATCTCGCCTCGATAGCGGGCCGCGCCCCGCGCATCCAGCACCAGATTCTCCGGCGGCAACGCCTGCACCTGGGCCGCCGTTAGCCATAACTGGTCATCAGGCCGAGCGTCAAAGCGGGTCAACGGCGCGATAGGCGGTTCCGTCGTCAGCGCTAATCCTGCCGCCAGCCAAGCGGCCAAGCCGCCATCCAGCACCGCCACGGCGTCGTGTCCGACCCAGCGCAGCAGCCACCACAACCGCGCTGCCGCCAGCATCCCGCCCAGGTCGTCGTAGGCCACAACCTGCGTGTCCTGACTGATGCCCCAAGCGCCAAGCCGTTGCGCCAGCCGCGCCGGGTCAGGCAATGGATGTCGGCCTGTCGTTAACGTGATTGGCCCCGACAAATCGTCGTTCAGGTGGGCATAACGGGCGCCGGGTAGATGATTCTCACGGTAAGCACGCCGACCTGCTTCAGGCTCCATTAAGTTAAAACGGCAATCCACGATAACCCAGTCGGGATCGTGCAGATGGGCATTCAGTGTGGCCGTATCGATCAGCGTTGTGTATGGCATAGGTTTCTTGATTGGTTTGGGGTGAATCAGGGGGCAGGTGTTAGCCAGTCCAGTTGGATTTGTCCATTCTCACTGCTTTGTAGTCTTTGCCGTAGTTCCGGCAATAACCGCTTTAGCCGTTCATCAAACTGCCAAGGTGGATTGATTATAATCATACCACAGCCGTGCAAACCGAATGGCGTGTCATACGACTGCAAGCCCAGCTCCGCACACAGCACTGCTGGAATAGCTGACTCCCGCAAGGCGCGATGAAAACGCAGACTGGGAGCACGGTCAAGAATCGGATACCAGAGCGCAGTTATTCCGCTCGCCCAGCGCCGGTGAATGACTTGAACTGCATCAATCAATCGCTCGAATTCATCCCGTAATTCAAAAGCAGGATCGATAAACACCAGCCCGCGTCGCTCTATCGGCGGCAAAAAAGCCTTGAGAGCAGCATAACCATCAGCATGATGCACTGCGGTCTGGCGGTCACCTGAAAATACCGTTTTCAACAACGGATAATCGCTTGGATGCAGTTCAGTTAGAATGAGTCGATCGCCTGGCCGCAATAAACCACGAGTTAGTAATGGCGAACCGGGATAGTAGCGCAACTCGCCATTCGGGTTCAGCGCCTGCACCTGCTTCCGATATTCACTCAATTCCGGCCCTAACTCTGGCTGACTCCACAACCGACCAATCCCTTCCCCATACTCTCGATTTTTAGCCGCTGATTTAGAATACAGTAGGTCATAACGACCAGCCCCTGCATGAGTATCTAGGATGCAGAACGGCTTATCCTTGCGCTTTAACGCCAGAAGCAGTTGCAGTAATAGCGTATGTTTGAAAACATCGGCGAAATTACCGGCATGGAAAGAATGGCGGTAACTCAGCATGAGCTTCCCAATCCATGAAAGGCGCAGAAGATGCTGAACAAACTAAATTCATTAGCTTTATTCCACGGAGCGTATTTTTCAATCCGCATACTGCCGCAGTCGCACCGGTCGTCGGCGCGCTCCCCAAGTCCCCGGTTCGGCCTCGAACACTCCAGCGCAAGGAGTCGCACAAGCATTGCAGCACCCGTCAGCTGTCAGATTCCAGACACCCAGTGTGTACCAGTCGCGTCCAATCAATTTCTGTCCACACTGATGACAATAGGTGCTATCGCCTTTTTCATCATGGATATTACCAGTGTAGGCATAATGAATGCCATTATTCAGAGCAATCCGCCTCGCCCGACTGAGTGTGGAAGGCGGCGTTGGCGAGTGATTCAACATCTTCCAGTCAGGGTGAAAGGCGGTGAAATGTAGCGGCACTTCTGGGCCAAGGTTTTCCATGATCCATTGCGTCATCGCCTCCAGCTCCGCGTCTGAATCATTCTCACCAGGAATTAGCAAGGTTGTGATCTCGAACCAAACGTTGGTTTCCTGCTTTAGATAAACCAGGGTATCTAACACCGGTTGTAAATGACCGCCGCAGATTTTCCAGTAAAAATCCTCAGTGAATGCTTTGAGATCAACATTAGCGGCGTCCATATATTGATAAAATTCCTGACGCGGTTCATCGCACAAATAACCGGCCGTCACCGCGACCGATTTAATCCCATATTCCCGACAGGCAATGGCGGTATCTATAGCGTACTCCATGAAGATCACTGGATCGTTATAGGTGTAAGCGACACTGCGGCAGCCTAATTCATGAGCAACCCGTGCCAGCTTCAACGGCGAGGCCTCATCAGCCAGCGTATCCATTTCACGGGATTTGCTCATATCCCAGTTCTGGCAAAATTTGCAGGCCAGGTTGCAGCCGGCAGTGCCGAAGGACAATACCGGAGTGCCAGGGAGAAAATGATTGAGCGGCTTCTTTTCAATCGGGTCAATGCAGAAACCGCTGGAGCGGCCATAGCTGGTCAGCATGATTTGCCCATCATGGCAACCACGCACAAAACACAGGCCTTGCTGGCCCTCATGCAACTTGCAATAACGCGGACAGATATCACACTGGACCCGGCCATCGTCAAGGCGATGCCAGTATCGGGTAGGAAAGAAGTCGGTAGCGACTCTCGTGTCCAAGGTAGTTGTGGTGGTTATGCTCATTATGGCCTCGTGGTCAAAGGCTCTGATCTTTTATTAAATCCGGCTGGCAATGCTGCCGACCGGACGGTTTTGCTGGTAGATTTTACCCGTAACGGGCGAATTTAACGCCCTATACTTTAATACAAATAGGACACATTGTTGGAGGACGCCATGCAAACGGTACGCGCTCCTGCTGTCGCCGGGCAGTTCTATCCGGCGGATCCCGCCCAGCTGCATACCCAGTTGCAGCAATTCCTCAGCCGGGTTGAAGCGCCGGCGGAACCGCCGCCCAAGGCGATCATCGTTCCGCACGCCGGTTATATTTATTCTGGGCCGGTCGCCGCCACGGCTTACGCCCGGCTCAAGGCGGCCCGTGACCTCATCACCCAAGTGGTGTTGCTCGGCCCAAGCCACCGGGTCGGGTTTCGAGGCATCGCGATCAGCATGATGACTGCTTTTGCTACGCCACTGGGTCAGATTCCACTGGATCAGGCGGCGCTGGAACTGGTGCAATCACTGCCCGAAGTGGGCTTTCTGGAGCAGGCCCACGCCCAGGAGCACAGCCTGGAAGTGCATCTGCCGTTTTTGCAGGCGGTGCTGGGTGACTTCAAGCTGGCGCCGCTGGTGGTTGGCGATGCCAGTCCGTCGGAAGTGGGAGCGGTGCTGGAAACGCTGTGGGGCGGGCCAGAAACCCTGATCGTGATCAGTTCCGATCTCAGCCATTACCACGATTACCAGACTGCCCGCCACATCGACGGCGCGACCTCGAAAGCCATTGAGGCGTTGCGCTTTGAGGCGATCGGTTATGAGCAGGCGTGTGGACGTAATCCGGTAAACGGCCTGTTATGGGTAGCGCGGCGGAAAAACCTGCACGGTGAGACCATCGATCTGCGTAATTCCGGCGATACTGCCGGGCCACGTAACCAAGTGGTAGGGTATGGCGCTTATGTCTTTCACTGAGCAGCTTTCAAAACCGGATCGAGCAATCCTGCTGGACGTGGCTCGCAGTTCAATCCAACACGGCTTGAATCAGGGCCAAGCATTGCTGGTCAACCCCGAAGACTATCCCGAAAACTTGCGGTTGCTGCGAGCGACTTTCGTGACGCTGGAAATCGAGGGGCAATTGCGTGGCTGCATCGGCGCATTGGCGGCTTATCAACCCCTGGTGCAGGATGTCGCCACTCATGCCTACGCGGCGGCGTTTGAAGACCCACGTTTCCCAGAACTGCGGGCCGATGAATTTCCCCGGTTGGAACTTCACATCTCAGTGTTATCACCGCCGGAACCGTTGCACTTTGGTTCTGAAGCGGAGCTGCTGGCGCAACTGCGGCCCGGCGTAGATGGGCTGATCCTGCATTTCCGCCACCACCGCGCCACCTTTCTGCCAGCGGTATGGGAGCATCTGCCCGATCCCTATGTCTTCCTGGCGCAACTCAAGCAGAAAGCCGGCTTGCCGCTGGATTTCTGGTCGCCGGAATTACAGGCGGAACGCTACGCGGCAGAGTATTTTGGTGCTGCGGACGCGGCCTGAACCCGGCGTAACCGCCGCACATCAGCCGGCCTATCCACGTCCCAGCCCATCGGCAGTTCCGTCCAGTTCAGCAGCCCCGCTTGCCAGAGTCGGCGGCGGGTCGCAGCCAGCACGGTCGGCGCACCCCAGGCAATGCCCCGGAACAGCGCCGGGGCGGGCCGGTTCAGACCGATCAGCACATAGCCGCCATCCGCCGCAGGCCCCAGCACCGCTGCCGAACCAGTAGCCAGTTGGTGAAATGCCTCCCGCAGTTCCGTCACGCCCAACGACGCGCAATCGCCGCCGATTAACACCGCAGAGCGACCTTTTTTAGCCAAGGTCCGGTTCAGCGCATGATTCATCCGCTGACCCAGATCATTGCCGCATTGCCGCCGCAACCGCACGCCGTTATCCCGCCGACAGGCGATGAAAAACCCATGCCGCACATCCGGTGCGCCCCAGAGTTCAATCGGGCACAGCCGGGCCGCACGAGCGATTACCAGGGTCCGGCGCAGCAATTTCTTGTACAGTTCCGCCGCGCCACGCCTGCCAAGCGGTCCCGCCAGTCGGGTCTTGACCTGACCGGGAACCGGCGCCTTGGCGAAAATCAGCAACCGGGCGTTGGGAAATTCGTAGCTGTCGCTCATCTGCGGTAATAAATCCGGGCTAATTGATCGGGATCGGCGCCAAAGAAATACGCCAGCCGCAACCGCCACATCAGCACAATGGTGCGAAACACGCCGTCGCGTTCCCAACGCCGGCTGGAAGTGGTCAAGCGCTGACGCAGGCACACTGGCGGGCTGTGCCGTTTGAGCAACCGGCTCAGGGCAATGTCCTCCATCAGAGCGATGGGTGGATAACCGCCCATCTGTTCAAACCGCGTTCGGCGCACGAAGATACCTTGATCACCGGTAGCGATGCCGGTCAAGCGGGAACGTAAATTCATCAGGGTTTCCACCATCCGCAGCGCCGGATGCGTACCCGACAGCCGAACATCGAAGCGGCCCCAATGCCGGCAGGGATCAGCCAGGGCGGCCTGAATCAAGAGAATCGCCTCCGGCGGCGGCAGGCTGTCGGCATGCAGAAACCAGAGAATCTCACTTTGAGACACCGCCGCACCAGCGTTCATCTGCGCTGCCCGGCCTTTGGGCGCAATGATGACCCGATCCGCCTGTGGTTCTGCCAGCGCTACTGTTTGATCGGTGCTGCCGCCGTCGGCAATGATCAGTTCACAATCCGGCCCACGCCAGGCTTGCAAGGCTTCCAAACCAGCAACGATCTGTGTTGCTTCATTCAGCACGGGCACGATGATAGCGATGCGAGGCATGGTTTGTCCGTGGTTTGGCGCCTATGGCGGTTTCATTGTAGCGCGGGCGTTCTACCCGGTATCTAGGCACAGGGGCAGGATATCTCCGCCATATGGATTACCATATTCCCGTAGGCTAGACCAAATAATCTATTGGAGTAACGAGGTTTGAATCAGGCACTATTGATTATCGCCGTGGGTAATCCTAGCCGGGGTGATGACGCACTGGGGCCGCTCTTTTTGGAGCATCTCACTGAATGGCCTGAGCCATTCAATGATCAGGACAAGATTGAACTGTTGACTGATTTTCAATTGCAGATTGAACACACGATTGACCTGGAAAACCGGAAGCTGGTGTTATTTGTAGACGCCAGCGTTTCTTGCCGATCACCCTTCCAGTTTAGCCGTCTGCAACCAGCCAAGAATACTGGCTATACTAGCCATGCCTTGTCGCCAGCAGTGGTCTTGCAGATTTATGGGCAAATCAATCCTGATCCACCGCCACCGGCGTTTCAACTAGCGATTCGCGGCGAACGCTTTGAATTAGGCGATCCATTAAGCACGATGGCGCAAACGAATCTGATCTTAGCGCTGACATTCGCCAGCCAGTTATTGGCAATTCCAGCAGTCAAAACCTGGGATCAGTTTGTGCAGGAATACGAAAATACTTAGCATAAGATATGACATGATTTTCCCTTGAATACGGAGTTATCGGATGGAATTTATGAATGAATATGGGCTATTTCTAGCTGAAACGGCAACACTGGTGGCGGCAGTTCTGATTGTCGTAGGCGGCATCCTGGCGCTGGTGGGGCGTGGCGGTCAGTCGGATAGCCGAGGACGGCTGGATATCCGCTGTCTGAACAAGGATTATAACCAGATGGCGTTCATGCTCAAGGCGGCGACCTTGTCAAAAAAGGCGCTCAAGCAGTTCCAGAAAGAACAGAAAACACGGGAGAAACAGCGCGAAAAAAATGAACGTCGGCGGGTATTCGTACTGAATTTTCATGGCGACATTCGCGCCGTAGCGGTGGCTGCATTGCGCGAGGAAATCACCGCGCTGCTGACCATCGCCCAACCGGAAGATGAAGTCATCGTGCGGCTGGAAAGCGCTGGCGGTCTGGTTCATGCCTATGGTCTGGCGGCGGCGCAATTGCTGAGAATTCGTGACCGGCGAGTCAAGCTAAGCGTGGCGGTGGATAAAGTAGCGGCTAGCGGCGGCTATATGATGGCTTGCGTGGCTGATCGGATTATTGCCGCGCCATTTGCAGTCGTCGGTTCGATTGGCGTCATCGCGCAATTGCCTAATCTCAACCGGCTGCTTAAGAAACACGACATTGATTATGAGCAGTTCATGGCCGGTGAATTCAAGCGCACCGTCACGATACTTGGTGAAAATACTGACCAAGGTCGGCGCAAGTTTCAGGAAGAAATTGAAGAAGCCCATACCCTGTTCAAGGACTTCGTCAAAACGCACCGGCCGCAGGTGGACCTGGATCAGGTAGCGACTGGCGAACACTGGTACGGAACCCGGGCGCTGGAATGCCGGCTGGTTGACGAGTTGCGCACTAGCGATGACCTGTTGCTGGATACCAGCGCCAGCGCCGATCTGTACGAGATAGCCTATATCAGCAAAAAGCCGTGGCTGACGCGATTATTAACCCATACCAGCGCGGCGTTGCGGCAACCCTGAAGGAAAATTCAGAACGGGATATCGTCATCAAAGCCGCCATGATCCGGCTCTGACGACTGGGTGCTGCGGGACGGTGAGGCAGATTGCGCCGAGCTGGTCGATGATGAGGACCGTGCAGCAGGGCGGGATTGCGGCTCACCCTCTTCTGGTGTAAACGATGCATCGCTGCCGGAGTCGCCGCGACTGCCCAGCATCTTCATATCGGTCGCGATAATTTCAGTGGTGTAGCGATCCTGCCCATTCTTGTCCTGCCACTTTTTGGTCTGAATCCGCCCCTCAACATAGACTGGGCGGCCTTTTTTCAGGTATTGACCGACGATCTCGGCCAACTTGCCAAAGAACACCACCCGATGCCATTCCGTGCGCTCCTGTTTCACTCCCTCCCGATCCTTGTAGCTTTCAGTAGTGGCGATATTGATATTGGCAATGGCATCGCCGCTCGGCATATAGCGCACTTCAGGGTCTTTGCCCAAATTGCCGATCAGGATAACTTTATTGACGCTAGCCATTCAGGGTTACTCCTTAAAATCAATGATGCAAGATTTGGCTTAAAAACAGTCGGGTTCGATCCGATTGCGGGTTAGTAAAAAATTCTTCCGGCGCGTTCTGTTCGATGATTTCGCCGCCATCCATGAAAATGACCCGATGCGCGACAGTTTTAGCAAAACCCATTTCGTGGGTCACGCAGATCATGGTCATGCCATCTTCAGCCAGCGTGACCATCGTTTCCAGCACTTCCTTAATCATCTCCGGGTCCAACGCCGAGGTCGGCTCGTCAAATAGCATGATTTTCGGATTCATGCACAAGCTGCGGGCAATAGCGACCCGCTGCTGCTGACCGCCAGACAGTTGCCCCGGATATTTCCCGGCCTGTTCGGGAATCTTGACCCGCTCCAGATAGCGCATGGCGATTTCCACCGCCTCCTTGCGTGGCAGCTTCCGCACCCAGATAGGGGCCAGGGTACAGTTTTCCAGCACGGTCAGATGCGGAAACAGATTGAAATGCTGGAACACCATCCCGACTTCCCGGCGAATCCGTTCAATCTGTTTGACATCGTTGCTCAGTTCCTGGCCGTCCACCGTGATCCGGCCACGCTGGTATTCCTCCAGCCGATTAATGCAGCGGATTGTGGTTGACTTGCCGGAGCCAGATGGGCCACAGACCACAATCCGTTCGCCTTTCTGGACGGTCAGGTTGATGTCCTTGAGAACGTGAAATGCGCCATACCACTTGTGGACGCCGTCCATCTGGATCATGACCTGATCGGACAACAGTTTATGGGCGGGAGATTCGGACACGGGACGGATTCCTGAAGGCTTGATTAACGCTTGTGGCCAGTGTGCAGGCGCTTTTCCAGACTTTGACTGTAGCGGGACATCCCGAAGCAGAACAGCCAGTAGACAGCAGCGGCGAACACATAGCCCTCGGTGGAAAAGCCCAGCCAGGCCGGGTTAGTGGTGGCGTTATGCACCGTATTCAGCAGATCGAACAGGCCAATGATCAACACCAGCGAGGTGTCCTTGAACAGGGCGATGAAGGTATTGACGATGCCGGGGATAACCAGTTTCAACGCTTGCGGCAGCACGATCAGCCCCATCATTTTCCAGAAACCCAGACCCAGGGCGGCGGCCGCTTCAAACTGGCCCTTGGGAATGGCCTGCAAACCGCCGCGCACCACTTCGGCCATGTAGGCGGCCTGAAACAGCGACACGCCGATCAGCGCCCGCAGCAATTTGTCGAAGTTCATCCCGGTCGGCAGGAACAGCGGCAACATCACCGAAGACATGAACAGCACGGTAATCAGCGGCACCCCGCGCCAGAATTCGATGAAGGTGACGCACAGGGTTTGAATCGCTGGCAATTGCGAGCGCCGCCCCAGCGCCAGCAATATGCCCAGTGGCAGAGCGGCGGTCATGCCGACTCCAGCAATGACCAGGGTCAGCAGCAGTCCACCCCAGCGGCTGGTTTCGACCACCGACAGCCCAAACCGACCACCGGAGAGCAAGAGGAATGCGATAAGAGGATAGAGCACCAGAATGCTCAGGCTGAGCCGCAACTTGACCAAACTGGGTACGGCACGGATGAACAATGGCGCGGCGCTAAAAATCAGCAGCAACGCACTCAGATCCACCCGCCAGCGTTGCCCTTCCGGGTAGAAACCATACATAAATTGGTCGAAATGCACCCGGATAAAAACCCAGCACGCGCCGTGGCTGGCTTGGCAGGCGTCGCGGCTGTCACCGCTCCAGGTCGCGTTCAGCACCGCCCAGCTCAGTAACGGTGGAATAGCGATAGTCAGCAGGTACAACGCCAGCAGCGTCAGCACGATATTGAGCGGCGAGGACAACAGATTGCGTCGCAGCCAGCCGATAGGGCCGACGCTGCTGACTGGCGGCGGCAGATCGGGATGGGGGATATGAGGTTCGGCCATGACTTAGCGCTCCACCAGTGCCGCTCGCCGGTTGTACAGGTTCATCAGCAACGAAATCAGCAGGCTGATACTAAGGTAGACCGCCATAGTAATGGCGATGCACTCGATGGCTTGGCCGGTCTGGTTCAGCACGGTGCCGGCGAAGGACGATACCAAATCGGGATAACCGATCGCGGCGGCTAGCGAGGAATTCTTGGTCAGGTTCAGATACTGGTTGGTCAGCGGCGGAATGATGACCCGCAACGCCTGTGGCAGGATGATCAGCCGCAGGGTCTTGCCGGGATTCATGCCCAGCGAAAACGAGGCCTCGGTTTGACCATGACTGACCGCCTGGATGCCAGCGCGGACGATTTCAGCGATGAAGGCGGCGGTATAGATCGTTAGCGCCAGCAGCAGCGAGGCCATTTCCGGGATCAGCACCCAGCCGCCTCGAAAATTGAAACCCTGTAACTCTGGAAGTTGCCAATGCAATGGCGAACCAGCCAGCCAGAAGGTCAGCAGGGGCAGGCACAGCAGCAGCGCCAGCGCCGCCGAAACTACCGGAAACTGGCGTCCAGTCGCCGCCTGCCGCTGCCGCGCCCAGCGCACCAGCACTAGGGTGAGGAACACAGCGATTCCAAAAGCGGCGATCGCCCAGCCAAAACCAGGTTCAACCTGCGGTGCGGGCAGATACAAACCGCGAATGTTGAGGAAAACGACATCGCCAAGGCTGTAGCTCAGGCGCGGCGCTGGCATCGACCGCAACACCGCGAAATACCAGAAGAAAATTTGCAGCAGCAGTGGAATGTTGCGAAAGGTTTCAACGTAAATCAGCGCCAGTCGGGCAATCAGCCAGTTTTTGGACAGCCGGGCCACTCCGATTACGAAACCGAGCAAAGTCGCCAGAATGACGCCCAGCGCCGCCACCAGCAGGGTATTCAACAGCGCGACCCAAAACACCTGGCCGTAACTGGCGGTAGCCGAGTAGGGAATCAGGCTCTGGATGATGTCGAAGCCAGCCGGCGAGGACAGAAAATCGAAGCCGGAGGCGATGCCAAGCCGCTGTAGATTGGCCTGCGTGTTGGCAAAGAGGTACAGCCCGAAGCTAACCGTAGCAATCAGCGCAATCGCTTGAAAGGCGACAGCCCGAACTTGCGGGTTATTCCAGAATGGCGGTTTGGCCGGAGCGTGATCGGTGGTCATCATCAAAGGTGAGCGTTTGGGGCAGGATAATCCGTGGCGTGGGCTTCCCGCCCCTGAGTCAAACACGGGCGGGAAATCCACGCTGCGTTATTTACTACCTAACCTAACGCACCGGCGGCGCGTATTGCAGGCCGCCCTGGGTCCACAGTGCGTTCAGGCCACGCTCAATCTTGAGCGGACTGCCCTTGCCAACATTGCGGTCGAATACTTCGCCGTAATTGCCGACCTGCTTGATGACCACCGCCATCCAGTCATTGTTCAGCCCGAAGTCTTTACCCTTGTCGCCTTCTACGCCCAACAACCGCCTGATGTCGGGATTGGCGGATTTCTTCATTTCCTCGACGTTTTTCGAGGTAATGCCCATTTCTTCTGCATTAACCATGACGAACAGCGCCCACTTGACAATATCGAACCACTCGTCATCGCCGTGGCGAACCACCGGCCCCAGCGGTTCCTTAGAGATGACTTCCGGCAACACGACGTAGTCATCCGGCTTGGCTAGTTTGATCCTCTGGGCGTAAAGCTGCGACTGATCGGAGGTCAGTACGTCGCACCGGCCCGCTTCCAGTGATTTAGCGCTCTCGTCCGACTTGTCGTAGCTGATCGGGGTCAGCTTCATTTTGTTGGTGCGGAAGTAATCGCTCAGATTCAATTCGGTCGTGGTGCCGGCCTGGACGCAGACCGTGGCCCCGTCAAGTTGCTTGGCGCTCTTGACCCCGAGCTTCTTGTTGACCAGAAAGCCCTGACCGTCGTAGTAGGTGATACCGGTAAAATTCAAGCCTTGGGCAGAATCGCGGCTGGAGGTCCAGGTGGTGTTGCGCGACAGCACGTCGATTTCACCCGATTGCAAGGCGGTCAGGCGCTCCTTGGCGGTCAGCGGGGTAAATTTGACCTTGGTGGCATCGCCAAACACGGCGGCGGCCACCGCACGGCAAACGTCAACGTCAATGCCGTTATAGTTGCCTTTCTCGTCAGCGTAGGAGAAACCCGGCAGGCCATCGCTGACGCCGCATTTGATGAAACCCCGTTCCTTGATGGCATCAAGCGTTTTGCCAGCATAAGCCGATCCGGCAGCGGTAAGCAGCACCATAGCGGCGGTAAGAGTCAGCGTTTTAGCCCGATTCATGCGGTATCTCCTTGGTGGATGCGGTTAGAGCCTGTTTAAGTTTTAGCTGGAATTAGCTGAAAAGGTAGCAGCAAGCAGCCGATCCTGAAAGCGTGACCAACTGATCCTGCTGATTTCCAGAGAAATCAAGCAGCCCTTGTTCGCGATGATACGGGTTTGAGCGATGCTTCATGCGCGTCTTACTAATTCGTGATCTATCCAATTCATGCAAGACTATCGCCTTGATTCATCAAGCTATGGCTCCCAACCCGCTTTATTCAGAGCACGACTTATCCGACTGAAACGACCCTGCTTGCTGAGTTTGCCAAGGCGCGAGTCATGCTGGGCGGGTGAGACGCGGCGGGGGTGCGTCCAGCCCGCCCGATCGAGCTACGGCCTGAGTTTTCAGCTGAAAAACAACGGCAAGATGGCGCTGGATCGGCTATTGAGTATTGAGTAACGATAGATTCACGATGGGCAGCGCAGAATTTGTGGCGGCTCCGGCTTATTCCGGTGGGTAACGGCCGCTTCTGGCGACGGCGTATCTGGCCGGTGATGAGCGATCCATCGACTGTCGCACATCGGACGGGCGACTATGGGCGGTGGTTCACCGCAAGCGCAGGGGTGTCGGTAACGGATCGAGGACAGCCCGGAGGTTCGGGCAATTGCCGATTGGGTGATCGCCGGGTTTTGTCCGAACGAGTTGATCACTATTCAGGCTCGCGGCCTGATTTACGCAAACGACTGGTGCGAATAATGTTTTCTGGAGGTGAAGCCACGAATGTCTGACGGCATTGATCTAATCAATCTGGCGGGATTGAAGCTGCCCTATTGGTTATCGCGATGGGTGGCCGGAACGGTCGATGAAGCGGTAATTCCCTGGCCTGCGAGTGGAATACTAGTTGCCAAGCTTGAACAGATAGTGACGCTATGACAGCATTACGGATTTTACTAATCGGCAAGCGTGGCAGCCTGGTTTTATGGCTGGAAAATCTGCATCGCGCCTGCATCCAGAGTGGTTATGTCACGCGGATCTTTGCCGTTAATGGCGATACCCTAGTCTCGCGGCTACGGATTAAATGGCGAGGCTACACTGCAATGAATGCGGACTGGATGCTGATGCGATTTGAACAAACATTGCGAAAGTTCCGCCCAGATTTAATCATCGCCGCAGGGGTATTCGGAGTTCCGCTAGAGTATTATCAGATAGTGCGAAAATTACCCCACCGGCCATTAATCGCCGGATTGATTGGCGACCGCTTTCCACCTGACAACCAACGCGCTAATTATTGTGACCGGCTATATTTTACTGATTCCCGTTTTTTTAGCGATGCTGAAACCGCTAATTTTAGAGTCTCAGGCTGCTATTTACCATTGGCGGTAGACCCAACACTATTCAAGCCTGGTCATGTACTACGCCATCCAGAATTATTATTTGTCGCCAGCCGCACGGAGTTTCGGGAAAACATGGTGCGAACTTTGAGAAGGCCCGCCAGGATTATTGGCACCGATTGGAGCAGCCTGACCTGTAGTCGGCTACATCAAGTGCAAAACCATAAAATTAGTCGCGCCGCGTTAATTCGCCTTTACCAAAGCTATCAGACAGTACTGAATGTCCGTAATGAGATAAATGTAGAAAATGGACTCAATCAACGCAGCTTTGAACCTTTAGCTTGTGGCGCTGTGGTGTTGAATGATGATTTGGCCGATTTGCCACGCTGCTTTGATCCAGGTCGGGAAATTTTAATCTATCGTAATAGTGACGAATTGAACGAACTCATTAACCGGCTACAACGGGAGCCTGCATTCGGTATGCAAGTGGCCGAAGCAGGACGGCAACGCGTTCTAGCTGAGCATACTTACCAGCATCGCATCCAATTCATTCTCAACGATCTTGGGTTACATTCATGACTGAACCTATATTACGAACGGTCATTGCGCCGATTCAGGCCGGCCAGTTGAAGATCACAATTCAGAGTGAAGAATTACCGTTAGAAAACTGCATGACTTATGCTACTCGCCAGAATCCCCGCCGATTATATCTATTTGTTAGTAAAGTGTTGGGTAAGCATTGGCCGGTGCGCCCACATATTATGCGTGATATTCACCGCCGACTTGCCGCAAAAATTGCTAATCTTCCAGGACCATTGTTAGTCATTGGATTGGCGGAGACTGCTACTGCTTTAGGACGTGGTGTTGCCGAAGAAGCCGCTTTATTGACTGGGCGCAATGATATCCTTTATTTGCAAACGACCCGCTACCATCTAGATCGTCCATTGGCTTTCGGCTTCAACGAAGCCCACAGCCACGCCCCTGAACACATCGTCTATTTACCCGATCCAGCGCTCCGGCCATTATTCAACGCAGCGCAAAGTCTGATTCTGGTGGACGATGAAATTTCTACTGGCCGTACCTTGACTGAATTAGCAAAAGCCAGCCTGGAAACTAATCCAGGCATTGAGCAAATCGTCCTGATCTCCATTACGAATTGGCTCACAACAGTATTGCAAGAAGAACTGATAAAGCAACTGGAACGACCATTGTCATTCCTGGCATTGGTTCAAGGAAGCTTTCAGTTTGAACCAGATCCTACATTTCCACCGCCAGTATTGCCTCTCGTTATCGCCAACTCCAACCGAAATCATGATCATATTCTCGCCGACCCGGCGCGCACCGGACTCATTGCTGGGCATGAGGCCAATCAAACCCGGATCTTGGCAATGATTCCAACAATTGAGACGGACAAACCACTAGCAGTCATTGGTACTGGCGAATACGCTTACAAACCATTTCGTATAGCGCTGGCACTGGAAGAGGCAGGTTATGATGTGCTATTCCAAACCACAACCCGTTCACCGATTTTGATGGGTGATGCGATTGCCAGCCAGCGTCAGTTTATGGATAACTACGGTGATGATATTCCAAATTATCTCTACAACCTGGATACAGATCGGTTACCGATCGTGATTTACGAACACCTCGCCATGCTGGATAAGCATCCACTAGCGAGCAGCTTAAGCGGCGTAGCCTTTTGTGGAGAAGCATGATGCCACGCCTCGTAATTTTTCTCGATCTAGATGACACCATTTTGCAAACTGCGCCAAAATGTCCACTGGATCAAAAGTTGACTCCAGCTGCTCTCAATCGTGCTGGAGAGATATTGTCATTTATGACCCCTGTACAACAATGGCTACTGGAATTTTGGCAGGAGCGAGCCACCATAATCCCTGTCACTGGCCGCACCGATAGTGCTTTGGAACGAGTGATGATTGCCTTTAGCTCCTGGCGGATTACTCATCATGGCGCAGTTATCCGGCAACCAAATGGTCTATTGCCAACTTGGTGGTATGATGAAATTCGGCCCTTATTGAATACAGCACGGCGGTCATTAGATGAATGTGCTGCCTGGTTAAATGCGAATGCAATAGCGGGCAACTATCGAGTTAATCAGCACATGATCGAAGAATGTCTGACCTATATTTCTGTTAAATCAGATGATAACGGTGCAGCATTAATTCGGCTGAAGATGCAGTTGCTTGCAACTGGATTAACGCCAGAATTGACACTGCATTGTAATGGTAATAATTTTGCCTTGATGGTCAAAGGTGCTCAAAAACATAATGCGGTACAACGCGTCTTAACGGAACTTGAACGGGATGGCCCATTAGTAACACTGGGTGCTGGGGACAGTCTAACTGATCTCCCATTTATGCAAATCTGCGATTTTGCTTTGGTGCCGAAAACCAGTCAAATTCAGACTGAAACCTGGGGCTGTTATCTGCTATGACACCTTTTTCAGGTAGTTATCGGCCTGAAGATGTGGTCTTTTTACTTAAGCCGGTATCATTGGCGATGGTAGATATTGCCGGTAAAGAACGACTGATTCAGTCGGGTGCTTATCATTACAGCGAGTTGCTGTCTCCAGAGCAGGTTCCAGGACCACATTATCTTGTATTGTTTGAGATGCTGACGGCCCGTTACGCCCATCGACTGGCGGCAGAAATTATGGCGTTAGCACGCCATCTAATAAAAACCCGGCCTAGCCAAATCACAATTGTTTCACTGGCTCGTGCTGGAACGCCGATTGGCGCATTGCTCGTTCGTGCTTTGCGACAATTGGGTCGAATCGACGCTTGCCATTATTCAATTTCAATTATCCGCGATCGAGGCATTGATCAGAACGCATTGGCTTTTATTCTCCGCCAGAAAAACCGTGAGCCCGCTGGATTAGCTTTCGTGGATGGCTGGACTGCCAAAGGTGTGATCGCCCAGGAGTTGCAGCAGGCCGTGCGTGACTGGAACGCCAATCAGTCTGAGATGCTGGATGAGTCGCTGCACGTGGTATCGGACATTGGTGGAATAGCCGACATTGCTGCGACCTGTGACGACTATGCCATTCCCAGCGGCATTCTCAACGCCACAGTCTCTGGGCTGACCAGCCGCTCGATTCTCAATGCTGCTATTGGCCCGAAAGATTTTCACGGCTGTGTTTTTTATGAAAAATTCAGAACACAGGATCGTTCCAGCTGGTTTCTCGACCAAATTACTGCACACTTTTCCGGTGCTAGTGCTGTGCCTGTTTATTGCAATCTCGATCAGCGCTCTGAACGCCGACGATTGATGATGGACTTTTTATCAAGAATTAATAAAAATCATCAGATTAGAAATAAAAATTTTATTAAACCCGGTGTTGCTGAGGCAACGCGAGTACTTTTGCGCCGTCTGCCGGATCTATTGTTGCTGCGCGATCCTGCGCATCCTGATGTTGAGCATTTGCAGCTATTGGCCGGAGAAAAACAGGTTCCCGTAGTCATTGATCCGGCTATGCCTATTCAAGCCGCTGCCCTGATCAAGGATTTATCATGAGCGTTATTCCTGTTAGCTTCCGCACCCTGCTGCATGATAACTCGGTTGCGTTTTATCGCTATCCATATCAATCTAAACCAGCGCTATCCATAACGCAATTAGGCGCATCGCTGTATGTTCCAGCAACCCGAATCGATTTAGCGGAGATCGCTGGCGGCCACAAATTTCCGCAGCTGAGATCGGTTATTTTCTGCACTGAAGATGCCGTCCATGAACGCGATTTAGAGGTAGCTCTAAGCAATTTAGCAATGTTGCTGCCGCAACTTAAACCAGGGCCCCTGTTGCGCTTTATTCGTCCGCGTAATCCAATCATATTGCGGCGGCTATTGCGGATGGACGGAATTGAGCAGATTCATGGCTTTGTGCTACCTAAATTCGGTCTGCATAACTTAATTGAATGGTTGCAGGCTTGTGATAATCGCTATGATCACTGGTTAATGCCTATTCTGGAAACTGCTGAAGCATTTGATCGCCGTAAAATGGAATTGTTGCGTGACCGCTTAGAGGACTGCGGCTGGCGAGATCGAGTGCTGTGTTTGCGAATTGGAGGTAATGATCTATTAAACCTGCTGGGCATTCGCAGAGGATGCAATACGACTATTTATGAAACGCCATTGCGGAATGTGATTGCTGATCTTGCCTGTATTTTTCTGCCCGCTGGGCATCATTTGAGCGCCCCAGTATTCGAGTATCTGGATGCGCCAGAGACCTTGGCCCGGGAAGTTGAGCTCGATCTGCTGCATGGTCTGTCCGGCAAAACAGTGATTCATCCGGCTCAGGTAGCGGTCATTGAAAGTAGCTACCAAGTTTGCCGTAGTGATTATGAAATGGCCTCCGCGATATTGGCGTCGGATGCGGCGGCGGTGTTCCGGATCGGCCAGGCATTTTGTGAACCAACGACTCATCAGCGATGGGCAGTGCGGGTGCTGGAACGAGCAGGCGTATTTGGAGTGGTTTAAATTCAGAATGTTACAGAAAATGATAGAGACTTATGGCGATAATCTGCCGGTCCAGGCAGTGATCACCGCGCAGTTTGTGTTATCTTCATCTGGCTAGTATCGATAAATGCTCGACTCTCCTGCTTGGGCCAGAACCATCGCCTGACTGCACCGACCATCCAAGTTCATGAATAACAAAAGGAGAACCCCATGAAGCGGCGGCTATTGGCCGGTTTGGTTCCCGTGGCGCTGGCGCTTGCTGGCCCAGTTCACGCAGATATCTACGCTTTTGTCGACACCAACGGAGTGCGGCATCTCAGCAATATCCCTAACGACCCCCGCTACAAACTGGTGATGCGCACCCCTGCCTACAGCAGAGCTTCGGCCCAGTCCTCCAGCTTTGCGCCCAGTAACCTGTACACGCCCGGTGCTACTGCGTTTAGCTCGCGCAATTATACCCCTCGCGTCGCCGGCGCCCGCTCGCTCAAGGTTAACGAACAAAACCGCCGGCGCTTTGCTGCCGATGTGGACCGCATCGCTGCCCAATACCGCCTCGAACCGGCATTGATGCACGCGGTGATCAGCGCCGAATCTGCGTACAACCCGTGGGCGGTGTCCCCCAAAGGCGCAATGGGGTTGATGCAATTGATGCCTGGCACCGCCGAACGCTTCGGGGTAAGCAATCCCTACGATCCCATTGCCAACATGCACGGCGGCGCACGTTATCTGCGCTGGTTGCTGGATCGATTCAACGATCCCCGACTGGCGGTAGCCGGCTACAACGCGGGCGAGGGCGCGGTGCAAAAGTACGGCAACCAGGTTCCGCCGTATCAAGAAACCCAGACCTATGTGGTGCGGGTGCTCAACTTTTACCAGCAATACCGGACTAACAGCCCGACCTACAGCAATGTCGCCTACAATACTGGTGGCAGTTCTCCGGTCTACAACAGCGGTTATGGCAGCCGCTCCGGAGGCGGCGTCACCATCATCACCCCACGCACCGCTCGTCGCCCTGCGGGGACTGTCGCTGTCTCGGTCGGCGCCGGATCGGCCACTGGCCCACGCACCTACATGACACCCACTGGTGCCCGGATCGTCGTTGGCAATAGCAGTGTGACAGGTCGCCCCAGCCAAGTGATGGTTAGGACCAACCCGTCGGCCCGTGTTACTACAGTGGTCAACACTCCCCTGTTTGCAGGCAACGACAAGTAAAAACCCATCACCCCACAGCTAGCAACGCCAGCAACCGCTCACAACGCCAAGTGGAATAGCGCCATGAAATTCGCATATCCGGGATTAACCGATCAGGAAGCCGAAGCATCCCGTGCTCAATACGGTTCCAACGCTGTCGCTAGCCAAGAGAGTGAAACCTTTTGGGACAAGCTGCTGGGCAATCTGAAAGATCCGATCATCATCATCCTGATCGTCGCCTTGCTGATCACTTTGGCGCTGACGATTTTCGGCTATGCCAAATGGTATGAAAGCGTCGGTATCGCTTTCGCCGTGGTGATCGCCACTTTTGTCGCCACCTGGTCAGAACACAGTAACGAGCAATCCTTCCAAAAACTGCTGGAAGAAGCATCGCTGATTCTGGTCAAGGCGTTCCGTAACGGCCATCTGACTGAAATTTCGATCAACGAACTGGTGGTGGGCGACTATATCCTGCTGCAACCGGGAGACACCGTCCCGACTGACGGTTTGCTGATTGCCGGACATGCCGAGGTGGATGAAGCAGCGCTGACTGGTGAGTCCGAGCCGGTCAAAAAGACCGCCTTGCCGGAAGGCGCAGACCCGGCGACGGAAGACTATCGCCTGTTCCGTGCCGGTCTGCTGGTGGATGGCGAATGCGTGATGCAGGCTAGTGCAGTCGGCGATCAAACCCGCTACGGCCAGACCATGAAAGAGCTGCTGTCCGCTGAGGATCGGCTCTCGCCGTTGCAGCACAAGTTATCCGTGCTGGGCGGCCACATTTCGACCTTCGGCTACATTGGCGCAACCTTCATTTTCGCCGCGTTTATGTTCAATAACATCTTCCTGAAAGCTGCCGGCTTTGCTGCTTATTGGGCGCAGCCCAGCGGGGGAATCATCCATGATTTCGTCACTGCGGCGATTCTGGCCATCATCGTAGTCGTGGTCGCCGTGCCGGAAGGGCTGCCGATGATGATCGCTATGGTGCTAGCGATCAACATGAAAAAACTGCTGAGCGTCAAGGTACTGGTGCGCAAGCTGCTGGGTATCGAAACCGCTGGCAGCCTGAATATCCTGTTCACTGACAAGACGGGTACCCTGACCCAAGGCCGACTATCGGTCAGCAGCTTTCTCACTGGCACTGGAGCCCGCTACGAAAAGCTGGAGGCGATTCCCGCAACGCTGCGCGATACCGCTGGCTTTGCCCTGCGCAATAACACCAGCGCAGTGATCGACGCCAGCGACCCAAAGGATCCGAAGATGGTCGGCGCGGACCGCACCGAGCAAGCACTGTTGCGTTTCGTGACGCCGTACCTGGCGCAGACCGGCGCGATGGACATCGTTGACGTCATTCCCTTCAACAGCACCCGCAAGTTCTCCGCTACCCAGGTCACGGGCGACCGGTCTCTAACCCTGGTTAAGGGTGCGCCGGAAGTGATTCTGCAAAACTGCGTGCGTTACCTGGATGCGGATGGCAACCCGATTAATCTCAACAATCATGATGTCTTGCAAACAGCCATGAACGAGCTGTCCTCGCGGGCCATGCGCCTGCTAGCGATTGCGCTCACCGATACGCCGATTGATGACAGTAAGAAGCTACCCACCAACTTAACCCTGGTTGGCGTATTTGGGATGCGCGATGAACTGCGTGAGACATCCTATGCGTCCGTCAAAATCGCCAAGAACGCCGGTATTCATGTCGTGATGATTACCGGTGACGCCAAGGAAACCGCCCAGGCGATTGCCAAGGATGTTGGTCTGCTGGAAGACGATCCCCAGGCGATCATTCTGACATCCGCCGAACTGGCGCAACTGTCTGACGAGGATGTGAAACAGAAACTGCCCCATCTGTATGTCGTAGCGCGGGCCTTCCCGACCGACAAGAGTCGGCTGGTGAAGCTAGCCAAGGAGCTGGGGCTGGTCGCCGGCATGACCGGCGACGGTGTTAATGATGCTCCGGCGGTGAAAAATGCTGATGTCGGCTTTGCAATGGGCAGCGGCACCGAGATGACCAAGGAATCCGGCGATATCGTCATTCTCGATGACAACTTCTCCTCGCTGACCAAGGCGGTGCTGTACGGACGCACCCTGTTCAAATCAATCCGCAAATTCCTGATCTTCCAGTTGACAGTGAATGTTTCCGCCATTCTGGTGGTGTTCCTGGGGCAGTTTTTCGGCTTCGACCTGCCGCTGACCATGACCCAGTTGCTATGGCTGAACATCATCATGGATACCCTGGCCGGACTGGCTTTCGCCGGTGAATCGGCGTTGCAGCGTTATATGCTGGAGAAACCGCTGCGCCGTGACGAACCACTGATCAACGCCGATATGTGGTCGTCAATCCTGATCAACGGCGTGTTCATTGCCCTCATCAGCATCCTGTTCCTGACCAGCGATTTGATCAGAGAACTGTTCTCCGGTGGTCACGAACTCGGCTCCAAGGCGGCGCAAGACAAGTTCCTGACCGCGTTCTTTGCCTTCTTCGTGTTTATCCAGGTCTTCAATACCTTTAACGCCCGCACCCAAGGGCTGAATCTGCTGGAGTACCTGCTCGACAACCGCCTGTTTTCCATCATCATCCCATCGATCATGGCGATTCAGGTGTTTTTCATCACCTTCGGCGGTGAAGTATTACGGACGGTGGGGCTGTCGATTTTTGAATGGACAGCCGTGCTGCTCATGGCGATTGTCATCATTCCAGTCGATTTGCTGCGCAAGATGGCCCGCAACAAGTGGTTCGGCAATCCAGTACAGCAGCAAACGCCATAAAATTGCGAGGGCCGCGATTGAAGATTTCCCGGTTTCATCCCCCCCTCTCGCATCAGCGGGAGGGGTTTTTTGTGCCGGTTCTCCTATCGATGGTCATGGTCGTCGTCCTGATCCTTGGTGGCGACGCCAACGCCGCCGACTCGCTGCAAAACCAGCGCGACGCCTTCCAGACCGCTGATCAGGCGCTACGCGATGGAACACCGGTTGATTACAGCACTCTGCGCGACTATCCGCTCTATCCCTATCTACGTTACCGCGATCTCTCTCGCCGCTTGCCGGAGCTTCCCGCTGCCGAAGTCCGCGAGTTCCTGAAAACCTATGCAGACACACCACTCGCCAGGCCACTCCGCAACGCTTGGCTGCGCCAACTAGCCAAGGCCGGACGCTGGGATGATTATTTGCGCGATGCCATTCCCAGCCGCGATCCAACGCTGGAGTGCTGGCGGCGACAGGCTTTACTGAATAGCGGCCAACCAGAATCCGCCCTGCGTGACTTCGCAACGCTCTGGCTACGCGGTGCATCGCTGCCAACAAACTGCGATCCGGTCATCGCCGCCTGGCGGATTCAAGGCCATCCCACGGCAGAACAAGTTTGGCAACGCTTCGCCCTGGCGATGACTGGCAGCAATCTTGGATTGGCCAAGGCGCTGCGGACTGAATTGCCGGTCGCCGATCAAACCTTGGCCGATGTCTGGCTGACAGTGGCCGACAACCCACAATCGGTACTGGATGCGTCCCGCCTTGCCGCCACCGATCCGCAGACTGCCGCAATTCTCAATGACGGACTGAAACGCTGGGGAAAACGTGACCCGGTTGCGGCAGCAGCGGCGCTCGACACCCTCAAGAAGCGTGACTCGACGTTGGCATCGCAGTGGAGCGGAACCGAACGATGGCTGGCCTTGTGGATTGCCAGCGACTATCACCCTACCGCGCTGGCCCGGTTGAACGGATTACCGGCGGCTGTGGTGGATGGGCCGGTGCGGGAATGGCGGGTGCGGGTGAGTCTGCGACTAGGCGAATGGGCAACGGCGCTGAGCGCACTGGAACAGTTATCGCCAGATGAACAGGACAGTCCACGCTGGCAATATTGGCGGGGTCGAACCCTGGAGGCGCTGGGCCGGACCGAAGAGGCGCAAGCGATCTACCGCCGCCTGGCTAATCAGCGGGATTATCACGGCTTTCTGGCCGCCGACCGGCTAAACCTACCCTATGCTATTCCTAACCTACCGCTGGCTATTCCGCCCACCGAACTGGATACGTTGCTCACTAGGTCCACCGGTTTGCAACGGGCGCGGGAACTTTATGTGCTGGGCCGCGAATCGGAAGCCGAGGCTGAATGGCGACTGGCGACACGGAGTTTTGATCGAGCGACGTTCAAACAGGCCGCCCAACTGGCCCATTATTGGGACTGGCATTCGCAGGCCATCGCGACGATTGCCCGCGCCGAATACTGGGATGATCTCGAACTGCGATTCCCTCTGGCCTATCGTAATGGCGTGCTCAACAGCGCCAGCGCCGAGACGCTGGACCCTGCCTGGATTTACGCCATCATTCGTCAGGAAAGCAGCTTCCGCCCCGCCGCCCGATCACCGGTAGGCGCATTGGGATTGATGCAGATCATGCCCGCGACTGGACGACAGATCGCTCAAGACGTGCAGGATACTGCGGGAACGCCAGATCTGTTGCAGGCTGACCTTAATATCCGCTACGGCGCTCATTATCTGCAACGACTGTTGGGCCGCTTACAGAGTAATCCCCTCTTGGTAACCGCCGCTTACAACGCTGGCCCAAATAAGGTCATGCAATGGCTGCCAACCCGCGATTCAATCCCGGCTGATGTCTGGGCAGAAACCATCCCCTACCAGGAAACCCGGAGCTATGTGCAGCGGGTGATGGAATATGCCGCAATTTATGCGCAACGCTTGGGCGCTCAGGCGACAGAAAACCGGCTGAGCGCCCGAATGAAACCGGTGCAAAACTTGATTAATTGAGTGATAGCTAAAAGATATCCAGCACAAAATCCGGCATAGTGACCGCAACTCTCCATCCTGAACCCCGTGTGTTATCAGGTGGTTATTTTCCGCATTCAGTTGTAACCATGACTCACTTTCTTGGCGAATTTGAATGTCGGCTTGACGCGAAGGCGCGCATCGCCTTGCCATCCGCATTGAGAAAACAACTCCCTCCAGAAACCCAGGATCGCTTGGTCGTCAATCGTGGCTTTGAGCAACATCTGACGCTGTACCCTTTTCCAGAATGGCAGCGGATCAGCGCTGAACTGAACCGACTAAATCTTTATGTCAAGAAGAACCGGGATTTTGTCCGTTATTTCCACCGGGGCGCGACCGAACTGGACCTGGATAGCAGTGGCCGCTTGCTGTTGCCCCGCCGATTGCTGGAGTACGCGGGTATCCAGGACAGCGTGATCCTGCTGGCCTACGCTTATCGCATTGAGTGCTGGGATGCGGTGCGCTACGAGCGCCTGTTGACCGATGAGCCGGCTGATTTCGCTCGCTTGGCTGAAGAGATCATGGGCGACATGACCCACCCAGTTGCAGCCGATGAGCGGCCCCCTAATTTCCGGGATTTCCCCCCAGCTCTGCCCGGTGCGCGCCATTAGCTCACAATAATCTTCGACTGGCGGGGTTGCCTGCCGCCTGTGACAGACCCCGCGGCGCGGCGGATACCTCACTGCATCTTCTCAAGGAGTTAGCATGTCCCATATTGTCGTTCAGCGTGATCACACCCTGACGCTTGATCAGGCCCGGCAATCGGCGGAAACGCTGGCGGCGCAATTAGCGGATCATTACGAAATTAGCCACCACTGGCAGGGCGACTCCTTGCATTTTGAGCGTTCTGGAGTCAGCGGTCAGATTGACCTGGAGCCGGGCCGGCTGCGGGTGAGCGTGCGACTGGGATTTTTGCTGGTTCCGCTGAAACACCGACTGGAGCAGGAAATTCAGCGGCAGTTGGAGGAAATGTTTCCAACGTCGGTGTCGTCTATTTGTAGCGGCTGTGGATGACCCGCACGCATTCGCGCCATGATGCGGCGTTCCCGTTGAGTGATGGTAGTGACAAAATAGTCTGTTTCCATTCCCATATGGCGAAAGGCGCAGAACCCCCGATCCAGAAACCGGTGCAACGCCTCCACCCCGGCCAGCCGTGCTGGACTGCGGGCCAGCTTTAGCGCGGTGTAAATCCAGCGTTTGGGCACAATACGCTGCAAATCTCGACCCAGCCATTCGACTAAATCAAGCTGGCGGCGGCGCAAATCGTAGTCGCCGCTGCGCCGATAGCCCGCAACATAAATTGCCTCGTCCAATATCCCGCGCCAATCCGATTCAGCCATCAGTGTCCGGGTCAACCGTGCGTCCAGTTCATGGGACAAGGCATTGAGTTCCAGCGCCAGTGTTGTGGTACGCAGCACCGGCGCGGGCAGGATGCGGATCATCGCCGGCGCCGCACGGGCCAAATCTTGTTCGCGTTGACGGAAATCCCGGTCGCCGTATAGCTCATCGAGAAAAAACTCTGCCGCAGGCCGATAGCATGGGTTATCCAGCAGGTCGGCATGAGTACGGGCCAGCCGCGCCGCCTGCCAGTCGCGCAGCAGGCTTAACTCCCGCTCGATGCCCAGCGCGCCGCCAGTATGGAACGCCTGGCTACGCTGCAACTGTTCCAGCAGCCGTGCTGCACTGAGAGCTTTGCCGGGGTCGTCGGTCATAGCATTGCTCGAAGCCGAAGATAAAGCATCGGAAAACGGCCTTGTTGAATAACCCCTACATGTGGTTGGCTTGGCGCAACTCACGAACCTCACGTTCCAGCGCTTTGAGCCGTTCGCGCTCGGAGGTCGTCAGGCTTTCTCGCTCACAGCGATCCTTCTCGACCTGCCGCACCCATAAGCGCAACGTCTCTGCCGTACAGCCGATCTTGCCGACAATAGACACGATCGCGGCCCACGGTGACTCGTGCTCAGCCTGGTGCTTATGGACTAGGCGGACAGCTCGCTCGCGCACTTCAGGGGAATACTGGGTAGATTTCTTCATGACTCCATCTTCTCAAAGGTTGGAGTCTCCGGGAAATCCGGGGCGGTTCACCCCTTCAAGCTGTAGTAGAAAGGGAGATTTATTCTTCCACGCCCCGATAGAGCAGTTTGACGTCCCAAAGTCTATGCCAGCGTACATTCCTGTTTCTTCCTTTTCACCTAACGTGGGTACCACCGGCCGCTGTAGACCGTCCGGTGGATGCCAGGGTTAGGCGTTGCTATGCTCGGTCACGCCCGAAACGTGTCGACTTGAAAAGTCTTTCCACCGGTAGCGGTTACTACACGCTCTGATTCAATCTCAAAGCCTGTCTCCCTGGCGAGTACCGTAAGATTCTTTGGCGACACCATGTGCAGCACGGAAGAAAGACTCTTCAATGTCGTGTATGGAGAAGGCGTCACATCTTCTATCGGACTCGGCAGTTGTACCACTGAAACTAATCTTCCTCCGCTTATGAGCATGGAGAGCGCTTGCTTGAGAAGTTTCGTGGTTTCTACGTATTTGAATATCAGTCCGGCAAATATGAGTTCGACTGGATCGAATACAAACTGATCCACTCCAAGATCACCTGCGAAAAGATCTAGGCGAGGTATGTGATCTCTGTAACGAGCTGCGGTATGTTCCAGATATTGCTGGTTGATATCGATTCCTACCACCCGTTTAACCGATATTGAAGAGATCCGTTCCAAGCCATTGCCGCCAGCACAACCAAACAAGGCTATGGACGAAGGTTTGTAACTCGCGATTACCTCACCAAGAAGTTGAGACAGAAGCTGTGATTGACCCACATAAGGCAAGGCCATGTGGGATTCGTAGTCGCCCAGCGGAATATCGAGCCAAGGGTTGACGCCGCGCTCCGCGCGGCGTCAACAAAACACTAACCGGCGGCGCGAAAGACCGGTGAACTCTAGGGATCGGTAACTTTCGTCGGGGTACCAACGTATTGCGCCGTCCGGTTGAGTGACGGGTTAGCTCATGCAACCTCTCAGCCCTAAACCGTTCATTTTATCCTCAAAAACATGGGGTTAAGACTGCAATAAGGCCTCATTTTTGACCTAAACCAGCGTCTGTTGCGCATTTAGCTTGGTCCGACCCCATTCGGGGACCCCATTCGGTGATCCGCAGCTTCTTGAACCATGGATTAGTAACCGGGCCTCGTGCCTCGACCCGGTTACTAATCCTTTATTTGTTAGCCGTTTCCACCCGGTTTCGGCCATTTTTCTTAGCCTTGTAGAGTAACTCGTCGGCTTCTTTGTAAATTTGATCATCACTATCAGTATATCTTATAGATCTGCAGATCAATCCGATGGATACGGTTATATAAGGACTAACGCTATTTTTTTTATGCTCAATCTTTAATCCTTCAATTTTGTGAAGGATTGTTTTTGCAAAGGCTAATGCCTGATCTTCTCTGTTTGCATCGATAATAACCCCAAACTCTTCGCCACCCAACCTGAAACACTGATCATCTGTCCTTCTGAGTTGATTTTTAATGGTGGTTGCGACATGCACTAAAGCTTCGTCACCTTTCAGATGACCGTATGTATCATTATATTGCTTAAAAAAATCAATATCCAATATTAAGAAGCAAAAAAAGTCATTGTGTCTCTTGGCTCGATTGATGATTTTAGGAAATGACTCGCTGAAGTGACGTCTGTTGAATACATTGGTTAAACCATCGGTTATAGAAATTTCCCTAATGGTGTTGATTGATCTGGCGAGTGCCGAGTTGATTTGATTTGAATAGTCCTCACTTATCTTTTTACTAATCTTTAACCCTTTGTATCTCCAGACCAGACTTTCCACTTCATCAGCACTGAGCGATAGCATTTCACCATGCTTTAACGTATCGATTTTATTATCTATATCCATTCCAGCAAATTTGGGTTTTAATCTGAAATTAACCGTAATGGTAGAGTGACTCAGGAGGGGATTTTCCGGGTAGGGTACAGGATCGGTTTCTGCTATCTCTACATACTCTATGTCGTCAAAAATGAGAAAACCACCATAATATAAGCCAACAACAAAAGGGCCATGCATCGGTGTAACATTATCGTAGATGGCGATTCCCTTTTCCTCGTCAAAATATCGTATATCACACCATCCTATCTCCTCCCGGCTACCACCACGAACCACACTATTGTAACCGCTACTTAGATCATTGAGATGAACCCAATCAAGGCTTGAAAATATCATATCCTTTCCTGGGCCTTGCTCATACCAGAGTCGGAAGAAATTGATACCCGCCTGAAACAGCAAACTCTCGGATGGCTGAGCTCTATTAATCGCTTCAATTGTCTCATTAAGAAGCGAAAATGGGTACCATTTATCCGGATCGATTTTAGAAAGGTTTACGCCACACTCTGGTAGTGCGTTTAAGTCATAAAACGACTTGACGATACCTAATAAGAAAGTACCTGCAGTTTCACCTTCTATATATTTTTCATTTCTCATCGCGGTATCTCAACACAAAACAAGTTACTCAAAGTGCCCTTTACCGGCTAACGGGGCGCTCTGCGGAAAATTTGTCCGACAGCAGCGCTTTGTTATACGGCATTTGAATCTATGCCCAGTTGTTCGCATACGGGCAAAGTCAGATTCATGCCTTATATATTTGTTGAAAATATTCAATCGAATCGAGATCGTTCTTCATTGATCTCCTCTCGTTCGATATTTTGGTCTAGGTATTCAATTTCTGTTTCAATCCACTGTGTTATCTCATAATCAAATCCAGCAGCCAACC
This sequence comes from Candidatus Competibacteraceae bacterium, assembly GCA_003989085.1. Lineage (GTDB taxonomy): Bacteria > Pseudomonadota > Gammaproteobacteria > Competibacterales > Competibacteraceae > RXIV01. The sequence goes on from RXIV01000006.1 coordinate 111,829, forward strand.
ATCGACGAAATTTCTCTCTCTTACGCTTCAAATAGGCGCTTGTAGGCCCACTCCATCCTCCAGAGTGGAAGTTAGCACTGATGCGACTTTCCACTCCGTCGAACTGCCCGTACTTACGAAGTAACTCTCGCGTAAGTTGTCCTCCATTTATGTCATCGAGTGTTCGAGGAGCTGCATAAGCTATCAGTCCCGCCCTTGATTCTGGGTGTTCATCAATCCATTCAAAAATTTCTTGAAGTGGCAAATCTGCTATTGCTCCTCTAGACTCTTTTTCTTCAAACACACCTAGCCCTCCTTTAAGCCAATTCAATATATCGCTCCGCCACTTCGGGAGAGTTTCTTCGAAATGAGTCTTTATGATTCCCCAAGCATCTGAAGGATTTGCTTGTACTAACTCATTCGCAAGTGGCGCAACATCCGAGTCATAGCTTAAGCGGTAAACCTCTCCCATCTTAGTGAGTAATACATCAAGTAGCGGTAATACATAGCTCTCATCCCACTTAATTAACTTTTGACATACATTTTTCCAGTGATACCCCCTCATGACATCCCGGCCATCATCACCAGGTACAGACCGTGATACCACTCCAAATACAAATTCTGAATCAACTGGAGAGGAGTCATTGAATGGGATCGAGTCTAGTAACTCAACCAATAAATACATAGACTCCTCAGACTGATAGGAATTTATTTGTTGAAATAAAGTTCCTAACCGTTCCTTAGGAACGTGATCTATTGAACTCCCATATCGAAGCGAGCTGAAATGTTGAGGAGAAATCCATCCCTTGCCCAACACACTTAAACATCTCACAAACAAATCATCATCGTAGTCAGAGCTAAGTGTAATATTCGCCCCTAACCAAGCAGCGCTTTCCGAATCAAGGAGGCCATCTATAGTGGTACTGTATAGCTCTTTGTTATCTTTCCTTAATTCTGAAAGGTAACCGTACAAACAGGTTTGGTGTTTAGCCGTAAGGGTCACCTCAATAAGTTGAGGTAAGAAAATTCTATCTGTATCGTTTTGAGCAAGCTGCTCTCCAAAAAACCATAACCCCTGAGCGCTTTTCTCTGGAGTTAGGAGATGACGAATTTCATGAAACTTTCCAGGGGATTGTGCTATACGGTGAGCCAAAGCTTTTACAAGTACTTTTGCACGCGATCTAGTCTTTCCTCTCTGCGCTTTACGCTCCTCTTCCCATTCAATCCAGTCCACATCAAGAACATAACGATTAAATCGACTTGGCAAATCACGCCTCGTGTAGCGGCGTTCAACTATTTGTAGTCTCTTTGTTATTTCAGGATGTTTACCATCGTCCTTATATTCTCTCCAATGCCAAAAGAAACTATTCAGCTTTTCTGGCAGCATTGCATCATCATTAACGAGTGTGTCTAATACCTGAAAAGCCAGGTCCGTGCATGGCGGTATTCGTATCTGGTGTTCAACTGCATTAAGTAATGCACTACAAACTTCAGGACGAAGATGAGATGGCCAATTTTTTGTTTCATTAACCAAGGACTGGAAATAAACGAACTGGGCTTGCCACCAATCACCATATGTTTCTGGCATCCATAATTTTGCTCTTTCTTTTAAACCCTGATACTCAGGACCAACGATTCTAAACCCCATGTTACGGCTGTCGAGCGATGCTTCTGCAGCTTCAAGCCCAAGATGTCGCTCAGCATCACTTTGAGCTCGAAGAAGTTTCAGAAAAGCTGGAAGTCTTGCCTCAGGGGAAGATTCCGTTGCAGCCCACTCCGGGCCAATGCGAAAGAGGCCAAGTAACGTTCCCGTAGAATTATTGGAGTTACTAGCATTTTCATTAACAGCCAATCGGATTAGCAGTTGCATTGCTCTAACAGTGTAGCTCGGCCAGACCGCAATCTTCTCGAGCGTCCAGACGAAATGTTGTCTATTTCCTCTTAATTCAAACAATTCTTCGTTAGTCCATTTCCCAATAGTAGCTTCAAGAAGTCTCAATACTGCAGCGGGACTGGCCTCAGCTAGAATAGATAGAAACTGAGCTCCCTTTTCTGATGTTAAAACATCGTTTTGAGAGAAAATGCCTTTTAAGTTAAGAATATCGTCAATAACATGAGCAGTATCAGCTCCACCCGCATATTTGAACATGTTCATAAACCAAGTGTGCAGAGACTCAGGCATGGATGAAAATGTTCGAGTAAAGTCAAACCCTCGCCCATAACGCTCCCAAAATTGTTTCCACAAATAAATATGCAGAGCCTTTGGAACAAAAAATAGCGTTCGACTACCTTGCAATACTCTTCGCGCACGAAGGTCTTGTACTATCTCTTGAAAGCGAGCCCAGCCAATAGTTGGGTCAATATTACGAATTAGTTCAGCGATATACGCCGCTTCTTCCCCAACTGGCGCTTCATAACCAAACCGGCTGAATAGTGCTAAATGCTGTGCAACACAATCAATTTGCCTTGCACTTGCTTCATCCCGGTTTCCATATCCATGAAGAAATCTTGTCCAAATGGGTATCGTAGCCGGCGGCTTTAATAAGTCGGTCGGATTAGCGCACAGATTGTCAGCAACGGCTTGTGCTACTCGGGGTGATCCTTCGCAGATTTTTACCCACCGATCTAGCTCCGGTGATTCCCCAACACGATGGGCAAGTATCTTTTTAATTGTATCATCTGGTAGATATGGCGCATTTATTCGATCAATTTCCTCATCGCGTGTTTCATCTCGTCCATGATCCATTGAAACAATTTTCAAATAACCACAGCGTGGCTTTAAATGCCTCCAGATATCTGAGAGTTCGCTTTCAGGAAGCTCATCTATAACCAATATCAGTGGTTTGTCTTGGCCAGATTTCAGTAACTGTCGAAAGAGTTTTGTCCGACCAAACTGAGAACCATGCTGTATATAAAGAACATAGGGTGCGATGGCCTCGTCTTTTAACGACTCAAGAACGATACGAGTCTTACCTAAGCCTGCTTCACCGAGAATACGAATGTGTTTAGTTTCTCCTTGCAGATCCGCACGAAGATGGGAGATTATTTCAGTCTGTTCCGGAGACTCTTCGAAGGCATTTGTCATATGTGCATCATGCCGCCACTCGTCAAGAGTCCAGGCTTCCTGAACTGGATCAGCCGTCAATAGAGATGCAGTTCCAGGGTAACGCTCGGCAAATTCTGTGATTTGACTTGCTCCGAGAACATCGACTTTCCCATCGTATCTTTCGAATCCCTTTTCAGCCAAAATAGTTAATATTAGGGCTTTTGCGGCGTTACGCTGTTTTGGTGTTAAATTATGACCTGTGCAAATGATTGAATAATGACCATTTCGTTGAATAAGACGCTCAACTTCAGAGCACAGCACCCCTTTTTTATTAAGCAATTCGCCCCGAATAGAGCTCAGCATCCAAGGTTTAAAAGTTGTTCCAGATTTAATCTGGAATCCGGTATTGCCAGATTGAAAAATACAATCTTTTGGGATTTGTCCATTGGGTGCGCTGACTTCCGCATCAATACCGCCGTCTGGGGTCATTAGCCTATCGGAAATGGTTAATGCCGATGGTCCTAATTTGGCGTAGCTGCATTCAGAACGGAGTATAGCGCGAATTACAGTTACAGCCCGCTCAGGGCTAAGCGAAACAACTGACGATATTGGAACATCCCAGAGACTATTCATACAGACACATTTATTGATTAATTCTCAACGACTGCACTCGATAGTGGATACTCGTATGTTGCCGTATAACGGGGCGCGAGTTGAGCGGCACCCGCGCGCGGGTTAAAGGACGGCTGGCCGGCCTGGAAACCCCAAGCGGGCGCAAGCCGCGAACGCAGTGAGCGGTGTCCGCTCGAACGAGGAGTTGGCCCGCGCTCCGCGCGGGCCACGCCGAGTTCGCTCAACTCGCGCCCTGTTGACGCCGCGCGGAGCGCGGCGTCAACGCTTCACATCACCGGCAGCAAAAAGCAGAGCGACGAAGGAGCGGCGCTTTTTGCTGTCCGAGTGCATGTGATTGTTAGCCCCGTATTTCTGAAATAAACTGCTTCTTCCTTGCCTATTCTGTGCGTGGAGAAGGAAAGCCTTGAAAAGCCCTTTGATGGTCTTGGGTTTTCTGAGCCTCCATCCATTTATGTGAGCTTCCAACATATCCTCCGACACAGAGTCAAATGACAGCAAATAATTCTTAGCCTTGTTGTAATACTCTATTTCATCCACAGGTGTTTCCTTAAGGGGCTAACGTTCGCCATAATCGGCGGGAAAAAGCAGAGCGAAGCGGCGGCTTTTGCCTGTCCGAGTTGATGGCGTAGTTATGTTTCTTGTGTACTTAGTTGCCTAGCCATATGAATTCCACTCGAATGCCACTTGGCTCATAGCACATCATGTGTTTTGCGGGTCCCTTTCCTAATAGCTCTGGTGCAAACTCAATATTGGTTCCGTTGTTTGCGAGGCGTTTATGAATCGTATTTAAGGCATCTTCATTTTCAACGTGAAAAGCCACATGGTGTAGCCCAATGTTCTTATTTTTATTGAATTGGATTGATGGCTTTTCCTTGGTTGCCCAGAGAGTAACCATGATGCTTCCATCACTCACATAAATGGCTGGATATTCCTCATTCCTGCGCACTTCTTTCCAGCCAAGCAAGGAGGTAAAGAAGTTGGCGCTTTCTTCCAGCTTAGATACGGTAAGCCCGATATGATGAGTGCCTTTCGTAATTGGTGTGCTCATGACTTTCCCTTAAAGCATAACAGGGCGCGAGTTAAGCGGCACCCGCGCGTGGGTTGAAAGGACGGCTGGCCGGCCTGGAAACCCCCAGCGGGCGCAAGCCGCGAACGCAGTGAGCGGTGTCCGCTGCATGCGCTTGTTAGCCGCACTTGGCGGTTCGAACGGTTAGAGCTGGCTCATACCACCGTCCACCACCAACTCGGTGCCGACGATGAACGCTGATTCTACGGACGACAGATAAAGCACGGCACTAGCAATCTCGTTGGCTGTCCCAAAACGCTTGAGCGGAATTTGAGCCTGAATATTCGCTGCAACTTCAGAAAGCTGTTCGGCGGGGATACCCAATCGCTCATAGAGCGGAGTCTGGACTGGGCCAGGACTGACGACATTGACCCGAATGCCACGGCTCAAAAGCTCGGAGGATAAGGTCTTTGCCAAAGAAATCAGTGCGGCCTTGCTTGCGGCGTACACACTGGAATTCGGCATTCCGATGTGCGCGTTGATCGAGCCGTTGAGTACGATGGCGGTCCCTGGGTTCAGAAGTGTCGTCAGCGCCTTGATCAGAAAATACGGACCCTTCACGTTAGTGTTGAAGGTTTCGTCCCATAAACCTTCGTCAACAGATTCAAGTCCAGCAAACTTGGCCATACCCGCGTTGATGAATACTGCGTCGAGCATGATGCCTCGGCGCTTTAGTATCTCTGCCAGCACATCTCCATCCGCAATTTGCCCCGCATCGTTGCGAATCGCAATGGAGTCGGTGCCGAGCTGAGCCTTCGCCTGATCCAGAGTGGATTGATCGCGCCCAGTAATCACAAGACGAGCTCCTTCACTTGCAAACGCGAGTGCAGTTGCTAGGCCGATGCCACTATTTCCGCCCGTAACCAGTGCAGTCTTGCCTTCGAATCGCTTCATAGCAAACTCCTCTCTTTGTGCGGCTAACAGGGCGCGAGTTGAGCGGCACCCGCGCACGGGTTGAAAGGACGGCTGGCCGGCTTGGAAACCCCCAGCGGGCGCAAGCTGCGAACGCAGTGAGCGGTGTCCGCTCGAACGAGGAGTTGGCCAGCACTCCGCGCGGGACACGCCGAGTTCGCTCAACTCGCGCCCTGTTGACGCTGCGCGGAGCGCGGCGTCAACTAGAATTAGTCAATCGTAACCGTAGTAATCAACACGGTATAAGTCAACAACTGTTTTTAGCATCTCGGTGTGACAAATTGATTTTAAGCAAATGATTCGTCTATCACGGCTTGATCTTTAGATTTAGAACGCCTAAATCTCTGCGGATAACATTTTCGCCTCCTAACCCGCCTAACCCGGCTAATCCACCAAAACTGCTGGACCAGATGCGCGAGCGCATCCGTGTCAAGCATTATTCCATTCGGACTGAAAGCGTCTATGTGGATTGGGCGCGGCGTTTTGTCCTGTTTCACTGCAAACGTCATCCCCGTGAAATGAGCGCGCCCGAAGTCGAAGCTTTCCTGACCTATCTGGCAGTAGAGCGTAAGGTCTCGGCCTCGACGCAAAATCAGGCCAAAGCGGCCGTGCTGTTTCTGCACAAGGAAGTCTTGCAGAATCTCACCGCTCCGCGACCCATTGGAAACTGCCCGCCAACGGCATAATAAGGATTTGGCGGTCGGTCTCGGCGACGTATATTTACCCAGCGCGCTGGCCGTGAAATATCCCAAGGCCGGGGTGAGTTGGGGCTGGCAATAGCAATATGTGTTTCCCAGTCCGGTGCTTTCCATCGACCCCCGTACCGGTCTCCAACGCCGTCATCACCTCTACGAGCAACCGGTGCAAAAAGCGGTCAAGGACGCCGCTCGCCGCGCCGGTCTGGATAAACCCTGTACCCCGCATGTCCTGCGCTACAGCTTTGCGACCCACCTGTTGCAGGCCGGTTATGACATCCGCACCGTACAAGAACTGCTCGGACATAAAGACGTCAGCACCACCATGATCTATACCCACGTCCTTAATCGGGGTGGTCTGGGCGTTGTTAGCCCATTGGATACCATCTGACTGCCGCTAACCATCGGAAAAATAACAGGAAAGCACCAAAAACACCTTTGCCTTTCAAAACCGCACCCCAAACGCTTTCTTATGTCATTATTGCCACCCTTTCGGTCCTCTGATAATTAACGGTCGGGATCTCCAGCGTTGCGCCCCCCCGGCTTTCCCCCTAGAATGCCCCTCCCTTGCGGCCCCGAAACCGGGCTGTGACTCCTTGCCTCACCGCGTTGCGGGAGGCTGCTTTTCATCCGTAAGGAGCTGTTTTAATGCGACATTACGAAATCGTGTTCATGGTCCATCCCGATCAGAGCGATCAGGTTCCGGCCATGGTGGAGCGTTACCGGGCGCTAATTGAGGAAGATGGTGGTCAGATTCACCGTCTGGAAGACTGGGGCCGCCGGCAACTAGCCTACCCGATTAACAAAATCCACAAAGCGCACTACATTCTGATGAACGTCGAATGCAGCCAGCCAGTGCTGGAGGAAATCCAGAGCGCATTCCGCTTCAACGACGCGGTGATCCGCAATTTGATCATCCAGCGCGATGGCCCCGATACGGAACCCTCACCGCTGCTCAAGGCCCGCGATGAACGGCCTGAGCGCGAAGAACGCGAAGAGCGCGGTCATCGCGCCGATCGCGAAGAAATCGACGACGACGTCGAAGCTGACGACGAAGCAGCCTGAACCGACGCGATCTGGCCTTGCCATGCAGTCCGCGCCGCACTTCGACAACTGCCTGATCATTGTCGGCCAGATGGCCGGGGCCTGCGAGACCCGCATGACGCCGGCCGGAGTGCCGATCAGCCGTTTTCTGCTCGAACACCAGTCCGGGCAGATCGAAGCCGGCGTCCCGCGCCTGGCGCAGTGCCGCATTCCGGTCCTGGCTTGCGGTGAGGCGCTGGCTGGAATGGCCGGCCAATTGCTACCGGGTAGCTCGTTGCGAGTGCAAGGCTTCGTCAGTCGCGTCAATTACCGTGAAGGTGAGTACCGACTGGCGTTGCACGCTGCCCGTATCGACCTTCTCACTACCGAATCTGAATCATCCGAGGATTAACTCAAATGTCGCGTTTTTTCCGTCGCAAGAAGTTCTGCCGGTTTACCGCCGAGGGCGTCAAGGAAATCGACTACAAGGACATCGTCGTCCTGAAAAACTATATCAGCGAGACAGGCAAGATCGTGCCGAGCCGGATCACCGGCACCAAGGCCCGCTATCAGCGGCAATTATCGGTCGCCATTAAACGCGCCCGGTTTCTGGCGCTGCTGCCGTACTGTGACCGGCACTGAGTCGGGTCCACGCACCCTGGAGGCTGAGGTATGGAAATCATTCTGCTAGAAAAAGTGATCAATCTGGGCGCGTTAGGCGCACGGGTTAACGTCAAACCGGGCTATGCCCGCAACTTTCTAATCCCAAAAGGGAAAGCGACTGCGGCAACGGCGGCCAACCTGGCCCGGTTTGAAGCGCGTCGCGCCGAACTAGAGCGGGTCGCTGCTGAAACGCTGGCCAAGGCCAAGGCGCGCGCCGAGCAGCTGGCTGAGCTGATCGTGACCCTGTCGGTCAAAACCGGTAACGAAGGCCGGCTGTTTGGATCGGTTGGCGCTGCTGACATTGCCGATGCGGTCTCCGCTGCCGGCATCGATCTACAAAAGAACGAGGTCCGGCTAGCCACCGGATCGATTCGCCAGATTGGCGAATACGATGTTGATTTGCATCTGCACCATGAAGTCAAGACCCAGATCCGGGTCAATGTCATCGCCGAGGTCTGAACGGACGGGAACACCCACACGAGGGGTTGGGCTAAAATTGAGGCCATCCCCTATGCTGGGCTGTTTTCCGCCGGCGCTGCGTTCCTGCCGCCCAGCGTAGGGATTTGGTCATCACCCCGTCGTCTAAACGCGACGGATCGCGGCTCGCCGGTTTCGCTCTGAGTGTTCCGCCATGCAGCCCGTGTTCCCGTTTCCCCATCGCAAAGACGCCGCCACTGAAGCGCTGCGGACTCCGCCGCATTCGCAAGAAGCCGAGCAGGCGGTGCTGGGCGGGTTGCTACTGGACAATGCGACCTGGGATCAGATCGCCGACCGCTTGGACGAAACTGACTTCTACCGCAACGATCACCGACTGATTTTCCGCGCCATCCGCCGCTTGGCTGAGCAGAGCAAACCTTTTGACCCGCTGACCCTGACGGAATGGCTGGACGATCATCACGAGCTGGAAGCCGCTGGCGGTCTCGCCTATATCGGAATGCTGGCGAACGATACGCCAAGCGCTGCGAATGTCCGCGCCTACGCCGACATCATCCGCGAGCGGTCAATCCGACGTGAACTGATCCGCACCAGCACTGAAATCGCCGATATGGCGTACGACCCTAAAGGTCGCCACAGCCGGGAATTGCTGGATGACGCCGAAAAGCGGGTGTTCGCCATTGCTGAACGCGGCACTCGCACGCAACAGGGCTTCGCTAACATCAAGGATTTGCTGGCGCGAACTGTAGAACGGATCGATCTGCTGTTTCAGAGTGACAGCCCGATTACTGGCATTCCCACTGGTTGGCCGGATTTCGACGACAAGACCGCCGGTTTGCAATCCGGCGATTTAATCGTGATCGCAGGGCGACCCTCAATGGGTAAGACCAGCCTGGCGATGAACATCGCTGAATATGCGGCGATTCAGGTTAAATGCCCGGTCGCAGTGTTCAGTATGGAAATGCCTGCCGAAAGCTTGATCATGCGGCTGATGTCGTCGCTGGGGCGGATCGATCAGCACCAGGTTCGCACCGGGCAGCTGGAGGAAGACGACTGGCCGCGACTGACCTCAGCGGTCAGCATGCTGTCCGAAGCCCGGCTGTTCATTGACGACAGCTCCAACCTCAGCCCAAATGAACTGCGGGCGCGTGCACGGCGCTTGCACCGACAGGAAGGACAACTGGGATTGATTGTGGTTGACTATCTCCAGTTGATGCAGGTGCCGGGCACCAATGAGAATCGTGCGACTGAAGTGTCAGAAATTTCCCGTTCGCTCAAGGGACTAGCCAAAGAATTGTCGGTGCCGGTCATCGCGCTGTCGCAGCTCAACCGGACGCTGGAACAGCGCAGCGACAAACGGCCGATCATGTCGGATTTGCGGGAATCAGGCGCGATTGAACAGGATGCGGATCTGATCTGCTTTATCTACCGCGACGAAGTCTATAACCCCGACAGCCCCGACAAGGGCATCGCCGAAATCATCATCGGCAAGCAGCGCAATGGTCCCCAGGGAACGGTCCGTCTCACTTTCCTGGGGCAGTACACCCGCTTCGAGAGCTACGCCTCCGAGTCTTACACAACAGGTTCCGGTTATGAGTCGAGCAACCACGGTGCACCTCGATCTGGAGGCGCTGGTTCACAATCTGCGACGGGTCCGGGCAGCCGCGCCGGGCCGCAAGGTGGCGGCCGCCGTTAAAGCGGAAGCCTACGGTCATGGTCTGGTGCGGATCGCTCAGGCGCTAGACGCTGATGGGTTCGCGGTAGCCTGCCTTGAGGAGGCGCTGATTTTGCGCGAGGCTGGCCTCACACAGCCGATCCTGTTGCTGGAAGGCGTATTCGAAGCGGCAGAACTGCCGTTATGCGCCCGCCATGATCTGTCCATCGCTGTCCATCATCCCGAACAGCTGCGGATGCTGGAACATGCCCGATTGGAGCGCCCGGTGCGGGTCTGGTTGAAACTCGATACCGGGATGCACCGATTAGGACTGGCGCCTGAGACCGCACCAACTATTTTTCAGCGCTTGCGCGAATCGCCAGCAGTCGCCCCTGACATCGGCTGGATGAGCCATCTGGCCCGAGCCGACGAACGTGATTGCGACTACACCCTTGAACAATTACAGATTTTTATGGCGGTAACCGCCGGGTTGCCGGGCGAACGGTCGCTGGCGAATTCCGCCGGGATTCTCGGCTGGCCACAGACCCATTTTGATTGGGTGCGGCCCGGCCTCATGCTCTATGGTGTGTCCCCATTTGTGGATAGCCTTGCTGCCGCTGAAGACTTGCGTCCGGTGATGACTTTCCACACCCGACTGACTTCGATCAACTGGCTGCGAAAGGGTGAACCAGTGGGGTACGGTGGAACCTGGCGCTGTCCTGAAGACATGGCGGTAGGCGTAGCGGCGGTGGGTTATGGCGACGGTTATCCGCGTCATGCCCCGTCCGGGACGCCGGTGCTGCTGAATAGCCGCGAAGCGTCATTGATCGGTCGGGTGTCGATGGACATGATTACGCTCGATCTGCGCGGACATCCTGAAGCACGGATCGATGATCAGGTGACGCTGTGGGGCAATGGACTGCCGATAGAGCGCATCGCCCAAGCTGCCGAGACCATTGCCTACCCATTACTCTGCGGGATTACGGCGCGGGTTCGACGGGAGGTGATTTCCAGCGACGGTTTCGCCACATGATCGTTGTGTCTTGATAACCCGCCCTCTTCTAATTTCTGGAATTAAACAGGTTAAAACTGCGTTGAAAACTCAAGCAAAACCTTTTTTAAAATGGGCGGGTGGAAAAAGTCAATTACTTTGTCAGTTTGAAAAATACTATCCTGACGATTTATCAAAAGGGAGCATCGACAAATATATTGAACCTTTTGTTGGTGGAGGTGCGGTTTTCTTTGAAATTATCCAGAAATATAATATCCCACATTCCTATATTTTTGATATTAACAAGGACTTGATTCTAACCTATCTGGTAATTCAAAAAAAATCGGATGTTTTGTTGGATTTCCTGGAGAAATACCAAATAGATTATAACCATACTGATGAACATGGCCGTAAAAATATTTTTCTCTTTGTAAGAGAAACATTTAATGAAAAACGCTCTGAAATCGATCATAAAATCTTCTCGGAAAATTGGATATCAAGAGCGGCACAATTCATTTTTTTGAATAAAACCTGCTTTAATGGTTTGTTTCGTTTGAATTCAAAAGGCGAGTTTAATGTTCCTTTTGGTGGATACAAAAAACCGAACATATGGGACAAAAATAACATATTGGCGGTTTCTAGCGTGCTACAGAATACCAGGATTGAACTTTCTGACTACGAAAATTGCTTTGATTTTGCAAATGACAAAACCTTCATTTACTTTGATCCACCTTATCGACCAATTAGTAGAACCTCTAGCTTCACTACTTATACAGGCTTTGAATTTACGGATATTGAACAAATAAAACTTTCCCACTTTTTCAAAAAGCTGGACACATGGAAATGCGCAAAACTTATGTTAAGCAACTCGGATCCAAAAAACCAAAACCCTGACGACGATTTCTTTGAAAGGCTCTACAAGGATTACAAATTGCACCGTGTTTACGCAAAAAGAATGATAAATTGCAATGCAGAAAAGCGTGGAAAAATAAATGAGTTAGTTATTACTAACTATGGACTATCCACATGAACCATGAGCCTTGGCAGTCAATTTTTGACCGGTATAAAATTGATCAACATGATTTTGATAAGAGTCCATATATAATTACCGCAGAAAAAATAAAGGTTGCAACCGCCGGCTTTAAGACAACCAATCAAAGAGAAGTCCGAGTTTTGTGCAAACAGGACTCGAGAGAAGACAGGCCACAAATATTCATCAATAATAATCTCTTCATCTTGCCAATCAGGAATGGCGTCTATGCAATTCTGAAAGGCGAAGGCTATGTCGATATTCCAGAGATTCAATCAGGAATAACGCATTATAAATCAAAACTGGACTTTACTCTGGACACATCCATTGTAGGTAATTCTGAAATGCAGCACCTGGATTTTGCCTACGCGTCCAGTTTAATTCGTTCATTTTTAAATGATGAAAGTCTGGTGTTAACTATTCGCGGAAGAAAATATACGCCAAAATTTGAATTGATTGTAGGCCATCATAAAATCGTGGTGGAAAGCGTTCAAACTGAAGTGGATGCAGGATATGAAGGAAAGGAGCAGGTTGTACTAATTGAAGCGAAAAACTCCGCGAGCAAGAACACCATTATCAGACAACTTTACTACCCATTTCGGCAGTGGCAGCTTCATACGCAAAAGAAAGTTAAAATTCTTTTCTTTGAAAAACAGGGTCGATATTATTCATTATTCGAGTTTGAATTCACTGATGAAATGAATTACAACAGCATTACATTGATAAAAAGCGAAAAATTTGAAATTCTTCATTCAAGAACCACAGTAACAAACTGAAAAATGATTTTGACCATTTTGTCAAACCCTATAGCTCCAAAAAACCTGGTAAATCAGACCGGAGAGAATGGGTGAGCAAGGCCCGCACCATTCATGTTTGCACCGAATGCGGAGCGCAAGCCAACAAGTGGGCCGGCCAGTGCGGCGACTGCGGGGCGTGGAACACCTTGCAGGAAACCATAGCAGCTCCGGTGGTCAAGAGCGCCAGCAAACCAGCGGGCTACGCCGGCGCAGCGGGCGGTACGGAAATCCGCACCCTGTCCGAAGTGGACGCCAAAGCCGAATTACGCCAATCCTGCGGCAATGGCGAACTGGATCGAGTGCTGGGTGGCGGCTTGGTCGACGGTTCCGTCACGCTGATCGGCGGCGATCCAGGCATCGGCAAATCAACCCTGCTGTTGCAGGTGCTGGCCGAACTGGCGGCCCGCAACCGCACCCTGTACGTCACCGGCGAAGAATCGCCCCAACAAATTAGCCTGCGCGCCCAACGACTGCAACTGCCCCGCGACCGGTTGCGGCTGCTGGCGGAAATCAATGTCGAGCGGATTCTGGCAGTAGCCGAGACTGAGCGGCCACAGGTCATGGTGATTGATTCGATCCAAACCGCATTCACCGAGCGGCTGCAATCCGCGCCCGGCTCGGTGGCGCAGGTGCGAGAGAGCGCGGCGCAACTGGTGCGCTATGCCAAAGCCGGCGGCGCGGCGCTGTTTCTGGTCGGCCATGTCACCAAGGAAGGCGCAATTGCCGGACCACGGGTACTCGAACACATGGTCGACACCGTGCTCTATTTCGAGGGCGATTCCGGCGGACGGCTGCGGGTATTACGGGCGATCAAAAATCGCTACGGCCCGGTCAATGAGCTGGGCGTATTCGCCATGACCGAGCGCGGCTTGCAGGAAGTCAGCAATCCCTCCTCCATTTTTTTGTCCCGACACGAGACGCCGGTAGCCGGCAGCGTCGTGATGGTGACACGAGAAGGCACCCGACCACTGCTGGTCGAGGTGCAGGCGCTGGTCGATGAATGTCACGGCAGCAACCCGCGCCGGGTCACCCTGGGTCTGGAGCAGAACCGGCTGGCGATGCTGCTGGCGGTGCTGCACCGACATGGCGGCGTGGCGATGTATGACCAGGATGTCTACGTCAACGCGGTGGGCGGGGTGCGGATTAACGAGACCGCCGCCGATTTAGCGGTCTTGCTGGCGGCGTTATCCAGCTTTCGCAACCGGCCCTTGCCGACCGATTTGGTAGTGTTCGGCGAAGTCGGCCTGGCCGGGGAAATCCGTCCGGTGCCCAATGGCGAGGAGCGGTTACGGGAAGCGGCCAAGCACGGCTTCAAACAGGCCATCGTCCCCCGCGCCAACCTGCCTCGGCGCGGCGGGCGGGTGGAAGGTCTGGAAGTGCGCGGCGTCACCCGACTGGATCAAGTCATGGGCAACATCGCCGACGGCTGACCGGATGCTACGTCCATTAGGATGTTTAGCTTGATTTTTGTGAGCTTAGCTATGAAAGAACTGATTCTCGGCGGCGCCCGATCCGGCAAAAGCGCCTTCGCCCAACGGCAGGCGGTCGCCAGCGACCTGAACGTCATTTACCTCGCCACCGCCGAGGCTGGCGATGCCGAAATGGTGGCGCGCATTAACCGCCACCGTGCGGAGCGGCCCGCGACCTGGGGTCTGGTGGAAGAACCACTGGCGTTGGCCAGCGCCCTGCGCCGCCATGCCGCCGCCGACTGCTGCCTGCTGGTCGATTGTCTGACCTTGTGGCTGAGCAACCTGCTGGCTGCCGGCGATGATCGGCTGGCTACAGAAAGCCACGATCTGTTACTCACCCTGCCGACGTTGCCCGGCCATATCCTGCTGGTCAGCAACGAAGTCGGCCAAGGCATCGTTCCCGCTAACCCGCTGGCCCGGCGTTTCCGCGATGAGGCCGGCTGGCTGCATCAGGCGGTAGCCCGCTGCTGTGACCGGATGACCTTCGTGATCGCCGGTCTCCCTCTCACCCTCAAGGATTTTCCCGCATGACCCGCCATTGGTTCGATGATCCTATTCCCGCCCCGGACGCCACAGTGCTGGCCGCCGCCCGCGCCCGGCAACTGCAACTGACCAAGCCGCCCGGCTCACTGGGCCGGCTGGAAGAATTGGGCATCACGCTGGCCGCGATGCAGGGCCGGCAACAACCCCAACTGGACAAAGTCTGGATCAGCGTCTTCGCCGCTGATCATGGCGTAGTCGCTGAAGGCGTTTCGGCATTTCCGCAAGTTGTGACCGCTGAGATGGTTCGCAATTTCGCACGCGGCGGGGCGGCCATTAGCGTCCTGGCCCAAGAGTGGGACGCCCGGTTGGAAGTAGTGAATGTCGGCACCGTCGCACCGATGGAGGATTTACCGGGAGTGCTGGATGCCCGCATTGGGCCGGGAACCGCTAACTTTGTCCACGAAGCGGCCATGAGTGTTGAGCAATTACATGACGCGCTGGCGGTCGGGTGCGAGGCGGCCGATCGGGCAGCGATTGGCGGCGCTCATTTGTTTATTGGCGGGGAAATGGGCATCGGCAACACCACCAGCGCGGCCGCTGTTGCCTGTTCGCTGCTGAGTCTGCCCGCCGCACAGTTGGCTGGCCCCGGCACCGGGCTGGGTGCGGATGGCGTCGCGCACAAAGCCTTTGTCATCGAACGAGCGCTGGCCAAACAACGCAGCGATCAGCCATTGACCGCGCTACAGCGGCTGGGTGGCTTCGAGATCGCTGCCTTGACCGGGGCTTATCTGCGCTGCGCCCAGTTGAACCTGCCCGCGCTGGTGGATGGCTTCATCACCACCGCAGCGGCATTGGTCGCGGTGCGCTTTCGCCCGGAACTGGTGGACTGGCTGTTCTACTCGCACTGCTCGGCGGAACCCGGTCACCACCGATTGTTGCAGGCGCTGGAAGCGAGACCGTTGCTGGATTTAGGGATGCGGTTGGGAGAGGGCAGTGGCGCGGCGGTGGCGATGCCGTTATTGCGCGCCGCCGCTGCCCTGCACGCCCGGATGGCAACCTTCGCTGAAGCTGGAGTTTCGCAGGCATGAACGATTTCACCATCATCGATCTACTGCGGCATGGCGAGCCGGACGGCGGGCAGAAATTCCGGGGAGCGGTAGACGATCCGCTCAGTCCACACGGTTGGGAACAAATGCGGAGCGCAGTCGGCGACTGCCGCGATTGGGCAGCGATCATTAGTTCGCCGCTGATTCGCTGTGCCGCCTTTGCCCGCGACCTGGCCGAGCGGCTGGAACGACCACTGGAGATTGCGCCGGGTTTCACCGAGATCAGCTTCGGGGTCTGGGAAGGACGCAGCGTCGCCGAGGTTCACGCCACCGATCCGATAGCCTTGGGGCAATTCTGGCGTGATCCGGTGGCCCATCCGATCCCCGGTGGTGAACCGGTGGCCGATTTCGACCAGCGGATCAGCGCAGCCTGGGCGGCGTTGCTGACGCGTTATCACGGTCAGCATGTATTGCTCGTCGCGCACGGCGGCACGATTCGGATGGTGCTGCGCCAGGTGCTGGAGATGCCTTTGCACCGCATCTGGCGGATCGAAGCGCCATTTGCATCACTGACCCGGCTGCGGGTGCATTGCGATCCGGGGTCCGAACCGCACCTGGTGTTTCACAACGGCCGCCTGGAATGATTCGCGCTTTCATCCTGGCTCTGCAACTGCTGACCCGGCTACCGGTTCCATCGTTGGGTGCGCCGCCGCAACCGCAGCAGATGGGCCAGTCCACATTATTTTTTCCGGTCGTGGGTTTACTGATCGGCGCACTGCTGGCCGGAGTCCATCTCGCCCTGCAAGGTATTGCTCCGGGCGTGCTGGCCGCTTTGATTCTGACAGTTTGGGTGCTCATCACCGGCGGGCTGCATCTGGACGGGCTGGCCGACACCGCCGATGCCTGGGTGGGCGGTCAGGGCGACCGGGATCGGACTTTGGCGATCATGAAAGACCCCCGCAGCGGTCCCATTGCTATTGCGGTTATTGTGTTGTTGTTGCTCAATAAATTCGCCGCGTTGCAGGCGCTCTCAGCCGATGCGGCCTGCGCCGCACTGTTGCTGGTCCCGGCGCTGGGTCGGGCAGTCATCGTTGCGCTGCTGCTGACGACGCCTTATGTCCGCCCCGCCGGTCTCGGTGCTCCTTATGCCGCCTATCTGCCACGGCAGTGGTGTGGTCTGCTGCTGGCGCTGCTCGCTGCGACTACTGTAGTGGTTTCAGGCTGGGCCGGCACCGGCGTACTGGTCGGGCTGGGGATTGGTGTTATCGGCCTGCGCCAAGCACTGATGCAACGGTTGGGCGGCATAACTGGCGATACCCTCGGTGCCGCTTGTGAACTGACTGAAATGGCCGCGCTCTTGGTGCTGGCGCTGGCTTGAATACAGCCGCCAGTTCGCATCCATCGGCATCACGCCAAGCAGACTCAGGATCATGCAAAAAAACCTGACACGCCGATCGCAAAGCCGGCATAAAGCTGACCTCGAAGGCGTCGAGTCAGTTTGACGCCTTGATAAAGTGGGTGGTGCAGGGCTGATCGCGTCAGGTGAGGACTGCTGACTTGTAAAACTATAGAGGCAGTACATCCAGCGGCAACAGGGTGTACTTGCGCAAAGCGATGCAGGCCGCATCTTCCTCTCTGCTCAGCGTCGTTGAATGAACGTCCTTCGGTCCCATCGGCGCATCCTGCATCGGCCAGTTCATTCAGGCTCTTTTGACTATGTTGTATCGTTCGACGCACCGCCTCTGTCGTTCGGGCGCATCTGTGTAATACCTATTGTCCCATAACCTGTCCCTCCATAGCGGGTCATATTCTACACAGCACACCGTGGGACTAAACATCTAGCAAATCGTAGGCGCCTTCCCGTTTGCCGCCCCCAGCCGGATCACGACCTGATGAACCCGACCATCCCGGAACAGGGGAATGCAGGCTACGCCCTTTTCAATCACGCCCGGTAAGTCATCGATCTCTACCGCGATTACCTGTTCGGCGCTGCCAGCGGGATTCTGCGCCGCAATGTCATAAACCGCGTCGTGGCCTGCTAACCGGTAGCGCAAGCGAAAGCCCGGCCAGTGATCGGGAATGCACGGGCGCAGCCGCAGGATGTGATCTTCGACCACTTCCAGACCGAGAATAGATTCCAACGCCACCCGCAACATCCAGCCAGATGCTCCGGTATAGCCGCTCCAGCCGCCGCGCCCGATATGCGGGGTTGCGCCGTAGACATCGGCGGCGACCATGAACGGTTCCAGCCGGTAGAGGGCCGCTGCCTCCGGGGTCAAGGCGTGATGGATTGGATTGAGCATTGTCAGCAGCTTTAGCGCCCGGTCGCGCCGGCCCAGCGCCACCAGCGCCCGCACCACCCACAATGCGGCATGCGTGTACTGGCCGCCGTTCTCCCGCACTCCGGCGACATAGCCCTTGATATAACCCGGATCATGCGGCGTATCGGCGAATGGTGGGGTCAGCAGCCGGATCAATCCATCCGTTTCCGAAATCAGACGCCGTTCGACCGCATCCAGCGCCGCTTCGGCCCGGCCCCACGGCGCGGCCTTGGCAAGCACTGCCCAGGCTTGGACCAAGGCATCAATCTGACCTTCATCACCTGCGGCGGAGCCGAGTATCGTCCCGTCGTCATACCAGGCCCGTCGATACCAATCACCATCCCAACCCTGCTGATTCAACGCCTCGACCAGATCGCGGCGGAACGTAGCGTAGCGCCGGGTGCGATTATGGTCGCCGTGCTGGCCGCAGACCGGGATGAACTCGCCGAGCGTCGCGTACAGGAAAAACCCCAGCCAGACGCTTTCGCCACGCCCCTCGCGCCCGACCCGGTTCATTCCGTCGTTCCAGTCGCCAGTTCCTATCAGCGGCAGACCGTGAACGCCTTGCGTCAACGAACAATCCAGCGCCCGGCAACAGTGCTCATACAAACTGGCGGTCTCGCCGGAATTTTCCGGGGTCAGGAACGCTTCGTCTTCACCAGATTTCAGTGGCCGCGCTTGCAGAAACGGCACGGGTTCGCCGAACAGGCTCCATTCCCCAGTCACGCGGGCATAGAATGCAGCCAGGTAAGGCAGCCAGAGCAGATCATCGCTGCACCGGCTGCGAATCCCGCGCCCGCCGGGCGGATGCCACCAGTGGAGCACGTCGCCTTCAACAAATTGATGGGCGGCGTGCAGCAACAGTTGTTGGCGGGCGAGTTGCGGGTCGTGGTAAATCAGTGCGGCGGCGTCCTGCAACTGATCGCGGAAGCCGAACGCCCCGCCCGATTGGTAGAACGCTGAGCGGCCCCACAACCGGCAACTGAGGGTTTGGTAGGCCAGCCAACCATTGACCATCAGATCCAACGCCGGGTCTGGCGTCTCGATCTGCACGGCGTCTAGCCAATCCCGCCAGAATGCCCGAACCTGAGTCAACGCTGCTTCAATGGCGCCGTCTTCACGATAACGGTGGATCAGCCGCCGCGCCTCGTCCCGATCCGCTGCTTCGCCGAGCAAAAAGGCGTAGTCGACTGACTCGCCCGGTTCCAGGGTCAAGGTCACTTGTAATGCGAAGCAGGGATCGAGCTTTGCGCCAGTCCGGCCACTCAGCGCCTCACGGGATAGCGCTGCTGGTCGCGCCGGGCCGCCGTGTTGACCAATGAACTCGGTGCGGTCGCCGGTGATGTGAACCGGAATGCTATCGGTTGGCGAGCCGGCGGCGAACGCAATCCGCCCAGCAAATTCGCCGTTGCCGTTCTCGGCCAGCAACGCACCCGTTGCAGCGTCCAGTTCGATGGTCAGTTCCGCTGAATGGTCACCCGGCAACACGCCCAGCACCAGGCGGGTATAGCTGAACAGCGCCAGTCGGCGGGGCTGGTCACTGAAATTGCGCAGTCGAATCCGGGTAATTTTGACCGGGTCTTCACGTGGGACGAACAGCCAAACCTCCTGTTCCAAGCCCTGACTGAGCGAGCGATAGTAGCTGTAGCCAAAGCCGTGTCGGATTTCATAAGCGACCGGCTGGGGCATCGGGCCAGGCAGCACCGACCAGCTTGTGCCGTCCGCTTCATCGCGCAGATACAGCGCTTCGCCGTGCGGATCCAGCACCGGATCGTTGAACCACGGGGTCAGGCGGTTTTCGCGGCTGTTCTGGCTCCAGGTATAACCTGCGCCGGTCTCGCTGCTGAGGAATCCGAATTGCGGATTGGCGATGATGTTGACCCAAGGCTGCGGGGGCAATTTCAGCCGACCGTCGGCGTTCGGTTCAAGGCGAATCACATACTCGTCGCCAGTGGCGTTGAACCCACCCAAGCCGTTCCAAAACTGGAATGAATTTTTCTCCTGCTCGGGGAATCCTTCCGGCTGGGCCTCCCCCTTTTGAAAAAGGGGGGCAGGGGGGATTTTGGCAAAGCGTGAGGGGGCTGTTAGCGGCGGAGAGTCCACCTGACGACTCGCTGCCGCTTGGAACGCCTCGTCAACTTTGGTGACTGTTTGATACGCTGTCGCCAGATCCAGCGCGATTTCCCGTTCCGAAGCTGCACCGAGCAGGAAGGTGAATTGCGCTGTGTTGCCTGCCGCCAGTTCGACCACCCGCCGCAAACTGATGATGGGATCGAGGACATTGCCGACCGTGCCGGACAGCGGTTCCGATTCCACCAGTGCCCGTGGCGCAGTCAGCGAGTAGCTCCGGCCAATGAAGCGAGCACGGTCGGTTTCGTACTGGACGCCCTCTCCTTTTACGAAAGGGTGGGCCGGGAGGATTGCGCCAACCAGCGCATGAATCAGCCAGCAGGGCAGTTCTTCGGGGCTGCGCGCCCGTCGCCGGGCCAGCAAGGCCGGCGGTTCCACTGCCCACTCGGTTTGAATAAACAGCTTGGAGAAGGCCGGATGCGCAGCATCAGCGACCCAATGATTCAGAACCACCTCGGCGTAGCTGGTCAGCTCGATCCGCCGGGGCTGGTCACTGGTGTTGCGAAGCGTAATCCGCCGCAGTTCCAGATCGGCCTCCGGGGCGACGCAAATATCCAGTCGGGTTTCAATCCCCTGATCCAGCCGGTTAAATTCAGCAAGGCCGCCGTAAAACCGGCTTTCCTGACCTTCCGTTGATTGGCCGAATGACCAGAATGCGCCGTTATCGAGATCGCGCAAATACAGCAGGAAACCGCCGCCGCCTTCCAGCGTATCCGCCGTCCAGCGGGTTAGAGCCAGCTCGTTCCAAGCGGAATAACCGGCGCCGGCAGGAGTGAGGAACGTAGCGTAACGGCTGCCGGCAAGCACATAGCCACCAGCCGCTTGAGCATGTTGGGCGAAATCAACAGACATGGCGAAGCTCCGGGCAGGTTATGGTCGTTCTTTGAATAGTGTAGCCGGGCTGCGCCAAGGTTCCGGGTTTAACCGATCCGCGCCCGCGCCTGGTCGATTCGCGCCAGTGTTTTCGCCCGACCCAGTAGTTCCAAAGTGATGTCAATCGGTGGCGACACTGCGGTGCCGGTGACGGCGACTCGCAGCGGTTGCGCGATCTTACCAAGCGCCAGGCTGCCCGCTTCAGCAACCTGTTGGATTGCTGCGTGAATCAGTTCGGCCCGCCAGTCCGGCAAGATCGCAAAAGTCTCGCGTACTTGTTGCAAAGGGGCGCTGGCAGCAGCAGTCAGGTGCTTGCCAGCGGCTTTTTCGTCATAACTTGCCAATTCGCGGTACAGAAACGCAGCGGCCTGCGCCAAATCCTTGAGTGTGTCAGAACGATCAGCGAAGGCGGTGACCACCTCGGCCAGTGGTGGCCCGGCGCTGGGATCGATGCCCAGTTGCCCGATATGCCAACTTAAATGGCGGGCGACGTGGGTGGAATCCAGCGTTTTCATGTAATGCTTGTTTAACCAGACCAACTTGGACGAGTTGATCGCCGAAGGCGCTTTATTGCAATCGGCCAGATCGAATAACTCGCTCATTTCGTCCAGCGAAAAGACTTCCTGATCGCCATGTGACCAACCGAGCCGCACCAGATAATTGAGCACGGCTTCCGGCAGATAACCCAGATCGCGGTATTCCATGACGCTGGCCGCGCCCGTCCGCTTGGACAGCTTCTGGCCGTTCGGGGCCAGAATCATCGGCACATGGGCGTATTGGGGAACCGGGGCGCCCAGCGCCTTGAGGATGTTGATCTGGCGTGGCGTGTTATTGATGTGATCGTCGCCGCGAATGACATGGGTGATGCCCATATCCATGTCATCCACCACCACACAGAAATTGTAGGTCGGCGTACCGTCGGCGCGGGCGATGATCAGATCGTCCAGTTCGACGTTCTGGAATACGATCCGGCCGTGAATCAGATCATCGACCACCACCTCGCCATCAATTGGATTACGGAACCGCACCACCGGCTCGACGCCGTCACGCGGCGGTCCCTTATAGTCGCGGTGACGGCCGTCATAACGCGGCTTGTCCTTCCGCGCTTTCTGCTCTTCACGCAAGGCATCCAGTTCCTCGCGGGTGCAATAACAGTAGTAAGCCCCGCCATCGAGCAGCAGTTGTTGCAGCACTTCGCGGTATCGATCAAAGCGATGGGTCTGATAAAACGGCCCCTCATCATAATCCAGCCCCAGCCAGGCCATGCCTTCCAGAATGGCGTTCACGGCTTCCGGTGTTGAGCGTTCCAGATCGGTATCTTCAATCCGCAGTACGAAGGGACCACCATGCCGGCGGGCATACAGCCAGGAAAATAGCGCGGTGCGAGCGCCGCCGATGTGCAGATAACCGGTGGGACTGGGGGCGAAACGGGTTTTGATCATGAATTTTATCCACGGAAGGCGCTGAAAAGGAACAGACTTTTATCCACGGTTCATGTCTTGGGTTTGACCGGTCGGTCCCAGTGGCTCACATCCTTACGCGGAGCGCGGGTCAGGCACAGGCTGCCATCAGGTACGTCGCGGCCTACCGCTGAACCCGCTCCAACCGTTGCGCCCTTGCCAATTCGCACCGGTGCGACCAGTGAGCTGTTGGAGCCGATAAACGCGCCGTCATCAATCACCGTCTGGTGCTTGTTAGCCCCGTCGTAATTGCAGGTGATGGTGCCGGCCCCGACGTTGACTCCCGCGCCAATCGCGGCATCGCCCAGATAGCTCAGATGATTGACCTTGGAACCCGGTCCGATGATGGTCTTCTTGGTCTCGACGAAATTGCCGATATGGACGCCCGCCGCCAGTTGTGATCCGGGCCGTAGCCGGGCAAAGGGGCCAATCTGCGATCCGGAACCAACTGCTGCGCCTTCGATCCGGGAATGCGAGAAAATTTCGACGTCATCGCCAATTACAGCATCCTTGAGGACGCAGAATGGCCCGATTTTGACTCGGTCGCCCAGTTGAACTGCGCCTTCAAAAATCACATTGACATCGATCACCACATCCTTGCCGGTGGTGACTTCGCCGCGCACATCCACCCGCGCCGGATCAAGCAGGGTCGCGCCGTGATCCAGCAACCGTTCGGCTTGCCGCCGCTGGTAAAACCGCTCCAGTTCCGCCAGTTGCCGGCGGTCGTTGACGCCCTGTACTTCGGCGGCTTCAGGCGCGATAAACGCTTCGATCAGAACGCCATCGCGCACCGCTAACGCTACGATATCGGTCAGGTAGTATTCGCCTTGGGCGTTCACGTTGTTCAACTCGGCCACCCAGCCGCGCAACTTCGCGGTTGATACCGCCAGAATCCCGGTATTGACTTCCTTCAGCTCGCGCTCCGCCGACGTCGCGTCTTTTTCCTCGACGATCCGGCAAACCTGACCGAGTTCATTGCGAACGATCCGGCCATAACCGGACGGGTCAGCCAGTTTCACCGTCAACAGTGCCAGCCTGCCTTGCCGGGCCTGATCGACCAGCGGTTGCAAAGTTTCCTGCCGGGTCAGCGGCACATCGCCATACAGCACCAGCGTAACGCCGGCATCGTCCAGCACCGGTAGCGCTTGGGCGACCGCATGACCGGTACCCAATTGCTCGCTCTGCTCGACCCACGCCACGCCCGGCTCATCCGCCAGCGCGGTTTTAACCTGGTCGCCGCCATGCCCATACACCACGACCCGCATTGCGGCTTTCAATCCACCTGCCGTTGCCAGCACCTGCGCCAACAACGGCTTGCCACCCACCGAATGTAGAACCTTAGGTAAATCCGAAACCATCCGCTTGCCCTTGCCGGCGGCAAGGATTACGACCGAAAGCTGCTGCATGACCCGTCAACCTCTCCTGAAAAATGACCGCTATTGTACCGGACGCTATCGAAATCACTCCTGCTTTCCTTTGTGGGAAAACCCGCGATTTTCTCCGGTTGGGTTTTAATTCAGCCCCTAAACACAAAATCAGCGTTGAGTGATTATTTTTTGGCATGATCCTTGTTTCAGCCAATGGTCACTTGGTCCGGTACACCTCATTTTGAACCCGTCACCCTGGAACTACCATGAGCGACTACATCGTCAAGAATGTCCCCTATATCGCCCAGACTACCTACGAAACCTGCTGGCTGGCAGCCTACAAGATGCTGCTGGCTTGGAAAGGCAAGCCTCAGGCGTTGGCCGAAAAACTACCCAATCACCAAGCCATGCGGGTTGATGGCATCCTGGATGGACAATTCCTGGCCTGTCGTCAGGCGCTCGGGCTGTGTTCCAGCAGCTATACCGGCTTTCGCGATGCGGACGCCATTGAAGGCAAGCTGCAAAGCTATGGCCCGATCTGGGTTTCCGGGACGTATGCCAAGGGCCACAAACACATTGTGGTGCTGTATGGGGTGCGCGGCTCGGGAAACAGCGCCGAAGTGCTAATTAACGACCCCGCGACCGGCATGAGCATTAGCAACCCCAAGCCAGACTGGTGGCCTATCGGCTGGTTCGCCAACCGGTTAAACCCGGTTGCTTATGCCTGCCAGCACTGGTTTGATGTGTGAGCGTCTGGAACCCAGTCAGACCGGACAGGTCAGGTCAAGCTGGCCCCCATCCGGCCAAAATGAACAGATTCAGATTGGCCCAGGGCGGCGTAATAAGCTAGGGGCGTCGGGCGCAGTAGGATGAAACAGGCATGGTGGCTGGATTGATCCACCGCGCCATTGCTAGACCTTCAGCGATGCCCTTTCAAATTTACTGCTCGGGACAGTCGATGGCAGGGTCGGCGGCGCCACCAGTTGTTGCTGGCGCTGCGGGTTTCCGGCGAGGGGGTTTGGTGAAAGTCTGTTGGTCAGGGGTTACTTCCCCAGCGGGTTGTCCATCCAGACCATAGCGCGGCCCGCCCGCCGCCAGCGCCTTGCGATAGGCAAAACGGTGGGTATAGAACGTGATGGCTCGACGAAGTTGAGTCCGACTTACCTCAGCCAACGCCGGATGCACGCCGACCAACGCCAGCAATTCCCCACCGATTCCGATCTTCAGGGGCTTGGGCGCAGCTTGGTTGAAGCAGTCCGGGAAGGCTTCACACAGTTGATTAATGATGGGGGTTGCGTCGTAGGGCATCGGTTGGTCTCTGCAGTATTTTCAAGTCTATTTTAGTCAATTATAACCACGAATCCTTGTTTCACGCTTCGGTATGGCCGCTTTTCAACGCAATACTGCCGCTAAAGCCCTATCTTTAGTTTAACCGTTGTGAGGATTGATCCTTTGGTTGCCGATCATCGAAAACCACCAGATTTGACCGATACTTTTGCTGATCACTTTGCCCCAGTCGCTGCTCATTACGCCACTTTTCGCCCGCATTACCCGGCAACGCTGTTTGCATGGCTGGCGAGTCTGACTCCCGGTCGTGTTCTGGCCTGGGACTGCGCGGCGGGCAGCGGCCAGGCTTCGCCAGCTTTAGCCGCGTATTTTGATCGGGTTGTCGCGACTGACGCCAGCGCCGCACAAATTGCAGTCGCAGTTCCACATCCGCAAGTGGATTACCGGGTGGCCCCGGCGGAGGATTCCGGCCTGCCGTCGGCATCGGTCGATCTTATTACCGTCGCTCAGGCGCTGCACTGGTTCGACCTGGACCATTTCTACGCGGAGGTCCGGCGAGTGTTGAAACCCGGCGGCGTTCTGGCAGTGTGGAGTTATGGCGTATTGACCGTGGCGGAGGCGGCAGTCAATCGTCAGCTACAGCGGTTTTATCAGGAAACCATTGGCCCTTATTGGCCACCGGAGCGCCGCCATGTCGAAAGTGGTTACCAATCCTTGCCCTTGCCCTTTCCTGAACTTCAGCCGCCAACATTTGATATGGAAGTATCATGGACTCTGTCGGAACTGCTGGGCTATTGTCGAAGTTGGTCGGCTTCCGAACGCTATCATGCCGAATGTGGACATGATCCGGTGATAGATTTGGCAGCGGAATTGATGCCACTGTGGCGACGGCCAGATCAGCGCCAGTTAATCACCTGGCCTTTGGTGCTACGGGTTGCAAAAAAACCGATAGCGTTATGAAAGTATGAGCTGAATTCATTGTTTAAACTGTCCCGGCGCTTGTTTCAGCCACCGCCCGGCATTGACCAGTTGCTGGCCTAGCAGCGCCCAGTTCTCCTGCTGCTGACGTTGTTCCAGACAGCGCAGGAACCGCACCCGATGCGCCTCGTCCTGCCGGTTGAGAATCGCCGCCCACAGCGTGTCGGCTACGTTATAAATCCGTCCTTCTGCCAGATTAACGGGAATCACTGCTGCGGTGGGGATCGCCAAATCTGCCGCTACCGCTTCCACCGCCGCCCGGATATTCATTGCTTTAGGCCGTTGCGGATTCAGCAAATCGTAGGGGGGTTGCCATTCCCGGTGTGGACGCAATTGATCAATATGGCTGAGCGCAATCAAGATGGGCGGTGGGCGGTGATCGATGCGCTTGGCAAACGCGCTGCGCAGTGTATCTAACCATTCCCGATCCAGTTGCCGGTCGGCCCGATTCGCCGCACACACCCACAAAATCAAGTCTGCCCTGAGCGCCGCTTTCAGCAATGCCTTCTCACTCAATAACCCGCTATCGCAGCCCGGTGTATCGAAAATCAGGGCGGCCGCCAGTCCTTCACGTTCCAGCCGGTAGGGCGTCAGGCTCGTGGTCGTTTCCGGCAACCGGTCGGTCGCTGCGGTCAACCGGCCAAACAGTGCATTGATCAAGCTCGATTTGCCTACATTGGCCCGGCCCAGCGCCAGAATCTGTAACGGTTCGTTGACCGGCGGCGGAATCACCACCGCATCCTCCGCCAGTTGATCTTCGGTTAAAGTCAATCGCCCGCTGTACAGTTCGATCGCATAATAACCGACCTTGCGGACATACTCTCGCAGTAGCCAGTGGTGGGTTTCAGTCCAGGCCGCGCCATAGGCCTGACCACGCAAATGTCCCCAGGCTTCGCTCAACAGCGCATCAGCGGGATTAAAAACCAGCCGCCCGGCCCGATAGACGTTCAACAGCCGTTCAGCGGACGCCTTCCACCGCCAAACCCGCACCAGATCGCCCATAGTCAGGCGATGACTGAAGGGAATCTGCGCTGTCACCGTGGTTCGCAGATCACGGCTGGCCCGTTCAATGATCAGCAGAGTGTGTGGCACGGTCAGCTCCAGCAGTGGATGCTCAACTTTTGGGTGGTAATGCTGGGCGACGGTTTCCAGCGTCTGCTGACCCAAGATCCACAGCCGGCCTCCCTCGTTTAACGGCCAATCCTCCGGTTTTAGCGCTTCGGCCTGTTGCGTTACTGCCGCCCAGGCGGCATCGGCCTTGGCCGGCCAGTAGGGATCGGGCGGGGTCGCTTCCTCGGCCAGTAGCTTGCGGTCGCGCTGCAACAGCCCGTATTGGAGGCCGTAACCGGCGGCGCTGCATACCACCATGGCCAGCAGCCACCCTGACAGCGCCTTGATCTGCCACAGCCAGACGATGCCCAGCGGTAGCAGCACAATGACCGGCAATATCCAGAGCAGCAGCGCAACCAGCCGTAACCGGTCAAAACGGCTAAACAGGGTTTTCAAAGCGGCTGTTCCTCCAATGGCGTTTTCAGGATTCCCACGCCAGCGGTCAGTGCCTCGGCATAAATCCGCCGCAGCGTTGCCGGGTCCAGCGCTGCGCCCTGGTTGCGGCTGGCAAAGTAGTAGGCGGCAGATTTGCCAAGGGCGTAGGTCGTCAGACTACCGGCGGTTGCGCCCCACATTGCCCCGACCGTTTGCCCCCAGCCGGGAATGAGCTTGACAACTTCCCGACCCAGTAAACGCGCCACATAACCCACCCCGATCCCGGTACCCAACAGGCCAAGAAACTCGGCGACCGTCCGCCGATCCCAACTTTGACCGTACAGGGTTGCCAGACCGTGCAGCAGCTTGGCCTGCACCGCCGGCACCCCCACCAGATCAACCAAGGGCATCGCGCCAATCCCAGCGGCAATCAAGGCGTGACCGACAATGTGCGGGTGAGCAGCGCGGGCGTAGGCATCGCGCACGCCCGGATCGCCTTGCAACCGAGCCTGCAAACCAAGCGTCGAGACCTCACTGATCGCCGTCCACAACGCCTCCAGCCCATAATGAGTCGGTTCCCAGCCATCTTCCGGTAGGGTCAGATCAATGGCAATCCAGCGCACCGGCGCGGAACCAGGCAATGCTCCCAGTCGTTCCCGTTGTGCGGCCAGAGCACGCGCAAGATCGGTAGGAAGGATCGGCGGTGCGGGTTGCTGATCGTAGGGATAAGGCTGGAGATGCTGAGCATCGGGTGGATAGGCCTCATGCAAGCCGGTTTGGGCGATCAGCACCGGCCATTCGGGATGACGCTTGCGAACCTGGCGCAATACGGTAAGCACCGCGTCCTGACGAATATCGGTCGCCTTCATCACCGCCAGTAGCAGGTGCGCCTGCGCCTCGCAGTAATCAATATCCTGGCTCGGGTCGTAGGCTACTTCGCCCAGTCCTTTGGTATCGAGAAAACGCACCACCGGCGCTTCGGCAGGAAAGTCGTAAAACCGGGCGGTGCGGGTGCAAGGCTGGAAGCCATTGCCAATCTCGGCGGTTTCACTGCCGGTCAGGGCGCGAATGATCGAGGTCTTGCCCGCTTGCGCCTTGCCAATCAGCCACAACACCGGTAAGGGCTGTTGTTCTCGCGCTATGCCGATAGCTGCCGCCAGCCGTTCGGGATCAACCTGTGGATTCAGCAGCGCTTCGCGCAATCTGTGCCAGTGATCAGGATTCCACCACGCCATTGGGCTAAGTCCTTAATGGTATAGGCAAAAAAATCGCCCTCCTTGACGCCAAGGGGGCGATGCATCGAGCCGAATGGACAATGTGCGAATCGCCGCAGGGTTAGCGCCAATCCTCGCCATTGTAGTAGTCAGGGCGCGGCGGGGGCGGCGCATAGTGGTTCTCATCCCAGAGCCGGTTGCCGCGTGGCGGCCGGACACTGCCGCCACAATCGATCACGCCTTGCCGGCAAAGCGTCTCGCGCCAAGCGTACTTGAGGAGAAACTTGGCGAATGGCCGCCGATCCGCCTCAAACTCCACCTTACGCGATGGCGACCATTCGCTCTCACCGTAACCAGTACCCGGCTCTGCCTTCATGCTCGGCATAGCACCGACTGACGGCGCGGCGGATTCAGCCGATGCGGGCGGTCGCCGCAACCCGCGCTGGTCGCTATAACCAGGTCCCCCCTGACTCCACGGTTGTTCCGGCGTGTTCTCCCGAAACGCTGCGACTGCGATCACGCCCATTGCCGAATAATCGCCCCAAGCCCCGGAGTAGGAATCGCCCTCGTCGGTGAAGTAGAAACGGTTGACCCGATTCTTGCCGGTCCGCCAGCCTTCGTAACTTTCCTGCTGATACGGCCCCAGCACATACATCCGCTCACTCGGACTGAGGTTGGAACGGTCACCGCTGATGATATTGCGCCCGTCCACCGCGATCACCACGCCGATCCGCTCATTGCTGCGGTTGCGAACCTGCACCGAATAGTTGTGGCCCCGAGTTGCTTCCAGATAGGCCTTGTAGACCACTCCTCGGCTCTCGCCCCGCACGGGATATTCCGGCAGCGTCTTGCCCCGGTCGTCCACCACATCGACTTCCAGGTTACTGGTGCTGTAGCGTTGCGCCCAGACCGTGCCAGACCCCAGCAGCATCAGTGCTGCTATCCATCCTGCCTGCCATTTGCTATTCATTACACTGCTCCTGGTTGGTCATCACTGATCCGCATTGATCCACGATGGCTGCTTCTCGTGCTTGCGGTTTTCATCATGCGTTTCAGCCTATGTGCAGTCGGCTGAATCCCTACTGAATCCCTGTCGCCTCTCCCGGATCGCCGCCCCGTGCTGTGATTCAGGGCGGATTCATGCTGAACTCGTTAGGCTTCAGGCTCATTCTATTCCAACCAAAGTTCCCCACATGTTCAACCGCTTGCAGCGAGTATGGCGCGTGACAGCGGTGGCGCTGGCAACTTTGCTGGCTGTCGCTGGTGCGCAGGCGCAGTCTTGGCGGCAACCCCAAGAGGGTGATTATGCCCGGCCGCCGCCCCGACCATTCGCCGATCCTGACCGGGCCGCTCGCGCTGCCCGCGAGGCGACCGGTGGCCGGGTGTTGGGTGTGCAGGGCGCCGAGCAAGATGGTCAGCCTGGCTACCGGGTGCGGATCCTGGAACAGAATGGCCGGGTGCGCAGCCTGCATTTTGACCCTGCCAGCGGCAAGATGCAGGATTAACACCATCGCTTTCCGACCGGACGCCCGACCATGCGCATTCTGATTATTGAAGATGAAACCCCGCTGCGGGAACAAGTGGTCGCCCAGTTGCGCGAGCAGGGTTACGCCGTGGACGCCGCCGCCGATGGCCGCACGGGCCTTTATCTTGGCCAGGAATATCCGCTGGACGCCGCCATTGTCGATCTTGGTCTGCCCGATATGCCGGGCATCGAGGTGATCCGGCGCTGGCGGACAGCAGGCCGCCCGTTCCCAATTCTGATTCTGACTGCCCGGGGCCGTTGGCAGGACAAGGTTGAAGGGCTGGAAGCCGGGGCTGATGATTATCTGGTCAAGCCGTTTCACACCGAAGAACTGCTGGCGCGGCTGCGGGCGCTGATTCGTCGTACGGGCGGCTGGACCCAGTCTGTGCTGGCCTGCGGCCCTATCGCCCTGGATACCGGTTCGCAACAGGTCACGCTGGCTGGTCAGCTGGTGGAGCTGACCGCCTATGAGTACAAGCTGCTGGAGTACCTGATGCTGCGGGCCGGTATGGTCGTTTCCAAGACCGAATTGACCGAGCATCTTTATCAGGAAGACGAAGACCGCGACAGCAATGTGCTGGAGGTGCTGGTGGGCCGGCTGCGCCGCAAACTGGATCCTGACCGGACGCTCAACCCCATCGAAACCCTACGCGGGCGTGGCTACCGGATTCGTCTGGAACGCGCGACGACCTGAACGCCTGTGGTTTCCCTCAATCGCCGCCTGCTGGTTGCCGCCAGCCTAGTGCTGGCCGCTTTTCTCGGCCTGACGGGGCTGACCTTGGATCGGGCGTTCCGTGACAGCGCAGTGGAAGCAGTGCAAGACCGGCTGCAAGTACAGGTTTATATGCTGCTGGGTGCGGTCAACATGGACGCCTTCAACCGCCTGACCTTGCCGCAGGCGCTGCCCGAAGCCCGCTTTTCTACCCCGGATTCCGGTCTGTACGCCGACGTGATGGACGGTCAGGGTACGTTGGTGTGGCATTCAGCGTCGCTGCTGGGCCGAGCGCTGCCGTTTTTCCCTGCTATCCGCAGCCCCGGTGATACTCAGTTTGCCGCACTGGAATCCGCTGACGCCACGCCGCTGTTCATGCTGGCGTTTACAGTCAGTTGGGAAATCACGCCCAGTCAATACCGGCTCTATACCTTCCGGGTTGCCGAGACCCAGACTGATTTCAGCAAGCAGATCTGGAGCTTTCGGCGCAGCCTGTGGGGTTGGCTGGCGGCAGCCAGCGCAGTATTGCTGGCGGTGCAGGGCCTGATCCTGCGCTGGAGCCTGAAACCGCTGCGGCGGGTCGCGGCGGAAGTGACCGACATTGAAGCCGGCCAGCGTACCGAACTCGGTAGCGACTATCCCGAAGAGCTGCAACCGCTGACGGCCAATCTGAATGCGCTGATTCGCCAGGGTCGTTCTCATCTGGAGCGTTACCGGAATGCCCTGGGCGATCTGGCGCACAGCCTGAAAACCCCGCTGGCAGTATTGCGTGGAGCCTTGGATCACCATCCGCCGCCAGAAGAATTGCGCCAGACCCTCGCCGAACAGGTCGAACGGATGAATCGCACTGTGGACTATCAACTGCAACGGGCCGCCGCTGCCGGGCGCATCGCTCTCAGCGCTCCGTTGCCGGTTGCGCCTATTGCCCACAAGATTCTGGATTCGCTGGCCAAGGTCTACGCTGAACGGATGCTGGATCTAAGCTGTGAAGTCGGGCCGGCCACGATGTTCTATGGCGATGAAGGCGATCTGCTGGAAATTCTTGGCAATCTGGCCGACAACGCCTGCAAGTGGGGCCGGCGGCGGGTCGCAGTCCGGGCTTACTTGACCCAACATGGCGGGCGGGCTGAACTGGTGGTGGAAGTTGAGGATGACGGCCCCGGCATTCCTGCCGAGCAAGCGCCGTTGTTGTTGAATCGCGGGCAACGGGCTGATCCTACCGTTGCCGGCCACGGGATTGGACTGGCGGTGGTGCGGGATCTGGTAGAGGAGGTTTACTACGGTCGACTAGACATCAGCCAAGGCCGACTCGGCGGGGCGCTGATGCGGGCGCGGCTGAGGTTTCAGGCCGGCGGCTGAAACCGCCGATATTGTCGTCCGCAAATCCTAGTGGGGCTGCATTTGCCGAATGGCTTCGGCTACCTGCTGCCTCATCTCCGGTGGCATCCCGGTAATGACGTAAAAACCATTCCGCCACCGCTCATCGATTTGGGCGGTTTGCAGCCGGCGCACTTCGGGAGTCATGGAGCCTTGCACCCGCTCATAGTGACAGGCGGTAAAAAACAGGAGGCCGGTTTTCCGGGCCACAATTCGCCGGGCGCCCCGGTTGCCAACGCCCGGAGTCGGCACGGTGAATTCCAGATAATCGCCGCGTGAAGGCAGATCGCCAAAGCGGTTGCCAAAGGGTGTCCCGTCCTGCGGATAAGGGAACGGACCGCCATTGATGATCAATTGAATCGTGCGCTGGGCTTCGGGAGGAAGCAGCGCGTAGTCCATAGCGTACAGGCTATTGCCCATGCCATCGCCGCGTCCCAAGATGCCGCTGTGGCGCAAAGCCTGTTCTTCCACCAGCCGGTCGATGGTTTCAGCCATTGTCATTGCCTCCGGAGCTGGCCAGCATTACCGGCGATGGGCCGGTAATGCGCGATGAGAGAAGGGTTTTAAAGATACCCGGTCTGGGTTCAGATTCCCTTGGTTTCCTTCTTAGCCTTTTTGTCGGCTTTCTTTTCCTTCAGCGTCTTGGCCGGTTTCTTTTTGGTTTCTTTCTTGATGTCCACGCCTTTGCTCATTCGTTTTTGCTCCTTGTTGATTCCGGGTCAAGCGTCGATAAATTGACGTTCGGGGTCGGCGATCCACCTGCTTGCGGCGATCCGCCACTTGTAATTTTAGCCGAAATTTCAAGGCATCGGTGCTGAAATCACCATACAACAAAAAGCCCGGCTGGGATCACCGGGCTACTGTGGCGCGGGCCAGAACACGTGTCTGGTGCAGCATGATTCAGTGTGTGGCCTGCGCCGGCTGCGCATCGGAAATCAACGCGCAACCGTGGCCGTAATGGTGTTGTAAGGTCTGCCAGACTTCAAAAAAATATTGTTGGGAACCTTCGTGTGTGGCCGGAGGCGGCGCGTTGACGCCAACGGGGTCGAGCACCGCCAATGTATTACCCGGAGTCGGTAAGTGATCGGTTTCCAGCACGGCAACTGCTTGATGGGCGTAGCCGCCGCTGCTCTGTTCACCAACACCGATGCGGTAGAGGCGGAAGTTCTTCATCCGCGCCATGCGCGGCAGATAGCGCAGGAGACGATAAGCCGGGTCACTGCCGGCTGGCGTAGTTGCGCCGTCATTTAAACCGAAACCGGAGTAAACCGTGTCGATCCGGCGCAGTTCCTTGGCCTTGTCGGGATCAATACTCTCAAATTGCTGGGCGATTTGCTGCAAAACACTGGACATGGGACTTTACCTCGCTCGGCCGGAGGGCGATGGCCGATAGATTGCTTATGGAGGCAGAGCTATCCCGCTGGAGGCGGATTCAAACCGGACCGATTTCATTCCTCAGGGCGACTCAGGAACACCGGCTTGAACAGATCTCATTGTAGCATTACAAGAGCAGTTGTGCAGTGGAGTGCAAAAATATTTCGCATGGTGCAATCACAGCAAAAAGCCCGGCAGAGCCGGGCTTCGGGCGAGGCGATCTGGCGCTCAGGCTGGTGACGGATTCGCCTTGGCAATGGCGTCTTCAACCAGTTTTTGCAGATCGCCGTTTTCAAGCAGTTCCAGCGTAATGTCACAACCGCCGATCAGTTCACCGCCGACGTAAATCTGCGGGAATGTCGGCCAGTCGGCATAACGGGGCAGATTGTCGAAAATCTCCGGGTCTTCCAGCACATTGACATAGGCAAACGGCTGACCAGTCGCCGCCAGAGCCTGGGAAGCCCGTTGCGAGAAGCCGCAACGCGGCGCTTCGGGCGAACCTTTCATGTAAATCACCACCGGATTGTTTTCGACCTGATCTTTAATGCGTTCCAGAGCATCCATCGATTCACCTCAACAGGCAAGAATTTAGGCATTGACCCGCGTTGCCGGGTCTACGTTCAATTGCAGCCACAGTTCCAGCAGCGCGGCGTGCCACAGCTTGCTGCCCAGCAACCGGGTCAGATGCGCTTCGGGTTCGGCCAGCAGCCGATCCAGGTAGGCCCGCTGGAACAGGCCGCGTTCTTGGCAGGCGCGGGAGTTGACGATCTCGCGCATGAAGTCCAGAAACTCCCCGCGCACGAATTTGAGCGCCGGCACTGGAAAATAGCCTTTGGGCCGGTCAATCACCGCATCAGGTAATAAGCCGCGCGCGATCTTTTTGAGAACCGCCTTGCCGCCACCACCGATTTTCAGTTCTGGCGGCAATTGCATCGCCAGCTCCACCAGTTCGTGATCCAGAAACGGCACCCGCGCCTCCAGCCCCCAGGCCATCGTCATGTTATCCACCCGCTTAACCGGGTCATCCACGATCAGCGTGGTCGCGTCCAAGCGCAACACCTGATCCAGATAATCCTCAGCGCCGGGTTCTGCCAGGCGGGCCGCAATCAGGGCAGCCGTGTAGTCGGGGCCATGCCAGGCGGGCGCCACTGTGTCCAGAAACTCGGAATGATCGCGATCAAAATAGTGCCGCCGGAACCGCTCTACCGCGCTGCCAGCCTCCGCCGCCATGCGTGGATACCAGAAATAACCACCAAAAACTTCATCCGCGCCCTGACCGCTTTGCACCACCTTGACGGTCTGGGAGACCCGCTCGGCCAGCAGGAAGAATGCCACCGCATCCTGCCCGACCATCGGCTCGGCCATGCAGGTCACCGCTTCCGGCAGGCGCTTGAGCACATCGCCATTCGGAATCAAATACTTATGATGGCGGGTCTGATAGCGGGCGACGACCTGATCGGAATACTCGAATTCGCTGCCCTTTTCCTCAGGCTGATCCTCGAAGCCGACCGAAAAAGTGCGTAAATCACGGACCCCGCTTTCCGCCA
The DNA here is from genome assembly GCA_003989085.1 of Candidatus Competibacteraceae bacterium. Taxonomy (GTDB): domain Bacteria; phylum Pseudomonadota; class Gammaproteobacteria; order Competibacterales; family Competibacteraceae; genus RXIV01. The sequence goes on from RXIV01000006.1 coordinate 147,401, forward strand.
GCAGCGCCACCAGCAGACTGGAGTCTAGTCCCCCTGACAGCAGCACCCCGACTGGTACATCAGCCACATCCAGCCGCCGCCGCACCGCTCGCCGCAGCGCGGCGTGAACCGCTTCGATCCATTCCGCTTCAGTTCGCGGTTCCGCTGGCCGCTGCGCCTGTAACCGCCAGTAAACCCGGCTGCGCTCATTCCCCTGAGCATCAATCGTCAGCGTCGTGGCCGGCGCCAGTTTGCGAATGCCTTGCAGAATCGTGCGGGGCGCGGGAATGACTGCATGGAGGGTGAGCTGATGATGCAGCGCCACCGGATCGAGCGTGGTATCCACATCCGCTGCCGCCAGCAGCGCCTGACTGTTGGAGGCAAAGCGAAAGCTTTGCGGAGTCCGGCTGTAGTACAGCGGTTTGATTCCCAGTCGGTCGCGGGCTAGGAACAGGGTCTGTTTACGCTGATTCCAGATCGCGAAGGCGAACATTCCAAGCAGATGTTCGACGCACTGCTCACCCCATTCGGCATAGGCTTTGAGGATGACTTCGGTATCGCCGTCGGAAAAGAAGCGGTGGCCCTTGGCCAGCAGCTCACTCCGCAGTTCCCGGTAGTTGTAGATCGCGCCGTTGAACACCAGCGCCAGCCCCGGCTTGGCATCCACCATTGGCTGATTGGAGCGGTCGCTGAGGTCAATGACCGACAGCCGACGATGACCAAACAACAGCGGGCCGTCGGCCCAGATTCCTTCATGATCGGGGCCGCGCCGGGCGAGGCGCTGCAACATCCGCCCCATCAGGGCCAAGTCGGGTTGGCCGCCGTCAAAACACAGTTCGCCGCTAATGCCGCACATGGTATGAAATCGTTGAGAGCCGGCGAGAGAGAGTTAGAATTTCAGATTGGCAGCATTGACCGGCGGACGCACGCCCGGCGCACTGCGGGCTACCGAGATGGCTCGGTTATAAACCAGCGCGGTGGGGACATTGCCGCTGAGAGTGACAACGCCATTTTCAGCATTGACGCTGATGCTGGCGGCAGCCAGTTGCGGGTCCTGTTTGAAGGCCTCTTTGATGCTGGCGGTGATCTCGGAGTCGCTAACCCTCGATCCGCCGCTGGATCGGGTAGCGCTGGAGCCGCTATCGCTATCGCTGTCGCTCGGTCCGCTGCCCAGGCTAACGCAACCGGCCACCGCCAAAGCAGCCGAAAGGACGGGGATAAGCAAAGTGCGGGTGTTCATACGGTTGGCCTCCGTAGGCTGAAATGAGGGATAAGCAGCGCGGGTTTGCGCTGTTTGCGGAGTATGAATCGATCGCAAGAATAGCACACCGATCCCGCCCGCCAACCGCATTGAACCGGAGTCGAATCGCTATCCAGTTTGGATTGGACTTGCCAGACCCGGCCAGTCATGGTGAAACTTGAGGCAGGCGCTAAACTCCAACCGGCGCTAAACTCAGCCTTTTCAACCCCTGTCACCGACAATGGAGCAACACTCATGGTTCATCAATTGCCCGAACTGCCTTACGCCAAGAACGCCCTGGAACCGTATATCTCGGCGGAAACGCTGGAATACCATTACGGCAAGCACCACCAGACCTACGTCACGAACCTGAATAACCTGATCAAGGGGACGGAGTTTGAGAACCTGACTTTGGAGGAGATCGTGCTGAAATCCTCCGGCGGCCTGTTTAACAACGCTGCACAAGTGTGGAATCACACCTTCTACTGGCATTGCCTGAAGCCGAATGGCGGTGGCGAGCCGAGCGGGGTGTTGGCCGAAGCGATTAATCAGAAGTTTGGATCGTTTGCGGCCTTCAAGGAAGAATTCGCCAAGGTGGCGGTTGGCACCTTCGGTTCTGGCTGGGGCTGGCTGGTCAAGAATCCGGATGGTTCGCTGGAGCTGCTGAGCACGTCCAACGCGGGCACCCCGGCGACTTCCGGCAAAAAGGCGCTGCTGACCTGTGATGTCTGGGAACACGCCTATTACATCGATTATCGTAATCTGCGGCCCAAGTATGTCGAGGCGTTCTGGAATCTGGTCAACTGGGATTTCGCCGCCCAGCAATACGCCTGAATAGTTCCCCTGGCGCTGCCCAGCCGTCAGGGATAGAGCAGAGGTTTCCAGCCGGGTTAAGCGGCGGGAAACCTCTGCGATGCAACACGGGTCGGCGAGGATTTCGCCGGCCTTTTTTTATCGGGATTTTCTGTGAAGTTGCCACAGTGACTGATTCCAGCATGAAACGGTCATGGCAACGCCATCATTCTGTTACTCCCTGCCGCCAGACTCCCCGCCAATTTCCTGCAACCCTGGCTCCGGCGGTATGGTCAAGCAACTCAGCGCCCAACTCGGCAATCACGCCCACGATCTGCTGTTCAAGACGATCCACCAGCGTTATCTGATCTACAACATGTGCTGGGAAGACCCGCGCATCGACCGGCAATTGCTGGGTCTGGATCAGCACAGTCAAGTGGTGGTATTGACCAGCGCTGGCTGCAATGTCCTGGATTATCTGCTCGACGCACCGGCGGAAATTCATGCAGTAGATGTGAATCCCCGGCAGAACGCTTTGTTGCAACTCAAGCTGGCGCTGATCGCGCGGGGTGATTTTTCTGATCTCGATCAAATGTTCCGGCAGGGATCGCATCCCCACTTCCGGGAGCTTTACGCGGTGTTACGCCCGCAGTTGCCACCTTACGCGGCGGCGTTTTGGGACAAAAAAATCACCTATTTCGACCCAGGCAACCGCAAACGCTCGTTCTACTATCACGGCACCTGTGGGACTGTGGCCTGGTTAGTCAGCCGGCAACTGCTCAAGTCGGGGCGCAAACTGCGTGGCTACCTGCTGGATCTGCTGGACGCCCAAACCCTGACCGAGCAGCGCGAGTTGTACCAGCAGATTGAACCGGCGCTGTGGGGGCGGTTCAGCGCGTGGTTGTTGCGGCAACCAACCGCGCTGGCGTTGCTCGGCGTGCCGCGTCCACAAATTCAGTTGATCCAGCAGCAATACCCCGGCGGCATCATCGGCTATGTCAGTGATAAATTGCGCTATGTCCTGACCGAGGTGCTGATTCACGACAATTACTTCTGGCGGGCCTATCTGACGGGTTCCTACACGGCGTCATGTTGCCCGAACTATCTGCGCGAAGAACACTTCCCCCAGTTGCAGAGCCATCTCGACCGGGTGCAGAGCCATGACGCCACGGTCAGCGCCTTTCTTCGCGCTCATCCTGGCCAGTACAGCCATTTCGTGTTGCTCGACCATCAGGACTGGCTAGCCTGGCATCAGCCACAGGCGTTGGAGGAAGAATGGCGGTTGATTCTGGCGAATAGCCGGCCGGGTAGCCGGATTCTGCTGCGTTCGGCGAGCGACAACATCCGCTTCTTGCCGGACTGGACCCGGCAGGCGCTGCGCTTTTTCCCGGCCCTGACTGAAGCGCTGCACCGTCAGGATCGGGTCGGCACTTACGGCAGTCTGCACTTTGCGGAGGTGGCATGAATCCATCTGAACCGGCAGGGTGGGCGGCTCCGGCAACGGATAGCGAGGCGCTGACCCGCTACTATCGCTGGCATGCCCGGCTGTATGACGCTACCCGCTGGAGCTTCCTGTTCGGGCGGGCGGCATTGATAAACGCCTTGCCCCGGTTGCCCAACCCGCCGCGCAATATCCTGGAAATCGGCTGCGGCACCGGCGACAACCTGTTGCGGTTGGCCCGCCGCTTCCCCAAGGCCGCCGTGACGGGCCTGGATCTGTCAGCGGATATGCTGGCGCGGGCGCGGCGCAAGCTGGATCGGCATCCGTGGCGAATCACGCTGCTGCAACAGCGCTATGAGCGGCCCCTGTCTCTGGAGCCGGTTTTCGATCTGATCGTTTTTTCCTACTGCCTGTCGATGATCAATCCCGGCTGGGAGCAGGCGCTGGCAGCGGCGCTCCAGGATTTACGGCCCGGTGGCGGGCTGGCGGTGGTGGATTTTCACGATAGCCGTTTTACCGGATTTCGGCGCTGGATGAGTATTAATCATGTGCAGATGGAGGGTCATCTGCTGCCGCGTCTGACCGCGCTTTGTTCGCCGATCACGCAGACTGTCCATCAGGCCTACGGTGGCGGTTGGCGCTATTTCCAGTTCATCGGGCAAAAACCGGGCGGGTGAGATTATGGCGTCCCTGCACTGTCGTTCCTTGTGGATTTCGGATGTGCATCTCGGCTTTAAGGAATGCAAGGCCGAGTTTCTGCTTGACTTTCTGCGGCAGAGCGACTGTGAACGGCTGTATCTGGCCGGCGATCTGATCGACTTCTGGAGCTTGCAACGCGGTGGACGCTGGCCGGCCTTGCACGGCGAGGTGCTAAAAACCATCCTAGCCAAGGCGCGGGCCGGAACGCGGGTGATCTATGTGCCAGGCAATCATGATGAAGTGGCGCGGGATTATTTCGGCCTGCGGGTCGGCGATATTGAAATTGCCCCGGAGATCATCCATCTCACTGCCGATGGCCGGCGTTTTCTGGTGACTCACGGTGATGAATGCGACAGCGCGGTGCGTTGTGGCGGGCCATTGCTGAATGGATTGGGCGACTGGGCCTACGACCTGCTGCTGTTTCTCAACCGCTGGTATAACCGCTGGCGGCGACGGCTGAATTATCCCTATTGGTCGCTGGCTAATTTTCTCAAGCAGCGGATTGGCCGGGCGACCACCTATATTGCCCGGTTTGAAGCGGCGGCGGCGCATGAAGCGATGCGGCGCGGTCTGGACGGGGTGATCTGTGGACATATTCACCATGCCGCCCTGCGCGACATTCAGGGTGTGCTGTATTGCAATGATGGCGACTGGGTGGAAAGCTGCACCGCGCTGGTGGAAGGTTTGGATGGGCGGCTGGAAATCCTGCGCTGGACTGATCAGCAAGCGGTGGTCATGGCGCGGGAACCCCGCAGTTTGCCGGAAACCGCACCGCTTCCAGAATGGGCGGCGGGGCGAACCTCAGCGATTAGACCGGCCTGAAATTTTATCCACAAACATTGGGAAAACACGGAAAATTAACGGCCCAGCCTTTTTAACCTTAAGCCGTTGATGTCCACCTTCCTCGAACGCCAGAAATACCTGATTGATTACACGCTGTCCGCCCTGCGGCGGCGCAAGGCCCGTAACCTGGGCCTGCTGCTGGTTTACACCCTGCTGGTTTTCCTGTTCAGCTCGGTGCTGCTGCTGAGCCAGGGTCTGCGGCGCGAAGCAGCGGCGCTATTACAGGACGCGCCGGACGTGATCGTGCAGCGGTTGATTGCCGGGCGGCATGATTTACTGCCGGCTGCCTGGCTGGAGCCATTGCGCCGGATTCGCGGCGTCGGCGCAGTGCATGGCCGATTGTGGGGCTATTACTACGACCCGGTGGTCAAAGCCAACTACACAGTGATGGTTGCGCCGGAACGAGGGTTGGCGACCCACGATATCCTGATCGGCGCAACGCTGGCCCGGATTCGCCAACTCGGCATCGGTGACTATTTCAGCCTGCCTGCCGCGACCGGCCAAGCCCTGCCACTCAAGGTGGTCGGCATTCTTGATTCCGCTTCGGAACTGCTCAGCGCGGATTTGCTGTTGCTGTCCGAGGCCGGTTATCGAAGCCTGTTTAACCCGCCACCCAATACCTTCACCGACGCAGTTCTGACGGTACGCAATCCCCGCGAGGCCCGTACCGTAGCCGAAAAAATCGCCTTGGCCTTACCCGGTAGCCGGCCCATTCTGCGGGCTGAGATGCTGCGAACCTACGACGCGGTATTCAACTGGCGCGAGGGAATGGTGTTCGTCACCCTGAGCGCGGTGCTGCTGGCGTTCGTGATTCTGGCCTGGGACCAGGCCGCCGGGCTGAGTGCTGAAGAACAGCGCGAGATCGGTATCCTCAAGGCTATCGGCTGGGAAACCGGCGACATTCTGCGGATGAAGCTGTGGGAAGGCGCGTTGCTGTCGCTGACCGCTTTTCTCACCGGCTATGTGCTGGCCTATTGGCAAGTCTTTTACGGCGGCGCCCGGTTGTTTGCGCCAGTGCTGAAAGGTTGGGCGGTGTTGTATCCCGACTTCCGGCTGACTCCGGCAGTGGATGTGCAACAGGTGCTGGCGCTGCTGGCGGTGACCGTGCTGCCCTACATCGTTGCCACCCTGATTCCGATCTGGCGGGCGGCGACCACTGATCCTGATGCGGTGATGCGCGGATGATCGAATTGACCGAAGTCAGTAAGGTTTTCCACGAGGGCCGACCCAACCAGTGCCAAGCTTTACGCGAGGTTAGCCTGACGCTGGAACGCGGCGGGATTACGGTGTTCAGGGGGCCGAGCGGGTCTGGCAAAACCACGCTGCTGACTCTGGTCGGCTGCCTGGCGCGGCCCACTGCCGGGCGGATTCGTCTGGACGGCCAGTTGCTCTCCAACCTGCCAGAACGGTTCCTGACCGAAGTGCGGCGACATACCTTCGGCTTCGTGTTCCAGCAGTTCAATCTGATTCGAGGCTTGACTGTTTTAGAGAATGTGATGCTGCCGGCGTATCCGTTGGGCCGGCCTTATCGCGAGCTGCGGGCGGCGGCGCAGATTCTGCTGGAGCAGTTTGGCATCGGTGAAAAAGCGGATAACCGGATCGAATGGCTGTCCGGCGGCGAAGCGCAACGCACTGCACTGGCTCGCGCCTTGATCAATGATCCAGTGATGGTGATTGCCGATGAACCCACCGCCAATCTCGATAGCGCCCGGTCGCGGGAGGTGTTGACGCTACTCGGCGAGCTGGCGTTGCAGGGGCGAACGATTTTGATCAGCAGCCATGACCCGCTGGTGTTTGCTGCGAATCATGTGAAGCGGTTAATTGAATTGCGCGATGGGTGCATTGCCGGAGACTGTCCATGCTGATTACACCAGCTATTGTCGCCTTGCACGGTATTGCCTTGAGCGTTGCCGGAACGGTGTTGTTAGCCAGTGGTTTTGCCGGGCGTATTTTGCGGCGCTGGGATATTAACAGCGGCAGCGAATTGCAGTTGCGCTTGGAACGCCGCACCTATCTGATTTCGACCTTGCTTGGTTTTTCCTTAGGCGCTGAGCTGCTGTCGCTGTTACTGTTTGTGCAAACCGCTGAAAGTCTATCCAGTCAGTTTATTGGGGCAATGTGCGCAACTGGAGTTCTCAATATTAACCACTTCGGTTTTCCCACATTGTTGCTGAAGATTGCAGTGTTTTTTCTGGCGGCAGTCTGGCTTTTATTGAACTGGGTCGATAATCAAGGCCGCGATTATCCATTAGTGCGACTGAAATATGGCCTGTTATTGCTGATTGCGCCACTAACGGTTATGGAATTGGCAATGCAGACCGCTTATTTTCTGGGACTGACGCCGGAAGTGATTACTTCCTGTTGTGGATCGTTATTCAGTGCCGAAAATCAAAGCGTAGCGGCAGAGTTGGCTGGGTTGCCGCCAAAGCCGGCTATGCTTGGATTCTATATCATGGCGGGCTTGATTATAGCGGTGGGTTTAGCTTTTTTGCGTCGACTTTGGTGGGGACCACTATTCGCGATAGGTTGCCTATTAGGCTTTGGTGTCGCTATTGTGGCAATTATCGGCTTTCTGTCGCTGTATGTGTACGAAAACCCTCATCATCATTGCCCTTTCTGTTTGCTGAAAGCAGGCTATGATTCTGTGGGTTATGCACTGTATCTGCCATTGTTTGCGGCGACCGCCTTTGGTCTCAGTGCTGGAATTATTGCGCCATTTCACCGGATTGCCAGCCTGCACAAGGTGGTTCCCGGCGCAGTCCGGCGCTTGAGTTGGCTGGCGCTGCTGGGATTTGGCTGGTTTTATGCGCTGTCAACCTGGTTGATACTGCGCTCCCATCTGGTGCTATTGGGTTAAGGATTGCCAAGCGTAGAATTTAGTGATTCATAGTGAGTTGACCTGATTAGAGAGGTCTGACTCATGAGCCAACGCTGTGCGCGGCGCGACGACTAATGGAAATGGATTCAACCAAGAAAGCCGGGTCGCGAAGACACGGTCGGTTTTACCGCTGGGGGCCAAGACGAAGCCCTCGGACGCAGCACAGATGAATTGAGTACCAAAACCATCCTAATTGATGGATACCCTGGCTTCCTGTTGATGGCGGGGCAAACCCACGATCTGAGCGGCGCGGATGAGTTTTTGCCTAATCTTGAGGCTAAATCTCTGTGGGTAGACAAGGTTTATAACGTCAACGTGCGTGTTTTGAGCTGTTGCAGAACACGGGCGTGACGGCAGTCATCTCTCCAAAAAGTAACCGCATCAAGCCACGCGAATACGATAAGAAACTGTACGCAGCGCGGCGTCTGATCAAGAATTTCTTCTGTAAACTCAAGTAATACCATGCTATTGCCACCCGCTACGACAAAGCCGATCGCCATTTCTTGGCGGCAGTTTATCTTGTTTCATCCAGCGTCTGGCTTAATTCAAAGCACCTCCTAGACTCTTTAATCAGCCGTTATGAATTTGATGGTTTGGTCTAATATCCAAGGTTATAGCGATACCGGTTTTTGAACCGGAAGTGAAAGTTCTGGATCGATCATAGATTCCAACCACCATCAGGATATTGCTCATGCGCGTACTTGTCGTCGGTGGAGCTGGGTATATCGGCTCGCACATGGTCAAGCTGCTGAACTTGCGCGGCTTTGAAGTCACGGTGCTCGACAATCTCGCCAACGGCCACCGCGATGCAGTGCAGGGAGCGCGGTTTGTGCTGGGCGACTTGTACGAACGGGAGATTCTTGACCGGTTGTTCGGGGAAACCCACTTTGACGGAGTGATGCATTTTGCCTCCTACATCCAGGTTGGCGAGTCGGTGCGCGAGCCGGCCAAGTATTACCGCAATAATGTGTTCAAGACTCAGAATTTACTGGATGTAATGGTGGCGCACCGAGTGTGCAACTTTATTTTCTCCTCCACCGCCGCGATTTTCGGCGAACCGATCCACATTCCAATGGCTGAAGACCATCCCAAACAACCGATGAATCCCTATGGGCGCGGCAAATGGATGGTCGAGCAGATGCTGGAAGACTACGACACGGCTTACGGACTCAGGTCGACGTGCCTGCGCTATTTCAACGCTGCTGGGGCTGATCCTGATGGCGAGCTGGGGGAGCGCCATGACCCGGAAACCCACCTGATTCCTCTGGCGCTGCAAGTCGCGTCTGGCCGCCGCCCGTCGATCACCGTGTTTGGCGATGATTACGCCACCCCGGACGGTACTTGTATCCGCGACTACATTCACGTCAACGATCTCGGCGAAGCGCACTGGTTGGCCTTGCAGCGGTTATGGGAGGGCGGCAGCAGCACGGCTTATAACCTTGGCAATGGTCATGGCTTCTCGGTGCGGGAAGTCATTGACACTGCCCGCGCCGTGACTGGACGAGAGATTCCGGTGGAATACGGCCAGCGGCGACCGGGCGATCCGGCGCGGCTCGTAGCGGATGCCCGGCGGGCACAGGCAGAACTGGGTTGGAAACCGCGCCGCGCCGATCTGGCGACGATCATCACCGATGCCTGGCGCTGGGAAGTAGGGCGTTAGAATGCCTTCTTCCGCCCTGATCTCGGCCATGCAATCTTGCTCTTGCTCGTAAGGAACAAAATGCGTGCTTTGCTGGCGATGATTCGTAGCATCATCACTACATTGCTGAGCAGAACATGGCGCTCCCGATCGCTGGAGCGTGAGCAATTGTTCCGCACCCTGTTCGAACAGTCGGACGATGCCAATCTGCTGCTGGACGATAAATACTTTTTTGATTGCAACGAGGCCACCGTCCGCCTGTTGCGAGCGGCCAATCGGGAACAGGTGCTGAGTCGGCAACCTGCCGAATTGTCGCCAGAGTTTCAGCCTGATGGCCGGCGATCAATCGAAAAGGCGCAGGAACTCATGACGGCGGCTTTTCGGGAAGGCAGCCAGCGCTTCGAGTGGATGCATCGCCGTCTGGATGGCAGCACACTGTGGGCCGAGGTGTTGTTGACAGCGATTCCGTGGCGGGGACGGCGCATTCTGCACACCACCTGGCGCGACATCACTCAGCGTAAACAAGCTGAGGCAGCCCTGTTGGCTAATGAAACCCGCTTTCGCGATCTGGCGGCGCTGGCCTCCGACTGGTTCTGGGAACAGGACGACCAGTTTCGCTTCACCTATTTCTCGGTGGGCGGCGCCACCCGCAGTCTGGAATTAGCTGGCATCGATCCCGCTACCTTGATTGGCAAGACCCGTTGGGAAATCACCACCGACCTGACCCCGGAGCAATGGGCGGCTCACCGCGCCCTGCTGGACGCCCATTTGCCATTCCGGAATCTGGAATATCGCGTTTGCCTCAAGTCCGGCGAGGATCGCGGATTCAGTATCAGTGGAATGCCTCGCTATGACGCTGAGGGCCGGTTTATCGGTTATCACGGCACCGGCCGCGACATTACCGAACGGCGGCGGCTGGAGGAAACATTGTCCAGCCGAATTGTGGCGCTGACCCGGCCACTGGATGAGGAAGGCGGCGTTGAATTCGAGGATTTGTTCAACGTGGAACAGATCCAGCAACTACAGGATCTGTTTGCCCGAGCGACGGGTGTGGCTTCGATTATTACCCGCACCAACGGCGTGCCGATCACGCGGCCCAGCAATTTCTGCCGGCTATGCGAACACCTGATCCGAAAGACTGCTCTGGGAGTCGGTAATTGCTACCGTTCAGACGCTACCCTTGGCCGATATAATCCGCAAGGTCCAACCGTCCAGCCCTGCCTGAGCGGTGGGCTGTGGGACGCCGGAGCCAGCATCACCGTCGGCGGTAGACATATCGCCAACTGGCTGATCGGCCAAGTTCGCGATCCAACCCAAAGCGACGCTGGAATCCGGCAATACGCCCGCGAGATTGGCGCGGAGGAACAGGCGTTCCTTGCTGCGTTTCACGAAGTGCCCACCATGTCCCGGGAACAGTTCCAGCAGGTGGCCGAAACGCTGTTTGTCCTGGCCAGGCAGTTATCCACTCTGGCGTATCAGAATATCCAGCAAGCGCGGTTTATTGCAGATCGTGAACGGGCTGAGCAACGTAGTGAACGCTTAGCCTGTTACGACGCCCTCACCGGGTTGCCCAACCGGGCGTTGCTGGCGCAGCGGGCAACACTGGCCCTGGCGCTGGCGGCGCGACAGGGTGAGTCATTGGCAGTACTGCTTCTCGACCTGGATCGCTTCAAGGAGATCAACGACTCGCTGGGTCATGTCGCCGGCGATACTCTGCTAGTCGAGACCGCCCAGCGGCTCCGCGACCTGATTCGGGAGACAGATACTGCCTCCCGCCAAGGTGGCGATGAATTCGTGCTGCTGCTGCCAGAGACTGATCTGGATGGGGCGCGGCGGGTGGCCGACAAGTTGTTGGTGGCCTTTCGCCAGCCGTTCGTGATTGCCAACCATCGCCTGCGCGTTACCTTGTCAGTCGGCATCGCTTTGTACCCGGCTGACGGCGCCAACTTTGGCGAATTGCTTCAGAATGCTGACACCGCGTTGTATCGGGCCAAACAGGATGGGCGCAATACCCAGGTGCGCTATGCCCGGGAAATGAATATCGCCGGTGCGGCGCGGTTGGTGCTGGAAACAGAATTGCGCCAGGCCATTGAAGCCGGCCAGTTGCGAGTTTATTACCAGCCCAAGCTGCGACTGGCCGATGGCGCGCTAGTGGGCGCCGAAGCGCTGGTGCGCTGGCAACATCCCGAACGTGGTCTGATTCCGCCGAATCACTTCATTCCAATGGCGGAAGCCAGCGATCTGATTGTAGCGCTCGGTGACTGGATGCTGGCGGAAGTGTGTCAGCAACTGGCTGCCTGGCGCGACGCCGGCCTGCCGTCTCTGACCGTAGCCGTCAATCTGGCGGCCCGCCATTTCCGTGAACCGGGCTGCGCCGCCCACATTAAAAACCTATTGGCTGCTCACCGCTTGATGCCGCAAATGCTGGAACTGGAATTGACCGAATCCACCCTGCTTGAAACCGGCGCACAAACGATGGAAACGCTACGGGCGCTGCAACGGCTGGGCATCGGACTGGCGATTGATGATTTTGGCACCGGGTACTCCAGTTTGGGTTATCTCAAGCGTCTGCCTATTACAGCGCTGAAGATCGACCAGAGCTTCGTGCGTGACCTGGCGCACGACCCGGACAGCCGCATTTTCGCCAAAACCATTGTTGCGCTGGGTCATGGTCTGGGATTGGCGGTGGTGGCGGAGGGAGTGGAAACCGATAGCCAGCGGCGTATCCTGCTCGAACAGGGCTGTGATCTAGCTCAGGGTTATCTGTTCAGCCACCCACTGCCGGCAGTGGAGTTTATCGCATGGCAGATAAATCGAAATGCGGAATCACTGGATGGTCAATACGCAGAAAGACGGGTTTCAGCTAGTGTTACAGGCTGAAATTCATGCTGTTAAAGCTGAATTTATACAGTCGCTTATGACCACATCGGATAACGCTGATGTAGGTAGCGTTGTTCCGCCAAGAGTACGGCGAAGGGAATCTCCCGGTGGAGGTAGAGTGCGGCTTCACCACTTTGCACCCGCACTACGGTGCCCTCAATAAGAATCGGCGCATTACGCCGGCAGTGAAGAACCCCCTTGACCAGATCATGCGGTTCAGGAAACGGGCCATCTGGAATGGCGTAGCGCAAGCCCCGCGCCGAAATATCCAGCACCGCATAGATTCGATCCGCGTCATGGAACTTTGGCCGTTCCGATAACGGATAGCGAATGCGATGATGCTGCCGCTTTTCCTGATCAGAAGGCATGGATTATTCCGCCCGCGCCCGCTGTTGGGCGATTAAATAACGCTCTTCGCTGCGCAGGACGCTAAAGGGAATTTCGCTTTCCGGCAGGTGCAAAGCGATTTCATTGCGCTGGATACGGATGACCAAGCCCTGAATTGGAGCCTGACTCCGCCCCCGGAACTGCACTAGCCCTGTTACCACTTCGCCCATCGGGAGTGGCGGTTGCCACTCATTGATGATGCAACGCAAGCCGTGCACCGAACAGTCCAGCACTTCATAGTGGCGTTCACCGATGACCAGCAGCGGCCGTTCGGTGCGGGGAAAGTGCAGGCGATAGTCTTCGCGTCTTTCCGGTTCAGCGGGGGACGCAAGCATGACGTTTGGTCCTTAGCAGGCAATCTGGCGGTGGGTTCAGCAACGATCTGTTAAGTCTAAGTTTAACGCAACAGTCACCTTAGATTTCATAGCACCAACCGATTTTTTGCCCTTCAGCCTTCCGTCAGCCGCGACCGCTCGACCGGTTCGTAGCGCCCCACATAAGTTCTGCTCTGAAAGGAAAAGTTTAGCGGGGTCGGCTGCCCATCGGTCAGGTAACTGGCGTCGGCTGCTGTTGTAGTGGTGGCGGAACGGGCGCATTGGCGACCACACTGCGCATCGGAACAACGATGCCATGCTCTGCACAGCGAGCGCGTTGCTGTTCACGCAGCGCCACAACCGGGCGCTTGCAATGCGGACAAACGGTATGGATGGGACGGGAACTGGTCATGGCTTGGTCTCCTTAATCGATGGGTTTCAATATTTAGGCCATAGTCATACCTGTTTCGTTCCCGCACTGCAACAAAAATTTGTTGCTTAGCAACATAAATTGCCGAAAAGCAACAAATATAAAGAGACTATTATAGAAACTAACACATTGATTTTTCTAGCCATAGAACGAGCAGAACAAGAAAAATCCTGAAAATTCACAGAGTTTCCGCATGATCCCTAAAGGTCGGGTGTGTGGTGTCGCGCCTGCCGGGTCGGACGAATCGGTGTTCTAACAGCCTTGCCGACCGGAAGCGTTTCTCGCTCCAACCGCAGGAATATCGGGCAGCTTTTCATGCCGCTTTGGTGAAAGTCCTGGGTCAACGCTTCCCTCGCTGTCGTTTCTGCTACAGCCAGCATTTCAACCAGTCCCCGATAAAGCAAGTCAAACAGGCGCTCCAGTGCCAACTGATGGGTCTGCCCAGTTGTGGCAAACAACCAGTCGCTCAACGTCATGAACCGCCCGAACGGATCACTGCCCAATAACAGCGGGCGGGTCTGGTGGAATCGCCCAGAGTTGCCGATCAAATCCCAGTAACGGGCAAACCGCTCCAACCGCCGCAGCATGGCAAAGTCCAGCAGTTGCGAAGACAGCAGGTTATAGGGCGAGTGTGGATTAAAGCGCAGATCGAAGGCAGCGGTATGGCGAATAATGGGAGTTCCACGCAACCGTTTCAGAATGCCGATCTGGATTTCATGCGGATCGAGCGCCACCAAGCGATTAAAGCCGTTGGCAAAACTGCCTAGATCCTCGCCCGGCAATCCGGCGATCAAGTCAGCGTGTAAATGAGCATGGGTGTTGCGCCTCAGCCAGATAAGATTTTCCTCAGCTTTATCATTATCCTGCTTACGACTAATCAATGCCTGTACTACTGGATTAAAAGTCTGAACCCCGATCTCGAATTGCAGCGCCCCCGGTGGAAACCGGACGATTAGTGTTTTCAGGGCATCCGGTAACTGATCAGGAATTAGCTCAAAGTGCAGAAATAGCCGTTCGTCAAGTCGCTCAAGAAAGAACTCAAGAATCCGCGCCCCGATTTTACTGTTAAGATTAAAAGTGCGATCCACGAACTTGAAATGGCGTACACCATGATGATAAAGATAAGCCATTTCATTGAGAAACAGATCCAATGGAAAAGGCCAAGCGGTTTTATCCAGCGCCGACAGGCAAAACTCGCAGCGAAACGGACAACCGCGTGAAGCTTCGACATAAATCAGTCGGTGGGCAATGTCTTCTTCATTGTAGAAACGGTAGGGCGATGCTAATGATTCCAGCAACGGCGGTTCAGCGATAATGACCTTTTCCACCGGCAGGTCGCCATTGAGCCATTGTCGGCATAACTGCAAGAAGGCCAAATCGGCCTGACCGGTGATGAGATAATCAGCCAGCCCCACTATCGGTTGATTTTCCCATTCATAACTCACCTCCGGACCACCCAGCACGATTAACACCTCAGGCCGCGCCTGTTTAATCAAGGCAACGATTTGGGTGGTTTCCGCTACATTCCAGATATAAACACCAAAGCCGATGATCTGCGGCTGTTCAGCCAGCAGCCGTTCGACAATATCCAGCGGGCGTTGGGTGATGATGAACTCGCGGATCACAGCGTCAGCCTGCAATTCGTCCAGATTGGCAAACAGATAACGCAGCCCGAATGATGAGTGAAAATAGCGGGCGTTCAGGGTTGAAAGGATAATCGCAGGCATGTTGGACCACTAAAAAAACGGAATGCGAATGATTAACCCGCATTCCGTTTATTGATAAAAGGTGGCGACAAGAAATGGCGAGACGTTCCTTGCTCTACCGACTGAGCTACAGCCGCTTTTCAGTGACTGACGGGACTCGAACCCGTGACCGAGGCATTATTAATGTAGTCCCGCGAGCATTCGCCACTTAACCAGAGCGGCGACGACAAGGAATGGCGAGAGCGGAAACCCCGTATTAAACGGGGGCAGGATGGCGATCCTGCTCTTCCTAAGGGTGCCATGTACTCCCGTCGGCATTCGTCGCCATCAGCGAAAAGCTGTGACAAGGAATTAACGAGACATGATTTCAAGTCATGTAGTCCCGTTGGCATTCGCAGCCTAAATCAAAACCGCCCGAACCAGACAAGGGAATTAACCGAGAGAAGGGTATGCTTAGCAGGCATGTACTCCCGGTCGAGCATTCCAGCTCGGACGGCAAAACCTTGGTTTGATTATACCTCCACCGCTTCGATTTCGCGCACCCAATGATCGCCGCCCAACTGTCCGGCGGCGAACCGCGCCAGCACCTCGAATACCGCATCCGAGAATCCGCCCACGTTCAGCACATCCTCGCGGGTCTGCGCCTGGGTGGTCCCGTAAGGCTGAAGATCAATGCAAACCAGCCCGGCTTTCGGGTTGCGCTGCCGGAAAATTTCCCACTGCTTCATGGTTTCCGTGCCGCGCCCGCGCTGCGGATCGGCCCATGATTCATTGTCGGAAACGTAGATCACCAGATCGCCGACCGCTTTATCTTTATTCAGCTTCGCCAGCGGTCGTCCGCAATTGGTTCCGCCGCCACAGAATGCCGCCAGGGTCTTGGCCTGGGTCAACACACTGTCGCGCCGATTGAGTTGCACGGTGTGAACCTCGGTATCAAAGGCGAGAATTCTGGTCGCCGGATTTTTCGCCGAAAGGGCCGCAGCGACCAGCGCCGCTACATCCACGCAGCGCACTTTGGAAGTAGCGCCCTTGCGCTGGCCGGTGATCGGCGAGGCCATCGATCCGGACACGTCGAGCAGCACATAAACCTGCCCCGGCAATTCCGGCACGTTCTCCAAAGCGACCTCCAGCGCATCCTGCAAGGCGTCGCGGACGATCTCCGGCACCCCTTCGCCGGTCATGGCATAGGCGCTGAGCAACTGGTACGGAAACACCCGCGCTCGCCGGATCGCTGCGGGATCGCGCAGCCGTTCCGCAATCCGCTGGGCCATGCCGCCAACTTTGAACACCTCGTGCCGGGCAAACGTGTTGAGATTCATCCGGGTCATCTGCCACGGTGCCTGACAGGCGATAGCGACCCAGTGCTGTGGTTGCAAGGGTAATGCGGTGAGCAGCTCAAACGGCACATCGGGGACTGGTGCTTCAACATCGTTTTTGAACTGATCCAGCGCCTTGATCACGTCGGGCAGCAACGCGGCGTCATGCGGCTTGCCGATTAACCAGGCGTAAAACGCGGCCCGCTCCGGGGTTTCCGGCTTGGGATGCACCATTTTCAGCACGTCAGCCAAAGACGGATCGTTGCCCACCGAGGCGCTCAGCAATTGCGCATCGGTGCGGCTGTTCAGCCAGCCTTGCACCAGTCGCTTGGGCCGGCTGCCCAGCGATTTGCGTCCGACCACGCCGGAACGCAGGATTTGCACAAAGTTGCGCAGCATTCGCCCATTGTCCACGACCTTGACGAAGGTCGACTCCAGAAAATCCGGGGCATGCTGCGCCAGCCACGCAGTAAGCAAGGCGGGCATATCCTTCATCTGCCCCCGTCGCCGGGCATAAATCGCCGCCTTGGCGACGAATGCGGGTTCTACTGCCGCGCACAACGCCAGCACGGTATCCAGTTGCATTTCGGCATTAGCGTAGTACGTCGCATTCAGGCAGCCGGTCGCGGTGTATTGCGCCAGCGCCGCCTTGGGCGACAGAGCGTAGGCCTTGCCGCCGGCTTCGTTTAGAGTGTCGGTGGCTGGCGGCAATCGGCCAGATTGAGTTTTGAAGAGCTGCTTGTTAGCCATCGTCAGGGATTCGCTCGCGCCTCTAACATAAATTATGGCAACCTATCATTTATCAAGTTTAGTAACTGCGGCAGCCGAAATCATCATCGCATCCAGTTCATCCCGGCTAAAAAATATAGCGTGGACCCAACTACTGTGGTTTGGGCAGCAATTTGCGCCAACCGGGCTAGACTGAACCGGACACTGTTCAAAACCTTCACCCTAATTCCTCTGCTCCACGCAGTGGAGGAACGCCGGTGAACCCATGTGAGGTTACGCAATGACTGATGTTTTCACCCGCATTTTACGGATTGAGCTGCCTGAAATGCTGCAATGCGACGAATCCGGCAAGAATCCGGCGTTTACGATCACCTTTATTGCCGACGGCCCGATCCCATTCCCGCAACTGATTCTGCACGCCCCGGACGGGCAGCGCCTGTTCAGCGGCGCAGCATTGACCGAGACGATGGTCGAGGGTGATTACTGCTACACCACTGAGATTCCCGCCGGGTTACTATGGCCCAATACGATGAACGTGCAGGCGGAAGGTTGCCGCAAGGCGGATATTCGCCAGGCCGGCGGCGGCGATTGGATCAAAGCATTCCGCTCGTTGCAGATCACGCCAGGCCCCAAGGCCAAACCGGTGATCCGGGTAGCCACCGGACCGGGCGATGCGACGGTCAAGCTGTATTTTGGCATTCACAAGCACATGCACCAGCCCTACTACAATGCGACCGACCGTTCATATTGGGATGGCGAGAAAGACGGGATTTTTGGGGCGCGGGGCGGCCCCTACACTCATTTCATTCCGACGGCGGTGCGCCAGTATGTCGGCGGTGGTTTGCCTCATGCCGGACTGTCCACCAGTTGGAGTGGGTCGTTGATTGAACAACTGGATCGCTGCGCTAGCGATGGTTTATGTGGCGGGCGATTCGGCGGCTGGAATCATGAATTGCGGGCTGTCGCGCAGGAACAGACTACGCTGGGGCATCCGCGAGTGGATTTTAGTGCCTTTGGTTTTTTTCACCCGCTCATGTCATTGATTCCCGAGCGAGACATCGTTAAGCAGGTGGAATGGCATCGCAACATCATTCGCGCCGCTTTTGGCATCGAAGCGTCCAATGTGATGTTTCCACCCGAAACTGCTTTTCATATCCGAATGATCCCGGCGCTGAATCAGGCCGGAGTCAAGGCAGTCATTTACGACTCCATTCACCGCTTCCGGGCGTGCAAAGACTATCCCTATGCCGGCATTAATGAAGGGATGTTGCCGCCTAATCCTGCCGAGCAGGTCAACCCGCCAGTCAATGACTGGCTGCAACTACGCAATATCTGGGCTGGATCGCGGATTTCACCCAGTCTGCTTAAACCAGAATATGTGCAGTACGAAGACCCGGATGGCAAGTTGCATAAAATTATTGCGGTGCCAGCGGAGCGGTATATCGGCAATGAAGACGCACGCGGCGGATTCGGCGCGCTGCAATATCCCGATGTGCTGGGCCAGGTCTACAACCAGATTGTCGACACAGGCCACTTTGACCCCAAGCATCCGCCATTTTTCCTGCTGCATTCCGATGGCGACAATCACGGCGGCGGCGCGGACAGCTACTACAACCATAATACTGGACAAATGGTACAGTGGTTGCAGGGCGATCCGCGCTTTGAATTGACCACTGTGAATGACTATCTGGATCGCTTTCCACCTGACCCAAGTCAGGCGGCGCATATTGAGCCGGGATCATGGAGCGGCGCAGATAATGGCGATCCGCAATTCATGAAATGGTTCAGCCGTTATGACCAGCCCTATTCGCCAGACCTTAATTCCTGGGCGGTGCTGACTGCTTTCCAGAATGTCGTCCACGCACTGGAAGACGCCATGCCCGGCAAGCCGTGGCTGGAGGATATCAGCCGATTGATGTTGACTGCGGAAACCAGCTGCTACTGGTACTGGACGGGACAGCACGTTTGGGATCAGCAGGTGACTAACGCCGCCAATGCCGGCTACGCGATGGTTAAAAGCGAAGTGGACGCCATTCTGGCCGCAGGCAAGGATCGTACTGGCCCGACCATTTTTGCCCCGTGGGTCACGCCGGAAAATCCGGGCGGCAAACGCTGGGGGCAGGGTTGCCTACTCGATGCGCCGCGTGAAGGTGTAGTGCATAGCTTTGTCCACGACATCAGCGGCTTGAAGCGGGTAACGCTGGTCTTGCGCACCGCGACCGGGGAAACGGCGATCCCGATGACCGACAACGGCCCGTACCCATCACAGACCGGCGCGGCGATCACGGCTCATTATTTCACCGCCCGACTGCCTGTCGAGGCAGGCGATGTGCGCTATTACCTTGAAGCGGAAGACGGCAGGGGCAATCTCTCACGCGGGGCACTGGAACGGGTCTATCTGGCGTAGAGCAGGTAAAGCCGGAATCCGATAGCGTTCGGATTCCGGCGTCTCCAGCATTGGCCAGCGCCGCGCAATTCTTGTCATTGTTTCACTCACTTTTCCGGGAGAGCACTTATGACTGCACAACGCATTCCTGGCCCTGAAGGCGTCGGCGCTTATCCACAATCGATGGTCGACGACGGAACATTAGTGCGCACTTCAACCGCAACCCCAGGCCTTGGCGGGATTCTTGGTGAGACCTGGCAAATTAATTCAGCATTGTCTGCGGAGGAAAGGCGGGCTATCAGCAAAATCATCGGATTCTGCAAGGAAATGGAAGATATCGATCTGGCTGCGGACCTGGAGCGTGCAGTCGATGATGAAGCGCTTGATTTTGGCGAAGTGAGTGATGGTAATCATGCCGCCTGGGATCCGGTAACCAACACGATTACGATCAGTCAAACCCTGCTGACCCAGATTCTGTATCCAAAAAGTCTGGATAGCGTATTCCGGGACCTTATAGAGGTGACGGCGCTTTTGGCCCACGAACTGAAACACCATCAGGAAGGACGCTTAACCTGGGCGCTGGATTCATTCGCCGATCCCAACCGGACAACGGGTGCGCACTGGGCTAGTTATGGCGCGTGGGGACTGATGTGGCGTCAGTCGCAAGCCACGCTCAGCAGTCTCGCCAGTCCTAAAGCCGTCAATTGGACGCTGAGATCAATTAACCGCTTTGAGCAGTCGGTGTGGCAAGTCGGCTTGCAGAAACGATTGAACTGGGCGCAACACGAACACCAACGCCTAGAGCAGCTGCAAACGGTCAACGCCTCGCGGGGAGAACAAATCGGAGTCGCCCGACGGGTGAAAGTCATTTGCGACGACTTCCTGATTTATCACAACGAGGCATTGAGTCTATCCAGCCAAATGAGCCAGTTGAGTCTTACTTCGACCAACGGCAAGACAATTATCGCCGTCAATGCGCGGCAGGAAATCGAGCGTTACGCCAGTGAAGCCACGCAGATCATTCAGGGCCAATAGCCGGGGCGAGGTTCAGGAATTTACTGAACCGCCATCCAGGCATTCAGGTAACTCCGGCGCCCTTGGCCTGCAAATCAGCGTGATAGGACGAGCGCACCAGCGGAGCTGAAGCTACATGGGTAAAACCCAGCTCCGCGCCGAATTGTCGCAGTTGCTCGAATTCCTCCGGTGGGGCATAGCGCTCGACCGGTAAATGATGAACGCTCGGTTGCAAATACTGGCCGAGGGTCAGCATTTCCACCCCATGCTGGCGTAAATCGCGCATCACCTCACGGATTTCCGCCACAGTTTCGCCCAAACCCAGCATCAGGCCCGATTTGGTTGGAAGCTGGGGTTGCCGCTCCCGGAACTGTTGGAGCAAGGTCAGCGAATACTGGTAATCCGCACCAGGGCGGGCTTGCCGATACAGGCGCGGCACGGTTTCCAGATTGTGGTTGAACACATCAGGCGGTTCCCGCTCCAGAAGATCCAGCGCAATCTCCATCCGACCTCGGAAATCGGGGGTCAGAATTTCGATTGCGATACCAGGCTGCGCTGCCCGCACGGCTCGGATGCACTCGGCAAAATGCGCTGCACCGCCATCACGCAGGTCATCCCGATCCACCGAAGTAATCACGACATAGTTCAAGCCCATCGCCGCGACGGTGCGGGCAAGATTGGCCGGCTCTTGCGGATCGAGCGGATTGGGGCGGCCATGCCCGACATCGCAAAACGGGCAACGGCGGGTGCAGATAGCCCCCATGATCATGAAGGTGGCCGTGCCGTGGCCGAAGCATTCGCCAAGGTTGGGGCAACTGGCCTCTTCGCAAACTGTGTGCAACTGGTTGTCGCGCAGGATTTGCTTGAGGCGCTGCACCTCCGGCGTTCCAGGAAACGGCGCACGAATCCATGTTGGTTTTCGCAACCGCTGCGCTGGATCAGTTGGAGTAATCTTAATGGGGATACGGGCGACTTTCTCAGCGCCGCGCAGTTTTTCACCCGGCGGGTGGATAAATTTGGCGGCAGCATCAGGAGCGGTAAATTCGGCCATTGGTGGGTTCCTGTCAGGGGCGATGAAGCGAGGTTAGTCGATGCCTTGGGACTGTCTCACTCCATACCCTGATTCGTCAATTTACAGTGCCCACCGTGGTATTAGCGCGGATTTCGTGCAAATCATCGCCCTTGCGAATCTGCAATACCAGATTCCATGCGCCGGGCAACGGCAATCGGACTTCTGTTTCATACACGCCGGGCTCGCGTTCACTCAGATTAAACTCGACATCCTGTTGACTATCAGACGGGCGCAGAAATTGTCCCGTGGCGGTCGCCCCGGTCAATGGTTGACCATCGCGAGTTTGCACCGCTACCCGAAACAGCGCTGGCCGATTCGCCGCCGGATCGGTCATCCAGCCCTTCTGCACCTGCCAGCCGCGTTGTCGCTGCCGCTCCACTTGGCGTAGATAGTCGTTGTACAGTTCCTCTTTCTGGTGGTAGTTATGTGAAATCACCCCCGGAAACATCGAACTGACTAGCCCCCGCTCGCTCTCTGGCAATAACCGGCGTTCCATTGCCGGGCTCAATCCCCGTTCAGCGACCACCGCAAATATCGCGCCGGTCACCACGACGAAGATGAAAAAACCGCTGAGCGCCGCCGGCCCCCAATGTAGGCCCTCACCAGTGGATCGGGTACTCAACAGCATGCCGCAGGCCAGCGCGGCCAGCAGATAAATCGCCAGATGCATGGCGAAGATATCGCCGCCCGGCCAGCGGACGATGCTGTAAGGGACATACAGGCCAACCGTGATCAGGGCGGTCACGGCGGCGGCCAGTTTGGCGCTGGTGCGGGCAAAGCGGATCAGCGCTAGATTAAGAGCGACGATCAACCCCGCACCAACAGCGAGGCTCAGCAGCAAATCAGGCATTAGTCATGGTCCGGCACATAAAATGGTACGTTGCGGCGGATCGGTTTCGCTGTTGCTCCTGCCAGCGCCTCGACAACGAATGTGACCTTGGCGTGTTCCAGATCATCCTTTTCATGCACATCGTCCCTCTTTTCATGCGCGTCACCCTCCTTGACCCTAGGGGGTGGAATCCGGACGCGAGCCAGCAGTTTAATCCGCTCCTGTGGTTCCAACGCGATCCGTTCCATGCCATCCATGTCCAGCGTCGCACCGGCCAGTCCCTCAATGCGAATTCCGACTGTCATCGGCGCAGTCAGCTTATTATTCAGCTTCACCTCATAGACATTGCGGATGCTGCCGTCTGATAGCTGGGTGTATAAAGGTTGGCGGATCTGCTCCACCATTGCTGTGTAGGGCGATCGGGTCGCGATGCTCCAAATCAGCACCGCTGTCGCTGTAGTCAGAATCACGCCATAACCAAGAGTCTTGGGTTTCAGCAAGGTGGTTTTCTTACCGTTCAAAGCGTTTTCCGAAGTGTAGCTAACCAGCCCGCGCGGCCACTTCTGGTTGTCCATCACCACGTCACAGGCGTCAATGCACAACGCACAGGAAATGCACTGATATTGCAGGCCATTGCGGATATCGATCCCCACCGGACAAACCTGAACGCAATAACCGCAGTCAATGCAATCGCCCACGCCCTGCGCCTGCCGCTCCTCGCGGGTTTTCAGGCCCTTGCCCAGTCTGGCCCGCCCTTTCGACCCTTCGCCGCGCTGCCGATCGTAGGAGATGATCAGCGTGTCATGGTCGAACATGGCGCTCTGAAAGCGAGCGTAAGGGCACATATAGACGCAGACCTGTTCTCGCGCCAGCCCGGCCATGACAAACGTGGTCGTAGTCAGGAACAGAGTGGTGAAATAGGCCGAGGAAGGCGCACGGCCCAGCAGAAAATCTACCACCAGGGTTGGCGCATCCACCCAGTACATAGTAAAAGTCAGGCCGGTCCAGAACGCCACCAGTAACCAGATCGCGTAAGTCGCGCTAACCTTGATGAGCTTCTCGCGGCTCCACGGCCCCTTGCTCAGGCGCAGCCGTGCGGGTCGTTCGCCTTGCACCCAATGCTCGATCATCATGTAGAGATCGGTCCACAGGGTCTGGAAGCAGAAATAGCCACACCACACCCTTCCAGCCAGACCGGTGACAAAAAACAGCAGAATGGCGAAGATGATTAGCACGCCAGCCAGCCAGAAAATATCCTGCACCTGCACCGTCAGGCCGAAAATGTAGAAATGCCGGCCTGGCAAGTCATACAGCACGGCTTGATTAGGTGCGTTGGGCCGATCCCAGCGCAACCACGGCAGCAGGAAATAAACCAGGTACGCCAGCGTCAGAATGCCGGTTTTGAGAGTGCGGAAGCGGCCTTTGACCGAGCGTGGATGAATTGGAATGCGTTTTTGATAAAGAGGGACAGTTTGGTCAGACATGGCTCACCTGATTGGTGATTAAAAGAACAGCAGGATCAGTCGTAATGACGTTCATCAACGTCCGGTTCGACGAACGGTGTTCAGAAAAACTCAGTAGCTGAAGTTAGCTTGCCATAAACGACTCACCCCCCGACCGGGGGGTGAGTATAGTGAAACCGGCACAGCAAAACCGGCGTCAGCGACTACTTGCCGCCGCTCAACTGATGAACATAAACCGCCAGCAACTTGATGTCGGTTGGTGACAGCCGGTTCTGCCAAGTGGGCATGATGCGGGTGTTATTAACGCCCTTGGCGACAAAACTGGCGATCTGCGCCTTTTTATCTTGCAGGGTCTTCTGCGCCGGCACATCAACAATCGCCCAGATTTTATCGGTCAGATTTGCCGATCCCATCGAGGCAAGCCCTTTGCCGTCGGCGCCATGACAGTAATAGCAGCCGCCGACCTGGCCCTGAAAGATCGCCTTGCCACGATCGGCGGCCTCACTGGGTTTAGCTTCATTGGACAGGGTCAGAACGTACTCCGCCACATCATCCAGTTGATCGGGCTTGAGCACCGCGCCAAAAGCTGGCATGAAGCCCTTGCGGCCCAAAGTTATCGTCTCCTGGATTTTGTCGGTGCTGCCGCCCCATAGCCAATCGTTGTCGGTGAGATTTGGGTACAGGCCCACCACACCCTGCCCGCCCTGACCATGACAGGCGGCGCAGTTGTCGCCAAACAACCCCTTGCCAACCGAGCGCACAAATTCCATCAGTTGCGGATCCTTGGCAATTTGCTCAGGGGTGGCCGCTTGAACCTTCGCCAACATCTCCTTGCGTTTTGGATCATTAGCCGCCTCACTCAAATGTTCCAGCAGCAGGGCGCGGGTGTTCCAATGCTGGTCCTTCTTTTCCACCGTCCCGCCGGTTGCCTTATCGGTGATGGTGTAATCCACTGTGCCGTAGCCCTTGAGCCAGCCCTTCCCAACCGGCCATGAGGGGTAGATGAACCAGTACAGAATCGAGAACACCACGGTGCCGTAAAAACACCACAGCCACCAGCGTGGCAGTGGGTTGGTGTATTCCTGAAGATCGCCATCCCAGGAATGGCCGGTGGTCTGAACCACGCCGGTTTTTTGTTTTGTATTCAATGTATTGTCACTCATTGTCCATGACCTTGCGGGATTGGGGGTGGCGCTCCGCCGGCGCGGCGTCAGGCTGGACGGGTTCATCGTCGTCGAGTGGAATGTTCTTATAGGACTCCAGTCGTTGGGAGCGGCGCTGGTCGGCGAAAACATAAATCAGGACACCGCAGAACGCGCCGAAGAACAGGATCAACGCCAAGGGCTTGGAGTTATCCATGCGGGTGAACCACATCAGCCAGTCGAACATCGGACCGAGCCTCCATCCAGTCCCCCGGAGTCCGGGGAACGTGGGTTCAGGTTTTAGCGAAACCGGGCAAAGTAGCCTTCGTCGTATTTGGTGAAATCCACCATTGTTCCCAGCACTTGCAGATACGCCACCAGCGCATCCATTTCGGTGATCCGGCTCGGATTGCCATCAAAGTCCCGGTCGCGCGCCTGTTTAAGCAGGTTGTCCTGGGCCTGGTTGATATCCAGCAGATCCGCTGTCGCCTTGCCAAAGGTCTTAACGTTGCGGTCGTATTCCGCCTGGGTCACGGAATAGGGAACGCCCGTCCAGCGCAAGGCCCGCATCCGCCCAACAATGTCGGAATAATCCAGATCGGTCTGCAACAGCCAAGGGTAATTGGGCATGATCGACTGTGGCACCACCGAGCGCGGCGCGTTCAGATGCTGCACCTGCCATTGGTTGGAGTACTTGCCGCCCACCCGCGCTAAATCCGGGCCAGTACGCTTGGAACCCCACTGGAAGGGATGATCGTATTGCGATTCCGCCGCCAGCGAATAATGGCCGTAGCGTAGCCACTCATCGCGAAACGGGCGAATCTGCTGGGAATGGCACAGGTAGCACCCTTCACGGACGTAAATGTCGCGGCCCCGCAATTCCAGCGGCGTGTAAGGCCGCACCTCGCCTTTTACATCCTCGACCGTCTCATTGATGTAAAACAGCGGGACAATTTCAACCAGCCCGCCGATGCTGATCACGACCAGGATCAACAGCAACATCAGGCCGGAGTTGGTTTCAATCTGTTCATGTCTCATGGCGATGACTCTCCCCGCGCCTCAGGCTTGCGCCGGCTTGGCCGACAATTGGGTTTCAGCAGCCGGTTGGCGCCGGGCGATGGTCATCGCCATGTTGTAGACCATGACCAGAACTCCGGTGACGAAGAACGCGCCACCCAGCGCACGCCATACATACGGGGTGTGCATGAATTCGACGGTTTCAATGAAGGTGTAGGCCAAATTGCCGTAATCATCGAAGCTGCGCAGCATCAGACCCTGGCCTATACCAGCCACCCACATTGAGGTGATGTACAGCACGATGCCAATGGTGGCGAGCCAGAAATGAACGTAAATCAGAGTCTGGCTGTACATCTTGGAATCCCACAACCGGGGAATCAGATGATAGAACGATCCGAAGCTGACCAACGCCACCCAGCCCAAGGCGCCGGAGTGAACATGGCCGATGGTCCAGTCCGTGTAATGCGACAGGGCGTTGACGCTTTTAAGCGACATTAACGGCCCTTCAAAGGTGGACATCCCGTAGAACGACAGCGAGGTGATCAGGAACAGCATGACTGGATCGGAACGCAGTTTGTCCCAAGCGCCGGACAGGGTCATGATCCCGTTGATCATGCCGCCCCACGAAGGCATCAGCAAAATGACCGAGAAGGTCGCCGCCAGCGTCGAAACCCAGTCAGGCAGCGAAGTCCAGTGCAGGTGATGGCCGCCAGCCCACATGTACAGAAAGATCAGCGCCCAGAAGTGAATGATCGATAGCCGGTAGGAGTAAACTGGCCGACCCGCCTGTTTCGGGACAAAGTAGTACATCATGCCGAGGAAGGCGGCGGTCAGGAAAAAGCCTACGGCGTTGTGGCCGTACCACCATTGGGTCATCGCGTCCTGCACCCCGGAGAACAGGCTGTAGGACTTGGTCAGACTGACCGGCACCGCCAGGTTATTAAAGATGTGCAGCAGGGCCACCGCCAGGATGAAAGCCAAGTAGAACCAGTTGGCGACGTAGATGTGCGGTTGGGTGCGGCGACGCAGGGTTTCAATGTAGACCGCAAAATAGGAGACCCATACCAGCGTGATGGCAATGTCCAGCGGCCACTCAAACTCAGCGTATTCACGGCCTTGGGTAATGCCCATCATATAGGTCATCACCCCCAGCGCGACGCCGCCGGTCCAACCCCAGAAGGTAAACTCGGCCAGCCACGGAAAGGCCAGACGCGCTTGGCTGGTGCGCTGCACAATGTAGTAGGAAGTGGCAAACAGGGCGCTGCCGCCGAAGCCGAAGATGACCAGTGTGGTGTGGACCGGACGCAGCCGCCCGAAGGTCAGTTGAGGAATATCAAAGTTGAGGAACGGCCAAGCTAGTTCGCTGGCGATGTAGACGCCAACGGACATGCCGAGCACCGCCCACACCATCGCCATGATCGTAAACCGGCGGATGATGTCGTAATTATACTGCTCGGCCGGCAACGCTGAGCTTTGGGACATAACTAAGTCTCCTTAGCAAGCCATGGAGTTATGAGTTTTTCAAGCGTTTTCCGATGCTTGTGTTTTGAATGGAAAAACGCGCTGGGTGCGTCAAAATGACACGCCATTTTACTAAGATTTCTAGGGGTTATTCAATCAGCATCGGCTTATGCATAGCGCAACCGGGGAACTTTTGGCGAAGACTTCACGACACCCGCCAGCGGCGCCCGTTAGCCGGGATCGGGCCACGACGACCGGCGGCGCAATTGCGATAACGGGAAAAGTACTGGGCCTTCGGCCTGAGTCCGGGACGAGTTTGGGAGCGGCCCCCAAGCATGGCCGTACACCACTTCACAAGTGGCCGGCAGCAAACCGTCAGCACGGCGTAACCGTTCATACCCTTCGCGCACGGCCCGCCACGGGCCTTTGCCGGTCAGGCCAGGGGAGCGGCCAGCGGTGACATTACCGGCTCCCAGCCTTTTCAAATCACGCATCAATCCGGCGGCATCCGGATAGGTCAGGGTCAACCGCTCTACATCCATGACCGGCTCGGCCAGCCCCGCCCGCAGCACGGCGTCGCCAATATCGTGCACGTCAAAGAAGGCGTTGACATGATTGTAGCGGTCGGCGGCGGCCCAACTGCGCCGCAACTCGATCAACGTGTCCGGCCCCAGCGTGCTGAACAGCAGCGCCCCGCCTGGTTTGAGCGTCCGACGGAACTCGGCGAATAGTTGATCCAGATCGGGATACCAGGGCAAAGTCAGGTTGGAAAAAATCAGGTCACAGCTGGCCTCGGCGATGGGTAAAGCGCCGGCTTCAGCGACCACGCCATGCAGGGTGCGGAACCACGGAGCGCGTTTGCGGGCCTTCGTCACCAGCGCCGGCGCCAGTTCCAACCCGATCACCTGCGCTTTGCGGTACTTCTTCATCAGCAGCGCCGTGATTTGGCCGGTTCCGCACCCAACATCAAGGATCATCGCGGGCTGGAAGGTCAGGCAATCCAGTCGTTCCAACAGCCGTCCGCCTATTTCGCGGTGCAGAAATGCTGCTTCATCGTAATGGGTCGCCGTCCGTTGCAACGCCTGCCGCCGCAGGGTCAAGTCCAAATCGAAGGGCTGGCCTTCACTATCGTCACGCATCGAGAAAAACCCGCAGTTCGGCGATGAAGTCCGGCAGATGGGAGAAGAAAGGCGCATGACCGGCGCCGGGAAAAACGTGCAAACGGGCATTTGGCAGCAGTTTGCGCATCGCTTCGCCCGCCGCTACTGGAGTCAGTTGGTCGCGCTGACCCATCAGCAGCAGGGTCGGACACTGAATCTGCGGTAAATCGGCTCGCAGATCGGTGCTTTCCAGAATCGTCAGCCCATCGCCCAGCGCCGCCGGGTCTGGTTCGCCATGTTGGAACAGCAGCGCTTTGAGTTGGCGGTACTGCTCACCGGCGTTGTCACTGCCGTGGACTTCCAGGGCGATGAACCGTTTGAGAACGGCGCGGTGGTTCTGACGCAATTCCTCGGCGAAGCGGCGCAACACCGGCAAAGCGACCGCGTGCGGCCAGTCCGGGCGTTGGGTAAAGCAAGCGGTGCTGTTGACCAGCACCAGCCGGCTGACCCGCTCTGGCCTCGTTAGAGCGACTTGCTGGGCGAGCAACCCACCCAGCGACCAACCGATCCAGACTGCCGGCGAGGGAACCGCCGCCGCGACGGCCTCAACCAGCGTTAGGAGGCTATGGCCGGAGCCAAGACCCCGGCTGTAGCCGTGACCAGGCAAGTCGATAACCGTCACCCGGCAAGCGTCGAGCAGCGCTTCGGCGACATCCTCCCAAACCCCGGAGTGCATTCCCCAGCCATGTACCAGCACCACCGCCGGCCCCGCGCCGGTGGTGTGGACGTAGAGAGTGCTGGTCTCGTCGCTCAAGCGGTTTCCACCACTGGAATCTTGCCAATTTTCATTTGCCATTCTTTCGGCCCGGTTTTGTGAACACTGGAGCCTTTCGAGTCCACCGCCACCGTCACCGGCATATCCTTGACCTCGAACTCATAAATCGCCTCCATGCCCAAATCCTCGAACGCCAGCACCCGTGCCGCCTTGATCGCCTTGGAGACCAGATAGGCCGCGCCGCCAACCGCCATCAGATACACCGCTTGATTGTCTTTAATCGCGCTAATCGCGACATCGCCGCGTTCGGACTTGCCGATCATGCCCAGAAGGCCGGTCTGCTCCAACATTTGCCGGGTGAACTTGTCCATGCGGGTCCCCGTGGTTGGGCCGGCGGGACCCACCACTTCATCGCGCACCGGATCGACCGGCCCGACGTAGTAGATGAAGCGCCCGGTGAAATCGACTGGCAATTTCTGACCGGCGGTCAACATATCGGTCATCCGCTTATGAGCGGCATCGCGGCCGGTCAGCATCTTGCCATTGAGCAGCAGAACTTCACCGGTTTTCCAAGTCGCCACTTCTTCACGGGTCACCGTGGACAAATCCACCCGGCGGGCATTGGTCGGGGCGTAGGTCAGTTTCGGCCAGTCGTCCAGACTCGGCGGCTCCAGTTTAGCCGGGCCGGCGCCATCAAGATGGAAATGGACATGGCGGGTGGCGGCGCAATTAGGCACCAGGGCAATCGGCAGATTGGCGGCATGGGTCGGGTAATCCAGCACCTTGACGTCCACCACCGTGGTCAGTCCGCCCAGCCCCTGAGCGCCAATTCCCAGCGCGTTGACCTTTTCGTAAAGCTCAATCCGCAGTTCTTCGGCTCGGTTCTTCGGGCCACGGGCGATCAGGTCCTGAATATCGACCGGGGCCATCAGCGATTCCTTGGCCAGCAGCAGCGCCTTTTCCGGGGTGCCACCGATGCCGACGCCGAGAATGCCCGGCGGACACCAGCCCGCACCCATCGTCGGTACGGTCTTCAACACCCATTCGACCAGATTGTCGGAAGGGTTGAGCATGGCGAATTTAGACTTGGCTTCGGAACCGCCGCCCTTGGCTGCGCAAATCACCTCCAGATGATGACCGGGGACGATTTCGTAATGGACTACGGCGGGCGTGTTGTCCTTGCTGTTCTGGCGCTTGCCGGCGGGATCGAGCAGCACTGAAGCCCGCAGCTTGTTATCCGGGTTCAGATAAGCGCGGCGGACGCCTTCGTTGACCATCTCTTGCACACTTAGAGTCGCGTCCCAATGTACCTCCATGCCGACTTTGAGGAACACCAGCGCGATACCGGTATCCTGGCAGATGGGCCGATGGCCCTCAGCGCACATCCGGGAATTGATCAGGATTTGGGCAATAGCATCCTTGGCCGCCGGTGATTCTTCACGCTCGTAGGCCGCCGCCAACGCCTTGATGTAATCCACCGGATGGTAATAACTGATGTACTGGAAAGCGTCGGCAATGCTCTGGATAAAGTCTTCCTGGCGGATAACAGTCATGTTGTACTCTCACAGGTGATTAAAGAAGACTAACGGTTAAAGAAAACGAGTTAAAGGGAATGGCCCAATGGCTGCTGCTAGTTGTGGCCATGGTGGGCAATAGTTTTTTCGGTGAAGAGATAATCCTTTAGCTCTTTATCAAAGGCCGGATCTTGTCGGCGAATCCATTCCAACACCATTGCCGCGTGCTCTTTTTCCTCATCGCGGTTATGGGCGAGAATAGCTTTCAAGTCCTTATTTTTGCAGGCGTCAACCCGCTGGTTATACCAATCCACCGCTTCCAGTTCTTCCATCAGGGAAAGGATCGCTCGATGCATATCGCGGGTAGTGTCGGACAGTTCATTGATGGGTTCGTGATAGCCTTCGTTCGCCATTGGGCAGTTCTCCTCGGTTTGGGTTGTAAAATCCGCTCAACGATTAGGCGGCATTGCGCCGGATAGCGCGGGCGGTATGGATTCCGCCGCCGGTCCAGGTGCTGACTCCAGTAGCTGCCTTGCTACCTTGGAGCCAGTAGAATCAACGATCTCCTGCAAGGTTGGCACCCGCAGCATCGCCCCCATTTTTAGGCTGTTCATATCGCCAGATTTAGAGAACGCCTGTGGATTGGCCATGAATAACGCCTGCATCATGTCATGCTTGCTAATGGCCGGATCGGGGCGAACCTTGGTGGCGATGCCCCAAAGACGCTCATTGGCGGACACTGGGCCGTACTGTTCGCCACCCCGATATCCAGCAGGCGCAACTGACTCGGCAATCACGGGCGTCGTTTCGACTGCTGGCTTGGTTGTTTCAATCGCGGGAGGCTGTGTTTCTGCAACCGGAGTAGCCGGCTCAATAGCAGGCGTCGTTTCGACTGCTGGCTTGGCTGTTTCAATCACGGGGGGCTGCGTTTCTGCAACCGGAGTAGCTGGCTTAATAACAGATATTGTTTCGACTGCTGGACTGGCTGCTTCAATTACAGGCAGCGGCCCTGTAACTGGAATAGCCAGCTCAATTGCAGGCACTGGAATAGCCAGCTCAATTGCAGGCAGTGGCTCTACAACCGGAGTAACTGGCGCAATGGTAGGCAGTATCTCGACTACCGGAGTAGCCGCTTCAATCACAGGCGGCATTTTGGAATCGGTAACGGCTGTTTCAACTGAAGCGGCTGGCGTTGGAATGACGGTGGGGAGAATATTTTGTACTGGGAGCGCTCCCGGAATCTCGGCAAGTGTCGTCATCATCTCTGTAATTGCCAAAAACAGCAGCGGAGTTGCCGAAACAGGCTCCAGCATTTGCGTAGAGAATGCTTCATCCGCCGTCGCAACCGCTGGTTCCGGCGCTGCCGCCACCGGCGCAGCGACGAGCGGCTCAGGTTCCTGAGCCGCTGTAACCATCGGCTCGACTGGTTTTGCCTGACCCACTGGTGGTTCTACCTGACCCACCGGCTTGTGTTGGACGGATTCCGGCAAAGGCGCTGCGGCCACCGGTTCAGGCACAGCTACTGCTGGCAACGGAAAAGCTTCCGGCACATCCGTGGCAACCGGTGCTGACTCTGCCAGAGCCGGCTTTGCGTCAGGATTGATGGCGTCCGTCGATGCTGGTCCCGACTCTTGCTCCGCCAGTCGCTTAGCCGCCGGCGAGCCGGTCCAATCGGCAATTTCCCGCAGGGTTGGAATCCGCAGCGTCGCGCCGATTTTCAAGCCATTGATTCCTGCCTTGGAAAAGGCTTGTGGATTGGCTCGGAACAACGACTGCATCATCTGTTCTCGGGTAATGTCAGGATCAGGCCGAACCTTGAGTGCAATACCCCACAGGCCATCGCCGGGAGCGACCGGATAGCTACCGCCAGGCGGATAGGTTTCAGCGGGCGCTGGCGCGGAGGCGATAGCGGACGGCTCTGACCGTTCGACCAAGGGTGGGATGGTTTCAGAGGCAGCATGGTCTGCCGACGCGGGCAGTTCTGATCTGGATTCTGGGACTGGCGCAGCCGCCGATTCTGGCCCATAAACCACACTGGCCAATGGTTCTACGACCGTTTTAGTTCGACCGCCGGGCCGCTTAGCCAGCCGTTGCACTGGATCGAGAAACACGGTGAACTCGCGGAAAGTCTTGCCGCGCGGCCAACCAAACTCCAGCAGCAGCGCCAGCGACGGTTCACGGATCGGCTGGGTGGACACCACCCGCACATAAACCTGTCCTTCCGCGTTGTACTCAATCGCAAACACCAGATTCGCCAGCGCCGGGGTTCGATCCAGGCCAAATTCCTTGAACATCGACGGCCCGGCCAGCTTGATTGAAATTTTGCCCAGTTCTTCGGGGGTCAGTGCGGGCAATGGAATCCTGGCGTCAAACAACTGATTCAAGGCCGAGTTGACCTGAATCTCGCCGATCTCCAGCGCCAAGGCGCAGGTCGGCCCCAATAGCAGCGCCGCCAACCAGTAACGGAACGATTTGCGGATCATGGATGAATCCTCGGAAGATCGGGCGCACGAGACAAAACTGTCGCTGCGCTTCATGGCCTCTATTCTAGCTAGAATGAGGATTAAGATGCTGACAACTGACCCTATGCCACTGCTACCGGATCGTCGCCATGCCCGTCAACCGTGATGAACTGCACCAACCTGCCGCCGCCATTGCCGAGGAAGTCGCGGTGCGTCTGCTGGGCCTGCTGCGGGACTTGTTGCTGGAAATTCGCCAGTCGGAACAGGCGGCCGCCGCGCTGACTTTGGACAGCCATCTGGAGCGGGATCTAGCGCTAGACAGTCTGGCCCGCACTGAGTTGCTGCAACGGATCGAACGGACCTTCCAGACCGCGCTAGGCGAGGCGGCGCTGTTGGCCGAGACGCCGCGTGAACTGGTGGATCTGCTCTTGCAAGCCAGCGATCAACCGGTTCATTTGGCTCTGGCGCGGGACTGGCGTTCGCCAACAATGGAGTCCGCGCCAATAGGCGTTCCGGAACGGGCGGATACCCTGCCGGAGATGCTGGACTGGCATGTCCAAACCCATCCAGAACGGGTGGCGATCCAGATTTACGGCAATGCCGACTCGATTGAAACGACCTTCAGCTACGCCGGGTTGCAACAGGGCGCGCAGGCGGTGGCGACTGGCTTGCGGGCGCGGGGTCTGCAACCCCGGCAGACCGTCGCTATCATGCTCCCGACCGGGTCCGACTATTTTCTCAGCTTTTTCGGCATCCTACTGGCGGGCGGGACGCCGGTGCCGATTTACCCGCCGATGCGGCCTTCACAATTGGAAGATCATTTGCGCCGCCATGCTCGGCTACTGGCGAACGCCCAAAGCGTGGCGTTGATTACCGTGCCCGAGGCGAAACTGGTGGCGCGGCTGCTGCAAACTCAGGTCGAGGACTTGCGCCATGTGGTCACAGTCGCCGATTTGCAACAGGAACCGGGGATATGGACGCCCGCACCGGTTCGCAGCCAGGATCTTGCGTTCCTGCAATACACCTCCGGCAGCACTGGCGATCCCAAAGGCGTCATGCTCACCCACGCCAATCTGCTGGCTAATTTGCGGGCGATGGGGCGGCATGTTGCTGCCTGCTTCGACGATGTGTTCATCAGTTGGCTGCCGCTCTATCACGATATGGGGCTGATCGGCGCCTGTCTGGGCGGCCTTTACCACGGCTTCCCGCTGGTGGTGATGTCGCCGCTGAGTTTTCTGGCCCGCCCGGCTCGCTGGCTGTGGGCCATTCACCACCATCGCGGCACCCTGTCCGCCGCACCCAATTTCGCCTTCGAACTTTGTCTCCGGGCCATTCAGGACCACGAGATCGAGGGGCTGGATCTCAGCTCGCTGCGAACCTTGTTCAATGGCGCGGAACCGGTCAACCCGACGACGGTAGAACGGTTCATCGCCCGATTCAGCCGCTATGGCTTGCGGGCCAATGCGTTAGCTCCAGTGTATGGGCTGGCGGAATGCTCCGTCGGGCTGGCTTTGCAGCCACCGGGGCGTGGACCGGTGTTCGATGCAATCCAGCGCGACGCCTTCATGGCCGGTGGTCGGGCTGAACCCGCCGACCCGGCTGATCCAGCGACCCTGCGCTTCGCCGCCTGCGGCCAGCCGATCCCCGGTCACCAAGTTCGTATCGTGGACGAGCAGGGCCGCGAGCTCCCGGATCGGCAGGAAGGCCGGCTGGAATTTCAGGGGCCATCAGCGACTGCTGGCTATTACCGGCATCCTGAAGCGACCCGCAAGTTGTTCCCGCACCAGGATGCTTGGCTGGATTCCGGGGATCGCGCCTATCTGGCTGGCGGCGATGTCTATCTAACCGGTCGGGTCAAGGATCTGATCATTCGCGGTGGGCGTAACCTGTACCCCTATGAGCTGGAGCAGGCGGTCAGCGAAATTCCCGGCATTCGCAAGGGATGCGTGGCGGTCTTCGCCAGTGCTGATCCGGCGACGGGCAGCGAACGGCTGGTGGTGGTGGCTGAAACTCGCGTCGCGCAATCGGAGGCGCTGGCTCATCTGCGTCAGCAAATTCAGAGCGCCGGAGTGGATTTGCTGGGGACGCCACCAGACGACGTGGTCCTCGCACCGCCGCATACGGTGTTGAAAACTTCTAGCGGTAAAATTCGCCGGGCAGCGATCCGGGACTTGTACGAACGCCAAGCGCTCGGACGCGGCAAGCGGGCCTTGTGGCTGCAACTGATCCGGATTGGCCTAACCAGCAGCTGGGCGCAGGCGCGGCGGATCGGGCGTGGGGTCATGGAGCGGCTGTTTGCCGGTTATGCCTGGACGCTGTTCGGACTGCTGGCTCCAGCAGTGTGGCTGGGTGTGATGACCTTGCCAAGACCGGCATGGCGCTGGGGGTTGAGCCGTTCTGCAACCTGGCTGCTGGCGCAACTGACCGGAACCTCGCTGACGGTGCGTGGGCTGGAGCATCTGCCAGTCGGCCCCTGCGTTCTGGTCGCCAACCATTGCAGCTATCTGGACGC
The DNA here is from genome assembly GCA_003989085.1 of Candidatus Competibacteraceae bacterium. Lineage (GTDB taxonomy): Bacteria > Pseudomonadota > Gammaproteobacteria > Competibacterales > Competibacteraceae > RXIV01. Next base: position 183,421 of record RXIV01000006.1, read on the forward strand.
CTATGTGCTGATGGCTGCGATTCCCCGCCCATTTCATTACGTCGCCAAACGCGAATTGCTGGACAATCATTGGATCGGTCAGCCGCTGCAACGCATCGGCACCCTGTTCGTGGAGCGGTTCGATGTGCAACGCAGCGTCGATGAAGCCCGCAAGATCAGCGCGGCGGCGCGGGCTGGGCAATCGCTGGGCTTTTTCCCGGAAGGCACTTTTACCCGCATGCCGGGGCTGCTGGAGTTCCGAATGGGTGCGTTCATGGCGGCGGCGCAGGCCGGGACACCGGTGGTTCCGGTGACGATTCGCGGGACGCGCTCAATGCTGCGAGCCGGATCATGGTTTCCGCGTCGAGGTCGGCTGGACGTGGTGGTGGAACCGTCGATTCAGCCCGATGGCGAGGACTGGGCGGCGGCGGTGCGTTTGCGCGATGCGGCGCGGGCAGCCATTCTGCGCCACTGCGGCGAACCGGATTTGGGAGGCTGAACTATCGGGGGAACGCTACTGGCAGTAGGCCGCTCAAAACGGCATCAGATCCCATCCGGCTATCTCGGTCAGCCGCTGATAGGCGCTGGCCGGCGGTCGCCGGTAGAATTCACCGTTTTTTTTCAGCAACTACATTACTAAAGTGAGACGCCACTATGCCAAGCCAACGCTTGCCAGTCCGTTACTGGCTGTTACTGGGATGGTTGACTGCCGGCGCCGCCCAGGCCGCAGTCTATCCCCTGCCGCCCCCGGACAGCGATGTCATCGGTCAGGTCAAGGTTATCTACGCCGCCAAGGACGACACGCTGGTGGACATTGCCCGGCAGCAAGGTCTGGGTTACGACGAGATCGTTCACGCCAATCCGGGGCTGGATCGCTGGGCCCCCGAAGAGGGAACGCCCATTGTCCTGCCCACCCGTCATATCCTGCCCAACGCGCCGCGAGAGGGAATCGTCCTCAACATCGCCGAGATGCGGCTGTACTACTATCCGAAAGGAAACAGCGATACGGAGCGGGTGGTGATCACCTACCCGGTCAGTATTGGGCGCATGGACTGGAAAACGCCGATGGGTCTGACCAAGGTGGTCGCCAAGGATGTCGATCCGCCGTGGCGGCCACCGGCGACGATCAAGGCCGAACACGCCGCCGAGGGCGACATCCTGCCGGATGTAGTGCCAGGTGGCCCGGATAACCCGTTGGGCCGGTTTGCGATGCGGCTGGGTGTGCCTGGCTATCTGATCCACGGCACCAATAAGCCTTATGGCATCGGGATGCGGGTGACGCACGGTTGTGTGCGGATGTACCCGGAGGACATTGAACGACTGTTTGGCATGGTGCCGGTGGGGACGCCGGTGCGGCTGGTTGATCAGCCGGTCAAAGTGGGCTGGTTAAACGGCGCGCTGCTGCTGGAAGCGCATGAACCGCTCGAAGAAGACAACATCCCGATTAAGGTGACGATGGAGCAGGCCCGACAGGCGGTCATCGCTAAGACCGGCCCGGAGATGGCGGGAGTGGATCAAGCGGCGCTGAATGCCGCCGTTGAACAACTGAGTGGCATTCCAGTCTCGATTGGCGTTCTACCGGGATCAGCACCGCCCAGCCCCACTGCCGCTACACTGCCTGCGCCTGACGACCGGAATCACTCCCAGGTTCCAGTCTATGGTGGGCCGCCCGCTTCTCGGCCTGCGCCTGCTTATCCGCCATCGCATGCCTATTCCGATGAACCGCCGCCGGTTTACCCGCCCTACTCCCCGGTTGGCGGCAACGCCATCATTCCGGCCCGCTCATCCGCCGCCAGCCGTCCATAAAAGGCAACAAAAAACCCCGGGTTCGCAACGAACCCGGGGTTTTGCCCAACCGCTGCCGGATAGCTTACTTGTACATCGATTTTTTGAACATCCGGTTGATTTTCTCCTCAGTCGCCATGCTAACCGACTTGGCATCCTGCGCAATGGACTTGGCTTCGTTGGCGGTATCCATAGCATTGCGGGCCATGCCCTTGGCTTCGTTGGCGTCTTTCTGCACGGCAGCCAAATCACTGGTGCTGGCGCAACCAACCGACAAACCGGCAATCAGGGCCAGAGTGGACATTTTAATCAAGGTTTTCATGGACTCAACTCCTTAGTTTCATTAACGTCAGGCAATGCGCCGGACAAGAATTGTTGTCTTGACGCAACCGATATTGTCACAGCACAACAAAAGTCATTATATAACGAAATTTCGGTTTGCGAACAATGCCCAATGAGGCAAATTATCGAATCTCGACCCGCATTCCGACTTTCACCCACGGCTTGAGCGCGTCAATTTGACGATTATCCAGCGCGATACAACCGCTGGTCCAGTTGATCCCGGCGCTGTGAATGCCCGGATCGCCCGCGCCGACGCCATGAATACCGATTTGTCCGCCCAACGGTGTGTCTTGTGGCGGGGTGCGACCCTTGGACCAAGCGGCGCGGATCCGCTCATAGGTCAGTGCGTCGATCCGGTGTTCGCGCAAGGCCCGCGCGGCGTAATCCGGGTTGGGATAGTCCAAGCCGATAAAGGTTTTGAACCGGCTGTGCTCGTTAATCCAGCCCACCCGAAACACGCCAAGAGGCGTCTTGTTATCGCCGCGCCGATCCTTGATTCCGGCGCCGCTGCTGCCCAAGGCAATCCGGCGGAATGATTCAACCGGCCTATTGCCGTTCATGACGGTCAACGTATCGGCCTTGGTATCCACCAGTAACCACGAGCCACTGGGCGCTGTGGCGTTGCTGGCGACGGCTGGCGGAGAAGAAATGGTTGAATCCACGTTGCTTGGGGCGCAGGCGCTGAGCAGCGCCATCAAGCTGCCCAACGCGATCCACTGTTTACAAAATTCAAATAAAATCATTCGATTACCTACCTGGTCACACCTGCTACTCGAAGGCCGCTTTATATAGGGCAACCGGGGCGACAGTGCAAGGGTCAGGTTTCAGGGAAACGCGGCTCAATGCTCATTTCACTGAGCAGGGAATTACCGATAAAACAGTTTTCCTTGGCCTTGCGGTGCAGTTCCCGCACCGAATCCACATCAGGGATCGTCGCGCCGCTGAATACCGCCAAGGGCCGCAGGGTCAAGCGCGAAACCATCATTTTCCCTTTCTCATTCTTGCCCAGCTCCGCCAGCGGTTCGTCTTCGTAACGATCCACTGTCAGTTTCCTGAGTGCGGCGATGGTCAGAAAGGTCAGCATGTGGCAACTGGACAGCGCGGCCAGCAGCGCCTCCTCCGGGTTGCTCATCTCGGGATTGCCCGAATAGTCCGGGGCTGCCGATCCCTGCACGATTTGCCCACCCGCCAGCCGCCAGGTGTGGCTACGATCGAAGGTTTTGTGATCGAAATCCGGCGTTGTCCGCCGCCAGTTCAGCGCAATGGAAAAGTGCGACATGGGGATTTGCTCCTCAAAAAAACGTTAGAACAGGGTCAGGCCGCTCGCTTGCTAACCACCATCGGATGGCAACGCCTTTAGCGCTGTCGGCGTGCAGGCATCGCCGTTCAACGCCCGTTCCAGTCCGGCAATCCGCTCGCGTAATTGCTGATTGATCGCATCCTGCCGGGCCAGCAGCGCTGCGCCATCGAGCGATGACGCCCTTGTCATGGACAGAACCCGCACACCGCCAAACAGCCAGCCGGCAGCCAGACCACTCAACAGGATCGCCAGCGCCGCCAGACCCCAGACCCAAGCGCGTTGATAGCCGGGAATCGCCGGCTTATCGGCATAGATCGTAAATTGCGGGTATTCCTGTTTGATCATGGTCATTCCTCAACGATCCACGGTAAACGTCGTTACTGGTACAGTGGCGTTAGGCCGAATAGCGCCTTTGAACACCGACTCCTGTCCACCTCGGATCAACCGCACCTGAAAGGGCGTTTCAGCGGGGTTTTGCTCATCCTTGCGCGGTACATAGCGGACAGCGATTTCGTAGGGTCCCGGCGACGCCTTGCCCGCCGGCCAAAACGCATTTTCCACGGGACGGTCGCTCAATTTGTCACGGCTAGCGTTGGCGTCTACATCCAGCGCACCGCCACATTCCGCAGGATGCTGGTAATCCAGTGGCCGACCTGATGGGCAGCGCACGACCAAATCAAGATCGCTGCGACCGTTCCACAGCAAAGCGACTGTGATCTCACCGGTCGCCGCACCAGCAGCGGATAAGCGGTTAGCAAATTCGCGACGTTCTTCCGGGGTCGGATCGGCTTTGACCGGCACTTCAATGATCGGGGGTTGCTGCACCGATGTAATCGGCGGGGTCTGGCGATCCGCCAACAGTTCTTCCAGAGTCCGCGATGGCACTGCCGGAATATCTCTATCGGATGTCGTCCGCTCCGGGGCGCTGGCCAAGGCCCTGCCGGGTACATCACTGGAATTACGCCCGGACGCGGCCAGGGAAACGGTAGTGTGGTCGCCTGAAATCGCAGTGTTTGGGGCGGTAGCGCGGTCAGGCGCCGGAATTGACGTGGGCAGAGCGACGCTACGGTCGGTGTCCGAAGCGGTGGCGGGGGCTTCGGCAGCGGGAACCCCTGCAAGACTGGAAACCGGCGCTTTCACTCTAGTGCGTGGGTTCTCACCTCCGGCAACCGCAACGGTTGATTGTGTTGGGATCGCACTACGGCTCCCACCCGGCTCCCGCATAACCGGTGCGACGCCCGCCGATCCGTCTGGCAACCGGCACTGACCGCGCCGTTCGGCGAGTTGCGCGATCAGTGATTCCAGCCGGGTGCGCAATTCAGTTTCAGCGTACTGCGCTTCCGCCAGGGCGCGAGCGGCTGGTTCACCGGCCAACGGGTACGGCGCTGGTTTCATCCAGGCCCACCAGGCTGCGGCCAGCATCAATATCAGAGCCAGTGCGAACACTCCCCAAAAGTAACTTGAACCCACCACTATATAACGTAGTGGCGAAGCGGAAACCGTCTCTGCACGCACTGGTGGTTGCTCCGCTGTACTCAGGACCGGCGCGGGATCGGGCTTGAACGACGGCTCAGCGGCTGTTGTACTGGCGACGCCAGGGATGGGCGTGCGATCGGGCTTGAACGACGGCTCCAGCGGCGGTTCCGGCAAGGGCGGCGGCTCCTCGGGTTTTGGTAACGGTCCCGGCTCAGGCGATAGCGATGCGGCGTTCAACGCCGCGATGGGCGATGCTTCTTCTAACGACACCTGCTTCAATGCTGGCGGGGGTTCCTGTGGTGATTCCGGCGGCGCTGCCGGGAGCGGCGGCGGTGCTTCGGGCGCGGGGGCAGGTTCTGTCGGGGCAACGCTGACCCGTTCGGGCAAGGCAATGTCGGGAATCGCCACATCACGCGATGGCGTAACTGCGTCTGGCGCAGGCGCGCCCGCCGAATGCGCCAGAACCGCCGGTGTTTCCCAAGGCCGATCCGGCGAAAATCCCCAGCCGGTCATCACCGGGCGGCCCTCGACCAGAAAAACGCCGCTTTCCACTACTTCGCCCAGCGCCGCCTTAAGAATCACGCCCAACTGCATCCGCTGCACATCCCCGGACGCAGCGTAGCGCTCGGCCAGTTCTCGCCCTTGCCCAAGGATTTGCTCAATCCGTGCCAGGATGGGCCGGCGTTGCTCTTCCGGCAGATCGTTTAGCGCCATTGGCGGCTGTTCCGGGTCGCCCTCGGCATACCAGTCGATGCGACCACGGGCGCGATCCACCACCGGTTCCGCCAACAGGTCCGCCGCCTCCACCCCTAACTGGCCGGCTAATACCGCACGGATTTGCGGATACAGGGTATGCAACGGCTGGCCAAAACCGCCGGCCTCGCGCATTCCGTCAAAGGAACTGCTGCTGAGAAGAATCTGCTCCGCCGCCATGTCTGCTCCGCCTCACGATCCGTTATCGTTGATCATTCACCGATCATTCATCCCACCGTTATCGGCTAACGGAGGAGCGCCAGCGCCAGACTCAGTCTCCGCCTTGGCTGGGGCAGCGGTGGCGCTAACCGGATCGCTCAAGGTGATCGACAGCCCACCGCCACCCAGGGTGACATCCAGGCCATACTGCACGTTCTGCAAAAACAGCGTCACCCCTTTTTCGTTGCGGAGCATGGCGCTGCCGCCGCCTTGGAACAGGGTCAGCCCCCCCTCGACGGCGGCGTAAGTCCCGGCAAAATCAGCGACATCCCGCAACCGGTAAACCTGACCCAGCGCATTCACCTGGGTGATGCCCAGCGTCGCGGCTTTGATCTGCGAAACCGCAAACGGGTATTTCTTACCCTGGAATTCAAGCTCACCCTGCCCCCGGCTATACCCGAACAGCAAACCAAACGAGGTGCTAGAGAACTGCATCCGGGCATCCGGGGGCGCATCCTGGGCCGATGCCGTACCCACCGCCAAAACCGCCATCAATAGGATGGGCGCAAATCGCATTAGCTTTCTCCTGTGCAGGAAACTCAGGCCGCCGGAATCAGATGCCGGGGCTGCTCAAACTGATTCAGTAACATCTTTTCCAGCTCACGATTGATATCAGTCCCTGAACCACCGCTTTTGCCACCACTCGCGCTGCCGCTCTTGCCGCTGCGCGAGCAGCGATCCAGTGGCCAGAGACCCACCTTTTCGTCGAGTTTGACTTCCTTCCACTTGGGATGGCCGGTTTGCTGGAGTTGGCCGAGGTTGCTACGAATCACCTGGCCCAAGGCCGCCAACTGCTGGCAGCGCTGGGTGAAATAGGCGCTTTGCTTGCCGGAAAAGTCAAAGCTCATCAGCACCGCCTTGACCGCAATGGTCGATACATTGCCGTCCATCCAGTCATAGTCAACGGCGCCGATCTGGGCCGGTTGATACTCGCGCAATAGCCGGGGATCGTCCAGCGGCACGAAATGGACATTCGCCAGCATGGTGGAAAATTCCGGCTTGGTGATCAGATTACCCACTTTGGTAAACAGGCTGACTGGCTTGCCGGCCACATAGAACATGGCGTCAGCCTCGCCCTTGAGTACGGCGGTGACGCCTTGCAGTGGCGGCAGGTTCAGCAGCTCCGCTGGCTTGACCCCGGTCAGTTGCAGCACGTTCATCGCCGTCAACCAGGTGCCGCTGCCCGGCTCACCCACCACCACCCGCTTGCCCTGCAAATCGCCAAACGACTGAATCGATTTGTTAGCAAATAGATGCACTTCCTCATTGTAAAACGGAAAAATCAGCCGCAGCCGACTGGCGACCTGGCGCATCTCTGAATTCTCGGAACGACTCAGAAAACCCAGCACATCGGACTGAACAATGCCCAGCGCTGCATTTTCCTTGCTGTTCATCCGCTTGATGTTATCAATCGAGCCTTGGGAGTCCTTGACCAGGATGTCCAGACCAGCGGGTTTAGCGATGCCGGCAATATCATTGCCGAACTGAATATAGGTACCGGTTTTGGAGCCGGTCACCATGCCGATCAGTTTGGTATCGGTGTCCTGAGCCATCGCCGACGCCCAGCTACACAGGCCACACAGTAACAACAGGCCATTAATCAACAGACGGTTCATTTTTAAAGCTCCTGAAAATAGATCGCACTCAGTGCGTGCCGCTCCCCTTCATGCCACAAGCAGGGCGATTAGTGGTGGCGACGCAGTCTTTTTTCCAGTTCCTGCGTTGTGGGATCAAATTGCGAGTTCAACTCGTCTTCCAGGCTCCGCCCTGAACTGGATGCAGGTGGCGGCGGGGTAGCTCGGGCCGGGCCGGCTGGTGCGGCGGGGACCGGCGCAGGTGGCGTTGGAAGGGCGGCTGCCGGTGGCGCAAGCGCAGGTGGCGTTGGAAGGGAGGCTGCCGGTGGCGCAGGTGCGGGTGGCGTTGGAAGAGCGGCTGCCGGTGATGCAGGTGCGACAGGCGCTGCTGGATGGGCCGGGATCGTCGGTTCCGGGGCTGGTTCTGGTTCCGGGGCTGGGGCCGGTTCTGGAGCCGGTTTCGGTTCTGGGGCCGGTTTTGGCTCCGGGGCCGGTTTCGGTTCGGGCGGCGTGATCGAGGCCGGCGTCATGGGCCGGGGCGGGCGGCTGAACCACCAGCCCCCCGTGACTGCGGCGGCGACCAACACCACCAGCGCCAACAGACCCATCAACCATCCGATCTTTCCTCTGCCCGGTTTACTACCCGTGTCGTGAGTATTCACTGGTGGTGCAGCCACACCGGGTTCAGGGCGCGATGGCGCGGGTGGAATCGATTCCGGTTCCTGCACTGCGGGCGGCACTGCGTCCCCGAGCGGCGGTGGAACCCGGCGCTCAGCAAGCTGAGTGACTGGCGCTGTCATAACCGGAAGGCTTGAGGCTGAAGGGGCGGATTTCGCGCCCGGCAAGACGATCCGGGTCACTCCCTCCTGATCGGCTGTCGCTTTTGGCGGCGTAGGCCGGCCCGGTGGCACGATGCGGGTCAGTCCGTCTTGATCCGCCATCGGTTTCGACGCGGCAAGCCGGCCTGGAGCCACTCGAGTGGGTGGATTGTCATCCATCGATTCCGCGCTAGCTCCAATTTCAGGAATCGGTACATCGGGAATGGCGATCACCGCACCGCCCACCACCGGTTCCGGCGCGACGAACGCGGGCTCTGGACGGCGCTTGGGGCCGGCCTCGACCCGGACGCCGCCCACTACTCTCCGTTCGCTACTGGCTCCGCCTGCCTCGATCTCCAGTTGCAGTGGCCAGCTGAAGGTGACCTCGGCGGTTTCCGCCAGGCCTTGGCCCCGTACCGCCAGTCGATAGGGCATATTTTCCAGTTGGAAGGCCAGCTCAGGGCGAATGACGAATTTAAGGACCTCGCCGCTGTACCAAACCTCTTCTGGCTGCAACCAACATTCCGCACCCTGCCAACCCTCCGGGCCGAGATAGTTATCGGCGAAACCGTGGCGGCGCAGGGCAAACTCGAAGGTGTCCAGGCTGCGCGGCAGGCCGCTGAGAGTCACGATAGCGTGACCCAGCGGGCGAGCCGGGTCCTCCGAAACACGAACCGAAAGCGCCGACATCAATCAATTCTCCAAAAAGTCATAGCGGTTCCTGACCGGCTTGAGATAAGCGATTATCGGGAATGCGAGGAGGGTTCTGCTTTGCCATCGCGCTGCTGCCGACGCCCGGATCTCTCAGGCCGCCCCTTGCAACCGCGCCAACAACTCACCCAAGCGCCGATTGGCGGCCAGATCGACTTGGGCGCCGTCGCGGGTGCAGGCGTTGCGCTCCACCAGATCGAGGAAGGAACGAATCCAGTCAGTGTAGTAGTCCTGATCGTAGGTGGAGGGCTGATCGCCCAGCTGCGGGCCGCCACGCGGCACCGTCCGTGGCGGGAAGACCGGGCGGGGACCACTCTCCAACACCAGGGTTGGCCGCTGCGCAGCCGGCAGCGCGTCATAGCCCAGAAAATCAACATAGCGATTGAGCAAGTTAGCGGTCAGCCGGGCAGGCAACGCCACGAACTGCTCAAATTTCATGTGGAATCCAGCAGCGTCTCGCACCAGTTCTTCGATCCGATCTTCCAGTTTAAGCCGCTGCGCACCATTCATCAGTTCCTTGACGAAGTCAGCCATCGTGGTTTCCGGCACTTGGTAGTAGTCGCACAAGGCGTGGTTGCTGCCCAAATCCTGCAAATCCCGCATCCATTCCGCCACCGCCTCGCGGGCAAACAGCGCAGCATCGTCCTTGCGGGGCGCTTCGGCGGCGGCTCCGGTGGCGGGCGTTCCTAACCCTAGCAGCGCCTTCATCTTACGAGTATCGACCGCCGCGCCGATGGTCGGGGCGCTGATGGCCCGGGTTTCATCCGGCAGCCGGGTTTCAATTCGGTAGTAGATGTCCTTCATCTCATCGCTGTCCACTTGCAGAGCGCGGAGCAGTTCGCCAAAACGCTGTTCGCCAGCGCAATCGATCAGGCAACTGGCGGCCTGCTGTGCGGCAATTCGCCGCTTTTCCAGTTCCAGTTCCGGGTTATCGGTGACGTAGTAATGCGCCATCCGTTCGAGCATTTGCTCGCGCAGTCGGGCCGCCTGACCGGCCAGCTGCTGACGCTTGAGTTCAGGATTGCACAGCGGGCGCAGGTTAGCGGCCAGATAGCTGACTCCGCCATCATTCAGCGCAAACCCGGCGGCCCACGCTTCTTCCGGGTTGCGGAAATGGGCGCTGGCGGCAACATCGCGCAGAAAGGCTTGTTTGAACTGCTCGATCCGCTTGCGTTCGCCGGGCCGGATGGTCAATTCCACGCCGTTCTCGTCGTAATCAAACAGGTTCTTGGCTTTGAAGTTGGGATTGCGCAGCCAGTAGCTATTGCGAAATACCCCTTGTGAATCCCACTGGCGGGGCCACTCGTACTGTTTGCCGAAAAAGTTGAGCAGCGAACTTTCCATCCGGGTGATCCAGCGGCTTTCCGGAGAGCGCTCGCCCGCCTTCTCCTCGAATTCCATATCGAACTTGGTCAGCACCAGAAACAGCGCAGTCGGCTGCTGCGAACGCTGCTCCGGGGTCGCGCCGTGGGTGGATTCGATCCAGTTGAACACCATTTCCGGCAGCGTTTTGACCTCCTGATTGCTGGGGCCGATGCACAGCAACATGCTAGTCAATTCCTGCTCGGCGCAATAGCGTTCAAACAGGTAAGCCACCTTGCCGCGCAGGAACAGGCTTTGCAGCCCGTCGGTTCCGTTGAGGAACTCTGGCAAGTCCTTGATCTGCTCGCGGGAGCGGGCACCGGGAAAGTCCAGCAGATCGGTGTGCTGGAAAAAATCCCAGGGCTGTTCGCTGATCACGATCCGCAATTCGGCAATCAGCGCGGTCACTTCGCTGCGCGGCAGCGTGACCCGCGCCCCGTTGGCCCCAGTCAGAGTCAGGGTTCCGCCGCCACCCGTTCCCAAACCCTTGAGAGTCTGCACATCAATCAGGCTCTGCTCGCGGGGAATCAGCGCCTCCAGCCCGGCATAGGCATCGCTGGCGAAATTCAGCCCCTGCAAACCGGCGTACAGCCGGAGGTAAATCTGGTTGAACTGCGACACGCCGCCCCAAATCACTCCGAATAACTTGACGCGATCCGCAATCCGCAGCCGGGGCGCCAGTTGCGCGGCCTGTTCCCAGTAGCCAAGCCGCAACAGCCGAATCCGCTCCTGGCCCTTAAAGTAACGCTCGAAATAGGCTTGCAGATCATAAACATCCTCGGCAGTAAGCGGATCGACCGGCTGATCCTGCGCCGCAGGGGCCAGTCCCGCCAGCAGTTCGTTCAACTGTGGCTGGGTCAGCAGCTCATCGTCGCTGTGGTCACAATCGGCGTAGTAGGTGTTGCCGATAATCTTGACCAAATCGGTCTGGGTTAGCAGTCGCATCTGCACCGGAGCGGCGGGCGTAGCTCCAGTGGCCGGTTGCAGGGTGAAGCGGGTCACCAGTCCGGTCGATTCGCGCCCACCTTCCGGATTGATGTCGCGGATGAAGTCGATCTTCTGGCCGGCAAAATCGGCTAGCAGCGGCGCAGAACCCTTGCGGGCCAGCGCTGAAATCAGATAGGACTTGCCGGACTGGCTGGGGCCAAACACCCCGGCGCACATCGGCCGTTGCGCGGCCTGATCCAGCCGGCGGGCCTGGGCAACCAGGCGGCGGAAATCCTTGGTCAAGCCGGTTTTTTCCTGACGGACCCGCTCCGGGTTCTCTTCCAGCCAGTTCAGAAAACCGCTGCCGGCCTGTTCAAGATTCTGGCACTGGGCGCGTAATTGGTCATCGGTCACGGATAGGGCGGCGGTTTTTGATGGGGCGGGAACAGGGACAGAGGGTTCCGGGCGAGTTTCGACCGCTGCCGGGGCTGTCGTAGGTTGCGGTAGGACAGAGGCAGGGGGTTCCGGGCGAGTTTCGGCCAGCGCCGGGGGCGAAGCGGATGGTGGGGCTGTTGTGGGTTGTGGCGGGACAGCACTCTCGCCCACATCCACCCCGAAATGCCGGGCCAATGCCGCCAGCCCCCCGTTAAAACCCTGGCCGACCGCCTTAAACTTCCACTCGCTGCCATACCGGTACAATTGGCCGAGAATGATCGCAGTTTCGCTCATTTCAGCTGTGTCTTGGGCAAAGCGGGCAATACCGGTCTGATCTTGCCCATCGCGCAGCTCCAGCCACACCTGACGCAGGGCGGCAAAGGACTGCCCGCTTTCGGCGTCCAGGGTCAGAGCAATAGCGATAGTGGCGATTCCGGCGGGCAGTTCGGCCAGGTTGACCGTGAACCGTCGACCTGCTGGATCAAGCTGGAGACCGCCCTCCGACAAGGTCGGCTGGTTGTAGAAAACGAAATCTTCATCGCCGCGCACTCGGCCCTGGGTGGTGAGGGCAAATGCGCCGGCGTCCAGCGTCCAAGGCCCCTCAGCAGGCTCCCAGCCCAGCTCCACTTCAACGATCCGGATGCCGGGAGCCTGCTGGTTTAGCGATAGGTTTTGACCAGCCTGGAAAGTCAGCACAGCGCAGTTCTCCCTTAAGTTACTGGTGGTTGCAAGATCAGGGCGCGGGAAGCCGGCCACCCTTGAACGATTGTAGCGCAGCCGGCTGGATGGGTTGCGACAGGATGATCCTTGAACCCGCCTGAGGCGCTTGAACAGTGCGTTACCAATGTTCGTCTTGACGAGGGTGTAATGATGCGCCTGTTGGGCAGTCCAGATCGACCGTAGCTATGACCGGGGCGCATCAGCCGGGTTGCCCAAGGTAGCAGCGAACCAAGCTGACAGGGCATGGTCAATCCCGGCTAACTTCGCAGGGTTTTACCCCACCGCCATCTTCCGTTCTATCCTCTTGGGAGAATCGTTATGCCCCGATTGAAACAGCCCTTCCGGCTGATCACCGTCATGGCCCTGCTCTGGGTCGCCTCGGTTCAAGCCGCCGACTACCCTGATTTTGTCACGCTGGTTGAGCAATACAGCCCAGCGGTGGTCAGTATCCAGACCAAGTCCGAACCAAAGGAACGGATTGGGCACGGCCATCCGCAGTTCCCGGAAAACAGTCCGTTTAATGAGTATTTCAAAAAGTTTTTTGAACAGATGCCTGATGTGCCCTCCCACCCGCAATCCTCAATCGGCTCCGGCTTCATCATTTCACCGGACGGTTATATCGTCACCAACGCCCACGTCGTCGAGGACATGGACAGCATCGTGGTCGGGCTGTCTGACCGCACCGAACTGCCGGCCAAGGTCATTGGTAAGGACCGCCGCAGCGACATCGCCCTACTCAAAGTCAAGACCGACGCCAGCCTACCGGTCGTCAAGATCGGCGATCCCCACAAACTCAAGGTAGGGCAATGGGTGCTGGCCATCGGCTCGCCGTTTGGCTTCGAACGCAGCGCCACCCAAGGCATTATCAGTGCTCTGGCTCGTAGCCTGCCCAGCGATAACTATGTGCCGTTCATCCAGACCGACGCCGCCGTCAATCCCGGCAATTCCGGTGGGCCGCTGTTTAACCTCGATGGCGAAGTCATTGGCGTCAACTCGCAGATTTACAGCCGCTCTGGCGGTTATCAGGGTCTTTCCTTCGCCATTCCGGTAGATGTGGCGATGGATGTGGTCGAGCAGATCAAAGCGGGCGGCAAGGTGACTCGCGGCTGGCTGGGGGTGATGATCCAGGAGGTCACACCGGAACTGGCCCAGTCCTTCAACCTCGACAAACCGCACGGGGCGCTGGTCGGGCAGGTGATGAGCGAAGGGCCGGCGCAGAAAGCTGGGGTTAAAACCGGCGACATTATTATCGCCTTTAACGGTCAGCCGGTGCAGCATTCCAGCGATCTGCCGCTGATGGTGGGCCGCACCCGGCCCGGCATCTCCGCGCCGCTGCTGGTGATTCGTGATGGCAAGGAACAAACCCTGACCGTCAAGCTGGAAGAATTGCCCGATGAGAACAAGCCACAAGCCATTGCTGAATCGCCAGTCCGCAACCGGCTGGGCTTACTGGTGGGCGAACTATCGGGCGACCAGCGCAGGAAAAGCGATCAGGGTGTGCTGGTCAAGGATGTCGATGAAGGGCCAGCCGCGACTGCCGGTATCCGGGCCGGTGATGTGATTACCCGGCTTAACAATGTTGAGGTGACTACGGTCGGCCAATTTGCCGATCTGGTTAAAGACTTGCCCACGGGTCGGCCAGTTCCAGTGCTCATCAAGCGTGATAACGGCTCGCTGTTTCTGGCGCTGACGGTGCCTGAAAAGCAATAGCATCCAGTCGTCCCGCCTTTAACCCGGAACCCGGCTCTGAGCAGCCGGGTTTTTTATGGCGACCAGAAACGGATTGGCAGCCGAATTTTACTGCCGCCGTCCCTCCGATGGTCAGTGCTAGACTGAGCGGATTCCCAATTACCAATTCCTCTGCCTGAAACCGCCTTTGCCCAGCAGCCAACGCCAATGACCGCCGCTACTCCTGTTCCCGTCAAGGCCAGTCCTCTGCGCCTTGACGCTACCGCTACCGCTGAAACCGCCTTCATCGCCATTATCAGCGCCAGCCTGCGCCATGCTGAGGCCAACCGTCCGGCTGTGCTGAATCGTGAGATTGAAGGCGTTCACCAAATGCGCGTCGCTTTTCGCCGGCTGCGTTCCGGCCTCAGCTTGTTCCGGCCACTGATCCCCCGTTCGGTCAGCGCTGAATGGACAGACGCCATCAGTCGGTTAAACCGCGTATTAGGGCCGGCCCGCGACTGGGATGTGTTTCTGGAAGACAGCTTGTTGCCGCTGTTAAACCGTTTTCCCCGCAAACGGGGGCTCATTCTGTTCAGAAATCAGACTGAAGTTATTCGCCAACGCCATCATCAAGCGTTGCAGGATTGTTTGATCGAACCCGGATATTTACTGCTGGGGCAGCGCCTCGGCGACTGGCTGGCCCAACGCGCCTGGCGGGAAGATTTGAATCCTCAACAGCGGGTGCGACTGGCCGATCCAATCTTGGTCTTTGCCACCCCACTGCTGGAACATGACTACCGGTGGGTGGTGAAACAGGGCCGAATCTTTGCCGAGCTGAGTACCGTGGAACGACACAAGCTGCGGATTCACATCAAGAAGCTGCGCTATGCCCTGGACTTTTTCGCCGGTTGCTACCCGACGCTAGCCGTCAGGAGCATTCTGGGCGCGCTGGCCCGGCTGCAGGACTGCCTGGGCGTGATGAACGATATTACCGTTACCCAGCGCCTGCTGGACGAAGCGGGCCTGACCTGGGCGTCCGCCGCCCGGCAAGTCATCGAAGGCTGGTGTGGTTGTCGGCAAGACAGCCAGGAGCGCCAGTTTGCCGAACTCTGGCGGCAGTTCATGACGCATGAACGTCCCTGGAAGGATTAGCCCGCATTTTGACTGGCGCAACCGACCCGGCCTTTTCTCCCCTTGATTTGGAACCTAGCTCTCATGCGTGATCTGACCCTGACCCAGCAGTTGGCCGAACTGATCATGACCAAGCCCATTACCCCCGCTGATTGGCAACACGCCGCGTTGTTGACTCTGGATGCGCTGGCGAATGCGCTGGCGGGCCAATCCAGCGAACCAGGCGCTATCCTGTTACGCTGGGCGGCAGCGACGGGAGTCAACGATGCCGAGCGCTACGCCTTTTTAGGGGGGGCGCTGACCCACATTCTGGAAACGGATGACCTGCACCGGGCATCGGTGACTCATCCCGGCTGTGTAGTGGTTCCAGCAGCTTGGGCGGTGGCGGCGCGGGCGGGCCTGCGTGGTCACGCTGTCCTTAAGGCGGTGTTGTGGGGCTTTGAGGCGATGACCCGGGTGGGTATGGCGGTCGGTCCGGCCCATTACCGGATTTGGCACAACACCGCGACCTGTGGGCCGTATGGCTCGGCGATGGCGGCGGCGGCGCTGCTGCATCTTGATGGGCCCGCCACGGTTCATGCCTTGGGTAATGCTGGAACCCAGTCCAGCGGGTTATGGCAGTTTCTGGATACTGGCGCCATGACCAAGCACCTGCACGCTGGACATGCTGCGGCGGCTGGAGTGCTGGCGGCGGATTTGGCCCAGGCAGGATTTACCGGGCCGCCGGCGATTCTGGAAGGCACCAAAGGCTGGTTTGCCGCTGCCTGCCCTGATGCGGATCCTGCTGCTGTAGTGCGGGATCCGGATGGCCCTTGGCAACTGATGCAGACTTCGATCAAGCCGTGGCCTTCCTGCCGGCATACCCACCCGGTCATCGACGCCGCAGGTGATCTGCGCGGGATTCCGATCAGCGAGATCGAACAGGTTGATGTGGCGACTTATCCCGCGGCGCTGGAGGTGTGTGACCGGCCTTCGCCCCAGAGCGACTATGAAGCCAAGTTCTCGCTGCACCATTGCGTAGCGGCGGCTCTGAGTCGGGAATCGGTAGACTTTGACGCCTTCGCTAAATCAGCCCGGACGGAACTGGCGGCGTTGCGCGGACGAATTACGGTGCGGGTGGCTGAACCCTACGCCTCCGCCTACCCGCAGGCCTGGGGCGGAGCAGTAACCGTGACCTTGCGCAGCGGTGAATCGCGCACGGCTCGGAGAACTCACGCCAAAGGAGATCCCGAAGTGGCGTTGTCCCCGGTCGAGTTGATCGCCAAAGCGCGGATGTTGATGAACTATGGCGGCGTGAGTGAACCAGATCAGTTGATTAATGGGATTCTGGCGCTGGCGGACGATGCGCCCTTGTTGGAGCTGCCGTGGGCATCGCGAATTGCTGCGATGCGGCATGAAATCTAACTGCAACATGTTGTTTTTACAAAAATAATGTTGCTTTTTGCCGAAAAACAACGAAAAGTAGTATGTTTGCTCTAAATCTTTTGTTAGAATGCGGGTTGTGCAGCGGGCTACTTATCTTTATTCCGGTCTGCTGCACATCCTCCTTTGGTGGTTTTTGGCCGGACACCCGTCCGGCCCTTTTTTTGTCCAAATTTACCCTGTTATCAGAAAATAGATCAGATCGTCCGCTTGCCAAGCGCGGCAGTGCAACCGACACTATGAGCGGGAACCGGCTGAACGGTCGCTGTATCGCCATGCGGTATGGAGGAAAGTCCGGGCTTCACAGGACAGGGCGCCAGGTAACGCCTGGGCGGCGCAAGCCGACGGAAAGTGCCACAGAAAATACACCGCCTACGTTCGCAAGAACCGGTAAGGGTGAAAAGGTGCGGTAAGAGCGCACCGCGTCACTGGCAACAGGGACGGCATGGCAAACCCCGCCCGAAGCAAGACCAAACAGGAGGCGCTTCGTGTGGTCCGCACGGCTTCCGGGTAGGTCGCTACAGGTGTCTGGCGACAGGCATCGCAGATGAATGACCGTTCTCGACAGAACCCGGCTTACAGGCCGGTTCCCACTTCCTAAAGACCTTCGCCCAGCATTGGACGAAGGCGCTTCAATCGACCCACTCTATACCGGGATCTCCGCAACAGGATCTTCTGCCTTCTCCAACTGCCGCCGGAATGCCGCGTAATACAGCACCGGGATAAAAATCAGTGTCAGCAACGTGGAGATCATGATTCCAAAGATCAGTGAAATCGCTAACCCACGGAAAATCGGATCATCCAGAATAAACAGCGCCCCCAGCATCGCAGCTAGGGCAGTGAGAATAATAGGCTTGGCTCGCACCGCGCTGGAACGGATCACCGCCTCCTGAAACGCCACGCCGCCTTCCACTTCCAGATTAATAAAATCAACCAGCAGGATTGAATTGCGGACGATGATTCCCGCCAGTGCGATCATGCCGATCATTGAAGTCGCAGTGAACTGGGCATGTAATAAGGCATGACCTGGCATCACGCCAATAATCGTCAGCGGAATTGGGGCCATGATAATCAATGGCACCAGATAGGAACGGAACTGCGCCACCACCAACAGATAAATCAGGATCATCCCAACGCCATAAGCAATACCCATATCGCGGAAGGTTTCATAAGTAATCTGCCATTCACCATCCCATTTCAGGCTATAGCTGTAGGGATTATCTGGCTGACGAATTAAGAATTGCGCCAACTGTCCACCGTTAACCAGCTGTTTTTGCAGAGCGCCGAACATCTCAAACATCCCATAGAGCGGACTGTCCAATTTGCCCGCCATATCGCCAAAGACGAACACCACCGGCAATAAATCCTTATGATAGATTGCGTTCTCGCGCTGGGTTTTCTCTACATTGACGATATCCAATAACGGCACTAGTTGGCCGCTCTGACTGCGAGTTTTCAGCATCAGCATAGAGGCCGTATCAGCCTGATCAGCCGTTGGCAACTCCAGCCGTAATGGAATCGGATACTTGGCAGCACTGGAATGCAGGAAACTCACGTCTTCACCCCGCAGAGCCGTATTGATATCCGCAGAGACTGCCTGTTGCGACACGCCCAAGAGTGCGGCTTTAGCCCGGTCAACGTGGGCAATCAATCGTTCCGATGGCGCTTCTATCGTGTCGTCTATATCGACAATATCCGGGGTGGCGCTGAATACGCTACGAATCTGCTGAGCAGCAGTAATCTGGCCGGAATAGTCCAAACCATAGACCTCAGCGACCAGTGGAGACATGACCGGTGGGCCGGGCGGCACTTCCACTACTTTGACATTGGCGTTATATTTCTTAGCAATGGCCTGCAATGGGCCGCGCACCGCCAGGCCAATATCATGACTCTTGCGATGTCGATGTTTCTTGTCCACCAGATTGACCTGAAGATCGCCGACATTAGCCCCCATCCGTAAATAATACTGCCGCACCAGCCCATTGAAGTTAATCGGTGCAGCGGTGCCAGCATACGCCTGATAATCGGTGACTTCCTCAACCGAAGACAAATATTGGCCCAGCTCATGCAGCACCCGCGCTGTCTGCTCCAGCGTCGTCCCCTCTGGCATATCGACAATCACCTGAAACTCCGATTTATTATCAAACGGCAGCATTTTCAGCACGACCAGTTGAAAGTAGGCCAAACTGACCGAGGCGCCGATCAATAATAAAACACCAATACCTAAAGCCCAGCGGCGCGGCTTACCTTGTCGCCCGCGCAGAAATGACCCAACGACTTTTCGGAAGAAGCGGTGCGAGAAATCCTCCGCATTTTCTCCTCCTTGGTTAAGGAGGGGTGGCGCGTCAACGCCGGGGTGGTTCGCGTTTTCCGGGGCTGAGATTGCGTGTTTCTCTACCGACCGCCGCAATACTTTATAAGTCAGCCACGGGGTAAAGATAAAGGCCACCGCCAGTGAAATCAGCATCCCCATACTGGAATTAATTGGAATGGGACTCATGTATGGCCCCATCAAACCGGAGACAAACGCCATCGGTAATAACGCGGCAATCACGGTAAAGGTCGCCAGAATGGTCGGGCCACCCACTTCATCTACTGCAATGGGAATCGCTTCAACCAGTGTCCGCCCACCCAGATGAATATGCCGGTGAATGTTTTCCACCACGACAATGGCATCATCTACCAGAATACCGATGGAGAAGATCAGCGCAAAGAGTGATACCCGGTTCAGGGTAAAACCCCAAGCCCATGAAGCAAACAGGGTAATGGTCAGGGTCAGAATAACTGCGGTGCCAACAATGAACGCTTCCCGCCAACCGAGGGCAATGAACACCAGACCAATCACCAGCCCCGTGGCAAAAACAAGCTTGGCGATTAAAGTCATGGCCTTGTCATTGGCCGTAATGCCGTAGTTGCGGGTTACCGTGACGTTAATGCCTTCCGGAATGACAATGCCTTTCAGTTGCTCAACCCGCTCAATAATCTGATTGGCGATGGTAACGGCGTTTTGACCGGGCTTCTTGGCAATAGCAAGAGTCACTGCGGGAAATTCACCGGTAGTTTTAATCCCGGCTGTGGCTGCCGCCGGCCCACTGCCTAACCAGACATAGTGTTTTGGCGTATCGGGGCCAAAGGTAATTTCGGCGACATCGGCCAGATAGACTGGAGTGCCCTGATGCAACCCAACCACCAACCGTCCAACTTCCGCCGGATCAACTAGAAAACTGCCCGCCTGTACCGGAATTTCGCGGTTATCGCCAACCAGCGCCCCGGCATCGGTCGAGGCATTCGCGGCCTGCATCGAGCGGCGCAGATCACTCAGAGCCAACCCGTAGCCCGCCAGTTTCGCTGGATCGAACCGCACCTGCACCACCCGATCCGGAGCGCCAATCGTGTATAGATCACGAGTGCCAGATACCCGCTTCAACTCGGTTTCCAGGGTATGTGCCACCCGTGCCAGATCGTCGGCGCTGCGCTGCGGGTCTGCCGTCCATAGGGTCAGGCCGACAATGGGCACATCATCAATACCCTTGGGTTTCACGATGGGCTGACCGACGCCGAGGTTGAGTGGCAGCCAGTCCGCGTTGGAATAGAGCTTGTTGTACAGCCGGACAATGGCGTCAGTACGCGGCTCACCCACTTTGAATTGCACCGTGAGGACTGCCATGCCGGGCCGGGACACTGAGTAGACGTGTTCAATCCCCTCGATTTCCGCAAGGACCTGTTCCGCCGGGGTACTGACCAGCTTCTCCACTTCCTGAGCGGTTGCGCCGGGGAATGCGATGAACACGTTGGCAAAGGTAACGTTGATTTGCGGTTCTTCTTCGCGGGGCGTGACCAGCACCGCGAAAATTCCCATCAGTAATCCAACCAGCGCCAGCAACGGGGTGATTTCGCTGAGCAGGAATTTTTTGGCAATGGCCCCGGACAGGCCGAGACGCGGTTCAGCATCGGTACTCATGGCTTACTTCCCCGCCGTCAATGGCTGCTGATCCTTGAGGTCAATGCCTGCCTTGATCGGGTCCAACGCCACCGTTTCTCCTGGCTCCAGTCCGGCCAGAATTTCCACCGTCTCGCCCTTAATCTGGCCGGGGCGAACCTGCCGCAAACTGATTTTTCCGTCCTTGACCACATAAACGGCGCTGACCTCACCGCGCTGCGCCAATGCCTGACGCGGCACCATCAAGCGTTGCTCCTCGCCCACCTGGAATGCGGTCTTGACGAACATACCCGGATATAAACCGGCGGTCTTGGGCGGCAGATCAACACGGACTTTGAAGACATTGCTTTGCGGGTCTGCGTAGGGGAAAAAGGTCAGCTTGACGGCGGCGATGCTGTTTTCACCATTCGGCAGCAGTACTCGCGCCTGATGATGCTGGCGCACCGTTTCGATCAGCCGTTGCGGCACGTTAGCAACCACTCGCAGTTCATCCAATGAGAAGCCGGTCATCAGCGGCTTGCCGGGCTGAACGGTTTCACCCAACTGAACATGGCGCTCCAGCACGATCCCGCTATAGGGCGCATTAATGGTGGTGTAGCCGAGTGATTCCTTGGCTTGGGCAACCCCGGCCTGCGCCGCTTCCAGCCTGGCCTTGGCGGCATCGAAAGTCGCGGTAGCGGCATCCATTTGCGTCTTGGCCACCAGTCGTTTTTCATAAACGCTGCGGATCCGGTTGTAATCCGCCTGCGCCTCGGTAAACCGGGCCTGGGCCTCGCGCAATGCTGCTTGAGCCTGATCAAGCCCGGCGCGTTGCTCGATGTTGCGGATGCGGATAATCGGCGATCCCTGCGCTACAAAATCGTTGACATCCACCATAATTTCTTCCACTCGACCCGCAGTCTGAGCAGAAACAGTGCTTTGATTGATCGCCTCGACCACGCCGTCGAGGACTTGCTCGCGGGGCAGGGTTTGCAATTGGACCGTGGCAACTGGAACAGGCGGTTCAACCGCCACGGAGAATCCCGGCGTGGCGGCGAGCAGCCACACTAACCACAGTGGACCGGCAGATCTGGACATGAAATTTCCCCTGAACCTGATGGATGTTGGCTTGGGTATATTAGTAAATTCTAATTTCTTTGGGCCGAGCGGACAAGGATGCACGAAAGCCGCCTGATCATGTTTAATGGCTCTGAATCTTATCTCTGCGCCGCGTGAGGATGCCATGTTCAGAACCGCCGAATTGCACCGCAAACTGCCCAAGGCAGAGTTCCATCAACAAGTCCCGCCACTGCGGGAAGATCTGTTGATGATGCAACTGGAACTGCGCAACGCCGATTTTCCGGTGATTGTCGTGTTCGCCGGGGTGGATGGGGCGGGCAAAAGCGAGACGGTCAACCGCTTGCACGAGTGGATGGATTCCCGCTGGCTGACGACCCGCGCTTTTGGTGAGCCGTCCGACGAGGAGCGCGACCGGCCTGAATACTGGCGGTTCTGGCGGGAGTTGCCGGCCAAGGGGCGGATGGGCCTGTTTCTGAGTTCCTGGTATTCGACGCCCATTCTCGATCATGTCTACGGTCACATCGGCCTGGCGGAATTTGATGAGCGGCTAGAACGGATCAAGACTTTTGAAAAAACTCTTGCCGACGATGGCGCGTTGATCCTGAAATTCTGGATGCACCTGTCGCGGGATGCCCAGAAAGATCGGTTGCGCAAGCTGGAAAAGAATCCACTGTTGCACTGGCGGATTTCCAAGCGTGACTGGCGACACTGGGAGATGTATGACCAGTTTATCGCCGCTGCCGAACGCACCCTGATGAAGACCAGCACCGGGCTGGCTCCGTGGAAGATTGTCGAAGGGTATGACGAGCGCTATCGCAGCGTGGCGGTGGCGACCATGATCCGTGACGCGATCCGGGTCCGGTTGGAAGAAGCCAAAGCGCCAGTAGTCAGCAGCAACGGCGAAGCCGCCACCGCCCGACCGTCCCGTCCGGCGGCATCGGAGGTGAACCCATTGTCCCCGATCACTATCCTATCGCAACTGGATATGAACCAGATTTTGGCCAAGGACGACTATGACGCCGATCTGAAACGTTACCAGGCTAAGCTGAATCAGCTTCAGCGCACGGCGCGGGAACGCAAGGTCTCAACCATTCTGGTATTCGAGGGTTGGGACGCTGCCGGTAAGGGAGGCAGCATCCGTCGAATTACCGCTGCGCTGGACGCCCGCGACTACCAAGTCATTCAAATCGCCGCACCGACCGATGAGGAAGCGGCCCACAATTACCTGTGGCGGTTCTGGCGGCACTTACCCCGGGCTGGTCGGGTCACTATTTACGACCGGAGCTGGTATGGCCGGGTTTTGGTCGAACGGATCGAAGGTTTCGCCCGTCTTCGTGAATGGCAACGGGCCTATGCCGAGATCAACGACTTTGAAGCGCAGTTGGTGGAGCGGGGTATCGTGCTGCTGAAATTCTGGCTGCACATTACGGCGGAAGAACAGTTACGCCGATTTCAGGAGCGCGGTCAAATCGGCTACAAGGCATGGAAGCTGACGGATGAAGATTGGCGCAACCGGGAGCGGTGGGCTGATTATGAACTGGCGGTCAACGATCTGGTGGAACACACCAGCACCCGCCAGGCGCCGTGGAGCCTGATAGCGGCAAATGACAAACGCCATGCCCGGATCGCCGTGCTGCGAACTCTGTGTGAACGGCTGGAAGCAGCACTGGCTGATGGCCCAAAACAACCCTAATTCAATCAGAATCAACGAAGGTGTGATGATCATGACCGAATCAGCCCCAGCGGTGAGCAATGAGGCCGAACCTGAGCCAGCCAGACCGCGCAGCAGTCGCGTCAAACCGGATGATCGGGCAATAGCGGTGGTGGTCGCCCCGTCGCTGGACGAGCCAGCGCCGCCGCCGATTCAACTCGACGCCCCGGAATGGTACCTAAACCGGGAACTGACCTGGCTGGCCTTCAACCGACGGGTGCTGCACGAGGCGCAGGATGAACGCACTCCCTTGCTGGAGCGGGTCAAGTTCATGGCGATTGTCAGTTCCAATCTCGACGAATTCTTCATGAAACGGATCGGCGGCCTCAAGCAGCAGATTGGGGCGCGGGTGCGGGAGTTGTCGGTCGATGGCCGCAGCCCAGAACAACAGTTGGGCGAGTGTCTGGCGGTAGTGCGCGATCTGGTGGAACAACAGCGGTTGTTGGCTTCCCATCTGCACCGGCTGCTGAAAGAGCAGGGGATCGTGTTGCGCAGTTACAAGCGGCTGACCGAGGCCCAGCGTAACCAGATGCGCGAGTTTTATTTGCAGAACATCTTTCCGCTGGTCACGCCGCAAACGATGGATCCGGCGCATCCCTTCCCGTTTATTTCCAACCTGTCGCTGAACTTGCTGGTGACGGTGCGCTACGCCAACGATGACGCCAGCGGGCTAGCGCGGATCAAGGTGCCGGTCGGCTCCGGGATTTCCCGATTTCTCAAAGTGGGTGACGAGGAATTGTATGTGCCGCTGGAAGAAGTGATCGCCAATAACCTTGATCTACTGTTCCCTGGCATGGTGATTGAGGCCTGCGAACTGTTCCGGGTCACCCGCAACGCCATCGCCGAGCGCGATGAGGATCAGGCGGACGATCTGCTGCTGATGATCGAATCGGAACTGCGCGAGCGTCGGTTTGCCTCGATTGTTCGGCTGGAAGTTGAAAAGAATATGGACCCGATCCATCGCGGGATGCTAGCCGCCGAACTGGAACTGGACGAGGTCAACGAAGTGTTCGAGGTCGACGGAATGATGGCGCTGCGCGATCTGTTCCAAGTCGTGACGATCAACCGGCCCGAACTGCATGATCCGCCGCAGCACCCGCTCGATCATCCCAAACTGGGCGATAAGAAGCGCAATATTTTCCACATCATCCGCGATACCGGGCCGATCCTGTTGCAGCATCCTTATGAGTCCTTTGCGACTTCGGTGGAGCGGTTTGCACTGGAAGCCAGCGAAGACCCCAAAGTGCTGGCGATCAAGATGACCTTGTACCGGACTTCCGCCGATTCCAAGATCATCGAATCCTTGATCGACGCTGCGCAAAACGGCAAGCAGGTGACTGTGGTCGTGGAGCTAAAGGCGCAGTTTGACGAAGCGGCCAACATCCGCTGGGCTAACCGGCTGGAAGAAGCCGGGATTCACGTCACCTACGGCGTGCTGGGGCTAAAGACCCACAGCAAGGTGATTCTGGTGGTGCGGCGCGACTTCAGCGGCCTGCGCCGCTACGCCCACATTGGCACCGGCAATTACCACGCCGGCACCGCCCGGATGTACTGCGATCTGGGGATGTTGACCTGTGATTCGGTGATTGGCGAGGACTTGACCGAGCTGTTCAACTACCTGACCACCGGCTACGTTCCCAAGCGCAATTACCGGAAATTACTCCCCGCGCCCAAAGTGCTGAAACCGGCGTTGCTGGCTAAAATTGAGCGGGAGATCAGCCACGCCAAGGCGGGCAAAGCGACGCTGATTCAATTCAAAATGAACGCGCTGGAGGACAAGGACATTACCGCCGGACTGTATCGGGCCGCACAAGCCGGGGTCAAGGTCGATTTGATCGTGCGCGATACTTGCCGATTACGACCTGGTATTGCCGGATTGTCGGAACAGGTGCGGGTGATCAGCATTGTTGGCCGGTTTCTGGAACACACTCGAATTTTCCATTTCCTCAATGGCGGCAACGAGGAGTATTTCATTGGTTCGGCGGACTGCATGAAGCGCAATCTGGAAGATCGGGTGGAAGTGATCACACCAGTAGAGGCGCCAGATTTACAACGGGAACTCCAGCAGATTCTCGATGTGCAGCTGAATGACCGGCGCAGCGCCTGGGATATGCAAGCCGATGGGAGTTATGTGCAGCGGATGCCCGGTGAAAACGATGATCCGCGTGGTTCGCAGCAGATTTTGATCGAACTGGCCGAGCGGCGTCAGAAAGAGGCGCAGCGACTCAAAAAACGCAAACCCAAGGGCATCGCCCGGCGAATCATCAACTAATTTTCCAAGTCAACTTTGCCAGGGATAGGCGAAGGTCTTGGAATCTAAAGCCGGATGTCCTGGTTTCCGCGTCGCTGATCAATAAACAGGACATTGCCAGTCTGGCGTTTAGCCTGATGTTTAGCATCGGAGGCCAGCCTTGCCACCTGATGGTGAGAGTGGCAGCGTGCGGGATCTGGTTGCACTGCGCCAATGGATAGGCTTAATAATGGGAAGAATGTGATTTGTCCCTGGCGATCCTTGCTTTGAATCCCGCCGCGTTCCCGGTCGGCAGCGCAGTAGTAATCGGGGATCAGTTGAGCGAATTCTTGCAGCACTTCTTCACAGCGCGCTCGCCAGTTCGCACTCTGAAAGATCACAATAAAATCATCGCCGCCGATATGCCCAACAAAATCCTGTTCTGGATCAATGTAGGTACTGAGCAGGCTTCCCGCTAGTTGAATAATCCGGTCACCCCGCTCATAGCCATAGACATCGTTATATGGCTTGAAATGGTCCAGATCGCAATAAGCAACTGTGAATGATCGGCCCGCTTGCAGCAATTCACTAATCTGTTCATCAATCGGCACGTTACCCGGCAATAAAGTCAGCGGATTGGCGTAACGGGCGCTATGGATTCGTAAATCGGTAATTTTCTCCAACAAGTCTATCATCCAGCCTAATCCCTGGTAATGACCCTGCCAGGTAATGATAAAAGCCGGGAGTTCAAAACACTTATCCAACCGACGGGTAATCAATCGACTGGCGTCTTCCAACGGAGTATCCTGCTCAATCAGAAAGGGTTCCGCCATAAACGCGGTGATGGGCTTCCTGCTGTACAGTTCCCGCCCATAGCGGGACAGAAAGATGTTCATAAAATCGAGGCGGTAAACCATTCCAACAGGTATGTCATAATCAACAACTGGCAGATAATAAAGTTGAGGCTGCTTGAGAAACAGGTCACTGACTTCTGCGACCGTAAGTGACGGGGAAATTGGCGCAACCTGAGTAATAAGCTCCGCCACAGTTTTTGACAGCCGCGCTGGATAAATAGAAGGGTGGTTTCTACCAAGGGTTTCAATTTTACTGCTCATTGTTACTCTGCTATCGTTGTTGCCCGCCGAATCCACTCTGGCGCTAATAGCTGATTGCTAATTTCTGTGTGAGTTTGCCGCGCTAATGCATCGCGGGAAGAATGTGGCGGTGCGTGAACCCGGCCAAAATACAATTCTGCTATAAACCCTGGTTCGCCGAGTAACCGCCACAGATGCGGCAGTAATTCATCATCATCGATAAAAGGAACGAGCCGGTTAATGCCGTCAGCCTGAGGATAACGCAGCGTAATGGCCTGTACCGGACAGCGGGCCAGAATCGCGGATTGAAGCAAGCGGGGATGAAAGCGCCGCACCGTCTCGCCCGGAGTGGATGTCCCCTCTGGGAATACAAGCACCCGCTCACCCTGCCGCAGTCGCCAGACCAGGTGCTCCATCGCTTCGCCTGCCCCGTTTTCGCCGCCGCGCCGGATAAAGGCGGTCCCGGCCCGTCGACATAACCAGCCGAACAGCGGCCATTCCGCCACCTCCTGCTTGGCGAGAAACTGGGTAGGACACACGGCGGCAATGCAGAAAATATCCAGCCAAGAAATATGGTTGGCGACAAACAGGGTTGCGCCAGCGTGGGCGACGCCCCTGATTTGCAACCGCAGCCCCAAAATCCAGCACAGCCCCCGACTCCACCACGCCAGTGGGCGGGTAGAGACATAGCGCCGCTGCCGGCCGGGGCCGAGCACAGCGGCGATCAGCACGCCCACCAGGATATGCAGGGTGAGCAGCGGCAAACGCACACCGCGTCGTCCGACACCTGCTAACCGGGCGCGCCAAGCGTCGATCATTGATCGCGATCCAGGAAATGCCGGGCATAGCGCCGCTCAATACGCCAGGTGGAGAGCAGGATAAATACATCCGCCACGTTGAAATCCGGGTCCAGGCACGGCTCGCCGCCGATTCGCGCTCCCAGGCGCAGATAGGCTTTTAGTAATGGTGGGAGGGTGCATCGACTATCGGCGACCTCCAGGCGATGCGGCATTGGCAGCGGCAGATGCGGTTGCACCCGCAGCATGTCTGAAACCAAATGGCGTTTGGCCAGTTCCGCGTAAAGCGCCTGCGCTTCGCTACCATCCTGACCCAGTGGGATGCTGGCGCAGCCAATGAGATAGTCCACTTGTTGTTCGGCGATAAACGCCGCCAGCCCGGACCATAAGGCGCTGATCGCGCTGCCCTTGCGGTAGTCGGGGTGGATGCAGGTACGGCCGATCTCCATGAAGCGCCCTGGCAATTCAAGCACCGGGGTCAGGTCAAATTCGGTTTGTGAGTAAAAGCCGCCGGCTCGTTGCGCTGCCTCGGCGGTCAGAATCCGGGTACAGCCGATCACCCGATCCAGAGCATCACGAACGATCAGGTGCAAGCAGTAGGGATCCAGACGGTCATGATCCAGACCGGGAATCCGGTTATGCAGTTTCGCCCCCATTTCCTCGGCAAAAACGGCATAGCGCAACCGCTGGGCCGCCTGGACTTCCTCGCGGGAGCGGGCAAACGTCGCGGTCAAGTCGAAGCGAAGATCGCCCGATGTGGAGGCCAGCTGGGACGGAGCTGCCGTAAAGCCACGGGCGATGTTAGTGACGATGAGCGATTCGGTACTCAAGGCAGCCTCCACAAGGGGCAGTTCGGAATGCCATCGAGGGTAGGGGTGCTGCGTTGCGGCATTTTTACCAGGCCATTAAATCTGCGTGAAAGGGGATTGCACCGCCAGCGCCGCCAAACCCGCGCCCAATACCCCCCCGGCCAGCACATCACTGGGGTAATGCAGACCCAGCACGATCCGCGATAGCGCCACCAGGGTTGCGAACGGTAGCAGCAACCAGATCAGCAGCGGGTAGTAATAGATGGCGATTAGGGTGAATGTTGTTGCGTGCAAGGTGTGGCCGGAAGGGAAACTGTATTCATCCAGCGGCGCCACGCGGGGCAAAATCCGCCCATGCCGGGCGCAGGGCCGTGGCCGGGTGGTTTTAGCCTTCAGCCACTTGTACAGAGCCAGGCACACTGCCCCCGCCGCTAGCATCCGACCCACTACCGGAATCGCCGCCGCGCCCTGCGTCAGCAACAGCACAGTCATTAACCCATACCAGAACACTCCGTCGCCCAACCGGCTGACGAGGGCAAACAGCTGCACCGCCCAACGATGCCGCACCGCCTGATGGAGGCGCAGACACCAGACCAGTTCCCGATGGGTCAGTCGCGCCCAGCGGGTCGGCGCTAAATCCGATGATTCCATCCCCGTAGTCAAGCGGCTGTCGTACATAAGGTTTCTCCGGTCACAGCGTTCAGGAACAGGGTTTCCAGACGGTCGTAAATGTGCTCGTTATCCACCCCCAGCATGGCTTGCCGGGCGACTGCACCCATGCGGCGGAGAGTCGCCAAGTCCCGCGCCAGCGTCGCAGCATGGGCTACGAACGTGCTGGCATCGCCGAACGGTGCCAGCAACCCGCTGCTGCCCGGTTCGACGTGAGCGCGGGCGGCGGCGTAGTCAAAAGCTGCCACTGCCAGACCGCCGGCCATCGCTTCCAGCACGACATTGCCAAAGGTTTCGGTCAGGCTGGGAAACAGGAACAGATCCGCCGAAGCGTAGTGCGTCGCCAAATCCTCACCCTGCCTCATTCCGCAATAGACAAAGTCGGGGTAACGGGTGTGTAAGCCGGCAGTCAGCGGCCCATCGCCGACCAACACCAGTCGGGCATCCGGTCGGACTCGGCGAATCGCCTGAAAGGCGGCGATCACCAGTTCCAGGTTTTTCTCCGCCGCCAGTCGCCCGACATACAGCGCAACCAGCGTTTCCGGGGCGGCGCCCCACTGTTGTCGCAGCATCGGATCGCGGCGCTGCGGCGAAAACAGGGCAGTGTCCACGCCTCGCGCCAAAACCTGGATATGACGAAAACCAAGCGCCTGGAGCTGCGCAGCCAGTTCGGCGGTGGGAACGAGAGTCTGGACGCCCTGATTATGGAAATGGCGCAGATAAGCCCGGATCGGCGTGGACAGCCAGCCGAGGTGATAATGGCGGCTGTAACCGTGGAAGTTAGTGTGGAAACTGGTCGAGGCTGGAATGGACAGCCGTCGCGCCGCCCGTAGGGCTGAGTAGCCCAATGGCCCTTCAGTAACGACGTGAATCAGGTCAGGACGGGTTTGCCGCCAATGGTCCAGCAAGGCTTTTTGCGCGGGCCAGCCCCCTTGCAGTTGCGGGTAGCCGGGAATGCGGAAACCCGGTAAACACCGAGTGGCCAATGGATCTGCCGATTGGGGTTGATCGCTTGCGCCCCGACTGACACGAACCAACTGTACCTGGTGGTTGCGCTGACGCAGACCCTCAACCCAGCGGGCGATGGTAAGCGCAACGCCGTTGATTTCCGGCGGCCAGGTTTCAGTAACCACACTGATGCACAACCGGTGACGGTGAGATTGAAGCGCGTTTTTTAGGGACATAACCGCCATGTTCCAGGCCGGCGGCAACAAGACAATGACGCTTTGATGAAAAAACCAAGACAGTCCGTTTCTGTGTCTGATTCCGCTGTATCGTGGTCATGAAGCCGTCATATTCCATTCACGCTCCAGCAACACCAGTCGATCAGCATGTCCAGCTTGTCGTTTTTTGCTGATGATTCTGAGGAGTGAATGATGAAATCGACGTTGAAACCGCTGACTGCCGCCCTTTTGACGGCGTTAGCCGTAACCGCATGCAATAGCAATAATGACAACGACTCCCTCGTAACTCCCACCCTGAGTTCGGTAGAATTTAGCGGGATGCCCGCGCCCAGCACCGATCAGGAGCGTACCAGCGCCTACACCACCGCCAGCGTGACTTACGTTTACAGCGATGGGAGCAAGAAGACCTCGGCGTTGAGCTTCAAACCGCTTTACAGCAGTCTTGATGTCATTAGTGGCGTCACGGGTGGTCAGGTTTACGATATCAACGGCAATGTGCTGCTCGACGACAACGGCAACCCGTTCATTGCCAACACGCCGGATGCTAACTCCCTGCTCAAAGTGGAGGGCGCACCGGCCACGGGTAAAGGCGGCAACCCTCTTTATCTGGTGACGCACTTCGAATATGTCTCAATCGACAGTTCGGTTCCGCCCAAGGATATGTACGGCAAGGCGCCAATGGTGATGAAGCTGTCCACCATTGATCAGAATCAGAGCAGTGGCGAACTGAGTGTGACGGCGCTGAAAAACATCAACATGGCGGGCATCCACGGATTATGGATTCCTTGCGCCGGGTCGCTGTCGCCGTGGAACACCCACTTGGGCAGCGAAGAATATGAGCCGGACGCCCGCTGTCTGGAAACCAATAGCTGCGCCAGCCTGTATGGCAAGGACAGCTACATGGCGGCGTTGACTTCGATGAATGCCTACTTTGGCGACACCATTACCGCCAGACCTTACAACTATGGGTTATTGCCGGAAGTCACGGTCAAGGCGGATGGCTCGACCACCGTAGTCGCGCACCGTGTCGCGGGCCGCACCTCCCGTGAGCTGACGCAGGTGATGCCGGATAGCCGCACCGGTTATCAGGGGGACGATGGCACCTACACCGTAATGACGATGTTTGTGGCTGACAAAGCCAGCGATCTCTCGTCCGGTACGCTGTACGCCGCTAAATGGGAACAGACCAGCGATCAGAATGGCGGCGCGGCCAATCTAACCTGGATCAAGCTGGGTAGCGCGACCGATGCTGAACTGGACCAGATGGTCAATCAGAATCACATTCAGTTCAGCGACATTTTTGATGCTTCGGATAAGGCGGCAACGGGTTTCGTCCAGATCGTCACCGGCCATGAGAAGGCCAAGACTGAATGGCTACGCTTGAAACCGGGCATGGAAAAGGCCGCCGCTTTCCTGGAAACCCGCCGCTACGCTGCTTATCTGGGCGCAACTACCGAGTTTGAGAAAATGGAAGGCGTGACCGCCAATGCTGCCGATCGCAAGGTCTATATCGCCATAACCCGGATGTCCAATGGCATGGAGAAAGCCAAGGATACTACTGTACCGGATGACATTCAGTTACCCAAGAATTTGTCTGGGGCGGTGTATGAGCTGAGTACTGCCAAGGGTGTGAAAGACAGCGCTGGAAATCTGATTAACAGCGATTATGCAGCGGTGAGCATTAAGGCATTGGTGGTGGGTGAAGACATTGCCAAAGACACAGTGGGCAATACTTCCAATGTGGACAAAATCGCTAATCCGGACAACATCAAGTTCTCCGAGAAGATGCGCACCCTGTTCATCGGCGAGGATAGCAGCACGTCACATATCAACAACTTTCTGTGGGCTTTCAATGTGGATACCGGCAAGCTGTCGCGTATTCTATCCGTTCCCGCCGGCGCAGAATCAACTGGCTTGCAGGCGGTGGAGAACCTGAATGGATTTACCTACATCATGAGCAATTATCAGCATCCGGGTGATTTTTCGTCGAACATCGACCCGGCGCTCAAGGAACGTCTGAAGCCGCTGGTTAATCCGTATAAAGGTGAGGTCGGTTATATCGGGGGTATCCCCAGCCTGTAATCACCTGTCGGAAGGTTTAAAAGGCCAGCGGTTTGCCCAACTGCTGGCCTTTTTCAATACCGAAGATTAAGTGAGCACCGGGTTGAAATTGTTGAGCATGGATTAATGCAGGTTAGGAAGGAAGGTATAGTAGCGAGAGAGCAGATTCTTTTTCATGAAGAGTTGCACGACGTATATTTTATGCGCAGATCCCGTGGAATGAGTGGTTAGCACAGGCTAAACAGCATAGTGGGCAAAGGCCTTCGTTACTTTTTGGTCTGGTCCAAAGTGAAACACCTCTGCCACGAGACAACCATGAGCCCCTTTATAATGGAGCGTGATGCTATTGACCCCAGCAAGAATCGAGAGCAATTCAAATTGTAAGTCTGGAATAAGCTTCAGCGCCTTCTTCCAATAGGCTGCAACTGCGGCTTTTCCTTTGAGAATGCCAGATGGCTCTCCTACCACTTGAATGATTACCGGCGATGACATTTCAAAATCATCCTCATAGTGCGAGAGGATTCTGACAAGGTCGTGAGCATTCCAGGATTCAATCCATTTGGCTGCAAAGTGTTCGGCAAATGCTTTATCCATTCCTAATCTCTCCATATAATATGGGAAAGAGTGTCTGGCGCGTGGTATTCAACAATGAGTCAAGGCGTTAAGGCTATTTCCCATATTCTAACGAAGCCATTCTGATTCCAGTTGAAATCAGGGTAATGCCAGCGGCTTTGTTGATTAGATTAATTGTCCACGGTTTCATTTTTTTCTTGGACAAACGATCTCCCATGCGGCTGAAGAAACTATAAACTATAAGATCAGCGAAAAGACATGATGACCCCATAAGAAACATTTGAAATAGAATTGGTTCATTAGGATCAACAAACTGGGGAAGCAGTGCAGAAAAATACATTAATGCCTTAGGGTTTGCAAATTGAACAACTAATCCCTGAGAAAATAACTTGGCGCGACTACTATTAGCGGCCTTGTTGTTGATTTTTATAACTCCCGCTTTGCTGAACAAAGCAGTGACGCCGAGATACAACAAATATACAACACCAAACCATTTAATTATGGAGAACAGCAGGTTAGATGCGAGAATAAGTGAAGCAATACCTGTTGCAGAAAGAACGAAAAAAGCTACATCTGCGCTTGCAACCCCAAGAACTCCTAGGAAAGCTTTATTTGAGCTGTGACTTGCTCCTTGTGCCGCCACAGTAATAGCGGCAGGGCCAGGAACGAAAATCAGCATCACAGTGGTGACAAGAAAAATTGAATAAAGCTCAAGATTCATACTCGATACCTTGTGTAGAACCTACTTTATAAATTGACCGGTGCCGCGAGGCCTTGCACAGGTCCGTGTAGGCTGCCGATTATACGTTATAGGCTTTCAAACCATGCCATATCGTATCTGCTCATCTCCCCGCACCGGTGACTTTGCGGTAGGTTATAGTGGATCCCTCAGTCAAGACCACAGAACGGGCGATTTAAGATAGAAGCCACCTGGTTTAGAAGCGGTGCTGCTGGCCCAGTAACTGGGGTGGCTGGGCGTTACGATAGACTTGTTCCGGGGTCCGATCGTCGAGTGACTGGTGCGGACGGTCGGTGTTATAGAATCCGAAGTAGACCGACAATTCGGTCTGAGCCTCACGCAAGCTTTGATAGTGTTTGGAGTACACCTCCTCGTATTTGAGGGAGCGCCACAGGCGCTCGATGAAAATGTTGTCCAGGGCGCGACCCTTTCCGTCCATGCTGATGCGAATGTGATGGTGGTTGAGGACCTCGATAAAGGCGGCGCTGGTGAACTGACTGCCCTGATCGGTATTCAAGATTTCCGGGGTTCCGTGCTGTTTAAGCGCTTCGGTTAAGGCGTCCACGCAGAACGCGGTATCCATCGTATTGGAGAGCCGCCAGGCCAACACATAGCGGCTATGCCAGTCGATCAGCGCCACCAGGTAGGCCCATCCCTGCTCGATCCGCAGGTCAGTGATATCCGTTGACCACCCCTGATTGGGTCTTTCGATGACGGCTCCCCGCAGCAGGTAGGGGTAGACCGCCTGCTGAGGATGGGGCCGACGGGTGTTGGGTTTCGGTGCAATCGATATTAACCCCATCGCCCGCATCAGCCGCCGAACCCGCTTGCGATTGACCCGATACCCTTCCCGATGCAGCACCGCCGTCAGCTTGCGGCTGCCGTAGAACGGGTGATCGGTATAGATCGTGTTGATCCAGTCCATCACCCGCTGATTCTCCACACGTTCATCGCCGACCGGCGCGGGGGCATACCCACTCGATCGATTCAATCCCAGTAAGGCGCATTGTCGCCGCAGACTGAGATTCTTCGCGTCAGGCTCTATCAACGCCCGCTTCGTGCTCACGTCAAGCCCAACGCTTTGGACTTTTTTCGCAGCCAGTCCACCTCCACTTGCAGGCGACCAATCTGTTGGTAGAGCCGGTCTTGCTCCGCTTCCCGGCGTTGCTCATCCAGTCCACTGGGCCGTCCGAACAGTTCCGGCCGCTTTTCCCGCACCTGCTGCTTCCAGGGATTGATCTGGCTGGCGTGGACCCCGTACTCCGACGAAAGTTGGGCGATGGTCTTTTCACCCTTGAGGGCTTCCAAGGCTACCTTGGCTTTGAACTCGTTACTAAACTGCTTTCTTGCCACGTCGATCTCCTCGTTCGTGACGTGGCATTCTATCTAAGCCCTTGGTCCATTTTTCAGGGTCCACTATAGACCCAGAACCCCCTAATTTCCGCAGCGCCTCTAGGAGCGGGTTCATCAGGTCATCACAGGTGGGGAGCGTAGTCATAGGCATAGTGTGGTGACGCATAACGGACGTGAATTGGGGGTCATCCCGCTCAGAGTGGACCTGCCACCCAACAAGAACTACCAAGCTCCACTCGTTGCGGTGGGCGGTGGGGACGTAAGGACAAGACGATAAAGTCGCCACGAAGGGATCGCATTCGAACGAGGAAGTGACCAGTGCTGCGTAGCCTTATCGCACAGGTCCAATGGAATGATGGATTGGCTATTTTAGACAGTATAGGACATGTATTTCACTGAAAATGGCAGGTGAGGAAAGCGCTTGGTTTCGCCATCGATGAAACCTAAGCTCCTGTACCAGCGCTGTAGATCACTATGTTCGCCAATGACCCCAATGCTAATGGTTTGAATTGAAGAGGCTTGAGCTAGTTGAATAATATATTTTACCAAGTGAGCGCCGATGCCACAATTACAATAAGGAGGTAAAACGGAAAGGCGATTCAGGTAGGCAAGCCCAGCGCTCGGATTTTCGTAGGCAACGCACGCAATTGGTACAGAATCTTCTTCGAGGATGAAATAGCGTTCGCCACGAGCAAGATCAGATTTAACCCAAGCCTCAGTGCAAAAAGATGGATGTTTTGGGCAATTATCTGCATTAAGGCCAAATTTTTCTGCAATATCTTTGTTGGACTGACTGACGAGCATTGCGATTGTAGTGAGATCTTTAGCTGAGGCTTCTCTGATGGTCATGATTGTGTAAGAAGAAAGTAAAAGTAAAAGTAAACAGTTAGCGGCTGAATTTACAGATGATGCTGCACGGTTTCATCGTGCAGCATCTCCTACACCGCAGGGATTCCAAACTGATATTGCTCAATGCCCTCGTCGCTAATGCTCCTGCCATAGTGAATACAGGCAATTCATCTGGTTAAACCGTATTCGCAATAGCATAATTCTCTGCACTGTATCCAGTCAGGCGGGGTTGTACTTGATAAGTTGGATTTCCAGAAAGACTGAAACCTAACTTACGCAGCTAACGGCCATCATAATCATAACCATGATAATGTCTTCGATCTCTACAAACCACGGTTACGATTCTGTCGCACCCAGGCTGATCGCATATTTGTCTTGTATTGATGACCCGTGTCGGAGGACTATCATAAACTACGTCAAAATCTATAGCTTCTACAAAACCCTTAGATCGACAATAAGCATCTGCTGCGGGCTTACCACAATTGTTCGCCCATTCTCTGCATAGATCAAGAGCATAGCCGCTAACTTCTGGATCGTTAATTCTAACGCGCTCTGCAAAAGCCAATTCCATTTTCATCAATATGAAAATAAAGATTGCAGCTTTGATGATCTTTCCTACTCTTTCACGATGAATATTTTTAAGCATGTCTATCAACCTCATAAAGGTTAGAATTTTATCTTCGGCTTGCAAAGCCTAGCGGTGCATAAACGCCACCCCGTATAGATCGCTCCACATTTCCGACAACGCATACAGGATTCATCTTCAACTTATACTCCATCACCTCGCGTGAAAACTCGGGGACTAGATACCGCAAGCCGGCCAGTTCACTGAATAAAATATTATGAGGATTTACCGACATACTGTAGCAGTCCATCCGTTAGCGCTTGAAGATCAAATCCCTGGATTGCTACGGATTTTGGAATCATGTGAAACATTCGTGGCATTGGGTAAATAAGCACTAAATCTTCGTTTTGTCTCCACTTATATACCTTATCCCATGTAATTTTCCCATCACCATTAGGGGATGTAAATCGAACTCCATCGTCAATAAGTTCGACAGTAAACTCCTCATGAATAGCTTTATATTTCCGATAGTGTCTTCGGGCCAAGAGTGGCGAAATGATATAGCGACCGACAAGAGCAACTGAGAAGCCGCCAATTAACCCACCGATTGCACCACCGCGCAATGCTGGGGAACCGAATGTAGCCAGCACAACTAAAGCCAGTGCGCCAACCAAATATAAAATGACCAAATGAGGTCTAAGCCTTGCGAACAGCTTCATGGCGTTCACGTAATCTTGTTCAGAGATTCTATACGTTGCTTTCATGTGTGATCAGTCGCATAACATTCAAGTTTAGTGGCGCTGCCCGGCTTTTCGCGCAGGTCCGATGCAATAATGGTGAGGTTAGCCATTTTTCGGTATTGAAATATCTTCGACTACCTCGACGCCTAGAATATGTTTCGCAGGGAAATGAGTGACTGAGGAAACATTGATTCCAAGACAAGTAGCGCCCGAGCTGGGCAAGCAACGGAAGTGCTGCACGAAATCTCACCTGATATGCCTTGTCATCCGAGATTGGTTCAGAAATCGTGGCAGTGCACATGATGTTCCCTGAATAGGTTAATCAAGCACCGCCCGAACTGGGGATGCAGATGAAAACCATCACCGATCCATACTAACCAGCGCTGATTCTAGATCAATGTCTATGAGGGATGTCTACTACTGGTAGAAAGATGAAATGGCAGCCGGTTGATCTGGGTCGGCGTCAGGCGTGGATATGGGCGGATCAGTCGAAAACGCGGACGGCAATCGCTGTTCCACTGAACGTCAACGCAGTTGGGGTCATCCAGCAACAATGGGGACAGCATCCCATCCGGGTATTCACCCTCAACGGGCAACCCATAGGGAAGGCGTGGCGCAATGCCGTCAAGCGAGCCGGGTTGACCGATTTTCGCTTTCACGACCTGCGGCATACTTGGGCTACCCGGCACATTCAAGCCGGAACGCCACTCCATGCCTTGATGGAAATGGGAGGATGGAAAGACATTGAAATGGTCCGCAAGTACGCACATTTCAGTGCAGCGCACTTGCAGACCTATGCAGAAAACACGGCCAGGATTTACGACTCCGACACAAACCCAACACAGCGGAAAGTCGGCATGGTGTAAACCCTTGAAAATTGGTCGGGGCGAGAGGATTTGAACCTCCGACCACCTGCACCCCATGCAAGCAATCGAGAATCATAGCTTTTTTGTTCAATAAGTTAACAGCGCCGGTCTTGCGCAAACTGGACAGAAACAGTCACGGCAGGACTCGATTAAGCTGGGGTACGACACACTATTGACACACGGCATAACAAGGCACTTCATCTCGATTCACCCGCCTCTTGCTTAGAGATAAGCGATTGTTAATCAATGCTCAAGTGCAGGTTGTCAACGAGAAACTGGTCCCCGCCATCCAAGGCAGTTGAGAGTCTCATCCAGCGAAGGGGTTGAAACCCATGCAGGCTCTTGCTAGATCGCCATTGCAGAGTCGGGATCAAACGGCCCCTGCACCATTAGCAACCAGTTACACGCGGTTAAGGTCAACACGGCCACGGTGGACAAACCCAACACCATCGCGATTTGCTCGTCAAGCGGTCATGGTTAGCCACGGTATGCACCCAGCGCTCCGTAAGCATGGCGTTCCAGGACGACCCGCATATATTCACCCACCGCCCGACTGTCAGAACGGGCCAGTTGGGCTAAATCGTCATACAGCGATTCCGGCAGATGCAGCTTCACATCGCGGTCGCACTTGGCGCGGGTGCGTTTTTCAGCAGCTACCGCTGGCGCAAGGCGGCATAAACGGCGGGACGTTCGGACATGGCGGCGGTTTCCGTGCAACGCCGCGCAGGTTGAGGGTGGCGTGGCCTCAACTACCGATTCAAGCCGGCTGGGGTTATTCGCGCACGGCAAAGCCGCGCCTTATCTGGCCCCTATCGACCATGCCCTGGGTGGCACACTGAAACGACTCGCGCCCGCACGTCGAAGAGTGGACGTGCGAACGTGAACCACCGCTTATAACGGCACCCGATTACCCATAAATCATCCGGGAGGGATGAAGGCTTGTTTGGCGGCGGTAATGCCGATGCCGATTCTATGGCTTGCAACAGGCTATCTTTGGCGTTCGGGCCTTGAAATAAGGCGGTGAAGTAATGAAACCGGCAAATCCCGAACCGTTCCAGCGGCGCGGCTCCGGCTTGAAAGTCGCCCAACCCGGCAGCATCCTCGGGGCTGATGACCGCGATGCGGAAAAAGTCCTCCGGCAAGGAAAGCTGCCGATTGCGGTTGATGATGCCTTCCTGTTCCAGCGTCTGGCGAATCATCTCCAACTGGCGCACCATCAACCCCCGCGTGTAGTTCGGGTCAATGTCGATAATTTCCAGTTGCAGGCCGAAACTGTCATGCACTTTCACCCGCGCTTGTACTAAGACCTGCAAGTCCGCTGTCAAATCCTGACCGCTTTGTTGGCGGAAGCGCACCAGCAACGGCCGAGCATTCCACATCACTGCCCTAACCTTGGCTACTTGACCCTTCGTGCTGCGTTCAACCAAATCCAGAAACACATACGATCCTTTGAAATCTGCTTTCGACACTTCCGCTCGTACCCAAACGGCTTCGGGCAATGCACGTTCAACAGCAACGCGGGTGCGGGCTAAGAGTTCACGCAAGGAAATCCCGGATCGGCCACTGTTATTTATGGGCATGAAATTCCCCCGCAAGGAACAACCAAGCCGCATAGAGCTTGAAATAGAGCTTGAAGTTGCGGCAAATACGCCGCTATCGAGGCGGTATTCCCCAAAACCGAGTAGAGATCCATCAATATACCGGAACGCGGTTTGTCTCTTCGCAGTTCCTTTCTCAGGATCTCCACATCATCCAGCAATTCTTGAAGCTGGGTTTTGGTCAATGTGATGTCTTGCTGCAAAGTTTCGATGATCTGCTGAAGAAGCCTATCAACTTGTAAATTTTCGCTCACCGTTTGATTCACTTGATTCGAGTGAACCGCAATGTTTGAGCCGTTCATGCTGCCATAATTTTTGAAACTCTGATCCACGTTAAAGGCCAAAGGCTGAGTGACTGGCAAGCTCTTTTGATAAGCATCATAAGAGCCATACGATAATGCTTTCTCACCGTCATAAGTAAACTCGCAAGCAATATCAAGATAACTAAAACCGCTACCCTCAGTATCTCTTGTCAGTTGTTCTTTATCCCTGAATTTCACAAAACCCAACTCCCTCAGTTTGTGCAACGCGAGTACAAGACGGTCAAACGCCTCCCGATCTTCAACGCTTTCACTTTTGGGCGATAAAACGCTTAATCCACCCCTCTTACGAAGAGCCGCTTCCTGTAGTGCCTCATACAAATCTTGATTCATAACACCTCACTGTATCGTTGATACGGGTTACTCCACACTCAACACCTTCGTACATTCCTCTCCAAACTGGCTAATGACCCGCACCGCCAGTTTCCGCCCTAATCAGTCAACCATTCGCCGAAATCGCCCTGCGGACCGCTGCCGACCGGCAACACCGGGCGGTAGACCCGCCGACCATCGAGGACGCGGTCATAGTCGAGACTGCCATCGGCGGCGGTGTGATAGTGCTGACGCGGTGGCTGATATGGATGATTCAGAATCGGATTGACGGCAGGTATGGACACATAACCATCGAATCCCGACGGGTTGGGCGGCTCCACTTGGTTTTATGGTGGCAGTTGCTCTAGGTTTAGCCTGAAAGACTGAAAGTTCTAAGCTACGCTGTTTGCAGTATAAAACGGCAGCAAGGCCACTGGATAAACTTACGCTTCAGCAACAGACGCTTGTTTCAAGTTGAAACACCGTAAAACACGGTATGTTTCAAGTTGAAACGTCAGGCGATGTTCTGGTGTTCTTTCCATCACGCTAACCGTTTGTTGCTCAATAATTTGTTGGGTTATCGCAATCATAGCCAGATAAATGCTATACCGGGCATTCTGAACACAAAGGGTGAACGATGATGAATATAAAAGCGAAGTGGTACGCCGTCACCGTGGATAGAGCCAGCGGTACCCACAACGATCCGAATGACGAGTCAGACGATCCGCGCTACATCGTCGATTTGCTCAAGCGAGTGGTACGGGGCAGTCTGGAAAGCGTCTATCTTGTGGCGGAATCGCCGTTGCTTCACGAAAAGTCGCCCATTTGACCGGCCAGAGACTGGCAAGATTGCCGTCAAGGTCATCAATCATTACGGCGATGAAGTGTTGAAGGTGTTTGGGGTGGAGTCTGTTCCAGATTTTCACGCTTAGCGAAAGAGCAGCGCTGCCTACTTGCGCCAGTTCAGGGTGCGGTTTGAGGCTTATCGACCATTAAAAACAGGGTGATCTGGCAATTGTTGCTGGAAACTCGTAATCCGTGAACATTTAACCCTAAGGAAACCATATTATGAAGCCGTCACATTACCAAGAAAGCCGCAAAGCCTTATTGAATCATATTGATCGACTCCGGTCAATGCGTGATGAATTGGTCGCTAAGGAGCCGCTATTCATGAATAACTTACCGCCCGATGTGCGACAAAAAATGCTACTACTTGACAGGGAAAGTACCAGATTACGTAATCCAGACTTGGCTGTTGCCTTTGTCGGTGGGTTTAGTGCGGGTAAATCTTCGCTAGTCAATGCATTTCTTGGGCGATATTTGCTTCCTGAATCTACAAAAGTCACTACGGCTGTGCCAACCTTTGTCAGATCAACAACCGGCTCGGAAACTGCTGAATTACATTACCTTAATGAAGCCGAAGCAGAACTTCTAGGTGAGATGTACCGCCGGGAAATCGCTAATCTGTTTAATCTGCCTGAACTGGTTAGTACTCCGTATTCAAATCTGATGCAGCAGGTTCAGCCATTGGTCAGAGAAGGTCGTGGTCGGCGCTTGGTGGAACAGTTCGAAATTTATCAAACCCAAAAACAAAATCGCAAGATTGATCCACGTGGGCGAATCGAGAATGTCAGTCTCCATGAAGCTCATCAAAAAATTCGTGATGAAACTGAAGCGATGTTTTTGGATCGAGTCGTATTGCACATTAACGGAAGTCAGATTCCAGAAGATATTGTTCTGGTTGACTTGCCGGGAGTCAGTGTTCCCAACCCGCGCCACCGGGAAATTACCTTCCGCTTCGTAAGTGAAGAGGCCCATGCGGTGGTATTTGTACTGATGGCGACACGATTATTTGATAAAGATGAAGGTGAAATTTTAGAAGTAATTCGTGCTGGAGAAAGTCATATCGCCGAAAAAACCTTTTGGGTGTTGAATCGTTGGGATTCACTCTCTCTTCAGCAACAACACCAAACAGTAGCTGATTTTGAAGCAAAAATGCATGAAACAGAGATTCCCAATAATTATCAATGGTTTCGTACTAATGCACTACATGGCTTACTTGCACAACTCTGTGCTTGTGATGAATTGCCAAATGATCCCGCTTTACAGAGTCATCTTAAAGATTATATGGATGCATTAGAAGCTCGTTATGGTGGTAGTCATGAGACAGCTAAAAAAGAAAGCCAGCTTCCCCAACTGCAAGAACAAGTTTTTCAATTCATCAACGACCGCTTACGTCAAACTACGCTTCGTTCAGCGGTTCAAAATGCACGAGATAATTTTTGTGAACCCCTGCCTTCCCATTTGCGCCAAACCAAGGATAACGATGACGCTCTGATAAACGGCGATTTACGTCGAAAAGAAAAAGAACAATCTCAGCAAAGGGTAGATGACCGTTATGAACAGCGTAAAGCGGATCTAGATGATCAGTTTAAATCGCTAGGCAACGAAATTTCTAGTCAGCGCAGCGAGGTATTCCGTACCCATGCCAAAGAATTAATCGATCAATTGCAAACAAAAATTGCTGATGGTCCAGAGACTGATGCTTATACGATCTACAACGAGATTATAAATAGTCATGGAAGATTACGAAAATACCCATATCACTTCGAGATTGAGTTAAGAATTGTTGATAACCTTAATACTATTCTTAAGCATAGTTTTCGTGACATTGTTCGTAATCAGGCCAGTGAGATTTTTAACGAATTAGTGAAAAGGGTTAAAAATGCATTAGTGAAAATTTCAGAAGACGTAGGTCATGATCCTGAGATTATGAAACCCTTTAATGATGTGATGTATAAAGGACATAACTCATTTATTGAGCGAATTGATGGAATTGTGATGGATAAAGCGGCTGAGTTAGATGCTTCACTACTTTATAAACCAAAAGATTGGCTTGGTTTGCATGGTGGTAATAAAATTTTGGATGGTTTAGAACAGGCAGCGCGATTAGGTTTTGAAAATATTCAGGATGCATCACGCTCGATTGAGCGAACTGATATGGAACATAAAACCAAAAAAATCCGAGAGACTCTGCACAATCATTACATTGATCAGGTTAGTGCAGACTATAATCGGATAATTAAAGGGTTTTTTCCTATCATCATATCTAATCTGCATCAAATAAAAGATGAGATTTTCAAAGTATTGGCTACCAAGTATCGCCCAGCTTTGGACATCAGGCTAGCGCATGAAATTGAGGAGGAGTTTGCAGGCCAACGTAAAGATCTAGAGGAGCGTTCTCGGCGATTCCGTACCCTGATAGAGCAAATAGAGCTAATCTCTCGGGAGATGGGAGCCGTTTTAGTTGGCGCAGGCTAAATCTCTTCATTACAGTCCGTAGGATGCGCTAATGAAAGGAAGTGCATCCTACGCACTATGGTGATGAAGGGTTGAAGATGTGAGTTAGTTTTATCGATCTGTCTAAAGACGCATGACAACAAGCTGAAAGACTAGGGGGTAAAAATGGTAAGCGAAGCTAATTTCAAGAGTATAGACACACTCTCACCTTTTGAAAAAGTGATCAATGAAGCGGAAATTGCACTCCAAGATAAGCATAGAACTATTTCCAATAGTGCAATTCCTGAAGTTTTAGGCGGGGTTGCTGGAATAGGTGCTGGTGCCGCTGGTAGTTTTGCCGCACTTTACTTTCTAGGCTCCACTGGACTTAGCGCGGTCGGTATTACGTCTGGTTTAGCAGCCGCTGGTTCTCTCGTTGGCGGTGGAATGGTTGCCGGAGTTGGCGTTTTGGCTGCACCAATTGCTATTTTAGGCATAGCTGGTTATGGAATTCTGGCACACAGAAAGCATAAAAAGTTAATGCAGGCCAAGGAGGCGCTTCTGAAGCGGGCTATTCAACTTCGCGATGGCGTGATTCAGCAACTCAAAACTGAGTCAGACTCCAATAAAGAGCGCCTAGACTATTTGAATAGCTTGAATATCATGCTTCAAGCCGGTATTCGTGACCTTCAAGCGGACTTAGCGACATAAAATT
The DNA here is from genome assembly GCA_003989085.1 of Candidatus Competibacteraceae bacterium. GTDB lineage: Bacteria > Pseudomonadota > Gammaproteobacteria > Competibacterales > Competibacteraceae > RXIV01. Next base: position 227,506 of record RXIV01000006.1, read on the forward strand.
TGGAGTAATAAAATGACTGCTTCTGGTGACGGTTACGAAAAGATTGATGTAACTGGAAATGATGCTGAATTACAGAAAGTTATTTTTCATCAGCATCGGAAACTGGATGAACTTGTTGATTCCTCTAAGCAAGTAAAGCAACAAGTAGATTCCACCATTTCATCTTCAGAAGCGTTACTAAGGTCTTTAGGTAAATCATTGCCAGAACGCCGTCGTTTAATTCAGTTGGATAAAAAACCTGTAGCGCAACTTCGTTCATGGCAAGAGATTACTACAGAGGGAGAAGCTGCTATTCCTGACAAAGTAGCTATCACCGATCTATTATCAAACCAGGAGATTGTCAGCGTTGAACAACAATTGATGCACCTTCGGGATGAATTTGATCTACAGCATAAATTGGATCGATTGGATTATGGTATTGCCGGTATTGCCGGAGTGTTAGCGTCATTGGTAGATATTTTTTTGGTAAAGATGCCTACCACTAAAGAACTTTTGGGTGGTTCAAGCTCACAGGGCGGAACGCTATCTGATTTTTTCAAAAATCATCTAAGAAATAAGTTTACCGGACAAGAAATAAGGGAGCTTGAGGAAAATAATTGGGTTCCTTATGACGCTTCCACGTCAAAAAATTTGACAGAATATGTGACCGGGTTAGGGCCACGTTCGCATCGTTTCCATTCTATCGGACATGATCCGATTCTTGGTTTTATCTTTGGCGTAAAAGATATTATCTGCGGAACCATGACGACCATTGACTCCAAGGGAAAGTTTGTTACTCAGACTATCTCAGGAGCGCCGGTTGGAATGTCGCTATTTGATGCCTTGGGCCGACAAATCGGTCATCTTAAATCCGATATTGGAACGCCTGCCGGGTTGCCAGTGCCATTTATGTCACTACTAGGATTGATTCAAGTTGGCTCATTCGGAGAAAAAGGGCGCACTGTTGGAGAACTAGCGCGGACGATGTATGCACAGGGATATGACTTTGGTCATTTTCTAGCCATGTCGATTCCGGTACTGATCATTGAAGTGATAGTGAGAACTTTCTATTTTTTGAAGCGACTCAGTGAAGGACACGGTTTTATGCAATCAATTCCAATCAATGTTCCTGGTGAGCCGCATAAACCTAAGCTGCAAACTATGTTATTTATGGCTCACACCATCGCAACGGCAGCGAACGCAGGTAAAGTTACTTTTACCAGCAATCCGCTTGCCATTAATTTCCCTCAATGGATTTGGTTCTTCAAAAGTGCTATGCAACAATTAAAATGGGTTGCTTGGACTAAAGAAGAAGAACGCTTTGCCCATGTACAAAAGAAATTGGATTGCGACTGGGAAAATGTCAATGACAATCTGCTGGCCGAGTGGTCAGTTTTTGAAGAACCAGCAATAATGATCGGACAGTATTGAAATCAGCAAGTGCTTTGCAAGGCTGATGAACGAAAAACAACGAAACGTGAGCGATAAGTAAACACCACCGACCATGACCCTTTCCCTCCCTCAAGGCGGCAATGCCGCCCTTGCCCAAGTTGATCCCACGGCCCAAACGATTTTTATCGGCCTGAACTGGGAGTTGCCTGCCACCACTCCGCAAGTTCAGATTGACGCCAGTCTGTTCTTGCTCAATGCGTCCGGCGTGGTACGCGATGACCGGGATTATCGGCTGCGCCACTGTGTGGGTCTGGGAACGGCTGCGCTGTTGAAGCCAAACAACGACAAGGTTTGTGTGATGCCAGAAGAGAAGGGGAGAAACGAATGATCCTGACCGACAATGAAACGAAGGTCGATCTGCTGAACAACGAAGCCATCGCGACCACGATCATCGGGCTGCTTGGCGCGAAGCCTGATCATCCGGTAACGATCGGCGTGCACGGCGATTGGGGGGCGGGCAAATCCAGCGTCCTTGAAATGATAGAGGCGGGTTTCGCCGGCAAGGAAGATGTCCTCTGCCTCAAGTTCAACGGCTGGCGCTTCCAGGGCTTCGAGGACGCGAAGATCGCCTTGATCGAAGGGATCGTCACAGGCTTGGTTGAGAAACGTCCGGCGCTGAAGAAGGCGACAGTGGCCTTCAAGGAAGTTTTCAGTCACATCGACTGGCTGAAGTTGACCAAGCGGGCCGGCGGCCTAGCCCTGACCGCATTCACGGGTATTCCGACGTTCGAGCAAATCAGTGCCATCGTCGGCTCGTTCGAAGCGTTAGTGGCAGACCCTGGCAAGCTTGCGACGAAAGAAAACCTCTCGACCGCCATCGACGAGGCAAAGGCGATGCTGAAGCCGGGCGAATCCAGGAACGTTCCGGAGGAAGTAGAAGCATTCCGCAAGGCATTCGACCAACTTCTGAAAGACGCGGGCATCAAGCAACTCGTTGTCCTGATCGACGACCTGGACCGCTGCCTGCCCGACACCGCGATTGAAACGCTCGAAGCCATCCGGCTGTTCGTGTTCACCTCGCGGACTGCGTTCGTCGTCGCGGCCGACGAGGCGATGATCGAATACGCGGTGCGCAAGCACTTTCCCGATCTGCCCGACAGCACCGGACCGCGAGACTATGCCCGCAACTACCTCGAAAAGCTGATCCAGGTTCCGTTCCGCATCCCGGCCCTAGGAGAGACTGAGACGCGGATCTATGTCACGTTATTGCTGGCCGGCGCCGCAATCGGTGAGAGCGACGCGGACTATGGGAAGCTGATCGCTGTAGCGCGAGAGAAGTTGAAACGGCCTTGGACCAGCGGTGGTCTAGACGCCGCGACGGTCAAGACGGCACTCGGCAATCAGGCCGAGAAGGCGAACAATGCGCTTGCACTCAGCGACCAGATCGGCCCCATCCTGGCGAGCGGCACAAAGGGCAACCCGCGCCAGATCAAGCGCTTCCTCAACACGCTGTTGTTGCGCGATCGCACTGCGATCGCGCGTGGTTTCGGTGATGACATCACGCTACCCGTGCTCGCGAAGCTCATGCTCGCGGAACGCTTCATCCCAAGGTTGTTCGAGCAGATCGCGTTCGTTGCGGCGGTCCATCCGCAAGGGCTATGCGAAGACCTCGAAGCACTGGAAAAGAATCTTGCGGCGGCTGACGACAACGCCGTGTTGACCGAGTGGAAGTCGTCGGAGACGATACGCGACTGGGCGCGCCTCTTGCCGAAGCTGTCGGGCCTCGATCTTCGCCCCTACTTGTTCGTGACGAAGGACAAGAAGGACTACTTCGGTCCGGTGTCGGTCCTGGGCCATCTGGCTAGCGTGGTCGAGAAGCTATTCGGCAGCAAGATGACCGTCCAAGGCTACAAAGCCGAGTTGAAGCAACTCGTGCAGCCCGAAGCCGAGAAGGTGTTCGAGGCTGTGCGCAGCAAGATTATGAGCACGGGTACCTTCGACACCAAGCCGGCGGGGGTCGATGGCCTCGTCGTCCTTGTGAAGGCGCAGCCCGGCCTTCAGAGCCGATTGATGGACTTCCTGGAGGCCCTGCCAAGCGGCAAGTGCGGGCCTTGGGCCGTCAGCGGTTGGCAGGGCGTCATCAAAGACACCGAATACGCTGCTCGCCTGACGAAGCTGCTGGGAGACTGGAGCAAAGTCACCAGTAACCCCGGTCTCAAGGTCAGCGCAGAAGCGGCGCTCAAGGATCTGAAGGAAGGGCGTTGATGGGGACCTCGACGGCTTACGGCGGCCCTGGCGGCGGAACACCGCTTGTTCCGTCCTGGTTGGGCGATGCTAATGGCGGTGACGCCCCTGCTGCCCCTCCGAGCAATGGCGCTATGCCGCCAGGGTCGCCGAACCTCCCGCCTATTCCCAAGACAGTGGACCCGAAACGCTTCTCCGGTGCTCGCAACAACTTCACGCGATTCGCCGGCTCTGGTGGCACAGATCGGGCCAGCCTGGGACGTACTATTTCGAAATACGTCTCAACATCTGCCGGAGGTGCGCGGCAGGCTGCCCAACGCATGGGAGCCTCGCGCGGAGCCGGCGCGCGACTCCTTGGCTTTCTCGCCGATGCGCAAGTGCGGGGTGTGCGCGAGGCGCTGCGGGCACTGAACCTGGAGTCGTTGGCCGGTCGCCCGATCACTGAAATCTTCGTAGGCCTGGCAGACTACATTTGCCCGGGCGCGGGCACGGTCGATGAAGGCATCGCCCGCGAGGCCTACATCGAAACCATCATTGAACTGGCAAGCGAAGGGCTCACCGACCTGACCACGTTTACGCCGGATCAGATGCAGACAGTTTTTGAGCTGTATGCCACCCATGCAATCGAAGCACGTATCTGCAATGACATCGGCACCAAGGCCGTGACCATGCCGGCAGACGCACAAGCTGCTCATCGCGTCGAACAGCAGTTGCGCGACTTCATCCGAGGCGGAGTAAGCGACGCGCTGACGCGGGCCCGAGCGGAGCCACACAATCTCACGCCCGAGCGGATTCAGGGCTTTGTGGACGCCGTGTACGAGTCCGCATTTGCGATCTTGCAGATCCTGGGCGATGCGGAGGCCAACAAATGATGCGACAACTCCTGGCAGGCCGCTTCGGCGCGGACGACCACTTCGATGCGACGACGGGCACCGATGAACAGAGAACCTACCTGCAACTCGTCGCTGGCGAGAAGTCCTTGGATCATGGTATCGGTGGCGCGCTGACCAGCCTAAAGAAGATTGGCGTGTTTCCCTCGGAGATCGGCATCGACCTACTGGTGCTGGCCGCTCATGTCCATACGGCGGACACACGCATCTCGCGTGCCGAGCAGTCGCAAGACTCGTGGACACGCGAGATACGCCTGGTCGTTCCGGTCAGCGATCCAGCTCGCTGGGATGCAGCAGCGCCGACGCTGAAGAAGTCGCTGGACTTCTTGACGGGAGATCGCTGGGTGATCGGGTTTAGGGCGCGTCCGGCACGGTTCGCGATGATCGCCCAAGCGGCACTTCCGAGTCTGATTGCTCCGCCCTTCGATTCCCTAAGCCTGTTCTCAGGTGGATTGGACAGCCTCATTGGCGCAATTGATCTGCTGGAGGATAGCGCCACGCCGTTGTTGGTCAGTCATTCTGGAGAAGGTGCCACCAGCGCTGCACAAGGAAAATTGTTCTCAGAGTTGAAGAAGCACTACGACAAGTCATCCTTCGAGCGACTACGTGTCAGCATGACCTTTAAGAAGGGCCTTGTGGAAGGCGTTGGTTCGGAGAACAGCACGCGCGGCAGGTCGTTCCTGTTCTTCGCGCTTGGTGTGTGCGCGGGTACTGGCTTGGCACGTCGTTTCATCCTGCGCGTGCCCGAGAACGGGCTTATCGCTCTGAATGTGCCCTTAGACCCTCTTCGGCTGGGTTCCAACAGCACTCGCACGACGCATCCGTACTACATGGCAAGATGGAACGACCTGCTCGGCGCGCTCGGGATAGATGGTGAGATCCGAAACCCGTACTGGAACAAGACGAAAGGCGAGATGGCCGCAGCCTGCCGCAACCCAACACTTTTGAAGAGCCTAGTGACAGACTCGTTGTCGTGTGCACATCCCCAATATGCACGGCATATGGGGATAAAGGGGCGAGGTATTGAACACTGTGGCTATTGCCTGCCATGCCTGATCCGCCGTGCAGCCTTGACAGCCGCATGGGGTACTGGGAACGACCAGACGCCGTACACCCTGCCCGACCTTCACGCGCAGCGGTTGGACACGCGCCGAGCGACCGGAGTACAGGTCAGATCGTTTCAGTACGCGATCGATCGCTTGAAAGGTAAGCCGCAACTCGCGAACCTCTTAATCCACAAACCCGGCTCGCTTGCTGATGAAGCCGAGCATCTGGATGATCTTGTCGATGTCTATCGGCGAGGCCTTGGCGAAATCGAGCGACTGATCGATGGTGTTGAGGCGAGACCGAGTTGAGCAGGGTGCGTGCATGATTGCCACAACCGGCCTCGTAGACTTCCACTGCCACCTCGATCTTTACCCGGACCATGCCCTTGTGGTCCGGGAAGCAGATGCGGCGGGGGTATTCACGCTTGCGGTGACGACGACACCGCAAGCGTGGCCGCGCAATCAAGAACTCGCGCAGTGCACGAAGCATGTCCGCGCGGCGCTAGGACTACACCCGCAGTTGGTCGCGGAGCGTGAAGACGAGATCGAGCTATGGGACCAGCACCTTGTGGAGACGCACTATGTCGGCGAGGTCGGGTTGGACGCCGGCCCCCGGTTCTTCAAGTCACTCGACGCGCAGAAGCGCGTGTTTCGGCGCGTGTTGGAGCGTTGCGCACAGGCTGGCGGCAAGATCATCTCGGTTCACAGCATTAGGTCGGCCAAGGCAGTGCTTGATCTTGTTGAGGCACATCTGCCGCCCGAGCGCGGAAAGATCGTTCTCCACTGGTTCACGGGAACAAAGACCGAGGCGAAGCGCGCTTTGGAACTGGGTTGCTACTTCTCGGTCAACGCGCGGATGCTGGACAATGAGAGGCATGCAGCGATGGTGCAAGCTATCCCACTGAATCGGATGCTGACAGAAACTGACGGCCCCTTCACTCGCACGGGCGACAAGCCCTCTCGGCCGGCCGATGTGGCGCATGTGGTGGAGGTATTGGGCCGTTTGCGCGGGCTGTCGGCGGACGACGTAGCCAACCTCGTCCGTGGCAATCTGCGGGCGCTGCTGGGCTAGCCGATGGTCGTGCGAGGCGAAGGCGATGCTGTGTGACCGGCAGCGATAACCCGGTAGGGGAGCATGGCCCACATTAATAGACGGCTCAAATGGTGCATCCCCGTTCCCTACGTGCGTAGGGATAAACGATTGCCTCGCCTGCTACACCTGGGCTAGTCCCCCCGTTCCCTACGCGCGTGGGGATAAATCCGCGACCACCCTCACCCTGTCCCGTGTCTACGGCCGTTCCCTACGCGCGTGGGGATAAATCGCCGCCAAACAGGCCACCGAGGCTCAAGCCCGCCTGTTCTCTACATGCCTAGGGATGAACCGGGGATGCAACTCTCCGGCGCGGGACGCGAACGCGGTAATGCCCGGTGCGGCGGATGGCCTGCCTGAACCGTCCGGTGCTGATTTCAACGGGCGTAACCAGTCGAGCGCACCGCCCGCTCAGGCGACGAGGCGAAGTCAGGTGGATGGGGATGTTCGCATAGAGGCGCACGGTTTCGCTTTGGATGTGATGGTTGATGAACGGCTCCTAAAATTCGCCGCGTTGCAGGCGCTCTCAGCCGATGCGGCCTGCGCCGCACTGTTGCTGGTCCCGGCGCTGGGTCGGGCAGTCATCGTTGCGCTGCTGCTGACGACGCCTTATGTCCGCCCCGCCGGTCTCGGTGCTCCTTATGCCGCCTATCTGCCACGGCAGTGGTGTGGTCTGCTGCTGGCGCTGCTCGCTGCGACTACTGTAGTGGTTTCAGGCTGGGCCGGCACCGGCGTACTGGTCGGGCTGGGGATTGGTGTTATCGGCCTGCGCCAAGCACTGATGCAACGGTTGGGCGGCATAACTGGCGATACCCTCGGTGCCGCTTGTGAACTGACTGAAATGGCCGCGCTCTTGGTGCTGGCGCTGGCTTGAATACAGCCGCCAGTTCGCGTCAATACATCACGCTAAAAAGTGAGTATGGGCTGCGACCAATTCACCATACGATTGAGAATCATTGCTGCGTGGGCGTGGGGGAATTCGCTTGCCCGTCGCCGCCCGCCTGCAACCGCACCAAATGCCGTAGCCAAATGTGGGTTGTCACCTGATAGTAGAGCAGGAATGCACCCAGAAAACCGTAAAACTGGACGAATTCCGGCACATCTAACTGGTGTGCCGCCATACCAATCGCCCCGGTGATCAGTGCACCGGCCAGCAGCATCATGGTGACTTGCCCATCTGGATATCCATAGTTAAGCAACAAGTGGTGTAAGTGTTGACGATCGGCGTTAAACGGGCTTTGTCTGGCGCGAAGCCGGCGGATCATGACCGTAACCGTATCCAGCAACGGCACAGCCAGAATCCAGACCGCCGTCATCGGCGTCATTACCGCCGCTTGGCCCTCACGATCTTGGGACAAACTGACGAGAAACCAGCCTAAGGCGAAACCAAGCATTGTGCTGCCGCTATCGCCCATGAAAACGCTGGCCTGTATTCGCCAAGGATGGCGTAGGTTGAAGCACAGGAACCCGATAACCACCATCGCCAGTATTAACAGAGCATTGCTAGCATGGTGATCAGGAACTGGCGCAGTCAGATTCAGCGCCAATAACCAACCAATGACGATCAGTGCTACTCCCCCAGCGAGTCCGTCAAGACCATCGATCATGTTAAAAGCGTTGATGACCCCGACGATCCCAAATAAGGTGAACGGGATCGCGAACTCCCCCAGCGAAATACTGCCCCAACCCAGCAAATTGCCCAGATTACTCAGCAGGACTTGACCGTTAAACGTCATCAACAGAACTGCCACGATTTGAAACAGAAATCGGGTAGCTGGTTGGACGGAACGTAGATCATCGTAAGCTCCGACCAAAGCCAGAACTACAAGACAGGCTAATAACACTGGGTAAGCGTCTGGCTTATCCGATGCCAACGGCAAGCTCAGACAGAAGGCTGCGCACATCGCGACCCCACCGGTAAGGGGCACCGGGTGGCGATGTTGTTTACGGTCATCGGGCCGATCCACCCAACCCAACCGACCCGCCACTTTGGTTGATAGGGCAACGAATCCGATGCTTAATAGTAGCGTATAGAGTAGTAACCCGTACTTTGTAACCACGTCATTTAACCCGCTCATCATCAATATATCCAATATAATTTTATCGTTATTGATATCGATTCGTGTTAGCAAAAAATAAACCAATGATGCGTCATAGGCTTACCTATGTTGGTCAATCACATTACAATTAAGAATAAATGTAATATTTACAGACTGTTACATACTGTTACAACAGAGGATTGAGGAAGAAATAAACTACTGAATATCGGATTGCAAGGCGGATTCTTTTTCATGAACGGTTCATTTGAAACAGTATTTGTTTCAGTCTGTTTCAGGATGAAATGATCTTGCTACGCTTCCATGGACACCCCATTAATGAGGGCAAAGCCCTTGGAGGTGTTCAGAGAGCATGAAAGACCCGTCACCCCGGCGACGGTATACGCCGGAGTTCAAAGAACAGGCGGTCAAACGGGTGTTGTTAGGCCATGGGGTAGCGGCGGTGGCCCGGGACTTAGGGATTAGCGACAGCTTGATCCACAATGGGCTAGCGCGTCACGGTCAACAGACCGGAGCGGGTGCTGTGCAGGCGGAACAAGCGACGGAGAGTGCCCCCCTCAAGCGGCTGTTGGTACAGCGTGAAGAAGAGCAGTCGATCCTAAAAAAGGCAGCGGCGTACTTTGTCAGGGAATCGCGGTGAGGTACGCGTGGATCGCGTCGCAGGAAGGCACATTCGCAATCAAGGCGATGTGCCGGGTGCTGAAGGGGTGGCGTAATGGATATTACGCGTGGACGCAGCGAACGCCGGGAGGTCGGGAGGTCGGGACGATCAAGCTGAGCGCCTGGACGAAATTCTTCGTCAGCGGTTCGAAGCCCATCAAGGACGCTATGGTTCACCTCGGTTAACCGCAGAGCGGAGGGCCGAGGGTGGGCGGGTCGGTCGTCCCCGTGTGGCGAAACGAATGCAGGCGCTCGGTCTGAAAGCCCGTGCCGCGAAGAAGGACAAGGCAATGACCCCGTCAAAGCACAACCTAGTATGCCTCTAACGACGACCCGCCATTACTGGCCCAGCACGGCTTCCTCTGCAGCATGAGCCGCAAGGGGGACTGCTACGACAACGCAGCCATGGAAAGCTTCTTCTCCCTGAAGGTTGAACAGATTCAGGGGGCCCGCTATGCCATGCGGGAAGACGCGAAGACCGATGTGTTTGAGTCCATCGAGACCTTCTACAACCGACAGCATCACCAGGGAATGAGTCAGGGTGCGATGGCCGAAGCGCCGCTCCAGCGGCGCCGAGATGAACCAGAACAACCGGCCGATTTTCGAGGTCGGCAGGTCAATGTCCTGCAGGCTACTGGCGATAGCGGCCAATAGCCCACTGTTCCAGTCCGGTTTATAGCCAAACAGGGTGGCGCCGCCCAGGTAGAGGACGGAAGCGAACGCAACGTGAGTGCCAAGGGTCATGGTCGCCGTCGTGGTGGGGTTTTAACATCGCCGGAGATGTGATTGAATACCGTATGCGTATGGTATTGGATACGGATGTGGTCGTTGCGGCGCTGCGCAGCCCGGCCGGTGCGTCAGCGGCATTGCTTCTGGCCGCACTGGACCGCCGCATTACGCTGGTGGCGAACGTACCGCTGGTCATCGAATATGAAGCGGTGTGCAGTCGGGCCGAACACCAGCAGGCGGCCGGCGTCAGCACCGCCGACGCGCAGGTGTTTCTGGACGGCGTGGCCGCCCTGATCGAGCCCGTGGAAACCCATTTTCTGTGGCGGCCTCGCCTGCGCGACCCGAATGACGAGATGGTGCTGGAAGCGGCGGTCAACGGCCATGCCGACCTCCTGGTCACGTTCAACCGGCGCGACTATGGCGTTATCCCCCTTCAATTCGGTATCGAGGTCCTAAGTCCACGCGATGCCTTACGGAGAATTACTCCATGAGCACCACGGTCACCTATCCGCTGCGCCTGCCCCGTTCGATCAAGGCCGCTGCTGAACAACTCGCCAAGGCCGAAGGCGTCAGCCTCAATCAACTGGTGGCGACGGCGGTCGCGGAAAAGCTGGCCGCCCTCAACACGGCGGTGTTTTTCGCCGAACGGCGCGACCGCGCCGATCTGGCGGCCTTTCGCCGCATCGTGACCAGGCCCGGCGGTCAACCGCCCCAGGCGGGCGACGAGCGGGAGATCGGTTAACCGCTGTCAATTCGCCCGCCCGGCCCCCCGGAACAGGAACACCCGCACCGCGATGACCACCGCCGCCAGCATCCCGGCGAAGATG
>RXIV01000007.1 GCA_003989085.1 Candidatus Competibacteraceae bacterium
GGCTTCAAGCCAGAAGCGTTCAGCAACATCACCACCTATGCCGAAAGCTCGGTGGGGCTATCGCTGATCAAAGCCGATGGACATTTACCGCTGCCGTCAAGCGAGCCGGAATTGCACACTGTACGCCGCACGATTTGCGGCGAACCTGCGGATCATGGCTGGTGCAAGCGCGGACGCCGATCCAAGAAGTTGCCCGGTTACTCCGCCACTCGGATATCCAAGTGACGATGAGCGTATACGCGCATCTGATGCCGGATCAGTTGCAACAGACGGTTGCGGTGCTGGATCGTCATAATCTGGTCATAGCCCAAGAATCAAGGGCCATGAAAACCAACGTAACCAGTTGATTGATTGGTCGGGGTGACAGGATTTGAACCTGCGACTCCTGCCTCCCGAAGGCAGTGCTCTACCAGGCTGAGCTACACCCCGACAAGGGGAAGGAATTAATACCGGCGGTTGACTGCAAACTGGGCCAAACCCATGAGCGCATCCTTGGCGGGCGAATCCGGCAATATCGCTAAGGAGACGGTAGCCAGTCCGGCCTGTTCAACAGCAAGGGCGCGAGTGTAGTCCAGCGCGCCGCTGGATTCAATAGCGCGAGTGACGGCTTCGATATGCTCCAGACCGCCATGCTCAATCGATTCACGAATGACCTGCGCTTCCATCGCATTGCTGTGGCGCAGGGCGTGGATCAGGGGTAGGGTCGGTTTGCCCTCAGCCAGATCATCGCCAATGTTCTTCCCCAATTCCGCACTGGAGGCGCTGTAATCCAGCACATCATCAATTAACTGGAATGCGGTCCCCAAGTACATCCCATAGCGGCCCATCGCTTGTTCCTGCTCCGATGGCAGGCCTGCCAGCACCGCTCCCAACTGGGCGGCGGCCTCAAACAGTTTGGCGGTTTTGGAACGAATCACCGCCATGTAGCGTTCTTCGGTGGTGTCGGGATCATGGCAATTGAGCAGTTGCAGCACCTCGCCCTCGGCGATGGCGTTGGTGGCGTCAGCCAGAATCGCCATCACCCGCAAGTTGCCGATGCCCACCATCATCTGAAATGAGCGCGAGTAGAGAAAATCGCCAACTAGCACACTGGCCTGATTGCCCCAAATCGCATTGGCCGTTTCCCGCCCGCGCCGCAGATTGGATTCATCCACTACGTCGTCATGCAGCAAGGTAGCCGTGTGAATGAACTCAATGATAGCGGCGGCGGCGATGTGCTGGTCGCCGGCATAACCGCAGGCCTGCGCCGCCAGCAGCACGGTGACCGGGCGTAACCGTTTGCCACCGCTATCAATGATATAGCCGGCGAGTTGATTGATCAGCGCCACATCGGAACGCAGTTGCCCGCGAATCAGAGCGTTGACGGCGTGCAGGTCAGTGGCGATAGGAGCGCGGATTCGTTCAATTTCCATGGGGACGGGCAGGTTGAGAGGAAACACCCGCCATGCTACGGATTGGTTGCGGCAGGGTCAAGGCAAGCGCCAGCAGACTCAGCGCCCGAGTCGGCGGAGGATGTTCTGGGCGTCGGCATTGCCCTGCGCGGCGGCCTTGAGGTACCACTTCACCGATTCGGTGGCGTCTTGCTTCACCCCGCGACCGATTTCGTACATCCAGCCGAGGTTGTTCTGGGCGACGGCATACCCCTGTTTGGCGGCCTTGAGGTACCACTTCACCGCTTTGGCGTCCCAAGCAATACTGAGCGGTGGCATCCCCCTGCGCGGCGACCGTGCGAAACCAGCGTGTGGTCTCTTCGTCGCTCGCGGTTTCAGATGGGTTCGCAGGCATCCAGCCCAAACAAATCTGGGCGCTTGAAAGTCCTTGGGTCGCGGCCTTGTGGATTGCCCATTGTTTGACGATCGGATCAACCGCTGCCGCCGCGGTCGGTCGGTCTTGCACCACTGGCGGCGGGTGCTGCCCAGCCTTCCACAGGACGTAGGCGCCCGCTCCCAGCGCGGTTACCAGCATTAGCCCCACCAGCCACCGCTGGCCAGCAGGGGGCCGGGGCGGCGTCGGTTCGGAGGAGGGCGGGGACGCGGGGGTCTTGGGGACGGCGCTGCGCCGCCGCAGGGCGGGCACGGTGGGCGGGGTGCGCACGCTGGGGTCTTGGGGCCGCTAGTTCGGGTCGTGGACGATTTTCCAGTGATGCGCTAGGCTTTCGGCCAGGTTGTCTTCGCCCAGCAGTCGATCCAGAGGTTCGATCAGTGCGCGGTGTGGCCGTTGGACCGGCGCGGGTTGTCTGTCCTGCTGCCAGCGCTGGTCCCACCCTCGCAGGTTTTCGAGCAGTTGCCGGGCTTGACTGTGGCGCGTTTCCGTCTAGCCCCAGTTGCCGTCTTCGGGCAGGCAGCGCTTTTCGATATTGCGCAGGATTTGTTCCAGGACGAAGCCGAGGCTGTATAAATCTACCCGCCAGTCCAGTCCTCGCGTTGGCCCTAGCTCTGGCGCGGGCGAACTTCCGGCGGCCAGGGCGGCCGGCAGTTGTTCGGATTGGTAGCGAAAGGTGGATCGCCCGATGAGCAGTGGGCTGTTTTCGTCCAGCGGCAGGTGCTTTTCCCAGACGCTGAAGGCGAAGTCGATCAGTTTCAGTTCGTTCCATTGCAGCCGGATTTGGTCGGGATAGCCGTCGCCAGCCTCGCTTTCGCACTGCGCCGGCAGGCAGAAGACCGCCCCGCGTTGTGGGTATCGGATTTATACGGCGTGCAGCAAGGGCATGCGGACAAATGGCAAGTTTGCCTCGCTCATCAGTTGCGGAACGGCCAGTTCGCCATCGAGGCGGGCGATATGGTTTTCGCGCCGCGCATGAAGGCATGGCTGCTGCGCGTGTGCGTGCTGGCGCGACGACGAGGCGAGTTGGCCGAGACCACGCGCCGAACCTGCAAACGGCGCTTTGAAAACGATCTCGATAAAATCATGGATCTATCGCCGGAAAACAACACAGGGTCGTCGCCTGCGAAAACGATACGGCAAAATTCGCGACAGCCTTCTGACCTTCCTCGAACATCCGGAAATCGCCCCCGACAACAACAGCTCCGAACGCGAACTCCGCCCCACCGCTACCTACCGCAAAGTCACCGGAGGCTTCCGCTCCGACTGGGGCGCCGACCTCTTCGCCGCCATCCGCTCCGTCGTCGGTACCGCCGCCCGCCAAGGCCAAAACGCCTTCGACGCTATCAGATCAACCCTTGGAATCTCATGCGCTTATGCGGGAAAATGAGCAGATACGTCTCCCTTCAGATCGACGTGCACGTCCTGATAGGTTTCGCGTTATCAGTATGAGTGTAAAAGTTAGGAGGAATATGGATTCTGGACGATCCGCCATATTACACAGCTAACAATAACAAGAGGGGTATGAGCGGGGCAATTTGCTATGTATTGACAAGCGGTGAAATAGCGCGATTGTCCCGCAACATATAGGTTTCCTGGTTGCGGTCGCGCTTGGTGGGAAATCCCACCTAATCCCCTTTTACGAAAGGGGGAAACCGCGTGAGCGACGGTGGGACGCCCGTTCCACAGCCCGTATCGGACTGTGATAGACCGCAGGCGGTTTGACCTTGGCGGGGAGCACGGCTAGAATCGCTCCCCTTTAGTCCGGGACGGACAAGTCGTTTTGGAGAGTTCATCATGTACGCTGTGATCAAGACCGGGGGCAAGCAATACCGGGTGACCGAGGGCGAAACCCTCAAGGTCGAAAAGCTTGAAGTCGAGGATGGCGCTTCCGTGGAGTTTGACACGGTGCTGATGATCGCCGACGGCGACCAGATTACGGTGGGCGCTCCCTACGTCGAAGGCGCCAGTGTGACGGCGACCGTCAAGTCCCAGGGACGCGGCCCGAAAATCCGGATCATCAAATTCCGTCGCCGCAAGCATTACTTCAAGACTCAAGGCCACCGACAGTCCTACACCGAACTGAAAATCAGCGGTATCAACGGCGTTTCCGGCGCGGCGACGTTTCCGGCAGCGGCCCTGACTCAGGAGGGTTAAAATGGCTCACAAGAAAGCGGGCGGCAGCAGCCGCAATGGCCGTGATTCCCACGCGCAACGACTCGGCGTCAAGTTATTCGGCGGCCAGTTGGCGTTGGCCGGCAACATCATCGTGCGGCAGCGCGGCACCCAGTTTCATCCGGGCAAGAACGTCGGTTGTGGCAAGGATTACACCCTGTTCGCCAAGGCTGAGGGTCATGTGACCTTTGAGACCAAAGGGCCGCTTCACCGTAAATATGTGAGCGTCTACCCGGCAGCGCCATGATGTTACTGGCTGGTTGAACGGTTCAAAGGCCCCGCGTGGGGCTTTTCTTTTTTCCGGCTGGCAAAAACAGCCCTGATGGCTCGCCCATACCTGATGAAGTTTAGCTATGAAGTTTGTTGATGAAGTCATTATCCGGGTTGAAGCCGGCGACGGCGGCAACGGCGGCGTCAGCTTCCGGCGCGAAAAATATATTCCCTTTGGCGGCCCGGACGGCGGTGATGGCGGTGACGGTGGCAGCATCTATCTGCAAGCTGACCCGGAGTTGAACACGCTGGCCGATTACCGCTTTACCCGCCGGTTTCAGGCTGAGGCCGGTCAGAAAGGGATGGGGAGTAATTGTACCGGGCGCAGTGGCGCGGATTTGATTGCGGTAGTTCCGGTCGGCACGGTCGCTTACGACGCGGATACTGAGGAGTTGATCGGTGATCTGGTTGAACCGGGGCAGCGACTGCTGGTCGCGCAAGGTGGTTTTCACGGTTTGGGCAACACCCGCTACAAAAGCAGCGTCAATCGCACGCCGCGCCAATCCAAGCCGGGGACGCCCGGCGAGCAGCGCAATCTGCGGCTGGAGTTGAAGGTCATCGCTGATGTGGGTTTGCTGGGAATGCCCAACGCCGGCAAATCTACTTTGATTCGCGCCGTATCCGCCGCCCGGCCCAAGATTGCCGATTATCCCTTCACCACCTTGCATCCCAATCTTGGGGTGGTGCGCGTCGGGTGGCTGCAAAGTTTCGTCATGGCCGATATTCCGGGACTGATCGAGGGTGCGGCGGAAGGCGCGGGATTAGGCATCCAGTTTCTCCGCCATCTGAGCCGCACCCGGTTGCTGCTGCATCTGGTCGATGTTTCGCCTTATAGCGACAGCGGCGATCCGGTGCGGGATGTCGAGATCATTTTTGGCGAACTCGGCAAATACAGCGCCGAACTGGCCGAACGGGAACGCTGGCTGGTGCTGAACAAGCTGGACCTGCTGGAGCCGGAGCAACAGGCGGCGCGAGTGGCTGAAATCAGCGCGGTGCTGCACTGGACTGGCCCGATTTTCGCCATTTCCGCCGCGACCGGTGAAGGAACCGAGGCTTTAATGCAGGCGGTGATGGTGCGGCTGGATGAACTGAAACCGCCGCCTGTCGCAGTGGAGCCACCGGAGGAGCTACCCGCTCCAGTCGACCCGCCGCCGGTGAGTGAGCCGTTGGATCCGCCCTGAACCGTTCAAGGCCGCAATCCCCGCCAAGCGGTCAACCAGGCCAGTGCGCCAAGCGCCGCCGCCATATCAAAGATCGCGGCCGGTCCCAGTCCTTGCCACAGATAACCTGCGGCCAGACTGCCCACCGCGTTGCCCGCGCCAAAGCTCAAACTGCTGTACAAGGCTTGACCCCGGCCTTGCAGGGTTCCTGGAAAGAACTGGTGAATCAGATGGATGGACACGGCATGGAACACGCCAAAGCTGAAGGCGTGCAGGGTCTGGGCGAACAGCAACCACGGCAGACTGCCGGCGAAATGGCCGATCAGCAGCCAGCGCAAGGTCGCCAGCGCCAGCGCCGCCAGCATCAACTGGCGTGGCCCGAACCGCAGCAGCAGCCGGGGAAATAACACGAAAAGACCCACCTCGACCGCCACGCCCAGCCCCCACAGCAGCCCGATAGCCTCGCGGGAATAGCCGAAGGTTTCCAGATACAACGAGAGGAAGGCGTAATACGGCCCGTGGGCGGCCTGATTGAGAAAACAGGCGATGAACAAGGCGATCACCGCTGGTCGGCGCAGTACCTGTCCAAGCGGCGGCGCTGCCTGGATCATCCGGGTCAACGGCGCTTCTGCCACCAGTAGACTATTGATCCACAGGGCGATAAATAACGCCAGCAGCAGCGCCGGCACAATGCCGACTCCCCAACCCTGCACCAGAAAACCGACCCCGACGGCGGCGACAATAAAGCCCACCGAACCCCACAATCGCACCCGGCTGTAACGGTGGGTCTGTTCGCCCAAGTGGTTTAGCGTGACCGCCTCAAATTGCGGCAGTGCTGCGTTCCAGAAAAAGCTGAACAGCAGCGTGGTCAGCAACAGTCCCCAATAGGCACCGCCCACCGCGTAAACCCCGGTGAAGGTCAGCGCCGTCGCCAGACAGGCCCAGCGGATCACCCGCATTGGGCACCCGGTACGATCCGCCAGCCAGCCCCACAGTGTTGGCGCGACCAGTTTGGTCACCTGCGGAATGGCGATCAGTTCGCCGATCCGTGCGGGTTCAAAGCCCAGCGCCAGCAAGTACAAACCCCAGTACGGCAGCAATACGCCCAGGGTAGCAAAATAAAACAGGTAAAAGCCGGACAGCCGCAGGTACAAGCGGAAACTGAGCACGGTTGGGAGAGCGGGCAACGCGCTGTGGTTGCTGAATCCGCCCTTAGCCCCGAATCAGCGTCCCGATCCCGGCGTCGGTGAACAACTCGACCAGTACCGCGTGTTCAATCCGCCCGTCGATGATGTGCGCCGCCTTGACTCCTCCGCGCACCGCATCGAGCGCGCAGCCGATTTTCGGCAGCATCCCACCATGAATGGTGCCGTCGTCGATCAATGCCTGCACCTGACGGGCGTCCAGACCGGTCAGCAGGTTGCCGGCCTGATCCAAAACTCCGGTCGTATCGGTCAGCAGCAGCAGTTTCTCGGCGCGGAGCACTTCAGCGATCTTGCCGGCCACCAGATCGGCGTTGATGTTGTAGGACTGCCCGTCCGGCCCGACGCCAATCGGCGCGATCACCGGGATAAAATTGCCGCTGATCAGGGTCTCGACAATGGCTTTGTCGATGCTGGCGACTTCGCCGACATGACCGATGTCGATGATTTCCGGGGCTTGCAGATCCGGGCTGTTGCGGGTGATGGTCAGTTTGCGGGCGTGAATCAGATCGCCGTCCTTGCCGGTCAAACCCACCGCACAACCGCCATGCCGGTTGATATTGTTAACGATTTCCTTGTTGACCAGCCCGCCCAGCACCATTTCCACCACGTCCATGGTTTCGCTGTCGGTGACCCGCATCCCGTCGACAAAGCGGCTTTCCTTGCCGATCCGCTTGAGCAGGCTGCTGATCTGCGGCCCGCCGCCATGCACGATCACCGGGTTGAAACCGACCAGCTTCATCAGCACGATGTCGCGGGCGAAGCTGTTTTTCAGATGCTCGTTTTCCATGGCGTTGCCGCCGTATTTCACTACCATCGTTTTGCCGGAAAAGCGGCGGATATAGGGCAACGATTCGATCAGAACGTGCGCTACTTGGGTAGCGGCCTGGGCGTCAAGAGCCATAGTGTCGGTGCGTCTCTACCGTGGAGGGGAAGGGGATGCCGGAAATTCCGGTTGGGGCTTTTTAGCAGTCAGCCGGACGAGCTTCAAGGATTTAATGCATCAAGCCGGGAGTCAATGGGTTGGGCTGAAAGCCGGAGTGGCTGCATCGGAGATCTTCCCCGACCAGAGGAAGCGGGGCAGAGATGCGTCAGGCTCATTCCCCTAATGGGGACAGTCAACCGGCAGTCAAACCTGGTATAGGTTTCCTAAATAAGTTGTGGTCGCGCCTAGTCGGAAATCCCCCCTAACCCCCCTTTTTCAAAGGGGGGCAGCCGCGTGAGCGGCGGGGGGATTTTGCCTGGTTCCACAACCCGGGTCGGATTTCTATATTTGACCAGATCAGGGATTGTAGCGTCCCCGGCAGGCGTTGATCAGGATCGTCAACACCGACAGATTGCCTTTGATGCGGCTGATCTTGGTCGGGACTTGGCCGGAAGCGGGATAGCGACGGGTGGTGGGTAGTTCGAGACAGCGATAACCCAATTTCGGCGCACGGTACGACAGATAGGCCAGCAGTTCGTAAGTCGGGAAAATATCCCGGAACGGAGCCACCTTGGGGTCCAGCAGCAGTTGGCGGCTATACGCTCTGAATCCCTGTGTGGTGTCGGTCCAGTGAAACCCGGAACAGAGGCTCAGCAGCGGCGCATGGACCCATCGAATCGCCATTTCCCGAAGTTTCGGCGTATTTTCGCCCACTCCGCCGGGGATGTAGCGCGATGCCTGAACGAAATCCATGCCATCTTGCAGCGCGTTGATAAACCGGGGAATGGCTTCAGGATCGTCCTTGTTGTTGCCGTCAATAGTGACAATGCCCGCATAACTCTGATCAAGCGCAAACGCATAGGCGCAACGCAGTTGGGCGCTCAGCTTGCCGGGTCCGGTTTTGACCAATAAACCGCGCACACCCTGGTTTTGAAGCGTAGTGGTGTTCAGCGAACCGTCAGTGCTGCCGCCATCAATGATTAAAATATCCGCCAGATTCTGAATTCCAAGATTCGCCATTCGGTCGAGCAGCTTGCCAATCCGCTCGCCTTCGTTGATGACCGGAATGACAATACACCACGGCTGACGCTGGCCTAGCCATAAGGCGGTATCGAAGGCGGGCACTTGCCAACTGGCGCGGGTTTCCGGGGCTATCTCATTGTTCATCATTGATCTCAGCCCACGCGGACGGTAATCAGAATCACGCCGACCATCACCAGCACAATGCCAGCGCCGGTCGTCCAATAAAAAGGCTCCTGGAACAGCAGCAGCGACAGCATGGCAACGGTTGCCACTGCTCCCGAAGTCAGGATCGGATGCGCCACGTTCAACGGCAGCACCGACAGCGCGGCGGCATACAACAGGAATGCGCCGCCGTACAGCGCCAGCCCCAGCCAGAACGGCCAATTACTCAATGCGCCAATGGGATCGCTGAGCGAAGGAAACTGACGCGGCGGCATCATCGCGAGCTTGACCAGCACGCTGGCGGATGCGTTGGCGGCAATGCCGGAAAGCAGAATAAGCCACTTCATGTTGATGCTCCGCGCCCGGCTTGTTCGTCCCGGTAATGGCAAATCGCGACATTCAAGGCGCGTTCAATCGCTTGCAGCGGCGGTTCCTGTTGGGCGGCCAGCATCTCAATCGTCACGATCTGATCCGGTAGGGTGGCGTTCAACGCTCGGCCCACCGCGTGATGCTCGCAACCGCCATCACCCAAAGTCACCAGGTTTGGCTCGCTGGCATGGACATGACCGATCAGAGCGGCATAGTGGGCAATGACCGCTTCGGGCGCTTCGCCGTTAATCGTCATCGCCCCGGTATCAAGCTGCATACGGATCGCGGGATGATCAACCTGCTTCACTATCGCCGCCGTTTCGGCGCTGGTGGTCATGAAGTTGGCGCCGTAGCAGGGCGGATTCGGTTCGAGGCAGACCCGTACCCCGTGGGCGCCAGCGCTATCGCCCAAGCGCCGGAAGAACTCGACCGCCACGGTCTCGGCTTGGGCGTCGCTGAGGCCGGTACGATCCCGGTTTTTCGGAGAGCCGAACACCAGCCGGGTTGCGCCAAGACCGCCGCCAATCCGGCACACCGCGTCCAGATGCGCCAGCATGGCGGTCTGTATCTCAGGGCTGGCGAACAGGTTCAGGCCGGTGGCGCCAAACAGCAACGCCTGCATCCCGGTGATTTCGATGCCGCGATGCGCCCACCCGTCGCGTACCCGGATCATGTCCACCGAGGTGGCTTTTCGGGGATCGGGGAAATACTTGCCGGGGGCAATGTCAATGGCGTCTACGTTGTATTGATGCAGCAGCGCGGCTACGGCTTCGTCATCGCCCACATCCCAGGCGATATTGGAAATCGCAATTCTCATCAGCCTGCTCCCGCAATTTTCGTGGATAAAGCGAAGGAGTTGCAGTCATGAGCGAAATCATTGTTCCACATGTGGAGCCGCCGTTTCCTTTCGAGGCTTATACGCATGTGGTTGAACCATTGTCCGATCAGGATGGCGGCGGTTATCTGATCACGTTTCCCGACCTGCCCGGTTGTATGTCCGATGGAGAAACGATTGAGGAAGCGATGATTAACGGCGGAGACGCCTTTTCGGCGTGGATGTCGGCGCGTATTCATCTCGGAAAACCCATTCCCAAGCCAACCCGGCATGGTGAATCTGCCGATCCGGTGCGGTTGATGCAACGTCTGCCACGCAGTTTGCACGCCAATCTGGTGGCTCGCGCCAAAGCAGAAGGCACTTCGCTGAATACCTTGGTGACGATGCTGCTGGCGGAAGGGCTGGGGCGGCGTGATTCTCATGCCTGATCAGCCGCTTTCAGCGTAACCGGTTCCGACTGCGCATAGGCTCGAATGGCTTGCAAGGTTTCCCGCTTGCTGTACTGATACGCGCCGCGACCGCCGAATAACGCGGCGTGTTTGGACTGAAAATCGTATTGCGCTGGTGGGTTGGCGAGGGTGTTTTGAAACTCACGGCCAAATCCATTTTGGGCGACTTCAGCAACGCTGATCGGTTCAGCGGTCAAGTGGATCAGTGAAAGCTTCGCCTGCAACGCTATCTGAATGTCGTACCAGAGATTGACCATCGGGTAAAACTGAAACACGCCCCGGCTGTCGATGGCGTCCAGGTTATTGTCATTCAAGAAATCGAAGATGGCGTTCTTGCGCAATCTGGGACCCACCAAGCCGGGTAGCCGGACAATTAGATGCTGGGGAAACTGGGACTCGACAAAGGTTTCCAGATACCGGCGATGCAGACCGTAGGGTTGCAAGCCGTTTTCATCAACCGCTGTGTCCTCAGTGACGCCAAACGGGTTTTTGAATACGTCTACCGTGCTGATGAGGATAAAAGTCTGGCACTGGATGGTTTTGAGATGACCGATCAGACGCTCGATATTCTGCCAATCCGTTGCTGGTTCACGATTCGCGATCCATTTTTGGGCGGGGGCAGCGGCGCAAATCACTGAATCAAATGATTTGCTTTCAATATTGCTTATATTGGTTGAGCGATAAAGATTGTTGAATCCGTGCTGTTTTAACAGCGTGGTGCCGATAAAGCCGGTGAACCCGATAAGACTATCCATGAGGTTAACTTCCTCTATTATAGGCTAATTGCCATTTTAAAAGAGAAAAATACCAAAAAAGTGATTAAAAAATTAGTTCACTTGACATCATATTTCATGATTTTTACTAAGCGATAGACTTCTAAACATGCTATCCCATCACCTCCAAAGCCGCTACGAGATGGATAAAATATTGCTTGTGGATTCTTATAAACTAATTCACCAAACTCAAACCCATTCGGTAGCCAAGGATCGAGCGGTGTTTCATCTGCTTCTGCTACACCAGATGCCTTTAGGTATAACAGATATATCTCTTCTTGGCCTTTTGGAATTTCCTTATGGTGAGCAACCGTTTTCCGCGGTGAATAAAAAATAGGGGGACGAGCAAGCCATCCCATTTGCTTAATATTTGTTTTGCTCCTACCAACGAGGATCACGGCATTTTCAGGCAGCACTTTATCAAGAGCTTGATAATCCTTAAATAAGGCTGAATATCTATTTAGAAAATCTAACTTGTTCTCAAGACCCAAGCCTACTCTTCCGAGGTTGTAGGCAAAAGCCGCATTGATTATTAACCATGGGAGAGAAAGACCAAGAACCACGATTATTGCGGCCTTTTTCCTTTTCACAGTTATTAAACTTAGCGAAATCATTCCGAGTGCAAAGATTGCAAACTGGAGACCTGTTAAATGTCTTAGCTCCCAAGGCATAAAAAGAAAAATAAAAATTGATTGCGTAAAGAGTATCGTTAGAACAAATTTTTTCTTATTAAATTTATCTTTCAATATTATGTAAAATAATATTCCGAGCCAAAGAGATACACTCCATAGGGCTATTTCATACCTGTACATAAAATTCTGTTTGAAGATATTACGTGTAGCATTATATGAACTAATCGCTTCTTGCCCAAAATAGTTTGTATTGAATATCTCAGCAGTCAAAATTCCGAGCGGTGATCCCGTATTAAACCACAACCAGCTGACTATGGGACCGAAGACAATTAACCAAAGCGCACTAGGGAAAACCACATCAAATATCGTGAATTTTCGCTCGTAAACCCGCAGGCCATATGCAATAGTAATCAGCACTAATGCGAGAGGAAGCATAAATAATCGTGAAGAAACTGCGGCAATTGATGCCATAGTAATTAGAATTAAAAACTCTCTATGACCATAATCACTTATAATGCTATTTCGTTCCCATAGGAGATAAAATGATAATGTTACAGCAAGAAAACCGAAAGCATGGGGACCAACAGTAATTAAAAAATTAATTGCGGCTGGCTGGCTAATAATCACAATCCAAGTTAACAAGGCCAGCGTCTTATCGCCTGAATAAGAAAGAACCATGTAGTAGAGAAACCAACTGAGCATAATTAACATAGCACAAGAAAGTGTTCCACCTGCATCGGGATACCCTAATGCATGAAAAGGTGCCTGAGCGATTTGAAAAAATAGGTGTGGGAATACGGTAGCCTCCATAGGCATTCGATAGGCCAAAAGGCTCTGATCTGCAACGATACGATATCCTACGATAATATGGTAAGCAGTCTCATCATGTCTCGTGGAAGGAGCCGCGCTAGATATGAGTAACCATATAGAAATCATAATAATAATAGCTTTTAGAGCAGTGTTTAATAACTGATATTCATCTTCTTTTTGGCTAACAGGAAATAATTGCGGAACCCATTGTATTCTCTCTCTTATAAAATAGAGCCAGATGATTCCAACGCAATTCGTAATAAACAAAATTAAGATCAACATCGCTTTAGTCGAAAATCCTGTCATTGCCAAGATTTGCACCAATATAGAAAATACGGTCAAACCGGTTAACAGTCCCATTGGCTGAAGCCAGGGTGAACGGAGTTTGATATTTATCAAATCAAGAATTGCAACTCCAAATCCGCAGAATCCTATTGCTGAATACAAACCCAATATAACAACGAATAGAGAGTTGTAGTGTGGGAGATTTATCCATCCACTCATAAGAATATCTCCGAATCAGTGGCTAAGGTGTTCATAATATTTCCTTATCCAGCTTTTCTAAACAATCATAAATATTGTCAATCTTCCCGCCCAGAATCGAATAACACCCCGGCAATTCAGGATGCTTTTCAAACAGAATCGGTCGCCCGTCGTCGCCTTCGTTTTTCACCAGAACTGTTTTCACTTCAAACAGCGAATCCACATAACGCGCATCCAGTACCGCTGGCAAATACCGCGCTACATCCCGAACCATCCGATCCACCCGGGTCACGCACTCGTAATTCTCCAATCGCTGATAAGGATCGATTCCCGGTTGATCCAGCCAATGCAAATGCGGGGTATAACGGACATGCGAGAGGGTATGCAGCTTGCGGGGTGGAAACGGCATCATCGAGAAAAACGGCCCATCCATGACGGTGACGCCTAACCCGGCCAAGGCAGCGGGCGGCTCCATCAACGCCATTTCGGTAATTTCCTGCTTCAAGCGAGTCCGTGTACCGGGGAAATCCCCGCTGAACTGATTGAGGCCGCTGTAGGTGCAATTGAACACAGTGCGCGCCGTCAGCGTCTCGCTCACGCCCGTCGCGATTTGCGCACAATCCACCGCCAACCGTGACGTTTCAGTCCGAATGCTGTTGACGTGGACGCCCAATCGGACTTCAACCCCGGTGCGGTTTAACTCCGCTGCGGCCTGAACCGCCAGCACACTGGCATCAAAAGCGTATTCCTGCACCAGAAACACCGCCTCAATCAAGCGTGGCTCAAATAGCTTGGATAGTGCTTGGGGCGCGGGTTCGAGCTTGGCCCCAATGTCTTTGCAAAACCGGACAAACTGCTTGGCGGTGACGTTCGAGTTGCGGCGGGCAATGGCGTAGAGCTTGGTGAAATCGCGCTTTACCGCGTCGGGATAATCGCGCACAAAGCTGGGCAGATTGACCCGGCTGCGATAAGCGGTCGTGAAACTGCGTGGATAGTGATAACCGTTGTGAATCCGGGCCTGATTGTTGTATGAGGATCGAGTCAGCAGCTTCTGTTCCCGTTCCAACAACGCCACCCGCGAAAATCCGCGCCGGGTCGTCAGCTCACAGGCAATAGCGGTTCCATAAAAGCCCCCGCCAATGATGATCGCGTCATACAGCGCCATGCGGTTCTCCAATCAGCCGCTACGCCGAGCGACCACCGGCGTTGCCGTCGGTGTCTTGTGGGATGACACACGCCTCTTCTATGTTTAACCGCTGGCGTCGGGTCATCACTGCACTGGTGAACTCTTGCGCCACATGGTAGGGCGGCCCTTCCTGACTGAGCCGGGCCATGTGCAGGATGTATTCGCTCAGCATCAACAGCACCAGAGAAATCAGAAAAAACATCCCGGACTGTTGCAGCGATAAGGTGACCCAGCCCGGCGCGACGTTTTCCTTGGCAATCGCAATGATGATGACGTAGCCGGAATACACCAGATTGGCGACCGCGCCGAACAGCGACAGCAAGGTCATCAACCGCATCGGCCCGCGAGTGGTCGCCACCATCAACCGCATCCCGTGATCAATGCTTTCGCCCAAGTGTTTTTTCCGGTGGGTTTTCGGCGGCGCGCTGTAACTCAGATTGGCTTTGGAAAAGCCGGAGGTCGCTGGCAAATGGCGATAGATCAACGCCGGAGTCGGGTGCTGCAAAATGAAATTCACCACCCGCTTGCTGATGATCCGGTAAGGCGGCGCTTCCCTCGCCATATCAATGCCATTGAACCACTGATAAAGCGTTCTGAACGCCCAAGCGCAACTGCGATAGGCCAAACTCTGCGGCGATTTCTGCTCGTTGACCGCAAACACCACATCAGCGCCCGATACCGCCTGATCCAACAGATTCGGCAAAAACTGAATGTCATCCGCCAATGGATCGATGACCGCCACGAAATCCCCCAGCGCGTTTTCCAGACCGGCCCAAGACGCCGTGTCCGAGTCCACTTCCTTGGTCAGCGCGTAAATTTGCAGATTGGGAAAACCCTGCTCGCCAGTGAGTTGCTTGAGCGCAGCCACGCTATCGTCATCAGAGGCGTTGTCCACAATGATCAACTCATAATCGCTGACCAAAGGCGCAACCGTAGTGGTCATCTGTTCGATGATCGCGTGCAATTCAGCGGATTGATTACGCAAGACCAGCACAACTGATAAAAACACTGGGAAATAGGTCATCTGATCTCCTTTAATTTCGCATCAAATCCTATCATATTGTGCTTATTATGAGCAATTTCGGTGATTCCAACCATCAACAGGTTATTTTTTATACAGCCTTTCAGTGGCTATAGGAGTCCTACTTGAGTTGTGGAAAACGGCAAAATCCCCCCTAACCCCCCTTTGAAAAAGGGGGGTTAGGGGGGATTTCCGACCAGGCGCGACCACAACTCATTCAGGAAACCTATATCCCTCAATGCCGGACGCTGGATTCTTGCCACGCTTCACTGCGCGGCATCTGCAAATGCCAGCCGCGCTCCGCCAGATTTCGCAGCACCTCCGCCGTATCCTCCAGCGCCAGCTTTCGTTCCGGAAGCAACTCCAGATCCATGACATGCTCCGGTTCGCCGATCAGTTTCAGCAACGCCTCGGGAATCCGGGAAAAATCATCACGGACCGCGACATAAAGATAGGTATCCGCTTTCCGGCGGCTTTTATAGATGGCGCATTGCATGGAGGCGTCTCCGGGCAGAAGGGTTGGGTACGAGTGGATATAATGCGCCAGATTACAAAAACGATGCCGCCTTGGGAGCCAACGCCATGATTCAAATCACCGTCCGCTTGCGCCGCATGGTTGAGTGACCGCCATGCACCTGCTCAGTTTGATTCTGTGGGTTCCTTTCTTCGGCGCAGTATTGATTGCGCTACTGCCAGCGGCGCAACCCCGGCTGATTCGCAGCCTGGCGCTGTTCCATGCCGGGTTGGCCTTGCTTCTGTCATGGAGCCTGCCTGCCGCCTTTGATTACAGCAGCGCGGCGATCCAGTTCGTCGAACAAGTGGTTTGGAGTTCCACTGTTGGCGTCTCCTACGCGCTGGGTGTGGACGGGCTGTCGCTGCCGATGGTGCTGCTGGCGACATTGCTGTCTGGGGTGGCGCTGCTGGCCTCGAAACCGATGAAGACCGGCGCCAAGGGCTATCATGCCTGGATGCTGCTGCTGGAATTTGCGATGCTAGGCGTGTTCATGGCCCAGGATTGGTCGCTGTTCTTCATGTTCTGGGAGTTGACCCTGATCCCGCTGTTTTTCCTCATCGATCTGTGGGGCGGCGAGAAGCGCCATACCGCCAGCTTGAGTTTTGTGCTGTACACCATGGGCGGCTCAATTTTCATCCTGATCGGCCTAATCATCGCTTACCAGCTCACCCCCACCCATTCCTTCGCCATGACCGCGATTGCCGAAGCAGCGACGGCCTTGCCCCGCCGGGAACAGATTTGGTTGCTGTTGGCTTTTCTGGTTGGCTTCGGAGTGAAAGTTCCTATTTTCCCTTTGCATGGCTGGCTGCCGCTGGCCCATGTTGAAGCGCCTAGCCCGGTCAGCATCCTGCTGTCAGGGGTGCTGCTGAAAATGGGCGCTTACGGGTTGTTGCGAGTCGCGCCGATCCTGCCGGAAGCTACGGTGCTGTTGCAGCCGTTGCTGGCCGGGATTGCGCTGGTCAGCATTCTGTACGGCGGGCTGCTGGCCTGGCGGCAAAGTGACTTGAAGGCGATGATCGCCTATTCCTCGATTAGCCACATGGGCGTGGTGCTGCTTGGCATTTCGGCGCTCAATCCCATTGGCCTGCTCGGCGCAATGTTGCAAATGGCCGCGCATGGTTTGATCGCCGGGATGTTGTTTTTACTGATTGGCTTGCTCTATGAGCGCACCCACAGCCGCGAAGCGGCGGACTACGGGGCGCTAGCGCGGGTGACGCCCCGTTTCGCGCTGTTTATCACCCTGGCGCTGCTGGCCGGGATGGGAATGCCGGGGCTGGCCGGCTTTGTCGCGGAATTGCATGTATTGATCGGCGGTTTTCAGCAGTGGGGCTGGCTGATGTTGCTGGCCAGTTTGGGCGTGTTGATGAGTGCAGCCTATGGTTTTCGCACGATTGGCGGCCTGTTTACCGGCCCGCCGCGCCCGGAACTGGCCGATTTGCCCGATCTGCGGCCGTGGGAACTGGCGGCGGCCTTGCCTTTGGCAGCGGGCTTGCTGCTGCTGGGGCTGAAGCCCGCGCCACTGGTTGAGTTGGTAGGCGCGAAGATCGCGGAACTGGCCGCAGTCTTCGCCCGGTTGCTGTAGAAAGGCTGAAAAAGCCTTGCATCGGGGTTTATCCGGCGGCGTGGTCCAAATCCCAGCGCGGCGATAAGGCCCGCAACCGTTTCACCGCCGCGCTGATCGCCGCAACGGCCAAGTCAATGTCCGCATTGGTGCTAAAGCGGCCCAGGCTGAACCGCACTGCGCCTCGCATGCGCCACTCGTCGCAGCCCATCGCCCGCAGTACATGCGACGGTTCATAGCTGGCGGAGGTGCAGGCTGAACCGGTGGAAACTGCGATTTCTGGAGTCGCCGCTAACAGCGCCTCGGCGGCAATGCCAGCAAAACTGAGGTTGAGAATACCGGCGATGCGCTGTTCCGGGTGGCCGTTTAAGGTCACGCCGCCCAACTCGATCAAGCGCTGCTCCAGCCGGTCGCGCAAGGCCCGGATTTGGGCCGCTTCGACCGCCATAATGTCTCCAGCGATGCGGAACGCCTCACCCATCGCCGCGATCTGGTGGGTGGGCAAGGTTCCGGCCCGCCAGCCGTGTTCTTGACCTCCACCGTACAGCAACGGCTGCAAGCGCACCCGAACCGGAGATTGCCGGACATACAGCGCTCCGATGCCTTTGGGGCCGTAGAGCTTGTGGGCGCTCAGGCTGAGCAGATCAATGGGCAGCGTTTGTAGATCCAGCGGCAGTTTGCCGGCGCTCTGGGCGGCATCCACATGCAACAGAACCCCGCGCTGGCGGGTCATTTCGCCAAAGGCGGCGATGTCCTGGACGACGCCGGTTTCATTGTTGACGTGCATCAGCGACACCAGCGCAGTTTCGGGGCGCAGCGCCGCCGCCAGCCGATCCGGTGCAATTCGCCCATCCGGCGCCGGGTCCAGATAGCTGACGGCGCAGCCATCCCGCTCCAGCGCCCGACAGACATCAAGAATAGCTTTATGCTCGGTTTTGGCGGTGATGAGGTGTCGGCGAGGACTGCGGCTGATCGCCATGACGCCACGCAAGGCCAGGTTATTCGCCTCGGTTGCGCCGGAAGTCCAGATGATTTCGCGGGGATTGGCGTGCAGGAGAGCGGCAACTTGAGCGCGGGCAATTTCTACTGCTTGCGCCGCTGCCCGACCATAGGGATGAGTGTTGGAAGAGGGATTGCCAAAGTCGCCATCCAGCGTTAAATGCTGGAGGAGCTGGGCGACGACTCGCGGGTCAACCGGCGTCGTCGCCGCATAATCCAGATAAACCGGCCCCGGCATGGGTGCAGGCGATCGCGCCTACATCGGCATTGTCGCCGGGAACCGCTCTACCGGCCGCTCACGTCGGCGCGAGGTGTTATTCTGGCGGCGAACGATGTCGCAAACCTCCGGGCGCTCAACGAACTGAGCCAGAGTAATTCCTTCGAGGAAGGTGAAAATCTGGCTGCTCAGATCAGTCCACAGCTCATGCGTCAGGCAGCGGCGGCCTTCCTGGCAGTTTTCGTGACCAGAACAGCGAGTCGCGTCAAGCCGCTCGTCCACTGCGCCAATGATATCAGCGACAGTCACCATCTCCGGGGTGCGGGCTAACCGGTAGCCGCCGCCTGGACCCCGGACGCCTTCCACAAGATCACGCTTACGCAGTTTGGCGAACAACTGTTCCAGATAGGACAGTGAAATGCCCTGGCACTGGGAAATCTCGGACAAAGTCACCGGCCCAAACCGGTCGTGAATGGCGAGATGCATCATGGCGGTCACGGCGTAACGGCCTTTGGTCGAAAGTTTCATCCGGTTTACCTCGCTGGTTGCCGGTTAGTGGAAATTCCTGACTAATAGTCAAGGAAACTATATTAACCCAGCAAGTTAGTCAACTATTCTAGCCATTAATCCCCAACGATTTGTAGAATTTTTTCTGGAAGCGAATTTGGACAAGATCAGTCCGGGAGATGGGCGGAATCAGTAAAACGATGACCTTGGCGCAAACAGTAGGTCAACCATTTGAACAAAAAACGGTTAATCCGCCAGCGCGTGCGAAGGGCGCCGCCAGTGGGGCGGGCGTTGAGCAACGAATCAGCGGTAAATGTAGCGTAATGACGCGTCTGGGCCGCCATCACCTCCGCCAACTGGGCGTCGTGGTAAACACGGATGCGGAGATTGGGTTCGGTGATGGTCGCGTCTTCCCCTTGGGCGAACTGGTAGCTCAGGCTCAATTCGCTGGTATAGCGGCTGCGCTCGATAATGTGCAGGTACAGATCCAGGCCGCCGGAGACGCGTGATACGCAAACGGTGGATGCCGGCAGCATGGTGGGAATCAGTCGGCGCATATTGATGTAGTTGCGCTCGTACAAGTCCATCAGCGCAGTAAAGGTGCCGGGGGTGTCATGCGAAAACGATCCAGCGTGAGCGGGGGCCAGCAGAATCATCATGTTATCCGCGAGAGCGGGCGAGTGGTTCCAGCCGCCAGTCAGATTCATCACAGCACAACACGCTACCTTGATCTTCCCGCCAGTCGCCTAGCACCGCCCGTCGCGCTGGTTGCCCATCCAGGCTCCAATCGTGAATCGCCGGGCGGTGGGTGTGGCCGTGAATCAGCCGACTAACACCGTGCCAGCGCATGACCCGCTCCACCTCCGTCGGATTGACGTCCATGATGTCAGCCGCCTTCTGCCCGGTCGCCTGCCGGCTGCTTTCCCGTAACTGAGCGGCCAGTATCCGCCGTTGCGTTAGGGGCAAGGCCAGTAGCTGCGCCTGCCAAGCTGGCGTGCGAACTTGGGCGCGGAACGCCTGATAATCCCGATCGTCGGTGCAGAGCGTGTCGCCATGCAGCAGCAACACCGGCTCCCCCGCTAGGTTGATGATCACGCTTTCCGGTAGTAACTGCACGCCAGCCGCAGAGGCGAACCGATCGCCGAGCAGAAAATCGCGGTTGCCGTGAAGGAAAAATACCGGAACGCCATATTCCCTCAACGCCCGCAAGGCGGTAGCCACGGTTCGTCCCGGATCGGCGTCATCGTCATCGCCAATCCACGCCTCGAACAGATCGCCCAGGATATAGAGCGCCTCCGCCGAGCGGGCCTGCTGGCGCAGAAACTCCAGCAGCAACACCGTCCGGGCCGGGTGGGCCGCTTCGAGGTGCAGATCGGCAATGAACAGCGTGGTCATGGCGCAGGCGGTTCGCCGACGATCTCGACCTTTTCGATCAGAACATCGTCGGTCGGCACGTCCTGGTGACCGCGCCGGCTGGTGGTGGCGACAGCGGCGATGGCGTTCACCACGTCCATGCCGTTCACCACCTTTCCGAACACGCAATAGCCCCAGCCTTGGGCGCTGGCGCTGCGATAGTCGAGAAAGTCGTTGTCTTTTAGATTGATGAAGAACTGTGCCGTGGCAGAGTGCGGTTCCGAGGTGCGGGCCATCGCCAGCGAACCTACCTGATTTTTCAGGCCATTGTCGGCTTCATTCTGGATGGCCGGGCGGGTGTTTTTCTGCTTCATCCCGGCTTCGAGACCACCGCACTGGATCATGAAGTTAGGGATCACCCGGTGAAACAGGGTGCCATCATAAAAGCCGTCTTGGGCGTATTGCAGGAAGTTGGCGACAGTCACGGGGGCGTGGGCGGCATCCAGTTCGATGTCGATGACGCCAAGGGTAGTATGCAGTTTGATCATGGTGGGAACTCAGGGTTTGAGGGGAACAGGAGGGGCGGGCGGGGCAGTGGGCAAATCGGCCTTGCCGCCCGGCTGGGATGTGGGTGCGGGCAATACCGTGACCGATTCGATGATGACCGGCGTCACCGGGACATCGCTAAATCGTCCGCCGGGGCCGCCAGGGCCAGTAGAAACCTGGCGAATTTTGTCAACGGTGTCCATGCCGCCGACCACCTTGCCAAATACCGTATAGCCCCAATCTTGCGGCGTGGGCGAACGGTGATCCAGTGGCGGATTGTCCTTGACGTTGATGAAGAACTGGGCAGTGGCCGAGTTTGGATCGTTGGTGCGAGCCATCGCCACCGTACCGCGCAGGTTCTTCAGGCCATTATTAGCCTCGTTGGGTACCGGGGCGCGGGTCGGTTTCTGCTGAAAGTCGGTGGTGAAGCCGCCGCCCTGGATCATGAAGCCGTCGATGATCCGGTGAAAAATGGTGCCGTTGTAAAAACCGTCGCGGGCATAGGCCAGGAAGTTCGCCACAGATTGGGGGGCCTGGGCATCGGCCAGTTCCAACGTGATCGGGCCAAGGTTGGTCCTGATCTGGACTGCCGTGCCGGCTAGCGCGACGGCGCCCGCCAGACTGAGCGCGACAGCGGCGGCAAACCGGAGGATTCGTGTGAGCATGGAGGCATCGCCGGGTAGTGAGGAATAGCGCAGCATGATAGTCGGCTAATTCATTGGCTGCCAGATTTGGCGGGGTTTGGCGCTTTCCGCTACCATGCTTTTACTATGACTACGACGATCTGCAAAACCCGGTTTGCGCCCAGTCCGACCGGTTATCTGCATCTGGGCAATGTCCGCACCGCGCTGTTCAATGCCCTGCTGGCCCGGCGCCGACAGGGCCGTTTTCTGCTGCGGGTTGAAGATACCGACCGCGAGCGCAGCCGCCCGGAGTATGTTGCGGCGCTGCTGGAGGATTTGCGCTGGTTAGGGCTGGACTGGCAGGAAGGGCCGGATATCGGCGGCCCCCATCCGCCTTACGCCCAGTCGGAACGAACTGCGATCTACGCGGACTATTACCAGCGGCTGGAAGAAACCAACCAAGTTTATCCCTGTTTTTGCACTCCGGCGGAACTGGCCTTGAGCCGGAAAACCCAGTTGGCGGCGGGTCGTCCCCCGCGTTACGCTGGAACTTGCGCCCGATTGAACGTAGCGGAACAGCAGGCGCGGTGTGATCGCGGATTACAGCCCACCTTGCGGTTTCGGACTCCGGTCGGGCAAAAGGTGCAATTCACCGATTTAGCGCGAGGCCCGCAGCAGTTCGCCAGTGACGACATTGGCGATTTCATCATTCGCCGGGCCGATGGCGGGCCTCAATTCTTCTTCGCCAACGCGGTGGACGATGCGTTGATGGGAGTGACCCACCTGTTGCGCGGCGAGGATCATCTGAGCAATACCCCGCGCCAGTTGCTGTTGCTGGAGGCGCTGCACTTGCCCGCGCCGCACTACGGCCACCTGGCGCTGATTGTCGGCGCGGACAGTGGGCCGCTGTCGAAACGCGAGGGACATTTCAGCGTGCGCGAGTTGCGGTCTAGCGGTTATCTGCCCGAAGCGCTGCTGAATTATCTGGCCCGGCTCGGCCACAGCTACGAACACGATCACTGGATGCCACTGGCGGAACTGGCCGAAAACTTTGCTCTGGAGCGGCTGGGCCGCGCTCCAGCCCACTACGACGAGGCGCAACTGCTGCATTGGCAGAGTGAAGCGGTGCAACGCGCCGCCCCGGAACAGTTATGGGTATGGCTGGAATCGGCGGTTGGTAAAGAGG
This sequence comes from Candidatus Competibacteraceae bacterium, assembly GCA_003989085.1. Lineage (GTDB taxonomy): Bacteria > Pseudomonadota > Gammaproteobacteria > Competibacterales > Competibacteraceae > RXIV01. The sequence continues at coordinate 22,803 of RXIV01000007.1, forward strand.
TGCCGATCACCTGCCGGGAAGCGTTTGTCGCGGCAGTTCGACCCAATATCCGCTTTCCCGCTGATGCTGTGTTCTGGGCGGAGCGACTGTTTGGCGCGGAGTTGGCATTGAGCGAGGATAGCCGGGCATTGATTGCGCAGACCGATTCCGCCTTTTTCAGCCACGCGCTGGCCGCCTATGCCGAGTATGGCGCGGTCTATCAGCCTTTGATGGATGATCTGAAGCGACGCACTGGCGTCAAGGGCAAAGCTCTGTTCATGCCATTGCGGGCGGCGCTGACCGGCGAATTGCATGGCCCGGAACTGGCCCGGATTCTGACGCTGGTGCCGGCGGATTTAGCGCGGCGGCGCCTGGAAGCGGCGGGTCGTCCGGTCTGATTGATGATGACTACGCTGCTGGAGCCGGTCGCCACCCGGATTTATCGCCACCTGGCAGGCCAGCTGGTAAACCTGACCCCATCATCATCGTCCAAGAGATTTTTCCATGCTCCAGATTTTCAATAGCCTGACCCGCCAGAAAGAGGAATTCCAATCCATTGAGCCCGGTAAGGTGCGGATGTATGTCTGCGGCATGACGGTTTACGACCATTGTCATGTCGGTCATGCGCGGGTCATGGTGGTGTTCGACATCGTGCTGCGTTGGCTGCGAGCGAAAGGATATGAGGTCGCCTATGTCCGAAATATCACCGATATTGACGACAAAATCATCCGCCGGGCGCAGGAGAATGGTGAGGATTTCCGGGCGTTGACGGACCGGTTTATCCACGCCATGCACGAAGATTTAGCCGCGCTGGATATTTTGCCGCCGACTCAGGAACCTCGCGCCACGGAAGCAATGGCCGACATCATCGCCCTGATTCAAACTCTGCTGGATAAGGGTTATGCCTATGTCGGAACGGGCGGCGACGTGTACTACGCGGTCAGCCGCTTTGCGCGTTACGGCCAACTGGCGAACAAGAAACTGGATGATTTACGAGCCGGTGAGCGGGTTGCAGTGGAAGACGCCAAAACCGATCCGCTGGATTTCGTGCTATGGAAAGCCGCCAAACCGGGTGAGCCGAGTTGGGAATCGCCGTGGGGTGCCGGTCGACCCGGCTGGCATATTGAATGCTCCGCCATGTCCACTCATTGCCTGGGCGAGCACTTCGATATTCACGGCGGCGGCATGGATTTGAAATTCCCGCACCATGAAAACGAAATCGCCCAGTCGGAAGCGGCCAGTGGGCAGCGTTATGTGAATGTGTGGATGCACAACGGTTTTGTGCAGGTCAACAAGGAGAAAATGGCTAAATCGCTGGGCAATTTCTTCACGGTGCGTGAAGTGTTGCAGCGCTATCAGCCGGAAGTCGTGCGGTTCTTCATCCTGTCCAGCCATTACCGCGGGCCGCTGGATTATTCCGATGATCATCTGGATCAGGCCAAGGCGGCGCTGACCCGCCTGTATACCGCGCTGCGCGGGCTGCCGGTGGTTGCTGCGCCGGTTGATGAGTCGTGGCAAGCCCGCTTTACCCAGGCGATGGACGACGATTTCAATACCCCGGAAGCCTTGGCGGCGCTGTTTGAGCTGGCGCGGGAGATCAATCGGTTGCGGGGAGGAGAGGAAACGGCGGCGGCGCGGTTAGGCGTCACGTTGAAGCAGTTAGGCGGGGTTTTAGGATTATTGCAGCGCAACCCTGAAACCTTTCTACAAGAGTATAGCGACGTGGCAGCCGGAGCCGGTTATAGCGCTGAACAGGTTGAGACGCTGATAGCCCAGCGTATTGCTGCCCGCAAGGCGAAAAATTGGGCGGAGGCGGATCGGATTCGCGCCCAGTTGCAGGAAGATGGCATCGTTCTGGAGGACACTGCCAAGGGTACAAGCTGGCGGCGGGAGTGACTGGACGAGGTTTTGCTTAGCGCCGCCCGCCGCCGCCCGCCCGCCGCAGGATGGCGTCAAGCAGGCAGGTTGGCAGCAGCCTCCGCAGTGCCGCAAATAAATAGGTTGGCACAGTGACCGGATAGCGGGCGTGGGGCCGAGGGCTTTCCAGAGCGTGAATCACCCGCTTCAACACCGCTTCCGGCGGCAAGGTGAAGGGCGCGGCTGGCCCAGCTTTAAGCAGCCGGGCTTCCATCACCGCATAGTTTTCTCGATGCACGCTGGTTGCCGCCGGGATATGTCGCTGATAGGCGGCGTAGGCATGGTCGCGGAACCGGCTGAGAATCGGCCCCGGTTCGATCAGTCCAACGTGAATTCCGGTTCCCGCCAGTTCCAGCCGCAAGGCGTCGGCTAAACCTTCCAGCGCGAACTTACTGGCGACATACGCGCCCCGATAAGGGAAAGCGACCAGCCCCAGCACCGAACTGTTGTAGAGAATCCGCCCGCCACCCTGCCGGCGCATGACCGGGATGATCCGGTGGGTTAAATCCTGAGCGCCAAAGACATTGGTCTCGAACTGTTCCCGTAACGCCTCGCGGCTCACATCCTCCACCGCGCCGACCTGACCGTAACCAGCATTGTTGAATAGCGCATCCAGCCGCCCACCGCTTCGTTGCAGAATCTCCGTGACCGCCGCGCCAATCGAGGCCGGCTCGCGCACATCCAGCATCAGGCTTTCCAAGCCTTCGCTTTGCAGCCGCGCCACATCCGCCGCGTGTCGGGCCGTGGCGAACACTCGCCAGCCCCGCGAGTGCAGGCCGTGGGCGACACAATAGCCGATGCCGGAGGAACAGCCGGTGATCAGGATGCTTTTATCGCGCATCATGGTGGTCGCAGGGCGTGATGCCATCAAAAAGCTCCTGTTTCCGCATATATTTTTCCTTCTTCATCTCGCGCTGCAATAAAAATGACATATTTCTGCAATATAAAAGCCGTCTTGTCATAGTAGGGTTTGGATCGTGTCATCAACCAGCGATTTTCCCTCACGACCCCACCTCCTGGAGGTTTTCCGTGCTCAAACAAAAACTGGCTCTCGCCCTGGCGGCAACTTTTATCGTCACCGGTTCAGCTTATGCCCAGTCGGCCCGCGACTACATCAGCATGGTGGGTTCATCCACCGTTTATCCGTTCGCGACAGCGGTTGCCGAACAGTTCGGCAAGGGCAGCAAGTTCAAAACGCCTAAAGTTGAGTCTACTGGCACCGGTGGCGGCTTCAAACTGTTTTGCGGCGGTGTTGGCGTGCAGTATCCCGATATCAGCAATGCCTCCCGCGCCATCAAAAAGTCAGAGATAGAAACCTGCGCCAAGAATGGTGTGACTGAGATTGTCGAGGTGAAGATCGGTTTTGATGGCATCGTGATCGCCTCATCGAAAAAGACCAAGCCGATGGCGCTAACCGTCAAGGATCTCTGGCTGGCCTTGGCCAAGGAAGTCCCTGAGCCGGGCACCGGCAAGCTGATCGCCAACCCATTCAAGACCTGGAAGGAAATCAATCCCGACTTTCCGGCCACCAAGATCGAAGTATTAGGGCCGCCGCCGACTTCCGGCACCCGTGACGCCTTTGTGGAACTGGTCATGGATACGGGTTGCAAGGAATTTTCAGCGATCAAGGCGCTGGAAAAAGCCGATGAGAAGAAAGCCAAGGTGGTCTGCGCCACGGTCCGCGAGGATGGGGGTTATATCGAAGCCGGCGAGAACGACAACCTGATCGTCAATAAACTGGTGGCTAATCCCAATGCCCTCGGCATTTTTGGCTACAGCTTCCTGGAAGAGAACATGGACAAGATTCAGGGTGAGACGGTAAACGGTGTCGCCCCGACCTTTGAAAACATCGCCGATGGCAAGTACCCAGTGTCGCGGCCGCTGTTTTTCTATATCAAGAAGGCGCATGTCGACGTTATCCCTGGCATCAAGGAATATGTGACTGAATTCACTAGCGAGAAAGCTGCCGGTAGCGAAGGCTATCTGGCCAATAAGGGGCTAATCCCGCTGCCGCCCGCCCAGCGCAAGCAAATCGCGGCAGATGCCAGTGCCCTCAAGACTCTGGCTCCGTAACCAGCCGGTTCTTCCTCTGCTGCCCGCGACCGTGCGTAGTGCACGTCGTGGGCGGCATTTTACCCTCGGGTAATCGCTTTATGCTGACCTACCTGCTGCTGACTCTGGCGCTGCTGAGCGCCGCCGGCTATTACCTGGGGCGCCATCGCGCCTTTGCCGTCGCCAACGGCCAGCTCCGCAACCTGCATTCGCTGCCCGGTTTCTATGGCTCTTACACCGCCCTGTGGTGTGGGCTGCCGGCCTTGATCGTGCTGGCGATCTGGATGGTGTTGCAACCGGGCATGATCGTTGACTGGGTGGTCGCTGGAATGCCGCCAGAATTGCGCGACCTGCCCCCGGATCGGCTCAATTTGATGGTCAATGACCTGAAGAATCTGGTGAGCGGCAACATCGTCTCCAGCACCCCTAACGCCGCTATTCTCGAAGCCGCCAATCATTATCGGAACTTGCAGACTATCGGCAATGCGGCGCTGTGGGTCGTGGTGTTGACCTTGTCCATGGCCGGGATTGCCATCGGCTGGCGCAAAATTTCACCGACGCTCCGCGCCCGCAATCGGGTCGAACAGGTGGTGAATGTTCTCCTGATCGCCAGTTCTACCATCGCTATTTTCACCACTATCGGCATTGTGCTGTCGGTGTTGTTTGAATCCATCCGATTTTTCCAGAAAGTCCCCATTTCCGAGTTTCTGTTCGGCTTGCAGTGGAGCCCGCAAACCGCATTGCGGGCTGATCAAATCGGTTCCTCCGGCGCATTTGGCGCGGTGCCGCTGTTCACTGGCACTCTGCTGATTTCCGGGATCGCCATGTTGGTCGCCGTTCCGATCGGTCTTATGTCGGCGCTGTATCTGTCCGAATACGCCACGCCCAGATTCCGGGCGACCGCCAAGCCGGCGCTGGAAGTGCTGGCGGGCATCCCGACTGTGGTTTACGGCTTCTTTGCCGCGCTGACCGTAGCGCCGCTGATCCGTGATCTGGGTTCGGCGCTGGGGTTCCAGGTGGCCTCGGAAAGCGCGATGGCCGCTGGGCTGGTGATGGGCATCATGATCATTCCCTTCGTCTCCTCGCTGTCCGATGACGTGATCAACGCCGTGCCGCAGTCGATGCGCGATGGCTCCTATGCACTGGGCGCCACCAAGTCGGAAACGATCAAACGGGTGTTGTTGCCCGCCGCGTTGCCCGGCATTGTGGGCAGTATCCTGCTGGCGGTTTCCCGCGCCATTGGCGAAACCATGATCGTGGTGATGGCGGCTGGTCTGTCGGCTAATCTGACCGCCAATCCGCTGGCGGCGGTCACGACCGTCACCGTGCAAATCGTGACGCTGCTGACCGGCGACCAGGAGTTTGACAGCGCCAAGACCCTGGCCGCCTTTGCCCTTGGCCTGATGCTGTTCACGGTGACGCTCATCCTCAACATCATCGCCCTCCAGGTTGTGCGTAAATATCGGGAGCAATATGAGTGAATAAGCCCAGTGATTCCGCCGCGCCGGATTTTCGCAATCGGGACATCAAGACCATCGTTAATGCGGGCCTCAAGCGCCGACATGCGGCCGAACGACGATTCCGCTGGTACGGACTGATCGCGATCAGTCTAGGGTTGGCCTTCGTAGCGCTGATGTTCGGCAACATCATCAGTAAGGGTTACCCGGCGTTTTGGCAAACCTATGTCCAGTTGCCGATCAGGTTTGATCCCACGGTCATTGATCCGGAGGGCCATCATGATCCCAAGGCCATCGAGAGTGCTGATTACGCCGCTCTGGTTCGGGCTGGACTGCGCGATCTGTTTCCTGCGGTGCAGGGGCGGACGGAATTGCGGGCTTTATATGACCTGGTCAGTTCTGATGCAGCTTATGAATTGCGCAGCCGGGTCATCGCTAATCCGGCGCTGATCGGGACAAGTCAGGAGGTCTGGCTACTGGCTTCGGCGACGGTCGATACCCTGGTTAAGGGCAACATTGACCGCACCCTCGATGAGACGGAACGACCTATCAAGGATAATCAGGTCGGCTGGATCGACAAACTCCAGGCGTCAGGCAAGATCGAGAAGCAGTTCAACACCATCTTGTTCACCGGCGGCGATTCCCGTGAGCCGGAACAGGCCGGGATTCGTGGAGCGTTGATGGGGTCGTTCTATACTCTGCTAATCACCTTTCTGCTGTCGTTCCCAATGGGGGTGGCGACTGCGGTGTATCTGGAGGAATTCGCCCCGAAGAATCGCTGGACGGATTTAATCGAGGTGAATATCAATAATCTGGCGGCGGTGCCGTCCATCGTGTTTGGCCTGCTGGGGCTGGCGGTATTCATCAACTTTTTCGGCCTGCCCCGTTCGGCGCCGCTGGTGGGCGGGTTAGTGCTGAGTCTGATGACCTTGCCGGTCATCATCATTGCCGGTCGCGCCGCTCTGACCTCTGTGCCGCCGTCGATCCGGGAAGCGGCGCTGGGCATGGGCGCGTCCAAGCTGCAAATGGTCGGGCACCACGTCCTGCCGCTGGCTATGCCTGGCATGTTGACCGGGGCAATTATCGGTATGGCCCGCGCCTTGGGCGAATCAGCCCCACTGCTGATGATCGGCATGGTCGCTTTCATCGTTGACGTGCCCAAGGGGCTGATGGACCCGGCCACCGTGTTGCCGGTACAGATTTATCTGTGGGCGGATCTGCCGGAGCGGGCGTTTGTAGAGCGGACTTCGGCGGCGATCATGGTGTTGCTGGCCTTCATGGTGCTGATGAACGGGCTGGCGATCATTCTCCGCAAGCGGTTTGAGCGGCGCTGGTAGCCGCTGTCCCTGACGATCTGCACGCCAATTACTGAGGATTTCCCCGTCATGAGCACTACGACCATCGAAATCAAGACCGCTCTGGACACCATGCTGAAGCCCAACCCCCATGTGGGCAAACAATCCAGCGTCGAGGTGACTGATTACAATAACCGGCAGACCGTCGGCAAAATCACCGTAGACCATCCCAAAATGATTTGTCGGGGGGTCAATGTTTATTACGGCGAAAAACACGCGCTCAAGAATGTCGGCATCGACATTGGCGCTAATGAAGTCATCGCCTTTATTGGTCCATCCGGCTGTGGCAAGTCTACCTTTCTGCGTTGTCTGAACCGGATGAACGACACAATCCCGGTGTGTCGGGTTGTTGGACAAATCAAGCTGGATAACGACGACATCTACGACAAGAGCATTGATGTCGTGCAACTGCGGGCGCGGGTCGGCATGGTGTTCCAGAAACCCAATCCGTTTCCCAAGTCGATCTACGAGAACGTCGCCTACGGGCCGCGTATTCACGGGATGGTCAATACCAAGCCGGAACTGGACGATCTGGTGCGGGCCAGTCTGGAGCGGGCTGGCCTGATCAAGGAAGTCGAAAAGCGGCTGGAAGAACCCGGCACTAGCCTGTCCGGCGGCCAGCAGCAACGGCTGTGCATTGCCCGGGCGATTGCGGTGGACCCTGAGGTGATTCTGATGGATGAACCCTGCTCGGCGCTGGATCCCATCGCCACCGCTAAAATCGAGGAACTGATCGACGAACTGCGGGAAAAGTACACCATCGTCATCGTAACCCATTCGATGCAGCAGGCCGCCCGAGTCTCGCAGCGCACCGCCTATTTCCACTTGGGCGATTTGATCGAAGTCGGGGAAACCGATCAGATTTTCACCAATCCCAAGCATAAGCTGACCGAAGACTACATTACCGGCCGCTTTGGCTGACCTGCACCCTACACTCGCCCATCCGACCGGAGCAATCCACTATGGCTATCAGTCACGATGCCCATACCGTCAAGCAGTTCGACCTGCAACTCGCCAATTTGCGTAACCTGGTGCTGGAGATGGGCGGGCTGGTTGAAGATCAAATCAAGCGGGCTATCAAGGCGCTCGATGAGGAAGATATGACTGCCGCCCGGGAAGTCATTGCCCGCGACCGGCTGATCAACGGTATGCAGGTCAAGATCGATGAGGATTGCATCAGCCTGATCGCCTTGCGCCAGCCCGTCAGCAGCGATTTGCGAACCGTGATGGCGCTGTTTAACACCGTCAGTGAGCTGGAGCGAATCGGTGACGGCACCAAAAAAGTGGCCCGGATGACCATCCAGATTTACGACGGCGTCAGCAGTCCGCCCAGCGCTCGGCTGCTGCGCGACGTCACGCCGATGGCCGAATTGGCGGCGGAGATGCTGCACAATGGCTTGGACGCGCTGGTGCGGCTGGACGTGGAAAAGGCGTTGCACATCATCCGCAGCGACGACGATTTGGATCAGGAATTTCAGTCAGCGCTGCGGCGGCTGATCACCTACATGATGGAGGATTCGCGGACCATCGGTCATGCGATCAACGTGATTTTCATCATCAAGGCGCTGGAACGGATTGGCGATCACTGTAAGAACATCGCTGAACATATCGTGTATCTGGTCGAGGGCAAGAATATCCAGCAGCGCCGTAATCTGGATATGAGCCTGGCGACGTTTGCCCAGGAGAAGCAGCAAGAACAGCAGCCTTAATTGACAGGCAACGGGAATCGGAGCATGCGCTGGCAGCGTCATTCCCAATCCCCATATCTGCGCTTGCTACCGGGTGCGTGTTTGTTATGACCCTGATGGTCGATTCGATCAAAACCACGCTGAAGGACCGCGCTGCGACTCGGGGGTTGATCTGCGGTTTTGCGATGTGGCCTGACCAACGGATTCAGGATTTGGCGGGCGATGCGATCGATGAAATTTTCACCCAGGAGCCAACCGCGATCTGGCTGCATTTCAACGCCCATATCGGCCAGGCCCGTGACTGGATTCAGCAGGGTGAACGGTTGTCGGAGGGATCGCGCCAGTTCTTGCTGGAAACCGATGATCACAAGCGGCTTGAACGGTCGGGTGAAAGCCTGACTGCCGTGATCAGCGATATCCGTTACGATTTTGGGTTTGATTTTGACCCGGAGCGGATCGCTACGCTGCGCTTCTCTCTGGATCAGCACTGCCTGATCAGCATCCGGTATCAACCGTCCAGCGCTGCGGATCAGTTACGCACCGAGATCAGTCGGGGCCGCTATTTTGATAGCTCGGCCAAATTGATGATCCATCTGTTCGAGTCGCAGGCGGCGAAGCTGGAAGCCACCGTCACGCAAGTCCGCACCACGCTGGATGACATCGAGGATCTGGCTCTGGCGGGGCAAATGCGCGGTCAACAAGCGCAGCTGGGGGGGATCCGCCGGCTGGCGGTGCGCTTGTACCATCACTTCGCGCCCGAACATCGGATGCTGCAACGTCTGAGTCGGCGGCCGCCAACCTGGTTCAGCGACAGTGACCATGCTGATTTGCAGGATGTGGTGGAGGCGTTTCGGGAGCTGGTGGATGACCTGACCGAGACTCAGGAACGGGCCAAGCTGTTGCAGGAAGAACTCGCCGCCCGGGTCGCTGAAGAGACCAATAAAAACTTGTACATCCTTTCCCTGTTTACCGCCCTGCTGCTACCGCCCACTCTGATCACCGGTATTTTTGGCATGAACGTTGCCGGACTACCCGGATTACGGGATGAAATGGCGTTCTGGTGGGTGATCCTGAGTTTGGCGGCAGTGTCGGGTCTCGTTCTGCTGATTCTGTACTTGCGGCGGTTGCTGTGAAGCTTCGCGGCTGATTCGGACGATCAGGGCTTCCCATGATTCTGCGTCTGCAACCAGAGGGCGTGTTTACAGCGGATATCGGCTAGCACCTCTAGATCGATCAAAGCGTCATTGCGGATCCTCTCGTCGTAATTTTCCCAGCCCATAAAGTCCCGCAATGCCTTGAGCAGACTCTCATCGCAAAGACCGGTCGCCGCACCTTTGTAAAATCCGCGAGCATGGAGAATCTGCTGAAGTTCATTGGCAATCGCGGTATCGATAACGGCCAGTTGTTCGGGATCGCTGCGGAAATAGGTCAGCCGGTGAATAGCGTACAGCCGCGCCAGTTCTGCAATCGGCGCTGGATGATCGTAAACCGAGATGTCCACATAGCGATCGTCAAAGCCGCCGTAACCACCGCCGGCCCGAACCACCAGCAATGCAGCGGATTGCTGACCGCGCCGGTCGCCGCCACCGGCTTGCCCAGCCTGTAAAGCGGCCATCAGCCGTTCCGCCAATGATCCAGCGCTCTCCGCAAAAGTCTGCACCATATTTTCCACCACTTGCGGCCCAGCCAGAGTATTACCCTGCGCCGCACAGCATTGACCCTGCACGCTACCTGCCCAGTCGAAACAATTGGCCCCGCTAAAACTGGCGGTGCGGCCTTGGGCATCAATGATCCCGACCTGGCGATAGTCACGCTGCTCGTCATTGCCGGTCAGAATCGCAATGGCCTGTTGTGGCGAAGCGCCATTTTCCAATAGCGCCAGTCCCCGTGGACCATAACTGGTATTGCAATAAGATTGGGTCGCCACCGCACCAACCCCTGCTTTAGCGAAAGGAATGGAAACGCCAACATTGGGGAACTTGGATTGCACAGCCACGCCCAGATCGCCAGTAGCAGGGTCGAAAGCGATAATGGAAAAAGTCATGGGGAATTCTCCTGGATTCAAGTCAGCCGTTCGATGAGTTGGGCGTGGTGAGGATACTGGCAGATCAGAGCGACCCGGTCGGCCAGGATAAAATCTTCGAAATCAAAGCCCGGCGCGACTGTACAGCCGATTAAGCTGAAGCCGTCTGGATCATTCACCGTAGCGCCGAACCAGCAACCAGCACGAATAGCCCATTGACAATGCTGATTAGCGTGGGGATTGGAACCGAGTTGCTGGGCTATATAGATACCCTGATCGTCGAGAACATGAAGAGTCAATGGTGAACCGGCGTAGAAATGCCAGAGTTCGTCAGACTGGAGCCGGTGCAGGCGGGACTGTTGACAGCCCTTCAGCAAATAATAGATCGCAGTGGCAACAGGACGTGACTGAGCGCGGTCAGGCAAGGTCAGCATCAAATCAGCGGTATAGCTGCGACGGAAATAGCCGCCTTCAGGGTGGGCTTCGAGCTGCAAATGGGCAATCCAATCATCAGCGTTCATCAGTTCCTTCCTTTAATCTCGGAACGTCCACTTTCAGTAATTCTCCGTCGGCGCGATCATAGAAGACTCAGGGTTTGATGAAAGTCTTGAGCTTTTAATTGCCCCCCGCACACTGGACACGTCGGCCAGCGTCGTATTTTCATGGTTCGCCATTCCATGCGTTTTGCGTCCAGCAACAGTAAACGTCCGGTGAGTGTTTCACCGATTCCGGTTAGAACCTTGATCGCCTCAACGGCCTGAAGACTACCAATGACTCCGACCACTGGCGCGAGAATGCCGGTTTGAGCGCAGGTTTCGGGATTCATGACGGCATCACGGTACAGACAACGATAACAACCACCCTCTCCATCGGGCCGCCAGACCAGCACTTGTCCCTCCCAGCGAATCGCCGCACCGGACACCAAGGGTTTACCAGACTGTACGCAAGCGGCGTTAATCGCCAGTCGGGTGGGCAAGTTATCACAGGCGTCCACTACCACATCAGCCTGTTGAATCTGCTCCAGCAATTCGGCCTCGTCCAGGGATTTTTGAATGGTAGCGACACTAATCAATGGATTAAGCGCCAGCAAGGTGTCGCGAGCGGATTCCACCTTGGCCTGGCCTATCGCAGTAGTCCGGTGAATAATTTGTCGTTGCAAATTGGAAAGATCCACGGTATCGAAATCAACCAGCGTCAGCATTCCCACTCCCGCCGCCGCCAGATACATTGCTACGGCGGAACCGAGTCCACCTAAGCCGATGATCAGCGCATGGGCCTCGCGCAGGCGCTCTTGCCCTTCAATATCAAATTCCGGCAGCAGGATTTGTCGGCTATAGCGCAACAGCTCATCGTCGGTCATTTAATTCCAATCCCCCCATAACGCCTGCATGGCCGCCAGAGCAGCAAGGCCGGCAGTTTCAGTCCGCAAAACACGTGGTCCCAGGCGAATGCTGAGGAATCCCGCTTGACCCGCCTGAATGATTTCCGCCGGACTTAAACCGCCTTCCGGGCCGATTAGCAGGGTCACTGGTTCCATCGGTGGTTCCAGATGACGCAAGCTCCGCTCGGCGGATGGATCAAGCAACAGCCGTAAACCAGGGTCTAACGATTGCGCCAGCCAAGAGCGAAGCGCCAGCGGTTCCCGCAGTTCAGTCAATTGGTTGCGCCCGCACTGTTCGCTCGCGCCGATTACGATCCCGCGCCAGTGTTCAATCTTGCGTTGCAGCCGCTCGTCCTTGAGGTCAACCCCGCCGCGTTCGGTAAAGAGCGGTTGAATCATCGTTACGCCTAACTCCACTGCTTTTTGCAGGGTGTAATCCATCTTTTCGCCGCGTGAAACACCCTGTCCCAAGGTGATCCGCAATGGTGATTCCACCTCGCCGGGTAAGTATTCTGTCACTTGCGCCCAGGCTTCACGCTTGCTGACATCAGCCAACGTTGCGGAAAATGCGCCGCCACCGCCATTGAACAGGATCAGCGCCGCGCCTGATTTGAGCCGCAACACGCGCACTGCATGATTAAAAGCATTGTCATCCAACCGCACGGTCGCACCGATGGTCAGCGGCAGCGGAAGGTAAATCCGGGGAATGCGCATGGGCTGAAATCCGGTTTAAAACCAATGGGATTCAAAGTCATTACGCCATACCGACCATTTCTGATTCCAAGGTTGCTTAATCGCTAAACCGAGCGTCGGGTTGCGGCGTTCTGACACTAAGGCGCTGGATCGGGATGGATCGAGTCTCCTGGAACTGGCCCTTGTCCTCGGACGATGGTTAATGAATAGGCTGGTAGCGTAATTGGCGTTGACGCCGCTGCACTCTGTATTGTGAAGTGTTCTGGCGGATTGCTTCGGGTGGGATAGCCTTGTTCCCCTTGGGAATGCCAAGCGTACTGTTTTGGAGAATACTGGAAAATATCCAGTTTTCCCTTTAGAAACGCGATCTCCTTATCCGAAGACTGAAGAAAGCGAATCGTCACGGACTGAGCTTGTTGTGGGCTTTTATTAATCAGCATCAAGGCCCACTGGTGATCAGGGCGGTACACGGCGTAGGCCGTGACCAAGGGTTGTCCTTGATCGTTTTTAAGATTAGATGAAGCCGGATAAAGCCGATGGAGTCGGTTCACTGGCTGCGCCCATGCTTGAGTCAGCAGCTTGGCTCCATAATAGGTAGGCATTGGCGCACGAATCCGCCCTTTATCATCAGCGAGGAATAGCATTAGATTACCCCACTGATCACAAGTCTCTGGTTCAAGGATTGGGGTATTTGGCTGGTAACCGTAAAGATAAGCTGTATGACCACCCAAGCTAAGAAACTGTCCGACAATTTCAGCATTTAGGAGGGCGCTGGGTATTTCTACTTCGGTTCGTCCTGCAAAGGCGGAATAACCATACTCGGTAATGATCCAAGGGATGTTTGCAGGAACGCCATCCTGACGTAGTGATTGCATGACTTTATCCAGTAATTCTGGTGCCTTAGCCAATTGAGGCGCCGCTGGATCGCAAATACCATCGAATGGATACCATTCAAAAGAAAAAAAATTAAAGTCTTCCAAACGGTGATGGATTCGCAGGTCGTTCAGGAAACGATTCATCCAAGAAGAATTACCTTGGGCATCGGGCCATGCGTGCCAGCCATCAATATCGGTCTGAAATCCCGGTCCTCCCAGTTTCAGTCTTGGGTTTATTTTGTGAATGATTTTTGCCCACTGTCTATAAAGCGCCCCATAATCCTCTGGGGTTATATATTGTCCATCGGGTTCCTCTCCCATTTCAATCTGAGTAACAGGATACCCTCGCGACTTGAGAAAACGAATTTCCGCCGCGCTATTTTCTGGAGTATCGTAAAGCAAGCCCACTGGCGTCAGTATCGGTAGATGATTGCTAAGGCCGCTACGCATGATGAGATCGAAACCAGGCTGTTCAACATTTGGATCTTTGTCAGATACCCGATGCCAGGGGTCTGTTGATGACGTATAAATAATCGTTTGTTTGTCTTTATGTTTACCATGCCGTATCTCGTCGTGAAACCGTCCTTTATCATCCAGTGTGCCGAAATAGAGTTCTCGTATAGCATAACCCAGTCCATCACGAATATCCCGTGACTTTATCGGGGCTTTAGCCGAAGCCTTAGTTAATAAAATTCGTACATAACGTGCTGAAATGAATTCTTGGCTCAGAAGCAGAACTTCATTGGTTTTTGCTTTGTCAACCATGTCCCCGTTTTGGAAGAGACGCCAACGACTATCGGGTGGGTTTTCGTTAAGATAGATAGGATCAACTCCATCCCAATACTCGAATTGATAGAAAGTGGCGTAGGGGGTGCCCCAAAGAATCCTGGCGGCATTAACATCAATTCGTTGACCGAAATCGATCACTACCCATTGCGGATGAAGGGCATTGTCTTCACCCGTATAATGCTGATCCAGATAGGGATTGCTCTTCCAGAATGTTTTGGGATCATTATCATCCAGGCGGGAGTAACCGTTATTTCCAGCTTGATCGAAGGTATTGCCTCGACGCGGGAGACGGTAGCCATGCGTTACCATGATCGGTTGGGCCGAATGATCGTTTGAAACCCAATAGCCTTCCTGGCGTTTTGGATTGCTCCAGACCCCTTTTTCATTCCAGTGCCAAACTTCGATTCCTAATTCAGTACGCAGCCGATAGGAGATAGGTTTAAATCCAGCACTTTTCATCTGGCGGATATTATCGGCAGTGTAAAGACGAGTGACATCGCCTTTTTCCAGGCCATCCAATCCTGCCCCAAATGCCTGGTTCGGTAGAAAAGTATTTGCGGCATGTCCAGAACTGAGATCGACCGTGATCAAGCCAGAGTCTTCCGCCCGCACTATACCGGTCAATAAAATACCAATGAATGGAAAAATCCAACACCTGGTTTTAATCATTTTTAATCCAAAAAATTGATCGTTGGTTTCTTTTATTAATGATTACCTACCGTTTCAGTCGAAACGTTCCTGCCGGGCCTACCCCAAAAATGGGGCGGAACAGGCAATAGGGGGTTTCTACCGCTCAATGGGCATCCATCCGGCGAAATCCACGCCGGCTGTCAGGCTCCTGCATGGCAGATCGTCCTGAGGCGGAGCGAAGCCGTTGGCTGTCGCCAAATCCGGGGCGATTCAGGTAAAGTTGCTGCCCCTGGCAACCAAGGGTGTCCAAGATCATGCGGGATTATCGGATTGCGCCGTCTATTTTATCCGCCAACTTTGCCCGATTGGGCGAGGAAGTGGATGCGGTGCTGGCGGCAGGCGCAGATTGGGTGCATTTCGATGTAATGGACAACCACTACGTCCCCAACTTGACCGTCGGCCCTATCGTGTGCGAGGCGCTGCGCAAACATGGCGTAACCGCGCCGATTGACGTACATCTGATGGTCAAGCCGGTGGATCGGATCATCCCCGATTTTGCCGCCGCCGGTGCGACGTATATTACCTTTCACCCGGAAACCAGCGATCACATCGACCGCAGTCTCCAGCATATCCGTGATTGCGGCTGTCGATCCGGGCTGGTGTTCAATCCCGCGACCTCGCTGGATGGCCTGAGATATGTGATGGACAAGGTCGATATGGTGCTGCTGATGACGGTCAATCCCGGTTTTGGCGGCCAGAGTTTTATCAACGGCATGTTGAACAAGCTGCGCGAGGCCCGCCGGCTGATCGACGAGAGCGGTTTG
Organism: Candidatus Competibacteraceae bacterium; assembly: GCA_003989085.1. Taxonomy (GTDB): domain Bacteria; phylum Pseudomonadota; class Gammaproteobacteria; order Competibacterales; family Competibacteraceae; genus RXIV01. The sequence goes on from RXIV01000007.1 coordinate 38,466, forward strand.
CCCATCCGGCTGGAAGTGGATGGCGGGGTCAAAATCGATAACATTCAGCGGATTGCTGAAGCCGGAGCCGATACTTTCGTCGCCGGTTCGGCCATTTTTAATACTCCCGATTATCGGGCCACACTGGCGGCGCTGCGGGCGGAACTCGCCCAGGTCAATGGTTAACCATGTTTGAGAAGGTTACGGCAGTATTTTTCGATCTCGATGGGACGTTGGTGGACAGCGTTCCCGATCTGGCGGCGGCGGTGAACGTCATGCTCCGCCAACTGGGTCTGCCGGCGCGGGACGAGTCGCAAGTCCGTACCTGGGTCGGCAATGGTATGAATAATTTGATTCGCCGGGCGCTGGCCAATGATATGGCTGGCGAAGTGGAGCCGGCGTTATTCGCCCGCGCCCGCCCGCTATACAAGGCTGCTTATGCCGACCATATCAGCGTCTACAGCGCCCTGTATCCGGGAGTCCAGGAAGGTCTGGCTGCGTTGGCCGCTACCGGGTTGCCGCTGGCTTGCGTGACCAACAAGGCCGCCGAATTTGCGCTGCCATTGCTGGAACGGCTGGGCATCGACCATTTTTTCGCCACGGTGGTGGGCGGCGAGTGCATTCCCAATCCCAAGCCAGCCCCGGATGCGCTGCGCCTTTGCGCCGAACGGCTGGGTATAGCCGTTGAAAACGGGCTGATGGTCGGCGATTCGCTCAACGATGTCGGCGCGGCCCGCAATGCCGGTTGCCCGGTGGTCTGCGTTCCCTACGGCTACAACCACGGTCAGGACATCCGCGATGCTCAGCCGGATGCGGTGATCGAGTCCATCGCCGACCTGCCCGCCCTGCTGATTTAACCAAGGCTATCCGATTGCCATGAACCCAACCGATTTTCAGCGCCTGGTTGACCAGGGCTTCAACCGCATTCCGGTCGCCCGCGAAGTGCTGGCCGATCTCGATACCCCGCTCAGCACCTATCTGAAGCTGGCCGATGCGCCGTATAGCTATCTGCTGGAATCGGTGCAAGGCGGTGAGAAATGGGGACGCTACTCGATCATCGGCCTGCCCTGTCGCAAGATCATCCGGGTGCGCGGTGATCGGATCACGGTGGAACACGCCGGGGAAATCGTCGAGGCGCTGACCGTCCCTGATCCGCTGGCCTGGATTCAGGCGTTCCAGGACCGCTACCGAGCGCCGATTCAGGGTGAAGGACTGCCACGTTTCATCGGTGGACTGGTCGGCTATTTCGGCTACGACACGATCCGCTACATCGAACCGAAACTGGCGCAATGTCCGAATCCTGATCCGCTGGATAATCCGGATATTCTGCTGCTGGTGTCGGAAGATGTGGTGGTTTTCGACAATCTGGCCGGGCGGTTGTATCTGATTACGCTGGTCGATCCGGCGGTGGAGCGCGCTTACGCCCGTGCTCAGCAGCGCCTCGATGAGTGGGTGGAAAAGCTGCGGGCCGGCCAGTCACGCTATGCCCCGCGCCGCGCTAACCCGGCAGAAAATGTTGCCGAGTTCGTCTCCGGATTCACCCAACCGGGTTTTGAAGCTGCGGTTGAGCGGATCAAGGACTACATCCTGGCCGGCGATTGTATGCAGGTGGTGCCGTCGCAGCGATTATCCGCGCCGTTTCGGGCCGCGCCGCTGGATTTGTACCGGGCGTTGCGTGGCCTGAATCCCTCGCCGTACATGTACTTTCTGCACTTGGGCGACTTCCACATTGTCGGTTCCTCACCGGAAATTCTGGTGCGGCTGGAAGACGGTTTGCTGACCGTGCGTCCGATTGCCGGCACCCGCCAGCGCGGCGCGACCGAGGCGCAGGATCAGGCGCTGGAGGCTGAATTATTGGCCGATCCTAAGGAACTGGCCGAGCATCTGATGCTGATTGATTTGGGTCGCAACGACGTAGGCCGGGTCAGCGAAATCGGCAGTGTTCGCCTGACTGAAAAGATGGTGGTCGAGCGGTATTCCCATGTCATGCACATCGTCTCTAACGTCACCGGGCGGCTGCGACCCGGCCTGACCGCGTTGGATGCGTTGCGGGCGACCTTCCCGGCGGGCACGGTCAGCGGGGCGCCGAAAATCCGGGCGATGGAGATCATTGACGAGGTGGAGCCGGTCAAGCGCGGAATTTACGCCGGTGCGGTGGGCTACCTGTCGTGGTCGGGGAATATGGACACTGCGATTGCGATTCGCACCGCCGTCATTAAGGACGGGATGCTGCATGTTCAGGTCGGGGCCGGCATCGTCGCCGATTCGGTCCCAGCCAGCGAGTGGGAAGAGACCATGAACAAAGGCCGGGCGCTGTTCCGGGCGGCGGCGTTGGCCGAGCAGGGATAATCCAGCGTTGCCAGCAACATCGCACCGGTGGCGGAATGGGCTTCCAATCGGCTGCTCCGCCCGGTTCCGGCGTAGTCCAGTGTAATTTCCAGATCCGCCGCTGGCAGTTCGCCCAGACCGTGTTCCGGCCATTCGATCAGCAGGATCGCCTTGCCGTCGAGTTGTTCGCGTAGCCCAAGAAACTCCAGTTCCTCCGGATCGGCCAGCCGGTACAAATCCCAGTGAAACAGCCTCTGATCGGTGATTTGATACGGTTCGACCAGGGTGTAAGTGGGACTTTTGACCGTGCCGTCATGGCCGAGACCGTGCAGCAAACCTCGCACCAGCGTGGTTTTGCCCGAGCCCAAGTCGCCGCGCAGATAAATCACGCCACCGGGTGGCAACGCCGACGCCAGATCCGCGCCCAGCGCTTCGGTAGCCGCAGCAGAATCGAGAACCAGTTCCAGCATCAATGTTTCCTCCACGCGCTTTATCCCGCTGGCCTGTAGCGAAGCTTTTCAGGGGTTGACGGCCTGCCGCAATAACGGCAGCAAATCAGTTGCCAGTAACCCGCGTTCGCCGCCCGCCCGCGCCGCCTGATCACCCGCCCGCCCGTGTAAATAAACCCCGGCTTTAGCCGCCGCAAACAGCGGCAAACCTTGGGCGACCAGACCAGCGATCACGCCGGTCAATACATCGCCCATACCGCCGCTGGCCATTCCTGGATTGCCGTTTGTACACAGCGCCACCTGTCCATCGATCTGACTGGCGATCAGCGAGCCTGCGCCTTTCAGCACCGTGACTCCACCGTAGCGCAGCGCGATGTCCTCAACAGCGGTAAAGCGGTCGGCTTCGACCTCAGCAGCGGTCATCTTCAGCAGCCGGGCGGCTTCGCCGGGATGCGGGGTCAGAATCCACGAATCGCGGTAGCCGGGTTCAACCGCCAGCAAGTTCAAGCCATCGGCATCCACCACCAGCGGTTTATCGCACGCCAGCGCGGCGTGCAGCATGGCTCGACCCCACTCGCTGCGCCCCAACCCCGGTCCGATGGCGATTACGGTGGCTCGATCCAGTAGCGGTTCCAGTTGTTCTGCGCTTTCAACGCCGTGAAACATGAGTTCTGGTCGCATTACCGCCTGCCATCCGGCATGAGCGGTACGGGTGGCGATGCTGATCAGCCCAGCGCCGCAGCGGGCAGCGGCTTCAGCGGCCATCCGCGCCGCGCCGACCATGCCGTGATCGCCGCCAATGACCAGCACATGGCCGAAATAACCCTTGTGGGCACTGCGGGAACGACGCGGCAGCAGTTCCGGCAAGTCTTCACCGGTATAACGCCAGCAGGCAGGATGAATTGCCGGATAAATATCAGGCGGAACATCGAGATCAACAAAGCGGACCACGCCGCAACAGGCCGGTCCTTGCCCGGTAAACAACCCTGACTTGAGTCCGATAAAGGTGATCGTGACCGCAGCATGAATCGCCGTGCCGAGGATCGCCCCTGTGTCGGCGTGCAGGCCGGTCGGAATATCGAGCGCCAGAATTTCGGCGGAATGATCGTTCATCGCCGCCAGCGCTTCTCGCCACCGACCGCTGACTTCCCGTTCCAGACCAGTGCCAAGAATGGCGTCCACCAGTAGATCAGCGTCAGCCAGCTCGACGGGGGCAAAGGGCGCGATGGGAACTTCAGCAGCGCGTGCATCTTGCCAGGCGGTTTGGGCGTCGCCGCCGAGTTGGGCGGGATCAACCAGGGTCAGGATGCGAACTTTCAGTCCCGCCTGCCGGGCCAGCTGCGCCACCACATACCCATCACCGGCGTTGTTGCCGCCACCGCAGACCACCGCGATCCGGCTGGCCTCCGGCCAACGCTCGCGCAGCAGTGCAAACGCCGCCGCGCCAGCCCGACTCATCAAGGTATAACCAGGAATGCCGCGTTCCTGAATAGCGATCCGATCCAGTTCCCGCACCTGCGCGGCGCGGTACAGTTCAACAGGTAGTTCGCGCATGGGAAAACTCCTAGTCGCAGGGGTCATGATAGAAGGCACAATACGCCCGTCTTCTTTCTTAATACTAGCCGCCGCCATGACCATTGCCCTGTCTGATCCTGAACTCGCCAAACTGGCCGCCACCATCAAAACCTGGGGGCTGGAACTGGGATTCCAGCAGGTAGGAATTGCCAATATCAACCTGCATGAGCATGAGGCGCGGCTGCTGGACTGGCTGGCGGCGGGCTTTCACGGTGCGATGGACTACATGGCGCGGCATGGCGTCAAGCGCAGCCGCCCGGCGGAACTGGTTCCCGGCACGGTGCGAGTGATTGCGGTGCGGCTGGATTATCTGCCACCAGATGCGGCCGATCCGTGGCGCGTGTTGCATGACCCGGCGTTGGGCTATCTCTCCCGCTATGCGCTAGGCCGGGATTATCACAAAGTATTGCGGAATCGGCTGCAACGGCTGGCGGAGCGAATGGCTGCCGCTATTGGCCCGTTTGGCTATCGGGTGTTCGTAGACAGCGCCCCGGTGCTGGAGAAGGCGTTAGCCGAGCAGGCGGGGCTGGGCTGGATCGGCAAGCACAGTAATCTGCTAAATCGGCAGGCCGGATCGTGGTTCTTTCTTGGCGAAATTTACGTTGATCTACCGCTGCCGGTGGATGAATCGGGAACGGCCCATTGCGGGCGCTGCGTGGCCTGTTTGGCCGCCTGTCCGACTCGCGCCATTGTTGCTCCGTACCGGGTGGACGCCCGCCGTTGTCTTTCCTATCTCACAATCGAACTACACGGGCCGATTCCACTGGAGTTCCGCCAGGCGTTGGGCAACCGGATTTACGGTTGTGACGATTGCCAACTGGTTTGTCCGTGGAACCGTTTTACGCGACTAACGACAGAGCCGGATTTTCAGGTTCGGCAAGGACTGGATGCATCGGAGTTGGTGGAACTGTTTGGTTGGGATGAAGCGGAGTTTCTGCGCCGTACCGAAGGCAGCGCCATTCGCCGGATTGGGCATGAACGCTGGCTGCGGAATATCGCAGTAGCGCTGGGTAATGCACCGCATTCACCGGCGGTTGTCGCCGCCTTGCAGACGCGGCAGGCGCACTCGTCAGAACTTGTGCGGGAGCATGTGATATGGGCACTTGAAAAGCTGAATATACATCAATACTATGGTTGTTCACGGGTTCTAGTGGAATTGGCACTGTAAAGCGACCTTTAGTCTATCAGAGTAACTGGGTAATTGACCGTATGGCTTTCTTTATAAATCAATCTATTAGGTTGATGGTTGAAACCCTTGGCTCTGGCGGAATCTAGAGAACTCCCTTGATAGTCATAAATTCTATCTAATACCATTTCTCTAATAGGTTTAAGTTTTCAAGAGCCGATAGGATAAATGGATATCCGGTAAGAGAAGCAACAGCTTTCTGTCCAATAATATTCAATTGTTCGCAGATTTTTTCTATTTTTTCTTATAGGTCAGCTAAGGTATTAAAGTTTACCCAACGGGATTCTTTTTTCAGATGTTGCCAAAATCGTTCAATTGAATTGATATATGGACTATAGGCTGGTTGGAACAAGAGCACTATATTTTCCGGAATTTTGAGTTTCCGCGCTTTACACTTTCAACTTGGCTTTCAGTTTATAATGAACAATTATGATAGTTCCAAGCCAACACACCCGATAGACCGCTGGCTTGATAGCATGTGAACCATAAATGAAGAGTCGATCCAGCCCGGCCTGATAAACAAGCTAAGATGCCTATATCATTAACAGTGCCCACTTTCAATAAGTACAAAGCCTGAATTCGCTCTTTGATCTTGGCTTTAATTTGAGCATGCATAATCACTTTTAGCTCATCTGCCATTTCAGTAATCATCACTGACTGGAGCATATTCATAGTCAATCCTATCGTCAGTTGGCGTCAAAATTATAATTAAACCTATAGAGAATTAAGGCTATTGATAAAGAAAATATAGCGGAGATTTGGATTTTTGGCAGTCGTTCACCCCCCGTCCCTTGACTTTCCTTTGAGAGGGGAGCATGGGACACTAAAAATTGCGGGACCCCTGTGGAGTGTGCCGTCCCATACATCTAAGCGATCACAGCCTGCGCCAGATTGATGACGCCTACGTCCGGTCCTTGGACCCGGAGGCGTTGCGCGGGTTGTCGGTGCGGCTGCTGGCGGATCTCAAGGAAGCACGGGATCGGTTGAACCAGGGGCCGGAGAATAGCTCACGCCCACCGAGCAGTCGGGCACTATGGGAACGCCTGAGCGGTGGGCGGGATGCGGAAGCTGCGGACGACGGAGAGGGTGGAGGCGAAACCGGAGGACCTCGACCTCCCACCGAAAGCCTCCCCACCGGCGGTGGCGAACACGGCCCGCAAAGCCGGTAAATCACCGAGGGCACCGGGAATCGGCTGGACGCAGGTCTTCCAATCCCACCAGGAACAGGCTCATTACCCGGAAGGGTGTGCGGGCTGTGGACGGTCGCTAGAGTCGGTGGGTGCGGTGGCCTACAGCGGTTTTCAGGCGGTTGATCTGCACTGAGGCGATCCGGCGCAGCCGGGGCTGACCTTATGGATTGTTGACCATCGCTTCTACGACGTCTCCTGCGCGTGCGGGCATCAGACCCGGGCCGAGGCCGGCCACGGGGAAGAGGATCCGCTGCCGGCGGGGGTAGAACTGAGCGAATGGCGCTTGGTGGGACCGGGGTTGGCAGCTCTGCTGGTGGCGTTGACTCTACGGTTCCGGCTGTCGCGGGCGCGGATTCAGGAATTCCTGTACCAGTGGCTGGGGCTGAAGCTGAGCATCGGCACGATTCACCAGACGATCCACGAACTGAGTGCCTTGGAAGCCTTGATGGCTGCGGTGTATGTCGCCCGCGAAGGCCCGCCGGTCGTGGCGTTGCCCCTTCAGCACGCGGGGCTGTTGGCCGCCTTGCGGACCGTCTGCGAGCACCACCAGGGGAGCCTTTATCCGAAGGCCCATGCCTTGGTGGTCGAGTTGCTCAACGACTGGAAGGCGATCTTCCAGGTGTTGTCGCATCCCGAACTGCCGCTGACCAACAACGAGGCCGAGCGCGCCCTGCGGCACTGGGTGATCCTGCGCAAACTGAGTTTGGGCACCCGCACCGCCACCGGCTCGCGGGTCTTCGCCCTGCTCGCCAGCGTTATCGATACCTGCTGCCAGCGCGGCCAGTCCCCGTGGCGTTATCTGGAACGGGCCATCGCCGACCGGCGCGCCGGTCACCCTCCTTGTCCACCTTGCCTCGGTAGGGGCTCTGAATGACTACGTGGTGAGATATAAAGCCGCGTCCACCCGATTGAGCGTGCGGCTGCACGTTTTATTGGCCCAATAAGAGCGAAGCTGTTATCAGCGTTTTCGACGGAATGACGGTAACGATGCCCACTGCCAGCCCCAACGCCCGATCATCTCTCGTATGGCTCTTGGTCGCGTGTTGTTTCCTGCTGGCGCCACCCGCTCTGGCCGGGGAGGCCCGGCACGTTCTCGTGCTGTATTCCAACAATCGGCTGTTGCCGGCGAACCTCGAATTTGAAGCCGGCCTGCGCGAGACACTGGTCAACTCGGCCGAGTCGAGCGCCGAGTTCCTCGACTATCCTCGCTTCGACGGCGAGTCCTACATTCGCGCCCTGACCCTATTCCTGAACGAGAAGTACGCCCAGCCGCCGCCGGACGTATTGGTCGCTGCGGGTGAAGAATCGCTCGATTTCCTGCTCCGCCATCGCGCCGAACTGTTCCCACGGATCCCGATGGTCCACGCGGCCGTTGCCCGGTCGTTCCTGTCATCGCTCCCACCGCTGCCGGCCGACGTGGTCGGCGTCCCGATCCAATACGATTTCCCGGGCACCATCGCCTTGGCGCTGCGCTGGCATCCGCAAGCCCGACGGCTGGTGGTGGTGACGGGGACTTCCGCCCAAGATCGCGCCTGGGAAGCCGAGTTGCGCGGCGAAGTCGCGCGATTCCAAGACCGAGTAACCGCCGAGTTTCTTGCCGGTTTGCCGACCGATGTGGTGTTGAAACGGCTGAGCGAATTAGGCGGTGACGCCGTGGTGTTTACGCCGGGCTATTTTGAGGACGGCGCAGGCCATCAATTCGTCCCGCGCGAAGCCGCCCGGCTCATAGCTGCTGTGTCCACGGCGCCGGTGTACGGACCGTTTGATACCTTTATCGGTACCGGCATTGTCGGCGGCTCCATGCCGAATTTCGCGGCTATGGGGCGAAAGGCAGGAGAGATCGCGAACGCCTTACTCGACGGCGTCGCGCCCACCGCGCTGCGCTTGCCGGAGATCATGCTCCCGATCGTGAACGTCGACTGGCGGCAGGTCCGGCGGTGGGACATCGACCACAACGCGATTCCGGGCGACGCCATCGTGTGGTTCAAAACCCTGACGCTCTTGGAGGAACATCCGACCGAAACGGCCGTCTCCACCGCCGTGTTCCTGATGCAAACCGGGCTGATCGCCGGACTCCTGCTCGAACGCCGTCGCCGCCGCCGAGTGGAACAGGCGATGCAGCAACAGCGTTTCGAACTCGCCCATGCCTCGCGGCTGGCGGTCGCTGGGGAATTGACTGGCGTGATCGCCCATGAAATCAACCAGCCGCTCGGGGCGATTCTGAGCAACGCCGATGCCGCCGACCTCCTGCTCGCGTCCGGCGCGGATCGGCGCAACGAACTGCGTGCGATTCTCGCCGACATCCGCCGCGACGACCTGCGGGCCAGCGAGATCATCCACCGGCTGCGGGCGCTGCTTGCCAAGCAGTCGGTCGAACGGCAACCCTTCGATTTGAACAGTGCGGTTGGCGAGGTGGAACCCGTGCTGCGGGCCGAAGCGCGGCGGCGTGGAATAGCCCTTGAAGTTCGAACCGCCGCGACCGCCGCCATCTTGGTCGGTGACCGGATCCAAATCCAGCAAGTGCTCCTTAATCTGGTGCTCAACGCCTTGGACGCGGTAGCCGACCTGCCCGAAGAACGGCGCGTGGTCGCTGTATCCACCGAGCGTGACGCGGATTGTCTAATCTTGGTGGTGCGCGATCACGGGCATGGCATCGCCCCCGAGCATCTGCCGAAGCTGTTCGATTCATTTTTCAGCACCAAGCACCGGGGCATGGGGCTGGGGCTGTCGATCGCGCGTACCCTGGTCGAGGCCCACGGCGGCCGCCTCCGGGCCGAGCCCAATCCCGGCGGGGGCGCGGTATTTCGGGTCGAATGGCCCATGTCCAACGGTACGAGCACGCTGGGGCCGGCATGAGCGCCTCCCTTCCCCCGCTGATCCACGTCGTCGATGACGATGAGTCGTTGCGGACCGCGCTGCTGCGGCTGCTCGGCGCGGCCGGCTTCGAAGCGCGCGGCTACGCCACGACGGGGAATTTTCTATTGTGGCCGCCGCCGGATCGTCCCGGCTGCGTGCTGCTGGACGTGCGGATGCCGGGGCCGTCGGGTCTCGACCTGCAAGCGGCCCTGCAACGCCAGAACAACCCGTTACCGGTGGTTTTTCTGACCGGTTACGCTGACGTGGCCGCCAGCGTACGGGCGATGAAGGCCGGCGCAGTGGACTTTCTGACCAAGCCGGTCGAGCGCGAGGCTCTGTTCGAGGCGATCCAGCGCGCCCTCGCCCACGACGCGGCCCAGCGCATGGCCCGCGCGGAAGCGGAGCGATTGCGTGCGGCCTTTGCCACGTTGACCCCCCGCGAGCGCGAGGTTTTCAATCGCATCGTCCTCGGCCAGATCAACAAGCAGATCGCCGATGCGCTGGGCATCGCGGAACGCACCGTCAAGATACAGCGCGCGCAACTCATGACGAAGCTGGGCGCGGGATCGGCGGCCGAACTCGGCCGGCTGGCCGAGCGGTTGCGCCACCTGCCCGACTGACCCCGGCCGTGCTCGCAGCCACGTCCGCTTTTGCCCTTTCGGGCAAGCTCCATTGCCCTTTCGTCCAATAGTTTCGTTGCCGTGCCGGTGGGATGATAGGCAACAAAACATGCGGATCGGTCGGACATTCCATTCATTGGTGAAGAGCCGATCCCCTGTTCGATGGGCCGCACGGTGGTTTGGCCCGATGGTGCGGCAACCCGCAGTCGCGCCCCGGTTTTGATCCGCCTGTCCGTCGGCGAGGAGGTCCGCGATGGGGATGGTCGGCCAGAAGATCCTCATCGTCGAGGACGACGACAGCCTGCGACCGGCGCTTGAACGCCTGCTGAACACCGCCGGCTGGCTGACCACGGCCTATTCCTCGGCGGAGGCGCTGCTGGCGGATGCCGCCGCCGGGGACGCCGCGTGCGTGGTCTGTGACCTGAAATTGCCGACGATGTCCGGTTTTGATCTGCTGGCCAAATGGCGCGGGCGAGCTGGGAGGCCACCGTTGATCCTGATGACCGCGTATGACACGCCGGGATTGGGCGAGGAGGCGGCGCGGTGCGGTGCGGCGGCTTACCTGTCCAAGCCGTTTCGCGGCACCGCGCTGCTGGAAGCCATCGACGCCGCGATCACATCCGCGAGGCCACGATGAACGCCCGCCACCCATCCCGCGTCATTCTTCGATGCCTTCGCATCCAACCCTTACCCCAGTCCCGCAGATGGGCGCGGGAAGTTGATACCGCTTCTTAACCGGAGGATATGCTCATGCCAGTCAACAAACGAACGCTCCCGAAAGCGCCTCTCGCGAGGGGAATCAAAGCTGCCTGCTCGGTCCTGGCCCTGACGGCCTGCCTGACTGTGGGTAGCGCCTGGGCCGCCGACCAGGGACCGCGCCACCACGCGCAGGGTCAGTACGACGCCGTCACCACCACCTATGGGGTGGTCGATGGCGATGAACTGGTCGTGATCAGCGAGCGTTTCCAAGTCCCGCTGGACTCTCTGAAGGCGCAGAACAAGCTGACCTCGGAAGAGATCAAGCCCGGCCAGAAGCTGACCATTGGCAGTCCTGCCAGCGTGACCGGTGGCAAACCCAACATCCTGTTCATCGTCGGTGATGACGTCGGTGTAGGCGACCTCGGCCCCTACGGCGGCGGCGAAGGGCGCGGCATGCCCACGCCCAACATCGACCGCATGGCGGCCGATGGAATGACCTTCTTTTCATTCTATGCCCAACCGAGCTGTACGCCGGGTCGAGCGGCGATGCAGACTGGCCGGATTCCGAACCGCAGTGGCATGACGACGGTGGCCTTCCAGGGCCAGGGTGGTGGCTTGCCGAAAGCGGAATGGACCTTGGCTTCTGTCCTCAAGCAGGGCGGCTACCAGACCTACTTCACCGGCAAATGGCACCTTGGCGAGGCCGACTACGCGCTGCCCAACGCGCAGGGCTACGACGAGATGAAGTACGTCGGCCTGTACCACCTCAACGCCTACACCTACGGCGACCCGACCTGGTACCCGGACATGGACTCGGAGCTGCGCGACATGTTCAACAAGGTGACGATCGGGTCGCTGTCAGGCAAGGCGGGCGAGAAAGCGAAGGAGGACTTCAAGATCAACGGGCAGTACGTCAACGAACCTGGCAAGCCCGTCACATTGCACGGCGTGACTTACCCGGACGGCGTGGTGGGCATCCCGTTCTTCGACGGTTACGTGGAGAAGGCGGCGATCGAATTCCTCGACAAGGCGGCGAAGGAGCCGGGCAAGCCGTTCTTCCTCAACGTCAACTTCATGAAAGTGCATCAACCGAACCTGCCGGCGCCGGAGTTCGAGCACAAGTCGATGTCGAAGAGCAAGTACGCCGACTCGATGGTCGAATTTGACACGCGCGTTGGCCACATCATGGACAAGCTGCGCGAACTTGGCCTCGACCAGAACACGCTGGTCTTCTTCACCACCGATAACGGCGCCTGGCAGGATGTGTACCCGGACGCTGGCTACACGCCGTTCCGCGGCACCAAGGGTACGGTGCGTGAGGGCGGCAACCGGGTGCCGGCGATCGCTGTCTGGCCCGGAAAGATCAAGGCGGACGTGAAAAACCATGACATCGTCGGCGGCCTCGATCTAATGGCGACCTTCGCCTCGGTCGCGGGCGTGAAGCTGCCGGAAAAGGATCGCGAAGGCCAGCCGATCATCTTCGACAGCTACGACATAACACCGGTCTTGTTCGGCACTGGCAAGGACCCTCGCACCACCTGGTTCTACTTCACGGAGAACGAACTGAGCCCCGGCGCGGTGCGTGCTGGCCACTATAAGGCGGTGTTCAATCTGCGCGGCGACGACGGCCAAGCGACCGGCGGTCTCGCGGTGGACTCCAATCTGGGTTGGAAAGGCCCGGAGAAATATGTCGCCACGGCACCCCAGATCTTCGACCTCTGGCAGGACCCGCAGGAGCGCTACGACATCTTCATGAACAACTACACCGAGCATACCTGGACGCTGGTGACCTTCAACCAGGTGATGAAGGACCTGATGAAGACCTATGTCCAGTATCCGCCGCGCAAGCTTCAAAGCGAGGTCTACACCGGACCAATCACGATCTCGAATTATCAGAAATTCCAGTGGACTCGTGAGCAGTTAGGCAAGGGGGGCGTCGATCTCCCGATGCCGACCGGGAATTGAGCAAATGCCTCTCTCCCTTCGGAAGAGGGGTTAGGGGGTTTTGGTTTCGAGGACTGAGGAATCCAGTCCGTTCGAGTGTTGACGCGGGCTACTCCCTCCACGGGGTAGCCCGCAAGTTCATAGATAAAAGGGGAATTCGTGAAACCAGGCAGCAGCAAACATATCCTCATCTGCATGGTCGCTAGCGTACTCGCCTTCGCCGCGATGGCTGCTCGCGCCGCAGACCCCCTCCCTTCTTGGCGGGAAGGACCGGCCAAGCAAGCCATCGTGGCGTTTGTCGCCAAAGTGGCGAAGGAGCATTCGCCTGACTTCGTGCCAATCCCCGAGCGCATCGCCACGTTCGATAACGACGGCACGCTCTGGGCCGAGCAACCGATGTATTTCCAGCTTCTGTTCGCGCTCGACCGCGTGAAGGCGCTCGCGCCCCAGCATCCCGAATGGAAGGATCAGGAACCGTTCGCCTCTTTGCTCAAGGGCGATATGAAAGGTGTGCTGGAGGGTGGCGAGAAAGCCATCGCCGAGATCGTTATGGCCACCCATGCTGGGATGACCACGGCGGAATTCGAACAAACGGTGAAGGATTGGCTCGCCACGGCAAAACATCCTAAGACCGGCCGGCCTTATACCGAGATGGTGTACAAGCCGATGCTTGAACTGCTCGCCTATCTACGTGAAAACCATTTCAAAACCTTCATCGTGTCCGGCGGGGGCATCGAGTTTATGCGGCCGTGGACCGAAAAAGTCTATGGCATCCCGCCCGAACAGGTGGTAGGCAGCAGCATCAAGACGAAGTACGAACTGCGTAATGGCAAGCCGGTGCTGGTGCGTCTGCCTGAAATCAACTTTATCGACGACAAGGCTGGCAAACCGGTCGGCATCAATTCGCACATCGGCCGTCGACCCATCGCCGCGTTCGGCAATTCGGACGGCGACCAGCAGATGCTGGAGTGGACGCAAGCCGGCGGCGGCGCGCGGCTGATGATGCTGGTGCATCACGATGATGCCGAGCGCGAATGGGCCTACGGTGCGGCGTCAAAGATCGGTACGTTCAGCGACGCGCTCATGGCCGAGGCGAAGCAGCAAGGCTGGATCGTCATCAGCATGAAGAACGACTGGAAGCGGATCTTTGCCTTTGAGCCATAAGGTGCTGATTTCGGCATCACGTCCGCTGGTATACCGATGCTCGTTCCCCAGACCGACATCGTCGGCAAGGTTTCGCTTGCATCCGCATAGGTGTAACTTTGATGGGGTAGACCCAACAGTCCTGTCATTAGCCGCCACTTCTCTCAAGGCAAGGCCAGCCGAGTGCTCATGTCGAGCTCGAACCGTCCGTACGGATTGACGTGCTCCCAGATCAGCGGCGTCAGCGCCGCATAGTCGCGAGGGGTGAGCCTTCCCTGCCAATGCGGCTGCGCCAGCATCGTTTGGATCATCAGCGTGTTGATGTAGACCATGCATTCTGGATCAGGTGGAGGGCGAGCATGCTGATCTCGTGGTCCTCGCGGCGGTTGCTCACCATCTCGCCGCGCCGGGCGAAGAAGACGAAATCGGTCGCTCCGTTCCACTGCTCGACCACGTTGAGTCCCTCGTTGATCTCACGCCGCAGGGCTTCGGAGTACAGGTAGCGGCACAGGAAGATGGTCTTGATGGCCTTTCCAAGCTCCGCCAGCGCCCTGTACATGGGGTGCTGCACGTTCTGCCGGGTGAATCGTCGCAGTGTCGCCTCGGTTTTGGCGGTCCCTTGGCGCAGTGCTGTCGTGTATTTGATCATCTGGTCGCACTACTGCCGGATCAGCTCCCAATCGATCGGTCGGGTCAGAACCAGTTGGAGATTCTTGTAGGCATCGGCCTTGCCAGTTTCCGGCCGGTACAGCTTCTGCGAGTGGATAGCCTTCAGCCGAGGCGGCAGCTCGAAGCCGAGCAAGCGACAGAAGGCGAACGCGACCGTGCTCTGGCCGTGCGAATCGACGTACTGGCGGTCGACTTCCATCTCGGTGCAATGATGGAGGACACCTTCAATCATCGAGGCGACCTCAGAGGAGGCCGGCGACTTCAGTTGGCTGTGGATACACAGCGACTTGCGCTCGACGTGCCAGTAGATCATGACGCGCCGCGTCCACCATAGCGGACATGCCATTGTGTCGTTAGGTTCTGATCCCAGGCATCGAAATGCTTGGAGTCGGATGCGCAGGCCGTCGTCCCATCTCCCCAGATGGCCGGGTTGCGGGCATGTAGGGTTCCGTCGGCGATGATGGCAATGGCTCGGCGCATCGCCTCGATGTTGAGCCAGAGCCAGGCGGCGGAGGCGGTTCCGGTGGAGGCCTTGCCGACGCTGCCGTTTGATCATCCGCAGATCGTGGAGAAAGCCATTGAGCGGCTGCGCGGGAAGGCGACCTATTCCTCGTTGCCGGCGTTTCTGTTGCCGTCGGAATTCACCATGAATGATCTGCACCACGTTTATCAGCAGACCATCGGGACGCGGCTGGATCAGGCGTCATTCCGGCACAAGATTCTGAAGCAGGACATCATTGAACCGATGCCGAACCGGTTCCGGGGCGGGGCGCATCGTCCGGCCCAGTTGTATCGGCTGACCAGCCGGGCGCTGACCCCGTTCGAGCGGAAGATCTAGCGGCGGCCACTCATCACTCAAGCAGTCGATTGCGTCACCGAGCGCGCGCGGTCGAGCCGGTTCCATTCGACGGTGCGCCGCCGCCAGTGATCGCCGATGTGCTGGATGAAATCTGGTCGGACAAGCTTGGCCCGGGCGATGAGCCACTCCAGAGACTCCTGGCGAATCACGATCCCCTCCAGGTGGTCAGCCTGGAACCGGCTAGACGCCGACTGAACCAGGGTTTCAAGCTCCGGGAGCGCCGTTTTTCCGCGGAACAGGGTCGGCGCCACGCTCAGCCCCAAGCTCCGCGCCAGCGCGTCTCGCCGAGCGGTACTCCAGAAGCAGCAGACGGAACGGTCGTAAACATCGAACACCAGAAACCAGTCGGGAAGATGGTCATAAGCCACCGAATGCCGGGCGGCGCACCACTCGCCAAACAGGATCAGGTTCTCACCCAGAGCATCGAAAAGTGCGTCCTCGCGTGCGTCGATCCAGTGACCCAGGCGTTCAAACTGACCCGCGTAGGGCGCGATCAGGTATTGCCCGCGATTTTGCGCCCACAACGTCCCATCAGGGCTGATCGAGAGGCCAAGGTTGGCCCCGTCGAGCTTTTCTTCAATGACGACCGCCTCCGCGAGCAGCGTTTGCGCCTCGGCGGGCGAAAGCACCTTGTCATCGCGCGGAGTTCCACTGCCGAGCCACGCAAGGTGCGGGGTATGGGGGAAGCGGAAGAAGTCGGTCATTTGCCGAGCTTCTCCTGATACTTGGCGAGCGACCATTCGGGAATGAGCGGTTCCAGTTCGAGGCCCGCCGCCACCAGAGGGTCCGCCCAGCCGTGCCAGTCGCTATCTCCAGCAAACGCAATCGCGCATTCTCCATACAGAAATCTCGCGTCCAGCGCGGCGGCCACCATTTTGCGATCAGCACGATCATGGACGACGGTCTGTAGCGGTTCGTCGAGGACGCCATCACCATTCTCGTCGTAAGGAACATCGGCTAGATCGACGGCGCAAGTGTCCCACTTGTGTCTCACCACCTGGCGACCAAAATCGTTGAAGCCCAGCTTGTTGCGGTATTCCTGTTCAATTTTGCCTTGTCCGTCGAGAACCAGACGGGAATTCGATGTACTGAATTGGTCCAGCCAAGTCCAAACCTGCATCCGCAACGCCGGGTCGCTGGGCGTCGCGTCCTTCGCCATCGGGGAATCCACATCCACAGCGCTGGCCGCGATCAAGACGTTGGTATCCACCACGTAGCGAGGCCTCATGCCGGGCGCGCCCGCTTTTGCCGTTCGAACATCAGCCGGGCCTGCTCCCGCGTTTCGCCGAGCGCATCGCCGAAAAACTGGTCCGGCCATTTCAGCACCCGGCCATAGGCATCCAATTGAAGCTGCTTGAGAGCGGCGGCGGCACCATTGCGTTCGACGAAATAAAGGCGGCAATCGTCTACCCGAACCTGATCCCTTGCCACAAGAGTTTGCAGACGACGGAAGAGGTGCTCGGAGTGGGTCTCGACGATAAATTGCACCTGTCGCTGGCGACTGACCCCGACGAACAATTCGGCGAGTGCCGACTGCGCCAGTGGATGCAGGTGAATTTCTGGTTCTTCGAGCAACACAGTCGACCCAGGCTGGGCGAAAAAGGCCAGCGTTATCACCGGCAAGACTTGAGAAATACCGATCCCTACATCGCGCAGATTGGCGGCCACGCCATCTTTATGCACCACGATTTCATATCGTGTTGAATGGCCCAGTTGCCGGACTTCAAGCCGGTCGGCCACCCCCATGCGCGCCAGCCATGAAGACACATCGTGGATCGTCTGCCCTGCCCCCTCGTCCCTGGAGCGAAGCAAGGCGCTCGCCAGGATCGCGTTGATGACGCCAGCGCCGTCGATACCCAGTTCGCCCGGTTTGGACTTGTTCCAGACGTAATCCCGTTCAGGCTTGCGGCGCAGTGGCCCAAGATAAGCGATGCCCTCCAGTTCGCGCCGGATAGCAAGGCTGATGTCCTCGGCTGGCGGGCCTTCCATCGCGAGCAATTGAATGGCCTCGGCAGGCAGCGCAATCGAGCGTTCCGGTGCGTAAGCCCGACTCTTGCCGCGAGGCTGTAATTCCTCGTCGACGAAGAGGGAATAGGCGCCCTTGTCGCGT
Source organism: Candidatus Competibacteraceae bacterium (assembly GCA_003989085.1). Taxonomy (GTDB): domain Bacteria; phylum Pseudomonadota; class Gammaproteobacteria; order Competibacterales; family Competibacteraceae; genus RXIV01. Next base: position 56,073 of record RXIV01000007.1, read on the forward strand.
CGAACGGCGCGGAATTTATGCGGGCCGGTACACAGGATGAGTTCCTGAATGACAGCCGCTCCAGACGAGGTCATGCCGTAGATCGCCGTGAACTCGCCGCTATCCACTCGCTGCTTTCCATCAGGCTGGCTCCCTGGTGGTCGCTGAAACTGAAATCCGATTTCAAATTGACGCGGTGAGGCGCCGTGGGTCAGCACGTCATTGAAGTGACCGAAATTGAAATAATCATTGACCTCGTCGCCTCCCAGATTGAGATGGATGCGGCGATCCGGCGAGGCGGCGGTTTGCTTGAGCAGCAGCAGCGCCTGCAATAGCGAAGATTTACCGGAGGAATTGGTTCCTAGGAGCATCGTGATGGGCGTTAACTCAACATCGATACGGTCTCGCCATGCCTTGAAGTTCTTGAGCGTCAATTTGGTAAACATTGCGAGGACTCCTTGGAAGCTATCTAAAAACCCACTTATTAATCTGCATGATAGTGGAGCCAGATGAAAACCTGCTAGAAGCTGGTTCACGTTGAATTTTTGTTCAAAATCAATGGCAATTTTTGCGACAGTATCTCAGTATCCCCCTCACAGCCGCCGCATCTTGATATTGAGAATCTGCACCCGGTAGGCGATCTGGCGCGGGGTCATGCCCAGCAAGCGGGCAGCCTTGGCCTGCACCCAGCCGGCCTGCTCCAGCGCCGCGATCACCCGTTCCCGTTCGTCCAGACCGGGCGTATCCGGATCGATCCGATCCGTGGCATCGCTGGCGGGCGCTAATGTCGGGCTGGGGCCACGCAACCCTAAACCGTTCAGCTCGATCACATCCTGCGCGATCACCCCGTCGGCGCTCATGATTGCGCTGCGCTCCAGGCAGTTTTCCAGTTCCCGCACGTTGCCCGGCCACGGATGGCGCATCAGCAGCCGGATCGCGCTGTCGGTGATCGTCAGCCGCCGCCCCTGCTGTTTAGCGATTTTCTCCACCAGAAACCGCGCCAGATCAGGAATATCTTCCTGCCGCTCACGCAATGGTGGCATGAAAATTGGCATCACGTTCAGCCGGTAATACAAGTCCTCGCGGAACTCGCCGGTGTCCACTGCCGTTTCCAAGTCGCGGTTGGTGGCGGCGACGATGCGCACATCTACCCGCAAAGTTTGGCTGCTGCCGACCCGCTCCAGTTCACCTTCTTGCAACACTCGCAGTAATTTAGCCTGAAAAGTCAGGGAAATGTCGCCGATCTCGTCCAGAAACAGGGTGCCGCCATGCGCCTGTTCAAAGCGGCCCTTGCGCTGGTTGACCGCGCCGGTGAACGCGCCCTTTTCATGGCCGAACAGTTCCGATTCCAGCAGATTATCCGGCAATGCTGCACAGTTCAGCTTGATCAGCGGCCCGCCTGAACGCGGCGAGTTGTAATGAATGGCGCAGGCGACCAGTTCCTTGCCAGAGCCGGATTCGCCGCGAATCAGCACGGTGGTATTCCATTTCGCCACCTGCCGCACCTGATCGAACACCCTCTGGATTCCCAGACTGTGGCCGACCATGCTGTCGAAACCGTGCTGACCGCGCACCGTTCGTCGCAGACTGTCGCGCTCGGCGGTCAACACGCCGCGTTCGCGCTCAACATCCAACGTCAGGCGGACACTGCGAGCGATCAGATTAGCGACCATTTCCAGAAAGCGGGCGCGATCCGGCAACCACGGGTCCAAACCCGGCGGCTGGGCGGCCAGCACCCCGGCGAACTGGCCGGGACCGACCCGAATTGGAACGCCAATTAACGGCAGTTCCCGGTCATACAGCCGCAGTCGGTCAAGAAAGCGAGGTTCATCAGCCAGACGCGGCAACATGACCCGCTCGCCACGCTCCAGCACCATGCCGAGTACGCCTTCGCCCGGCAGGTAGCGCACCGGCTCCTGATCCGGTGATGGCGCCTGGCCGTGAACGGCGCTGACCAGCAATGCGCCGCTGTCGGGATCGACCAGCGACACTACACCGCGCAACAGTTCGCCGTGGTCATGCAGGATATTCAATACTTGGGTGAGGGTTTCCGACAGCGGACAGGGACGACTGAGCCCTTGGCTGACCCGGAACAGGGTTTCCAGTTGCATTTCCAGCAATGCGGGCCGATCCACAACGGCGGTCCCCAGGGTGGGGCCAAGAGGCGCGGGTTTAGGAATCATCGTCATAGCGGAGCGGCAGCGAAATTCTCCAGCGGCACCCGGTCACATAGTCTGGATCGATGCTGATTACGCCACGCTGTTCATTGACGACTTCCTGCACCAGCGCCAATCCCAAGCCGACATGGGTAGCGGCCCGTTTGGTGGTGAAAAACGGCTCGAAAATCTGCCACCGCAACTCGGCGGGAACACCGGGGCCGGTATCCTCAATGATCACGATCACCGCCTCATCACGGAGGCTGGTGGCGATTCGCAACTCACGGGGGTCATGACGGCTCCCTTCCATCGCATCCAGGGCGTTTTCGATCAAGTGCTTGAACATACTCCGTAACCGGCTGACCCGAGCGGTCACGGCGGGCAGAATTGGGGTTGGTTTCCAATCTACGATCATCCCGCCAGCCAGCAGGCGCTGCTTGTCCAGTTCCAGCACCTCGCGCAGCAACTGATTGATGTTGATCGGAGCTACTGCTTCCGGCGGCGCGACAGGAATCAGCGCCCGCAATCGTTCCAGCGCCGCTTGACCGGTGGTTGTCGCCTGCCGCAGCGCTTGGCGTAGCGCTGGATCGGCCTGAGCGCCGCGTCGCGCCAACAGATCGTGAGCGGCCGTCATTAGGTTCAGCGGCCCCTGCATCTGAAAAATGGCGGCCTGCAACGCCTCGCGCATACTCCGCACCCGCTCCTGCTCGGCCAGCAGCGCCCGCATTGCGTTCATCCCTACGGCTTCCTGCTGGCGCTTCAGGGCGGTGATGTCGTTAGCCATCAGCAGCAGCCAGGTTTGCCGCACCGGTTTGAAGAAATTGGCGGCGGTGCTGGCCCGCTCGCGGAACCAGACGCCGGAACAGGAAAACCAGCGTGGCTGCCCGCTGTTACCGGGATCGAAACTGATTTCCTGATCGCGGAAATCGGATTCTGCGTCCGCGCCCCACGGGAAGTTTTCACCGAGGCTTTCGCGCAGGGCGCGGAGAAATTCTGCCGCCGGCTCGCGCACTCGCAAATCGCCGACCAGCTTCTTGTATTCATGGTTATCGAGAATCACCCGGCCATTCTCATCTAGCAGGGCAATTACGGCGGGAGCGGCATCCACCATCGATTCAATCAGCGCCTTTTGATAATGCACCTGTTGTTCAAGGTGGTGCATAGCGGTCACGTCGCGGTAAATACCGAGAAAACAAGCAGTTTGCGCCTGTTCATCCTGCACCGGCAATACGGTTAGCTCCGCCAGATAGACGGTATCGCCTTGGCGACGATTGACCAGTAGCCCGGTCCACGGCTCACCGCGCCGGATTTGCCGCCACATCTGGTCGTAGATCCGGGTCGGAGTGGATGGATCAGAGAGAACCGCCGTGTTTTGACCGACTACCTCACTGGACGTATAGCCGGTCACTTCTGTAAAGCTTCGATTTACATAGATAATATTGGCGGCGGTGTCGGTCAGGCAAACCGGGGTCGTCAACTGATCGACCACCTTGGCGAACACCCAGAGTGGCAGGTTTTCAGCGGTAAGAGGCGCTGCGCCGGTCTCGATAGGAGCGGGGGAGTAGCCGAATGGTTTGTGATGATTCTTGGTCATGGCGGTACTCGGCAGTGCGCGATGATGAGTGAAATGGTGGCGGAGCAAGCCATGCAAGTTTCATGACTGGGGCTAATCGAATGTAAACCCTTAGCCTTTACCTTTGTTCCGCATTCGGCGATGCAGCATTTACCACAACCATCGCCAATGGACCCGCCGCAATGTTGTAAACCTTACAAGGATTCAAGGGGGCGGTGGGCGGAATGAGATGAGCCAACACCTTGAAACCACTAGGCAATGCAGTCAGTGGCAGTCTTTGGCGTGATAGTTGCGAAAACCGGCGCAGGCTTTTCGGAGAGCATCATGCGCGATTACCTGTTCATTCTGTTAGGAACGGCGTTGGTCAATAACGTCGTACTGGCCCGATTCCTGGGGTTATGCCCGTTCATGGGGGTTTCCAATAAGGTCGATTCTGCGCTGGGGATGGGCATGGCGACCACCTTCGTGCTGACCCTGGCGGTCGCGGTGTCTTGGCTGGTGGAGCGTTATGTGCTGGTTCCGCTTGACATCACCTTTCTGCGGATTCTCGCCTTCATTCTGGTCATCGCCGCGCTGGTGCAATTCACCGAGATGTTTGTCCGCAAGGCCAGCCCGACGCTCTACCAGGCGCTCGGTATTTATCTGCCGCTGATTACCACCAATTGCGCAGTGTTCGGCATGGCGTTGCTGAATGTCCAGCAACCACACAGCTTTCTGCAAAGTCTCCTGTTTGGTTTTGGTTCAGCGCTGGGTTTTACCCTGGTGATGGTGCTGTTTGCCGGTCTGCGGGAACGCCTGGCTTTGGCGGATGTGCCGGACACTTTTGCCGGAGCGCCGATTGGCTTCATCGTCGCTGGGCTGCTGGCGCTGGCGTTTATGGGTTTTGTGGGTTTGCCGGTGAAGTGAAATGAAGGCGAACCGGCTAGCTGTGGGTTCCGTGAGTTCCGTGGGTAAAAGTTAAAAACGCGCTGTATCACCAGGAGAAAAATCGTGATTGCCGCTGTGTTGAGTTTGACGGTGTTGGGCGTGTGCTGTGGCTGGTTGCTGGGTCTGGCAGCCCGTTATCTGCGGGTAGAAACCAATCCGCTGAATGAAGAACTCCAGCAATTATTGCCGGGGGTGAATTGTGGGCAATGCGGTTTTCCCGGTTGCGCTGGAGCGGCGGAGGCGCTGGCCTCCGGTAAAGCGCCCGTTACCCTTTGCCCCCCCGGTGGCCCAGCACTGGCGCAGGCGCTGGCCGCCAAGCTGGGGGTTGCGGTCGATGCGGCTGCCGGGCCGCCAGTGCTAGCCCATATCAACGAGGCGATCTGTATCGGCTGCGCCCATTGTGGTCCGCGCTGTCCGACGGATGCCATTATCGGCGCACCCAAACAAATTCACAGCGTCATTCAGGACGCCTGCATCGGTTGCGGGTTGTGCGTCGAAGTCTGCCCGACCGAGTGTCTGCAATTGCGTCCAGTCACACTGACCCTGAAAACTTGGCACTGGCCTAAGCCAGCGCTCGGTTTTGGAGCATAACGCCATGAAACTGTTTGACTTTTGGGGCGGTGTCCATCCTGCCGGGCAAAAACATCTGAGCGCTGATCAGCCGATCCGGATCATGCCGCCGCCGGCCAGGCTCCATATTCCGCTCCAGCAACATACCGGCTTGCCGGCGTTGGCGGTGGTCAAGGTCGGGGATTCGGTTCTCAAAGGACAGTTGCTGGCCCAGGGACAGGGCGCAGTGTCGGCGTCGGTTCACGCCCCGACCTCCGGCGTAATCACCGCCATTGGCGATTTCACCGCGCCCCATGTGTCGGGTCTGCCGTTGCCAACGGTCACGCTGGACAGCGACGGGGAAGACCGCTGGCTGGAGCGGGAGCCGCTGCCTGACCCGTTTGCGCTGGAGCCGGAGCAAGTCGCCGCGCAGATTGCCGAGGCGGGCATTGTCGGGATGGGTGGGGCCAATTTCCCGGCGGCGCTCAAATTGAACAAAGCCCGGCAGGCCAAGGTTCATACGCTGGCGGTCAATGGCGCAGAGTGCGAACCCTACATGACGTGTGACGACCGGCTGATGCGGGAACGCGCCGCCGGGATCGTCGATGGCGTCCGATTGATGCTCTACGCCCTGCAAGCCCCGCAGGCGGTGATCGCGATTGAGGACAATAAGCCGGAAGCTATTGCCAGCATGAGCGCGGCGTGCCACGGCGACCCGCAAATTCGGGTGGTAGTGGTGCCATCCCGTTATCCAGCAGGTTCAGCCAAGCAGTTGATTCAATTGTTGACCGGGCTGGAAACGCCCGCTGGTGGACGCGGCACCGATACCGGCATCCTCGTCCACAACGTCGGTACCGCCTATGCGGTGCATCGGGCGCTGCGTCAGGCGCACCCGTTGATCTCGCGGATCGTGACCATTACCGGTGGCGCGGTGGCTGAACCGCAAAATCTGGAAGCGCCCATTGGCGCGTTGGTGGAGGATTTGCTGGCGTTCTGCGGCGGCGTGACTGGTGAGGTCGCGAAACTGTTGATGGGTGGGCCGATGATGGGGCAACCCTTGCCAACCTGGCAGACGCCGATGGTGAAAGGCACCAACGGCATTCTGGCCCTGACGGCTGCTGAAGCCCAACTGACGACACCTTCGCCCTGTATTCGTTGCGGGCGTTGTGTTGAAGTCTGTCCAATGGGTCTGATGCCGCTGGAAATGTCCAAACGCGCTCGTTGTGACGATCTGGACGGGGCGCTCGACTTCGGGCTGATTGACTGCATCAGTTGTGGTTCCTGCGCTTATGCCTGCCCCTCGCATATTCCGCTGGTGCAGTATTTTGAATACGCCCGGGGCGTGCTCGAAGCACGGGAGCGAGCCGAGCAGAAATCCAAGGAAACCCGCCGCTTGCTGGACCAGCGCCAGGCCCGGCTGGCGCGGGCGGAACAAGCCAAGGCTGAGGCGGCTGCGCGGCGGCAGGCCGAGAAGCGGCAGGCCAAGGCAGCTAAGGCCGGAGCGGCGGCATGAACCTGCATTTGCCGAGTGCTCCGCACACCCACGCTCCAGACAGCGTGCCGCGCATCATGGGGCTGGTGTTGCTGGCGGTCGCGCCGGCGACGCTGTACGGCCTCATCCTGTTTGGCTGGCCGGCCCTGAGCCTGTTACTGGTGACGGTGTTGACCTGCCTGTTGTGCGAGGCCGCTTGCCTGTCCATCGCTGGACGCCCGGTGAAGCCCTTTCTCTGGGACGGTTCCGCCTTGCTGACTGGGGTGTTGCTGGCCGTGTCGCTGCCGCCGTGGGCGCCGTGGTGGATTGGGGCGCTCGGCGGCTTCTTCGCCATTGTGATCGGCAAGCAGGTGTTTGGCGGCGTTGGACAGAACCTGTTTAATCCGGCGATGCTGGCGCGAGTGGCGCTGCTGGTGTCGTTTCCGGTCGAGATGACTACTTGGCTGGGACCCCATCCGTTGTTTTCCAGCCATGCCCCCGGTCTGTTCGATGGCTTGGCGATCACTTTCAACGGCATTCCCGATGTGGACGGCGTCAGCGGCGCAACCATTCTCGGCCATGTCCGCACCCAGTTGGGCATGAATCATAGCCTCAGCCAGATTTTGCCGGGACACTTTCAGCCGGGCGCTGCGGTGCTTGGCTGGACTGGCGGCAGTCTGGGCGAAACGGCCGAATGGCTGGCGCTGCTCGGCGGCGGGTGGCTGTTGTGGCGACGGGTGATTACCTGGCAGATTCCGGTTGCCATGCTGACTACAGTGGCGCTGCTGGCCGGTGGTTTTCATCTGCTCAATCCCGACCGCTTCGCTGATCCAGCCCTGCATCTGCTATCCGGCGGGTTAATGCTGGGTGCCTTCTTTTTCGCCACCGATCCGGTTACGTCGCCGACCACGCCTATTGGACAACTGGTGTTCGGGGCTGGCTGCGGGGCGCTGGTCTATATCATCCGCACCTGGGGCGGTTATCCCGAAGGCGTCGCCTTCGCGGTGGTGCTGATGAACGCGGCGACGCCCTTGATCGATCACTACCTCCGCCCACGGATCTATGGCCGCACCTGGGGCGGCCAATCGCGCCCGGTCAAACGTCCGCCCACCCGGCCTGGAGAAAGCCAATGAATCTCCTGGATATTTTCAAGCCGGAACATCGGCAGACCTTGCGCTATCAAGTTGTGCTGTTGGGCGGTGTCGCCTTGTTGACCAGCGCCGTGATGGGCATTGCCGACCGGCTGACCCGTACCGACATTGCCAATCGCCAAATGGAAGATTTGCAAGCCACACTGCAACAGGTGATCCCCGCCGGGTATTACGACAACGAGCTGGTGCGCGACACCGCTACGATTCAGGACGGCGAGCGCAGCGTCGTTGTTTATCGGGCGCGGAAAGCCGGCCAGGTTCAGGCGGTGTGTTATCAGGTCAGCGCTCCCGGTTATGGCAATACCGCGATAGCGATCATCATGGGCGTTGACCGGAACGGGACGTTGCTGGGAACACGGATTGTCAGCCACAACGAAACGCCGGGGCTGGGCGACAAGATTGAGTTGAGCAAATCCGACTGGATTCTGAGTTTCACTGGACGGTCGCTGAGCAATCCCTCGCCGGAAAAGTGGGCGGTGAAAAAGGATGGCGGGGTGTTCGATCAATTCACGGGCGCCACGATTACGCCACGGGCAGTGGTGAAAGCAGTCAAGGGCGGGCTGGAATTTTTCGCTGCCCACCGAGCAGCGTTGCTGGATGAAGCGGAACCGGTTACAGGAGCGAAGCCTTGATGAACGACTATCGCAGCATTTTCACCGAAGGACTGTGGGGCAACAATGTCGTCTTTGCCCAGATGCTGGCCCTGTGTCCGCTGATGGCGGTGACGACTACCGCGACCAATGGACTCGGCATGGGGCTGGCGACCACTGGCGTTCTGTTGGCTTCTAACGTGGTCATTGCCAGTTGCCGCAACTTCATCACTCCGGATGTGCGGATTCCGGTATTCGTGCTGCTGATTGCTTCGCTGGTGACGCTGGCTGATATGGCGATCAACGCCTGGCTGCATGAACTGTACAAGGTGCTGGGACTGTTCATTCCGCTGATCGTGGTCAACTGTTCGGTGCTGGGCCGCGCTGAGGCGTTCGCCTCCAAACAGCCGGTGTCGGCTTCGGCAGTCGATGGGTTGGCGATGGGGCTGGGCTATACCCTGGCGCTGATCATTATCGGCGGCTGCCGTGAGATTCTGGGCAGTGCGACTCTGTTCGCTCATGCCTCGCTGCTGCTCGGTGATGGCTTCGCCTTTCTCGAAACCACACTGATCCCGCACTACAAAGGCTTTTTGCTGATGTTGTTGCCGCCCGGCGGCTTTCTGGTCCTGGGTTTTTTGCTGGCTGGCAAACGGGCGATGGAGCGGCGGGTGCAGCAGCGTAAGGAGCGCGCGCGCTCGGCTGATCTCCAATACGGCCATTGCCGGGTGCCCTAGCGTCGCTGTGGATTCCGGGCGTTGGTGTACTGCTGGTGTACTGCTGGCGAACTACCGACCGTCGGATCAGACATTCAATTCCAAACGAGGAGAACTTTATGCAGATTGGCGTAGCGTATAGCGGACCAGGCCAACAAATCTGGCTCTCTTTTGAAGTCCCCGCCGACAGCACTGTACAAACCGCCATTGACCGCTCCGGGATTCTGGCACGGTGTCCGCAGGTAGACTTGAAGAAAAACAAGGTCGGTATTTTCGGCAAGCTCACTAAGCTGAATGCTCCGCTCAGCGACGGTGATCGGGTGGAGATTTATCGGCCAATCACGGTTGATCCGAAAACCGTGCCGCAACGGAAAATCGCGCTGCTGGATGAAGAGGATGAGGACGACGATTAGGGCTGTAGCGAGTCGGGCGGTATAACCTTTTTAGAAAATCGCCTAAGCTCTTCAGCGCTTGCTCCTGAGCTAACCCGACTTTCTCGCGCAATCCGCCCCTCGCGCCAAGGCTCCTATGCACCGCCTCTATATTATTGGTTCCGGCCCCGGTGGCTTGGATCACCTCAGCCCCGCCGCCCATGCCGCGCTGGAATCCTGTAGCGATCTGGCTGGACATGGTCTGTATCTCAACCTGCTTGGCCCGCTGACCGAGGGCAAGACCCGCCATAAAACGCCGATGGGTGAAGAACTGGCTCGCGCTGCGTTGGCGCTTGACCTGGCCGCCGCTGGCCGGACCACCGCGCTGATTTCCAGTGGTGATGCCGGGATTTACGGGATGGCGACCGTCGTGTTCGAGTTGCTGGCCCGCAAACCGAAGCCAGAATGGGCTGAGGTTGAGATCGAAGTAATCCCTGGTATTTCAGCGATGCAGGCGGCGGCAGCACGGGTTGGCGCTCCCTTGGCTCATGATTTTTGCGTGATCTCTCTATCCGATTTGCTAACGCCGTGGGAGCTGATCGCCCGGCGCATTGATCTGGCCGGCCAGGGCGATTTCGCCATCGCGCTCTACAATGCCGTGTCCAACAAGCGATCCTGGCAGCTGTTGGAAGCCCGGCAAATCTTGTTGCGCTATCGTTTGCCGACAACGCCTGTGATCGTCGCGTTTAACGTCACCCGCAAAGGGGAACAAATCACCGTGACCACTCTTGGCGAACTGGACCCGGAGCGGTTGAACATGCTGTCGCTGGTGCTAATCGGCAACAGTGAGACTCGACAGGTGGGCCGGTGGGTCTACACGCCGCGTGGTTACCACACCAAACCGGAACTGGCCGGTGACTGAGCATGGCGTCGCTGCGCAATGCCGACTTTGCCCTGACCGTGCTGGCGGTCCTGCTGTTGCTGTTTGGGCTGACGCTGGTGGATAGCGCCTGGCGTTCCTGGACGGTGGATCGAAGCGCCAGTCGGTCGCTGGTTCGGGAATTGGGCCTGAGCGACCTGAGCCTCTTTACCGAAGCCCGTTATACCCGCCATCCTAGCCAGGCTGACTGGCACACGCCGTTTCAGGATCATCCGGCGGCGCTGGAGCATTTTCCGACTGGCCTGCTGTTGATGCCGCCGCCGCATCTCATTCACTTGCCTGCACCCTAGCGGCGCTACCCGCGCACGCTCATCCGCTACGAAAAGTTTCAACGGCGTATCCGCCATAGATGACGACATCCTGCTGACTTGGCGGGTCAGGTGGTCACCGTGAGCATCAACTATAATCCCTTCCGGGCGATGCGGACCGTGAACTATCTGGAACACTGGCAAGTTTTCCATCGCCGCATAACGGAGCCTAACTTGACCCCTAATTTCTGAGGAGAAAACCGATGATAAAGAACTGTTGCAAAATAACTGGCCGCGTTTTGCTGGCGTTGACGCTACTGGTGAGTGGCTTGGCGCTGGCGGCGGGCGTCAAGCAACCGGTTGGCAAGGTCTCGATTGCCGAAAAGCAGTTTGGATTATTGTTGGGCGGCAGCACCGGCAGCGGGACGTTGACGTTTCATGGTAGAAAATATCCATTCAAACTCAAAGGCCTGAGTGCTGGCCTTAACGTCGGTGTCTCAAAGATGAGCGCTGCCGGCGAAGTGTATGACCTGAAGATGATTTCCCAGTTTCCCGGTACCTTCACCAAGATGGAAGCCAGTGTCGCCTTGGGTGGCGGTGTGGGTGGCCTGCGCTTGCAGAACGAGAACGGTGTGATCATGAATCTGCGCTCACGGACCAAGGGTTTGGATCTTAATCTTGGGAACGTGACTGGCGTTACGGTCACGATGGAGTAATCCGCCTAGCTGGGCCGGGTTTCCTGCCCAGCGGAACCCATTCATCCCTCCTAAGATATACCAAGGAAAATAGCCATGCGATCCAGCCATATCGTGGGTTCGGCCCTGGGGAGCCTGATTTTGCTCAGTGGTCCGGCGTTAGCTGCCGGGGCGCCGCAGAAAGAAATGCCGCCGGAGCCGGATAAACTTGTCCAGCGGATGTGCGACTACCTCAAGTCGCTCAATCGGTTTTCCTACCGCGCTGAAGTAAGTGATGATCGGGTGTACGCAGGGGGGGAAAAGATCCAATACACCTTTGAGCTAGAGACCTTTGTGGAGCGGCCAAACCAGCTCCGGGTCAATGCTGAAGGGGACCGGGTTAATCAGCAGTTCTTCTACGATGGCAAAACCTTGACTTTGTATAATCCGGCAGATCAGGTGTACGCCACCGTGGAAGCGCCGCCGGAGATTGAAGAAGCATTGGAGAAAGCCGATCACGACTTGAAGCTTCGGGTTGCCCTCACTGATCTGGCTAGCCCCAAGCTGTGCGAGCATTTGGCCAAGGGTCAGCGTCATGCCCGCTATGTTGGCCCGAGCCGGGTACGGGGCGTGCCTACCGAACACCTGGCGTTTGACCGGAACGATATCCAGTTTCAGCTTTGGATTGAAACCGGCTCCCAGCCGCTCCCTCGCAAGATCGTGATCACCCAGAAAAACCTGTTGGCGTCTCCCCAATGGACAGCCGTTCTCCAGGATTGGAAGGTCTCGCCTTCACTAAAGCCGGAGCTATTTAGTTTTAAAGCGCCGCCTGGAGCGCAAAAGATTAAGTTCGCGCCAGCGCTACTCCCCACCGTACCTGTACCTGTGGTTCCTCCCACCAAGACCGGAGGTTAGTCATGAGCATATTGAGATTCAGCGTCATGCAATTTAAAGCGATGAGCGGGGCCATGCTGGTCGCGGTCGCGCTGAGTGTTCCGGTTTTCCCGCCGTTGGCGGAAGCCCGGGGGGGAGGTGGCTTTGGTGGAGGCGGTTTTGGTGGAGGTGGCTTTGGCGGTGTTCATGATGGTGGTGGGTTTAGCGGGGGCAGCTTTCGAGGTGATGGCGGCGTGGCGGTAGGTTCGAATGGCGGCGTGGCGGTTCGAGGTCCAGAGGGAGGCGCTGTCGGACGAGGATCGGGCGGCGGGGTGGCGGTTCGAGGCCCGGATGGTGGCGCGGTGGCCGTGGGTCCAAATGGCGGGGTGGCGGCGCGGAGTCCTGCAAACTCTTATGGGGATTATTATTACGGTGGGGGCGGGGATTACTACTACGACGGAGTAGCGTCGGGAGCAGCGGCGAGCCTAGCGGTAGGCGCTGCTGTGGCGTCATTGTCGTCCGATGCGACTACGGTAGTTTTGGCGGGTCAGACCTACTATGTGGACGACGGCATCTATTACCAATCCTGTTATCAGGGGTCGGCGGTGGATTACTGCGTTGTTTCTCCCCCCTGATAGGGAACGCAGTAGAATGGCGGCCACAGTGCATGTTTTTCTGGCTGGAGGCTTGCCATGCTGACTTTCGATCTGGCTGGTTTTGTAACAACTTTCCTGGCGGTCATGGCGGCATTGTTTGTCTTTGCCGTTGGTGTCGGCGTCCTGCTGATCATCACCCTCTACTTCATCGATATTACCCAGACCCAGCACGCCATTCGTCGTAATTTCCCGGTTATCGGGCGGTTGCGTTACCGGATGGAGCATCTCGGCGTGTTCTTTCGCCAGTATTTCTACGCTATGGACCGGGAGGAGATGCCGTTCAACCGGGCGCAACGCGCCTGGGTTTACCGAGCGGCGAAGAATCTGGATAACACCCAGCCCTTCGGTTCGACCCGTGATTTGCGCCCGCCGGGAACATTGCTGTTCGCCAACGCGACTTTTCCCGCATTAGAGACAGCTGCGGTGGAAACGCCGCCTTTAATCATTGGCCTGGAGTGCGCCCAGCCTTATCACGCCGGCAGTTTCTTCAATCTTTCGGCCATGAGCTATGGCGCGATCTCCCAGCCGGCGGTTTTGGCGCTATCCAACGGGGCGCGACTGGCGGGCTGCTGGATGAACACCGGTGAGGGCGGTCTGTCGCCGTACCATCTGGCTGGCGGCGCTGACCTGGTGTTTCAGATTGGCACGGCGAAATATGGTGTCTGCAACGGCCAGGGCGGCCTGGATGAAGCCCGCTTGCGCGAGGTGGCGGCCCATCCCCAGGTCAAATTGTTTGAAATCAAGCTCAGTCAGGGCGCGAAACCGGGCAAAGGCGGCATCCTGCCCGCAGCCAAAGTGACACCGGAAATTGCTGCTATTCGCGGCATCCCGGTGGGTCAGGATTCCCGCAGCCCGAATCGGCATCCCGATATCGCCGATGCGGCGGCTCTGTTGGCGTTCATCCGCCGGGTGAGAACCCTCACCGGCAAACCTACCGGCTTCAAACTGGTGGTTGGCGATCCACGCTGGATCGATGATCTGTGCCAGGAAGTCATCCGCCAAGGGATAGCCGGCGCTCCTGACTTCATCACGGTGGACAGCGCTGATGGCGGCACCGGTGCGGCCCCGGTGAGTTTATTGGATTATGTCGGCCTGCCGTTGCAGGAAAGTCTGCCTCTGATGGTGGATAAACTGGTGGAGTACGGCTTGCGCGAGCGAATCCGGGTGATCGCGTCCGGCAAGCTGATCAATCCTGGCGAAGTGGCTTGGGCGCTGTGCGTGGGGGCTGATTTTGTCAATTCAGCGCGAGGGTTTCTGTTTGCGCTCGGCTGTGTGCAGTCGATGCAATGCGACAAGAATACCTGTCCGGCGGGAATTACTACCCATAATCCCCGCTTGCACCGAGGTTTGGATCCGCAAGACAAGGCGGAACGGGTGCGGCATTATGCAGAGAATATGCGGCATGAAGTGGCAATCATCGCGCATGCTTGCGGTGCGACGACCCCTCGGCAACTCCAGCGCGAGCATTGCCGAATGGTGATTGGTCCTGGCCGCTCGGCGCCGCTGAACGAACTGTATCGGCGGGACGCAGCGCCGATGAAAGATCGAACGGCGGCCTGAACTGGGCGGGGAAGAGCCGTCGGGGGATCGTGTTACGCCGGGTCTTCTGGTTGTGATTGGGCCGCCGCCCGCAGCGCAGCGCTATCCAAGGTATGGGCGCGGGCGAAACCGCCGACCAGGCGAATGCGGATCGGGGTCAGCCTTAGCAGCAGAAAATCACCAAACTCAAAGCGCGGCGTTGAATCCGGCAGCCGCGCTTGATAACGCCTCACAGCTTCCTGATAATCCGCACTGCTCTTGCTAATCACGGCAACCTTGCCCTGAATCATCACCCGCGCCAATTTTTGTGGGTCCTCGCGCTCCCGTTCCGGTTCACTAATTGCCAGTCCGGCGCGGGGATCCGCCAGCAAATTGCGGGTGTGGGCCGCCAAGGTGCTGAGATGCAGCAGAAAGCCACTGCAATCTGGTTCCGGCGTATAAGCGGCCCAAGAGGCCTCCGGGCCATCAGCGCTTTGAGTCGCCAGCGCCGCCCATCGTTGCCTGCGGATTAGGCCGATCATCCATTGTAGCTCTTGGCGCAGCGTCATTGAAAACGACTCCAGCTTAATGGGCGGTAAGGTCAATACTATTTACCCAGTACGCGCTGTAAAATCAATTCGCGGATCGACCAAGTGATAGGTCAAATCACTGACCAGATTCAGGAGTAGGCCAATCAGGCTGAACATGTACAAGGTCCCAAACATTACCGGATAATCCCGTTTTATTACCGCCTCAAATCCTAGCAACCCCAGTCCATCCAGTGAGAAAATCACTTCAATCAGCAGCGAACCGGTGAATAACATACCGACCAGAGTTGCGGGAAAGCCGGCAATCACCAGTAACATCGCATTGCGGAATACATGCCCATATAAGACCCTGCGTTCACTTAAGCCTTTGGCGCGGGCCGTCATAACATACTGCTTGTTGATCTCGTCCAGAAATGAGTTTTTAGTCAGCATGGTCAGTGAGGCAAATCCGCCGATCACCATGGCGGTGACCGGCAATGTCAGGTGCCAGAAGTAATCGGCAATGCGCGCCGGCCAACTCAAATCCGCCCAGTTATCAGACACCAGCCCCCGTAAGGGGAACCAATCCAGATAGCGTCCGCCAGCGAATAAGATAATCAGCAAAATGGCGAATAGAAACGCCGGAATAGCATAGCCGATAATAATCGCTGTGCTGCTGAGCACATCAAAGTGCGAGCCATCACGGATCGCTTTGGCAATACCTAAGGGAACCGAGATCAGATAAATCAGCAGCGTACTCCATACTCCGATGGAGATAGATACTGGCAATTTATCCAGCACCAAGTCCAGCACCCTCCGGTCGCGAAAGTAGCTTTTGCCGAGATCGAAGCTTAGATAATCCCGAACCATCAGGCCAAAACGCACATAGACCGGCTTATCAAAGCCGAACTGATGGTTCAGTTCAGCGATGAATGTCGGGTCAAGTCCCTGAGCGCCGCGATAAACACCATTACCACCGGTATTTTGCGGCGCAGCGTTGCCCCGTCCAACCTCCACGCCTTCTCCACCGCCAGCTCGGACAGTGGCGGAAACTGCGGTATTTTTGAGTTGCGCCAATAACTGCTCCACTGGCCCGCCGGGTGCAATTTGGACGATGAAGAAATTAATGGCGATGATGCCGAGCAGGGTCAGTGGAATCAGCGCCAGACGGCGCAGTAAGTAAATAAGCATGGCGCTGAATTACGTTTTTTCGCCGGCTTTACGCCCAGCCAGCGCCGCATCTTTAGTAGGATCAATCCACCAGGCATCGAGCTGTACACCTTGCATGGGCGTGGTTGGCGGATAGCCAAATTTATCCCAGAAGGCGATACGGGTGTAAGGTAGATGCCAATGCGGGATGACCAGATAATTCCATTGCAGCGCCCGATCCAGCGCTCGAGTCCGGGTCACCAGAGTAGCGCGATCCGGGGCGGCGATGAGCTGATCCACCAGCTGATCCACCGCTGGATTTTTCAGACCGGACACATTGCGACTACCGGGTTGATCCGCAGCGGCGCTGCTCCAGTACTCACGCTGTTCATTGCCGGGCGACAGGGATTGTCCCCAGACATTCACGATCATGTCGAAATCAAAGCTGCGCTCGCGGTTTTCATACTGGGCTGAATCGACGCTGCGCACGGTCATTTCAATGCCTAGCCGTTCCAGATTGCGGGCGAATGGCAGGGCGATCCGCTCCCAGGTTGGTTCAGCAATCAGCAGTTCAAAGCGGAACGGCTCACCGGTTTTGGCATTGACCAGTTTCCGATCCCGGAAGACCCAGCCGGCTTCCTGCAATAGTTGCAAGGCTTTTTGGAAATTGGCGCGGAGTTGGGCATCGTCATTCGCAGTCGGTGGTTCATAGGCCGTAGTAAATACCTCTGGCGGCAGTTGTTGACGCAATGGCGCTAATACCGTTAATTCTTCGGGTGAAGGCAAGCCCTGTGCAGCCAACTCAGAGTTGTCGAAATAACTACGGGTGCGGGTGTACTGGCCGAAAAACAGATTGCGGTTGCTCCACTCGAAATCAAAAGCGTAAGCCAACGCCTGGCGGACTCGCGCATCCTGGAATAATGGTCGGCGCAGGTTGAAAGCAAAACCCTGCATTCCCGACGGCAGATGGTGCTGGAAAGTTTCTTTCTTTATCAGTCCACTGGTCAAGGCGGGAGAATCATAGCCAGTTGCCCACTGTTTAGCGACATTCTCCATCCGCAAGTCATAGGCGCCGGATTTGAAGGCTTCCAGTGCGACCGTGACATCGCGGTAATAGTCATAACGCAGTCGGTCAATGTTATGCAATCCCTGTGTTACCGCTAAATCCTTGCCCCAGTAATTCCCATCGCGCTGGTAGACAATAAAGCGGCCTGGCTCAAATTTTTCAATCCGGTATGGACCACTGCCTACTGGAATGTCCAAAGTGGTCGCTGTGAAATCCCGATCCTGCCAATATTTTTTTGACAAAATCGGCATCTGGCCCAGAATCAGCGGTAATTCCCGGTTCTCGCCAGGCATGAACGTGAATTTCAGTTGCCGCTCGCCCAGTTTTTCAACCTTGGCGACATTAGCGTAATAAAAACGGTAGGAGGGAGCTCCTTTGCTTTTCAAAGTTTCAAACGAAAAGATCACATCGTCCGCCGTAATAGAACTGCCATCATGAAACTTTGCAATGGGCCGAATGCTAAACGTGACTGAACCGCGATCCTCAGGTACATCGACACTTTCAGCAATCAGACCGTATTCGCTGAACGGTTCATCGGCGCTGCTTACCAACAGTGTTTCGAATAACTGACCGATCCCAGCGGCTGATTCACCTTTAATGTTGAATGGATTAAAGGTATCAAAGCTGCCAATCGCGGCAAATCGTGCTTCGCCGCCTTTGGGCGCATTAGGATTCACATAGTCGAAATGCGGAAAATCCGGCCCGTATTTCGGTTGTCCATGCAGGGCGATACCATGCATCGGTGCGGCGAAAGCGCCGGTTACTGCGAATAAACTGCCCAATCCCAGCACAACAACGCTGGGCAACCACCAAAGAAAACTGAATTTTGCGCGATTCATGCACTATCCTTTACAGTTCGCCAATTCAATGACCCGTCTAAACGATAGCAAATCCTGAAAGGAGTTCATTATGGGCTTTCTCACCGGCAAACGTGCCCTGATTGTCGGGGTCGCCAGCAACCGTTCCATTGCCTCGGGCATCGCTGAAGCCATGCATCGGGAAGGCGCTGATCTGGCCTTCACCTATCAGAACGACAAACTCAAGTCCCGTGTGGAAAAGATGGCCGCTGAACTGGGCAGTTCCATCGTTCTGCCCTGTGATGTCGAAAGTGACGCCGAGATTGCTGCGGTGTTTGAGGAACTCAGGTCCCACTGGGATGGCTTCGATATTGTGGTGCATTCGGTCGCGTATGCGCCGCGTGAGGCACTGGAAGGCGATTACCTGGAGGGAATCAGCCGCGAGAATTTCCGCGTGGCCCACGACATCAGTTCCTACAGTTTTGCGGCTTTGGCCAAGGCTGCCCGACCTCTGATGCAAGGTCGGCGGGGGGCGTTGATTACCATGACTTATCTGGGTGGGGTGCGGGCGGTGCCCAATTACAATGTCATGGGTTTGGCCAAGGCCAGCCTGGATGCCAATGTCCGCTATCTGGCGCAAACCCTGGGGCCGGAAGGCATCCGGGTCAACGCCATTTCCGCCGGGCCGATTCGCACCCTGGCGGCGTCTGGCATCAAGAACTTTCGCAAGATGCTGGATACTTTCGAGCATATCGCACCCTTGCGAAAATGTGTGTCCATTGAGGAAGTTGGCAACGCCGCCGCATTTCTGTGTTCGGATCTGGCCGCTGGCATTACCGGCGAGATTCTGTATGTTGATGGTGGTTTCAACGCCATCGCGCTGGGAGCAATGGCGTAGCGCGGTTTTGCATCACGGTAACTCCTCGCTTGCTGATGAGCGAGGGGCCGCCGCTGTTACAGTCGGTCGCCGTGGGTGATGACTTTGGTCTTGATTTGTACGCTGTCCGCCAAACCCTGAAACTGCTCCGATCCGACCTGTTGCGTTAATTGCTGGGCAATGGACTTGCGTTCCTCTTCAGACAGCGCGTCTTTCTGTCCGGGGATGACTTGGGCGACTTCCAGCACAGCCTGATCACCATTTGCCAACGCGGTCGAAGCCAGCGCTACCTTGCCTGGTTCTGGCTGTGGCAAGCGGAACGCGGTCGCCAGCACCGCCCGATCCACCGTTGGTGCGTCGCGACTCACTAACCCAGCGTTCTGGTACTTGCCGCCCAGTTCCTTGGCCAGGGTTTGCAAAGGCTCGCCCTTGGCGGCGCGGGCTTTTAGTACTTCCGCATCTTTGACGATAGCTTCACGGGCTTGCTGTTCCCGCAAAATCTTGCCAATTTCCTCCCGCGATTCTTCCAGAGTGCGTGGTGTGGCGGCCCGATAGTCCTTGAGCCGGATCGCGACGACATGCCCCGGCGCCAATTCAATCGGTTCGCTATTGACGCCGCGCTTGAGAACCTCTTCGCCAAAAGCGCTCTCGATGAGCTTGGGGTTAGCGGTGATGCCCTCGCCACCCTTGCGGCTGAACCAGCCACTCTCCTGGATCGGCACATCGAGCGCTTTGGCCGCCGGCTCCAGACTGTCGGGGTGCTCATAACTCAGGTTAGCGAGATTCTGGGTGATCTCATAAAACCGGTTTTCAGCCTGCTGCTGGCGGAGTTCCTTGGCGAGCGCCTCGCGCACCTCCTCGAACGGCTTAGTCTGGGATGGAGTGATGTGATCAAGCCGGATAATGTGGAATCCCGATGGCATTCGCACCGGATCGCTGACATCGCCTGGTTTTTTCAGCGCAAACAGCGCGTTTTCAAAGGCGGGATTGTCGAACATGCCCTTGCCGATCACGCCCAGTTCACCGCCTTCGAGCGCCCCGGAAGTATCCGTCTTCGCCTCTTGCAGCGCCTGATCAAAGCTCTTGGCCCCCGAGTGGATCGCCTCGGCGATCTGCTGTGCTTTAGCCTGCGCCTGCGCCACCTCCGCCGGGCCGGGGTTTAGCGGTAATTTGACCAGCAGATGTGAAGCAGAGCGTTCTTCGGGCTGACCATACTTGGCCATCTGGTCCTGATAAGCGGTTTTCAGATCCGCTTCACTGATAGTCACGCCTTCGGCGAGCTGCGCCAGTTTCAGTTCGATAAACTGTACTTGCGCCTGCTCGGGATTTACGAAGCGATCCCGGTTCTTCTCGAAATACGCCTGAATTTTTGCGTCGTCTACGGTGGCCTTGGCGACATAATTTGCCAACGCCAACACGGTGTATTGCAGTTCCCGTTGCTGTTTGAGCAAGGCGATCAACTGCTCGAGTTCAACCGGGGTGAACAGCGCCGAAGCGGTTAGGCCCTCACGCAGCTGCTCGGTCGCCTTCCCCAGTCGAAAACTTTCCTCGAAGGTCGCTGCGACATAGCCTTGGTTTCGCAGCCACCGTTCATACAGTTCCTTGCTGAAGCCGCCGTTTTGCTGAAATACCGGCAGCGCCACGATCACGTCGTGCAACTGCCGGTCGCTGACGCGCAGCCCCTGCTCGCGGGCCAGCTGGTTTAATACCCGCTCTTCAACCAGTTGCTGCAAGACCTGCTGCTTCAGTCGCGGCCCGTCCAGCAGCGCTGGATCGGCATTGTTGCCGAACATGGCCTGCATCCGCTGGCGCTGCTGCTGGTAGGCCCGCTGGAATTCCTGCACGGATATTTTGCTGTCGCCGACTACGGCGGCGTCCATCGGACCGCCACCCTCGAAATAATAGTTGATGCCCCATACTGCGAACGGAATGATCAACAAGCCGATAATGGTGTAGGCAAACCAACCTTGGGCGCGATCACGGATTTTCTGGAGGAACATGGCGAGTTACCCGGCTTCAGGTCGAATCATGGAAAGGGAATCGGGGATTGGAGTAGCAACCGCGCATAAAAAAGGGCGTCTGAAGGACACCCTTGAAGTTTGGCGGAGCGGACGGGGCTCGAACCCGCGACCCCCGGCGTGACAGGCCGGTATTCTAACCAACTGAACTACCGCTCCGAGTCAAAATCTGGACTGCTGAACACAATGTAAATCAGGCAAAACTGTAAATTGGCGGAGCGGACGGGGCTCGAACCCGCGACCCCCGGCGTGACAGGCCGGTATTCTAACCAACTGAACTACCGCTCCGGCATTTGAACCGTGGTGGGTGCTGAGGGGTTTGAACCCCCGACCCTCGCCTTGTAAGGGCGATGCTCTCCCAACTGAGCTAAGCACCCCGCAAAAAAGCTACTTTATCGCATCCCTTAATGTTTTTCCAGCCTTGAACACTGGTGTCTTGCTGGCCTTAATCTCCATCGGTTCGCCAGTTTTAGGATTATGTCCAGCGCGGGCCGGGCGTTCCCGCACGGAGAAGGTGCCAAAGCCGGTCAACACCACCGAATCACCTTGCTTGAGGGCCTTGCCGATAGCGTCGACGACGGCGTCCACGGCCTTGCCGGCTGCCGCCTTGGATAATTCAGTGGTTTGGGTCACGGCCTCAACCAGTTCAGTTTTGTTCATAATCCCCTTTCCTTTGCGATGTGTTGGTGTTGTGCGTTGTTGGGTTCAAATGCCAGCTGGCATGGCGGATCAAGCCCACGCCTAGCTGAATGACAGCTATTTGGCTGTTATATCAGGCCATTTAAAGCAGTGTCAATTAGCGCCGGTTGCGGTTGTTTAGTGCGCTCGCGCCTTTTCCGGCGCAGTTCCGGTCTTGGCGGCGGTTTCTGCCGTGGCCGCCGATTCTCGGGATACCGGCGCGGGTAGCGCCTGTAACGCAATCTCCAGCACCTGGTCAATCCAGCGCACCGGCCGCACTTCGATTTTTTCCAGGATGTTCTTCGGAATATCGACCAGATCTTTGCGGTTCTCCTCCGGGATCACCACGGTTGCAATACAACCCCGGTGCGCCGCCAGCAGCTTTTCCTTCAAACCGCCAATCGGCAGCACTTCACCTCGCAGGGTGATCTCACCGGTCATAGCCACGCTAGCCCGCACCGGAATGCGGGTCAATGCCGATACCAGCGCCGTACACATCCCGATGCCGGCGCTGGGACCATCCTTGGGGGTTGCGCCTTCAGGAACGTGGATGTGCAGATCGTATTTCTGGTGGAAGTCCGGATCGATGCCTAGCGCTTCGGCGCGGCTGCGAACCACAGTCATCGCCGCCTGAATCGATTCACGCATGACCTCGCCCAGCTTGCCCGTATGAATCAGCTTGCCCTTGCCCGGCACCAGTGCGGCTTCAATGCTCAACAGCTCGCCGCCCACCTCAGTCCAGGCCAACCCGGTGACCTGTCCGATCTGATCCTGCTCTTCAGCCAGTCCGTAGCGGAATCGTCGCACCCCTAGATATTTTTCCAGGAGGTCAGGGACGATTACGATTTTCTCCGTGGCCGGATGCAGGGTCACGGCTTTGACCACTTTGCGGTCGATTTTGGCCAGTTCCCGCTCCAGATTACGCACCCCTGCTTCACGGGTGTAGAAGCGGATGATGTCGCGGATCGACGCTTCGCTAATCTCCAGTTCATCCGGCTTCAGCCCGTTGTTGCTCATCTGTTTTGGAGCGAGATAGCGGGAAGCGATATTCAGTTTCTCATCCTCGGTGTATCCGGGAATCCGAATCACTTCCATCCGATCCAGTAGCGGCGGCGGAATATTCAACGAATTGGCGGTCGCGACGAACATCACGTCCGACAGGTCAAAATCTACCTCCAGATAGTGATCGCTGAAGGTGTTGTTCTGTTCCGGGTCCAGTACTTCCAGCAGTGCTGAGGACGGATCACCGCGAAAATCCATCGACATCTTGTCAATTTCATCAAACAGGAACAGGGGATTGCGTACCCCGACCTTGGACAGATTCTGGATGATCTTGCCGGGCAGCGAGCCGATGTAGGTGCGGCGGTGACCGCGAATCTCGGCCTCATCGCGTACCCCGCCCAGCGACATGCGGACGAACTTACGGTTAGTGGCGCGAGCAATGGAGCGGCCCAGTGAGGTCTTGCCCACCCCCGGCGGTCCGACCAGACACAGGATTGGCCCCTTGAGCTTGCGCGCCCGTTGCTGTACAGCCAGGTATTCGAGAATTCGTTCCTTGACCTTCTCCAGACCGTAGTGATCGGCTTCCAGGATTTCTTCGGCGGCGACCAGATCCTGGTGAATCTTGGTGCGCCTGCGCCACGGCACATTGGCCAACCAGTCAAGGTAGTTGCGGACAACCGTGGCTTCAGCCGACATTGGCGACATCATTTTTAGCTTGTTTAATTCGGCCTGAGCCTTGGCTCGGGCTTCCTTCGGCATCCCCGCCTTGTCAATGCGCCGGGCCAGATCCTCGATCTCGTTAGGTGAATCCTCCAGATCGCCAAGTTCCTTCTGAATCGCTTTCATCTGCTCATTCAGGTAGTACTCGCGCTGGGTTTTCTCCATCTGTTGCTTGACCCGGCCGCGAATGCGTTTCTCTACTTGGAGAATGTCAATCTCGCCTTCCACCAGTGCCAGCAACTGTTCGAGACGCTCGCGCAGGTTGTGGGTTTCCAGAATCTTCTGCTTCTCGTCCAGCTTGAGGGTCATGTGCGCGGCGATGGTGTCCGCTAACCGCACCGGGTCTTCAATGCTGGCGACTGACGCCAGTATTTCACCAGGGATTTTCTTGTTGAGTTTCACATACTGGTCAAACGTATCAAGTAACGAGCGAACCAGCGCCTGAACTTCCTGGACCGCGTGCTCGTCCGGGACTGACTCCAGCAGTGATACAGCGGCGATAAAACAGGATTCGGTTTCGGTGAAATAATGGATATTGACTCGCTCGCTGCCTTCCACCAGCACCTTGACCGTGCCATCTGGCAGCCGCAACAGTTGCAGTATGTTCGACGAGGTGCCGATGGGGTAGAGGTCGTCGACGCCGGGATCGTCCATTTCGGCGCTTTGCTGGGCGACCAGCACGATCCGTTTATTGCCCTGCATGGCTAGATTGAGCGCATGGATCGATTTTTCGCGCCCGACGAATAGCGGAATGACCATGTGCGGGTAGACCACTACGTCGCGTAGTGGCAACACCGGCAACAGGGTATGACTGGGTAAAGCCAGTTGGGGTGTTTTTTGTTTCATCGCAGGCTCCCGCAGTGAAACCGGACGGCTGAGTAAAGGGCGGCGCACCGGTCTACTGGTGCGCCAGCATGGCGCTAAAGCGTAGCAAACTCACCGGTTACCCAGTCGATGGATGCAACCGGGTTAGGATTGGACGGGTTAGTCCTGACCGACGGCCCGCCGTTCGGGGGCTTCATAGACGAAGTAGGGTTTGGCGTGACCGGCAACGACCGACTCGTCAACCACGACCTTGCTGACGTTCTGCATGCTGGGCAAGTCATACATGGTGTCCAGCAGGATATGTTCGAGAATAGTGCGCAGGCCACGGGCGCCTGTTTTGCGATCCATCGCTTTACGGGCAACCGCACGCAACGCCTCGTCGCGGAATTCGAGATCACTGCCTTCCATCTCGAACAGCTTGTTGAACTGTTTGGCAATGGCGTTTTTGGGTTCAGTGAGGATGCGCACCAGGGCGTTTTCATCCAACTCAGCAAGGGTCGCCACAACCGGTAGCCGACCGACAAATTCCGGGATTAGGCCGTATTTGATCAAATCCTCCGGTTCAACCGCCATCAGCACCTCGCCAACAGTCTTGTCGCCGTCCTTGCTTTTAACGTCAGCGGAGAAGCCGATGCCACCCTTGTCGGAGCGGCTGCGAATCACCTTATCCAGTCCGGCGAAGGCGCCGCCGCAAATGAACAGGATATTGGTGGTGTCCACCTGCAGGAATTCCTGCTGCGGGTGCTTGCGTCCACCCTGCGGCGGCACTGAGGCAATGGTGCCTTCGATTAGCTTCAGTAAGGCCTGCTGTACGCCTTCGCCCGACACATCGCGGGTAATCGAGGGGTTGTCGGACTTACGGGAGATCTTGTCGATCTCGTCGATATAGACGATGCCGGTCTG
The DNA here is from genome assembly GCA_003989085.1 of Candidatus Competibacteraceae bacterium. Taxonomy (GTDB): domain Bacteria; phylum Pseudomonadota; class Gammaproteobacteria; order Competibacterales; family Competibacteraceae; genus RXIV01. The sequence continues at coordinate 81,024 of RXIV01000007.1, forward strand.
AGCCTTTTCAACATCATATTCGCATTTCTGCAATAGCTTCTGAATGATGTTCTCGACGTCTTCGCCGACATAGCCTGCTTCGGTCAGGGTAGTGGCGTCGGCGATGGTGAACGGCACATTCAGCAGGCGGGCCAGCGTCTCGGCCAACAGAGTCTTGCCCGAACCGGTCGGGCCAATCAGCAGGATATTGCTCTTGGCGACTTCAATATCAGAAGACTTCCCGGCGCGGTTGCCCTGCTGCAATTCCAGCCGCTTGTAATGGTTGTAAACGGCGACTGATAGCACCTTCTTGGCGCGTTCCTGACCGATCACATACTCATCAAGCACTTGGTTGATATCATGCGGCTTGGGCAGTTTGTAGGCTGCCGCAGGGGCGCTGTCCTCCATTTCTTCGCGAATGATGTCATTGCACAGTTCAACGCATTCGTCGCAGATGAACACGTTTGGGCCGGCAATTAGCTTGCGAACTTCATGCTGGCTCTTGCCACAGAAGGAGCAGTACAACAGCTTGTCATCATCCCGGTCATTGCGGTCTCTGCCCATCACTCCATCCTCGTCAGCATCGCACAGTAGATATTATTTGGCGGGGGAAAGGCCGACCGATCAGCCGACCGGCACACGTTGGCTGAGCACCGCGTCAATCAGACCATATTCGACGGCCTCGGCGCCGCCCATAAAGTTATCGCGGTCGGTGTCCACCGCGATCTTCTCGACGGGCTGGCCGGTGTGTTTAGTCAGAATCCGGTTGAGCCGATCTCGAACCAGCAGGATTTCCCGGGCATGGATATCGAAGTCGCTGGCTTGACCCTGGAAGCCGCCCAGCGGCTGATGAATCATCACTCGCGAGTGCGGCAGGCAGAATCGTTTGCCTGCCGCGCCGCCGGCTAACAATAATGCGCCCATACTGGCGGCCTGACCGACGCACATGGTGCTGACGCTGGGTTTGATGAACTGCATGGTGTCGTAGATCGCCAGCCCGGCGCTGACCGAACCGCCCGGCGAGTTGATGTAGAGATGGATGTCCTTGTCGGGATTTTCGGCTTCAAGGAACAGTAGCTGCGCGACGATCAGATTGGCAGCATAATCTTCGACCGGACCGACTAGAAACACCACCCGTTCCTTGAGTAAACGGGAGTAGATATCGTAAGCCCGCTCGCCACGGGCTGTTTGCTCCACCACGATAGGAACCAGATTGAGCGCCTGGATCGGGGTGGAAACGCCGGTTTCGTTCATTCGGTGGACTCCTCGGAAGCTGACTGATCCGCTGCCCCAGCTTGTGGTCTTGCAGGTTTCATGATTTCGGCGAAGGTGCTTGGCTTTTCGCTGACTTGCGCCCGCTCCAGCAGCCATTCGACTAGCTGATCCTCGATGACCAGCGCGTGGATGCTCTCCATCGCTTGGGGGTTCTGTGCGTGCCAGCGAATGACCTCTGCCGGATCCTGATAACTGGCGGCCACGGTTTCCAGTTGCGTTTGGACCCGTTGCTCATCCGCCTTGATGTTCTGGGTCGTCGCTAATCGGGACAACAGCAACCCCAAGGCTACCCGGCGACGGGCCTCAGTTCCGAATAATTGAGTCTTGAGTTGCTGGTTTTTTTCATCCTGGGCGCCGGGCGGGAAATGCAATTGGCGGGCTAGGCGCTCGATCTCCACCTCAATCAACGCTTGCGGCAGCGGGACTGGATTGGCGGCCAACAGCCCTTGGAGCACCTGATGTTTTACTGCCGCCTTGATGCCGTCGCGCAATTCACGCTCCATGTTATCGCGTAAGGACTGCCGCAAACCGGCGACGCCGCCTTCCTTGATATCGAAACTTTCGGCAAAGGCATCGTCCACTTCGGGTAGGTTAGCTTCTTCGACAGTGTTAACCTTGACTTGAAAATGTGCGGTCTGGCCGGCAATGTTCTTGGCGTGGTAGTCGTTTGGAAAGCTCAGGTCAAAGCTGATTTCTGCGCCGGCGCTCAGCCCGATCAGCTGATCCTCAAAATCCTTGAGCATGGTGCCTTTACCCAAAACAACACCAGCGTTTTCGCTGCTGCCGCCGGGGAAATTCTGGCCGTCGATCTGCCCATTGAAGTCAATGTGCAACTGGTCGCCCATCTGGGCCGGTCGTTCTACTGTGTTCCAGATCACCCGCTGTTGGCGCAAGGTCTCGATCATGTCGTCCACATCCTGATCGACCACCTCCGCTACGGGTCGCTCGACTTGGATGGTCTCAAATCCGACCAGCTCGAACTCGGGCATGATCTCGAAGGTAGCGCTGTATTCCAGATCCTGACCTTCTTCCAGATTTTTGGACTGGATATTGGGGCCGCCCAGCGGATTGAGATTCTCCTGAATCAGCGCCGCTTCCAGGCTGTTCTTCATCAATTCGGTGACGGTCTCATACCGCACCTGATCCCCGTAAATTTTTTTGAGCAGTTTCAGTGGTGCTTTGCCGGGACGGAAACCGTCTACCTTGACCTTTCGGGATAAGGACTGCAACCGGCTGTGGATTTCTTCGGCGACTTTTTCTGCGGGCACCTGCACAGTCACCCGGCGTTCCAGATCGCTCAGCGTCTCAACTGAAACCTGCATTGCTGCACCTCAAAACTGTTAATCGTTATCAGATCAATGAACCACCCAACCCATCGTTTGCTCTCTGCAAAGGACAGGCTGGGCGTACCCTGTGACTGTGGTGCGAAAGGCGGGACTCGAACCCGCACGGGTTACCCCACTGGAACCTAAATCCAGCGCGTCTGCCAGTTCCGCCACTTTCGCGCATGATGATGCGGTGAATCGAAAAATCAGGGGAGCTTTCGAGTGCGGCCGCCGTATGCTGATAGCCCACAGTATACAAAACAACATATATGCCGGAACAGGAACACGGTTGACTGTAAGCGGGAATAAGCGGCAGCGCAGGAGGGTAAAGATGGTGGGCCGTGTAGGACTCGAACCTACAACCAATTGATTAAGAGTCAACTGCTCTACCAAATTGAGCTAACGGCCCATAAACCGGTTATGCCGGAACCCGGAATCATTCCGGGAACGAAGGTTAAAACTGGGGTGGACGATGGGACTCGAACCCACGACGACCGGATCCACAATCCGGGGCTCTACCAACTGAGCTACGCCCACCATTGACACCTTGCATCTTGTTGCAACCGGCCGGGTTTTGGCGCGCCCGGCAGGACTCGAACCTGCTACCCTCAGCTTAGAAGGCTGATGCTCTGTCCGGATGAGCTACGGGCGCAGCATACGCGGCAGTTAAACCAGGCCTTCCACCTCATCGGCCAGTGGTCGGGGTAGGGGGATTCGAACCCACGACCCCCTGCTCCCAAAGCAGGTGCGCTACCAGACTGCGCTATACCCCGTCGATGCCGGCAACCCGTTTTTCCATACGGGAACGGCCATTCTATTTTCGAGGCTCTTTGCCGTCAAGCCGGTTTTCACTTTTACTCGGAAAACGAATCAGCGGTCAGCACCAGTACGGCATCCATTTCGATCAGTGCGCCACGCGGCAGGGCCGCGACGCCCAGCGCCGCCCTAGCCGGGTAGGGTTCCTTGAAATAGTCGGCCATGATTTCATTGACCAGCGCAAAATGGCCGAGATCGGTCAGAAACACGTTGAGCTTGACGGTATCGGCCAGGCTGCCGCCCGCCGCGCCGGCTACCGCCGCCAGATTATCGAAGACCCGGCGAATCTGTACCGCCATTCCGCCCTCTACCAGTTGCATGGTGTGCGGATTCAGTGGAATCTGGCCGGACAGGTAAACCGTATCACCGACCTTAACCGCTTGGGAATACGGGCCGATTGCCGTGGGCGCTTGGTCGGTGTTAATAATTTCACGGGGCATGATCGCGCACTCTTTGGGTAGATCCAGACTTAAAAACGGCTAACCTCGTCGGGCCAGTTTCAGCACTTCCGGCAGGGTTCGCAGCTGGCGCATGACTCGCGCCAGATGGGCGCGGTCGCGAACATCCAGCAGTAAATGAACTGTCGTGGCGTTACCATCCCGCTCCGAGGTGTTGATGGTTTCAATGTTGGCGTCGGCGGCGGAAATGGCGGCGGCGATGGTGGCCAGCACCCCGCGTCGGTTGGCGACATCCAGGCGCAATTCGGCGCTGAAATCAGCGCCAGCGTGCGGCTCCCACTCCACCTCAATCCATTTTTCTGGGTTTTTCTTGTAATTGGCGACGTTCCGGCAATGGTCGCGATGAATGACAATACCGCGCCCAGCGTTGATGTAGCCGATGATCACGTCGCCGGGTAGAGGCCGGCAGCACTTGCCGAAGCTGACTACGGTGCCTTCGGTGCCCTTGATCAGCAACGGTTGGACGCCAGTGACCATCTCGGCGGCGTCTTCGTCTCCTTCTGGCAGCAACCGTTTTGCGATCAGCGCCGCGACCCGATTGCCCAACCCGATATCCGCCAGCACGTCATCGAAGCTGTTCAGGTTGAATTCCCGAACCAGGGTTTTGATGGATTTATCTGGCAGTTCGCCCAGTCCACCCAGCCGCCCGGCCAACGCCTTTTCCAGCAGTCGCTTGCCCAGTAGAACTGCTTCGTCACGCTGCAAGTGCTTGAGATAATGGCGGATACTGGCGCGGGCCTTGGCCGTGACTACGAAACTCAACCAGGCCGGGTTGGGGCGGGCGGTGGGGGTAATGATGACCTCGACAGTTTGGCCGGTGGACAAGGGAGTACGCAGTGGCGCCAGTCGCCGGTCAACCTTGGCGCCGACGCAGGTATTGCCGACATCGGAGTGAATGGCGTAGGCGAAATCGACCGCTGTCGCCCCCCGTGGCAGTTCGATGATCTCGCCACGGGGGGTGAAGACATAAATTTCATCGGGAAACAGATCGACCTTGACGCTTTCGAGAAACTCGACCGGATTGCCGGCGCGACGCTGCATATCCAGCAGATTGCGCAGCCATTCGCGGGCGCGTTGCTGCGCATAGCCGCCTTGACCCTCGCCGCCTGATTTGTAGCGCCAATGGGCGGCGACGCCAACCTCGGCCATGATGTGCATGTCTTCGGTGCGGATTTGCACCTCAATCGGGACGCCATTGGGGCCAAACAGCACGGTGTGCAGCGATTGATAACCGTTGGCCTTGGGGATGGCGATGTAATCCTTGAACCGGCCCATAATCGGTTTGTACAGGCTGTGCATCATCCCTAACGCCCGGTAGCAGGCATCCACCGTATCGACAATCAGCCGTACCGCGTAGACATCGTGGACCTCCCGGAATGGCAGGTGCTTGTCGCGCATCTTCCGGTAAATTCCCCACAGATGTTTGCTGCGCCCAACCACTTGCGCTTTGATGCCGCTCTCATCATCCAGACGGGTTTGGGTGCGGGTTTCCAGCTGGCTGATGATCTCTCGCCGGTTGCCGCTCATCTTGCGCACCGCATCCTGCAAGACCCGGAAGCGGAACGGATGCAGGTGACTGAATCCGAGGTTTTCCAGTTCCTGACGGAGGTGGTTCATCCCGAGTCGCCCGGCGATCGGTGCGTAGATATCCAGCGTTTCGCGGGCGATCCGGCGGCGCGATTCCGGGCGCATCGCCCCGAGGGTGCGCATGTTGTGCAACCGGTCAGCCAGCTTGATCATGATAATCCGCAGGTCTTTGGCCATCGCCAGAAACATCTTGCGGAAATTTTCGGCCTGCGCCTCCAGCTTGGAGTTGAACTGGATTTGGGTGAGCTTGCTGACCCCGTCCACCAGATCGGCGACCTCCGGCCCAAACCGGCTGCTGAGTTGTTCCTTGCCGTAATGGGTGTCTTCAATGACGTCGTGCAGCAGGGCCGCTTGCAGGGTTTCATGATCGAAGCGGACATTGGCGAGGATGCGGGCTACCGCCAGCGGGTGAAAGATGTAGGGTTCGCCGCTCTTGCGATAGACCCCGGCATGGGCTTCAGCGGCGAATCGACAAGCCTCGCGCAATCGCTCAACTTGGGCGGGTTCAAGATATTCGCCGGCAATCGCGCATAAATCGTCAATACGTAACTGCAAATCATCCAGCCACTCGTCATCCACCGCCAGCTTGGGGCCTTGTAGCGTTTCATCCGGGGCTTCGCGCACCGCTGCGCTCAACATGGTGGTTCTCCCGCCGCTGATGGCTGATGTTTACTCCGGCTGGTCCGGGGAATCAGCGGCGGACGGTTCAACCGGTGACTGACTGGCGACCGGGCGGCGGTATTTTTCCTGAAGGAGGTGATCCAGTTTGCCATCCGCCAGCTCCCGCAGGGCGACGACGGTCGGTTTGTCGTTTTCCCAAGGCACGAGCGATTCCCGGCCCATCGCCAGATCGCGGGCGCGGCGGGAGGCGACTAGCACCAGCTCAAAGCGGTTGTCTACCCGGTCGAGGCAGTCTTCAACGGTAATTCGGGCCATCAGCAGGATTCTCCACGCTTACAGTCGGTGTTTTGCAGCCAGCGGCGTTTGGTCTGCGGTATTGACAGAAGCGATGTTGGCATTTTGTCGATCCTAAAGGGCGAGGGTTCCTGAAGCACGCCACCCAAGGGTTTAATAACTCTATTACTCAGTTTCCCATGCTTCCCTAGCGAAGGGAAGCGAACAGTGGCATGGTGAACAGTTGACCAAGCAGTGACCGGGATTTTGTTGATCTTATCGTCGAATAAGACGAACCAGGCCACGATCGATTGGCTTAATCTAACGGGGCGATCATTCACCGCCCATCCAGCTACGGGTGGCCCTCACGGGGTTATTGATGAACCGATTAGTACTTGATGCGGCGACGCTGTTCGCTGCCCGAATGATCCGGCTGTTCGCCTACGGGGCGCTGTCAGTCGGGCTGGTGCTGTATCTGGCGGAGCTTGGGTTGAGCGAGGCGCTGATTGGCGTGGTGCTCACCGCGACGCTGATCGGCGACGCTGCGATCTCGCTGGCGATGACTACGACGGCGGATCGGCTGGGACGGCGGCGGATGCTGCTGCTCGGGGCGCTACTGATGGCCTTGGCCGGACTGGCGTTTTTGCTGACTCAGCAACCCGTGTTGTTGATTCTGGCCGCCATTATTGGCGTCATCAGTCCCAGCGGCAATGAAATCGGTCCGTTTCTTTCTATCGAGCAGGCGGCGTTGGCGCAGTTGCTGCCAAATCAACAGCGTACCCGCGTGTTCGCCTGGTACAATCTGGCCGGCTCATTCGCCACTGCGTTGGGCGCGCTGAGCGGGGGCTGGCTAGCCCATGCGCTGCAAGCGGGCGGTATGCCGGCGCTCGATGCCTATCGGGCGGTACTGGTCGGCTACGCACTCAGCGGCGGGTTGCTGGCGCTGTTGTTCATCAGTCTGTCGCCGGGAGTGGAAGTGATTCAGGTCATTGAAGCGTCCGCCACCCGGCCCCGCTTCGGGTTGCGCCGCCCGGAGTCGAAACAGGCGGTTATGGCTTTAAGCGCTTTATTTGCACTGGACGCTTTCGCTGGCGGGTTTGTGGTGCAAAGTCTGTTGGCCTACTGGTTTTATCTGCGGTTTGGGGCGGACGCTGGGCTGTTGGGCGGAATTTTTTTCGGCGCCAACATATTGGCGGGAATTTCCGCCTTGCTGGCTGCCCGGCTCGCAGCACGGTTTGGGCTGATCAACACCATGGTGTTTACTCATATCCCCTCCAACCTGTTGTTGTGCTTGGTGCCGTTGATGCCAACCCTGCCGCTGGCCATCACGTTGATGTTGCTGCGGTTCAGCATCTCGCAGATGGATGTGCCGACCCGGCAGTCCTACACGCTGGCGGTGGTCGCGCCCGATGAACGTTCGGCTGCTGCGGGTTTCACCAACATCGCTCGTTCGCTAGGCGCGGCGCTGTCGCCGCTGCTCAGCGCGCTGTTGCTGGCTAACCCGCTGCTGATCAATGCGCCGTTGTTTCTGGCCGGTGGCCTCAAAATCGCTTATGACCTGCTGCTCTATCGCCGCTTTCGCGCTCTCAAACCACCGGAAGAGCAACCAGATGCTGGCCATGCTTAGGCAAGTTCAGCGGTAGCCGATGATCCGCACTTCACTGTTCCAGTCGCCAAAGAATGGTTCGCCCTCGGCCTGCAAAATCAACTCACGGTTTTTGGGCATGGGCAACCAGACATTGTCAGAGTTGTAGGCCCAGCTCGCTTGCGGTTGACCAACCGCATACAGATAGAAGGCGGCTTCCCGGTCGCCCTGTGCTTGCACCGCCAGCCGGAACCGGTGTGGACCGCCCTTGACGTAACCGGTCGCCACTTGGGCATACACGAGAATTTCTCGCGCCTGATCCGGAATCAGCGCTGGAATCCGGCGGGTTTCGCGTTTACCGCCCCCATTGGGCAATTCGCCCAGCGGCGCGTCCACCGCCCAGAAATCGGCGGTTCCGGTTCCTCCTCCGGAGGGGCGCGCGGCGTTTTGCTTCATCTGCCGATGGACACCGACAACAGCGATGCGGGTATCCCGTACTTCCTGGCGCAGACCACCCAAGGCGCGGCGCGCCTGTTCGTCCTGCTGCTGGCGCTGGCGGCCCTGTTCCTGCACCGTGCGCAGACGTTGCTCAATCCGCTCCAACTGGCCGCTCATTGCATCCAGCTTGGTCTCCAACACGCCGGGTTGCGTTGGAGACGCGGGAGTTGGCCGGGCCGCCTGGGTGGGTTTTCCAATGAATGCTTGCCACCATGCGCAACCGGGCGTCAACGCCAGGATCAGCGCTGGCAGTATCCAGGTTCTTAATCGTATTTTTATCAACTTCATCCGGCTTTTCCGGTCTACTCCCGCTTGTACCCACCGTTTATTATACCGGGGCCGATCCATCGGCGCGGTATTTCCACATGGCCGATTCCGTGCCGCCTGAGAGGATGCACTTGATGAACGAACTTGATCTCTCCCGACAGACTCCATTTGGCGTGGATTTCAGCGGTGCTGAATTTGCCGATAACCCGGAGCCGCGTTGTCCCTGTGTTCTGCTGCTGGATAATTCCTGGTCGATGAACGGTCATCCAATGGCCGAACTGAATCATGGTTTAGCAGCCTTCAAGGAAGAATTGCTGGCGGACAGTCTGGCCGCCAAGCGGGTTGAAATCGCTATTCTCACCTTTGGCCCGGTGCAAGTGGTGACTGAATTTCAGACGGCCGAGCAGTTCATTCCGCCGCCGCTGACTGCGCAGAAGGATACACCGATGGGTCAGGCGATCATTCAGGGTCTGGAGTTGCTGGATCAGCGCAAGGCGCTTTACCGAGAACATGGCATTCCATTCTTTCGCCCCTGGGTCTTCCTGCTCACCGACGGCAGCCCGACTGATGACTGGAAAGCCGCAGCGGATGCGGTGCGGCTGGGTGAAGAGAATCGCGCTTTCGCCTTTTTTGCGGTAGGGGTGGATGAAGCAAATCTGGACATCCTGCAACAGATTTCGGTGCGCCGGCCTCTGCGGTTGAAAGGGCTGCGCTTTCGCGAGCTGTTCCAGTGGCTGTCCAACTCGATGCGCTCAGTGTCGCGCTCGATACCGGGGACCGAAGTGCCGCTGGTCAATCCGGCTGGTCCCGATGGCTGGGCTTCGGTGTGAGCGGAGCCAGCAGCTGGCGTTATGTTGGCGCCAGCGTCCCCGGTGTGGCCCATTTGGCCGACGATCTTGACTGTCAGGATGCCTGGGCGGCGCAGTGGGTGGACAGTGATTCGGTACTGGTGCTGGCGGTCGCCGATGGGGCGGGCAGCGCTGCCGAGTCCCGCGCCGGGGCGGAACTGGCCTGTCAGACTGTGTTGGCTGAATGCGTGGTTTGGCTGTCCGATCCGCTTGTTGGCGACTGGACGCCGGCGGTCGCATTACGGCTGTTGCAACGGGTTCAGATCGCGTTGGCTCAGCAGGCGGCGCAGGCCGGTCAGCCAATTCGAGAATTAGCCTGCACTCTGTTGGGGGCGGTGTTAGCGACGGACCGGGCGTTGTTCCTGCAAGTGGGCGATGGCGCCATTGTGATTGGCACCGGCGCTGGTTACCGCCCGGTGTTCTGGCCGCAGGGCGGTGAATACCCCAATGAAACCCACTTTGTCACTGACCCAACCGCAGTAGCCCAGCTCGAATGCGCCATTCTGACGGAACCAGTCGCCGAAGTGGCGCTGTTGACCGACGGGTTGCAGTCGCTGGCCTTGCACTATCACAGCCGGCAGGCGCACCTCCCGTTTTTTCGCCCGTTGTTTCAGCGCCTGCGCGACTATCCTGCGCTGAGCGATCCGGCAGAACTGACAATGGCGTTGGAGCGATTTCTGTCCAGCCCGGCGATCAATCAGCGCACCCACGATGACAAAACCCTGATTCTGGCGGTTCGATGGCCGGTTGAGGAACCGATCCCGCCGCCCGCTGCTGCTCCAGACCGGGTGACGGCGGACCCTGCCGCAGTCGGCCTTGCTGTTATTCCGCCCGCTGCTGAAGAAGAACCCGATGCCGAGGCTGATTAGTGGCGCCGATCACCCAGTGGAGCTTGGCAAGGAACTGGGGCGGGGCGGTGAAGGGGCGGTTTACGAGATCGTGGGGCGGCCCGGCTTTGTCGCCAAGCGTTATCACCAGCCGGTGGATGCCGACAAGGCGCTGAAACTGCAAGGCATGGCCCGCCAAGCCCACCCCAGCCTGCTGGCGATTGCCGCTTGGCCGGTGGATGTCCTGCGCTCCGGCCCGCACGGCTCGATCCAGGGCTTCATCATGCCCCGGGTCAGCGGCTATCAGGAGATTCATAGTCTTTACGGTCCTTCGCACCGCAAACGGGCCTTTCCCCAGGCTGACTGGTCATTTCTAGTCCACGCCGCCCGTAATCTAGCCAGCGCCTTTGAGACCATCCATGCACGGGGTCACGTGATTGGCGATGTTAATCCCGGCAATGTTGTGGTCTCGGCCCAGGCGCTCGTTAAGCTGATCGATTGTGATTCCTTTCAAATTACGGTCGGAGAGCGGCTCTTTCTCTGTGAAGTCGGGGTGCCGCAGTTCACTGCCCCGGAGTTGCAGGAGCGGCCCTTTCGCGGCTTGCGGCGCAGCCCGGATCACGACGCCTTTGGTCTGGCGCTGCTGTGTTTCCACTTGCTGTTCATGGGTCGCCACCCTTTTGCCGGACGTTACCGGGGCAAGGGCGATATGCCCATTGAACGCGCCATTCGCGATTACCGCTTTGCCTTCGGTCAGCACGCCGCCGCGCAATGGATGGAGCCGCCGCCGCATACCCTGCCTTTTTCAGCGCTACCCCGTCCGGTGGCTGATCTGTTCGAGCGAGCCTTTGTCCCTCTGATGCCCAGTCAGCGCCGCCCGACTCCCCGGGAATGGCTGCCGGCGCTGGAGCGGCTCAATCGCGAGTTGCGATCGTGCGGGCGTAACGCCATGCACAAATATCCCGGTTCGTTGTCAGCCTGTCCGTGGTGCGCCTTGGAACAGGCCAGCGGTACAGCATTCTTCGTGGCGTCGCGGTTGGCTGTGGTCAGCCCGGTTGCCAGTCATCCCGATTTTGATGTGGAGCGGGTTTGGGGCCGGATCGTGGCGGTGACGCCGCCTGGAGTTGAGGCTATGCCGCGCCCCGAAGCGCCAGCGCCGGTGACGCCGACCCCGCTGCCCGAGGTGTTGCAACACGCCCAGCGCGATAATGCGATCAAGGCAGCAGCGCTGATAGCTGTCGTGCTGGTGGTTTTTGCGATGCAACCGGGACTGTTCTGGTTGTGGCTATTGTTGGCCGCCACCGGTTGGTCGTTATTGCGAAATCCGGCAGTGCGCCGCGAATATCAGCGCCGCCGGCTGGCGCTGTTCGCTGCCCGCCGGGAATTAGTCCGCTTGCAAGGCGAATGGCGGGAACACGCGAGTGGGCAGCCATTTTTGAACCGGTTGCGGGTGCTGCAAACCCTGCGTGATCACTACCAAAATCTGGCTGCGGACCTGCAGCGGGATGTGCAGCGGCTGGATGCCGACCAGCGCCGGATGCAATTACAGACCTTTCTGGAAGGCTTCTTTATTGATGCCGCCCAGCTTCCCGAAATTCGGGTGACCGACCGCATGGCGCTGGAATCCTATGGTATTGAGACCGCCGCTGATGTCACCCCCGACGCCTTGCGAACAGTGCCGGGGTTTGGGCAGCGGTTGGGCCGGCAACGGACAGCGGCGCTATTGGCCTGGCGGCAGACTCTCGAACAGCAGTTCCGCTATGACCCCCGTCAGGGCGTCGATCCAGCCGCTATCGCCGATGTGCGCCAGCGCTACGCCCAGCAGCGGGTGCATCTTGAACAGGAGTTGATGGCGGGTGGAGATGAACTGGCTAAACTCAAGACGGACATTCTCAAACGCCGCGCCCAGATCAACATCGCCCTGATTCGTCAGGCCATGCTGGAAAGCCAGGCCCAAGCCGATCTGCGGGTGTTCTACCCCGGTCCAAGCGAGCTTTGGCAACGGCGTAACCGCAACTAAGGTTGCCTACCCGGAGGGTTTTCATGGGCAGACGCAATGAACACACCCGCGAGGAGCTCCGGGAAATCGCCCTCCGGGCTGCCGAGGAGCTGGTGGCTGCGCAAGGATTAGCCGGCCTGAGCACCCGTAAGGTGGTGAGCTGCATTGGTTACACGGTCGGCAGCCTCTATATGGTGTTTCGCAGTCTCGATGAACTGATCCTGCAGATGAACGAGCGAACCTTGGACGCCCTGTATGAAAGGCTGGCCGCCGCCGTGGTGGATCAACCGCAGCCGGGCGCAGCTATCCGAGCACTGGCGCGGGCTTATATCGTTTTTGCCCTGACGGAGACCCCCCGCTGGCTAGCGATTTATCAACACCGGTTGCCAGAGGGACAAACCGTGCCGGACTCGTTCAGTAGCAAAGTGGCGCGAATGTTTGATTTGGTGCAACAGGCGCTGGCGCTGTTCGCACCCCGGCGTTCCCCAGATGATATTGCTTTGGCCGCACGCGCCTTGTGGAGTGGGATTCATGGAGTTTGCATTCTGGGTTTTGATCAGAAGCTGGAGTTGGTCGGCGGACGTTCAGTTGAACAGGTTGCGGATTCACTGCTAGATCACTATCTGGCAGGATTTATCGGTACCGATTAAGGCGTCATCGTCGTCATTCCGGTTCAGGCGGCTGAATGTGGCAAGGTCAATTATACCATCATCAAGTACTGTAACCGCCCCCAAAATTTCAGCCGGGGAAAATTGACAGACGGCAAAGATAGGCTTTACTTTGCAAAGTCAAACCCGTGCAGTCAGGCCAACTTGCATGGAACCATGGCATCAGGACCTTTACCGACCCCGGCTCAAGACCGGCCAGGCCAATACTCAACCCCCTTATCACCACCTCCGCAAATTTGAGGAAACTACTGATGGCTCTGAAAGAAGTCGTAATTGTTAGCGCCGCACGGACCGCTATTGGCAAATTTATGGGTACCCTGAAAGATGTATCGGCCCGCGAGTTAGCGATGACCGCCGCCAAGGGCGCGATTGAACGGTCTGGCGTCCCCGCTGATCAGATTGACGAAATCTGCATGGGCCAGTTGTACGGCGGTATGCAAGGTTCACTGCCGGCGCGGCAAGTGGGCAAGCGGGTTGGGTTGCCGGATCGCAGCAGCGCAGTCTCGGTCAATCAGAATTGTACTTCCGGAATGCGTGCGCTGGAAATCGCTTGCCACAACATCATGCTGGGCCAGACTGAAATCGGGTTGGTGGTCGGCGTTGAGAGCATGACCAACGCACCTTACCTGCTGCCCAAGGGCCGGATGGGCTACCGGATGGGCCAGGGCAACATCGAAGACAGCATGATTCACGACGGCCTGTTCGATGAGTTGGTGCCAGGCCACATGGCGATGACTGCCGAGAATGTCGCGGTCAAATACGGCATCACCCGCCAAGAATGCGATGAACTGGCGCTGATCAGCCACAGCCGCTGCACCAAAGCGACCAAGGAAGGCGTTTTCAAGCGTGAAATCGTCCCGGTCGAACTCAAGTCCAAGAAAGGCTCGACTTTCTTCGATACCGACGAGAATTTCATCCCCGACGCCAGCATAGAGAAAATTGCCAAGCTATCGCCGGCCTTCAAGAAAGACGGCGTAGTGACCGCAGCGAATGCCTCCAGTATCAATGACGGCGCCAGTGCAGTAGTAATCATGTCATTGGACAAAGCTAAGGAACTGGGTATCAAGCCGTTGATGAAGCTGGTTAGCATTTGCAATGCCGGTGTGCCTGCGGAAGTGATGGGCCTCGGCCCGGCAGCAGCGATTCCCAAGGCACTCCAGCAGGCGGGTCTGAAGTTCACCGACATCGATTATTGGGAGGTCAACGAGGCGTTTGCCGCGCAGTGGCTGGGCGTGGGGCGGATGTTGAAGGAAGATCACAATATGATCCTGACTCCTGATAATTGCAATTTCAATGGTTCCGGGATTGCACTAGGTCATCCGGTGGGTTCCACCGGTCTGCGGATCGTGGTGAGCCTGTATTACGAGCTGGAGCGGTTGGGCAAAGCTACGGGTGGTGCGTCGCTGTGCGTCGGCACTGGACCGGCGATGGCTTCGCTGTGGACCCGCGATATCTAAGCTGAGTGCTTGATGATGAAGGCGGCCCAAGAGGGCCGCTTTTTAAATTTACCTTCTTATATCATCATCTATTTACGATCACTCTCTAACCAAATCCCGATATAATCCGCCGCCCATTCGCCACCGGAGCATTCACTTTCATGCTGGACCCCAAACTACTGAGAACTGAACTAGAGTCAACCGCTACCCAGCTAGCCCGACGTGGCTATACCCTCGACACCCAGCGGATCAGCACACTAGAAGCGCAACGCAAGACCCTGCAAGTCCGCACCCAAGACTTGCAGAACGAACGCAACACCCGTTCCAAAGCCATTGGCCGGGCCAAGGCCAGCGGACAAGACCTGCAACCCCTACTCAACGAAGTAGCCTCACTAGGTGATCAGCTCAAGCAAGCTGAGAACGAACTGAACACCCTACAGACTCAGTTGTTCACGCTGCAACTAGACATTCCTAACCTGCCGCATAACAGCACGCCTACCGGTCGCAACGAAGCCGACAATGCCGAGATCCGTCGGTGGGGCAAACCCCGCCACTTCGCATTTGAACCTCGTGACCATGTTGATTTAGGTGCAGAAGGCGGGCTGAATTTTGAAGCCGCTGCCAAATTAACTGGAGCACGATTTGCGGTGATTCAGGGCGGATTGGCGCGACTACACCGAGCGATCACCCAGTTCATGCTCGACCTGCATACCCAGGAACACGGCTATCGGGAAGTCTATGTACCGTACCTGGTCAACGCCGACAGCCTACGCGGCACCGGCCAGCTACCCAAGTTCGAGGCTGATCTGTTCAAAATCAGCGGCGGCGAACTTAGCTATTACCTGATCCCTACCGCTGAGGTACCGGTAACTAACCTGGTGCGCGACAGCATCATCGAAGCGGATCAGTTACCACTACGCTACGTCTCCCACACTCCTTGTTTCCGCAGCGAAGCCGGCTCCTACGGCAAAGATGTACGCGGCATGATCCGCCAACATCAGTTCGAAAAGGTGGAGCTAGTGCAAATCGTCTCGCCAGAACGCTCCTACGCAGCACTGGAGGAACTGACCGGCCACGCTGAAACTATATTGCAACGGCTAGAACTGCCCTATCGCGTCGTTGCACTCTGCACCGGCGATATCGGCTTTTCCTCAGCCAAGACTTACGATCTGGAAGTGTGGTTACCCGGCCAACAGAAATACCGGGAAATCTCTTCATGCAGCAATTTCGAAGATTTCCAGGCACGACGGCTACAAGCCCGCTGGCGCAACCCGGCGACCGGCAAGCCAGAACTAGCCCATACCCTAAACGGCTCCGGGCTGGCCGTCGGGCGGACACTGGTCGCGGTAATGGAAAACTATCAGGACGAACGCGGGCGAATCAAAGTTCCAGAGGCACTCAAACCGTATCTAGGCGGGCTGGACTTCGTGATCCCAGACGGGCACTAAGCCGCCAAAAACGCAGATTCAACAGGATCGCCGCCGTCGTCAGACCGGCGATCAGGCCAATCCACGGCCCCTCCGGTCCCCAACCCCAATGAACGCCGAGCAACCAAGCCAGCGGGAAAGCAATCCACCAATAAGCCACCAGTACAATCAACATCGGCCAACGAGTATCCTGCAAACCACGCAACGCACCCAACGCCCCAACTTGCAACCCGTCAGAAATCTGGAACAGCGCAGCCAGTTGCAGCAAACCAGCAGCAACCCTGATAACCGCCGGATCACCCGTGTAAAGACTGGCAATGGTCTGATGCCCAGTAAAAATCAGCACCGCCATAGCCGCCATAAACAGCCCAGATAAACCGATGCCGGTAAAGCCGCTGAATCGGGCCGCACCCAAATCACCTCGACCTAAAGCATGACCCACTCGTACCGTAGTCGCCATACTTAAACCCAGCGGGATCATAAAAGTCATGGCGGCGACATTCAGCGTAACCTGATGAGCAGCAGCGGCAATCGCACCGAGGGTACCCAACAACAAGGCTACCGCCGCAAACACAGCAGTCTCCAGAAACAAGCCGACGCCAATAGGCAAGCCTAACGCCAACAGCGGGCGCAAAACCTGCCAATTCAGCCAATCCCAATGCCGAAACAAACCATAAGAGCGATAGCGGCGATCCAACAACAGTACTGCAATCATCCCGACCAGCATCACTCCCATCCCTAAAGCAGTCGCGATTCCACAACCCAGCGCACCCAACGCCGGAAAACCCCAATGACCAAAAATAAGTACGTAATTAGCAACGATATTAACCAACAATCCCGGCAAGCTAACCAACAATCCCGGACGGGTGCGACCGATGCCCTCACTAAACAAGCGAAGCGCCATACCAATAAAAATCGGCCACATACCCCACGACAAGGCGCATAAGTAGCTATCAGTCACTGGAATAATCGCCGCCTTAACGCCAACCATCGCCAACAGTGGCGCTGTATGACGCAAGGCGACAAAACACAACGCCCCCAACAACACCGCCAGCCAGAGGCTTTGCCGGACCAACGGGGCCATTGCAGCAGGCTGACCAGCACCGTGCAGACGAGCCACAGTCGGGCTAAGCGCCATTAAGATACCCAGCGCAAACAGAAACAAGGTATGCCATAGCCCCGTACCAACAGCGACTGCCGCCAATTCAAGCGGCCCAACCCGGCCCATCATCACTGTATCGAAGAAACCAGCCGCCATTTGAATCAGTTGAGTCGCCATCAGCGGTGCACCAATATGAAGCAGCGCAGCGCTTTCAGTGCGGAGGCGAGCGATATAACCCGGCAATGCAGTCACAAGCTATAGAACACTGTTATCACGAGATTTTGGTCCAGTAGGCAATACATGAGATGCAAACAGCAGCAAAGAAAGATTCTCAGTTCCTGAAGTTTTTGGGCGAGGTTCGCAGTCATGACGTGCGTCCAAGTTCGTTCCGTTCAAAAACAGGTTTTTTCGAGGGTTTTCGTGAATTCGCGCACTCCAGCATTATGTACTATGAAAGGGAAAAAACCTTCCAAATAGGAATCTTACGGAAATGAACGATGACACCGGCTTCCTCAATTTTGTCGCTGCCCTGACGACAGCTTTACCTGCTCCGTGCAAACGGTCAGAGGACGATCCCCAAAGCCCCCGGCTGCGCGTGATTTACAATCCCGACAAAAAACGAGCCGAGGCGAGCGAAATTCTGATCGGTCTGGGTTACGTTCTGGACGCTACTGGACAAGACATCGAGCAACCGGGCGTGGTGCTGCAACACAAGGGCAGCTCCGACCATTCCATCAGCGCTCTGCTTCAACACGCCGACGATGACCGTATCGCCGATTGGCGTGCCTCGGCCAACCCGCCACCCCGGCTGCGCTCCAGGCGACGCTATACATCAAAGACGCCTTACTGGACACCTGTCTGGGTCTAGTCCTGTTCTTGGCGCGCCACGCGATGCGTCACCAGCCTGTGGGGCGATTACGCCAACCGCTGGGAGCAGGGCGACATGCGCGCCACCGGCTAGCCGTTCGCGTTCTGGAGCTACTTGCACTCGGCGTTAGGCCACAGCTTCATTCTGCCGAGCATGGGCACCGCGCAATATGACGGGCACGGCATCGAAACGGCGTTTCCGACTGTTTGCGTTATTTGCTGGACCTACTGGCGCACAAGATCGAGCCCGCACGGATACCCGACGATCTGCCGCAGGTGGAACACCATCACCGCGCCCGCTTGCAATTGCAACGCGACTATCAAGCCTACCAGCCGCGCGCTGCGTCCCGGTTCGTCCAGCAACGCCGCCAGAACGTCCAGCGGCACGCCCCGAAAGACCTCCTCGCGCACGCTGGGCGGCAGCATCTCCTGATAGATGACGTGCGCTTGCTCGATAGCGGCCAGGGTCACGATCACCCGGCGGGCGGCTCTACCGGCTTCCTCGTCGCCGTGCTGGAGCAGGTCGCGGGCCATGACCAGCGCCGGGAACTTGATCATGACCGCGACCAGATCCTTGAGTTGAAAGATCGCCGGTTGAGTTGAAAGATCGCCGGCACGATGTGGCCTTCCGTGAGCAATTCCCGCAAGCGGTGGTACTCGTGGGCGATGGGACCGGGCCAGGTCTTGGCCACGGCATCCAGCCACGGTTGCGGCGGATGCTGGCCCAGCGCCTGGCATTGAACGATGACCTGCTCGGTGAATTGCGGCGCGTGTTCGTCGGGCAGGGTGACTCGCCCCTCGCCTTGGCGCAGAGCCTCGACCGCCAGCACCAGGTCGCCCCGTTGTTCCTTGGGCACACCGAGATCGGCCAAGTCCTCGCGGGTTAGGGGTCAAGAGCTTATCGCCCAGCCAGCCGCCGCCGATAAATTTATCGGCGAGGCGTTCCTGTTTCAGTCCCGCCAGCCACTGGCGCAGTTCGTCGAGTATTGTGATCAGCATGTTCCATTCCGCTCTATGTAACACTGCGACTCGTAGTCTCTTGAACGCTATCCAGGAAGTAATCCATTGTGAGCATAGTCTAAACAGACGATACAGTATGGCAACACAGTCACCAGCTGTAGCCAAGATCTGCGGTGCCAGTGGTAGAACGAAGCAGTGATAACATGCGGCCTCCAACAAGTCTTTCGCCAATAGCGACAGGAATAAATGCAGCCATGATTGTCATTCTGGATTCCAGCATCACCGAGTCTGCCGAGGAATACCGGCAGACCCTTGGTTACTTATCCCAATTGCCGAATGTCACCGCCCATGTCCACAAGGTACAGGGCGCCCAGCAGGCATTGACCGAAATCTACCTAATCGGCGATACCCGTAAATTATCCGCCGAAGATATTGGGATGTTACCAGGGGTAGAACGGGTGATTCGGATTGCTGAGGAGTACCGGATTTTAGGCCGGCATCGGGACGGACAACGCGCCAGCGGCTTTGAGTACAACGGAGTGCTGTTCAGCCAAGATAACCTGAATGTGTTTGCCGGATTATGCGCGGTCGATACCCCCGAACACGTTGAGCAGATGCTCAGGGCGTTAAGGGATCACGGTCAGGTTTGCACTCGCATGGGTGCGTACAAGCCGCGCACCAGTCCCTACGCCTTCCAGGGGCACGGCAAGGCGTGTTTACCCTATGTTTTTGAACTGGCCGGAAAATACGGAATAAAAGTAGTTGCTATGGAAGTGACCCACGAAAGCCATGTTGAGGAAATTCACGAGTGCCTGGAGCAGACTGGTCACCCAACGGGAGTCATGGTACAAATCGGCACCCGCAATACTCAGAACTTCGAGTTGCTAAAAGCGGTCGGGCGGCAGCAGGAATTTCCGGTGCTGTTCAAGCGCGGTTTCGGCATCACCCTGAACGAATCGCTCAACGCCGCCGAGTATCTGGCCAGCGAGGGTAATTCACGGGTGGTGTTCTGCCTGCGCGGCGTGAAGACCAACATGGGCGATCCACATCGCAACTTGGTGGACTTCAGCCATGCGCCAGTCCTCAAGCGGTTAACCCGGATGCCGGTCTGCGTAGACCCGTCGCATTCAGTCGGCACCCGCGAACGGTCGCCAGAGGGCATTCTGGATCTAATGCACGCCGCCGCCCAAGGGGTAGTTTCCGGAGCAAACATGGTGCTGATTGATTTTCACCCGGAACCAGCCAAGGCGCTGGTGGACGGCCCACAAGCGATGCTGTTGAGTGAGCTAAGCTGGTTTTTGGAGGATGTAGCGCTAGCGCGAGAGTGTTATGAAAAGCGCCAGGCACTGGCAGGGCGGCAATCGAGATAAATGAAGGGGGTAGAGCAGGGTTTTGGTTTTATGCCTTCGCCTGACGGCAACCCCCTTACAATAAGACCTGCCGCGCCTGATTCAGGCGAGCCGCTAAATAGGCAGATCCACCATGATCCGGATGCAAGCGTTGCATCAATCGGCGGTAAGCCGCCTGAATCTGATCCTGACTTGCATCCGGCGATAAACCTAATATTTCATAAGCTTCCGCACGACTCATCGCGCCATCGCGGAAAGCGGTATGGGTAAAATCAGCCGTCTCTGCTTCTGCCTGCCGAAACTGCTCGCGCCACCCAGCATTGCCCTGCCGGTCCAAATACGCTTCCAGCACAGCAAGTGATTCTGGATCCTCCTGACAATCCCGCCACAACACCAACAACTCCTGATCAGTCAAGTCAGACAGTGACCGACCAACAAAACGACCAGCCTGAACTATGCCTGACATCACGCCTGTGGCGTGATCCAAGGTCATTCGTAGAAAGCGAGTCGCGACCTCGGATTTTCCCGACGCACTTGATGCAGTCGTGGTTGAGGATGAAACAGGCGCATTCAGCCAGCGCAACAGAAAAGGAGCCAACACCGTCAGTAATGGCAACGTAAACTCAGCGCCACCACGCACTGTCAATAATAGTAATAACGAGCCAATGCCTGCCGTTATGGCAATCCGCTGTAGCCGCTGACTCCAGCCTAAGCGGCGTAATCGGCGCAACAACCAATAAAACCCAAGCAACGCCGCAATCAGCAATATCAGTCGTATCAACATCACTCTATCTCAGAGCTGCCGAGTCAACTGACGAAGCAATTCACTTTGCTGACCACCCAGCGCGACTAATGCTTGCCGCCCACCAGCGGCATACAGCGCAACTGCTCTTAACAACTCGGATAGTTGCTGAGCGCTGCCCCCGTCAAAAGCGCAATACGCCCCCCGCGTCAGTCGGGCGACTTCCCGGAAGCCCTGCGCGGCCTCCGGATCATGGCCTTCCTGAAAGGCAAAAACTGGCACACCCAGCAAACCCAGTTCGCCTGCAACATGGCACAGCGGATCGATTGGTTCCTCCAGACAATCGCCCACCAGCACCAATGCATTAATCCGACAGGGTCGGGTTTCCTGAAGCGCATGCTGTAATACCCGTTTGATTTGGGTCAGACCACCACGGCACTGCACTGCGCTCATCCGCCGTTGCAATTCGGCAGAATCAGTCAACCACGGCTCAACCTGAAACTCGCCATAGCCGCGATACCAGACTAACTGGATCGCTAGGCCACCCAATTTCGCTACTGCCGCAAACATATCGCCTTGTAATTGACAGGCGCGATCCCAAGTCGGCTGGCGACTGGCCGTTGCATCTAAGGCAAACATTAACCGGCCTTGCCTGACCACCCTCGGTATACAAGCCGCTTGGCGTAGAAATTCTGCAACTCCGGACGAACGAAATGAGGTGGAAATAGCGTCAGGCAACTTCTTCACAAATAGCCTCACTGCTGAAGGACATATAGACCAGGCGCATCACCGACTGGATGCAAGCCTTTATCAGGAGCGCCCAATGGCGGTGGCGACACTTGATGTTGAGCCGAATGCTTAACCAGCCACGCCTGCCAAGCGGGCCACCATGAGCCTTGCTGTTTGGGCGTAGTAGCCTGCCACGTGTCCGGATCGATATAGCGATCCTGATCAGTACGACCAGCGACCTGGTAAGTTCGCCGGCCATGACCGGGTTCACTGACAATCCCGGCGTTGTGACCACCACTGGTTAAGAGAAATGTCACTTCATCGGCATCGGCCAGCAAATTGATCTTGTACACTGACCGCCACGGCGCAACATGATCCTGCTCAGTAGCGACTGTAAAAATCGGAGCGCGAATATCGGAAATGGCAATGGGTCGATCTTTAACCTTGTAATGACCAGTAGCCAGTTCATTACCAAGAAAGATATGCCGCAGATATTCCGAGTGCATCCGAAACGGCATCCGAGTTTGATCAGCATTCCAGGCCATCAGATCATTCATTGGCTGGCGTTGACCAAGCAGATAGTCGTACACCAGCCGTGACCAAATCAGATCGTTAGAGCGCAAGAGCTGAAATGCGCCGACCATCTGGCCTGCGTCGAGGTAGCCCTGATCCCACATCATATCTTCTAAAAAGGCGACCTGACTTTCATTGATGAACAATAACAATTCACCCGCCTCGACAAAATCAGTCTGGGCGGCAAACAGAGTCATGGTCTTGACCCGATGATCGCCATCACGCGCCATAGCCGCCGCAGCGATAGTCAGCAGGGTGCCGCCAAGACAGTAACCAACAGTGTGAACCTTACGCCCTGGCAGGATTATGGAAACTGCGTCCAGCGCCGCCATCACGCCTTGTTCCAGATAATCATCCATCCCGATATCGCGATCTTCAGCAATCGGATTTTTCCAGGAAATAACAAAGACAGTATGACCCTTCTCAACCAGGTAACGAATCATCGAGTTATGCGGGGATAGATCAAGAATGTAGTATTTCATGATCCACGCTGGAACAATCAGTACCGGTTCAGCGTAGACCTGTGGAGTGGTCGATTGATATTGAATCAGCTCAATCAATGAGTTGCGAAACACCACTTGGCCGCGCGTAATGGCTACGTTCTGACCAACAACATACTGTTCTCCGCCTTCATCCAGCCGCTTGCCGGCAATGAGCTTCTCCATATCGGCCATAAAGTTGGCCCAGCCCCGCGCCAGGTTCTGTCCACCCTCTTCCATCGTGGCCCGGAGAATTTCAGGGTTAGTCAAGGGCGAGTTGGAGGGCGAAAACATGTCGAGAATTTGCCGGGTGACAAAAGACACAATAGCCTCATTTTGCCTATTGACGCCCCGAGTGTGGGTAGTGGCGTTATACCACCATTGCTGAGACAGCAGAAACGACTGATAAATCAGATTGTACGGCCATCGCCGCCAGCCTTCAGCATCAAAGCGGTGATCCTGACGCAACGGTTCAATACAGGGGGGGGTGTCGGGATTCTGGCTAGATTTAAAGGCATACAGCATCAAACGAATGATCTTACGAACGGCCTTTTCATTAAGCAGCGCCTGCTTGCCCGGCGCCATACCCAGATGCATCAGCCAGTCGGAGTAGGCCATCGCCAGTACTGCCGGAGAAATACCGCCCGTGCCGCGAGCCAGATTAGCGTTGACCATGCGGTCAATAGTCTCAGGAATATGAGTGCCGAGCAGAGAACGCTCAATGCCATAGGCGCGATGCGCTGAAGAGCCTTGGCCAGACGAGCCGCGTCCAGGAGGATGACGCGGATGTTTCAGCGGGGCGGGGGTGGGGTTAGCAACGGGCGATTGAGTTGTTGCGGGAGCTGAGGTCGTTTCATTAGGATCTGACATGATGACGCTCCTTCCTGCGGCATAGTCTGGATTTGGACTACTTTCTTACACAGTGGGTAGAAATTATTCTACTGCTAATAAATAAGGTTAATCCTGATGACCGATGAAGAACAAAAAAATACGAGCGCCCTGATTGCCGCCTGCGCCAAAGAGGCTAGCGGTTACATTCTTACCTGCGCTGAGCAAGCGGGGTTGGATCGACTCCCGTTTTTGGTCAATGTCGCTGCGGTATTGGCTGCATCCGCCCTGGCTGCACAGCCTCAAGACCAGCTTGCAGCGGCCTCGCGCCACATCCAACACGCGCTGGGGCTGGTGCATTGTCGGCAAGAGGACGAGGCTACATCTGGCGGATAATCAGGGAAATACGCAGATTCCGGTCAAGCCGCTTTTGTATAAAGTGGCTTGACCTTGCAGAACCAATGGTTTAGCCGATTACCGCGAGCGCACACTCACTGGGTAGCGTGTGCTCACAGCAGAATCAATGGAATGGCGACCAATGCGATCCACATTAAAGAAGGTGGTTGAAACGGTGCGGGATCGCGCCTAACCGTGCAGTCAATGGCATCAAAGCATGCCGCACCCCGGTAAACGCGAGGTCTGGAGACGCTTAGTTTCCAGTTAGCAGATCACCGGGCGTTGGCGGCAGCATCGGCATCGTCTGCTGCGGGAATGTACCGTCCAGCGCGCCAAAGAAAGCAACGATGTCCTTAACTTCGGCATCGCTCAGTTCTTTGTTCAGTTGGCTCTTGGCCATCACCCGCACTGCTTCGTCAAGGCTTTTGACCGAGCCGTTATGGAAATACGGCGCGGTATAGGTCAGATTTCGCAGCGTCGGCACCCGCCACATATTTTTGTCCGAGTCCTGTTTAGTGACGGTATAGCGTCCCAAATCCTCGGTTAGTTTGTACTGCGTTGTATAAGGATTGTTGTTGGGGAAGGTCGGGAACTTCATGAAAAATCCCTGACCAACCGCCAGTTGCGCTGCGCCGTTAAAAGCAGGGCCGGAATGACAGGCGGTGCAACCGACTTTAGCAAAGGTTTCCATACCTTTGATTTGTTGATCGGTCATCGCCTTTTTATCACCCTTGACGTAGCGATCATAGGCGCTGTTGGGCGTAATCAACGTGCGTTCATAGGCGGCGATAGCTTTGGCGGCGTTATCCATGGTCATCACATCACCTTTGTTGCCAAAGGCTGCGGTGAAGTAAGGCTGGTAGCCGGGAATCGCCCGGATACGGCCAATGGTGGCGTCCAGATCCACCATTCCCATTTCAATCGGATTGGTGGGTGGCCCCTTGGCCTGATCTTCCAGAGTGGGAGCACGACCGTCCCAGAACTGCACAGAGTGGAAAGCCGCATTCCAGACGGTCGGAGCGTTACGACCGCCGACTTGTCCGTGGACACCAATGGACGTAGGCCGGTGATCGTCGCCGCCCTCCATCACGTTATGGCAAGAAAAGCAGGACACTGTCCCTGTTGAGGAGAAGCGAGTATCGAAATACAGCATCTTGCCCAACGTGATTTTGGCTTCGGTAGTCGGATTATCGGCGGGGGCAGGCGCTTTGTCCGGGAGTGCCTGCCATTGACCTTCGGCGGCCACCGCTGTGCTCGTTAAGGCAGCCATACTAAACAAAAACGAGACGATTGGTTTATGTATCATCGGATTTCTCTCTTTTTCTACAGGGACTCTTAGTCTGATACCCAAACCTTAATTCAAGCTGAAAAGGCGCTACCTGTCGGGATAGTAGCGCCATTAACGTGGATACGGTGTGTATTGTAATTAATTGATTATCTTTAATTTTATTGCAGCGATATCCAGCTTTAACCCACTACCCCAGCCGGAACCAAGTCTGATAGGAAAAGTAGAATGTGATGAGGCGCTGGTAGAAGATCCCTGTAGAACTACGATCTTGGAGAATCCGAGCGCGATGCCGGATATTGACGACACGCCCGCCGCAGAAAATCCAGTTGCTGGCGAAAGTTGTTGCACCCCGAACAGATCAGCAGATGAAATTTAAGGGGTAGTTTCTCCTTCAGCCGCAATGGACGGTCTTGCGCTTCAGATAAAAGCTGCGTTACTTGGTGGCAGGTCAACATATGGGATGCTCCGGGATGAACCAGCGCTGTTCCAGACAGAGACGGAGTCCCATGCGGGCGCGGTGCAGAATGACGTGGCAGTTGCGAGTGGTCAGATTCAACTCTCGGCAAAGGTCTGGCGTTTCGAGACCGAGGAACTCGCGCATCATGAACACCCGGGCGGTATTTTCGGGCAACCGGGTCAGACAGGCTTCGAACACGATCCAGAATTGTTGTTGCGCGAGGGTTGCTTCCGGGTCGCCCCAAGTCTGGGGACTGTCCGCCGGGTTCCAGTGACTCTTGCGGTCGAACAGCACCGTGAAATCATCGTCCTCCGCCTCATCGTCCGGGGCAAGGCTGGTGATCGCGGCTGTCCGCTGGCGTTGGCGCAGAGTGTCCACGATCTTGTTTTTTAGAATCGCGAAGACCCAGGTTTTCAAGGCAGCCTGACCTGCAAATCGATCCTGCCCGTTCAGGGCGGCAGCCAACGCCTCCTGAACAGCGTCCTCAGCGGCAGCCCGGTCGCGAAGCTGCAACTCGGCGAAGCGGATCAGGTCGCGGCGCAAGTTTGCGAGAAAGGCGTGATCCCATAATTCCTTGCGGGCTTGCGCACTGTCGGCTGGAACATCGTTGACACCCATTCCCTCTCTCCGACGACAAGAACCTGCACATGAGGCTGTTAGGCTGGATCATGGCGCTACACGGGTGCGTGGGCAAGGGGGTGGCGGTTTCCGATCTTCAGCCTCGCCGCCAAGCGTGAAATCGCTCCACCCAGGCCAGCAATTTTTTGGGGGCATGGGCCTTTTTCCAGACGCCGGCGACGTATCGGTTGGCTTCCGTCAGAGTTGGGTAAATGTGAATCGTGGCGAGAATTTTGTTCAGGCCAAGGTTGTGACGCATCGCCAGGACGTACTCGGCCAGCAAGTCACCAGCGTGTTCACCAACGATGGTCACGCCGAGAATCCGATCCTTGCCGGGGACGGTCAGCACTTTGACCAAGCCGTGCGTTTCACTATCGGTTATTGCCCGGTCGAGATCGTCGAAGCTGAACACAGATACTTCGTGGGAAATGCCTTTCTCTTTGGCCTCCTGTTCGTTAAGACCCACCCGCGCCACTTCGGGATCGACGAAGGTGGCCCAGGGAATAACAGAGTAGTCCGCCTTGAATTTCTTAAGCGGATCAAACAGGGCGTTGACCGCCGCATACCAGGCCTGATGAGCAGCGGTGTGGGTGAACTGGAACGGCCCGGCTACGTCGCCAGCGGCGTAGATGTTGGGATAGATCGTTTGCAGATAGGCATTGGTCTCTACGGTGCGGGACGCGGGAATACCGAGTTCCTCCAGCCCGTAACCTTGGATATTCGCCACCCGTCCCACCGCGACCAGCACCGCATCGAAGGGAATCCGCACTTCTTGGCCCGCAGACTCGGCGATCAAGAGTTTTTCGCCGTTTTCAGTCACAAAACGCTGGGCATGGTGATTGACCAACACCGCAATGCCTTCCTCACGAAAGCGATGCGCCACCCGTTCAGAGACTTCCGGGTCTTCTCGGATCAGGATGCGCGGCGCCATTTCGACCTGCGTCACTTGGCTGCCAAGCCGGGCGAAGGTTTGGGTCAGTTCCGATCCTATCGGCCCGCCGCCCAGCACAATCAGTCGCCTCGGTAATTCGCGCAGATTCCAGACATTATCCGAGGTGAGGTAGTCAATCTCGGCAAGTCCTGGAATGGGTGGGACGAACGGTCGAGCACCGGTAGCGATGACGATGCTACGGGTGGTCAGGGTGCGCGTTCCTTCCATAGTCGTTATTTCCACTGACCAGGGTGAGGTGATTTTGGCAGCCCCCACAATGACATCCACCCCTAGCCCGGTATAGCGTTCCACCGAGTCATGCGGCGCGACGGTGCGGATGACTCGTTGCACCCGCTCCATTACCTCGGCGAAGTCAAACTCTGCGTTAGCCTGGCGGATTCCGAATTCTGCGGAACGACGAATCTGGGAGAGCAGTTTGGCGGAACGAATCAGCGCTTTGGACGGGACGCAACCAGTATTCAGGCAGTCGCCGCCCATCTGATGTTTCTCGATTAAGGTCACTTTGGCCTTTACCGCCGCCGCGATGTAGGCCGTCACCAATCCTGCTGAACCGCCGCCAATCACTACCAGATTGCGATCAAAGCGGGCCGGCTTGCGCCATTTCGCATAGACCCGCCGCGCTTTAACAATGGAGACGATTTGCTTGGCAATGAGCGGAAACAAGCCCAGTAGCGCGAAAGAGAAGAGCAGCGCGGGAGACAGAATATCCTTCAACGAGTCGAGCCGGATCAGTTGAGCGCCGGCGTTTACATAAACCAGGGTGCCGGCCAACATGCCGATTTGGCTCACCCAGTAAAATGTCCAGGCGCGAATTGGGGTTAGACCCATCAGCAGGTTGATGATAAAAAAAGGGAAAATAGGAATCAGCCGCAGGGTGAACAGATAAAGGCCGCCTTCCTTCGCCATTCCGGCATTCATCGTCTTCAGCTTATCGCCAAAATGCCCTTGCACCCAATCACGCAACGCAAAGCGGGCGGCAAGGAAAGCCAAGGTCGCGCCGAGAGTGGAGGCGAAAGAGACCATAACGACTCCCCACAGCACGCCAAAAATTGCGCCAGCGGCCAAGGTCATGATCACCGCGCCGGGCAAAGACAGCGCGGTTACTGCGACGTAAACCGCGAAGAAGATTCCCGCAACCAGCACCGGTTGTGCGGTTCGGTAGGCGTCGATCGCCGCTTGCTGGCTTTTCACATAATCCAGGCTGAAAAATTGCCCCAGGCCGAAGGCGAAGAAAACGCCTACCGGCAGGGTGAACGCTAGGATGATCAGCAACTTGTGGCGGTTCATAAATAAGGCGTTCCTGGCCTTCGATTTTAACGATCCCGCCCTTTCAGGCAGGCCGGTAGCGACGGGCAATTCCGTGATCGATGGACAGCACCCCCGGCCCCTTGGCGATCAGGTACAACAGCACTGCCACCCAAACGCCGTGGGTCGGGTAAGCACCGGGATAGACAAAGGTCTGAATCACCAGCGTCATCCCCAGCAGCGCCAGTGCCGAAAACCGGGTCGCCAAACCCAGCAGAATCAGAATCGGGAAGACATGTTCAGCCAACGCGGCCATCGGCGCGGCGAGTTCCGGCGGAACTAGCGGTAGTCGGTATTCGTCCTGGAACAAAGTCAGCGCGGATTCGGACAGCCTCGGAATGCCCAGAGTGAAAGTGCCATCGATCAAATCAATCGCCAGTCCCTCGATCTTGGTCTGCCCCGATTTCCAGAACACAGCGGCGATAGAAAATCGGCCAATCAGCGCAATAAGCGAATCAGGAATCCGGGCGAACAGCGCAATAGTCGGCTGGATGAAACGCGCCCAACGAGGCGTAGGCGCCGTGGTGGTGGGAGGATGAATAGCGGAGGTGGTCATCAACAAATTTCCGTGGGCAGGGATAGAGAGGACAGTGCGCCAAACCGCAACAACCGGGTGAGATGGGCGGTCAGGTCAAAATCTTCGTGGGAAGCCGTAGCCTGCGCTGCCGCTTCGCCGAGGGTCAGTCCGGTGGCAAAACCGGTGATTAATGTGTCGCCCCCTGGGGGCAACGCGATGACCTGCACCTCCAGCCCGGCGCGAACCACCAGCGCCGTTTCCGGGCAATACGGATCAACGTCGCTTAAAGCACCGAGACCTTGATGGGCTGCCCACAGCGCCACGACTGCATAGCGCGAACTGAGGATGCCCAGCGAGGGATGAGGAGTCACACGCAGAGCAGGCAGTCGTTCCGGGTCCGTCAGCGCCTGCGCGATTTGATCCAGCGTCAGTGGGTCGGCGTCGGCGGCGTGGAAGGCGCGAACCCGCAGCATTTCCAGTCGCGCCACGTCAGCCAGATAGGGAACCGGGTGCGCGGGTTCAAATCGCTCAATGAAGGTGGGCAAACCAGAGCCATAGTCCACCAACAGGGTGGAGCGAGGCGGAGTCCGACGGACAAAAATGCCGGCCATTGCCCGAAAGAAGGCTTCCCCCACCAGCTCCAGCGTGACTGGAAAGGTGTCGGCCAGCGCATCAATCAGGGAGACAATAACGTTGTTGCGGTAAACGGCGAAGCGTCGGGCCGGATCGGAGCCGTTCCAAGTGGTCAATCCGTCCGGGCAGGGTGCGTCTGGATCGAGCAAAGCGGCGGCAAAGAGTGCTTGATCGTTCATGCCGCGACTTCTGTCTGGTCGCGCTGAGATTGCCTGATCAACTCCTCGGCGTACCGGGCCTCAGCGATCAGGACGGCCAGCGACGGGATGTTGTTATCGCGTTCGATCAGGGTGGGCGTCGGACCGAGACGATCCAGGGTAAAGGCATAGAGTTCCCATACCGTCGCCGCGATGGGTGCGCCGTGTGTATCAATCAGCAGGGGCGCGCCGGCAGCATCCAGGTCTTCAGCGAAACCGGCCAGATGGATTTCTTCGACGGCGGCCAGCGGCAGGGCGGCAATGTACGCCTGTGGATCGCGATGGTGATTGACGCCAGAGATGTAGGCGTTATTCACATCGAGCAGCAGTCCGCAGCCAGTGCGGCGAATGATCTCGGTGATAAAGGTCGCCTCGTCCAGAGTGGACGCGGCAAACTCAAGGTAAGTGGCCGGATTTTCCAGCAGGATGCGGCGTTGCAAGTGTTCTTGCGTCTGATCAATATGGTCACAAACGCGGTTGAGCGTGGACAACTCATACGGTAACGGCAACAGGTCGTTGAAAAACAAACCGCCGTGAGTGGACCAGGCCAGATGTTCGGAGAAGGATTGCGGCTGGTAGCGGTCCAGCAGCGCCGCCAGACGGTCAAGATGGGCGACATCCAGCGGCCCATCCGCGCCAATGGATAACCCGACACCGTGGATGGACAGCGGATAGTGGTCGCGAATGCGGCGGAGCGCGTGATGAAAAGGGCCGCCGGCCACCAGGTAATTTTCGGCGTGAATCTCGAAAAACCCGAGATCCGGGCAGGTCGCCAGAATCTCGGTGAAGTGCTGGGGTTTGAGGCCAAGGCCCGCTCGCACGGGCAGATGATCAGAGCAGGCAGGGGTACCGGATGTTGATGGTGTAAAGGGAGATTGCATCGTCATCACGGGCGTCCCGTCCGGTCAGATTATTCGGCTCAAGATTTTTTCTTGGCCGTAAACGCCATCAACTGACCGAAGCCGGTCGGCGAGGTTGACGAGGCGGTTTTTTCACAGCTCCCCTTCGGGACGTGCTTCCAGGAATTGCTCTGGTCATCCACCTTTGAAGTGCCAGCGCAGGTAGTGCCCGGACCGGCGGCGCAATCGTTCTTGCCCTTCAGAGCAACCCCGAAGCATTTTTCCATCTCTGCTCCAACAGCGGGCGCGGTGGAGAGAGCCAGCGCCGAACCTAACGCCAAAGCCAGCGCAGCAGCAGACAGGGTGGTTGAAGTCAGGGTGTTGTTGCTCATGGGATATTCCTCATCAATCATCAGTCGTGGGTCAGGCTCAAGGGCGCTCCTCCAGTAGCGGAGAAGCCAAGGGTTAAACGCACAGTGTTGCGTTCAATGAGAGTTAGTCGAAGCAGCCCGGCGTTTCTTACAGCGGCGGTAAATTTTTTCGCGCCGCGCCGCTTCCTTGGCTTGTGGTTACGCAGCAGCGAGCGCCCCGCCACAACTGCTGCCCTGACCGGCGGTGCAGCCATAGCAGTGATCAGCCACCCGTACCGGGGCAGCGGTGAGATCGCGGTCCAGCAGGTCAGCCAGATGGGTGTGGCCGGAACCATTAGCGCCCAAAGGCAGCTTTAGCATCTGGTTGAAGTCGCAGTCGTAGACGTAACCCTGCCAATCCACCGAAATCAGCGTGCGGCACATGACCGCGTTCAGGTTCTCAGCACGATAAGCGGATTTCAGCAAGTCCATGTAGGGCGCGAACTGCCCTTTGGAGAGGAGCTGACTGCCAAAGCGCTGGATCGGCATATTGGCGAGGGTCAACAGGTGATTGAACGCGATGTTGTAGCGGGCGGATAGCTCGTGCTGGTAGGCGGCCTCCAAGCCGCCCTGATCAGGGGGCAGCGCCGGGCCGATGGGGTTGTACACTAGGTTCAGCGTCAATCCGCTGCCGGGCTGACCGTAGCCTTGGGCGTTGAGTTGCCGCAGACCGGCCAGACTGGACTCGAATACGCCTTTGCCACGTTGCTGATCGACATTGTCCTCCAGATAACAGGGCAGGGAGGCCGTGATCTCGACCTGGTGACCGGCCAGGAATGCAGCCAGATCGGTGTAGCCAGGTTCGTTGAGGATAGTCAGGTTGCAGCGGTCGATCACATGGACGTTCTGATTCCGGGCGCGAGTCACCAAGGTGCGGAAATGCGGGTTCAGTTCGGGAGCGCCGCCAGTCAAGTCCAGGGTCGCCACCTGGCGCGATTTCAGATAACGGAGCAGCAGTTCTACTGTCGCACTGCTCATCTCCTCGGTGCGCTGAGGGCTGGCGGCGACGTGGCAATGGGTACAGGACTGGTTGCAGCGATAGCCCAGATTCGCTTGCAAGGTGTCGGTGCGGGCGCGGTAAATCGTAGGAAAGTCAGTTTTCACCAACAGGGGAAAGGTATCGCGCATGGTGGTTCTCTCACAAAAGGGATTTCCCCTTAGTCGGAAAAGCGGGCTTTTACAGTCCAGCGCGAAGGCGACCCGCCAGAAAGGCGCGGACAGCCTGTTCAGCGGCAGCGGCCAGATAAGTGCTGCCGTCCGCCATTGCCCGGTCGAGGCTGATTGGCCCTGGACACAGGCTGAATACAGCGTTGATGCCGAGTGAGTGTAGTGCGTTCAGCCCACCGTCGAT
This sequence comes from Candidatus Competibacteraceae bacterium, assembly GCA_003989085.1. Classification (GTDB taxonomy): domain Bacteria; phylum Pseudomonadota; class Gammaproteobacteria; order Competibacterales; family Competibacteraceae; genus RXIV01. The sequence goes on from RXIV01000007.1 coordinate 113,505, forward strand.
GCTACCTGCAATGGCAATGCAGGGGATACCGAGGGCATGGGCGCGTTCCGCTACTCCCGCCGGAGCTTTACCGAAAGCAGTTTGAACGTCGATCTGACCTTCAGCGGTGACGACCAGATCGGCATCGCGTAACGCGGCATCCAGTTCCACCAAGTCCAGCACCAGATCAACGCCACGCCGTAATTCAGCGTTGAGAAAGGCTTTCAGCCCGGCACCCAATCCACCTGCCGCGCCCGCGCCGGGCCATTGGCGCACATCCAGCCCGAGATCACGTTCAATGACCATCGCCAGATGCGTCAGTCCGGCGTCAAGTTGTTGTACTTGGGCTGGGGTCGCGCCTTTCTGTGGGCCGTATACCTGGGCTGCACCGTGTTCACCCAGCAGGGGATTGTCTACATCGCAGATAGCTTCCATCCGTATGCCGGTCAGTCGGGGATCAAGGCCGCTCAGGTCTATGCGGTCGATGGTGGCGAGCGCTCCACCGATGGGTGGGACAGGAGCGCCAGTAGCGTCGAGGAATTGAGCGCCCAAGGCAGTCGCCATGCCGATACCGCCATCGTTAGTGGCGCTGCCGCCGATGCCGATGATGAGATGGGTGATGTCGAGGGCTAGGGCGGCCCTGATGAGATCGCCGGTGCCACGAGTGGTAGTGAGGAGAGGGTTACGGCAGGCGGGCGCGAGCAAGGACAAGCCGCTGGCGGTCGCCATTTCGATAGCCGCTAGTCGGCGGGTGGGTACATGGCAAAACGATGCCCGGACGGGAGCGCCATCCGGGCCGGTGACAGCGACTTCACACGCTTGACCATGCAAGGCGGTGATCAAGACATCAGCTAGACCGTCGCCGCCATCAGCAACTGGAACTAGGGCCAAGCAAAGGGTTGGGTCAATCCGGGCGATGCCTTGCGCCATTGCAGCGGCGGCTTGGGTTGCGGTTAGACTGCCTTTGAGGGCATTAGGAGCTAAGACTATTTTTAGAGCCATTATTGTCCTACCAATGCCTCAATTTTGTATGATGAGGTTGTTCTAAACCATGAAGACGATCAATCTAATGTTAAAGCCCAAACGGATGGATTAAATCGCTGTTTCACCATAAGGTAATCCCGTCATTCACGTTTAAGCCGGGATAATATCAACGGTGACTTCGATGCAGACCTTGGCTTTATAGCAGAGCAGTCCACAATACCGGTTGGAGAAACAGCGAGGAGTTTTATTGGCTACCGGGCGATCTTACGATGGTCAATAACCCGCACGGCTTTACCTTCAGAACGGGGCAGATCGCCGGTGCTGCGAACGATAACCCGGGCGGACACCCCAATGAAATCCTTGATATCCTTTTGCGCCTTGTAAGCGACTCGCGCCATTGCTTCCTGACCTTGAGCAACCAGGGGCGGACTGCCTTCGACATTCACAACCAGGGTATCAAGGTTGCCTTCACGGAATATTTCGAGTTGATAGAACGGCGACAGAGTTTCAGTCTGCATCAGAATCGCTTCGACCTGACTAGGGAAGACGTTGACGCCACGAATGATCAGCATGTCGTCAGTGCGTCCAGTGATTCGCTTCATACGAACGTGAGTGCGGCCACAGCGACAGGGCGCGGGATCGAGGGTAGATATATCGCGGGTGCGATAGCGAATGACAGGGAAGGCTTCCTTGGTCAAGGAGGTAATGACGATTTCGCCGGCTTCGCCATAGGGAATTGGTTGACCGGTGTCCACGTCCACCGCTTCGATCAGGAAGTGATCTTCAAAGATGTGCAGACCATGCTTGGCCTCGATGCACTCGATGCCAACGCCGGGGCCGATGACTTCAGACAGGCCATAAATATCAATGGCGTCAATGCCGAGCCGCGATTCCAGCTCATAACGCATCTCCTCGGTCCACGGTTCTGCGCCGAAAATGCCAATCTGGAGCGGCAGCTTCCGCAAATCCACATTCATGTCTTCAGCGGTTTCGGCCAAGTTCAGCGCGTAGGACGGGGTGCAGGATAGACCCGTCGGTTCAAAATCCTGAATCAGCATAATCTGGCGCTGGGTCTGGCCGCCGGAAATCGGCGTGACCATCACTCCAAGTTCTTCTGCGCCGTAATGCAGCCCTAACCCACCGGTAAATAGGCCGTAACCGTAAGCGTTGTGCAGCCGGTCGCCTGGTCTCATGCCGGCAGCGGTCAGACTGCGAGCCATGATTCGCGCCCAAGTATGAATATCGCGGCGGGTGTAGCCGACCACGGTGGGTTTGCCCGTTGTGCCACTGGAGGCGTGGATGCGGACCACTTGATCGGTGGGAACAGCGAACATCCCAAATGGGTAGTTCTCGCGCAGATTTTCTTTCTTGGTGAAGGGCAACAGGCGCACATCCGCCAACGACTGAATGTGGCGGGGCTTGACGCCAAGTTCATCCATCGCATCCCGATAGTATTTGACGGTTTGATAGCAACGTTCGACGGTGGCGCGGAGCCGGCGCAGTTGCAGCGCCTGCAAGTCCTCGCGGGGTAGGGTTTCCTGTTCAATGTCCAGAATCATGAGTGGATTCCATCGGGCTGGAGGGTGGAAAGTCAGAGGTCAGGGCGGCAGGGTTTCTGTCAGGAGATCGTAGCCGAGATTGCGCAGGCTTTGATTCAGAGCGCGAGGATTGGGAGCGCGGTAGCGCACCACGGCAATTCGCAAGCCGGTCTGGTCAGGATGCAAGGGCGAAACTACTGTAGCGATATAGCCGCCGGCGTCATTGATTGCCGCTAGTAGCCGACCCAGTTGCCCGGTGGAGTCGGGCAGATGTACGGCGATCCGGGTGGTGTCCGCCATCAGGCAACCGGTGATGTCGAGGAAGAAATCCAGCAAATCCTCATGGGTTAGAATGCCGACCAGTTGACCGCTGTGATCGACGACCGGCAGGCAACCAATCTTTTCCTGGCGCATCAGGTGAGCGGCTTCCTCAACCAAGGTGTCGGGAGCGCAGCTCATGACCTTGGAGCGCATGAGATTGGCGGCGGTCAGCTTGCCGATCAGGTAGTTGGCCTCGCCAACCGACAAGGTGGTGACTGAGGAGGGCGAAGCCCGTTCCAGATCATGAGAAGTGATCAATCCCACCAGATGACCGTCGCGGACGACCGGCAAGTGGCGAATACGATGATCGCGCATCAGCGCTGCCAGTTGTGGCGCCCGCACCTCTTCGCTCACCTGCAACACGTTGCGGGTCATTATCCGATCAACGTACATGGCTGGCTCCTTAACTCAGTATCCCAAATAGGCCCGGCGCACTACGTCATCCGCCAGCAAGTCAGCCGCCGGAGCGGTTTTAATGACCCTGCCAGTTTCCAGAATATAGCCGCGCTGGGCAATGGCGAGGGCGGCACGGGCGTTTTGCTCGACCAGCAGAATGGCGACACCTTGCGCATTGAGTTCGACGATCACCCGGAAAATTTCTTCCACCAGCAGCGGCGCCAAACCCATCGATGGCTCATCCAGCAGCAACAGGCGCGGGCGACCGAGCAGGGCGCGGCCTATCGCCAGCATCTGTTGCTGACCGCCGGACAGTGAGCCGGCCAATTGTTGGCGGCGTTCGGCGAGAATCGGGAACAGGGCGTAAACATGATCCATTTCTTGCCGTACCCAGGCCGAATCATGGCGCTGGCGGTATGCGCCCAGCTTCAGATTGTCTGCAACGCTCAGTGGCGCGAAAACCTGCCGGCCTTCAGGAACCTGACAGATGCCGGCGGCGACAATGCGGTGCGGCGGCCAGTGGGTGATGTCCTGCCCGGCAAAGCGGATCGCGCCGCCGCTGACGGGATGCAGACCGGACAGGGTGTGCAGCAGGGTAGTTTTGCCCGCGCCATTGCCGCCGACCATAGCGACCAGTTCGCCGGCCTGGACGCTCAGATCGGCCTGGTGAATGGCGTGAACCGGACCGTAGGCGCTGCTCAGGCCAGTGGCTTCCAGCAATGCGTCAGACGGCATAGCGCACCGCGCCTCCCAGATAGGCAGCGACTACCCGTGGATCGGTCTGAATTTCTGCCGGAGTTCCCTCCATCAGTACACTGCCGTAATCCAGCACCAGCAGTCGGTCGGAAACGCTCATCACCAGCGGCATATGGTGTTCCACCAGCAGTACGGTGACGCCACTGGCGCGAATTCGGGCAATCAGATCTCGCAGCGCCAGAGTTTCGGTGTCATTCAGACCGGCGGCCGGCTCGTCGAGCAGTAGCAGTCGGGGTTTGGCCGCGAGGGCGCGGGCGATTTCGACCCGTTTCATCAGGCCATAGGGGAGGGTGCTGGCCGGCTGGTCGGCCCGATCCGCCAGATCGCAGAGTTCCAGCGCCGCGCCAGCCCATTCCCGCAACTGCTGTTCCTCGCGCTGCACCTTGGGTAGACGCAACGCCGCCGCCAATAATCCGGTTTTAGCCCGCAGGTGGCAGCCGACCATGACGTTTTCCCGCACCGTCATATTGAAAAACAGTTGCAGGTTCTGAAAAGTGCGGGCGATGCCGAAGGCGGCGATGCGGTGGGTGGGCAGACCGCAGAGTTCGTGGTCGTTAAAGCGGATGGAGCCGGCAGTCGGTCGGTGAAATCCGCACAGGGCGTTGAACAGGGTCGTTTTACCTGCACCGTTCGGACCAATAATGGCGTAAATCAGGTTTTCTGGAGTCTGGAAGCTGACGCCAGCCAAGGCCATGATGCCGCCAAAGCTCTGTTCCAAGCCTTCGACGGCTAACAGGGGCTGAGAGAGTTTAGTCATTATTTATCGTGATTTTAAAATAATCTGTTTTGAACTCACTGCGAGTTTTTATTGTAGAAAAAAAGGGGAATGATGAATTGGAGTCATAGTTAGAATTACGTGGTTCTCTTTGATTTAGACGGATGTCTAAATCGGCATAATTCATGGATTTTAGATGAACTGTAAAGTCCATTATAGTGCCTGTATTTTTATAAATTTGATAAGAACTATTTAAAATATCATCTCGACTGAGATAACGATTAGCAACAAATACGCTAGCAATATCTTTGTGTTCGCTATAATTAAAACGATCATCAATATGTATACTTTTTATTTGCCAACCAGTCAATTTGCCGAAATTGCCTTCAGTCTTTGCGGAAACTTGCCCGGTCAATGGCTTTTGCCCAAATGTTTTTTGGGTCGGTGGTAATGTTTGCCTCATATCAGCAGAAGTTTTAACTTTAATTTTTTCTTGGCCTTGCGCATTACGGAGAATGTCTTGCAAGTTTCTAGCAATTCGTAGGTTTTCTTCCAGATCATTTTTCTCCTTAATAATAGCTTCTATTCTAGTGCGTACATTCTCGATATCAGATCGAATTTCTATTACCTTAACTTTATACTGTTCCGATATTTCTAATTTAGCAAGCGCCTGTTCCTGTTCCTCTAACTGCATTTGCACGTTGTAAGCTTTTTCTTGGCGCACCTTGGCATCGGCCAGTTTTGTTTCAAGTTCAGCCACCTGATTTTGCAATTCCTGCAAATTGGTTTGGCTATATCCAGGCCAAGTGATTACCCCGATCATCAGTACTCTGAATAGAGTAATCCATAATGATTTAATAAGGATAATATTCATATAATTATTCCTGAAAACTGTTTAAAAATCAGTTGCTATTTGATTAAAGATTGGTTAAGCGCATCAATTGAATTTCTAATATCCTGAAGCTTTTTCATGGTAGCATCGTTTTCTCCCACTGAGGATGCTTTTATAGGCTTGTGCTGAGCGTGTTTCTTTTCGTTGGCGATTCTTGCAGTTTGGCGGCGGATGACCTTCTGTTGTTGCACGGCCGATGCCTCAACATGTAGCTGTTCTTTCAAGCGGAGTAAACCTTCATGGTTTGGAACTGCCGCTAAGCCCTTATCAATCTGCTGCAAACTGGCGGTATATCGGCCAGCCTTCTGATAGTTTAAAGCCCGTGCTAAGCATTGGTTCGCTTCTGCTCGCTGGCGGGCTTGTTCGGCTTTTTGGTGTTCTGCAATTTTTGCTTGACGTTGTGCTTCTTCCTCTTGTTGCTGACGTGTTGCTACTTGACGCTGCTGTTCAATAATTCGTGCCATTACCTGTTCACGAAGAGCTAAAAGTTCTGGATGATCGGGTATTGCTAATAGGCCCTGTTCAATATGCGCAAGAGTGATCTGCAACGAATTTTCTCGAAAACTACTTTTAGCTTGGATCAGAAATTGTTGGGCTTGAATTTGTGCTTCCTGCTGTCGTTCTTGCTCTATTTTCTGATCTCTAATTTTAGCAACATGTTGTTCAACTTCCTGACGCAAGCGCAGCAATCCTTCAATCTTCGGCGCTATAGATAAACCTTTCTTAAGATAATCTAAACTTTCCTGCAATGCTCCAGCCTCCATACGTTGCCGTGCTAACCGTTCATATTCCTTAGCGATATTCTCTAATCCAGCCAGTGCTTGAGCATTATCATGATCTATTTTTAATATCTGCCGATAGTTTGCTTCAGCACTCTGACCGGTCCCAGTCAGTAATCCAGCTTTCAATTGCACTTCCGCCTGTTGTAGTAATACCGAAATTTCAGTGTTAGATCGTATCAGTGTTGGTTTTTTAACTGGGTTGGCTAACTTCAATAGCATAGGCTCAGTTATTTTTATTTTTGACTGGAAGTTATATCCAATAGCTATTACTAAAAGTACGATGCTAATAATTCCGAAAAAAACCAAAAAATATGGTCTTTTTTTAGGGAGTTTCTGGATTTTTCCACTGATAGATTCAGTGAGTATTTGGTCACCGTGAGTAACATCAATTTTAGGTTGTGTTCCGGTATCAATGGGGATAATTCGATCAATTACATCCAAGAATTCATCAGCATTTTGATACCGATCCGCAGCTTTTTTTGCCAGTAATCGGTTTAAAATAGGCTGAATATAGCGGTATTGATCAGGCAATTGCGGGAGAGGATCATTGAGATGCTTGAGAATAGTGACGAGTGGGTTATTGGCTTGATAAGGAGGATGACCCACCAGCATTTCGTATAGCACTACGCCCAGCCCATATAGATCAGATTGAATCGTAGCACTTTCTCCCATAGCCTGTTCTGGACTCATATAACCAGGGCTACCAACAATCAATCCTGCTGCGGTATAAATCGTTTTCGCTCCAACCGTTCGCGCAACGCCAAAATCCGTTAATACTGGTAATCCGTCATAGCGGAACATGATATTGGAGGGTTTAACATCCCGATGAATGACGCCGTTTTGGTGGGCGCAACTCAGCGCTTTTGCGATAGGCTTGATAATTTGAAGGGTGGAATCAATAGATAAGCCCTGTTTAATCCGCTCTTTAAGCGTACCGCCGGACAGATATTCGATAGAGAGGAACAGCCTGTCTTCTTGTGAAACCCCAATATCATGGATAGTGATGATATTGGGGTGTGATAGTTGGGCGAGAATCCGGCCTTCTTTTTTAAATCGTTCGGCAAATTCATTGTCGTCATTGAGTTCGTGCGCCAATAACTTGATGGCGACTCGCCGCCCTAGCGATTGCTGCACAGCGCGGTACACGGTCGCCATTCCACCACGACCGATCTCGCATTCAATGTCGTAACCCGGAATTTGCACCCATCGTTGGCTGCGCAGGCTGATATTAGCCTGGCCGGCTCCAGGGGATGGCGTCTGGGGTGAACCTTGGAAGCTCAAAGCACACTCTCCTTATGCGGTCAGGTGACGATCATCAGGCTGTTTTACTGACCACCACCGCCCCCGCTGTCGGGTAGAGCTTGAGAAACGGCAAATTCTTGTCCGGCGATCGTCAGGGTTCCGGTGCGTGATGCAAAGCCCGAATTGTTTTGTACCAAGTATTTCACTGTGCCCGGCTCGGTTCCACTGCTTCCCGAAGTAATGCCAATCCAGTTCGTATTGCTTTGGGCGGTCCAAGAGCAGCCATTCTGGGTAGAAACGGCGACTTCTCCTAATCCACCCTGAGCGGAGAATTGCTTACTTTTCGGCGTAATGTCATAGCTGCATTGACCACCACCGCCCCCACCGCCACTGGAATTGACTGCCTGGAGGCCCGGCAGGCTGCCGAATACGAAGGTTTGCAGGTTGAGGGCGCCATTCGCTTCAGCCGGTAAGTCGGTTAGATCGAATTGGCCCAAGGGCAAATTGTCGGCGCCGCCTTCGCAGCGCGGCGAACCCGGTCCACAGGTGAACACGCACCGGCCGCTGGCCAGGGCCAGACCACACGCCGGCTGGTTGTTGGCGTCTACCAGAGTGCCGGTCAGCCGGTAGCGGCCGGGACTCACCTCACTGCGGCTGGTGTTGATCGCTCCAGAACTGGAGCGGCTGCCGCCGCTGTTGACGAGTTGGATCGTGCCGTCCGACTGGACCACCTGGAGGCCCGGCAGGCTGCCGGACGCGAAGGTTTGCAGGTTGAGGGCGCCGCTCGCTTCAGTCGGCAAGTCGGTCAGATCGAATTGGCCCAAGGGCAAACTGTCGGCGCCGCCCTCGCAGCGCGGCGAACCCGGTCCACAGGTGAACACGCATCGGCCGCTGGCCAGGGCCAGACCACACGCCGGCTGGTTGTTGGCGTCTACCAGAGTGCCGATTAGCCGGTAGCGGCTGGGACTGACGGTGCTGATGGTGAGGTTGATCGCGTGAGCACTGGAGGCGGGGGGCGGTGTTGTTTGCAGCAGGTTCAAAAAACCGCTGCCTCCGGGGCCAAGAACCTGGACTGGGGTATGGCGGTTGGTGGTGGTGCCGTCGCCCAACTGGCCTTCGTCATTGAATCCCCATGTCCAGACGGTGCCGTCGCTCTTCAGCGCCATGGTGTGAACGTAGCCCGCAGCGATAGCAGCGACATTACCCAAACCGGTCACTTGGACCGGGATGGCGCTTTGAGTAGTAGCGCCATTTCCCAACTGGCCGGATGAGTTGCTTCCCCATGCCCAGACGGTGCCATCACTCTTTAGCGCCACGGTGTGCCAACCACCCGTAGCGATAGCAGTAACATTACCCAAACCAGTCACTTGGACCGGGATGGCGCTTTTAGTGGTGGCACCATTTCCCAACTGGCCGGAGGAGTTCTCCCCCCATGCCCAGACGGTGCCATCACTCTTTAGCGCCACGGTGTGCCAACCACGCGCAGCGATAGCAGTAACATTACCCAAACCGGTCACTCGAACCGGGATGGCGCTTCTGGTGGTAGTACCGTCACCCAACTGGCCGGAGGAGTTGCTTCCCCATGCCCAGACCTCGCCATTACTTTTCAATGCCCCGGTATGCCAGTTTCCAGCGGCGATAGCGACAACGCCGCTGATCCCACTAACCCGGATCGGGGTATAGCGGTCGGTGGTGGTGCCATCGCCCAACTGGCCGGAGGAGTTCTCCCCCCATGTCCAGACTCTGCCGTCACTTTTCAGCGCAATGGTGTGATGTTCATCAAGCGGTATGGTCCCCATTAGGATTGATCTTCCGCCTGCTGCGAGAGCAATAACGTCGCTCAGACTGGTCACTTGATCTGGGATACTACGGTCGGTCCTGGTACTGTCGCCCAACTGGCCGGAGGAGTTGTCTCCCCACGTCCAGACAGTGCCGTCGCTCTTCAGCGACGCGGTATGGCGGTCGCTGGCTGCAATAGCAACGACGCTAGTCAGACCGGCTGTTTGGACTGGGGTACTACGGTTGGTAGTGGTTCCATCGCCCAACTGGCCGTACTCGTTACCCCCCCACGTCCAGACAGTGCCGTCGCTCTTTAGCGCCATGCCGTGCTTAAAACCCGCCGCAATAGCCGCTCCTCCGTAACTACCAGGCGGATTCACTGCCCTCGCTGGACCGTTGAACAAAATCAACACAACCCACAGCGGGAAGGAGAGGAACCAAGCTGAGGAAAAGTAACGGGACATGGGGAAATTCCTTAAAAAATTGTTCAATCCGATTACCAAAACAAGCCAAAAAACAAGAAATTTAGGCCGCCAACCGCTCATAATGTGGAATGCGGGCCAGGATGTCGGCCATTACATCCCGCGCTTGCTCCATATCGTAATGATTTTGCAAGTTCAACCACGATTGCGGATCTGTTCCAAAGAACGCAGCCAAGCGCAATGCGGTATCGGTAGTCATACCGCGCTGTCCTTTGACGATTTCATTGATCCGTCGGGGCGAAACTCCAATCGCTTTAGCCAGCGCATATTGGCTGATACCCAATGGCTTCAAAAAATCTTCCTGGAGAATTTCCCCTGGATGAATTAATGGGGTTCGGTCGGCAGTCGGGTCAATGATGTCTGAAAAGTCGATTAATGGTAGATCCTCAACAGGAATGCTCATTGTCATCGTCTCCTCAGTGATAATCCACAACTTCAACATTCCAAGCGTTCCCATCACGCCATTCAAAACAAATACGCCATTAATCATTGATGCGGATGCTGTGTTGTCCAGCACGGTCACCGACTAATGTTTCCAAGCGGTTGCCGGGCGGTATCCGCAAAAAATCCAAGGTCGTAGCGGCATGAAGCTGATCGAGACGCTGACGTAGCCGCCGATGCAAATCCGCTGGAAAACGCCGAACCGGTAAGCCGATAAATGCAGCGGCTGTTTCTTTGTTGGCGAACGTCTTGATCATGGACACGATGATAACGATTGTCGCTAATAACAGCCATCGTTATCGCCGGCGACAAACCAGCGTCCACCCGCGCCGCGCCCCCTGACTCAGTCCCACAAACAGCCCCTGTGGCAGAAAAATCATCACCGCCATGAGTAATGCGCCGTGAATCAGCATCTCGTAATCCTCAAACACCACCAGCCCTTGATGCAGTAGAGTCAGGGCAATCGCGCCGAACGCCGCGCCAAAGGTGGACGCCATGCCGCCCAGCACCACCATGATTACCAAATCAATCGAAGCGCCCAAATTAAACGAGTCCGGACTGACAAAACCCTGTTGATGGGCAAACAGGCTGCCGGCAAAGGCGGCGAACAGCGCGGAAACGACAAACACCTGAGTTTTAGCGCGGGCGGTGTCAATGCCCATCATCCGGGCGGCGAACTCGGAGCCGCGCACCGCCCGCAGCGCCCGCCCGACTCGCGAATCGACCAGATTGAGCGATAGGCCAATGGCCAGCAGCGCCGCCGCCATAATCACCAAGTACCAGCGTTGATCGCTATCCACTGTCCAGCCGGACAGGTTCAGCGGCGGAATGCCGGTCAGCCCGTCGGGACCGCCGGTCCAGCCGGTGGCCTGAACCATGATGACGTGAATGATGATGCCGAAACCGAGCGTCGCCATCGCCAGATAGTGTCCGTGCAGGCGCAAAATCGGGCGGGCTAGTAACCAGGCGATTAGGCCGGCGCTGATTAAACCCGTACCTAACGCCAGCAGGGGTGGGAAGGCGTAGCGGGTGGTCAGGATGGCCGAGGCGTAAGCGCCCATCCCGAAGAAAGCGGCGTGACCCAGCGAGATTTGACCGGCATAGCCCATCAGCAGATTCAGGCCCACCGCGAGAATGACATTAATGCCAGCGGCAATGCCGACCACGGTAATGAAGTAGTTGTCGGGAAATAGAACCGGCAATAGTCCGGCAATGATCGCCAGCATATAGAAACCGGTCAGACGCATGATTCAGACCCGCTCCGTCACTTTATGACCGAATAACCCGGTGGGCTGAAAAAACAGCACCAACAATACGAACAGGAAAGCAATGGCGTCCTTGTAGCCGGAGGAGATCAGACCGGCGCTCAACGATTCCAATACACCCAGCAACAGCCCACCCGCCACCGCACCCATCGGATGGCCGATGCCGCCGACAATCGCGGCGGAAAAGCCTTTTAAACCCAGCATAATGCCGGCGTCGTAGGAGCTGAAGGTAATTGGAGCGATGAGAATCCCGGCTGATGCGCCCAACCCGGCGGACAGACCATAGGCCAGCCGTAGCATGACCCGGACGTTGATCCCGACCAGTTGGGCGGCGGTGCGATTGAATGAACAGGCCAGCAGCGCCTTACCCAGCAGTGTGCGGTTGAAAAAGAGGTGAACCAGCCCGACCAGCAGCACCGTTAGGCCCAGCACCCACAGACTCTGCGGCAACAGGGTCGCGCCGCCAAGATGCAGCGGCGCATCCCCGGAAAAGGGCGGCAGGGAGTGAAAGCCTTTACCCCACAGCAACAGCGCCACGCCACGCAGGAAAATGGCGGCGCCAATCGTGATGATGATGGTGCTGACTACCGGCGCACCGGCAGATGGCTCAATCGCAAATCGTTCCAGCAGCAGGCCGGCCAGCACCGTCAGTAAGGTCGCGGCAATGGCGGCTAGCGGCAACGGCCAGCCGGCACTCAGCAGGGCAATAGCGATCATTGCACCCAGCATCACGAATTCGCCTTGGGCAAAATTCACTACGTCGGAAGCGTTGTAGATCAGGGCGAAACCCAGTCCTACCAGCGCATAGGTGGAACCGACCGTGATGCCGGTGACCAGAAATTGAACGATCTGCTCCAACATAGCTAACGGTTATTCGATGAGTTTCCAACCACCATTACGGATTTCCACCATCTTGAACGCATCCAGATTCAGCCCCATGTGATCATCAGGACTCATGTTGAAGACGCCAGCGGTGCCAATGAAGCCCTTGGTTTTCTCGATCTGGTCGCGGACTTTAGCCTTGTCAGACCCACCTGCCCGTTTGATAGCATCAACGGCGATGAACAGCCCGTCATAAGCATGGCCGCCGAAAGTAGAGACCGGTCCATATTTAGCTTCGTATTGCTTTTTATAGGCTATCAGCACCGGTTTTTGCGGATCGCTATTGGGAAGTTGATCGGCGACCACCAGCGCCGCTGCGGGCATCCGCACACCCTCCGCCGCTGCTCCGGCCAGATCGATAAAGGTTTTGGAGGCGACGCCGTGGGACTGATAGATCGGTAGCGTGATACCTAACTGTTTGATGTTTTTAGTGACGATCGCCGGAGCTTGGCCAAAGCCAAAGTTGATGATGGCTTGCGCATCGGAAGCCCGGATTTTGGTCAACTGTGCGGTCATATCGGTGTCTTTGTTGCCGTAAGACTCATCAGCGACAACAGTGATCCCATATTGTGGGGCTAGTTTGAGTAGCTGATCGCGGCCTGACTTGTCAAAACCACCATCGCCAGTGATTAACGCGACTTTAGTCAGCTTGCGCTTGCGTAAATCTTCAAAAATCTTGGCCGCAGCCATCCGGTCGGAATGGGCCACTTTGAATACCCATTTTTTGACAGGCTCAACAATGTCTACCGCGCTGGCCAGTGAGATCAACGGAATACCTTCCTTTTCTACTTCAGGAATCACCGCCAGAGTATCGCCAGAGGTAGTACCGCCGACGATCAAATCGATGTGATCGTTCTTGATCAATCGTTTGACGAAGCCAACTGCGTCTTGGGCCTTACCACCGGTGTCGTAGTAGATCAATTCAATCGGATGACCATTAATCCCGCCATTGGCGTTGATCGAATCAACGTAAATTTGCAAGGTCTTGAGTTCTGGATCGCCCAGAAAGGAGGCCGGGCCAGTCACACTCAGAAAGGAACCAATTTTGATCGGATCAGCAGCATGGGCGGAATAAAGCCCTGCAAATAGCAGAACAGTGGCAAAGGTAGCTTTCCATTTTATATTTTTCATCATTGTTTCCTCCTCAGTGTTGGACTGCTTGGCGTATTATCTAAAGTCTTCCATATTTATTTTCTTCATGCCTTCTAGTCCTTCCGTGGACTTCTAGTGATCCGGATTAACTTTTAGCCTTTCCTCGCCCTGCTTCAAACGCTTGGGCATTCACCTCAGCCAGTTTCGGTTTGTAGGCGCGAAAGCCTTCAACAATACAGATTTTCAGCACTTCGGCGGGAAAAGGCAGGTGATCACTGATTGCGCCGAGCATGATGGTATTCACCAGCTTGGAATTACCCAGTTCCTCGGCTATTGCGCCGGCGTCGAAAGCGTGAACTTCAATCCCGGTGGACACCAGTTCACCTATCGGGTCGGCGGGGTAGGGATATAGGCCGGTCGAGACCACCGGCGGGGCGATACGGAGGGTATTGACCATCGCCACGCCGGTCGGACGTAAGTGCGGCAGCCAGCGCAAGGCTTCGGCAGCTTCAAAGCCAATCAGCAAATCCGCTTCGCCCGGTTCGATTTGCGGCGAGTAGACCTTAGCGCCGAAGCGGACATGCGAAGACACTACGCCGCCGCGTTGGGCCATGCCGGCCACCTCGGTTTTTTTGACATCGAAGCCTTGGGCCAACGCGGCGCGGGCCAGCATTTCGGCAGCAGTCATCACGCCTTGTCCGCCGATGCCGACCACGAGAATGTTGGTGATGCCGTCAGTCATGGGAGTGTATCCGGATCATCGGTTGGGCTTGCAGCGGTTGTGGTGGCATCTGGACAATGGCTGCCGGGGCGCAGGTGCCGACGCACATGTGGCAACCAGTGCAGGAGCTGGCATCAATGCCAGCGAAGGTCAGTTCCCGCAGCTTGCCGCTCTTGGTCGTAGTGGTTTCGCGGTGAGTCACGACAATCGCCGGACAGCCCAGATCAATGCAGTTGCCGCAGCCAGTGCAAAGATCATCTACCACTTGGTAAGGTCTGAGCCGCTCAAAGCGGTCAGTGAGCGAACAGGGACGATCAGTGATGATGACTGACGGTTCATTCATCTTCACTTCTTCGCGCACCAGTTTGACGATGGTGGGCAGTTCATAGGGATCAACCATCCGAATTCGTTCCGGACGAACACCCAGCGCCTCAACCAGTTTAGCGAAGTTCACTCGGGGCGCGGCTAGACCGTGCAAGTCTTCGCCAGTGCCGGGATTTTCCTGGCCGCCGGTCATCCCGACCGAGCGGTTATCGAGCAGCAACACGGTGACGTTGCCCCGGTTGTACACCATGTTCAGCAAACCCTGCATGCCCATGTGCAAGAAGGTGGAATCGCCGATTACAGCGACCATGTGCTGTTTCCCATCCGATTCGCCGCGTCCTTTATCCATGCCATGCGCCATGCTCAACGACGCGCCCATGCAGGTGCAGGTATCGAGCGCGTTCCAGGGATGGCCAGCACCCAGGGTGTAGCAGCCGATGTCGCCGATGATGTTGAGATTGCGAAGGTGGGAGAGGGCAAAGTAGGGGCCGAGATGCGGACAGGAGGCGCACATGGTCGGTGGCCGGGGAAAGAGGTTGGCCTGGAGGTGGTTTGGAAGGGCGTAGGGTTCGCCCAGTAGCGGTTTAATGGAGGGCCGCAATACGCCGGGGGCCAGTTCGCCAAAGCGCGGCAGAAGGTCTTTGCCGCGAACATCAATGCCAGCAGCGCGGATTTCGGTTTCCAGTAGCGGTTCGGTTTCCTCAACCACCACTAATGTGTCCACCGTGCCGGCGAAAGCGCGAACCTTCGCCAATGGTGCGGGGTGGCTGAATCCGATCTTCAGCACTGGGGCGTTGGGGAAGGCTTCGCGGACGTGCATGAAGGCCGGGCCAGAGGTGACGAAACCGATCCGGTGGTCGCTACCGGTGAAGATTTCATTCAGATCGCTAGTTTCGGCCACTTCGCGCAAAGTCCGGTCACGCTCGTGCATCACTGGCAGACGTGGTTTGGCGTTGGCCGGGGTCATCACCCAGCGTTGCGGGTTCTTCTGAAAGCCGGCGGCCCGATGTTCAATCCGTTCACCAGCGAAGGTGACCATTGCCTTGACATGGCAGACCCGGGTGGTCATGCGAACGATCACTGGAACTTCATGTTGTTCAGAAAGCGGGAAGGCCTGCTTGACCATGTCGTAGGCTTCCTGCGAATCCGCGGGCTCAAGAATTGGCATATGGCCAAAACGGCCCCAGTAGCGCGAATCCTGCTCATTCTGCGAGGACGATAAGCCCACGTCATCGGCGACCACGATCACCAGCCCGCCGACCACACCGGCCAGCGCCTGGGTCATAAAAGCGTCGGAGGCGACATTCATTCCAACATGTTTCATTGCCGCCAGCGCACGTGAGCCGGCCAGCGCAGCGCCGATCGCTACCTCGACCGCTACCTTCTCGTTGACCGACCATTCGGAATAGATGTCGGGGTAGCGGGCGATGGTTTCCAGAATTTCGGTGGCGGGTGTGCCGGGATAGGCGGCAGCGACCCGAACCCCGGCTTCCCAGGCGGCTCGGGCAACAGCTTCATTGCCGGAAAGAAGATGGCGGCTTTCAGCCTGGGCGTGAACCACGGCATTCATGAATGGGGCAGACCTCGTGGATGTTGGGAGCGGAGCAGGGGAGAACACCCCCCGCTGCCAAATAGAATAACAACAGTGTAATAGAGATTTTGCTAAGCGAGGATTTTCCAGGCGCTGCGGAACTTCGCGGACTTTGGTCTTAATTAGCGCCTCTGGTCCGCTCTAGCGTAGCTTTGGCAAGAATCGGAACAGGCTGTGTGGCTGCCAACGCCTTCCTTCCCCTCTTCAGGCATCACCGCCAGGATGGTGCCAATGTACTAATGTACTAAAGTTGAATTCAGCGCTTTTACCAGCTTCCGTCGCTCGACCACCCAGATGACGATCCAAGCGCTTTTGGTGGTGATCAATCGTCAGCGTAGGAAATTCCTTGAGCAGCCTGTGTCGTAGCAAAAATGTCCAAAAACAACAACATCAATTGAAATAACACATTGTTTTTAATTATTATTTAAGCTTGTCCGACATCGAAATGCATGATGAGCTTTATATTTTATTACTTTCCGATTTCCGTAGCATGGCAATGTTGATCGCTGGTTGCTACACTGAAAATGGGTTCGTTTGGCTACCGACCGCTGTTAAGGCGTGGATCGCCGATGATCTTGAACTTTTCATCAAACCAGTTAGCAGCTAGTCGGAGTCTGATGGTTAAATCATCAGGCTTCTAACTTCAGGTCTAAATATAAAATTAGCTAGGGCGTTGTAAGTTATGAGTGATAGGAAAAACTTTGCGGTGGCCATGATCGGGATTTCTGATCAAGAGAGGAATGTCCTCAAGAATATCTTTAAGCTCTCCTTATACCGTGCTTATACCTACACTCTTGTTTCAGCCAATGAACCAAGCCGAATCCTGATCGTGGACGCGGATGATTCCGAAGCTATGATTGAATGGCGCGCCTTGTACGGCACTACTGCCAGCTTAAGCGCCGCTCCTGTTATCTCAACCGTGATGGTTACCAGAGAAAAGCTTTCTGACCAATTCCCTTACTATATTAACAGGCCTTTTGTCGCTACCCGCGTACTTAGCATATTAGATCAAGTTGCAACTAGATTACCGAGTGTTTCTCAAGATCGAATCTTTGGAGAGGAACCATCCTCTATTGTCGCTAAGGAAGAACCACACGCACCCACAGCATTGGTGGTGGACGATAGCAGCACAATTAGAAAACAGATCGAATTGGAACTGAAACTGTTTAGCATCCAGGTTGACACCGCTGAATCTGGCGAACAGGCATTCAATCTTCTGGCCCAGAAAAGTTATGATATTGTTTTTCTGGATGTAGTGATGCCTGGCGTTGACGGCTATCAAGTCTGCAAGACCATCAAAAAGGATAAAGCCACAAAGACACTGCCAGTCATTATGTTGACTAGCAAATCATCACCATTCGATCGAATCAAAGGTGCGCTAGCAGGATGCGATACCTATCTGACCAAACCGGTTAAGCAATCCTCTTTCCAAAAAGTCGTCAAGAAATATTTGAATCTTGTACAGCCTGTCTGAATCAGCATCTAATATGAATAGAACGTAACCTTGTATCAACCACTCTGATGTAGTCTAACTTGTCGAGAAGGAGACCCGCATGGCCATTCGTAAAGTGTTGTTAGTCGATGATTCTACTACGGATCTTGTGAACATTAAGAATATTGTGACTGAGGCGGGTTGCATTGTAGTCACCGCGACCAGTGGCAAGGAAGCTGTTGATAAAGCCAAGGTGGAAAGACCTGATTTGATTTTCATGGATATCATCATGCCAGAAATGGATGGTTACGCTGCATGCCGATTGCTGAGCAACGAAAGCGGAACCAAAGATATCCCAATCGTATTCGTCACCAGTAAAAACCAGAAAGCCGATCGACTCTGGGCGCAAATGCAGGGTGGTAAGGCCTTTGTCACTAAGCCCTATGCAGCGGACGCCATCGTTGATCAGATGAAGGCGTTCCTGTAAAGCCCTTGCCCGAACCCTTATGATGAATAAGTTCGAGAAAACTCCTCGGCGCTGGCTCAGCCCCAGCGCGGCGCTTAATCGATTCAAGCCGCCGCACAGCATAGCAACCGGGATTACTCCCGTCGAGCGTCAGCGTGCGCGCTATGGCTTTCAAATAGGCGGCATCGGCTTATTAATCGGTCAAGATACCGGCAGTGAGATACTGGAACGGACTCCGGTTTATCCGCTGCCTAAAGCGCCAACATGGCTGCTGGGACTGGTCAACTTGCGCGGCAACCTAGTGCCGGTATTCGATGTGAAACCACTCCTTGAACTGGAAAGTGACGATGCTCAGGATAAGCGTCGCTTGTTGATTCTGGATGGGGGCGACAAGGCAGTGGGTATTATGATTGATGGGTTGCCGCAACTGGCGGCGACTAATAATGCCTTATCGAGGCTACCACCACTACCAGTGGCATTGCGCCCTTATGTCGCTAAAGCCTATGCACGGGATGATACTGTCTGGCTGGAATTCAATCATCATGGTTTTTTTGAAGCGCTCGGTGGGAGTATGGCTGGCATGGGTTGATGATGGCCGCCACGGGATGGAGAAACGAATTTGTAGTGTTTATCCAAATAATTCCGAACCAGAAAGAAAAGCACTACGCTGAATTTTGAGTTGATTATCGAGATAACCCCGAGGAGATCTGTGCATGCGCACACAATATAATTTTAACGGCGCCGCCAGAGCGCCGGTAGGCTGGCGGTGGCTCAAGGGTGGAATGATGCTGGGTCTGTTACTGAGTCTTTGCGCGACTGCGCCTTTGATTTGGGCTGAAGAACCCGGTATTACCGCTAAAGCTATTCGCATTGGGGCTACCATGCCCTTGGAAGGGGATTATAAGGTTTACGGCCTAGCAATAAAACAGGGCGTCGATGCGGCGCTAGCCGGACAAACGGTGCAGAAGCGCGCTATCGAGTTTGTTGTCATCAACGATTTCTACGATCCTGTCAAAACGGTTGAAGCCGTCAAGAAACTGATCAGCGAAGGGATTTTTGCGATGGTGAGTAGTTTTGGCTCACCCACCACCCGGGCGGCGCTGCCACTGCTGGCTGAGAACAAGGTGCCTGCGTTCGGGTTTTACACGGGCGCGGCCTTTGCCGGACCAGGTGAAGTGCTGAATTTCCGCGCCAGCTACGCCAATGAGGTGGAAGCCGTGGTTGAAGCGGCGTTGGCGGCAGGTGTGAAACCGACTGAAGTGTGCGCCTACGCTCAGAACGATTCCTACGGAATGAGTGGCGTCAAGGGATTCCGCACAGCGCTGGCCAAGCATCCTGGTGCTGAGCAGATCATCGCCAAGGTAGACCAAGTTATTAATATGACAGGAGATAATCCAGAACGTAATGGTGTCGGTCCGGTCGGCGTCTACCAGCGAGACACCGTGAGTGCGAGAGAGGGTTATCAGTCACTGAAGAAGTGGGAGTCCGATACCGGCAATCGCTGCCGACTGGTGGTTACCATGGCGGTTTACGATCCGGCTACGGCATTTATGGGATACGCCCGTTATAAAGGCGAAGCCTGGCTTTTCAGTTCACCCTCGCCGGCAGCGGGCAGCCATTTGGCAACCATGCTCAAAGAAAATGGCATCACGGATAAGGTGATCACTACCCAGGTTGTGCCATCGCTCGATTCATCGCTACCGGTGGTGGTGGAGGCGCGCCGGGCGCTGGGTGGGAATCTGGGCTATGCCTCGTTGGAAGGCTACATCGTCGGTAAGCTGTTTGTGACGATTATGCAGGCGATGGAGGGGCCGCTGACCCGGGAGAATTTCTTGAAGGCTGCGCGCCGCCAGATCTATGACATCGGTGGCGTCAAGGTAGATTTTACCACTGACAACCAAGGTTCCGATTTCGTGCTGGTCACCGTTCTGCGTGGTGGACAGTTTGTCGCCGTCACACCACAGGAATTGGCGGCGCTGTTCAAGTAGCGATTCCGGTCATGTGGGCGAAACAAGGCCAGCATCGGACATAAAAACAACCGTCATTAGATGTGCCGAGATATGTAGCCGGCTGGTCGAATTTGGCGGAATTTAACCACTGAAAGAGGTAAAAAGTTGTCATGGGCGGTCAGAAAATCAATGCGCGATTGACCATTACGATGGTCGTGCAACTCGTGATTCTGGTGGTGATCGGCCTGATCGCCTATTTCGGCATGAACCGCATCAGCGGCGCTGTAAGCCAGATCAACCAATCCGTGGTCGAGCAGGCTAACTTGGGACGGCTGGGCGAAATTATCCGTGCCGATCTGTTAACTGTGGTCAACAGCGTGGCTCGTGGCACCAGTACCTGGGAGCAGGGGAATGCTGCTTTGCCCGTAGCCAAGGCAAATTTCGAGAAAGGCTGGCAAACATATCTCGACTCTCTGAATACAGGTGAGCGGGAGCGCTTGCAAAATACATTTAAAGCCCCCTTGAATGGCGTCAACGAGGTTTTTTCTGAAGTGGGGAAACTCTTGGCTGTGCGGGATCGCAGCCAGTTGAATTTATTTGTTGGCAACGATCTCGACGCACTGATTAATCCCTTTTTCAAAACCCTGCTGGCGGGTACGACACAAGCTGAGGAGCGCTCCACGCAGGATTTGAAGACCGCACAGAGCACCAGTAACACCTTCACGGTGTTAATCGCGGTGATCGCCTTGCTCGGTCTCGGCGTCGCTTTCGGCTTGGGCGCCGCAACCTATCGCGCCATCATGAATCCGCTTAACCAGATGATGTCCACCGTAAAACAGATCGGTGAGGGCAACTACGACTCTCGCACCGGTCTGACCGGCAGCGACGAACTGTCGGATCTGGGCCAAGCG
The DNA here is from genome assembly GCA_003989085.1 of Candidatus Competibacteraceae bacterium. GTDB lineage: Bacteria > Pseudomonadota > Gammaproteobacteria > Competibacterales > Competibacteraceae > RXIV01. The sequence continues at coordinate 134,445 of RXIV01000007.1, forward strand.
TTCGACACCATGTTGGACGCGCGCGTGACTGCGCTGGTGCAAGCGGAGCGTGAAAACGAACAGCTCAACGACTCCATCATCCACCTGCTGCAAGCGGTATCCCAGTTGAGCCAGAGAGACCTGACTATCAAGGTGCCGGTGACTGAAGACATGACCGGTCCAGTAGCCGATGCACTGAACCTGTTGACCGATGAGACAGCCAAGGTGTTACGGGGCGTGATCCGTATCTCGGAAGATGTGGCGGTCGCTTCCGACAAGGTGAAAGCGCAGTCTGATACGGTAATCGCTGTAGCTGACGATGAACGCCAAGCGGTGGAACAAACCGCTACCGATCTGGCCTCCGCCGCGGACGCCATGAAACAGATTGCCGAACTGGCGCAAACCTGCAATGCGACAGCCGAAACCGCTATGAAAACGACTCAGGCCGCGCTGCAAACGGTGACCAGCACGGTGAATGGCATCAATAGCACCCGCGACACCATTCGTGAAACGGAAAAACGGATCAAGCGTTTAGGCGAACGTTCCCAAGAAATCAGTGGCGTGGTGAACCTGATCAACACCATCGCTGAGCGTACCCATATTTTGGCGTTGAACGCCAGCATGCACGCGGCCTCGGCTGGTGAGGCAGGTCGTGGCTTCGCAGTGGTCGCCGACGAAGTGCAGCGACTGGCGGAAAATGCCCGTGAGGCCACCTCGCAAATTTCTACCTTGGTGAGCAATATCCAGATCGAGACGGCGGACACGGCGAGCACCATGAACACCGCCATTAGCCAAGTCGTGGATGGTAGCCGACTGGCGGAGCAGGCAGGCGATCAGATGAAGCGAACTCAGGAAACCACTGCTGATCTGGTGGCCGCCGTGCAGCAGATCGCCTCCCGCTCGCAGGATCAGGCGCACATGAGTGGTGAGTTGCTCGTCCGCGCCCGGCAGATTCAGGAAGGGACTCGCCAGACCAGCCAGCAGTTGAATGAACAGACCGTCCAAACCACCAATCTGGTGGAGTACGCCAGAAGCTTGTTGAGTTCCGTGCGCGTGTTCCGGTTGCCAACCTAAGCGGATTAGGTTCGTCGGCACAAGCAACCACCCGTTTTTACCGCCCGCTCGCGAGAGAGATTCAGCAGCCATGCTCGTACCGGAAGAAGATATCGCCGCATTGGAAGCTGAAGTCGCCGAGTTGCTCGGCATTTTAGAGATGCTGCCTGCGGTGGACGACGATGGCTCTGATGAAGAGGGTATCGTCGCGGGCATTCGCCGTTACGCCGATCAGGTGGAGCGCGTCGGCCTGGCAGCCGGCAACGCCGGTTTTTTTGGATTGCGGGATGTTTGCCTGTTGTTCCAGGAAAATCTGGCGAATTCAGATTTTCGCCAGCAGGGTCTTGGCGACGTTATGCGGGAACGGCTGGAGGAATGGCCGATTCTGGCTATCGGTTATCTAGGGGATCCGTCCGATCTACAGTCCAGCGAGTCGCTGATCGAGCACTTGCGCAGCCCGGTTTGGATCTCGCCCATATCGGCGGAGGAATCCAGTGCATTGCGCGATATGCTGACCTGCGGGGCGCTGGCGCTCGATGCGACAGACGCGGTGGATGGCAAGTCTGCTGACGTGGAGGAAGAAGCGGAAGTAACGGCATCGTCATCTGTATTGGCGACGGTATCTGTTGAACCGGAGTCGATGCTTCAACAACCGTTAACAGTCAAGATAATGGAATCTGCGATGGCAACTCCTGCTATCGCTGTTGTTCCTGAACAGATGACTGCGGTGCCGGAAGCAGAAACCGAAATTGAGACCGTTATTGAGATAAAACCGGTTGCTTTGCCAGAGCTGACGGAAGCAGCGGTTGCAGTGACCCTCGCGGAAGCGCCAGCAGTAACCGCCGAAACGGTTGCAATGGAACTGGCTGCTTCCGCTGAAGTATTCACCGAACAGGAGGTTCCCGCTGTCCGGGAAGAACCTGGGTTTGGCGAAGCAGAGGAACCGGAGTCAGAACCGGCCGATGAGGAATCGGAATCCATCAACGGGGATGTAGCCGTCGGAGAAATCATATCCGGCGAAACGGAACAGGAAGTGACTGCTGTTCAAGAGGAACTTCTGTCCGACGAAGCCGAGGAAGAAGAATCTACCGATGAGGATGTAAGCGTTGAGGAAATCACATCTGGCGAAGCCGAGGAACCAGAGCTAGAACCCGCCGATCAAGAGGATGAGGAACCCGCTGGAGCAGTAGCCGGCGCAAGCGATGCTGGGCAGGAGTTGCTGGACATCTTGTGTGCGGAAATTGCCCAGATCGTTGAAGACGCCGACGAAGTGATGGCTGTGGCCACAGCCGCCGATAGCGCATCCACTGTCCGGAGTGAAGCTTTGTCGGGCTACGCCGAACATCTGGAACGGCTGGGTGATGCGTCCGGTTCCATAGGCCTGACAGGATTGCAGCAGGTTTGCGCCAGTTTGCAGAATAATCTGAACCATCTAGCCGCCCAGGATCATCCGCTGACTGCCGATCAACGAGAGACCGTGCAAATTTGGCCTGATTTGGCGCTGAATTACCTGCGAGCATTAAACGACCGACCGACTTGCGCCGCCTTGGCGAATCACTTGGGAGATATTCGCTGGCCGCAACCACTGGCGATAGCGGACGTGGATTTGCTCATTGAGCGGTTGGCGGCAGCGAAGTTAGTGACTGAGGAAGCCGAAACGGAAACCCGGCCACACCAGGCCACCGTTCAAGATGTGTCCATCCAGCTACCCGCCGATGTCAATCCTGAGTTGCTAGATGGCCTGTTGCAGGAATTGCCTAACCAGGCCGCCGAGTTTTCCGCTTCCATCCAGCGTCTGGCCGCTGGCGATGGAACGCTCAAGGATGTGGACGTGGCGCGGCGCATTGCTCACACGTTGAAGGGCGCCGGCAATACCGTCGGGGTGCGCGGCATCGCCACTCTGACTCACCAAGTCGAGGACATTCTCCAGGCGCTTGCCACGCATGAGGCGCTGCCCAACCGCCCGTTGGCTGAGACCCTGCTGAATGCGGCGGACTGTCTGGAGACCATGAGTGAGGCGCTGCTTGGAATGAGCGCGCCGCCGCCGCAAGCGCAAGCCGTGTTGCAAGAGGTGCTGGACTGGGCTAACCGCATCGACCGGACCGGGATACCGGCGGGTGAAGAAGCGCCGCCGCCAGCGCGCGCGCGCCCGGAATCCGTCGCTCCCGCCGACACAGCGGCAATAGCCCCACCCGCGCCCGCAACGGTGGCCGAAGCCGCCTTGCGAATTCCCGCTCATCTGGTGGACGACCTGCTTCGTCTGGTGGGCGAGAACATCATTCTCACGGGTCAGATTCAAGAACGGGTCCGCAAAACGATTGCGCAAACCCGGTCGGTAATGGGACAAAACCGGCTCTTCCAGCAACTGACTAGCGAACTGGAACAGTTGGTCGATATCCGCAACGTCTCGTCGCCATTGTCCCGGTCGATCCAGCGCGGCGATTTCGACCCGCTGGAATTAGAGCAGTATAACGAACTCAACACCGCCACCCATCGCTTGGTGGAAGCGGCCACCGATAACCGCGAACTGGATCGCGCTATTGCGGATAGCCTGGTGGCGCTGGACACCTTACTGGTGGATCAAAGCCGGTTGCACCGGGAAAGTCAGGAAGCGGTATTGCGCACCCGCATGGTGCCGATCCAGACCATAGCGCCACGCCTGCAACGCAGCGTGCGTCAGACCTGCCGGCTGGTGGACAAGGAGGTGGAACTGACGGTGCGCGGCGCCGACACGCTGATGGATAGCAATGTGTTGAACGGCATAGTCGATCCGCTGATGCACATCTTGCGCAACGCCGTGGACCACGGCATCGAACCGCCGGCCCAACGCCAGCGGTTGGGCAAGCCTCCCGTCGGGCGCATTGAACTCAGCGTCTTGCGCGAGGGCAACGCTATCGTTATCCGATGCCAAGACGATGGTGCCGGCCTTGACCTGACCGCGATCCGTCAAACAGCAGTGGAGCGTGGTTTGCTCTCTGCCGACAAGTCGCTGGAAGAGGATGAGCTGGCGCGGTTGATTCTGCTGCCAGGCTTTTCCACTCGGGGCGCAACAACCCAGACCTCAGGTCGCGGTATCGGCATGGATATGGTCTACAGTCGATTGCTGGACATGAAGGGGGCGCTGCGCATCCAGACTCGATCAGGTCAAGGTTGCCTAATGGAATTACGGCTGCCGGTGACCTTGATCTCCACTCATGCCCTGCTGGTGCGCATCCATGATCGGTTATACGCCCTCTCCGACCGTGGCATCGAGCAGATTCTGTACTCCGGCATCGGCACAATCCAGAAATTGGGTAAAGCGACGACCTATCATCTGGGCAACGATATTTATGATCTCACCACGCTGGAAACCTTGCTTAATTTACCGCCGGACCGTCGGACGCACGCCCGCGCCGCGCCCCCGGTGTTGCTGGTGCGGGAAGAGACGGGCGCTATTCGTGCTGTGCTGGTATCGGAAGCTGTGGATAGCCGTGATCTGGTGGTCAAGCCCTTGGGGCAATATGTGCCAAAGCTCAACGGCGTGGTGGGCGCCACCATCCTGGGCGATGGCAGTGTGGCGCCGGTACTGGATTTGCCAGAATTATTGCGCGCCCCATCAGTCCTCCAACAGACGCTGACGTTTACTCAGCAACCTGCGCCAGCAGCGCCTGCCGCAGTTCACCACCAGGTTGCGCTGGCTGTGGATGATTCGTTGAGCGCCAGGCGCTCACTGGCGCAGTTCGTCCAGGATGCCGGTTTTGAAGTCCGCACCGCCCGTGATGGTTTGGAGGCCATCGAGATCATTAACGGCAAGCGCCCGGACATCGTGCTGGCCGATCTGGAGATGCCACGGATGAATGGTCTGGAATTGACCGCGCATTTGCGCGCTAACCAGCCTACTCGCGACCTGCCGGTCATCATGATTACCTCGCGTTCTACCGACAAGCACCGACGCGAAGCCGAGGCAATGGGTGTTAATGTCTACCTGACTAAGCCTTTTGCGGAAGACGAATTGCTTGGGTACATTAAAAAGCTGTTGCAGCGGCCATGATCCAGCGGACTCAAAACCCATTCGATACGCTGCGGGAAATACGAGCCTTCACCCGGTTGACCCTGGATGGGCGTACATGGCTACTGCCGCAGACTGAAGTGCAGGCGCTGGAGATGTCGCTGGACATTGACCCGGAGGTGCGAACGCCGCTGGGCGTCGGCGCGATTGCGTTTGAAGGCGAATGGTGGCCGGTGTACTGCCTATCCAGTGAATTGCGTCTCCTGCCGCACATACCGGCGGGACGGCGGATCTGCCCCTTGCTGAATAATGGCGCTGACCGCTTTAGTCTGGTCTGCGACCAGGTCGAAACCTTGGTGGGATCATCCCGCTTGCATCCAGTGCCAGCTTGCATGGCGTCTCGGAATTCCCCGATCCAGGCGCTGGTCCTTCTGGATCAAGGATTGGGTTGCGTAACCACTACCGAGTCTATTGCCCGTCTGATTGCTACGGCCGAGGATCGTGTTGATGCTTGAGAATCCGCCTAAAGACAGCACTGCCTGGATTCTGACGTTGGACGGTGCATTGCGTGCTGCTGTGGGCGGACGCGAACTGGTTTATCTGATCGAAGCGCCCACTTTGTTGGATGTGCCGCTCAGCCCGCCATACTGTCGGCAGGTGCTGGTCTGGAACGAGAACCTGCTACCGGTCATGGATCTGGCGGCTTATTTGCGCCCGGGAAAGCCGGCGCGCCGCACCCAGACTTTGGCGGGCGTGTTCGCCTATCAAGCCAAATCAGGTGCGCCATTGGCTTATGGCGCACTGCTGCTGGCCGGTATCCCGGAGTGGGCGCACGTCGCCGATGACCATGCCAGCGCACTGCCAAAACAACCCGCTGGCTGGCGAGCCTTGGCGATTTCTTGCTTCAAGCGGGGTGATGACCTGATTCCCATTCTTGATTTGCCATACCTTTTCACTGGTGGTCTGCTCGCCACAGTGTGAACCGGTAGGCTATCGAGGGGTAGGGCATAGCCTTTGGAAAGGCTCAGGAGGTTTCGGTATCCCCTGGTTTGAGTACAGAATGTTGCAACAGCAAGCTCCGCAATTCCCGCCCTTCCTGTTCCAATTGTTGCCGCCAGCGTGTTTCAGCCTCCAGTTGAACGTGGGTGATCTCCAGCTTGTGATCCGCTTCCAAAAGCTGCATTTCGTGTTGATGAGCGGTGGCATGAACGGTGTCCAGTTCTACAGATAACTGGTTAATGCGCTCTTGGGCGTCGGTTAGATTCATGCGTACTTCCCTCTGTTCCCGCTGTAGCTGTTCCAACATCTGCTTTAGAACTGCTTCGCGATTCAAACTTTCCTGATGTTCCGCCAGCAGAGCTTGCCGTTCCGCTGCATATTCTGTGCGTTCTCGATCCAGTCGCTGCATTAATCGGGCTTCGCTGACTTCACCGCGTTGGCGTTCTTCCTCAAATCGGCGTTGCGCGGCGGCGGTCTGTTGCGTCATATCAGCACGGGCTTGTTGCAACGCAGCGTCGGCTTGGGCGATGCGGGCAGCAGTTTCGGCGCGGATTTGAGTGAGCGTGGTGGTTACTGCGTGAACCTGCTGTTCCGCTGCCTGAATCGCTGTTTCAGCGGCAGCGCGGCGTTCCTGTTCCACCAATAACCGGTCAGCAAGATCACGGCTGGCGGTTTGCGCCGCTTCAAGTTGCCGTGCCTGTTCCGCAGCTTCGGACTGCATCTGCTGCTGTGCGGCCAGAGCGGTATCACGGCTTTGTTCGGCAGCGGCGACTGCTTGCTGGGCGCGATCGCGTTGTTCTACAAACGCGGCTTCGGCGTGCTGCACCGCAATCTTCCAGAAGGCGTCTAGTGCAGTCATCACTGCTTCGGGAACCGTGGGCGGTAATACCACCTTGGGCGCATCAGCTATTTGCTGTTGCCAGGATTTCAGATGGTCGCTGATAGTGGTGTTGCTGCCAGTGCCTAGCAGTTCCCGTACACGCTGGATGGTGGGATTGAGGCCACGCCCTAGCAATGTTTCAGCGGTGTCTTTGACATCTTCGTAGCGGATTCCTGAACGGGCCATTAGGAGCGAACCTCGGTTTTGATGGGGGGATGTGATCATACAATAATTAAATGATTACATAATATGTATTTTACGTTTTATTTTGGTAAAAAATTCAAGATAATTCCCATTATCAGGAATTATCACGGGTATAACCGCCTGTCTTTTGACAGTAGTGAAAAACATATATAGATTACAGCTGCCATCATTTCTTTAACCGGAGACTTCCTCATGAAAATAAAAATCGGTCATAAATACGCTAATGAAGACGGAGAAATCGAGGAAGCGGATGACGGACCAGATACTAGTACATCTGAAGGCCGAAAACAGATAGCATCCGATATAATTGAAGAAATAAAAGAACAATCAATAAAAATACTTATTGAGACTGTGAAAAAACACTAAGAGATAAATCGTCGTTCCAGTCCTTCCCAGCTCTTGGGAGCTGACAAAAGTTAGCTCCCAAAGCTAAAAGTATCTTTCGGTAAACTTCACCTTGGGAATCATTGTCGGTTCCTACCCCTACCTTTGCACCTCTAGCATGGGCTTTCGTTATCAGCCTCTCCAGCAGCTCTCGTTGGTGGTCTGAAATAGCCCCTCCGATGCTGACATAGGCAAGCTGTCCTCCGTAGAGCTGGGCATGGGATAAAGCATCAATAGCGCTTTCTACGATCAGCACCTGAGAAGCGGTTTGAATATTTCTCGTATACCACAGTCCTTTGCACCCCCCAGCAGCAAATCCGGTGAACTCGGGTTCATCCCAACAAAGGTACGTAACCCACCACAAAGTAGGCTGTTTAGTTTGAATAGGGAGGTTGTTCCAAAAACGTCAAAATGGCTTGAAGTCCTGGTAGATTTTCGGAATGATGTTTAGGGATACAAAAAATGCAATAAAAACAGTACTGTGATATTTCAGTAAGGGAATACCGAAAACCTTCGTTTTGGGAACAAACTCCCTGCACCGATCCTTAAAATTAAAGTGCTCAAAAATTCACTCCTGAAACTTGCTCTCAAAAACCGTATCTGTTTCAGGGGGCGCAAAAATGAAAAAAACGTTATCTATTCAATTGTTGGGATGAACCCAACTACGCGCTGAATCTGTCCGGCTCGCGCTATTTCATCGAACACCCGCCGATTACCGATTACGCGGAACTCGACCGGCGGATGCGGGCCGGCGGGCTCGCACTGGCGATTGAAATTCCGTCTGGCTTCACACGCGGGCATACGGTGCAGATCGGTACCATGCGCGCGCTGAGACGGTGCAAGGCTATACAGGGGATGCATCAGGGCTGGCTGTTGGACATGGCGGCACGTCGGCTTGGTCAGGACGCCGCCACTGGATCAGCGACCATTGCAAAGCGCTTTCGCTACAACCTCATGCTGGCGATGCTCAACTTCGGGTTGATAACGCTACCCGTAGCCAGATCGCAGCGCTATTCGTGACAATGATCTGCACCATGATCCAAGCCATCCAATTCGCCGGCATGTTGAACCCGGTTTCCTCGCTCGAAGGCATCGGCTTTTTCATCGGCCGCGTTTACCCGGCCTTGCACTTCCTGACCATCAGCCGCGGCGTGTTCAACAAAGCGCTGGGGTTCGCCAGCCTGTACACCTCCTTCTAGCCGCTGCTGCTGGCAGTCCCGGTGATCTTGGACCTATCCATCGTGCTGTTGAAGAAACAGGAGACCTGATCATGCCGCACCTCGCCACTATCTACCGCTTGGGCGTCAAGCACTGGCCGCCGCCATTGCGCTGGTGTTCGTCATACAGGGTGTGCTGCGCATACCGGTCGAAGGTTCAGTGGCGCTGTTCCTGGCCGGCGCCGCGCTACATCTGTTCGCCACCACCTCGCTGATGGCTACGCTGGCGCGTTCGATGCCGCAATTCGGGATGCTCGCGGCGCTGCAACTGCTTTCGGGCAACTCAACCCCGCGCGCAAGCATGCCCCAGTTGGTGCAGGAGGTGATGCTGGCCGCGCCAACCACGCACTTCGTCGCCGCCGGCTAGGCCATCCTGTACCGGGGGGGCGGGTATCGACGTGGTGCGGCCGCAGTTCCTCGCACTGACCGCGATCGGTGCGGTGTTTTTCGCCATTGCACTGAACCGTTTTCGCAGGACCATCAGTCAGATACTATGAACGATCTCCTTCACAGCCATACCGTCGTGATGGGCGCTCATCCCATCTCGCGCGGGTTCCCTCGACTCCCTCGACTAACACTTTCGCCATCCTCGGAACGCAGGGTCCAGAACGAAAGTGACGACAGGATGGTCAGGCTACCCAAGGTCAGGAAAGCGTGGTGCAGCGCACTCATCACTGCCACGCGGTCGGTTTGGGGCAGGTCGCCCAGATACCCAGCGGTGATCAGTGATCCGCAGGCCAAGCCGAAGCTCATCGACATCTGTTGCAACGAACTGGCGATGGTGCTGGCCATGCTCGAATCGGGCGGATCGATGTCGGCATAGGCCATTGAGTTCATACTGGAAAACTGGAGCGAATTGAAGAAGCCCAGCGCCAGTCCCAGCAACACGATCAGCCCCACCGGCGTAGCCGGAATCACCCCTGCGAACAGGCTAATGGTGAACCCGATGAGGATCGTATTCACCATCAGGACCCGCCGGTATCCGTAGCGCCGCAACACCCACGCCGAGATGAGCTTCATCCCCATGGCGGCAGCGGCGGCGGGCATCATTAGCAATCCCGACTGCCAAGCAGGCAGACCCAGACCCAGTTGGTAGAGCAGGGGCAGCAGAAACGGCAGCCCGCCCATGCCCAGCCGGGTGATGAAGCCACCGACGACCGAGACGTGAAACGTGCGGATCCGAAATAGCGAGAGGCGAAGCAACGGATGAGGCGCTTGGCGCGCATGCCAGCCGTAAGCAACCAGTAGACCGAGGGAGAGCAACAGCAGAGCACCCGCTGATGTCGCGTTGAGATTGTGATCGCCGAAGATTTCCAGCAGCCACGAGAGCAGCGCCGTGCCGGCACCGAACAGGACCAGCCCGATGAAATCCAGCGGTCGCGGCGCATCGCCGCGATAATCCGGCATGTGGCGATGAATGAGTCCCAGCGCCACGAGACCCACCGGCACGTTGACCCAGAAGATGTCCCGCCATGACATCCAATGCACGATGAGGCCGCCTACCGTGGGTCCGAGCAGCGGACCGATCAACGCGGGGATGATGACGAAATTCATGGCCCTCAACAGTTCCGCCTTGGGAAAGGCGCGAATGATCGCAAGTCGGCCCACCGGCATCATCATCGCCGCGCCGAGGCCCTGCAGAATGCGCGCCACCACCAGCATCGGCACATTGACAGCCAGGCCGCACAGGATCGAGGAACCCGTGAAGACCGCCACCGCGATGCCAAACACTCGTCGAGTGCCGAACCGGTCGGCCATCCAGCCACTCACCGGGATGCAGACCGCCAGGCTCAGGATGTAGCTGGTCACCACGGCCTTCAGACTCAGTGGAGTCACTCGCAGGCCCGCTGCCATGGCCGGAATCGCGGTGTTGACGATGGTAGAGTCCAGTTGCTCCATGAACAGGGCCATGGCGACAACCCAGGGCAGATAGCGCTTGACGGTGGTGGGGTTCATCGGTGATAGGATGCCATCGACCTACGTTTGCATAAAGCGGGCGACTGGATGCGCAGGAAAGGATCGCCATCGACTCCTCGTTCCGACCACGAAAGAAGTTTAGAGTCGTTTGCATATCCGAAAAAAGCGCTAAACCTCTACTCAGTTAACACAGTATCGTTTTCAGGCCACAGCCACCCTATTGAGGACCTCGACGCTGAGCAGGTAGCCGGCATGTATGCCCAGCAGTTCAGCGGTTTTGCTCGTGGGAGGCGTCTCCTTGGGGTTGGAGCGGCTGAACGCGGTCAAGACTTCGGCCGGTTTTTGCGGGGTGAAGGGAAGAGGAGCGAGTACCGCCAAACTCTGGACGATGAGCTTCCCCATCCTTCATGTGAAATACGTAGCCAGATCGATAATTTCCAGGCAATAGGTCGCCTCCGCCTGTCCTTGCGCCCCGTGATGAGTGACGACGGCGAGGCCGTCGGTAAAGCCGTTGTCCTTGCACCACAGACCCGCGACCGATTTCCAATCCGTGCCCTTCGCAGGCACGTCGACGGTGTGGACGCCGGAGCACAGGTTGAGTTGTTGGCCGATTTCCGGGTTCGGCGTGAAGGCCACGACCCAGCAGGGCAGCCGATGGGCCGCCACCCGCCGTGGTTGCTGGCCGCAGGTAGTCGGAGTGATCACCATGCGAGCGCCAAGACGGATCGCGGCGGTCACAACGTCCGCCGCAATGACTTCCTCGATCTGCGGATCGTCCGCCACCGGACGTCCCGACAGGAGCGTTTCCAGGTGGGGCAGAACCTCGCGCATCTCCGGATCGCGCCACCCCGCCTCGGTGGCCGCAGCAATCCTCGCCAGCATCTGCACCGCATCGACCGGATACTGGCCCATCGCCGACTCCTCCGATAGCATCACGCAGTCGGTGCCGTCGAGGATGGCATTGGCGACGTCGGTGACTTCGGCGCGGGTCGGGCGCGGATTGCCGACCATCGACTCCAGCATCTGGGTGGCGGTGATGACCAGTTTTCCCGCCCGTCGGGCGTGCTGGATCAGCCGTTTCTGCGCGATGGCGATCCCCTCAATCGGCGTTTCCACGCCCAGATCGCCACGGGCCACCATGATGCCGTCGGCGGCCTGCACGATCGTGTCGATGTTCTGCAACGCCACCGCGCGCTCGATCTTGCCGAAGATCAGCGGGTTACCTCCCGCTGCACGTGCGGCTTCGCGGACTTCGTGCAAGTCGTCGGCCTTCTGCACGAAGGACTGGCTGATCACATCCGCCCCGTGTCGGACCGCGAAATCGAGGCACTCATGGTCGCGGGGCGTAAACGCCTTGATCGGTAATTCCTTGCCGGGGATGTTGACCCCCTTGTGCGACAGCAGCAGGCCACCGACATCAATGCGGCAGGCGACCTCGGTACCGCTGACCGCATTCACCGTCAGTTGCAAGAAGCCGTCGTTCAGAAAGATCCGATCACCGGGGCCGACCGACTGTGCCAACTCCGGGAATCGCACCGGCAACCGATCTGCCGTCCCTTCGATATTTTGGGTGGTCAGCGTGACCGGGGCTCCGCGCTCCAGCGTACATTGGCCGCCGACGAGATTGCCGAGACGAATCTTGGGGCCGGGCAAGTCCGCGTAAATCGAGATCCGGTGACCAATGGCCGCTGCGGTGTCCCGGATCAGCCGGATCGTAGCGGCATGGCCGTCGAATTGGCCGTGGGCGAAGTTGAGCCGACAGACGTTCATACCGGCTTGCATCATCGCCGTCAGCACCTCAGGCTGAGCTGAAGCTGGACCAATGGTGCAGACCATCTTGGTGCGGTGACTGGGCAGTACCATTGACGCTTCTCCTAGGTGTTGACTCCGGGTGCTGGGGCTAATGTATCAGTAAGCGATGGCGATGTGGTCCACCACGCTACGCCAAGCCGCATGCGTTGCCAACTCCCGTTCAGACCAATTGTGCACAGTCCCGGTTAAGGTCAGTCATTGCCTCGAATTTCGACTGCAACCTGTTGCGCATCCGTCGTCGCCCGCTGTTTCAATGCAGCCTCGATGTCTGACCTGCCGTTGACTCTGGCCGCATCCTTATTTGACCAGCGGCGTTGCATGACAGCACGACTGTGTGAGTCGAGTTGCTCCAGCGCCGCGCCCAACTGACGGCTGGTTTGCGCTTCCCAATCATCCCGTTCCAAGGGTAAGCGGGATCAAAGCGTTCAACGGCTTTCATCAGGCCCACATTGCCTTCCTGAATCAGATCGCCCAGCGGCAGGCCATAACTGACGTAACCCCGGGCAAGATGCACCACGAAACGCAGGTGAAACATAATCAAGCGTTGCGCCACTGCCAGATCGTTCTGCGACCGTAACCGACAGGTCAGCGCCTGCTCTTCCTCAGCACTTAACATCGGCATTTGGCTGACTGCTTGGATATAGCCTTCCAGACTGCAGAATGAAACCGGCAAACTCTGCATTCATCGTTATTCTCTCTACTTTTAATTTAATATCAATATATTAAATTCACGATTGACCTGAAAACGTAACGCACCCTACTACGACTAGAATTGGCCGTCGCAACACCGACAGTTGCTGTTCAGGGACTACCGAGGCGTCGAAGTCGTGACCTGAGCGCTTCGATCTCATCGAACAGATCGAGCACAAGAGCGGTGCTGGTCGTGCTCAATTCCAGATTGTGCGTCAGACGCAACGCCACCCGTGCGTGGCGCAGCGTGGCCCCAGCCCCACCAAAGCGCCAACGCGGTGCGTCGTCGCTACTCGGCGTCAGCACGACCAATTGCTCAACGTCAGCACCGCAGGCCCGGCTCAACTCGACGAGCGTGAACTGGACTTCTTCCTCGACAACGACGCCGTGCGTCACGGATAGGTTCATGGTGCTCACAACAAGCCTTATGCCATCCAATGCGCGGCGTGGATGGAAGCTACAGAAAGTTTTAGGCCATGCCGCGATACCCTTCCTGTGTCGCCACCGCGTTTGCCGGCGGCAGGGCAATCGATAACACCGCATACAGGTCGCCCCTAAACTCCATACTTTCAAATTAGCGTGAGCTATGCCTGGTCGCCTGTGCGTTACCGTACCGACAGGATCGTGGACAAGCGGGCATCATTTATTCATCACGTTGCAAAAGTGACGCCATCCCACTTGACTGTACTCAACAAATCCCACGACAGCCCATTGCCGACCCCGGCGGATTCATGATGCCTGATGCTGACCTTCACCCTCGCCACCTTCGGGCTGACCCACGCGAGGGCCTTGCATCCCGGTTCAACACCTCCACCGTGATCGGCGGGCTGCTGCTGGCTCTGTCGGGGTGTGCTTCGATAGCGCCGCAGCCGACCAATCCGGTTGCGGTCGAAATACCAGCAGCATGGTCTGCCGCCTCGGTCAGCGCGACGACCCCACCCACCGTGCTAGTGCAGTGGTGGTCGCGCTTCAACGACCCGTTGCTCAGTCGTCTGGTCGGCCAGGCGTTGCAGGCCAACCTCAGCATCAAGACGGCTGAGGCGGCGCTGCGGGAAGCCAGGGCGCTGCGCGATGTCACCGCAGCCGCGCTGTGGCCGACGGTAGACGGTTCGGGATTGGCCCAGCGCAGTCGGGCCGATGGCTACAGCGCCAACCGGTTCAAGGTCGGTCTGGACGCCAGTTGGGAACTCGATTTTTTCGGCGTGAACCGGAGCGCCCTGGCCGCCAGTGACGCCACGGTGCAGGCCAGCGCAGCCAGTCTGGGCGATGTGCAAGTGTCGATAGCCGCCGAGGTGGCGCTCAGCTATATCGCCCTGCGCGGCGCTCAGGCGTTGCTGGCCATTGCCAATGACAACCTGACCAGCCAGCTTGAGACCTTGCAGATCGCCCAGTGGCGCTTGCAGGCCGGGCTGGTCACCTCGCTGGAAACCGAGCAGGCCCGCACCGAGACCGAGCAGACCCGCGCCCTGTTGCCGGCGTTGCAAACCAGCATAGATCAGAATCGGTATGCCCTGGCGGTGCTGACCGGCCAGCCGCCCGCCGCGCTGGCGACGGCGCTGGCCGCCGCCGGGCCGCTGCCGCAGGCCGCCCCCGACTTGGCGCTGAGCCTTCCCGCCGAGACCTTGCGCCAGCGTCCCGATGTCCGGGCGGCGGAAGATCAAGTGACGGCGGCAGTCGCTCGCGTGGCGCAGGCCGACGCTGCGCTTATGCCAAATTTTCAGATCGGCGGTTCGCTGGGCCTGAGCGCCCTGACCCTGGGCGCGCTGACCGAGGGGGCGTCAGTGGTCAGTGCGCTGCTGGCCAGCGTATCGCTGCCGATCTTCAATGGTGGTGCACTCCACGCCCAAGTTCGCGCCCAGCAGGCCGCGCTGGATCAGGCGTGGGTGGACTATCAGGCCACGGTGCTGGCGGCGCTCAAAGAAGTGGAAGATGCGCTGGTAGCGCTGCGGGGCGACCGTGAACGCCTGTTGTCCCTGCAACGCGCCGCCGAGGCCGCCGGCAATGCCGCGCTGTTGGCCCGCCAGCGCTACAGCAGCGGGCTGATTGATTTCCAGACCGTACTCGACACTCAGCGCACTCAGCTCAGGACCCAGGAAAGCGTCGCCAGCACCCGTATCGCCCTGAGCGCCGACCATGTCCGCCTGTACAAGGCCCTCGGCGGCGGCTGGCGGCCCGAAGATCGCGCCGTACCCTCTACCCAAGACGCCTCTCAGGCCACCCGCTCATGAGTACGCCAGTCCCCGCCGTTGTCACCACGCCGCCTGCCAGCCCAGCTCCAGAAATCGACCTGGCCACGTTGCTCTCCGAACCGGCAGCGCCAGTCTGGTATCGCCGCCCGGCGCTGTGGGCCGGTCTGCTGTTGTTGGCGCTGATCGCTGCCGGCTTGTGGTACTGGCAAGAGCGCCAACTCGCCAGCGTCGCGCCCATTTACACCACTCAGACCGTAGCTCGGGGCAATCTGACCTTGACCGTCATCGCCAACGGGACCCTGCAACCGACCCGCTCGATGAACATTGGCAGCGAACTGTCGGGCACGGTGCTGAAGGTCAACGTCGATGTGAATGACCGAATCAAGAAAGGCCAGGTGCTGGTTGAACTCGACACCGCCAAACTGCGCGACCAGATCCTGCGCTCGCGGGCGGTGCTGGCGGCGGCGAACGCCAAGGTCGCGCAAACCGTCGCGACGGTGAAGGAGGCCAAGGCCAGCTTGGCGCGGCTTGAAGAAGTGGCCCGTTTGTCGGGTGGCAAGGTGCCTTCCAAGACTGAACTGGACACCGGTCGGGCGACGCTGGAACGGGCCATCGCCGACGAAGCCAGCGCCCGAGCTAACGTCAATGACGCCAAAGCGGCGCTGTCCACCGACCAGATCAATCTGTCGAAAGCCTCGATCCGGGCTCCGTCTGACGGCGTCGTGCTGACCCGCAGCGTCGAACCCGGTAATGCGGTAGCCGCCTCGTTGCAGGCGGTAACCTTGTTCACCATCGCTGAAGACCTGACCCAGTTGCGTTTGCAAGTCTATGTCGATGAGGCCGACGTTGGGGCCGTCAAGGTGGATCAGGAGGCCCGCTTCACCGTCAGCGCCTACGCCAATCGCCAGTACCCGGCCCGGATCACCCGCGTCGCCTACGGCTCGACCATCACCGACAACGTGGTGACCTACCTGACCTATCTGGACGTGGATAACCGCGACCTGAGCCTGCGCCCTGGCATGACCGCCACCGCGACCATCACCGCAACCGAGCGCACCGACGTGCTGTTGGCCCCAAACAGCGCGTTGCGCTTTGAGCCAACTGCTGCTGACGCTGGGCAGCCGGCTGCTGGCAGCAGCATCGTCTCCAGCCTGATCCCACGGCGGAGGCCCACCAACCGTACCCGCAAATCCGCCGCCGCTGGGGCCAGCACCGCCGCCGCCCGCCAGGTCTGGGTGTTACCGGAGAGAGGGGAAGGTGCTGCCGTGGCGGTCGCAGTCACACCGGGAATCAGCGATGGCCGGATGACCGAGATCATCGCCGGCGACTTGGAAGTGGGGATGCAGGTCATCACCGACCAGAAAACGGCCGCCGCGAAATGAGTGCGCCACCCGAACTGACCAGCGCCGCACTGGCTGCTGACATACCGCTGATTCGCCTGCGCTGCGTGACCAAGGTGTATGGCGTCGGCCCGGTCGCGTTGACGGCCTTGAAAGGCATTGACCTCGACATCCGCGCTGGTGAATTTGTCGCGATCATGGGGCCGAGCGGTTCGGGCAAATCCACTGCAATGAATATTCTGGGCTGCCTCGACACTCCGACCAATGGGCAATATCTGTTCAAAGGCGCTCACGTCGAAGCGTTGTCCCGCGATCAGCGGGCGCGGCTGCGTCGCCGCTATTTGGGTTTTGTGTTTCAGGGCTTCAACCTGCTGGCCCGGACCACGGCGCAGGAGAACGTCGAACTACCGCTGCTGTATCGCGGCGAAAGCACCCCAGTGCGTCATGCGGCGGCGGCTAAGGCATTGCAGTCGGTGGGCCTGGGCGGCTGGGAACATCACACTCCAGCTGAATTATCGGGTGGCCAGCAGCAGCGGGTCGCCATTGCCCGCGCCATTGTTACCGAACCCGCTGTGCTGTTGGCCGACGAACCGACCGGCAACCTCGACACCCAGCGGAGCCAGGAAATCATGGATTTGCTGACACGACTGAATGCGGACCATAGCATCACCGTGCTGATGGTCACCCACGAGCCAGACATGGCGGCCTATGCGCGGCGTCTGGTGCATTTCGTTGACGGCCACATTGACAGCGATGTCCCCAACCCGCACCCGGTCACCCTGACGCCGTCCACTCCTCCGGGGGAGATGCGCTGATGCTATTCAATACCCTCTTTCTTGCCTTACGGTCGATCCGCCGCAACCTGTTACGCTCGTTCCTGACCATCCTGGGCATCGTAATCGGCGTCAGTGCGGTGATTACGATGGTCACGCTCGGCAACGGTGCGACCCAAGCGGTGCAAATGCAGATCGCGGGACTCGGCACCAACCTGCTGATGGTGCGCCCCGGCCAACGCCACGGGCCGGGCGGCAGCGGCGGGTCAGTGCCGCAATTCACCGAAGCGGATGCGAATGCCATCCGGGCGCAGATCGGCGGCATTGCGGCAGTGGCCCCTGAAGGTCGCGCCAACATCACCGTAGTCGCTAACAGCCGCAACTGGGCCACCAGTGTCTACGGCAGCAGCAATGACTGGTTTGAGACCGGCAATTGGAAGCTGGCCAGCGGTCGCCTGTTCGAAGCTGACGAACAGCGCGCCGGGGCAGCGGTATGTATTATCGGAGAGACGGTACGGCGCGAACTCTACAGCGGCGCTGTGGGCCAGACCGGCTTGGGCGAGCAGTTACGGGTCAAGCAGTTCTCGTGCAACGTGATCGGCGTCCTGGCCGCCAAGGGCCAAGGCGGCATGGGCGATCAGGACGACAGTGTGGTGGTCCCGCTGCACACCCTGCAACGCCGCGTCACCGGCAGCCGCAAAGTGAATACCTTGCTCATCTCAATGGAGGACGGCAGTGACAGCACCCGGCTGAAAACCAGCTTGCGGCAATTGCTGCGCGAGCGACGCAAGCTGGCCGACAGCGACGATGACAACTTCAACATCTTCGACACCCAGCAGCTGGCCGAAACCCTGTCGGGCACCACGCAGGTGATGACCACGCTACTCGGTGCAGTTGCGGCGGTGAGTCTGCTGGTGGGCGGCATCGGCATCATGAACATCATGCTGGTCAGCGTCACTGAACGCACCCGCGAGATCGGCCTGCGTCTGGCTATCGGTGCGCTGGAGCACGAGGTGTTGCTGCAATTTCTGATCGAGGCGGTGGCTTTGGCGGCATTAGGCGGTGGCATCGGCATCGGCATCGCCACTGGAGCCTCCATCGTGCTGGCCGGCGTAATGGGCGTGCCCTACCTGTTTGACCCAACCATCAACCTGCTGTCCTTCCTGTTTTCAGCCGTGATCGGCGTGGTGTTCGGCTACTTCCCGGCCCGCCGCGCCGCACAGATGGACCCTATCGAGGCACTCCGGCACGAGTGAAGCCCCGTATTCAATCCAGCTTATGTCGCCCTACCATTGCCGGTTTCTGTCGCATGATTTCCCTGTACTCCTTCCTCCGATGCACGCCGATTTTTGCGCGGGAAAAGCGCAGCGGGCCATCTGGAAACTGATTATCACCAACCGTATTGTGCGAGAAATCCAAGTGGGGATAATTATCAGGAATGATCTTATTGATAATCTAAGACTATTATAACTAATTGATTTAAATATAACTTTTCACAGGATACCCCTTGAGATGACCCACATGCTGATGGCTTTATTGATCACCTTGAGTCTGTTTTTCGGTATGTTGCTGTTTTTAGACATTGGCCGGCGGATCGGCGTCCGGCAACGGCTGCGAGATCCTGAGAGCGCAGGAGCAGGAACCGGGGCGATTGATGGCGCGGTTTTCGCTTTGCTGGGTCTGCTCGTCGCATTTACCTTCTCAGGCGCGGCGATGCGGTTCGACGGTCGCCGGGCCTTGATCATTGAGGAAGCTAACGCTATCGGTACCGCCTATCTGCGGCTTGACTTGGCGCCGCTCAACGCACAACCCGCACTGCGGGAAACTTTCCGGCGCTATGTCGATTCCCGGCTGGAGGCCTATCGGAAACTACCCGATATGGAAGCAGCCAAGACAGCGTTGGCCCGTTCTGCACAGTTGCAGGGAGAAATCTGGAATCAGGCGGTTGCTCTTGGACGGATGGAAGGTGTGTCGTCAGCCGCCACAATGCTGTTGCTGCCGGCACTGAATCAGATGATCGACATCACCACCACCCGAACGATGGCGGGCCAGATGCACCCACCGAGGGTTATTTTCATCATGCTGTTCGGATTAGCGTTGGCTAGTGCGCTGCTGGCTGGCTACGGTATGTCTGGCGGCAAATCGCGTGACTGGCTCCATCTGCTCGCCTTCGCGATGGTCATGGCGGTCGTGGTTTACGTCATCATTGACATCGAATACCCGCGCCTGGGCTTAATCCAGGTGGATGCTTTCGATCAGGTTCTAATGGATGTTCGGGCGAGTATGAAGTAGACGCAGATTCATGATTCCGAACCTTCGCCCATCCCAAGGCAATCCGACTGTTTTCCTTGGGCTGCGGCCTCCGCAATTCTGGAGTTAGCAATGGCATTGGAAACAGTTGACCGCGTTCAAACTCGATTATCCAAAATAGCCTTATGGAACTTGGGATTTCGCCCATTTTTCCTGGGTGCGGCTCTGTTTGCGATAACCTCTATTGCGCTTTGGATGGGTGTTTATGCCTTTCAATTGCCATTACCGGTTGAAGGCATATCTATTCTTCAATGGCACGCTCATGAGATGATTTATGGGTTTACAATGGCAGTGATTGCTGGATTCTTATTAACTGCGGTTAAAAACTGGACGGGGGTACAAACGCTTTGTGGATTCAGTCTATTAGGATTGTTTACCCTGTGGGTCGCCGCAAGAATCCTGTTTTTATTTGGAACTCGATTGATAGTTATCGCGGCAATCCCGGATATGCTGTTCATGTTGAGTCTGATTATTGCCGTCACTTCCCCGGTGATCCAGGTTAAACAATGGAAACAAATGGGTATTATGGCAAAGCTGCTATTGTTAGCCATTGGGAATGGCTGTTTTTACTTGGGTGTGGCTGGGGTTATGACGAACGGTGTCTACTTTGGCATCTATAGTGGGCTGTTTTTGATCGTCGGGTTAATCCTTACCATGGGGAGAAGATTAATCCCTTTTTTTGTTGATGTTGGTGTTGGCTATCCAGTCAAACTGTTGAACTCGAAATGGCTTGATTTATCTAGCCTGTTATTGTTTCTGGCGTTTTTTATCGTCGAACTCTTTATTAATCAGCGATTAACCACTGCGTTATTATCCGCCGGATTATTCATTATCACTTCGATTAGGCTAATCGGTTGGTATACCATTGGCATCTGGAAGCAGCCATTGTTATGGAGCTTATTTGCCGCCTTTCTATGGATCGATATCGGATTTTTACTGATGGCATTGCTCCCACTATTTAATCTATCAAAACTATTAGCAGTCCATGCTTTTAGCGTGGGTGGTATTGGGATTCTAACCCTGAGCATGATGGCCCGGGTCTCGCTCGCTCATACGGGAAGGAACGTGAAAAAGCTGCCTGGAGCCATTACCATTGCGTTGGTCGTGTTGATGGTGGGAAGTATTTTCAGAGTCGGACTGCCTTTAATTGCCCCGAACCATTATCTGATTTGGATTTTAGTGTCCCAAATTCTGTGGATTGCGGCATTTCTGATCTTCGTGATTGTTTATGCCACGATGCTAACAAAACCCCGAGTAGACGGCCAGTTAGGTTAGCCATGCTAGTACCCGCTTCATTCTCGTCGTTCAACCAGTATGTGATCCCGGATCAGCGCCTCTAAATCCAGCTGTTGCAATGCCGAAATCGCGTATTCCCAGCGGCCCTCAGCGCACAAACCGAGAATACCGCCCTCCTCATAAGCGTCGAGCGCCGCCTTGATACAAGCGGCGCGGACGACTTCGGCTAAATTCGGTGAAGGGGTCATGATGATGTTCTTTTCCTGAGTGAAAGCAGACTCAACACGGGGACCACCAATGGCCGCTAGTCCTCAGCAAGGCCCACTTGCCAAAGGCCCAAGATTCACAACCGGTTCAAGGCGTCCGCCCGCCAAGATCGCCGGCGCAATCCATACCAGCATGATCATAGCCGATAGCCGGCGCTATCATGGTCTCTATCCCTCCTGATTTTGCGAGAAGACCTTCTGCCATGCTCACCCTGATGCCTGCCCTGCTATCCGTTGCGCCGCACTCCCCGCCCCGGCCTCTGGAGTATCTGCGCTTGCCCGAAGATCTTGATGGCCGCAACGGCGGCAACCGGGCCGGGCCAGAGGTGGTCTGCCAACTGGCCGCCAGCAACGATCTGGATGCGGTGCAAGCCTGGCTGGCCGAGTTCCACGACTCGCCGCAAACCTTGCGGACCTACCGCAAGGAAGCCGAGCGCTTGTTGCTGTGGGCGCTAATGGATCGTGGCAAGCCGCTATCCAGCCTGACCCGCGAAGACTGCCTGCGCTACGAGGTTTTTCTCGCTGACCCGCAACCCCGCGACCGCTGGTGTGGTCCTAAAGCACCTCGGTTCAGTGGTCGGTGGCGGCCATTGATGGGGCCACTCAGTCCGGCCAGTCGCAAAATGGCGTTGCTGATCATCAATGCTCTGTTCAGTTATCTGGTTAAAGCCGGCTATCTGGCGGGTAATCCACTGGCGCTGGCCCGCCGCCGGCGCCGGGGTCATCAACCCCTGCGTGAAATTGAACGCTTTCTTGAGCAGGATCAATGGCAAGCCCTGCTCGCCGCCATTGAGGGCTTGCCCCGCGACACAGAACGGGCTTGCCAGCACTACGCCCGCGCCCGCTATCTGATCGCCCTGCTCTACCTGCTCGGTCCCCGAGTCAGCGAGGTGGCCGGCCATACCATGAGCAGCTTTGTGCAGGTGCGTGGGCGCTGGTGGTGGCAAGTGACCGGTAAGGGCCAAAAGGAAGCGCGGGTGCCGGTCAATCAGGATATGTTGGAGGCGCTGCGCGAGTACCGGCGCTTCCACGGTCTGCCGGTGCTGCCCATTCCCGACGAGACCACCCCGCTGGTGCTGAATCTCAAAGGCACCACCGGGATCGGTGACAACATGATTTACCGGATTGTCAAACTGCTGGTCGCCAAAGGCGCAGCCCGGCTACAAGCCGCCGATCCGCATCAGGCTGAGAAGTTGCGGCGAGCTTCAACGCACTGGTTCCGCCACACCAGCATCACGCATCAGGCCGACGCCGGGATCAATCTCCAATTCCTGCAACGCAACGCCCGCCATGCCCGCATCGATACCACGGGTCTGTATCTGCACGCTGAGGAGAAAGAATGGCATGAAACTATGGAACGACATCGGCTTAAGGGGTGTTGACGCCGCGCGGAGCGCGGCGTCAACAGGGCGCGAGTTGAGCGAACTCGGCGTGTCCCACGCGGAGCGCGGGCCAACTCCTCATTCGAGCGGACACCGCTCACTGCGTCGCGGCTTGCGCCCGCTGGGGGTTTCCAGGCCGGCCAGCCGTCCTTTCAACCCACGCGCGGGTGCCGCTCAACTCGCGCCCTGATGGATCCACCAACAGTCAGACTCTAGCCACGATGCCGCAGGTACAGCAACGCCAGGTTGACGAGCAGCGAAATTAGCGCTGCACCACGCCAAAAACCCGTCGGGTTGCGCTCCATCAAAGGCCGGTGGCGGCGCTCGGTAAATTCAGCGTTAGGGTGCAGAAAATCGTAAACCAGCTCTGTCTCAATCGTGTAGCGGCGTTTTGGATCAAGACGCACGGCTTTTTCCAATGCCCCATCCACCCAAACTGGTAAGTCCGGTCGCTCGCCCCGAGCGGAGACATAGCTGAGCCGGGCCATCCATTTCGCGCTGATCTCCCGTCCAAGCCGCTCTCCATAAGGCAAGTGACCGGTCAGCAGCTCGTAGGCGATGACGCCGAGGGCGAATAGATCGGAGCTGGTGGTGGCTGGCTCGCCGCATAATATCTCCGGCGCAGTATAGTTCCGGGTGCCAAGCAGATCAGTATGTTCAACCGGTGATGCAATCTCGGCAATACCGGCAATCTTCGTCGAACCAAAGTCAATGATCCGCACCATGCCGTGGTGGTCGATGTGGATATTTTCCGGTTTCAGATCCCGGTGCAACATATCCAGTCGATGGAAGGCGCGGATTCCCCGAGCGATCTGCTCCAGAATCCCCCGCACCTCCGTCAGCGTCGGGCGCGGGTGTTCGGCCATCCACTGCCGCAGGGTTTGGCCGTCGAGATACTCCAGGATGTGATAGAGAAAACGTCGCCGGCGCACCGGCTCGATCACTTTCAGTACATGGGGGCTATCGATGCGCCGACCTACCCATTCCTCGTGCCGGAACCGTTCCAGATAACCCGGATCATCCTCGAAATTAACTGACGGCGTTTTTAGCACCACCTGTTTTCCGGAGGTGTCGTCGAGCGCCAGATAAATCTGGCTGGTCGGGCTGGCGTGAATTTCTCGCAGGATGCGGTAGCCGTCCAGGATCATTCCTGGTTCCAGCAACGGTGGAAAGGGCAATTCGGTCAGCGCCTGGAATACTGATTCGGCGTCTGGCGCTGGCAGATCATCGATCCGCAGCAATTGACAGGTCAGGTTATCGGGGCTGCCGGCAATGCGGGCGGCGGCGGTCAAAGCGCGGCAGGCAGCGTCGAGATTGTCGCCACTTGCGCCGATCAGACGCTTGATTTCCAGTGGCGGCACATATTCGTGGACGCCGTCGGTGGTGAATAGAAACAGATCGCCCATTTCGACCGGCAGGCTGCGATAGTCAATATCCAGATGCGAATCAATGCCCAATGCCCGGTTCAGGTAAACCCGTTCGGCGCTGGCCCAACAATGGTGATCCTGTGTCAGCGGTTCCAGAGTACCTTCACGCAGCTTCCAAATACGGGTGTCTCCGATATGGAAGAGATACGCGGTGGTGGACTTGAGCACCAAGGCGCTGAAAGTGGTGACCATACCTCGCGCCGGGTCAAGCAGTTGCGCCCCTTGCCCGCACAGCCAGCGATTGAGGGCGCTCAGCACCTTTTCGACAGAATGTCGCACCGTCCAGGAATCAGGGGTGGCGAAGTAATCATTGAGAAAACCCTTGACGGCGTACTCGGCGGCAAGACGAGCGGATTCGCTGGAACTCATCCCATCGGCAATGGCGAACGCCGCACCTTTTAGGGTGAGCGCCTCGCCCTCCGGAATGAGCGCGCCGTGAAAATCTTCATTAGCCGGTTTGACGCCCCGGTCGGAAAACTGGCCAAGGTGAATTTGCAAAGTGCGGGGCATGATCGAGAACCGGCGTTAGTGGCGTATCTGAGCATACGCCTTCCCCCGGCGGGGGAAGGCGTTTTCAACGATTACTCAGGCCACATCAATCATCTGCACCGTACCATCAGGCATGATCTCGGCAATCTGGCCGGCAGGTTCATCAAGCCATTGGACGATGACCAATGCCACAAGCGCGGTCGCGGCGATAACCAGAAAGAAGGTTGCCGGAGTGACGAACGACAGCACGGTCAAGAAAACCACGCTGCCAACATTGCCGTAGGCGCCGCTCATGCCCGCAATCTGGCCGGTCAAGCGGCGTTTGATCAGCGGGATGATCCCGTAGACTGCGCCGCATCCCGCCTGAACGAAGAATGAGCAGAGCACGGTTGTCGTGACTGCCGCCCACAGCGGCCAGTTGCCCATGAAGCTCATCGCACCATAGCCTGCCATGATGCCGACCATCACCAGGCTCATAGTGAGCTTGCGGCCAATGCGGTCGGAAATCAGACCGCCGGCCGGCCGGGCGAACAGATTCATGATAGCGAAGCTGGAGCCGACCAAACCGGCTTGCACCAGGGTCAGACCATGCAGATCCTTGAAATACAGCGGCAACATGGAAACTACAGCAATTTCGGAGCCGAACGAAACCGCGTAGGCGAGCGAGAGGATCGCTACTTGTTTGAACTTGTAGCGGTGAATTTCCGGTACGCTGTGGCCAGCAAGCACTTCACGATTTACGCTTAGGCACTGCCAGATGTTCCAGGCCAGCAAGGCGGTAAGGCCGATGTAGATGGCGGTGGCCATGCCGTCATCGATCATCTTCAGGCCAGCCGGGGAAAGTTTCCAGGTCAGCACCGCCAGCGCCGCCATCATCGGAATCTGCATCATGATGTAGAGCGCGAGATCACCGCGACTCGTGACTTCCATCGCACCGAGTTTTTTCGGTTTGAAGTACGTCGAGCCTTTCGGAGTATCGCTGGCCAAGACGTAAAAGATTACGGAATAAACCAGAGCGATGACGCCAGTTGTAGCGACCGCCCAACGCCAGGCATTCGGGCCGCCGAAAGCCAGCGCGACCAACGGCAGGGAAAGCGCCGCCGCCGCCGACCCGAAGTTGCCCCAGCCACCGTAAATACCTTCCGCCAGCCCCACCTGCCTAGCCGGAAACCATTCGGAGATGAGGCGAATGCCGATTACGAAGCCTGCGCCCACACAACCGAGCAGCAGCCGGGCCATCGCCAGCATCTCGTAGGATGTAGCAAAGGCGAAGAAAAAGCACAGCGCTCCGCAGAGCGCCAGCAACGTGGCGTACATGATCCGGGGACCGAATTTGTCCACCAGCATTCCCACCAGAATACGCACCGGAATGGTGAGCGCGACATTCAAGATCAGCAACGTCTTTACCTGAACGTCGGTGAGCTGAAAGGTCTCGCGGATGGAGGCCATCAGCGGCGCATGGTTAAACCACACCACGAAGCTGATGAAGAAGGCGATCCAACTGAGATGCAGGATACGGCTGCTGCCACTGAACGATAATAGATTGAGCTTCTGAACACTCACGAGAGACGCGCTCCTTCCTTAAATACTTCATGGTTAAGAGATGGCGAGTGTCAAAGCGAAATGTGAGCCATAGAATCCAACAGATTATTTTATAAGCGATTTATTTTATAAGCGATTTATCATGCCGGAAATGACGATGCGATGCCTCATTGTGGGATCGGATGATGGGCAAGAATGCCTGTTATCGGTGCAACGCGGTATTTAAAACCAGCAATCAAAAAATAAATAACAAAAAATCATTATAAATCAACTTATTACTAGCATAATTTTTATGGCACTTTAAGTGCATAATCGGCCTCATTAATTAGGTTGGCGCGGCCAGTAGGCAAGTTCACCTTCGCGCAACCATTCCGCAACATGAGGCACATATGAAAGAAAAATTGGTTCTGGTTGGCAACGGTATGGCCGGGATGCGCACTGTAGAAGAGTTGCTGACCATTGCTCCGGATAAATTCGACATCACCGTGTTTGGCGCGGAACCACACGGCAACTATAACCGCATCATGCTGTCCCCGGTGCTCGCCGGCGAAAAAACCATCGACCAGATCATGATCAACGATCTGGACTGGTACGCCGAGCGCGGCGTCACCCTGCACGCTGGTCAGGAAGCCGTCGAGATTCACCGCGCCCGGCGTGAGGTCCACACAGCCGGCGGCACAGTCGCGCTTTATGACCGGTTGTTGCTGGCGACTGGCTCCAGCCCCTTCATCCTGCCGATTCCGGGCAATAATCTGCTGGGTGTCATTGGTTTCCGTGATATCAAGGATGTGGAAACCATGTTGGCAGCCGCGCAAACCGGTAAGCACGCGGTGGTGATTGGTGGCGGTTTACTGGGTCTCGAAGCAGCCAATGGCCTGATGAAGCAAGGGATGCAAGTTACTGTCATTCATGTGCTGGACACACTGATGGAGCGCCAGCTTGACCCAGTCGCAGCGGATATGTTGCGCGCCAGCTTGGAGGAACGCGGCTTGCGTTTCCTGATGGGCGCGCAAACCGCCGCTCTGCTCGGCGAGGAACGGGTGCGCGCTGTACGCTTCAAGGACGGCCTGGAAATTCCAGCCGATCTGGTGGTGATGGCGGTCGGCATTCGGCCAAATATCGAGTTGGCGAAGAAAGCCGGTATCTATTGCGAGCGCGGTATTGTCGTCAACGACACCATGCAGAGCTACGATCCACGGGTCTACGCGGTTGGCGAGTGCGTGCAGCATCGCGGCCAGTGTTATGGCTTGGTTGCGCCGCTATGGGAGCAGGCCAAAGTCTGCGCTAATCATCTGGCGCGTTACGGTATCGGCCGCTATCAGGGTTCGGTGACCAGCACCAAACTCAAGGTCACCGGCATCGACCTGTTCTCCGCCGGCAGTTTCAACGGTGGGCCGGGCTGCGAGGAAATCGTGTTGCGCGACCCGGCGCGCGGCGTCTACAAGAAGCTGGTGGTCAAGGAAAACCGCGTGCAGGGCGCGGTGCTGTACGGCGATACCATTGATGGCTCCTGGTACTTCCAGTTGCTGCGCGAAGGCACCGACATCGGCGCTTTCCGCGAAACCGTGCTGTTCGGTCACGCCCACATGGCCGATTCGGGCCGGGACGACTTCAGCGTGATGACGATGGCCGACGACGCCGAGATTTGCGGTTGCAACGGGGTGTGCAAGGGTGCGATCACTAAGGCGATCGCCGAAAAGAAGTTGTTTACCCTCGACGAAGTGCGGGCGCACACCAAGGCATCGGCTTCCTGCGGCTCCTGCACCGGCTTAGTCGAACAGCTTCTCGCCGCCACCGTCGGCACCATCGGCAAGACTCCGGCCGAAAAACCGATGTGCAAGTGCACCGAGAATTCGCACGACAGGGTACGCGCCGCGATCCGCGAACAACATCTGACCTCGCTGGCGCGGATCTTCGAGGCCCTCAACTGGAAAAACCCGGACGGTTGTCACTCCTGTCGCCCGGCGCTGAACTACTACCTGATCTCGACGTGGCCCAGCGAGGCGAAAGACGACCAGCAGTCGCGCTTCATCAACGAGCGTGTGCACGCCAACATTCAAAAGGACGGCACCTACTCCGTCGTCCCGCGCATGTGGGGCGGCCTAACCAATCCGAAAGAATTGCGCGCCATTGCTGATGTCGCCGACAAGTTCCAGATCCCCACGGTGAAAGTGACCGGCGGCCAGCGCATCGACCTGCTGGGCGTGAAAAAAGAAGATTTGCCGAAAGTCTGGGCCGACCTCAACGCCGCCGGCATGGTCTCCGGTCACGCCTACGGCAAGAGCCTGCGCACGGTGAAAACCTGTGTCGGCACCGACTGGTGCCGGTTCGGCACGCAGGATTCGACCGGCCTCGGCGTCAAACTGGAGAAGATGACCTGGGGATCGTGGACGCCGCACAAATTCAAAATGGCGGTTTCCGGTTGTCCGCGCAACTGCGCCGAAGCCACCATCAAGGATTTCGGCGTGGTCTGCGTCGATTCCGGTTACGAAATTCATGTGGGCGGCAATGGCGGCATCAAGATTCGCGGCACCGATTTGCTGTGCAAACTGGCGACGGAAGCGGAAGTGAAGGAGTACTGCTGCGCGTTCATGCAGCTTTACCGCGAGGAAGGCCGCTATTTGGAACGGACCGCGCCATGGATCGAGCGGGTCGGTCTCGGCTATATCAAGTCGCGCATCGTCGAGGATGAAGAGAATCGTCAGGCGCTCTGCGCCCGTTTTCTCGAATCGCAACAATACGCCCAGATCGATCCCTGGGCCGAGCGCGCCAGCGGACGAGTGGACGCCCACGAGTTCCAGCCTTTGCAACGAGTGGGTTGAGGAGTGGAGACCATCATCATGTACGACTGGCACGAAATCGGCGCACTCAATGACATTCCTCTCCTGGGTTCGCGCGTGGTACAAACGCCGCATGGCGACGTGGCGGTTTTTCGCACCGCCGATGATCGGGTGTTCGCCTTGCGCGACCGTTGTCCGCACAAGGGCGGGCCGCTGTCGCAAGGCATCGTTCACGGTCATCGCATCACCTGTCCGCTGCACAACTGGGTGCTGGAGTTGGAAAGCGGTCAGGCGGTCGCGCCAGACGTGGGTTGCGCCACGCATTATCCGGTGCGGCTGGAAAACGGTCGGCTTTGGCTGGGTTTGAACAATGTGGTCAGCTTGTCGACCGCAACCCCCGCAGCCGCTTGAAGGAGGTGAAGCGATGAGCGGCGCTGGCGAAATGGTGCGCACCACCTGTCCCTATTGTGGAGTCGGCTGCGGCGTAAAGGTCACGATCGACGCCGACGGTGGCGCACAGGTGGCGGGCGACGAGACCCATCCGGCCAATTACGGGCGGCTCTGCTCGAAAGGCGCGGCGCTGGGCGAGACACTGAGTCTCGATGATCGCTTGCTGTATCCCGAAATCGCCGGGCAACGGGTGTCGTGGGATGAGGCGATAACCACGATCGCCAATGGCTTTTGCCGAGCATTGCTGAGACACGGTCCCGACGCGGTGGCGTTTTACGTCTCCGGGCAACTGCTGACCGAGGATTACTATGTCGCCAACAAGCTGATGAAGGGCTGCCTCGGTGGCGCCAACATCGACACCAATTCGCGGCTGTGCATGTCGTCCTCGGTGGCTGGTCACAAGCGGGCGTTCGGTACGGACACCGTGCCCGGTTGCTACGAGGATCTGGAAGAGGCCGATGTGGTGGTGTTGGTCGGTTCCAATCTGGCCTGGTGTCATCCGGTGCTGTATCAGCGCATCCTCGCCGCGCGCGAACGCCGCGGAGGCAAGCCATCGCTGGTGGTGATCGACCCGCGTCGCACCACCACCTGTGATGTCGCGGAAACGCATTTGCCGCTCAAACCCGGTTCGGATACGGCCTTGTTCAACGGGTTGCTGGTGCATCTCTATCAGCAAAATCGCTTGGACCCCGAATTTCTGGAAAATCATGTCGCGGGTTTCTGGTCAGCCTATCAGACGGCAAAGGAAGTCGCGCCTAACGTGCCCGCCGTCGCAGTTCGCACCGGTTTGCCCGAAAGCGCCGTTGCCGAGTTTTATGGGCTGTGGGGTCGTACCCGCAAGGTGGTGACGGTCTATTCGCAAGGCGTCAATCAATCCGCCCACGGCAGCGACAAGGTCAACGCGATCATCAACTGTCATCTGGCGACCGGGCGTATCGGCCAGCCGGGCATGGGACCGTTTTCGGTCACCGGCCAGCCCAATGCGATGGGTGGGCGTGAGGTGGGCGGTTTGGCGAACCAATTGGCGGCGCACATGGATTTCGCGCCAGAGGATGTCGAACGCGTGCAGCGGTTTTGGCAAGCCCCCGCCATCGCCCAGGGTCCCGGATTGAAAGCCGTCGATCTATTTAAAGCGGTCGCTGACGGGAAGATCAAAGCCTTGTGGATCATGGGCACCAATCCGGTGGTTAGCATGCCCGACGCCGATCAGGTTCGGGAAGCCTTGCGGCGCTGTCCGCTGGTGGTGGTGTCCGATGCCGTGGCCGATACTGATACCCTACGCTTGGCGCATGTCAAACTGCCGGCGCTGACTTGGGGCGAGAAGGACGGCACAGTGACCAACTCCGAACGGCGGATTTCCCGCCAACGAACCTTCCTGCCGCCGCCGGGCGAAGCGAAACCCGATTGGTGGGCCATGACCCAAGTGGCTCGACGCTTGGGATTCGAGGCGTGGTTTCCTTTCGAGTCGACTGCGGCTATTTTCCGCGAACATGCGGCATTATCGGGATTCGAGAACGAGGGTCGGCGAGATTTCGACATTTCCGCACTCACCGAGATTTCCGACGCCGATTACGATACTTTGCAACCCCTGCAATGGCCATTGCCGCGTGGTGCGACTGTGGGGAAGACGCGCCTGTTCGGGACTGGAGGTTTTTTCACTGCCGACGGCAAAGCCCGTTGTATCGCGATCGGCGAGCGGGCGCCGATTCATGCAGTGGATGACAGTTTTCCCCTGGTGCTTAACAGCGGCCGGATTCGCGATCAATGGCATACCATGACCCGCACCGGCAAGACCGCACGGTTAACCGGCCATATCCCCGAACCGTACGTCGAGATTCATCCGGTAGATGCCCTGAGCTTCGGGGTGAGCGAGAACGTGTTGGCGCGGGTGCGCAGCCGTTGGGGCGAAATGATCGTCCGGGTCCGCACTAATCCAGAGCAGCAGCCGGGCAACGTGTTCGTACCGATGCACTGGGGTTCGCCACTGGCGCCACGTGGGCGGGTCAATGCGGCGGTCAATCCTGAGGTTGATCCGGTGTCCGGTCAGCCGGAATCGAAGCATACGCCGGTGCGGGTGCAGGCGTACCGTCCCTGCTGGCACGGGTTTCTACTATCGCGCGAGGCTATCGATCCGCCGGCGGTCGAGTATCGAGTCAGTGTGCGCGATCGGGAATGTTGGCGCTATGAGTTGGCAGGGGAAACCGCAATCGACAACTGGCCGGCTTGGGCGCGTGGTCTGCTTGGCGATCAAACAGGCTGGGAATGGTTGGAATTCGCCGATGCCGGCACAGGTCGGTATCGGGGTGCGGTGCTGGTCGATGGCCGACTGCACGCCTGTCTATTCGTCGCACCGACTCACGAATTGCCATTGCGGGGCTGGCTGGCTGGACTGTTCACCCAACCAGAACTTGGCCTTGCCGAGCGCACCAGTCTGCTGGCCGGGCGTCCAGGAGGAGGACAGCGTGATTGTGGACGAATCGTCTGCGCCTGCTTTGGCGTGGGGCTTAACACACTGACCGCAGCCATTCGTGAGCAAGGATTAATAACCACTGAAACGATAGGTGTTACGCTGAAAGCCGGGACCAATTGCGGTTCCTGCGTACCGGAGCTAAGGCAATTGATTATTCAGAACCAGATGGCGGCGTGAAGCCCACCCGTTACAGCGGCAAAAACGGCTTCAATGAGATTATTAAGCTGTCCTTCGCGCCTGACCCAGGAAATAAAATCCATATATCAAACTATCAGAAGGGCCACGTAGTGGTGAACCGCTGCGTGGTCCTTCCGTCTGTCGCCAAACAAGGCCATCAACACCCATCGCCGCTAGTCGCCACCCCGCTTATTGCTTTCATCGCTGCCTCATTGGCCGTTTATGACGGCATACCGTCGTTTAATGATCTGCGCGTACTCACTACATAAAATAATAATTATTATCAATAACATAAATAATACACCTGTTCCGGCATGCGCAAGGATTATTGCGATATGGCGCTTAACCAACCGCACTTTCCTGGCGTCTTCATAGGCTAAAGTTCAAGCAGCAACCCGCTTACCCTTTAACCTTTGACCTTTAACCTTTAACCTTCAACCCTTGACCTGCCCTGATTGAGGAATGATTGGATGAGCATTGCCCACCTCCCCCCCGCCGAAGGTCTCTATGACCCGCGCAATGAACACGACGCTTGCGGGATCGGCTTCGTTGTCGACATCAAGAACCGCAAGAGCCATCAGCCAGTTCGCCAGGGGCTTGAAATCCTCAGTAATCTTAGCCATCGTGGTGCGGTTGGCGCCGATCCGCTAGCAGGCGACGGAGCGGGTATCCTGCTGCAAGTTCCCGATGGCTTTTTTCGAGCCGAGTGCGCTGGCCTCGGCATGGAATTGCCTGCCCCCGGCGACTACGCAGTCGGCATGGTCTTTCTCCCTCGAGATCTGCACGCCCGTACCGAAAGCGAAACCACCCTGCAACATATCATCGCCGCCGAAGGCCAAATTTTGCTGGGTTGGCGTGATGTGCCGACTGATAATTCCTGCTTGGGCTACAGTGTCCGCCCCTCGGAACCAGTGATCCGACAGATTTTCATCAAACGCGGGGCGAACTGTCCAGACAGCGACGCTTTTGAACGCAAGCTGTTCGTTATCCGCAAGCAAACGCATATCGCCATCTGGAACCGGGAGTTGCTGGACCGCCAGCAGTTTTATATTGCTTCGCTGTCAGCCCGAACCATCATCTACAAGGGCATGATTTTGGCCCGTAATATCGGGGTCTACTATCCTGAACTGCGGGATCCACGGCTGGAATCAGCCCTGGCTCTGGTGCATCAACGCTTCTCCACCAACACCTTTCCTACATGGGCGCTGGCCCAACCGTTCCGCTATCTCTGCCACAACGGCGAAATCAACACTCTGCGCGGCAATATCAACTGGATGCTGGCCCGCCGCCATAACATGACTTCAAAGCAGTTGGGCGCGGATCTGGACAAACTATGGCCGTTGATCGGCGATGGTGCTTCGGATTCCGCCACCTTCGATAATGCCTTGGAACTACTGTTGGCTGGCGGCTACTCATTGCCGCACGCCATGATGTTGATGGTGCCGGAAGCCTGGTCGGATAACCCGCTGATGGATCCCAAGCGCCACGCCTTTTACGAATACCATGCGGCGTTGATGGAACCGTGGGATGGTCCTGCTGCAATTGCCTTCACCGATGGTCGTCGAATTGGCGCAACCCTGGATCGCAACGGTCTGCGGCCGGCCCGCTATCTGGTCACCAGCGACGATCAAGTGATCATGTCTTCGGAAATGGGCGTCTTGCCGATCCCGGAAAAAAAGATCATCAAAAAATGGCGTTTGCAGCCGGGAAGAATGTTGCTGATCGATCTGGAACAAGGCCGGATCATTGACGACAGTGAAATCAAGGAGCAACTGGCTTCCGCGCATCCCTATCAAACTTGGCTCGACGCTACCCAGATTCACCTCAAGGACTTACCCGCTGAAGTCGGGCCGATGGCGCCCGACGCCCAAACCCTGCTGCACCGGCAGCAAGCCTTTGGCTACACCCAGGAGGATATCCGCGCTTTCCTAACCCCAATGGCGCTCAATAGTGAAGACCCTATTGGCTCGATGGGCCGTGACATTCCACCGGCGGTGCTCTCCGATCGCGCCAAGCTGCTTTACGACTACTTCAAGCAGAAATTCGCCCAAGTCACCAATCCACCGATTGACCCGATTCGCGAAGAACTGGTGATGTCGCTGGTGTCTTTCATTGGCCCGCGCCCCAACCTGCTCGATCTGGAAAGCGGCGGAGCGCACAAACGATTAGAAGTTAAACGCCCGATTCTGGATAACGTCGATCTGGAGCGGATCCGCCGCATTGAATATCACGTGGATAAAGCCTTCCGCACCGCTACTCTCAGCATCTGCTACCCGGTGGAGCGCGGCGCGGACGGCATGGCCCGTGCGCTGGAAAATCTGTGCCGCGAAGCCAATGATGTCGTCCGGCGCGGCTATAACATTCTGATTCTGTCAGATCGTCGTCTTGACGCCGATTTCATCGCTATTCCCGCCCTGCTGGCCACCGCCGCTGTTCACCATTATCTGAGCCGCGCCGGACTTCGCACTGAAGTCGGTTTGGTGGTGGAAACTGGCGAAGTCAAACGGGTCCACGACTTCTGCCTGCTGGCTGGTTATGGCGCGGAAGCGATCAACCCCTGGCTGGCGTTGGATACCCTGTCCGCCACACTCCCCGCTCTGTCACAGAAGATGAGCGAGGCTGAGGCCCATGAGCATTACACCAAGGCTATTGCCAAGGGCATTCTCAAGGTTATGTCCAAAATGGGCATTTCCACTTACCAGTCCTATTGCGGGGCGCAAATTTTTGAAGCGGTGGGCCTGTCCAGCGAGTTCATTGACCGCTATTTTACCGGCACCCAAGGCGCGATCGAAGGCATCGACCTGAACGAAATCGCTCAGGAAACCGTCCGCCGCCACCGGCAAGCTTTCGGCAACGCCCCGCTGTATCGCAGTGCACTCGATGTCGGCGGCGAGCTTGCTTATCGGCTGCGTGGCGAAGAACACGCCTGGACCCCGGAAACCATTGCCCTGCTGCAACACGCTGTCCGTTCTGGCGACTATGAGCAGTTCAAGCGGTACAGCCAGGCGATGAACGATCAGCGTGATCATCTCCGCAACCTGCGCGGCCTGTTCGAGTTCCGCTTTGCCGCCCAACCGCTGCCGCTGGATGAAGTAGAACCCGCCGCTGAAATCGTCAAACGGCTGGCGACCGGGGCGATGTCCTTCGGTTCGATTTCCTGGGAAGCGCACACTACCTTGGCCATAGCCATGAACCGGATGGGCGCCCGTTCCAACACGGGCGAAGGCGGCGAAGACCCGGCCCGCTACATTCCGCTGGATAATGGCGACTCGATCCGATCGGCGATCAAGCAGGTGGCTTCTGGCCGCTTTGGCGTTACCGCTGAATACCTGGTCAACGCCGACACCCTGCAAATCAAGATGGCGCAAGGAGCCAAGCCGGGCGAAGGCGGCCAGTTACCTGGTCACAAGGTCAATGACTGGATCGCCCGGGTGCGCCATTCCACGCCCGGCGTTGGCCTGATCTCGCCGCCACCGCACCACGACATTTATTCCATCGAAGACCTAGCGCAACTGATTTTTGACCTGAAAAACGTCAATCCCAAGGCCGACATCAGCGTTAAGCTGGTTTCGGAAATCGGGGTCGGCACTGTAGCGGCCGGAGTCGCTAAAGCCCATGCCGATCATGTCACCATTTCTGGCGAAGATGGCGGCACCGGGGCCAGTCCGCTCACGTCGATCCAGAACGCCGGTTCGCCGTGGGAAATCGGATTGGCTGAAACCCATCAAACCCTAGTTCGTAATGCGCTGCGTGGGCGGATTGAAGTACAGGTTGATGGTGGATTGCGGACGGGTCGTGATGTCATCATTGGCGCGTTACTCGGCGCGGATGGCTTTGGCTTCGGTACCGGGGCGTTGATTGCCGCCGGTTGTGTGATGATGCGGAAATGCCACCTGAATACCTGCCCGGTCGGCGTCGCCACGCAAGACCCGGAATTGCGCAAGCGCTTCCCTGGCCAGCCCGCCCACGTCATCAACTTCTTCACCTTCCTGGTCCAGGAAGTGCGGGAGCTGATGGCGCAACTTGGGTTCCGCACCTTTGACGAAATGATTGGCCGTGCTGACCGGCTGGACATGCGCCACGCTATTCATCACTGGAAAGCACGGGGTCTCGATTTCAGCCGGTTGCTGGCGATTCCGCCCGCTGAGCCTGGCATCGCCACCTACCACTGTGAGGAACAGAATCATGGCCTGGATGGCGTTCTTGATCACCAGCTGATCGCCCAGGCCTCGCCGGCGCTTGACTCCCGCCAGCCGGTGCAGATTGAAACCCCTATCCGCAACACCGACCGCACCACTGGTGCGATGCTATCCGGTCAGATCGCCCGCCGTTATGGTCATGCCGGATTGCCGGATGACACCATCCATGTTCGGCTAAGCGGCACTGCTGGCCAGAGTTTTGGCGCATTCCTGGCCCACGGCGTCACGTTTGATCTGGCCGGGCAAGCTAATGATTACGTTGGTAAAGGTCTGTCCGGTGGGCGAATCATCATTCATCCCGGCCCGGACAGCCGGCTGCGAGCCGAGGACAACATTATCGTCGGTAATACCGTTCTGTATGGCGCGATTGCTGGTGAATGCTACTTGCGGGGCGTCGCCGGCGAACGGTTTGGGGTGCGCAATTCCGGTGCGTTGGCCGTCGTCGAAGGCACAGGCGATCACGGCTGCGAATACATGACTGGCGGAGTCGTGGTGGTATTGGGACCCACTGGGCGTAACTTCGCGGCCGGGATGAGTGGCGGCATTGCCTATGTATTGGACGAAGCTGGCGACTTTGCCCGCCGGGCTAATCGAGCGATGGTTGCGCTGGAACCGCTGAATGACGCCGAAGAGTCACTGGAAGTCGCCGTGTTGCCCGACGAGTGGAAGGCGCTAGCCGGGTCGGATCTCCCGGATGATCTGCTGCGCTACGATGCCCGACGCTTACAGATTCTGGTCGCCCGCCATGCCGTTTACACCGGTAGCGAACCGGCCCAGCGGGTACTCGCGCAATGGCGCGAACTGGCGCCGAAGTTTGTCAAGATCATGCCGCTGGATTACCGGCGGGCGTTGCAGGACATGCAAAAGGCCCGCGCCGCCGCCCATCGCGATGAACCAGTTGCGGTGTGAGAGAAGATTAAAAGTTAGCGATTAAAGGTTAATATCACAATGGGTAAGCCAACTGGTTTTCTGGAAATCACCCGCCATGATCACGGCTACGCGCCGGTTGATGAACGGGTCAAGCACTTCCGTGATTTTGTGGTTCCGCTGCCGGAGCCACAGGTACGCGAGCAAGCCGCCCGCTGTATGGATTGCGGCATTCCTTACTGTCATCGCGGCTGTCCAGTGCACAACATCATTCCCGACTGGAATGATCTGGTGTACCGGGGCAATTGGCGAGAGGCGCTGGACGTCCTGCATTCCACCAATAATTTCCCGGAGTTCACCGGCCGCATCTGTCCGGCGCCCTGCGAAGCTTCCTGCACCCTCAACTTCAACGATCAACCGGTTACGATCAAGGATATCGAGTGCGCAATCATTGATAAAGGCTGGGCTGAAGGTTGGGTGACCCCGCAGATTGCCGCTCATCGCACGGGCAAGCGGGTGGCGGTGGTCGGTTCTGGACCGGCTGGGCTGGCCTGTGCCCAACAATTGGCGCGAGCTGGTCATCATGTCGTGGTCTTCGAGAAAAATGACCGAATCGGCGGTTTGCTGCGTTACGGCATTCCCGATTTCAAGCTGGAAACCATGCTGATTGACCGTCGTCTGGCGCAAATGCAGGCCGAAGGCGTCGAATTCCGGCCCAACAGCCATGTCGGTGTGGCGATTTCCGCCCGTCAATTGCTGACCGAGTTCAATGCCATCGTTCTGGCCGGTGGTGCGGAATTGCCTCGCGATCTGAACGCGCCGGGCCGGGAATTGCGTGGAATTCACTACGCTATGGATTTCCTGACTCAACAAAACCGCCGGGTCGCTGGGCAGAAAGTTGCGTCTGAAACCGATATTCTAGCGACTAATCGACAGGTTGTCGTAATTGGCGGCGGCGATACCGGCTCTGATTGCGTCGGTACGTCGGTTCGACAAGGCGCTGCTTCCGTGACCCAACTGGAAATCATGCCTAAACCGCCATTACACGAAAACAAGCTGCTGAACTGGCCGAACTGGCCGATGAAACTGCGCACATCTTCATCGCATGAAGAAGGCTGTGAGCGGGACTGGGCGGTGACGACTAAAGCCTTTATCGGGACTGATGGTCAGCTCACAGCGATTCGGGTCGCCCGGCTGGAATGGCGAACGATTAATGGCCGGCAAACCATGATGGACGTTCCCGACAGTGAGTTTGAAATCAAGGCGGATTTGGTGCTGCTGGCGATGGGCTTTGTTCACCCGGTTCACGAAGGCATGTTGCTGGAATTGGGCGTGGCGTTGGATGAACGCGGCAACATCCGCGCCGGAACCAATGATTACCAGACTTCGCTCAATAAGGTATTCAGCGCCGGAGATATGCGGCGGGGGCAATCACTGGTGGTCTGGGCTATTCGTGAAGGCCGGCAATGTGCGCGTGCGGTGGATGAGTTCCTGATAGGTAGTTCAGAATTGCCAGTCTGAATAGGCTAAGGGAAAAGGTTAAAGGAAATAATGAGTTTTAGCCTTTAACCTTTAGCCCCTAACTTTAACCAGATTTTTCCCTTCATTTGGGCAAGAGGTTCACCAACGCTCGTTGGCTAAATGTCGCTTCATCCAGCGCATACAGTGTATCCAGCAGCGCTACCTGCAAGGTTCCTGGCCCTGGTGACCGCTCCGCTGCAAGTTCTCCCGCGACACCAAATAGCGTTAATGCCGCTACAGTTGCAGTAAAAGCATTTGGCTCTATCGCTAGGAACGCGCCAATTACTGCCGTTGCCGAGCAACCCAGTCCAGTCACTCGCGTCATGAGTGGATGCCCATTGTGGATTTCCACGACGCGCAGACCGTCGGTCACATAATCTACCACGCCAGTAATCGCGACGACTGCACCGGTACTTTTCGCTAAATGCTGTGCTTCGGCTAAAGCCGTCCTTGAGTCATGCTGGCTATCAACGCCCCTACCCTCTCTCGCCTGCTGCGCTAGACTCAAAATTTCTGAGCCGTTGCCGCGAATGACCGAAGGACTTAACCGCGCCAACGCGATAGCCGCAGTCCGGCGATAAGGCGTCGCTCCTGCCCCCACTGGATCGAGAACCCATGGTACGCCTACTGTACATGCGGCGATGGCTGCCAGTTTACAAGCAGCAATGAGTTCGGAATCCAGTGTTCCGATATTGACAATCAGTGCTTGGCTAATGCCGACAAAGTCTTCGACTTCATCGACAGAATGAATCATAGCGGGCGACGCGCCGATAGCCAGCAATGCATTGGCGGTATTATTCATCACCACAAAGTTGGTGATATTATGAATGAGTGGTGCTTTATCTCGGATCGTCGCTATAAGAGTCCACAATGATCTCACGTCAGTGGGATTGTATTCATTTGGCATTATTAATTTCCACGGAAAGCGCGGAAAAGATAAAAGATTAAAGGGTTAGTTTTATGCAACTTTTGACCTTTAATCTTTCCCTTTAATCTTATGACCTTCAACCTTGAAAATCAGATTCGCCCATACAAATTGAGCCAATGTTGGTAACAGCCGGTAATTTCTGGCTTCACCTGATTCCATTCGAAGCGCCATCGCCAACAACCATCCGCAACACCTGGTTGATTCATCCGATGCTCGCCACCAAGCGCTAGGACATCCTGCAAAGGCACTACGGCTAATCGCGCTACAGAGGCAAAGGCTGCTCGCGCCAGCAGTCCTGGCATCTGTTCTGGCCCGCCGCCAAGATAATCGAATAGATGGGCGCGAGTCTGTTGATCCAATTCATGAAACCAGCCCAGTGTCGTGTTGTTATCGTGGGTGCCAGTATAAACAACGGCGTTGATTACGTGGTTATGCGGTAGATAGGGATTATCTGCCGCACCGCCAAAAGCAAAATGCAATACCTTCATGCCCGGTAAACCATGATCATCGCGTAATTTTTCTACCTCAGGGGTAATAATGCCTAAATCCTCGGCCACCAATGGTAACACCCCAAATTCCGCTGTTAATTCATTAAATAGTGCATCACCCGGTGCAGTTTTCCAGCGGCCTTTTACTGCCGTTTTAGCACTGGCTGGGATCTCCCAGTAGGCTTCTAACCCCCGAAAATGGTCAATTCGCAGCAAGTC
Organism: Candidatus Competibacteraceae bacterium; assembly: GCA_003989085.1. Taxonomy (GTDB): domain Bacteria; phylum Pseudomonadota; class Gammaproteobacteria; order Competibacterales; family Competibacteraceae; genus RXIV01. The sequence continues at coordinate 174,621 of RXIV01000007.1, forward strand.
AAATTGAGTCAATTGGGTGCGAATCCGTTCTTTCCACCACTGGAATCCATCATTTTTCATCCGCTCCCAAGCGTAATGTGGATTGCCCCACAATTGTCCATCTGCTGAAAAATAATCGGGTGGCACTCCAGCCACTACCTCACGCTGACCTTGGCGATCCAACATAAACTCATTACGGCGCGACCACACATCTGCGCTGTCATAGCCGACAAACAGTGGAATATCGCCGAAGATTAGAATTCCGCGCTCATTAGCATATTGTTTGAGCGTTCCCCACTGCTGGTAAAATAGGAACTGTTCAAATCGACATTGCCCAAGAGTTTCGCTGTACTGACGCTGCGCCATCGCTAGTGCTGTCGGTTGCCGATCCCGCAATTCGACCGGCCAATCACACCACGCTTGCCGGCCATGCGCCATTCGGATTGCCTGATACAACGCATAATCATCTAGCCAATAGCCTTGTCGCTGTTGGAATGCTCGATACTCTGCTTGCTCTGTGCCCCCGCGCGCTTGAAAACCTCGTCTCGCTTCAATCAATCGTCGTTGCCGGTAAGCCCAACCATCCTCGCCGCTGGATGGACCACTGTCCGCTTGCAACCAACCCGCTTTAATCAATGGCTCCAGTGCGATAAGTCGCGGATTACCGGCGTGGACCGATTGTGCCGAGTAGGGCGACAGATCGTCATGTGGTGGCCCCAGAGGCAGTGTTTGCCAAACGCTAAAGCCGCAAGCCGCTATAAAATCTACGAACCGGTAGGCATCCGCCCCCAGATCGCCGTTCCCGTAGCCGCCAGGTAACGAAGTTGGATGCAACAACACCCCAGCGCGACGGCGGGACAAGGGCGAAATTTCCTTCATGGAATACTCCAAATGTTTAACGGTCTGTCAGAGTTTTGAGGTTTAAAAGCAACAGCTTGAAGAATTAAGAGAGTTTCTTCCTGATTTTTCAATTACCGTAGTGAAATTCTTGCCCTAGCATTTCTGGGGTCACTAGGACCACGCCTTTCTCAGTGCGATGAAACCGTCGAGCATCCTCTTCAGGGTCTTCACCGATTACTGTTCCTGGTGGGATGATGCAGCCGCGTTCCATAATCACCCGCCGTAGCCGACAGGAGCGGCCAATGTCAGCTCCTGGTAAAACGACTGCGTCGCGTAGCTCGACATGAGAGTGAACTTGCACCCGTTGGAACAGCATGGAGTGGTTCACATAGCCTCCGGAGATGATGCAGCCATCCGCGATCATCGAATCCACGGCCATTCCGCGCCGGTTGTCATCATCAAACACGAATTTGGCGGGCGGTGCATGATCTTGGTAAGTCCAGATTGGCCAGTATTCATCATAAAGGTCTAGCTCCGGGTCAACGCCGACCAGTTCCATGTTTGCCTCCCAGAAGGCATCCACGGTGCCGACGTCACGCCAGTAATTTTGCGCTTTGGTCTGCACATCATGGAAGGGATAGGCGAAGATTCGGTGCTGTCCCAGCAGTCGAGGTAGAATGTCCCGGGCGAAGTCATGCTGTGAATTTTTTTGCTGGGCGTCTTCGGCCAGTTGCCGGTATAGAAATTCTGTGCTGAATACATAGATGCCCATCGAAGCCAGCGATGTATCATCCCGCCCCGGTAAGGTCTTCGGCTCCTGCGATTTTTCTACTAGATCGATAACCTCATCCCGTTCGTTGAGGGTTAGCACCCCGAATTCTCGAGCCCGTTCTTTTGGTACTTCTACACAGCCAATTGTCACATCCGCTTTATGCTCGACGTGATAAGCAAGCATGGGGCCGTAGTCCATTTTGTAGATATGATCGCCTGCTAAGATCAGTACGAACCGGGGATCATGGCTGCGGATGATGTCGAGGTTCTGATGGACCGCATCAGCGGTTCCCTTGTACCAGGACTCCTCGTCTAGGCGTTGCTGAGCAGGCAGCAATTCTACGAATTCGCCGAATTCACCTCTCAGGAATCCCCAGCCACGCTGGATGTGCTTGATCAATGAATGTGCTTTATATTGAGTTAGAACGCAGACCCGTCGAATTCCGGAGTTGATGCAATTAGAGAGTGGAAAATCAATGATGCGATATTTTCCGCCGAAGGGTGTGGCTGGTTTGGTCCGCCATAAAGTCAATTGTTTCAATCGTGTTCCACGCCCGCCCGCCAAGATCAGTGCAAGCGTGTCTCGGGTTAAGCGGCTGACGAACCGTGAAGCGATGATGGCGCTCATACGTTTACTATCCTATGCTTCTTCAGTTTCAGGCTCGAAGCCTTCACCAAGCGGTATCCAGTTGGGTGTCTGGTACGAACTGCAAACGGTCGTTGGAAACTCCTATATAGTAGGTCTAATGCGTTTTTTTGCCACCAAATCGTCGGACAGCCGGGAGAATTAGTCTCCCCGATGAGTCGCCCTGATCATCATGATGAACTTCAGAATCCAGTTTGTTCAGCCAGTGCAATGATTGACGCCGTCTTGCTTCACGAGGGACGTCATCCCGATCCATTTGCGCTGTTAGGTCGTCATGGCTGTGGCGATCAGGCTGTTATTCGGGTGTTTTTGCCTGGCGCCCAACGTGTATGGTTGGTTGAGATTGGTCAGCCTTTCCGACGGTTAGCTGATACCGATGTTTTTGAATGGCAAGGAGCCGCACAAATCTTGCCTGTTCATTATCGGTTGGCTTGGGTTGATACAGCAGGGCAGGAATCTGTTGTTCACGATCCCTACAGTTTTTCTCCGCAACTTAGTCTGTATGATTTGCACTTGTTTAATGAAGGTCGTCATCTGCATGCTTATCGGGTGCTAGGTGCTCATGTCCGTATTGTAAGCGGCATTACTGGTGTATTGTTTTCAGTTTGGGCGCCGAATGCCTGCCAAGTTAGTGTGGTAGGTGATTTTAACGACTGGGATGGACGATGGCACTTGCTGCGGCGGCGTGGCAGTATCTGGGAGTTATTTATTCCAGGCGTTGTAATTGGAATGCGCTACCGGTTTGAGATTCGTCCTCAAGAATTTGGTGAGTTGTTATGTAAGAGTGATCCCTATGGCCGGTGCTTCGAACGGCGTCCGGCGACTGCCTCTATCGTTGCTGATAATGCAGCGTATGCTTGGCGAGATGAAGTCTGGATGGCTCGACGTCGGCGGCAGGATTGGACTCGGGCGCCATTGGCGGTGTATGAAGCGCATCTAGGGTCTTGGCAGCGCGATGAGCAGGGTGGCTATCTTAGCTATGTTGAATTAGCTCGGCGTTTAGTCGCTTATGTTAGCGCTTTGGGTTTTACCCATATTGAATTGATGCCGATTACTGAGCACCCGTTGGATGCATCTTGGGGCTATCAACCAACTGGTTATTTTGCTCCAACTAGTCGTCATGGTTCGATGAATGATTTTCGCTATTTCGTGGATTATTGTCATCAAGCGGGTATTGGTGTCATTCTTGATTGGGTGCCGGGTCATTTTCCTAAGGATGATCATGGTTTGGCTCGATTTGATGGCGCTTACCTTTATGAGCATGAGGATCCAGCACGTCGTGAGCATCGTGGTTGGGGGACGCTTGTTTTTAATTATGGCCGGAATCAAGTTAAGAATTTTTTATTAGCCAGTGCTTGTTTTTGGTTGGAGGAATGTCATTTAGATGGTTTGCGGGTTGATGCTGTTGCTTCTATGCTGTATTTGGATTATGCCCGCGATTCTGGAGAATGGGCACCCAATCCATTTGGAGGTAATGAGAACTTGGAGGCCATTGCGTTTCTTCGTGAATTGAATGAAATTATTCATCGTCGGCACCCTGGAGTGTTGATGATTGCTGAGGAATCTACTGCTTGGCCGTTGGTGACACGGCCTTCATGGATGGGTGGATTAGGTTTTGGCATGAAATGGAATATGGGTTGGATGCATGATACTTTAGAGTATTTATCTATTGATCCAGCGTTGCGTCGTCATCATCATGAGCTGCTAACTTTTGGTTTGCTCTATGCGTTTACTGAGAATTTTATGCTGCCACTTTCTCATGATGAGGTAGTGCATGGAAAGGGTTCTCTGTTGGCGCGAATGCCTGGGGATCGCCGACAGCGGTTTGCTAACTTGCGGTTGCTGTATCTGTATATGTGGACTTATCCTGGGAAAAAGTTTTTGTTTATGGGTAATGAAATTGCTCAGAAGCGAGAGTGGGATCATGCGGGAATGTTAGATTGGGATTTGCTGGCTGATGTGGATCATCGTGGCGTTCAGCGGCTAATTTCTGATCTAAATCATCTTTATAGATTAATGCCTGGTCTTCATTACCAAGAGTTTATTCATGAAGGTTTTGAATGGCTGGATTGTCGTGATGCTGCTCAGTCGGTTGCGGTTTACTTACGACATGGTGGTGGTGAGTCTCTGCCGCTTGTTGTCATTCTTAATTTTGCTGCAACTAGTCGGATGGGTTATCAAATTGGTGTGCCGTCACTTGGTCTTTATCGGGAACTTATTAATTCCGATGCTAGTTGCTATAGTGGTAACGATATGATTAATGATAATTTGTATGCTGCGCCAATTTCTTATATGGGTCAGCCTTGTTCGTTATTAGTTAATTTACCTCCATTAGCAGGTATTGTGTTAGGGTTGCATCGAGATTGATGATGGAAAGAGAAAGCATGATTGAGAAGCCATTGCGGGTGCTGTATGTGGCTTCTGAAGTGTATCCGTTAGCTAAAACAGGCGGTTTAGGTGATGTTAGTAGCGTTTTGCCTTCTGCTCTGCGTCAATTGGGGGTTGATGCTCGGTTGTTGATTCCGGCGTATCGGGGGGTTATTGCACAAATTCAGGGGTATCCAGTTTCTGGATTATTTTCTGTGTTGCCTAGTTTAGGTCCGGTGCAATTGTTTAGGGGCGTATTGCCGGAGGCGTTGCCTGGTTCATTAACGCCTGTTTATGCAGTTGAATGTCCGTTTCTTTATGATCGATTGGGTGGGCCTTATTTGGATTCCTATGGTCAGGATTGGCCTGATAATGCATTGCGATTTGCTGTTTTGTCAAAGGTGGCGGCCTTGTTTGGTAGTGGTAGTGGCCTTGATGGTTGGCAGCCGCATATTATTCATTGTAATGATTGGCAGACTGGATTGGTGCCGGTTTATCTGGCGCATCATCCTGAAGCGTATTCTTGTTCTGTGATTAGTATTCATAATTTAGCGTTTCAGGGTAATTTTTCGCCTGATTTGATGCCAGTGTTGGGATTGCCTTGGTCTTGTTTTAATTATCATGGTATTGAATTTTATGGGTGTATTTCCTATCTTAAGGCGGGTTTGTACTATGCTGATAAGATTTTGACGGTGAGTCAGAGTTATGCGCGTGAAATTCAAACGCCGGAGTTTGGTTTTGGTTTGGAAGGGTTATTGGCTGATTGCCGTGGTCGGTTAACAGGCATTTTAAATGGGATTGATGTTTCTCGTTGGAATCCAAGTACTGATCCTTATTTGGTAGCTAATTATGATGCTAGTAATTTATGCGGGAAACTTGAAAATAAACGTGAGTTGCAAGTCAGGATGAGACTAGATCCAGAGTTGGATCTACCAATATTAGCGTTGGTTACTCGTTTGACTGAGCAAAAAGGTGTTGATTTAGTTCTTAGTCTTATGGTGGAGTTGCTTGAGCAACCGTTGCAAGTTGTTGTTTTGGGAAGTGGTGATAAAAATTATCAGTTACAGTGGAAGGTATTGGCTGCTCAATATCCTGGTCGTGTTGGTGTTGCTATTGGCTATGATGAAGGGCTGGCGCATCTAATTGAGGCAGGCGCTGATTTGTTTTTAATGCCTTCTCGATTTGAGCCATGTGGGCTGAATCAGATGTATAGTATGCGTTATGGAACATTACCAGTAGTCCGGCGCACTGGGGGATTAGCGGATTCAGTAGTGGATGTAACTCCGCGTAGTTTATTGGATGGTACAGCGACGGGTTTTGTATTTGAAAATGCTAATCGTTCTGAGTTGTTAGCTTGCCTGTTAAGGGCTTTATTATTATATGGTAATAGTCGAGATTGGCGTCAAGTGCAGAGTCATGGAATGCATTGTGATTTTAGTTGGGCTGCTAGCGCAGCGCTTTATTTGGAGTTATATCGGACAACTGTTTCTGCTAGATGGAGTTTGGTGTGAAGTTGCAGCAATTACGTTATTTAATTGCGATTGTTCGTAATCATCTAAATATTTCAATGGCGGCGGAGAGTTTGTATACGTCGCAGCCAGGGATTAGTAAGCAGTTGCGTTTGTTGGAAGATGAGTTGGGTGTTGAGCTATTTAGTCGTAATGGTAAACATTTAACGGAAGTAACTTTGGTTGGTCGGCAGATTATTGCGAAAGCTGAGAATATTTTGCGTGAAGTTAATAATATTCAGATTTTAGCGGAAGAGTATCGGGATGATCGGCGAGGTAGTTTGTCTATTGCTACTACGCATACCCAAGCTCGCTATATGTTGCCGTCAGTGATTAAAGTTTTTCGGGAGCATTATCCGGCAGTGACTTTGCAGGTTCATCAAGGGTCACCAGTGCAAATTGCTGAGCTGATTCAGTCGGGTGAAGTTGATTTTGCGATTGCTACTGAGGCGATGGAATTATTTGATGATTTAGTAATGATGCCTTGTTATGTTTGGCAACGCTGTGTTCTTGTTCCAAGAGGTCATCCGTTGACACAGGTTGATCCGTTAACGTTGTCTGATGTTGCTTGTTATCCTTTAGTAACTTATGTATTTGGTTTTACTGGTCGATCTCAGTTGGATGAGGCGTTTTATGCTGCTCAGTTGAAGCCCATAGTGGCGTTTACTGCAACTGATGCTGATGTGATTAAGACTTATGTGCGCTTGGGAATGGGGGTTGGGATTGTAGCGCGCATGGCTTATGATCCATGTCATGATTGTGATTTAGTGCAGTTAGCAGCGGGGCATCTTTTTGCATCGAATGTGACTAAAATTGGTTTTAGACGTGGTACTTTTTTACGTTGTTATATGTATGATTTTATTAATCTCTTTGCTGCTCATTTAACGAAAGAGCGTGTGCAGTTAGTTGAGCAGGCGCAGAGTTCTGGCGAGGTTGTGAAATTGTTTGCGGATGTTGAGTTGCCGGTTCTTTGAGGGTGGTTTTGGGGCTAAAATATGATGATATATGAGCAAAATTCACATTTATTATCGCCCGGATTTTTGCGCATTGCCTTACTTGAGTGTTTTGAACAATTGCTGGCGCAGCTTGATGCTTTCTGTATTGCTGTTCGGCGTGATGCCCTATCAGTATGGGTATCGCGTACTGAGCTTGAGGTGCAAGAGTCACTGGATATGCGCTTGAAAGCGATTCAGCTTTATCAAGCTTTGTGGTACGAGGGTAGCGAGGATGGTCGGGAGACGCTTACCTGTCCGGGTATTGTTGGCGCTAGCCCAGAAACAATGATTGCAGCGCAGGGTTGTAATGCTGCTAAGGATACATTTAAGTCGGCAGTGCTGGCGCTGAAAGCGATGGGCCGGGTTGAAGTAAAAGCCGCGATGACAGATTTACATCATCGTCAGGAATCTGTTGCGGTGGCTATGCGTCAGATGGGTGCGGCGCGACTAAATCTTAAGCAAGCCTATCGGCATATTCCGTTGTTGGAGGAATGCCCTATCAAAATCGGTTTTACTTGGTCTCGGCAGGGTCGAGTTATCCAGCGTATCAATCTGGCGGATGCCCGGCGTTTGTTGGAGCAACGCGTTGTAACACCGCAGATTTTATTAGAGATACAGCGGTTGGCCGAGATTAGCGATGGTGAAATTTTAGCTCAGGTTCGTAGTGTTTGTCCGCATTTACGGGCTAATCTAGTCTTTGCCTCTGGCAATGGTTTGGGGGTGCGGCGGCGGTTGATGCAGACACCCTTGCCGGTTTTAGTACCGTTGAGGCCTGGTCAGGCTTTACCGGATTTTGTCCCAGTGTCTTCGGAACCGCCCGTCAGTCCTCGGTTGCGACGAGCTGATGTGCGAATTGAGGATGAACCGTTTTTACCTTCGGTGCGGATTCATCGTTATCGTCTTCCCTATCGTCAGAGCTAAGTTGATGATATAAATTAGCTACGCATAGCGCTACTGACCATCATTCTTGCGCTCCTCTACTAAGTTCCGTTAGCGCACAATCAAGCGGTTTTTGAAAAGCACTGTGCGGCGATTCATTTGACAATAGCTATGGTCTTTCGTTATATAATTTAAAATATAGCGACTATCGACGGGAGCGCAGGCGACATGTCTGAGACTCAAACCCTTGAAATAGCTGGACGGCTCTGGCTGAACCGGGAGGGCTGTGGCTATCTTGGCGCGGGTCGCATTGAGCTGCTGGAGCGCATCGACGACTGTGGCTCCATCACCCAAGCCGCCAAACGCATCGGCATGAGCTATAAGACCGCCTGGGATGCCGTGGAGGCGATGAACAATCTGGCGGACCAACCGTTGGTGGTGCGCGCCACCGGCGGCAAAGGCGGTGGCGGCACCTGCCTCACGGACTACGGCAAACAAGTGATTACCGGCTACCGGGTCATGGAAACCGAACACCAGCGTTTCCTGACTCGCATGGCTGATAATGTGAAAAACTTTGATCAAATTAACAATTTACTGAGGGCCTTCTGCATGAAAACCAGCGCAAGAAACCAGTTTCGCGGTCAAGTGAGCGACCTGAAAAAAGGTGAAGTCAACAGTGAGGTTAAAATAGACCTTGGTGAAGGGTTGACGATTGCCGCCATCGTCACCAACGAGGCAGTGGCTGAACTCGGCCTCACCTTGGGCAAGGAAGCGGTGGTGTTGATTAAATCAAGCTTCGTGCTGCTCTCCCCGGATGAGAATCTGCGAATCAGCGCCCGCAACCGACTGTATGGCATTGTGCGGGAAACTATCCCTGGCGCAGTCAACAGCGAAGTTAAGCTCGAACTGCCGGGCGGACGTATCCTCACAGCTATCATTACCAAGGAATCTCTCAACGAATTGGGTTTCGCGCCAGGACAACGTGCCTGTGCTCTGATCAAGGCCTCCCACGTCATCCTTGCCGTCAACGACTGAGTGATCGCTACCGAGACTTGCGCTGATGAAAACCCAAGGTTCACCTCTGCTGGCTGGCCTGTTGTTCGCTGCCACCAGCATGGTCGGCCACACCGCTGAAGTCCAGGTGGCCGTCGCCGCCAACTTCACTGCGCCGATGCAGAAAATTGCCGCCGAGTTCGAGAAAGATACCGGCCATAAAGCCCTGCTTGCTTTCGGGGCCACCGGCAAGTTCTACGCCCAGATCAAGAACGGTGCTCCATTTGCCGTTTTCCTGGCCGCCGATGAGAAAACCCCGGCTACCCTGGAAAGTGAAGGTGACGCCGTGCCTGGAAGCCGCTTCACCTATGCTATTGGCACCCTGGTGTTGTGGTCTGCTAAGCCGGGTTTTGTGGATGATCAAGGCGCAGTGCTGAAAAAAGGCGAATTCCAGCATCTCGCCATCGCTAATCCGAAAACGGCGCCCTACGGCGCGGAGGCCATAAAAGTCCTGACACGACTGAGCTTGCTTGACGCTATTCAGCCCAAGCTGGTTACCGGTGAGAATATTTCCCAGGCTTATCAGTTTATTGTAACGGGCAATGCGGAACTGGGCTTTGTTGCCCTGTCGCAAGTGATGTTCGACGGTAAGCTGAGCAGTGGCTCCGCCTGGATCGTACCTGCCGACTTGCACGATCCCATCCGTCAAGACGCAGTCATCCTTGCCAAAGGCAAAGATCAGCCTGCCGCTAAGGCGCTGGTTGAGTACATCAAAGGTAAGAAGGCGACTGCCATCATTCAATCCTACGGTTACAATCTTTAGTTATAAGGGGGTCAGCGGGTGCTGAGTGCCGTTGATCTGGCCGCCATCTGGCTAACCTTGAAGCTGGCGACCGTCACTACGGCGATCCTGCTGATAGTCGGAACGCCCATCGCTTGGTGGCTGGCGGGTACCCGTTCCCGCTTCAAGGTGCTGATCGGCGCACTGGTGGCGTTACCGCTAGTGCTGCCGCCCAGTGTCATTGGCTTTTACCTACTGATTACCTTGGGGCCGCACGGTCCGGTCGGTCAGCTCACTCAGTGGTTGGGATGGGGGATATTGCCTTTCACCTTTGCCGGACTGGTGGTCGCCTCGGCGCTTTACTCCCTGCCGTTCGTCGTGCAACCGTTGCAACAAGCCTTTGAGGCAATTGGCCCCCGTCCTCTGGAAGTCGCCGCGACCTTGCGAGCCAGCCCTTGGGACAGTTTCTTCACGGTCGTCGTACCACTTGCCAAACCCGGATTCATCACGGCCGCCATTCTCGGCTTCGCCCACACCGTCGGCGAATTCGGTGTGGTGCTGATGATCGGCGGCAATATCCCGGAGAAAACTCGGGTGGTATCGGTGCAGATCTACGATCATGTTGAAGCGCTGGAGTATGCCGAGGCCCATACATTGGCTGGTGGAATGTTGCTCTTCAGCTTTCTGGTGCTGCTGGCGCTGTATTCCCGTAAGGGAAGGAACGCTTGGACATGACGGCTGATGAGGCCATCCATGCCCGGTTTTGCGTCAGTTGGCCGGGGTTTACTTTTGATGTCGATCTCGATCTGCCCGGTCATGGTGTGACCGCGCTGTTTGGGCATTCTGGTTCGGGCAAAACAACTCTGCTGCGCTGTCTGGCCGGATTGGAACGGCGCAGCATAGGGTCTCTGCGTTTCAAGGGTGAAGTCTGGCAAGACAGTGAACGTGGCCTCTTCCGGCCCACTCACCAACGCCCGCTGGGTTATGTATTTCAGGAAGCCAGCCTGTTTGCGCATCTATCAGTGCAGCAGAATCTGGATTACGGGCGCAAGCGGGTGAGCCACGCCCATCCGGTATCGCTGCAACATGCCGTCGAACTGCTCGGCATTGGTCATTTGCTCGACCGGATGCCTGAACGGTTGTCCGGCGGTGAACGCCAGCGCGTTGCTATCGCCCGCGCATTAGCGACCAGCCCGGCGCTGTTGCTGATGGACGAACCCTTAGCCGCGCTGGATTTGAAGCGCAAGAACGAAATTCTGCCCTATCTTGAACGGCTGCATGATGAGCTGGATATTCCGGTGTGCTACGTCAGCCATTCGCCAGATGAAGTCGCGCGACTGGCCGATCACATCGTGCTGCTATCGGAAGGTCGGGTCGTGGCGGCGGGTGGTTTGCGGGAAACACTGGCGCGGCTCGACTTGCCGACTGCCTTTACCGAGGATGCCGGGGTCGTCATCGAATCCGTAGTGGCGGATCACGATCAAATCTATCACTTGACCCGATTGGATTTCGCGGGAGGCAATGTGGTGGTTGCCCGCCGTCCGGAGCCTGTTGGCCGCCGGCTGCGCTTCCGGGTTCATGCCCGCGACATCAGTCTGACTTTGACCCGGGCCGAAGGCACCAGCATTATCAACCGGCTCCCTGCTACGGTGATCGAGATCGCCACCGCCGACACTCCGGCGCATGTCCTGGTCCGGCTGGACGCCGGCGGGACGCCCCTCATCGCCCGGATTACCCGTCGTTCCCTCGATCATCTGGAGGTAGCGCCCGGCAAACTGCTGTGGGCGCAGATCAAGGCCGTAGCCCTGTTAGCGTGACGCCGAGTTTCATCGCCATCCGATTGATCCGGCACTACTCTCACATCTTCTATGAAACAACCAAGCCACTGACCTTTACCGGGAATCCGCTCTGATGATCTCTCCCTGCGTCCTCTCCGACGAAGCCTTATACCGCTTGCTGGCCGACGATGCGCCCGCCGGCGACCTGACCACCGAAACCCTGGGTTTGCAGGGCCAACCGGGTCGACTTGAGTTCCATGCTCGTGACTCGATGACCGTTTGCGGCATCGAAGAAGCGGTGCGCCTGTTCACCCTGGCTGGAGCCAGTGCTGATCGGATCGTGGCGTCCGGGGTTACCGTGGCGAGCGGTGCATTGCTGCTCACTGCGGCAGGGCCAGCCGAAGCCTTGCATCGGGCCTGGAAAACGGCACAGACCCTGGTCGAATGGGCGGGTGGGATCGCCAGTGGAACCGCTGCTCTGGTTCACGCCGCGGCACCGATTCCAGTAGCCTGCACCCGTAAAAACGCGCCGGGCGTCAAGGCGCTGTCGATCAAAGCGATTCAGGCCGGAGGCGCCATCGTCCATCGACTCGGCCTGTCTGAAACCCTGCTGGTCTTTGCCGAACATCGCGTCTTTCTCGACGAACCGCCCAACGTCACTATCGCCCGCTTGCGGACCCGCCAGCCGGAGAAAAAAATCGTGGTGGAAGTCGGCTCGGAAGACGAGGCGCTCAGTTGGGCGCGTGCGGGGGCCGAGGTTCTGCAACTGGAGAAGTTTAGCCCTACCGCCTTGCGCGCCTGCCGGAATCGACTGGAAACGGAGGGGTTACAGCCGGTGCTGGTTGCGGCGGGCGGGGTTCGCGCCGAGAATGCAGCCGATTTTGTCGCCGCCGGAGCGACTCTGATCGCCACTTCAGCGCCCTACAGCGCTGCGCCGCGTGACGTGCAGGTGCGCTTCTTCAAAACGGGCTGAGGCCGCTTTTCCCAGGCAGGATCGCCCATCCTTCGCCGCTTTCCCCCGTTCCATCCGGCAAAATGTCCTAAACTAATCGCCAAACTTTCCCGATCCACCGTTTCTACCTGAACCTGCGAGAATCGCCCATGTCCTCCCGCGCGCGTGTCTGGCCCGGCAAACCCTATCCGCTTGGCGCAACCTGGGACGGCAAGGGCGTCAATTTCGCGCTGTTTTCCGCCCATGCCGAAAAAGTCGAACTGTGCTTGTTCGATTCTTCCGGCCAGCGCGAAATTGAACGGCTGCCGCTGCCGGAGAATACCGATCAAATCTGGCATGGCTATGTCCCCGGCCTGTGGCCCGGCACTCTGTATGGCTATCGGGTCTCAGGGCCTTATGAGCCGCACATCGGTCACCGATTCAATCATCATAAACTGCTGCTCGATCCCTACGCCAAGCAGTTCTACGGCGTCCTCCATCTGCGCGACGAGCATTGCGGTTATCAGGTCGGTCACAGCAACGCCGACCTCTCGTTTGACACCCGCGACAACGCCCGCGAGATGCTTAAGTGCGTGGTCGTCGATACCGGGTTCAACTGGAACGGCGATCATCCGCCGGAAACACCGTGGTCGCGCACCCTGATTTACGAAACCCATGTGCGCGGTTTCACCATCCATCATGAGGGCATCCCTCACCACCTGCGTGGAACCTTCGCCGGTCTGGCTCACCCTGAAATCATCAAGCATCTTCAGGCGCTCGGCATCACCTCGGTGGAACTGATGCCGGTTCACGCCTTCGTCGATGACCGTTTTCTGGTAGACCGTGGGCTGCGCAACTACTGGGGTTATAGCACCCTGTGCTTCTTTGCCCCGGAGCCACGTTATCTGAGCGGCGGCGATCTGGGTGAATTCAAAACCATGATCAAGCGCCTGCATGATGCCGGCATCGAGGTGCTGCTGGATGTGGTCTACAACCATACTGCCGAGGGCGACCAGATGGGGCCGACCCTGAGCTTCCGGGGCATCGACAATGCGTCCTATTACCGGCTCCAGCCCGACCGCCGCTACTACATCAACGACACCGGCTGCGGCAACACTCTGAACCTGATTCATCCCCGCGTCTTGCAGATGGTGATGGACAGCCTGCGCTACTGGGTCAACGAGATGCATGTGGATGGCTTCCGCTTCGATCTGGCAGTGACGCTGGGTCGGGAAGATCACGGCTATGACCGCTGGGGCGGTTTCTTCGACGCCATTCGGCAAGACCCGGCGTTGTCACGGGTTAAAGTGATCGCGGAGCCGTGGGACATTGGTCCTGGCGGTTACCAACTGGGTAGTTTCCCCGCTGGCACCGCTGAATGGAATGACCGGTTCCGCGACACGGTGCGCGGCTTCTGGCGTGGCGATGACGGCATGATTCCACGTCTGGCACCTAACCTGCTGGCTTCCAGCGACCTGTTTGAACACGACTTCCGGCGACCGTGGGCGGCGGTCAACTATGTGGCCAGCCATGATGGGTTCCCCTTGGCCGATCTGGTCAGCTACAACGAACGTCACAATGAAATCAATGGCGAAAACAACCGTGATGGTCATCCATCCAATTTCAGTTACAACTATGGAGTTGAGGGTGAGACTCCTGACCCGGCAATCCGTCAGATTCGCCAGCGTCAGCGCCGTAACCTGATTGCTACCGTATTGTTAGCTCAGGGTACGCCGATGCTGCTGGCCGGGGACGAGTTTGGCCGCAGCCAGCAAGGCAATAACAACGCCTATTGCCAGGATAATGAGATTAATTGGTTGAACTGGACTGATATTCCTGCCGAAGAGCAAGGGTTTCTCGACTTCGTTCGCCGACTGATTAGCCTGCGTCATGAGCACCCGGTGTTGCGCCGCCCCCGCTTTCTGCACGGCTCACAGATCTCGAAAACCACCGGCTTGCGCGATATTGAATGGATCAGTCCCGGTGGCGGCGCCATGAATGAGTACCATTGGCAGGAACCCAAGGCCCGCTGCTTCGGGATGCTGCTGGCGGGGGATGCTGGCGAGTACTTCACCCCAGATGGCTATCCAGCCAATGATGACACTTTGTTAATCATCTTCAATGCCAGTACCGATCAAGTGCCGTTCCGAATGCCGATGGTCAAAAATGCCGTCGGCTGGCGTTGCCTGCTCGATACGGTCCATCCCCAACAGACCGCCGGTGCAGTGATTCTGCCCGCCAGTGGTGACTTCGCCGTTGAACCCCGTTCCACGGTGATTCTAGCGCTGACCGTGGAAACGCCATGATGCGGCGGTCGTCAAACAACTAAAATTCATATCCATAAAATTTTTTATTATTTTTGGTCATAATGGTGGCCTGTTAAAGTTCGTGGCCCCCGGTGAATTATGAAGGATTCACCGGGGTTCTCTTTGCCGCAAACTAGGAGCCACTCCAATGATCCAGCGCCTTCTTCAACGGCTGTCCGTCCCGGTCCTAACGATCGGACTGCTGGCTACCCCGGTAGCTTGGGCGGCGGACCTGACTTTGCTCAATGTCTCCTATGATCCAACCCGTGAGTTATATCAGGACTTTAACCGCACCTTCACCGCCTATTGGAAAACCAAAAGCAGCGGCGATAACCTGACGATCCGGCAATCGCACGGCGGATCAGGCAAGCAGGGTCGGGCGGTGATCGATGGTCTGGAAGCCGATGTTGTAACCTTGGCGCTGGCCTATGACATTGACGCCATCAGCGCCAAAGCTGGGTTGCTGCCCAAGGACTGGCAACAGCGATTGCCTAACAACAGCTCTCCCTATACTTCGACCATCGTATTTCTGGTGCGCAAAGGCAATCCAAAAGGGATTAAGGACTGGGATGATCTGATCAAGCCGGGTGTTGCGGTGATTACGCCTAACCCCAAGACCTCCGGCGGCGCGCGCTGGAATTATCTGGCGGCCTGGGGTTACGCGCTGCATCAGAATGGCGATGACGAAGCCAAAGCCAAAGATTTCGTCACCCGGCTATTCAAAAACGCCCCGGTGCTGGATTCTGGGGCCCGCGGTTCTACGACCACCTTTGTGGAACGCGGCATCGGCGATGTACTGCTGACTTGGGAAAATGAAGCGTTTTTAGCGGTTAAGGAATTGGGGCCGGACCGGTTTGAGATCGTGACGCCCTCTGAAAGCATTCTGGCTGAACCGCCAGTTGCCTTGGTTGACCAGGTCGTTGATCGGCATGGAACCCGCGCCGTCGCCCAAGCTTATCTGGATTATCTGTACAGTGATGAAGGTCAAATTTTGATCGGGAAGCACTTTTACCGGCCCAGCAATCCTGCTATTGCCGCTCGATTCACCGCACAATTCCCCGCTATCCGATTATTCACCATCGATGAGCGCTTAGGCGGCTGGCAAAAAGCCCAGCATGTCCATTTCGCCGATGGCGGCATTTTCGACCAGATTTATCAATAACCGGCTATGCACTGATCCCCAAGGGCTATGGACTGATGCAATTCCGCCTGAAACAACGTAGCGTCCTGCCGGGCTTTAACCTTGCCCTGGGTTATACCCTGCTGTACATGGGCCTGATCGTGCTAATTCCGCTGTCGGCGGCGTTCATCAAAACCACGGACCTGAGCTGGACGGAGTTCTGGGCGATTGTGACTACACCTCGGGTGCTGGCGTCCTACCAGCTGACCTTTGGCGCTTCGTTCATCGCTGCAATGATCAACACTAGCGCTGGACTGATCATTGCTTGGGTGTTGGTGCGCTATTCATTTCCCGGTAAGCGGCTGGTGGATGCGATGGTCGATCTGCCGTTTGCTTTACCGACAGCGGTAGCAGGCATTGCGCTCACTGCGTTGTACGCTGGCAATGGCTGGATTGGCGGCGTTCTGGCGCTGATCGGGATCAAAATTGCATTTACCCCGCTGGGGGTGATCGTCGCACTGGTGTTTATCAGTATGCCGTTCGTAATTCGCACCGTGCAGCCAGTGCTGGAAGATCTGGAAGCTGAAGTCGAGGAAGCCGCTGCTTGCCTGGGTGCGACCCGTTGGCAAACCTTCCGCTGGATCATCTTCCCCGCTCTCCGCCCTGCCCTGTTAACCGGCTTTACCTTGGCCTTTGCTCGCTGTATCGGCGAATACGGTTCAGTGATCTTCATCGCCGGCAACCTGCCGATGGTCTCGGAAATTACTCCACTGCTGATCGTAACCAAACTGGAGCAGTACGATTATCGTGGCGCGACAGCAATTGCTGTGGTCATGCTGGTCATCTCTTTCATGCTGCTGCTGCTGATTAACCTGCTCCAATGGTGGAGCCGCCGGCGTCACGCCGCTTGATGGAGAATATCGAATGATGGCGACGATTTCGCCTATTGAACGGGCTGTAAGTGAACCACCCCGGATCCGCCGATTATTGATTGGACTGGCGCTGGTCTTTCTGACTCTGTTTCTGTTTTTGCCGTTGGCGGCGGTGTTTTATGAGGCGCTCCGCAAGGGGCTTGGCGTGTACTTCGCTGCGATTGTCGATCCTGATGCGCTGGCTGCAATCCGACTGACTTTGCTGTGCGCAGTAATCGCGGTGCCGCTGAATCTGGTCTTTGGCATCGCTGCTGCTTGGGCTGTCGCTAAATTCGAGTTCCACGGTAAAAGCGTCCTTATTACCCTGATCGATCTGCCGTTTGCGGTATCGCCGGTAATTGCCGGCTTGATCTATGTGCTGCTGTTCGGGGCGCAAGGCTGGCTTGGTCCGTGGCTGGCGGCGCACGACATTAAAATCCTCTTTGCCGTACCCGGTATTGTATTGGCGACCGTGTTTGTCACCTTTCCCTTCATTGCCCGTGAATTGATCCCACTGATGCAGGAGCAGGGCATTCAGGAAGAAGAAGCAGCGCTGGTGCTAGGTGCGAGTGGTTGGCAGACCTTCTGGCGGATTACTTTACCGAATATTAAATGGGGTTTGTTGTACGGCGTGGTCCTTTGCACCGCTCGGGCGATGGGTGAATTTGGTGCGGTGTCGGTTGTTTCCGGCCATATTCGCGGTGCGACCAATACCCTGCCGCTGCAAGTCGAAATCCTCTACAACGAATATCAATTTGCGGCAGCCTTTGCAGTCGCATCGCTGCTCACTGTGCTGGCGCTGGTGATGCTGGCGGTCAAAAGTCTGATCGAATGGCAAGCCCGCCAAACCCGGCGGGCCGCGTTGGCGATGAAAGGAGAATTTTAATCATGAGTATTGCCATTCGCGCGCTTAGCAAGCGCTTCGGCCCCTTCACTGCGCTCGACAATATCGATCTGGATATCCAAGCCGGTGAACTGGTGGCTCTGCTTGGCCCGTCCGGCTGTGGTAAGACGACTTTGCTGAGGATTATCGCTGGACTGGAGAATGCCGACGCTGGACAGATTCAGTTTAATGGTGAGGAAACCGCTCATCGCCCAGTTCGGGAGCGAAAAGTAGGTTTCGTATTTCAGCACTATGCACTGTTTCAGCATATGACGGTGTTTGAGAATGTCGCTTTTGGTCTGCGGGTGCGGCCTCGCGCCCGGCGTCCGGGCGAGGCGCAGATTCGCGCCAAGGTTGAAGAATTATTAGGCCTGATTCAACTGGACTGGCTGGCGGACCGTTATCCCTCGCAGCTATCAGGTGGACAACGACAGCGTATTGCTTTGGCCCGGGCGCTGGCGGTGGAACCACAGGTGTTGCTGCTGGATGAACCATTTGGGGCGCTGGACACCAAGGTTCGCAAGGAATTGCGCCGTTGGTTACGCCGTTTGCATGATGAACTGCATATGACCAGCGTCTTTGTTACTCATGATCAGGAAGAGGCGTTAGAAGTAGCTGATCGGATCGTGGTGATGAATTGCGGTCAGATTGAACAGATCGGTTCGCCACAGGAAGTGTATGACGCCCCGGCCACCCCGTTTGTCTACCAGTTTCTCGGCCATATCAACCTGTTTCATGGCCGGGCGCATTCCGGCTGGGTGCGCTTGGGCGAATTGCGGGTTCAGACGCCGGAATACCAGAATGCCGAATCCGCATCGGCAACGGCTTACGTTCGACCTCATGACATTGATTTACTGCGGGAACCGGAAGATGGCGACACCACAATCGCAGCTATCGTTAGCCGGGTTCATATCCTGGGTTCACTGGTGCGGCTGGAATTGCGTCAGCAGGCTGATGATGAGCTTGCGGAAGTGGAAATGACCCGTGACCGTTATGCTGCTGATCCATTGCAGGTTGGTGATGTGGTGTTTGCTAAACCGCGTCAGTTGCGAGTGTTCTTGAATGACGGTCATAGTCCGGAATTGCCAGTTTGGCTTGGGGATGGGGATGGGATTTGATGACGTGTTAGCGGTTGTGTCTTGGTTTGGTGGGTCAGTATCATGAGATGATGATATAAAAAGAGGACTACTACTGTTCTCTCGGATCGCCCGCCGCCCTATTCACCGGCGGCGTCATGTCAGATCATCAGTGCCCGGCTCCGCATCAGCGCCATCGCCTTCGGGGTGCAATACCCGCAGCCGCTCCGGAGCGAATTCGGCCAGTTTCAGCGCTGTTTCTCGAGGAATCAGCGGGAAATCGAACTCGTGCCGGTCGCCATGCGCTATCGCCAACCGGCCCGTCGCCAACCCCTTACGCTGCGGTGGCGTCACCCGGATCGCTCGAATCCAATGTCCATCGCTATCGAGAAAGTTGTAATGAATCTCAGCCTCAGCCTCATTCAGCCGATGGCTGTCTATCAACTGACGGGCGCGAACTGCCTGTTCACGACGCTGCTTCTCGGCTTCGCGCTCCAAATTCAGCTGTCGATCGGCTTCACGCTTGCGAGCAGCTTCAATCTCGATCTGCCGACGGGCCTCTGCCTGCCGGGCCGCCGCCTCCGCCGCTAGCGCTTTGTCCTTCTTCTTCTGGTGATCCTGCTTGCGGACATCGGCTTCCAGTTTTTTCGCCTTGTCCGCCGACGCCAGTCCCGCTTTCAACAGTTCATCTCGCAATGACATCGCTGGTCTGCTCCGGTTTTGGCTGCCTGTCAAACCGGCTGGAAGCCGGCTCCCCATTCAATACAGCACCCGGGTGCGAATCGTGCCGGGGACCTCATCCAGGCGCTTTTTCAATTGCAAGGTCTCGGCCCGCGCATCGCCATCCACGTCAATCACCACATAGCCAATCTGGGCGTTGGTTTGCAGATATTGACCGGCGATATTGATTCGCAGTTCGGAAAAGACTGCGTTGATCCCCGACAGCACACCGGGCTGGTTGCGGTGAATATGCAGCAGACGGTGTTTGCCAGGATGCTCCGGCAAAGACACTTCAGGGAAGTTAACCGAACCCAGAGTCGAGCCGTTATTGCTGTATTTCAGCAACTTGCCGGCCACTTCCAGCCCGATATTCTGTTGCGCCTCCTCGGTGCTGCCGCCGACATGCGGGGTCAGCAACACATTGTCGAAACGGCGCAACGGCGAAACAAACTCGTCTTCATTAGCTTTCGGCTCCTCCGGGAATACATCAATCGCTGCACCGGCCAGATGCCCCGACTCCAGCGCTTGGGTCAGCGCCGCCATGTCAACCACTGTACCGCGTGCAGCGTTGATCAAAGCCGCACCTGGCTTCATCCGCGCCAGTTGTTCTGCGCCGATCATTTTGAAGGTCTGCGGGGTTTCCGGAACGTGCAGCGTCACTACATCGGCCCGTTCCAGCAGTGCCTCCAACGTCGGCAACGGCTGGGCATTACCCAGCGCCAGCTTGGTTTCAATATCATAGAACAGCACTCGCATCCCCAGCGCCTCAGCCAATACCCCGATCTGGGTGCCGATATGCCCATAGCCGACAATGCCCAGGCACTTGCCCCGCGCCTCGTGCGAACCGGTGGCAGTCTTCACCCAACCGCCACGATGAGCGGCGGCATTGCGCTGCGGGATGCCGCGCAGCAACAGGATAATCTCGGCCAGCGCCAGCTCGGCCACGCTGCGGGTATTGGAAAATGGCGCATTGAACACCGGAACGCCGCGCCATTGGGCCACGGTCAGATCGACCTGATTGGTGCCAATGCAAAAGCAGCCAATCCCAATCAGCCGGGGAGCGTGCTCCAGCACCGGAGCGGTCAACTGGGTCGCTGAGCGAATGCCGATGAAATAGGCATCGCTGACCGCCTCCAGCAACTGCGGCGCGGGCAGCGCCTTGGTGTGAATGGCGATGTTGGTGTAGCCATCCGCCTGAAACGCCGCTACGGCGCTGGGGTGAACGCCTTCCAGCAACAGGATCTTGATCCGGCTCTTATCAAGGGAAGTCTGGCTCATCGATCTCGCAATCCGGTTAGTTTTAGAGAGTTAAAAGGATTTAGGGTCATGCTATCGTCCGCCACGCCGAATCCACAGCTTCGCGCCGGTTGACAGACTTTCTTAGCTCTGCGGTCGTGAAATTATACCGTCTTCATTTCGGCTGGCCGTTATATTATTCCTTGGCAATCCAGCGATGACGCGTTCTATTGCGCTTCGTCAATCCCATGACAACGAGTTAATCACCATGCCCCATTCAACCGATCCAACCGCTCTGCTGAACGGCATTTACGCCTTCATCGACCCGGCCCAGGTTCGCACGGATCCCGACAGTTGCCTGAATTATGGCCGCGACTGGACCCGGCTCTATGCGCCTAACCCGCTGGCGGTGGTCTTGCCAAACAGCATTGCTCAGGTGCAAGCCCTGGTGCGCTACGCCAATGAGCACCGGTTGGCGCTGGTTCCCTCCGGCGGACGGACCGGCTTGAGCGGGGCGGCGGTGGCTTGCCGGGGTGAAATTGTGGTGGCGCTGGAGCGGATGAATCAAATTCTCGATTTTGATCCAGTGGATCGCAGTGTGACCTGTCAGGCTGGCGTCGTGACTGAGACAGTGCAGAATTTCGCCCGCGATCATGGCCTGTATTATCCCGTGGATTTCGCCTCACGCGGCTCCAGTCAAATCGGCGGCAATATCGCCACCAATGCTGGCGGGATTAAAGTCATCCGCTATGGCCTGACCCGTGATTGGATCACCGGGCTGAAAGTAGTGACTGGCAGCGGCGATTTACTGGATCTAAACCGGGGTCTGATTAAAAACGCCAGTGGTTACGACTTGCGGCATTTGTTTATCGGCAGTGAAGGAACTTTGGGGATTATTGTCGAGACAACGCTGAAACTGACTCGGCCACTATGCGAACCAGTCGTCATGGTTCTGGGCGTCCCTGATCTGGATAGCGTCATGTCGCTGTATCATGTTTTCCGCAATAAACTGGAGTTAAGTGCCTTCGAATTCTTCTCGGAACCGGCGCTAGGCCATGTACTGAAAAAAGGGCTGCACCGACCGTTTGATGCGGCGACGCCTTATTATGTACTGATTGAGTTCGAAAACCCCGGGCAACTACATACCGATACGGCACTGGCGCTGTTCGAGCAGTGCGCTGAACAAGGCTGGCTGGCCGATGGCGTGATCAGCCAGAGTGAGCATCAGGCCAAAGAATTATGGCGATTGCGGGAAGATATTAGCGAGTCCATTTCCGAACACCTACCGTACAAGAACGATCTGGCGGTGAGGATTTCGCGAGCGCCAGCTTTTCTGGCAGAAGCTGATGCGCTGTTAACACGGGAATACCCGGATTTTGAAGTCTTATGGTACGGGCATATCGGCGATGGCAACCTGCATATCAATATTCTCAAACCAACCGCTATGGATCATCCAGCCTTTGTAGCAAAATGTGGCGCGGTCAGCGAACATCTATTCGGGATTTTACAACAATATGGCGGCAGCATCTCTGCTGAACATGGCGTGGGTCTGACTAAGAAACCGTATTTGCACTATACCCGCGATGCGGCTGAAATCAGCTATCTGCGAGCGATTAAAAAAGCATTTGATCCCAATGGAATCATGAATCCGGGAAAGATTTTTGATTAACGTCGTGGAAAAATACGGCCATGAAATCATGCGCCAGATGATTCTATCGCAATCAGTAATGCGGGCCCCTTGTCTGCTGAGAACATGGACAAGAGGCCCGCATCACAAGCAATAGCTAACGCTTCTTCTTGGGGATATACAAATCAGTAATCGTCCCCTCGAACACTTCCGCCGCCATGCCCACCGACTCACCCAGCGTCGGGTGAGGATGAATGGTCAGGGCAATATCCGCCGCATCACAGCCCATTTCAATCGCCAGCGCCACTTCACTGATTAAGTCCCCTGCCCCAGTGCCGACAATCCCGCCGCCGACAATTCGGTGTGTTTCTTCGTCAAAAATCAGCTTGCTAAAGCCTTCATCGCGGCCATTAGCAATCGCCCGCCCTGACGCCGCCCACGGGAACTTGCCAACGCCTATTTTAATTCCCTGCTGTTTCGCTGCTTCTTCCGTCAGACCCACCCATGCCACTTCCGGATCGGTATACGCAACACCGGGAATGACTCGGGCATCGAAGAAACTCTTATGACCAGCAGCGACCTCAGCAGCAACATGAGCTTCATGCACCGCCTTATGCGCCAGCATGGGTTGCCCGACAATATCGCCAATGGCGAAAATATGCGGGATATTGGTGCGTTGCTGTTTATCGACCGGGATAAATCCGCGCTCGTCTATCGTGACGCCGGCTTGATCTGCGCCAATTTTACGGCCATTAGGACTGCGCCCAGCCGATTGCAGAATCAAATCGTAAAGCTGCGGTTCCGCCGGCGCATTCTCGCCTTCAAAGGTGACCCGCAAGCCTTCTGGCAAAACCTCAACTGCCGTGGTCCTGGTTTTCAGCATAACCTTGTCGAAGCGTCCGGCGTTCTTTTTCTCCCAGACCTTGACCAAATCCCGATCCGGCCCCTGCATTAATCCATCCAGCATCTCCACTACGTCAATCCGGGCACCAAGACTGGAATACACCGTCGCCATTTCCAGACCAATAATGCCACCGCCAATGACTAATAATCGTTTCGGAGCAAAACGCAACTCCAACGCCCCGGTTGAATCGACAATGCGCGGATCTTCCGGGATGAAGGGCAAATGCACTGCCTGACTGCCGGCGGCAATAATGCACTGGTCGAAACGAATCACCTGTTTCTCGCTGGTTTTATCCTGCCCTGATCCTGTCGTCAGTTCGACTTCAACATGATGTGAATCGAGAAAATGACCATAGCCGCGCACTACATCGACCTTGCGGGCCTTAGCCATACCAGCTAGCCCACCAGTCAACTTGCTGACAACCTTACTTTTATGAGTCCGCAATTTGTCTAGATCAATGGTCGGCGGACCGAAGGCAACACCTAGATCAGCAAAATGAGCAGCCTCATCCATTACTGCTGCAACGTGCAACAACGCTTTGGATGGAATGCAGCCGACATTCAGGCAGACGCCGCCCAAGGAGGGGTAGCGCTCAACCAGCAGGGTTTTCAGGCCAAGATCGGCGGCGCGAAAGGCGGCGCTATAACCGCCGGGACCAGCGCCTAATACCAGTAGTTCAGTGTGAAGATGGGGTTCCAGATGGCTCATAACGGATGGGTCCACTCGAATGTTGCGGGAACCCCTCTCCCGCAGTGGGAAAGGGGCAATAAAGGTAGCAGCGTCTTAACGTTTAAAGGAGCAGCCGCCGGATATCGCTCAGCAGTCTGGTTAGAGTCACGCTAAACCGCGCTGCCTGCGCTCCATCAATCACCCGATGGTCATAGGATAATGACAACGGCAGGAGCAATCGAGGCGTGAACTCTTTGCCATTCCATACCGGCTTGATTTGCGCACGAGTCGCGCCAAGAATGGCTACTTCCGGAGCATTGACAATCGGGGTAAAGGCCACTCCGCCAATCCCGCCCAGGCTGGAAATGGTGAAGCATGCGCCCTGCATTTCGCCAGGGCCGAGTTTCTTATTGCGGGCCTTGGCGGACAATTCGCCTAACTCCGCTGATAAGGCGAAGATGTTTTTCTGATCAACATCCCGGATCACCGGCACCACCAGTCCGTCTGGCGTATCTACCGCCACGCCGATATGGCAATACTTTTTCAGCACCAGATTTTCACCGGTCGCATCCAGCGAGGCATTAAAATTCGGCCAGGTTTTCAACGCGGCGGCGCTGGCTTTCAGCAGAAAACTCAGCATCGTTACTCGCACCCCACGCTGTTCCGCTTCTTTCGCTAGCGACTGGCGGAAAGCGTCCACTTCGGTAATATCCGCCTCGTCATGGTGGGTGACGTGCGGCACATTCAACCAGGCGCGATGCAGATTAGCCCCGGACAGCTTCTTGATTCGGGAAAGCGGCTGCATCTCAACCGCGCCGAATTTGGCGAAATCGACCGGCGGGATCGGCGGAATACCCATGTAACCCGCTGGCAAGCTGCCCGATCCACCTTCACCGGTTAGCGACGCCGGTTTGAAGGTTCCCGACATCACTTGCTTAACGAAGCTCTGCACGTCTTCCTTGACAATCCGCCCCTTGGGGCCAGAACCAGTAACGACTCGGGTTAGATCCACGCCCAACTCACGGGCAAAGCGGCGGATCGAAGGACTAGCGTGGACCTTGCCTTGGCCGGGCGGCAAGGGTGGGACCGCTGGCGGCGGTGGCGCTTTGACCGGTGGCTGCGGCGGGGCCGTCGCTGGTTTGGGACTGCGCGGCCCCAAGGCAATCGCGCTTAAGGTATCCGGCAATTGCGGTTTGGCGACAACATCCACTTCAGCGCTCAGCAGCAGCAGAATAAGATCGCCCTGAGAAACCTTGTCGCCGATCTTGCGTTCGATGCTTTGCACCGTGCCGGAGAACGGCGAAGGCACATCCATATTGGCTTTGTCGCTTTCCAGGACAATCAGCGGGGTATCAATGTCCACGTGATCGCCGGGAGCCACCAGGATCTCGATCACCGGCACATCCTTGAAGTCCCCGATGTCCGGTACCCGCACTTCCCGGGTCTGACTGCCGAGAGCGGGAACCGGCGGCGCGGCAGGGCCGGCAGTCGAAACCGGCTCCGGCGCAGTCACCGTCTCGGCGACCTCCAGATACAGGATCGGGTCGCCTTCGGACACTTTATCGCCAGGCTTGATTTTGATCTCACGCACTACGCCGGTGAGCGGCGAAGGCACCTCCATGCTGGCCTTGTCGGTCTCGATCATGATCAGCGGCGTTTCCACCTCGATCACATCGCCCACCGCCACCAGCACTTCAACCACGTCTACGCCCTTGAAGTCGCCGATATCCGGCACATGAATTTCTTTAATCATGCTCATGTGAATTTCTCTCTGGGCCGGTCAGTCAGACGGTGAGCGGATTAGGTTTGTCGGCATCAATGCCGTACTTTTCGATGGCTTCCAGCACCTTCGTGACCGGAACCGCACCTTCATCGGCCAGCAATTTCAGCGCCGCCAGTACGATGTAATGGCTGTTGACTTCAAAATGCCGGCGTAACTGAGCGCGCGTGTCGCTGCGGCCATAGCCGTCCGTGCCCAACACCAGGTAGGGACGCGGAATGAACGGTCGCAACTGTTCGGCGTACAACCGGATGTAATCAGTTGCCGCAACCACTGGGCCGGGATGACCTTCCAGGCAGGCGCTCACATAGGGAAGGTGCGGCGTTTGGTCGGGATGCAGCAGATTCCAGCGGGTCGCATCGTTGCCGTCTCGGGCTAGTTCGTTGATACCCGGCGTCGCCCAAATCTCGGCCACCACGCCGAAATCCTGCGCCAGCAAGTCCGCAGCAACGATCACTTCGCGCAGAATGGCCCCGCAGCCGAGCAGTTGCACTCGCGGCCCGTCGCCTTCCCTGGCCTTGAACAGGTACATCCCCTTGAGAATACCCTCCCGTGCTCCCTCCGGCATGGCCGGATGGTGGTAGTTTTCGTTCAGGGTGGTCAGGTAATAGAAGATGTTTTCCTGCTCCTGGAACATCCGCCGTAGCCCGTCCTGAATGATCACCGCGAGTTCATAGGCAAAGGTCGGATCGTAGGACACGCAGTTGGGAATGAACTGGGCGAACACCTGGCTATGGCCGTCCTGATGCTGCAAGCCTTCGCCAGCCAGAGTGGTTCGTCCCGACGTGCCGCCGATCAGGAAACCCCGAGCCTGCAAATCGCCCGCCGCCCAGGCCAGATCACCGATCCGCTGGAAGCCGAACATCGAGTAGTAAATGTAGAACGGAGCCATGTTGACGCCGTGGTTGGCATAAGCGGTGCCAGCGGCGATCCACGACGACATCGCGCCAGCCTCGTTGATGCCCTCCTGCAAAATCTGCCCTTTCTTATCCTCCTTGTAGAACATCAGCTGATCGGCATCTTGCGGCTCGTACAACTGACCGCGGGGCGCATAAATACCGATTTGCCGGAACATCCCTTCCATACCGAAAGTGCGGGCCTCGTCGGCGACAATGGGCACGATGGAACGGCCCAAGCCCTTGTCGCGAGCCAGTTGGGTGAGGATGCGGACAAAAGTCATCGTGGTGGACATATCCCGCTCACCACTGTCTTGCAACAGCGCGTCAAACGCGGCCAGGCCGGGAACCACCAATGGCGGCGCGCTGCTGCGGCGCTGCGGCAAATACCCGCCCAACGCCGCACGACGATTCTTCAGGTATTGAATTTCCGGGCTGTCATCCGCCGGCTTGAAGAACGGCGCTTCGTATAACTGCTCATCGGAAATCGGAATATGAAAGCGGTCGCGGAAATCTTTCAGCGCCTGTTCGCCCATTTTCTTCTGCGAATGGGTGATGTTCTTACCTTCGCCAGCCACGCCCATCCCGTAACCCTTGACCGTCTTGGCCAGAATCACGGTGGGTTGACCCTGATGCTTGACCGCCTCGGTATAGGCCGCGTAAATCTTGTGCGGGTCATGGCCGCCACGATTCAGCCGCCAGATGTCCTCGTCGGACAAATGGCTGACCATCTGCTTGAGTTCCGGGTACTTGCCGAAGAAATGCTCACGGGTGTATGCACCGCCCTTGGCCTTGAAGTTCTGATATTCGCCATCGACGCATTCTTCCATGAGTTTCCGCAACAGACCTTTTTTGTCCGCAGCCAGCAGCGGGTCCCAGTACGAACCCCAGATGACCTTAATCACGTTCCAGCCGGTGCCGCGAAAATCGGCTTCCAGTTCCTGGATAATCTTGCCGTTGCCGCGCACCGGCCCGTCCAGCCGTTGCAGGTTGCAGTTGATCACGAAAATCAGGTTATCGAGATTCTCGCGAGCGGCCAAGGCAATCGCGCCCAGCGACTCCGGTTCGTCCATTTCACCGTCGCCGCAGAAACACCAGACCTTGCGGCCTTCGGTGTTGGCAATGCCCCGGTGATGCAGATACTTCATGAAGCGAGCCTGATAGATGGCCTGAATTGGGCCAAGCCCCATCGACACGGTCGGAAATTGCCAGAAGTCCGGCATCAGCCACGGGTGCGGGTAGGAACTTAGGCCATTGCCGTCTACCTCCTGGCGAAAGTTGCTGAGTTGCGCCTCGGTCAATCGGCCTTCCAGATAGGCGCGGGCATAGACGCCGGGCGCGGAATGGCCCTGAATGAACACCAGATCGCCGCCGTGCTGATCGTTGGGCGCGTGCCAGAAGTGATTGAAACCGACATCGTAGAGGGTGGCGCTGGAGGCGAAGCTGGCGATATGTCCACCCAGTTCCGAGCTAATCCGGTTGGCCTTGATCACCATCGCCAGCGCGTTCCAGCGAATCAGTGAACGAATCCGCCATTCCATGCCGGGATCGCCGGGCGTGTAGGTCTCCTGTTCGACCGGGATAGTGTTGATATATGGGGTATTGGCGCTGTAGGGCATATGGACGCCGGCGGCGCGGGCCTGGTCCTGCAACTGACCGAGCAGAAAGTGAGCGCGTTGCAGCCCTTCCGCGTCCAGCACCGCTTCGAGGCTCTCCAGCCATTCCTGGGTTTCCTGCGGGTCGGGGTCGCTGTAATGGTCGATCATTAGGGGAGAATCCTGTCGGGTAGTTTTTCGGGTAGTTTTTTGTGAAACCTGGCCCCGGCACGAGCCGGGCGGACGACCAAGGAGATTGGTCGGGAAATGATTCAACTATAGACCGGGAACCAGGAAAGTCATCCAGAGTGGCCAAGGTTGGCTCCACAACCCAGGCCGGATTGTTATATTTTGTAGATGGACAGCAACTCGTTCAAAACCTGACTCCGCCCGCTTAAAAATTAAAGGCTAACGATGGATCATGATTCTCATCAATCAGTCGCGACCGATCCCCCGTCCTCGCCGGCCTCGCTAACGCCGCGCCAAATCGTTGAACAGGCACTAGCGCATCTGGATCATGTCTTGCCCGCGCAAGCGCCGATCCTGAACTTCGTCCATCACAACACCCTGCACGGTTATCAGCAGTTGCCGTTTGAACAGGCGCTGGCCGCTGCCGAGCAACTCACTGGGATTCATGCCTATTTACCGGATGCGGAGTTTCGCAAGCTCTATCGGGCTGGGCGGATCACTGACGCGGATCTGGACGCAGTCTTCGCCCAACGTCCGACGCTGGAGGCAGAAACCGTGCTGGTTCAAATCGGCGAGCGGACCATTGGTCGAGGCGATGTGCTGCGGATTTCGCTGATTCACGGAGTCGAGGCGCTGTCCTTAAGCCAACTGGTCTGGCAAATGGAGGAACTCCACGCGACCGGCCAGTTTCAGGACGATGTCCCGGAGCCGGTGCGGCAACGGCTGCTGGCGGCGGCCCAACGCGACGGCTCAAGCAACCCCGGCGCAGCGCTGGAAGACTTGTGGCGGGCTGGTCTGGAAGGATTCCGGTTGCCCGCATTTACCCTGCATCCCGAAGAACTGGTTGACTTGCAACTGACCCTTGCCAAGTCGTTGCTGGCCCGGTTTCGGGGCGCAACTGCGGACGAAGACGGCCCCATCGTCCACAAGCGAATGCAAGCCGAGAGTCTGGCATTGCTGGAGCGGCTATTGGCCGATGTCGGCGATCAAATCACCCTGCGTAGCCTGTTGCGGATGCTGACCGGTCAGGACTGCTTCGATCAAGTGCGTCCAGAGTTGATCCGGCTGGCAGCCGCGCAGCTCGATGAAGGACTAGCGGCCTGGACTCTGCCGAATCGGGGCGAGGGCTTGTATGCCGCCTGGCGGCGGTTGGCAAAATCGGACCCGGCCTCCTGGACCGTTGCCAGCTTGCCGGATGACCCACTGGCGGCGATCAGCACGGAATTGCAACGGTTAGGTTTGGCAGAATCACGCTGGGAAGGGTATCTGACCCGGCTGGCGCTGGAACTGCCCGGTTGGGCAGGGATGATGAACTGGCGGCAACAGCATCCTGACTACCCGGCCAATCAGAATGCGCCCGTACGGCTGGCTGATCTGCTAGCGGTGCGGCTGGCGCTGGACCACCAGCAGCTGGAGCGGCTGTGTCGGGAAACCTGGGGAGTGGCCGGAACCTTGCCCGCCTTGCGCGACTACTTCACCGCCCGACCGGCAGAAGCGCTGATTCGCTACGCCCTGCACGAAGGGCGGTTGCCGGAGTATCTGGCGAGTCGGGCGCGCGCGTTGATCGAGGGGGGAATTGCGCCTGCCGGTTCTGTTCTACCGCCAGGAGGCGCGGGGAGCAAAGCGGCTTGGGACATGCTCGCTGACATGATTTGGACCTGGCGGCACAGTCCGGTCGCTGCCGATCCGGGAACGCACACCGTGCATGGCAGTGCCTGGCGGCTGTTCCGCCTGGCGCAACATCTGGGCCTGTCGGGGGGCGAACTGCGGGCGCTGGCGCCGACTGATCTGGAGCGATTGCTGGCGGTGCTGGATGAGTTGCCTGCCGCCCGGCGCGGCGCGATCTGGCAGGCCGCTTACGAGCATCATTACCGCACCACGCTGATTAACGCACTGGCGAACAATCATGGCCGCTGGAGTCAGAGCCGACCTGACCGGCCCCAAGCCCAAGTGGTGTTCTGTATTGACGACCGGGAAGAAGGCTTTCGCCGCCATCTGGAGGAACTGAATCCGGGTATTGAAACCCTGGGCGCAGCCGGCTTCTTTGGCGTTGCGATGAACTGGCGGGGACTGGATGACCGCACCGTGACGCCGTTGTGTCCGGTGGTGGTCACCCCGGTTCACGAAGTCCGGGAAGTCGCCCGACCTGATGCCGAAGCGCAGCATCGCCACCGCAATCAGCGCCGCGCCTGGCGCAACCGGCTCCGGGCGATTTATCAGGAAATCCGCCGTAATCTGCTGTCATCGGCGTTGCTGATCGAACCGCTGGCCTGCGGCCTGTTGCCGATAGTGGCCGCCAAAATCTTCGCCCCCCACCGGCAAGGGCAACTGGCCGAGGCGACCGCCGCGTTGCTGGTTCCCGCTGCGCCGACCCAGGTTGCCATCACTGCATCTGACGACAACTCCCCCGTTGCCCCGGAACAACCGCGCCTCGGTTTTACTGACGCCGAACAAGCGGATCGGGTAGCCGGATTGTTGCGCAATATCGGGTTGACCACTCGCTTTGCGCCGCTGGTGGTGCTGATGGGCCACGGTTCGATGAGTCAGAACAACCCGCATCTAGGCGCTTACGATTGTGGAGCGTGTGGCGGGCGGCATGGCGGCCCGAATGCCCGAACCTTTGCCGCGATGGCGAACCGTCCGGCGGTGCGGGCCTTGTTGCCGGAACGCGGCATTCAACTCCCGGCGGAGTGCTGGTTCATCGGCGCGGAACACAATACCTGCGACGAGCAAATCACCTTCTATGACCAGCGCGATCTGCCTGACGCCGTGCAATCCGCCTTGCGAGACTTGCAACGGGATTTGGATCACGCTGGTCAACGGTCGGCTCATGAACGCTGCCGCCGATTCGCTTCAGCGCCAAGGCATCTCAGTCCGGCCCAGGCCCTGCGCCATGTGACGGAACGAAGCCGTGATTTCAGTCAGGCCCGCCCGGAACTCGGCCACGCCACCAACGCCGCCGCACTGGTCGGGCGGCGCACCATGAGTCAGGGCGTCTTCCTTGACCGGCGGGCATTCCTAGTATCCTACGATCCGACGCAGGACCCCGACGGCACGGTATTGGAAGGGATTCTGCTGGCGGTCGGACCAGTGGGAGCGGGCATCAATCTGGAGTACTACTTTTCCACCGTGAATAACGAGCGGCTGGGTTGCGGCACCAAAACCCCGCATAACGTCACCGGGCTGTTTGCGGTGATGGAAGGGGCGAGCAGCGATCTGCGCACCGGTCTACCCCGGCAAATGATCGAGATTCATGAGCCGGTGCGGCTGCAAATGGTGGTGGAGGCGCATACCGACATCCTCGCCGCGATTTACGGACGGCAGGCCGGGTTGCGAGAATTGATCGGCAATGAATGGGTGCAACTGATCGCCAAACACCCGGATCGTGATGAATTTGCGCTTTTCGACCCGGCGAAAGGCTTTGTGCCGTGGTTGGAGCCGATCCAGCAACTGCCGGTTTGCGCCTGCTCTGGCGATTGGTATCGCGGCCAGACCGATCCGCTGCCGCCGGCGCTGATCGGCGCGACGGCGTAGCACCCAATGGATTTTCAGCCGCCGCATTTTGGGGCTAAAACCTGCTCAGGCTGCGCCAATCGAATGGCTAAAACCATCAGCACCACTTCATCAAACGCCCGATCCGCCGGTGGCAGCGGAGGACGCTCCAGCATGATCACCGGAAGCTGGAGTCGTCGTGCCGCCGTCAGTTTGGCTTGCACTGCCCCGCCGCCACTGTTTTTAGCGACCAGCGCATCAATCCGGTGCTCCCGCAGCAGCGCCAGTTCCGCCGGCAATGTAAACGGCCCGGTAGCGTTTAACACCGTCAAGCGCGGCGTATCCGGCACTTCCGCAGCCAGACACCGTAGCAGCCAATGCTGTTTCAGCGGAATGTCCTGCGTGTGGCGCAACGGTTCCAGCCCGACGGTGAAAAACGGGCGCTGGAATGCTCGGACTGCTCTCATCAACGCCAGCCAGTCCGTCACCGAACGCCAGTCGTCACCGGGTGACGGCCGCCACGGTGGACGCCGATACGCCCAGAGCGGAATGCCGGCGGATTGTGCAGCCAAGCTGGCATTGTGGCTGATCGTCGCCGCGTAGGGGTGAGTAGCGTCCATCAGCAGATCGATGCGCTGCTCGCGCAAAAACTCCGCCAATCCGGCACTGCCGCCGAAGCCGCCAATCCGCACCTGACCGGGCAACTCCGGAACACGGCCTTTGCCGGCCACGCTGTAAATCACCGCATGACTGGACGCCAGTTCTCGTGCCAGTTGTAGCGCCTCACCGATACCGCCGAGAATCAGGATGCGCACAGAACACCAGCGCTCAGGCAAAACCGGCTTGGCCGACGGGCTGGCCGGCCCGGTCGATGGCCCAGACTTCTACTGCGACTTCCGGCGGCAGAAGAGCGCGGGCCTGATCGCGGGCCATGCCGCAAATCCGCTCGCCCAATGGCAAGCCCGCCGCGTGAGCCAACGCCAGCGCCTGTTGACTGGTATTGGCGGTTCGCATCGCCTCTTGCAACGCGCCATCCGCACCCAGCGCCGCCGCTTCCACCGCCAGCAGCAGAAAATCAACGCTGGAATTGCGGCTGTGCAAATCGAGATGGCCCGCTGCCAGCTTGCTGATCTTGCCAAAACCACCGGCCAGACTCAGCCGGGAAACCGGCGCCCGCCGCAAATGCTTCAGCACCGCTCCGGCAAAATCGCCCATTTCGATCAGTGCCATTTCCGGCAATCGATAATGCGTCCGCATCAGGCTTTCACTGGCCGAACCGGTACAGGCGGCGATGTGATGGCAACCACTCGCACGGGCGACGTCAATCGCCTGCTGGATCGAGGCGATATAGGCAGAACAGGAAAAGGGCCGGACAATACCGGTAGTCCCGAGAATCGATAGCCCCCCCATGATACCCAGACGCGAGTTAAGGGTTTTCAGCGCCAGCTCCGCGCCGCATTCGACGCCGATAGCAATGTTAAATCCACCGCAATAGCCGGACTCAAGCGCTGCCCGTGTCAGATGCTCGGTGATCATGCGCCGGGGGGTCGGATTAATAGCCGGTTCACCGGGCGGGATCGGCAGGCCGGGCAAGGTGACGGTGCCTACCCCCGGCCCCGCCTGAAACCGCACGCCGGGCGCATCGCTCAACTGGAGCTGCGCCATAACCAATGCTCCGTGCGTCACATCAGGATCATCGCCGGCGTCCTTGACAACCGCCGCCTCAGCCCCGACGGCCGTCAATCGGCAGTAGACCAACGGGAATTCCACCAGTTGACCCCGTGGCAGGATGATGCCCACAGTATCCGATGCAACGCCCGTCAACAGCCGCTGAGCCGCCGCCAGACTGGCCGCAGTGGCGCAAGCGCCAGTGGTATAACCAAAGCGCAGCGGCTGACGGGTTTCGGAGGTTTCAGGCCGCATTCTGCTCCCGGACTTTGGCCTGGGCCAGCGCCGGACGCGCCAGCAGCCGCTCCGCGTAGGCTTCCAGCACAGTATGGCCGAGCGGCAACTCGAAGGACCGCGCCCAGGCCAAGGTATGCGCCACCAGAATGTCAGCGGCGGTAAACCGCTCCGCGACCAGAAATTCCCGCCCTCCGAGCGCAGTCGCCAGCACTTTGGCGGCAATAGCAAATTCCCAGATCGCGGTTTCAATCACCTCTGGAACCCGACGCTTTTCCGGCAGGGCAAAGCGATGCTTGGCTATCGTCCACAGTGGCTGCTCCAGCTCGCACATGGCGAAAAAGCACCACTGGTTATAGCGGGCGCGTTCCGGGGAGCCAAACAGCGGAGTCAACCCGCTGGCGGGAAAAGCATCCCCGATGTAGGTGCAAATGGCCGCCGACTCGGTCAGCACCAGATCATCATCAGCCAGGGCCGGCACTTTGCCACCAGGATTCAGGGCCAGATAGGCTGGCTGACGGCCCTCGCCAGCCAACAGATCCACCTTTTGGTATTCATACTCAGCGCCTGCTTCTTCCAGCGCCCAGACCACACGAGTAGAACGCGTGCGGGGACAACCGTAGACTTTGAACATGAGGGTCTCTCCTGCTGTTGGCAAAGGGATCCCGCTCATTGGCGGGACCGGCGTTTATTTTAAGGATAGACCGCCACCGCGCCTCTCGCCGATTCACCTTTCACCCTAGCGATCCTAAACCGCCAATGTCCACCACCTGCCCCGCCCTGCTCCTCGCCGCCCCGGCCTCCGGCCAAGGCAAAACCACCGTCACTGCCGCCCTGGCCCGCTATCACCGAAACCGAGGCCGCACTGTCCGCGTGTTCAAAACCGGACCGGACTTTCTCGATCCAATGATTCTGGCGCGGGCTTCCGGGCAACCGGTCTATCCGCTGGATTTGTGGATGGTCGGCGAATCCCACTGCAAGGCGCTGTTATATCAGGCGGCGCAGGAGGCCGATCTCATTCTGATTGAGGGGGTGATGGGGTTGTTTGACGGAACTCCGTCCAGCGCCGATCTCGCCGGGCTGTTCGGCGTCCCGGTGCTGGCGCTGATCAACGCGCACGCGATGGCGCAGACCTTCGGCGCGGTGGCTTACGGGCTGGCCCATTACCGACCCGGCTTGCCCTTCGCCGGGGTGCTGGCTAATCGGGTCGCCGGGCCGGGTCATGCCGAGCTGCTGGCCGAAAGCCTGCCGCCGGAACTTCGCTATTACGGCTGGCTGCCCCGCGACGGAGCAATTTCTTTGCCCGACCGTCATTTGGGACTGGTGCAGGCGGAAGAAATCGCTGATTTGGAAATCCGGCTGGAAGCCGCCGCCGCCCTCATTGCCAACACCGATCTGGCTGAATTGCCGCCGGCTGTTTCCTTCCCCGCCGCAACGATGGACACGTTGCCACCGTTGCTCCAAGGCGTTCGGATTGGCGTCGCCTGCGACACAGCCTTTGCATTCCTGTACCCGGCCAATCTGGACACCTTGCGGGGACTGGGCGCAGAACTGACGTTCTTTTCGCCGCTGACCGACAGCACCTTGCCAGAAGTGGACAGTATTTACCTGCCCGGGGGCTACCCGGAACTGCATCTGGACACACTGGCGGCTAATCAAGCGCTGCGTCAGGCGCTGCACCAGCACCATCAGACCGGCAAGCCGATTTACGCGGAATGCGGTGGCCTGCTCTATCTGCTGGAATCGCTGGCCGACAAGGAGGGCCATCGGGCGGCCATGCTGGGGCTGTTGCCAGGCCATGCCGCGTTACAGGCGAAACTGGCGGGATTGGGAATGCAATCGGTGAGGCTGCCGGAAGGGGAGTTGCGCGGCCATACCTTTCATCATTCGAAGCTGGAAACGCCCTTGACGCCGTTGGCCTATGGCCGCCGCCAGAGGGACGGCAAGCCAGGCGAGGCGGTATACCGGGTTGGGCGGCTGACCGCGTCCTATCTGCATCTGTACTTCGCCAGCAACCCGGCAGCGGCCGCACAACTATTTGTTTAGCGCAGTAACGTCGGAGGGTCGGGCTTGGGTCTGACCCGGTTCTTACTCGTGGCGGTGAGAAATTCGCCGGCCATCCATGCGCAGCATGTTCAAATCCAGTTTCAACCGGCCACGTCAAATCGATCAAAGGTCATGGTGAACTGCCCACGACCGTGCGTCATGCCACGCAGCGCCGTAATATAGCCAAGCAACTGATCCAGAGCGCAATCACAGCGGATCAGGCTCATCCCGCCCACCGTTTCCGTGCTGCGAATCACCGCCCGGCGCGCTTGCAAATCGCCCAGGACTGCGCCGACATCGTCTTCAGGAACCACCACTTCGGTCGCCATGATCGGCTGCATCACCAAACCACCGGCCCGCGCCAAGGCTTTCCGAGCCGCCTCCGCCACCGCGATCCGCAGCGCGGACGGGCTGGATAATGCGCCGAACAGTTCCACATCCAGCACCCGCACCACCACATCCTGCAACGGCGCTCCAGTCGCCGGACCAGCGCTTAGCGCATCCTGAACCCCACCGGCGACCGCCTCGCGCTGGGCGGGATGCAGTTCCACGCCCTCCGGACGAATGTGCGGCGCGGTATCTACCGTGACCCCAGCACCCCGCGCTAGCGGCGCAACCGTGACCCGCGCTCCGGCTTTCATTTCCAGTTTTTTGCCGTCGGGCTGCTCGATCAATCGGTGGAACTGACTCGCGGCCTCGGCGCTTTGTCCAAGGGTCTCGCGGGTCACGACATCGGGATGACCCACCCGGAGATGGACGCCAAATTCGCGCTTGAGCCGCTCGCCGACAATTTGTAGATGCAACTCGCCCATGCCGCGCAATACCCGCTGCCCGGTCTCCTGATTCTCCTCCACCCGCAGGGTTGGGTCCTCCTGCTGCAACTTGTCCAGCGCCTCTAGCAGCTTGTCCTCATCGGCGCTGGATTGCGGCTCAATCGCCAGGCCCAGGACCGGTTCGCGGGTTTCGATCCGTTCCAGCCACAACGGATGGCCGAGCGCACAAAGCGTATCGCCGGTCGTCGCCCAACGCAGCCCCGCCAGCAGCACGATCTCGCCGGCAGTAGCTTGCTCGATCCGGGTCTTGTGATTGGCGTCCACCGTGAACAGCCGCGCCACTCGCTCCAGCCGCAGCGTTCCGTTCGGGCCGGGAATCGCTACCTCATCGCCGGATTTGAGCGTGCCGCGGTAGAGCCGGGCGAACACATGGCGACGGCCTTCCCACAGTTGCACCTTGAAGGCCAGCGCCACCAGCGGCCCGTCCGCCGTCATCGCCACCCACTCCTCGCCGCCATCGGGCGAATGGGCCAGACTGGGCGGACGTTCGACAGGCGCAGGCAACAGCCGCAACACTCCGTCCAGCACTGGCTGTACGCCCTGATTATGCAGGGCGCTGCCCGCAAACGCAGGACAAACCAGCCCGGCCAGAGTCGCCAGCCGCAGCGCCTTCCAAACCACTTCCGGATCCGGCTCCTTCTCGGCCAACACCTGTTCGGCCAGCACCTCATCCATTTCCGCCGCCGCCAGCAACAGACTTTCTCGCAAGGGCCGTAGTCGCTCCCAGGTCGCCGCGTCGCAAGACGTAATCTGCACCTGTTCGCCGCGTTCACCCATAAACCGGAGCCGGGTTTTTTCAATCAGGTGAATCACCGAACCGTCGCCATCGGGCGCTGGGGCCGTCACGGCCACCGGCTCCAGGTTCAACCGCTGCCGCACGGTCATCAGCGCTCGCCCGAAATCGGCACCGGGCCGATCCAGCTTGTTGATAAAGAACAGCGCCGGCAGCTGGAATCGGGTGCGTTGCCGCCAGACGGTTTCGGTTTGCGGCTCCACCCCGCGCACCCCATCGAGCACGATCACGCAACCATCCAGCACTCGCATCGACCGCTCGACTTCGATGGTGAAATCGACATGACCGGGCGTGTCAATGAGCTGGATCAGATGATCGCGCCACGGCAATCGGGTCACGGCGGCAGTAATGGTGATGCCATGCTGCTGTTCTTCAATCATGTAGTCCATGTGGGCTGCGCCTTCATGGACTTCGCCGATTTTGTGGGACGCGCCGGCGTAGTACAGCATCCGCTCAGTCAGCGTGGTCTTGCCTGCGTCAACATGGGCAGCGATGCCGATATTACGGGTTTGCGCCAGGTCGGGAGTTTGGTGAGGCATGGGAATGAGCGACTAACAGTAATAATGGGCGACCGAGGGTCCGCTATTGTCCATCAGGACAGGATCCGCCGGCATTCCAGATAAAACCGCTTCTCATTGGCCTCGCCCATCGAGAAGGTTTTGCGTGGCAGCGCGCCATCGCGAATCACGGTGCGGAAGAAGTCGTTTTTATCCAGCGCTGGCAGATAAAAACCGATATTGCCGGGTTGACTGCCGAGTTGCTCCAGCGCCTGCTCGCCGTGAATATAATCTAACCGGGCGGCAGGAAGCGTCGGCAAATACTGATCGAGAAAGGCTTGCAAGGTAGCGACCGGCAAAGTCAGGCGTGGCCGGTCAATCATCAAAACACCGCAACGCGGACCACTCATGAACGCAATGAGCTGTCGGCCAGGTTGTTGCTGTTCCGCCCATACCTGCCGGGCTGCTGACCACGACGGCGCATCAAGAATGGTCAGAGTTGCGCCTTGCGCCATGCAAAAATTGGCCAGCGCCGTCAGCAACGGTTCGGGATCGATCTGGAAGGCAACCCGGTGAATGGCTTCAAATTCCAGACCATCATCATGGAGATTGACCAGTTCCACCAGAGCATGACGGGCGGGATGATCCATGATCGCCGCCGGATCGGAGGCGCTGCGTTTGAGGTTCTCCCAGAACAGCTTAGCGGTGGCGAAAGAATGGTTGCCATCGCCCAGCGCGTACAGCAGCACTGGTTCATCGGCAACGCGGTACCGAGCGTTGAACGCCGCCGGATCCGCCAACCGAGCCAGTTGCTCGACGACCCACTGAATCAGCAATGGATGATCCAACCGCCAGCCGCGCACCCACCCGCCATCCAGCATCAGCGGCGCGTCATACAGCGGAGGCAACGGTTCAGCGAACAGCGGATCGATCACCAAATGCTCCGGATCATCGATCAGCACCATCACATGCGGCAGTTCCAGCGCTGCGCCTTCACGCACCCGGAGGCGCGGCGGCAGCCGGTCCATAATGGTGCCCTCGGTCGGGCGAATCAGCGACTTGGCGCCCGGCGTAAAATCGTAATGCTCCAAGTCCAGCGCCGCGATCAAACCCCGGCGAATCCGACCCCGCGCCGTTGTCCGCTCGATCAAGGCTAATCCAGGCGGTTGTTCAGTTAACACACCTTCAGTCAGATAACGGCGCATGGCATCGTGAATGGCGGCGATCCGCTGGGCCTCATCGACCGCATCCAGAAAAATCTCTGGCAGCATCAGCCGCAAGGTGGAAGGCGCATCCCCCACCAAAGCATCCACCTGCGCCCAGTACTCTGGTTGTGAGGTGTATTGATCGCAGGCGACCACCGCCCATTGAGTCAGATCCACGCCCGCATCAGGCAGCAGCAGGGTCGGAACTTGCAGGGCAATCGGGCTGAAATTCATGAACGGCGTCTCCAGTCAGAAAATTAAAGGTGGTCGAAAGTTAAAGGCTCAGGATGGAAAGTTAAAGGCTCAACAAAACTGACCTTTAGCCTTTAATCTTTCCGTATCTTCCGTGGATCGGGCTAAGGGTCAGATTGATGCGCCCTTAATCAGGACATTTGCTTCCTTTCGCAGCTTACCCAGTCAGCGGTTATGATTGAATGATTCAAGCAAAACGCCGCTACCCCCGCAATCCTTCAAGGTGACTGTCCATGCGCAAACTGACGACTATCGTGGTAGCCATTCTCGTGGTGCTGGCCTTGGCCGCCGGCGGGATCGGTGGCTACCTGTGGTACAACACCAAACAGCAGGTTGATCAGTTAATCGCAATGGTCAGGCCATTTGCCGCCATCACCTATGGAAGCATCACCCTCTGGCCGATCGGCTCCGTCGGCGTCAGCCAGGTGCGCCTCATGCCCGCCTTGGTCAATGATTCGATGACTATTGGTGCAATTCGGCTCAAAGCGCCAAGTATCCTGGCGCTGCTGAATATCCGCCAGCAATTGAGTCAAGGGCAAATTCCTGAAGCACTGTCGCTGTCGGTCCATGATCTTGAACTATCGCTGCACGGCGGCATTCTCAGCGCCAAACCGGCCGCATCGGGTGCAGGAACCCCGTTCGATAATCTGGAGGCGCTGGGCTGCGGACCGATCCACCATCTCAGCGGCGCTGAGTGGCAGGAGATGGGCTACAACAATTTCATCAGCAACATCGAGATCGGCTACCGTCTCGATTCCGCCCACAATCGGCTGAACCTGCAAGTTGATAGTAGCACCCGGGATTGGGCGACCCTGAATCTGGACATCGGTTTCGCTCAAAACGCGTCGAGCCGATCCGTGATCGAACTCGCCAGCGCCATGACCTCCAAACTGGCTGCACTTGATCTCGTCCTCCACGACGACGGTTTCAACGCCCGCAAGAACAACTATTGCGCCGCCAAGGCCGGCAAGCCGATCCCGGACTACATCGCCGATCATGTGCGGCTGGTGGTGGAACAGCTCCGCGCCAACGGCATCGATCCGGGGCCAGGGTTGATTGAAGCCTACCAGCGTTATCTGACCGAGGGGGGTGAAATCACCATTACGGCTACCCCGCCCGCACCGATCGATCCGGTTGAAATCCCCTCTTACACAGCGGCGGACGCCATCAAGCTGCTGGGTCTCAAGGTAAAAGTGAATCAGACGGTGATCACCGATCCCAGCATGAGCTGGGATGCCGCTAAAGTGGCGCGAGCCTTGGCGGCAGGGCGATCGCAACCGGAAGGGCCACAGGAAATCGTCCCGCCACCGCCACCGCCCAAGCCAGCTATTATTCAGCCGTCCTTCCACCCAACGCCGATCAGTGATCTGGATCAGTACGTTGGCAAAATCGTCAAACTGAAAATGGCGACCGGCGTCCGTTACCGAGGCCAGGTAGAAGCGGTCGTCGAAGGCAGCATCCGAATTAAAATCAGCCAATCAGGCGGCAATGCAACGCTGTTCCTGAAAACCGCCGATCTCGTTTCGGCGGAAGTGCTGTATTGAGAAGCGGATAGCGGCTCTTCAGTCGATTTCAAGGCTGGCCTAAACGGGGCCAGCCTGGGCCACGCACACCACACTAGAATCGCGCCGGCAGTTTTCCCTTTTCCCTGTCGGTTAAGCGGATCGCTGTGAATTCAACAAAAGCGAGATGAAATGAATATATGGGTAGACGCCGATGCATGCCCGGTGGCGATCAAGGCTATTTTGTTCAGGGCGGCGGATCGTCACGGGGTGCAGTTGACACTGGTCGCGAATCAGCCGCTGCACATCCCGCCATCGCGCCACATCAAGTTTCTGCAAGTCGCCTCGGGTTTTGATGTCGCTGACCATGAGATCGTCAAACGGCTTGACACGGGTGATCTGGTCATCACCAGCGATATTCCTCTAGCAGCAGAGGCGATTGAAAAAGGCGCTGATGCGCTCAACCCCCGTGGCGAACTGTACTCGCCCGACACAATCAGAGCGCGGCTAACGATGCGGGACTTCATGGACACGCTACGCGCCAGCGGCATCAATACTGGCGGTCCGGCGGTGCTCAACCAGAATGATCGGAAAGCTTTTGCCGATCGCCTCAACCAGTTATTAACCCGGCCCCGTCCATGAGCAAGGCTCTCCTTAAATCCACCGGCGTGGTCAGCGCCATGACCTCGTTGTCACGAGTCAGCGGCTTTGTCCGCGACATGATTTACGCTCAGATGTTTGGGGCGGGCGCGGGCACCGACGCCTTCTTTGTCGCCTTCCGCATTCCCAACTTCTTGCGCCGGCTGTTCGCCGAAGGCGCTTTCTCGCAAGCCTTTGTGCCGGTGTTCTCGGAATACCAGACTCAGCGCCCCCGCGAGGAACTCAAAGAACTGGTCGATCAGGTCGCCGGAACCCTGGGCGCGATCCTGCTGCTGATCACCGCGATCGGCGTGGTCGCTGCGCCGGTGCTGATCCTGCTGTTCGCCCCCGGATTCACTGCCAATGCCGGTAAGTATGAATTGACGGTGGCGATGCTGCGGATCACTTTCCCCTATCTACTGTTTATCTCGCTGACCGCGTTCGCCGGCGGGGTGCTGAACAGTTGCGGCAAGTTCGCCATTCCGGCGGTAACCCCCGTGCTGTTGAATCTGACCATGATTGCCGCTGCGCTCTGGCTTTCGCCCCGGATGGAACGACCAGTGGTCGGGCTGGCGTGGGGCGTGTTCATCGCCGGCATCATCCAGTTGGGGTTCCAGATTCCCTTTCTACGCCAAGTGAAACTATTGCCGCGCCCACGCTGGGGCTGGGCGGCCCGTGGCGTACAACAGGTGTTGAAACTGATGCTGCCGGCGCTGTTCGGCTCGTCGGTGGCGCAGGTCAATCTGCTGATCGATACCTTGCTGGCCTCGTTCCTGGTCTCAGGCAGCGTCAGTTGGTTGTATTACTCTGACCGACTGGTGGAGTTCCCCCTAGGCATCTTTGGGGTGGCGCTGGGGACGGTGATTCTGCCCAAGCTGTCTCGCCATCACGCCGGCGACGAAACCGATGACTTTTCCCATACTCTCGACTGGGCGCTGCGTTGGGCGCTGTTGATCGGGATTCCGGCCACGGTGTCACTCATCATTTTATCCGGGCCGATTTTGTCAGCGCTGTTTCAGTACGGCGAATTCGACGCCCATGATGTGCAAATGTCCGCCCGCAGCCTGATGGCCTTTGCGCTGGGACTGGTTGCCTTCATGCTGATCAAGGTGCTCGCCCCTGGTTTCTATGCCCGTCAGGATACCCGCACACCGGTTAAATACGGCCTGATCGCTATGGGGGCGAATACCGCCATGACCCTGGTGTTGATCTGGCCGCTGGCTCATGCCGGACTGGCGTTGTCTACCGCGCTGGCCGCCTTCCTTAATGCCGGGTTGCTGGGGATTAACCTGTGGCGGGGCGGCATTTATCAGCCACGTCCGGGCTGGGTGAAGTTTCTGCTGCAACTGGCGATCGCTAATCTGGCAATGGGTCTGACGTTGGGATTGGGCGCAGGCGATCTGCAAAGCTGGGTTGACGCTCGAGCCGGTGAACGATTGTGGCGGTTGGGCGGGTTAATCGCCGCCGCTGGCGGGAGTTACCTGCTGGCGATCATCGTAGCGGGAATCCGGCCCCGGCATTTGCTGCACGGGTAGCCGGACCGGCAGGGCTTTCACTCACTCTCCCCGCTGGCCGGGGAGAGTAGGCGAATGAAGGCTACTTCTTCTCTTCGGGTTTGCTGTCCTTGGCGGCGGCTGGAGCCGGTTTGGCTTCAACAATCTGGATTTCCTTGACTTCGATCTTGGCGCCGGACTTCAGCTTCTCCAGATAATCATTCACGACCTTGCTTTGCAGCATCTGGGTGATCTGCGGCTTCAACTCCTCCAGCGACGGCGGAGTGGCATCGCGGGTGTCCTCCAACAGGATGACATGCCAGCCAAACTGAGTCTGCACCGGCTGTTCAGTGTATTTACCCTTTTCCAGCTTGGCGGTCGCCTGCGCGAACGGCGGCACCATCATGCTCGGTGCGAACCAGCCCAGATCGCCGCCATTGGCTGCGGAGCTGTCACTGGACTTGGTCTTGGCCAGTTCGGAGAACTTGGCGCCCTTATTGAGTTCCTCGATGATCTCCTTGGCCTTAGCCTCGGAATCCACCAGGATATGGCTGGCCTTGTATTCCTTGCCTTTCATCGCCGCGACGGCGGTGTCGTACTCCTTCTTGATGGCTTCTTCGCTGGGCACGTTCTCGCTGAGCATCTTGCGAACGACGCTGCCGGCCAGCAAATTGTCCTGCATCATTTCCAATTGCAGCTTGATCTGCGGATCATCGGCCAGCTTCTGCTTGGCGGCCTCCTGAAGCAGCAGCGTTTCCATGATCAGTTGATCGACTAACGCCTTACTGGATTCCGGCGAATCTACTTTGGTCCGGCCCCGCAATTGTTGGGCGTACTGATCGAACATCGCCTTGGGAATGGGCTTGCCATTGACCACTGCGACCGGGTCTGGAACAGTAAACGCCACCGGTTGGGCCGCCACCGGCTTAGCCGGAACAGCAACTGGGGCAGCCGCCGTCGGGGCGGCTTCGGGTTTCTTGTCCTCGGCGGCCAGCGCCGCGCCTGACAGCAGCAGGGCTGAGGACAGAGCCAGCAGGGGAAGGGTCAAACGCTCGGATTTTTTCATGCTCGTTAGTTTCCAGGGGGTTGAAAAGAATCAGGTTTCATCTGGAGCCCGCGCCCGGATGCTCAGGGCGTGAATCTCTTGACGCATCAGATCCGCCAACGCTGCGTTGACCAAGCGATGGCGTTGAATTAGGGTTTTACCAGTAAAAGCCGATGAAACCAGGTGAACGGTGAAATGACCGCCCTCCCGCGCGCCAGCATGTCCAGCGTGGGCGCTGCTCTCATCAATGATGTCCAGTGACTCCAGCGTCAGCGCGGCTCGCAGCCGTTCTTCAATCAGGGCAACTCGGTAGGTCATGCCGGCAACACCTTACGAAATGGATAGACCTCGACCGCCAAATACACGCCGGCGGCGACATAAGGATCAGCATCAGCCCAGGCGCGAGCATCTTCCAGCGCCGCGAATTCGGCGACCACCAGACTGCCTTGAAAGCCAGCGGGGCCAGGATCAGGGCTGTCAATCACCGGTAATGGTCCGGCCAGAATCAATCGGCCCTCCGCCAGCAAGGCGTTCAGGCGCTCCAGATGCGCAGGACGGACGGCCAAGCGCCGGTCCAGACTGTTGGGCGTATCACGACCCAGAATGGCATACAACATCGTTCAGGATTCCTTCGTCGGATCGGCATCGCCGGCTTTGAGATGACGGCTCATGTAAGCGGCTTGCGCCAACACGAACAGCAGAGTCAGGCCCAACAGGCCAAACAGCTTGAAATTGACCCAAGTGTTTTCATCGAAGCTAAAGGCGACATACAGGTTAAGGCCGCCGAGCAAC
This sequence comes from Candidatus Competibacteraceae bacterium, assembly GCA_003989085.1. GTDB lineage: Bacteria > Pseudomonadota > Gammaproteobacteria > Competibacterales > Competibacteraceae > RXIV01. Next base: position 219,492 of record RXIV01000007.1, read on the forward strand.
CCGAAAAACAGCGCCCAAGCGAATGTCAGCTTGACCCAGACCGATGGGGGAAGTTCCAGTTGCCCGCCCATCATCCGCTCCAGCAGGGTTTTTCGACCAATCATCAGGCTGCCAAAAAATGCCGCCGCAAACAGCCAGTTGACGATGGTCGGCTTCCATTTAACGAAGATTGGATCGTGCAGAATCAGGGTTGCCCCACCCAACACCAGTACTAATCCGGCGGTAATCAGGGGCATTTTTTCCACCCGCCGCTGCCGCAGCCACAACCAGCCGACTTGAGCTAGGGTGGCGATGATCAGGACGCCGGTCGCAACGTAGATGTCCGCCAGTTTATAGGCGGCAAAAAACAGTACGATGGGCAAGAAGTCGAATAGCAGTTTCATGCCGGCGAACCAAGCTCCGTTGCGGGTGGACGGGTAGAAAGTCGGGCAAAAGAAAGGCGGCCTGGTGGTCGCCGTCTTGACCGGAGTGCGCCAGACTGGCAAGTTGCCCATCCGGCGCGATCCGCGCTTTTCTAAAGTTAGAGAATAGTACAGGCGATGAGCCGTTTATTACAAATTCATCCCGCCAACCCGCAACCCCGACTGATTAGCCAAGCAGTAGCAGGGCTGCGTGAAGGTTATGTGATTGTCTACCCGACCGATTCCAGTTATGCCCTGGGTTGCCCGTTGGGCGACAAGGCGGCGGCAGAGCGGATCCGCCAGATCCGCCAGACCGACCGTCAGCATAATTTCACCCTGGTTTGCCGCGACCTGTCGGAAATTGCGACTTACGCCAAGGTGGACAACCAACGCTATCGATTACTCAAGACCGCGACACCGGGGCCGTTCACCTTTATCTTGCAAGCGACTCACGAAGTGCCGCGTCGCCTACAGCATCCGCGCCGCAAGACCATCGGCATCCGGGTGCCAGACAATGCCATCGTCAGCGCCTTACTGGCGGCGCTGGGCGAACCGATCATGAGTTGCACCCTGATGCTGCCCGGCGACGACTGGCCGCTGTCCGATCCAGACGAGATCGAGGAGCGTCTGGGTCACGCGGTCGATCTGATCATCGACGGCGGTCCCGGCCAGCATGAGCCAACCACCGTGCTGGATCTCACCGGCGACGCGCCACGCCTGCTCCGGCAGGGTTTGGGCGACGCCGGTCCATTTCTCTAGTCCCTGCTTGAACAGGCTGCGTATAATTTCCCGATGCCCGATTTCAACGTGATTCAACAACTCATTATCCTGGCGCCGCCGCTGCTGCTGGCGATTACCCTGCACGAAGTCGCTCATGGCTGGGCAGCGCTGCGCTGCGGAGACGCCACTGCCAAGGCCCAAGGCCGGCTCAGCCTCAACCCGCTGCGACATATCGATCCGATTGGCACGGTGCTGGTGCCGGCGCTGATGGCGCTCCTTGGCGGCTTCATCTTCGGCTGGGCTAAACCAGTACCGGTCAACTATGGCCGACTGCGCCAGCCCAAACGGGATATGGCGCTGGTGGCGCTGGCCGGGCCGATGTCGAACCTGCTGATGGCGCTGGGCTGGGCGCTGGTCGCGCTGGTCGGACAAACACTGCATGGCGGGTTGCCGTGGCTGGGCAAACCACTGTTGCTGATGGGTATTGCCGGCATCAGCGTCAATGTCATGCTTGGTGTCCTTAATCTGGTGCCGATTCCGCCGCTGGACGGTTCGCGGGTGCTGGCGGGGATGCTGCCGAATCGCGCCGGTCAGGTCATGGCCCAGATCGAACCGTATGGTCTGATCATCCTAGTGGCGTTGTTGATGAGCGGCGTGTTGAACCTAATGCCCCTGGTCAATGCTATCCAGCAATTCATTATCACCCTGGTTTTTTTCTGATTTCGCCTGCGAGCCTGTTACTGTCCTCATGGAAATTACCCTCACTGGCATTACCACCACTGGCGCTCCACATCTGGGCAATTATGTCGGCGCAATTCAACCCGCTATCGCCGCCAGTCGCCGAACTGATGTTCAATCTTTCTATTTTCTGGCCGACTACCACGCATTGATCAAATGTCAGGATCCGGCGTTAGTTCACCGCTCCAGGTTGGAAGTTGCGGCCACTTGGCTGGCCTTTGGACTGGATGTTGATAACGTCATTTTTTATGCCCAGACTGACATTCCTGAAATCCTGGAACTGACCTGGATCATCACCTGCGTGACCGCTAAAGGGCTGATGAATCGCGCCCATGCTTATAAGGCAGCAGTCGCGGAGAATATGGCTGACCCCAATAATGACCCGGATAAAGCGGTAACGATGGGTCTATTCTCCTATCCGATCCTGATGGCGGCGGATATTCTGATGTTCAAGGCCCATAAAATTCCGGTGGGCAAGGATCAGATTCAACATCTGGAAATGGCCCGTGATATCGCTGCCCGTTTCAATTACCTATACGGCGAACATTTTGTCTTGCCGGAAGCGGTAGTCGATGAAAAAAACGCGGTGCTGGTGGGACTCGATGGGCGCAAGATGAGTAAGAGTTATGGCAACACCATTCCGCTATTCGAGCCAGAGAAGAGCCTGCGAAAACTGATCATGCGGATCAAGACCAATTCACTGCCACCGGAAGCGCCAAAGGACCCTGAAACCTGTACTTTGTTCCAGATTTACCACGCTTTCGCCCCAATAGAGGAAAGTGCGGCGCTTCGGGAACGCTACGCGCAAGGCATTGGCTGGGGGGAAATGAAACAAATCCTGTTTGAGCGTCTGAACGCTGAATTAAGCGAACCGCGCCAGCGCTATTACGAGCTGCTGGAACAACCAGGTTATATCGAACAGGTGTTAAAAAAGGGCGCGGCGCGGGCCAGAGAACACAGCATTCCTTTCTTGCAGGAATTGCGGCGGGCGGTCGGCATTCGACCACTAGGCGCATAACGACAAGCCTATCCCGCAATCTGCCCCAGCAGGTCTTCCACCGCGACTGCCCGACTTTCTACGTCTGGCAGTTCCTTGATAAACCGAAGTTTATCCTTGCCGTCTAGTTTGTAGACCTTCGGTTGCTGCTGAATCAGCCGCACCAGATGGACTGGATTTACTTTCGGATTCGGGCCGAACGCCAATCGCCCACCGGTTGGCCCCGCTTCAATCTTTTTCACACCCACCGGCAGCGCCCGCAGCTTTAACCCGGTCGCCCGAAACAAGGTTTTCACCGGTGCGGGCAATAATCCGAAGCGGTCAATCATCTCAACTTGCAATTCCCTTAATTCGCTTTGGTCATTGGCGCCGGCAATGCGCTTGTACAAGATTAACCGGCTGTGGACATCAGGCAAATAGTCATCTGGAATCAGCGCCGGGCTTTGCAAATCAATTTCCGGCCCATGATCCAGCGGTCGATCCAAGTGCGGGATTCTCCCCGCTTTCAGCGCCGCCACTGCCCGCTCCAGTAAATCCATGTACAGTGTAAAGCCGACCTCGTGAATCTGACCGCTTTGTTGCTCGCCAAGCAATTCACCCGCCCCACGAATTTCCAGATCGTGGCTGGCCAGCAGAAAGCCAGCGCCTAAATCTTCCAGTGACTCAATCGCTTCAATCCGCTTGATGGCGTCAGTGGTCATGACCGGTTTCGGCGGGACGATTAAATAAGCATAGGCGCGATGATGCGAACGGCCAACCCGCCCGCGCAGTTGGTGCAATTGCGCTAGTCCGAGTTTGTCCGCACGATTGATCAGAATAGTGTTAGCGCTGGGTACGTCGATCCCGGATTCAATGATCGTCGTACAGATCAGTAAATTGCAGCGGCGATGATAAAAATCCAGCATCACCTGTTCCAAATCCCGTTCGCGCATCTGACCATGAGCTACTGCGATGCGCGCACCCGGCGCCAGCTCCGCTACTTGCGCCGCCATCCGCTGAATGGTCTCCACTTCATTGTGCAGAAAGTAAATTTGCCCACCACGTTTCAATTCGCGCTGACAGGCTTCTCGAATCGTTGCCGGATTCCACTCGCTGACAAAGGTTTTGACCGCCAGCCGACCCGCCGGAGGAGTAGCAATGATCGATAAATCACGCAATCCAGCCATCGCCAGATTCAGGGTGCGCGGAATCGGGGTCGCAGTCAGGGTTAAGATGTCCACTTCAGTCCGCAAGGCTTTCAGCCGCTCCTTGTGCCGCACGCCAAAGCGATGTTCTTCATCCACGACCACTAGGCCCAATTGCTTGAATTGCACACTGTCCTGCAACAGTTTGTGGGTGCCGATTAAAATATCCACCTTGCCCTCGGCCAGCGCTTTGAGCGTTTCAGTCTGCTGCTTGGCGGAGCGGAACCGGGACAGCAACTCGATCCGCACCGGCCAGTCGGCGAAACGGTCAAGGAAGTTTTGGTGGTGCTGCTGGGCCAGCAGTGTGGTCGGGGTCAGTACTGCAACCTGCCGCCCGTCCTGCACCACAACGAATGCGGCTCGCATCGCCACTTCCGTTTTACCAAAGCCGACATCGCCGCAAACCACCCGATCCATCGGCTTGCCGGCGCGCAAATCAGCAATGACCGCTGCAATCGCGCTCTGCTGATCGGCGGTTTCCTCAAAGGGAAACGCGGCGGCAAACGCAGCGTAATCCGTCTCGCTCAGGGTAAAGGCATGGCCGGGCCGGGCCTCGCGGCGAGCGTACAAATCCAGCAGTTCCGCCGCCGCATCGGTCGCCTGTTCCGCCGCCTTGCGCTTAACCTTTTCCCACTGGCCGCTGCCTAGTTTGTGCAGGGGGGCGTGTTCCGCCGCAGCGCCGGTGTAACGGCTTAGCAGATGCAAAGCAGCCACTGGAACATACAGCCGGTCGCCGCCGGCGTATTCCACCACCACGAATTCGCCATCGATGCCGGCCACCTCCAGCCGCTCCAGCCCCGCGTAACGACCAATGCCATGTTGCTCATGGACAATGGGCGCGCCAAGGCTGAGATCGGTCAGCGTGCGGATGATGGTTTCTGGATCGCGGCTGGCGACCCGCCGACGGGTTTGTCGCGCCCGGTCGCCGTACAGCTGCGGTTCGGCGATGATCGCCAGCGGTGGGTCAGTCAGCAGCAAGCCTTGATCCAGCGGCGCGACGGTCAGCGCCAGTTTCAACTCCTCTCGCGCCAGAAACTCCATCCAGTTATCGCAAACCACCGGTCGCAAGCCGTAGCTGCGCAACAGATCGAGCAGCACTTCCCGTCGCCCGGCGGATTCGGCGGCGATCAAGGTCCGCCCCGAAAATTCGGCCAGAAATTGCTCCAGAGCCACGGCAGGCTGTTCCTGACGCAGTTGCAGCGGCAAGGCCGGCGGCGGCGCAGTAGGAAAGTTGATCCCACCGTTACCCGACTCCTGCAACTCGACCCGTGGATAACGCGCCAGCGCCTGTTCCACCTGGGTCGCTTCCAGAAACAGCAGCGGCGGCGGCAACAAAGGCCGTTCCGCGTCATAGCGGCGCTGTTCATAGCGATCCATGATCTGCTCCTGGAACAGCGTCATTGCGGCGTCTACGCCGTCCAGCCGGATCGCCAGGGTGCTTTGGGGCAGGTGGTCAAACAAGGTCGCGGGCTGCTCGAAAAACAGCGGCAGGTAGTATTCAATGCCACCCGGCGCATGGCCGGCGCTGACTTCGCGGTAAATCGGGCTGCGCTGCGGATCGCCCTCAAACTGGCGACGCCAGCCTTGGCGAAAGCGGGCGATGCTGTCCTTGTCCAGCGCAAACTCCCGCGCCGGCAACAATTCAATGCACTTGACCTTATCCACTGATAACTGAGTGTCCGGGTCAAAATCACGGATGCTTTCCACTTCATCATCGAACAGCTCGATCCGGTAGGGCCGCGCTGCGCCCATCGGAAACAGGTCGAGAATCGAGCCACGCACCGCAAATTCGCCGCGATCAGCGACTTGCGAAACACAGGCATAACCTGCCGCTTCCAGACGCAGGCGGAAGTTAGGCAAATCCAGGCGCTCGCCGACCGTGAGCAACAGCGCATAGCGATCCAGGTAATCCCGTGGAGCCAGCCGCTGCATCAAGGTCGCGACGGGAGCAACCAGCACCCCACGCTGCCGTTGCGGCAACCGGTACAGGGCCGCCAGCCGTTGCGAGAGGATGTCCTGATGCGGCGAGAAACCGTCGTAGGGTAAGGTCTCCCAGTCCGGGAACGTCAGAATCTCCAGATTCGGCCCGCCAAACACCCGCAATTCCGTATTCAGCCGCGCCGCCGTCTGGCTGTCAGGGGCGATGACCAGCACCAGGCCGCGATAGCGGGCGGCAGCGGCGGCAATCAACAAGGCGGGCGCTGCGCCGTAGAGCTGTCCCCAGCGCAAGGGCTGGCGGTTATCGGGCGGCAGGGGGGGACGTAGAGGCGGGGATAACACGGAATGTTGGGCAGTGACCGGTATAGATTTAGGCGACATAGAACGGGAAGCAGCAACCGTGGAGGGATAAGTGCAATTATGGCCTGATTGATTATGTTCTGCCGGCCCCATTTACCCACTTGCCTGAACAGGGGTTGCCGTTCCTGGCGCCGGGTTCCTATCCAATTGGATTTTCCCTGTCTATCCTTCCCGCATAAGCTCGAGCGCCTTACGGCGCCATGCCTTTCCCGAACTGACCGGAAGTCGCCATGCCCCATCCCTTTCCTACCCTTGAAACCCTGGTCGGCCAGACGCCACTGGTGCGCTTGCAGCGCCTGCCCGGCCCGACCGGCAACCTGATTCTCGGCAAGCTGGAGGGCAACAACCCCGCTGGTTCAGTCAAGGATCGTCCAGCCCTGAGCATGATTCAGCAGGCCGAGACGCGAGGCGAGATTCGGCCAGGCGACACCCTGATCGAAGCCACCAGCGGCAATACCGGCATTGCCCTGGCGATGATCGCAGCGGTCAAGGGCTACCGAATGATTTTGGTCATGCCGGAGAATCAGAGCGTGGAGCGGCGCTCGGCGATGCAAGCCTACGGGGCGGAACTGGTTCTGGTCAGCAAGGAAAACGGTATGGAAGGCGCGCGCGATCTGGCGGCGCAGTTCGCACGAGACGGTCAAGGGCGGGTGCTGGATCAATTCGCCAATCCCGATAATCCGTTGGCCCACTATCAAACCACCGGCCCGGAAATCTGGCGCGACACCCACGGCCAGATCACCCACTTTGTCAGCGCGATGGGCACTACCGGCACGATCATGGGGGTGTCCCGCGCCCTCAAGGAATGCAATCCTGAAGTGCAAATCATTGGCGTCCAGCCTGCCGAAGGCTCCTGCATCGCCGGCATTCGACGCTGGCCGCCAGAGTATCTGCCGAAAATCTACGATCCGGCGCGAGTGGATCGAATCATTGATATCCATCAGACCGAGGCGGAAATCATGACCCGCCGGTTGGCCCGCGAGGAAGGCCTTTGCTGCGGGGTATCGGCGGGCGGGGCCGTCGCTGCGGCGCTGCGGCTCTCCACCGAAGTCGAGAACGCGGTGATCGTCACCATCCTCTGCGACCGGGGCGACCGCTATTTATCCACCGGGTTGTTTGCGACATGAAGCGCTCAGAAACCCGACGCAAGATGGCGACGGAACTGTTCACCGTCACCATTGAAGATTTGACCCACGACGGACGCGGCGTAGCCCGGCGCGATGGCAAGACCGTGTTTGTCGAAGGCGGCCTGCCGGGCGAAGAGGTCGAGTGTGTTTGCACCGTCCGCCGTAGCCGCCGTGATGAGGCGCAAGCGATCAATGTGCTGACCCCCGCCCCGGAACGGGTCGAACCGCGTTGCGCCCACTACGCCCTTTGTGGCGGATGCAGCCTGCAACATCTGGCCCCGGAACAGCAGTTGGCCCGGAAACAGCGCTGGCTACTGGACAGCCTGACTCACATCGGTAAGGTTCAGCCAGAGCAGGTACTGGAACCGATGACCGGGCCACTGTGGCATTACCGGCGGCGGGCGCGGCTTGGCGTCAAGTATGTGACCAAAAAAGAGCGGGTGCTGGTGGGTTTCCGCGAACGGCGCAGCGCCTTAGTCGCCGATTTGCGCCACTGCGAAGTACTGGACGAGCGAATTGGCAAACGGCTGGAGGAATTGGCAGCGCTGATTGAGACCCTCTCGATCCGAGACCGGCTGCCACAAATTGAAATCGCCGGCGGCGACGATGCGATGGCCCTGAATCTCCGGGTGCTGGCCCCGCCCAGCGAAACTGATTTGGCGGCGCTGCGGGATTTCGGCGAGCGGTATGGTTTCATGCTCTACCTGCAACCGGGTGGGCCGGATAGCGTGCGGACGCTGGCCGATTTTGGGTCGAATCTCCCGCAAACAGCGCGGGGCGGGCTGCATTACCGGCTACCGGCGTTTGATCTGAGATTGGACTTTCAGCCTTGGCATTTCATCCAGATCAACGCCACGATCAACCGGCAACTGGTGGAACGAGTCAGCGAACTGCTGGCGATTGGGCCGGAGGATCGGGTGCTGGATCTGTTTTGCGGGCTGGGCAATTTTACCCTGGCGCTGGCCCGACAGGCGCGTGAGGTGGTGGGCGTAGAAGGCGATACCGATCTGGTCGAATGGGCCAGACGCAATGCCACGCTCAACCGCGTGGAAAACGCGCAGTTCCATGCCGCTGATCTCACCGGAACGCTGGAAGATCAACTATGGTTGCAGGGTGGTTATGACCGGATTTTGCTGGATCCGCCACGTTCCGGGGCGCTGGAGCTGATGCCCAAGGTCGCGACGCTGGCGGCGCAGCGGGTGGTCTACGTCTCCTGTCATCCCGCCACACTGGCGCGCGATGTTGGCGAACTGGTTCACCGCTTTGGCTACCGGCTGGAAAGCGCCGGAGTGGTGGATATGTTTCCACATACCGCGCATGTCGAGTCGATTGCGGTGCTACGGCGCTAGTGATTCGGGAATTGGAAGCAACAGAGTCCACAAGATCGTCTTGAATGGACTCAGGGCAGGATCGGTTTTTTCAATCGCTTTTTTCGTCCCCCACTCTTTCACCCAAACGCCACCGGAGTCTGAATCATGGCCGAAATCAGTCGCGTTGCCCTGTTCGGGAAGCTGAACAGTCTGGGCTATAAAGCCATCGAAAGCGCCACCGTCTTCTGCAAACTGCGAGGCAATCCCTATGTGGAACTGGCGCATTGGCTGCACCAGATTTTGCAATTGCCTGATTCCGACTTGCATCGGGTGATCCAGCATTTCAGCCTGAATCCCTCCCGGCTAGCCAAGGATTTCACCGAAGCGCTGGATCGATTACCACGGGGCGCAACCTCTATTTCCGATCTATCGGCGCATGTTGACGCGGCGGTCCGGGAAGGCTGGGTTTACTCCACTCTGCTGTTCAACGACGCGCAGGTTCGCACCGGCCATCTGCTGGTGGGGATGCTGAAAACCCCGGATTTGCGTAATGCCCTGCTGGCTATTTCCCGCGAGTTTGACCGGATCAAACTCGATGATCTGATGGAGCGCTTTGGCGACATCGTTGCGGCTTCCCCGGAAAACGGGCTTCGGGCTACGGACGGTTCACAAGTCGGCGGCGGCGCGGCGCCTGGTGAGGCCAGTGACGCGATGGCACCGGCGCAAATGGGCAAACAGGAAGCCTTGCAGCGCTTTTCGGTGGATTTGACCGAGCGGGCGCGGAAAGGTGAACTCGATCCCATCGTCGGGCGCGATGAGGAAATCCGCCAGATCGTCGACATTCTGATGCGCCGCCGCCAGAACAACCCCATCCTGACCGGCGAGGCCGGGGTCGGCAAAACGGCCGTGGTGGAAGGCTTCGCCCATCGCATCGCCGCCGGCGAGGTGCCGCCGCCGTTGAAAGACGTGACCCTGCGGGTGCTGGATGTGGGTCTGCTTCAAGCCGGGGCCAGCATGAAGGGCGAGTTTGAGAACCGCCTGCGCCAGGTGATCGACGAGGTGCAATCCTCGCCCAAGCCGATCATCCTGTTTATCGACGAGGCGCACACCCTGGTCGGCGCGGGCGGCGCTGCCGGCACCGGCGATGCTGCTAACCTGCTCAAACCAGCGCTGGCTCGCGGCAAGCTCCGCACCATCGCCGCCACCACTTGGGCCGAGTACAAAAAGCACATTGAGAAAGACCCGGCTCTGACCCGCCGTTTCCAAGTGGTGCAGATTGGCGAGCCGAGCGAAGAGAAGACCATCCTGATGATGCGCGGCATGGCCTCCACTATGGAACAACACCATCGGGTACAGATTCTCGATGAAGCGCTGGAGGCGGCGGTCAAGCTGTCGCACCGTTACATCCCAGCCCGCCAGTTGCCGGACAAGGCGGTCAGTCTGCTCGACACCGCCAGCGCCCGGGTCGCCATCAGCCTGCACGCCGTGCCCGCCGAGGTGGAGGACTGCCGCCGCCGGATTGAAGGGTTGAAGGTTGAGCTGGAAATCATCGCCCGTGAAACCGCCATCGGCATCGAGACCGCCCAACGCCAAGCCGACGCCAGCGAGAAGTTGCAGGTCGAGGAAGCGCGGCTGGAGCAACTGGACGCCCGCTGGCAAGAAGAGAAAGGGCTGGTGGATCAGATTCTGGAATTGCGGGCCAAATTACGCGGCGATGGCGGCAAGGTCGAGGTCGCGGTGGACGCCGAATCCGATCCGGAACGGCAAACCCGGCTGGCGGAACTCAAGGAACGGCTGGCCCAACTGCACACCTTGCAGGGCGAATCGCCGCTGATTCTGCCCAGCGTGGACGCCCAAGCGGTCGCTTCCGTGGTCGCTGACTGGACCGGCATCCCGGTTGGTCGGATGGTCAAGAATGAAATTGAAACGGTGCTGAGTCTGGCCGACATTCTCAACCGCCGGATCATCGGTCAGCGCCATGCTCTGGAGCTGATCGCCCGACGGATTCAAACCTCCCGCGCCGCGCTCGACAATCCCAGCAAGCCCATTGGTGTGTTTATGCTGGCTGGTCCATCCGGGGTCGGCAAGACTGAAACTGCGCTGGCGCTGGCCGAGGCGCTATATGGCGGCGAGCAGAACGTCATCACCATTAACATGAGCGAGTTTCAGGAAGCGCACACCGTATCCACCCTCAAGGGCGCTCCCCCCGGCTATGTCGGCTATGGCGAGGGCGGTGTGTTGACCGAAGCGGTGCGCCGCCGACCCTACAGCGTGGTGCTGCTGGATGAGGTCGAGAAGGCCCACCATGATGTGCATGAAATTTTCTTCCAGGTGTTCGACAAAGGCTGGATGGAAGACGGCGAAGGCCGGCTGATTGACTTCAAAAACACCCTGATCCTGCTGACCACCAACGTCGGCACTGATCTGATCATGGGCATGTGCAAGGATCCGGAATTGCTGCCGGATGTCGAGGGCTTGGGCAAGGCGCTGCGCGAACCGTTGCTTAAAGTCTTCCCGCCGGCGCTGCTGGGCCGGCTAGTCGCCATTCCCTACTATCCGCTCAGCGACGAGATGCTCGGCGACATCGTCCGCCTGCAACTGCGCCGGATCGAGAAGCGGATCCGCGATAACCACAAGATTCCGTTCAGCTACGACGACGAGGTGGTCAAGCTAATCGTCAGCCGTTGCACCGAACTGGACAGCGGCGGACGGATGGTGGACGCCATTCTGACCAATACCGTGTTGCCGGCTATCAGTCAGGAATTCCTGACCCGGATGGTGGCAGGCCAGCCGGTGGCGCGGGTGCAACTGTCGGTGCAGGACGGCGAGTTCGCTTACGGCTTCGAGTAAGCGGCGGACAAACTTGGACGGAGGCAACGCCATGACGCTGGGCGGCTTCGGGGTGGCGGGCGATGAGCAGAACGGCAGCGCCTGTATCCCCGTATTTAAGTGGACCGGCGCCTATGCCGGCTTTTTCCAGAGTGACAGCCTGTACGACCGGTTTGGCCGCTATCTGGGCTGGCGTGAGGCCGACGGTCGGGTGTGGAAACACGACGGCAGTCTGCTAGGCCGGGTGATGGCCGAGCATTATCTGGCCCGCGATCAACGGGCGTTGCCCGAACGGCGGACGCCCCAAGTGCCGCCGGTTCCGGCATCACCACCGTTGCCTTCCCCGCCCCGACCGCATCCCATACCGTGGATGGGCTGCCGGGATCCGTTGGAAGACCTGTTGCGGATGCCGGCGCTTGGGGAGCTGATCGGGCGCTGGCATTCCCCCAGCGAGTCGCTGACGTTTAGCGAAGCCGGTGATTTTCAGTGGGCGGCGGCGGACGCTACCGGGATGGCCTCAGGCCGCTGGGAACTGCGCGGACAGGAATTATGGCTGCACTGGGAAGGCGTTGAAGAACCGGAGCGGCGCTACTGGATTATCGAATTTACCGGCGACTCGCTACTACTGCGCTGGCTGCGGGAAGCCGGACGCAGTTTGCCGTTCCGCTTGCAGCGCGAGCATCTTCCTTCCCCCCTTCCACCGGATGTCGCTGATGAATCGCAAACAGCGTAGGGCGCTGGCCAGTAGGACAGGTCCCAGCCCGAAACAACTAGCTGCTTGGCTGCAACAGGCTATTCAGGCCCAGCAGCGGGGTCGGCTGACCGAGGCTGAAGCGCTCTACCAGCAGGTGCTGCAACGCGATCCGTGCCAGGTTGAAGCCCTACACTTTCTGGGAGTGCTGGCCGCGCAACGTGGTCAGCATGAACAGGCGGCTGATCTGATCCGCCGGGCGCTTGAACTGAATCCGCAGTACGCCGATGCCTGGAACAATCTGGGCAATGTGTTAACAGCGCTGGAGCATCCTGAAGAGGCGGCGGAGGCTTACCGCCGGACCGTTGAACTGGCACCCGGTCATGTCGGCGCCCACGGCAACCTCGGCGTCATCCTGACCCAGCTTGGCCGGCTCGAAGAAGCTATCGCCGCCTGCCAGCAGGCGATTACGCTGGCCCCTGGTATAGCCGAAAGCTATTTCAACCTAGGTACTGCCCTGCTTGCCCAGGATGACCACGAGGGAACCATCGTGGCCTATCAGGAAACCATTCGCCGGCAGCCCGACCATACCCGAGCGTACAAGGCGCTAAGCCTGCTCTTCTACAAGCTGAATCGCCGTGAGGACGCTACCACGCTGTTCCGGTGCTGGCTGGAGCAGAACCCGGACGACACCGCAGCCCGGCACATGCTGGCGGCCAGTTCAGGATGCGACGTGCCGGGGCGAGCGGCGGATGATTACGTCCAGACCATGTTTGACGAGATGGCCGATGATTTCGACCGCCACCTGAACCACCTGGGCTACCGGGCACCAGAGTTACTGACCGAAGCAGTCGCCATCACATTGGGCGTGCCCGCCGGAACACTGGACGTACTGGATGCCGGATGCGGCACTGGACTGTGCGGCCCGCTGCTGCGCCCCTATGCCCGGCAGTTGATCGGCGTCGATCTGTCGCTGGGGATGGTGGACAAGGCGCAGGCGCGGGGCGGTTACGATGAACTGGTGGTGGCGGAACTGACTGCGTTCCTGGTGGAACGCCCGGCGAGCTGCGATTTGATCGTATCTGCGGATACCTTGGTGTATTTCGGCGATCTGGCACCGCTGTTCACCGCCGCCGCTGCTGCCCTACGGCCAAATGGTTGGTTGGCGTTCACAGTGGAAGAAATCCCTGATGCCGAAACCTCGACCGGTTTCAGCCTCGAGCTAAGCGGACGTTACCGGCATTCCGCCGCCTATTTGCGCCAGACCTTAGTGGAAGCCGGTCTGACGCCAACGATGCTGAATCAAGTCACGCCCCGGCTGGAGCGCGGTCAGCCAGTCACTGGTTTGCTGGTAGTCGCATACAAACCGGCGCTGGAGCCGACTCAGGAAAGTCCCCATTGAATGACGATGCTGAATCCTCCGCCCCGCTCGCCAGGACGGTTCCAACGCCTCCAGAGCCGGTTGCAGCGCCGCCGGCGCAGGGTGCGACTATCCAGCAGTGGCTAACTCAGGCCCGAGACTGGCAACGCCGGGGCAATCCGGGCGAGGCGCAGACCCTGTGCCGGCGAATTCTGGCGATTCAACCCCGCCACGCTGACGCATTAAAGTTGCTTGGGATGCTGTTGCTGCGCCAAGGGCAGCCGATTTTGGCGGAACAGACCCTCCGGCAGGCCATCCACAGCACTTTGGGCGATGCCGCCGCCTATGCCAACCTCGGCGCCGCTCTAACCGCGCAGCGCCGCTATGAAGAAGCCGTTGCCGCCTTTCGTCATGCTATCCGGCTTCGCGCTGACGACGCCGATGTCCATAGCCAGCTTGGCGACGCCCTTCAGGAGCTGAAGCAACTGCCGGAGGCGGTAGCCGCCTGGCGGGAAGCCAGCGCACTGCATCCCACCGATCCCGAACTGCACTATCGGCTTGGCGCAACGCTGGCAGAACTGGGTCAGGCCGAAGAAGCGATGGCCGCCCTTGAAATTACCCGTGAGACGAACCCCGATCAGGCTGCCGCAATCCAGTTACTGGTGACGTTGCTGCACGGTCAGGGACAGCTCGTCGAGGCGGGTCATGTCGTCGGCAGCGCCGTGCTGCGATGGGGGGTGACGAGCGAAGCGTTGGCCCTGCTCCAACACTGGTTGACTCTGGTGCCCGACGATCCCGTTGCCCAACATTTCCTGACCGCCTGGTTCAGTGAGGAAACCCCGGCCCGCGCCGCCGACGCTTATGTGACCCGCCTGTTCGATCAGTACGCGGATCAATTTGATGAGGACTTGCAGGCGCTCGACTACCGAGCGCCGGAACTGCTGTCTGAGGCCATTACGGCGAGACTGGGAACGCCTAACGGGACGCTGGAGGTGCTGGACGCCGGCTGCGGCACCGGCTTATGCGGGCCGTTGCTGCGTCCCTATGCCCAACGGTTGATTGGCGTCGATCTATCGTCGGGGATGATTGAGAAAGCGCAGGAACGAGGCTGCTATGATGAACTGGTGGTCGCGGAATTAACCGCGTTTTTGGCCGAATCAGCAGCGCGTTATGATCTGATCGCGTCTGCGGACACCTTGGTGTATTTCGGCGATCTGAACCCGGTATTGACTGAGGCTGCGGCGGCATTGCGGTCAGGCGGTTGGCTGACGTTCACCGTAGAGCAGGCGGTGGTGGAAGCCGCGCCAGACGGTTTTCGCCTGAACCGGAGCGGGCGTTACAGCCACACTGCCGACTATGTGCAGCAGATACTGACCGACGCGGGCCTGATGCCGATAAATTTGACTCCAGTCCAGCTGCGGATGGAACACAACCAGCCAGTGCTCGGATGGCTGGCGACAGCGCAGCGTCCAGCGGCAGCAACCGGTGAGAATCTCCTCCCATGAACCCTACTGATCCTTGCAACGACACGCTGATCCGGGCGCGGGAATGGCTGCGCCGAGGCAATCTGGTCGAAGCGCAAACACTGTGCCGGCAAATTCTGGCGATCCAACCTCACCATATCGAAACCCTGCTTTTGTTAGGGACGCTGCTGCAACAGCGGCGACAGTGGGTTCAAGCTGAACAAATGATCCGGCAAGCCATTCGCGCCACACCCATCAATGCGATAGCGCAGCTGAGTCTTGGCCGTATCCTGGCGGCGCAAAACCGTCATGACGAAGCCATAACGGCTCTTAAGCACGCCATCCAGCTCCAGCCTGGCGATGCGACAGCCCGTATTGCCTTGGGCAAAGTGCTGCGGGCGCTGGGTCGATTACCGGAAGCGGTCACCGTCTGGCAGCAGGCCAGCGCCTTACGGCCCACCGATGCCCAAATTCACTACCTACTCGGCGCGGTATTAGCGGAACTGAACCGCGATGAGGAAGCACTGGCAACCCTGTACATCGCGCACAGAAACTATCCCGATCATGATGCTGCGCTCACCTTGCTGGTAACCGTGCTTCACCGTCAGGGGCGAATTGAGGAGGCGCAAAACTTGATCAGCGCCGCTGTATTTGCGCGAGGCGGAATGGAAAAGTCCTTGGCCCTGCTACAACACTGGCAGAGCCTGATGCCCGACGATCCGATTACCCAACACCGACTGTCAGCATGGTCGGGCCAAGAGACTCCAGCACGAGCGGCTGATGCCTATGTGACTGATTTGTTCGACCGCTACGCCGACTCTTTTGACCAAGACCTGGGCCGACTGGAATACCGGGCGCCAGCGGCGGTCGCGACACAACTGGCCGAGATTCTGCCAGCACCAACCGGTCAATGGCAGGTGCTGGATGCCGGTTGCGGTACCGGCTTATGCGGGCCGCTGTTGCGACCTTGGGCGCACCATCTGACTGGGGTGGATTTGTCGCCTGGAATGGTGGCGAAAGCACAAGAACGAGGCTGCTATGATGAACTGGTGATCGCGGAATTAACTGCGTTTCTGAACAAATGGCCCTTGCGCTACGAGCTGATCACGCTGGTCGATACGCTGATTTACTTCGGCGATCTGGCGCCAGTCCTGACCGCTACCGCACACGCTCTCCAGCCCGGTGGTTGGCTGGCCTTTACAGTGGAACAGGTGCCGGATGAGCAGACACCAACCTTTCGCCTGAACCGGAGCGGGCGTTATAGCCACACTGCCGACTATGTGCAACGGACTCTGGCGGCGGCTGGTCTGCCTGCTCCCCGTATAACCGGCGTTGTCCTTCGCCAAGAGGAAAATACGCCTGTGAATGGTTATGTCGTGTTAGCGCAACGTCCCAAAAGTCCAGGTTCAATAGCCTGAACTACTGGATTCCGCTTGCCGCCGCAGCTATCTTGATGCTCTTTGCCCGCCAGTCATGACGGGCAGCCCACCCACCAGCCTTATATAAGGCTTTTTTCATTCTTGGAGACGGTTTCGATGGTCGAGTTCGATGAGGTGCGGCAGTTGATCGGCGAAATGCTGCAATTGGGCGACCGGTTAGAGAAGCTCGGCCCGGATGCCCCGCTGTTGGGAAGCATCCCGGAATTTGACTCAATGGCGGTCATTGCGCTGATCAGCGCCTTGGAAACTCAGTTTGATATCCAGATCGCTGATGACGAAATCAGTGCCGATACCTTCATAACCTTGGGCCAGGTTTATGCGTTCGTCTGCGACAAGGTTGGGGCTGGAGTCTGAATGATTTACCGGTTCACTGTCGGAACCGTTAAGAGCGGACGCACCAATTCCAAACTGGAACTGATTAGCCCCCTTACGGGGGGTGCTGGTTTCTAAGGTGCTATTATGCAGCACCTTGCCGAAAACAGGAGATACAGCCGTCCCTGTGGCTCATTAGGGATCCAGCGATTTTGCAGCGGCATAGCGCCCAGCATCGCCAACACCACGATCACCATCACACTACTAGGCGCATTTTTGTCTGATGGGTTAGAGAACAGCTAGGCCATCAACAGGAGTAGGTGGGCAACAGTACAGTTTGCCTTAATGGCTCACAGACCGCTGGACGCCCGTTCTATCAGGGCATGCGACGGCGTCAACCTGGATGATTAGCACCCTGAATACCGCTGATGCGCAACTTCACAGCCAGAGTTGTTGGGAAAACCAAACACAACGGCAAACTAGCAGCCATACGCTACTTGATCTTGGCTTCCTTGTAAGGAACATGCTTACGCACCACCGGGTCGTACTTCTTCATTTCCAGCTTTTCCGGGGTAGTGCGCTTGTTCTTGGTGGTCGTGTAAAAGTGACCGGTGCCGGCGGTAGAGACCAGCTTGATCTTGTCACGCATGAGTTAGCTCCTGAAACCTTTAAAAAGCTAGACTTTTTCGCCACGGGCACGCAACTCGACAAGAATGGCATCAATACCCTTCTTATCAATGATGCGCATCCCATGCGCCGATACGCGCAGACTGACAAACCGCCGCTCGTTTTCGACCCAAAAGCGATGAGTATGCAGATTGGGCAAAAACCGGCGACGAGTGCGGTTATTGGCGTGGGATACATTATTTCCGGTGATCGGGCCTTTACCCGTCACCTGACAGACTCTGGACATGAGGGTTATCTCCAACTACCGCCAAATTCAATCGGCGATGGTTATAGCAAAATTTCTGGTTTTGAACAAAGCAGAGATCGATCCAGATTAAAACAAAAACCCCCGCAAGCGGGGGCTTCCGAACATAAAAAGCCTGGCGGGGACCTACTTTAGCATGAGTAATCTCACACGATCATCGGCGCGACACGGTTTCACGGTCGAGTTCGGGAAGGGGTCGAGTGGTTCCCGTGTGCGAAGGCCGCCAGGCGGAAAAGGGGGAAGGTGCGAGTTCAGTCCAGTGAAGGTGGGGGTGAACCCAGGGGTTGGGTGTTAGCGGGTCAAGCCGCACGGTTGATTAGTACGGGTCGGCTGCACGCATTACTGCGCGTCCACCGCCACGCCTATCGACGTTGTGGTCTTCAACGAACCTTTAGGAGTCGCAAGGACTCGGGAGCGCTAATCTTGGGGAGGGCTTCCCGCTTAGATGCTTTCAGCGGTTATCCCGTCCGGACGTAGCTACCCGGCGCTGCCACTGGCGTGACAACCGGTACACCAGAGGTCTGTCCATTCCGGTCCTCTCGTACTAGGAACAGCTCCCCTCAACGCTCCAACGCCCACGGCAGATAGGGACCGAACTGTCTCACGACGTTCTAAACCCAGCTCGCGTACCACTTTAAATGGCGAACAGCCATACCCTTGGGACCGACTACAGCCCCAGGATGTGATGAGCCGACATCGAGGTGCCAAACACCGCCGTCGATAGGGACTCTTGGGCGGTATCAGCCTGTTATCCCCGGAGTACCTTTTATCCGTTGAGCGATGGCCCTTCCATACGGAACCACCGGATCACTAAGACCGGCTTTCGCCCCTGCTCGACCTGTCCGTCTCGCAGTCAAGCAC
>RXIV01000008.1:0-227500 GCA_003989085.1 Candidatus Competibacteraceae bacterium
GTCCCGTCGACCTCCACCGTCGCCAGCCAGCGCCCGTCCGGCGAAAACCCGCAGGCCAAAACCCCTCCCGCGTGGCCTTCGAAGCGGTGCGCTTCGCTCCGCCCCGCCACGTCCCACAGCCGCACCGTCCCCTCGACCCCCGCCGTCGCCAGCCAGCGCCCGTCCGGCGAAAACCCGCAGGCCCAAACCCCTCCCGCGTGGCCGGTCAACCATTGCGGCCCCAGCGTCGCCAACGCCGTGCCATCGTTGGCGGGCGCAATTCGGATGGAGGGAGTGGGCGGCAGTTGCGCGCTGGTTCGTTCGCAAAACAGATAGCGCGCTCCGGTGCGGTCGATGCCACTGAAATCGGCGTTGACCAGGCGCGTATGGCGAAAGATCGCCCCGTCGAGATCTGCGCCGTGTGCGATGGCGTTGTCCAGATTCACTTCATGCCATTCGCTGTCCGAGGCGTTGGCCTGATCGAGCCGCGCGCCCGGCAGTTGCACGCGCCGCCAGCGGCTTTGCCACAAGTTGGCGTTGCGCAAATCGACCACCCCCAGCGTCAAGCCGTTTTCGCCGCCGTCAATCGTCCACTGGCGCAAATCGCAACCACGCAGATCGAAGCAGGCTGGACGCAGCGGCGACAAACCCAAGCAGTGCAGCGCCAGCCAAGCGGCGAAAGCGGTTTCGCTGCGGCCCGGCTCGGCCTGCTCCAACACCGCCGCCAAGGTGCGCCCTGCATCCGGCAGGCGGTCGTCGCGGTCGGCTTGCGCCGCGTGCCAGCGTTCGGCGAAAAACGCGAAGGTTTCCGGCGACGGCAACGGCAAGCGACAGCTTTCTGCTTTGCCCGCCATCAGCGCATCCAGCAGATAACCGGCTAGGAAATACTCTTGCAACGAGGTGTGGGCGAACCGGAATTTCTTTTCGTCGGGGCGCACGATAAAGGTGGCTGTGCGCAAATCTTCCTTGAGGATTTCCCGATCCTTGCCGCGATAGACGCTTTCCCAATCCGGGCGGGCGACGATGAAACGATCCAGCCACTCCTCCACCCGGTCGTAGGCCAGTTCGCGCACGCCGCGCCGCGTCAACTCCGCCGCCAAATGCTCCATCAAAATCCGCTTGTGCGGCGGACTCAGTTGATGCTTGGCGTCGTCGCGGCGCAGCCAGCGTTCGACGAACAGGCCGTACAGCACCGCCGCATTGACGGCGCGCCCGTCGATCTTGCGCCGTTCCAGTTCGGCCAACTCGTTGCCGATATAGCCCAGCAAGATGGGGCGCTGGGCCAGTTCCTTGAGGTTGTACACAGCGGCGATGAATTCCAGCGTCTGCGCCGGGTCGCGCTGAGGGAAATTGCGCTCCAGATAATCAACGATCTGGTCATTGTTGAACGGCAGCATCAGATAGGCGCGGTAATCGCTGGCCCGGACCGACTCGCGATCCTGCCCGACAAACAGCGCCCGTTCATCGGCAATCGTGCGGAAATAATGGCTGCGGCAGGAAATCAACAACTTACTGGCTACGTTGGTGGCAGGCGTTTGACCGTCAGCGCGCGGCTGCCAATAGGATGGTGGATAAATGCTCCACAGCGCGCGGGTGAAGTCCTGACCGCGCTTGGGGTCGAGATGCACCAGCACCTCGTCCAAGCCATCAAAGATCACCAAAGCCGGATGGGCGCGCACCCAGTCGATCAACTCCCGCGCCTTGAGCTTGTGCGCGTAATCGGCGCTCTTGAGCAACTGTTCGATGATTGGCTCGACGGCAAATTCGCTCAACTGTTGCGCAGCCACTCGGCGCAAATCGAAATACAACGCCAGCGGCAATGCGCCGGCTTCCGGGATTTTGCGTTCCGCGTTGATCTGATCGGCGAGCATCTGGCAACTCACCGTTTTACCCGTTCCGTACTCCCCGAGCAGCGCGCAAAACGGCGGCGCGTTGTGATCCTTCGCCCAGTCGATCAACGCCGGGATCAAATCCACTCCCGCCTCATCGGCGCTGGCGGCCAAACCGTCTTTATCCTTACGGTCGAGCGTTCCCAAATACCGGGCGCGCAGCTTGGTGTACTGCTTCGGGTCAATTTCCCTCTGAAACCCTCCTCCAGCAAACTCATGAAGGGCATCCTCCGTGCAGGGCTTTTTATCGCGTTTGCCCGAAGGCGGATGACCGTCGGGCGGGGTGTCGTCTGGTTTTGTCAGTGCGGCCGCTGCTTGGATAATCTTATCCGCGACATAATAAAGAAAACGATCTTTCTCTACTTTACCCCTTAGCTCTCGCCAGGACTTTTTTCGTCCATTTCTCCCTTCGTAAAACAAGATATTCCGTTCTTTGATTTTTTTCAGCGCGTGTTCAAGATGTTGATGTTCAAACGCTACCGCTATACAGATTGCCCGCTTGCCGTTCTTATTATCACCTCGGTTATTAATGAATTTGGGAAGCTCCTTTTCCTGGCAATAGGAGCTATTGAAAAAGTCAGTGCTTAACATAAAAAGTGCTATGTCGCCGGTTTCGAACAGTGCAGCGATTTGTCTATCGCGCCGTGTTGAAGGATCGACATCACGCTCGTCGCGGCGCAGAAGATATTTGCTCGCCGTTTTCCGAGCATCAAGAATCTCCTGCAATCGCTCATGAAATTCGCACACTTCCGGCTTGTCCTTATGGCTGTAGGAAATGGGAATTTCAATCGTGACCGGCTCGTTGAGCGGTCGGGCTTTGGGCGGGACGTGCTTTCCCCGATCCCGGTCATAGTTGAGTGCGTCTGCAAGCCTTTCGACCTCTCCATTTTTTTTGTCGGCGGGCGCTTGCAAATAACAGGCGCGCGTTTCCAGCTTGCCGCCGTCATCCACCGCCAACTCAATGCCCGTGCCAAGCGCCGCCAATTCCTCGTTCAGTCGCTTCTTGGTTTGGCGCAAACTGGCCAGGACGCGATTGCTGGCCTTCTCTCCAAAATGGCTTTGCAACAATTCGGTCAGCGGGATATGCCCAGTCGCGCTGCGCTGAGCTTGATCAACGAAGGATTGCGCCAGGGCGCGCTGTGCGGGTTTCAGCTTGGGGAACAGTTCTTCCAGAACTTGCCACAATGGTTTGTCGTCGGGCGATGGCATGGCGATCTCCTCAATCTACTTACGGGACTGAGAAGCATCATAAGCGAAAGATTGAAGCGTGACAATACGTGACAATTACGCGCAGCTAATTTTCTGAAACTCCTATTTAAATCAATCACTCTATGGGTGGCCTGCCGGAAATTTCAAGCTGGTTTGGGCCGGCGGGTGATGAACATAGCGTCGCCGTAGCTGAAAAAGCGGTAGCGCTGATCGACCGCATGACGGTAGGCCGCCAGCGCCTCGGCATGACCGGCGAAGGCCGCCACCAGCATCAGCAAGGTGGATTCCGGCAAGTGAAAGTTGGTGATCAGCGCATCCGCCACCCGAAACTGGTAGCCGGGATAAATGAAGATGCGGGTTTCGCCTTGCCAGGGTTGAATCACGCCGGACTGGGCGGCAGTCTCCAGCGCCCGCACCGCAGTGGTGCCGACTGCGACGATCCGCCCGCCTTGTCTCTGCGTTTGACGAATCTGGTCGCAGGCGGCTGCGCTCACCTCGATCCATTCCGGGTGCATACGGTGTTCGGTGATCTGCTCGACTCGCAGCGGCTGAAAGGTCCCGGCTCCAACGTGCAGGGTGATAAAGGTCTGATCCACCCCCATCGCCGCCAATTGCTCCAGCAGGTCTCGATCGAAATGCAGCCCGGCGGTTGGTGCAGCGACCGCGCCCGGCTGGCGAGCATAGACCGTCTGGTAACGATCCCGATCTTCCGCAGTTGGTGCGCGGTGGATGTAGGGCGGCAGCGGCACCTGCCCATGCCGCTCCAGCAGGGTCAGCACCGATTCATCACCGGCCACGGCAATCTCAAACAGCGCATCGTGGCGGGCCAGCACTGTCGCAGCGAATCCACCATCCAGCAGCAACTGCCCGCCCGGTTTAGGCGCTTTGCTGGCGTGGATCTGAACCAATGCCCGCCGTTCGTCTAACACTCGCTCGATCAGCAGTTCAATCCGCCCGCCGCTGGCCTTACGCCCGAACAGCCGGGCCGGAATGACTCGGGTATCATTGAACACCAGCCGATCTCCGGGACGCAGCAATATTGCCAGATCACGAAAGCAGCCATCGCCTAGTTCGCCGGTCACGCCATCCAAGGTTAATAACCGGCTGGCGCCACGCTGTGCCGGTGGTTGTTGAGCGATCAGTTCCGGCGGCAGGGCAAACTGAAAATCCTGCCGTCGCCAAGCCGTCGCTGCGGCCGTTGGTTCCACCGGGAACCCTGGCCCTGGTCTAAGCTCTGAATCAATCATCCCTTCTCCATCACTTGTGGACATTGCTATGCGTAAAACCCTGCTAATCGTCGCTGCCCTTTACACAGCCAGCGCATGGACCGCCGACCAGAAGCCTGAGCCGGCTCCAGCGCCTGTTCCAGTCCCGGCTTCAGCGGCGGTTCTGACCCCGCCAGATCTGAGCCGATTGCAAGCCGCCCTCAATGGCGAAAAACCTGACAGCATTCAACCGGCGGCGATTGCCGGGCTGTATGAGGTGGTGGTCGGCGGTCAGGTGCTGTATCTGAGCGCGGATGGACGCTTTGTCGTGCAGGGCGACATTCTCGATCTGGATTCCCATGCCAACCTGACCGATAGCCGACGGGGTGAGTTGCGGGGCAAGGTCATCGACACCATCGACGAGAAAGATATGGTGGTGTTCAGTCCCGAAGGGCCGGTCCGGCATACGGTCACGGTCTTCACTGATGTGGACTGTGGCTACTGCCGCAAGATGCACAGCCAGATGGCGGCTTACAACAAGGAAGGGATCAAGATTCGTTATCTGCTGTTCCCCCGTGAAGGGATTGGTTCCGAATCCTACAACAAGGCGGTGGCGGTTTGGTGCGCCGACAATCGGCAGGAAGCCATGACCAAGGCTAAACGTGGTGAAGACATCGGGCATAAAACCTGTAACAACCCGGTCAAGGCGCAGTATGAACTGGGCCAGAAACTGGGGGTGCGGGGTACACCCAGCCTGATTCTGGACAATGGCGAGATGATTCCCGGCTATGTGCCACCGACGCAACTGGCGCAATTACTGGCGCAGGATCAGACACCCAAGACACCCAAAACGGCAGCCAAGCCCTGAGGCGGAAGCAAGCCCATCATTTCACGGCGCAGCGACTTACCCGTCGCTGCGCCTGCACTCAAATCCGTCGATCTGCTTACCAGTTTGCGCGGAAAGCCTCGGCCTTTAGGCCGGGGATGGATAACATATCCGGATAAAACGGCCATCGCCATTCATCACTCACGCTGAAAAAGCTGGCAAATCGGCTCTCACTGTTCCGCCAAAATAAACTCCGCTGCTTTCTCGCCGATCACTATCGTTGGCGCATTAGTATTGCCACCGATCAGGGTCGGCATAATCGAAGCATCCGCCACCCACAACCCACTCAGACCCCGCACCCGCAACTGATCATCCACCACCGCCAACGGATCATGACCCATTTTGCAAGTGCCGACTGGATGATAAATGGTCTCCGCTCGGCGGCGAATAAATTCCCGCAATTCATCATCGCTTTGCACCGCCGCGCCGGGAAATAATTCCTGACCCCGATAGCCATCGAAAGCCGGCGCAGCCAGAATCTTCCGGCAGCTTTTCACCGCCGCCAGCAGGGTGTCCAAATCATCCGGGTGACTTAAATAATTCGGTTGTAGCAAGGGCGGATCACGAGGATCA
Source organism: Candidatus Competibacteraceae bacterium (assembly GCA_003989085.1). Lineage (GTDB taxonomy): Bacteria > Pseudomonadota > Gammaproteobacteria > Competibacterales > Competibacteraceae > RXIV01. The sequence continues at coordinate 5,742 of RXIV01000008.1, forward strand.
GCGCTGTTCAAGGTGAGAACGCCACGACTCTTGGGCCGCAGATCGCAAGCATGGAGTGAATAGCCGTAACCGTGCCAAATCCGCCGACCATGATCGTCGAGAATGGTCGCGGTCAAGTGATACTGAATGTTGGGCAATAGCTGTGCCGGATCAGTCTTCACAAACCCGCCGGCCTCAGCCAGATTGCTGGTCAGAAAACCACGTCGATGGCGGACATAATCGGCGACGCCTTGAATCAACCGGGGCAGGAATGACAACGCAAAACCGTAAGAGGCGCGGCGCAGATCGCGATGGGCGACAATCACGTCCAGATGATCCTGCAAGTTCTGGCCGACCCCTGGTAGTTCATGCCGCACGGGAATACCGTGCTGTTCCAATTCCGCCCGTGGCCCGACCCCGGACAGCAGAAGCAGCTGCGGCGAGTTAATCGCCCCGCCGGCCAGCACCACTTCCCGCCGCGCCCGCAATTCCACGGTCTGGTCGCTGCGGTCGAGGTAAGCAACCCCCACCGCCTGTTTCCCTTCAAACAGAATCCGGCTGGCTAACGCATGGGTCAGAACAGTCAGATTCGGGCGCTGGCGGATCGGGTGCAGATAGGCGCGGGCGCTGCTACACCGTTGCCCGTCCTTCTGCGTGACTTGATAAAAGCCGACCCCCTCCTGTTCTGCGCCATTGAAATCATCGTTCAATGGATAACCGGCTTGCCCGGCAGCACGGACAAATACCCGGCTAATTTCACCCTGCTGGCGCAGATCGGCGACGTTCAGCGGCCCATCGACGCCGTGATAGGCGGACGGACCGCGTTCCTGATGCTCGGCGCGTTTGAACAGCGGCAGTAACTCGGCGTAACTCCAACCCCGATTACCCAGCGCCGCCCAATGGTCATAATCCCAACGATGCCCACGGGTATACACCATCGCATTGCTGGAACTGCTGCCGCCCAGGGTCTTGCCACGCGGCCAGAACAGCCGGCGGTCGTGCAACTGCGTCTGTGGAACCGTCTGGTAGCGCCAGTTGAGCGTCTTGCTGCGCATCATGAAAAACATCCCGACCGGTAGGTGAATCCACGGGCTGCGATCCTCGGGACCCGCCTCCAGTAGACACACCTGACGGTGCGGATCAGCGGACAGCCGATTGGCCAGCACGCAGCCGGCTGAACCCGCACCCACAATGATCGTGTCGTAAACCATCGTGTCGCACATGCTCCAGTCCTCTGCCGGCATCTGGCCGGACGGTTGTCGGGCGGTAATGGAAGTGGCGGATTTACCAAGACTAATCACTTCCTGAACTCCGGGCTTGTCGAAAATGGCAGCGATTTGGCGAAACTGGCTAACAGTGGATGAGGACACTACACTTTGTAATTATTCGTCGATTTCCGTCTCTTCATCATCAGGAAGGCGTCATCTTGAGCAAGCTGTACATTTGGCAAAATCGCGGCTTTTTCATGGGCCGCCTGCCGGATATTTCTGAACACCGGCTCGGCTCCGCCGCGCTGTGCGTCGGCATCGACAAGCCGTTCCGGGTGTTGGAAAGCGAGAGCAGCGGTTGGCGAGACTGTCGGATTGTCCTGGTGCCGCCGGGCTGTCTCCATGAAATCCAGGTCGGCGGCGCTATCATGGCGATCCTGTTTATTGAACCAGAGGGCGCCGATTACCCGGCGATCCAGAACGCCATGCTCGATGGCGAGTGGCAATGCCTGTACGGTCTGAGCCACGAAACAGAAGTTCTGACTGCCCTGCACGAAGCCTGGGAACGTCAGCCCGACGCCGCCGCGATTCACGATCTGCTTGACCGGCTGATTCCGCCGCCGGGTTCGGAGGAGCGCCAGCATCTACTGGACGTGCGGATTCAGCGGGTGATCCGGCTGATGAAAGAGGATTTGACCCGCAGTTATTCGATGAACGAACTGGCCGAGTCCATTAGTCTGTCGCCGACCCGACTGGTACATCTGTTCAAGGAAGAAGTCGGGGTGCCGATTCGCCGCTTCCGGCAATGGCACCGGATGCGGGTCGTGGCGGCGCTGATCGCCAAGGGCGATACCCTGACCGATGCAGCGCTGGGGGCGGGCTTTGCCGATTCCTCGCACTTCAGCCGCGCTTTTCGCAACATGTTCGGGATTACCCCTTCTTCCGTTTTCGGTCGCGCCGCCAATGTGCGGATCGTGATCGCGTGAACCAGGCAGCGATGTTGACCCTGATCGATAGCCATAACCACTTCGATGATGCCGGCTTTGACGCGGACCGTGCTGATAGTTACCAACGGGCGCGAGCCGCCGGAGTGGAAGTGCAAGTGCTAAACGCGGTATGCGCCCGGCTGTGGCCGAAGCTCAAAACCGTCGCCGCGAGCTATCCAGGGCTGTACCCGTGCTATGGCCTGCATCCAGTCTGGCTGAGCGAACACCGCCCGGAGCATCTGGACCAACTCGCTGACTGGATCACGCAAGAACGGCCGGTCGCGATTGGCGAATGCGGGCTGGATTTTTATCTGCCTGATCTTGATCCCGATGCCCAGGCGGAATACTTCGCCGGACAACTGCGGCTGGCCCGCCGCCATGATCTGCCGGTGGTCATCCACGCCCGCCATGCCGTCGATCAGGTGATCAAGCAAGTGCGACGCTTTGCCGGGGTGCGTGGCATGGTGCATAGCTTCTCCGGCAGCGAAGACCAGGCCGGGCGGCTGCTGGATTTGGGGATTCTGCTCAGTTTCGGCGGGCCGCTGACCTATCCCCGCGCCAATCGATTGCAAAGTCTGGTGCGCTATCTGCCGCTGGATGGGCTGCTGCTGGAAACCGACGCCCCGGATCAACCGGTCAACAGTCATCACGGCCAGCGTCACGAACCGGCGCAACTGGTGGATGTGCTGGTCTGCGTCGCCAAACTGCGTGAGGCTGACCCGGCGGAGATTGCCGCAGCCACCACCGCCAACGCCCGCCGGCTGTTCCAGTTCCCTGATGCCTCATCCGCACGCCCGCACTGAAATTCTAATTGGTGTAGAAGGTCTTGCCCGGTTGCGAGCGGCGCGGGTGCTGGTGGCCGGGCTGGGCGGGGTCGGCGGCCATGCGGCGGAGGCGCTGGGCCGGGCCGGCGTTGGCCGCTTGACCCTCCTGGACCACGATGTCGTTTCTCCGTCCAATCTCAACCGGCAATTGGTGGCGCTGCATTCCACACTGGGCCGGCCCAAGGTGGAGGTGATGGCCGAACGGTTGCGCGATATTGACCCGGCCATTGAATTAACCCTGATCAGCGAGTTTCTCCAGCCCGCCGCAGCCGATAGGTTAATAGCCGCTACCCGTTATGACTACGTTGCCGATTGCATTGACAGCATTGTTTGTAAAGCGGCGCTGGTCGCAGCCTGTCACCGGCAGGGCGTCCCGGTGATTTCAGCCTTGGGTGCGGGTAATTGTCTGGATGTGAGCCGGGTGCGGGTGGCGCAGTTGAATCAGACCCAGGTTTGTCCACTGGCGCGGGAATTACGACGGCGCTTGCGGGAATTGAATGCGCCACTGAACTATCCGGTGATTTACAGCGATGAGCCGCGCCGGCCGCCCTTGCCGCATCAGCCCGTCAGCGGCGATCAGCCGGGCCGGTCTCGGGCAGTGAATGGCACAATAGCCTACTTGCCGGCGCTGGTCGGAGTCATGCTGGCCGGGGTGATCATTCAGCGGTTATTGAGTGATCCGCCTGCCTGACCTGAACCCGCATTTCAGGGTGCTTTCCAGGCTGTTGAACCGTACAGCACCGCTGTGCAGGCCGCCGGCAATCGATCTGCCGAGGGGGGTTCCGGTTTGCGATAAGGCTTGGGCGACCGCGCCGCCTGCACCAGATCCTGCACCCAATGGCGCAAATCAGCGTCGCAACCATCGTCCATCGGCAGCGGTTTCTGCGCTTTGCATTGCTCAGAATCGGGTGGGCAGGCCAGCCGGACATGAAAATGGGCATCATGCCCCCACCACGGTCGCACCTTCTCCAGCCAGCGTCGATCCGGCTCGCTCTCACATAAGGCTTGCTTGATGATCGCGTTGACGAAGATTCGTTCCACATCCGGTGCCTGCGCCGCCAGTTTCAGCGCATCCCGATAGCGCGGCGACCAGCGGGCTGGATTCAGCGTTCCTTTGGTAGCATAAATCATCGATGGCATCTCGATCTGCTCGGTATCCGCCGGCGATAGCGTCCGCTCGCGGGGCTGCTGCAAAAACCACACATCGACATCCAGCCCACTTTGATGACTGCGATGGCCGTTGGGCATTGGCCCGCCACGCGGTTGCCCCAGATCGCCAATCAGCAGCCGCCCACCGTGGGCGCTCACCTGTTGCCCTAACTGCTCCACAAACCGGATCAGCCGGGGATGACCGTAATAGCGGTTGCGGCTGGGGCGCATCACCTGGTAGCCCTCCCCGATCAGGGGCAGCGGCGCGGCTCCGGCGATGCAGCCGGCCGCATAAGAGCCAATCACTTCTGGCGCTCCAACCGATGGGCGCGCCACCGTACTCCAGCCATTGCCGGCTTGAACCGGTAGGACGTTGACCAACAACAGCAGAAATACGGAAATCCAGCGTTGAACGGACATCAGACTTTTCACTCCGCCAAAATAACGTGGGATGTCCCGGCGTTTACGCCGGGGAGGGATAGCGCACCACTCAACGGGTGGTCAGCTTTTTGCTTGAACTCAAGCATAACATCTTGTATTGTAAACCTAATGCGTTAAGACGCCCTCAGGGGAAACCGTTGCAACGCAGCAAAAGCGACCGATTACCTTCCTTCGTCCAAGCATGCTGACACCGCCGCGAAAGACTCCTGGCGGGCAGAAAGTATGGGTAGTTGACTCCACTCCACCTTCGGTTTTCTGACCCGGAATCCTTGTATGCCCATTTCTTCCGCTATCCCGCCTGATCTGGTCGCCGACATTGGCGGCACCAACGCCCGATTTGCGCTGATTGACGCCAACCGCCGGCCCTACGCCGAGAAAGCTTTGCCTTGCGCCGCTTTTTCGGGACTGACGGCTGCTGTGCAAGCCTATCTTGCGGCAGTCGGCGGGCCGCGTCCAACCCAGGCGGCCTTTGCCGTCGCCACCCCTATCAGCGGCGACTGGATTCAATTTACCAACAGCGATTGGTCCTTCTCGACCGAAGCGGTGGGCCGGGAACTGGATTTGGAGCGACTGCTGATTCTCAATGACTTCACCGCGCTGGCGCTGGCGCTGCCCTTGTTGACCCCTGACGAACGGCGGCCAGTCGGTGGCGGAACGGCTGTCGAGGACGCACCAATTGGTCTGCTTGGCCCTGGCACCGGGCTGGGCGTATCGGGGCTGGTGTGGTCGGGGCAAGACTGGATTCCGCTGCAAAGCGAGGGTGGGCACGTCACCTTTTCACCAGTGGATCAGCGGGAATGGGCGGTGGCTCAGGTGCTGCAACGGCGCTTCGGCCACCCCTCGCCAGAACGGCTGTTGTCCGGGCCGGGCCTGGTGAATTTGTACCAGGCGCTGGCGGAAGTGGAAGGCTGGTCGGCAGCGGTGCTGGAACCCGCCGAGATTACTGACCGAGCGCTGGCCGGAACCTGTCCCCATTGCCGGGACGTACTGGAGATTTTCTGTGGGGCGCTGGGCACGGCGGCAGGCAATCTGGCGATCACGCTCGGCGCACAGGGTGGTGTTTATATCGGCGGCGGCATCGTGCCCCGCTTAGGAGATTTCTTTGATCGGTCGTCGTTCCGCGCCCGCTTTGAAGCCAAGGGCCGGTTCAGCAGTTACCTGGCGGCAGTGCCCACCTGGGTCATCACTGCGGCCAATCCGGCGCTGCGCGGGGTCGCGGCGGCGCTGGTCTGACGCTTATACTTTTAGCGTCAAGTGATTTGAACCCAAGGAGTATTGCCATGAAATCCGCCCTGATGCTCACCCTTGGCGCGGTGCTGGTGGCCGGAACCGCCCAGGCCCGACAGGAACCCGCCGTCCCATCGCCGGGCGCGTTGCCGGAGGTCAAAGCCAGTCGCGCCGCCGCGCAGCAATTCGGCAGCGCATTGAAAGAAGCCTTGCAACAGGCCATGCAGAACGGTGGGCCGGTCAGTGGCATCGCTGTTTGCCATGACAAAGCGGCGCAAATCGCCACTGATTTATCGCAGAAACAGGATTTGTTGCTAGGTCGAACCAGTCTCAAAATCCGTAACCCCGCCAATGCGCCTGACAATTGGGAACTGGCGGTGCTCAAGCAGTTTGAGGCCCGCAAGACGCAAGGCGAAGCGGTGGACAAGCTGGAGTTTTTCGCGGTCATTGATGACGACCAAGGCCAGAAAACTTTCCGCTACATGAAAGCCATTCCTACTGCCGCGCTGTGTCTGAGCTGCCACGGTGAAACCCTGAGTCCCGAAGTCACCGCCAAGTTGAAAGAGCTGTATCCGAACGATCAGGCGCGTGGTTTCAAGGAAGGCGACTTGCGCGGCGCGTTCACCATCGCCAAGCCATTGCCATAGGACATCAACGCATGGAATCCGGAGAATGGCTGCCGCATCTGACCGTCGCCACCATTATTGAGCGTGACGGACGGTTTTTGCTGGTCGAGGAATATGCGGACGGCGAGGAACTGGTTTACAACCAGCCCGCCGGCCATCTGGACGCACATGAAACGCTGGCGGCGGGGGCGATCCGGGAAACACTGGAGGAGACCGCCTGGGAAGTGGACGTCAGCGCCGTTGTCGGCGTCTATTACTGGACGCATCCCAAAGGCCATACCTTCGTCCGCACCTGCTTTGCCGGGGCGGCGCTGTATTACCATCCCAATCAACGGCTGGATGATGGCATTGAACGGACGGTGTGGCTGACCCGGGATGAAGTCGCCGCGCTGGGGCCGAGATTGCGCAGTCCATTGGTGTTGCGTTGCATCGACGACTATCTGGCGGGGAAGCGTTATCCGCTGGAATTGTTCAGTTATCTCTGACGATCAGAAAAACCGCAGATAGGCTTCCAGCACCCGCAAAGTGTACGCACCGGTCGAGCCGTCGCGGTACTGGGCGGGATCGCCGGTCATCCACCAAGCGGCGGCGCGTTGCACCGCGACGATCTCGTTATTACCGGCGGCGGCAAATTCCTCGCGCAGCACTTTCCCCATCACGCAAACCAGCACCTGCCGGGCCAGCGCCTGATCAGCGGCGAACTGTTCCGGCGTCACCTCCTGATTCACGCAGCGTTTGGACCAGCGGCTGATATTGTCCGGCTTGATCCGCCAATCACTGTACAAGCCGGAATCAGGGCTGGCCGGCGGCGCTGACAGGCGCAAGGCCTCGACCAGCGCCTCAACCTTGGCGTCAGAAATCGGGGTCTGGGCGAACAGTCCCCCTGCCCACAGCAGGAGCAAGGCCGCCGGCAGCAGATGGCGCAGGTGGAAGCGGAATAAGTCGGAACGGGATTGGAAGCAGCTCAACATGGCGATGACTCCACTGGGTGGTCGGATTCAGCAGTCTGGGTTTAACGGGCAGGGACTTGACGATACCGCTAACGGGCCATGGTTTGATCGTCACTACGCCAGTAGCAAGCTATTTTCTATCGTGGAGTGGTCGTTCTACGCCGCCGGCAACCGCAGTCGGGCCATGACGCCGACCGCGTGTCCCGCCGAGTCCAGCGCGTTATCCATCACAATTGTACCGCCGTGCAATTGCGCCACCTCCCGGACAAAGGCTAAGCCCAACCCCGTGCTTTTCCGTCCGGTATCGGGGCGGGGCAGCGAGTAAAACCGCTCGAATAGCCGAGCGCGGGCGTAATCAGGAATGGGGTCGCCGCTATTGCTGATGGTCAACTGCCAGACCGTGCCATTGACTTCAGCGGTCAGCTCAATCACGCCGCCGGTGGGCGTGAAATCAAGTGCGTTGTCCATCAGGTTACCTAGCGCCTGAGCGATCAGGAACGGTTCGCCCAATACCGTCGCTTGTTCCGGCCAGTGATTTTCGATGCGCACCGCCTTCCGGGCGATCAGCGGGGCGCGGGAGGTCAGCAGTTCCTCAACGACCCGCCGCAACACCACCGGCCTCCGCTCATGCAATTCCCGGCGTTGTTCCACCATCGCCAGCACCAGCAGCCGATCCACCAGTTGCCGCAACCGTTCCGCCTCGCCCGCCGCCAGTGCGGCAAAGCGCTCCCGTTGCGCTGCCGGTAACTCGTCCTGCAACAGTTCTGCCGCTCCGGCAATCGCCGCCAATGGACTCTTCATTTCATGGGTCAGGGTGTGAACGTAGCGCTCGACATAATCCCGGCCTTCCAACCGCTCGCGCATGGTTTCCACCGCCTCGGCCAGCGCCCGCAATTCTGGCCCGCCGCCTTTGGGTACGGTGGAGCGTTGCCCTTCAGCAGCAGCGCGGGCATAAGCCGCAATGCGATAAATGGACCGGGCCAGCGACCAGGAAAACAACCCGCCAATGGTCAGCGCCGCCAGCAACAGGATGAGGGCGGCGCGGCGCAATTGCGCTTCCGCCCGATCCACATGGGGCTGGACGCTAGCGGAGGGTTTGGCGACGGTCAACACGCCAATAATGCGCTCGCCCTCCCGAATCGGAGCCGCGACGTACATGACTGAACTGCGCTCATCCTTCGGATCAGTGCGGGTCGTGCGGGCGCCGTACTGTCCAGCCAAGGTCAGATACACATCATTCCAGCGGGAGTAATCTTCTCCAACCGCCTGGCCACTGGAATCGAACAGGACGATGCCCCGTGCGTCCGTGAGGTAGATACGGTGATCGAGGCGGTTCTTGACGATATCCCAAACCCTGGCATTGGGGAGCCGGCGGGCGTAGCTCTCCAGCCGGGTTTGCAATCGTCCATCCGCGATGCTGCCGTTCAACACATCGTCGCGCACCAGCACCGCCAGCAGATTGGCGGTATCGATTAACGTCTCTTCGGTCGCCTTGCGGAAGGCCGGCTTGAGTTCCTTGCCGATCAGGTTCAGTGAGAAGTAGCCGCCCAGAGCGACGATCAGCAAATAGCCGAGAAAGAGCTTGAGGCTGAAACGCATGGCGGGTGAGTCAAGGCAGGTTGCGGAGTTGCGCCGAATAGCCGAGGCCACGATGGGTGCGAATCGGATCGCATTGCGGATCAATCTCGCGCAATTTAGCCCGCAGGGTCTTGATGTGGGTGTCCACCGCCCGATCAAAACTAGCGGCCGGATCGGGCCAGGCCTGATCCATCAGTTGCGCCCGCGAGAATACTCGTTCCGGTTGGGCCAGCAGGGTTTTCAGCAGCAGATACTCATAGCGGGTCAGGTTCAGGGCATGACCGCGATACCGGATCACAGCGCGAACTTCGTCCAGATCAAAGCTGGTTTCAGCGCTGCCGGTTTCGACTACAGCCGCCGGACGGGAGGCGCGTTTGAGGATGGCCTTGACCCGCGCCGCCAGTTCACGCGGGCTGAACGGCTTGGTCACATAGTCATCCGCGCCCAGTTCCAGACCCAGCACCCGATCCAGTTCGGCGTTACGGGCGGAGAGAATCAGCGTTGGCAATTCCGAAACCCGCCGCAGCCGCTTGAGCAACTCCAGCCCGGAACCGTCCGGCAGACCGAGATCGAGGATCAGCAGATCGCAGGAGCCTGCCGCCAGTTCAGTTTCAGCGTCGCGGGCCAGACTGCGCCAGAGAACTTGGAATCCTTCGCTGGTCAGGGCAAATTCAACGATTTCGGCAATGGCCGGTTCATCTTCCACCAACAAGATACGGGTATTCATCAGGCGGTTCAGCGCGGAAACAGGCAGGGTCGCAATCGTATCATTCTAGCCTGGCGGCTACATTGGGTTCGCACCCTGCGGCGGTTGCCGCTAAAGTTATAAACAATGAAACTGAGAGATCAGCGTGAAAATTGGGAGATCAGCATGACGATTGATACGGGCGTTGACGGCGACGGTCACGCCCACACCGTGGACTCCACCTTGCCATCCCGCGCTTTGGGCTGTTTGTTCGGTTCGGCGGTCGGCGATGCGGTGGGGACCACCCTGGAATTTTGCCGCCGCGACAGCGTTCCACCACTGAGCGATTTGGTGGGCGGCGGGCCGTTTCACTTGCAGGCTGGGCAGTGGACCGACGATACCGCAATGGCGCTGGCCTTGGGCGAGTCGCTGTGCGAATGCGGTGGGTTAAACCTGCTGGATCTGATGGAACGGTTTATCGCCTGGTATCGGCACGGGCGTTATTCCTGCACCGGCGACTGTTTCGACATCGGCATGGCGACTCAACAGGCGCTGGAACGGTTTCTGGAGACCGGCGATTCCGAAGCCGGCAGCCGTTCGCTACGCGCTGCGGGCAACGGTTCGTTGATGCGGCTGGCCCCAATCCCGATTTTCTACCATACCGATCTAAGCGCTGGAATCGAAGCGGCGCGGCGGCAAAGCCTTGCTACGCACGGTGCGGCAGAAGCTATAGACGCCTGTGCGGCCTATGCGGAACTGCTGATTCATGCGATCAACGGAGCGTCCAAAACCGAGGTTCTGGCCTGCGCCATCCCTGATTTGGCACCAGCGATTGCCGCGATCATCGGCGGCTCCTGGCGCGATAAGTCCCGCGACCAGATCAGTTCGTCAGGCTATGTCGTGCATAGCCTGGAAGCAGCACTATGGTGCGTGGCCCACTCGGCGAATTTCCGCGAGGCGGTGTTGCTGGCGGCCAATTTGGGCGATGACGCCGATACCGTGGCGGCGATTACCGGGCAACTGGCGGGGGCGCTGTGGGGAGTGGACGGCATCCCGGCGGACTGGCTGGAGAAACTGGCCTGGCGGGAGCGGATTGAACAATTGGGATTGCGGTTGCTGGCGGGCGCTCAAACTATTCTTGACCCAAACAGTCAACAATCGGACAATCCTTGACGATTTTTCATTTCAATGAGGATAGAGCCATGAATGCCATTGCCGAAACCTTTACCCCCGCCGACAACCCGTTGCTGTTCACCGACGCCGCCGCCTTGAAGGTCAAAGCATTGATCGAAGAGGAAACCAACCCGAGTCTGATGCTGCGGGTGTTCATTTCCGGCGGCGGTTGCTCCGGCTTTCAGTATGGTTTCACCTTCGACGAAAACCTCGGCGATGGCGATACTGTGGTGGAAAATCATGGCGTCAAGCTGCTGATCGATCCGATGAGCTTCCAATATCTGGTTGGGGCCGAGATCGACTACACCGAAGGGCTGGAAGGCGCTCAGTTCGTGATCCGCAATCCCAATGCGGTCACCACCTGCGGTTGTGGCTCCTCTTTTTCCAACTGAACTTCCCCGACGGGCGGGGCCGCAATGCCCCCGCTTAGGCCGGATCAATCCCGTCTAGGATCCCTCTCACAAACGACAGCGGCGGGTGGCTCCATCGAGCCACCCGCCGCTTTTTTTAACCGGACCGATTACAGAGTCAGCGACTTACCCTTTGAGCCGAGATCGACAAAGGCTTCATTTAGCCGGGCGACCATGTTCTGTTCCGCCAGCCGCAGATATTTGCGCGGGTCATAGAACTTCTTGTAGGGCTTGTCGGTTTCCGGGTCAACCTGGTACAGAAACGCCTTGGGATTTTCCGTGACGAACTTGCCAATCGCTTCGGAATAGGCAAATTGCAAGTCGGTGTCGATATTCATTTTGAACACACCGTAACCCACGGCCTCGGTAATTTTTTCCTTTTCCGAGCCGGAACCGCCGTGGAACACCAGATTCAGCGGCTTGGCGCTGGTGCCCCGTTTCTGCTCAATCAGAGCCTGGGAGTTTTTGAGAATCTCCGGGCGCAATTGCACATTGCCGGGCTTGTAGACGCCATGCACGTTGCCAAACGAGGCGGCAACCGAGAAATGCCCAATCGGGTTCAGCCGCTCATAGGCTTGCAGCACGTCTTCCGGCTGGGTGTAAAGATGGGAATTGTCGGCGCTTTCGTCCATTTCCTTGCCAATGCCGTCTTCTTCACCGCCGGTCACGCCCAGTTCGATTTCCAGGCTCATATCCAGCGGGGCCATCCGGGCCAGAACACGGGCGCATTCGTTCAGGTTAAATTCCATGCTCTCTTCGGAAAGATCGAGCATGTGCGAACTGAACAGCGGCTTGCCGTATTGCTTGAAGTATTTTTCGCCTTCGTCCAGCAGCGCATCCACCCAGGGAATCAGACCCTTGTTGGCGTGATCGGTGTGCAGCACCACGCACACCCCGTAATGTTCCGCGAGCAGATGAACATGCAGCGCCGCCGACACCGCGCCCAGCACCTTAGCTTTGAAACTGTCCTTCATACCCTGACCGGCGTAGAACTGGGCGCCGCCATTGGAAAGCTGGATGATCACGTCACCCTGATTTTTGGCCGCCGCTTCCAGCACTGCGTTGGTGGTGCTGCTGCTGGAAACGTTGACCGCCGGCAGCGCATAACCGCCGGCCTTCGCCGCCGCGACCAGGGTCAGATAATCTTTGCCGGTAACGACTCCGGGTTTGAGTTGGGCCATGAATGAATCCTCGTTTGGGGGTGAAGGGGGAACAACTATTGCGCCCGCGAAGTATAGCCGCTGCGCTGTTGCCATAACAGCCACGTTGCCACTGAGGGCGACGGGCGGCCTCTGCTGTTTGATCGGCGCGAAACTACCGCAATCCGGCTTGTTGCGCCTGCCGGTTGAGCATCCTGAGCTTTTGTAGAGTGCTCAAGTAGAGATTTGGCTAATCTAGCCGCTACGCACTATCTTTAAGGTCGTGACTCGCGCCAACTTTGCCCCGTAAATTGGCGCCAAACCCGCAACCCTGAACCGCGCCCCGTAAATTGGCGCCAAACCCGCAACCCTGAACCGCCCATCATCGAGGAGAGTCCGCGATGCGATTGCTATGGATGCAGGCAGGCGCGTGCGGCGGCGACACCCTCTCCCTGCTGTGCGCCGACAATCCGCCGCTGGAACAACTGATTGACGAGGGACTGGAACTGCTCTGGCAGCCATCCTTGTCCACCGGATCGACCCGACGGCTGATGCAGATCATCGCTGACGTCACTGCTGACCGGACCCCGCTGGATATCCTGTGCGTCGAAGGCAGCCTGATCACCGCCCCGCGCAACACCGGGTTATGGGATCCGCTGGGCGGGCGAGGCAAAAAGGACGTGATCGCCGAACTGGCCGGGGTCGCTCATCAAGTGTTAGCGGTGGGAACCTGCGCCGCCTATGGCGGGGTTCACGCTGCGCCGCCTAATCCCGCCGACTGCGTTGGGATGCAGTTCAGCGGGATCGCGCCCGGTGGTTTACTGGCCGCCGACTGGCGCAGCCGGAGTGGGTTGCCGGTGATTAACCTGGCCGGCTGTCCCACCCATCCGAACACCATTGCCAAGGTGTTGGCGTTTCTGTTACGAGGAGTGCCGCTGGAACTGGATCAGTGGCAACGCCCGATCGACTTCTTCGCTAGCATGGTTCACCAGGGTTGTACCCGTAATGAATATCATGAGTACGATATGGAAGATGCCGCGCTGGGCGGGCGGGGTTGCCTGTTTTTCAATCTGGGCTGTCAGGGACCGCTGACCTTGGCGCCTTGCAATCAGGAACTGTGGAACAACCGTAGTAGCAAAACCCGCGCCGGCGTTCCTTGTTTCGGCTGCACCTCGCCGGGCTTTCCCCGCGATGGTGACCTATTCCGTACTGAAAAACTCGGCCATATCCCTTTAAAGTTGCCGCTGGGTGTGCAGCGCGCCCATTATATGGCCTACAAAGATCTGGCCCAGGGGGCGGCTCCGGAACGCCTGATCCGTCGTGAAATGGAGCCTTGAGCGATGGCGCGGTTAACGCTGGAACTGGATTTGAACCGGGTGGAAGGCGATCTGACATTCCAGGTTGAAGTAGAAGATGGGCGGGTGGTTGAGGCGCGTTGCGTCGGCACCACTTATCGGGGCTTTGAGCAGATCATGATCGGCCGCGCGCCCAGGGATGCGCTGGTCATCACCCCCCGGATTTGCGGGATTTGTAGCACCGCCCACCTGTATGCCGCAGTGCTGGCGCTGGAAGATGCCTGGGGCATCACGCCGCCAGCCAACGCCATCCGGATCCGCAACGCCAGCCTGATGGCGGAAATCATTCAAAGCGACCTGCGGCAAAGCTTTCTGTTTTTTGCCCCGGATTTCTGCCACGACCGCTATGCGGGATCGCCGGCGCGTGCGGCGACCGTCACCGCTTTTGCTCCATTCCAAGGCTGGGCGCATCGGGAAACCTTGCGCTACTCCCGGCGGATCATCGAAATCGTTGCTCTGCTGGCTGGACAATGGCCGCATTCCTCGCACATGACGCCCGGTGGGGTGACGGCGGAAGCCACGGCGCGGAAGATCGTCGATGGGCAAAGCCTCGTGGCTGAAGTGACCCGCTGGGTGGAGCAACGCCTGCTCGGAAGCGATCTGGAAGAATGGCTGGCATTGGCCGACGCCGATGCGCTCACCGAGTGGCTGGCAACGCGGCCCACTACGGCGCTGGCGCTACTCGATCAGGCTGCCCGGTACGCCGGGCTGGACGCCATTGGTTCCGGTTCATCACGGATGCTGGCGTTCGGCGCGTTTCCATTGGCCGAACCGGAAGCCGGGCGCAGCCACTGGCTGATGCCTGGTGTGTGGCAAGGCGACGATCAGCCGGTGGTTCCACTGGAGCCGGCCCGGATTAATGAACACGTTCGCTATTCCTGGTTTCGGCCCTATCCGGGTGGCAAACATCCCTTCGATGGCGAAACCATCCCCGACTATCAGCCAGCCAGCGACCGCTATTCCTGGGACAAAGCGCCGCGTTATAGAGGCACAGTCATGCAAACCGGCCCGCTGGCTGATCTGCTGGTGGATGGCGATCCGTTGATCCGCAGTATGTACCGTCGGGCAGGCGGCAACGCCTGGTTGCGGCAACTGGCGCGGCTGCGGCGGATGACCCACCTGCTGCGTTTCCTGCGTCAGACCTTAGACCAGTTGGCGATGAGACGGCATGAGCCACATATTGCGCTGCTGCCGCGTGGAGCCGAGCGGGATGGGCGTGGCGCCGGGCTACTGACCGCCGCCCGAGGGGCGCTAGGCCACTGGATCAGTATCCGGGATGGCGCATTCGACCGTTATCAGGTGATTACCCCGACTTCTTGGAACGCCTCGCCGCGTGACAGCACCGGTACGCCGGGCCATTGGGAGCAAAGTCTGATCGGCGTTCCGGTGCGTGATCCTGATGACCCGCTGGAAATCGCCCATGTCATTCGCTCTCACGATCCCTGTCTGGTTTGCACCGTACATTTTCTTGATGCGAGAGGCCAAACTCGCCATCGGGTCCGGCTGGGAGTCTAAATCTTGGCGCGAGGCGTGTTCTGTTTCGGCAACCTGCTTCACGGCGACGATGGCGTCGGGCTGCGCATTGCCGAGGTGTTGCGCCAGAGTCGCCCGCCTGCTGATGTTCGGATCATTGATGCCGGCGGCGATGGCTTAGCCTTGACCGCGCTGCTGGTGGATTGCGCGACGGCGGTGTTGGTGGATGCCGAGCGTAGCGCTGGCCCCACCGGTCAGATTACCGTGCAGCGCCTTGACCCAACCCGCTGGCCGGAATCTGACTCGCGGTGCAGCCACAGCGCCGATCTCGGCTTCGCACTACGGGCGGCGCATGCCGAATCGGGCGCTTTGCCACCGATTCATCTGGTGACGGTGGCGGCGACCGACTTCGCAGCATTCCGAATCGGGCTATCGCCGGCAGTGGAACAGGCCATCCCTCTGGTCGTCACAGTTATCGCCCGCCTGCTGGGTTGGAGCGAGTCGCCATGAGCCGCATGGAAACCCGGCTTCTCGAAGAAATTGAGGCGTTGCGGCGGGTGGTGTCCAGCCGCGACCATGCGCTGTTAGCCCTGACCCAGCGCATGGATCAGATTATTGAATCGATGAAAGAGGAGCGGGATCACCTCGATCAAGCGGTCAAGCGCGAGCGGGAGCTATCACAATTCGTCCAGCAGGTTCTGGCGACTCTGCGCGATGTGCTGATCGTGACCGACCCGGAAGGATTCATTATCCAGGCTAACCTCGCCGCCAGTCGGGAACTCGGGTTTGAGCCAGCGCTGTTGGCGGGGATTGCGGTCGATTCGTTGTTGCCGCCGGAGTTGCTGGCGGCCTACCGCCAATCCTTGTCGACGCAACGACTGATCTCCGCGTCGGTCTGGCTGGAAATCATCGCCAGCCGAGGCAGTTATGTGGGGGAGCATAGCCTGCTAAATCGCGCTGGAACCGTAGCGGGCATTTTCCGAGTCAGCGCCGAGCTTCTCTACGGTCCCCAGGGGAAATTCGCCGGTGCAGTGATTGCCGCCAGCAATTTCACCCAGCACAAGCAGGCTGAGCAGGCGCTGGCCGAAAGCGAGATCCGCTTGAGCCATATGCTGGATAGCAGTCCGGTCCCGCTGTTCGTGATCGACCGGAACCATCGGCTAACTCATTGGAATCGCGCCTGTGTCGCACTCACCGGCGTGGCCGCCGAACGGATAATCGGCACGCCGGATTACTGGCGGCCCTTTTACGACACGCCCCGGCTCGTGTTGGCGGATCTGGTGCTGGAGGGGGCCGAACTGGCGGAAGCCAGCTGCCACTATCCGGTAGGTCTCCGCGTACGGGAGCTGGCTGAACGGGTGCTGGAAGGGGAAGACTACTTCCTCAAAATTGACAAGTGGCTGTATTTCACCGCCGCTCCGATCCGCGATCGGCAGGGCCACATTGTCGCCGCGATGGAAAGCATCCAGGACATCAGCGAGCGTAAGCAGACTGAACAGGCGTTGCGGCTGGCCGCCAGCGTTTTCGAGCACGCCCATGAAGGGATCATGATCACCGATGCGGCAGGGACGATCATCGAAATCAACCGGGCTTTTGAAAAGATCACCGGCTATACCCGTGCGGAGGCGGTAGGACGTAATCCGCGCTTTCTACAATCCGGCCATCACGATCCGGCTTTTTACACCGCACTGTGGCAAACCCTGACGGAACGGGGCTATTGGCATGGCGAGATCTGGAACCGGCGCAAGAATGGCGAAGTTTTCCCGGAAAGCGCCTCGATCTCGGCGGTACACAACGCCAACGGGGTGGCGACCTCCTATGTGGGGCTGTTCGCCGATATTTCGATTCTCAAGGAAAGCCAGCGGCAACTCGAACGAATGGCCTATTACGATCCGCTGACCGGGTTGCCCAATCGGGCGCTGCTGGCGGATCGGTTGCGGCTGGCGTTGGCTAAAGCCCAGCGGGAACAGCGGGTTCTGGCGATCTGTTACCTGGATCTGGATGGATTCAAGCCGATCAACGACCGTTGGGGTCACGCCGCTGGAGATGAACTGCTGATTGAGGTTGCGCAGCGTTTCCAGCAGAGCGTGCGTGGCGACGATACCGTGGCGCGGCTGGGCGGCGATGAATTCGTGATGTTGCTGGGCAACCTTAACAGCACTGAGGAAGGCGAACAGGTGCTGGAGCGAATTCTGCGGATTGTAGCGGCGCCGTTTCCGCCAAGGGTGATGACGATTTCAGCCAGCATCGGGGCCACTTTTTTTCCTCATGACAGCGCCGATCCGGATATGCTCATCCG
The DNA here is from genome assembly GCA_003989085.1 of Candidatus Competibacteraceae bacterium. GTDB lineage: Bacteria > Pseudomonadota > Gammaproteobacteria > Competibacterales > Competibacteraceae > RXIV01. The sequence goes on from RXIV01000008.1 coordinate 23,244, forward strand.
CCATGCCGATCAGGCTATGTATCTGGCCAAGCAGAGCGGGCGCAATAGCTACCATCTGTTCGATCCCGAGCAGGATCGACGGGCGCAACACCATCGGGAACTGCTGGAACGCATTCGCCAGGGCTGGGCAGCCGGTGAATTTTGTCTCTACTACCAGCCCAAGGTGGATATGCGCCAGGGGCGGGTCGTCGGGGCCGAGGCGCTGATTCGCTGGCGGCACCCCGAACAGGGGCTGCTGGCGCCCGGTGCGTTCATGGCGATAGTGGAGAACTCGGAGTTTGCCGGGATGCTGGGCGATTGGGTGTTGGAGACCGCGATCCAGCAGATAGCGGCCTGGAACGCCGCCGGCCTCGTTTTGCCGGTCAGTGTGAATATGTCCGCCCGCCACCTGCAACGGCCGGATTTCGCCGCCCGGTTACAAGCCTTGCTAGCCGGCTATCCCAGTGTCTGTCCCCAGCGGCTGGAACTGGAGATTCTCGAAACCACCGCGCTGAATGAACTGGATCGGGTTTCCCATATTTTTGCCGAATGTCGGCAGTTAGGGGTCCGGTTTTCGCTGGATGATTTCGGCACCGGTTATTGCTCACTGACCTATCTGAAGCATTTGCCGGTGCAAGTTCTCAAGATCGATCAGAGCTTTATCCGCACCATGCTGGACAATCCGAGTGATCTGGCGATTGTGCGCGGAATTATCGGCCTAGCCGCCGCATTCAAGCTGGATGTGATCGCCGAGGGTGTGGAAAGCGTGGAGCATGGCGTCCGGCTGCTGCAACTCGGCTGCGATCACGCCCAGGGCTACGCCATTGCCCGGCCAATGCCAGCGGAAGCCATACCGGACTGGGTCCGCCAGTGGCGCAAGCCTGGGCTGTGGACTGTGTCGGCGCTGGATGGCTAATTCCTGTCGCCAGCACCGGCATTTAGCAGACTATACCGCGCCATTTTGCATGGGTTGTCCTCAACTCACCATCAGTTACCCTCGTTCGCCATTCGTCGCCATGTCCTGATCCGGTTTGCCCTCCCTGCCATGAAGAGCGGCAGCGTCTAATTACAAGACGCCAACAATCCGAGCCAACTCTCAATATAGAGTTACAATTACCGGGTACTCCAACCCTGAGCGCATCTGGTCGGAGAATGGGCAAGGCGCTACCCAATTGGTCGGCTTTTACCGGATCGAGGGACGATATGACAGACTTGTTGGCTACGCTTTCCGCTGCAGTGCGGCAGGCTTCCGCATTGCGGATCATCATGCGCTTGCAGCCCGCTATGAGCGATGGACTGGTTTACCCGCCAACTTACGATAAGGGTCAACATAATTAAGGGCCATATCTTTCGTCTGGCTTGGGTGAATGGCGAGAAACGGTAGGCGGTTTTGCTTGATTCGGTACAGAGTCAGGCTAACCGGATCGAAATGGCGATTCTGGCCGCGCACCAACGGGGTGATCTCTGCTACCCGGATATTCAGATCAGGATCAAAACTGAACGGGGTGATGAGCACTACTCTGTCCTTGAACTCTCGCATCGGATTTACGACGCTGCGCTGCGTTTATGCAAAGTAGATGAGGTGCTGTTCCCGCAATCTGCTATTGGCAAGGCGGTTTATCAGGCGCGGGCTGACCAGGCCAGCGCACTGTTTAGCCATGCGTCCATCACTCTGGTTTTAGGCGGTTGGGACAGTCACGGCGGCGGTGGGCCGTTGGTCGCCAAATTGCCTCGCCTGCTGACTTCCGAGATCGTCGGGCTGGATGCCGAGCGGGTTGAGCGGGTACTTTAGGATTGGTCTGGCGTGAGGAATCCGTTACCGCCATCGCTGATGAGCTGTTGGTGACGCTGGTTGAACGCAGTCGCCGTTCCCACGATAGCGAGCCGGACTGATGTGGCTCCGGGTTTCGTTTCCATCCGGCCGTTACTACGCGGCGCGGGCGGAAGATCCCGCTATGCCGGAGTGGCCGCCACATCCCTCCCGGATTTTCTCCGCGCTGGTGGCTGCCGCCTATCGCAGCATTCCGGGAATGACGGCGAAGCGCCGCGCTCATGGCGATCCTCGGTGACGATGCGCCTGCTGCGGTTCACGGTCACAGCTCGGAGGTTTGGGCATCGGAACAGCGAATGAGCGGCAAGTATCCTTGGTTGTTTTCAGCACAGCGCGAACGCTAAGCAAGCGACTATTGATAGGGAGGTTCGCAGAATGATGTTATCCAATTAAAATAATGCCTTGGATTAAAACTTCAGAAGGGATGGAATCAGTGAAGCTGGAAATGTTTAGGTGCGCGGAAAGCTGTTTATTTTTGTTTTAAATCAATTGACTATAAAATCGTCGTTTATCTCCCGGCAATCGTCGGGACTCCGTTAAAGCGCCCCGCCGAAACCGAGTGACAATCTAATTGTGCAAAGGCGAACTATTTGAACCGGCCATTGTTTTTCTACAGATTAAGGTGATAGAAATTGTCGTTAATCGTTACCCATTGCCGACAGTCGGTTAGGGCAACTTGTGCGCCAATGAACCGAACAGAAATCAAGAAAATGAAGAGCAATAAACAACGCCGTCAGGAAATCAAAGCGCAGCGGCTACGTCGCGTCGTTAAAAAGACTCGTGCGGTCAACAGCCGACCTGTGGATCGTCCTGTCGGAACCGTTGAAGTGACGCCTATCCGGTTGCGGGCCACAACCAGCTACGGTATTCCCGATTTTGTCCGGCGTGGCTATTACCAAGATCAGCCCTTCCGCTGCAAAGATTGCGGAGTAGAAGAAGTCTGGACGGCGGCGCAACAACGCTGGTGGTATGAAGTGGCTCAAGGTGATGTCTGGACCATGGCAGTGCGGTGTCGCGCCTGCCGCCGACAGGAACGGGCGCGAAAAGCAGAAGCCCGGCGGATTCACCTGGAGGGATTGGCAATAAAGAGAGCGCAATCGTTGCCGGGTTCAGGAATCAGCGCCTGAGCCTTGACCTGCACTCTTAACGAAGCGAATCAGCTGTTCATCTCCCGGCAATCGCCGGGACTCCGTTGAAGCAAGCCCGTAAGCCCGCAAGCCCGCAAGCCCCATCACCTGCCTCCAGATCGCGCCGTCCGGCTCGGAAAAGTCGCCACGCCGGGCGTTTTCCGGTTCCAGCAAGTATGCTAAGCAAGTTATCCTCAACTCACCGCCACTGGTTGCCATCATTTGCTATTTGTCGCCATGCCCCGATCCGGTCTGCTCTTACTCTCCGCCTGGCTGCTGTTCTGCGGCCTGATTTTGATTGCTGGATCGCGCCCGGTGCAGGCGGATACGGCGTTGCTGGCTACGGTGGAATCCGCCAACAACGGGACGCTGACGGTGCGGGTCGAGGGACTGGACGGGCCATTGCGCGACAACGTGCTGGCTGCACTGGAACTCAATCGTTTTTCCGGGAAAGCCGCCCCGGAAGAAAGCCGACTGCGCTGGCTGCACAATGACGCCCCCCGCCAAATCAGCGAGGCGCTGCAACCCTTCGGTTATTACCAGCCGGTGATCAAGTCGACGCTGGAGCGCACGGCGGACGGTTGGGAGGCGCGGTATCACATTGAACCCGGCCCACCGCTCACGATTGATACGGTGGACGTGGAAATTCTTGGCGAAGGCAAGGATGACCCGGTCTTTCAAAAACTGCTGGCTAAAGTACCGTTGGTCCACGGGCAAATTCTCGATCAGGCCCAGTACGAGCAGTTCAAGCAAAATCTGGAATCGTTGGCGACCGAGCGCGGCTATTTCAAAGCCCGGCTGGTTGAACACGCCATTCAGGTCAATTTGCAGACCCATCAGGCCACGATCCGGCTGCATTACGACACCGGCCCGCGTTACCGCTTCGGCGCTATCGCCTTCCAGCAGGATGTGCTGTCGCTCAAGCTGCTGGAGCGTTATCCGCAGTTCAAGGCCGGCGATCCCTACGACGCCAACCAGTTGCTGAAACTGCAAAGCGATCTCGGCAACACCCCCTATTTCAGCCAGGTGCAGGTCAATGCCCCGCCTGACGAAGCCACCGATACCACGCCGGTCGCGGTGGAATTGGAACCCGGCAAGTCCAATAAATACAGCGCCGGGCTGGGTTACGGGACCGATACCGGCGTACGCGGCAAACTAAAAATGGAACAGCGCCGGATCAACCGTGAGGGCCATCACGCCGAAGAAGAACTGCTGGTGTCGTCCATTAAGTCGTCATTGGGCGCTAAATACATGATTCCTGGTAAAAACCCGACCACGGACGAATATGCCCTGACCGCCGCCTACATCAATCAGAATTACGAGCAGCAGGACTACGAACTAGGCTCCTTGGGCGGTAGCTGGCAGCAGCAGGACGGCAAATGGTTGAAGAACTTTAATCTTAGTTACCAATACGAACGCTATCAGGCGATCAACAGCGCTAATTCCGCCACCACCTCATCGCTGCTGCTGATTCCCGGCCTGAACTGGACCTGGATCGACGCCGATGACCGCCTGAACCCCAGTCGTGGCCTACTGTTCGGCTTCGAGCTGCGCGGCGCGGCGACCGAACTGCTGTCCGATACGACCTTCGCCCAAGGGGTGCTGCATTTGAAAGGGGTGTATGCCTTTAATGATGTCAGCCGGATCATTGCCCGCAGTGATTTGGGCGCGACCGTGATTGATCAGGGTATTAGCTCGTTGCCGACCTCGCTGCGCTTTTTCGCCGGCGGTGACGCCAGTGTGCGCGGTTATGCCTATAACAGCATCGGTCCGACGGATGCGGCGGGCGATGTGATCGGCGGCAAGAATCTGCTGATCGCCAGTCTGGAATATGAACACCGGATCTGGGATGGCTGGAGCCTGGCGACGTTCGTCGACAGCGGCGACGCCTTCGATGGCGCCAGCCCCGAATTGAAAACCGGGGTTGGGCTAGGCGTGCGCTGGCGGTCGCCAGTCGGGCCGGTGCGGCTGGATTTTGCTTCCGGGCTGGATCGCCCGCCCGGCGATACATTCCGCTTCTCGTTCAGCATTGGGCCTGACCTGTGAGCACCTTCCGCGCCGTGAGCCGCCTGCTGTTCCGGCTGTTTTTGCTACTGCCATTGTTGTTGCTAGTGATTCTGCTGCTGGCGGCAGGATGGGCGGTGTCCACCGAAACCGGTTTGAAGGCGCTGCTGGCGCTGGCCGAACGAACTCTGCCCGGCCAGTTCAGTTACGGCCAGGCTGGCGGTTCTCTGCTGGGGCCATTGTGGATCAAACAATTACGCTATCAGGATGGCGCGCTGAAGGTTGCGCTGGCTAACGGGGAATTGGACTGGAACCCTGCCGATCTGCTTAACGCTACGCTGACGCTTGACCGATTGCATCTGGACGGGCTGGACCTGAGCCTGCCGCCCGGCGACCCGGCGGCTCCGGCGACTAAAACGCTGGCGTTGCCGGAGATTCAATTACCGCTGGCTATCCAGATTGCCGATGTAGAGGTTCGCGATGTTCATATCCAACCTCCTGATGCCGAGCCGGTGCTGATTGAGGCTATTCATCTGAAAGCCCATACCGAAGCTGGCGCTTTAACCATTGATCCGCTGGAAATCTGGGCGGCGCAAGGCGATCTGCACCTCAGCGGGCGACTGAACCCGACGGGAGGCTATCCGCTCAGCGTGCAACTGGCCTGGCAATGGTTGACCCCGGATCAGGGAACGGTGACGGGACAAGGCGCGATTCAAGGCCAATTGCGCGACCAATTGCAATTAACGCAGCGAATCACTGGCCCGGCGACCTTGGAACTCAGCGGCGAAGTCCGCCAGCCGCTGGATTCGCAGCCGGCCTGGTCGGTTCAGGCCAAACTGGAAATGGCCGATCTCAAGCCGCTAGCTCCTGAGCTGGCCGGTCAGCCGCTCACTGCTCAAATCAAGGCCCAAGGTGTTTTGGCCCAGTTTCAGGGTCAAGGCGAAGTCAATGTTGGTTTGCCAAAACTGGGCCGGACGACGGCCCGGTTTAGCGCTGCGGGTGATGAAGCTTCACTGCGTTTGGAGCAATTAAAACTAACCGCAGCCGATCAACCGTTATCCCTTAACCTCAAGGGTGATCTGAAATTTGCCGAATTGCAATTCAACGCCGCTGGGCAGTGGCAGTCACTGGTCTGGCCGTTGACGGGAACGCCGCAAGTCGCCAGCCCTAAAGGCGATTTTACCATTCAGGGCGCAATGACGGATTACCGCTTTCAACTGGCTGCCGAAGTGCAAGGGCCGGATATTCCAAAAGGCCAATGGACTGTCAGTGGACGAGGTTCTGATCGAGCAGTGCGTGAAGTGAAGTTGAATGGGAAGACGCTGGACGGCTTGATTGAAGGCAATGTTGAGGCTGCCTGGCTGCCGGTGTTGCGTTGGCAAGCAGCATTGACTGGCGTCGGCTTAAATCCAGGAGTGCAATGGAAAGACCTGCCCGGCAAGTTGAATCTGCGACTGAAAAGCGACGGGAGTTTGGATAAAACCCTGCGAGCCAGCTTGCTGCTTGAAGATCTGAGCGGCACACTAAGCGGCCAGACAGTGCGCGGCGCTGCTGATCTGATGGTCGTGGATCAAAACCTGACCATCAAGGCACTAAAAATTAATGCCGGTGATTCCAAAATAGAAGCGGATGGATCATTAGCACAGCGTTGGGCATTACGTTGGAAAGTGGCCGCACCACGGTTGCAAGGGCTAATTCCAGGACTGAGTGGCAGCATTAGCAGTACGGGTCAATTGACGGGGCCGCGCGATCATCCTGAAATCGCCGCTGATTTCACTGTGCAGAATCTCAATTATGGCGATACCCGGATTCGACAAGTGCGTGGTACAGTTAATGTCGATACCGGGGGGGCGAATCACTCTAAGTTACAGGTGAATGGGCAGGGGTTGATGCTTGGCGGGCAGCAATGGAAGAGCCTGATTTTGGACGGTTCCGGGACGCCTGCCGCACATGAAGTCAAGGCGGAACTAGCCGGCGATCCGGGTCAGTTTAATGTGGCGCTGGCGGGTAATCTGCAACTGCCGACGCTGACCTGGCAGGGCAGAATCACGCAATGGGCGATGAAAAATACTGCCGCCGGTACCTGGAATCTGGATAAACCGGTGACCTTGCGAGCTTCGGCTAAAGAAGCCAATCTCGACACCGTCTGTATGAATAGCGCCCCAACCCGGTTGTGCTTGCAAGGACACTGGCAGGATGGACGCGGTTTCAATGCCAAGGTTAAATTAGACCATCTTGCACCAGAACGATTTAAAGCCTTTCTGCAGCCCGGTGTAGCGCTCGCCACTAGCATTAGTGGTGAAGCCACGATCAGTGGCAAGGATGCTAGAACTATGCAAGGCAAGATCAATCTGAGCGTTGCGCCCGGCAGTCTACGAATGGAAACTAACGGTCAGCTCCTGCATTTCACGCTGAATGGGGGCCATCTGCAAAGCGATTTAAATGGTCGCATACTGAATACCCAAGCTAAACTCGATCTTGCCAAGACCGGGCAAGTGCAGGCCAATCTGCAAATCGAGGATCCATTGGGAACTGCTCGGTTGAATGGCAAGATCAATGCGGCGCTGACTGATTTGAGTGTGATTTCACTATTCGCCCCGCAAATACAGAAAGTATCTGGCCAGGTACGGGCGGATGTCAGTGCGACCGGTGTTTTACCTAAATTAGCCTTACGCGGTGAAATCCGTCTGGATAACGCCAGCGCAACGCTTCCTGAAGCCGGTATTCAACTCCAGAATCTGCAATTCACTGCTATCGGCACTGGGCAGGGGCCACTACAATTGTCTGGATCAGTACGTTCCGGTTCTGGGCAATTGCAATTATCCGGTGAGGCAGATCCGCTCAAACCGCAATTAGTGCTGAAGATCAAGGGACAAGGCTTTCAAGCCCTGAATACCGCTGATTTGCAAATTCAGATCAGTCCTGACTTGCAATTAAGTGTCACGCAGCAGCAAGTGCAGGTAGATGGTGAATTAACGGTTCCCCACGCTTTTCTGCGGCCTGGTGGCGACCGGCCTGGTGTGATTCGTCCGTCTGATGATGTAGTGATCGTCAATAATGCGCATGGCGAAGCGCCGCCGCCTAAACCTCAAGGCATTGATCTTTACGCCAAGGTGCAGGTCATTTTAGGCGATGATGTGCGCATAGAAACCGCCGCTTTCCAAGGTCATCTCAAGGGCAAACTGTTGGTGGAGGAGACCCCGCAACTAGCGCCTCGTGGCAGCGGCAGCATTGAAGTTGTTGCCGGCAATTACCGGATTTATGGCGAAGAGATTCAGATTCAGAAAGGGCAATTACTTTTCAGCAGCAGCCCGCTTGATAATCCGGGGCTGAATTTACGGGTGGTGCGGCAGAACGATAATTCTGCAACCGGTGATTCTATTACTGCCGGTGCTCAGATTCGCGGGACGCTGAAAAAACCACTGCTGACGTTGTTCTCTGATCCGAAGATGCCCAATTCCAGCATTCTGTCCTATCTGGTCTTGGGGCGGGGGCCGCAGGATGGTTCAGGCGGCGAATCAGCCTTGCTGTATAAGGCAGCCAGCGCGATGGGTTTCGGGGCGGGAACGCTGACCAAGAGCCTGAGTGAGGCGTTTGGACTGGATTCGCTGCAATTGAATTCTGGCGAAGGCAGCAAGACAACATCGCTGATGCTCGGCAAATACCTGTCGCCGGATTTATATGTAGGTTATGGCGTCGGGCTATTCAGTGCGGTTAACAGCTTTAATGTCAAATACCGGATCAGTAAACGGCTGATGTTTGAATCAAACAGCAGCGTATCTGGAGTAGGCGCTGATTTGATTTATACTATTGAGCGTTGAAAGGCTTCAACTGTCTTGGCGCTTTACTCGATTCGTCCTGCTTTTCAACCGTAATCCTTCGGTTCATTACCGGCTTTCCACTTAATGTTGCAGCCGATGCTAGGTTTTTGCTCCATGACCACCGGTTGCCCTGTCAATACCGCATCCGCTGCCGCCCGCAAATTAACACCCGTAATCGGTATCTGATTGCCAGGCCGACTGCCGTCGAACTGACCGCGATAAACCAGCGTGCGATCTGCATTAAATAGAAAGAAATCTGGAGTACAAGCGGCGCGATAGGCTTTAGCCGTTGCCTGAGTTTCGTCGTAGAGGTACGGAAATGGATAACCAAAGGTTTTAGCTTCCTCCGCCATTTTCGCTGGACTGTCGTCGGGATAATTAGCAGCATCGTTGGCATTAATGGCGATCACTACTAGTCCTCGTTGTTGGTAGTCGCGGGTGAAATCCACCACGCCTTGGCGAATATGCTTGACAAACGGACAGTGATTGCATGTGAAGATCACTAGCAGCGCTGGTGCAGTGTGAAAATCATCCAATGAAATGGTTTTGCCGGTGGCCGGCTCGGGCAGACTGAATGCCGGCGCTGGCGTACCCAAGGGCAGCATGGTGGAAGCGGTTTGGGCCATGTTAAGCCTCCTAAAAATGTTGGATTCTGGGGCCGGGGAGAAGAGCTTGTCGGTCAGCCAGTGTGAACAGACGTTTTCTTGACGACCCTCCATCTGATCTGCATAATCCCACCCTCTTCTTCAATCTCTCCCCTCGCTTCATGGCTATGTAGCTCAGCTGGTTAGAGCACGGCACTCATAATGCCGGTGTCGGTGGTTCGAGTCCACCCATAGCCACCATGTCGATATTAATCAGTTCCTTTGTGGTTTTACCTCAGCCTTGCTCAGCCTTGTGTAGCGCGCCGCGACCAGATCGTAGCGTGTCATCAGAGCGGCGATTGCTGTCCGTACATTCTCCGATGCCCAGTGGATGTAGCGTCCGATTATCGTGGTGGGCGGCAGGTCCGCTCCGTGCGGGATGATGCTCAACTCGCGCCCCGTTCGGCTGCTTGCTACTTTGAGGAATTCTGCAATGGCGTGCCCTGACCTCCAGCTTTATATTGCATCGGATGCCACCTATCATGATATCGGTCAATTCCTCGACATCGACTTCAATAACTGCACTGCCCCTTCAGATGGCTGCTTCCGTGCGCGACAACGGATCGGGCGCATTGGACTATGGTGGAAAACAGATGTTGCTTTTAAGTGGGGGCAGTATGGAGCGTCTTGGATGCGGATGCTCTCGTTTAGGTGTCCATATTCGTGGTTGGCAATCCGTGACCATATCGTCCTGGATCTTTGCTACGAACTTAACCGTCGGTTCCCTGGAACTTATCTAGGCCTCTATGACACTGGTATGTTCTTCCTGCGGGATAACGTGTTATCGCTTAACGTCGACTCAAAGGAGTACTTCTCACGGTGGCCCTCGCGTTTCCAAAGCGCTAATTGGCAGAACCTCCCACCGATCTGACGTGTTCTACCGAAGCACAACCGAACTAGCGGTTGCAGCGGAGCGCCCGCAGCGGGTGTTTGCTCGGATGGCGCGGGCCAGCTGAACCTATCGTTAGGCGGCATTTACGAGCACTGAAGGTGATTCGGAAATGATTGAGAACACAAGTCACCTTGCTGGCAAGGTTGCTCTTATCACGGGTGGCAACCGCGGAATTGGGCGAACCATTACTTTGGCGCTAGCGGAAGCCGGAGCGGATATTGCTCTTAGTTATCGTGGCCGGGAGAGCGAAGCCTTGCAGGTTAGGTCGGAACTGGAGAGCCGCGGCCATCGGTGTGTGGTCATGCAAGCGGACGTCTCTGTTGTTGCAGATGTATCCCGGATGATCGGGTCGATTGAAGAATCTCTAGGAGGAGTCAGCATCCTCGTCAACAACGCGGGGATGTCCTCTCCGCGATCCATTGAAGCCGTTACCGAAGATGATTGGGACAAGATCATTGCTGTCAATCTCAAGTCTGTTTTCTTGGTTACTCAAGCGGTGCTGCCGTACATGCGTTCCCAAAAGTGGGGACGAATTATCAACATGACGTCAGTAGCCATCCAATTGGGTGGCATTGTTGGTCCACACTATGCCGCGTCTAAAGCGGGTATTTGGGGGCTGACCCATTCATATGCTTCAAAATTGGCCGGTGAAGGTATTACGGTAAATGCTGTCGCACCTGCCCTAATTGATACAGAGATGATTGCCGGCAATCCACAGGCGCAGCCTGAGCGGATTCCCGTCGGTCGTCTGGGATCGCCCCAAGAAGTCGCCGATGTTGTAGCAATGTTGGCTTGTAATGGCTATATCACCGGCCAGACTATTAACGTCAATGGTGGTTTATACATGAGCTGAAGTGTGAAGTATTTGCTGTCTAACAATCAGTTTCAGCGGACAGCGCTACGCGCCCCTGTTAGGCCTAATAGAAATATGTGAGGTAATTATCATGGTAAAGACCTTCAAAAACTTAGCTAAGTCATATTTAAACTACATTAAATTTGCAGCTCTTAAAATTATTGAAAGAAATGGGTATGTTCTCTTATTAAAGAATCATTATAGTGAGTTGTGTAGCAAATTATATCTTTATGAAGACGAAACAGTTTATCTCAAAAACTATTTGAATAGTGCGGTAAAGATTATTGATTTAAATTGCAATCGCTATGGTGCTACAGAAAATAATTTTGAAATTTTTGATGAAGCAAAACAATGGAAATCATTTGGTATCGAACCACCGAATAGATCTGAAGAATATCCGAGTTGTAGATGGATTGAAGGTGGCTTGAGTTTTGTGCCAGACAAATTAAGAGTTTGCCCAAATTGTGTAGAAGGAGGAGGAACGCCTGGCTTGACTAAATTTTCAGGAGGGCATTTTTCAATTCGTGAAGTTTTGACAATACGGAAACTAATAATTACAGCTAACCAAAATGGAGGTTTCAATGGATGCAAAAAATGTCCATTACTATTAAAGAAGATGTGGGCGCCTAAGAAATTTCTTTTTGATACAATTTGTTTGGCGCATTATACCGTATGTAACCTTGCTTGCGAATACTGTTATGCGATTCCTGAGGGCAAACAAAAGTTACCTCTTTCTTCGATAATTTCGCTTAAACCAACGTTTGAGTGGTTAGTTGAAGAAAAATATTTGTCCACAGAATCCGTTATTTTATGGGGAGGGGGAGAACCGATAATTAACAAAGAATTTGAAAGCTTATTCATTTTTTTGACAAGATATGGTGCTACATCGGAAGTTTATACTAATGGAACAATTTTATCTAAAACTCTTTTAGAAGCAATGATAAATAATAAAGCTTCAGTTATGATTAGCATAGACGCTGGGACAAAGGAAAGTTTCAATATTATAAAAGGGAAAAATCTTTTTGAAAAAGTGGTTAAAAATATTGATAAGTATGCTAAAGCTAATAAATATAAAATAATTCTAAAGATGATTATTTGTGATAAAAACAAGCATGAAGTAATACCCTTTCTAAATATTGCAGAAAAAAATGATATCAGAATAGTGGCCTATGATGTATTGACATATAATAACCATGTAAGTCAGGAAATTATTGATTGCGCTGCTATTTTGAAGTATGAGGGTATCAAAAGAGGAATTGATGTGCGTGTAGGAGAAGTCGGTACAATATACAATCCAAATGACAATATTAGACAGAGGGTAGAACAATCTTTTAATTTACTTTCAGGTAGAAACCGTTTGGAAAGCAATCCAAATATCCAGTCAACTGATCTAACTGAGGCTCGCACCTGACCCCGCTAGCGGGGTGCGAGTTGAGCCAACGTCGGGTTCTCGACGCGACGCTGCCGTCGAACCCTCGTTGGAGCGTCATTCCTTCAGGGTGACTTAGTCATCCCGTACTCGCGTCCCTGCCGCCCATCACGACTAGCGGGACTAGTGGGGCTTGCGGGACTTGACAATTACTTCGTCGGGCGGCAGGTTCATTTCGTGCGGGATGACGTTCAACTCGCGCCCGTTAGACCTTTCCATCTCTCACATCCGAGCGTTCTATGACTTATGACGAAGTTTCAAAGCAAGCTGAACAATTGAGCTATCGAGAAAAGCTTCGGCTGGCTCAACTACTCATTCAGCTTGCACATAAAGAAGAGGAAGAGCAGAACCCCGAGAAGAGAAAGACTGCGTCCGCCTTCACTCCTTCCGACCCAGAGCTTGTCCAGTATGTGGCCGATAGACTCAAGAAGTTAAAACCGTCAAAGAAGAGGGCGCTGCTCAATTCAATCGGGGCAATGTTCCAGTTCCAGGGAGGCATTTCTGACGACGATAAAGAGAAACTCTTTTCTGAGCTACTGAAAAAACGTCATATTATCGTCACTGAAAATAACCGTATCAGCTATCCGGAATGAGTAAAGGTCTCTAACGCTTCATTTTATATTTAACTTGGGATGACAAAAATCTGGAGATTAAAATCATGTCAAAGAAATGCTTTGCGATGGGTGAATGCTTATGTGGAAGTGTGAAATATACAATTTTGTCGACCCCAGTAAGGATGGGGCAATGCCATTGCGATCATTGTAGAAAATCGACAGGTACCGGTCATTCATCCAATGCATTCTTTAAAAAAGTGATGTTACGATAGAAGGTGAAACAAGTAGCTATGACTCAATTACTGATACGGGATCAACAATTACACGTCATTTTTGCCCTAAATGTGGTAGCCGCCTTTTTGGAACAAGCAGTCTAGTTACGGATATTATCAGTGTCTCCGCAGGAACATTAGATGACAGTTCATGGTTCAAACCAAATGCTATTGTGTACAACAAGAGAAAGCCCAAATGGGATTTTATGGATGAGAATGTCCCCACGTTTGAAGAGATGCCGCCATTGCCCAAGGCATAGCCGTACAGGTTAGGTTGTCACCGTTCTGGCAGTTTAACCTGTCAATCAACCTCGCCTGACCGGCCGTTGCACCGGAAACCACGCTATGACCTGTTGTCTCACCCATCACGCTGAAATGTTTGGTTTCTGACTAACCACACCACCAGCGCCGCAACTCGGCCAGCGCCTAAAATGGGCGCAACCCGTTCCGGTCGCCCATGCAGTGGGTGTCTGGATGGGCAAACCGGGCCTAAGAACGGTGTTAGCCCGGATAAACAGGCTCCTGAGAGATTAAACCGCAATAACAACCCAGTCTGACTGCTCCGCCAAAGTCCGGGCATTGCTCAATGCCGCACAACAGGCCTGTTCTGGCTGGAGATGAGTCGCTGCGACCCGTTTCAAATCCGCCAGAGTGACGTTGAGAATCCGCTGCCGATAGGCGCGGCGCTGTGCCGGGGTGCGTCCAAACAGGCTGCCGAAAAAGGCGCTGACGGCTTCACCGGCCGGCGATCCGGGCTTATCAATCGCGGCGACCAGACCAAGAATCGCTTCTTCCAGCGTCCGCGCCGGATGATCATGAGTCTGTAGCCAATCCAGCGCCCGGTCGAAATCGGCGAAGGTTTCGGTCAGGCGGGGATCGCGGTAGGAATGGAAACGGAACGCACCGCTGTCGGGATGGTAGCCGGCTCCGCCACCGTAAGCGCCACCCTGTTCACGGATAGCGCGATGCAGGTAGCCGTTGCGGAGAAAATCGCCGAGGACGTGCAGGGCCGGAGCATCGGGATGGTTGGGCGCGACGGTGGGATAAGCCTTGGCGCAGAAGTTGATCTGAGTGTTGACGCTGAAGCCTAGCCGGGACGGGCCCGGTTCCGGGGTGGCGAGCGTGAACGGTGCAGCCAAGGTTTCTGCGCCTTCCCGCCAGTGGAGCGCCAGCGCCTCGGCGATGACCTCCTGGCGTTCGGTTTCACTGACGATCAGCAGTTGCCGGGGAATGGGTTGCAAGCGGTCGCGCAACTGCGCCAGCCGGGCGGCGAATGCGGCCAGCGCCTCAGCATCGTCCAGCGTATCGTCCAGCGTTTTGAGGCGTTGCAGGCCGGTCAACCCGTCCCAACGCTGATTAAGCGCTGCGACTGGACTCAGACCGGCGGTGGCGGCGGCCAGCGCCAAGGCATGACCATGATGGGTGATCGCTTCTTCACGATGGGAACGCATTTGGGCGACCAGTTCCCGTAACCGGGGCAGCTCGTCAAAGCGAGGACTGGTCCAGGTTTCCCATAACAGATCCGCCAATGCCGCCTGATTGCGGGCTAGCGCCTTGCCGCCCAGGGTCAGCACTCCCTTGACCTGCTGCACATCATCGACCCCGCCGCGCACCGCCGCCTTAGCGTTGATTCCGCCGGTCACTGCCGCTTGCCGGGCTTGGGTGCTGCGATAATCGCGCCCGGCGCTGCCGACTTCACTGAGACAGGCGCAAAACAACGGAAGTATGTCCAGTTCTTCGGCGTTCAGGACCGGCAGATCAAAAATAGCGTGCAGATAGACCATACCATTGGTGCCTTGGGCGTACCAAGCGGCGGGCAGGGTTCCCACTGGCCGGTTGACCCCCTCGGCGATGGGCAATTCCGCCGGCACGTCCTCCAGCCCAACCTTGGGCAGCAATTCCGGATCATCCTGCTGTTGCTGACGCTCGGCCAGAATGCGGGCTTGTTCAACGAGGCGGCTTTGCTCTGTGGCGCTCAGTGCGCTGCGAATCGTCGCCAGCCGTTCCCGTTCTGCCGCTGCCTGTTGCTGGCTCAGTTCCGGATCGGGGGCCATCACCAGACGCACCCGGTGCGAATTATCCAGCAGCAGTTGCCGGGTGAGGCGCGGAATGAAATCGGGATCGCGGCTTTCCGTGCGTAGTTGCGCCAGGAGCGGATCGCTATCCAGCGCCGGCAATGGATCGCCGCCATGAATAGCCGGGGTCAAGGCTTCCATCAGTAAACGCAAGCCATAAGGAAAGCCGTCGCCGGTGATTTCCCGCTCGCTTAATTCCAGTTGATGGAGAGCGGAATCAACCGCCTCAGGGGCAATGCCGTCGGCGGCGACCTGATGCAGCACGCTGAAAATCAGTTGTTCCACTGCATCGGCGGATTCGGGATTTGAACCTTCTAATCCGCAGCTAAAGGTCGTTTCACGAGTTGAGGCGTCAAAGCCGCACAACGGCGACGGCGCTGCGCCATATTCAGATGTTTCGAGGGCATGACGCAAGGGCGAACTGCTATTATCCAGCAACACGTCGCTTAATAGCCGCGCCCGGAGTGAAGCCATTGGATCGGTGATTGGCCCCAGCAGCCAGCTCATGACAATGTGGGTTTTGTTGCAGCAATCCTCAGCGCCATCCAGTGGGTAATAAACCAGATCGGTAATAGGCGCAGAATAGCGCTGTTCATCAGGAATCGCTAAATCCAGCGCCAATGCCTGGAAATCGGCCAGCGCTTTAGTCTCAAAATGCGCTTGGTGCTCGGCAGCAGGAATGTCGCCATAGGTAAGAAAAATGGCGTTGGATGGATGATAATGGCGGGAATGAAATGCTCGGAGTTGCTGATAAGTCAGATCAGGAATGACTTCCGGATCGCCACCGCTGTTGTGATGATAGGTTATCGTCGGGAATATCCGTTGTTGCAACGCCTGTCCCAAGCGTTGCACTGGGGAACTAAGCGCGCCTTTCATCTCATTAAACACTACGCCTTTAAAGACCAGTTCGGTGTCCGGATCAGTGGGCGTAGCGAATTCCAGTCGGTGGCCTTCCTGGGCGAAATCACGCTCATCGAGCAATGGGAAAAAGGTCGCATCCAGATAAACATCCAATAGGTTATTGAAGTCCTTTTTATTCTGGCTGGCGAAGGGGTATGCAGTCCAATCGCTGCTGGTGAAGGCGTTCATAAAAGTGTTCAATGAGCGCCGAATCATCATGAAAAAAGGATCACGCACCGGATAGCGCCGACTGCCGCATAACGAAGTATGTTCGAGAATGTGGGCGACGCCGGTTGAGTCTTGCGGCACGGTCAGAAAAGCGACCATGAAAGCATTATGCGGATCATCGGCGGCCAGATGCAGGTGCCGGGCGCCGGTGGCGATATGACGGTATTCCTGAAACTCCAGCCGCAAGGCTGGAACCGGATAGGTGCGTAATTGCTGAAAAGCAGAATGGGTCATCATCTCTATAGGTTTTAGGTAAGTTTTGTCAGTAAGGAGTAAAGGGTCCAGCTGTTAGACAATAGAGTTCTTTAGCAGCGCAGTAAAATTGACCAGTGTTCGATCGTGAATGCGCGAGTGTGCAATATAGCTATCCTCCCCGATAATGTGCTGATCAATTTCTTTGAATAAATTAGCAGTGTAGCGTATGCAGATACCAGTCCACAGTTTTGGCAATGCCGGTATGAAAAGTTTCCAGCGGTTTCCAGCCAAGCGCATGCTTCATCTTGTCGGCAGCAATGGCGTAGCGCCAATCATGGCCCGGCCGGTCGGCGACAAAGCTAATCAGTCGCTGATGTGGCGCGTTTTCTGGCCGACGTTCATCCATGAGGGTACAAATCAGCCGAGTGATATTCAGATTCGACCATTCATTGCATCCCCCAATGTTGTAGGTCTCTCCTAATTGGCCCCGACGAATCACTGCTTCAATTCCCCGGCAATGATCATCGACATACAGCCAGTCGCGGATATTGCCGCCATCGCCATAAACAGGAATCGGTTGTTGCAATAGACAGGAACGGATTACGGTGGGAATGAATTTCTCACCATGCTGAAACGGACCATAATTATTGGAGCAGTTCGTTGTTGTCACGGGTAGGCCGTAAGTATGAAAATAGGCCCGCACCAGATGATCAGAACCCGCTTTGGAAGCAGAATAGGGTGAATTGGGTGCGTAGGGAGTGTTTTCACTAAATGGCGGATCATTTGATTGCAGCGCGCCATAAACCTCGTCGGTAGAAATATGATGAAATCGGCGCTGTTCCGCTGTTTTGCCGCCATTTAACCAGTATTGCCGCGCTGCTTCCAATAGGGTGAAGGTGCCGACCAGATTGGTTTGTACAAATGTCGCTGGGCCGGTAATGGAGCGATCGACGTGACTCTCAGCAGCGAAATGGACGATCGTGTCGATGACATGCTCGCGCAACACTCGATCCACCAATTCCCGGTCGCAAATATCACCCTGAATAAAGCAATGGCGAGTCGGATTGGGCAAGTCGCGCAGATTATCCAGCGAACCGGCGTAAGTCAGCAGGTCAAGAGTCACGATGTGGAGTGCAGGATCGGTCGCCAACAGATAACGGATAAAATTACAGCCGATAAAGCCGGCACCGCCGGTGACCAGTATATTGTGAGGATGATGGTTCATATCGCCTGCCAATTCAGAAAAAGGCTCTTGGAACAGTCGGGGTTCTTCAACGAAGATCGGCGAGTTTGTTTCACCGCCCGCTGCTGAGCCGACATTGCGGGTGATGGCTTCAATTATCTACCGCCCAGCCACCCAGGTTTTTCCAGCGGTTGACGATCTGGCAGAACAATTCTGCGGTCCGCTCAACGTCATAAATCGCTGAATGGGCTTCTCGTTCGTCCCACGGAATGCCGGCTGCCTGTAATGACCGCGCCAGTACGGTTTGGCCGTAAGCCAGCCCGGCCAGTGTTGCTGTGTCAAAACTGCTGAAAGGATGAAAGGGATTACGCTTGATCCGCGCTCGTTCGGCAGCCGCATTGACGAAGGCCAGATCGAAAAACGAGTTGTGACCGACCAGAATGGCGCGGCTGCACCCGGTATCGCGCATCTCCCGGCGCACCTCGCGGAAAATAGCGTTCAGCGCTTCGCCCTCAGGTACGGCAAAGCGGAAAGGATGATCGGGATCGATGCCATTGATCGCCATTGAAGCCGGATCGAGCCGAGCGCCGGGAAAGGGCTGGACATGATGGGCCAGCGTTCCGACCGGCAGCAAGTCACCCTGCCAGTCCATGCGGATGATCACCGCAGCGATTTCCAGCAGGGCGTCAGTCTGGGGATTGAGACCGCCGGTCTCGACATCGACGATCACCGGCAAAAAGCCCCGGAAGCGGCGAGAAATAAGAGCATTAGGCGCAGGTTCAGTCATGGATGCAGCATAACGGATAGCCTGCCGGAACGCACCCAAACTGCGTCGGTTCCTTCAACCCGGCGTGTTGTGTTCGACCCAGCGCGGCCCGGCGGCAGTGTCTTCACGTTTCCAAAACGGCGCATTCGATTTCAGTTCCTCCATAAGGAAGCGACAGCCCGCAAATGCCGCCGCCCGGTGCGCCGCCCAAACCGCCACCAGCACCATCGGATCATTCGGTTGCAATGCGCCAACTCGGTGAATGAGCAGCACATCCAGCAACGGCCATTGCTGAAATGCAGAGACCACGCTGCGCTGGAGATAACGCTCGGTCATGCCGGGGTAGTGTTCCAGCGTCAGGCCGCTGACCGTTGCGCCATCATTGGCGTCACGCATCGTCCCGATCAAGATTGCAGTTGCGCCATACTGACCGCTCTGGCTTTCATCCAGGCCCGACTGGTAACGCGCTAGTTCCACCAGTGGCTCGAAGGGGGCGGCCCGCAGTTCAATGTTCACCGGTTTAGCCTCCAGTCACTGGCGGAAAAAACGCCACCTCGTCGCCGTCGGCGACCAGCTGAGCTAGATCGGCATAATCCAGATTGACCGCCGTCAGGGTGTTCGGCGGCAATGGCGTATCCGGCCACAGCGTCGCCCAAACACCCGCAACGGTTAGCCCATCCACTACCTCCAGCCGATCCCCGGCCCGACCCAGTCGGTCGCGCAAGCTGGCGAAATACTTGATCTGAACGGCCATAAGGGAATCTCCTGGTTATTTGACCCGCCGTAAACTCAACAGCAGCGTCGCAATCCCTAACGCCGCCATCATCCCGTATTCAAAACCATGTGTGCCGACCGGACTGCCCTTCAGGAACACGTCACGGATAATCAGCAGGTAATAGCGCAATGGATTCAGCCAGGTCAGCCATTGCACGCCTTCCGGCATATTCTGGATCGGAAAGGCAAAACCCGACAGCACCACCATCGGTTGAATGACAAAGAACGCCAGCAGTTGCGCCTGCTGCTGGGTGTCCGAGTAGCTGGAAATCAGCAGACCGATTCCCAGGGTGCTCATTAGAAATAAGCCACTGCCGGCTAGCAGACCTACGATGTTGCCCCGGAATGGCACATCGAACCACATCACGGCGATAACGCTGATGAGCAGCACGTCAAACAGGCCAACACTAGCGACAGCCGCCATTTTAGCGACCAGAAATTCCAATCGCGCCACCGGCGTCACCAGCAACCGTTCCAGCGTTCCAAATTCCCGCTCCCGAACAATGGTCATCGCAGTCAGAATCACAGTGGTAATCAATACGATGGTGGCAATGATGCCGGGGACGAAATAGGGGCGATCATCCAGATTGTCATTAAACCAGGCCCGTTCTTCGACCTGGATCGGTGGATCGAGACCGGCGCTGGTCTGAGCGCTGTGCTGCAACGCTTGGCTGAGTTGCCCGGTGATCATTTGGGCGCTGTTGGAATCGGAACCGTCGGCGATGATCTGTGCGGTGTGTTTCGTCTCGAAATCCGGCGCAAAGCGCAGCAGGGCACGGACCTGACCGCGATCTATGGACACTGAAGCCGTGGCGACATCCGGCAGATAGTGCAGGGTAAAACTGCCGGTCGCCGCCACTGCCGCCAGCAGCTCGCGGGTGGTCGCCGTCTGCGCCTGATCCACCACCGCAATTTCAGCATGGTGGACATCAAAACTGGCCGCATAACCAAAGGCCATCAATTGAAACAGCGGCGGAATGATCATGAAAAAGCGCATTCGGGGATCGCGCAGCAGTTGTAAAAACTCCTTGCCGAGCAAGACCCGCAGCCGAATCAGACTGGCCCGCATCGGATTCATGGCAATAGCCCCAGTTTCTTCGACCGAACCAGGGTCAAGCGCAGCAGCGCCAGCGCAATCAGCGCCAGCGCGGCAATCTGACTCCACAGCAACAAGGGTGTAATCCCTTTAAGGAAAATGGCCCGCGCCAGCGCGACGTAATAGCGGGCTGGCACAATGAGCGTCAGGTATTGCAACGCGGTCGGCATATTTTCAATGGCGAAAATGAATCCAGACAGCAGAAAGGCGGGCAGAAAACTGCTGACCATCGCCATTTGGCTGGCTAAAAGCTGATTGCCCGCGTTAATCGAAATCAGCGTCCCCTGCAACATCACCACCAGCAGAAACAGCAAGGACAGCAAGGACAGCATGAACAGCGAACCACGCAGCGGCACCCCGAAAATCCATACTGCAACCCCGACCGCAATTGCCAGATCGAGCAGACCAATGACCAGGTACGGCAACAGCTTGCCGAGCAGAAATTCGCGCCCGGTCAACGGTGTGGTGCGCAACATCACCAGATTGCCCTGTTCCATCTCCCGGGCAATGGTCAGCGACGTCATCATTGCTCCAATCACCGCCATGACCATGGCAATCACTCCGGGAATAATCGCTAATCGGCTTTCCTTGGTTTCATTAAACCAGGTGCGATCTTCAATCTGAAGCGGTGGCGAACCGCCCCGACTCAGCAGATAGTCGTTCACTAGCGCCAGCGTGTAATTGCGCAGCAACCGGGCAGTATTGGCGTCCACTCCATCCAGCAGCAATTGCAATCGGGCATCGCCGCGCTCCAGTTGCCGGGCGTAGTCGGGGGGGAAAATCAGCGCCGCCCAGACCTGACCTTTTTGCAAAGCGGCAGTGGCGTCCCGGCGGTCATTGGAGCGCAGCACGATGTTGAAAGCCCTGCTGGCGGCGAACCGAGCGACCAGTTCCTCGGTCGAGGCATCGCGGGATTGCTGGATGAGGGCAATCGGCGCTTCATACAAATCCAACCGGATGGCGTAGCCAAACAGGAACAGCAACAGGCTGGGCATCAGCAAAATCAGCGCCAGGCTGCGTGGATCACGCAACAGGTGCCAGACTTCCTTGCGGGCAATGGCTCGAACATGCTGAACATTCAACCGTCGTTCTCCTCCAGCACCGCCACAAAGGCATCCTCCAGTTCTGGCGTAGCGGGATGCAGCGCCGTTACCGTCAGCCGTCGTGCGGTGGCGGCCTGGTCAATCCGCGCCCGTAGCGCCGCCGGATCGGTTCCGGCATGGAGGCGAATCCGCAATTGCCCGGCATGAGGAATGACTTCGCGCACTTCCGGCCAGTCTTGGGCCAGCCGCTCGAAAATCACGGCATCGGGGCTGTCCAGCTCCAGGATGGGGGTGGGCAACGGGCGGCGCAACAGAGTTTCTGGTTCACCCTCGGCGACGATGCGACCGGCCTGCATCAGCGCTAGCCGGTCGCAGAATAGCGCCTCGTCCATGTAATGGGTCGTGACCAGAATGCCGATGCCGCTATCGGCCAGGGTGTAGATCAGTTCCCAGAACCGTTGACGGGCCATCGGATCCACGCCAGAGGTCGGTTCGTCCAGGAACAGCACCTGTGGCTCATGCAGCAGCGCTGCCGCCAATCCCAGCCGCTGTTGGTAGCCCAGTGGCAAGGTTCCAGCCATCACCGCCTGACGATCCGTCAGATTGAGCAGGTGCAGCGTGGCGTCTACCCGGTCGCGGCGGCGAACTCCGGTCAGCCCGTATAGCCCGGCTTGCAGCTTGAGATTTTCCAGCACGGTCAGATCACCGTATAGGGAGAACCGTTGGGCAACGTAGCCGATTTGACCGCGCGCACGGCGGGCATGGCGCACCATGTCGACTCCGGCCACCTCGATTCGTCCGTCTGTCGGTGGCAGCATCCCGCATAACATGCGGATGGCGGTGGTTTTACCCGCGCCATTCGCGCCCAGTAGGCCAAACACCTCGCCGGGATGAACCGCCACCTGAATCCGGTCAACGGCGGTGAACTCGCCGAAACGGCGACTTAGATCTTCAGCGCGGATCAGAGGCGCTGTGTCCGTCTTCAAGGCGGACTCGCTGCCGGCGATTCAAGGGGATTCACTTCACTTCACCCGCTGCCACTGTTGCTGCTTGCTGAAAAACATCCATTTTCCGGTGACTTCCAGAGTCTTGCCGCCATCGATCAGCCTGGCCTTGCTGCTGTAGACACCACCATCCGCCGGGTTGAAAATTTTGCCATCCGTCCATTGATCGCCTTCTTTCTTCAAGTCCCACAGAATCTTCATCCCGACCAGCGGCTGATCTTTCTGGTCGCCTTCACACTTGCTGCACGTTTTTTCCTTCGCGCCTTCCAGCAGTTCGACAATCTTTCCGGTCAGCACACCGTTGTTTTCCGTAATCTGGATGATGCTTTTTGGTTTGCCGGATTGGTCGTCGATGGTTTTCCATTGGCCGACCGGCGAATGGGAATCAGCAGCATGGGCCGCGCCCAGTAAAGCCAGACTGCACAGGACGCCCAGATTGGCACTGAGTCGGATCGTGGTCATGGTCATGGCGGGGTCTCCTTAAGGACTCTTGGAAGATTCTGACGATTCAAGCGCATCACGTTACGATTCCAAAGTGTAGGACGGGTTACGGCTGCCTGGTACATAGCGGCCGTTATGGAGCCATGTCAGGATGCCCATTGAGCGGCGGTTACTACGACTGATTCTGATCGTTAACGATGTGCCGATTATCTGCGACTATCAGTGCGCCGGGCCGCTGGATGGCGGGCTTTAGCCTTGATGGGCTAGGCATCGCGCTGAATGTGGCCGGGTTCATTGCACTGGAACGGGCGTTGTTGCGGCTGCTGTAGCGGCTGGACATCTGCAATCGGCCTTATTAACTGGATGATAATAAACTGATCATCTCCGCACCCGGATTGACCAGCGCCGCATTTCCCCAAAAAAGGCAAGCAATTAGCCTGTTGCAGAATTAAGATAGAACCTGATGGACGCGGCTAAAAACCAACGCAAATCCTGAACCGCTGGCGAACTCAACGAGGCTCCCATGACCCCCCCGATCAAACGCGACAAACCCTGGCTGATGCGGACCTATTCCGGCCATTCTTCTGCCAAGGCCTCCAACGAACTGTATCGCACCAATCTGAGCAAGGGGCAGACCGGCCTGTCGGTGGCCTTCGACCTGCCCACCCAGACGGGCTACGATTCCGACCATCCGCTGGCTCGGGGCGAAGTCGGCAAGGTGGGCGTACCGATTGGCAACATCAGCGACATGGCGGCGTTGTTCGATCAAATCCCGCTCGGCCAGATGAACACCTCGATGACCATCAACGCCACCGCCGCCTGGTTGCTGGCGCTGTACGTCGCGGTGGCCGAACGGCAGGGCGCAACCCCGGCGCAACTGCAAGGCACCACCCAGAACGACATTCTCAAGGAATATCTGTCGCGGGGCACCTACATTTTTCCGCCGCAGCCCTCGGTGCGGCTGATTACTGACATCATCGCCTACACGGTCAAACACATTCCCAAGTGGAATCCGACCAACATCTGCAGCTACCACTTGCAGGAAGCTGGCGCGACCCCGACCCAGGAACTGGCCTACGCCCTGTCTACCGCCATCGCTATTCTCGATGCGGTGCGCGATTCCGGCCAGATTGGCGCCGAAGGGTTCGAGCAGGTGGTCGGGCGGATTTCGTTCTTCGTCAACGCCGGTATCCGTTTCATCGAGGAAACCTGCAAGATGCGGGCATTCGGCGAGATGTGGGACCAGCTGGCCCAGAAACGCTATGGCGCGCAAAGCGAAGAAATGCGCCGCTTCCGTTACGGCGTGCAGGTCAATTCGCTCGGTCTGACTGAGGCACAGCCGGAAAACAATGTGCAGCGGATCGTGCTGGAAATGCTCGGTGTCAGCCTGTCTAAAAAGGCCCGTGCCCGCGCCATTCAGCTCCCGGCCTGGAATGAGGCGCTTGGTCTACCACGCCCCTGGGATCAGCAATGGGCGTTGCGGATGCAGCAAGTCCTGTCCTTTGAAACCGATTTGCTGGAATACGGCGATATTTTCGACGGCTCGCCGGTCATCGCCGCCAAGGTCAAATCACTGGTCGAGGGCGCGATGGCGGAAATGGCCCGGGTCCAGGAACAGGGCGGCATGGTGCAGGCGATTGAGTCCGGCTATGTCAAGCGGCAACTGGTGACCAGCCACACCGAGCGGATGCGGGCGATTGAACGCGGCGATCTCAAGATCGTCGGTCTGAACTGCTACCGGGAAACCGAGGTGTCGCCACTGACCGGCGGCGTGGACAGCGGCATCATGAAGGTCGATCCCCGCGCCGAACGCGAGCAGATTGAGCGGCTCAACGCCTTCCGCGCCCAGCGCAATGCTACCGAGGTCAAGGCGGCGCTGGCGAATCTGACCGAGACTGCCCGCAGCGGAGCCAACATCATGCCGGCGTCGATCCTGTGCGCTCATGCCGGGGTGACGACCGGTGAATGGTCGCAGACCCTGCGCGACATCTTCGGCGAATACCGCGCCCCGACCGGGATCGACATTCCCGCCAATGACGATAGTCGCGGGGCGCGGGCGGTGGCGATTCGCAGCCAGGTCACCCAGACCGGCGCAGAACTGGGCCGGCCACTGCGACTGCTGATCGGCAAGCCGGGTCTGGATGGCCATAGCAACGGTGCAGAGCAGATTGCGGTCAAAGGCCGTGATGTCGGCTTTGAGATCGTCTACGAGGGCATTCGCCTGACCCCGGAACAGATCGCCAAGGCAGCGCTGGAAGAAGGCGTGCATCTGATCGGGTTATCGGTGCTGTCCGGTAGCCATGTCGAGATGGTTGAAGATGTGTTCAATCAACTGGATCAGGTCGGCTTGAAAGGCTTGCCAGTGGTGATTGGCGGCATCATTCCGGAAAGCGACGCCGCACTGCTGAAAGAGCGGGGCATCGCCGCCGTCTACACCCCGAAGGACATTGATATGAACGGGATCATGGTGGATATCCTGAATCTGATCCGCAAACACCACGAGCTGCCCCCGGTTGCGGCGATATGACCCGGACGGCGCTTCCTGAACCGGCGGCGCTGGCCTTTGCGGTCAGCGCCCGTGACCGGCTGGCGCTGGCGCAGGCGCTTAACCTGCTCGATGATCGTCGGCCCGCCGCCCGTCAATGTGCAGCGGCTTTTCTGGAGGCGCTGCCAGCGGAAAAACAGGAAGGTGGCGGCCATTTGATCGGCATCACCGGCCCGCCCGGTGCGGGTAAATCCTCGTTGACTGCGGCGCTGATTCAGGTGTGGCGGCGGCGCGGGTTGAAGGTCGCGATTCTGGCGGTCGATCCCTCCAGTCCAATCAGTGGCGGTGCGTTGCTCGGTGACCGGCTGCGGATGCACGCTAGCGGTGCGGATCGGGAGGTCTTCATCCGCTCGCTGGCCTGTCGCGGTGAATTTGGCGGACTCAGTGCTGAAGTATGGCCGATGAGCCTGGCGATGCTGGCCGCGTTTGATGTCGTGCTGGTCGAAACCGTGGGCGTGGGTCAAAAAGAGATCGATGTATCGAAAATGACCGATACCACCTGTTTCGTCGCCCAACCGGCCTCCGGCGACAGCATCCAGTTTTTGAAAGCCGGCATCATGGAAATCCCGCACGTCATCGTCGTCAACAAGGAAGATATCGGCATGGCGGCGCGGAAAACCCTATCGGAACTGAAAACTACACTGGGCCGGCGCACCGATGCGGATGGTTGGCAAGCCCCGGCCTTATCCGCGAGCGCTGCCTTGGGTAGCGGTATTGAAGCTTTGGCCGATGCGTTGGACAGTCATCGGCAATGGCTATTGGAGCGCGGGCAATTTGCCGCCCGCCGCCGGCGTTGCCAAGCCGAATGGCTGGTCAAACACCTGCGCGAGGAATTCGGTCGCTATGGGATTAACCGGCTGGGCGGCGAGGCGGTCCTGTTTGCAGAACTGACGGATGCGCCGCGCCGCTCACCGATTGCCGCCTACGACGATTTGCGCATCCGTATTCTCCCGCAGGACTAACCGCTCACTCGCCAATCCCTAAACCAAACAAACAACCCCAACAAGAGAGGAATGCAGCAAAATGACTAAAGAACTCTACAACCTCGGTGAAATGCCCCCGTTGGGCGTAATTCCCAAGAAAATGCACGCCTGGCTGATCCGGGCCGAGCGTTTCGGCAAGCCGACTGAAGCGTTCAAGCAGGAAGTGGTGGACGTGCCGAGCATCGCCGATGACGAAGTGCTGGTTTACGTCATGGCGGCCGGCATCAACTACAACAACGTCTGGGCCGGGCTGGGCATTCCGGTCAATGTGATCGGCGCTCGCAACAAGGCCGGCGAACCGGAAGATTTCCACATTGGCGGTAGCGACGCCTCCGGTATCGTCTACAAAATTGGCAAGGACGTGACCCACGTCAAAGTCGGCGATGAAGTGGTGATGCACTGCGGCACTTGGGATCGCAACTGTGAGTGGGTCAAGGGCGGCGGCGATCCGATGTACTCGCCCAGCTTCCGCATCTGGGGTTATGAAACCAATTACGGCAGTTTCGCCCAGTTTACCAAGGTGCAGGCCCAACAGTGCATGCCCAAACCCAAGCACATGAACTGGGAAGAAGCCGCAGCCTATGTGCTGGTCGGCGCGACGGCTTGGCGGATGCTGCATGGCTGGGGGACGAATGCGGTCAAGAAGGGCGACGTGGTGCTGGTTTGGGGCGGGGCAGGTGGTCTCGGTTCGATGGCGATCCAGATTGCCAAGGCAGCCGGCGCAACCCCAGTAGCGATGGTGTCGGGTGAAGACAAGTTCGATTACTGCATGAAGCTCGGCGCAAAAGGCTGCATCAATCGCAATCGGTTCGACCATTGGGGAATGTTGCCGCACTGGAAAGACAGCGTTGGTTACTCCAAGTGGCTAAAAGGCGTCCGGGGATTTGGCGCGGCGATCTGGGAGGTGCTGGGCGAGAAACGCGCCCCGAATATCGTGTTCGAGCATCCCGGTGAAACGACGATCCCTTCGTCCATCTTCGTCTGCGAAACCGGTGGCCTAGTCGCAGTCTGCGCGGGCACCACCGGTTACAACGCCACAGTCGATCTGCGTTATCTATGGATGCGCCAGAAACGCCTGCAAGGCTCGCATTTCGCCAACGCCGAACAGGCTTATCAGATGAACGAACTGGCTCTGCGCGGATTGCTCGATCCCTGCATGTCGCGAGCCTTCACTTACGCCGAATTGCCGGTGGCGCATCAGTTGATGCACGACAACAAACACCCGCATGGCAATATGTCGGTGCTGATCGGTGCGACTGAATTCGGCCTCGGCGTGAGCGGCAAACCGCCGGTGGCGATCCCGCATCCGAGCCTGCCCAAAGGCGATGTTCACACCACCCCGCATCCCTACCCGATGTCTGAACCGTTGCCCAGCATAGCCCAGGCGGAATCCCTTACCATCACGGATGACGGTACCCTGGTTCGTGATTTGATGCATCGCGGTATCGTTTCCTGTTCGCCGGACGATACGATCGGAACCGTTGCCAAGATTATGATCAAGAAGGAGATTCATGCGGTCGTGGTCATGGACGCCGCCGGCAAGGCGGTCGGCGTGGTGTCGCAGACCGATATGGTGCTGGCGCGGCAGGGCCGGACTCCTGCCGAGGCGCGAGCGCTGTTGACCAAGGATATCATGACCCCTGGCTGTGCAACCTGCGACGCCGGTATCCTGCTGAGCGAGGCTGTCAGCCAGATGACCGGACGGCGGATGCACCGACTGGTGGTCACCGAAAACGACCAGCCAGTGGGCGTGATCTCCATGACCGATGTGGTGCGCAAGATCATTGGCGAGTAGCTGATTTGTGGCGCGGGTTTCCAGCCCGCTACGACTCCCTTCTCTACCGCAAACGCTGAGAAGGGAGCTTTCATTAATCCTGCTAAAACGATGGAGTGCGTCCCCGTTTGAAAGCCATCGTCTGTCATGAATTGACCGGCCCTGCGGCGTTACGGCTGGAGGAAGTGCCAGAACCATGTCCCGGCTTGGGTCAAGTGCGGGTGCGGGTGCGGGCCTGCGGCGTCAACTTTGCCGATAGCCTGATCACGCGCGGCCAGTATCAATTACAACCACAACCACCGTTCAGCCCCGGCTTTGAAGTCGCTGGTGAGGTGCTGGAGCTGGGCGCGGGCGTCACGAGCATCGCGGCTGGGGATCGGGTGATCGGTATTGCCGGTCATGGCGGTTATGCCGAACAGGCGGTGATTGATGCCCATCGTTGTGTGGCGATGCCGGCGGCGATGTCGTTCGTCCACGGCGCGGCGTTTCCGGTGGTATTCGGCACCTCGCACATTGCCTTGTGGCATCGGGCGCGGTTGCAAGCCGGTGAGACGCTGGTGGTGCATGGCGCATCCGGCGGGGTCGGCCTAACCGCTGTCGCTATCGGCAAGCAATTGGGCGCAACGGTCATTGCCACCGCCAGCAGCCCCGAAAAGCTGGAAGTGGCCCGGCAACACGGCGCAGATCATCTGATCAATAGTCGCACTGAGGATTTGCGGGTGCGAATCAAGGCATTGACTGATGGACGCGGTGCGGATGTCGTTTACGATCCGGTCGGCGGCGATTTATTCACCGCTTCACTGCGCAGCGTCGCCTTCGAGGGGCGGATTCTGGTGATTGGCTTTGCCGGCGGGACGGTGCCACAAATCCCTGCCAATCATTTGCTGGTCAAGAACGTGGATGTAATTGGCGTCAACTGGCCGGCGTATGCCGAACTGAATCCGCACGTGATGACCACCAGTTTTCACATGCTGATGGACTGGTATCTGGCCGGCGCGATTCAGCCCTATATTTCGGCAACTTATCCGCTGGAACAGGCGGTTGAGGCGCTTCATCAGGTCGTGACTCGTCAATCCACCGGTAAGGTGATTATTGCGGTGAATGAGTGAAGCATGGCGACTGATCTAACCATCCATCATGCCGGGCGAATGACGCAGGCGACCGTGACCGGTAACGACGCCGGATTAAAACGGTTCCGCAATATGCTGTTGCTCAAGGATTTTGTGATTGCCGCCGAGCGGGAGAATGGCGTGGAGTTGCGCCGGCGGGCTTATCTGACCCAGGATGACTGGCCGATGCGGGTCAGTATTCGCCGTGAGGGCTGTCAGATCAATGTCCGCTATTTCCTTTATATACCTTGGGGCTGGATTAGCGGCTTTGTGTTGTTGACACTGCTGGTCTTGCCATTTTCCGGTATCCCGAACCCGGTATTGGCCTTTGGGCTGGCGTCAGCCGTCGCCGTATTGGCGATCTACAAACAGAAATTTGATTGCCGTCCCAATGCCCGGTTTTGGCAACAACGACCCCGACAACGTTGGGGTGAAATTATCGAGCGGTTGCTGGCGGAAGCCTTTTAGCCCGGTGATCGACCACTATTCCGGTCTTCGCCAGTTTTAAGTAGCCGCACGGATCGTTGTAGATGCAGCGCGGTGAGATAGATTGAACCGATCCATCCCGTTTCTGGAGCCTGACCCATGACCGCCATCACGGCTGAACAGGCGCTCGCGGTCTTGCGCGAGGCCGAACTGTTATGCACCCCGGCGCAGATCGCCACCGCGGTCGATCAAATGGCCGCCGCTATTCGCGCCGATCTGGAATACCGCGATCCGCTGGCGCTGCTGGTGATGAACGGCGGATTCATTCCCGCCGCGCAAGTGCTCTCCCAACTGAGTTTCCCGCTTCAGGTCGGTTACCTGCACGCCACACGCTATCGCAGCGGCACCCGAGGCGGCGATCTGGAGTGGATCGCGCCGCCGCGCCCCACAGTCGTGGGCCGGGTCGTATTGGTGATCGACGATATCCTTGACGAAGGCGACACCCTCAAGGCGATTGTGGCCGAGGTGCGCCGACAGGGTGCGGCAGCGGTCTACAGCGCCGTGCTGGTTAACAAGCGCCATGACCGCAAGACCGCTGGGCTGACCGTCGATTTCGTTGGTCTGGAGGTTCCTGACCGCTATGTGTTCGGCTGTGGGATGGACTACAAGGAATACTGGCGCAATCTGCCCGCCATCTATGCGGTCCGCGACTGAGCCTTGACATTAATCTTGAGGAGTTGTCCGCCATGAACCCTGCCATTGCCATTATTGGAGGCACTGGCCTTGCCTCTCTGGATTCCCTTAAGACCGTCCACCAGGAAACCCGGTCCACGCCTTATGGCGAACCGTCCAGCCCGTTGCTGTATGGCGAGTTGGGTGGACGCACCGTCGTGTTTCTGGCCCGGCATGGTCAGCATCACACCCTGCCGCCGCATAAAATCAACTACCGGGCCAATCTCTGGGTATTGCACCAGATCGGTGTCAAACAGGTGATCGCAGCCGCAGCAGTGGGCGGTATTCGCGCCGATATGGAACCCGGGGCGCTGGCGTTCCCGGATCAGATCATTGACTACACCTGGGGCCGGCGAGGCACCTTCTTTGAAGACAATCTCAGCTACGTCACCCATATTGACTTCACCGAGCCCTATTGCCCGGTACTGCGGGAACGGCTGATTCACGCTGCCCGCGTCCTGAATCTCAACGCCCGCGAATCGTGTACTTACGCCGCAATGCCAGGGCCGAGGCTGGAGACGGCGGCAGAGATTCGCCGGCTGGAGCGGGATGGTTGCGATATTGTTGGCATGACGGGAATGCCGGAAGCGGCGCTGGCGCGGGAACTGGGCCTGCGCTACGCCGCGTGCGCGGTGGTCGCCAACTGGGCGGCGGGCAAGGCGGCGGGCGAGATCACGATGGCGGCCATTGAGCGAAATCTAGCCGGCGGTATGGAACAGGTGAAGACGCTGCTGGCGCAGGTGATTCCAACCTTGGAACCGGCTTGAAGTCAGCTGCTCCGCAGCACCCGCCCGGTGCGTAAATCTTGGATCGCAGTCGGTTTCGCTGCGCCGCCGGTCGGGCCAGGCAGCAGATAATCGAGTTTTTGGCCCCATTGGCGGCGAACGGCCAAGGCGCTACGGGCGGGTGGCCGACCACTGGGATTGGCGCTGGTCGATACCAGCGGATGCCCGCAGGCCCGGCACAGCGCCGCCGCCGCCGGGTGCGCCGTAACACGCACCGCCAAGGTGTCATATTGACCCCGCAACCAGCGCGGCGTATCGGTCCGGGCGGGAATCAGCCAGGTCTGCGGTCCAGGCCAGCTGGCCTCCAACCGGGCGCGATCCGGCAGAGGAATCGGTTGCAGGAAGGGTTCAAGCTGGGCGAAATCGGCGGCGATCAGAATCAGGCCTTTGCTGACCGACCGGCGTTTGAGCGCCAGTAAGCGCTGAACCGCTCGTTGGTTGAGTGGATCACAGCCAAGACCGTAAACCGCTTCAGTGGGATAGGCGATCAGACCACCCGCCCGAACAATACGGGCGGCGATCCGCAATCGTAGCTCATCCATGCCGTTAACCGCCGGTGGCCTGTTTCGCTGTGGCTTTAGCCTTGGCTTTTGCTTTGCTCGGAGTGGTGGCGCGGCGGCCAGCCGCCGGTTTTTTCTTCTTGTCCGGGGCGTCGCGCACCAGTGTTTCACATTCCGCCAGACTCAGACTGGCTGGCTCACGACCTTTGGGAACCCGAACATTCTTCTTGCCGTCGGTAATGTACGGGCCAAACCGGCCATTGAGAATCTGGAGCGTTGAACCGGGAAACTCCCGCAGCACCTTGTTCGCAACGGCCTGCTGGTGTTCGGCGATTAATTCCAGCGCCCGCTCGCGGCCGACCGTATAGGGGTCTTCCTGCTTGAGCGAGACGTAGTTTTTACCGTAGCGTACATACGGCCCAAACCGGCCGATATTGACCTGCATCGGTTCGCCGGCGTCCGTCGTTCCCAGATCGCGGGGCAACTGGAACAGGACCAGGGCTTGCTCCAGGGTAATCGTGTCCATTCGCTGTTCCGGGCGCAGGCTGGCAAATCGCAGCTTATCGGGATCATCTTTGACGCCGATCTGCACAAACGGTCCGAACCGGCCCATCCGCACCGACATCGGCTTGCCGGTTTTAGGATCATGGCCCAGCTCGCGGCTTTGCACTGCTTCCTGCCGTGAGACGGTCTCGGTTTTTTCCGCCACCCTTTGCTGGAACGGATCCCAAAAGTTGCGTAGCAGCGGCAGCCAGTCTTCCTCGCCACGCGCTACCGCATCCAGATCGTCTTCCAGCCGGGCGGTAAATTCATAATCTACATATTGCGTGAAGTGCCGGGTCAGAAAGCGGTTGACGATTCGGCCGATGTCAGTCGGCTTGAAGCGGCGGTTGTCCAGCACCGCGTATTCGCGGGCCAACAAAGTCGAGATGATCGCAGCATAGGTGGAGGGCCGACCGATGCCATGATCCTCTAGCGCTTTGACCAGGCTGGCTTCGGAAAAACGCGGCGGCGGTTCAGTGAAATGCTGTTCGGGGCGAAGCGCCAGCAGATCGACCCACTCGCCCACCCGCAGCGCCGGCAATGTCCGGTGATCCTCATCTTCGTCCAGGGGGTCATCTACATCTTCCCGATACACCGCCATAAAGCCTGGATCGGCCACCGTCGATCCGGTGGCGCGGAACTGGCGATCGGTGCCGCAGGCCAGATCGACGGCGACCGTGTTCAATGTGGCGGGGATCATCTGGCAGGCGACTGTGCGCTTCCAGATCAGTTCGTAAAGCGCAAATTGATCAGCGTTGAGATGGACGCGGATCGGCTCCGGGAGCACCGCAACCACGGTTGGACGGATCGCTTCATGGGCCTCCTGGGCGTTCTTGGCTTTGGTCTTGAACAGACGCGGGTTGGCTGGCAGATTGTTGGCCCCATAGCGCTGGGTAATCAGCGCCCGAATCTCGGTAATGGCCTCCTGCGCCAGATTCACCGAGTCGGTGCGCATATAGGTGATCAGACCGACTGCCCCAGCCCCGGTGTCGATGCCTTCATACAGCTGTTGAGCAATCCGCATAGTGCGCTGGGTAGAAAAACCCAGCTTGCGCGAGGCTTCCTGTTGCAGAGTCGACGTGGTGAATGGCGCCGCCGGGTTGCGCTTACGCTGCTTGCGTTCGACCTTGGCGACCCGCAACCGACCGATGACCGCCGTGCCTGCCGGCTGGCCTGACTCGGCGATCTGAGCGCGGGCAGCGGCCAGCAGCGCCTGTTCCATGCTGTGAGCCTGTTCGCTGTTGGCAATGCTGAATGGGTTGAGTTTCTCGCCGCCATACTCGGCCAGTCGGGCGATGAAGGGTTGACCCGCCTTGGCGGAATCGGCTTCTAGCGTCCAGTATTCCCGCGTTTGGAAGCGTTCAATCTCCTCCTCGCGCTCGACGATCATCCGCAAGGCCGGCGACTGCACCCGCCCGGCAGACAGACCAGGCCGGATTTTTTTCCACAGCAACGGCGACAGATTGAAGCCGACCAGATAATCCAGCGCCCGTCGGGCTTGCTGGGCGTTAATCAGATCCAGTGACAGATCCCGGGGGTGAGCGACGGCTTCGGCAATCGCTCGTTGGGTGACTTCGTGGAACGCCACCCGTTGCACCGATTTGTTCTTGAGCAGATCGCGTTCACGCAGCAACTCATACAGGTGCCAGGAAATAGCTTCACCTTCGCGATCCGGGTCAGTCGCCAGATACAGCGCGTCAGCCTTGGTGAGCGCCTTGACAATGGCTTCAACGTGGCGTTCGTTCTTGTCGATGATCTGGTATTTCATCGCGAAGTCGTGGCTGGGATCCACCGCGCCTTCCTTGGGCACCAGATCGCGCACATGGCCGTAGGAAGCCAGCACCTCGAAGTCCTTGCCCAGGTATTTTTTTATGGTTTTCGCCTTGGCCGGCGATTCGACGATGACCAGATTTTTGCTCATGACCGTAGAGGAGTAGCTGAAGGGGAGTAGCTGAAACAGGGCGACGCCGGACAATTCCATCCGGAGATGGGCGGTGTTGCCCGCCAGGATCCACCGGTGCGGCGGACATTCAGGCGGGGTGTGGCGCGGCAGTTATTAATGCAGGTGGCCGCCCGACGCATCGTCAAACACTAAATCTTCCATCCAGGCGCAGGCATCTTCCTGACCCGGCTGGTTAAACAGCACCATCAAAATAATCCATTTTAATTGACGCAGATCAATTTCGTCGGTTTCCAGCGCCATCACGCGGTCGATCACCAGTTCGCGGGTTTCCGGATCGAGGATGCCGCTCTGTTCGAGAAATAGCAGAAAACCACGGCATTCTACGTCCAGTTTGTCCTGTTCTTGCGCGACATAAATGCGGCAGGCATGAGCGCTGACCGGTAGCAGTGCTGGCCGGCGATCGACTAGGTGGTCGAGCCACTCGAAGGCCTGCTGAATTTGCTGCGATGGAAAGCCGGCAGCCAGTAACCCGCTCTGAATCGCCTCGCGATCGGGATCCGCGTCCATATCGTCGTCCATGCTGTTCTGAAATAGGTAAATCAGTACGTCCAGCAGGTTTTCTTTCATTCCGGGGTTCACCTTGGGAGGACAAAAAACCCCTGTTGTCGAGTCAGGGGCCATTGGCGTTTTCAAAGTTTGAGGCGGCAGTAAAAGCCACCGGGGATGGCTGCAACGTAACCTTCAAGTTCCATTATTAGCAGCATGGAGGAAACTACTTCAGCCGTCAATCCGCAGCATTCCACCAGGCCATCGATGCTGGCCGGTTCAGCGCCAATGGCGGCTAGCAGGCGCTGATAGTCTTCATCGAGTGCGGCTGACGCGGGGGCGGCGACCGACGTGGTGACTGGATCAAGAGTCCCAACAGCGGCAAGCGAGCCGAGTTCTTCGAGAATGTCAGTAGCAGTCTCGACCAGTTTAGCGCCTTGGCGGATCAGCGTATGACAGCCTTTGGCGAGTGGGTTATGGATTGAACCAGGAATGGCGAAGACCTCCCGGCCCTGTTCGTTAGCCAGCCGAGCGGTGATCAAAGAACCGCTCTGAGTGGCGGCTTCGACCACCAGCACCCCCAGCGCCAGGCCGCTGATCAATCGGTTGCGTTGTGGGAAGTTACCCGCCGCTAATGGAGTGCCAACGGGAAATTCGGACACCAGCGCCCCGCGTTCAGCAATGGCATGGGCCAGATCCCGGTGTTTGGCGGGATAGACCCGATCCAGGCCGGTGCCCATAACCGCAATGGTCTGTCCGCCGCCAGCCAATGCGCCTTGGTGGGCGGCGGCGTCGATCCCGAAAGCCAAACCACTGGTGACGGTCATGCCGGATCCCGCCAGATGGGCGCCGAAATTATGGGCGGTTTCCCGGCCTAGCGGGGTGGGATTGCGGCTGCCGACAATGGCGAGTTGTGGCGTCCGCAGACAGTCAAGGTCACCGCACACAAACAGCAACGGCGGCGGACAGGGAATATGCTGCAATAAGGGGGGATAGCGGGGATCGTCCAAGCTCAGCAAATGGTTGCCCGGACGCTCCAGCCAGGCCAGATCTTGATCGACCAGCCGCCAGTCAGGAGCGCCTAGGGAGTCGATCGCTGATTCCGGCAAGTCGAGCAGTTTGAGTTCAGCGCGACTGGCGGTGAACGCCGCCGCCGCCGAACCGAAATGCGTCAGTAGCCGGGCGAACCGGACGGGTCCGATCCCCGGCGCCCGCAGCAACGCCAACAGCCAGGCTGGGTCAGCGGACGGGGGTAGAGCAGCGTGGTTCAGGGCGTCGTGACCCGGTCTTGCAAGTGGATAGCGCGTTCAGCCTGCATCACCAGTGCGTAGCTGACCAGATCATGGACCTTGTACACCATGACCAGTCCAGCCCGCTCGCCGGGCAGTTTCACGCTCCCGCCCCGCACCGGATCTTCAATTTCCCGGCCCTTGCCGTAAATGGCGAGGACGTGGCCGGGTTCGATACCCTCCTGACCGCCCAGATTGATAATGACGCTGCTGTACTGAGTGATCTGGGTTACATCGGGATTGAGCTGGGCGATGATGAAGCCTTCCGTGTCGGGCGGGACTGGGTGCGGTTCAAAGCTGAGCAGCTCGCGCCCGCCCTCAAATTCGAACAGCCGGTCCCCGGCGTGAACCGGGGCGACGGTGTTGATCAGACGGAAGGTCGCCGGGTCGTCGTCCTTTTCCAGAATCGCCTCACCTATATAGATACCGGCGGTGCCAAGATAACGGCCCGAGCCGGGTTCGCGCAGCGCCTCGCCGGGGCGGAACACCTGATAGCGCGGCTGGTCGAAAGCAGCGCCCCGGACATACACCCGGTCCCGGTCAGCGTAAACCACCCGGTTATCCTCATCCGCCACGACATAGGGCGCTTTATTCCACTCGCCCTCGCTCAGGATCAGGGCACGGGTCAAAAATGATTCGACGGCGTTGCGGGGCACCGGCGGAATGGGCTGGGTGAGGGTTTCAACCCGGATTTCCGGGGCCAGCTTCAGCAGGGGAACTTCTTGCCGCTCGGCGACGGTCAATTGCGGTTTGCCGTCAGCGCTGCGGCTGAATTGCAGCACATCGCCCGGATAAATACGGTTGGGGTTGCGAAGTTGTGGGTTTTGCCGCCAGATTTCACGCCACTGCCACGGATTTTTGAGAAATCGCCCGGCGATGCTCCACAGGGTGTCGCCCGGAACGACCGTGTAGCTCTGGGGATAGTCGGGACGCAACGAAACTTCGGCTGGCGCGGCGTTGGGACCGGCGATGGCCTGAGCTGATGGTGAGGACAACGGCGGTTCCCCGGCGACCGAGTTGCCGGATTCAGGCGGGGAAGGCGGCTGGGCGCACGCCGCGAGCAGGATCGCCGTTGCCGGCCACAGTGCGGTTCCGGGACGCCGTGGGGAGTGCGTGGTGTTCATATCCTTGCTGATCCTCCGGAAAAACGGGCGGAAAGGGGACAGATAACCCTCAACGCGCATAAGTATAGCCCCGGTGCGGCAGTTTTTCGTATCATTTCCGCCCTGAACGGCAACCCGGCAACCCACCAAAGTTTTTGTGGAGTGGTTATGGCGCAACTGAGTATCCTGCATTATCCCGATTCCCGCTTGCGTAAACCGGCGCTGCCGGTGGAAGCGGTGGATGACGACGTTCGCGCCCTGATTGCCGACCTGATTGAAACCATGTACGCAGCGCCGGGCATTGGGTTGGCTGCGACTCAGGTCAACATTCAGAAACGGGTAATTGTGCTGGATGTCTCAGAAGACAAGAAGCAGCCGTTGGCATTGATCAACCCGACTATCCTGGATCGGCAAGGTGAAGAAGAAATGGAAGAGGGTTGCCTGTCAGTGCCGGGCTTCTACGAGGCGGTCAAACGCGCCGAACGAGTGCGGATCAGCGCCTTGGATCGCGAGGGCGAGCCGTTTGAACTGGAAGCCGGTGGATTGCTGGCTGTTTGCATTCAGCACGAAATAGATCACCTCGACGGCAAATTGTTTGTGGATTACCTGTCGGCGTTGAAACGCGACCGCATTCGTCGGAAGCTGGAGAAACAGGCGCGGCTTGAATCGCGGCTATAACGAGCGAACTTAGCAAAACCCACCACTCGCCACTCGCGCTAAGGCCTATTCCGCATGCCCCACTCCCCGCCGCGTCTGCTGTTCGCTGGCACGCCTGATTTTGCCGTTCCTGCCCTGCGTCTGCTGCTGGCCTCTGGTTATCCCCCCGTCGCCGTCTATACCCAGCCGGAGCGCCCCGCCGGTCGAGGTCGGCAACTGCGTCCTAGTCCAGTTAAAACTTATGCCCTGGCCGCTGGAATTCCAGTCTATCAGCCGGTGACTTTACGGGATGCCGCCGTTCAGGCAGAACTGGCGGGTCTGGCGCCGGATTTGCTGATTGTCGCTGCTTATGGCCTGCTGCTGCCGCCGGCAGTGCTGGCGATTCCACGGCTCGGTTGCCTCAACCTTCATGCTTCGCTGTTGCCGCGCTGGCGCGGCGCAGCCCCGATTCAGCGGGCGATACTGGCCGGCGATGCTGAAACCGGGATTTGTCTTATGCAGATGGAAGCCGGTCTCGACACCGGGCCGGTCTATGCCCGCGCCGCGATTCCGATTGAACGCGGGATGACCGGTGGTGAATTGCATGACCAATTGGCGACGCTGGGCGCGGAACTGCTGCAAACGACGCTGCAGGATCTGCTGGCAAATCGCCTGACCCCGGAACCGCAAGACGCCGCCTGCGCCATTTATGCGCCAAAACTGGATAAGGCCGAGGCGGAACTGGACTGGAATCGTCCGGCGCTGGATCTGGAACGGCAAGTGCTGGCTTTTAACCCGTACCCAGTGGCGCAAACTCGATTGGATCAACAAACCTTGCGGATTTGGCGGGCCGTCGCCGATGCGGAGTCAAGTACAGCGCCGCCGGGCACCGTACTGCGTGAAGGACCGGATGGCCTCGTAGTGGCGACTGGTGCGGGCGAATTGCGGTTGACCGAGTTGCAATTGCCCGGCGGCAAACCGCTGCCGGCGGCCGCCTTTCTTAATGCCCGGCGGCTGGCTGGCCGCCGGCTGGGCGTCGCATGAGCGTCCGCGCCCTGGCTGCGCAGGCATTAGCTCAAATCTTGGGTGAGGGCCGGTCGCTGACCACTGTCCTGCCGCCGGCGTTGGAATGCGCTGCTCCGCTGGATCGCGGCTTGTTGCAGGAGCTGTGCTATGGCGTGTGCCGCTGGCAGCCGCAATTACAGGCAGTGCTGGATCGCCTGCTGCAACGACCGTTGCTTTCGACTGAGCGCTCGGTTCACGCCCTGCTGCTGGTCGGTCTTTACCAGTTGTGGCATTTGCGGATTCCCGATCATGCGGTGGTGGCCGAGACCGTCGCCGCCGTTCGCACCTTGCGTAAACCTCGCATGGCTGGACTGATCAACGCGGTGTTGCGTAATGCCCTGCGCCGGCGGGCGGAACTGGCCGCCTTGATCGAGGCCGACCTGGAAGCGCGCAGCGCGCATCCCCGCTGGTTGCTGGAGCGGCTGCAACAGGACTGGCCGGAGGACTGGCCGGCGATCGTTATCGCCAACAATGCCCGTCCATCTTTCACATTACGGGTTAACCGCTTGCAGGTTGACCGGGAAAGCTACCAGCAACAGCTGGCGACGATAGGAAAAATTGCCGAACCGTCGTTATTGGTGGAGACCGCCTTGACCCTGACTGAATCCGTCGATCCAGCTGGGTTGCCGGGTTTTACCGAGGGCTGGCTGTCAGTGCAGGACGCCGCCGCACAACTGGCTGCACCCTTGCTTGATCTTCAGCCCGAGATGCGAGGGCTGGATGCCTGCGCCGCGCCCGGCGGCAAAACCAGCCATCTGCTGGAATGCGCCCCAAAGATTGATCTGACTGCGCTGGATCAGGATGCGGAACGGCTGCGCCGAGTGCGGGATAATCTGAACCGACTGCGGTTGAGCGCCCGATTGATCGCAGGCGATGCCCGGCGGCCATCGGACTGGTGGGACGGGGTTGCTTACGACCGGATTTTGCTGGATGCGCCCTGCTCCGCAACGGGGGTTATCCGCCGTCACCCCGATATCAAGTTGCTGCGCCGGGCGGGCGACATCGCCGCATTGGCTGGTCAACAGCGGGCGATTCTCGCCAGCCTATGGCCCTTGCTGAAACCCGGCGGACGCCTGCTCTACGCCACCTGCTCGGTGCTGCGCCAGGAAAACGATCAGGTGATTGCCGCCTTCCTGGCGGCGCACTCTGATGCCAAGGAACAGCCCATCAACGCCTATTGGGGCCGCGCCCTGGCGCATGGCCGGCAGATTCTGCCCGGCGAGGCTGGGATGGATGGATTCTATTACGCGCTGCTGATCAAGCAGCCCGCCGTTCCTCAGGGAGCGTCATGCTCGCCGCACTGACCCGAATGCCCGTCAGCGTCGTGGGCCGCTGGTTCTTGCTTTGGACGGCGCTGTGGACTGCCGGGGTTAGCGCAGCTGGCTTTGATATCGTCAGCGCTGCGACCCGACTGGAAGGCGGTGTCTATCGCCTGAACGCCCGGATTGATTACCGGTTTAGCCCTCCGGCGCTGGAAGCCCTGCAAAATGGAGTGCCGCTGATTGTCGAGCTGGAGATGGAAGTGCGCCGCCGCCGTGCCTGGGTTTGGGATGAAACGGTGTATGCCCTGACCCAACGGTTCCGGCTCGAATATCACGCCCTCAGTCGGCAATATCTGGTCAGGAATCTCAACAGTGGTGAACGGCGCGGCTTTCCGACACAGAGCGGCGCGTTGGGGTTTATGGGTCAACTCAAGGATTTTCCCTTGCTCGATCAGGGATTGCTGACACCCGGCGAGCGCTATGATGGCGCGTTGCGAGTCCTGCTGGATCGGGAAGCATTGCCCGCGCCGTTGCGGCTGGTCGCCTACCTGTCGGACGACTGGCGCTTATCCAGCGAGTGGTATACATGGCCGCTTTGATCCGGCGTTTGGCGAGTGGTGAAGGACTGACCCCGGTGCTATTGCTGCTGGGCCTGCTGTTGGTGATGCTGGCGCTGATGGGTCAGGCCACCACCAATTCGGCGCAGTTCGGTCAAGTTTATTTCTGGTTGCTGCTGATCAGCGCCATCGGGCTGGGAGCGCTGGCCGCCCTGATTCTCTACAACCTGGTCGGTCTGGTTGGCTCGTATCGCCGCCGGACGCCCGGTGCTCGGCTGACTTTGCGGTTGGCCGGTATTTTTGCGGCGTTGGCGATTACTCCGGTGGCGTTGGTGTATGGCTTTTCCCTGCATTTTCTGCAACGCGGTATTGATAGCTGGTTCAACATTCAGGTGGATCGCGGTCTACAGGACGCCCTCGAACTGAGCCGCACCGCAATGGATCTACGGATGCGTGAGGTGCTCAGGCAGACCACCCGGATCGCGGATAGCATTGCTGAGAGCGATGGCGACCAGGCAGGCCGGCGACTGGATGAATTGCTCGATATCGGCGAGGCTTCCGAACTGACCCTGTTCGGTCAGGGAGGGCGGATTATCGCCACTGCTACGGCGGATCCGGCGGTCATTGTGCCTGCGCCGCCCCCAGACGCGGTCGTCTTGCAAGTCCAGCAGGGGCACACTTATGTCGGGCTGGAGCCAATCCGTGACGCCGGGTTTCATATCCGGGTGGTGGTGCCCGTGGCGGCGCTTAATAATGAGCAACGGCTGTTGCAAGTGCTGTTTCCGGTCACGGATCGGCTCAGTCTGTTGGCGGATGCGGTGCAGGAAGCGTTTGACAGCTACAAGGAGCTGATTTTTCTGCGGGGGCCGCTTAAGGCTGGTCTGACCCTGACCTTATCGCTGACCTTGCTGCTGGCGGTGCTGGCGGCGTTTTGGGCGGCGTTCTACACCGCTCGCCGTTTGGTGCGACCTTTGCGGGAACTGGCTGCCGGCACCGAAGCGGTGGCCGCAGGCCGCTTTGATCAGCCACTGGCCCGCGCAGGCGCTGATGAACTAGGGTTTCTGGTGGATTCTTTCAACCAGATGATCCGCTATCTGGCTCAGGCTCGCGACGAGGCGCAACGCAGCCAGACTCAGGTCGAAAGCCAGCGCACCTATCTGGAAACAGTGCTGGCGCGGTTGTCGTCCGGGGTGCTGACCCTCGATCAGGCCGGTCGCCTGCAAACCGGCAACGCCGCCGCCAGCCAGATTCTCGGCGTTGACTTACAGACCCTGATCGGTAGCGACCACCGCCAGATCGTTGCCGCGCAACCGGTTTTGCAGGATTTAATCGACGCCATCGGCCCGCAATTCAGCCAATCCAGCGA
Source organism: Candidatus Competibacteraceae bacterium (assembly GCA_003989085.1). Classification (GTDB taxonomy): domain Bacteria; phylum Pseudomonadota; class Gammaproteobacteria; order Competibacterales; family Competibacteraceae; genus RXIV01. The sequence goes on from RXIV01000008.1 coordinate 65,479, forward strand.
CTGGCGGCAGGAGATCGCCTGGTTTGGCAGCAATGGCCGGCGCTTGCTGATGTGTCGGGGCAGTTCGTTGCCGGACGCGGTTGGTTTGCATGGCGGCCACGTCATCGTGTTCGATGACATCACCCACTTGGCGCAGGCCGAGCGCGACGCCGCCTGGGCCGAGGTGGCCCGCCGTCTGGCTCACGAGATCAAGAACCCGCTGACCCCAATCCAACTGGCGACCGAACGCATCCGTCACAAATACCTCAAGCAATTTGATGAAGAACAAGGCAAGGTGCTGGATCGCGGCACCCACACCATCATTCAACAGGTGCAGGCGCTGAAGGAAATGGTCGACGCCTTCAATGAATACGCCCGCTCGCCACGACTACAACTGGCGTCACTGGAATTGAACGAGTTCGTGACTGAAGTGCTCTATCTATACCGCGACTACCCGGCCGGGGTGGAAATCAAGCTGGAGCCAGCCCCGGAGCCGCTGCACATCAAGGCGGACCAGGGCCGGCTGCGGCAATTACTGCATAACCTGGTCAAGAATGCGATTGAAGCCATTCGCAGTGGCCACGGTTCGACCCTGTGGGTTCATACTCGCCGTGACCACGCCGCCGGGACCGATTACGCCGAATTAAGCGTTTGCGATGACGGGCCGGGTTTCCCGGACAGTATCCTGAGCAGCGCCTTTGAGCCTTATGTGACTACCAAACCCAAGGGAACCGGACTAGGATTGGCGATTGTCAAGAAAATTGTCGAAGAACATGGGGGCTGGATTCAGCTGGAAACGCCGGCGGAGGGTGGCGCCCGCGTGGCGATCCGGCTCCCGCTTCAGCGTGATGGCGGTGCAGAGCCTACTCCGCCTGTCAGCCCCGCCGCGCCACTGCATGCCATTAAGGAGGCCCGATGAGTGCGCCTTACATTCTGGTCGTTGATGATGAACCGGATATTCGCGACCTGGTGAAGGACATTCTGGAGGACGAGGGCTATGCCGTCTCGACCGCCGAGAACGCCGCCGCCGCCCGCGAAGCCCGCCGCGTCCAGCGTCCGGATTTGATCCTGCTGGACATCTGGATGCCCGATACCGACGGCATCAGTCTGCTCAAGGAGTGGAGCGAGGGCGATCACCTGCCCTGCCCGATTGTCATGATGTCCGGGCATGGTACGGTCGAAACTGCGGTCGAAGCGACCCGGCTGGGCGCTTACGACTTCATTGAAAAGCCGCTGTCCATGGCCAAGCTGCTGCTGACGCTGGAGCGGGCGCTAGAGGCCGACCGGCTGGCGCGGGAAAACCAGAATCTGCGTCGTCAGCAGCGGATTGTCGTTGAACCGGTGGGGCGCAGCGAAGTCCTGCAACGGCTGCGTACCCAGGTGCTGCGGGTTGCTCAGCATGATGCGCCGGTGCTGATTTTCGGCGACCCGGGCACCGGCAAGGAAGTCTACGCTCGCTTTCTGCACGCCCATAGCCCGCGCCGGGCCGGGCCGTTTATCGATGTCGGCGTCGGCTCCATCGCCCGCGAGAATGCCAGTCTCGAATTGTTCGGTTCGGAACAGGGTGAACGGATTCACTATGGCCGGCTGGAACAGGCTAGCGGCGGCACCCTGTTTCTGGACGAACTGGCTGACATGGACCTCGAAGCCCAGGCCAAGCTGGCCAGCACTCTGGAGAGTGGATCTTTTCTGCGGATTGGCGGCAAGGATCCGGTACGGGTCAATGTGCGGGTCGCCGCCGCCACCCACCGCGATCTGGAGCATGAAATCGCGACAGGCCGTTTCCGCGAGGATTTGTACTATCAACTCAACGTTGTGCCGATCAAGTTGCCGCCGCTGCGCGATCACATCGAGGATGTGCCGGAGCTGCTCAACTACTACGTCAGCTATTTTGTCGATCAGGAAGGGCTGACCTATCGCCACTTTACCTTGGCCGCCCAGAACCGGCTGCGTAACTACGGTTGGCCGGGCAACATCCGTGAACTCAAAAACCTGGTGCAGCGCCTGCTGATCCTGGGTGGCGAGGAAGAAATTTCGATGGAGGAAGTGGACGCAGCGGTGCGTGGAACCGCCAGCGTTAAATCCCAGGATCTGGGCAGCATTCCGCTGAATCTGCCGCTGCGGGAAGCGCGGGAGCAGTTTGAACGGACTTACCTGATGCAGCAGTTCCGCGAATGCGAGGGCAATGTGGCGCGGCTGGCGGATCGGGTTGGGATGGAGCGCACCAATCTATACCGCAAATTGCGGGCATTGGGGATCGACCCCAAGAAGGCGCTCGATGAGTGAGTGCCGGCCATGAAAATCGTGATTCTGGGCGCAGGACAAGTGGGCGGGTCGGTGGCGCACATTCTGGCCGGCGAGGCTAACGATGTGACCGTGGTGGATGTCAGCGCCGAACGCCTGCAAGCCTTGCAGGATCGGTTGGATCTGCGCACTGTCTGCGGCCATGCTTCTTATCCCGGCGTTCTCGAACAGGCTGGCATCTCCGACGCCGACATGCTGATTGCGTTGACCGACAATGACGAGGTCAACATGATCGCCTGCCAGATCGCCTATACCCTGTTCAACACGCCAACCAAGATCGCCCGGGTCCGAGCTGGCGGCTACATTAGCTACCAGAGCCGGCTGTTCAAAAACGATGCGTTGCCGATTGATGTGCTGATCAGCCCAGAACAACTGGTGACTGACTACATCAGCCGCATCATCGAGCATCCCGGCGCGTTGCAGGTGCTGGATTTTGCCGAGGGCCAAGTGCGGCTGGTCGGGGTCAAGGCCTACGAAGGCAGCAGTCTGATCGGCCAGGCTTTGCGCACTCTGCCGGATCGGATGCCAGGCATCGCCACACGGGTCGCCGCTATTTTCCGTCAGGGCAGTCCGATCATTCCCGAAGGCAATACGGTTATCGAAGCGGAGGACGAAGTGTTTTTCATCGCCGCCCGCAAGAATACCCGGGCGATTGTTGGCGAGCTGCGCAAGCTGGACCGGATGGTCAAGCGGCTGATCATTGCCGGTGGCGGCCATATTGGCGCCCGGTTGGCCCAAGCGCTGGAAGAACGGTTCCAGGTCAAAGTCATCGAACGTGATCCGGTCATCGCCCGGCGCTTGTCCGAGCAACTCAGTCGGGCCATCGTATTGCAGGGTGACGCTGCCGATGAGAACCTGCTGCGACAGGAAAACATCGAGCAGATGGATGTCTTTTGCGCGGTGACCAATGACGATGAGGCCAACATTCTGTCGGCGATGCTGGCCAAACGGATGGGCGCCCGCAAGGTCATGGCGCTGATCAACCTGGTGTCGTATGTCGATCTGGTCGAATCTTCGGGAATCATTGATGTCGCCATTTCACCGCAGCAGGCCACTATCGGTAGTCTATTGACCCATGTCCGGCGCGGCGATGTTGCTAAGGTGCATTCCCTGCGCCGGGGCGCGGCTGAGGCGATTGAGGCCATTGCCCACGGCGACTACAAAACCTCGAAAGTCGTGGGCCGGCGGGTCGAGGAAATCCGTCTGCCGCCCGGCGCTACTATCGGCGCCATTGCCCGCAGCGATGAAGTGATCATTTGTCACCATGACACCGTGGTTGAGGCCGATGATCATGTCATTCTGTTTCTGGTGGACAAAAAGCGGGTGCCGGAAGTCGAACGGCTGTTTTCGGTAGGGGCAACCTTCCTGTGACCCTGCGCCGCAATAAAAACCCTTGTGTTAGAATCAGCGCGTTCTAGCCTTCTCGCCGGTCGGCGGGAGCGGGGCCGGAGGCGTGGTTTGCACCGAGCAAGCACTGCCTCTGCCGGAACCCCGAAAGACTATCAGGCCAACCATTAGGCGTTGCGTCGACAGGATCCCGAACATGACTGCATTCAATTTTGAACTGGCCCGCCACAACATGATCGAGCAGCAGATCCGGCCTTGGGATGTGCTGGATCAGCAGGTGCTGGACACTCTCGCCCAGTTGCCTCGTGAAGACTTTGTCCCGGCTCGTTATCGCAACCTGGCCTTTGGCGACATCGCCATCCCGCTGGGACAGGGTGAGTTCATGCTCAAGCCCAATGTTGAGGCCCGGATTCTCCAGGCGCTGGCGTTGCGACCGACCGACCAAGTCCTCGAAATCGGGACCGGCAGCGGCTACCTGACCGCTGGCCTGGCGCGACTGGCCGGTGCGGTAGTCAGCGTGGATATCGTGCCCGATTTTGTCGAAACCGCCCGTCGCCAGCTCAAGGCGCATGGTTTTGACAATGTGGCTTTGTATGTTGGCGATGCCAGCTGTGGCTGGAGCGAACGCCGTTACGACGCCATCGCTGTGACGGGTTCGGTCCCCACCGTAGCCGAGGTCTGGCGGCAGAGCCTGAACTTGGGTGGGCGGCTGTTTATTGTGGCGGGCCAGTCACCCGCGATGGAAGCGTTGCTGATCACCCGGATCGGCGAACAGGAATGGGTGCAGGAAAGCCTGTTTGAAACCGAACTGCCCCCGTTGCGCAACGCCGCAGCTCCTAAAGTCTTCGAGTTCTGAGTTGTCCCCCATGTTTAGAGTGCGTCATTTGCTGTGGATCGGGCTGTGCGCCACGCTGGGCTGCGGCCCGGTCGGCGCCGAAGATCTGATGCAAGTCTACCGGCAGGCGATGGACAGCGACCCGGTGCTAAAAGCGGCGGTCGCCAGCCGGGAAGCCTCACAGGAGACCAAACCCCAAGCGCGGGCCTTACTGTTGCCAAGCGCGGAAGCCACCCTTGGACAGGGCCGCACCTTTGGGACTGCCGGACAGACAGCCTACCCATCGGCGTACAACAGCCACAACTACAGCATCGGCCTGGCGCAACCGATCTACAATCGCGGCAGTCTGGTGCAACAACGACTCGCGGATGCAGTGGTCAGCCAATCCGATGTTGATCTCCGCAACACAGAAAACGAACTGATCCTGCGAATCTCACAGGGTTACTTCGGCGTGCTGGCGGCGTTGGATAATCTGACCTATGCCACCGCCGCTAAAAACGCGTTCGCCCGCCAGCTCGATCAGGCTAACCGGCGGTTCGAGGTTGGGCTGGCAACGATTACCGATGTGTACGACGCCCAGGCGCGATTCGATGCCGCCGTGTCCGCTGAAATTGAATACACCAACAAGCTGGCCGATGCGCGTGAATTATTGCGGCAGCTGACCGGGCAGGAATACGCGCAACTGAACCTGCTCAGCGAACGAATGCCGCTGGTACTGCCCAAGCCGAGCGATCCCGAAGAATGGGTGCGCATGGCGCTGGAAAACAATTTAAAGCTGCGCAGCACTGCTTTTGGAGTCGATCAGGCCAGAGAAAACATCCAGTTGCAGAAGGCCGGTCATTACCCGACGCTGAATCTGCAAGCCAGCCGCACCGACCTTGACGATAGCGTTTTCACTGACACCAACAGCAGTCAGGTCAATCTGGAGTTGAGGATTCCGCTGTACAGCGGCGGCGCAGTATCCTCGCGATCCCGCCAAGCCGCGTACAATTACGAAGCGGCCCGGCAGAGTCTGGAAAACCAGCAGCGTGATACCGTCCGCACGGTACGCAATGCCTATCGTGGTCAGGAAGCCGCCATCAGCCAGATCAAGGCACTCGACCAGACCCGTATTTCCACCCGCAGTGCGCTGGAAGCCAATCAGGCAGGCTATGAAGTCGGCACCCGCACCATTGTGGACGTGCTGAACGCTGAACGCGATGTCTATCTCGCCGAGGCGAATTACGCCTCTGCCCGCTACTCCTACATCGCCAATTACCTGACCTTGCGGCAAGCCGCTGGCCAATTGTCAGAGGCTGATTTGACCGAGATCAACGGCTGGCTGGGTAAACCCGAATCGACCGCTGGTGCTGGCGCTGTGCCCTCCGACAAGGAATCCGTTAAACCGGCTCCTGGCAAGGACAAAAAGAGCAAGAAAGATCGGGACAAGGACAAGGTTAAACCTGCTGCGACCAAACCGGCCAGCAAGGAACCCGCCCCTTCCGTCGCTCCACCCACAGCATCCGGTGATCCAGCAGCAAACCAGTAGCTGTTTCGCGAAACTGCGCTCCTGTCGCCTCTAATGTCCGAATCACCGCCAATCAGCGAAAGGGTAGGCCTCCCTCGCCGGCTGGCGGCGATAGGTTATGATAGCCTGTTGTTAGGCGCGGTGTTGTTCGTCGCCACGGCCCTGGCAATAGGATTGACCATCGTGGTCATCGGTAGTGAAGCGTTCAAGGTGGCTAACCCCTTGTCGGGCAATCCCTTCTTTCGCACTTGGTTGTTGCTGGTCTGCTTTTTCTTCTACGGCGGGTTCTGGGTGTGCGGTGGGCAGACTTTGGGGATGCGGGCCTGGCGACTGCGAATCCAGCAACACGATGGCCGGGGTATTCGTTGGCAACAGGCGTTGCTGCGGTTTCTGACGGCGGGGCTATGGCTGCTCCCGGCTATTTACCTGCACCAGGTGCTTAAGATCGGCATCGGTCTCAGTCTGGGCGCTGGAGCCGGTGGTCTGTTGCTGCTGCTGGCATTGCGCCTGCCGGATCGATTCTCGGAAACGGAACTGGTATTAATAAAAAAAGCAGCCTGACTGCTTTCCTCCGCTCCAAAAAGACAAGGGCGACCGTAGCCGCCCCCAATATCCATTATCATTTAAACCCGCAGTGCGAAAGATCGCACGGCGGATCCTTCGGCGACTTACGGCTTAAATTCACCTTCCAGTAGCTTGGCATGTGCCGCCGCCAGCCGAGCAATCGGCACCCGTGGCGACGAGCAGGACACATAGGTCAGGTTGGCGTAGTGGCAGAAGCGCATCGAGCGCGGATGTCCACCCTGCTCGCCGCAAATGCCGACCTTAAGTCCCTCACGGGTCTTGCGGCCATTGTTCACCGCAAACTCCATCAATTGGCCGACGCCCGCCGTATCCAGCGCCTCAAACGGATTGTCCTTGAGGATGCCGGCGGAATTGTAGAATGGCAGGAACTTGTTCTCGGCGTCCTCGCGGGAGAATGAGAAGGTGGCCTGAGTCAGGTCATTGGTGCCGAAGGAGAAGAATTCGGCCACATTGGCAATCTCGCTGGCGCGCAGACAGGCCCGCACCACTTCCATCATGGTGCCAAACTTGAAATCCACCTTGACGGCGTATTTGGCTTCAACTTCCGGCAACACCTCATCAACCAGTGCTCGCACCCGGTTCAACTCTTCCACGGTGCACACCTGCGGCACCATGATTTCGGGGTGGACATTGATTTTTTCCTGCACGCATTCCGCCGCCGCTTCCAGAATGGCGCGAATCTGCATCTTGTAGATTTCAGGATAGGTCAGGCCCAGACGCACACCGCGATGACCCAGCATCGGGTTGATTTCATGCAGGGCGCGGGCCTTCTGCAGGATCTCTTCCTTCTTGGCGAGCACGTCGGACACCAAGTGGCTGTCATTCAGAATGCCCAGCTGCTCGACCGCTTTCGGGTTGACCTGGCCGAGAATCTGACTGATCGCTTCCAGACCCTGTGCGGTTTGGCGCAGATGGCGTAGATGCTCGATGTCGTCAATCAGGGTTTGCTCGGAGGGCAGGAACTCATGAATCGGCGGGTCCAGCAGACGGACTGTCACCGGCCGCGGCGCCATCACCCGGAAAATTTCCTTGAAGTCGCTACGCTGCATCGGCAGCAGCTTGGTCAAGGCGGCTTCGCGGTCCTCGGTGGTTTCGGCCAGGATCATCTCCAGGACCAGCGGCAACCGTTCCTTCGCGTTGAACATCCGCTCAGTACGGCACAGGCCGATGCCCATCGCCCCGTAAGTGGAGGCACGATGCGCGGCTTCCGGGGTATCCGCATTGGCCATGACCTTGAGAGTGGCGATTTCGTCCGCCCAGCCCAGCAGGGTCCGTAGTTCCGGGGTGAATTCCGGCTCAACGGTGGGGATTTCACCGAAGTACACCGCGCCGGTGCCGCCATCGATGGTCAGTACGTCGCCTTCGTGCAGCACCTTGTCGCCAATGATGGCCTGACGCTGATGGACGTTGACCTGAATGGCTTCCGCGCCCACCACGCAAGGCTTGCCCATGCCCCGCGCCACCACTGCGGCGTGCGAGGTCTTGCCACCGCGACTGGTCAGAATGCCGACCGCTGCGAAGAAGCCGTGAATGTCTTCCGGCTTGGTTTCTTCGCGCATCAGGATGATCTTCTCGCCCGCGCCACGACCGCGTTTTACCGCCGTGTCGGCGTCGAACACGATCTTGCCTGATGAGGCGCCGGGCGATGCGCCCATGCCCACAGCTGCCGGCGCCACTTTGTGTTTGGGGTCGAGCTGCGGAAACATCATCTGTTCCAGCGACTCAGGATCAATCCGTAATAACGCTTTCTCGCGGCTGATCAGGCCTTCGTTCGCCATTTCTACCGAGCTGCGCACCATACCCTGGGCATTCATCTTGCCGTTGCGGGTTTGCAAGCAGTACAGCACACCCTTTTCAATGGTGTACTCGTAGTCCTGCACCTCGTGGTAGTGGCTTTCCAGCTTGTTCCGCAATTCCACCAGCTGCCGATATAAATCCGGAATTTCGTCCTTCATCTCCACGACGGGCTTGGGGGTGCGAATGCCAGCGACCACATCTTCACCTTGGGCATTGACCAGGTATTCGCCGTACATCACGTTTTCGCCAGTGCCGGGATCGCGGGTGAAACCGACGCCGGTGGCGCAATCGTTGCCCATGTTGCCAAACACCATCGTCACCACATTGACTGCGGTGCCGCTGGCCTGCTCCGGAGTGATCTTGAATTCGCGGCGGTAATCCACGGCGCGCTGACCCATCCACGAGCCGAACACTGCCTTGATCGCCAGTTCCAGTTGCTCGTAGGGATCCTGCGGGAACGGCCGTCCGGTTTGTTCCTGAACGACCTGCAGGAATAACTGGCCGATGTCGCGGAGGTCTTCAGCGCTCAGGCCCAGGTCGATCTTGACGCCGGCGCGACGCTTGATGGCTTCGAAGTGTTCGTCGAAGAAATGATCATCAACATTCAGCGCAATCTTGCCGAACAACTGGATGAAGCGGCGATAGGCGTCGTAGCCGAAGCGCTCGTTGCCGGTCAGCTTGATCAGGCCAGCTAGGGTCTTCTCATTCAGACCGAGGTTCAGAATGGTGTCCATCATGCCCGGCATGGACATGGAAGAACCGGAACGCACCGACACCAGCAACGGATTATCCGCGCCACCAAACTGCTTGCCGGTTTCCTGCTCCAGCCAGGCCATGTGCGCCCGCACGTCGTCCATCACCCCGTCAGGGAGGCGGTTATTAGCGATGTAGTCCAGACAGGCATCGGTGCTGATGACAAAGCCCGGCGGCACTCGCAGGCCAATCTGCGTCATCTCGCAGAGGTTAGCGCCCTTGCCGCCGAGCAGCATTTTGTTCTTGCCGTCCCCTTCGGTGTACTTGTAGATGTATTGTTTTGCCATGAGTCTGACCTTCGTCGCGGTGAGTGAAATGAAAAAGAAAAACCGTTCCGGATCGGGTTCATCCCGCCCTATTCAGAAGAGCGATGGGCATGAACCGACCCGGATCGAAAACGGCCCGATGACGCCCGGCCGGTATGAGCATGAGAAAAGATAGACGTTCCACTCCGAAATTGCCAAATTCGCCTGACCATTGGCGACGGTAATTTGACTTGCCCGCGACTAGACCGGAAACTAACCCGCTTTCCTCACTGTTCCCGCCCTTTGGCGCCGTCCTGCGATCTGACCTCATTACCGGATGTCCCTATCTGCTATTTTTCCCCCTGAACTTACGCCGGACATTACAGCGGTTACGGTGCGCGGCTTGTCGTTTTATCGCGACGGACGACCGATTTTCGACCGGGTCGATTTGGATATTCCCAGAGGGAAAGTGACCGCGATCATGGGGCCAAGCGGTACCGGCAAGACGACCCTGCTGCAACTCATCAGCGGCCAACTCCGTCCGGACGCCGGGCGCATCGAGGTGGATGGTGTCTGTGTTCACGAGCTTCAGCGGCGGGATTTGTACCAGTTGCGGCAACGGATGGGAATGCTGTTTCAAAGCGGCGCGCTGTTCACCGATCTCAGCGTGTTCGAAAACGTCGCGTTCCCTTTGCGTGAACATACCCGCCTGCCGGAAACCCTGATTCGCACTCTGGTGCTGATGAAGCTGGAAGCGGTCGGGCTGCGCGGCGCCCGCGATCTGATGCCAGCGCAACTGTCCGGCGGCATGGCCCGGCGGGTGGCGCTGGCTCGCGCCATCGCCCTCGATCCATTGATGATTCTGTATGACGAACCATTCGCCGGGCAGGACCCCATTTCAATGGCGGTGCTGGTCAAGCTGATTCGGACGCTGAACGACGCGCTCGGTCTGACCAGTATCATCGTCTCGCACGATGTCAAGGAAACCGTCGCTATTGCCGATTATCTCTATCTGATTTCCGCCGGGCGAGTAGTGGAGCATGGCACACCGCGAGACCTGGACTGCTCGGCCTCGCCGTGGGTCGATCAATTCATGCACGCTCGCCCCGACGGTCCGATGTCGTTCCACTACCCAGCGCCGCCTTATTTCAGCGATTTACTGGCGGAGGCATCCGCATGATGGCTTGGCTGGCGGGAATGGGTGGCTTCGTTCTCGACAGACTGGTCCGATTGGGTCGGGCCAACCTGTTTTTGCTGCGTTTGCTGGGTGCGTTACGATTCTTGTTCCAGCGTCCCGGTTTGCTCATCAAGCAACTGTATGTGGTCGGCGTCCTGTCGTTGCCGATCATTCTGGTGTCCGGCCTGTTTGTCGGGATGGTGCTGGGGTTGCAAGGCTACGCCAATCTGGTTGACTTTGGCGCAACGTCCTCACTGGGAACCGTAGTCGCGCTGTCTCTGATCCGGGAACTGGGGCCAGTGCTGACCGCGCTGCTCTATGCGGGGCGGGCTGGTTCGGCGTTGACTGCCGAGATCGGGCTGATGAAAGCCACTGAGCAACTGGCCAGCATGCAAATGATGGCGGTCGATCCGTTTCAGCGGGTGTTGGCGCCCCGCTTTCTGGCGGGCTGCATCGCCGTACCGATCCTGACCGGCATTTTCACCGCCGTCGGCATTCTGGGTGGCTACGTTGTGTCGGTCATTCAACTGGGCGTGGATGGCGGCGCGTTCTGGGCGCAAATGCAGGCCAAGGTGCAACTGTTTGCCGATGTCGGCAACGGCGTCCTGATCAAAAGCGCTGTATTCGGGTTGCTGGCTAACTGGGTGGCGCTGTTTGAGGGTTATGAGGCGCTGCCCACGTCGGAAGGCGTCAGTCGCGCCACCACGCGAACCGTAGTGACTACTTCACTGGCGGTGCTGGGCTGGGACTTTTTGCTAACCGCGCTGATGTTTGGAGACTGGTAATCATGCGGCAAAAAAATCTGGAGCTGATGGTCGGGGTGTTCATCGCGCTGGGACTGGCGGCGTTCCTGCTGCTGGCGCTCAAGGTCAGCGATCTGACCAGCATCGGCAATGATCAGGGTTACCGGATTACGGCCCGGTTTGAAAATGTCGGCGGCCTCAAGGTGCGAGCGCCGGTTACGCTGGGCGGAGTGCGGATTGGCCGAGTGATCAGCATTGACTTGGATCGACAAAGCTATGAGGCGGTGGCGACATTGTCGATTGATCCCCGCTATGACCGATTGCCGGCTGATTCAGGGGCCAGCATCCTGACCTCTGGTTTGTTGGGCGAGCAATACGTCAGTCTGGAACCAGGCGGCATGGACAGCTATCTCAAAAACGGCAGCGTGATCAAGCTGACCCAATCAGCGTTGGTGCTGGAAAAACTGATTGGCCGGATGTTGACCAGTGCAGCTTCCGGCGATGCGCCCCGGAAGTAGCGGTTGCCATGAGAGTATCCACGGAAAGCCCGGAACGCATGAAAATGATTGATTTAGGAGTTTCCCGTTCGATGAAAAAATTAATTACTTTTGGGTTGCTGCTGTTCCTGCTGGGCAGTGGAGTGCTTTGGGCGGCGGTTAAATCACCCCAGGACGTTATTCAGGATACTTCGGCTCAGATGCTGGACGCCTTACGGAAGAATCGTGAGACGCTGCGTCAGGATTCCAGTCAAATTTACGATCTGGTTGATCAAATCGTGCTGCCGAATTTTGACTTTGAACTGATGTCACGCTGGGTGCTGGGTCGGAACTGGCAACAGGCGACCCCGGAGCAACGCCGTCGGTTTTCCAATGAATTCCGTACTTTGTTGGTCCGTACCTACGCCAAGGCGTTGCTGGAATATTCGGACAGCGAGATCCGAGTGCTGCCACAGGCGACGCTGGTGGATAACGGCGAAGCCACGGTCAAGACCGAAGCCCGGGTGCGAACCGGATCGCCGATCCCGATCAACTACAGCATGCATCTTAATAACGACGGCTGGAAAGTCTATGACGTGACGGTGGACGGGATCAGTCTGGTCACTAATTATCGCGGCACTTTCGCCAGCCAGATTCGCAACAGTGGCCTGGATACGGTGATTGCCGATTTGCAGCAGCGCAACGCTCAAGTCCATCGCTGATGGTCACCGCAACTGCCACTCGCGCTGGTGATACCCTGCATGTTCACGGCGAACTGGATTTCGCCTCGGTCGCAGCACTATGGGAAACAACCAGACCCTGGTTTCGGGCTGAGTCGATCCGCCAGATTGATCTGAGTGGCGTCCACCGTTCCAACAGCGCGGGCGTCGCCTTGCTGGCGACTTGGTGGTACACCGTGCACCGTGACCAGCGGGCGCTGGCCTTCATCAATGTTCCCGCCCAGATGCGGGCGATCATTCAGGTGGCCGGGCTGGAAACCATCCTGCCACTAGCCTGATTTTCTACTCTCCCCCACTTTGCACTTTGGAATCATGAGTAAACTGATCATTAACGGTGGCGTTCCACTGCGGGGCGAATTGCGGGCCTCCGGGGCCAAGAATGCAGTGCTGCCGATCCTGGCCGCTACCCTGCTGGCCGATGGCCTGGTTACGATCCGCAACGTCCCGCATTTGCAGGATGTCACCACCACGATGGAACTGTTAGGCCGAATGGGTGTTGAGCTGGTCATCGACGAGCGGATGAATATCCAGGTCGATCCACGCACCATTCAAACCTTTCAAGCGCCTTACGAACTGGTGCGCACCATGCGAGCCTCGATCCTGGTGCTGGGGCCATTGCTGGCCCGTTTCGGTCAGGCTGAGGTATCGTTGCCGGGCGGCTGCGCCATTGGCTCCCGGCCTGTGAACCTGCACATCAAGGGTCTGGAAGCGATGGGCGCTGATATCAAGGTTGAAAACGGTTATATCCGCGCGCGCGCCGACCGGCTGAAAGGAGCGCATATCGTTCTTGATCTGGTCACGGTGACCGGCACCGAAAACCTGTTGATGGCGGCCAGCCTAGCGCGGGGCGTCACCATCATTGAAAACGCCGCTCGTGAACCGGAAGTGGTCGATCTGGCGGAATGTCTGAATTCAATGGGCGCCCAAATCAGTGGGGCCGGCACCGATACTTTGATCATTGACGGCGTGGAACGGCTCAACGGAACGCATTATCAGGTGTTGCCGGATCGAATTGAGACCGGTACCTATCTGCTGGCCGGAGCTATCACCGGCGGGCGGGTCAAGGTCAAGGACACCCGGCCTGATACGCTGGAAGCGGTGTTGGTCAAGCTAGAGGAGGCCGGCGCGTGGGTCAACACTGGTCCGGACTGGATTGAGGTGGACATGGACGGCCGCCGGCCCAAAGCGGTGCGGATTCACACTGCGCCTTATCCCGCTTTCCCAACCGATATGCAGGCACAGTTTATGGCGCTGAACGCGGTGGCGGAGGGAACCGGGATGATCACCGAAACCGTATTTGAAAACCGCTTCATGCACGTTCAGGAATTGCAGCGGATGGGGGCGCAAATCACGCTGGAAGGCAACACCGCTATCAGCATCGGGGTTCCGCAACTGACCGGGGCGCCGGTCATGGCGACCGATTTGCGGGCCTCGGCCAGCCTGGTGCTGGCGGCGCTGATCGCAGACGGCGACACCGTGGTGGATCGGATTTACCACATCGATCGAGGCTACGATGGCATTGAGGAAAAGCTATCGCACCTGGGCGCACGGATTCGCCGGACGCCGGGTTGAACGGATGAGGCCCACGGAAGACCCGGAAGGTGCGGACGAAGAAAGCGGAAGTGCTCAATTCATGTTGACGGAACGCCAGCTATGACGACTGCATTGACTATTGCCCTGTCCAAGGGTCGGATTTTTCAGGAAACACTACCGTTGCTGGCGGCGGCCGGCATTAGCCCGGTGGATGATCCGGAAACCAGCCGCAAGCTGATTCTTGACACCAATCAGCCCGACATAAAACTGGTGATCATCCGCGCCACGGATACGCCCACTTATGTGCAATACGGGGCGGCGGATTTGGGCGTGGCCGGCAAGGATGTGCTGCTGGAACATGGTGGTGAAGGTTTGTACGAACCACTGGATTTGCGGATTGCTTGCTGTCGGCTGATGGTGGCCGGCGATCCTAACCACCGGCCCCGGCGGAGCCGCCCACGCATCGCCACTAAATACGCCAATACGACCCGCCGTTGGTTCGCTGATCAGGGCCGGCAGGTGGAGGTCATCAAGCTGTACGGTTCAATGGAGCTGGCCCCGCTGGTCGGATTGGCGGATTACATTGTTGACGTGGTGGATACCGGCAACACCTTGAGAGCCAACGGCCTGGCCCCTCTGGAACATATCGCCGACATCAGCTCCCGATTAATTGTCAACAAGGCTGCCATGAAGATGAAGCACGTCCGGATCAAGGCGATCATGGCCCGCATGGCCGCAGCGGTCAGCGCCTAATAAGCTAAACTGGTTTTTCAGTTACTTCCGTGGAACCATCCATGCCGATCCTCCAACGCCTGAACACCGCCGCCGCCGATTTCTGGCCGCGTCTCGAAGCGCTGACCGCGTGGGAAGGCGTCGCTGATGAAGCTGTTACCGCCATCGTGTGCGAAATCCTTACTCAGATACGCCGGCGCGGTGATGACGCCTTGTTAGAATACACCAGCCGTTTCGACCGGCTCGATGCCGCCTGCGCTGCTGATCTGACCATTCCCGCCGCTCGGTTGCAGCAGGCGCTCGCTGCTATTGCTACTGAGCAGCGGACGGCACTGGAAACCGCTGCCGCTCGTATCCGCGCCTATGCCGAGCGGCAAAAACTTGAATCCTGGCGTTTCAGCGAGGCCGATGGCACGGTTCTCGGCCAGCAGGTCACGCCGCTGGATCGGGTCGGGCTGTATGTGCCCGGTGGCAAGGCGGCCTATCCCTCGTCGGTGCTGATGAACGCCATTCCCGCCAAGGTGGCCGGGGTACCGGAAATCGTGATGGTCGCGCCGGCGCCGGGTGGCGAATTCAACGATCTGGTGTTGGCAGCAGCGGCCGTGGCGGGCGTAGACCAAGTGTTTAGCATCGGTGGGGCGCAGGCCGTCGCGGCGCTGGCTTATGGCACCGCGACTGTGCCGCGAGTAGACAAAATCGTCGGGCCGGGCAACATCTACGTCGCCGCCGCCAAACGGCAAGTATTCGGTACGGTCGGCATCGACATGATTGCCGGGCCATCGGAAATCCTGGTGGTCTGCGACGGGTTGACTGACCCGGACTGGATCGCGATGGATTTGTTCTCCCAGGCCGAGCATGACGAAGATGCTCAACCGATTCTGATGAGTCCGGATGCCGCATTTCTGGAGCGGGTGCAGGACGCCATTACCCGGCTGTTGCCGGACATGACGCGGCGGGACATCATCGCAGCGTCTCTGACTCGGCGAGCGGCGCTGATTCAGGTGCGTGATCTGGTGGAAGCAGCGCAGGTGGTCAATTTCATTGCTCCGGAACATCTGGAATTATCAGTGGAGCGTCCGGAAGATTTATTGCCGCTGATTCGTCACGCCGGGGCAATTTTCATGGGCCGTTATACCGCCGAGGCGCTGGGCGATTATTGCGCCGGCCCCAATCATGTCTTGCCGACTTCGCGTACTGCCCGGTTTTCTTCGCCGCTGGGCGTTTATGATTTCCAGAAGCGGACCAGTCTGATTCATTGCTCAGCAGCGGGCGCGACGACTCTGGGCTACACCGCCGCAATGCTGGCGCGAGGTGAAGGGCTGACCGCACACGCCCTCTCAGCAGAATCCCGGCAGGCCGGCGGTGAGCTGTTCAATCTTGCGAGAACCTGATCCATTCAGGCGAAACCGGGATTCGCCTTGCCTGAATCGGCGTTCCCGTGCGAAGATTCACACCATTACTTGCAAGGGCGGGCCTTCCTTCCAACAGGTTGACGGCCCGCTCTTTCGTTTTCACCCGTCGGATCCAGTCCGCGAATCCAGAGAATTGCAGTCATGCCCGTAATTACCCTCCCCGATGGTAGCCAGCGTGGGTTCGACCATCCGGTCAGTGTCCGGGAAGTCGCCGCTGCGATTGGTCCCGGCTTGGCCAAGGCGGCGCTGGCCGGCAAGGTAGATGGCCGATTGGTTGACACCTCGCACACTATCGCCGAGGACGCGACGCTGGCCCTGATCACCGAGCGCGACCCGGAAGGATTGGAAATTATTCGTCATTCCAGCGCCCATCTGCTGGCTCACGCCGTCAAGCAGCTTTATCCGGCTGCCCAGGTCACTATCGGCCCGGTGATCGAGAACGGCTTTTATTATGACTTTGCCTTTGAACGGCCCTTTACCCCCGACGACCTGATCCAGATTCAGGCGCGGATGGAAGAACTGGCCGGGCGAGATATTCCGATCAACCGTTCGGTGATGGCGCGGGATGAGGCAGTGGCCTTTTTCCGCAGCATCGGCGAGGAGTACAAGGCACAAATTATTGCCGACATTCCGGCGGATCAAACGCTGTCTTTGTACCGGCAGGATGACTTTATTGATCTTTGTCGCGGCCCGCACGTTCCTTCCACCGGCAAACTCAAGGCCTTCAAGCTGATGAAGGTGGCCGGCGCATACTGGCGCGGCGACTCCCGCAATGCCATGTTGCAACGCATTTATGGCACCGCCTGGTTGGATCAGAAGGCGCTGAAAGCCTATCTGCATCGGCTGGAGGAAGCCGAGAAGCGTGACCATCGCCGGGTTGGCAAGGCGCTGGACTTATTTCACGTTCAGGAAGAAGCGCCCGGTATGGTGTTCTGGCACGACCGGGGCTGGCGGATTTATATCGAGGTGCAGAATTACATCCGCCAGATGCTGCGCGAACGCGGTTATCAGGAAATTCATACCCCGCAGATTGTGGATCGCAGTCTGTGGGAACGCTCCGGGCACTGGGAGAAGTTCCGCGCCGATATGTTCACCACCGCATCGGAAAACCGCGACTACGCGATCAAGCCGATGAATTGCCCGTGCCACATCCAAGTTTACAACCAGGGTTTGCGCAGTTACCGCGATCTGCCGCTGCGCTTGGCCGAGTTCGGTTCCTGCCATCGCAATGAACCGTCCGGCACTCTGCACGGGCTGATGCGGGTGCGGAACTTCGTCCAGGATGACGCCCATATTTTCTGCACCGAGGAACAGATTCAGGCCGAAGTCTCGGCGTTCATGGATCTGTTGTTTGAGGTCTACGCCGATTTCGGCTTCACCGAGGTGCAACTGGCCTTGGCGACCCGCCCGGAACAGCGGGTTGGCAGCGACGAGGTTTGGGACAAGGCTGAACAGGCGTTGGAACTGGCGCTGAATCGCACCGGACGGTCCTGGACGCTCAAGCCCGGTGAAGGCGCGTTTTACGGGCCAAAGATTGAGTATGTCCTGCGCGACTGTCTGGATCGGCTATGGCAATGTGGCACCATTCAGGTGGATTTTTCTATGCCGGGTCGCCTGGACGCGCATTATATCGCCGAGGATGGCAGTAAACGGGTTCCAGTCATGCTGCACCGGGCTATTCTCGGCTCGCTGGAGCGATTCATCGGTATTTTGATCGAACAGTACGCCGGGGCATTACCTGTCTGGCTGGCGCCGACTCAGGCTATGGTTCTCAACATCACTGATCATCAGGCCGAGTATGCAGCAGGGGTTGAAAAATCCCTTATGCAACAAGGTTTCCGGGTGGCGGCTGACTTGAGAAACGAGAAGATCGGTTTTAAAATCCGAGAGCATACGCTACAGCGCATCCCTTACCTGCTGGTCGTGGGCGACCGGGAGATGGCGACGGAGACTGTAGCGGTACGGACCCGCACCGGCCAGGATTTGGGCAGCATGAGCCTGACGGCTTTCGTGGAACTGCTGCAAACCGACATCGTCCGGCGCGGACGAACCGAATAATCACGGGAGGATCGCAACATCGCCGCAAATAATGAACTCCGGCTCAACGACGAGATCACCGGGCGTGAAGTACGCCTGCTGGATCAGGACGGCGAGCAGGCCGGCATCGTTCTTCTGGTTAATGCCAGACGAATGGCCGAGGAAGCTGAACTGGATTTGGTGGAAATCTCCCCGAACGCCAAACCACCGGTTTGCCGGATCATGGACTATGGCAAGTACCGGTTTGAACTGGCCAAGAAGCAGCAGGAAGCCAGGAAAAAACAAAAGCAAATCCAGGTTAAGGAAGTGAAGTTCCGTCCAGGCACGGACGAAGGGGACTATCAGGTCAAACTACGCAACCTGATCCGGTTCCTGAGTGAAGGCGACAAAGCCAAGGTGACGCTGCGGTTTCGGGGCCGCGAAATGGCGCACCAGGATCTGGGTCTCAGCCAGCTCAAGCGTGTCGAGGAAGACCTCGTCGCTTACGGCACGATAGAGCAACGGCCTCGGCTGGAGGGACGGCAGATGGTGATGACCATCGCGCCGATCAAGAAGAAGTGACGCCTTCCACCGGCGCAGGGCGGTTGATCCAGAAATTTTCCATCAATCGCGGAGTGATGTAATGCCCAAGATGAAAAGCAATCGCGGCGCAGCCAAGCGCTTCAGCCGCACCGGGTCCGGCCAGTTTAAGTGTACGCACTCGCACCACCGGCACATCCTGACCAAGAAAAGCGCCAAGCGGAAACGCCAGTTGCGCGGCACGACCATGATGGCGGCGGTAGACGTTCCGGCAGTACGCCGGATGCTGCCCTACGGCTGACGCTGACCCGGAGAACCACTTACCATGTCTCGAGTAAAACGCGGCGTTACTGCCCACGCCCGTCACAAGAAAGTCCTTGATCTGGCTAAAGGCTATTACGGTGCCCGCAGCAAGGTGTATCGGGTCGCCAAACAGGCGGTGATCAAGGCCGGTCAGTATGCCTACCGCGACCGCCGCCAGAAAAAGCGCGATTTCCGCGCCCTGTGGATTACCCGCATCAACGCCGGCGCTCGCGATAGCGGGCTGTCCTACAGCCGGCTGATTCACGGCCTGCATCTTGCCGGGATTGAGATCGACCGCAAGGTGCTGGCTGATCTGGCGGTATTGGACAAGCCGGCGTTCGCCGAACTGGCCACCCGCGCCAAGGCTGCGCTCGGCATCGCCTGAGCCGCCCGGCAGGACTTCAAACGGGGAAAGGGCGCGCTGTCCTTTCCCTTTTTTATTGGCTGTCGTTGCGAGATCCGTCACCGTGGACCCACTCTCTGAACTGTTGCACACCGCCCAAACCGCGATTGCCGTTGCCGCTGACTTAGCTGCGCTGGACCAAGTGCGGGTTCATTTCCTCGGTAAAAAAGGCCTGCTCACCGAGCAGCTCAAGGCATTGGGCAAGCTGCCGCCGGAACAACGGCGTGAGGTCGGCCAAGCTATTAACGACGCCAAGCAGGCGCTGGAAACCGCACTGGCTGTCCGCAGGGCTGAATTGGAAGCGGCAGCGCTGGACGCCCGGCTGGCGAGTGAGGCGCTGGATGTGACCTTGCCGGGGCGTGGCCCGCAACCGGGTGGACACCATCCGCTCAGTCGCACCCTGGCCCGGATCGAGGCGCTGTTCACCCAAATTGGTTTTGCGGTCGCCGAGGGGCCGGAGGTCGAAGACGATTTCCGCAATTTCGAGGCGCTTAACATCCCGCCCCATCACCCGGCCCGGGCGATGCACGATACGTTTTATTTTGACGCACACACCCTGTTGCGAACGCATACTTCACCGGTGCAGATCCGGGTTATGGAACAGCAAGCGCCGCCGGTGCGGGTGATTGCGCCTGGCCGGGTTTACCGTTGTGATTCCGATGTCACCCATAGCCCGATGTTTCATCAGGTTGAAGGACTGCTGGTCGATGAAGGAGTCAGTTTCGCCGATCTGAAAGGAGTGCTGGACGACTTCCTTCGTCAGTTCTTCGAGCGCGATCTGGCGGTGCGTTTTCGTCCGTCCTACTTTCCGTTTACCGAGCCGTCGGCGGAAGTCGATATTCAGTGCGTCATCTGCGGTGGCGGGGGTTGCCGGGTTTGCAAGCACAGTGGCTGGCTGGAGGTGTTGGGCTGCGGTATGGTGCATCCGGCGGTATTCGCCAAGGTTGGTATTGATAGCGAACGCTATACCGGCTACGCCTTTGGCATGGGTGTTGAGCGGCTGACTATGCTGCGCTATGGCGTCAATGATCTGCGGCTGTTTTTTGAAAACGATCTACGCTTTCTGCGGCAGTTTCAATGAGAGGCGAGCAAAGGAAATGGAGGAAATGGCCTCCTTGGCGAACTTGAATATTTAGCCGTGGTGAAATTGCTACTGAATACATTCATGTTCAGGTGCTGATTCCATACTGCGCCCGATAAGTCTGCAACGCCTCCAACTGTGCTGTATATCCCGGTTGCCCATCCAGATAGGCCACCAGGTTATCCAAGGTCACTATCGGCGTTACGCTGATGCCGTGGGCGCGTTCCACTTCCTGAACGGCGGATAGCTCGCTCTGACCGCGCTCCTGCCGATCCAGGGCAATGATGACCCCCGCCGGGGTGGCCTGATGCGCTTGCAAAATCTGCATCGTCTCGCGGATCGCGGTGCCGGCGGTGATCACATCGTCCACGATCAACGCCCGGCCCTGGAGCGGGGAGCCAACGATCAGCCCGCCTTCACCGTGATCCTTGGCTTCCTTGCGGTTGAAACACCACGGTGCATCGCGGCCCTGCTGTTCCGCCAGCGCGATAGCGACGGTGGCGACCAGTGGAATGCCCTTGTAGGCCGGTCCGAACAGCAGATCAAAGGACAGTCCCGCGTCCATGATCGCGGCGGCGTAATAACGGCCTAATCGGGCCAGCGCCGCGCCGCTGTTGAATAAACCGGCATTGAAAAAATACGGGCTGACTCGCCCGGATTTCAGGGTGAATTCGCCAAAACGCAGGACACCGTAATGAAGGGCGAAGTCGAGAAAATCCTGCTGATAATCGCGCATGGTCGGCAATTCCGGGGTGAGGTTAGAGGAATGCCGTATCATAACCGCCCCGCAACCTTGCCACCCGACTCCATCACTCCTTAATTTCCATGCGTGTCATCACTTTCAACGCCAACGGCATCCGCTCTGCTGCCCGCAAAGGCTTTTTTGACTGGCTAACCGGGCAGAATGCCGATGTGGTTTGCCTTCAGGAAACCCGGGCGCAATTCTCGCAATTGCCGCCCGATCCCTATCAGCCACCTGGCTACCATTGCCATTATCACGACGCGGAACGTAAAGGCTACAGCGGGGTGGCGATTTATACTCGTAGCGAAGCGGATACGCTTCATACCTGTCTGGGCTGGCCGGAATGCGATACGGAAGGGCGCTGGCTGGAAGCGCGGTTCGGCAAACTGAGCGTGGTGTCGTTGTATCTGCCATCCGGTTCTTCCCGCCCGGAACGGCAGGCGGTCAAGTTCGACTTCCTGGCCCGATTGGCGGAGCCGTTGCGGGCGATGCAGGCCAGTGGCCGTGATTATCTGTTGGCCGGTGACTGGAACATCGCTCATAAACCGATTGATCTGAAAAACTGGCGGGCTAATCAGGATCATTCTGGGTTTCTCCCCGAAGAGCGGGCCTGGCTGGATATGCTCTTTGGCCCGCTGGGCTGGGTAGACGCTTTCCGGGCAGTCAATTCTGAGCCAGATCAATACACTTGGTGGTCAAACCGGGGTCGGGCGTGGGAGAACAATGTCGGCTGGCGGATTGACTATCAGGTGGTGACGCCTGGTCTAGCGGAAAAAATCCGCGCCGCCACAATTGTCCGGGAGCCGCGTTTTTCCGATCACGCACCCCTAATCATCGATTACGACTATCCATTCAGCCCGGTGGGCTAAGCTTTTTGGCAACTGCCTTTTTTTTGGCAACGATTATCCGGAGGAAAACCCATGAAAGCCCGCGCCGCTGTCGCTTGGGAGCCGCAACAACCCCTAGTCATTGAGGAAGTGGATGTAGAAGGGCCGAAAGCCGGCGAGGTTCTGTTGAAAGTCGTCGCCTCCGGGGTTTGCCACACGGATGCTTTCACTCTGTCCGGCAATGATCCCGAAGGCGCTTTTCCCTGCATTCTCGGCCATGAGGGCGGTTGCGAAGTGGTCGAGTGTGGCCCTGGCGTCAAAACGCTTAAGCCGGGCGATCACGTCATCCCGCTCTACATCCCGGAATGCGGCGAGTGCGATTATTGCCGCTCGACCAAAACCAACCTCTGCCAGTCCATTGCCGCGACGGTCTGGACCGGCTACATGCCCGATCACACCCGTCGCTTTTCCTGTAAGGGCCAACCGCTGTTTCACTACATGGGCTGCTCGACCTTTGCCGAATACACCGTCGTGCCGGAAATCGCTCTCGCCAAAATCAATCCCGCTGCGCCGCTGGACAAGGTATGCCTACTCGGCTGCGGCGTGACGACTGGCATTGGTGCAGTGCTGAATACCGCCAAGGTTGAACCGGGTTCGACGGTTGCCGTGTTCGGCCTCGGCGGCATCGGCCTGTCGGTGATTCAGGGTGCAGTGATGGCGCAGGCCGGGCGGATCATCGCCGTTGATCTCAATCCCGACAAATTCGCGATGGCGACGGCGCTGGGCGCGACCGATACCCTGAATCCGGCGGCGCTCGGCAGCAATGTGGTCGAGGCGATTCAGGAGATGACCCACGGCGGGGTGGACTATTCGTTCGAGTGCATCGGCAACGTTGAGGTGATGCGTCAGGCGCTGGAGTGCTGCCACATGGGTTGGGGCGTCGCCACGATCATCGGCGTAGCCGGGGCGGGTCAGGAAATCCGCACTCGCCCGTTTCAACTGGTCACTGGCCGCACCTGGAAAGGCACCGCATTCGGCGGAGTCAAGGGCCGGACCCAACTACCCGGCTATGTCGAACAGTATCTGCACGGTCAGATTGAACTGGATCGGATGGTCACGCATACCCTGCCGCTGGAGCAGATCAATACCGCTTTTGATCTGATGCACGACGGCCAAAGCATCCGTTCGGTGATTATTTTCTAAGGAGCAGGCGTGTGGAACAACTCGAAGCCATCAAGGAATTTGGCGGTTGGCTGAATCGTTACCGCCATGACTCGCAAACTTGCCAATGTGCGATGACCTTTTCGGTCTATCTGCCCCCACAAGCGGAAACGACTAAAGTCCCGGCGGTGTACTGGCTGTCCGGGCTGACCTGCACCGACGACAACTTCCGGGTAAAAGCAGGAGCGCAACGCTACGCGGCGGAACTGGGGCTGGCGCTGGTGATTCCCGATACCAGTCCACGCGGCGTGGATGTCCCGGATGTTCCGGAACGCTACGATCTCGGTCAGGGTGCCGGTTTTTACGTCAATGCCACCCAGTTGCCCTGGTCGAAAAATTACCAGATGTATGACTACGTCAGCTGCGAGCTGCCGGCACTGGTTGAGGCGGAATTGCCGCTGATTCCCGGCGTGCGGTCGATTAGCGGGCATTCGATGGGAGGGCATGGCGCGTTGATTTGTGCGTTGAAGGAGCCAGGTCGCTATCGCTCGGTATCCGCCTTCGCACCGATTTGCCACCCGATGGCGTGTAGTTGGGGACAAGGCTGTTTCAAGGCCTATCTGGGCGATCAGCGCGAGGCGTGGGCTGCTTACGACGCCGCCCGCTTGATCGAAGCGGGCGCGGAAGCCATTCCCCTGCTGATCGATCAGGGTTCCGACGATGAGTTTCTAGCCCAGCAACTACATCCTCTGTCGCTCGAACGGGTGTGTGCGGCTCGTCGCTTTCCGCTCACCCTGCGCTGGCAGGAGGGTTACGATCACAGCTATCACTTCATTGCTACCTTCATCGGCGAACATCTCGCTTACCATGCGAAAGCACTACGGGGCAGTGCGTGAATCCGCCTCTAACCTTCGATGGCTCCGCGTGAAATCTGATCTACTGAAGCTGTTGCAACGCCTGTTGCGGGGCGAACTGACCCGCAATAGGCGTCGTAAAAACCGCTCGCCGTGGCTTATCGGCGGGCTGGTGATCGCCATTGTCGCCATCAGCTACATCCTGCATGAACCCAAAGCACCCCGAACCGCGACCGCCGCCGGCACGGAATTGGTCTGCACGGTGAAATCGGTTTATGACGGTGATACCTTGACCGCCCGTTGCCCGGAGGGTGAGGTCAAGGTGCGGGTATTTGGCGTCGACGCCCCGGAAATGGGCCAGGAACCGTGGGGCGTTCAATCACGGGACGCTTTCCGCAGCATGGTCAATCGTGGCGATTCGGTGCGCTTGCGGGTGATCGACCAGGATCGCTATGGTCGGACGGTTGCCCAGGTCATCATTGGCAACCGGGATGCCGGATTGGAGCTGGTGCGGCAGGGACGGGCGGTCGTGTATGAGCAATACAACGATTCCTCGGTTTACCGGCAAGCCGAGGACGAAGCCCGGCAAGCCCGGCGCGGTATTTGGGAACGATCCGGTAGCCAGCAGAATCCGTCCGCCTGGCGGCGATTGAATCCACGTTGAGGCAACGTCCTTGAATCCGCCCACCGCCGCCGCCACCATCCGCCACAATACGGATGGCTGGCGCTGTGAAGGTGACTGGACGCTGGATGGCATCGAGACGCTGGACCGATCCCTGCAAGATATGCATTGGCCGGTCGGCGAGTTGCAACTGGATGGCTCTGGCATTCAAGCCATTGATACTACTGGGGCTTTGCAATTATTGAGTTTCATCGCCGGACTGGAACAGGCCGGCCACCCGGTGCAGTTGACCGGGTTGCGCACAGAGCATCAGGCGCTGCTCGATCTGGTGTGCGAACGGCTCGCCACCGCCGGATCGGTGACAGCGCCGCCGCCAACCCTGAACAGCCTGGAACGGCTGGGCCGCCCGGTGGTTTTTCATGCAATCCGGGCGATTGAGTTTCTGGCTTTTATCGGTGAGGCCGCCGTTGCGCTGGGCCGGTTGGCGCTGCGGCCCAGTCGGTTCCGCTGGCGGGCGCTGCTTGGTAATCTTGAAGCCGCTGGCGTTAACGCGCTGCCGATCATTGCCCTGTTGTCCTTCATGATGGGCATTGTCATCGCCTATCAGGGTGGTCAGCAGCTCAAAAGTTACGGCGCCAATATCTTCATCGTCGAGCTGGTTTCGCTGACCATGCTGCGTGAACTGGCTCCGCTGATTACCGCCATTATCGTCGCAGGGCGCACTGGTTCGGCCTACACCGCGCAAATCGGCACCATGCAGATCACCGAAGAAGTGGACGCGCTCCGCACCATCGGGATTCCGCCGATGGATTTGCTGGTGCTGCCCAAGCTGCTGGCGCTAGCCATCGTGCTGCCGCTGCTGACGGTGTTTGCTGATGCGCTCAGTGTGTTCGGCGGCATGGTGATGGCTCAGACCATGCTGGATGTCAGTGCGGGGGATTTCCTCGACCGCTTTCCGCAGGTGGTGACGCCGATCTCCTTCCTGATCGGCGTGGGCAAAGCGCCGGTATTCGCCGCCATCATCGCTCTGGTCGGCTGCTACCAAGGCTTTCAGGTGCGCGGCGGAGCGGACAGCGTGGGCCGGCAGACTACAGTCAGCGTGGTGCAGTCGATTTTTCTGGTGATTGCCGCCGACGCGCTGTTTTCGGTGATCCTGGGTGGGGTGGGCTTATGGCGGTAGATACCGCAGAGACGGTCATTGCGGTGCGTGAACTGCGCACCCAATTCGGTGCGACCCTCATTCACGACCATCTCGATCTCGATATCCAGCGCGGTGAGATCGTTGCGCTGGTCGGCGGCAGCGGTTCTGGCAAGACCACCCTGCTGCGGGCGATCATCATGCTGTTGAAGCCGACGGCAGGTTCTATCCGATTGTTCGAACAAGAAATTATCGGAATCGGCGAAAACGCGGCGTTTCGGCTGCGGCGACGGTTCGGGATGCTGTTCCAACAAGGCGCGTTGTTCAGTTCGCTGACGGTGCGGGAAAACGTGGCGGTGCCGCTGCGTGAACACACCCGGCTACCGCTCCAGCAGATTGCCGAGATTGCAGATCTCAAGATTGCGCTGGCCGGATTGCCCGCCGATGCCGGCGATAAATTGCCGCGCCAGTTAAGTGGCGGAATGCTAAAACGGGCAGCGTTGGCGCGCGCCTTGGCGCTGGATCCCGCACTATTGTTTCTGGACGAGCCAACGGCTGGGCTGGATCCGGTCAGCGCCGGAGCGTTTGATGAACTGGTGGTGCAGCTCAAGCAATCGCTGGGGTTGACGGTGGTGATGGTGACTCACGATCTGGATACCTTGTGGAGCGCCACTGACCGGGTGGCCTTTCTGGGCGAGCAGCGGGTCATCGGTTATGCGCCGATGCGGGAGCTGACTCAGGCCGAACACCCGCTGATTCAGGCGTACTTCGAAGGGCCGCGTGGGCGGGCGGCGCGGGGGCAAGTGTGTACAGTAAAGTAAACTATGCGTTGGTCGGGCTGTTTGTGATCGGGCTGTTTGCAGCGTTCCTGTGGGGCCTGTTCTGGCTGACGCTGGGCGGCGAAACTAAAGTTTATGACCGCTACCGGGTCTATTTCCAGGAGTCGGTCGCCGGTCTTAACCCAAAGGCGACGGTGCGTTACCGTGGCGTGCAGATCGGTCAGGTGGAATCTATCCGGCTTGACCCGACGAACCCCGACCGGGTGGATGTAGTGCTGGATATCGAGCGCGGCACGCCCATTCGCCGCAACACCATTGCGACGTTGTCCACCCGGGGATTGACCGGCATAGCGGCAGTGGAATTGAGCGGCGGCGGCTCCCAATCACTGCCGTTGGAGAAGGAACCAGAGCAAAGTCTGCCGGTGATTCAGGCGGGGCCGTCGCTGGTAGCGCGGCTGGATGACGCCTTCAACAACATTCTGACCAACGTCAATACCCTGTCAAATCGGCTGGAGCGGTTATTGGGCGACGAGAACCAGACTGCCCTGACCCAGGTCTTGCAGCATCTGAGCGTCATTACTGGTGCGGTGGCTGACCGCAGTGACAGCCTCCGCCAGACCTTGGCGAATGTGGAGACATTCACCGGGGCGCTAGCTCAGCGTTCCGAATCATTGGGCAAGGCGCTCGATCAACTAACCGCAGGGCTGGAGAAGTCTGGCGATCTGGGTGCGCAGCTCCGGGCGACGCTGAGTGATATTCGGGCCGGCGCCCAGTCAGTGCGCCGTACTGCCGACACCTTTAATCAGACCAGTCTCGATTTGAGTGGCATAGCCAAGGACGGGCAGCGGGAATTGCAACGGCTGGGACAAACCACGGTGCCGGAGTTGAATGCGCTGCTGATGCAGATTAACGATCTGGCGGCAGTATTGCAGCAACTAGCGGAATTGTTGGAACAAAATCCCCGCGCCTTACTGTTGGGCAAGCCCAACGGCAAACCGGGGCCAGGGGAGTGATAATGTTAAAGGCTAAAAAGCTTTTGGCCTTCGATCGCGCCATGCTTTCCGTGTGTCCTGTGGAAAGCTTTTAAAGATAAAGAGGGAGCAAGGTGACTAAGAATAATGCATTGATCTGGATAGTATTTCTTGCGGGATTGGCGCTGGCCGGTTGTACCTTGCCACAGGATAATTCACCGCCGCCCCAAGCCTATCTGTTGGACGTGGGCGGATTTACCCCGCCGCCAGTCCGACGCGTCGGCAGTAAAATCTTGCTGGTGACTGTTCCAAAGGCTGCGCCTGGCTTTGATTCCAATCGCATCGCTTATACCAAACAGCCATTGAAGCTGGACTACTACAGCAAGAACGTCTGGAGCGACACACCAGCAAAAATGTTATTGCCGGTGTTAGTGCGGGCGTTTGAAGGAACCGGTGCGTTCAAGGCGGTCGTGTCGCCACCTGCGCCAGTGCTGGCCAATTTGCGGGTTGATGTGGACGTGATCCGCTTGCAGCAGGAGTTCAACGGCCCGTCGAGCCAAGTACGCTTTACCGCCCGCATCAAGGTGGTCGATATGAAAAGCGGTCATGTGCTGGGAACCCAGGTGTTTGAGGCGCTGGAACCCGCGCCCAGCGCAGATGCCTACGGTGCGGCACAGGCGGCTAATGCAGCTGTGCAGAAGGCGCTCGGTGAGATGATCCCGTTCGCGCTGCATTATGTGAGTTAAAACTGGCGCGGCATGAGTGGAATCGATATTAAGAAAGCGAGAGTAAGGTTGAGAAATGGGCGTTGCTTATTGGCAGTGATTTATCGATATTATTTGCGACAGGCGTTCGCCCATAAGTCGGGAAAATAGGTCGCCACTTTTTCTAGGATGCCATATTCGACATTTTTTCTAAGTGGCTCAAGCTGAAAGCGTTCAGAAGCCCAGACCGCATTTTTAGCGAGTGGATAGTATTTAAGCTGACCGCCAGATTCGCCATACCATTCAAACAGGCTGCCGGTTGCGTCGTCGCCATTTAATCTTCTAGCAAGTATTTTTGATTTATTACTAACCGTTGGGAAATACCATTTAATCTTATCAATATCAGATATACTCAAATTGAATTGGTGTAGTTGATACCACCCTTGTTTGCTCCAAGATAAGACTAAATAATAACTTGATGATAAGTCTACCGATCCGCCTTGCTCGGGACTAATTGATTGATACCACTGTTTAATAAGATTTAGCAATGCTTTCCCTACTTCAGCTGGCCGTTGTTTGTAATTGCTTTGATCAATGCCTTGTGAATTTAAATAATCCCAGAATTTTCCGGCTGAATTTGAGATTTCAATAACTAGTATTACCGATGGCGGACATGGCAATCGATTAATTGGTGCGTTAAAAACCTTGCGTGAACGGATTTTGCCAGTTTATGAAAGACTCAGCACTGTTATCATCGAAAATCTGGACTGGCGAGAGTGCATTGATCGCTATGATCGCGTCAATACTGTTATGTATTTTGATCCGCCATATCCCCAAAATGGTTGCAACTATGCTCATAATATGCGCTCGTGGGAAGAACATCATTTGCTGGCTGAACGGTTAAGCAGGACAAAATGCAAATGGATTTTATCTTCTTATGATATTCCTGAAATACATAAATTATTTGCCGATTATTTTATAGTTTCAGTACAGTCGGCATCAGGAATGCGGACTCGCAAAGACGATAGCTCACGGGTTTTAAACAAGGAGGTTTTGATTACTAACTACGTGCCCACTGTTCAGGTTGGTTATGGCAGTATCGAGCTGGACAGCACACAAATGGCTTTAGGTTTTTCCGAACAAGGCGTCAAAGAACATCGCTTGGTTTATTACAGATAAATGCCGAGCTAAAGCCACTTAATCAAAGCATTCTTGCATACCAACAAGGTATTGACAAGGTAAGTGTAGATATCAAACCGGTTGTAATAGAATCAGCCCCCCATTTCAGTGTTTGCGAGGATATCCATGGCCACAGCCACCCTTATTGACGGTAAAAATTTCGCCGCCCGACTACGGACCAGCATTGCCGCCCACGTCGCCCGACTCAAGACCGATTACGGGATGACTCCTGGTTTGGCGGTGGTGCTGGCCGGTGAAGACCCGGCCAGTCAAATCTATGTCCGCAATAAGGGTTTGCAGGCGCGGGAAGCCGGGATGAACTCCTTTGAATGTCGGTTGCCGGCCACTGTGACCCAAGCGGAATTACTGAATAAAATCGCTGAATTGAACCGCGATCCAGCGATCAACGGCATTCTGGTGCAATTGCCCTTACCCCGTCAGATTGATTCACAGACGGTGATTCAGTCGATAGCCGTCGGCAAAGATGTCGATGGTTTTCATCCGCTTAATGCTGGCCTGCTGGCTGTCGGCGGCACTGCGATGGTTCCCTGCACTCCGCTGGGTTGCCTGATGTTGATCAAGGATCAGGTGGGCGATCTGGCAGGGCAACGGGTGGTGGTGTTGGGGCGCTCAAATATCGTGGGCAAACCGATGGCGGCGCTGCTGCTGCGGGAACATTGCACCGTGACCATCGCCCACTCCCGCACCCGCGATCTGGCTGATGAGTGCCGACGAGCCGATATTCTGATCGCGGCGGTCGGCAAGGCGCACATGGTCAAGGGTGACTGGATCAAGCCAGGGGCGACCGTAATCGATGTCGGGATCAACCGGATTCCCACCCCGGACGGCAAGGGCCGGCTGGTCGGCGATGTCGATTTTGCTGCGGCAAGCGAAGTGGCCGGGGCTATTACCCCGGTGCCGGGCGGGGTTGGGCCGATGACCATTGCCTGCCTGCTGCTGAATACCCTGACTGCCGCTTGCCGGCAGCATGGTGTTCCAGCGCCGGAAGTCAAACCGGTTCCCGCTTGACCTTCATCACTACCGCCCCTGGCCGGTGGGCGAGGGGTGTTTCCCCGTCGATCAGACCGTCGTTACCACCGGCAGCCCAGCCAACGCCATCGCCAGTTCCGCCTCGTCATAGGTCTGATCGGTCAGCTTGCCGGCGAAATAGTCCATGTAGGCCTGCATATCGAAATGGCCGTGGCCGCAGAGATTGAACAGAATTGCCCGGCTCACCCCTTCCTCCTTGCAACGCAAGGCTTCGTCAATCGCGCCGCGAATGGCGTGATTGGCTTCCGGGGCCGGTAAAATCCCCTCGGTGCGGGCCAGCAGCACCCCGGCTTCAAAGCAACTAAGCTGGGGATAGGCGCGGGCTTCGATCAAGCCCAGTTGCTTGACATGGCTGACCAGCGGGGCCATGCCGTGATAGCGCAGCCCGCCGGCGTGGAATCCGGGCGGGGTAAAGGCCGATCCCAAAGTGTGCATCTTGGTCAGTGGGGTCAGATGCGCGGTATCGCCGAAGTCATAGGCATAAGGGCCGCGGGTCAGGCTGGGGCAGGCCGCCGGTTCGACGGCAATGATCCGCACCTTGCGCCCGCCGCGCAGTTGCGTTCCCAGAAACGGGAAAGCAATCCCGGCGAAGTTGGAACCGCCGCCAGTGCAACCCACGATGATGTCGGGATAATCGTCGGCCATTTCCAGTTGCGCCATCGCTTCCAGACCCACCACTGTCTGATGCAGCAGGACATGGTTCAACACCGAACCCAGTGCGTATTTGGTATCTTCGCGCTGGGCCGCAACCTCGACTGCTTCAGAAATGGCGATGCCCAGGCTGCCCGGATGATCGGGCCGCTGGGCGAGAATCGCCCGACCAGCGGCGGTGCGTTCCGAGGGTGAGGCAATGCAGGTTGCGCCCCAGGTTTCCATCAGCGCCCGGCGATAGGGTTTCTGGTTGTAGGAAACCCGCACCATGAAAACTTCCACTTCGATCCCGAACAGCGCTCCGGCGAAAGCCAGCGACGATCCCCATTGCCCGGCGCCGGTTTCGGTAGCGATCCGCTTGACCCCCGCTTCCCGGTTGTAAAAGGCTTGCGGTACAGCGGTGTTGGGCTTGTGGCTGCCCGCGGGGCTGACCCCTTCGTATTTATAGTAAATCCGCGCTGGAGTGCCGAGCGCCTGTTCCAGCCGGCGTGCGCGATACAGTGGACTGGGGCGCCATTGCCGGTAAATCTCCCGCACCGGCTTGGGAATCTGGATCTCGCGCTCGGTGGTGACTTCCTGCTGGATCAGCGATAGCGGAAACAGCGGGGCCAGATCGTCTGGGCTAATCGGTTGTGCAGTGCCGGGGTGCAGCACCGGCGGCGGCGGAACCGGCAGATCGGCGACCAGGTTGTACCAGGCTTTAGGCATCCGGCTCTCGTCGAGCAGGTATTTAACGGGTTGAGTCATCGTGGATCCTGAAAGGAGAAGGGAAGGGGATCTCAGGTTAAAAGGGCGTCGCCACTGGCGCAGGTTAGAGCAGCCCTAACCTGCGCCGGACAGATGACTGAGTTAGCCGAGACTAACGCCATAATCACGGGCGACCGCCGCCAGTCCGCCCGCATAACCCTGACCAATCGCCTTGAACTTCCATTCTTCATTGTTGCGATACAGTTCGCCAAAGATCATCGCGGTTTCGATGGAGGCGTCTTCGGACAGGTCGTAGCGGGCAATTTCCTGTTCGCCATCGACATTCAGCGCCCGGATATAGGCGTTCTGCACCTGGCCAAAATTCTGCTTGCGGGCCTCGGCATCGTGGATGGTGACTACAAACGCCACTTTGGCGGCATTCGGCGTCATACGGCTCAGTTCGATCTCGATGACTTCGTCATCGCCCTCGCCCTCGCCAGTGCGGTTATCGCCCTTGTGCAACACCGCGCCCGACGGGTCCTGGACATTGTTGTAAAACACAAAATGTTGGTCGCTCAATACCTTGCCGCTGGCGTCCAGCACGAACGCCGAAGCGTCCAGATCATAGGCGTTGCCGTCAGTCTTGCGTAAATCCCACCCCAGACCAAACCGGGCTTTCTTGATCCCCGGCGCCTGCTTGCTCAACGAGACGTTCTGTCCTTTTTGCAAGGAAATCGCCATCTTTATCCTCCGTTAGAAATCTAAAGGTTCAGCCCATATTGCCGGCACATCGCCGCCAGCCCACCGGCGTAGCCCTGGCCGACCGCAGTGAAGCGCCATTCACCGTTATGCCGGTAGAGTTCACCGAAGATCATCGCGGTTTCGGTTGAAGCATCTTCAGCCAGATCGTAACGGGCGACCTCGACATTGGTTTCGGCGTTGACCAGCCGGATATAAGCGTTGTTGACTTGGCCGAAATTCTGCTTGCGCTTCTCGGCTTCATGGATGGTGACGGTGAACGCGATTTTCTGCACATCCACCGGCACCCGGCCCAGATCAATCATGATCGTTTCATCATCGCCTTCGCCGGCCCCAGTCTGGTTGTCGCCGGTGTGCTGTACCGAGCCGCAAGCCGATTTCAACTGGTTGTAAAAGATAAAGTCGGCCTCGGAGCGAACCTTACCGGTGGCGTTTAGCATGAAGGCCGAAGCATCCAGATCAAAATCCACGCCGTCAGTTGCACGGGCGTCCCAGCCTAAACCGATCAGGACTTTCTTGAGACCGGGCGCTTCCTTGTCCAGCGACAGCCGACCGCCCTTGTTAAGAGAAATAGCCATTGGGTTGATCCTCGTTCAATACAGGGGTTATTGGATCACACAATCAGATACCGGTTGAAAACGCCTTTCACTCTCCTCCGCTTACGGGAGAAGGGTTCACGCTACGACGCAACTTCGCCAGCATCCTCCTTTTCGGGGAACAGTAGCGAGGCGATCACCCCCACCGCTAGCGTCCCAAGAATAATCATCAGGCTCAGGTTGGCGGAAAGCTCCCAACCGGGCCAGTGGAATAGATGGTTGGAGGCTTGCAGCGCTAGCTTGAAAGCGATGAAAAACAGTAGCGCCGCGACCGCCTTGTCCAGATGCGCCAAGTATTTTTGCGCCGCCGCCAGGACGAAATACAGCGAGCGCAGACCGAGAATGGCGAAAATCACCGCCGAATAGACCAGCAATGGCTCACGGGTCACCGCGATCACCGCCGGCACCGAGTCAAAGGCGAAGATGATGTCCGACACCTCGATGCACACCAGGCACAACAACATTGGGGTCGCGTACACCGCTGCCTCGCGGGCGACGAACAAGCTGGAATCCTGCTGCACCATCGTTTGCACATGCCCATGATCGACAATGAAATGATGTCCATGCAACCGAGGGAAAATCGGCACCAGCTTCTGGGTCAGCCGCACTGACCAGTGGTCGGAGTAGTCCTCGATCTCATCATCCCCCCCAACCCCGGCCAGCATTTTCCAACCGGTCCAGGCCACAATCGCGGCGAAGACAAACTCGATCCAGGTGCTCAGGCCAAACAGGCTGGTGCCGAATGCAATGAAAATCATGCGAAAAATCACCGCCCCCAAGATGCCGAAGTACAGAATCCGGTGCTGCAATGCGCCCTTGATCCCAAATGAGGCGAAAATGGCGACGAACACCATTAGATTGTCCACCGACAATGACTTTTCCAGAATATAGCCAGCTAGGAAGAGATCGGCGAACTCATCGCCGTGGTGTACTTTCAGGTAGAAGAAAAAGGCGATGGACAGGCAGATCCAGAACAGCGACCAAGCCACCGCATTAGGAATGCTGATGTCCTCGCTGTCGCGATGCAGCCGTAAATCAAGCCATACGGAAAAGATCACCACCGCCGCAAAAATGGCGATGGTTTCCAGCGGAAAACCAAGATGCTGTTCCATCCTGTCTCTCAGACCAGATCGAAGTCTTTGGGATTCAGACCCAGTTCCGCACAGATTTTGCGGACAATGGCCTTCTCTTGATCATCGAAGTTGCCGTCGGCTGCGCCAATCGCGCAGCAGACCCGCACCATCAGCTTTGCCTCGGCTTCGTTATTCTTGACCTTGACCACGGCTTGCAAGGC
Source organism: Candidatus Competibacteraceae bacterium (assembly GCA_003989085.1). Lineage (GTDB taxonomy): Bacteria > Pseudomonadota > Gammaproteobacteria > Competibacterales > Competibacteraceae > RXIV01. The sequence continues at coordinate 100,001 of RXIV01000008.1, forward strand.
GCTGGCTTGGCCGATCTGGTAATCAAATTCAAATTGCCGGGAATACTTGTCAAAAATGGTAATGACCTCTTCGGTGCTAAAAACGGACAGCATCTCGGAGTTACGCAGAAAGCCCATCATCTTCTGCTTTTCTTCGGGCCGAACGACGCCATCGGCATGCGCCACCAGCACGCAGCCCGCTACCACCGCCTCCAGAAAGCCTTTGTTGCGGATTTTGGCGACTTCGTTTTTCATGCTGGCGGAGACTTCGCTGTAACGCTGTTTCAACCATTCGAGAGCCATAGCAGATTCCTCAGAAGTTGTTGGAAACGGGACTAATCCTTGGAACCGGCCACCCAGCGCAGGCCAAACCCGTAGGCCTGATCCAGGAATCGGTGATCCAAGAAATATTCGACCAGTTTGGTGACCTTAATGTTGCCGCCCTGATTTTCCAGCATCGCCAGAGCGCACATCCGCTGGTCGTTGCGGTGGCTGTCAATGCGGATTTCCAGAGTCGGCTGGCCGGGGGTCTGGATCGTAACCACCGCATCGGTCTCGGCCCAGTTGGGCGCGCCTTCATAGATCAACGCGAACACCACGATCCGATCCAGTTGTTCCCATTGGCGGCCATTGATCCGCAGGAACTCGCCAGCGGCGCTGGCTCCGGTGCGGTCATCGCCCATGAGCTGAATATAGGGCGGTTGTTGCAGGCTGCCAAAGCTGTCGCCCAGCGCCTGCACCGCGCCAGCCCGCCCATCGCGCAGTTTAAACAGGCAGCCCAGATCCAGATCGATTTTGCGGTTGGTCAGCCGGCCAAAGAAGCCTTTGCCGCCGCTGCCGCCTTGATTCCATTTCAGATTGATCACCAGTTCCTCAAAGCCCTGACCTTTCTTTTCCAGCGAGATACTGCTGCCTTTCTTTTCCAGAGTGAGTTTTTCCAACCGGATTGGCTTGGCCGGTGGTGGTGGAACAGCGGCTGGAATCGCTGGGCTGGGTGCGGCAGCCGGTGGCGCAGCTTGGGCAATGTCGGGATCATCGGCTACGTCCACGCCGTACTGCCGGGCCAACGGGGCCAGCCCACCGACAAAGCCTTGACCGAGAGCGCGGAACTTCCATTCGCCGTTGCGTCGGTACAGTTCACCGACGATCAGCGCGGTTTCCGCCATCATTTTGGTCGCCAGCGGAAAGGTCGCCAGTACCGCCTGAGTCTGGGCATCGCGGATATCGGCCCGCACCTGGTTCAACTGGCCGAAGGACTGACCGCGCCGCTGGCCCTGATCGATGGTGAGGGCTACGGCGATTTTTTCAATGGCCGCAGGTAGTTGCGCGAAGCGGACGGTGAATAGGCGGCCATCGCCAGCCCGCTGAATACCACCGCCGCTCAGGGTGGGCTGGTTATAGAAAATGAAATCGCCATCATCGCGCACCTTGGCCGACCCAGTGAGCGCAAAAGCATTGGCGTCAATGGTTAAAGGGGTATTGGCCGGTTCCCAGTTCAGCGCGATCTCGACGGCGACGGGGGACGGACTGTGTTTGGAAATCGAGAAATTCTGGCCGGGTTGCAAATCCACGATGCATCCCTCCGCTGAGTTACAGGTACGAGGCCAATGCGGGCAACAGATCGTGGAAAGTGCGGCCTTCAGCGTGTTCGCCCAGCGCCTGCATCTTCCACTCGTTGTTATGGCGGTACAGCTTGCTCATGATCAGCCCAGTATAGTCGCCGCCTTCCAGCGACAGGTCAAACCGGGCAATTTCACCGCCGACCTCGTCCACCAGCCGGCAAAAAGCATTGGGGATGCCGGCGAAGCTTTCGCCGGAAAAGCTGTTGACAGTGAAAATCAGTGTTTGCACTGCTGCGGGAACCTGGCTCAGATCGATAGATATCCGCTCATTTTCCGCTCCAGTTTCGCCACCGCCGGCACGGTCATCGCCGCTATGCTGAATAGCGCCGCAGTGGCTGGCGAGTTGCCGGAACCAGACCGTATCCGCCAACTTACCGGCGGCGTCGAACAGCAGGCAGGAGGCGTCCAGGTCAACAGCTTTTTGGCGGGAACCCGCGCCGATGCCCAAAAAACCTTTGGAATGCACCTGTTTCATCCCCCAGCCTAATCCCATAATGACTCGGTTCAGTCCGCGTCCGGCTTCTTTTTCCAGACTGATGCGCTGTCCTTTTTGCAGATTAATAGCCATGTGGATTTCCTCATTAGGCAGTGGAGGCCGGATAATGGTGATCTGAATGGCTCCGGCCAATTTTACTAAAGTTTAGATGGTTATCATGGCAAAGCGCCTGCCCGGCGGCAACTCCGGGCGCAGGCGATAGGGTCAATCATGAGTCGCTGGCCTCTTTTCACCCGCAAGCGCAACACGATGGCTAAGGGGAAGGATAAGCAAAATTTCGCCGCTCGGAGCGAACTGGCCTCTACTGGCATTTTCGCTGACGGTCGGGAAATCGCACGTTTGCGCTGGTTGTTTTTGGCGCCGTTGACTTTGGCCATTCTTGTCATCATTGCGACATTGGTGTTTGTTCTTTACTGGCATGAACACCGCTCAGTTCAGCAAGGAGTGTTGCGGATCCGCGCCTCGGCCCAGGATTTCTACGACGACAGCATCCGCTACGATGCCCGTGCGCTACAGGCGATCATGGATGCGCTTCAGCGCGATCCTGCCCTGCGGGCGGCGCTGGCGAGCCGCAATCCGCAGGAGCTGTTGATGCAAACTGCTACGCTGTTTGATGAACTCAAGAAAGATTACGCCATCACCCACTTCTACTTCAGCGACGCTAGCCGGGTGAATTTGCTGCGCGTACACAGCCCCGATCGCTATGGCGATCGGATTGACCGGATCACCACCCTGGCCGCCGAGAAAAATGGCGCTACCGCCTTTGGCGTTGAGCTTGGCCCCTTGGGCACGTTTACACTGAGGCTGGTAACCCCTTGGTGCGATGAGACGACTCATCAGTTGCTCGGCTATGTGGAACTTGGCATGGAGATCGACCGGGTGTTGCAGAAATTGCGTGACTTTTTTGGGATCGAGGTGTTCACGCTGGTTCACAAGGACCAACTCAACCGTAAACAGTGGGAAGATGGCATGCGCGCCTTGGGGCGTACTCCCGATTGGGAGCGTTTCCCCGCCGTAGTACTGGGTAGCCAGACTTCTCAGACTGTGCCGCCCCTACTCGCCGATCGGCTTGCCCACGGGGAATTGGGCGATTCCAATTCCATTTTCGAGGCAGTCTATGGCGGCGCTTCTTATCGAATGGTGTTTTTGCCGCTACAGGACGCGGGTGGCCGTAACATAGCGCACATGGTGTTGATCGCGGATGTCTCGCGGGAGACGAATGCGGCGCTCAATACGGTGTATATGGGCAGTTTGACCGCGCTGACGGTCGGCATCCTGCTGCTAGGGTTCTTTAACTGGCAGGTGGGTCGCATCGGCCGTCGCATCGAAAGCGACGCGCAGACGCTTGAACAACTCGCCACTCATGACGACCTGACCAGGCTGTACAACCACCGCGTCTTCTATACGCTCCTTGAGGAGGAGATCAGCCGCGCCCGCCGTTACCATCATCCCGTCTCTCTACTCATGATCGATATCGACCATTTCAAGCGAGTCAACGACACCCACGGGCACCAGGCAGGCGACGCGATCCTGCGGGGTCTAAGTGAACGGCTTTCCCATCAGATCAGGACCATTGATCGAGGGTGCCGTTACGGTGGCGAGGAACTCACGGTCGTCCTTCCGAATACGGAAGCAGCCCTTGAAATGGCCGAGCGCCTGCGTGCTGCGGTTGAATCCGCGCCGTTTGCTATCGGCGCGGGCAAGGTCGTTGCTATCACCGTGAGTATCGGGGCAGCATGTTTCCCCCAGCATGCAAATAGTGGACAGGCGCTGGTGTCCGCCGCCGACGCTGCTTTGTATGCCGCTAAACAAGGCGGGCGCAACCAGGTGTGTAGCGTCGACCGCAAATAGCACTATTCCCGGCTTGGCAGCATGGTGAGGATTTCCGGTTCTATTGTGTTCTATGTGTGGCGAAGTTGCGATTGACAGCGAAAATTCAAGGGGGTTGGATTTCCCCCCGATACGGAGGCAGTCATGAGCAAGAGGATAGGGTGGCTATTTTCAGTTTTGCTGGCGACTGTGGCGCTGGCTGCCCCAGCCCCGGAGTCAAACGTCAATAAGTGGCAGGATGAAAAAGGTACTTGGCATTATGGCGATGCCCGGCCCGTCTCTCCGGATGCTGTTACCAACAGTGCAGCGGATGCCTACCGGCGCGGCGATTACCCGGCGGCGTTCCGCGAATACCTGGCCTGGGCCAAGCAGGGCGATCCTAGAGCGCAGACTATCATCGGACAGATGTATTTGCGTGGTGAGGGGATCGGGCAAAGTCAGAGCAACGCCATCGAATGGTTCCGACGGGCGGCGATGCAGGATAACGCTGAAGCCCAGTTGCAGCTGGGGATGCTGTATGCCGCCAATCCCAACCTGGCGCCCAGTGAGAAGGAGGCCTTGCTGTGGCTGCGCAAGGCGGCGGGGCGCGGCAATGTCGAGGCGCAATATGTGCTGGCCGGAAAATATGCAACCGGCCAGGGTGCGGTGCGGGATGATCCGGAGGCGGTCAACTGGTATCAGCAGGCGGCTCGGCAGAACTATCCTGCCGCCCAGTTTGAATTAGGGAACTTCTATGCCAGCGGTCGAGGCGTGTCGCGCAATGACAAGGAGGCGGCGCAGTGGTACCGCAAAGCCGCCGATCAGGGCCATGCCGGGGCGCAGTTCAGCCTGGGCGCGATGTATGCCGCTGGACGGGGTGTCACCGCCAGTGATATGGACGCCGTACAGTGGTACCGCAAGGCGGCCGAGCAAGGTCATGCCGAAGCCCAGTACAATCTGGCGATGCGCTATTTGAACGGGCGCGGTGTCGCGGCAAATCCCCAGGAGGCGTTTCGCTGGTTCCGCCAGGCGGCGAATCAGGGGCTGGGATTGGCCGAATTGAATGTTGGGCGGATGTACGCTGATGGTCAGGGCGTCGCCCGCAATGATGCGGAAGCGGTGCGGTGGCAGCGCCGCGCTGCCGAGCGGAACTTGCCGCTGGCGCAGTATTACCTGGGGCGGATGTACGCCGACGGGCGCGGGACAGCCCGTGACGACCGGGAGGCGTTGCAATGGTTTCGTCGCGCTGCCGAACAGAATCTGCCGCTGGCGCAAATGGAGCTGGCTAACCGTTATCTGGATGGTCGTGGGGTGGTGCTGGATGAAGCCAAGGGAGCGCAGCTGCTGGAAATGGCGGCCCAGGGTGGGCATCCCGAGGCGCAGATGCATCTGGCGGAACATTACTTTACCGGGCGTGGTGTTGCCCGCGATCCCCGGATCGGTCTGGACTGGTTGCGCAAGGCGGCGGAACAAGGCAACGCCGATGCCTGTTACCGGTTGGGCGTTGCCTACGCTACAGGCCAGGCGGTCAAGCGCGATGAAGGCCAGGCTGCGGTCTGGTATCGCAAGGCGGCCGAGCAGGGTTTGCCTGCGGCCCAACAGGTGTTGGCGGGAATGTACGCCACCGGGGTCGGCGTGTCGCAGGATGACCGGCAAGCCCTGCAATGGTTTCGCGAGGCGGCGAAATCCGGCAATGCCGAGGTCGAATTCAATCTTGGCGTCCTGTACGCCACTGGACGGGGAACGCCCCGCGATCTGGTCCAGGCCGCCGCCTGGTATCGCAAGGCCGCCGACCAAGGCTTGCCTGCCGCTCAGTTGAATCTCGGTCTGCTCTATGCTGAAGGTCAGGGCGGCCTGCCTAAAGACGAGACCAAGGCGCTGGAATGGTGTCGCAAGGCCGCTGATCAGGGGTGGCCACTGGCCCAGTTGATGTTGGGGTTGCGTTACGCCGCCGGGCGAGGTGTGCCCCGTGATGACCGGGAAATGTTTGTCTGGTTCGAGAAAGCCGCTAATCAGGGATTGCCATTAGCGCAATATGGGTTGGGGATGCTGTACAGCAGCGGTCAAGGGGTTATTCCAAATGAGATCAAGGCCTACCAATGGCTGGATCTGGCGGCGTCAAGCGGTTATGCCAAAGCGACGCAGCCTTTGGCCACAGTGGCCCGTCAGTTGACCGAGAGCGACCGGACGCAGGCCCGGCAACTGGCCGACCAGTGGCGATCAACACATGCCCGCGCCGCCAAGCCAAATTAAGCTGTTTGGATTGCTGACCGCCGGCTTGATCGGCGTCACCCTGGCCGGTTACTGGTTCTGGCCCCGCGCCCCAGTGGTGGTGGATCGCTTCGCCGTGAGTTCCGCCTTGGGTGATGGTGACAATGCTGGTTATCAGCGCGCTGATATGCCCCGCCCGTTTCAATTTCCGATTGATCACGGTCCGCACCCGCAATTCCGTAATGAATGGTGGTACGCCACTGGTAACCTGACGGACGCAGCGGGCCGGGCATTTGGTTATCAACTCACCCTGTTCCGCATCGCGCTTGCGCCGACCGCGCCGGTTGCCGATTCCGCCTGGCGGACAAACCAGCTTTATATGGGCCATTTCGCGCTGACCGATGTTATGGATCAACAGCATTATGGCTTTGAGCGCTTCAGCCGAGGCGCAGTGGGTTTGGCGGGAGCGCAGGCTGAACCATTCCGGGTCTGGCTGGAAAACTGGGAGTTGGCGGGCAGCGGGTCTGAAATTTTTCCAATGCGGATTCACGCTCAGGAAAGCGGCATTGCAATAGACCTGACGCTGAATGCCGGTAAGCCGTTAGTTTTGCAAGGCGACCGAGGGCTAAGTCAGAAAAGCGCCGAATCGGGCAATGCGTCCTACTACTATTCCTATACCCGGTTGCCGACTAAAGGCGCTATCAAGATCGCTGAACAGACGTTCATCGTACAAGGCGCCAGTTGGCTGGATCGAGAATGGAGCACCAGTGCATTAGGGCCAGATCAGAGTGGTTGGGACTGGTTCGCGCTGCAATTTGAGGATGGGCGGGAGTTGATGTTTTACCGGTTGCGCCGCAAGGATGGCAGCGCCGATGCTTTCAGTAAGGGCGTTCTGGTTTCGTCGAATGGACAAACACGGTTATTGCGCCCTGATGCCGTGGATTTGCAAGCGCTGGGCGAGTGGCGCAGTCCGCAGACGGGTGACCGTTATCCTGCTGCCTGGCGCTTGCGGGTACCGGCGGAGAAGCTGGATTTAACCGTGACGCCTAAAGTCGCGGATCAGGAAATGCGCCTGACAGTGCGGTATTGGGAAGGTGCGGTTGTGGTAACTGGTCGCGTTGGTGATCAGAACATTAGCGGGCAGGGTTATCTGGAGATGACCCGCCCCGATCAACGCTAGTGCGTGTTTCGACCCATAATCGATCCCGCAAGCCCGAGGAACGCCGCAATCGCTGTTCCATCGCTGCCGCAAACACCGGGGGCGTTCCATAAAATACCGCGCGCTGTTTAGCGCGGGTCAGCGCGGTATAAATCAATTCCCGGCTTAATACCGGTGACGCTTCATTAGGCGTTACGACTAGAATCTGATCGAATTCAGAACCCTGGCTTTTATGCACCGTCATGGCGTAGACAGTCTGATGCTCCGGTAATCGCGCTGGGGCAAAACTTCGCAATGCCCCATCGTTGCCGACAAAAAACACCTTGACTCGCTTCGTGTCGTCCGGATCGGTTAAAGTCAGGCCAATATCGCCATTAAATAGCCGCAAGTTGTAGTCATTATGGGTAATCATGACCGGACGGCCCGGGTACCAGGTGAGCCGGGCGTCAATCAATCCCTGACCCTGCAAGGCGTTCTCGCATAACTGATTGAGCGCCTCCACTCCAAATGGCCCTTTGCGGACCGCGCACAACACCCGAAACTGGTTGAAGGCTGCAAAGATGATGGGCGGTTCTGCGTTGTCTCGCACGGCCTCCAGATACGCGGTAAAGCCATTGATCACTGGCGCGGCCAATTGCTCCGGTAAGGCATCCGGATCCGTCAAGGTGCGCCAGTCAATGTCCTGATGTTGCGGATCAGCCAATAACGCCTCGGCAATCGTCGATTTACCCCGATTGACTGCCCGCGCCAGAGCGCCAATGCCGCTGGCGGCGTCAAACCGGTAGCTATGCCGCAGCAGAATAATTGCATTCACTAGTGGCGAAGGTGCGTCCCGGCCAGGCGGCAAGACTTCGCCGGTCAACGCCTGCAGGCGTTGACCGAATTCCGGGGTAAACCGCCCGGCACCAAAGCAGATCTCGCCCAGCACCGCCCCCGCTTCCACCGAGGCCAGTTGATCCTTGTCGCCCAGCAGAATCAGTCGCGCCGATGGCGGCAAAGCAGCGACGGTTTTGGCCAACAGCGCCAGGCCAACCATGGAGACTTCATCTACGACCAGTGCATCCAGCGGCAATGGATTATCGCGGTCATGGCGAAAATAGACTGAATCAGGCCGCCCTCCGAGCAAGCGGTGCAAGGTTGACGCCTCTTCCGGGATTTGCGCGGCCTGCTCCGGTGGCAGATTCAGCGCCGGTTTGGCGGCGCGAATGGACTCCTGCATCCGGGCAGCGGCTTTGCCAGTGGGGGCCGCCATCGCGATCCGCAAGGGCCGGTCGTATTGCTGAGCGGCCAGCAACGCCAGAATTTTCAGCACGGTGCTGGTTTTACCGGTGCCGGGGCCGCCGGAAATCACACAAACCCGCTTTAACGCGGCGGTGGCGGCGGCGATTTTCTGCCAGTCTGGCCCGATCAGTTGCGAATGACGTGGGAACAGACGTTCCAGATCGGCCCGCAGTTGCGGCGTGTCTACTGCTTCCGCCGCTTCGGCCCGCCGCCGCAAATCATCCGCCAACAGCTGTTCATAGCGCCAATAACGGTACAGATACAGCCGGCCCCGCCGATCCAGCACCAGCGGCTGGCGTGTTCCCGGCCAACCCACGACGGAACTGGCGCGAAGGGCAGCCAGCCAGTCGTCAGTCGGCGGCAAGGCTGCTTCGGGAGATTCACCAGCAATAGCCTTCCAGCGCCGCGCCCATTGCCGCAAATTTACACAAATGTCGCCCTGACCGGTGGCGTGACTGGCAAGCGCCGCCGCCAGCGCCAGTTCCGGCGTATTGCCCCCGGCCAGCCTTTCCATGAAGCGAGCGAAGTGCAGATCCAAATCGCTCAGTAATTCCCGTTGGAACAACAAGGCTAACAACCCGCTAGCGTTAGCCGGCGGATGGGTCTCCATCTGTCCAGCATTGTTTGGGTGAGTGGACGCCGGGTTCACTGCGCCTCCCCTGGTGAGGAATCATGAGTATTGTTGTCCATAGCAACCTCCGCTGACTGCTATCTGTTCAAACACCCAGTTTAACCGGTAGCCGGGTTCCTGCTTTAGTCCGGGCTATGCCCCGCGACTTTGACCTATGAGTTGAGTTAGCATTCGTCCACTTTTCATCTGCTCGCCGCCTTGACCAAGGCGGTGGGCATCCGCTGTTGCCGAGGTTGCGAATGTTCAGTCCAGAGATGCGAATTGCCGGATTTGATAACGAGTTGTGGGCCGCCCTGCACGGCGAGAAGCAGCGTCAGGAAGCTCATATCGAGCTGATCGCTTCGGAAAATTACGCCAGTCCCCGCGTACTGGAAGCTCAAGGGTCCGTGCTGACCAACAAGTACGCCGAAGGCTATCCCGGCAAGCGGTATTACGGCGGCTGTGAGTTCGTGGACATCGCTGAACAGCTGGCGATTAATCGCGCCAAGCAGCTGTTTGGAGCCGACTATGCCAATGTTCAGCCGCATTCCGGCTCGCAAGCCAATGCGGCGGTCTACATGGCGTTGGTCGAGCCGGGTGAAACCATCCTCGGCATGAGTCTGGCCCACGGCGGCCATCTGACCCACGGGGCCAAGGTTAACTTTTCAGGTCGGCTCTATCAGGCCGTCCAATACGGGCTGGATGAGGCCACCGGTGAAATTGACTACGCACAGGTCGAGCGGCTGGCGCTGGAATGCCGGCCCAAAATGATCGTCGCTGGTTTCTCGGCCTATTCGCGGGTAGTGGACTGGCAGCGGTTTCGCGCCATTGCCGATCAGGTCGGGGCTTATCTGTTTGTGGATATGGCCCATGTGGCCGGACTGGTTGCGGCCGGCGTCTATCCCAATCCGATTCCGGTCGCTGATGTGGTCACGACCACTACGCACAAGACCTTGCGCGGCCCACGCGGCGGCCTGATTCTGGCCCGCGCCAATCCCGATCTCGAAAAGAAATTCAACTCGCTGGTTTTCCCTGGCACTCAGGGCGGGCCGCTGATGCACGTCATCGCCGCCAAGGCGGTGGCGTTGCTAGAGGCTCTGCAACCGGAGTTCGTGGATTACCAGAAACAGGTCATCGCCAATGCCCGAGTCATGGCCGGCAGCTTCATCGAGCGCGGCTATGCCATTGTTTCCGGCGGTACTGATAACCATCTGTTTCTGGTCAGCCTGATTGCCAAGGGTCTGACTGGCAAGGCCGCTGATGCAGCGCTGGGCCGCGCCCATATCACAGTCAACAAGAACGCAGTGCCCAATGATCCGCAATCGCCGTTCGTCACCAGCGGCATCCGAATCGGTTCGCCAGCGATTACCACCCGAGGCTTCAAGGAGCGGGAATGCCGGGAATTGACTGGCTGGATCTGCGACATCCTCGATGATCTAAACAATGAGGCGATCATTGACCGAGTTCGGGGACAAGTCGCGGAACTGTGCGCCCGGTTCCCGGTATACGGCTGATCGCGGGCTGATGTCCTCCGTCGATTATCGCTGCATGGCCCGTGCCTTGACACTGGCCCGGCGCGGTCTGTACAGCGCCGATCCCAACCCTCGGGTTGGCTGTGTGCTGCTCCAGAATGGCGACATCGTCGGCGAGGGTTGGCATGAGCGGGCGGGCGAGGCTCACGCCGAGGTGATTGCGCTGGCGGCGGCCGGTCAGCGGGCGCAGGGCGCAACGGTCTATGTCACTCTGGAACCGTGCTGCCATTATGGCCGCACTCCGCCTTGCACCGAGGCGCTGTTGCAGGCCGGCGTGGCGCGGGTGGTCGCGGCGATGCGCGATCCTAATCCACAAGTAGCCGGCCAGGGCCTGGCGATCCTGCGTGAGGCAGGGGTGGTGGTGGATTGCGGATTGCTGGAGGCCGAAGCGCGGGCACTGAATCCCGGCTTTATTCAGCGCATGACGGCCAGCCGGCCTTGGCTACGAATCAAACTGGCGATGAGTCTGGATGGGCGCACCGCGTTGGCTTCGGGTGAGAGTCAGTGGCTGACTGGTGATGCGGCGCGGCGGGATGTGCAGCGGCTGCGGGCGCGTTCTTCGGCGATTCTGACTGGTATTGGCACCGTGCTGGCTGATGATCCTGCTCTCAATGTCCGGCTGCCGGAAACCATTCGCCAGCCGTTGCGGGTGATTCTCGATTCCCGACTGCGCACGCCACCGACCGCCCGGACTTTGCATCTCCCCGGTTCAGTGCTGATTTTTACCGCTGTCGCTGACCCAGATCGGCAAGCGCCGTTGCGAGCGGCGGGTGCGGATATCACCGTTGTCCCGCACATTGGGCAAGGATTGGACTTGGCGGCGATCATGGCTGAATTAGCTCGCCGTGAATGCAATGAGGTTCAGGTCGAATGTGGCCCGACGCTGGCTGGAGCCTTGTTACAGGCGGGATTGATGGATGAACTGGTCATCTACATGGCTCCCTTGCTGCTCGGTGACCAGGCGCGGGGCTTATTCCAGTTACCGGAATTGACGCGGATGGAGGAGCGCCGGGAACTGAAGCTGGTTGAGACGCGGGCAGTAGGCAAGGATTGGCGATTGCGGTTCAGGCCAGTCAGATAGGGCAACTCCCGAGAGGTCTTTTCTGCGGAAAATACAGAAAACCCAAGGGGCAATGTTGCACCATAATAAGGCAGTATCCCGGCATTCTGCGCTATATTGATTCATGACTGAACGTTGGCATGCCGCGCTGCTATTACCTAGGGTGTGGCCAACATTGAAAAAACGACCGTGGCATGGTTCATGCTGAAACGCGGGCGGATATGATTTTTGCCACATCGCTAATTGCGACCGCTTTTTCCCCTGACATCCTAAGGAACCAATGACGATGAATGCTGCTGAAGTGATGAAGCTGATCGAGGACAAGGGTATCAAGTTCGTGGACTACCGGTTCACGGACACCCGAGGCAAGGAACAGCATGTGACCGTCCCGGTCAGCGCTGTGGATGAGGATGTATTTGAGGACGGCAAGATGTTTGACGGCTCGTCCATCGCCGGTTGGAAAGGCATTCAGGAGTCGGACATGATTTTGATGCCCGATCCGGTTACAGCCTGCCTCGACCCGTTCTTTGAAGAGCCGACTCTGGTGCTGACCTGCGATGTCATCGAACCCAACACCATGCAGGGTTATGAACGCGACCCGCGTTCGCTGGCTCGCCGCGCTGAAGCCTATTTGAAATCCACCGGGATCGGCGACACCGCATTTTTTGGCCCGGAAAATGAGTTTTTCATCTTTGATGACGTGCGTTGGGGTGCCGACATCAGCGGTTCCTTCTGCAAGATTGACTCGTCCGAAGCCGGCTGGAACTCGGAAAAAGCCTATGATGGAGGCAACTTCGGCCACCGTCCGGGCGTCAAGGGCGGTTATTTCCCGGTGCCGCCAGTCGATTCGATGCAGGACATCCGTTCGGCGATGTGCCTGAGCCTGGAAGCGATGGGGCAGATCCCCGAAGTGCATCACCACGAAGTCGCCACCGCAGGCCAAGCTGAAATCGGCGTTCAATTCAATACGCTGGTGCGCAAGGCTGATGAAGTGCAGCGCCTCAAGTATGTGGTGCAGAACATTGCCGCCAGTTATGGCAAGACGGCTACCTTCATGCCCAAGCCGCTGGTCGGCGACAACGGCAGCGGGATGCACGTTCACCAGTCGATTGGCAAGGATGGCGTGAACCTGTTCTCCGGTGATTTGTACGCTGGCCTGTCAGAGACGGCGCTGTACTATATCGGCGGGATCATCAAGCACGCCCGTGTACTGAACGCCTTCTGTAATCCCTCCACCAATTCCTACAAGCGGTTGGTGCCGGGTTTTGAAGCGCCGATCAACCTGGCCTATTCCGCCCGTAACCGTTCCGCCTCGATCCGCATTCCCTATGTCAGTAATCCCAAGGGTCGCCGCATCGAGGTGCGCTTTCCGGATTCAACCGCCAATCCATACCTGGCCTTTGCCGCCATGCTGATGGCCGGGCTGGACGGTATCCAGAACCGGATTCACCCCGGCGATCCAGTGGACAAGGACATTTATGAATTGCCGCCGGAAGAGGAGAAGCTGATCCCGCAGGTGTGCTTCTCGCTGGAACAGGCGCTCAACGAACTGGATCAAAACCGCGATTTCCTGATCAAGGGCGGCGTGTTCACCAATGACCTGATTGATGCCTACATTACCCTCAAGATGCAGGATGTAACCCGGCTGCGGATGACGACCCATCCGGTCGAGTTCGATATGTATTACAGCCTCTAAGCCATGCTGCTTTGAGCTGAACCGGTCGTGCCGACGCCCCCGCCAGGGGGCGTCGTTGTTTTGCGCTCCCTCATTTCCTCCGGTATCGTGATTCCTCTGCGCTATCATGGTGCAATGAATTTCCCTGATTGGCTGCTAAATTGGCAAATTATCCCTGCTGTTGCGCCAAGTTAGCGCGATGATCGTGACTGTAACCAGCGGGATACCTGTTTCAGGCAGTTATGCGAAGACTGGTTTAGTTCTTGCTGCATGGTCGGTGGCGACGAGGGAGGTCAGGTAACTGTGGCTTTCAAAGATTATTACCACCGGGTGATGGAAGGATTGAGCATCGCGGTGCTGGTGCTGGATCGGGACTTACGGCTGCTGTTCATGAATCCGGCGGCGGAAACTCTGTTGGGACTAAGTTTCCGCAAGGCGCATCGACTAGCCCTCCCGGATTTGATGATCGGGGCGGAAGCCTTTATCGCGGGTTTGCGGTATTGCCTGAGTAGCGGCCATCCGCACATCGAACGGGAATTGCAGCTCATTCTGCCACAGGCGCGGATCATCACTGTCGATTGCACCGCTGCACCGTTGCTGGAGCGCGATCCACCGGTCGAGCTGCTGCTGGAATTGCGGCAGGTGGATTGGCGATTGCGGATCAGTCGGGAGGAAAACATCCTGGCCCAGCATCACACCACCCGGGCGCTGGTGCGGAATCTGGCCCATGAAATCAAGAATCCACTGGGTGGCTTGCGTGGTGCGGCGCAATTGTTGGAACGGGAATTGCCTGACCCTGAGTTGCGCGAATACACCGGAATCATCATTGGCGAGGCCGACCGGTTGCGGAATCTGGTGGATCGAATGCTTGGCCCCAACCAGTTACCCAATCGCGGTGAAGTGTGTATCCACGAAATCCTGGAGCGGGTGTGTGGGCTGATCAGAGCTGAAACGCATGCCAGGGTTCGTATCGAGCGCGATTATGACCCCAGCATTCCCACTCTGTGGGGTGACGCCGATCAGCTCATGCAGGCGCTGCTGAACGTGGTGAGGAATGCCCTGGAAGCACTGGCCGACTGCCGGGGCGGCGTTATTACCCTGCGTAGCCGGGTACAGCGCCAGTACACCATCGGTGCTCAACGCCACAAGCTGGTAGCGCGGCTGGATATCGTGGATAACGGCCCTGGCATTCCACCAGAACAGCAGGAACAGATTTTCTACCCGATGATTAGTGGTCGCCCGGATGGCACCGGTTTGGGCCTATCCATCGCCCAGAACATCGTCAACCAGCATGGCGGACTGATTGAATGTGTCAGCCGACCCGGCGAAACCGTTTTCACCTTGTTGCTGCCCTTGGGAAAGACCAGATGAGCAGGAAAGAACACATTTGGGTCATTGATGACGACCACGCGATCCGCTGGGTGCTGGAAAAAGCCCTGCAACGCGACAGCATGACGGTGACAACTTTCGATAGCGCGGTAGGCGTGGTGGATGCGTTGCGGCGGGGGCCGCCGGATGCGGTTGTCGCTGATATCCGGATGCCGGGAATGAGCGGACTGGAACTGCTATCCCGGCTGCGCGAGCGGGCACCGGAGTTGCCGGTGATCATCATGACTGCCCATTCGGATCTGGATAGCGCGGTTTCGGCTTATCAGGGGGGAGCCTTCGAGTATCTGCCCAAGCCCTTTGATGTGGATGAAGCCGTGGCCTTGGTGCGTCGCGCCTGTCAGGCTTACCGCCAACACACTGAAGCGCCGTCATCCGCCGCGCCGTTGCCAGAAATTATTGGCGAAGCCCCGGCGATGCAGGAGGTGTTTCGGGCGATTGGCCGGCTGTCGCGCTCCAACGTCACGGTTCTAATCACCGGTGAATCCGGTACCGGCAAGGAACTGGTGGCCCGCGCTCTGCACCGCCACAGTCCCCGCGCCGACAAGCCGCTAATTGCGATCAACACTGCGGCTATCCCCCGTGATCTGCTGGAATCGGAATTGTTCGGCCACGAACGTGGCGCGTTTACCGGGGCGCAGGCGGCCCGGCAGGGCCGATTTGAGCAGGCCAATAGCGGCACGTTGTTTCTGGACGAGATCGGCGATATGCCGGCAGAGTTGCAAACCCGGCTGTTGCGGGTGCTGGCCGAGGGCGAGTTCTACCGGGTGGGCGGGCATTTGCCGACCCGGGTCGATGTACGGGTGATCGCGGCGACCCACCAAAATCTGGAGCAGCGGGTGCGCGACGGTCTGTTCCGTGAAGACCTTTACCACCGCCTGAATGTGATCCGGATTCATCTGCCGCCGCTCAACAAGCGCCGCGAAGACATTCCGCTGCTGACCCGACACTTTCTGATTCAGGCGGCGCGGGAACTGGGCGTTGATCCCAAAACGCTGCGCCCGGAGACCGAAAGCTATCTATGTCAGCAGGACTGGCCGGGTAGCGTCCGGCAACTGGAAAATCTGTGCCGCTGGTTGACGGTGATGGCGTCCGGGCGTGAAGTGCATCTGGAGGATTTACCGGTCGAGTTGCGGGAACGGCCGCCGGCAACTTCCGGCGGTAGCAACGACTGGGAAACCGCGTTGCGCTTGTGGGCCAGCCAGAATCTGGCGCGGGGTGAGCAGAAGCTGCTGGACACCGCCTTGCCCAGTTTCGAGCGGGTGCTGATTCGGGTCGCGCTGGAGCAGACGGGCGGCCACCGCCAGGACGCCGCCCGTCTGCTCGGCTGGGGGCGCAACACCCTGACCCGAAAGATCAAGGAATTGCAGATGGAATAGGGCGGGGATGTCTGGAAAAGGCTGATGTTTAACGTCGCGCTGTACGAGCCGGAAATTCCGCCCAATACCGGCAACATCATCCGGCTGTGCGCCAATGCCGGTGCTCGGCTGCATTTAATCCGCCCACTGGGGTTTCAGTTTGACGACCGGCAATTGCGCCGGGCTGGGCTGGATTATCACGACTGGGCTACGGTGCAACTGCATTCCGACCTGGCCGCCTTCGTCGCTGGAATCAACCCAGCTCGACTGTTTGCTTTTACCACCAAAGGCCAGCGCAGCTATCACACGGTCCATTACCAGCCCGGTGATGTCCTGCTGTTTGGCCCGGAAACGCGGGGATTGCCGGCGCAGGTGCTGGCTGACATTCCCTTGGAGCGGCAAGTGCGGATCCCCATGCGTGCTGCCTGCCGTAGCCTGAACCTAGCTAATGCGGTCGCCATTGCCGTTTACGAAGCATGGCGGCAACAGGGCTTTGCCGGGGTAGAATTGGAACTTTCCTCAGCCTGACTTGGTTCATCTCTTTGGCCTCTTCCCCCCCACTATTTTCATGGCGATTTCTGGCCCCGCGCTATGGGCGGATCTGGCTGGTGCTGGGCTTGATGAAACTAATGGCGATATTGCCGTTTCGCTGGCAACTCGCCATCGGTGGGCAAGTAGGCCGCTGGATCGGCCAGCTCGCCGGCCACCGTCACCGGATCGCTGCGATCAATCTGGACTTATGTTTCCCGGAACGCTCGCCTACCGAACGGGCTACCTTGCTGGAGGCGCATTTCGCCGCGCTCGGCATTGGTCTGTTTGAAACTGCAATGGCCTGGTGGGCGCCGGATAAAAAGCTGCGGGGGCTGGTGCGGTTTGAAGGAGTCAAGCATCTCGATGAAGCGCTGGCGCGTGGCAAGGGCGTGATTCTGCTGACCGGCCATTTCACCACTCTCGAACTGGGCGCCCGGTTTATGACCTGGCAACAGCCGTTTCACGCCATGTATCGGCCCCATAAAAATCCGCTGTACGAAGCCGTGATGTACCGCCAGCGTGAACGCCGCTCCCGATTGCCGCCCTTGCCGCATGAGAATTTGCGCGGGCTATTGCGGGCCTTTAAACAAGGCCGAATTGTCTGGTACGCCCCTGATCAAAATCATGGCCTCCGCAACAGTGTATTTGCGCCCTTCTTTGGTGTGCCGGCCTGCACCCTGACAGCTACTTCGCGGCTGGCGGGACTGAGCGGCGCAGCCGTGGTGCCCTATTTTGCCCGGCGACTGCCGGGAACTGCTGGTTATGAAATCGTGATTTTGCCGGCGCTGGCGGATTTTCCGAGTGGGGACGCAGTCGCGGATGCCCGACGGATTAACGAACTACTGGAGCAGTACATTCGCCAAGCGCCGGAGCAGTATCTGTGGGTGCATCGCCGGTTTAAAACCCAGCCACCGGGCAGTCCCGGCATCTATGGTGATCCGTAATGAGTCGCGGCTATTCCATCCGTGAGCCAAACACGAAATTGCAGCCCATGCGCTGCGGTCGCTACTGCGCCCAATGAGATCAGCGCAGTTCCGCTAGCAGTTGGGCGATGAGGCGTTCGGCCTGGGCCAGGTAGCCGCCGCCAAACAAATTGAGATGGTTGAGAACGTGATACAGGTTGTACAACATTCGCCGCTGAACATAGCCAGCATCCAGCGGCCACGCTTCGCGGTAAGCAGCATAAAAACACGCGGGAAAGCCGCCAAATAACTCGGTCATTGCCAGATCGGCCTCACGATCCCCGTAATAGACCGCTGGATCGAAAACTACCGGTTCGCCGTCCACTGTAGCGCCGGCGTTGCCGCTCCACAAATCGCCGTGCAGCAGCGCCGGGGTCGGCTGATAGCCCACGAATAGCCCCGCCAGCCGCGCTAGCAATGCCTCGCCCTGTCGTTGCAGCCCGCCGCCGTAGCCATTTTTGGCGGCCAATTCCAGTTGAAGGCTCAGTCGCTGTTCCCGCCAAAATTCGATCCAGTCGTCAGACCGGGTGTTGCGCTGGGGCGTTGAACCGATGTAGTTATCGCGCCGCCAACCGAAATACGGTTGCAATGGGCGATGCAATGCGGCCAATTGTTGGCCCAGCCTGGCCATCGCCTGGGTCTCTTTTCTACCCAGTGGCAGATAGTCCAGCGCCAGCCAGGCCAGACCGGCGGCGCTGCCCCAACTGACTGGCCCCGGAACCCGCACCGTTTGCGATGCGGCGAGTTCAGCCAGTCCCGCCGCCTCGACCTCAAACATTGCCAGACCATGAGCCGCATGGGTTTTGACGAAAAACGCTCGGTCACTGTCGCTAATTTTCCACGCCTGATTAATGCAGCCACCGCTCAGTGATTGGCAGTAACGGATAGTGAAGGATTGACCAGTCACCGCGCTAAGGCGTTGCGCCACAGCGCTCCAGAGATCATTCACGGGCTTGCTCGCTATTTAACATTTTCTGACCCGCGCCCACTGTTCTTCCAGCCGTTTGATGGATACCGGGGTGATAGTTTTTAGCTCTTGGGCGAATTGAGAAACCCGCAATTCCTCCAGCAGCCAGCGGAACCGAATTAGTTCTGGATCAAGTAGCTCTCTTTCAGCATTTAATTTCCATTGTCGCCAGCAGTATTGAGACAATCGAATTATCTCGCTGCTGTGCTGACGATCTTTATCTGGCGCTTGCCGAATTTTTTGCAGCCGCAAGCTAATCGCTCGCAGATAACGTGGCAATTGTTGCAGCCAGTCTGGCGGCGTTTGATGGAGAAATCCAGGGTAAATCAGTCGCGCCAGCTGCTCATGAATATCGGTAGTAGCCTCAGCCCAAATCGAGGGCGATTCATTGCTTAAAGTCCGGCGCACTTCATGATAAGCCGCCAAAATCTCCGCTGCTATTTTGCCCATTTCTATTCGTGCCGCCCCCAGTTTTGTTTTACCTCGCTCCAGCAAGGCGTCAAACGCTATCCGATCGCGAGGCAACGATTCTCCATGAAGAAAAGCTCGGTCAAGAATGGCGTCAAGCAGTTCTTTCCGCAATTGATCCTGGGTTCCTAACCCAACGTAATGCAGCGTCATGCGCTGGAATTGCGGTAAATCCCGCGCCAGTTGCTTGAATGCAGCGCCTAATCGCCAACTGATCAACCGCCGCAGTCCAGCACGAGTCGCTGTTTCTGATCTTGCCAGCGAATCCATGACTCGTAACGCTAAAGTTCCATCTGATTCGGCAACTAATGCAGGATAACCACGCAATTGAATCCCGTTGCGGACAAAGCTCACTACTTCTGGCAATGTTCCAAAGTCCCAATCGCGCAAATTTTCCCGTTCAAACTCTGGAGTCGGTAATGCAGAAAAATGATTACGGGCCTCGCCACGGACTTGTGCCTGAATCATCGCCCAATCACGTCCAACTGCTAATTCTTGCCCATTCGTGTCCACCACCGAAAAGCGCATCCGTAGATGCTGTGGAATGGCGTCATGATTCCAGGCTTCTGCGGGAACCAGTACCCCGGTCATCCGTTGCAATTGCCTGGTCATTGCTTCAGTAAGCGACCATTCACCCAGCGGCATAGCTTCCAAGAGCGCCTGTACATAATTCGGCACGGGGACGAAATTACGACGCACCGCTTTTGGTAATGATTTTAATAGTGCTGCCATTCGCTCCGCCCGTAATCCTGGGACCAGCCAATCCAGTTGTTTTTGATCGACCTGATTCACTGCGGCCAAAGGTACAGTCAGAGTTACGCCATCCTCCTCCACGCCCGGTGTAAACCGGTAACTTAATGGCAGCTTTAATCCATCAAAATCGATATGATCGGGAAATTGCTCACCAGCAGCAACTGGTCCAGCCTCTGCAAGAAGCTCGGCGCGGTCGAGAAACAGTAGACGCGGATTATTTCGCTCAGCGGATTTACGCCAGCTTTCAAAAGTCGGTCCGCTGTAAATGCCTTCAGGAATTCTCGCTTCATAAAACTGATAAAGTTCTTCCTCATCTGCGGTTAAATCACGGCGGGCCCGAGTTTCCAGCTCTGCCAGCTCTTCCAGCAGTTCCCGGTTGTGTTGGAAGAACGGCGCTTTACAGTCAAATTCGCCTTGGGCCAGCGCTTGACGGATAAAAATCTGTCGGGCCAATGCTGGATCAAGCGGTCCATAATTGACCCGTCGTTTGGCAATGATCGGTAAACCGTACAGCGTTACCCGTTCGGTTGCAGCAACTTGCGCGGCGCGTTTCTCCCAGTGCGGTTCGGAATAACTGCGCTTGAGCAGATGCTTGGCTAAGCCTTCTACCCATTCCGGTTCAATCTTCGCCACGGTGCGGGCATACAGCCGGGTCGTTTCTACTAATTCTGCCGCCACTACCCAACGAGGACGTTTTTTAAACAGCCCAGAACCAGGGAACAGGTAGAAATTCCGATCCCGTGCACCGAGATAAATATTTTCTTCCTGCTTGAAGCCAAGATGACCAAGTAGTCCGGTCAATAATGCCCGGTGTAGATTCTGATAAGGTGCTGGTTCTGTATTCACCCGCATTCCAATTTCAGTTACCCGACCTAATAATTCCTGATGTAAGTCATGCCATTCGCGCATTCTGACAAAGGATATAAACTCAGCCTGACAGAGATTGCGCAACTGGTTTTTAGAGAGTTGCCTGGCCTGATCATGGTAGTAATTCCATAGATTAAGCAGCGCGATAAAATCGGAATTTTCATCGCGGAATCGGCGATGTTTTTCATCTGCCGCTTGCTGCTTTTCCAAAGGCCTTTCGCGTGGGTCCTGGATTGCCAGCGCCGCAACAATAATTAAAACTTCCTGTAAGCAGTTTTCTGCTTGCGCCGCCAGAACCATTCGTCCTAGCCGCGGATCAACCGGCAGCTTCGCCAGTTTTCGGCCCAAGTCGGTAATCCGCCATTGTTCATCAACCGCCTGCAATTCAAACAATAATCGGAAACCATCGCTGATCTGGCGCGAATCCGGTGGTTCAACAAAGGGGAAATCTTCAGGTCGGCCCAGATTCAATGCGCACATTTGTAGAATGACCGCTGCTAAATGGGTGCGTAAAATCTCCGGATCGGTGAATAACGAGCGGGACTTAAAATCTTCTTCGGTATACAGGCGAATGCAAACCCCAGCGCTAATTCGACCACAGCGCCCAGCTCGTTGATTGGCGCTGGCCTGGGAAATGTTCTCCACCGGCAGGCGTTGAATCCGGCTGCGTGGACTGTAGCGGCTGATTCGTGCCGTCCCCGGATCGATGACATAACGAATGCCCGGCACAGTTAATGAGGTTTCTGCTACGTTTGTCGCCAATACAATGCGGGGACGACCATGTGGTTGAAATACCCGGTTCTGTTCGGTCGCAGACAGTCGAGCGTAAAGCGGCACAATCTCGGTATTAGGCGGATGATGTTTCCGCAAGCTTTCTGCGGTCTCTCGAATCTCCCGCTCGCCAGACAGGAAGATCAGAATATCGCCCGGTCCACCTTGCCACACTTCATCCACTGCATCCAGAATCGCCTGCTGCAAATCGCGATCCCGTTCATCTTCATTTGCCGCCAGCAAGGGTCGATAACGAATGGCTACAGGATACATCCGCCCGGAAACTTCGATAATTGGTGCATGATCGAAATGACGGGAGAAGCGTTCCGGATCGATAGTCGCTGAAGTAATAATCAGTTTTAAATCAGGTCGTTTCGGTAAAAGTCGCTTGAGATAACCCAATAGAAAATCGATGTTCAGGCTGCGCTCATGGGCCTCATCGAGAATGATCACTTCGTACTGGGTCAAAGCCCGATCGCTTTGAGTTTCCGCCAATAAAATCCCGTCGGTCATTAGCTTAATCGCGGTGTCCGGCCCGGTGCGGTCGGAAAAGCGCACCTGATAGCCGACTGCGCCGCCGATGGGGATTCCCAATTCCGCCGCAATGCGAGTCGCCACAGAACGAGCGGCAATCCGGCGCGGTTGGGTATGGCCGATCAACCCGGCAGCGCCGAATCCCAACGCCAGACAAATTTTCGGTAATTGGGTTGTCTTTCCCGAGCCGGTTTCGCCACACAGAACCACCACCTGATGATCGCGGAGCGCAGTGGCGATGGCTGTGCGGTGGGCGTTGATCGGCAGGCTATCGTCGAAGCTCGGAACTGGCAACGCGGCGCGTCGGCGCTGTAAATCAGCAACCGCTGCGTTCAGGGCGGCGCTAAGTTCCACTAGCCCTCGTTCCACCGGTTTGCCGTCGTGCAGTCGCCGTTGCAGATTACGCAACCGGTGGATCAACTGGGCGCGGGCGCGGATCGGACAGTCAGCCAGCTGGCTTTGCAAGGCAAAAAACACTTTTTCCACGACGATTTCCAACGGTTTATTTGGCAAGGGGCAATGGTCGCATGCCAGACGGTCTAGCGCTGGTTTGTGCAACCGCAAATAAAATTAGCTTGCGGAAGGCAAGGCTTTAACGTACTTTCGGCGCGGGTGAAGGTTGTAAGACTTCCCAATACCCAGCGCCGGTTCCCTGTTTGTGCTGGACTTGATTGAGCGAGATCAGCGGACCCGGCAAGAGGAAAATTTTTAGCTTTGAGGTTTGGCATTAATGCGAATTGGCACTGTAAAGTGGTTTGACGAGGCCAAGGGCTTCGGTTTCATCGCCCCCGAAGACGGCAGCAGCGACGTGTTCGTTCACTATTCGGTGATTGAGGGCAAGGGGTTCCGAACCTTGGCGGAGAACCAGAAAGTCGAATTCGACGTGAAGGTGGGTCCCAAGGGGCCGCAAGCCACGGTGGTCAAGAAAGCGGACGAATAATAACAAGCGCCGGCCCATCCTCCAGACAAAGCCCCGTTCGCGGGGCTTTGTCGTTTTAACCTGGCATAACACCAAGCCAAACCGTCCGGCTTGGTTATAATGCGCCGCCCGTTTCAGACCCACAGACCCCAATCGTGATCGAAAAACTTCGCAATATCGCCATTATCGCCCACGTGGATCACGGCAAGACCACGCTGGTGGACAAACTGCTGCAACAGTCCGGCACCCTGAGTGCACGGGGAACGCCCGCTGAACGGGTGATGGACTCCAACGCCTTGGAGCGAGAGCGCGGCATTACTATCCTCGCCAAAAACACCGCTTTGCACTGGAATGGTTACCACATCAATATCGTCGATACACCGGGCCATGCCGATTTTGGCGGCGAGGTGGAGCGGGTGTTGTCGATGGTGGATTCGGTGCTGCTGCTGGTGGATGCGGTGGACGGCCCAATGCCGCAAACCCGTTTTGTCACCCAGAAAGCCTTTGCCATGGGCTTCCGGCCGATTGTAGTCATCAATAAGGTTGACCGGCCCGGCGCTCGCCCGCAATGGGTGCTGGATCGGACCTTTGATCTGTTCGACCGGCTGGGCGCGACCGATGAGCAACTCGATTTCCCGGTGATTTACGCCTCGGCGCTGCATGGCTATGCCGGGCTGGATGACAGCGTGCGTTCCGGCGACATGAACCCGCTGTTTGAAACCATTATCCAGCAGGTCAAGCCGCCGGATGTCGATCCCGATGGCCCGTTCCAGTTGCAGGTCAGTTCGCTGGACTACAACAGCTACGTCGGCGTCATTGGCATTGGCCGGATTCGCCGGGGCAAGGTTAAAACCAATACGCCGGTGGTTATTCTCGACCATGAGGGTAACCGTCGCACCGGCCGGATGTTGCAGATTCTCGGTTTTCAGGGGCTGGATCGGATTGAATTCCCTGAAGCCGCCGCCGGCGACATCATTGCCTTCACCGGCATTGACCGGCTGGGCATTTCCGACGTGATCTGCGATCCGAGTGCGGTCGATCCGTTGCCGCCGCTCAAAGTCGATGAACCGACCATGAGCATGACCTTCCAGGTCAACGCTTCGCCCTTCGCCGGGCGCGAAGGCAAGTACGTCACCAGCCGGCAAGTGCGCGAGCGGCTGTTTCGGGAAATCATCCACAACGTGGCGCTGCGGATTGAGGAGGGCGACGATCCCGACAAGTTCAAGGTTTCCGGGCGCGGCGAACTGCACTTGTCGATCCTGATTGAGAATATGCGCCGCGAAGGCTATGAGCTGGCTGTATCCCGCCCGGAAGTGATTGTGCGGGAAGTGAACGGCGAGTGGGAAGAGCCTTACGAACAACTGACGGTGGATGTAGAAGAGCAGCATCAGGGGCCGGTGATGGAAAAGCTCGGCGAACGACGCGGCGAGTTGTTGGATATGCAGCCTGACGGTAAGGGTCGGGTGCGGCTGGATTACCTGATTCCGGCGCGGGGGCTGATCGGCTTCCAGACTGAATTTCTGACAACGACTTCCGGCACCGGGCTGATTTACCACGTTTTCGATCGTTACGGTCCGATGAAAAAGGGCACGATTGGGTCGCGGCTAAATGGCGTCCTGATCGCCAATGGGGCCGGCAAGGCGCTCGGTTATGCGTTGTTCAACTTGCAGGAACGGGGACGGATGATGGTTGGCCCTGGCGATGAGGTTTACGAGGGAATGATCGTCGGCATTCACGCCCGCGCTAACGACCTGGTGGTCAACCCGCTCAAGGCTAAGCAACTGACTAACATTCGCGCTGCCGGTTCTGACGAGAATATCCTGCTGACTCCGCCAGTGCGGCTCAGCCTGGAGCAGGCGCTGGAGTTTATCGACGACGATGAACTGGTCGAAGTCACGCCCAAAGCGATCCGGTTGCGGAAAAAGTTGTTGCTGGAGCAGGATCGCAAGCGGGCGGCGCGGCGCGAGGGTGGTTGAACCACTTTATTCGTGCCATTTCACTTCCACTCTCAGGAATCTTTCCTATAGTGGTTAGGGCTGTTCGAAGACGCCGCCCTGGCGGTTCATCCCGGACGGGGCTAATGACCGTTCGGAACACTCATTGAAGGAGGTTAAACGTATGGCAGAACAAAAACTTGGCAATCCAGCAGTGGTCGGTCTGGCCGGTTTCGGCATGACCACACTGGTTTTGCAGTTCCACAATGTCGGCTGGATGTCCAGCATCGGGCCAGTGGTCTGGCTGGGCCTGATCTTTGGCGGAACGGCGCAACTGATCGCCGGTTTGCAGGAAATGAAGACCGGTAACAACTTCGGCTACTGTGCCTTCACCTCTTACGGCGCGTTCTGGATTGCCTTGTGCTTCATGCTGCTGGGTAACAAGTACGATCTGTTTAAGGCGGGTACCGAGGACATTGGCTGGTTCCTGGTGGGCTGGACCCTGTTCACCGCGATTCTGTGGATCGGCTCGCTGCGGATTCATGGCGCGATGGCCTTCACCTTCACTACCTTGCTGATTGGCTTCATCCTGCTGGATCTGGCCCATTTCGGCTACCCTGGCCTGACTGTGGTGGCCGGCTATGAGCTGATGGTCTGCGCCCTGGCGGCCTGGTACATGATGGCCCGGGTCATCCTGAACGAAATCTACGGCAAGGAACTTTTGCCCGCTGGCAAACCGTGGGTTTCCTGAACGGAACCTGTTTTACCCACTGCTGGAGGATTTGAACATGCGAAAAATAACGCTTGGTTTTGCTAGTTTGGCTTTGTTGTTGGGCGCTGCGCCGGTCTTTGCCGACGATTCCAATGCCGCCACCCCGGAAGAGGTGGTCGCTAAGGTCAATGAGGCTGTCCAGTACCTGAACGCCAAGGGTTTGGCGGGCTTCGTGGACTTTAATAACAACAAGGACGCCCGCTGGGTCTGGAAAGACAGCTATGTGTTCGTCTATAGCTGCCGCGACAATGTGATGCTGGGTCATCCGCTACGGCCTGACATGGTTGGCAAGCCGATCCTGCAAATGAAGGATGATAAAGACAAGGCGTTGTTCCAGGAAATGTGCAAGGAAGGCGCTAAACCCGATGGCGGCTGGGTTGAATACTGGTGGCCGAAACCGGGTGAAGCTAAAGCCTCACGGAAAATTTCCTATGTCCATAGCGCCGCAGTGTCCTTTAAACCGGATATCCAGGTCGGCGCTGGCATCTACGACGACAAGATGAGCGTCGAGGAACTGAACAAGCTCGCCGTGCAGGGCAAGCAACAGAAGAAGGACGCTCCCTAGCGGGCGAGCCTTTACCGCAAGGCCTCTCCCGCCGGAAAGGCGGGGAGGCTTCAATGCATTAGGCAAGGTAACGCTGGCAGCATCCGTAGCAGCTTTCGCTTCACCGCACCCGCACCCGCGCTATCCGTCGCTTGCCTACTTGATAAACATGGCAACTACCGGCAGCCAGTTCTCGATCACGGTTCTCAACCCGTTCGCCATCGATCCGCACCGCGCCTTGCTGAATCAGTCGAAAGGCTTCGGAGGTGCTGGCGGCCAGTCCGGCTTCCTTGAGCAGGTTAGCGATCGGTAACCGACCCTCGCGGGATTGCACCTCTGCTTCCGGTACTTCTTCCGGTAATGCGCCTTTCTGGAACCGTTCGATAAACGCCGCCTGCGCCTGCTGCCCGGCTTCGGCGCTGTGGAATCGGGCAACCAATTCCTCGGCCAGTTTGAACTTCACATCGCGGGGATTCAGCCCTTCATTGCTGATCTGCCGTCGCCATGCTGCAATTTCGCTGGTTGGGCGAAAACTCAGCAGCTCAAAGTAACGCCACATCAATTCGTCGGAAATCGACATCAGCTTGCCGAACATTTCATTGGGTTCATCGCGGATGCCGACGTAGTTGCCCAGCGATTTTGACATTTTTTGCACCCCGTCCAGCCCTTCCAGAATCGGCATGGTCAGGACGATTTGCGGCGGCTGGCCGTAGTGCTTTTGCAACTCACGGCCCACCAGCAGGTTGAACTTCTGGTCGGTGCCGCCCAGCTCGACATCAGCGTGCATCGCCACCGAGTCGTAACCCTGCACCAGCGGGTAGAGAAATTCGTGAATCGCGATGGGCTGGCCGGCGGCGTAACGCTTGCCGAAATCATCGCGCTCCAGCATCCGGGCCACGGTGTGCTTGGCCGCCAGATGAATGAAATCGGCGGGAGTCATCTGGTTAAACCAGGTGGAATTGAACAGCACTTCGGTTTTGTCGGGATCGAGGATTTTGAACACCTGATCCTGATAGGTCCGGGCGTTGGCCAGAATCGCCTCACGGGTCAGCGGCTGGCGAGTGATGTTTTTACCAGTTGGATCGCCAATCATCCCAGTAAAATCGCCAATCAGGAACATGACGTGGTGGCCGAGTTCCTGAAACTGGCGCAGCTTGTTGATCAACACGGTATGACCAAGGTGCAAGTCCGGGGCGGTTGGATCGAAACCGGCCTTGACCCGTAGCGGTCGACCTGTCTTTAGCCGGTCAATCAACTCCTCTTCCAGCAGCAGATCCACTGCGCCGCGTTTGATCAAGTCCAGTGAAGCTTCAACCGAGTGCATGAGCATTCCTCAAAAAGGAAGGGATTCTAGCAAACCGGCCCTACCCCGTTATGATTCCGGTCCCGATTCTCCCATTCAACGACGAACGACAGGATTCTTCAGCATGGCAGATCACCTGATTGGCTTGATGTCTGGCACCAGCATGGACGGTATTGATGCTGCGCTGGTGCGATTTGACGATACGGCGCTCCCGGAACTGATCGCCCGACGCACCACAGCGCTGCCCTCCGAACTCCAGGAAAAACTGCGAGCGCTGGCGCAACCGGGCGCGAATGAGCTGGATCGGATGATGCGGCTGGATGGAACCGTAGCGCGGTTGTTTGCGGACGCTGTTGTGGAGCTGCTGGATCAGACCGGGATGAGCGCCGGCCAGATTCGCGCCATCGGCAGTCACGGCCAGACCATCCGCCACGTTCCCGTCGGTGCTGAACCCTATACCGTGCAGATCGGCAATCCCAGCCTGATTGCGGAATTGACCGGGATAACCACGGTCGCTGATTTTCGGCGGCGAGACTTAGCGGCAGGGGGGCAGGGCGCACCACTGGCTCCAGCATTTCATGCCGCCTTTTTCCGCACCTCGGCGGAAAATCGGGTGGCGCTGAACATCGGCGGCATCGCCAACCTGACCCGGTTGCCGGCGGCGGCTCAGGCGCTGGTCAGCGGTTTTGATACCGGCCCCGGCAATCTGCTGCTGGACGCCTGGATTCGGCAGTATCAGGGCAAGACGTTGGATGATGGGGGGGCATGGGGCGCAGGTGGGCGGGTATTGCCAGAGCTGCTGGCGGCGCTGCTGACTGATCCCTATTTCCGCGAGTCGCCGCCGAAAAGCACCGGTCGCGAGCAGTTTCATCTCGACTGGCTGAAGGCTGGGCTGGCGACGCTGCCCACTGCCGATCCGCAGGATGTGCAGGCGACCTTGCAGGAATTAACTGCCGTTTCAGTCGCCGATGCGATTCGCCAGTATGCCGGGGAAGCGCAGCGGGTGCTGGTCTGTGGCGGCGGGGTTCACAACCGGGCGTTATTGGCGCGATTGCAGGCACAGTTGCCCGATTTGATCGTTGAGTCCACCGCAGTGGCCGGAATCGACCCCGATTTTGTAGAGGCTATCGGTTTTGCCTGGCTAGCGAAGCGCACCTTGGATGGTCTGCCCGGCAATGTGCCAGCGGTTACTGGAGCGCGGGGAGAGCGGATTCTGGGCGGGATTTATCGGGCCTGAATTAAGTTGTTTTGGTTGTGCTGCACGTAATCTGTGGGTTGACTTCAAGCCGTTTCTACCCCCAGCGGTGGGCTTCTTCATGATGCGAGGCGTAACACAGCATCATATTGTCGCCATTGCGGTGGGGAATAATGCGCAAATCAAGAGTGACCCGCGCCGACCAGAAATGTAGACCAAGGGCCTGATCCAGACGATGCAACTGAAAACTGGGATGTGCCGGCGTGGGTGGCAACTAAAATGCTGCCAGCTTGATCAAGATCTACGCTTGCGCCTCAAGTTGGGTCCGACTGCTGGCATAAGGTGTTGACGATAATGAAATTCATGACGCGCTACTGGAAAGTATTCATCGGCGACAAAAGTTGAAACGATTGTCAACCGATTGTAGTTCATCGCGGCAAGGCCGGCTGAACAAACCGGATCGCCGACTATCCAACCAGCTTCACGATCTCCTACCAGAGCTGCTGCCCATGTCGACCCAAACACCCAAGACTGTCTGCCTCAAGGACTACGCGCCGCCCGCCTACCGCATTCCAACCGTTGATCTGCGGTTTGAGCTAGGCGAGGACTCCACTACGGTGCATTCACGGTTGCGAATCGTCCGTGCTGAGGCCACGCCCGCTGGAACGCCGTTGGCGCTGGACGGACAACAACTTGAACTGATCGCGCTGGAACTGGATGGCGCACCGCTCGCCGCCGATCGCTATCAGGTCGACGCCGATCACCTGACCCTGTGCGATCCGCCGGAGTCTTTTGAACTGGCGGTCGTCACCCGGATCCGCCCGCAGGACAACGCTTCGCTGGAAGGGCTTTACCAGTCCAGCGGCAATTTCTGCACCCAGTGCGAGGCCGAGGGTTTCCGCAAAATCACCTACTTTCTCGACCGGCCCGACGCGATGGCGGTGTTCACCACGACCTTGATGGCCGACCAAAGCCGCTATCCGGCGCTGCTCTCCAACGGCAATCTGACCGGCAGCGGCGCCCTCGACGATGGCCGGCACTGGGCGCGGTGGCATGATCCCTTTCCCAAGCCTTGCTACCTGTTTGCGCTGGTCGCGGGTCATCTCCTGCACGTCGAAGATCAGTTCATTACCCACTCCGGACGCACGGTCACGCTGCGGATTTACGTTGAACCCGCCAACATCGCGCAGTGCGACCATGCGATGCACTCGCTGAAACAGGCGATGCTCTGGGACGAGCAACGTTTCGGGCTGGAGTATGACCTTGACCTGTATCAGATCGTGGCGGTCGGCGATTTCAACATGGGCGCGATGGAGAACAAGGGCCTGAACGTCTTTAACACCAAATATGTGCTGGCCCGGCCCGAAACCGCCACTGATGCCGATTATCAGGGCATTCTCGGCGTGATCGGCCACGAATACTTCCACAATTGGACCGGCAACCGGGTGACTTGCCGCGATTGGTTCCAGCTCAGCCTCAAGGAAGGGTTGACCGTATTCCGCGATCAGGAATTCTCCAGCGATCTCGGCTCACGCGGGGTCAAGCGCATTGATGATGTGCGGATTCTCCGCAGCAGCCAGTTTCCACAGGACGCCGGGCCGCTGGCGCATCCGATCCGTCCTGATTCCTACATCGAAATCAACAATTTCTACACTGTCACCGTCTACAACAAGGGCGCGGAAGTGATCCGGATGATCCAGACCCTGCTCGGCCCGGATGGCTTCCGGCGCGGTATGGATCTCTACTTCCAGCGTCACGACGGCCAGGCGGTGACCTGCGATGATTTTGTAGCTGCGATGGCTGATGCAAATGACGCGGATTTCAGCCAGTTTCGGCGTTGGTATCATCAGGCGGGAACACCGGAACTGACGATCAGCGATGCCTACGATGCTGCCGCCCGCCGCTACTGCCTGACTGTGCGCCAGTCCTGTCCGCCGACGCCGGGCCAGCCGGATAAGGAACCGTTTCATATCCCGCTGGCGCTCGGTCTGTTGGATGCCGAGGGTCAGGATTTACCGCTGCAACTGGCTGGGGAAGATGTGCCGCAGGGAACCACCCGGATTTTGGAGTTGCGGGAACCAGAGCACAGTTTTCACTTCATCAATATCCCGGATCGTCCGGTTCCATCACTGCTGCGCGGCTTTTCCGCTCCGGTGAAGCTGAACATCACTGAAAGCGAGGCCGATGTACGCTTCCGACTGGCTCACGACAGCGATGATTTCAACCGTTGGGATGCTGGACAGACCTTGGCGATCCGCACCATTCTCGCCTTGGTTGAAGCCCGTCGGCAGGGACAGGTCTGGGCATTGCCGGACTCATTCAGTGCGGCCTTTGGTCGGGCGCTGAGTTCCGGGGCGGAGCCGGCGCTGCTGGCCCAAGTGCTGACCCTGCCGAGCGAAAGCTATTTGGCCGAGCAGATGACGGTGGTGGACGTGGAGGGCATTCATGCCGCCCGGTGCTGGGTGCAACGGATGTTGGCCGAGCGGCTGCGCGAATCGTTGCAGGCTACCTACGATGAATTGCAGCGTGGTGAGCAGGACGGCTACCGGATCGATGCCGAGGGAATGGGCCGGCGGGCGCTTAAGAATGTCTGCCTGGATATTCTGCTGCAATTGGACGACCTCGACTTACGCGTCCTGGGTTTGCGCCAGTTTTACGCCGCCGGCAACATGAGTGACCAGATCGGCGCACTAGCGGCGTTGGCCAATACCGACAGCCCGGAGCGGAGCGAAGCGTTGGCGGCTTTTTATGTGCGCTGGCGACATGAAGCACTGGTGGTGGACAAATGGTTGAGCTTGCAAGCGACCTCCCGCTTGCCGGATACCTTGGCCGTGGTCCGGGAGTTAATGGATCATGAAGCGTTCAATCTCAGGAACCCCAACAAGGTGCGAGCGCTGATTGGCGCATTTTCCCAAGCCAACCCTGCACATTTCCACGCGGCGGATGGCAGCGGCTATACTTTCCTCGCTGATCAGATTCTGGCTCTAAATGCCTTCAATCCTCAGATTGCAGCGCGGCTGACCTCGGCGTTTACCCGCTGGCGCCAATATGATCTCATCCGTCAGACGGAAATGCAGCGTCAACTGGAGCGGATAATGACCGCGCAGGGCCTGTCACCGGATGTCTATGAGATCGCCGCCAAGAGTTTGGGGCGTGCGGGCTGACTGGATCAGAATAAATTGTTGCAGTGCAAAATTTTGGTTGACTCCCACGATTGCACGATGCAAGATACGCGAACTGAATGTTGCGCTGCACAAAAATCTTAACCCCACAAATTCTTTTTGTCAGGAGAACCCGACGATGTCGACCAATCCCTTCAATCCGTTCAGCAATGTTGATTTCAGCAAGTTCGATCTGAGCAAGTTTGACATGACCAAGATGATGGGCGATGTCAAAATCCCCGGTTTCGACATGGAAGCTGTCATGACTGCCCAGCGCAAGAACATCGAAGCGCTGACCACCGCCAATCAGATGGCTGTGCAAGGCATGCAGGCGGTAGCACAGCGGCAGGCCGAGATTCTGAGTCAGGCCATGAGCGAAGTGTCAGCCATTGCCCAGCAACTGGCCAGCAGCGCGAGCAACCCCCAGGAAATGACGACCAAGCAGGCTGAACTGGCCCGCAAGGGATTCGAGCAGGCGCTGTCCAACATGCGTGAGCTGGCCGAAATGGTCAGCAAGTCCAATACCGATGCGTTCGCCGTCATCAATAAGCGCGTCACTGAAAGTCTGCAGGAACTCAAGGGCCTCGTCGTCAAGTAAGACGACGCTTTATTACGCCCCGGTTAGCTAATGGACAGGCCGCACGGCGTTCCGTGTTGGCCTGTCCGTTTTTTTGGGCGGCTTGCTGACTCCGGGGACGTAATATCAGCTAAAATCAGGATGATTCAGCGAACCACCATAAACAATGAGGAATCAGGCATGGCCGAGCAAAAAAACCCCGAATTCAAGTTACCGGAAGTGAAAATGCCCGATCCGGCACAAATGGCGCAGCTTTTCAGCCACATCGCCGAAAAGAGCCAGATCATTGTCAAAGAGTTTCTCAATCGCCAGAAGGAAACGGGCGCTTTTGATCAGCAAGACCAGATGGCGCTGGGCAAGTCCTTCATGGAGTTGACCCAGAAGATCATGGCCGATCCCGGCAAACTGGCGCAGGCCCAGATGGCGCTGTGGCAGAACTATCTGGAGCTGTGGCAGAAAACCCTGCCGGCCCTGTTCGGCCAGCCCGCAGAAGCGGTCATCCATGCGCAGAAGGGCGATAAGCGCTTCAAGCACGACGACTGGCAGGACAACGTGCTGTTCTCCTACATTAAGCAGTCCTATCTGCTGATGGCTAACTGGATTCAGGACACCGTTGCCAATGTTGAAGGTCTGGACGACAAGGCTAAGAAAAAACTGCAATTTTATACTAAGCAGTTTGTAGATGCGCTGGCCCCGAGCAACTTCGCGCTGACCAATCCCGAAGTAGTCCGGGCTACTATTGAGTCCGGTGGCGAGAATCTGATCAACGGCTTGAAAAATATGCTGGCGGATCTGGAGCGCGGCAAAGGCAAGCTCAACATCCGGATGACCGATCTGAACGCCTTTGAGCTGGGCAAGAACGTCGCTACGACGCCCGGTAAGGTCATCTACCAGAACGAGATGATGCAGCTCCTTCAGTACGATCCCAGCACCCCGGAAGTGTTCAAGAAGCCGCTGCTGATCTTCCCGCCGTGGATCAATAAATTCTACATCATGGATCTGCGGCCCAAAAACTCGTTGATCAAGTGGTGCGTGGATCAGGGCTTTACCGTCTTCCTGATGTCCTGGATCAACCCTGACGAGAAGATGGCGGAAAAATCTTTCGACGACTACCTGAAATATGGGCCGCTGGCGGCGCTGGACGCTATTGAACAGGCGACCGGCGAGCGCGAGGTCAACGCGCTGGGTTACTGTCTGGGCGGCACCCTGCTGGGGATCACCAATGCCTATCTGGCAGCGGTGGGCGACTCGCGCATCACCTCTGGCACCCACCTGACCACCATGCTCGATTTCGGCGAGCCGGGCGAATTGGGAGTGTTCATCGAAGAAGAGCAGATCGCCTCGTTGGAAAAGCGGATGGCGGCCAAAGGCTACCTCGACGGCAGCGAAATGGCGACCACCTTCAGCATGTTGCGGGCTAATGACCTGATGTGGTCGTTCTTCATCAATAATTACCTGCTCGGCAAGGATCCCTTCCCCTTCGATCTGCTGTACTGGAACTCGGATTCGACTCGGATGCCGGCGAAGATGCACAGTTTCTATCTGCGTAACTTCTATCAGAACAACCGCTTGAAAGAGCCGGGCGGCATTGCCCTGCTGGGGACGCCGATTGATCTGACCAAGGTCAAGGTGCCGTCCTATTTCCTGTCGGCGATTGAAGACCACATCTCGCCGTGGACCTCCAACTACGCGGGCAGCCTGCTGTACAGCGGTCCGGTCAAGTTCGTGCTGTCCGGCTCCGGGCATATCGCCGGTCCGATTAATCCACCGGCAGCCAACAAGTATTTCTTCTGGACCAATCCTAAGCACCCGGCTGATCCGGATGAGTGGCTGAAAGAAGCCAAGCAGACTGATGGTTCCTGGTGGCCGGATTGGAGCAAGTGGTTGGCCAAGCTGGCCGGCGAGAAGATCCCTGCGCGGGTGCCAGGAACTGGCAAGCTGCCGGTGATCGAAGATGCGCCGGGTGCTTACGTCAAGATGCGGCTGGTCAAGTAGCCGGGATAAGTGATGAGGCCGGCGGAATCACCGCCGGCAGTTGAGCACTGAAAACGGTCGTCGTGAATGCGGCGACCGTTTTTTTATGTATTCAGCACTTGGAGCCTTGCTGGTTTCGCTTTGAGGGATGCCGGATGATTTTGGGTGGGATCAGATTTAGCCTGAGGGCAGAATCAAGTGGAGCAGGATGAGTGAATACTCACAGTCAAACAAAATGCATTAACTTTAGTTCAGCTTTTCAAACAGTTTCGCAATGAACTCGATAAATTTTGCAATAACTGGAAATAGGCGTCAGGTCCCGCAGGCAGTTCCGATCCGCCTATAGGATCGAGGATACCGCGCCGGGCTTGGCTGCCCTCGATCACCGTTTCTACCAGCGCCGGCTGAAACTGCGGCTCGCTGAACACACAGCGCACTTTCGAGTCCCGAATACGGGCTTGGATATCCGCGATCCGCTTGGCGCCGGAACGCTGTTCCGGGTTCAGCACAACGGATCCCACCCCGTTGAGGTTGTAACGCCGTTCAAAATACTGATAGGCGTCGTGAAACACGATGTAGGGTTGATCCTTGACCGGAGCCAGTTCTACTGCAAGCTGTTGATTCAGGTGCGCCAGCTGTTCCACCAGCGCCATGCCGTTACGCGCATAGTCCGCCCGGTGCGCCGGATCGACCTCGCTCAAGGTAGTGACTATCTGCTGGACCATCGCCGAGGCATTGACCGGATCCAGCCAGAGATGAGCATCGCGGCTAGCCTCATGATCATCTTCATGTTTATGCTCATGATCCGGTAGATTATCGGTGGCGGGTTGATCGTGGCCGTGCTGATGGGGTTCCCAAGCGCCGCCTTCCCGCAACGGCAGCGTCATGACGCCGGGCGCATCCAGCAACGCCACGGACCGGACCTTGTCCCCGGTATTGCGCAATGGCTTGATCAGAAAGCTTTCCAGCTCCGGCCCAATCCAGAACACCACTTGCGCCTGGTTGAGGGCGCGGGCGTCCGATGGCCGCAGGTTATAGTCATGCGGCGACGCCCCGCCAGGCACCAGCAGCAGCGGTTTGCCAACCCCTTGCATCACTCCAGCCACCAGCGAATGCAGCGGCTTGATACTGGCTACGATCTTCGATTCGACCTCCGCCGCAACGGCGAACCCGGTCAGTGGCAGCAACAGCAACCCGCCAGCCAGGATTTTTTTCAGCCGTTTCAACACTAAAGCTTTAAACTGCATGATTAACTCCCATGTTATGTTATAGAATAACTATTGTTATAAAATAACATTCAGCCCTTTCCGTCAAGTCTGGATTCGCCTATGCCGCCATTCCCCGATTTTTCTTCTCAACCACCTGATCCAAAAGGTGCATTAATTCAGGCCGAAAACCAGTGCCGGCAACGCGGCTCGCGGTTGACCGAGCTGCGTCGGCGGGTGCTGGAAATCATCT
Organism: Candidatus Competibacteraceae bacterium; assembly: GCA_003989085.1. Classification (GTDB taxonomy): domain Bacteria; phylum Pseudomonadota; class Gammaproteobacteria; order Competibacterales; family Competibacteraceae; genus RXIV01. The sequence continues at coordinate 135,869 of RXIV01000008.1, forward strand.
GGAACAGCCCTACGCCTCTAGGCGCTTACGCCATTCTTGATGTGCTGCGGGCCGATGGTCGGCCAGGCGCTCCGCCTACCGTTTACCGGGCGCTGGATTTTCTGCTGGGGGAAGGCCTGATTCATCGGCTGGCTTCGCTGAATGTATTTACCGGCTGTCGTCAGCCGGGCCATGAACACGGCGGCCAGTTTCTGATCTGCCGGGATTGCGGCCAGGTGGATGAGCTGGGCAATCAGGTGGTGGACGATCTGCTGCGGGCCGAGGCGGAAACCCGCAATTTTGAAATGCTGGCGCAGATGGTGGAAATTTTGGGCCGTTGCCCGGATTGTCGGCGAGGAGCGCTGCCGCATGTCGGTTGAACTGTTGCTGACCGTCGAGAACGTCAGCCTGACTATTGGCGGCAATTCGATCCTGCGCGAGGTCAGTTTGCAGGTGGCCTCTAGCGAGATCGTCGCCTTGATTGGTCCCAACGGCGCGGGCAAATCCACCTTGGCGCGGATCGCGCTGGGTCTGCTCCGCCCGGATCGCGGGCAGGTCTGGCGGAAACCAGGATTACGCTTGGGCTATGTGCCGCAACGGCTGACTGTCGATGCAACTCTGCCGCTGACTGTGCAACGCTTCGTCACCCTGGGCGCTCCGGCCACGCGGGCGCACATACAAGCGGGGCTGGCGGAAGTGGGCGCTGCATCGATTATCGATTCACCCGTGCAAGCGATTTCCGGCGGTGAGATGCAGCGGGCGCTACTGGCGCGGGCGTTGTTGCGCGAACCGGATTTACTGGTGCTCGATGAGCCGGTTCAGGGAGTAGATGTCAGTGGGCAATATGAACTATATGATTTAATTAGCAATATAAAGAAGCGACGGGGTTGCGGGATTTTGATGGTGTCCCACGAGCTGCATCTAGTAATGGCGGCAACCGACCATGTGTTGTGTCTGAACCGGCATGTCTGCTGTTCGGGGCATCCTGACCATGTCGCCCGCGATCCCGCCTATCTGGAACTGTTCGGCCTCGACGGCGCCCGACGACTGGCGATTTATCATCATCATCACAACCATCGCCACAACCTGCATGGCGCGGTGGTGGTTGGGGAGACTGATGCGTGATGGACGACTTTCTGTTACGCGCTCTGGCCGGCGGCCTGGGGGTAGCGTTGGTCGCCGGGCCACTGGGAACTTTCGTGGTCTGGCGGCGGATGGCCTATTTTGGCGACGCCCTGGCGCATTCCGCGTTACTGGGCGTAGCGCTAGGCACGGTGTTGGGTATTGACCCGCAACTTGGTGTGATTACGACCTGCCTGCTGTTGGCGTTGGCCTTGGCGCTGCTGCAACGGCAACGCCGACTGGCCACCGATACGTTGCTCGGTATCTTTGCCCATACCGCCTTGTCGTTGGGCTTGGTGGCGCTGGCCGTTTTGGAAACGGTGCGGGTCGATTTGGTGGCCTACCTGTTTGGCGATATTCTGGCGATCAGCTCTGTTGATCTGTACTGGATCTGGGGCGGCAATCTACCGGTGCTGATGGTTTTAACGCTGATTTGGCGGCCATTACTAGCGGCGACGGTTCATGAAGAACTGGCGCAGGTGGAGGGTGCGCCGGTGTTCCGCGCCCGGCTGGCTTTTATCCTGCTGATCGCGATGGTGGTGGCGGTCGCGATGAAGGTGGTCGGAATCCTGCTGATTACGTCATTGCTGATCATTCCGGCAGCGGCAGCACGGCGCTTCGCTCGTTCGCCTGAAGGCATGGCGGCGCTGGCTGGGGGCTTAGGCTGTGCCGCGATTGGCGCAGGTTTATGGGCTTCGCTGCGCTGGGATACGCCGGCTGGCCCTTCGGTCGTGGTAGCCGCTACCCTATTGTTTGTACTCGGTCACGCGATTCCTAGCCGTAGTCCGCGCTGATGCTGAAGCATGGTGTAGAACGTCCGCACTGTATTGCTCATTGCTTAGGAATGCAGGTTTTTATTCATGGTCTGTCTGGCAACAATGCCCTACACAGCTTTAAAACCTGCTCCGGCCCTAGTCCATGAAAGCAGTCGCGCTCGGCATCCCGGCGTGGTTGGGAATGACAGGCACAGGTACTGGCGTCTTCGCGGGCAATACGAAATTTTTCACCGGTATGTCCATATTTTTCATGATCGGTCGGCCCGAAAATGCCTACTGTTGGAACACCCAGTTCAAAGCCAAGATGCATAATGGCGCTGTCATTGGCTAGGACTAGAGACGCTCTGGAAAGCAATGCGGCGGTTTCGGGCAGTGTGGTTTCTCCACACAGAACCACGGTTTCCGCCAGTCCCTGAGCAACGGCTTCGGCAATAGGCCGTTCATTGCCGGCCCCAACCAGCAGCGCTTTTTTGCCCGTTTCCGCAGCTAATGGCCGGATCACCTCCTGAAAGTGAGTCGCAGGCCAGCGTTTTTGCGTGCTGGCTGCGCCGGGAGCAACCACAATCCACCCTGCCGTGTCCAGGATTCCCCTGCTGCGCAATTTTTCCAGACTGGATTGCTCGTCGGTTGCGTCAAAAAACTGAAAAGGCGGCGGATTCGGAACGCCCAGCCCCATCATATCCAGAATCTCTTGATGGCGTTCTCTTCGGTTAATTTTACGGAACCGGCGAATAAATGGACTGCGTTTCTTGCAATTAAGCAGCGCCGGAATCGGAGTATTGCGTAGATCAACAATGCCATCATAGCGATTCTTTCTCAGCTCCTTCAGGAGCCGCCATTTGGCGATGAAGCCAACTTTTTTATGATAAGCGATGAGCTGATGAATCTGCGGGCTTTTCTCAAGGATGGCATAGGCTTTTGGCCCAACTAGCACCGTTATTTTCGCTTCCGGGAATTGCGCCGCCAAGGCCATAATAACCGGCGTGGTCATGATCACATCACCGATATTGCTGAGCGTCACTACTAAAATGTTTTTCATACTCTTTTACGGTTTAGTCAGAAATTGAAAGTCATTGACGCCACATTGCGGCAGCTGGCTGATTGGGTTCATGGATGATTCTAATCTGAGTCGTCATGCGCCTCTTCTCTTTTCAATTATAACTCTCCGTGGTTGTATGGTGCCGGTTGAACCGCCTTCCAATAGCGATTCACTATCTATCGCTTTGTTAGATTCAATTTTTGATAAACCATACTTTTTGCAATAGTGGCTCCCGCAGGCAACTTCGCCCGCATTCTTTAGCAGGAGCTTGATCATGGCCGAGAAAAAACCACTTACCACCAACGCGGGTTGTCCAGTCGTCGACAATCAGAACGTCATGACTGCTGGACCACGTGGCCCGCAACTATTACAGGATGTCTGGTTCCTGGAAAAACTTGCCCACTTTGATCGTGAAGTCATCCCCGAACGGCGGATGCACGCCAAAGGCTCCGGCGCTTATGGAACCTTTACCGTCACAAACGATGTGACCCAATATACCCGGGCGAAAATCTTCTCCCAAGTGGGCAAGAAGACCGAGCTGTTCGCACGCTTCACCACCGTGGCGGGCGAGCGCGGCGCCGCCGATGCCGAGCGCGACATTCGCGGCTTCGCGCTCAAGTTTTACACCGAAGAAGGCAACTGGGACATGGTCGGCAACAACACGCCCGTGTTCTTCATGCGCGATCCGCTCAAATTCCCCGACCTCAACCATGCGGTTAAACGCGACCCACGGACTCACATGCGCAGCGCCAAAAATAACTGGGACTTCTGGACCTCGTTGCCGGAAGCGCTGCACCAGGTGACGATCGTCATGAGTGATCGTGGTATTCCAGCGAGTTACCGCCATATGCACGGCTTCGGCAGCCACACCTTCAGCTTCATCAACGCCAACAACGAGCGTTTCTGGGTCAAATTTCATTTCAAGACCCAACAAGGCATCAAGAACCTGACCGACGCCGAGGCCGAAGCCATCATCGGCAAGGATCGGGAGAGTCATCACCGCGACCTGTTCGAGAGCATCGAATGTGGCGATTTCCCAAAATGGACCTTGAAAGTGCAGATCATGCCGGAAGCCGACGCGGCCAAAGTTCCGTACCATCCTTTCGATCTCACCAAAATTTGGCCACACAAGGACTATCCGCTGATCGAGGTCGGCGTGGTGGAACTGAACCGCAACCCGGAAAACTTCTTCGCAGAAGTGGAACAGTCCGCCTTCAATCCTGCCAACATCGTGCCCGGCATCGGCTTCTCGCCCGACAAAATGCTGCAAGGACGGCTGTTTTCCTACGGCGATGCGCAACGCTACCGGCTGGGCGTCAATCACCATCTCATCCCGGTCAATGCGCCGCGCTGCCCGGTTCACAGCTACCACCGCGACGGCGCGATGCGGGTTGATGGCAACTACGGCGGCACCCTGGGTTATGAGCCGAACAGCGACGGCGAGTGGCGAGAACAGCCGGATTATCGCGAACCGCCGCTCAAACTGATTGGCGACGCCGATCACTGGAATTACCGGGAAGATGATGCCGACTACTTCTCTCAGGCTGGCGATCTATTTCGCCTGATGACCCCGGCCCAGCAACAAGTCTTGTTCGAGAACACTGCCCGTTCGCTGGGTGATGCGCCGACCGAGATTCAAAATCGCCATATTGATCATTGTCGTAAAGCCGATTCAGCTTACGGCGAGGGGGTCAACCGCGCCTTGGCGGCGTTGCAAAAGGGTTAAAAATTTTTGAACCACCAGGTTGATCATGCAGCGGAGAATCTGAGTCTCCGCTGATTTTGGGAGAATTACGTCATGCCGCACACCGTCAGCTTTTCATCCCGTCCGCCGTTGTCCCCGATATCCCGGGTGGTGCTGCTTGGCTTCGGTGGTTTCAATTTCGTCCTGGGCGCGGTCGGTCTGGTGCTGCCGGTGCTGCCCACCACGGTATTCTGGATTGTGGCGATTGGCTGCTTTTCGCGGGCGTCGCCACAGCTTGCCGCCCGACTGGTCGCGCATCCGCGCTTTGGTCGTCCCTTTGCCGACTGGTTGGCTTGCGGCGCTATTGATCGGCGAGGCAAGGTTTTTGCGATTGGCGGGATGGGCCTCAGTGTATTGAGCGCCACACTGCTGCTGGATCCAGCCGGCTGGCTGCTGGGTGTCCTTGGCATTGCCTGGATTAGTGCTTCGGTCTATCTGGCGACGCGACCGGACTATTGCCCCATTGTGTAAGCGAGCGAGAGCAACCGGACTGCGGCTAATACAGGCTGATAGCGAATCGATTCCCCAGCTGTAATCAAACAGCAACAGTGCGCGGTAAGAATAAGTGGCTGGTTTAACCTAAAAATTCCATCTGAAGGGAAACCGCTATGAAAAAACCGTTGATTCCAGCCGTAATCGCCGCTTTGTCGCTGGGGATCGCCAGCTTGGTCCCGGCCCCCGCCTTGGCGCAAGAACTCAGACTGACTGGATCGGGTGCCAGCTTTCCGTTCCCGATCTATTCCGCCTGGTTCAAGGATTTCAGCAAACAGACCAAGAATGTCACCGTCGATTATCAGGCCAAGGGCAGCGGCGCAGGTATCCAGGATTTCATCAACAATACCGTTGATTTCGCCGCCAGCGACGCGGCGATGACGGATGAGGATATCGCCAAAGTCAAGCAGGGCGCTGTGCTGCTGCCGATGACCGCCGGCGAGATTGTGCTGTCCTACAATCTCGCCGACGTCAGTGAGCTGAAACTGCCGCGTGAGGTCTATCCTGATATTTTTTCAGGTAAAATTACCAAGTGGAATGATCCGAAAATCGTCGCGGCCAATCCTCATGTCAAGCTTCCAGACCAGAACATCACGGTCGTGGCCCGTTCCGATTCCAGCGGCACCAACTTTGTGTTCACCACTCATCTGAGCGCGATCAGCGAATCGTTCAAAAGTACCGTCGGGCATGGCACGACCGTCCAATGGCCGGTGAATGTGGTTAAAGCACCGAAAAACGACGGTGTTACCGCCACCATCAAGCAAACGCCCGGCGCTATTGGCTACATCGAATACGGCTATGCCATCGCCACCAAACAGCCGATGGCCATTCTGCAAAACAAGGCTGGAAAATTTATTGCGCCTGGCGACGAGGGTGGCAAAGCCGCGCTGGCCAGCGCCGAATTCCCGACCAAAACCTTACCAGGTTCTGATGTGCCCGACCTGCGGGTCTGGGTTTCTGATCCTGCCGGTGACAAGGCCTACCCGATCGCCACCTTCACCTGGATGCTGTTCTACAAGGATCAGGACGACACTAAAGCGAAAGTGCTGCGTGAACTGGTCGAGTACGGCCTGACTCAGGGCCAGGCGCTGGCTCCGAAGATGGGCTATATCCCCTTGCCCAATAATGTTGTCGCCCGGATTAGAAAAGCCGTCGCACTGATCCAGTAATCCTGCTCACCACCGAAAGCAAACCGGCATCGTCAGCGTACTCGATGGTGTCGCGTTCGTTTCCGGCGTTGGCAACAACGTAATGTAGACGGGTAACTCATGGCATCGCATTACTTCGATCATATTGACCGATCCGGATCGGTATCTAGCCCGCCGTCCGCCATCGACAACATCTTGGACCGGGGATTTCGCGGCATCGCCTGGCTCAGTGCCGGATTCATTCTGGCGCTGGTGGTTTATATCGTTATTGAAATCGGTGGCAAGGCGCTGCCGGCGTTTGCCACATACGGCTTCAGTTTTCTGACCTCGAACACCTGGAATGTGCAGACCGGGCAGTTCGGTATCCTTCCCGAGATCTGGGGCACCCTGTACAGCTCGCTGCTGGCGCTGATTCTCGGTGGCGGCTTTGGCGTCGCCATCGCGATCTTTCTGACCCAGGATTTTCTGCAAGGCCACTTGGCGGCGGCGTTTCGCACCATTATCGAGTTGCTGGCCGCCATTCCCTCGGTCGTCTACGGCCTCTGGGGCATCTACGTTTTGATCCCGCTGCTGCGCCCGGTAGCGAATTGGTTGCACGACGAGTTTGGCTTTATTCCCTTTTTTAGCACACCGATGAGTGGTCCGGGTCTTGGGCCGGCGGCGCTGGTGCTGGCGATCATGATCCTGCCGACCGTAGCGTCGATCTCGGTGGATGCGCTGCATCAGGTTCCCTACAAGGTCAAGGAAGCCGCCTATGGCATGGGGACCACCCGCTGGGAGGCCATCCTCAAAGTGATGTTGCCGACTGCCGGTTCCGGCATCCTGGCCGCTTTGGTGCTGGGTTTTGGCCGCGCCCTTGGCGAGACGATGGCGTTGGCGATGCTGATCGGCAACTCCAACCAGATCAGCCTGTCGCTGTTCTCCCCGGCCAATACGCTGGCCGCTTTGCTGGCGTCGAGTTTCCCCGAGGCGGGCCCGGTTGAAGTCCGCGCCCTGATGTACGCCGCGCTGGTGCTGCTGGCTATTACTCTGATTGTCAACGCCATCGGCTTGGCGGTGATGAAATTCGCCACCCGGAAATTCGAGGCCGAGCGATGAACGATCCGCATCTGACTACGACCGCCGAGTTGATCGCCTTGAACGATCTGGAGGCTCTGCGCCGTTTGCCCAATCTTGACCGGACGCCCTTCGAGGCCCGCACGCTGAAAAGCGGGATTCTGACGGCGCTGACCTGGATCGCGGCCCTGCTCGCCAGTGTGCCTCTGTTGTCCGTGATTTACATGTTAGTCGTTGAAGGTGGGTCACGGCTGGATTGGGAAGCCCTGACGGCATTGCCACCTTCGGCTTTTGAGCAGGGCGGCGGTTTCGGCAACGCGATCATCGGCACCCTGGTCATGGTCGGTCTTGCCACCTTGATCAGCGTACCGATTGGCCTCTTCGCCGCCGTCTACCTGGCGATCCTCGATCCCGACAGTCGGCTGGCGCACAGCGTGCGCTTTCTATCCAAGACGCTGACCGGCTTTCCTTCCATTCTGGCCGGCGTATTCATCTACGCGGCGCTGGTGGTCAGCATGAAGACCTACTCGGCGCTGGCCGGCGGGGTCGCGTTGGCCGTGCTGATGCTGCCGACCGTAGTGCTGGCTGCCGAGCAGGCGATGATGATGGTGCCGAAAAAGATGAAGGACGCTGCATTTGGCATGGGCTGCACTCGCGCTCAGGTGATTTGGAAGGTGGTGTTGCCGACCGGAGCGCCAGGCATCCTGACCGGGGTCATGCTGGCGATTGCCGGTGCTGCGGGAAACTCCGCGCCGTTGTTGTTCACCGCCCTGTTTAGCAGCTACTACCTGACCAGTTTGACCGAGCCGACCGCTTCCTTAGCCATTCTGATCTTCAACTTTTCGGGGATGCCTTACGAAAACCAGATTGAACTTGCTTGGGCGGCATCACTGGTGCTGGTGATGGTGATCCTGCTGTTCAACATCCTGGCCCGCATCATCGGACGCCGGAAATACTAAAGGTTTTTTTGAGGCGAAATGAACATGAACGCAACTCCAAAAACAACAGTGGCTGGAGCCGTGCCCGCCGCGCCTGCCGGCGCTGTCGTGATGAATTGTCAGATCGACAAGGTTTTTTACGGCGACTTTCTCGCAGTGCGCGCCAGCACGGTGCCCATTGAGAAGAACAAGATTACCGGCTTCATCGGTCCGTCCGGCTGCGGGAAAAGCACGGTATTGCGCAGCCTCAACCGGATGAACGATCTGATCCCGATCTTCCGGTTTGAGGGCAAGGTCACCTACCACGGTCAGGATATCTACGACAAAAAAGTCGATCCGGTTGTGGTGCGTCGCTACATCGGCATGGTGTTCCAGCAACCGAATCCGTTTGCCATGAGCATCTACGACAATGTGGCTTTTGGCCTGCGCCTGAACGGCTTCAAGGGCGACCTGGATGAGCGGGTGGAGAAGGCGCTTAAAGGCGCTGCTTGCTGGAATGAGGTGAAGGACAAGCTCAAAAATAGCGGGTTATCGCTATCCGGCGGTCAGCAACAGCGGCTTTGCATCGCCCGAGCCATCGCCACCGAACCCGATGTGCTGCTGATGGATGAACCTTGTTCGGCGCTGGATCCGATTGCGACTCGGCGGGTTGAAGAGCTGATGCTTGAACTCAAGGAGAAATACACCATCGCTCTTGTCACCCATAACATGCAGCAGGCTACGCGGGTCGCGGATACGACAGCGTTTTTTGGCGTGGATATTTCCCAAGGCAGTCGCACCGGTTATCTGGTGGAGATGGGTCCCACCCGCCAGATTTTCGAGGATCCCCAGCAGCAGTTGACTGGGGAATATGTCCGGGGCGAATTCAGTTAACGTCGCGGGGGGATGATGGTTATTCGATTGCTGATGGCGGCAATCGCCGCGCTTGGGGACGCACCGGACGCACCGATTGCCCAAGCCAAGGCTGGCGTTAATCCGGTTCTAACGGCCAGGATTATTGTTCTCGCTTATCGTCAGCCAGACGTAAAAGAGATGCTGAAGCGAAGCTGGAAAGTTTATGCCGACATCCTCTTTGGCAAGATCCGCAGCCAGAAATTGAGCAGCGAACAATTTGTGAGGCGCTTTGTGTAGGTATGGATAAACGGTTCGCCAATCAGGCGCTGAGCGCTGGACAACGTTACGGCGGCGACTTGGGATCTATCCCATTGCCGGAAACCGTGGCAACCTCAGCCCTGGCGGCGGTTGCCCGTGTTCAATAAGCAATGGGCTTGCTGAACCTCGTGGCGATTGCGTCCTCCCTGCATCAGGTGCAACGAGAGTTCAAGACCATCAACCCGCAGCTAAGTGGGCAGCGGGAGCCGATGGACGATGCGGTGATTGAGAATTTACTGGGGGGTTACCGGTTTGTCGATGCGCTGCTGGATGCAGACATTGACGTTTTTTCTATGGGCCGGCATCACTATTTGCTGGAGCTGAATAACATTGTCCTGTGTGGTTCCGATCAGAATCGGCGCGCCGAATTTGCCCAGCATATCGCCGCTACGGAGCGGCGTTTCTACGGTGAACCGGAAGGCGGCGGTATTGGAGATATCGTCGAGTGGCGTAGCAACCATCTGAGCGAGTCGGCCTGGAAGCTGGCGGCCGGTATCTATGTTCGGGCGCTCAGCCGGCCACAACTGTTTATTGAAGGCAACCATCGCACTGGCGCTTTGATCGCCAGCTATGTCCTGCTGCGGAGTGGAAAACCACCTTTCGTTCTGACTGTGGAAAACGCTTTGGCCTATTTTGATCCTTCGATGGTGATCCGCAATACCGACAAGCTCGGACCGATAGCATTGCTCCGACTGCCGGGCATCAGAAACCGGTTCGCCCGCTTTCTGGAAGAGCAGGCCGACCCACGCTACTTGCTCGCCCCGGAGGCGCAAGCGGCGCCGGGATCGCTGTGTTGACAAAGGTGAATGGGTGCGAATTTCTTTCGATATTGACGATACGCTGATTTGTGGACCATCGGTTCCCACCGAGTCCACCGTCGCCTGGTGGCGCCGCCGGCGGTATCCCGAACAACTCCGACGCGGCACCCGCGCTCTGATGAATCAGTTGACCCAGAGGGGCTGCCGAATTTGGATTTATACCAGCTCAGATCGCCCTGTCTACTACCTGAAATCCTGGTTCAGGAGCATGGGTATTCCGATTGAGGGGGCTATTAACCAAACCCGGCATGTGCAGATGGTTGGGCGGCGAGGACCATCGAAATATCCTCCGGCCTTCATGATTGATCTGCATATTGACGACTCGCCTGGGGTTGCCATGGAAGGGACTGACCATCAATTTGCGGTGCTGTTGGTTGCCCCTGAGGATCAGAATTGGGTGGATCGTGTACTCAATGAGGTGGATGCGCGAATTTGCGCAAATGCCCACTGGAGCGCGCAGCGGTTCGCTCCAGACGGGCCATTCAGAATCAAGCAAATGATTCGAAAGGGCTGTGCTCGCTTATTGCGGCTGGATCACCGGATTACAGCTCGCACGGGTCACAGCGCCAAGTCTGACCCTGGTTGAAAAAACCTCTACCGGCCAGTGGTCCTATAACTTACGGAAGGAAAAGGGATCAAATGGTTGCTGGCGGAACACTGGAGCAACGACTCGCATTCTGACCGGCAAACAGCCTATGGAGGAATAGGTTGAACCGGTTGCCTGTTTCCCTCAAGGTTTCAGTCAACTATGATCCCGCTCCCTAATATTTTTATTGACGCCGCCCGGCCCGCCGGGTCGCTGATGACCGCAGGAACCCCCATGCACCCGAATTTGATCAACAACGTCAACGTTGCTTCCCAAGATGTGCTGCTCACTCCCGAAGAAATCAAGCAGCGCTTGCCGCTGAGCGATGACGCTGAAGCCACCGTACTCAATGGTCGGCAGACCGTGCAGCGCATTCTTGACCGGCAGGACCCCCGGCTATTCGTGGTGGTCGGCCCCTGTTCGATTCATGATGTCGCTGCCGCTCGCGATTACGCCCTGCGGCTAAAAACGCTGGCTGACGAGGTGCAGGACACTCTGCTGCTGATCATGCGGGTGTATTTTGAGAAGCCGCGCACCACAGTTGGCTGGAAGGGCCTGATCAACGATCCGCACATGGACGATACCTTTGATATTGACCAGGGCTTGCAGGTCGCCCGGGGCCTGTTGCTGGAACTGGCGGAGCTGGGTCTGCCCGCTGGCACCGAGGCGCTTGACCCGATTATCCCGCAGTACATCGCTGATCTGATGACCTGGACTGCGATTGGCGCCCGCACCACCGAATCACAAACGCACCGTGAGATTGCCAGCGGTCTGTCCACCCCGGTCGGTTTCAAAAATGCTACGAACGGCAGTCTGGAAGTGGCGATTAACGCCTTGCAATCCGCCGCTCGGTCACACAGCTTCCTCGGGATCAATCCGCAAGGGCAATCGGCGGTAATCCGCACCTTGGGCAATCATTACGGCCATATTGTGCTGCGCGGCGGCGACCGGCCCAATTACGATTCGGTGTCCATCGCTCTGTGTGAAAAGGCGTTGCGTGATAAAAAGCAGCCGCTCAACATCGTGGTGGATTGCAGCCACGCCAATTCCTTCAAGGATCCGGCGATTCAGCCGCTGGTGATGCGTGATTGCGTCCATCAGATTCTGGAGGGCAACCAGTCTATCGTCGGGCTGATGGTGGAAAGCAACCTGGGCTGGGGCAGCCAGTCGATTCCCGCCGATCTGAGTCAACTCAAATACGGGGTATCGGTGACGGACGCTTGCGTGGACTGGGCTACGACAGAGACGATGTTGCGCGAGGCCCACGCCAAGCTGAAAACTGTGTTGCCGGGCCGGCGGGTAGCGTAGAGGATTTTGGAACTGCTCCGCCCATCCGTGGGGGAGCGCAGCAAGGTTGCGGAAAAAGGATTTCCATCCGCTCACGGTTATCGCCGGGCGCAGCGAAGATCCTGACTATATTATAAAAGCCGCATTCACCAGAGACGATGAATGCGGCTTGTTATTGGAAGGGACAGTCTGAGTCTTACCACTTACCCGCTACGGGTAAATCACCCTTGACGCCGAAACTGCCGACGTAGCAGCGATCCACGCTACAGCCATCCCAGAGGCCGTTGCCGTTGTAGTCCAGATACCAGGTGCCATTGCGGAACACCCCGACCTTGGCCTTGCCGTCGCCGTTCCAGTCGCCCGCCGCTGGTAAATCGCCGGCCTGACCGAAACTGCCGACGTAGCAGCGATCCACGCTACAGCCATCCCAGAGGCCGTTGCCGTTGTAGTCTAGGTACCAGGTGCCATTGCGGAACACGCCGACCTTGGCTTTGCCGTCGCCGTTCCAGTCGCCTGCCGCCGGCAGGTCGCCGGCCTGACCGAAGCTGTTGAAGAGACACAAATCCAACCCACCGTCCTGCTGACAGCCATCCCAGAGGCCGTTGCCGTTGTAGTCCAGATACCAGGTGCCGTTGCGGAACACCCCGACCTTGGCCTTGCCGTCGCCGTTCCAGTCGCCTGCCGCCGCTAAGTCACCCGCCTGACCAAAACTGCCGACGTAGCAGCGATCCACGCTACAGCCATCCCAGAGACCGTTGCCGTTGTAGTCCAGATACCAGGTGCCGTTGCGGAACACCCCGACCTTGGCCTTGCCGTCGCCGTTCCAGTCGCCTGCCGCCGCTAAGTCACCCGCCTGACCAAAACTGTTGAAGAGACACAAGTCCTGCCCGCCGTTCTGCTGACAGCCATCCCATGCGCCGTTGCCGTTGGCATCCAGGTACCAAGTGCCTGCGCGGAATACGCCGACAGCAGCACTAGCGGCTTGCCCGCTCTGATTGAAGGTGGCGGTGCAGGTCAGGTTATTGGCGGGCATAGCAAAGCTGGCGGCGCAGGGACTGGGGCTCCAGCCCGCAAAGGTCGAGCCACTGGCTGGGGTCGCGGTCAAATTTACCGTCGCGCCGGCGGCGTAACTGCCGCCACCGCTGACCGTGCCGGTTCCTGTCCCGGCTTTAGCCAAGGTCAGCGTGTAGGTCGTGCCACTACTGGCGACGCTAATGCAGTTGGGATAGCTGGCGGCAACGCTGGCTACATAATCCGCTATTTTGCTACTGACTCGATTAGCGGCAATGCCATAGGTATGGTTTTGCCCGAAGGTTAAGGCAATATTGCTCAGACCCCCACCGAGCTGATGACAATAGCTCATGATCGTGCCATTGCCACCACCGGACGTTCCCCCAGTGAGGGAGTTGACGCCTGGCAAAGAGGTTGCCCCGCTCCAACAATCGGTTCCGCTCCCAACATAGCAAGCATCCACCGGATTACTGTTGCCGCCAATGTTGCCATAGCAGTGGGTATGCGGGGAACTGAAGTTATGCCCAATCTCGTGGGTGACCACGATAATGTCCCATACCGGCTGCGGGTTGTTGATCTGAAATTGCCCACTGATGTTGGCGCTGTAGCCATAGCCATAGGTCGTATTACATAAAACACCAAGATAGGCGATACCGCCGCCCAAGCTGCGCCCACTGAGAAAATGGGCGGTAGCGCGACTGACCGTAGTCCGGTTTGCGTTCCAGTAACTTTGAAAATCCTCCAAGCCGTTAAGGGTGCTGGTGTGATTCCACGGATCAGATGTCGGCCCACCTGACCAGAGGCTAACGGAGCTTACAATCAACTTAGCGCTCGCTTCCCGGTTATAAATCACTGAGGCATAAGCGAACAGGTTGCCAATATAGCTGGTTGCCGCATCGCTGTTTCCGAACAGCGTATAAAACTCGCCATCGGTTTCGATAGCCACTGGAACCTTATAAAACTGACCGGCGGATAGCGGGACCGCAGGAACGGTATCCAGATGAAATAATGAAGGAGGAGTCAGCTCCTTCATCCGCCCTTCAACACCACACTGAAAGGGAGGTAATCCCATTAACCCTCCGCTCTGAGCCACTTCTCGACTCACTAGCCCTAAATGGGGCCCCCCTGCCGCAGTGCCGCCGGCCAGAATCCAAAGCTTTTCCCCTTGTTGTGCAATACCGCGCATGGTTCCATCAGGATCGGCGGATAGCACGACGAGAGAATGGGGTGCGCCAGCGATCTCACCCTTAAAATAGGCACTGGCCGGACGAGATTGAATCTGTTCATGCCCTTGCCCATCATGCACCACAATCTGGACGTCAGGGGCAAATACCTCAAATCGCTCCAATTTCAAGCTGGCTGGTGAGGTTTCGCCATCCAGAATTATCTGATCTAAACGCAGCGATTGAGCGACCGGGATTTGCAGCAAGTCTGCCGCTTGAATCTGATTGGCATTCGTCGTTGTCGCCTGTGCCGGCAGCAGAGGAGTACACAAGCTGATCAACAGGACCAGCGAGAAAGCGAGTTTTGATATCCGCCAGTAGGACTGGGCAGATGAACAGAGTTTTTTTTCCACCAGAGAATGACCTCGTTTTGACATGAATGACCACACTTTAATACTTCGAACAATTTTAGTTTTTCAAGGGGTTTTGTAGAGCTGATGTTCCAAAGCAGATTTTAGCCCATTACACTAGTGTAATGGCTCCAAACCCCGATTTTCACGAGAACCTTCGAAGACCTCCTAATCTGGAGAAAAGAGAATGGGTTGAATAAAAACAACCGCTGCAATTGATTGATAAAAATAATTCAGTGCTTGCTGACCAGCAAGCCGGAGCCCGCCCTGGATGAGCAACAATCGGCAGTTTATGACGGGCAGCGGCGGGCGGGCTCTTAGGATTTGGCGCGACGACTGACCATAAAGGTTGCGACGCCTTCCACCACGATCTTGTCGGCCACCATGCAAATCGTACTCATCACCACCCTCCGCCGTTCCTGATTGATCTCTTGGATGGTGCAAGTGGCGGTTACAGTGTCACCGATCCGCACCGGCGCCTTAAAGCGCAACTGCTGATCGACATAGATGCAGCCTGGCCCTGGCAGGCGGGTGCCGGCTACACAGGAAATCAGCCCAGCACAGAACATGCCATGCGCGATCCGGCTCTTGAACTGAGTCTGAGCAGCAAAGACCTCATTGCAATGCACCGGATTGTTGTCCCCGGTCAGTCCGGCGAACATCACTACGTCTGTTTCAGTGACAGTCTTGGCGTGCGAGGCGCTCATACCAACAGCTAGATCTTCTAGGTAGTAGCCGTGGATGCTGTCGTTATAGCCTTCGTGGTTGGAATACATGCGCTGCTCCAGTTGAGTCTGAGTTAAGGGAAGAGGGTTGGGCAAAGGCCGGTGGGAAATGTTCAGGCAATCCAGATTCAGGCGTTCGGATCGATCACCACCCGATAGCGCCTTGAACAGCATGGTTTCAGTCATGTCCGCTCCTCTTGTGATGCAGGAGCGAAATCCGGCTAGGCGGCGGTGACCGGCCAATAAAGGCATTGCATAGCTGGGGGGGACTAAATACCATAACTTAACAGGGTTTAAACTCGCTGGATTCATTCCGTTAGCTGAACAATTCCCAGAGCAAGGTGAACAATGAAAATTCTAGTTGCCGTAAAACGGGTTGTTGACTACAACGTCAAGGTTCGAGCAAAAGCCGATGGTTCCGGCGTGGAAACCGCCAATGTCAAGATGTCCATGAACCCGTTCGACGAGATCGCCATTGAAGAAGCGGTCCGGTTGCAGGAGGCCGGCAAAGCCAAGGAAATCGTGGCGGTGTCGCTGGGGGTGGCTGCTTGCCAGGACACCATCCGTACGGCGCTGGCGATGGGCGCTGACCGGGGGATTCTGGTGGAAACTGACGCCGAGCTGCAACCGCTGGCGGTCGCCAAGCTACTCAAGGTGGTTGTCGAGAAAGAACAGCCTGACCTGATCATTCTTGGCAAACAGGCGATTGACGACGACGCTAACCAGACCGGCCAGATGCTGGCGGCGCTGTTGGGCTGGTCGCAGGGCACCTTCGCGTCGAAGGTTGAAATCGGCGACGGCGCTATCAACGTCACCCGTGAAGTAGACGGTGGGTTGGAAACAGTAGCGATCAAGCTGCCAGCGGTGGTTACCTCCGACCTGCGGCTCAACGAGCCTCGCTTCGTCAAATTGCCGAATATCATGAAAGCCAAGAAGAAGCCGTTAGCGGTGCTGAAGCCGGCGGAACTGGGCGTGGATATTGCCCCCCGGCTGATCACACTCAAGGTGCAGGAGCCACCCAAGCGTCAGGCTGGCATCAAGGTCGACGCCGTCGCCATTCTGGTCGACAAACTCCGCAACGAAGCGCACGTCATTTAACGCCGCGAGTATCGAATCATGAGTATTCTGGTTATTGCCGAACACGACAACGCCGTCCTCAAGGCGGCGACGCTAAACACAATCACCGCTGCCTCACAGCTGGGCGGCGACATTGCCATTCTAGTGGCTGGCCATCAATGCGGCGCGGTTGCTCAAGCCGCCGCTCAGGTGGTCGGGGTTAAGAAAGTGCTGGTGGCCGATGCCTCACATTACGCGAATCAACTGGCCGAAAATGTGGCGGCGCTGGTAGTCAGTCTGGCTGGGGGTTATAGTCATATTCTGGCTCCGGCGACCGCCGCCGGTAAAAATACCTTGCCCCGGGTCGCCGCGCTGCTGGATGTGGCGCAGATTTCCGACGTGATCAAGGTCGAGAGCGCCGACACTTTTGTTCGCCCGATCTATGCCGGCAACGTGCTGGCGACCGTGCAATCGCAAGACTCAGTCAAAGTGATGACGGTGCGTGGCACGGCTTTTCCTGCCGCCGCCACGACGGGTAGCCCGGCGAGCATTGAAGCGGTTGCGCCGGTGGCGGATGCTGGCCTTTCCAGTTTCGTTGGTCAGCAGTTGACCCAGTCGGATCGCCCGGAACTGACCGCTGCCCGGATCATCATCTCCGGCGGGCGCGGCATGGGTAATGGCGATAATTTCAAGCTGCTGGAAGATGTCGCCGACAAACTCAGCGCCGCAGTGGGTGCGTCGCGGGCGGCAGTAGACGCCGGTTTTGTCCCGAATGACTATCAGGTTGGCCAGACCGGCAAGGTGGTTGCGCCCGATCTCTACATCGCGGTCGGCATTTCCGGGGCGATTCAGCATCTGGCTGGAATGAAAGACAGCAAGGTGATCGTCGCCATCAACAAGGATGAGGAAGCACCGATCTTCCAGGTTGCTGATTACGGGCTGGTGGCTGATCTGTTCGTTGCCGTACCCGAATTTTCCAAGGAACTGGATCAGCTCAAAGCCGCCGGCTGAGCTATTGAATCCGGTAATCCCGCCTTCCGCGCCGTCGTTCCGGCGGCGCTGGTTTTTTGGTCCCGCATCGTTTATCCCGTATTCTTCCAAGGAGGCGTCATGACCGCCTATACCGCCCCAACCCGCGATATGCAGTTTGTGATTGATGAATTGGCCAGCTTGGCTGAGGTCGCTGCGCTGCCCGCCTTTGCTGAACAGGACATCGGCCTGGAACTGGTCGAAGCCGTGCTGGAAGAAGCCGCCAAACTGGCCGCCGAGGTGCTAGCTCCGCTCAACCATTCGGGTGATGCCCAGGGAGCGCGGCTGGTTCCAGATCAGGGCGTGATCCCGGCAGATGGCTTCGCCGACGCGTACCGGAGTTTTGTGGCCGGCGGCTGGAACGGGGTCAGTTCTCCCACCGAATACGGCGGCCAGGGGTTGCCGGAGCTGTTCAATACCGCCGCTCAGGAAATGTGGAACTCGGCCAATATGTCATTTGCGCTGTGCCCGCTACTGAATGCCGGGGCGATTGAAGCGATTAGCCAGGCGGGTTCCGCGAGGCAGCAGGCGTTGTATCTGCCGAAGATGATCAGCGGCGAATGGACCGGCACCATGAATCTGACTGAATCTCAGGCCGGCTCCGATTTATCGGCGGTGCGAAGTCGGGCGACGCCGGAAGGTGATCATTACCGCATCTTCGGCCAGAAAATTTTCATTACCTGGGGCGAACACAACATGACCGCCAACACCATTCATCTGGTGCTGGCCCGTACCCCGAACGCTCCGGAAGGGGTCAAGGGAATTTCGCTGTTTATCGTGCCCAAGTTTCTGGTGAATCCGGATGGTTCGCTGGGCGCTCGCAATGATGTTCACGCAGTCTCTATCGAACACAAGCTGGGGATTCACGCCAGCCCGACTTGTGTGATGGCGTTTGGCGACGGGGAAGGCGCGGTTGGAGAACTGGTTGGGGAGGAGAATCAAGGCCTGGCCTATATGTTCATCATGATGAACGCGGCCCGGTTCAAGGTTGGTCTGCAAGGGCTGGCGATTGGCGAGCGGGCTTATCAGGCGGCTCGTGAATACGCCAGGGACCGGGTGCAGGGTCGGCCCATCGGAGTTCGCAGCGGCGACCGGGTGACGATCATCCACCATCCCGATGTGCGGCGGATGCTACTGAGTATGAAGGCTCAGAATGAGGCGATGCGGGCGCTGGCCTATACGGTGGCGGCGCAGATCGACATCGCCCATGATCATCCTGATCCAGCAGTGCGCCAACGTCATCAGGCACGGGTCGATCTACTGATTCCGGTAGTTAAGGGCTGGTGTACCGAGATCGGCATCGAAGTAGCCTCGCTCGGCGTGCAAGTGCATGGCGGCATGGGTTTTATCGAGGAAACCGGCGCGTGCCAGCATCTGCGTGACTCGCGGATCACCACCATTTATGAAGGTACGACCGGGATTCAGGCAGCGGATCTGGCCGGGCGTAAGCTGAATATGGATAAAGGTGCGGCGATGCAGGCGCTGATTGCTGACATGGAAACCACGGTCGGCGAACTGGGACAGGCGGCAGGCGATGATCTGACGACGATCCAGGCGGCGCTGAGCGAGGGTGTCAAGGCGCTAGCCGGGGCGACCGGGTGGATTTTAAACAGCCGTGATCCCAATGCGGTCATGGCGGTATCGGTGGATTATCTGATGCTGGCCGGCTACGTCTGCGGTGGTTGGCAGATGGCCCGTGCGGCGGTGGCGGCGCAGCGCAAGTTGATGATTGGTGCCGATCCGGTGTTCCATGAGGGCAAGTTGATCACCGCTCGCTATTACGCGGAACACGTCTTGCCCAAGGCTGGCGCATTGTTGCGGTCGGTGCAAAGCGGCGGCGTGTCGATTCTGGCGATGACCGAAGAGCAGTTTTAGCGATGGTGCCCGACTCCCTTTCCGGCAAGAGGGCGGGGGATGTCGGGCTATTTAGGCCTTGCGCAGCAGAAAATGGAACTGTCCGTGATCTTCACGCACGTCCAGCAGGGCGTGGCCTAACTGTCGGCTGAATGTCTCAAAGTCCCGGACCGAATCTGGATCCGTGGCGATAATGCGCAGCACCTGACCGCTACGCAGACTGGCCAGGGCTTTCTTGGCCTTGAGAATCGGCAAGGGACAACTGAGTCCCGCCGTGTCCAACTCCGCATCAATTGCCGTCATAAAGGTTGGTGGATAGCTGGAAGAAGGTTGTTATTCAACCATGCCGGTTCCGCCGGCGCAAATTCTGGAACCCCCGACCGGTGATCCAGTCTCATTGGATTACCCGTGGCCTGTCTGTGAAATCCTATGTCCCACCGCCTGCTTCCCCTTAGTCTTAGTTTGATGCTGGTTCTGACGCCCATCGCATCGACCCCTGCCCAAATGATCCGCCTGCCGGACATGGGCGACGCCTCCCAGGTCGACTTCGGCTCGGACGAGGAGCAGAAGCTGGGCCTCGAAATTATGCGGAAGTTACGCGAGCGCGATCTGATTCTCGACGACGCCCAGCTGACCGAATACCTCAATTCTATCGGCCAGAGTATCGTCACTTACGCTGATCAGAACGGCACGCCCTATGTTTTTTTCATTGTCCGTGATACGGATATTAATGCCTTTGCCCTGCCGTACAACTTTATCGGGGTCAACATCGGCTTGCTGCTGGCTACCGAGCGGGAAGACGAACTGGCCGGAGTTCTAGCTCACGAAATCGCCCATGTTTCGCAACGGCATATCGTCCGCGCCATCGCCGATTCCAAGCGGATGACCCTGCCGCTGGCGGCAGCCATGCTGGCTGGGGCTGCGCTGGCCGCAGCC
This sequence comes from Candidatus Competibacteraceae bacterium, assembly GCA_003989085.1. Taxonomy (GTDB): domain Bacteria; phylum Pseudomonadota; class Gammaproteobacteria; order Competibacterales; family Competibacteraceae; genus RXIV01. The sequence goes on from RXIV01000008.1 coordinate 156,190, forward strand.
AGTAAACAGGGAGGGCAGGCAGCGATGATGGGATCGCTGGCCGCCAGCGCCCAACATCAGATCAGCTTCACTCGCGCCAACGAGCAAGAAGCGGATCGAATCGGGATGCAGCTTCTTGCCAAGGCTGGCTTTGATCCACGCGGCATGAGCGATTTCTTTACCAAGTTGGAGCGTCAATCCGGTGGCGAGGCACGCAACCAGATTCCTGAGATGCTGCTGACGCACCCGCGCCCGGAAAACCGGGTCGCCGACACCCAGGATCGGGTTGAGATTCCGTCGTTACGGCGCACCGCGCCCCGTGACCGCAAGGCTTACGAGTTGGCTAAAGCCCGAGCGCTGGTGCTGGCGACGGATGACAACCGGACCCTGATCCGCAATCTGGAAACTGTACTGGCTAAAGGCAGCCCTGCTAACGATGCGGCGAATCGTTACGCTTATGCACTGGCGCTGCGGCAGGCGGGTCGTTACCAAGAGGCCCAAACCCAAATTGCCCGTCTGCTTAAAAACGATCCCGACCGGCTGGCGCTGCGGCTTGAAGCGGCCGAACTGGCGCTGGCCCAGGGTGACCGGGCGCAAGCCTGGCGGCTGTTTGAGGACATCCGCCAGTTGTATCCCGATGATTTTACCTTGGCGATGCACTACGGGTTGGCGCTGTCCACCCAGGGCGATCCGAAGCTCGCCTTGAAGCTGCTGCAACCGCAACTGCGTCGCCGGCCCAATGATCCAACGCTGTACGCGACCTACGCCCAGGCGGCGCAGCGGGCCGGCGATCTGGCGGCGACTCATGCGACGATGGCCGAATACCACTATCTGAACGGTGAATTACTGCCCGCCATCGAGCAACTGGAACTTGGGCTGAAAGATCCGGGGTTGTCTCCCAATCAGGAAGCGCAATTACGCGCTCGGCTCAAGCAGTTCAGGGCCGAAGCCGGCGTTCTGAATCCATCGCTTTCCAAACGGACTACGCCCTGAACCGGCCCCACCGATCCTGTTGGCAACCGCTATACTCAAGTTGCTGCCGAATTCCCACCTTTAGGACGCCGCTTTGCTATGGCTGATTCAGATGATGCTTCCCCCGCCGCCGGTTTTGATGCCGAGCTGCTGCTCAAGCAGGCCCGCGCTTATCTGGCCTTCGGCGCGCAGATTCGCCAGGTCGCCGACCGATTCCAGGATTCCCTCCAGCAGGAAACGGACTGGAATTCGGCGGTGCGCCAGCAGTTTGAACAGTTCAAGGACGCTATCACCCAGTCAAGTAATGATCCGGGCGTCAACCCTGAGCTAGCCCAATTGTCGACCGTGATGGTCGATGCCTGGCAGCAGGCTGCCCTGGCTTTACAGTTGCCGATCGCCGCGCCGACTGACCGGAACTCGGTCGCCTGGCGGGCTTATCAACAAACCCAACATCAGTATTTTGACCTGTTGCAGCAGGCCGCCGGGCAGGCGCTGGATCTGATGGAGCAGCGCTTGCGGGAACGGGCTATCGCCGGTGAAACGATTAGCAACCTACGGGAGTTATACAACCTGTGGGTGGCATGCAACGAGGAAACCTACGGGCAAATGTTGCGCAGCGCCGAATACAGCGCACTGAGCGGCCGGCTACTCAATGCGCTGCTGATCTGCTACCCGCGCCGTGAGACAACGACATGATCAATCTTGGCCCCGATCAGATCACTGCGGAACTGCGGACCTTTGCTGACAGACTGGCCCAGGGGGCTAAAACCCTGGGCGATTTGGGTGAGATCGAAACCGGTGTCTCGCCTCGTGATCCGGTCTATCAGGAAGACAAGCTAACCCTGTACCGCTATCAGCCACGGGTGACGGAACTGCATCCGATTCCACTGCTGATCGTCTACGCGTTGGTTAATCGGCCCTACATGATGGATTTGCAGGAAGACCGCTCGCTGATCCGAGGATTGCTGGATGCTGGCGTCGATGTCTATCTGATTGACTGGGGCTATGCCGATGCGGCGGACAGGCAACTGAGCTTGGCTGATTACGTTCACCGTTACATCGGTCATTGCGTGGATCATCTGCGTGAATCACGTCAGCTTGCAGCGATCAATCTGCTCGGCGTCTGCCAGGGCGGGGCGCTGAGTCTGTGCTTTGCGGCACTGTATCCCGAGAAGATCCGCAATCTGGTGACGATGGTAACGCCGGTCGATTTTCACACGCCGGATAATCTATTGACTCACCTGATCCGGCATATCGATATTGATCTGCTGGTCGATACACTGGGCAACGTACCCGGCCAGGTGCTGAACTTCGCCTTTCTCTCGCTCAGTCCGTTCCGGCTGGCCGGACAGAAATATGTGGATGTCGTGGATATTCTCGATGATGCGCGTGCGCTGAAGAATTTCCTGCGGATGGAAAAGTGGATTTTTGATAGTCCGGATCAGGCCGGCGAGGCCTTTCGCCAGTTTGCCAAAGACTTCTTCCAGCAGAACAAGCTGGTCAAGGGGGAGGTGATGATTGGCGGGCAGGCGGTGGATTTGCGCAAGGTTGTGATGCCAGTACTGAATGTTTACGCCAGCCAAGATCATTTGGTGCCGCCGGCTGCCTCAAAGGCTCTAGCGGGGTGTTGCGGAAGCCGGGATTACTCGGAGCTGTGCTTCCGGGGTGGTCATATCGGCATCTACGTCAGCGCCCGCGCCCAGCAGGAAGTGCCGCCGGCCATTGCCACCTGGTTGTTGGCGCGGCAGGAGACCAGTAAGAAGGGTCGGAAAACCGCCAAGCGTCGGGTCAGGAATCCCTGATCTTTCGCCCCTTACGCTCACGCTCAACGACTGGAGCCGGCGGTGATTCAGGCGGGGCAATTGGTGAGTCAGGATCGCCATCTGCTGTGGTCTTGGGCTGAAGCCGCTCGCTGACGCTGTTCCACAGCGACAGGTTGTGCTCCACCAGTTCGGTCATCATCGCCAGCGGATTCTTGCCAATCAGGGTCCGCATTTGCTCCCGGAACAGGTGCTGTTGGTCAACAAAGGCTTGCAGGCTTTTCTCCAGGTAGTTGCCCATCATCCCTTGTAGCGTGTCGCCATAGAACCGGATGATATGAGCCAGCACTTCGCTGGTGAAAATCGGATTGCCCTGTTCTTCCTGCTCGCTGATGATTTGCAGCAGAATCCCACGGGTAATATCGGTATTGGTGCGGGCATCAATGACGTGGAACTCGGCCCGTTCCAGCACCAGTTGCTTGACATCCTCTAAGGTGATGTAGCTGCTGATGGCCGTGTCGTACAGCCGACGGTTCGGGTATTTCTTGATGACGCGCGGTTCGCTCATAGCAGGCCAGGCATGGAAAAAGCGACGCGGCGCTACCGGAGTAAACCAGCAGCGCCGCGCACGCTTAGGGCTTAGTGATAGTAAAGACCGCCGTTGACGGTGATGTCTTCGCCGGTAATGAAGCCGGCGTCTTCGGCAGACAGAAACGCGACGGTGCGGGCGATTTCTGATGGCTCGCCCAAGCGGCCCGCCGGAATGCCGGCAATGACTTTGGCCAGCACGTCTTCACGGATAGCCCGCACCATCTCGGTGCCGATGTAGCCCGGCGAGATGGAGTTGACGGTCACGCCTTTCTTGACGCACTCTTGGGCCAGCGCCTTGTTAAAGCCGTAGATCGCGGCCTTGGTGGCCGAATAGTTGGTCTGGCCGGCCTGGCCGCGCAGACCATTGACCGACGAGATATTGACGATCCGGCCCCAGCCCCGCCCTGTCATCCCTTCATAGACCTGTTTGGTCATGTTGAAGACGCTGTACAGGTTGGTCTTGATCACGGCGTCCCACTGTTCGGCAGTCATCTTGTGGAACATGGAGTCACGGGTGATGCCGGCATTGTTGACCAGGATCTCAATCGGGCCAACTTCAGCTTCAATCTTCTTGCACACCTCGGCGCAGGACTCAAAGCTGGTGACGTCCGCCAGATAAACCGGGATTTCAAAACCTTCCGCCGCACGGTCGGCTTTCCACTTATCTACGGCTTCCGCCTTGAGTCCATTGTAATCTACCGCAACGACCCGCCGGCCCTGCTCAGTCAGCGCCTTGCACATGGCGGTGCCCAGCCCGCCGATTCCACCCGTAACGACTGCAACTCGAGACATTGGATAGCTCCTCATTTGGTTATTTGGTGATGACTCAATCACGTTCGACGGCCAGAGCCACGCCCTGACCGCCGCCGATACACAGGGTCGCTAGACCCTTTTTTGCGTCGCGACGGGCCATTTCATGCAGCAAGGTCACCAGAATCCGGCAACCGGAAGCGCCGATGGGGTGGCCGAGTGCAATAGCGCCGCCGTTGACATTTATTTTGCTGGTATCCCAGCCCATTTCGCGGTTGACACAGATCGCCTGGGCAGCGAATGCCTCATTAGCCTCGATCAGGTCAAGTTGTTCGACTGTCCAGCCAGCTTTCTTCAGGCAGGCGCGGGAGGCGGGAATTGGCCCGGCCCCCATAATTTTCGGGTCAACGCCGGCCTTGGCGTAGGCGGCGATGCGGGCCAGAGGTTTCAAGCCCAGGTCACGGGCGACACTGGCGGCCATGACCAGCACCGCAGCGGCACCATCATTGATACCGGAGGCGTTGCCAGCCGTGACGCTGCCATCCTGCTTGAAGGCCGGGCGCAGCTTGCTCAGGCTTTCAGCAGTGGTGCCGGCGCGGGGAAATTCGTCGGTGGCGAACACTACCGGAGCGCCCTTGCGCTGGGGAATCTCGACCGCGGCGATCTCATCCTGGAACCGCCCAGCCTCAATAGCGGCGGCAGCCTTGTGCTGGGAGGCAGCGGAGAAAATGTCCTGTTCTTCGCGGGAAATGCCCCATTGGGCGGCGATATTCTCGGCGGTAATGCCCATATGATAGTGATTGATGGCGCAATGCAAGCCTTCACTGAGCATCGAATCCGCCAGTCGGGCATCGCCCATCGTGGTGCCGCGCCGCGAACCGAGCAGCAGGTGTGGCGATAGGCTCATATTTTCCTGACCGCCGGCGATGACGATCCGGTTATCACCGTCGCGGATCGACTGGCAGGCCAAATGCACCGCCTTCAGACCGCTGCCGCAGACCTTGTTGATGTTCAGACAGGGAACCTCAATCGGTAGGCCGGCGTTGAGGGCGGCGGTGCGGGCGGGATTCTGACCGGTGCCAGCAGTTAGCACTTGGCCGAGGATCACTTCATCAATCTGAACTGGATCGACACCGGTCTTCCGTAGCAAGTCCTGGATGATTTTGGCGCCCAATACATTAGCGGGAATAGCCGACAGGGAACCCATGAAATTGCCGATTGCGGTGCGGGCAGCGGCGACAATGACCACGTCTTCCATCGGGACTCACCTCGTTATAAGAAATATCGTTTTTCGTTCGGATGAAGCGCCGTGCATCGCAACAGGCGCCGGGACGCGAGGGCGGGGGAGATCGGCTAGGGCATTGGATCCTGGATCATCCTGTGGAAGCCGGAAAGGCTCCCCGCAAATGCAAGGGCCGCATTATTGAAGTTTGCCTTGATTCTTGTCAACCGACTCCGCAGTTGCAGCATCGGTGGGTGATACAGTGGACCGGGATTAACGCCAGCTTACACGGGCCGTAGTCTCAGGACCGGGATTAACGCCAGCCGATTACGTGGGTCGCAATTTCACGCTTTGACGGCCTGCAGGCGACGAATAATTTGCCAGGCGAGCTCATCGGCCATGCTGTCAACCAGCGATTCCTGGGCGGCTTCGAAGCCCAGAACCCGATTTTCATCAAACAGCAGGCTGCGGTTGGTGGTGATGGTTTCGGCGGGAATCAAAGTTTTACCATTGGCAAGCTTGACCTGATAGGCGGCGTTGTAAGCCAGGAAGTACTCGCGCTTGACATTAAAGCGGTCGGCAGCGACGGCACGACGACCACTGCCCTCATTCAAAATTGTGATCGTAGCCGTCGCCTGAGCCGGATCGCGCACTACGGTGACGCCATTGCCGGTCAACACTGTCTGCAACCGCCGGCTAAGAATACCAGGCGGCGTTCCAACGCCCTGTACGCTCTGGACAAAAACCACCGCTAACTCCGGCGGTAACTGCGCCTGACCGCGTAACTGGAAGCCACAACCAGCCAGCAGCAGCATTCCGCCCCAAATCATCTGCCGCATGATGTTCATTTTCGCTCCCAGCACGGGGTCAACACACCACATTGACCAGCTTGCCGGGCGCGATCACGATTTTGCGGATTGGCTGGCCGTCGATGAAGCGCTGGACGTGAGCATCCGCCAGCGCCGCTTGTTCAATGACACTGCGCTCGGCACCCACAGGAACCTGAATCTGTCCGCGCAATTTGCCGTTGACCTGAACCACCAGCTTGATCAGCGCGCGCGCCAATGCCGCTTCGTCCGGTTCCGGCCAGGTGGCTATCAAGATCTCGTCGCCATAACCCAGCGCCCGCCACAGGGTGTGGGTAATGTGCGGGACGATGGGTGACAGTAGTCGCAGCAGAATGCTCAGACCTTCACGGCGCACGGTATCGGTTCCACCCGCCTCTCCCGCATCCAGCCGGGTCAGCGTGTTCAGCATCTTCATTCCAGCGGAAACGACCGTGTTGAACTGGTGGCGACCGAAGTCATAGCGTGCTTGCCGCAAGGCCTCATGGATTTCGCGACGACGGTCGCGCACCGCCTCGCTCAGTGAGGGAGGATCGGTTTCGCCGGCGGCGCGAATCGCGGCCTGATGCTCGGCGGCGAAGATCCACAACCGCCGCAGGAACCGGTACGCACCGGCGACCCCGGCATCCGACCATTCCAAGGCCTGATCGGGCGGGGCGGCAAACATCATGAACAGCCGGGCGGTATCGGCCCCGTACTGATCGATCAAGGTTTGTGGATCGACGCCGTTATTCTTGGACTTAGCCATCTTTTCGATGCCGCCAATCAATACCGGCTGATCGTCACGGTTCAGCGTAGCGGCGACCGGTCGGCCCTTGTCGTCGGTTCGCACCGTGACCTGAGCCGGGTTAATCCACTGTTTGCGGCCATCCGCGCTTTCCCGATAGAAAGTCGGCGCGACGACCATCCCTTGCGTCAGCAGGTTGGCGAAGGGTTCTGAAACAGTCGTCAGGCCGACATCGCGCATGACTTTGGTCCAGAATCGGGAATACAGCAAGTGCAGAATGGCGTGTTCAATGCCGCCGACATACTGATCAACCGGCATCCAGTAATCCGCCCGCCCATCGATCATCGCCCGCGCGCCGGGGGTGCAATAGCGGAAGAAATACCAGGATGAATCAACAAAAGTGTCCATCGTGTCGGTCTCGCGCCGGGCCGGCTGACCGCAGTTCGGACAGGGAACATTGAGAAATTCCGGGTGCTTGTTAAGCGGGTTGCCAGAACCATCCGGCACCAGATGATCGGGCAGGATCACCGGCAATTGCTCATCGGGGACGGGCACCGCACCGCACTCTGGGCAATAAATAATCGGGATCGGTGTCCCCCAATAACGTTGGCGGGAAACGCCCCAGTCGCGCAGCCGCCAGGTGACTTTCTTCTCGCCCAGCCCCTTGGCGTTCAGATCGGCGGCAATCGCATCGACCGCCTGGGCAAAATCCAGTCCGTCATAGGGACCGGAGTTGATGCAGGTTCCATAGTCGGCATAAGCATCCTGCCAGGGCGCGGGCGCCTGATCCCCGGCGCTGGTGCGGATCACCGGCTTGATCGGCAAATCATATTGGTGGGCAAAGGCGAAATCGCGCTCATCATGGGCTGGCACCGCCATGACTGCGCCTTCGCCATAACCCATCAGCACATAGTTGGCGACCCACAGCGGCAATGCCTCGCCAGTTAGCGGATGTGTCACGCTTAGGCCGGTCGGCAAGCCCTTTTTTTCCTGAACCGCCAGTTCCGCCTCGGTGACGCCGCCGTGCCGGCATTCGTCAATGAAAGCAGCCAGGGTGGGATTGGTCTTCGCGGCGTGCAACGCCAGCGGATGTTCGGCGGCGACTGCGACGTAGGTTGCGCCCATCAGTGTGTCGGCGCGGGTGGTGAACACCCAGAGAATGCCGTCTTCGCCTTCCGCCTCTTGTCCCTCCGGCGGCTGATAAGGAAACCCAATCCGCACTCCGTAGCTCTTGCCAATCCAGTTTTTCTGCATCAGCTTGACCTGTTCCGGCCAGCCGGGCAGCGCGTCCAGTTCTGCCAGCAGTTCCTCGGCGTAGCGGGTGATCGCCAGGTAATACATGGGAATCTCACGTTTTTCGACGACTGCGCCGGTGCGCCAGCCGCGCCCGTCAATCACCTGCTCATTAGCCAGCACGGTCTGATCCACCGGGTCCCAGTTGACCACGCCGGTTTTCAGATAGGCGATGCCTTTTTCCAGCATCCGCAAAAACAGCCATTGATTCCAGCGGTAATAATCCGGGATGCAGGTCGCCACTTCGCGTTCCCAGTCCACCGCAAAACCGAGCAAGCGCAACTGCTTCTTCATGTAAGCGATGTTGTCAAACGTCCACTGCGCCGGCGCGACCCCACCGGCCATCGCTGCATTTTCTGCCGGCAGGCCGAAAGCATCCCAGCCCATCGGTTGCAGCACGTTCTTGCCCAGCATCCGCTGATAACGGGCGATCACATCGCCAATGGTGTAATTGCGGACATGGCCCATGTGCAGCCGCCCGCTTGGATAAGGGAACATCGACAGGCAATAAAATTTGTCGCGGCCCGGTTCTTCGCACACAGCGAAAGTCCGTTGGGTGTCCCAATGATTTTGCGCTTCCGCTTCAATGCGTTGCGGATGATAAGACTCGGCGATCACGGCAATTTCCCGGCTGGAAAACGAAGTGCGTTAAGATAGCATAAGTTTTTGCAGTGCCGGCAGAGTGGCTTGGCCGGCGATTAGGCCGTTTAAGTAAACCCAATGGGTGAAAGAACGATGCCCGCACTGACTCTGAAAACCATCGTGACTGATGACCGCCCTAGCAGTACTGAAATCGCTGCCCGCAAGCAGGAAGAATGATGAACGACCATTCCCCACAAGCCCCCGCTCTTAGTTACCGCGACGCCGGGGTAGACATTGATGCCGGTAACCGGCTGGTGGATCGCATCAAGCCGCACGCCAAACGCACCCTCCGGCCTGGTGTGCTGGGCGGGTTGGGCGGTTTCGGCGCCTTGTTTGAACTGCCGCTGGATCGCTACCGGCAACCGGTGCTGGTCTCTGGAACGGACGGCGTTGGCACCAAGCTCAAGCTGGCGCTGGAACTGAACCAGCATGACACCATCGGCGTTGATCTGGTGGCGATGTGTGTCAACGACGTGCTGGTGGTCGGGGCTGAACCGCTGTTTTTTCTGGATTACTACGCGACGGGTCAACTGGAGGTTGAAGTGGCGGCAGCGGTGATTAAGGGCATTGCGGATGGCTGCGCCCTGGCCGGAGCGGCGCTGGTCGGTGGCGAAACGGCGGAAATGCCGGGGTTGTACCAGGACGGCGATTACGATCTAGCCGGGTTCTGCGTCGGCGTGGTGGAAAAAGCGCGGATGATCGATGGCGGCAAAGTACAGCCCGGTGACGCCTTGCTGGGACTGGCCTCCTCCGGCCCTCATGCCAATGGTTATTCACTGATTCGCAAAATTCTGGCCGTTAGTGGAACCAGGCTGGATCAACCGTTTGCGACGCAAACCCTCGGTGAGACGCTGCTAACACCGACCCGCATTTACGTCCAATCGATCCTGAAGTTGCTGGAGCAAGTCGAAATTCGCGCTATTGCCCACATCACCGGCGGCGGTTTGACTGAGAACTTGCCCCGGGTCTTGCCGGTGAACACCAAGGCGGTGGTTGATTTGTCCAGTTGGGAACGTCCGGCGATTTTCCAATGGCTGCAACAGCAGGGCGGAGTAGCCGAGGTCGAGATGCGGCGCACCTTTAATTGTGGGGTCGGGCTGGTAGTCTGCGTCGCAGCGAAGGTCGTAGAAAAGGCGCTGACGTTGCTGCGGGAATCGGGCGAAACCGCTTGGTTATTGGGCTACATCGCAGACAGCAAGGGCCAGCCAGCAGCAGTTGAATTTGTCCCATGAACGGGATTCGCAAGCTTCGATTAGTGGTACTGATTTCCGGGCGCGGCAGTAATCTGCAAGCCCTGCTCGACCAATCCGCCAGCGGTGAATTATCTGCCGAGGTGGCGGCAGTGATCAGCAATCAGCCCGGTGTTTATGGGCTGGAGCGGGCACGGCAAGCCGGTGTTCCGGCGTTGGAACTGGATCATAGGCGCTTTGCTGACCGGCCCGGTTTTGAAGCGGTGCTGATTGAACTCATCGACCGCTATTCGCCGGATCTGGTAATTCTGGCGGGTTTCATGCGGGTGCTGACCGCCGGCTTTACCGAGCATTATCGGGGCCGGCTGCTCAATATTCACCCGTCGCTGCTGCCCAAATTTCGGGGTTTGCATACCCATGAGCGGGCGATTGCTGCTGGTGAAACCGAACACGGCGCGACTATTCACTTCGTGACGGCGGAACTGGACGGTGGGCCGCTGATCGTGCAGGCGCGAGTTCCCGTATTGCCTGATGATGATCCCGACCATCTCGCGGCGCGGGTGCTGGAGCAGGAGCATCGGTTGTATTCGCAAGCGATCCGCTGGCTTGCCGAAGGGCGTTTAAAGCTGGACGTGGAGCGGGTGTGGTTTGATGGAGAACCGCTGCGGGAGCCGCTGCAGCTGGCGGATTTTGTCTAAACCCGGTAGTAGTCCCGATACCAGGCGACGAAGCGGGCGACGCCTTCTTCCATCGGCGTCGTTGGCTGGTAGCCGACATCGGCGATCAACGCCTCAACATCGGCAAAGGTGTCCGGTACATCACCGGCTTGCATCGGCAGCAGATTTTTGATCGCGGTGCGACCCAGGCATTGTTCCAGCACTTTGATATAGCGCAGCAGTTCGACCGGGCGGTGACTGCCGATGTTGTATAGCCGGTACGGCGCGTGGCTGGTGGCGGCGTCCGGCGTAGCGCCCGACCAGGCGGGATTCGGCGTCGCTACTTGATCCAGGGTACGAATCACCCCTTCCACAATGTCATCAATGTAAGTGAAATCACGCCGGTGCTGACCGTAATTGAAGACGTCAATCGGTTCCCCGGCCAGGATCTTGCGGGTGAACAGGAACAGCGCCATATCGGGCCGGCCCCACGGCCCATAGACGGTAAAGAACCGCAATCCGGTGGTCGGCAGCCGGTACAAATGGCTGTAGGCGTGCGCCATTAACTCGTTGGCTTTTTTGGTCGCTGCATACAAGCTGACGGGATGATCGACATTGTCATGCACTGAGAACGGCTGGTGGGTATTCGCACCATAGACCGAACTGGACGAGGCATAGACCAGATGTTCGACCTCGTGATGACGGCAGGCTTCCAGTACGTTGACGAAACCCACCAGATTGGCATCGACGTAGGCGTGGGGATTCTGGATGGAGTAACGCACCCCGGCCTGCGCGGCTAGATTGACCACTCGCTGTGGACGATATTTCTCGAAGGTTTCCATCAGCGCCGCCCGGTCTTCCAGACTGGCCCGCACCTCGCTAAAACCGGGCTGCGCCTGCAAGCGGGCCAGCCGCGCCAGTTTTAAACTGACGTCATAATAATCGTTGAGGTTATCGTAGCCGATGACTGTGTCGCCGCGCTCCAGCAACCGCTGCGAGAGCGCTGCGCCGATAAAACCGGCGCTACCGGTGACCAGAATTTTCATCAGGAGTCTCCCCGCCGATAGTGCTCCGCGTGTTCAGCGCTGTAGAGATAAGAGGTCGGAAACCCCTCCGGTTGCAGCGCTCGCCCGACCAGAATCAGTGCGGTGCGGGTAAAACCCTTGGCTTCAACCTGGGCGGCGATGTCGGCCAGCGTCCCGACGACCCCGTCCTGATCCGGCCAGGACACCCGATGCAGCACCGCTGCCGGACAGTCCAGTCCGTAATGTGGGGCTAGTTCCGCCACGATCTCCCGTAACCGGTCCACACTCAGATAAATCGCCATGGTCGCCCGATGTTGCGCCAGTTCGGGCAGGCTTTCCCCTTCCGGCATCGGCGTTTTGCCGGCATGGCGGGTGAGAATCAGCGTCTGGCTGATCTCCGGCAGGGTCAGTTCCCGGCGCAGCATCGCCGCTCCAGCAAAGGCGGCCGTCACTCCCGGCACCACCTGGTAGGGAATCCCCAACCGTTCCAGTTCACGGATTTGTTCACCAATCGCGCCATATAACGCTGGATCGCCGGTATGGACCCGCGCTACATCCAGCCCTTGTTGATGTGCGGCGTGAAGGCGGGCGATGATCTGATCCAGGCTCAAATCAGCGGTATTGACGATCTCTGCTACCGGATTGGCCGCCAGCACCACCTCCTTTGGCACCAGCGAACCGGCGTACAGCACCAGCGGGCATTCGCTAATCAGGCGTCGGCCCTTGACGGTAATCAATTCCGGATCGCCAGGGCCGGCGCCGATAAAGTAGACGGTCATTCAGAATTTCCCCTGATCCAGTTGTTCCAGCAGCGCCGGAGTGATCTCGTCAAAGCGGACAATGCGCTTACCCTGGTGGTCGCGCTGGAACTCTTCAGCTTCGGCCTGTGTAGTCAACGGTACCAGTTCATGGCCCATCGGCCCCAGCACGTCGGAGCCGATCACATACCAGGCGGTGCGAACGTCAATCCGGCTGACGTTGTAGTAGTCAGTAACGCCCATAGCGGCAATATCGGTTTGGGCATGGCCGGGTGCGTATTTGGGCAGATTCAGCAGGTATTTGAACAGGTCCTTGGGTCCGTCGAAATGATGAGCATGGCCGTCTTTGTACAGCACCGTCGCTACCCAGTCAGGATAGAGGCTGACGAACATCCCGCACACTGGGCAGGTGTCCTTGGGACCAGGGGCGGGCAGTTGCAGCCCTTCGCCCCAGGCCGGTAGCAACACGAACGCCAGCACCAGCACTGCCAGCCGCCGACCGAAGCCGGCGACAGGGAGTCTGTCGCCGGTAGTGCTCATTGGGTGTGAGCGGCGTGGTCGCCCGCTTTCTGTTTCATCTCCGCCCGCTTCTTGCGGATCATGCTGGTATCGTTGGCCATGCTCAAATAGGCGGCGTGCAGGGCAGCGTCGAAAGCGCCGATCTCCCCGCCGTGTTCGGCCTTGGCCGCTTCAGCGGCGGGTTTGGCGGCAAAGGCCACCTTGCTCTGCCGGGTCATCACGCCCGGCAATTTCGAGCCGATCAGGTAGGTGGCCTGATCAACATTGATCAACGGTTTGGGGTCAGTTTTTGCGCCGAAATCGGCGGCGTAAATGGCCTTGGGGCCGCGATCCATATTCAGCGCCAGACTGAGTGCGGCACAGTGTAGCGAGCAAGTCCCATCCGCCCGATCATCCTGATATTGCACCAGATGGCGGCTATGGTGGTACTGCTTCCGATCCATGCCGCAGTATGGGCATTTTGGATACTTGACGAGGTCATTTTCGACCGGGTTGGCGTCCGGCGCGGTTTTAGGAGTGAATTGCAAGGGTGTGCCGTCGGTCTCGCATTTCGTGGCCAAGGCAGGTGAGCTCAGGGCAGCGAGGCCAGCGGTGGCTCCGGTTGCAGCGAACAGAGCGAGCACCTGCCGACGGTTAATGGAGACGGGATCGTTCATGAATAACTCCCAATTGAGGTAGTGAGCAGTGGAAGGGATTGCGAGTGTAGCGCCAGAAAGGATCATCAAACAGGGGGTTTCCAATCGTACTGGTAGGCATTTAGCTGATCGATGACGCGCCGTGACGTCTTGAAGGATGAGCGGCAGGGGTGAATCAAGGTGTTATTGCTAAGACGCGAGGGGGTGGTTGGGGTAGCCGCGCGGATAACCGATTTTTTGTATAATAAGTTATATTAATTAATAAGTTAAAATGTTTTTTCTAATGGTAAGCAACCAATCACAGTAGATTTTTAATCGCCGCCTCAAACACCTCCGGGGTTGATTCACCGATGATCCGGCGGCGAATAACTCCCTGCCGATCAATCATGAAGGTCGCAGGCAGGGCCATCACGCCGTAGCGGCGCATCACTTCGCCTTCCGGGTCCAGCAGCACCTCGTAGGACAGCTTGAGTTTCTGCACGAAGGCTCGAACCGTATCCGGCTCTTCCATGACATTGATTGCGAGAAAAACTAAGCCCCGCTCGTGGTATTGGCGATAGATCGGTTCCAGCGCCTGCATTTCGCTCAGGCAATAGGGACACCATTCCGCCCAGAAATGGAGGGCGACTATCTGGCCCCGGTACTGGTCGGGAAAACGGACCGGGCCGCCGTCCAGTTGATTCAGGGTAAAGGCGGCGGCGGGCGCATTGGTTTGCGGGGCGGCGGATTGCGGCTCGCAACTGACCAGCAGAACCAGCAGCAGGCAAGCCGACAACCGTCGAAACAGGTTCATGATCTGCCAGTTCCAAATGAGCTAAATACCGGCGGCCAAGGGAGTCAGTAGCGCCACCGCATGAACGGCAATGCCCTCGCCGCGTCCGATGGCGCCTAGCCCTTCGGTCGTGGTGGCTTTGATGTTGACCTGCGCCGGGCTGACGTTCAAATCGGCAGCGATGATGTCCCGCATAGCCGGAATATGCGGGGCCATTTTCGGCGCTTGAGCAATGATCGTAACGTCGACATTGCCGACGGTCAGTTGCTGCGCTCCTAGCAGTCCGACCACTCGCCGCAGCAGAATCCGGCTGTCGATCCGGGCAAATTCGGCGCTGCTATCGGGAAAGTGCCGGCCAATATCGCCTTGTCCTGCCGCGCCGAGCAGGGCGTCGCACAGGGCGTGAAGCAACACATCACCATCGGAATGGGCGATCAATCCGTACTGATAGGGGATGCGAACGCCACCCAGGATAATGAACTCGCCGGGGCCGAACGCATGAACGTCAAAACCATGACCAATCCGCATCGTGTTGTTCCCAGGATTCAGACAGCGCCGATCTGGCGCGTCAAATAGAATTCAGCCAGCGCCAGATCTTCCGGGTGAGTGATTTTCAGATTATCAGTCCGGCCTGCGATCAATCGGGGCGCAAATCCAGCCGCTTCCATTGCCGCTGCTTCATCCGTAATTGGCAGACCACGGGTCAGCGCCGCACTCAGGGCTGCATACAGCAAACCGAGCCGAAACATCTGTGGGGTCAGGGCGTGCCAGAGTAACGAACGATCCACCGTCGCCGCCACCCGACCCACCGCATCGGCTTGTTTCAGAGTATCCCGCACCGGAATCGCCAGTAGTCCGCCGACTGGATCATCGGCCAGTTCGCTCAGCAGCCGATCTACGTCTTCTCGACGCAAACCAGGGCGGGCAGCATCGTGAACAAGCACCCAATCATCCGGTGCGGCCCATTCTTGCAGCGCCGTCAGCCCGTTCAACACCGAATAGCTACGTTCAGCGCCGCCGGCCACGATCCGTAACGGCTTGGTCAGGGCGAGCGTTGCGGCGATGTCCGGCCACCATCCATCATCGGCGCTAATGGCAACAACGGCGCCAGCGATGCGTGGATGTTCCAGCAAGGCGGTCAGGGCATGAACGATGACCGGACGCCCGGCCAGCGGCAGATACTGTTTGGGAATGGTCGACGCCATACGCCGGCCAACGCCAGCGGCTGGAATCATGACCCAATGACGCGGGGTGATCATCGCTTAATCCGGGATGGCGTCATCCGCCGGTGGTTTGGCTGACGATGGCGCTGGTTTAGCGGCAGGTCGTTTGACGGGGTGCATAGGTCGTTTGGTCGGTTGCGCGAGCGGCTTTGTCGTTGCGGCTGGCCGTTTGGCGGTAGAGAGGCTGGGTTTGCTGGATTCCGCCGCTGGATTCGGTAGCGGCTGTTCAAGAATCCGGTAGAAGGTTTCATCGGGGCGGATCATGCCCATTTCAGTGCGGGCGCGTTCTTCAATCGCAGTCAGCCCATTTTTCAGATCCTTGATGTCTGCTTCCAGCGCCTGGTTGCGCTCGGTCAACTCCGCATTTTCTTCGGTTTGCGCTTGGATGGAAACCCGCAGGCTGTAAGTCTGTCGGACGCCGTCCCCGGCGATCCAGAGCAGATACTGCAAGAGCAGCACGATAGCAATCAGCACTGCTTCCAGAGCTTGCAGCTTCAATCCGGGTTGTTTTGATTCGTCTTGCTCAGTGAAATGGGCCATGATGATGCGCGAAGGCGGAAAAAATCAGCGCCTCCACGTTTCCCCGCAGGCGGGGAGACGGGAAGGCGCGATTGAAATGGATTCTCACCGCTGCCCCGCTCCCGGTGGGAGAGAGGCGGCGCAGACCGTGGTTTAGCCGGGGAACACGTTGAACGCGGCTTTGCCCGGATAGACAGCGGCAGAACCGAGTTCTTCTTCGATGACCAGCAACCGGTTGTACTTGGCGATGCGGTCAGAACGGCTCAGCGAGCCGGTCTTGATCTGGCTGGCGGCGGTGGCGACCGCCAGATCAGCGATGGTGGTGTCCTCGGTTTCGCCGGAGCGGTGCGAGGAAATTGAGGTGTAGCCAGCAGCAGCGGCCATATTGATCGCGGCCAAGGTCTCGGTCAGGGTGCCGATCTGGTTGACTTTAATCAGAATCGAGTTGGCAATGCCTTCCTTGATGCCGCGCTGTAGAATCGAAGTGTTGGTCACGAACAGATCATCGCCCACCAACTGAATTTTCTTGCCCAGAATCTGGGTCAGGTAAGCCCAGCCAGCCCAGTCACTTTCTTCCATGCCGTCCTCAATGGAGACAATGGGATAGCGGCTGGCCCAGTCGGCCAGCTTGTCGGCAAAGCCATTGGGCGTGAACGACTGGCCTTCGCCTTCCAACACATAGTTGCCGTTCTTGTAGAACTCAGAACTGGCGCAGTCCAAAGCCAGATACACGTCCTTGCCGGGGGCGTAGCCGGCCTTCTTGATGGCTTCCACCACCACATCCAGCGCCGCTTCGTTAGACGGCAGGTTGGGCGCGAAACCACCCTCATCGCCGACCGCCGTGTTCATGCCCTGCGCTTTCAATACCGCCTTCAGGGCATGAAACACCTCGGCGCCCCAGCGCAGCGCCTCGCGGAAACTGGGAGCGCCCACCGGCATGATCATGAATTCCTGAATATCAACGTTATTGTCGGCGTGAGCGCCGCCGTTGAGGATATTCATCATCGGCACCGGCAGTTGGTAGGGGCCGGTGGGATTCAGGTACTTGTACAGGGGGACGCCCTTTTCGAACGCGGCGGCGTGGGCAACGGCCATCGACACGCCCAGGATCGCATTCGCGCCAAGACGGCTCTTGGTGGGGGTACCATCCAGGTCGATCATCTTCTGATCAATCGCCGCCTGATTGCCGACCGCTTCGACGCCCAGCAGGGCGCTGCGCAGTTCGCTGTTGATATTGGCGACCGCTTTGAGGACGCCTTTGCCCAGATAGCGACTCTTGTCACCGTCGCGCAGCTCCAATGCTTCACGGCTGCCGGTGGACGCCCCGGACGGTACGCCGGCGCAGCCTTTGGCCCCCGATTCCAGGATGACATCGACGCCAACTGTCGGATTGCCCCGCGAGTCCATGATTTCCCGACCGCGAATTTCTTTGATTTTCGACATGCTGCAACTCCTCTGAGTGTGGTTGTGCAAGGAACAGATAAGGTTATGAGAGCCATTTAGTTTCTGGGAAGCCGGACCGTTTGACCAGCGCATCCAGTTCTTTGAGCAGAGCCAGCAGCGGTTCTATCTGATCCAACGGCCAGCTGTTGGGGCCGTCGCTCAAGGCTTGGTCAGGGTGGGGATGAGTTTCCACAAACAGTCCAGCGATTCCTGCCGCCACCGCCGCCCGGGCCAGCACCGGCACGAATTCACGCTGACCACCGGAAGCATGACCTTGTCCACCCGGTAACTGCACCGAATGGGTGGCGTCGAACACGACCGGACAGCCGGTGGTTCGCATCACGGCCAAGGCGCGCATATCGGATACCAGATTATTGTAGCCAAAGGAAACGCCGCGTTCGCAGACCATGAGATGGGCATTCCCGGCGATCCGCGCCTTGGCGACTACGTTCCGCATTTCCCACGGCGACAGAAACTGGCCTTTCTTGATGTTGACCGGCTTGCCCTGACGGGCGACGTTCTGGATGAAATCAGTTTGACGGCATAAAAAAGCCGGAGTTTGCAGTACGTCAACGACCGCCGCAACTTCGGCCAAGGGTGTGTATTCATGCACGTCGGTCAGCACTGGAACGCCGATTTGATCTTTGACTTTTTGCAGGATTTTCAAGCCTTGGTCCAGACCGGGGCCGCGATAGCTGTGAGGCGTGGAGCGGTTGGCCTTGTCAAACGAGGACTTGTAAATCAGCGGGATGTCAAGTCGTTCAGTCATTTCCTTAAGCTGGCCGGCGGTGTCGAGCGCCAGTTGCTCCGATTCGATCACGCAAGGGCCGGCGATTAAAAACAGCGGACGATCCAGTCCGACTTCAAAACCACACAGTTTCATCATGGCGCAAAGTCCTCCTCATGGCGCTGGCGGTGCTGCCGGATCGCCGCTTCAATGAAGCCCCGGAACAATGGATGGCCGGCGCGGGGCGTGGAGGTGAATTCCGGGTGAAACTGGCAACCGAGAAACCAGGGATGATCAGGCAACTCGATCATTTCCACCAGCCGTTCATCCAGCGAATGGCCGGACAGCGCCAGACCGGCGGCTTGCAGCGATTCGCGGTAACGGTTGTTGAATTCGTAACGGTGGCGGTGGCGTTCGGTGATCACATCCTTGCCGTAGGTCTGCCGGGCCAGTGAACCGGGAACCAGTTGGCAGGGTTGAGCGCCCAGGCGCATCGAACCGCCTAAATCGCCACCTTCACGGCGCTGTTGCACTGAACCGGTTTCGTCCAGCCATTCGGTAATCAACGCGATAACCGGCTGTGGGTTGTCCTTGCGAAATTCGGTGCTGTGGGCGTCAGTCAGGCCGGCGACATGGCGGGCGAATTCGATCACCGCCACCTGCATCCCCAGGCAAATGCCCAGGTAGGGAATCCGCTGTTCACGGGCGAAGCGAACCGCAGCGATCTTGCCTTCGATGCCGCGCTCGCCAAAGCCACCCGGCACCAGAATGGCGTCCATATTCTGCAATCCGGCGACGCCGTCCCGTTCGACCTGTTCGGAGTCGACGTAGTGAATATTAACCCTGGTTTGGGTGTGAATGCCGGCGTGGAGCAGGGCTTCATTGAGTGACTTATAGGCGTCGGCCAGATCGACGTATTTGCCGACCATTGCAATATCCACGGTTCCGGTCGGAGTCTCGATGGCTTGCACCACCCGCTCCCAGTCGGCCAGGTTGACCGGCGGCAGATGATCCAGTTGCAGCTTGCGCGCCACGATGTCATCGACGCCCTGGGCGTGCAGCAGCAGCGGAATCCGGTAGATGGTGTCAGCGTCGGGGACGTTGATGACTGCTTTGGGTTCGACATTGGTGAACAGGGCGATCTTGCGGCGATCCTCGGCAGGCACTTCCCGATCCGAACGGCACAGCAGCAGGTCAGGCTGGATGCCAATTGAGCGCAGTTCCTTGACTGAGTGCTGGGTTGGTTTGGTCTTGAGTTCGCCAGAGGATTTAATGAATGGCACCAATGTCAGGTGAATGAACAGTGAGCGCTCCCGTCCCAGTTCCAGACCCATCTGCCGGATCGCTTCCAGAAAGGGAAGCGATTCGATGTCGCCAACTGTGCCGCCCACTTCGACCAGGGCGATTTCGGCCTCGCCCGCGCCAAGACGGATGCAGCGTTTGATTTCGTCGGTGATATGCGGGATGACCTGCACCGTGCCGCCGAGATAGTCGCCACGCCGTTCCTTGCGGATCACGTTTTCGTAGATACGCCCGGTGGTGAAGTTGTTGCGCCGGGTCGCGGTCATGCAGACAAAGCGTTCGTAATGGCCGAGATCGAGATCGGTTTCCGCACCGTCGCTGGTGACGAACACTTCACCGTGCTGGAACGGGCTCATGGTGCCGGGATCGACGTTGATGTAGGGGTCGAGCTTGATCAGCGTGACCTTGAGGCCCCGCGCTTCCAGCACTGCGGCCAGCGAGGCGGCGGCGATGCCTTTGCCGAGCGAGGAAACAACGCCGCCGGTGATGAAAATGAATCGGGTCATGCGTGGAAGGTGAGGTTGCGGAAAGACAGCAAAAGATACCAGACCGCGTCGTTTATGGCGACTCCAAAACCGGGCCTGAACAGCCGACAGTAATTTTGGACGTTGACCAGGAGGTTCGGGTTGGGACAGTACGGAAGCGGTGTGGGATGTGTGTTGTTCAAACCAAACGCTGCCGACCGGCGGTGGTTTAACTTTGCCATACCCGCGAATACGGGAATCCAGTAACCATTGAAAGAGACTGGGCAGCTATTCCGGATCGGAAAAGCCCATTAGCCGGTTGACCGGAACAGCCGATCAACCAGCACGGCGTTCAGATTGGCGCCATCAGAACCAATATCTACCGTAATAACCGCCGCAGAATCTTGCCGACATTGCTCTTGGGCAGTTCGGTGCGGAACTCGACATGGCGTGGCAACTTGTAGCCGGTCAGTTCCCGACGGCAATGCTCCAGCAGCATCTCGACCGTTAGCGCCTCATCCTTGCGGACGACAACGATCTTGACCGCCTCTCCGGACTTCTCGTCGGGAATTCCGACCGCCGCGACTTCCCGCACCATCGGGTGATGCGCCACCACATCTTCGATTTCATTAGGGTAGACGTTGAAGCCGGATACCAGGATCATGTCCTTCTTGCGATCCACGATCCGCACATAGCCGCGTTGATTGACATAGCCCACATCGCCGGTGCGCAGGTAGCCGTCCTCGGTCATCACTTGAGCAGTCTCTTCGGGCCGATTCCAGTAACCGCGCATCACCTGTGGGCCACGGATGCAAATCTCACCGACCTGATCTTCGCCAAAGCCCAGTTCCCGGCCCTCATCGTCGCGGATCGACAGTTCGGTGGAAGAAATCGGCAGGCCAATGTTGCCGTTGTACTCAGTCAAAGTGAGTGGATTGATGCAGGCGGCTGGCGAGGTTTCGGTTAAGCCATAGGCTTCAATCAGTGGTACGCCGGTGACTTTCCGCCACTGTTCTGCAACGGCGCGTTGCACCGCCATGCCCCCGCCCAACGCGATCTTGAAGGTGCTGAAATCAAGCTTTTCAAAACCCGGTGTATGCAGCAGGCCATTAAACAGGGTATTGACCCCGGTCATCACGGTGAACTTGACATTGCCTAGTTCCTTGACGAAGCCGGGCATATCGCGGGGATTGGTGATCAGGATGTTGTGGCCGCCGACTTTCATAAAAGTCAGGCAATTAGCGGTCATCGAAAAGATGTGATACAGCGGCAGAGCGGTAATGATGGTTTCTTCCGCCGGTTTGGAGAATGGACTGAGCCAGGCCGAGGCTTGTTGCAGATTCGCCACCATATTGCCGTGGGTCAGCATTGCGCCCTTGGAGACGCCGGTGGTGCCGCCGGTGTATTGCAGAAAGGCGATGTCGTCATGATTCAACGGCACATCAGTCAGCGTTTGTCCGACGCCTTGACTCAGCGCCTGCCGAAATGGAACCGTGCCAGGCATTGTCCACGCCGGCACCATTTTCTTGACCCGCTTGACCACAAAGTTGACCAGCAGACGCTTGGGAAACGAGAACAGATCGCCCAGCTCGGTGGTGACCACAGTTTTAACCGGGGTCCGGGCCAACACTTCCTGTAAGGTGTGAGCAAAGTTCTCGATAATCACAATGACCGTCGAACCAGAGTCGTTTAACTGATGTTCCAGTTCACGCGGCGTATAAAGCGGATTGACGTTGACCACGGTTAGCCCGGCCCGCAACGTTCCAAACAGCGCCACTGGATATTGCAGAACGTTGGGCATCATGATGGCGACCCGCTCGCCCTTGCCGAGACCGAGTCCTTGCAGATACGCGCCGAAATCGCGGCTAAGCCGGTCAATATCCCGGTAGCGCAAGGTCACGCCCATATTGGAATAAGCGGGTAGATCAGCGAAACGCCGGCAGCTCTTTTCCAGGATATCCTTGATCGAGCTAAATTCGTTCAAGTCCACTTCTGCCGGCACACCCGCCGGATATTCGTTCAGCCAGATTTTTTCCACAGTGCTCTCCTCCTGAATTTATTATTTCCGGGCGGGGCAGTGGAAAACCGCCCGGCCTGACCCACAATCAACAATAGATGATTGATTAAGGCACAAACCCTCACCTGTTGCGAATCCCACCAGCCGCCCATGTCCCCGCCAGACACGTCCCGTCCATTGAAAACCCGCGACCGTATTGTGCAGACCAGTCTGCAACTCTTTAACGAATACGGCGAACCACGCATTACCACTAACCATATTGCCGACGAACTGGATATCAGTCCCGGCAACCTCTACTACCACTTTCGCAACAAGGACGACATCATCTGGCTGTTGTTCGAGCAATTCGAGCGGCGGATGGATACGACACTGCGAGCACCCAAACGGCGGGTTCCGGACATGGAAGACATGTGGCTCTATCTGCATCTGGTTTTCGAGAATATCTGGGAATACCGGTTTCTCTACCGAGATTTGGACAATATCCTCAGTCGTAACAAGAAGCTGCGCACGCACTTTCGCCGCATTGTCGAACGTAAGGTCAGCACCGCCGCTGCGATTTGCAAGGGGCTGGTAGGCGCAGGGGTGATGACCGCGACTACCGAAGACATCGCCGCTTTGAGCCGAAACATTGCGGTGGTGGCGACCTACTGGCTGAATTTCCAGCGCATCCGCGCCACGGCTTGCGGCAATGACAGCAACGATCTAGGATTAGGGGTTTATCAAGTGCTGTCGCTGGTTGCGCCATTTTTGAACGGCGATGCCCGGCAACTGCTCCAGCAGCTCAGCCGGGAATACCTGAGCTGATTCCTGTCCACGGTAGGCGCGGCAGAAGACAGGGTTTCAGCCTTCCGGCCCGGCCAGCGCCTTGAGCGAGCGCTCGATCTGTTGGGCATCGAGTTTCTCTTCCCAGGGACTCATCAGAGTGATGAGCAGCAGCTTTTCAAATTCGCCGGCGAAGCGTCCAATGATCGCTTCCGGATCGGCCACCCGTTTTTGATCAGTCACCAGTCCAAAATGCACCCGATTGTTGTAGCTGAGAATGCTGACACCCATCCCAATCTGACCGGATTGCGGCACCCAGAACATCATTTCAGCCAGTCGTGCCCCGCCCAGATAAATCGGTTCACAGGGGCCAGGTACATTGGTCATCACCGCTGAGGCTTTCTTGCTCAATATCTCCAATAGCGATTGCTGCACCTGGTTTGGCCCCATCCCGGCGGCTCCGAGCAGACCCAGCGCCAGAATCGGCTGGAATGATTCCTTCAACTTGTTCATCCGCCGCCGTATTTCGTAGACCCGCTCCAGCGGGTTGGCAATGCCGACTGGCAGGGCCAGAAATACCAGCCCGAAGAAATTGCCAAGATGGGCGGCTTTCTCCCGTGAGCGCAGATTGACCGGAATCACCGCTCGCACCTGCAACTCGGCCGGCACCGGATCGCCTTGCTCGACTAGATAATTGCGTAGCGCCCCCGCCACCGCCGCCAGCAACACATCGTTGACCGATCCGCCCAGCGCTTTGCCGATGGTTTTGACCTCGTGCAGGGGCAACGGATCCGCCCAGGCGACACGCTTGGATACGCCCAGATCGCCCTTGAAGCGGGTGCTGGAGTCGTTGCTCATCAGGGCGAGACGGGCAATTTCAGCCGTCAGTCGAACTCCACTGCGGGCATAATCCAGCGCATGAACGGGGTGCTTGATCAGGTCCACTCCTTCCCCGATCAGCCCTCGGCCCAGCTTGAGAGTGGTATGCACCGCCTTGTCCACCGGGTCGAAAAATCGCCGGAAAATACCGGCCTCTTCACTGTGTTCTGCTTCGGATTCCGGGGTTGGCTCGGCGTCAGGCGCGGGATCGGTCAGCGCCAGCAGAACGTGAATCAGGGCGATGCCGTCGGCGTAGCTGTGGTGAATTCGCAGAATCACGGCGCTGCCATCTTGATAGTCCTCGACCAAGTGGAACTGCCACATTGGTTTGGAGAAATCCAGCGGGGTACTCATCAGATTGCTGGCCAGATGCTGCAATTCGGCTTTATCGGCTCGACCGGGTAGCGCGGTGCGCAGCACATGGCGGTTGATGTCGAAATACGGATCGGTTTCCCAGAATGCGCTGGCGGTTTTCTGCACTGCCCGTTGGGCGAAGCGCCGGTATTTCAGAAAGCGGTTCTCGATGACTTCACGCAACCGCTCATACTCTAGCCGTTCGGCGAAAATCATGACCCCGGTGATCATCATCAGATTGGTTGGGCGCTCCATCCGCAACCAGGCAGTATCAATCCCGGAGATGCGCTCGCTGTCTTTGTTTTTTGGCATGAGGAAATCCAGAATCATCAGCTTCGGCAGATTCTAACTAGATGGATTAAAAGGAGCTTTATTGAATTGGCCGCTCCCTGGGCAGGGGATGATCCGGCATCGTTGATCCGGCGGCATGGTAAACGCTCTGCCCAATGCAACCGGCGACTGACTTGGTTATAGTTGCAGCAACCTGTAAATTTTTGTGTGAAGCAACCCTATCATCGCTACCGAGAGAGTCCGCCATGTCCGATTTAGCCACCCGTTTCCAAGCCGCCGCCGATGACAGCAAGAAGCTCAGCAAGCGCCCCGACAATGACACGTTGCTAAAGCTGTACGCCACATTCAAGCAGGGATCGGGCGGTGATGTTGAAGGCAAGCGCCCCGGTTTTACCGATTTAGTCGGTCGCGCCAAGTACGACGCCTGGGTCAAGCTGAAAGGCACGTCTAAGGAAGACGCCATGCAGCAGTACATCGATCTGGTCGAGTCGCTCAAGGACGCTTAGAACAGCATAGTTCAGTTTGGCAACGACGATCCGAGGCCCGTCGCCGCTTCAGGGAGTCAAGCGCCGCCAGCACGCTGGGCTGAAGCGGACTGGGCCGAAATCCGCTGTGCCCGCTGTATTAGGCGGCCTTGTCCACCGGTTGAGCGCCCATCGTGCGCTCTACCCAGTCCAGCAGCCAATCTGCCGCTTCGTGCCAGTTCATCTCCAGCATCATGGCATGGGCCATGTTGGGGATAATGTGGGCTTCGGTGCGGTAGAAGCGGGCGGTTTCCCGCACCATCGCCGGCGAAACAAACACGTCGTGTTGCGCCCCCATAACCAGTGTTGGCAACCACATCTGCCCCGGTTTTAGCCGCAGCGGGTTGAACCACATCATGTCCATCGCCACTCGCTGTGATTCTGCTTGCACCAGATCGAAGTAATCCTGCAACTTAGTCAATGGCATATCCTTGGAAAATAGTAGCCCACGCATCATTTCGAGGGTGCCGTAACGGGGTCCCAGCATGGAGAACATAACCATCTGCTGGAACAGGATCGGGTGGCGCATCGCCATGTGTAAATTAGTGGGTAACAGGCCTTGCGGCGGCACCGAAGCCAGCAGCGCCATTCCGGCAATTCCGGTATGGTTCTCCAGATACTTCTGGACCACCATCCCACCCATTGAATGCCCGATCAGCAATGGCGACCCCGGCATGGTCTGCACCGTCTTTTCCAGGTCGGCGACATAATCTGCCAGCCGCCAGTTATGCAAATGCGAATGGCCCTCGCTCAGTCCGTGGCCGCGTAAACTGACGGCGTGAGCTTCGTAGCCGTGGTGGGCGAACCAGGGCAGAAAGTTTTCATCCCAGACCCGGGCATCCGAGAATGAGCCATGCACAAACAACAGTGGCGTTGGTTTGGGGGTAGTGGTTGGGTAGCGGCTAATTAAGTCCAGTTTCATTAGATATCTCCGTACGAGAGTTCAGGGTTTATTCCGGGGAGGGCGCCAGTCGTTCCATCACCGTCCGCAGCTCGCCTTCCAGCACCGCCGCCTTTTCGGTTCGGGTATCGACGATGACGAAAGCTACATCAGCATCGGCGACTATAGTTTCTGTGCCCTTGAGGGTGACCAGTTGGCGCATGATGCAACTGCGATTGCCGATAGTTTTCATCGAAGTGGCGATGGATAACACTTCACCCATATAAGCCGCGCGGCGATAGTCGATGTTAATGTTGACCACGGCCAGGGTGTAGTGGCTGTTCTCGAAGAATGCCAGGCTGCCCCGGCTTTCCAGCATGCTCCAGCGGGCTTCCTCCAGAAATTCCAGATAGCGGGCGTTGTTGACATGGCGGAACAAATCCAGATGGTAGCCCCGGACCTTGATCTCAATGACATGGCTCATGCAGACATTCTCATGGTGGTGAAAATCGCCAGTGTAGGGAAGCGCAGGGCAAAGCGCATGGCTATTCCGGTTACGGGGGTGAAACGGTGAACAGGCAGCCGCTGCGGTTATTACTATCTGCGGTGCCGGTGCCGGCCCTGAGCGCAGGTGAAATTCATTTGTGGCTGGTGGATCTGGATCAGCCGCCAAAGCCATTGCCGGAACTGGCCGCGACATTGACGAGGGACGAACAGGAACGGGCAGCGCGATTTCGCTTTCCTGAACATCAAGCCCGGTTTATCGCCGGACGCGGTTTGCTGCGAGAACTGCTGGGTGCGTATCTGGACCGACCAGCGGTGACGCTGCGGTTCGGCCAGGGTTCGCATGGCAAGCCGTACTTGGCGGGTGAAGATGCTGCCGGGTTGCATTTCAACCTGGCGCATAGCGGCCACCGGGCGCTGTACGCAGTGGCTCGTCGTGAAGTCGGCGTTGATCTGGAAAAGATGGATCGGCAGGTGGATGATCCAGCGATCATTGACCGGATTTGCGGGCTACGTGAACAGGCGGCATTTCAGATCATCCCGCAAGAGCAGCGCCATAACGCCTTTTTTGCCTGCTGGACGCGCAAGGAAGCCATTGCCAAAGCACTGGGTAGTGGTTTTTCCTGTGGATTACAAACCCTTGATGTTTGTTTTTGGAAAGGCGAGCAGACGCAAGTGCGCGATCCGGCAGGTCGGGAATGGGGCGTAGTGAATTTGCCGTTGGATCGCGGTTGGGCCGGGGCCTTGGCGGCAGCGGGCGCAGATTGGCGTTACCGGTTTCTTTTTGGGCTTTACTGAATCATGCCGGTTGTCATTTCATGCCAGTTGCCTTTTCGCTGACTAGCCAGGCTAGAAGCCAGCGTTGCTGACGAACAGGCGCGGTCAAAGGCTTGCATCATTTGTTGTAGGGAATCGCCGCGCTATTGACGACTCAGCCCGGTATAACGGCCGGAATAAGTTTTCAAGTGTTTTCATCTTTAAACCGGCTTTTCTCCACCACGGCCCATCCGCGCTTTGCGTGCTTTCTGTGGATCGGGTTATATCCAAACCGGAGCGATTGAATCATATGGAACCTTCATTCTGGCACGAACGCTGGGAACGGGCTGAGACGGGCTTTCACCAGCAGCATATCAATGTTCACCTCCAACAATTTTGGGGTCAGTTGCAATTGCCGCCCGGCCAGCGGGTTTTTGTCCCACTATGCGGCAAGAGCAATGATTTATTGTGGTTGGCGGGTGAGGGTTATCCGGTGACTGGCGTAGAACTCAGCCCCATTGCCGTCGAGGCGTTTTTTACCGAAAACCGGCTATCGCCGCGTCGATGGCGGGAAGGCGCTTTCGAGTATTGGGAAGCAGACGAAATTCGCATTCTGCTTGGTGATTTTTTCTGCTTGGAACCGCATCACGTGATGGATTGCACCGGGATTTACGACCGGGCTTCGCTGATTGCATTGCCGCCGGCCCTGCGGGAACGCTATGTCCATACGCTGGATAGGGTGTCGCCTGGCGGGATTCAAATGTTGCTGGTGACAATGGAATACGATCAGACGGTACTGACTGGACCACCCTTTGCGGTGAGCGAAGCGGAGGTGCGAACATTGTATGAGCCGGCGCATACCGTGGAATTGCTCTATACCCGTGATGCGTTGGCGGAGGAGTCCCGTTGGCGGGAGCGTGGTCTGACTTGGCTGTTGGAGAAAGTCTACCGGCTGACCCAGTGCTGATCACAATGGACGGCAAGCCTGATTTTTGCGGAAGCGGGCGTAAAACCGATTCATCTCCAATGGTGGGCAATGAAGTGAAAAATCCAGCTTCTGAAGTCGATGTGGCTGAGCTGTCATTCCGGCTGCGGGGTTTACTGGTGGGCACTGCGGTTGGCGATGCGCTGGGACTGCCAGCGGAAGGGCTGTCTCGCCGCCGCACCCAAGGTCGGTACCGTGGTCAGTGGCGGCACCGACTGATTTTCGGACGCGGCATGATCAGCGACGATACCGAACATACGATCTTCGTCGCTCAATGCCTGCTCTGTCATCCCGATTCTCCAGAGCGTTTCGCTCGCCGGTTAGGATGGTGCTTGCGTGGCTGGTTGCTGTCGTTGCCTGCCGGAATTGGTTTTGCGACCTTGCGGGCGATTGGCAAGCTCTGGCTGGGATTTCCGCCGCGATCCAGCGGCGTGTATTCCGCTGGCAATGGTCCAGCCATGCGGGTCGCGATCATTGGCGCGTTCTTCGCCCACGATGCCGAACGGCGAGCCGCCTATGTCGCCGCCTCAACCCGTATGACCCACACCGACCCGAAAGCACTGATTGGTGCGACTGTGATCGCTGAGCTGGCGGCCTGGACGGTGCGGGAACGGCTGACTGAGCCACCGCCGCTGGATACTTTTCTAACCTTATTACGCCGCTGTGGTTCAGGAGATCGCGATTGGCAGAGCTTAGTGGAGACCATCGCCCAGGCCGCACGGGATCAAGTGTCGGTCGCAGAACTGGCAGAGCGGTTGGGGTTGTCCAGAGGCGTGACTGGCTACATCTATCATACGGTTCCGGTGGTCATTTACGCCTGGTTTCGTCAGGGCGGCGACTTTAGGTCCACCTTGACGGCGGTGCTGGATTGCGGCGGCGATACCGACACGACAGGCGCCATTGTCGGGGCGATAGCAGGGGCGATGGGTGGCGAGGACAGCATTCCAGCAGACTGGCGAACGGGGGTTGCCGACTGGCCGCGCTCGTTGCCGTTGTTGCGGACCCTCGCGGATCGGTTGGCGGCGGTGATTGCGACCGGTCAATCAGCGGCGCCGGTACGCTATTTTTGGCCGGCCATTCCACTACGAAATTTACTGTTCCTGCTGATTGTGCTGCTGCACGGTCTCTGGCGCTTGTTGCCGCCTTACTGAGCTGGTTCGTGAGGTGGGCACTCCCACTCATGTAAATCAGCTGGCTGCGCTACTCGCTGCACGGTAGCACCGTGGGCGTATAATACCACTCTATATTTAGGTAGTATTTGCTGGTTCATCCCATTTTCGGTGCAATACATACAAAAAAAACTAGCGAGGGCATATCGGTCATGGCTAACTTTATCGAATGGTCCAATGAACTGAGCGTGGGCATTGAGGAGATCGACGCCCAACACAAAGTGCTGGTGGATTTGCTTAACCAGATTCATACCGCGATCCAGCAGCGGCATGGGGCAGAGCTTACTAAGCAAATCCTTGATAGGTTAGGTGAGTACACCCGGGTTCACTTTGCGGTTGAAGAGAGTTTGATGCGTATCTTGCACTATCCGGACTACGAGCGGCATAAGCAAGAACATGACAAGTTGATCGGGCAACTCAATTGTTTTCATGCCAAGTTAACGTCAGGTAAGGCTTCGATCAGTTTCGAATTAGCGCATTTTCTCAAGCGTTGGCTGACCAAGCACATCATGGAAACGGACAAGTACTACGTTCCGTATTTTTTGGGGCAGGGCATCCAGCCTGAACTGGCTAAGCCATCATGGGTGAAGCGATTATGGGGGTGACAGTCGTTGAATTCTTTGTATCAACTCAATAATCGCCGTTGCCGCCTGGTGACTGGCATTACGGCGCAATTCAGTATGCAGCGCATCAAACTCCGCCGTCACTGCGTTGCAAGCAGCAGCATCTTCTAGCCAATGCAATACCGCTGATCCTAGATTCAGCACAGTTGCTGTTTCCTGAATGAACTCAGGAATCAACGTGTGTCCGGCCAGCAAATTAGGCAGGGCAAAATGGGTAATGCGCACCAAGCGCCGGGCCATCCAGGCGGTGATCGGCGCGACTTGGTAGGCCATGACCATCGGCCGCTTGAGCAGCATCGCCTCCAAGGTTGCGGTTCCTGAAGCCAGTAGTGTGACTTCGGCAATGCTTAACACTTCGCGGGAATGACCTTGCAGCAGGGTTAATGGCAAGTCTGACGCCAGTTCAGATTGCATCCTCTTAAGTAAATCATGCAATTGCGGAGTGGCTGCGGGCAGAAGGAAATGCAGATCAGGCTGTTGGGTGTGTAGCCATTGCGCGGTTTGCAGAAAGAGTGGCCCGAGTCGGCGGACTTCACCCATACGGCTCCCTGGCAACAGCGCGATGATCCGCGCCTCATCAGGCCATTCCTGACGGAGCGCCCGCCGCGCTAACCCCGGATCGACGCGCATTGGAATGGCGTCGGCCAACGGATGACCGACATAACGCACCGGGACGCCGTGATCCTGGTAAAACGCCGCCTCGAACGGCAACAAAGTCAGCATCAGATCCACCGAACGGGCAATTTTACGCACCCGCCACGGTCGCCAGGCCCACACCGAGGGACTGACATAATGGACAGTGGGAATACCATGAGCCCGCAATCGGCGTTCCAGCCCGAGGTTGAAATCTGGAGCGTCGATGCCGATAAAAACCGCTGGTCGATCAGTCAGAAAATGGCGGTAAAGTTGCCGGCGAATGTTGAGCAGTTCCGGGAGATGACGGAGTACTTCCACCAAGCCCATGACCGCCAGTCGTTCCAACGGAACCCAGGATTGCAAGCCCGCTGCGATCATGCCGGGGCCGCCGACGCCACTGAACCGGGCGTGCGGATAATACTGTTTCAGCGTAGCGATGATCGGAGCGCCAAGCAGGTCGCCCGACAGCTCCCCGGCGACAAGAGCGATGTGCATTGCCTCATGCTCCATCAATATGGCCTTGACAACGCTTTCCTTGCTGACCTTTCTGCCTTGCCTTGTAATCTTCCGTGTTTTCCGCGAACAAAATCCTCGTCCTTTAGCGGACGATGCCGTTCCGGGACGGGGCAGCCAGAAAGTCGGCCAGAATCTGCAAACGCGGCCAGTCGACCATCATTTCCCGCACCTTCTCAACGGCCTCTTCCAGGCGCAAATTAGCGCGGTAAATCACCTTGTAAGCCCGACGGATCGCCTGAATTTCCTCATCAGCAAAGCCACGTCGGCGCAAGCCTTCGGCATTGATGCCATAGGGTTCGGCCCGGTAGCCGGCTACCGTGACATAGGGCGGCACATCCCGGTTTACCCCGCAGGCGAAACCACAAAAACTGTGAGCGCCAAGCCGGGTGAACTGGTAGATCAGGGCAAAGCCGCCCAGCACCACGTCATCTTCGATATGAACGTGCCCGGCCAGCGACGCGCCATTGGCAAAGATGGTTCGGTTGCCGACCACGCAATCATGGGCGATATGGACATAGGCCATGATCCAGTTGTCATCCCCAACCTGGGTCAGCCCGACATCCTGCGCAGTGCCCCGATTAATGGTCACGAATTCGCGGATGGTGTTGCGGTCGCCGATTTCCAGCCGGGTGGGTTCGCCGCCGTATTTCTTGTCCTGCGGTATCTCGCCCAGAGAGGAAAACTGGTAAATCCGATTCTCGCAGCCAATTCGGGTTGGCCCTTGCAGCACCACATGCGGGCCAATCCAGGTGCCGGCGCCGATCTCGACCTCCGGCCCGATGATCGAGAACGGCCCGACTGTGACATCGGGGGCCAATCGGGCGGACGGGTCTACTACGGCGCGGGGATCGATCACGGCACGATGTTCCGGCGGGCGCACATCAGATCAGCAGAGGCCACCAGTTGCCCATCAACCTTGGCCTCACAGATGAACTTGCCGACGCCGCGCTTGATCCGGTCCAGCCGCACCTCCAGGATTAATTGATCGCCCGGCTCAACCGGTCGTTTGAATCGGGCGTTATCTACGCCGACCAAGTAATACATGGAGCGATGATCCGGCCGTTCGTCCTCACTTTTGAAGGCCAGAATGCCAGTTGCCTGGGCCAGCGCCTCCACGATCAGCACGCCAGGCATGATGGGTCGTTGCGGGAAGTGCCCTAGAAAGAACGGCTCGTTAAAACTGACATTCTTTAGACCGGTGAGCGATTGCCCTGATTCAAACGCCAGCACCCGGTCAATCAGTAGAAACGGGTAGCGGTGCGGCAGGTATTCCAGAATTTCCTTGATATCCATCAACACGGTGGTTTCAATCCTTGTGGTCTTGAAGAGACGCCTGTGGCGAGTGGCGGTGATTGAGGATTTGCTCCAGCGCGGTCAAGCGCCGGAACAGCTCATCGAGTCGGCGCAGGCGGGCGCTGATTTTGTTCCAGACCCGGTTCGGCTCCACCGTCAGCCCTGAAGAATAGGCCCCCGGCTGAGTGATGGACTGGGCGACCAGCGACATACCGGTAATTTGCACCCGGTCGGCAATTTCCAGATGACCGGCCACGCCAACCCCGCCACCCAGGCGGCAATGCTGGCCAATCCGGGCGCTGCCGGCGATTCCGACACAACCCGCCAGTGCGCTGTGTGCGCCAATTTGCACGTTATGGGCGACCTGAATCTGGTTGTCCAGCTTGACCCCATTTTCAATGATGGTGTCTTCCAGCGCCCCTCGGTCAATGCTGGTGTTGGCGCCTACCTCGACATCATCGCCAATCTGGACACTGCCAAGTTGGGGAATCTTCAACCAGCGCCCGTCGTCATCGAGGGCGAGGCCAAATCCGTCGCTGCCAATGACCGCGCCTGGATGAACCAGCACTCGCTGTCCCAGCCGCGCCCGGTGGCAAATCGTCACTTGGGCAACCAATCGGGTTCCCACGCCAAGGAGCGCCTGTTCGCCAATCACGCAATTGGGCCCTATGATCACGCCGGCCTCGATTATTGCGCCGGCTTCGACCGTACAGTGTGGGCCAATCCAGGCATCCACGGCGACTTGCGCGGTGGGGCTGACCCAGGCAGTCGGATGAACCCCCCGGCGGGTTTCCGGGGCGGGTTCAAACAAAGCCGCAGCCCGTGCATAGGCTATCTGGGGGTTGGCGGCCACCAGAGCCGGTGCCGGGCAATCCACCGCATCCGCCGGGGCCAAGATCACGGCAGCGGCGCGAGTTGTCGCCAGAAACGGGCGATAACGGGAATGGGTCAGAAAGCTGAGTTGCCCCGGTTCCGCACTGGACAAGGGCGCTACCCCGGTGATGACTGTCGCGGGATTACACCCTTGCAGGCGGGCGGCGGCGGCAGCGGCGATCTCACCCAGTATCGGCATGGCGGCGTTATCGGGAGGAGGTCAGCCGCTTGAGCACCTTGTCCGTGACATCAATCTGCGGGCTGGCGTACAGCGTAGCGCTGTCATTCACCACAAGGTCGAAGCCCTCTTCCTTGGCGACGCTGTTGATTACATCCAATACTTGTTTTTGGAACTTGCCCAGCTCCTCGTTGCGGCGCAGATTGAAGTCTTCACGGAACTCGTCGCCGCTGCGCTTTAGTTCCCGAGCCTGGTTGCGGAAATCATTTTCCACCGTGCGCCGCTGACTTTCGCTCATTACCGCACCGTCTTTGGCAAGTTTCTCTTCCAGCTTGCGCAACGACTTCTGCGCTTCATCCAGCCCCTTCTTGCGCGGTGCAAATTCCTGTTCCAACCGCTTGCTGGCAGATTCAGCCTGTGGGGCGCTGTTCAGGATCTTAGCGATGCTGACAAAGCCGATTTTTACATCAGCCGCTTGCGCCAGCGCCAGCGGCAACGCCAACGCGCCCGCGATCAACAGCTTGCTCATGAATTTCACTCGATTACCTCCAGAAGATAGTGCAAGAAATTACTCAACCATAAAAACCGGATTCCAGCCTCCGGCTGACGCTTAGTTGAAAGGTACGCCAAAGGAAAACTGGAAAACTTCCGTTTCATCGCCAGGCTGATCGTTCAGTGGTGCAGCCAGACTGAGTACAATCGGTCCCAGCGGCGAAATCCACAACCCGGAAACACCTACTGAATAACGTAATTCGTTGGCGTCAAAATCGCTTGTTGTAGCGAACACATTACCAATATCAAAGAACGCCGCTACCCGCACGTTCTCCGATTTTTCCATAAACGGCACCGGCAGGATAAACTGGGTGCTGGCGACGGTTTTGAATGCGCCGCCACTGGGTTCGTCATTACTATAGCGTGGTCCCAGGGTGTTGGCCTTGTAGCCGCGCACCGAGCGCAGACCGCCCGCGTAGAAGTTCTCAAAAAACGGCAAGCCATTGGTGTTACCGTAGCCATCGCCATAGCCAATGTCACCGCCTACTGACCAGGTCAGCCAGCTGGCCAGTGGAAAGTAGGCAATGCCACGATAACCCAGCTTATAAAACTGTGCGTCGCTCCCTGGAATGGCGAGTTCCGCCGTCACCTGATTCAAGCTGCCGCTGGTAGCGAATAAAGTCCGGTCACGACTATCCCGAGCCCAACTGGCGTCCAGCTTGAATTCGTCATAGACATCGCCATTTTGCTGGATATCATAAAGAATTTCTACCGGCGTTCCGCTATTAGTGCCGATCCATAAATGTTCGTAGCCCGGACTGAGCCGCAGGGTGTCAAATTCATTCAGAGGAAAGCCATAACTTACCTGAGCGCCATAGCTGTTCAGGTAATAATCAGCGGCATTAACCTGGGCGGTGTCGATCTCCCGATAATACACCTTGAAGCCGCGACTGATACCGTCGGGGGTGTAATAGGGATTATTGTAGGTAAGGCTATAATTCTGACCAGAAGTACTATTGTTCAGCACCAAACCGAGTTGATTTCCGGTGCCGAGGAAGTTGTTCTGGGTCACGCTGGCGTTCAACATGATGCCCGACTCCTGACCGTAGCCAACGCCGAACATTAAACTACCCGACGGACGTTCAACAACCGTGTAATTGGCATCAACCTGATCATTGGTTCCGGGGACAGCAGGCGTTTCAACATTAACGCTTTCCAGATATTCAAGTCGTTGCAGACGGGTCTTGGAGCGGTTCATATCCTTAGTTGAGAACCACGCGCCCTCGGATTGGCGCATTTCCCGGCGCAATACCTGGTCCTCTGTCTTGGTGTTGCCCTGGAAATTGATCCGTCGCACATAAACGCGTTTACCTGGATCCACGACAAAGGTCAGAGAGACCTTTTTGGTTTCATCATCCACCTGCGGCACTGTATTGATATTGGCGAAGGCATAGCCTTCCTGACCAAGGCGTTCGCCCATTTTCTTGGTAATTTCAGTCATTTTAGCTCGCGAGAAGGTGTCGCCTGGCTTGATGACGATCAGCGATTGCAATTCCTGCTCTTGCACCACGCCAAAATCACCGGTCAACTGGATATCCTGGATCGTGTACGGTTCGCCTTCCGTGATATTGATAGTGATATACACATCCTTTTTATCAGGGGTGATCGAAACCTGGGTGGAGTCCACATTAAACTTGAGATAGCCCTGATCCAGATAAAATGAACGCAGAGTTTCTATATCCGCGCCCAGTTTCTGCTTGGAGTATTGATCGTCCTTGCTGAAGAAGGACAGCCAGCCCGGCGTGGATGACTGTAATAAACCCAATAGCTCCTTGTCGCTGAACGCTTTATTGCCGACGATATTAATCTGACTGATACTTGCTACGGCACCCTCGGAAATATCAAGGGTAATGGCGACCCGGTTGCGCTCCAGCGGCTGGACCTGACTTTTAACCTGTGCGGCGTAACGACCTCGACTGTAGTATTGCCGCAGCAACTCCTGCTCGACCTTATCCAGCAATGAGCGGTCAAAGACCCGGCCTTCCACCAGACCGACTTCTTTCAGGGCCTTTTTCAGATCGTCAGTGCTAATGTCCTTGTTACCGTCAATCCGCACTTCAGCAATGGCTGGCCGCTCGGTAACGGTCACGATCAGCACATTGCCGCGCCGATCCAGAGTGACATCAGTGAAGAAACCCGTCTTGAACAGAGCGCGGATGATCTCTGGGTAATCCTTTTCAGAGATGGTCGCTCCGGTTTGCACTGGGAGATAATTGAATACAGTGCCGGCGGAAATGCGTTGCAGACCCTCAACCTGAATATCCTGCACGACGAATTGGCCGGCGGCTTGTGCGCCAACGGCGACAATCGACAGAACCAGAGAAAGAATCAGGCGGCGATAGAGTTTCATAAGTACACGATTACCTTGTCCAAAGCTGACCGCTTTTATTACAGCAGTCGGCTGAAATCATTAAACAGGGCGAGTCCCATCAACAGCAGTAAAACCGCCATTCCCACCCGCTGCCCTAGGTTCTGCACCGTTTCCGATAGGGGGCTGCCCTTGATCCATTCGATGAGGTAGTAGAACAAATGACCACCGTCCAGCACGGGTACCGGGAGCAGGTTCAACACACCTAAACTGAGGCTGACCAGCGCCAGCATGGAGAGGAACGCCATAAACCCGGCGCTGGCGGCCTGTCCCGCGAATCGGGCGATGGTGATTGGCCCGCTGAGATTGTCCAGCGACGCCTTGCCCACCAGCATTCGGCCCAACATTCGCAAGGTCAGCCACGACATGTCCCAAGTTTTGCCGACCGCCGCGCCGACCGCTTCCAGCGGCCCATACCGTACCACGACCTGCAAGTCGCGGACGAGATCATCGGGAATTTCCGCGACCGCACCGATATAGCCGACCTGCTGACCCTGTTTATTTTCCCGGCTGTCGGGCATGAGTTGCAGGGTTTGTTCGACACCCTCGCGCTCAATCCGAACTGGAAACGGTTGGCCGGGATGCCGTTCGATAACGCTGCGCCACTGTTGCCAGTTCGCCAGTCGCTCGCCGTCAGCCAGG
Organism: Candidatus Competibacteraceae bacterium; assembly: GCA_003989085.1. Lineage (GTDB taxonomy): Bacteria > Pseudomonadota > Gammaproteobacteria > Competibacterales > Competibacteraceae > RXIV01. The sequence continues at coordinate 193,006 of RXIV01000008.1, forward strand.
AGAATGCGATCTCCGGCTTGCAAACCAGTCCGCTCCGCTGCGCCGTTATGCACCACCTGACCAATGACCGCAGGCAACACCGGATGCCACGGCGTCAAGCCAGCGTGATCAAATGTCATTCCATCCTTGTCCAGATCCTGATTATCGCGAACATCCAGGGTACGAAGTCGTTCCCGATCTTCAGCGTCCTGCACTTTGACCTGGATGATCTCGCCAGTCATTGCTCGATCCACCAATTCAAGCATAACGGCACTCAAGGTTGGCGTCGGCTTGCCATCAATGGCGATCACCAGGTCGCCCTTTTGGAAACCGCCCGCCGCAGCTATCGAACCAGGTTTTGGCGCGTCGAGTAAGGGTTTTGCGCCGGGAACCCCGATCATGAACATGACGCTGTAGGCGAGAATAGCGAACAGGAAGTTACACAGTGGCCCAGCAGCTACGATGGCGATCCGGGAGCCAATCGCTTGGTGGTTGAAGGCCAGGGGCAGATCGTCCGGCGATACTTCGCCTTCGCGCTCGTCCAGCATCTTGACATAACCGCCTAATGGCAGCGTAGCGATAAGATATTCCACGCCGTCCCTGCCTCGCCATTTCCAGAGCGGTTTGCCAAAGCCGATGGAAAATTGCAGTACCTTGACGCCCAAGCGCCGGGCCACCCAGAAATGCCCAAATTCGTGGACGGTGATCAGTACCCCCAAGGTGACGATCAAAGCCAATAATGAAATCAGGCTGTTGCTCATCTCATGCCTCCGGCGTTCGTGCGGCAATCAATCCACTCATTAGCGACCACTCGGGCGGCGGCATCGGCGGCAAGGATGGCCGTCAAGGTCTCGACCGCGCTGACAGTAACCTGTTCCAGCGCCCATTCGACCACGGTGGCGATGGCGGTAAAGCGAATCCGCTGTTCCAGAAAAGCCTGGACTGCAACTTCATTGGCTGCATTCAGAATCGCCGGCGCGGTTCCTCCGGTTTCTAGTGCGGCAAACGCCAGTTGCAAACTGGGAAATCGGCCAAAATCAGGGGCTTGAAACTCCAGTTTCGCCAAGCGGGTGAAATCCAGAAAGGTCGCGCCGGATGCCAATCGTTGCGGCCAGGCCAGCGCATGAGCTATCGGCGTGCGCATATCAGGATGGCCCAACTGCGCCAACACCGAGCCGTCCATATATTCCACCATTGAATGAATCACACTCTGTGGATGCACCACGACTTCAATCTGTTCGGGCGCCGCGGCAAACAACCAATGCGCTTCAATGACTTCCAGCCCCTTGTTCATCAGGGTGGCGGAATCTACCGAAATTTTCCGGCCCATCCGCCAGTTGGGATGAGCGCAAGCCTGATCCGGGGTGACCTCCGGCAAGTGTTCCAGCGGCGTGGTGCGAAACGGCCCGCCGGAGCCGGTCAGCAGAATCCGGCGCACTCCCAGCGCGTCAAGACCAGCCGTCGCGAAGCCCGGCGGCAGACATTGGAAAATGGCGTTGTGTTCGCTGTCAATCGGCAATAGTTCCGCGCCCTGTTCGCGGATTGCGGCCATAAACAAGGGACCGGCCATCACCAGCGCTTCTTTGTTCGCCAGCAACACCCGCTTGCCGGCCCGCGCCGCCGCCAGGGTTGGTAACAACCCCGCCGCGCCGACTATCGCTGCCATGACGTAGCGGGCTTCGGGCAGGGCGGCGACCCGCTCCAAACTGGCGGAACCCGTCAGCACTTCGACCGGTTGACCCGCCGCCCGCAACCGGTGTTGCAGTTGCTCTGCCGCGCCCGGATCAGCCATCACCGCGAACGCCGGCTGATGAGCCAGACATTGCTCAAACAGCGCCTCGCTATTGCGATGAGCGGTCAGCGCGACCACCCGGAAGCGGTCAGAATGGTGGGCTAGCACATCCAGGGTATTAACGCCGACGGAGCCGGTTGACCCGAGGATAACGACGCCGATGCGATCGCTCATGCCGGCAGCACGTACAGGCCGAGCAGAAAAATGGGCGCGGCGGCGGTCAGGCTGTCGATTCGATCCAGTACCCCGCCATGCCCCGGCAACAGCGAACCGCTGTCCTTAATCCCGCATTGTCGTTTCAACAAACTCTCAAACAAATCGCCGGTGATGGAAAAACCAATTGAGATCAGGCAGATTGCTACCCATCCCGGCCAGTGTGAGCCAAGCCCCAGCACCACAGCGCCCATTAAGGCCAAAACCAGCGTCATCGCGCCAGCGCCGGCGACGCCTTCCCAGGTCTTGCCCGGACTGATATTCAAGGCTAGTTTGCGCCGTCCCCAGCGCCGTCCGGCAAAGTAAGCACCAACATCCGCACCCCAGATCAGCAGCAGCAGGAACAGTACATGACCGGGGCTGTACTGGTTACGCAAGGCCATCATCGCCACCCACGGCGGAACCAGCGCCGCCAGCCCGGCGATGCCAATCAGCCAGGGCGAATCCCGCCGTTCCGGGCGGACAATGTAGCGCCACATCCAGAATCCGGCCCCGCACCAGGCCACTGCCGTCAGAATCAGCAAACCGCCGACAAAGGTGGTGTTGCCCGTCAGCGGCCAGCTCGCCAAAATCAGCGCCAGGATTAGTCCGACATACCATAGCCGGTTGCGGATTCCGTTCAGCCCGGCCAGCAGCGCCCATTCCCACGCGCCCAGCAGCATGACTACCGCCACTACGGCGCCAAATCCGGCGGGCGGCAACTTCAGCACGACCCAGACTGACAGTAGCGCCAGGATACAGGCGGTGATCACCCGCTGTTTAAGCATGGGGGGCTCCGGCGATCTGTTCGCCAGTCTGGCCAAACCGGCGTTGCCGACGGGCGAAGGCGGTACAGGCAGCAGCCAGATCGTCTGCGTCGTAATCAGGCCACAGCCGTTCGGTGAAATACAATTCGGTATAGGCCAGTTGCCAGAGCAGAAAATTGCTAATGCGCTGCTCCCCGCCGGTGCGGATGAACAAGTCCGGTTCAGGTAGATCGGCCAGGCAGAGATAGCGCTGGAAGGTCTCGGGAGTGAGATCGCCCGATTGCAGCCGGCCCGCCGCCACCTCCTCGACGACCCGCTGCGTCGCCTGCATCACGTCCCAGCGCCCACCGTAATTAGCGGCGATCACCAGGGTTAGGCCAGTGTTGTTCAGCGTTCGCTGTGTGGCCTTGACGATGTAGTTTTGCAGGGCGGGTGAAAAGGCAAGATGATCGCCAATAAACCGTAAGCGGACATTGGCGGCGTCCAACCGGCGAATCTCGCTCCGCAAGGTGGCCGCAAACAGCTTCATCAAGACATCGACTTCCCATTGCGGTCGCCGCCAGTTTTCGCTGCTGAAGGTGAACAAGGTCAGCACTTTGATCCCGTATTCGCTACACGCCTGCACCACCCGGCGCACCGCCTTGGCCCCTTCCCGATGCCCCGCAGTGCGCGGCAGGGAACGCTGCTGCGCCCAGCGCCCGTTGCCATCCATGACGATGGCGACATGATGAGGTAAAGCAGGATTTGAATCCGGCAGTTCTGGATGGGTCATGGCGGCTTCCCTGACAGGCGGGAGAGGCAGCTTCAGATTTCCATTAACTCGGCTTCCTTGGCTACGAGCATCTTGTCCACGTCCTGAATGTGCCGGTCAGTGAGTTTCTGCACTTCGTCCTGGGCCTGACGTTCGGCATCCTCAGGAATTTTCTTGTCCTTGAGCAGCGCCTTAAGCTGATTATTGGCGTCGCGGCGGATATTGCGGATCGCGACCCGCGCGCCCTCGCCTTCGTGGCGGACGATCTTGACCATATCGCGGCGGCGCTCCTCGGTCAGCGGCGGCAGCGGCACCCGGATGGTCGTACCGGCAGAGGCGGGATTCAGCCCCAGATCCGATTTCAGGATAGCCTTTTCAATCGGCCCGATCATGTTCTTTTCCCACGGCGTCACTAACAAGGTGCGGGCATCCGCCACGCTGACCGACGCCACCTGACTGAGTGGCGTATCGTTGCCGTAATAACTGACCACTACATGATCCAGCAGACTGGGGTTCGCTCGCCCGGTGCGCAGCTTCACCAGTTCTTGTTTAAGGCTGTCCAGACTTTTCGTCATCCGGGCGATGGCTTCTTTCTTGATGTCGTCGATCATGGTTATTCCCGAACTACGGTGGTGCCGACGTTCTCGCCGCAGACGACCCGCACCAGGCCGCCGGGGCGGTTAATGTTAAAGACTTTCAGCGGCATGTCATGTTCGCGGCACATGACAATTGCGGTGGCGTCCATGACCTGTAGCTTGCGCTCCAGGGCTTCGTCATAGGTCAATCGATCATAAAGCACGGCCTGCGGGTCCTTAACCGGATCCGCCGAGTAGATACCGTCGACCTTGGTGGCTTTGAGCATTACTTCAGCGTTGATTTCAATCGCTCGCAAGCTAGCGGCGGAATCCGTGGTGAAGAACGGGTTGCCAGTGCCGGCGGCGAAGATCACGACCCGGCCTTTTTCCAGATGGCGAATCGCACGGCGACGGATGTAATCCTCGCAGACCTGATTGATGCGGACCGCCGACAGCACTCGGGTGAAGACGCCCAACCGCTCCAGCGTGTCCTGCATCGCCAGTGAGTTCATGACCGTCGCCAGCATGCCCATGTGATCGGCGGTGACTCGATCCATCCCGGCGCGGGCTAAGCCCGCGCCTCGAAACAGGTTACCGCCGCCCATCACCATGCCAATTTCGACGCCGAGGCGTTGTAATTCGCGTACTTCGCCGGCCATACGGGCGATGACCTCGGTGTCAATGCCATAGTCGCCGCTACCCATCAGCGCCTCGCCGCTGAGCTTGAGCAGAATCCGCTTGAAGACCGGTTTGGAATGGTTCGGCATGGGCATTATGGTCAGTGTTTAATCATCGCCGCGTACTTGCGCCATGACTTCGGCGGCAAAGTCACCGGATTTCTTCTCAATTCCTTCGCCGAGTTCAAAGCGGGTGAAGCGGGTGACGGTAGCTTGGTGCGCCTTCAGCAACTGGCCCACGCTCTGCTCCGGGTCCTTGACGAAGGGTTGGCCAAGCAGGGTGATTTCTTCAAAGTATTTACGCAGCCGGCCCTCCACCATCTTGTCGATGATATTGGCCGGTTTGCCGCTGGTCGCTGCCTGTGCTGCGAAAATATCCCGTTCCTTGGCGACCAGATCAGCCGGCACGTCCTCAGCGCTGACGCACAGTGGCCGGCTGGCGGCGATGTGCATGGCAATGTCCTTGGCCAGATCGGCGTCGCCACCGACCAGTTCCACCAATACGCCAATACGTGTTCCGTGCAGATAACAGCCCAGTGCTCCTTGATCGCTGGTCAACCGGGCAAAGCGGCGCACGTTCATGTTCTCGCCGATTTTAGCAATGCACTCGCGCCGGTTCTGCTCCACGCTTTGCCCATTGTCCATGCTCTGCGCCAGCAGCGCCGCCAAATCAGCCGGTGCGCCGCTCAGCACCGTTTCAGCCACGGCATCGACAAAGGTCCGGAAGTCGTCATTCTTGGTGACAAAATCGGTCTCGCAGTTGACCTCGACTATCGCCGCAGCCCCGCCTGCCTGCTTGATGACGATCAAGCCCTCGGCAGCGATGCGCCCGGCTTTTTTGTCGGCCTTGGCCTGGCCGGCTTTGCGCATCAGTTCGACCGCTGCTTCAATATCGCCGCCCACTTGCTGAAGCGCCTTTTTGCACTCCATCATCCCGGAACCGGTGCGCTCGCGCAGTTCTTTGACCTGTCCCGCTGTAATGTCCGCCATGCTTGCTACCCTCTGAACATACAAAACAACATGAAACCCGCTTGCTGAAAACCGGCTGAACGCCGGTGGTGCATCAAAAAGGCTCGCAACTGCGAGCCTTTCCGGTGTCGCCTTGGCTTTAGATCGTTTGGACGCCTTCTGCTACTGGCGGCTCCTCAGGAATTTCGACAAACTCTTCGGCGCTGCGCCCTGTAGCCATAACGGCGCGGCCTTCCAGCACCGCTTCGGCCAGACCGCCGACATACAACTGGATGGCGCGAATCGCGTCATCATTGCCCGGAACCACATAATTTACGCCGTCCGGGGAATTGTTGGTGTCGACGATGCCCAATACCGGAATGCCGAGTTTGTTGGCTTCGAGGACCGCGATGCGCTCATGACCGACGTCAATCACAAACAGCGCGTCGGGCAGACTCGACATATCCTTGATCCCGCCCAGACTGCGCTCCAGCTTGTCCATCTCACGGCGCAGACCGATCACTTCTTTTTTGGCCAACCGGTCGAAGGTGCCGTCCTGGACCATTAGTTCCAGGTCCTTGAGCCGCTTGATCGATTGCCGGACGGTCTTGAAGTTGGTCAGCATCCCGCCCAGCCAGCGGTGGTTGACATAGGGCATGCCACAGCGGATCGCCGCTTCGGCGCTGGCCTCGCGGGCCGAACGTTTGGTGCCCACTACCAGCACTTTACCGCCTTTGGAGGCGAGTCGCCCGACGAAATTCAACGCGTCGAGATACAGCGGTAGGGTCTTTTCAAGGTTGATGATGTGAATTTTGCTGCGGGCGCCGAAGATGTACGGGGCCATCTTGGGGTTCCAATAACGGGTCTGGTGGCCGAAATGAACACCGGCCTCCAGCATCTGGCGCATGGATACAGTCGCCATTGCCGAATCTCCTGGGGATTGGGGTTTTGCCTCCATCCGCCCCAGGCAGCGATCCCGTAACCGGGACACCCGGCCGCCCGTGCCGGCGAATGTGCGAATTAAAATGGATTGAAGAGTTTGCCTAAAAGGCGGGCGCTTTATAACATGGATTGTTTGGGAAAACCAATGAACCCGGCTTGGCCGGATACTGTCCCAATTGCTGGCGTTTACGCCTGTCCTTGATTCCATCTGCCCGCTCCGATGCGTCCGTGAACCGAACCATGTTCCAGAAACCCCCTAAAAAATCGGTTGGCATTACCCTGAAAACCCCCGCCGAAATTGACAAGATGCGGGTCGCAGGCCGGCTCGCCGCCGACGTGCTGGACATGATCGGCCCGTATGTGCAGGAAGGCGTGACTACTGAAGAGCTGGACCGGATTTGCCACGATTATATGGTGAATGTTCAACAGGTGATTCCGGCGCCGCTCAATTATCGCGGCTTTCCTAAGTCAATCTGCACTTCGGTCAATCATGTCATCTGCCACGGCATTCCCGGCCCGAAGATGCTCAAAAAGGGCGATATCATCAATATCGACATCACGGTGATCAAGGATGGTTATCACGGCGACACCAGCCGGATGTTCGCGGTCGGGACCCCGCCTATCGCCGCGCAACGGGTCAGCCGGATCGCCTATGAGTGCCTGTGCATCGGCATCGGCGTGGTGCAGCCAGGCCGCCGCCTCGGCGATATTGGCTATGCGATTCAAAAACACGCCGAGAGTCAGCATTGCTCAGTAGTGCGCGAGTACTGCGGCCACGGTATTGGTCGTGAGTTTCACGAAGACCCGCAGGTGCTGCACTACGGTAAACCCGGCGATGGCCTCGAACTGGTTCCCGGTCTGACCTTTACCATTGAGCCGATGATCAACGCCGGCAAGCGCCATGTGAAACTGCTGCCTGACGGCTGGACGGTGGTCACTAAGGATCACAGCCCCTCTGCCCAGTGGGAGCATACCTTGTTGGTGACTGAGACCGGCTGCGAAATTCTGACCCTGCCGCCTGGCCGTACCCTTTAATCGGGTTTTTTCCACGGAATGATGGAAGGAAGGTAAGGGAGGAAGGTGTCAGCATGGTATTGATGAAATGCTTTTAATGTATCGCTCTACCCGGAGACCCGCATGGCTGCTCTCGATCTCGCGCTGCCGTTCGCTGCGCCCGCCCCGCTCCCTTTTGCCGCTGGTCTAGCGCGGGACTGTTTGGATTGGCGGAGTCTGATTCCGCCTGCCGTTGCACTGGATCCTGAACCGGCCACTGAGGCCAATCCTCTCGCGGCTTTCAGGGAGTTGCTTAAACAGAGCAATGCCCATTTCAAGGAGCTGTTTCAGCAGGGTGTTCCGGCCTATGAGCTGGTGCCCGCTCGCGCCCAGTTCATGGACGAGGTATTGCAGCGGGTTTGGCGGCGGTTTTTCGAGGCCGATACGCCGGATTTGACCTTGGCGGCAGTTGGCGGGTATGGGCGGGGTGAATTGCATCCCAGTTCTGACGTGGACCTGATGATCCTGCTGGGTGATCAGGCATTGGACACCCATCGCGCCGGGATCGAGGACTTTCTGACCTTCCTGTGGGATATCGGACTGGAGGTCGGTCATAGCGTTCGCACCGTGGAGGATTGCGCTCGCGAAGGCGCTGCTGACATCACCATCGCGACCAGCCTGATGGAAGCCCGACCGTTGATGGGTAGTGTGGCGTTGTTTGAACAGATGCGGGTGGTGACCAGTCCGGATCGGATTTGGCCGGATGCCGCCTTTTTCGAGTTCAAACAGCATGAACGCAAGCAGCGTTGCTACAAGTATAACGAAACCGCGTTCAATCTGGAGCCGAATATCAAGGAAGGCCCCGGCGGGCTGCGCGATTTGCAGATGATCGGCTGGGTTGCCAAGCGCCATTTTGGGGCCGGCACCTTGCAGGAACTGGTCAGTCACGGCTTTCTCAGCCCCCGCGAATACGACGAGCTGATCGAACACCGCAACTTCCTTTGGCAAATCCGCTTCGCCCTGCATGTACTGACCGGACGCCGTGAGGACGTGCTGCTATTCGGTCACCAGCGGCGGGTCGCCGAGCAGTTTGGCTATCAGGATCATGATCATAATCTGGCGGTTGAGCAGTTCATGCAGCGTTACTACCGCACGGTCAATGCCCTGAGCCGACTGAACGAAATGTTGCTGCAACTGTTCGAGGAAGCGATTCTGCTGGCAGACGACCCGGTCGATCCAGTGCCGATCAACCGCCGGTTTCAGACCCGGTGTGGCTACCTGGAAGTGACACGGCCCAATGTGTTTCTGCGCTATCCGTTCGCCCTGCTGGAAATTTTCCTGGTGTTGCAGCAGCACCCGGAAATCAAGGGCATTCGCGCCTCGACCATTCGTTTGATCCGTGACCATCGCCCGTTGATTGACGACAAGTTCCGCAATGATGTCCGTCCGCGCAGTCTGTTTATGGAAATCATGCGCCAGCCCTATGGTGTGACGCATCAGCTGCGGTTGATGAACGCTTACGGAGTGTTACCGGCCTATTTGCCGGAGTTCGGCCACATCGTTGGGCGGATGCAATACGACCTGTTTCACGCCTACACCGTTGATCAGCATATTCTGTTTGTCGTTCGGAACTTGCGGCGATTCTTCCTGCCGCAGTTCGCCCAGGAACTGCCGCGTTGCAGCGCGATTATGGAGCAGTTACCCAAGCCGGAACTGCTGTACTTGGCTGGCTTGTACCACGATATCGCCAAGGGGCGTGGTGGCGATCATTCTGAACTGGGTGGTCAGGACGCCGAGCGCTTTGGTCGCCAGCATGGTCTGAGCAGTTTCGACACCCGTTTAATCGCCTGGCTGGTGCGCCATCATCTGACCCTGTCGCTCACTGCGCAGAAAAAGGATATTCATGATCCGGAGGTCATCCACGAGTTCGCCCGGCAGATGGGCGATCAGCTTCACCTCGACTATCTGTACCTGCTGACGGTTGCTGACATTCGCGGCACCAATCCCAGGTTGTGGAATACCTGGCGGGCGTCGCTGCTCTGGCAGCTGTACGAGGCGACTCGTCGGGCGCTGCGGCGGGGGCTGGATCACCCGATTGACAAGGAAGAGCGGATCCGGGAGGTGCAGGCCAGGGCGCGGCGACGGTTACAGGTCGCCAAGATTGACGAGGGACGGATCAATTCGGTGTGGGACAGTTTCGGTGACGACTATTTTCTGCGCCACGCCGCCGATGAGATCGCCTGGCATACCCGCGCTATCCTCAAGCGAGGCCACAAGGAACAGCCGCTGGTGATGACCCGTGACGACCTAGGTCGAGGGGGTACCGAGGTCTTTATCTACACCCGCGATCAGGACAACCTGTTCGCCCTGATGACCTCGATTCTTGATCAATTGGGTCTGACCATTCTGGATGCCCGGATTATCACCGGCCATTGTGGCTATACCCTGGACAGTTTCACGGTGCTGGAAGATAGCGGCCTGCCGATTCAAAATCGGGTCCGGATCAAGGAAATCGTAACTACCCTGCTGCGCTATCTCCAGGAACCGGATGCTGTGCCACCGCCTCCTAACCGGCATGTGTCGCGGATTCAAAAAGCCTTTCAGATGCCGACTTGGGTGTCGTTCCGGGAGGATGCCGCCAATAGCCGCACGGTGGTGGAACTGGTGTCGTGGGATCGTCCGGGGCTGTTATCGCGGGTTGGGCAGGCGTTCATGGAATGCGGGGTCCAGTTGCACAACGCTAAGATCGTCACCATTGGCGCACGAGCCGAAGACGTGTTTTTCGTCACCGACCGTGAGAACCGACCGCTGAACGATGCCAAAAAATACGCAGTGCTACGAGAGAAGCTGGTTGAATTGCTGGATTTGGAAGAAGATTAAAGGCGCATGGCTTTAATCTTTCTGCATTTTCCGTTTCGTGGATAAAAATCCCGCTGGTCGGCAGTAGCGAAAGCCTGTCGTCAACCAGCGGGTTACATGCCGGCTATTGCACAACCGGCGTGTAGATGATGCCCAGTTCAGTTCCTTCGCTGTGCAGGAAGTCGATCATCTGTCCTTGCATTTCCGCCGTCGCGCCCACGGAGGCGACTGGACTGATGATCGAACCATGATCCCCCTGGGTGAAACGGACGATAGCCCGTAACCCCTTATCGTCCCACACCGAGCGACTGACCGACCGTAGCCCCATGATTCGCGCCAGCGGTTCGGTGCCCGCCAACGGCGCTCCATCGACCGAATTCGGCACCACCTGATCGGGCAATACGCCATCGCCGCCAACCACTTCGATCAGATGAATCGGATGCAAAGTGGTGGCAGTGGCGGCGTAGTTGATCGGATCGCCGGAGTCCACTACGGTCTGTGCGCTGGTCAGGTAAGCCTCATAGGCGGGCGTCCCCTTGATGATCCCGCCGGCGGCCAACCCGGCGGCAATCCGTGGCCCGAAAGTGGCCGATCCATCTAGCAGTTTGGCTACCCCGCCGCCCGGCATCGCCAAGGTTGCGCTGGCGATGTTGTCCTCAATGCCCAAGAAGGTTCCGCCCACAATGCCGCCCAACGAATGCCCCACAAACCGGATATGACTCGTGTCGAGATCCGGCTTTCCGTCGCCATTCAGATCAACCAGCGGCAAAGTTGCAGTCAACTGCCGCAAGTCCTCGGCGGCTTCACGCAGGTTATCGCGAGTCGTCAGCAGACTTTGCAGATTGACAAAGTAATTGCCGGATGGGTCAATCAGTCCATCGGCAGGTGGCAACAGGGTTTGGTTATTGACCAGGTCCAGATCAAAAGTCCGCTCCATTCCAGCCATATACAGCGGGTTGCTCTTGTCAGTAACACCGTGCAGTGGTTGATCAATGGCGACCACAGCAAATCCGGCGAATGACAGCGCATCGGCAAGCGCGAAGATATCGAGGCGGTTACGGGTAATGCCATGCTGGTAAATAACCACCGGCCAGCCGGTTGCGGGTTTGCTCTGGCCGCTCCTAGCGTTGGGGACGGTCATCAGCACTGGAATTTGCAACACCGCAGTCGCTACCGGCAGCGGGTTGTAGCGGGTCACCGCGCCACCGCTTGCCGTCTGCCAGTAGCCGCTCAGCGGCTTGTCTTTGCTGAGGTAGTAGGGGATCGCCAGCACGCCGGCGTAGATGTCGGAAAAGCCGGGCAGGTTGACGGAAGGTAGGGCAGCGGTAGTCAGCCCGGTTGCTTTAACCCCCATCCCCAGAGGCTTGAGATCCTTGCCCAGCGCTGCGAACGCATCGTCAATCGACTGGGTCATGAAGGTCCAGCTCAGAACGATGCCACCTTTGGTGAGGCCTTGACTGGCGGCGGCGCTTTCTTGGTTATTGACCAGTTGCCGCAACGGTTCCAGCGCCTGCGCCTGGGCGTCGCTCAGGCCAGGAATCACGCTTTGGCCTGTGTCGTCGATCAGCGACGTAGGCAGCTTGGTCAGTGCATAAGTTGGCGACGGCAGCGCGTTATAGCCGCTACTGTCCTGAATGCCATCAGTCAATACCACCAGATAGCCGGTTTTTGGCGCCAGCGGGAGCAGCGGACTAATGGTCAGCGTGGTCTGGTTGGTGTCCTGCGGCAGCAGGGTGACTTCATAATCACTGCCGGCTTTCAACTCGCGCTGGACCGCAGTAATGGCGAACGGCCGATTCTTTGGGTCCAGAAACGGGTTGGTTAATACCACTTCAAAGACTCGCACCGCGCCACCGGCTTTGACTGTATCCGCGTTTAAGCTGCTAGAGAATTGCGCGGTTAGCGGTGCGACTGTGGAAAAGCCATCCAGTCCGTTCATCGCTACTCGTGGGTCAGCCAGATTCATGGGATCAGCGACCGGGATATTCAATGTTCCATCCGTCGAGGAGCTGAATAGCAGGTTGGTGGGGAAAGGCAAATCGCCGGCGGCAGGATTGAATCGGGCGTAAAAGTCGGCGCGGGTAGCGGCGTCCGCGCTACTGAGGGCGGCCAGGCTCAATGCTAGGTAGAGCGAGGCCAGCCGGGAGATTTTTATTGGATTTTTCACGTTGTTACTCCGTGGATGGTGGTGGGGCGGGATGCAGACAGAGCAGTTGCTAGCCAAGTGTGCAACCGTTGCTTAACAAATTATAGCCAGTCCCCGACTGACGCGCTTTAGCCGGATAGACTCATCCGATCTCCGCTGGGCGCTATTTAACGCCACTCTGTGGATATGCAGCGAATGCTGATCGAGCGATTACCACTGGAATAGCAGCGCTGGGTAGCGGAGTTATTAGCAGCTGCTTTGCAATCGGGGCAACCAAAATGGATGGGCCATTTTGGCCTTTAGAGAAGGCTGTTGGTGCGTCTTCGAGTCCATAACCCGTGATACGAGAGCATCAGGTGGTGTATTTTGTTGTTATTTAAAATAATGTTTCTGGAAATGCCCTTGTCTTTAGTAAGTGGCATATCTATTGCTTAAATGATAAATGGTGGTTCTCAATGAGCGCATCATGGGTTCTCAGTGACACCACACATTCTGGGCGCACCTGGCGCACCTTCCCTGCGAAAAGATCAGTATTCACTGTCACTTAAAGGAGCGGTCATCATGGCATTCAATTTTATGCACGGCAGACAAATGATCATTCATGATCCTCGCCTGAATAATCCGCTGACTTCGCCGCCCACACCTTTACGGCCTCCTGCCGCTATGAACGTCTGGTCTGTCAGCAACAGCGACAGTGCAGATCATATTATTGATTGGGCCGCAGAAGTCGCCAAGGGAAAATCAGGTACGGAAAAACTGGATGCACTGCATTTCATGGCGCATGGCTCCATTGGCGGTATCCAGATTGGTGGTCAAACCCTGGGCTGGAATAATGTAAACCTGTTCAAGAAACTGAATGGCTGCATTAAAGGCGCTATTGTCTTTTTTTCATGCCAGGTAGGGGGCGAGCAGGCCAATCGCGGCTTATCCTATTCCTTAACCTTTGGTAACGCCGTCGCTGCTTACGCTCAATGCAAGGTTCTCACCTGCAAACTCAACCAAATCTATAGTTGGACCCCTGGCGTCAACGTGATTGATTTCGGGGATTTCGAAGGTGTCGTTTATCTTTATTCTCCGGGCGGTGGAGATGCCAAGATGTTGAATTATAATGATAAGTCAAAAGTGGACCTGAGTTCGATTATTTTTTCATAAACTCTGGTCGAACGCTGGTTCTGAATGCTCGCTTCCGTTTCTTGGTTTACCCGAAGCATAGTGCGGCCTAAAATAACCCCCTTTTGTTCGCCAGTCTTGAGGCCCCGCCATGCGTATTGTTCAAGAAGCACTGACCTTTGATGATGTCCTGCTCCTTCCCGCCTATTCTGCGGTGTTGCCTAAGGATGTCAGTCTCAAGACCCAGCTGACGCGCGGCATCGCTCTGAACATTCCACTGTTGTCGGCGGCGATGGATACCGTGACCGAATCCAGCTTGGCTATTGCGATGGCTCAAGAAGGCGGCATTGGCATTATCCACAAGAACCAGCCAGTGGAACGCCATGCAGTGGAAGTGCGCCGGGTCAAGAAATTCGAGAGCGGAGTGATTCACGATCCCATCGTCATTCATCCTCGCGCCACCATCCGCGAAGTGGTGGAGCTGACCCGCGCCCATCACATTTCTGGGGTGCCAGTGGTGGACGGCGCAGAATTGGTTGGTATCGTCACTAACCGCGACCTGCGGTTTGAATCAAATATGGATGCGCCTGTCAGCATGGTGATGACCCCCAAGGAGCGCTTGATCACCGTGCGTGAAGGCGCCAGCCGCGAGGAAATCGCCACCCTGCTGCACCGGCACCGCATTGAAAAGGTGCTGGTGATCAATGACCGCTTCGAGTTGCGCGGCTTGATCACGGTCAAGGACATCCAGAAATCCAGTGACTTCCCGCTGGCTTGCAAGGATGAGTTAGGCCGGTTGCGGGTCGGCGCGGCGGTCGGCACCGGCAGTGATACCGAGGAACGGGTCGCGGCGCTGGTCAATGCCGGCGTAGATGTGCTGGTGGTAGATACCGCTCACGGCCATTCCAAAAACGTATTAGACCGAGTGCGCTGGATTAAACGGCAGTATCCGCAGGTGCAGGTCATTGGCGGCAACATCGCCACCGCTGCCGCCGCCCGCGATCTGGTCGAAGCCGGGGCAGATGCCGTCAAGGTGGGAATCGGGCCTGGATCCATCTGCACTACTCGGATCATCGCCGGGGTCGGCGTGCCGCAAATCAGCGCGGTCTCCAATGTCGCCGAGGCGCTGCGGGAATGTGATGTGCCGGTGATTGCCGATGGTGGGGTGCGTTATTCCGGCGATTTGGCTAAAGCCATTGCGGCGGGCGCTCATACCGTGATGATCGGCAGCCTGTTTGCCGGCACCGAAGAAGCGCCCGGCGAGGTGGAGTTGTATCAGGGCCGCTCCTACAAGTCCTATCGCGGCATGGGTTCGATTGGCGCGATGACCCAGCAGCACGGTTCCAGCGACCGTTATTTCCAGGAAGGCAGCGCGGTGGAAAAGCTGGTGCCGGAAGGCATCGAGGGCAGGGTGCCGTACAAGGGCAGTGTGCTGGCGATCATCACCCAGCTGATGGGCGGCCTACGCTCCAGCATGGGCTATGTCGGCTGTCAGGACATCGCCGAAATGCGGACCAAACCGGCCTTTACCCGCGTCACCAGCGCCGGGATGCGGGAAAGCCATGTCCACGATGTATCGATTACCAAGGAAGCGCCCAATTACCGGGTGGATTGAGTTTAGGTCGTCCTGAAAGCGGATTTCAGGACGACTGCCTTAACCTCTAACCCGCAAAGCCCAGCACTGGTGAATCTTTGGATCGCGGGCGAAATCCAGCGGCAGGGTTTTCCGGCTCCAGTCCTCAATCTGCACCTCGGCCAGGCTCTCCCGATCCAGCCGGAAGCGGCGGTGATTGGTGGAAAAGACCAGCGTTCCATCCGGGGTCAGCAGACGCAAGGCCTGCCGTAGCAGTTCCACATGATCCCGCTGCACATCGAAATCATGGTCCAGTCGTTTGGAGTTGGAGAAGGTCGGCGGATCCACGAAAATCAGCTCGTAACGCTCCCGCGCCCACACCAGCCATTGCCGGCAATCCATCTGAATCAGTTGATGCCGAGGGCCACAGATGCCGTTCAATTCCAGATTGCGCCGCGCCCAATCCAGATAAGTCGCGGATAAGTCGACGGTGGTGGTGCTGGTTGCCCCGCCTAATGCTGCGTGGACTGTAGCTGCGCCGGTGTAACCGAACAGGTTGAGAAAACGCCGACCCGCCGCTTGTTCGCCCAGCCGTTGCCGGGTCAGACGGTGATCCAGAAACAGCCCGGTATCCAGATAATCGCTGAAGTTGACCAGAAACCGGCCCGGCCCCTCGTGGACTTCGTGGAATCGGCCTTGTTGCGCCTGTTTCTGATACTGGCTGGAGCCACGTTGCCGTTGACGCACTTTCAGAAACACATTCTCTGCTGGCAACTCCAGCGCTGCTGGCAAGGCCGCCATGACCTGCTCCAGTCGTTCGCGGGCTCGGGTGGCGTCTACCGTTGCTGGCGGGGCGTACTCCTGAACGTGCAACCATTGTTCGTAACGATCAATAGCGACCGCATACTCCGGTAAATCAGCGTCATAGATCCGATAGCAACTTACCCCGTCCCGTGCCGCCCATCGGCCTAGATGGCGGAGGTTCTTGTGCAGCCGGTTGATAAAACCCTCCGCTCCACCCGCCGCTGCCTGCTTCAGCGCACGAGTGCGGGTTCTTTGATCCGCTGTCGCCCGATCCACGAAAAACTCCGATTCCACCCGGAATCGCAGCAAGCGGCAGTCCAATGGCCCGTTGTGGAAAACGTGAACTTTTTCCGCCCGCAGCCCCATCCGCTTACCTAGTTCAGGATTGCTGGTGAACAGCGCCGCACGCCAGCCGTTCAATCGGGTTTTCAGCACTTCGCCGAATTCGGTGTAAAACTCGGCCAAATCTTCGGTTGCGCCTAATCGTTCGCCATAGGGCGGATTGGCAATCAATAGCCCCGGTATTCCCAGCGGTGGCTGGAGTGCGCTGAATGCCCGGCGCTCGATGCGCATCCGATCCGCTACGCCCGCTCGCCGGGCATTGGCCAGCGCTGCGCGCACCGCTTTTGGGTCGTGGTCACTCGCCAGGATCAGCGGAATTCGGGGTTTGCCGAGAGTGCGCCGCTCCTGCGCCTCAACCAACAATCGGTTCCATAACACGGGAATATGACCTAGCCAGCCACTGAAACCCCAGTGTTCGCGCAGCAGGCCCGGCGCCTGATCGCCAGCCATCCAGGTGGCTTCAATCGCCAATGTCCCGGAGCCGCATAAGGGG
Source organism: Candidatus Competibacteraceae bacterium (assembly GCA_003989085.1). Taxonomy (GTDB): domain Bacteria; phylum Pseudomonadota; class Gammaproteobacteria; order Competibacterales; family Competibacteraceae; genus RXIV01. Next base: position 209,949 of record RXIV01000008.1, read on the forward strand.
TCCAGCAGCGGCCCGCCCGCCGCCGCGATGTTCGGCCATCCTGATTTCAGCAGTAACGCAGCAGCCAACGTCTCTTTAAGCGGCGCGATCACGGTCGCTTCGCGGTAGCCGCGCCGGTGCAGGCTGTCTCCGGATAGATCGAGACTGACTGTGGCTTGCCGGTCGCGCAGCAGAACGTGAATCCGCAGATCCGGCTGCTGCCGATCCACGCCGGGTCGCTGTCCGCATTGCGCCCGGAATCGGTCGACCACCGCGTCCTTGACGCGCTGCGCTCCGTAATGGCTGTGGTCAATGCCAGAGCCGGTTCCAGTGAACTCAACGGCTAATGTCCCATCCGGGGCTAGATGATCTTCCCACGGCAAGGCATGAATCCCGGCGTAGAGCGCCTCAACCTCGGCTACCGGAAATTCTGCTAGCAGTAACAGCACCCGGCTAGCCGTGCGTGACCACAGACAGACGCGGTAAGCCAGCTCCAGCGACCCCTGAAAGCGGATGCCGCCGCGTACCGATTTGATAGTGGTTGCGCCCAGTTTCACCAGCTCCGCCGCCAGCAATGGATCGACGCCTTCCGGGGCGGTCGCAATAAAAGTCTGCTCGTTCAAATGGATCAATCCTCTACCGCAACGTTAACCAGAGTGGGCTGCAACAGACGTTGTACTTCGTTTGGCGGCAGACTGATCAGAAAACCACGTTTGCCGCCGTTAATGTAAAGCAGCGGCAGGTCGAGGATGCTGGCTTCCATGTATACCGGCATGATCTTGCGGACGCCGAACGGTGAAGTCCCGCCGACCAGATAGCCGGTATGTTTATTGGCGATGGCTGGGTCACAGGGGGTTATAGTTTTCGCCCCCAGCACCCGCGCCAGTTCTCTGGTGGAGACCTTGCGGTCACCATGCATCAGCATGATCAATGGTTGCCGGCGCTCGTCTTCCAGAATCAGGGTTTTAATCACGCTATGTTCGTCCACTCCGAGACTAGCAGCGCTGTGGGCGGTGCCGCCCCGTTCTTCGTAGCGATAGAGGTGCCCGGTGAATGCAATTTGATGCTCGCGCAGGCGTCGGGTCGCGGGGGTGACGGGAAACTTTTCTTTACTCATCGTGTGGTATTTTTCACGGTTGTTGTTTTTTGGTAATTTTAATACATAGTTGTTCTTAAGATAACTATTGGTTGTTTTGATAAATAAATGATAAATCTATTCAACAGGATTTTCATAACATTTTAAAATTTTAAATATTTTATTTGAGTCTCTTCCATGAATTCTAGATTTTAATGATTATTTTGCGTCGCATCTTCGATAAAGATTGGTCAGCAGTAGTGGATTGAATTAGGTGTTGTTGTGAAATGATAAAATATTTTTGTAAGTCTGATTCTTGTTTTGTCAAACCTGATTTGCTTCAATACTTAAGGTATCGTTAAATCCTACCGGCTTTCATGAAAATCAAATAGTTAGGCTACTTCTCTGACCTTGTGAAGCAGGTTGACGAGTTTTCTTAATACAACAATTTGATCTTAGTAAGGATTTTTCAGACTTGTCAGACCACAAGGTTTGCGCAGAACATCCTTTTATATCAAATTATTACAGATTTTTGACCGGAATTGCCAAAACCACCAAAGCAACTATTTAGTCCCGTTTCCTGCCGGTCGGAACGATGAGGCTAAACATTGAGGGCGGAGTATTCGCGGTCCGCGCCTCAGCCTTTTTGAGCATCGCTCAGGGAAGAGGAGATTAGATTCTTTACCTGTCAGGTTGGTTTTATCGACGATAAACGCCAGGCTTTTTTCTTGCCCCAAGCGGCTTACTGATTCCGATTTGCGTAGGACCAAAGGCGTCTTGGGTTACCGGGAGGATTTTGCGGAATGCGAAAGAATGCAGCGCTTCAACCGGCCAGTCTGCCGGTGGAAACTCCGTCCACGCCGAGCCGGCGCGGGTTTCTGAAATGGGCGGCCGGTGGCCTCAGCGCTGCGGCGTTGACGCCGGATCTGCTCAAGGCGGCGGTTCTACGAGATCGCTATCTCTTCTTTCATAATCCCAATACTGATGAAACAGTCCGCAAAGTCTACTGGACGCCGCGTGAGGGCTATGTTCGCGAGTCGATCAATGAGATTAGCTGGGCGTTGCGCGATTACCATAACGATCAGGTCAAGATATTTGACCCAAGTGTGTTGGATCAGCTCTACGCTCTGCAATTGCAGATGGGGCTGTGGACACCGGTCAATGTGATCAGCGGCTACCGGTCGCCCACGACCAACGGGGCGCTTTGCGAGCGTAGCCGAGGCGTGGCCCGCAATAGTTTTCACATGCAGGCTATGGCGTTGGACATCCGGTTGCCCGGCGGCCGAGTTTCCGATCTCTACCGGGCGGCCCGTGCGCTAGGCGCGGGTGGTGTTGGTTATTATCCTAGTTCGAACTTCGTCCATATTGACAGTGGGCCAGTTCGGTATTGGGGTTAAACCGGCGGACAAACTGCATCAACGAAAAAGGGGCGGTCTCAGCACCGCCCCTTTCTGCGTCCGCCTGGTCAATTAGAACATAAGATGGGGCAGGAACAGGCTGATTTGCGGGATGTAGGTGATGATCATCAGGAAGCTCAGCATCACCATCAGCCACGGCCATGCGGCTTTTACCACTTCCCAGAGCGGCATCCCGGTGATTCCCGAGGTGACGAATAGGTTCAACCCCACCGGCGGGGTGATCATGCCGATTTCCATGTTCACCGTCATGATGATGCCCAGATGGATCGGGTCAATGCCCAACTGGACGGCAATGGGGAACAGAATCGGCGCCAGGATCAGCAAGATCGACGATGGCTCCATGAAGTTGCCGGCGATCAGCAGGATAATGTTGACCACAATCAAAAATTGCCAAGGTGCCAGACCCCAGCCGATGATCGTTTCCGCCATGACTTGCGGGATGCGTTCAGTGGTCAGCACATGGGCGAACAGCATGGCGTTGGCAATGATGAACAACAACATCACCGTGACCTTGCCGGCGTCGGCGAATACCTTGGGAATTTGCGCCCAGCCCATGTCCCGGTGGACGAACAGGGCGACGATGAAGGCGTAGACTGCTGCTACAGCGGCGGCCTCGGTTGCGGTGAAAATACCGCCGTAGATGCCGCCCATCACCACAAAGATGAGCCCCAACCCCCAAATGGCGTCACGGGTGGCGACCATCAGTTCCCGGAATGATGCCCGTGGTTGCACCGGAACCTTAAATTTACGGGCGCTAAAATAGATGGCCGCCATCAACATCAGACCCAGTAAAGCACCGGGAACAACGCCGGCCATGAACAACTGGCCGACCGATTGCTCAGTCGCGGCAGCATACACCACCATCACGATAGACGGCGGGATCAGAATGCCCAGAGTGCCTGCGTTGCAGATCATCCCGGCGGCGTAAGGTAGCGGATAGCCGGATTTGACCATCGCGCCGATGACGATGGAGCCAATCGCCGCCACGGTAGCCGGCGATGACCCGGAGACCGCCGCGAACAGCATACAGGCCAGCACTGAGGCGATGCCCAACCCGCCGTGGAAATGACCAACGGCGGCAATGGCGAAGCGAATCAGACGCCGCGCCACTCCGCCGGTGGTTAGGAATGCCGAAGCCAAAATGAAGAATGGGATCGCCAGCAGGGTGTAATGCTCCATGGTGTCGAACAGCTTGAGTGACATGGAGGCCAGCGAATCACTGGTGAAAAACAGGACGGTCAGGATGCTGGACAAACCCAGAGAGAACGCAATCGGCACGCCCATGAGCAGAAACAGAAACAGGATGCTAAACAGGAATAACGAAGTCATGGCGCTTTCTCCTCGCGGTTGATCGGAGCAGCGGGATGGTTCGGGTGCAGGATTTCGATCACATCAACCGTTCCGTCTGCTTCAACCGCTTCGATCGCCTCGCGGGCCTCGTCAGCCAGCCGTAAACCTTCTTGCCGGCCATGCAGGGTATGCCAGGCGACTTGTAGCAACCGCAGCAACGCCAGCACTAGGCCAACGGGCAACATGATGAACAGAATCCAGCGCGGAATGGGCAGATCCTGGGCTTCGATGCCGATAGCGTAGAGCTTGTAGACATAGCCGGCTGAACCAATCAGTAAAATGATACAATAGGCGCAGCAGCACAGTACTGCGGCCAGACCAACGGCGCGGCGGAGGGTGTGCGGCAACTGGCGCACCACCACGTCAATGCCAATGTGGGCGCCGACCTTGATACCGTAGGACACGCCAAACAGCACCAGCCAGGCGAACAGATAAGTGGTCAATTCCAGCGCCCAGCCAAAACCGGTGCCAAAGATATAGCGAGCGACCACCTGACTGAAGGTGATAAGGGTCATCAACGCCAGCAGTAGGGCAATAAAGCCCTCCTCCAGATGATGGACAATGCGGATCAACATGCGGGACTCTCCGAACGGAAGCGCAAAACTGCCGCCCCATGCGGACACGGGGCAGTCAGACCAGTCGGGAAGAGGTGTTACGGCTTGTTGGCTGCTAACGCAGCGTCAACAATATCCTTGCCAATTTTGGGAGTGAACTGATCGATCACCGGTTTCATTGCGGCCTTCCATGCAGCACGTTGTTCAGGGGTCAGCGCCAGAATTTCAGTCTTGCCGGAATCCTTGATCTTTTTACGGTCGCCCTCGCTAAAAGCGGTCGCTGATTTATTGACCTCTGCTGTTACTTCGGCCAAGGTTTTTTCCAAGGTCTGGCGCACATCGGCGGGCAAGCCTTCCCAGAATTGGCTGTTCGCCACCACCATGTAGCCCAGATAACCGTGATTGGACTCAGTGAAATAGGGCTGCACCTCGTAGAACTTCTGCGAGTAGGCATTCGACCACGGGTTCTCAGCGCCATCGACGACCCCGGTTTCCAGCGCCGAGTACACCTCAGCGAAGGCCAGCTTCTGCGGGACAGCGCCGACCGCCTTGAACTGCGCTTCAAGGATGTCCGATGCCTGGATGCGGAATTTCAGGCCCTTGGCGTCTTCTGGCATTCTAAGCGGTTTTTTGGCTGAAAGCTGCTTCATGCCATTGTCCCAGTAGCCCAGTCCGATCAGGCCCTTTTTGGTCATCGATTTGAGAATGGCTGTGCCGGTGGGGCCATTCTGGAAGCGGTGGATCGCCGCGATGTCGTTGAACAGGAACGGCAGATCAAAGACTTGAATCTGATTGGTGTAGCGGTCGAACTTTGACAGCGAGGGGGCGATGAGCTGCACATCGCCGAGCAGCAACGCTTCCATTTCCTTGCCATCGCCAAATAATTGCGAGTTGGGATAAACCTCGACTTTGACCTTGCCGGGCAGCCGTTCCTCGGCCAGCTTCTTGAACAGCAGAGCGCCTTGGCCCTTGGGGGTGTTCTCGGCGACGACATGCGAGAACTTGATCACGGTTTCGGCGTGGAGCGCGCCGGCCAGCAGCGCCAATGCAGCGCCGGCCAGCAGCGCCTGAAAGGTGGGTTTGCGCATGAATAATCTTCTCCTTTGGTTTTTTGGAATACTGGAAATACATAAGCCAGCTTCTTGATTAGGGTTAGCGGCGTCAGGGCTGCCAACCTAAATTAAGGATAGAAGATCAAACCGGCAGAAAGCGCTGCGAATCAGCACAAAACACCTTTCACTGTGCTTCGGTGCCTTGTCGCCCCGCCAACGTCAGCGCCAGCTCATACAGAGGCTTTTTCCGCAGTCCGGTGTATTTGGCCGCCACCGCTACCGCCCGGCTGGTAGGCAATTCTGCCAGCAGTATCGTCAGCAGTCGGCGAATTTCCGGGCTATCCGCCTCGCCCGCTGGTGCAGCGCCTTGCGTTAGCAACACAAATTCCCCTTTGCTACGGACCGGATCCGCCGCCAGCCAGTTCGCCAGTCCGGCCAGCGTATCACTCTGGACTTCCTCAAAACGCTTGGTCAGTTCGCGGGCCACCACGGCAGGCCGGTCGCCACCAAAGGTTGCTGCCAGATCAGCCAGGGTTTCCGCCACTCGATGGCTGGCTTCGAGAAACACCAGGGTGCGCTCCTCGCCGACCAGCGTCTGCAACCGCTCCCGCCGGGCCGCGCTTTTAGCCGGCAGAAAGCCCTCGAACCCAAAGCGGTCAGTCGGCAGACCCGCTACTGAGAGCGCCGCCAGCAGGCTGCTGGGACCGGGAACCGGAATTACCTTCAAGCCCTGCCGGCGCAACTCGCGCACCAAGGGAAAGCCGGGATCGCTGATCAGCGGCGTCCCGGCGTCCGAAACCAATGCAATGGCCTTGCCTTCTCGCAGTAAGCCGATGACCTGCCCCAGTCGGGCGCGTTCATTGTGTTCATGCAGCGACAGCAACGGTGTCTGGATGCCGCAATGGCGCAGTAACTGCCCGGTATGCCGGGTATCCTCGGCGGCGATGCAATCCACTTCCTGCAACACCCGCAGGGCGCGGGCGCTGAGGTCTTCAAGATTGCCAATCGGCGTTGCCACCACATATAACGCCCCGGATTCGACGGTCATGCTTTAACCCTCTACAATGCCGCAACTTTTTAATCAGCCCGATAGGACTTTTCATCACCGGAGACTCGCCTTGATCAGTCGCGTCGCCCAGGGAACCGCTGCCGAAACTCTGGCCCTGCGCTATCTCGAAGCACGGGGCTTACTGCTTGAAGCACGCAACTTTCGGTGTCGGGGCGGCGAACTGGACCTGATTATGCGCGACGGCGAGCATCTGGTGTTTGTGGAAGTCCGCAGTCGCCACGATGCCCGTTATGGCGTCCCGGCGGAATCGGTGACCCGTACCAAGCAACAACGATTGGTGCGGGCCGCCACGCGCTACCTGCAATGCCGGCCTTCCGACCAACCCTGCCGTTTCGACGTGGTCGCCATTCTTCAATCGGAGGATACGCCGCACATCGAGTGGATTCAGGACGCATTTCAAAGTTGAATTCGGCCCGGACTGTTTGAACAGGCGTCATCGGGAACGCCTATCCTTATCCGCATCATTCGCATATCCCGTTTCAGAATCCAGTAGGAGAACAGTAGACATGGCTGGCCTTGAATCCAAAAAAAGCCTCGGCGTCCTGACCAGCGGCGGCGATGCCCAGGGTATGAATGCGGCAGTTCGCGCCGTAGTACGCTCCGCTTTGCATCAGGGCGCTGCCGTATACGCGATTGATGAAGGTTATCAGGGGATGGTAGACGGCGGCGACCGCATTCACCCGTTATCGTGGGATGACGTGGGCCGGATTCTGCACCGGGGCGGCACCGTGATCGGCACGGCCCGCTGCGCCCGGTTCCGTGAACGTGAGGGTCGCTTGCAGGCCGCCCGCAATCTGTTGCAATCAGGGATTGACCGGTTGGTGATCATCGGCGGCGACGGCAGTTTGACCGGTGCAGATACCTTCCGCCAGGAATGGCCCGGCCTGATTGCGGAACTGCGCGAACGTGGCGAGATTGACGAGGCGACCGCACAGCAGCACCCGGCGCTGATGATTGTCGGGCTGGTGGGATCGATTGACAACGACATGGTCGGCACCGACATGACTATCGGCGCTGATTCCGCCCTGCACCGGATCACCGAAGCGATGGACGCTCTAACTAGCACCGCCGCCAGTCACCAGCGCAGTTTTGTAGTGGAAGTGATGGGCCGGCATTGCGGCTATCTGGCGCTGACCAGCGCCATTGCCGGCGGCACCGACTATGTGCTGATTCCCGAAAACCCGCCCGACGAAGGTTGGGAAGAACGGATGTGCGAGCTGCTGCGACGGGGTCGGGCCGCCGGAAGGCGCGACAGCATTGTGGTGGTCGCCGAGGGCGCTGCTGATCGCGCCGGCCACCCGATCAGCGGCGACTATGTGCGTCGGGTGCTGGAGGAGCGGTTGGGCGAGGACACCCGCGTCACCATTCTCGGCCATGTTCAGCGCGGCGGCACCCCCAGCGCCTATGACCGCTGGATGAGCACCCTGGTCGGTCACGCTGCGGTGGAGGACTTGCTGGCGGCCACTCCCGACAGCGAGCCACAGTTGATCGGAGTGCGCTACAACCGCATTCACCGCGCCCCGCTGATGCAATGTGTTGAGCAGACTCGGGCGGTGGCGCGGCTGATCGGTGAACAGCACTATGCCAAGGCAATGGAGATGCGCGGCGGCAGCTTTAGCGCCATGTTCGACATCTTCAAGGCAATGGCTGAGGCGTTGCCGAGCATTGCCCCACCGGCTCGCCCGCGCCGGATCGCAGTGATTCACGGCGGGGCGCTGGCTCCCGGCATGAACACCGCGACCCGCGCTGCAATCCGGCTGGGACTGGATCGCGGCCATGCCATGCTGGGGGTGCGCGGCAGTTTTACCGGACTGATTGATGGCCGGATCGAGGAATTAAGCTGGGGCGATGTCGAGGGCTGGACCGCGTTGGGCGGCGCTGAATTGGGCGCAAGCCGGCAGATTCCCGCCACCGAACAACTGTATCCGGTTGCCCGGGCGCTGGAGACCAACGGGATTGACGGGTTGCTGGTGATTGGCGGCTGGATGGCCTATCAGGCGGCTTACCGACTGCACAGCGAGCGCGAGCGTTATCCGGCTTTCAAAATCCCGATGATCTGCCTGCCCGCCAGCATCGACAATAATCTGCCCGGTTCGGAACTGAGCATCGGCGCAGACACCGCCTTGAACGTAATTGTTGAGGCGCTGGACCGGATCAAACAGTCAGCGATGGCGGCGCGGCGCTGTTTCGTGGTCGAAGTGATGGGCCGGCATTGCGGCTATCTGGCGCTGATGAGCGGCCTGGCCGGTGGAGCTGAACGAATCTACTTGCCAGAGGAGGGCATTACCCTCAAGGACTTGCAGGTTGATGTGGAGCGGATGATCGCCAGCTTTCGGGACGGGCGGCGGTTTTATCTGACCATCCGCAACGAACGGGCTAATTCGCAATACACCACCGACTTTCTGTGCCGGCTGTTTGAGGAGGAAGGCGGTCATCTGTTTGATGTGCGTCAGGCGGTGTTGGGCCATGTGCAGCAAGGCGGTAATCCCTCGCCATTTGACCGGATTTTGGCGACTCGACTGGCGGCGCATGGCATTGATTTTCTGACGGGAGAACTGAATCGCGGCACAGCGGCGGGCGTATTCATTGGTTTGGCCGAGGGTAAGGTGACGACTTTTCCGCTCAAGCAGATGCCGGACATGATTGACACGCCTAACCGGCGGCCGCTGGAACAGTGGTGGCTGGCGCTGCGTCCGGTGTTGGAGGCGCTGGCTTAACGCTTAACACCGGGTTATTTTTTACCACGAAAGGTGCGGAGAATGCGGAAGAAAGGAGGTGGGATTTTGCCTTTTCACCCACCAGTGATCAGGGATGAGTGTCAGATGTGAAGATGTGGCTGGTTTTGGGTGGAAGAGGGATCCACGGCAGACCTCTGTTCAGACGGGACGACGGCCTGCCGTGGAAGTAGCGAAAGTTAGCGGTTAATCCAGCTACCGCCGCCGCCGTAGCGGTTGACCCAGCCGGCGCTACCGCCGCCGCCGTTGAGCCAGCCGCCACCACCGCCGCCGTTAATCCAGCCGCCGCCGCCAACCCGGTTAGCCCAGCCACCGCCGCCGCCGTAGCGATTGACCCAGCCGCCACGACCGCCAACAGCGGCGGAGCCGCCAACGCCACGAGCCGCCACCCAAGCCTCAGCCGGGTTGGAGTGGATCAACCCTCCGCCCAGCGCCGCCACACCGATCACGGCTTGTGACCATTTGCCCAAGCTGCGTAGAAACGCCCGCCGTTCCTCAGCACCGAGCGTCTCGATGGGTTCAGGTCGGGATTTTTGATCTTGATCAGTCATGACCATTCTCCGCTCATGGGGCTTTCTTTGGGGCAGCTTCCGGCGTCGGAGTTGCTGCGGAAGCTGGCGCTGCTGGCTCAGCATCGTCCTCTGATGGCGGACCGGCATCTTCCGCCAGATTCGAGGTGTGCAGCGCCTGGACGCGCCAGCCGGCTTTTTCCTTCTTCAGCACTGCAGACACGTTCAGCTCAAACTCACGGGCCTGGCCGGATGGATCGCTGTCTTTCATTATGCAGGACGCCATGAACCAAGCGTCGTTACCCTCTTCACCCCCAGCCATCTCCGGGCAGTTGTGAGTCAGCGAGCCGGCCTTGAAGGTTTCAAAAAAGTGCTTGTAGGTCTCTTCAATCGCCGCCTTGCCCTTCCAGAACTCGCCGGAGCCGGTGCCCATCAATGCGACGTTGGGGTTGTCGGCATAGAGCGCCATTAACGCTTTGATGTCCTGTTTATTCAGCGCCTCATGGTGTTGAGTAAGCACCGCTTTGAGTTCGGCGCTGGCTTTTTCGGTCGCCGCCGGGGCTGGGTCTGCCGCCAGCACAGGTAGCGCCAACGCACAACCCAGAGTAGCGGCGAGTAACGCCTGATAGCTTTTCTTCATCGGATCAATCTCCAAAATGGGTTATCAATGAACTTCGCTCTTCGCCATTCCCTGGCGTCTGGCGGGCGTTTATCGGCTGTGAGCCTGATCCAGCCGCGCCCGTAACTGTTGCGCCCAACCCTCAAACGCCTGTTGGGCGTAGGCCCAGGTCGAATAAGCCTTCATGTAATCGGAAACGCCAGTACTGACTGCATTACCGACCCCTTGCGAGGTATCTACGACATATTTCCGTCCGACTTCGGTGTCGGCGTATTCAGCAATCACCTGATTGTTCCGGCTATCGAAAAACTGAGCGGCGATGCCAGTGCGGCCCAGATAGGGCGCAGACCCTACCGGTCCGCCCGATGCTGCGCCCGAGGCCATGTCAGCGACAGTGGCATAGGGCACCACCAACGCTACCACGCTCATTTCAGGCTTGGTCGGCACTAGATCGACAATGGTGATCTTCACTCGCAACACGCCTGACCCCGGCTGGGTCACGACCGGGTAGGCATTGCCGAGCGCTTTGACAATGGCCTGTCGAAATTCATCGACCAGTGTTTTCAATTGCGCGGGATCAATCGCCTTGTATTCTGCATTGCTGGCCAGTTGGACCTGGATCGGATCGAGCAAAATTTTGTTATACCGACCAAGGTTGGCGTCAGATGCAGCCCAGCGATAAGCCCCCTTATCGCCAGGGACAGGCTGGAGCCGGTTGGGATAGGTCAGGAATGCGGCATAGGCGGCAGGTCCTGGCGCCTGTTCGCTGGTTGGGCTGCCCGCGCAGGCGGTAAGGAGGAGGGTCAACAAGACCAGACCATGAGGGGAAAGGCGCGACATCAGTTGGGAACTCCGTTGCGGATAGGCAGGGAAAGCGGTTGAGATAGGCCAGTATACCATTGCTCATTTTGCGCCAATTACAGCGACTCGCGTAGTGGGTAGTCCTGCAAAATGGAATCAATAAGCGCAATGCTGAATCTGGGAATCTGTGATGCAGAAGGTCACTACTCGGTGCAGGACAACCCAAGACTACCCGACCGTCAATGGCCCAATCTTGCCAGCAACTCTACGAACGCCAGCGCCGGTACCGGCGGGCTGGTCAGGTAACCCTGATACAGGTCACAACCGTTGAGTTGCAGGAACGCCAATTGCTCGGCGGTCTCCACCCCTTCCGTCAGCACCTTCAGGCCTAGGGTGTGACCCATTGCAATGATGGTTGCAGCGATCTCCATTGCCTCCCGCTGGTGCGGCAGATCATCAACGAAGCTCTTGTCGATTTTCAGCACATCGAGCGGGAAACGCCGGAGATAGGCGAGTGATGAGTAGCCGGTGCCGAAGTCGTCCATCGCCAGATGCAGTCCCAGCCCGCGCAGGTGTTCGAGGACAGTCACCGCTTCCACCTCACGTTGCATCAAGGCGCTTTCGGTCAGTTCCAGTTCCAGCCACTCTGCGGGGAAGTCGGTGTCCTTGAGGATCTGCAAGACGGTGGCGACCAGGTCGCCGTGGTGGAGTTGATGCACCGAGAGGTTGACCGCCAGGGTCAGCGGCGGCAGACCCGCGTCTAGCCATGCCTTGCCTTGGCGGCAGGTTTCTCGCAGCACCCATTCGCCAATCGCGCTGATTAAACCGGTTTCTTCCGCCAACGGAATGAACCGACCGGGCGGGATCAGGCCATGATCAGGGTCTTGCCAACGCACCAGCGCCTCGGCTCCGACGATGCGCCCGCTGGGAATCGCTACCTGGGGCTGGTAGTAAACCCGCAACTGTTGATCGCCGATGGCGTGGCGGAGACGGGCTTCCAGTTCAATGCGCTGGCGGGCGGCCTGGGTGAGATCGGCGGAAAAGTACTGGAAACGCCCGCGCCCTTCGCTTTTAGCTTGATACAGCGCAGCATCGGCTTGCTGCAACATCTCTTCCGCAGTCTGGGCGTGTTGGGGGAACAGGCTAATGCCGAGACTGACGCCCAGCCGTATTTCGGTCTCATTGGTGAGTCGCCAAGGTTCGCTGAGAATACTCAGGATATCCATCGCCACCCGGGCCGCGTCCTGCGGTTGCGCCAGATCTTCAAGTAGCACCGCGAATTCATCGCCGCCCAACCGGGTTACTGTATCCACGCCACGCAAACGGTGGGTCAAGCGTTCAGCGACCTGCTGCAACAGCGCATCGCCTGCTGAATGCCCATAACTGTCGTTCACGTCCTTAAAGCGATCCAAATCCAGCACCAACAGCGCCAGTGTTTCCTCATCACGGTGGGCGACCTCGATGCTATGTTGCAACCGGGCGGAAAGCAGCAGGCGATTGGGCAGCCCGGTCAACGAGTCATGATGGGCCAGAAAGTCCAGTCGCTCTTCGGACGCCCTGATCTGGGAAAGATCGGCGAATACGCCCACATAATGCGTCACCACCCCGGTGCTATTCTTGACCGCACTGACGCTCAACAACTCGGGGTACACGTCACCGTTCTTACGCCGATTCCAGATCTCGCCCTGCCAATGACCGGTGTCCTGAAGGGTAGCCCACAGCGCCGCATAGAATGCCGGACTTTGCCGATCGGAATGCAGCAGACGTGGGGTTTGACCCAGCGCCTCCTCCTCGGTGTAGCCTGTCAATTCGCAAAAGGCCCGGTTGACCCGCAGGATGCGTTCATCAGGATCGGTGATGATGATCCCTTCCCGGGTGTTCTCGAATACCGTGGCGGCTTGACGCAGGCGATCTTCAGCCCGCCGGCTCTCGGTGACATCGTGCGCCAGCACCATTCCCGCCCGCCGCCCGGAGAACTGGAGAACGTGCATAGTGACCTCAACGTCGATGAGCGAGCCATCCTTTTTCCGGTGCTTCCAAATGCCCTCCCGATCGATGGTGTGGTCGTGAACCTGGCGGATACGCGCCAGCAGGCGAGGGATCTCTTCCGGTTGGCGAATGTCGGTAATCGTCATACCCAGGAACTCGTCCCGGCTGAACCCGTAGTGAGTGAGGGTGGCATCGTTGACGGCGAGAAACCGCAGCGTTTCCAGGTCGAACACCCACATCGGCTGTGGATTGGCTTCAAACAGTTGGCGGTATTGCCACTCACGCTGCCGCAGCGTCGCAGTAGCCCGGTTCCGCTCGGTGACATCAGCCGCCATACTGATGGCGATCCGCCGACCGTCCGCCAACCGACCCAGCCCTACCGAACTGAATTCCCAGTCGCGTTGTGAACCCGCCTTGCAGGTGATCAGATACTCGCCTTCCGCCTTGCGCTGTGACAAGTCGTAGAGCCGGTCGATATCGGCCTGCGCAGCCTGTTGATGTTCACCATAAGCCTGTCTGGTCCAGTCGGTAATGGTCGGGATATCGGCGTGGGCGTAGCCGCTGATCTCAGTCCAGGCTCGACTGAGTGTCAGCACTTGGCCATCCTCAGCGTGGATCATGATCGGGAACGGTGCTTCTTCTATCGCCCGACGGAACCGATCCTGGCTTTCCTGCAACGCCTGCTCGGTTTGCAGACGAGCAGTGTCCGCCTCTGCAATTTCCAGGGCGAAGGCAATATCGCCGGCCAGTTCTTCTAGCAGCGCGATCTCTCCCTCGTCGAAGAACCCGGTCTGATCAGCATAGAGATTCAGGGTTCCCCACATCGCACCCTGCACCGCCAAAGGCAGGGCGATGGAGGCGCGATAGCCCAACGCCAGCGCCGATTCCCGCCACAGCGCCATGCTCGGAACAGTGGCGATGTCGTTACAGATCACAGTTTGGCCGCTGCGCAGAGCAGTTCCGGCGGGGCCTTCGCTATGGGGACCAACCAGCGTGATATTGGCCTCGTTCGGATAGTTGCCGATTTGACCCGCTTCAGCCACGGGTCGCACTTGGCCGGTCTCCCGATTTAGCCGCCCGATCCAGGCCATGCGAAAGCCGCCGTCGCGCACTGCAATTTGGCAGGCCTGGCCCAGCATCCACGCTGGATCCTTCCGCCGCACGATGATTTGGTTGATGTTCGACAGCATTTCGTAGAGGCGGTTGAGCCGGCAAATTTGCTCGGCAGCCCACTGGCGTTCGGTGATGTCGTTGATGGTGGCGATGAGCATCTCTACGCTTCCATCCTTGCGACGCACACACTTGACATCGATGGTGGTCAATACCACTGCGCCATCCGGGCGAATGAAACGCTTGTCTATCGTGTAGCCGTCGGATTCTCCCCGCAGTACCCGCTCGAATTCGGTGATACTGGCCGCGAGGTCATCCGGGTGGGTGATCTCCGCCCATGTCATGTTCACCAGTTCTTCGGGTGAGTAGCCCAGAATCTCGCAGAGTCGATCATTGAATTGCAGCCAGCGCTTGCTCTCAGGTGAAGTGAAGGCCATGCCGACAAAAGGCAGGTCGTAGAACTTCCGCAGCAGTCGATCCTGCTCTGCCGCTTGGGCCAGCAATTCAAAGTGGTGGGCGCGTTGCTGTTGCCGCCACAGTCCCAGCACTGCAGCGGTGATCGCCGCGATGGCCAACAGCACGACCAGACTGACCCAGAACACCAGCCAGTTAAGCGGCGCCATGACTTCAGCGCGGTCGATTTTGGCGACCAGATACCAGTCAGTGTCGGCTACCGGGCGGAAGGCTGCCAAGACCGGAACGTCACGATAATCAGCGCCTGCCGTCACGCCAGATCGTCCCTCGCGCATTGCGATGGCGGCGGGGAGATTAGGGTTGTTCAAGAGTTCGCGCTGGGTCAGCGCCGCACCTGACTGATGGCGTAATTCGTTGAGAAACAGCACTGAGTCGCCTTCACGGCGCACCAGCAGCGATTCGGCACTGGGGCTGGCAGTGGGCCAACGCTGGATCAGCGGGAACAGCAGGCGTTCAGGTTCGACATGCAACACCACGGTCGCCACCAGTCGGCGACCTTCCATCCCGGCCTGCGTGATCGGCACTACCCAATCCAAGTGGATTTGTCCAGCTTCATCCCGGTAAAGATCGCTGCGTTGCGTCCGTCCGCTGGACAGTGCCTGGGTCAGCAAAGGTTTGAGCTGAGAGTAAAGCTCCACATGATCACCCAGATTGATCACGGACTGACCTTGGGTGTCTAGTAGCGCTACGTCTTCATAACCATAGGCCGCCCGCAGCACTGCGAGCCGTTCCACAATCTCATCATGCTGCGCAGCGCCGCCTTGGCGCAGGAACTGATCCACCTGCCCGGCAAAGCCGGGGTCAGCGGCCAGCGCGTCGCCATTGCCTTGCCGTTCAGCCAGCCAGCCAGTGATCTGGTTGGACTTGAGGTCGGCGATGGCCTCCAGACTGGCGTAGGCCTCACGCTCCAGTTGTGGGCCGTGTAGCAACACGAGGCCAAATCCGAGCAACGGCGCCAGCAAGGCGAGGCTGACGAGGGTTAGCACCCAGTAGCGCCGGCGGAGTCTGGGTGTCGCTGCATCATCACTCGTATCGGTCATGACCGGCGATTCGTACCAGCCACACAGCAGGAGGTAGAACAAGCCTGCCGTTACGATGACGAAAGCCAGGCCCTTGATGGTGTTGATCCGCCCCATCAGGGCTGGATCGGTGGTTACAAGGTTCAATAACCCATCTGAGGCGATGATCCACAGAGCGGCAAAGCCAGCGTACAGCAACGCGATCCCGCTGGGGGCGAGGCGATGACGCAGGAAAGAGGGCATGGCAGTGTCCGGTTGGGATTCAGACAGTATTATGAGTTTCCAGGCAGGTGGATTACGGAGTCAGACTAGCGACTGGACGCAATAAAACCAACGGCCTTCCTACTTGGCCGGAAAGCCGCTCTGCAATAAGGTTAGGAACAGAGCAAACCGGTCAGGGAGATTCGACAACCACTTCATCAGTCCAGACCTTGAAGCTGGTCAGGGTGTTGGGGCCAAAGGTGTTGCTGAGCGCGACATCAGCGGCATCACGACCTTGAGCAATCAGCACCCGGCCAATTCGGGGTGCGTTGTTGCGTGGATCAAAAGTATACCAGTGACCACCCAGGTAAACCTCCATCCAGGCGGCGAAATCCCCCGGAGCGTAGGGGGGCGGCAAACCAATGTCGCTCAGGTAGCCGGTGCAATAGCGAGCCGGAATGTTCATGCAGCGGCAGAAAGTGATGGCGAGGTGCGTGTAGTCGCGGCAGACGCCAACCCGCTCGTTGAAAGCTTCCCAAGCAGTCTTTGTCGCCCGGGCATGTTCGTAACCAAAGACGATATGCTGATGAACGAAGTCACAGATGGCTTGAACTCGCGCCCATCCGACAGGCGTCTTGCCGAACAGATCCCACGCCGTTTGGGAGAGCCGGTCAGTTTCGCAATAGCGGCTTCCCAAAAGGAACACCAAAGTCTCTGCGGGCAAGTCTTGCACCGAATGCTGCTGGGCCAGGGGAGCAACCACGTCTGGATGACCGGTATCGGTCACGACTGCATCAGCGGAAAGTCGGATCTGACCCTTCGGCGCAACGATTCGGCTGCACCAGTTGCCGAAGGCATCACGATAGGCCGTCATTGGTAGCGATGGGCTGGTGATGAGGTGGTCGGGAACGATGATGTCGGAGACCCGCGTAAAGTGAATATGCAACGTCAAGATCATGGGCGTTGGCTGCGGGCAGTCGTAGATTAATTCATAGCCGACTCGAATCTGCATCATTAGCCTCTTTCAAGAGTAGCCGAACCGTTAGGGAACGAGACACCCTAACGCATTTTTGGTCTGCCTCCTACACTGTCCCCAGCAATTCTCTGCCTTGGTGATGGCAGGCTAAAGCCAAACAACAAATAACGGTTTGATATTTTGCCGCATTACACGACAGAGTCTGATAATGTCTTTACATGGTTTGCCGTGCCTGCGCCGGGCAAACTGGTTGAAATTGAAATTATCGGTGGGAAGTGTTGACAGGCAGGTAGGTGGCGATTTATAGTAGCGGTCTTGTCGCCGTAGGGCGGGAAGGTGAAGTTTAAGGGTTCGTTAAGAGAGTGGATGCAGTGATTGAGGAGGGGGCTTGTGCCCCTGGGAAGAAGAGACGAGGGGCGAGCTAAACTTCCGCGAGGGAGGGAAGCGGCTTCTTAGCAGGAAAAGCAGTATGAAGTTATGTCAGTATTAAACTGAAGAGTTTGATCCTGGCTCAGATTGAACGCTGGCGGCATGCCTAACACATGCAAGTCGAACGGGGGTAGCGATACCCTAGTGGCGGACGGGTGAGGAATGCGTAGGAATTGGCCCACGAGTGGGGGAC
>RXIV01000009.1 GCA_003989085.1 Candidatus Competibacteraceae bacterium
TGGGTAACTTGGCCCACCATCGCCTTGAGCTGCTGCACCATGTCGCGCATGGCGGCATAAACGCCGGTCTCTTTCCCAGTGTCGGTGAAGCGCACGGTGAGGTCACCGTGGGCGATTTGTTGCGTGATCGCCGCCATTTCTACCGGTTCGCCGCCAATCGGACGCTGGATCACGCGCACCAGCAACCAAGCCAAGGCGATTCCAATCAGCACTGCGGCCACCGAGAACCAGGTCACCACCGCTACCGCCAGTGCGCTGGCGTGCTGCACCTGCAAACCCAAGGCTTCTTGCTCGGTTTTTCGAGAAGTCTGCAACGCTTCGGTGTTCTTGGCGATCTCTGGTCCGATCCGGTCCAGGGTGTTCTTGATTAGATCGTCACTTTTCTCAATGGTCTGCGCCAGCGTAGGCAGTAGCGATTGATAAGTGTCGTGTTCTTTGCTGAACTGATCGAGCTGGGTTCGATAGCTGGTCCCCACTTTGTCGAGGAGTGCTTTTTCTTCCTGGTTGACCCGTGTGATCACCTCTTCTATGGCCTTTTCGTAATCGCCCCGAACATGCGATCCGTTATATTTGAGCATAAAATAACGACCCTGCATGAACTGAAATTCAAGATTGCCTGCTAGTGCGGTTACTTCAGTGTTCTTATCCGTGGTGGCGCTATCAATCAGACTTTCCAATGCCTTTTGGGCGCGAAGACCTGTTTCAACCAATTGCTTGACTGTTTCATTTTGCTGTTTCATGGCACTAGTGGCCTGTTTAAAAGCGTCATTGTACTGAGCGGCCTGCTCGCCGATAGCTGCTACGATCTTCTTGCGTTCCGGGTTACGGATGTTTTCCACCAGAGCCTTGTACGCAGCCATCATCTTGTCAAAAGACTCGAGATAGTTCTGGATGGCCTTATCGCTGCCATCAATGACAAAGTTCTTGACTGCTAGCTGAACGTTCAGCATCCGGCCCTGAAATTCGCTGACTCGTTCCCCATTGAGAGACTGTCGGTGGTATTCGGTAAAGCCATCGAACGCCCCCTGTAAGCCCCAATAAGCCGTCCCCGCTATAATGATCAACAGCATAATCACTGTTGCGAAACCGGAGTTAAGCTGGGTACGTAATTTTAAATTCTTAAACATGAATCCCTACCTCTTTTATTCTCAATATGTTATGAAGCCGATGAGTTATACTCGAAAGCAAACATTTTTCACCAACTGGCAGAACCTCTGCTTTAAATCAGCAGTTTAATGCATATTGATTTATAATCAGGGTTGCCTTGTGAAAAATTATTTAAAACCAGGATGAATTTTGGGCATTGCCAGATTCAACAGAAATGATCATAGCCCAGCCGCTCAAGAGGGAAAGCGGAACCGTCAGCGCGAAGCAACCGCAATCCCGGTTCCGCTTCAATCATCCCAATCCGGCTACAACGACAGTTCCAGCCTGCCGCCAGATTCTCCAGCCGAGCGACCTGTTCCGACGGTACTGTAAAACACAACTCGTAATCATCCCCGCCAGTCAGCGCGGTGCGGAACGTCGCATCCCGATCCAAACTGGCGATTAAGGCCGGCGATAGCGGCAGCCGATCCACATCCAGTCGCGCCCCCACCCCGCTGCATTCCAGAATGTGGCCGAGGTCTTGCGCCAGCCCATCGGAGATATCAATGGCCGCGCTGGCGATGCCGCGCAACTGCAACCCTTGGGCAAGACGTGGTTCCGGGCGCTCCAGTCGGCTTTGAACCCAAGCGGCGTCTTCATGCGCCACGGTCGCTTCGCCATACGCTACTGCCAACGCCAGCCCGGCATCGCCCGGCGTTCCGGTGACATAAAGCGCATCGCCCGGTTTCGCTCCATCCCGACACAGCGCCCGCCCCGGCGGGACGAAACCCATCGCCTGAATCGAAATGACCGTGGTGGGGCCGTGGGTGGTGTCACCGCCAATCAGTTGCACCTCATACCGATCCGCCAGCGCAAACAGTCCTCGGCAAAATTGCGCCAGCCAGTCCTCATCCGCCTTGGGCAAGGTCAGCGCCAGGGTCGCCCAAGCCGGAACCGCGCCCATCGCCGCCAAATCGCTCAGATTCACCGCCAACGCCTTATGTCCGATGCCTTCCGGGTCGGCATGGGCAAAAAAGTGAATACCGGCGACTAGGGTATCGACCGTCACCACCAGTTGTTGATCCGGCGGCGGAACCAGCAAAGCCGCATCGTCGCCGATACCCAGCGTTACGTCGGGACGATGCCGGCGCTGGGCGGTGAAATAGCGGTCAATCAAAGAAAATTCGGAGGCGGGCATGGGTTATTCGTCGTAACTCACATTGCGCCGGGCGGCAGTAATGGTGACGGTAAAGCCAGCGATCACGTCGATGAGGGTCATCAGCAGAATCAGGAAGAAAGTAGTGTTGCCCAGTTGCGGCATGACGATGAAACCGATCAGGGCGATGATGAACACCAGCAGCGACAGCACATGATTCAGGATAGCGGCGGATGAGCTGCTGGTGGCGCGGGAGATCTCGATGCCGAGCAAAAACAGGCTGACCACCAGCAGCAAATCATCGCCACGAAATAGCAGGGTCGCTCCCGACAGTAGCGGCAAACTGAACAACACTGTGTCCAACCAGCCCGACGCAACCAGCGCCAGCGCAGTATAGACGGCGACCACCAAGGCAAGCAGGGGAACACTGGTCATGGGTTGATCTCGCGCAAGGATTGAGTTTAGGGAAAGAATTGGGTGCGAACTGACGACGCGGCGGTCACTGGCGGCGTTCGTTGAGTAGGCTGGCCGCTGAACCCTTGCCCGCATCGTTTGCCAAATGCCGGAATCCTACAACCTTTCGGCGTCCATCGCCGAACCGGAGAGTTCATGCCCCATTATCGAATGATAATCGCCGCTCTTGGCCTGACGCTGACCCCCGCCGCCTTCGCCGCCGCGCCGGTGCAGGAATTTACCCTCGCCAATGGCCTGAAAGTGCTGGTGCGGGAAGACCATCGCGCCCCGGTGGTGGTCTCGCAGGTCTGGTACAAAGTCGGCTCCAGCTATGAACCGGGCAGCCTGACCGGCATTTCCCACCTGCTCGAACACTTGATGTTCAAAGGCACCGCCGACGTGCCGGGCGGCGAATTCTCCCGCATCATCGCCGCTAACGGCGGAGATCAGAACGCCTTTACCAGCCGCGATTACACCGCCTATTTCCAGACCCTGGAGAAGGAGCGGCTGGAATTGAGCTTTCGGCTGGAAGCGGATCGGATGCGCCATCTGCTGCTGAAACCGGAGGATGTCGCCAAGGAGGCTCAAGTGGTGGCTGAGGAGCGCCGGCTACGCACCGATGATCAACCGGAGGCGCTCACTCAGGAGCAGTTTCAGGCCGCCGCTTATGTCACCAGCCCTTACCGTCATCCGATCATCGGCTGGATGGGGGATATTCAAACGATCACACCGGATGAACTGCGGAACTGGTATCAGCAGTGGTATGCACCGAACAACGCGACGCTGGTGGTGGTCGGCGACGTAGAACCAGCCAAGGTGCGCGAACTGGCGGAAAAACATTTCGGCCCGTTGCCGCCCAGCACCCTGACCCCGCCGAAACCAGCGCTGGAAATGCCCCAACTCGGTGAACGGCGGATCGTGGTTAAAGTCCCAGCGGAAGTGCCTTATGTCGTGCTGGGCTATAAAGCGCCCACTCTGAAAACTGCCGTTGAACCGTGGGAGCCTTACGCGCTGGCAGTGCTGGATGGCATTCTCGATGGCGGCAACAGTGGGCGGATCAGTCGCAATCTGGTGCGTGGTTCGCAAATAGCCGCTGCCGCCGGAACCAACTATGGCCTGACGTCGCGGCTGGAGGAATTGTTCACGCTGGTCGGCAATCCCGCGCCGGGTCACAGCAATGCCGAACTGGAGCAGGCGTTGCGGGCTGAAGTAGCGCGGTTGCGTGATGAACTGGTCAGTGCTGATGAGCTGTCGCGAGTAGTCGCGCAGGTAGTCGCCGCCGATGTCTACCAGCAGGATTCGCTGTTCTATCAGGGGATGCGACTGGGGACACTGGAAACGGTCGGATTGGGCTGGAAGACGCTGGATGATTATGTACAGCGAGTGCAAGCGGTCACGCCGGAGCAGGTGCGGGAGGTCGCCCGCAAGTATCTGATTGATGACCGGCTGACGGTGGCGACGCTGGAGCCGCTGCCACTCGACGGGCATCATCCCCCAACACCCGGTTTGGTGATGGATCATGCACTCCGCTGAAACGCCTCTCATCCCCGCTCCTCCTCCACCGAACGAGGGGCGATGCAAGGAATCCCTCGTTATGCCCTATTTGAAATCGCTGTCATCCGTCCTGCTGGCGGTCGCCTTGCTGCTGGTTTCCAGTCTGGCCGCCGCCGTGCCCGCCATTCAGAACTGGCGCACTGTCAATGGCGTTCCGGTCTATTTCATTCCAGCGCGGGAATTGCCGATGGTGGATGCGCAAATTCTGTTCAATGCCGGTTCAGTCCGCGATGGTGACCGACCCGGTTTGGCAAAATTGACCAATGCATTGCTGGAGGAAGGCGCTGGCGACTGGTCGGCGGATGTG
This sequence comes from Candidatus Competibacteraceae bacterium, assembly GCA_003989085.1. GTDB lineage: Bacteria > Pseudomonadota > Gammaproteobacteria > Competibacterales > Competibacteraceae > RXIV01. The sequence continues at coordinate 4,557 of RXIV01000009.1, forward strand.
ATTGCTGACCGGCTGGATCAGGTCGGGGCCCGGTTCAGCGCCAATTCGCGGCGGGATTCGGCTTCGGTCTCACTCCGCAGTCTGGTCAATCCACGCTATCTGCAACCGGCGGTCGAGACCGTCGCCCGACTGTTGCAGGAACCGAGCTTCGCCCCGGATGCGGTCGAACGGGTGCGCCAGCAGATGTTGTCCGCCCTTCAGGAACGCGCCCAATCGCCTGGCGCTATCGCGCAGGATGCCTTTTTCAAGGCGCTTTATGGCGCTCATCCTTATGCTTCGCCGCCGGATGGAACCGCCGCCAGTCTGAATGCAGCAACTCGCGCCGAGGTGCAGGCTTTTCACCATCGTTATTACACCGCCGCCAATGCTGTCGTTGCTCTCGTTGGCGATCTGGATCGGCCCGCTGCTGAGCAACTGGCGAATGCCTTGGTGGGCGCTTTGCCGAAAGGCGAACCCGTCCCGCCGCCGCCGCCGCCACCGATTCCGACCAGCCAGACGATCCGCATTCCCCACCCGTCCAGCCAGAGCCATATCCTGATCGGGCAATTAGGCGTTAGCCGCGCTGATCCTGATTATTACGCGCTGTTTCTGGGCAACCACGTCTTCGGCGGCAATGGGCTGGTTTCGCAGCTCTCGCAGGAAATTCGCGAGCAACGCGGGCTGGCTTATGGAGCCTACAGCGCCTTTGCACCGATGCGTCAGGCCGGCCCGTTCCTGATCAATCTGCAAACCCGCAATGATCAGGTCGATACCGCCTTGCAAGTCGCTCAGGCAACCTTGCGCGAGTTCACTGCCAACGGACCTAAACCCCAGATTCTGGAAGAAGCCCGCCAGAACATTACCGGCGGCTTTGCCCTTGATCTGGCCGGTAACGGTAAACTGGCGGCGGCGCTGGGCGGAATCGCCTTTTATAACCTGCCGCTGGATTACTTGCAGACCTACATCACTCGGATGAACGACATCACTTTGGAACAGGTGAAGGCCGCCTGGCAACGCCATGTCCAGCCAGATCAGTTGATTACCGTGATCGTCGGTGGTTCGGCGACGCCGGCCAAACCGCAATGAACCGGCGCAGCGGTCACGCTAACCAGATTCGCATTATCGGCGGCCAGTGGCGCAGTCGGCGGCTGGAATTCCCGGATGCGCCCGGCTTGCGGCCTACTTCGGATCGAGTGCGGGAAACCCTGTTTAACTGGCTCGCGCCGGTGCTGCCGGGCGCGCGCTGTCTGGATTTGTTCGCCGGCAGCGGCGCATTGGGGATCGAGGCGCTGTCGCGGGGCGCGGCAGAAGTAGTGTTCGTGGAACGCGATCCGGCAGTGGTTCGCGCCCTGCGGGAGAATCTAGCGCGGTTGAAGGCCGAAGACGGGCGGGTGGAGCTGGCCGAGGCGCTGACCTGGTTGCGCCGGCCGGGAACGCCCTTCGAGATTGTGCTGCTCGATCCACCCTTTGGCGCAGGCTTGCTGGAGCCGGTCTGCGCAGCGCTGGAAGCGGGCGGTTGGTTACAGGCGACGGCCTGGATCTATCTGGAGGCGGAAGCCGGATGGCGGCCTGCTTCATTGCCCGCCCATTGGACGCTGTATCGGGAAAAAACCGCCGGGATGGTGGCGTATCGGTTGGCGCGACGGGAACCCACTTAAACCGACCAGCGGTAATCCCATGACCACCCAACTTTTCACCCTCCGCGCTCAGTTTCAACCGGCTGGCGATCAGCCGGAGGCTATTCGCGCCCTCGTCGCTGGTCTGAACCACGGTTTGGCTCATCAAACCCTGCTCGGCGTAACCGGCAGCGGCAAAACCTTTGCGGTCGCCAATGTCATCGCCGCCATGCAACGCCCGGCGCTGGTGCTGGCCCCCAATAAAACCCTGGCGGCGCAACTTTATGGCGAAATGAAGGAGTTTTTCCCAGATAACGCGGTGGAGTATTTCGTTTCCTATTACGATTATTACCAGCCCGAAGCCTATGTGCCATCGTCCGATACGTATATCGAGAAAGATGCCTCGATTAACGAGCATATTGAGCAAATGCGGCTATCGGCGACCAAGGCGATTTTAGAGCGACCCGACACCATTATTGTCGCAACGGTGTCGGCGATTTACGGCTTGGGCGATCCAAATTGGTATATGAAAATGCTGCTGCATTTGGTGCGCGGCGAGAAGATTGAGCAACGCGCCATTCTCCGCCGCCTGGCCGATTTGCAATACACCCGCAATGACCTTGAATTGGCGCGAGGGACGTTCCGGGTGCGGGGTGAGATCATTGATATTTATCCCGCCGAGTCGAATCAGGAGGCGCTGCGGGTGGAATTATTCGATGATGAAATTGAATCACTCAGCCTGTTTGATCCATTGACCGGTAAGGCATCGCGCAAAGTTCCTCGTTACACCGTCTATCCTAAAACCCATTACGCCACCCCCCGCGAACAGCTATTGAAAGCTGTCGATTTCATCAAGGAAGAATTGCGGGAACGATTAGCGGAATTGCAGGCGGCGAATAAACTGCTGGAGGCGCAACGACTGGAGCAGCGCACCCGCTTTGATCTCGAAATGATTCTGGAGCTAGGTTATTGCAGCGGCATCGAGAACTATTCCCGTTATCTGTCCGGGCGCAACCCCGGTGAAGCGCCGCCGACCCTGTTTGACTATCTGCCACCGGATGCGCTGATTTTTATTGATGAAAGCCATGTCACCGTCCCGCAATTAGGCGCGATGTACAAGGGCGATCGGTCCCGCAAGGAAACTCTAGTGGATTACGGTTTCCGGCTACCCTGTGCTTTGGATAATCGGCCCCTGCGCTTTGATGAGTTTGAACGGTTGAGCGGCCAGACTATTTTTATTTCCGCCACGCCCGGTCCCTCTGAACTGGAACGATCCGGTGATGCGGTGGTAGAACAGGTGGTGCGCCCGACCGGACTGGTTGATCCGGCTACTGAAGTGCGCCCAGCACTGCATCAGGTCGATGATTTATTAGGTGAAATCCGCGAGCGAGTCAATGCTAAAGAACGAGTGCTGGTCACTACCTTAACTAAGCGAATGGCCGAGGATTTGACTAGCTACCTAGCCGAAAATGGTGTGAAAGTACGCTATCTGCACGCCGATATTGACACTGTGGAGCGGGTTGAAATCATTCGCGATTTGCGACTGGGAAAATTTGATGTGCTGGTCGGGATTAATCTACTGCGTGAGGGGTTGGATTTACCAGAGGTATCACTGGTCGCCATTCTTGACGCTGACAAGGAAGGCTTTCTGCGTTCAGATCGATCCCTGATTCAGACCATTGGTCGTGCCGCCCGCCATTTACATGGCAAGGCGATTTTATATGCCAACCGGATTACTGCCTCAATGCAGCGGGCGCTGGATGAAACCGACCGCCGCCGTGCCAAGCAGCAGCTTTTTAATCAGACCCACGGCATTACCCCACGCGGCATTCAAAAAGCAGTGGCAGATATTCTGGAAGGCGCGTATCCCGAAGCCACGGCACAAGCGGCGCTGGTGGCTGAAGAAACTGTGACTTACGCCCGCGAATCGCCAGCGGCATTGCTGAAGAAGATCAAGCAACTGGAGCAGGCCATGTACCGCCATGCCCGCGATCTGGAGTTTGAGGCGGCGGCGAAACTGCGCGATGAGATTCAGCGGATTCGACAGTTTGCATTGGGATTATCGGAATCAAAAGACCATTGAACACAAAAACCGCACTCGACTTTTCCTATCCGTCTCCGGGAAATTGCTTCAAAACAAGACCATTTCAGCCAACCGACGGGCAATGTCCATGAATAGCGAGTTACCCGATTTCATCCGCTTTGGCCGGGCGATCTGCGGCGACCTGCTTCAGGCTGAACGGCGCGAATGGTGGCTGAGCAATGGGCTGGGTGGTTACGCCGCCGGGACGGTGGCTGGCACGCTGACCCGTGGTTACCACGGCTTGCTGATCGCGCCGATGCGGCCACCGCTGGATCGCCGACTGGTCTTTACCAAGGCTGACACGATACTGGTGGACGGCGACCGCGACATCGCCCTGTTCAGCAATCGCTGGGTCGGCGAGGTGGTTAGCCCTGACGGCCACATCCACCTGGAATCGTTCCATCTCGACGGGCGGATGCCGGTGTGGCGTTTCGCCATCGGCGACCTGGTGCTGGAGCAGCGCATCTGGCTGGAGCCGGGCGCTAATACCTCCTATGTCGCCTGGCGACTGGCTTCGGCAAGCGCCGCTCGCCCGTTGCAACTCCGGGTTCGCCTGCTGGTGAATGGGCGCAACCACCATGCCCGCACCCGGATGACTGACTTCCAGCCAGTGCTGTCCGCGCCTGATCCAGCGGTGCGGCAGATTGAAACCAGCGCTTTCACCCTGCGATTGTGGGCCTGCGGCGGGGTCATCCAGGACGGGATGAGCTGGTTCGAGAACTTTGATCTGCCGGTCGAGCATGAACGCGGTCTCGATCCTTGCGATCATCATTTCTGTCTCGGTGAAGCCATGTTGGACTTGCCGTTCGGAGTCTGGACCGGGGTCGTCGCCAGTCTGGATGAGGCCGCCGATCTGGATTTGACGGCCGCCATGCAGCGGTTCCAGGATCGGGATCGGTTGTTGTTGGCTGAGGCTGAAGCGCACGTTCCCGAATGGCGCGGCGCTCCTGACTGGCTGCGACAACTGATTCTGGCAGCGGACAGCTTCATCGTCGCCCGGCCATTGTCCGACGGTTCGCCCGGCCAGTCGGTGATCGCCGGCTATCCCTGGTTCGGCGACTGGGGCCGCGACACCCTGATCGCCCTGCCCGGATTAACTCTGGCCACGGGCCGCGCCGATCTGGCCCGGCGCATTCTGCTGACCTACGCCCGTTTCATTGATCAGGGCATGTTGCCCAATCAGCTTCCCGCCGCCGGAGAAGAGCCAGCCTATAACACGGTGGACGCCGCGCTCTGGTATGTCGAGGCGTGGCGGGCCACGGTTGCGGTCAGCGCCGATGCCGCCAGGCTGGCTGAGGCGTTTCCTATCGTGCAAGAAATCATCGCCTGGCACGTCGCCGGAACCCGCTATGGTATTTGCATGGACGCCAACGATGGCCTGTTGCGGGCGGGTGAACCGGGCACGCAACTGACCTGGATGGACGCCAAGATCGGCGACTGGGTGATCACACCGCGTCTTGGCAAGCCGGTTGAGATCAACGCGCTCTGGTACAACGCGCTGCGCAGTGTGGCCGGTTTTGCTCGCCGCCTGGGCCAGTCGCCGGCCCTGTATGACGACTTGGCCGATCAGGTGCGGTACGGCTTTCGCCGCTTCATTCGCCCCGACGGCAAGGGCTTGTTTGATGTGCTGGACGGTCCCGACGGCGACGATGCCTCGCTTCGCCCGAACCAGATTTTTGCCGTCAGCCTGCACTACAGTCCGCTCGACCGCGCCACGCAGCACGCCGTGCTGCGGGTTTGCGGACAGGAATTACTGACCTCCTGTGGCTTGCGCTCACTGACGCCGCGTCATGCCGACTTCCGGCCCTGCTACCTCGGCAACGTTCGGGAACGCGACAGTGGCTATCACCAGGGGCCGGTGTGGGGCTGGCTGCTCGGCCATTACGCGCTGGCCCATTACCGGGTGCATGGCGACGCGGCAGCGGCACAAGCCTGGCTCGAACCGATCCGCGATCATTTAAGTGATGCCGGACTGGGTACGATGAGTGAGATTTTCGACGGTGAGCCACCGCACCGACCGCGCGGCGCACCGGCGCAAGCCTGGTCAGTGGCCTGCCTCCTCGATGCCTGGCAACGGTTGGAGCGGTTGGCTAAGCCGCCGCTTCCGCACCCTTTGCCGCTTCCGCCGGAGGCAACAGGCTGATCACTATCCAGCCGGGGCCAGGTTGCAGGGTTTCCCTGGTTGAAAAGACCCGTAACAGGCTCTTGGGATCGAGCGCAAACAGCGGAATCGCCTGCTCACCCCATTTGTTGCGAAAGGCGGCAAAATCGAAACTGGCCGTCAGCGGGGTGGCGCGGATGGCATGGCCTTGATCCAACCGGTCCTGAAGACGGTTCAGCGTGACCTGCTCGCCAAACAGGCGGGCGGTGCGGTAGGAATGCACAATGCGGACCCGGTCGGCATCATCTCGTTCCTCATCCAGCCGCAGGGTATAAATCTGGTCGGGTCCAAACAGCGGGCGGTAGTACAACCCAGCGAGGGTATTGCGTTCCGGCCACAGCGACAGGGCCAGTAACTTGCCAATCCCGGTCAAGTCCAGGTAGGTATCCGCGTGTTCTGACAGCACATTACCGTGGTAGATTGGCACTCCGGCCATCCGGGCGGCGCGAACATTCCGCCAGAGCGGATCGGCCAGAATTACCGGAATCTCCCGTTCATGCAGCGCCTGCGCAACGGCCCGGGCAACTGGATTGCCGCCCACGATTAAAACTCCACGGGGCGGCGGCGCGGCCATTCCCAGCTTCTGCACCACAATCCGGGCGGTCAGGCTTTGCAGCGTCACCGTCACCACAATCACCAGAAAGGTCAGCGCCGCCAAGGTCCGGGCTTCGCTATAGCCCAGGCGTTCCAGTTGCAGGGCGAACAAAGCAGACACCGCCGCTGCGACGATCCCGCGCGGGGCAATCCAAGCCAACACCGCCTTTTGTCGCCAGTTAAGCGTAGAGCCGATCGCCGCCAGCCAGACTGCCGCCGGTCGGGCAATGAACAGGATCGCCAGCAGGACGCCGACCGCACCCCAGCCCATACCGGAGAAGGCATGAGGATCGATCCGCGCCGCCAGCACGATGAACAGCACCGAAATCAGCAGCAGAGTCAGGGTTTCCTTGAAATCCAGAATATCCTCAATGATCAGATCGCGGGCGTTAGCCAGCCGAATCCCCATAACCGTCACCGCCAACAGACCGGATTCGGTGGCCAGCGCGTTGGCAAAAGTGAACACGCCAAGCACCAGCGCCAGACTGACGACCCGGTGCAGATATTCAGGCAGCCATTGCCGGCGCATCAGGATAGCCAGCAGCCAGGCGCCCGACAGACCGAACAGGGTGCCAGCGATCATGATCGCGCCAAACATCAGGATGGTATGTTGATACTGCTCGGAGACGGTGAACTCGAACACCAACACCGCCAGCAGAGCGCCGATGGGGTCAATCAGGATACTTTCCCAGTGCAGGATGTTAGCCAGCTCCCGCTGCGGGCGGACACTGCGCAGCAAGGGCGCTACCACTGTAGGCCCGGTGACCGTGACCAGTGCACCAAACAGCAACGCCAGCGACCAGGGCAGGTTCATGCACAGGCGGGCGGCCAGCGCGATGAGCAGGCCGTTCAACAGCACGCCGAATGAAACCAGATTGCGGACCATCCGCGCCCGGCCCCGAAGTTTGGAAAAACGCAGTGTGAGCGCACCTTCAAACAGGATGACGGCGACTCCGAGCGAGACCATCGGGAACAGCAGGTTGCCAAACAGCTGGTCTGGAGCGAGCCAGCCGGCGATAGGACCTGCCACCAGGCCAACGGCAAGCAGTGGCAGGATGGCGGGCAAGCGCAGCCACCAAGCCAGCCACTGTGCGCCCATGCCGGCCAGCAGAATAAGCGAGAGAGTCAGGGGAATAGCGTCATGCATGGCGAAGCGCTCGAAGTGGATGACGGGAGAGTCGGGCGTTGGGAATCCGCCCCGGTTCGGTCGGAGTCACAACGTCATGATGTGTTTGGCCCGTGTGTTCCTGTACTAGAATAAGGGTTTTCCGGTAGGCGTAAACAGCGGTTAACGTCTGCCCACGCAAGGCCATCTTATCTGGATGAACACTGAAGCTTGGCTGTCCCGTTTGCAACTGATGGGTTCACTGGCGCTCGTTCTCGTGCTGGCGCTGGCCTTGGGAGGCTATTTTGTCAGGCAGGACATCCGCCTGTTTGAGAGTAACCTGCAAGCGATGGAGCAGGAATTCCTCCGCAATCACCGCGAACTGCTGGAGCGCGAAGCCGCCAACGTCAAGGGCTATCTGGATCATCTGCTGAACCGTTCTGAACTGCTGCTCAAAGAGCGGATTCGGGCCGAAGTCGATCAGGCGATGCAGATCGTCGAGACCCTCTACCAGCGTGAACAAGGGCGGCGCGACGCAGCAGACATCCGGCAATTGATCGTTGAAACACTGCGGCCCTTACGCTTTTTCGACGGACGGGGCTACTTCTTCATCGATGATCTGGAGGGCAACTGCATCCTGTTGCCGATCCAGCCAGAGCGGGAAGGCAGCTCGCTATGGGACAACCAGGACGATACCGGGCATTACATCATGCGCGATCTGGCGCGGGCAGCCCAGGAACCGGCTGGTGAAGGTTTCTCGCACTACCGCTGGTATGCGCCAGGCGACAATACCCAAATGGCCGACAAGGTTGCCTATGTGCGGCGGTTTGAACCTTACGGCTGGATCATCGGCGCCGGCGAATATCTGAGCGTCTTCCGGGCTGATTTGCAGCGGGAAGTGCTGGACTGGATTCGCACTATCCGTTTCAGTACGGACGGTTACGTCGCGATCATCGCCAATGATGGCACCCTGCTGGTTTCGCCCACCGTGTCGGACATGGAAGGCCGAAATTATCAGGCGTTGCGCGATCCCAGGATGCGGGAGGTGACCGCCCGCATCCTGGCGTTCAGTCGTGAGAGCGGCGGTTTTCTCAATTACACGTGGGTCCGGCCGACTGACTCGACGCAGACCCTGCTGCCCAAGATGGCTTACGTCATCCGCTTGCCCGGCTGGAACTGGACGCTGGTGACCGGCCTGTATCTCAATGATCTGGACACCGTGCTGAACCAGCGACGGACCGTGTTGCAGGAGGGAATGCGCGAGCGGATTTGGCACACCATCCTAATGGTGCTGCTGGCTGCCGCAGCGACCGTGGCGCTCTCGGTGCTGTATGCCCGTTGGGTGAGCGGTGTAGTCGCGGGGTATCGGCGGGACCTCGGCGAACGCACCACCGCGCTGCAAAAAACAGCCAGGGCGCTGGATCGGGCGCAGTCTGCGGTAGATCACGCAATCGATGAGCGCAAGATCGCTGAGGAGCAACTGCGGCATCTTTCTGAGTATGACGAGTTGACCGGCTTGCCCAATCGCGCCTCGTTACGGAACCACCTGTGCCAGGCCGTGTCCGTCGCAGCACGAAGCGGACATGGCCTGGCGGTGCTGTTCCTCAATCTGGATCGGTTCAAGACGGTCAATAATTCACTGGGTTATCCGCATGGCGATCAAGTGTTGCAGGAAATGGCCCGGCGATTACGGTTGGCCGTCCGCGCCAGCGATACCCTGAGCCGACATGGTGGAGATGAGTTCGTCGCGCTGTTGCCGGAACTCCTGCACCGCCATCAAGTGGGAGCAGTAGCCGAAAAACTGATGCAGGCTATGGCGAAACCATACCGGCTGGACGATCGACCGGAGGAACTGGTCATCACCCTCAGCATCGGGATCAGCATGTACCCGGACGATGGCCGGGATGTCGATAGCCTGTTGCACAATGCGGCGGTCGCCTTGAGCAAGGCCAAGCAGGAGGGACGCAATAACTACTGCTTCTTCACTTCGGACATGGACGCCCGCGGTCATGCTCGGTTGTCGCTGGAAAACCGGCTGCGGCGGGCGCTGGAGCGCGGCGAGTTTGCGTTGCATTACCAGCCGCAATTCCAGATCACCGATGGCCGGCTGATCGGCTACGAAGCGCTGGTGCGCTGGTCAAGCGATGACGGGCTGATTTCGCCAGTCCAGTTTATTCCGGTTGCCGAGGAGTGTGGCTTGATCCTGCCATTGGGTGCTTGGGTGCTGAAAGAGGCTTGTCGGCAAAACCAGCACTGGCGGGACCAGGGACTGGCAATTCAACCGGTGGCGGTGAACCTGTCGCCGGTGCAATTCCGGCGACAAGCAGTGGGCGCGACGGTGATTGAGGCCTTACAGGCCAGCGGCCTGAATCCGGGCTATCTGGAATTGGAATTGACCGAAGGCGTGTTGATGGAGAATCCGGAACAGGCCAGTGCCGTATTGCGCGAGTTGAAGGCGATGGGAGTACGGCTGGCAGTGGATGATTTTGGCACCGGTTATTCCAGCCTGAGCTACTTGAAACGCTTCCCGCTGGACACGCTCAAAATCGATCGCGCCTTCGTTCAGGGCCTGCCGGTGGATCGGGATGATGCGGCGATCACCACCGCTATTATCCGGTTGGCCAAGAGCCTGGGCTTGACCACGATAGCGGAAGGGGTGGAAATCGAAGCGCAACGCGCCTTTCTGCTGGCGGAAGGCTGCGACCGTCTGCAAGGCTTTCTGTGGAGTCGGCCGCTGCCTGCGGCGGAGCTGGAAGCCCTGTTGCGGCAGGGCGGCGACAGGTCGTCCTGACGCGAATCAGGCGGGCATAGCGCTTTATTCTGGTGTGGATTAACCTTAAGAAAACAAAGGGCGCCGTGTCATCGCTTCCCGGCGCGGTCACCAACATCCCGATAGTTCGCCCCCGTCGCCATGGAAATTTTCGTCTATCACACCCCGGATCAAGTCCCCGCCTTAAGTAAAAAAGCCCGCAAAGGCGGCCTCAGCCTCAATCTGCCGGCCTGCGCCATTGTGATCGATGTGCTTCGCGCCACCACTACGATGGCGACCGCGCTGCAATCCGGCGCGGAGGCCATTCAGGTCTTCGCTGATATTGACGAACTATTCAAGGTCAGCAAGGACTGGCCGGCGGAACAACGCCTGCTGGCCGGCGAGCGGGGCGGCGAGAAGCTGGAAGGTTTCGATCTCGGTAATTCTCCCACCGAATGCACCCCGGAACGGGTCAGCGGCAAGCGGCTGTTCATGAGCACCACCAACGGCACCCGCGCTCTGGAGCGGGTGCAACAAGTCCCGATCCTGATGACCGCAGCGCTGACCAATCGCGCAGCCGTCGTGCGTTATTTGCTCCAGGAACAACCGCACACCATCTGGATCGTGGCGGCGGGCTGGCGCGGCGGGTTTTCACTGGAAGACACCATTTGCGCTGGAGCGATTGCCTGTGCGCTCCGGGTCGAACGCGACAGCGACTGCGCCGGAGATGATGAGTCCATCGCCGCCATGGCCTTGTTTGAACAGTGGCAAACCCGGTTGCCGCAGTTGTTGCGTTATGCGCATCACGGGCGTGGGTTGGCTGCGCTGGGGTGTGGGGAGGATCTGGATTACTGCGCCCAACTCGACTGCCTCGATATTGTGCCGCTGCAAACCGAACCGGGGGTGTTGAAAGCAGTGAGGCCCTACTGAACAACCGGGCGTCAGCGCGGCTCGCCATCGCCCCGATCATCAGGCCGAGTCGCCCGCAACAGATTCAACCCGCTTTCCATCAAGGATGAGCCGGTGCGAACCACTTTTTTGGCGGTTCGATCCAGCAGATCGCTGGCGCTCAAGGCATCGGTAAAGCCTTTCCGCACTTCCTCGCGAAAGGCTGGTAGCGCCTCGGCTGCCGCCTCCTGGAAACCGGCGGTCAGTTCCGCCCGGATCTTTGGCAGCAGTTCGGTCGCTGCCTGCTCCACCCCGCCGTACACCTGCACTCGCAGCGGTTCCAGCAAATCCTGCCCGGCCGCTCCTACTCCGGCCTTGACCCGTGCTTCCAGCGTCTCGGCCAGCACCGCCAACCGGGCCTCAAACTGCGGCTGAAGCCAGCGCCGCAACGCCAGCCAGCCCAAAATCAGCGTCAATCCACTGGTGATCAGCGCTGTCGCCGCCACAAGCAACAGTAATTGCGTTCCACTCATTAATTCACCCATTTCCTCCAGTTTCGCCGCCTCGCTTGCTCATTGATTCAGCTCTTCCTGTAACCAGCGCCCGCCAAAAATTTTCCAGTCATCCCATCTATAATTGATCCTTAAATTACAGTGAAGTCAGGAGCTGAAAAAATGAATTATTTCGTAACTGGCGCGTCCGGCTTTATCGGTCGTCGCCTTGTCGAAAAGCTGCTGCAACGTCCCGACGCCACCGTTTATTATCTAATTCTGGAACGTGAACTGCCGATGGTAGCCGCGCTCAGCCAGCGCTGGGGCGAAGCCGCTGCGCGCACCATTCCCATCATCGGTGACCTGACCCAACCGTGCCTGGGCGTTGCCGAAGCCGACCGCGCCCGCCTCAAGGGCAACATCCGTCACTTGTTTCACCTGGCGGCGATTTACGACCTCAAGGCCAGCGCCGAGATCCAGGAAAAAGTCAACATTCAGGGCACCCGTAATACCGTGGCCTTCGCCGAAGCCATCGAAGCCGGCTGCTTCCATCAGACCAGCTCCATCGCCGCCGCCGGCCTGTACGAAGGCGTGTTCCGCGAGGACATGTTCGAGGAAGCCGAAGATCTCGAAAATCCCTACTATCGCACCAAGCATGAATCAGAAGGCATCGTCCGCCGCGAGTGTTCCCGCCCTTGGCGGATTTACCGGCCCGGCGCGGTGGTCGGCGACTCGCGCACCGGTGAGATGGACAAGATCGATGGTCCCTACTATTTCTTCAAGCTGATTCAGAAACTACGCAATCTGCTGCCGCCGTGGATGCCGATGATCGGTATTGAAGGGGGCCGGCTGAACCTGGTGCCGGTCAACTTCATCGTTGATGCAATGAACCATATCGCTCATCTCGACGGCCTCGATGGTCAGTGTTTCCATCTGGTGGACCCCAACCCGCACCGGATCGGCGACATTCTCAACATCTTTGCCCGCGCCGCCCACGCCCCGGAAATGAGCCTGCGGGTCAACGCCCTGATGTTCGCCTTTGTGCCGCAGGTGATCCGCACCGGGCTGGCGCATTTCAAACCAGCCCGACGGATGCGCGACCAGATCCTTAAGGATTTGGGAATGCCTGCGGATGTCATGCGCTTCGTCAACTACCCGACCCGCTTCGACTGCCGCGAGACTCTTAAGGCGCTTAAAGGCGCCGGGATCGCCGTACCGCCGCTGGAAAGCTACGCCTGTAAGTTATGGGATTACTGGGAGCGCCATCTCGATCCCGATCTATTCATTGACCGCAGCCTGAGTGGGGCGGTGAAAAACAAGGTGGTGCTGATCACTGGCGCTTCCGCCGGAATCGGTAAGGCCGCCGCCATCAAGATCGCCGAGGCCGGAGCCAAACCGCTGCTCGTCGCCCGCACCGAGGAAAAACTGCTGGGCACCCGGCGAGAGATTGAAGCGCGGGGCGGGGCCGCGTTCATCTACACTGCGGATGTGGCCGACCCGGCCTCCTGTGAGGCGCTGGTGCAGCGGGTGATCGCGGAACATGGCGGGGCGGACATCCTCATCAACAATGCGGGGCGCTCAATCCGCCGGGCGATTGAAAACTCGCTGGATCGCTTTCACGACTACGAACGCACCATGCAGCTCAACTACTTCGGGGCGTTGCGGCTGATCATGGGCTTCATCCCCAGCATGCTGAAAAAGAAACACGGCCATGTCATCAACATCTCCTCGATTGGCGTCCTGAGCAACGCGCCGCGCTTCTCCGCCTATGTCTCGTCCAAGGCGGCGCTGGACGCCTTTGCCCGTTGTGCAGTCGCCGAGTTCTCCGATAGCGGTATCGAATTCACCACCATCAATATGCCGTTGGTGCGTACCGAGATGATCGCGCCTACTAAAATTTACGAGCATGTGCCGACGCTCAGCCCGGAGGAAGCCGCTGATCTGATTGTGCAGGCGATCATCTATAAACCGGAGCGGATCGCCACCCGCACCGGGATTTTCGCCCAAGTGCTGCACGCGGTCGCGCCCAAGCTGTACGCGGTGATCATGAACACGGCTTTCCGACTGTTCCCGGAATCGACCGCCGCCAAAGGCCAGCCGGGCGATAGCCCCGAACCGTCACTGGAGCAGATTTCCTTTGCCCAGTTCACCCGTGGCATCTATTGGTAGGAACCCGATAAAAACCAAACGACTACTGGCTCACGGAAACATGGAAAACACGGAACTTATCGAGGGACGATAACAACCAACCGGCTCCGGTAACGCTTGGGCGTCTGTGGAGGAAAACCAACCAGCCGCCACAATGCCTGGAAAGCCTGCCAGAGAGCTAATGCAATTCAAGTCCGTTTTAACTAGCCCCGAGAGAGAAAACCATGAAACTGAAAATCGGCGATCCTGCCCCGCTGTTCACCGCGACCATCACTGACGGCAGTTCGATCAAACTGTCCGACTATCTGGGCACCAAGCTGGTGCTGTATTTCTATCCGATGGACGACACCCCCGGCTGCACCAAACAGGCCTGTTCGCTGCGCGACCATAACCAGGCTATTCAGGCCAAGGGCGCGGCCATTCTTGGCGTCTCCACCCAGGACATTGCCTCCCATCAGCAATTCACCGAGAAATACCATCTCAGTTTTCCACTGGTGGCGGATACCGACGGCGCAGTCGCTCACGCTTATAACGCGATGGGCGGTGGCGGACTGATCAGCAGCGCGATGAGCCTGTTAGGCGTCGCCAACCGGATCACCTTCATCATTGACGAGAGCGGCCACATCGCCCACATCATCGACACACCCGATTGCGCCAACCACGCTGAGGAAGTTCTCAAACTGCTGTAATCTCCTTGCAAGCTATCACTTCCCGGAATTTTGCCGGTTGCAACGATAATTCTGCATGAATTCCGGTTTGCCCGGCCCCCATTGGCGGTAACATAATGATCAGACCCGGCAGACGGCTCTACATCCGGCCCTGCGCCGCCTGTCGGTTCCTCGTTAACCGGGCCCTGTCCATCCAGAGAGTTGCTGAGGAGATCTGCATGTTCTGGCAACCTGTTTGTCACTGCCGCTGCCGCGTCGGCCAGTTTGCCGGCCAGTGGAGCTGCTCGCGCTCGCCTTCGCCCATCAGGCCGGAGACCCTGACGTGATGCGCCAACCGGATAAAACCCGTCTGTGGGATCGGGGCGCCGCCAGCGAGTTGGGCGGCCGCAATGAACAACAGGATCGCTGGGGCATTTTCCCGGCTCCTGATCAAAACGGGCTGCTGGTCTTGGTCGCGGATGGCATGGGAGGGCATCGCGATGGCGCACTGGGGGCGCAGGTGGTGATTGATACCGCCCGGAGCTACCTGCAAAGCTCGGTGGCACAGCTGCGCACTAACCCGCTCGCTGCCCTCGATCAGTTGTGCCAACAGATGCACGACGCCATCAATAGTCGCTCGGAAAATGCTCGCAGCACCGTAGTTATGGTCTGGATTGATGACGGTCAGGCGCACTGGCTGAATGTCGGCGATAGCCGCTTATACCACTTCCGGCGGGGCCGGCGGCTGATGCGCACCCGCGATCATTCCGCCGTGCAGCTGTTAATGGACATGGGCGAAATCAATGAGTCGGAGATGGCCACCCACCCGGCTCAGAACCGGCTCTACCGCTGTTTGGGCGGCGAGGAAGTCCCTAAGCCTGATACCGGCGGTTTCACCATCCAGCCGGGCGATCTGCTGGCGTTGTGTTCGGATGGCGTCTGGGAGCACATTGCTGAGTCCGACATCTGGAGCGCGGCGCTCGATAACGGCCCGGCCATCGCCGCCAAGACCCTGACCGAACAGGCGGTGCAGCGCGGTGGCGCAACCGCCGACAACGCGACTCTGTTACTGCTGCGGGCTGACCCGGACGCAGGCGCCGCCAGCGACCAGCCTGGCTGGAAAAAACGGCTGGCGGCAGGGTTCACGGCACTGTTCAACCGCGACCGTTAACCGCGTTCAGCTTCCCCAGCCGCTACCTCCGCGTTTATACCAAGGGCAGCCCGATGATCGAAGAAACCAACGCGCTCCCGACCGGCTACAGCCTGCACCGCTATCAGATCGAGGGCGTATTGGGCGCCGGGGGATTCGGCATCACCTACCGGGCGATGCACGAAGCGCTGGAAAACGAGGTCGCTATCAAGGAGTACTTCCCGGCTGAGTGGGCCTACCGTGACCACCAGGGCATCAATGTCCGCGCCAACACCCAGGGTCAGATTCCCGCCAAACAGGGCGAGCCGCCCTGTTATGAATGGGGTCTGCAACGCTTCCTTGATGAAGCCAAGATCCTAGTCCAGATCAATCACCCTGGCGTGGTGCGGGTGCGTGATTACTTCGCCGCCAACGGCAGCGCCTACATCGTCATGGAATTCGAGGAAGGCGAATCGCTTAGCAGCCAATTGCAGCGAGGCGGCATCCTGCCGGAACCGGAACTGCGCGGCCTGCTGGATGATGTCATGCCGGCGCTGGAAGCCGTACACGGACAAGGCTATCTGCACCGCGACCTGAAGCCCAGTAATCTCTATGTTCGCAGCATTGACAATCACGTCATCCTCATCGACTTCGGTGCTGCCCGCCAAGCGCTGGGTCGGCGCACCCGTAGCGTCACCAGCGTGGTGACGCCAGGTTATTCGCCGATTGAGCAATACGTCACGGTGGGTGAAGATTACGGTCCCTGGACGGACATCTACGCGCTGGGCGCGGTGTTGTATCGTTGCATCACCGGCGCGCCGCCGGTTGAAGCGCCAGGCCGGGTGCTCAAAGACCCGGTGCAACCCGCCATCGAAGTGGGTGCCGGGCTATATTCGCGGGGACTGCTGCAAGTCGTCGATCAAGCCTTGGCGGTGCGTCCTGAAGACCGGTTTCAGAGCGTAGCCGCCATGCGTCAGGCGCTGCTGGCGGCCGACCGTTCCGACGAGTACGCCGACTTTTCCCAAGTGCCGCCTATCGAGCCAGAGCTGCTTGATGCGTCCCCCGCTCCAAGCCCGACGCGATTTTCGCCATCGGCGCCTTCTGATCTGGACTGGCAAGGACGCCGGTCGCCGTCCAGCCCGGAACCCTCAGACCCGCCATTACAGCTTTCCCCGTCCAGCGCACAACCGCCTCGCCGTGGGTCTGATCCGACGCCGGCGCGACTAGACGACCATGCCACACCTTCCTCCTCCTGGACGCTGGACCAGCCCGAACCGCGCCGCCCAGCGGATTTTGGGCGAGGCTTGACACCGCTCCAGGCCGCAGATGCCGATTTATCCCTGCCGTTGCTGGACAATATCTGGGACCATCTGGACGAAGAGCCGCCACCGCCACCGCCTGTTTCGACCCCTAGCACTTCGACTCCGGTCAGTCGCATCGAACCACTGTCGCAAACGTCGGCCCCCTTGCTCAAGCGATCGCCGCAATCTGCGGTAGAACACCTGCGCAAAGTTTCGATATCGCGGCGGGGGGCAACCACCAGTCAGCCGACGGCGGAAGCGTTGTCATCACCTCGGATATTCCCTACTCCTGGGAAAACCAGCACGGCCCCGCCGTCCGACCGCAACAGCAGGATCGAGACCGCAGCGCCGCCGGCTGAATCCCGGTATGACAGGCCGGTTCACTGGACACGGATTCTGTTGACGGTCTTCGCCGTTTCGGGTCTGTCGGGGGCCGGTCTGCTGGGCTACCAGTATTACCAAGACTACCGGGAACAACAGCAACGCGAAGTCGCGCTGCTACAACGCCAGCAGGCCGAAGCAACGGAGCGCCGTACCCGGGAGGAAGCCACACAGAAACAGGAGACAGAAATTACCCACGACCTGAGCCAGGCCCGCAAGGCGATAGCCAACCGGGAATGGGGACAGGCCCGTCTTTATCTGGATCGGGCGGCGGCGGTCAAGGCCGACCACCCGGAAGTAGCTACCGTCCGCGCCGAACTGGCTGCCGCCCAGCAACCGGCCAACAATATCAGCACTCATACCGACGCCACGACCGGTATGGAGCTGAACCGGATTGAAGGTGGCTGCTTCGTTATGGGCAGTCCTGCTACAGAACGCGATCGGAGCGACGATGAAGCCCCTCATCAGGTCTGCGTGAAGAGTTTCTGGATCGGAAAAACCGAAATCACTAACGGCCAGTACCGGCGCTTCAAGGCCAGCCATGACAGCGGTGTTTTTCAGGGACGTTCCCTGAATGGCGACACTCAACCGGCAGTCAATCTGGGGTGGAACGACGCCCAGGCCTTCACCGAATGGCTATCCTGGGAAGCGGGCAGCGGCGGGAAACGATTCCGGCTGCCGACCGAGGCCGAGTGGGAGTACGCCGCCCGAGCGGGCACTACAACCCGCTACCCTTGGGGCAATAACCTCGATCCTCGCTATGCCAACTTCTCGGATCGCAATGACCCAACCGGCGCGTCCATCGGCAGCCTGGACGATGGTCAAGGAGTGACGGCGCCGGTCGGGAGCTATCTGCCTAATCCCTTCGGCCTGCACGACACCATCGGCAATGTCTGGGAATGGACCTGTTCGGAATATAACCCGGCGTACAACGGCGCTGAACAAAGCTGCTCGACCAAACGACCCACCGAGGGCATGCGGACAGTGCGTGGCGGTTCGTGGAACAACGGACCGGGCGACTTGCGTTCGGCCCGGCGGCTGGCCCGCAAACCGGGCGATCGCGACGCCATGACCGGTTTCCGCGTGGTTCAGGAAGAGTGAGGCGGTCCCTGGCGTGAGTCCGCCAGTGACTGGCAATCATTCCACCCCCCGTGGACCGGTTAGCGAGTCACCGCATTTTGCGCCGCCCTGCTGTTTAACCAAGCCTCGTAGCCGCCGTGCAGCAACGATAACCGTCCTTGTAATTTCCCTTTGAGCCGGTGATAAGCCTGCACAGTGCGCCCACCCTGCTGACAATAAAGCAGCAGATGATCATGTGGCCCGATGGAGGCCGTGGTGAGGATTTCAATCTGATCCAACGGGATATGCGCGGCTCCCGGAATATGTCCGGCGGCAAATTCCGCTAGGGTGCGAATATCAATCCAGCGCAGTCCGGAATGCTCCCGTCCAGCCTCCACACTGAGCCAAGGGAGATCGGCCTGGTCTTCTGCCGGATGAGCCGCCGCCGGACAAAGCGCCGGCGCTTCGGCGAGGATGCGGATCGTGGGCGCTTCCCCGCAAACCGGGCATTCCAGATCACGCGGCAAGCGCAGTTTTTGAAACCGCATGGTCAGCCCATCTACCGTGAGCAGCGTCCCGATCAACGGCTCCCCAATCCCCAGAATCAGCTTGAGGGCTTCGTGCGCCTGCAAGGTGCCCAGCAGACCGGGAACGGTGCCTAAAACGCCAGCCTGGGCGCAGGACGGGATTGTTTCTGGAGCCGGCATTTCCGGGAAAAGACAACGGTAACAAGGGCCTTCCGGGGCGGCATAGATCGACAGCATCCCGGAAAAGGCACGGACGCTGGCGCCGATATAAGGCTTACCCGCTAGCACACAAGCGTCATTGACCAGGTACTTTGTGGCGAATCGGTCCGAACCTTCGATGATCAGGTCATATCGGGCGATCAGTTGCGCCGCGTTGGCGAGCGTGAAGGCTTCGGGGTAAATATCGATCTGGAGATGCGGGTTGAGAGCGAGCAGGTGGTCATGCGCTTCCTCGACCTTCGGGCGACCACACCCGGCGGTGGTATACAAAACCTGCCGTTGCAGATTGCTTAGTTCAACGTAATCCGGGTCAATGATCCCCAGCCGACCCACCCCTGCCGCCGCCAGACACAGCAAAGCCGGCGATCCCAGTCCGCCCGCGCCAATCACCAACACGCTGGCGCATCGCAGCCTGTGCTGACCGGCCCGCCCGATTTCAGGCAGGCTCAGATGCCGGGCATAACGCAATTGCTCTTCATCGCTGAATGCCGTTGTATCCGGGCACAGCCTGATCACCGTGTCCATCCCGAAGCTCCTTTTATGCGTTTTTTGGCGATGCAGTAGCTTCGCGGAACCAGTCCAGCCAGGCGCACACCCGCTGGTCAGGATTGGGCGCACGCAGCACATCGGAGACTACGGCAATGACATCCGCACCCGCTGCCCGCACCGCCGCTGCCCGTTCCAGAGTGATCCCGCCAATCGCGACCAGTGGCAGATGACAACCCACCTTCCATTCGCCGATCCGGTCGAGACCCTGTGGCGACCAAGGCATCTGCTTCAAAGTCGTCTCGTAAATCGGCCCCAGCGCAAGGTAATCGGGCTGGGCAGCCAACGCCTTCGCCAGTTCTGCGGGGCTGTGGGTACTGATGCCCAGCTTGATCCCTGCTGCCCGGATCACTACCCGATCCGCGCTCGCCAGATCCTCCTGCCCCAAATGCAACCAGCGTGCGCCCAAGGTGATCGCTTCCTGCCAATAGTCGTTGATGACTAACTGGCAGTCCTCATAATCAGCGGCGATAACCAAGGCTTCACGGATTTGGCGCTGTACTTCGGACAGAGGCTGTTCCTTGATCCGAAGCTGGATGGTCCGCACTCCCAGCGGCAACCAGCGGCGCAGCCAGCGCACATCGTCCACCACCGGATAAAAACCGTAGATACCGGCGGTCTTCATGGATTGCGCCCCGGCGACGAGTGCCAGAATGGAGTGCCGGTAACCGGCGTACTGGGTTCGGCCAGATCCTGAACCGGCATCGCGCCGGCTTGGTACGCCAGCCGTCCGGCTTCGACCGCCAGCCCGAAGGCGCGTCCCATCTGCACCGGATCGGTGGCGCGGGCGACAGCAGTATTGACTAATACCCCGTCATAACCCAGTTCCATCGCTGCAATCGCATGAGACGGTTTACCGATCCCGGCATCCACGATCAGCGTGATCTCCGGGTAACGGGCGCGCAAGACCCGTAACGCATAGGGGTTATTCAGCCCTTGCCCCGATCCAATCGGCGCTCCCCACGGCATCAAAATTTTGCAGCCGGCCTGAATCAGCCGCTCGGCCACGACCAAATCCTCGGTAGTGTAGGGAAAGACCTCGAAGCCGCGCCGACAGAGTTGTTCCGCCGCCTCAACCAGCAGGAATGGGTGCGGCTGCAAGGTGTAATCGTCGCCGATCACTTCCAGTTTCAGCCACGCGGTCTCGAACACTTCCCGCGCCATTTCCGCCGTGGTCACCGCTTCCTTGACGGTTTTGCAGCCGGCGGTATTCGGCAACACCTGGACGCCCAGTTCTTTGATCGTATTCCAGAATTGGCTGCCGGCGCGTCCTTCTGCGGATTCCCGCCGCAGCGAGACGGTCACGACGCCGGCGCCGGATGCATGAATCGCCTGTTGCAGCACCGCCAGCGATGGATAACGGGCCGTCCCCAGCAGTAGCCGCGAAGTCAAGGAATGTCCGCCTACCTCCCAGATCGGCGCGGTCATCGCCTAACCCCCCTGCATCGGCGAGACGATTTCCAGCCGATCCCCGTCCTGAAGCTGAAGCGTAGCGTAGCGAGTACGCGGCACGAACTCATCGTTATGCGCAACCGCAATCGGTGCGCCGGCATAGCCCCAGTGATTGATTGCATCGGCCAACAGGTGCGGAGCATTCAATTCTTTTTTCTCGCCATTCACTTCAATCAACATGAATCGCCTCTTTATTAAAGTGGTTGCCAGAGCCGCGCCATTTCCGCCGGCGGGCGCTGGTCGCGGATCAACGTCGCGACTGTCTCTGCGAGCAGCGGACTGAGCAAATAGCCGTGCCGGTATAAACCATTGATCCGCAGCAGATGGTCTTGTTGGGTGATGCGGGGCAGGTGGTCGGGAAAGGTGGGCCGGCACTGGGTGTTCATTTCGACGATCTCGGCTTCGGCCAAAGCCGGATGCAGGGCATACGCCGCCGACAGCAGCTCCAGCGCCGAGCGAACCGTGGCAGGCCGCAGCGAGTCGCTTTCAATGCTGGTCGCGCCGACCACAAAGCGATGGTTCGGGCGCGGCACGATATACAGGGGATAGCGCGGGTGCATCATCCGAATCGGGCGATTCAGCCGGACCTCGCGGGTATGCAGGGTCATGATCTCACCGCGTACCCCGCGCAAGTCCGGCATCTGTTCCCGCGCCGCTAGCCCCCTGCAATCCAGCACCCAGTCAAAGGCATGACGCTGGCCCTGTACGGTGATCTGTCCCGATGCCTGATCTTCAACCTCGGTTGCAAAATGCAGCATTGCCCCGTCCTGGCGCAACGTCTCGACCAAGGCCGGCAGCAGCGAGCGCGGATCAATTTCACCTTCGGGAGCAAGGTATAGCCCTTCGGCAAAGCGGTCTGCCAGTTCCGGTTCCAGCTCGCGCAACTCGTCGCGCTGCAACCAGCGCTGATGCTCCCCAAAACCGGCGTGGTCCACCCGTTCGGCCAGATGGTTCGAGCCAGCCCGATCCTGATGATGGGCAACCACCAGCGTTCCCGCGCAACTCATGTGGACGGGCCTCGCCAACGTCGGGACCACCCGTTGCCATAGCGTGAGCGCGGCTGCGCCCCAATGGGCAATATCAGTCTCCGCTTCGCTGAGTTCGCAGTAAGGGGCCAGCATCCCCGCCCCAACGTGGCTACAGTGGTGATCCAGGCGGTCGCTACCGCGCTCGAACAGGCTAATCTGATGGCCTTGGCGCTGTAACCACAGAGCTTGGGTCAGGCCGGTAATTCCCGCGCCGATAACGGCGATCTGCTGTTGGCGCACAGAAGTCCTCGCTGGATTCAATGGATATAGGGGGGATATTCAGCCGGAAGTTTAGACAGGACGGGTGCCAGTGCGAAGCCGTCCGCCGTCCAGCTCCAGTGTCCGGTCACAATAGGCCGCCAGTTCCGGGTCATGGGTCACCAGAATCAGGGTTGTTCCCTGCTCGCGGTTCAGCGCAAACAGTAACTCAATAATGCGATGACCGGTGTGCTGGTCAAGGTTACCGGTCGGTTCATCGGCGAACAGTAAATCAGGATTGCCGGCAAAGGCGCGGGCGATGGCGACCCGCTGTTGCTCACCGCCAGATAACTGCGGCGGATAATGGCGGGCGCGGGCTTGCAAACCCACCCGTTCCAGCAGCTCCAGCGCCTGCCGGCGGGCATCGGGTTGAGCAGCCAGTTCCAGCGGCAACATCACATTTTCCAGCGCGGTCAAGCCGGCCAGCAACTGAAAAGATTGAAACACGAAACCGACCCGTTGCGCCCGCAGCAAGGCCCGGCCATCCTCGTCAAGACCGCCAAGATCAACACCGCTCAGCCAGACCCGGCCCTGAGTCGGCGTATCCAGCCCGGCCAGTAATCCGAGCAGGGTTGACTTGCCGGAACCGGAGGCGCCGATCACGGCCACGCGCTCGCCGCGAGCAATGCTAAAGTGGAGGTTGTCAAGAATGAGCAGCGGGCCTTCCGGGCTGATGACCTGCTTGCCCAGCTGCTCAACTCGCACCATAACCGTAGCGTGTTCCAATGACTTCGATCCTTTCGACGATGCTTCACTCACTTCACTCACGATGGCTTCCCATAATAGCGCTGGCGCTGACGGCGTTGCTGGCTGGGCAAGTCCGTGCCGAAACGCCAGTGGTGCTGGTGCTAGGCGACAGTTTAAGCGCCGCCTACGGCATTCCTGTTGACCAGGGTTGGGTCAGTCTGCTCCAACGCCGCCTAGCCGAACGCGGCTTTCCGCACCGGGTGGTCAACGCCAGTATCAGCGGCGACACGAGCAGTGGCGGTCTGAACCGGCTGCCGGCGGCGCTGACGCGAGAACATCCCGCTCTCGTGATTCTGGAGCTTGGCGCCAACGATGGCTTGCGCGGGTTGCCGATTCCAATGATGACCGCCAACCTGGCCCGGCTGATTGACCTCGCCCAACAAGCTGGCGCGAAAGTGGCGCTGGCTGAGATGCGAATTCCGCCGAATTATGGTCCGTTGTACACCCAAAGGTTTCAGGCGGCATTTGGCGAACTCGCCCAGCGTTATCACCTCCCGTTGATTCCGTTTCTGCTCGACGGGGTAGCCGGCAATCCGGCGCTGATTCAGGACGATGGGCTGCACCCGCGCGCCGAGGCCCAACCCCGGATTCTGGACAATGTCTGGCCGACGCTAGCGCCATTGTTGCCACCACAGTAGCTGCTGCGAAACGGACTATCGCCATGCCCAGCCCTCCTTCCGCCGGACTGGCGTCTCACCGGCGCTGGCGTTATCGCGTTCTACCCAGTCTGCTGCTGCATAGTCTGCTGGTCGTCGGCGCAGCCCTGGCGCTGACGCCGTTGCTGTGGATGATCGCGGCTTCGCTGATGCCACCCGGCGAAGCCAACCGCTATCCGCCGCAGCTATGGCCCAGCGTCATCACCTTCGAGCATTATGCAGCGCTGTTCACTCGCCTCGATCTGGCCCGTTACCTGCTCAACAGCACCTTGCTGGCCAGCGCCATCACTCTCGTTTCATTGCTGGTTAACTCAATGGCCGGCTACGCTTTCGCCAAATTCCGGTTCCGGGGCCGCGATCCCTTATTTCGGGGGCTGCTGGCGGCGCTGGCGATTCCGGCGCAGGCCGCTATGTTACCGTTGTTTTTGCTACTCAAGCAGTTCGGGCTGATCAACACCTGGGGCGGCGTAATGATCCCCGGCCTGGCCAGCATCTTCGGTATTTTCCTGATCCGGCAATACCTGCTGGCAATTCCCAACAGTCTGCTGGACGCCGCCCGCATGGACGGAGCCAGCGAATTCCGCATTTACTGGTCGCTGACATTACCGCTATGCCGACCCATTTTAGTCACGCTGGCGATTTTCACCTTTCTAGGGGTCTGGAATGATTTTATGTGGCCGTTGATCGTGCTGAGCGACAGCACCCGCTATACCCTTCCGGTAGCGCTGGCCAACCTACTGGGCGAACATGTCCAAGATACGGAATTGATGATGGCCGGTTCAGTGCTAACCGTACTACCCGTACTATTATTGTTTGTAGCCCTGCAAAAGCATTATATCGCCGGAATCTTGCTGGGCGGGATAAAGGGTTGATGGTGCTCAAATACCGTCCCATGACTGAAAAACTCCCCGTTAATGGAGTATCTTTAAGGGGAAGCTTTGAGATGGACCGACGGAGATGATGCGCCGCCGCCCGATCGAAGCGGGGAAGCCGCTGGCGCAGCCAGTGGCAGCATCCAGGCCAATCCCGTCGGGGCCATGATCCTCCGGCGGCGGAATGGAGAACCAAGGTCATGCTGACCCGGATACTGCTCCGACTCATTTTTTTGGCTGGGCTGGCGACGCCGTTGAGCGTCCTTGCCTTGGGCGTCGGCCCGATTGAAGTGCGCTCGGCGCTCAATCAGAACTTCGAGGCCGACATTCCCCTGATCATCAACAACCCTGTCGAACTGACTGGCCTGATCGTGCGGATTCCCCACCAGCAGGACTTCGATCGTGCGGGGATCGAACGACTAGAGCTGCTGAATCAACTGCATTTCGCAATTCCCAAACCCGGCGAAGCGCCGATAATCCGGGTCACCTCGCAGGAACCAATCCGCGAACCCAACTTTAACCTTCTGATGGAAATGGTCTGGCCACGGGGGCGACTGCTGCGGGAATTTCCGGTTCAACTCGATCCAACCCTGTACGCCAACCGTCGTTCACCACCGCCACCGCCACCGCCACCCATACCAGCCGCGCCGCCGCCACAACCGGTAGCGGTCGCCGCGCCGCCACCCGCACCAACTTTACCGACCGCTCCTCCCGTCAGCTTTGAGGGCGCCTCGTTCTACGGCCCAGTCAAGTCCGGTGAGACCTTGCGCGCTATCGCCAACCGGGTGCGGCCCTCCACTGCCGTCAACCTACCGGACATGATGGCGATTCTGGTTGCCGGCAATCAAGAAGCATTTCGCAACGGCAATCCGAACACGCTGCGCGCCGGTTCGGTCCTCAGGGTGCCAACGCCACAAGCGCTAGGTGTGTCAGTTTCACCGCCGCCCCCTACGCCGGAACTAGCGACCCCAGCTCCGGCAGCCCCGGTGGCGGTCACCGAATCGGCGACTCCGGCAACTCCGGCGACTCCGGCAACTCCGGCGACCCCGCCGGTCCCGGTCGAACCGTCCCCACCACCGCCTGTCCCACCTGTCGCCGGGCCAGCTACGGTAGCGCCGCTACCAACGCCGGTTGAACCACCCAAAGAAATCGTTCCACAAGCCAGCATCCCGCAACCGCCCCCGCAACCGGTCGCTGCCGCGCCCGAGCCGCCCCCGCAACCGGTCGCTGCCGCGCCCGAGCCGGCCCCACAACCGGTCGCTGCCGCGCCCGAGCCAGCCCCACAACCGGTCGCTGCCGCGCCTGAGCCGGTCAAGCCGCCACCGACGCCAGTCACCGAAACTGAGGCCAGCTGGACGGATAATCCGATAGTCTGGATCGCCATTGCGCTGATCGTGCTGGCGGTTGGCGCCATGTCGCTGCTACCGCTACTCCAGCGGACAGCAAAGCCAAAGCCGGCTGTAAACCTGGGAAAACCCGGTAGTGACGAAGCAGGCACAGCGACTCCGCTTCAATCCTCTCAACCCCGCACCAAGCGGACTGTAACGGAGCCGGAGCCGGCTGCCACACCCAGACCAGCGGCGGAACTGGCGACGCCCCAGCCCACCGCGCCGGCGATGCCAAAACCGATCAATGAGTTGCTCAGAGACATTGATTTGGACCTTGGATCCGAGCAGCTCGCCTTGAGCAGTGGTAAGGGCGCATCGCCCACGCCACTACCTAAACCGGCGCGCTTGCCCGATGCCGAACCACCTACTGCACCGATCAGCCGTGAGGCTGCCCCAGCGCCAGCGCCAGCACCCGCTGCCCCAGTGGCCCGCCCCCAGGCGCCTACTCCAGCGGCCCGCCCCCAAGCACCTACTCCAGCTAGCCCCTCTCCATCAGTCGATTTGCCCTCAGATTTACGGTTGGATGGCATGGACTTCAATTTTGGTGATCTGGAAATAGCCAAACCGGCGCGTTCCCAACCGGAATTACCACCGCTGGAACTGAAACCGGCAACACCAGGAGCAAAACCTGCTCCGGTGAATTCAGCGCCGTTAATGGAGCTGGGTGGATTTGATCCGCTTACCGAACCAGCCTCGATTTCTGGGGTAAAGGCGTCACCGGTTACCGCTGCGCCGACTGCTCCTCCGGCATCACAGAAATTTGAATTCAGCGATGTCATGCAGGATCTCAAAAACGTGGGGCAGGAAGACTCATTCCGACTGGGTGAGGAACTTAATGGACTTGGCGGCGAAACCCTGAACCTGGGGCAAATGGATATTGGCGGTACTACCGGTGGCGCCACCAGCACTGATTACGTCGAAACCAAGCTCGACTTAGCCGCAGCCTACCTGGATATGGGCGATCAGGTCGGCGCACGCAGCTTGCTGGAAGATGTGCAGCGCGAGGGCGACGCCTCGCAGAAAAGCCGGGCCGGAGAGATGCTCAAGAATCTGAGCTAAATAGCCTAGTCCATCGATCAGTCCTGTCCTAACCTCCTCCTTCTTCATTGGGAGGGGGTTAGTTTTTTGTCGCCATCAACTCAATGGAGTTTCCGTTCGCCCTGCGTGATAACCGCTCCTCTGTTTCCTTCCATATTTTCTGTGGCTTCCGTGGAAAATCATTCGGCGAACGCTTCAGTTTTCGGGCAGCCAGCTCAGCGCCTCGGATAAGGTATCCAGTTCAGTCCGGCTTGATTCGACCCGAGCCAGTGCTTCCATCGCCTGATCGCGGGTTAGGCCGAGTGTGAACATGGCCAAAGCCGGCAGGTGGCTGGCGTATCCCTTCGACAGATCAATGTGGTGCAGCAACCGGTTAGCGATCAAGATCAAATTGGCGTATTCGGCATACGACTGAGTGCAATCCTCGCTATGATGCCAGCGTACCGCCGCGATCACTTCGCTGGGCATATTCCAAGCCTGCATCAGCCACGCGCCGATATGCCAGTGTTCAACACCGAGTACATAACGTTCCACTGCATTCAGCGGCACATTACGGTTAGCCGCCAAAATCCGGTTGAAGACAAAAAAGCGAGCGGGCAAAGCGTGACCCAGCACCAGATACCCAAAATCGTGCAGCAGGCCGCTCAGATAGGCCAACCCCGGTTTGACGCTGTTCGGCTCGGGCAGCATCTTGACCAGTTCGCTGACCAGCGCCGCGCAATAGACGCTATGCCGCCAAAACCCCTGCAAGCCGATCGGGCCGTCCGCAGGAATCTGGAAGGTTCGCCCCATACTGGCCCCAAGCAGCAGATTGAGGGTAGTTTCGATGCCCAATACCTCATCAATAGCGGTTTCCAATGAATCAACGGCGCCATGATGACCATGCAACGGTGAACGAGCGCAATACACCACTTGGGCCGCCAAGCCGGGGGCTTGCTCGACTATCGGCAAGATATCCTGGAGCGTGACGTGCGGATTGTCACGCAGCGCCAAAATATACTGAGCGGTTTGCGGCATGGTCGGCAGCTCGGTGATAGCCTCGATACCTTCACGCAAACAGGCCGGAGTATAGCGGCGGGTGAAGCTGGTCAGGTGGGAAGGTGTGAGCGCCTGGCGATCATTCACCAGCACATCGAGATCAGCAGCTGACGCTGCAAAGCGCTCCCATCGCGCTGAGGCCAGTAGCCTGCGGAAATCACCGCCGCGCATCCCGACCAGCGCATCGCCACCGCCACCATCAAAGTAAACCTCCTCCTCTTCATCCTGAGCCAGGCTCTCATCGGCCAGAGCAACAATGTCCAACACGTTAGGGAGCGGGGGATGGGAACCGAGCGCGCACCCCAGATTCTGGAAAAACCGGGTGGTTTCCAGACCATAGAGCGGCTCCAGATCACGTTGCAGCACTTGGCGGAGCCTGGAAAAATCCAAGATGTAGCTGCAAGGCAGAATCGCCATAATCAGCCCGGCATCATCTTTCAGCAACACGATGCGGGCCATCTGTCGGAGAGGAATATCCAGTTTAGCCGCAATCTGAACCAGACTTTCACCGGGTGTACAAGCGATCAGCCGATAGGCAATCTGCTGGTCATCAAGATAACGGCGAACAATAGGGGGAAGGTTCATGAGGATGGCCTGAAGTCTCCGGATCGCGGGGCCGTAGCGGCGCGAACAGTGGATGGCCTGAAAAACTATTCGCCGGATCGGACACCCGGTTTCGGCTGACCGGCAGCTGCTGCCACCGTTGGCGCTGGAATGTTTTTGGGCGCCAAAGGCTTGCGCAGCGGTTCATGAGCCGAGCGTGACCGTGTTGGCGCGGGGTGCGGGGCTGGCGTTTCCGACGGAATCTCGACCTGACGCTTCGGCAATTCGGTGTAGAAATCATACTTTGGCCGGCCGGGGGCCGGTTCTGGCGCTGGTTCTGGGGCTGGCTCCGGCGCGGCAACCTTGGGCGGTGTGGGCACGATGGCTGGAGCCGTCACTGGCGCCACGGCGGCTACCGATGCTTGCTGCGATTTGCGATCGCCTTTGATATAGGCCAACAAGCCGCCAAACAAACCGATCAGCACTAAGGTAATTACCAGCAGGCCACTTCGGCGTGCGCTCTGGCGGCGACGCCGGTTCGCAGTGGGCTTGTAGTCGCGGCGGATGCTCACATGACCTCCGGGGCAAAAACGCCCAGCAAACGTAGACCATTCCGGATGACTTGCCGAGTCGCCAGGCTGAGGCTCAGCCGGGCGTCGCGCAAGCCGTCATCGCTAACCAATACCCGGTGCTCGTTGTAGTAGGAGTGAAAGGCGTTAGCCAGTTCCCGCAAATACTGCGCCAGTTGATGCGGTTCGTGGTTAAGCGCCGCCATTTCCACCACTTCAGGATAACGGGCCAATGCGATCAACAGCGCCTCTTCATGCGGCTCCGTCAGCAACGCCAAATGGTCCCGCCCCCGCTGCTCGTCGCGGGGCAGGTCTTTCTCATGCTGCTGGCGAACCACGCTGCACACTCGGGCATGGGCATACTGAATATAATAGACTGGATTATCTTTGGACTGCGATTTAGCCAAGTCCAGATCGAAGTCCAGATGCTGCTCGCTCTTGCGCATCACATAGAAGAAACGGGCAGCATCGTTACCCACTTCATCGCGCAATTCACGTAAGGTTACAAAATCGCCGGAGCGGGTGGACATTGGCGCCCGCTCGCCGTGGCGGTACAGGATAGCGAACTGCACCAGCAGCACATCCAGCCGGTCGGGATTTTCGCCCAGCGCCTGCAATGCGCCTTTCACACGCGGGACATAGCCGTGATGATCGGCCCCCCACACATCAATCACCCACTCGAAACCGCGCTCGAATTTTTCCAGATGATAAGCAATATCCGAGGCAAAGTAGGTGGTCTGGCCGTTTTCCCGCTGCACCACCCGATCCTTTTCGTCGCCAAAAGCTGTAGAACGGAACCACAGCGCCCCGTCTTTGGTGTAGATCTGGCCGGCGTCGCGCAACCGCTGGATGGTCTTGTTGACTGCGCCGCGCTCCTCCAAAGTCCGTTCTGAATACCACTCGTCGTAAACCACCCCGAACTCCTGCAAATCGGCGCGGATGTCGTCGAGGATCGCATTCAGGCCCAACTCGAAAATATAGCGGTAGCGATGATCCCCCAGTTGGGCGCGGGCACGCTCCACCAGGGCATCGATATGCGCTTCCTTGTCGCCGGGAACAATCACCGTTCCGGCGTCGTCGCGGATTTCATCTTGGGGCAGATCGCGGAACAGATCGGCCGCTGAAACGAGATAAGCGTTACCATGCTCGGTATACAGCCGGGCCGCCAAATCGCGCACATATCCGCCCCGATAGCCATTACTGGGAAACGGGAGCTGTTCGCCGCAATGCTCCAGATAACGCAACCAGACGCTGGCGGCGAGAATGTTCATCTGCCGTCCGGCGTCGTTGACGTAATACTCGCGGTGAACCTGATAGCCGACCGCCTCCAGCAGATTGGCGACGGTCGCGCCGAACGCCGCGCCACGGCCATGACCGACATGCAGTGGCCCGGTGGGATTAGCGGAGACGAATTCCACCTGCACCCGCCGGCCACCACCGAACGTACTGCGCCCGAAGGTCTCACCCTGGTCGAGAATCTCAGCGACGACCGCCTGATAGGCGCCGGGGGTCAGAAAAAAATTGATAAAGCCGGGGCCGGCAATTTCCACCCGGGCGATGCGCTCGGAGGTTGGCAAGGTGGCTACGATCCGCTCCGCCAGATCACGGGGTTTGCAACGGGCCATCTTGGCCAGCCCCAGCGCCACCGAACTGGCAAAATCGCCATGCGTCCGGTCGCGGCTGCGCTCTACCGGAATGGCCGGCGATTCAATGCCTGCCAATGCGCCTTCGGCTTGCAGTTGCCGGAGGGCTTGGGTCATCAGGGTTTGCAGGTGGGTTTTCACAGGCGCCAGTCTCGGGTACGGGGTTTCTGGTATTTCAAGCTGATCCATTCTCCTTTCCGTGTTTTGTTCTTTCCGTGGCCTCCGTGCCTTCTGTGGACAAAATCCGGTGTTAGCTGATCATGCCTAACTTGAAGTGATAGGTGATGAATTTCTTGAATTCGTTGACGATCTTGAACGAGTCGCGCAGCAGTTCCCGTTCCAGTTTATTGAGATCCATCGGATTCAGATAATTATCCTGCGGTAAGCCCTGGGCCATTTTGCGCAGCCCGGCCTCGGCCCGCAGGGTAGACAGGTAGCTAAAGGCCTCGATCAGTTCAGCACTGAACGACGCCTGGAACAGGTTGCGCTGATTCAGGGCGTTAATCCGGTCCACAGTGTTGGTTTGCGGCAGCCGGTATTCCAGCGCCAGACTGCGAACACCGTGAACAATCGGGAAAATTCCGCCTTTCTTAATATCCAGTTCGTTGCGATTCTTCTCCAGAACAAAGTTGGTGAAAAACCCCAGCGGGGTCTCGAACGCCACCGTCGATTTGGCGAACTGGCTGAAGAACGAACTGTGATCACCAAGCAGGCGGTACATCCGATCCTTAACATGGCGCAGCAGATTCTCATCGCCGGCCACCGCCCGAGCATCACAGAATATGGCAAATTGCAAAAAGGA
This sequence comes from Candidatus Competibacteraceae bacterium, assembly GCA_003989085.1. Lineage (GTDB taxonomy): Bacteria > Pseudomonadota > Gammaproteobacteria > Competibacterales > Competibacteraceae > RXIV01. The sequence goes on from RXIV01000009.1 coordinate 36,214, forward strand.
TTCATAGGTCGGATGCACGATCCACTGGAACAGATCGTCCTTGAATGCAGCCACTGCTTTGCTCCAGAACGGATTCGACACCATGATATTGCCAGGGCAGCGCGGGTAGCCGAACTCAATCAGGCTATCGGTGAACTCCCCGGTCAGCCGTTCCAGATCGGGATGAGTAAAACCGTCACGCAAAATCAGGGCGTTGTCCTGGTCGGTTTTCAGCACCTGTTCCTCGCGACCCTCACTACCCAACACTAACAGACAGGCGTTATTGCGCAGTTCTGGTGGGGCCAGCAATTCAAACAGCTTGTGCAGCACTTTTTTATTCAGCTCCGACACCAGTTGCATGATGTAGCGAATCTTGGTGCCTCTGGCACGCAGGTCGCGGACCACATTGACCAGTTCACGACTGGCCCACTGCAATTCATCCTTGGACGCAGCCCGCTCGATTTGCAGAGCGATTAGATGTGAGTGATTGGAGAGGTAACTCAGCAGATCGATCTGTTCAAGAATGCCGTGAACGACTGCGCCGTCGCGGATCACCAGTCGATTAATGTTATAGCGGGTCATCCGCAACAGCGCGTTGAACAGGAAATCATCCAGATCCATGCCGATCAGGTCGTAAGAGGCGATCGGCCCGACGGGCGCATCCAGCGGCTGGCGCTGGATAATCGCAGCTTCCCGCAGATCGGTGGCGGTCACGATGCCGGTGTCTTCACCACGCTGCACCAACAGCGAATTGATCTTATCGGCTTTCATCGCCAGTGCAGCATCGTGAATCGAAGCTTCGGCGCGGATGAATACTGGTGGATGAATATAGGCATCGCGGATTTTGGCGATGGCGAAGCCGGCCATTTCCTGCCGATCCTCGGTCGCTCGCAGCAAGGCCAGCCGCTGGGAAATTTTCTGGTTGTAGAAAGCAGCGAATGCGGGATACGCCTGGACAGCATGAAGAAACAGCGGGCGCGGCAGCAACAGGCAGCGGGCAGCTTCGGTGACCACAAAGGTCCTTTTACTGACACTTTCGAGCAGGGCGCTGGCGTCGAAGGTATCCTCAGCGGCATACAGTGAAATCGCCGTTTCACCATCCAGCTCCTGTACTGCGCCGTCCATGACAATGTACAGGCAGGCGGGAACTTCACCCGCGTTCAGCAATACCTCACCCACCGGAAACTGCTCGGCTTTGAGGGCGTCGGCCAGCCAGCCCAGTTCCGCTTCAGGCAACTGATTAAAGGGGGACAGACGGGCCAAAAAGGCTTTTTGATCCAGATGATCCAGCTTGGTCACGGCTTATTTAGTTCGATAGCGCCAAAAGAAATCCCCCCTGCGGCGGAGTGCGGCAAGGGGGATGTTAGCAGGATTTGACCGATTCAGGACCGGTGGTTAACCGATCCCAAACCGTGACGGGGCCGTTAGTGACTGGCTGCCCCCTCGGCACCGATGCCGGTCTGGCAACGAACGTCCTGCGCCTCGTAGGCAGCGCATTCCTGCTTGCCATTCTCGCTGTTGTCCATCAGCGAGCCGATGATGATCCCCAGGAAGGAAATAGTCATGGAGAACAGCGCCGGATTCTTGTAGGGGAAGATTGGATCGCCGAACTTGAGAACGTCAGTCCAGACGGTCGGGCCAAGAATCACAAACAGAGTGGAGCTGATCAGACCCAGCCAACCACCGAGTAACGCGCCCTTGGTGGTCATCTTCGACCAGAACACCGAGGTGATCAGGATCGGGAAGTTGGCGCTGGCCGCCACGGCAAAGGTCAGACCGACCAGGTAGGCGATGTTCTGCTTTTCAAAGGCGATGCCTAGCAGAATAGCGATAATGCCCAAGGCCACGGTCGCCATTTTGGAAATCCGCACCTCCTGCTGCTCGTCAACATTGCCGTGAGCAAACACATTGGCGTACAGGTCATGGGAAATCGCCGAAGCGCCCGCCAGGGTCAGGCCCGACACCACCGCCAGAATCGTGGCGAAGGCGACTGCAGAAATGAAACCCAGCAAGAAATCGCCGCCCACTGCGGCGGACAATTGCACCGCCGCCATATTCTGGCCGCCCTTGAGCTTGCCGGCAGCATCCAGAAATTCCGGATTGGTGGTTAACAGAACGATGGCGCTGAAGCCGATCATGATAGTGAGGATATAGAAGTAGCCGATGAAGCCAGTAGCATAGAACACTGACTTGCGGGCTTGGGTGGCGTTGGGCACGGTGAAGAACCGCATCATGATATGGGGCAGGCCGGCGGTACCGAACATCAGCGCCAAGCCGAGTGAAATCGCCTCAACCGGGTTGGTGACCAGCGCCCCCGGTTTCATCACCGCGTCCTTCTTAGGGCTGATTTCTACCGCCTTCTGAAACAGCTTCTCCAGACTGAAGGTGCCATCAGAAGCCATATACCACGCACTGATGGCGATGATGGTGGCGCCGCCCAGCAGTAGGCAGGCCTTGATGATCTGCACCCAAGTGGTCGCCAGCATCCCGCCGAAAGTGACATAGAGAATGATGAGGATACCAACGAGGATGACGGCATAGATGTAATCCAGGCCGAACAATACCTGAATCAGCTTGCCAGCGCCGACCATCTGGCCGATCAAGTACAGAATCACCACGATCAGCGAGCCGGTAGCGGCCATAGTCCGCATCGGCACCCGCTGAAAGCGGTAGGACACCACGTCAGCGTAGGTGTACTTGCCCAGATTACGAAGCTGTTCGGCGATCAGGAACATGATGATCGGCCAGCCGACCAGCCAGCCCACCGAGTAGATCAGGCCGTCGTAGCCGTTGATGAACACCAGCCCGGAAATTCCCAAGAACGAGGCGGCGGACATGTAGTCGCCAGCAATCGCCAGACCATTCTGGAAGCCGGTGATCCCACCGCCGGCGGCGTAAAAATCCTTGGCGGTCTTGGTGCGCTGCGCTGCCCAGTAAGTGATGCCCAGTGTGGCGCTGACGAAGGCCAGGAACATGACAATGGCGGGCACATTCACCGCCTGCTTCTTGACTTCGCCCATATCGCCGCCGGCGGCCAGGGCAACCCCGGCGACCAGACTCAAGGCGGCTACCGTTAATGCGCTCCGCCAGAGTTTCATAGCACTTCCTCCTTGATTTCGTTAGTCAGCCGGTCGAACTCGGCGTTGGCGCGGAACACATAAATCCCGGTCAATAGGAAGGCGCTGAGGATCACGCCGACGCCGACAGGAATGCCAACGGTAGTGACCGATCCCGTCCACAGCGACTGGGCCAGAAATTCCTTGTCAAACGCGATGATCAGGATGAATCCGTAGTAGATCACCAGCATGACTGCCGCGAGTGTCCAAGCGAACTTGGACCGTTTGGAGACCAGTTCGTGATACTTGGGATTGCTTCTTATGGCATGCACCAGGTCTTGCTGCATCGTTATTTCCTATGGTGGTAGTGAAGGGTGGTAATCGGGAACGACTCGGGGCAGGCGGACACGGTGGCCGGCGCTAAGCGGGCCGGACGGCGTAAACCCGGTATCTGAATCGGTTCATTCCCGATGGCTCCTTTCTTTAGTGCTTGGTTGTGGCGAAGCACGGCAAGCCCCCAAAGTCTAGTTGCATCTATCGTTAAGTAAAGGCGTCAAGAACACTTATTATTTTTATATAAACTCTCTAAGCTGATTATTTAATCTATTGAAAATTAGTTAATTTATCGCGAAGTGATCGTGCGGCGCAATCATGATGATCCGCCGAATTCCGCTCAATAAAGCGCTATTGGATCAATATCTAGCGCCCAGCGAACTGCCCGATCCGGACGTTGCGCCCATAATTGGTCGATCCAGCGATCCAGAAACCGGTGCAAATCCTGGCGCCGAGCCGCTTGCAGCAACAAGTGCGCCCGATAGCGGCCCGCCCGGCGCTCCATCGGCGCAGGGGCGGGACCGAGCAGCTCCAGTCCATCGGCGATGGGTTCGGCCAGTGCTCGCGCCGCCTTCAGAAATGCGATAGCCCGTTCTGAATCAACTGCTTCCGCTCGTAGCAACGCCTGATAAGCAAACGGCGGCAGCAACGCTTCGCGCCGCTCAGCCAGCGCCGCAGCGGCAAAAGCCGGATAACCCTGTGAAGTCAAGGTGTGTAACAGCGGATGATCCGGGTGATGGGTCTGGATGAGTACGGTTCCCGGCTTATCCGCCCGGCCCGCCCGGCCAGCGACTTGCAGAATCAACTGCGCCAGCCGTTCGCTGGCGCGGAAATCCACACCGTACAAACCTTGGTCAGCGTCGATAATGCCCACCAGCGTCACGTCGGGAAAGTGGTGGCCCTTGGCCAGCATTTGGGTGCCGATCAGCAGGCGGCGGTCGCCGTTGTGAATTTCGGTCAACAGAGTTTCCAGACTGCCGCGCCGCCGGGTGCTATCGCGATCCATGCGGGCAATGCCGACGGTGGGAAATTCCCGGCGCAGTGCTGTTTCCAGTCGTTCGGTGCCTTGGCCGATGGGGCGCAAGTCGACGCTGCCACAAAGCGGACAGGCCGGATCGACCGCCCGGTCGTCGCCGCAGTGGTGGCAAATCAACCGTTGTCGACGCAGATGCAAGGTCATCCGAGCGTCGCAGTGCTGACACTGACTCAACCAGCCACATTCGTGGCAGAACAACACTGGGGCGAAACCACGCCGGTTGAGAAACAGCAGAACTTGCTCGCCGCGGGCCAGATGCAGCCGCATTCGCGCCAGCAACGGCAACGACAGACCCTCGGTCAGAGGTTGCCGGCGCACGTCAAGAATTTCAATCGGGGGCGGACTACCGCCGCCCACTCGTTCCGGCAAGGACAATAGCCGATAGCGACCGGATTGGGCGTTGTTGATGCTTTCCAGCGCTGGGGTGGCCGATCCCAGCACCACCGGAATACCCAGTTGGTGGGCGCGAACCACCGCCAGGTCGCGGGCGTGGTAGCGAAAGCCATCCTGTTGCTTGAACGAGGCGTCATGCTCCTCATCCACGATCAACAGGCCGGGGCTTTGCAGTGGGGCGAAAATCGCCGAGCGGGTGCCGATGATCGCCCGTGCGGTTCCTGATCGGGCCAGCAACCAGGCATTCAGGCGCTCCCGGTCGCTGAGGCCGGAATGCAGCACCGCCAACGGCCCCGGCAGCCGTTCCCGAAACCGGGCCAACAGTTGCGGCGTCAGGCCGATTTCCGGGGTCAGCACCAGCGCTTGCCGCCCCTGAGCCAGCACCGCCTCAATCAGCCGCAGGTAGACCTCGGTTTTGCCGCTCCCAGTGATCCCTTCCAGCAGAAACACCCCGAACCGATCTAATTCCGCCGCCACTGCTGCAATGGCGGTGGTCTGAGCGGCATTCAAGGTGAGTGGTTGCGCCAGGGAGGCAGATGCGGTGACGGCTTCAGAATGAAGCGGCGGGGCGACCAGCGCCACCCACCCTTTGTCGTGCAGCGCCCGCAAGATCGCGGTGCTGGCGTGAACGACCGGGCGCAGGGCTTCAGTTTCCGCACCCTCGGGGCACTGCGCCAAGTGCTCCAGCAACAACCGTTGGGCTGGGGCGCGGCGCAAGGCGGACCGATCAGCGAGCGCGGCGCAGCCGGCCGGCGTAATGCGCCATAGCGGCGGAATCCGGGGTGGAGCCGCCGCCTCGCCCTGACGCAACAGCACCGGCAAAGCGGTAGCGAACACTTCGCCGGGCGGATGATGGTAGTAACGTTGCGCCCAATTCAGCAGCGCCAGCACATCAGCGGGCAAAGCCGGCTCAACGTCCAGCACCGCTTCCGCCGGACGCAGCAGGGCCGGGTCGAGGGTGGTATCCGCACCCAACTCCAGCAGAAACCCAACGATCACCCGCCGCCCGAACGGCACCCGCACCCGAACGCCGGGTTGCAAGGTCACCGGATCACAGCCCGGTGGCGGCAGGTAATCGAAGGTCTGATACAGCGGCGAGGGAACCGCGATCCGCAGAATTGGGCTGGTCACGACAGAGCAATCATGATCAAGAGGGTAACCCACTGAACTGACATAGAGGAGCGACAACGGCTAGCCGGATGAATTGACCGGCTGGCTGCATGGAGCCGGTCACTACGCAGCAGTCCAATGTCCCTAATATACAGCGACCGGACAAACAGCAGGCGAGCGCCGCAAGCACTGGCTTAATGAAGGGTTTCGACCGGCGCGCTTGCCGCGCTATCAACGACACAGCCCGGGTTTGCGGCCCGGGCTGGCTGTACAGTGGCTGGACCGCGAATCGGCAAGTTCGCCGGTTCGCCGTCGGTCAATTACTCGAACTCGATAATGGCCTGATCAACCGCCAGACTATCGCCCGGCGCCGCCAGAATCTTGGCCACCTTGGCGTCATGATCGGCTCGCAACACGTTTTCCATCTTCATCGCTTCGATCACCGCCAGGTCTTCGCCGGCCTTCACCTCTTGACCGAGCTGCACCATGAGTTTGGTGAGCAGGCCCGGCATCGGCGATAGCAAATACTTGGACATATCCGGGGCTGCTTTTTCAGGCATCAGCATCTGCAACTGGGCCACGGTGGGCGACAGCACCATAACATCAGCCTGCGACCCCCAGTGGAACAGCCGGTAGATCATATCGCGGCGCTCAACCTGAATGCAGATCTCGGCGCCGTTCAACGTCCCCTTAAACAGCGGTTGACCAAACTGCCAGTCGCTGCGGACCTGATAGGTCTCACCCATGTACGCCACATCGTAGCCACTCTCGGCTGGGCTAACACAGGTCGGGTACTGCTGGCCGCCCATCAGCACCACCCAGTCGTTTTTGACCTTGCGTTCATGGCCGCGCAACTGACCGCTGGTCTTGGCCGCACGATCCATGTAGCGGCGGTGAATGAAGGCCGCAACCGAGATCAGCAGCGCCGGATCGTCGTGCGGCACATCAGCGGCGTGGAAGCCATGCGGATATTCCTCGGCGATCATGTTGGTGCTGATCCGCCCGGTCATGAACCGGGTATGCACCATCAGCGCCGCCAGGAAGCTGATGTTATGGGCCACGCCGCGAATGAAAAACTCGTTCAACGCATCTCGCATGTGAGCGATGGCGCGGTCACGGGTTGAGCCGTAGGTGATCAACTTGGCGATCATTGGATCGTAGTACATCGACACTTCGCCGCCTTCGTAGACGCCGGTATCGACCCGCACCACTTCGCTTTCCTTCGGCGGCAGATACTTGACCAGCCGGCCAATCGAGGGAAGGAAGTTGCGGAACGGGTCTTCCGCATAAACCCGCGATTCAATCGCCCAGCCCTTGAGTTTGACGTCAGCCTGGGTAAGCGGCAGTTTCTCGCCAGCCGCGACCCGGATCATCAGCTCCACCAAGTCCAGCCCGGTGATGTACTCGGTGACCGGATGCTCCACCTGCAAGCGAGTATTCATCTCCAGAAAGTAGAAGTTGCGCTTGGAATCGACGATGAACTCGACCGTGCCGGCGGATTGATAATCCACTGCCCGCCCCAGCGCCACCGCCTGCTCGCCCATCGCTTTCCGCGTCGCTTCGTCCAGAAACGGCGACGGCGCTTCCTCGATCACTTTCTGATGACGACGTTGCAGCGAGCATTCGCGCTCGCCCAGATACACGATGTTGCCGAAGCTGTCGCCCATCACCTGAATTTCGATGTGGCGCGGCTCTTCGATGTATTTCTCGATGAACACCCGATCATCGCCAAACGAAGAACGAGCCTCGTTGGTGGAGCGCTCGAAGCCGTCGAGACATTCAGCATCGTTCCAGGCAACCCGCATCCCCTTACCGCCACCACCGGCGCTGGCCTTGATCATCACCGGATAGCCGATGCCCGACGCGATTTCCACCGCTTCCTTGGCGTCCTTGATGACTTCGGTGTAACCGGGCACGGTGCTGACCCCGGCTTCCTTGGCCAGCTTCTTGGAGGTGATCTTGTCGCCCATCGCGTTGATGGCTTTCACCTTCGGGCCGATGAACGCGATCCCTTCCTTTTCCAGCGCCTCGCAGAACGCCGCGCGTTCGGACAGGAAACCGTAGCCGGGATGCACCGCTTCGGCCCCGGTGTCCTTGCAGGCCTGGATAATGCGCTCCATCACCAGATAGCTTTGGGCGGTCGGCGGCGGGCCGATCAGCACCGCTTCGTCGGCCATTTCCACATGCAGCGCGTCCCGATCCGCTTCGGAATAGACGGCGACGGTCTTGATGCCCATCTTGCGGGCGGTTTTAATCACGCGGCAGGCAATTTCGCCACGGTTCGCAATCAAAATTTTCTTGAACATGCGCCTCCCCCTTTACAGCGGAATGTTGCCGTGCTTACGCCACGGATTTTCGAGTTCTTTGTCCCGCAGCATCGCCAGGGAGCGGCAAATGCGCTGGCGGGTGCCGTGGGGCATGATCACGTCGTCAATAAACCCGCGATGGCCGGCGATGAACGGATTGGCGAATTTCTTGCGGTATTCCTCGGTGCGATCGGCAATCTTGGCGGCATCACCGATGTCCTGCCGGAAGATGATTTCCACCGCGCCCTTTGGCCCCATCACCGCGATTTCGGCGGTCGGCCAGGCGAAATTGACATCGCCGCGCAGGTGCTTGGAACTCATCACGTCATACGCGCCGCCGTAGGCCTTGCGGGTGATGAGCGTGACCTTGGGGACGGTGCATTCCGCGTAGGCGTAGAGCAATTTCGCGCCGTGCTTGATGATGCCGCCGTATTCCTGGGCAGTGCCGGGCATGAAACCGGGCACGTCAACCAGGGTGATGATTGGGATGTTGAAGGCATCGCAAAACCGCACGAAGCGGGCCGCCTTGATCGAGGACTTGATGTCCAGACAGCCGGCCAGCACCATCGGCTGATTGGCGACAATCCCCACCGGCCAGCCGTCCATCCGGGCAAAGCCGGTAATGATGTTCTTGGCGTTTTCTGGCTGCACCTCAAAGAAATCCACATCGTCCACGATCTTCAGGATCAGTTCCTTCATATCGTAGGGCTTATTGGGATTATCAGGAATCAGCGTGTCCAGCGAGAAATCTTCACGGTCAGCCGGATCGGGGGTGGGCCGATGCGGAGGCTTTTCCTTGTTATTTGGCGGCAGGAAGTTGATAAAGCGCCGCAGCATCAGTAAGGCTTCGATGTCGTTTTCAAAGGCCCGGTCGCACACCCCGGACTTGGTGGAATGGGCAATGGCTCCACCGAGTTCTTCAGCGGTGACTTCTTCATGGGTGACGGTCTTCACCACTTCCGGCCCGGTCACGAACATATAAGACGTGTCCTTGACCATGAAAATGAAGTCGGTCATCGCCGGCGAGTACACCGCACCGCCGGCGCATGGCCCCATGATCACCGAAATCTGCGGGATCACGCCGGAAGCCATGACATTGCGTTGGAACACATTGGCGTAACCAGCCAGCGAGGCAACCCCTTCCTGGATGCGGGCGCCGCCGGAATCGTTCAGGCCGATCACCGGCGCACCGACCTTGATGGCATGATCCATGATCTTGCACATCTTTTCAGCATGGGCTTCGGACAGCGAACCGCCGAACACGGTGAAATCCTGGCTGAACACGAACACCAACCGACCATTGACGGTGCCATAGCCAGTCACCACCCCGTCGCCGGGAGTGCTGGTCTCGGCCATGCCAAAATCGGTGCAACGGTGCTCAACAAACATATCCCATTCTTCAAAGCTGCCCGGATCAAGCAGCACTTCGATGCGCTCGCGGGCGGAGAGCTTGCCCCGCTTGTGCTGCGCGTCGATGCGGCGCTGCCCTCCACCCAGCCGGGCGGCGGCGCGTTTTTGTTCTAATTGGTGAATGATGTCATGCATGAACGCTCTCTCCTTACAAATATCGGGCGCCGCCAGTACGCTGGCGGCGGTGGGAGCTGGAAGGCCCGCCCCGGTGACAGGGTGAGCTGGGTGAAAAATCGGGAAGGCGTGATCAAGACTTGGTGAATGGTTGTTTTGTCAGGGGGTTGGCGACGCGGCAATGACGCGGTCCGCTAATCTGAGCTTCACTAATCATAATAAGGTTTTTAGGGATTCCGCGCTATGCGCCCCCCGATATTTTCGCGGGGGTTCACCCCTGATCCGCATCGCCCCTAAATTAACCGAAAACCCGGTATCAAGCGTTGCCTGCTCCCTCCAGTCTTGCCTTGACCACGCCTTACTCGTACCCTTGCGCGTTTTCCCAAACAGGAGCGCATCGGTCGTGTCAAGTCAGAACCAGCAGATCATGTTCGTCTTTCCGGGACAGGGTTCCCAGTATGTCGGGATGGGCAGCGACCTGATCCGGGATTTTCCGTCTGCCCAACGTCGTTACGAACAAGCAAGTGAACTGCTGGGCTATGACCTGATCAAGCTTTGTCTGGACGGGCCGGAAGAGCAACTGCGCCTGACCCGCCACACTCAACCGGCCCTGCTCACCCACTCGCTGGCCTGTCTGGAGATCTTCCAGGAACTGACCGACCACCAGGTCCAACCGGTGCTGACCGCCGGTCACAGTCTCGGCGAATACTGCGCCCTAGTGGCTGCCGGCGCTCTGGACTTTGCCACCGCGCTACGCCTGGTTCAGCAGCGCGGCGAGTGCATGGGGACTTATGGCGACGGAGAGATGCTCGCCTTCCCGTTGCACCTCGACAGTGTGCGGCCACTGGCGGAGCAGCATTTCTGCGCCGTTGCCGCCTGCAATCTGTCTGATCAGACGGTGGTCGGCGGGCGGGGTCCCGATCTCGACCGGCTCACGGAAGCCGCGCTGACTCACTTTCCACGCAAAAAGCCAACCCGGCTCAAGACCGAAGGCGCATTCCACACCTTCTATATGATCACGGCGGCGCTGCATTTCCGCCCGACTCTGGATGCCGCCGAGATGAAGGCCCCAGCGATTCGGGTACTGTCCAATTTCACTGGAAGCCATCACGACCCTGACCCAGCGGCGATCAAGACCCGGCTGTTTTTCCAGCTATTTCACCCGGTCAACTGGATCGGCAATCTGGAGACCGCTTTTCACGACGAAATCACCACGATTGTCGAATTCGGTGGTGGTCTGGGCAGCGGCCCGAACCCTGAAGACAAGCGCCCCAATCTGGAAAGCATGGTCAAGAAGGCGCTGCGCGGCTCCGATTACAGCGTTCACTACCATGCAGCGATCAACAGCCAAACGCTGCGTGATGCGGCCAAGGCGCTACAGCCATGACCCGCCAGACCGCTTCGCAAGCCCAGCGCGCCCGCCGGTTTCTCAATCAGGAAGCCCTGAAACGCGCCCATCGCCGTTGCGATTTGATCCGGGTGATTCCTGAAGAAGAACTTGCATCCTCCGTGCTACGAATCGGTGATGATCCTGCGCCGCCGGCCAAGAAAACGGTGACGGAACTCTCTGCCGGATAATGATCCAATCGCTTGGCAAGCGCGTGAGCATGCGCGCTCTTGCTGATTGCCCAGCGACCCTATTGGTTAAAAGACGGTATTCACTCATCGTCTCACCAGGATTAACTCAATGGTTTCCTGATCGGGAATCCACCTCCGCGAGGCGAATCCTATGTACTCGATGCTAGACCAGCGATTAACCCGGCTATTTAACGCTAAACCGCATTTTCTGTTGAATGGCCGCTTGCTTGGCCTGGAAAGAGAAACATTGCGCGTAGCCCCGGATGGCTATATTTCACAAAGGCCACATCCTGCTGATCTTGGGTCAGCACTCACTCATCCCTCTATCACTACAGACTACTCCGAGGCGTTGCTGGAGTTTATTACCCCACCGCTGCCAACTGTTGAGGCAACCCTGCAATTTCTCGATGATGTTCATCGTTTTGTCTATCACCATATTGGCAATGAATTGCTGTGGTCCGCCAGTATGCCCTGTATTCTCGCGGGCGAAGCCAGTATTCCAATTGCTGAATATGGCTCTTCTAATTTGGGCCAGATCAAGCATATTTATCGGCGCGGGCTGGCTTGGCGCTATGGTCGGATCATGCAAGTTATCGCCGGCATTCACTTTAATTTCTCACTGCCCAACTCATTCTGGGCGTCATTTCAAGAGCAGGAGGGCGATCGACGCTCATTGCAGGATTTCCGTTCTGAAACCTATTTCGGACTGATTCGCAATCTGCAACGTTTTGGCTGGCTGATTCTGTATCTGTTCGGGGCATCGCCAGCGGTCTGCAAATCATTCCTCGACGGAAAATCGACAACCTTAGCGGAATTTGACGAACATACTTGCTATGGGCCTTATGCAACGTCACTGCGGATGAGTAATGTCGGCTACACCAACCGCACCGAGAAGAAAAGCGGCGTCAATGTCTGCTACAACTCGTTACCAGACTACATTACCAGTCTGACCCACGCTACACTGACGCCGTGGCCACCTTATGAACAAATTGGCGTCAAAGTAAATGGCGAGTACCGACAGCTTAACGCCAACATTCTGCAAATCGAGAATGAATACTATGCCTCGATGCGGCCTAAGCAACCGCCTATTGGCAACGAAAAACCGACGCTGGCGCTGAAACAGCGTGGCGTACAGTACGTGGAATTGCGTTCAGTGGATATTAACCCGCTGGAGCCGTTGGGGGTCAATGCGCCGCAGTTGCGGTTTCTGGAAATTTTTCTGCTATTTTGCCTGCTGAATGAGTCGCCTCCACTGGATATTGAAGAACGCCATTTAATTGACGATAATCAAATGGCGGTCGCTCTTAATGGCCGCGATCCGGCTCTTATTCTGCAACGTCGCCGCGATCCACCATTACCGCTACGAGTCTGGGCGAGGGAGATTCTTGATCGCTTAACTCCGATTTGCGCGTTATTGGATAGTGGTGAAACTGCGCCAGTCTATGCAGCAGCGCTGGCGGAACAGGTCGCAGCGCTAGCTGATCCAGATCGCACTCCATCGGCCCGAATGCTGGCGGAAATGCGGAGCAGTGGTGAGAATTTTTTCCGCTGCGCCCGACGGTTATCGGAACAGCATCGCCGTTACTTTGAATCGCGACCATTGGCGGAAGATCGTGAGCTGTTTTTTACTGAAGCAGCGCAACGCTCTTTGCAGGAGCAGCGGGCAATTGAAGCGGCGGACGTAATTTCGTTTGACGAGTTTTTACAGCAATACTTCACCCAAAATTGATCAACCGTTCATTCGCAGCCATTGGCCCAGAAACCCCTCACACCATTGATCCAGCGCCGGATCATGACAGGCGTGAAGATCGCGTTGTTTAGCAGCGGATTGAGCACCGGGCGTGGTCAAGTCATTAGCCCCTTCCGTTAGCCATACTTCCAGAATTTTCTGCTGCACCTCCGGATGAAACTGCACCCCAAAGGCGTTAGCGCCATAGCGGTAGGCCTGATGAGGAAAGCGCTCACCCGTTGCCAGCAGCTCCGCCCCGTGAGGTAAATCAAAACCCTCGCGGTGCCAATGATAGACGTGCAGCACTGTGTTAGCGTCAAACACGGTTTGTCCCACCACCGGCTGGATCGGGAAATAACCGATTTCCGCCAGTCCGTTTGGATGCGGTTTGACTGCTGCGCCCAGCGCCCGCGCCAGCAATTGCGCTCCTAGACAAATCCCCAAAAACGGCCGTCCTGATTCAAGCGCGGTGGGAATCCAGTCCAGTTGCGCCCGGATGCCCGGCAGTGTGTCGTCATCGTTGGCGCTCATCGGCCCACCGAACACAATCGCTCCAGCGTAGCCGTCCATCCCGGTTGGCAACGGCTCACCGCTTTGCGGATAGCAAAACTCCAGTGGGTAGCCCCGTTCCCGCAGTTGGCGGGCGCAACGCCCGGCGCTGGCGTCACGCGCCTGCATGACCAGCAATAAGCGAGGCGCTTTACTCATAGGTTCATCCTCCGTTGCCGTCCACTAGGTAATTCTACATAATGCCACACTCAGTAAAATCAATTCGCTGTTTTTTACTATAAGGGTAAAAATAATGCAGAATTATTCAATAATTTGGCGAGTCACAATGAGTTTGACAACGATCGTCTCTCTGGTTTCACTATTGATGGCAACTCTATTTTATCTCCATATTAACCGCCATATAAACAAGGAACTTGAAGAAAAAGCAGACACCATGATCGAACTGATGGGGGGCGCATTGGAAATTCCACTCTGGGACCTTAATCAACTGGCGGTAAAACGGATTAGCGATACACTCATTCAGGATAATTTAGTCGTTCAATTAAAGGTCAAGGCACGTCTCGGCAACATAATCTATTCTATCGAGAAAGACCACGGCATGGCGTTGATTTACCGAAAAACCACCATTCAGCATCATCAGGAAATGATCGGTGAAGTTGAACTGGCGATCACCAAGGATTTTGCTCAGAAAAATCTTGAAGATTTACTCTGGCTGTTAACTATAACAACCTCATTGATTCTGGTTACAATCATCGCCACTACCCGGATGATTATTCGGCGCTATTTGCGAAAACCCCTGCAAAATATCAACGACATCGCCAATAGTTACGCTGCCGGAATCTATACGATCACTTCGCCACTTCCATATCTCGAATTCCAGCCGCTTGAACGGATTCTGGCGGACATGGGGAGAACCATTCAACAACAAATCAGCGCTTTGCAGGACAGCGAAGAGCGCTTCCGTCGAGCAATTCAGGATGCGCCTTTTCCTATTGTGATCCACGCTGAAGATGGCGAGTTCCTGATGGTGAACCAGCGCTGGCTGGACATTACCGGCTATGCACGGGATGAGATCGCCACTATCGCTGATTGGACTGAGCGGGCTTACGGCGAGGGCCGGCGCCAGATGCGCGAGGGCATCGACCGCCTCTATGCGCTGGACCGGCCTCAGGCGGAAGGCGAATTCGTGATTGCCTGCAAGGATGGTCGCCAGCGGATTTGGGACTTCAGCACATCGCCGCTATCCCGCGCCTCCGATGGCCGGCGCACGGTCATCAGCATCGCTGCTGACGTGACCGAGCGCAAGCAAGCTGAAAACGCCGCTCGCCTCACCCAAGCCCGCCTACAAAAGGCCCAGGCCATAGGTCATGTAGGGAGCTGGGAATATGACTTGATCACTGGGCAGATTTGGGGTTCGGACGAAAGTTTCCGCATCTACGGTATAACGCCGCCCTCCGACAATGCGTTGTCCATTACTCAAGTCGAGGCCTGTATCCCCGAACGGGAACGGGTCCATCAAGCATTGGTGGATCTGATCAGCGAGAACCGGCCTTACAACTTGCAGTTCACGATCAATCCCCTGAATGAAGCCCCCCCGATCATCATCACCTCGGTCGCCGAACTGTTGCATGACCAGCATGGCCAACCGGTCAAAGTGGCCGGCGTGATCCACGATGTGACCGAACAGGTCAAGGCGCTGGACGCGCTGCGAGGATCTGAAGCCCGGTTTCGTGGTTTGGTCGAGCAGTCTATTGCCGGCATCTACATTTTCAGTCGGGATCGCTTTCTGTATGTCAACCGGCGTTTTGCCGAGATCTTCGGTTACAACGAGGCGGAGATACTGGAGCGACTGGCGCCCACCGATGTTGTCGCCCCTGAGGATCGCCCTTTGGCCATCCGGCGCGTGGAAGACCGTATTTTGGGGCGGTTGCAGGGTGCCCACTATACCGCTCAGGGTCTTCGCAAGGACGGCACTCGTATCTGGCTGGAGATCCACGGCAACCGCATTGAGGTGGACGGAGAACCCCTGGTGGCGGGAATGTTGCTGGACATCACCGAACGCAAGCAGGCTGAAGACGAGATTCGCCGCCTGAACGCCGAATTGGAGATTCGGGTCAGTGAGCGCACCGCACAACTGGAGGTGGCTAACAAGGAACTGGAGACCTTCGCCTATTCGGTCTCCCATGATCTGAAAGCGCCGCTGCGTGGTATCGACGGCTACAGCCGCCTGTTGCAGGAGGACTATGCCAGCCGGCTTGATGCCGAGGGGCGGCTATTTATCCAGAATATCCAGCAGGGCGTGGGGCAGATGCGCGACCTGATCGATGATCTATTGGCCTACTCGCGAATGGAGCGCCGCACCCTGCGCCATGACCCGCTCGATCTGGTCCAGTTGGTGGAGAAGGTGGTCGCCGAGCGGGCCGGGGACATCGCGGCTCAAGGCGCGACAGTGCGGGTCGCCGCGCCTCCGTTAGCAGGGCGGGCCGATCCGGAAGGGCTGGCCCAAGTGCTGCGTAACCTGCTGGACAACGCCCTCAAGTTCGGTTGCCCCGGCATACCAGTAGCGGTCGAGATCGGCGGGCAAGCTGGCCCAGTCTCCGCTACGCTTTGGGTCAGGGACAATGGTATTGGCTTTGATTCAAAGTTCCATGACCGTATTTTCGACATCTTTCAACGGCTGCAACGCACCGAGGACTATCCGGGCACCGGGATTGGTCTGGCGATTGCCCGCAAGGCGATGCAGCGGATGAACGGGCGGGTGTGGGCCGAGAGTAATCCGGGCCAAGGCGCAACCTTTTACCTGGAGATTCCCGCTGATGATGCCCCAATCGGCTGAGTCTATCCCACTCAAACACAGCCACTCGCTAGCCATGACCATTCAGCTGGTCGAGGACAACCCGATGGATGTGGACTTAACCCTGCGGGCCTTCGCGCGCCGCAAGCTGGTCAATCCGGTGCAGGTGGCCCGCGACGGCGAGGAAGCGCTGGCCTGGATCGCCCGGTGGGAAGCGGGCGAACCGCTGCCAGCCGCAATTCTGCTGGACCTCAAGCTGCCTCGGGTCAATGGCCTGGACGTGCTGCGCCAGTTCAAGATCCATCCGTTGTGCCGCACCATACCGGTGATCGTGCTGACCACCTCCGGCGAGGATCATGATGTGCGAACCGCCTACGAGCTGGGCGCAAACTCATACATCATCAAGCCGGTAGAGTTCAGCCGCTTCCTGGAAGTCGTTGCTCAAATCGAATTATATTGGTGCATAACCAACAAACCACCGTGTTGAAGAGGTCCGCCGCGACCGATCCATGAACATCCTCTATGTCGAAGACAACCCCGTCGACGCTGATTTGGCCCGTCGCCAGTTGGCGCGGCTGGCTCCCGAGTTGACGCTGGACGCGGTTTCGACTTTGCGCGAGGCCATGAGCCGTCTGGAAACAGCCCAGGACTACGACGCTGCGCTGATCGATTTGCGCCTGCCGGATGGCAATGGTCTTGATCTGCTCAACCAGATTCGCGAGCGCAACCTGCCCATCGCGGTGGTCATCTTGACCGGCTCTGCCGATCAGGAGTCAGCAGTGATCGCGCTCAAGGCCGGAGCTGATGATTATCTGGTCAAGCGCGGCGATTACCTCCAACGACTGCCAGCCACCCTGCGCGACGCCCATAGCCGTCTTCTGGCCGATGCGGCTCGCAAATCCCAGCCTTTGCGGGTGCTGTACGCCGAACGCAACCGCTTCGACATTGATCTGACCCTCCGTTATTTGGCGCAACGGTTCCCCTTCATTCATCTGACGGTAGTTGAAAACGCTCATGCGGCGCTGGCGCGGTTGCCCGCCGATCCATCGATCCCGCCCGATTATGAAGTCGTGCTGCTGGATTACCATTTACCCGGCCTCAACGCCCTGGAAGTGGCTAAAGTGCTGCGCCAGGATCGCCATCTGGATCTGCCCATCGTGCTGGTCACCAGCGAGGGCGATGAAGAGATCGTCGCCCAAGCGCTGCGGCTGGGGATTTCTGACTATCTGATCAAGCACCCGAATTACCTGTACGAATTGCCGGCCATTCTGGAAAAGGTCCACCACCAGAACATCCTGATGCGGGAGCGGATCGCCTTGCAGGCCGCCAAACGCCAGTACGAGGAACTGACCGAGCGGATCCCGGTGGGGGTCTATCGGTTCCGCATGCGCCGTGACGGTGGAGCACAATTCGACTATGTCAGTTCGCGCTGGTGCTTGATGAACGGTCTGGAAATGCCGGCGGTGCTGCGCAATATCGAGGAGGCGTCCGCTCTCATCCATCCCGAAGATCGGGGCGAATTCGAGCGCCTGAACCAGGAAATCCGGCTCAGTCCGAGGGTCTTTTTCTGGGAGGGGCGATTTCTGATTCGCGGCGAAACCCGCTGGATGCGTATCGAGTCCACCCCAACCCGGCTGGACAATGGCGACATTGTGTGTGACGGCGTCCAGATCGACATCACCGAACGTCGTCAGGCGGAAGAAAAACTGCGTCTGATCGCTGCGGTCATCGCCAGCACCCGTGATAGCGTGGTGATTACCGATTTGGAGCCGCGCATTCTGGCCGTTAATCCCGCGTATACCGAGATCACGGGTTACAGCGAAGCGGAAATGATCGGCCAGAATCCGCGCTTGCTCCAGTCCGGTCGTCATGATCGGGCCTTTTACCAGGCGTTATGGGCCAGTCTGCGGAAAACCGGCCATTGGCAAGGCGAACTGTGGAACCGGCGCAAGAACGGCGAGCTGTATCCACAATGGGTGACCCTCAGCACGGTTCGCGACCACCGGGGCGAACCCACCCACTATGTCGGCGTCTTCACCGACATCAGTCAGATCAAGCACGCCGAGGCGCGGCTAGAGCATCTGGCGCATTATGATCCATTAACCGAGCTGCCCAACCGGTTGTTGGCGCAATTGCGGCTGGCCCACGCCCTGGAGCAAGCGCAGCGCCGCCACTGCAAGGTCGGGGTGCTGTTTATCGATTTGGACCAGTTTAAGACCGTCAACGATAGCCTCGGTCACCTGGCTGGAGATCAGCTGTTGCGGGCCATTGCCCAGCGGCTGAGCGAACGGTTACGCCAGCAGGACACCCTGGCCCGATTGGGCGGCGATGAATTCCTGATCGTATTGGAAGGGCTGCAACGCCCGGAAGAAGCGGCGACGGTAGCGCAAACCCTGATCGGCCTGCTAACGCGACCTTTTACCCTGTTGAGCAGCGACCAAGAGATCTACCTTGGCGCCAGTATCGGCATCAGTCTCTACCCAGATGACGGCCTGTCGGTCGGTGAATTGATTCAGCACGCCGACACCACTGTCTATCAGGCCAAGGCCAAGGGGCGCAACACCTACCAGTTTTATACCGAAACACTGACCCGCGCCGCCCACGAGCGACTGGACATGGAAAGCCGGCTGCGGCGGGGGCTGGAACGCGGCGAATTTCTGCTGCATTACCAACCACTGGTGGCCGTGGGAGATGGGCGGATTATCGGGGCTGAGGCGCTGGTGCGCTGGCAACCGCCGGGCGAGGCGTTGGTGCCGCCGTTGCGGTTTATTCCGCTGGCCGAGGAAACCGGGCTGATCGTGGCGCTGGGCGAGTGGGTGCTACGAGCCGCCTGCACCCAAGCCCAAGCTTGGCGGGAGGCCGGATTGCCGCCCTTGCTGCTGGCGGTCAATCTGTCGGCCCAGCAATTCCAGCAGCCCGGATTGATCGAACAGCTTCGCGCTGTACTGGCCGATACCGGGCTACCGGCCACCAGTCTGGAACTGGAGATCACCGAGAGCGCGCTGATGCAGCAGGGTCAGGATGCAGTGGCGATGCTGATGGCGCTTAAAGACTTGGGGGTGCGACTGGCGATTGACGACTTCGGCACCGGCTACTCGTCGCTGGCCTATCTCAAACGGTTCCCGCTGGACAAGTTGAAGATCGATCAAAGCTTTGTGCGCGACATCCCCAACGACCCCGGAGACATGGGGATCACCGCCGCGATCATCGCCCTGGCCCGCACCCTGCGGCTGGAGGCGCTGGCCGAAGGGGTGGAAACCGCCGAACAGTTGACGTTTCTGCGCGAGCAGGGCTGCGATACTTATCAGGGCTATCTATTCAGCCGGCCAGTCCCGGCTGAAGAGTTCGCCCTGCGACTTCGAACCAGCTGGATTATCCCTGCCGATACGCCTTAAGTGTTTCCGCGATCAGGAACGCCAGTTCCAGACTTTGCGAGGCGTTCAGGCGCGGATCGCATTGGGTGTGGTAGCGGTCGGCCAGACCCTGTTCAGTAATCGCCTGCGCCCCGCCCAGGCACTCCGTGACATCCTGCCCGGTCAGTTCAAAGTGCATTCCGCCCGGAATGCTGCCCTCAGCGCGGTGAATGGCGAAGAAACGTTGCAGCTCGGCCAGAATACGAACGAACGACCGGGTTTTGTAGCCGGCGTCGGTTTCCTGGGTATTGCCGTGCATCGGATCGCAGCACCAGATCACCGCTTGCCCCGCCTGTTGCACTGCCCGAATCAGTGGCGGCAACATGGCTCCAATCCGGTCTGCACCCATCCGGCTGATCAGGGTCAACCGTCCTGGCTGATGATCCGGATTGAGCCGATCCAGCAATCGCAGCAGAGTATCGGGATCCACCGTCGGCCCCAGCTTGAGGCCGATAGGATTGGCGATGCCGCGCATGAATTCAACATGGGCGCCGTCCAGTTGCCGGGTGCGCTCGCCGATCCACAGGAAATGCGCCGAACCGTCATACCACTCGCCGGTTTGCGGGTCGAACCGAGTTAATGCCTGTTCATAACCCAGCAGCAGCGCCTCATGTGCAGTGTAAAAGCTGACCTGCCGCACTTGCGGATCGGTCGCGGCGTCCAACCCGCAGGCTCGCATGAACGCCAGAGTTTCGCTGATACGATTCGCTAAATCCTGATAGCGAGCGCCCTGCGGGCTGGAATGCAGAAAGTCAAGATTCCACTGTTGCACCCGGTGCAAATCGGCAAAGCCGCCTTGCGCCAGCGCCCGCAATAGATTCAGGGTCGCTGCGGATTGGGCGTAAGCCCGCAATTGCCGACGCGGGTCAGGCTGACGCGCTGCCGGGCTGAAATCGAGATCGTTGACAATATCACCCCGATAGCTGGGCAAGGTCACGCCCTTGCGGGTTTCCGTCGCGGCGCTGCGCGGCTTGGCGAACTGGCCGGCCAACCGCCCGACCTTGACCACCGGGCAAGCCGCAGCGAAGGTCAGCGTTACCGCCATTTGCAGCAAGACCCGAAAGGTGTCGGTGATGGCTGCTTCGCTGTGATCGGCAAAGCTTTCCGCGCAATCGCCGCCTTGCAGCAGAAACGCCCGACCGACCGCAACTTCAGCCAGGCGCTGGCGCAAGGTCTGGATTTCGCCAGCGAACACCAGCGGCAAGGAATGGGCCAACCGCTCCTCGACCTCAACCAGCGCCGGCGTATCGGGGTAATCGGGTAACTGCGCCGCTGGCCGTTGCCGCCAACTGGCGGGCGTCCACGATGCAGCGGAATGGGGGGTATTCTGCGTCAAGAGTTTCTCCTGCTCAGCCGCCAGGCCGACGGCGATGGGCAAACGCTTGCAAAGCGGCAGCGGCTTCCGGCGAGCGCAATAACTCGATGAAATGCCGGCTTTCTACGGCGATAGTTTCGCGCACGGCCTCCGTTTCGGCTCGTTTCAGCAGTCCCTTGGTCCACTGCACGGCCATTGCCGGCAACCCGGCCAGCCGCCGCGCCTTGGCCAGCGCCAAATCCAGAGTCCGCTCCGCATCGGCGCCGAGCGCGTTGATCAAGCCCCACTCCAACGCCTGTTCTGCACTGAACGGCTCGCCGAGCAGCAGCCATTCCGCTGCACGTGGGTAGCCGATCAGGCGGGGCAACAACAGACTGGAACCCGCCTCCGGGCAAAGGCCCAGATTGACAAACGGCAATTGCAAGGTCGCGCCGGCCCGGACATAAACCAGATCGCAATGCAGCAGCAAGGTCACGCCAATGCCGACCGCAACGCCATTTACCGCTGCGATCAATGGTTTTTCAAACTGGCGTAAAGCCGCCAGAAACTGGAAGACCGGACTCTGGTCGCCGCTCGGCGGACTGGACAGAAAGTCAGCAATATCATTACCACTGCTAAAGCTGTCGCCGCTACCGGTGATGACTACCACGCGGATGGCCGGGTTCCGCGTCGCCTCCGCGAGCGCGGCGCTCAGCCCGCTATACATCGCCAGAGTCAGCGCGTTCTTGCGGTCAGGACGGTGGATGCGAACCAGCAGTGTCCCATCCCGTGATTCGGTTAGAATTTCCCGCGTACCCGTCTCGATCATCATCCGTTCTCCTTACTGTTTTTCAAATCAAAGGCTAAAGGTTAAAGGTTAAAGAAGGAAGCCCGGTTTGAGCCTCTCGTTTTCCGCATCTTCCGTACCTTCGGTGGATCAACGTGTTAAGGCTAGAAACTGTCGGTGGCCTTTAACCTTCGCCCTTTAGCCCCGTAAAGGTAGCGCCATGCCAATTGCCGCCAGTGTCTTATTGACTGACTTGTACCAGTTCACCATGCTCCAGACCTACCATGCGGAGGGCATGAATGAACCGGCTGTTTTCGAGCTGTTCAGCCGCCGACTACCCCCTGAACGAGGGTTTCTGCTGGCCGCTGGTTTAGAGCAGGCGCTGGATTTTCTAGGGAACCTGCGCTTCACCGCTGCCGAACTGGACTGGCTGACCGACTGCGGGCGATTTCGCCCGGAGTTTGTAGCGGCGCTGGAAGGTTTTCGCTTTACCGGCACCGTAGACGCCTTGCCGGAGGGAACCGCGTTCTTCGCCAATGAGCCAGTGTTGCGGGTCACCGCGCCGCTGCCTCAGGCGCAACTGGTCGAGAGCCGCCTGATCAACCTGATCCACTTCCAGACCCTGATAGCCTCTAAAGCCGCCCGTTGTGTTTTAGCCGCCCCCGATCAGCTACTGGTGGATTTCGGGATGCGTCGCGCACACGGAGCAGAGGCGGCTTTGCTGGCGGCGCGAGCCAATTATCTAGCCGGGTTCGCTGGCACCGCCACCGTGCTGGCCGGGATGCAGTTCGGCATTCCGTTGTTTGGCACGATGGCCCATTCGCTGATTCAGGCGCACGACCGCGAGGAGGACGCCTTTGAGCGCTTCGCCGCCGCCCAACCCAATAACGTAACACTGCTTATCGACACCTATGACACCGAAGCTGCCGTCCACAAACTGGTCAACCTCGCCCCGCGCTTGCAACAACGCGGCATTGTGATCAAAGGGGTGCGGATTGACAGCGGCGATCTGGCTGAACACGCCCGGCAAGTACGGCAGATTCTCGACAAGGGCGGTTTATCGCAGGTTACGATTCTTGGCAGCGGCGATCTGGACGAACATCGGATCGCCGAGTTACGGGCAGCCGGCGCGCCATTCAACGCCTTTGGCATTGGCACCCGGTTGGACGCCTCAACCGACGCCCCGACGCTGGATATGGTGTACAAACTCCAGGAATACGCAGGTCGACCCCGCCGCAAACGTTCTGAAGGCAAAGCGACTTGGCCTGGCCGTAAGCAGATTTACCGGCGGATGAGTGAAGAGGGAACCTTTGTCGGAGATTGCCTTGGTCTGGAAGATCACCCTCAACCGGGTGAAGCGCTATTGCAACCGGTGATGCGTGGTGGTCAACGATTGGCCCCGCCGGAGTCACTGGCTGTGATTCGTGAACGGGTCCAACAGCAGCTGGCGGCGCTGCCCTTCACCTTGCGGGCCAATGGAACTGACATCTATCCGGTAGATATTGCGCCCGAATTGCAGGAACTGGCGGCACAACTGGATCAGGAAACACACTGAGGGCTTAGTTAGCGTCTATATCAAGATCGCCTGAAAAGGCGATCTCAATGGGTCAGGCTCAAACCTGACGATGGACCGATAACGATGTCGGAACGTCCCGAATCGGTCCAACCGGGCGCGGTAAAGCAGGAGAGCGGGTAGTTACCATACCGATCGATCCTTCCATGCCAGTTTTCGAACGTGCGCCCCAGCAGAACTCAAAACCCCCTAAACTCCAGACTCCGTCTTATCCAGAGAACGCTTTAATGCCCACCACTCATCTTCACCCACTGCTGTCCTCCCAACCCTTAGCCAGCAAGGGCAAAATCGTCACCGCTGAGGAAGCGGTGCGGCTTATCCGTGATGGCGATACCGTCGCCACGGGCGGCTTTGTTGGTATTGGTTTTGCCGAATACCTCGCGGTCGCGTTGGAAAACCGCTTTTTGGACACCGGCCAGCCGCGCAAGCTGACCTTGGTTTACGCCGCCGGCCAGGGTGATGGCAAGGATCGCGGGTTAAACCATCTCGGCCACGAAAAACTGATCAAACGGGTCATCGGCGGGCACTGGGGGTTGGTGCCAAAACTCGGCCAGTTGGCGATTGCCGGCAAAATCGAAGCGTACAACCTGCCACAGGGGGTGATTTCTCATCTGTTCCGCGATATCGCCGCCCATAAACCCGGTTCACTGAGTACGGTCGGGCTGGGCACCTTCGTCGATCCACGCTTCGGCGGGGGTAAAATGAACGCCATAACCACCAAAGACTTGGTGGAACTGATGACCATTGGCGGCAAGGAATACCTGTTTTACCAAGCGTTTCCGATCAATGTGGCGCTGATTCGCGGCACTACTGCCGATCCCGATGGCAATATCTCAATGGAGCGCGAGGCGCTGACCTTGGAAGTGCTGGCGATTGCGACGGCGGTTCACAACTCTGGCGGGGTCGTGATCGTGCAGGTCGAGCGATTGGCGGCGCGTGGCAGCCTGCACCCGCGTAATGTCAAAATTCCCGGCGTGCTGGTGGATTGCATTGTAGAGGCTCCGCCGGAGTATCACTGGCAGACTTTCTCCCAGCCTTATAACCCAGCGTTCAGCGGTGAAATCCGGGTGCCGATGCAGTCCATCCCATTGATGCCAATGAGCGAGCGCAAACTGATTGCCCGCCGCGCCGCCTTTGAAATCCGGCCCAATAGCGTCGTCAACCTCGGCATCGGGATGCCGGAAGGCATTGCCAATGTCGCTAATGAAGAAAAAACCATCGATTTAATGACGCTGACTGCCGAGCCGGGCGTATTGGGCGGAATACCGGCGGGCGGACTGAATTTCGGCGCGGCCAGCAATACCCAGGCAATCATTGATCAACCGTCGCAATTTGATTTTTACGACGGCGGCGGGCTGGATATTGCCTTTCTCGGCATGGCGCAAGTCGACCAGCAGGGTAACGTCAATGTCAGCAAGTTTGGCAGCAAACTGGCTGGGGCTGGCGGCTTTATCAACATCAGCCAGAACGCCAAACGGGTCGTATTTGTCGGCACATTTCTGGCGGGTGGCGCAGTAGCGGTTGAAAACGGGCAATTGCAAATCGTTACACCGGGCGCTGGCCGCAAGTTCATCGCTGAAGTGGAACACCGCACCTTCAGTGGTTCGCACGCCGCAGCCAAAGGTCAACCCGTATTATACGTCACTGAGCGTTGCGTGTTTCAGTTAACCCGCAGTGGCATGGAGCTGATTGAAATCGCGCCCGGCGTGGATTTACAAAAAGATATCCTGGCGCTGATGGATTTCACGCCGGTTATCAAGCAGTCGCCGCGTTTGATGGATGCGCGAATTTTTCAACCGGAACCGATGGGCTTGCGCCGCGCCCTGCTGCGATTGCCCATTGAGCAGCGTTTCACCTACGACGCTGAAGATGATCTGTTTTTCGTCAATCTGGAAGGCTACGAGATCAAGACACTGGATGACGCCGAAGCGATTCGCCAGCAGGTGCAGCGTAATCTGGGAACGCTAGGCCGTAAGACTTATGCGGTGGTGAATTATGACAATTTCACCATTGACCCAGATTTGATCGATCCCTACACCGATATCATCAAGGATTTGATGAATCGGTTTTATTCCGGGGTGACCCGCTACACCACTAGCGCCTTTCTACGGATGAAACTAGGCGATGCTCTGGAGCAACGCGATGTAGCGCCATATATTTATGAGACTGCCGGTGAAGCTCGCCGCCATGTCCGCGAGGCGCAATCCGGTCTGACTGAGGAAGATTTGGAAATCGCCAGTTATGGCGGGACCGGGTGAATGAGGCAGAAGGCATTGCCAGCCACCATAGCGATCACCCCAAGGGAACGTATTGAATAACTCTTTACCTTGGTGCTGTTCAACGCACCAAGGCGAATCAGTGCACAAAATCCTCTTATGGCAGGGGCCGCTGCATGCGCCAAAATCGCCGCTAGCGGCTTCCTGCACTAAGAGATTTCAGTTCCACCCGCATCGAATTCAGCCAGGGCGTCAATGCCTCGCCTTGGCTCTCCCTCCTTTCCTTCCTGCATCCACTGTAACCGTTCGTCGGATTTCTACTGCCGTTAGTCTATCTCGACAGCCCATTGATGAAGTGGGGGCGTTTTCAATTATCATCGTAATTCCTTCGGTCGATGCTATCGGAAATTTATCATGGTGGTGGTAATTCGATCTCGAATTGATCATCGCCTGCTCTTGAAGGATCAGAAGGCCATGAAAAGGTATGCGGGTTTCACCCTGATTGAACTCATCATTACCGTAGCAATAGCAGCGATTGTGCTGGCTATTGGAATACCGTCGTTCAAGGAGACAATCCTTCAGAACCGACTGACGACTTATACTAATCAACTCATTGGTGCGCTCAATTTGGCGCGATCCGAAGCTATTAAGCGGGGCGTAAGGGTAACGCTGTGTCCAAGTAATGGTGCGGACTGTGAAGCAATTGGTTATGAGAAGGGCTGGATTGTATTTAGCGATCTGAACAACAACGCTAAACTGGATACGGCAAATGGTGAAATAATCATTCGCATCTTCGAAAAAATGCCGGATGGTATGACTCTAACCGGAAACGGCAATGTGGATACGTATATTTCCTATACCGGGGATGGCGTTAGTCGATTGAATGGTGGCGCGTTTCAAATTGGTACACTAACTCTCTGCAAAGATGGTAAGGCTCGCCAAATCATACTTAGCAGTCCAGGGCGCTTACGGGTCGAAACCAACCCAACCAGTTTCAGTTGCCCATCGTAATCCTGCCATAGTCTTTATCCTCCGCATTATCCATTCCATGACTTCCCAGGATTAACGAGGTTTATATGTTAAAAGCGAAGTTATTCATTAGGGCAACTCGTTGCCGCCAGTCAGGCTTTACTCTACTAGAGGTTTTGATCACGCTGATCGTCTTATCCGTTGGTTTACTGGGTTTGGCCGGTTTACAAACGATGAGTCTACGGAACAATCATGATGCATATCTACGGAGTCAAGTCATCTCGCAAATTTATGACATTGTGGATCGGATGCGGGCTAATTCAGGTCGGGTTGATGATAGCTACAAAATGACTAATGCTACCTATACCTTGAATGCAATAGGTCAAAAAACGGAGAATTGTGATAAAAAAGTCGGTTGCACAACGTCAGAGATGGCAGCGCATGATTTGTTTAACTGGGATCAGTCCATTAGAAACTCTCTACCACAAGGCATAGGAATTGTCTGTCGCGATGGTTCGATGGAAGATGGCGACTATGCTTGGAACGAGAATAAGGTCACTCCAGCGTGTTCTAACTTATCGACTGACCCCTTGGTAATTAAAATTTGGTGGGTAGATGATCGCGCTGATCCACCAGTGGCGAGGCGCTTCTCGACTGTGATAGGAGACAAGCTGTGAGCGTGAATTGCAAGCAACTGGTAGTGAGCGCTCTAGGGCGGCGGCAACAACAGGGTTTAACGCTCATTGAAATTATGGTGGCGTTGCTAATCGGCGCATTTTTGCTGGCTGGAGTTATACAAATATTCATTGTTAATAAACAAACTTATCGAGTACAAGAGAATCTATCAAGAATGCAGGAGAATGGTCGGTTTGCGATTGATTACTTGAATCGCTACATCCGCTTGGCTGGATATATCACAACTAAATCTCTCAACGATATTCGCTATAAAGATTTGTCGCGGAATAGTACGACGGGTCAAAATGATGGTAGCAGTATTACCTCAGCCTTATTTGGTAATTCTGGCAACAAGGCAATTGCCGGCACTAATGGTGACGGGCTTAATTCAAGTGATAGCATTACTGTTCGCTATCAGGCTGATCCCCCTGCTGATGGTCAGATGGCCGATTGTCTAGGTAATACGGTTAGCTCACCTAATGGTGATGTAATTGTAGCCAATCAATTCTTTTTAAAAGCTGATGCTAGTAATAACAACCAACCGACTCTCTATTGCGATCCGCTACACGCAACTGATCCGACTGAACAACCCGTTATCAGCGGCGTTGAGAATATGCAGATTCGTTATTGTGTGCCAGCAGATTCAACCGATACAAATATTGGTTGTGTATTAGCAGGCAATGATGTATCTGATTGGAATCAGATACAAAGTGTTAGGGTGAGCTTACTGCTACGGAGTGCGGATGATAATTTGGTGACTCAACCACAACCTTATCAATTTGATATTAATGGTGACGGGGTCAATGAAACAATCACCCCCAGCGACAAACGTCTACGGCGGGTGTTCACTACAACGATTGCCGTGCGAAATCTGGTGAAATAGGGATTTCAAAAGGATACTATTCAATGAAGCCAATGACAGACTTTACGCAATTGAAAATAATAACCAAATCAAGGGGTGCTGCTAAAGAAGTGGGGTTTTTAGTCAAACAACAGGGCGCTGCCTTGGTAGTTGCCCTGATCATGCTAGTCTTGATGACATTAGTGGGCATCACTGCGATGCAAGTTACGACGGTTCAGGAAAAGATGGTTGCCAATAGCCGCGACTTGAATGTGGCTTTCCAAGCAGCAGAAGTTGCATTACTGCGCGGTGAGCATTACGTAAAAAATATGCAGGATGCTATTTTCACTACTACTTGCAAGGGCAGTGGAAGCACTATTGGCTTATGTAAGCCCGGCCAATCAACTCCTATCTGGACAACAATTAGCTGGAGCGATACTGATCCTGTTACCTTGGAATATGGTAATGAGCAAGAAAATAAACAGATTCCAGCTAGCGAAACATCAGTTGACAACATTCAACCATTGCCTGCTAAAACTGTCGCTAAACAGCCGCGCTATATCATTGAGGATATTACCTCAGTCAGTGGTGGAGGCCAAGCTAACCTGAGCAAAGGTTTGTATCGAATTACTGCTCAGGGCTATGGACAGGCTGTTAATGATAATGGTCAGCCTTTAGCACGGGTTATGCTGCAAAGCGTTTTCAAAAAATAGCCCTGAAAGCATATCGAATTGGTTTTAGCTGTACACCGATTTCTTAAATGGAGGCCTGACTAAACCGTCAGGAGAACACAATGAGAAAAAATCTAGTTTCTTTTAGTCATCACGTCTTATGTAGCTTGCTATTACTCAGCCTAGGCGGCTGGTGGATTCCCACTGTGCAAGCAGGAGTGGACATTGCCCAAGTCCCACTGTTCTTGGGTGGGAATAGCACCCCATTGGTCATGCTAGTCATGGGACGGGACCATAAACTGTACTACGAGGCTTACAATGATGCCTCTGATCTTAACGGTGATGGCGTATTGGATGTTGGTTATAAGCCGAATACGATAACTTATTTCGGTTATTTCGATTCCAATAAGTGCTATACCTATTCTAATGACCTGTTTACTCCCAGTGGCCCGGCGACAAATAAGAAATGTTCCGGCCAATGGAGTGGAGATTTTCTCAACTATCTGACCACCAGCCGTATGGACGCCATGCGCAAAGTACTCTATGGCGGTTATCGCAGTACCGATAGCACCACACAAACTGTTCTGGAACGCTCTTATATTCCACAGGATGCACACAGCTGGGGTAAGGAATATAAAGATTTGGCAACGGATGGATACAATATCAGTGATTACACACCACTAGCCTTGCCAACTTCTGGGACACGGCATCTTTTTGCCAACACAACATTATTAAATGGTGACGGAAAGCCATTATTGCGGGTGCTGACTAACAGCAACTATCGAATCTGGGAATGGGTTTCGATTGAGCGTCCAGTAGCAGGAGACCAGTGCGCAACGGGTAATAACGTAAGG
Source organism: Candidatus Competibacteraceae bacterium (assembly GCA_003989085.1). Classification (GTDB taxonomy): domain Bacteria; phylum Pseudomonadota; class Gammaproteobacteria; order Competibacterales; family Competibacteraceae; genus RXIV01. Next base: position 65,855 of record RXIV01000009.1, read on the forward strand.
GCTAATTGTGTAACCTCAGCTACAACTGATAGCACTCACCCCAGCAATGCTGCCGAATTTGCTGCGCTGCTTGCAAGGTTTGCAAACGCAGGCCATCTCATGGGCACTAGCTCTTCTACTACCCCAACGCCCGATTTTGTTTTCAATGGCAGGATTGAGTGTGGCTCCGCCTGTAACCCTTACGGTAGTGATGATAATTACATCACTGTCTTTACAGGTCATCTTAATGTTATTATTGCTGGTGATTATCAATTTTCTTTAGGTGGCGATGATGCAACTGAGGTACTTATTGATGGAAATGTAATATTGGGTCGATATACTTGGGATGCTTGTACACCCAAGGTAGATAGTAGTTGTATAGTCACGAAGAACCTGACAGCCGGTCTGCATACTATTGAATATCACCACGAAGAGGTAAGCGGTGGTGATAGTTATTATTTATATTGGAAAGGGCCTGATACTGTTAAATCTGATAAGTGGGAGGTTATACCTGCTAACCACTTTCCCGATCTGGTAATTTCGACCTACGATAGAAAAATTTCAGGCTCCGTCAGAACCGATTATACAGTTCGAGTTCAGGTTTGTGCGACGGGCACCGATGACAGTTGTAAGGGCTATCCCTCTGCTAATCCAACCATCTACAAACCGACTGGCTTATTGCAGGAGTACGGTGAAGATACGCCAGAGCGTATGGCATTCGGACTGCTATCGGGTTCGTATAAAAAGAACACCAGTGGCGGTGTATTGCGTAAAAACATTGGGCCATTCAGTAAGGATGCCTACACCGATAGTGAAGTCAACCTGACAACAGGACAGTTTAACAGCAGTGTAGTAGGTATCACAGGGACATTGGACAAGTTCAAGATTGTTGATTTTGGTGGTAACTATCAGTACGGCTGTGGCTGGATTACCACCCGCCCTATCAAGGAAGGCGAGTGTTATATGTGGGGTAATCCAGTGGGTGAAATGATGTATGAAACCCTGCGCTATTTTGCGGCTTCTCCTAGCTCTACTCCGGCTCCTACTCCTGATTTTTCTAATTTTTCAAGTGGACCGGATTATGATCTTAAATTACCAGCGCCGACCTGGAAAACTCCTTTCTATGACAAGACTAAAAATCCTGGAGGTTATTCTGGTTCCAAGTGCTTTATGCTGACTATTAGTGATTTGCCGTCTTACGACAGCGATCAGATACCTGGCAGCTATTTCAACAGCTTCAGCAGCGATATCAGCATGAATGCTAAAACTCTTGCTGACGCCATCTGGGCGGGTGAACCGGCTGATAATGCTAACCCAATGAAATTTATCGGGCAGTCGGGTAATGTTAGCGATAATGCGCCGACCGCCAAGAACGTCGCCGGATTTGGTAGCATTCGCGGCTTAGCTCCTGAAGAACCAACCAAGCAAGGTAGCTTCTATTCGGCAGCCGTAGCCTACTTTGGCAATACACAGGGCATTGGCGCTACCGCTGGCAAGCAGCGGATAGAAACTATGTCTGTGGTTCTCAGTTCTCCATTGCCACGCATCCAAATCCCCGTTGGCAGTCGTACCATCACCTTGGTGCCCTTTGCCAAATCGGTAGGCGGTTCTAGTATCAGCGCCGCTTCAACTGATTTTCAGCCAACTAACCAGATTGTGGATTTCTATGTAGAAAAAATTGATTACACAGACCCCGACAATGGTGGTCGTCCACACGGCATCTTTCGCATCAACTACGAAGATGTGGAGCAAGGCGCTGATCATGATATGGATGCCGTCGTTAAATACGACTACAAGGTGAATGCGGATAATACGATTACGGTTACGCTGAGTTCTGATTACGCAGCGGGCGGCATTATTCAATACATGGGGTATGTGATCGCAGGCACTGACGGTCAGGATGGAGTCTATCTGGAAGTACGCGATTCGGATACCTGCAATACTTGTGGTCCGATCTACTTTGCAGGTACGCCAGTTCCCTACACGACTGACGCCAGCGGTATGACGCTACCCCGCGCTAGTTGGCCGACTGACTACTGGAATCATGTCGATGCAAACGGCGCTCAGTTGCCATTGTTGGCGACCCGTAAGTTCAAGCCAGCAACAGGCTCTTCAAGTACCGCTGGGGAACTCATCAAACATGACCCATTCTGGTATGCCGCTAAATGGGGTGGATTCAATGACCTGAATCATAATGGTCTACCCGATGCAGGCGAGTGGGATACTGAACAAAGTGGTGTGCCTGATAACTATTTCTTGGTAACTAATGCTGGTAAATTGAAAGAACAATTAGGTAAGGCATTTGCCAAGATTCAGAGCAAGACTGGAACAGCGTCGGTAGTGGCGGTAGCTACCGGTAAGACCTATGGTGATGGCGACCTTTATCAAGCTCAGTTTGATAGTAAAGACTGGAGCGGTAAAGTAGTGTCATTGCGACCCAAGACTACAGCGACCGGGACACTGGATGCCTCTCAAAACTGGGATGCGGGTGAAAAAATCAATACGCTGAATTCCGACAGCCGACAGATTCTGACCTACAAACCTTCTGCGGATAAAGGCATCCCCTTCCGCTGGCCCGCTAGTCCAACATCACCCTCCGCTAATGAACTCGATACAGTTCAAGCGCAGGCTTTATCCGATTTAAAAACGGATGGAACCTATGATTACACCAAGGGAGCGGATCGATTGGCCTTCCTGCGAGGTGTCAATAGCAAGGAGGGCACGACTGCGGATACATTCCGCAAACGCAGCTCGGATTTGGGCGACATTGTCAATTCTAATCCGGTCTATGTTGCTCGGCCTAATCTGCGTTATGACCTGACGTGCGGTTCTACAACCTATTCCAGTTTCATCACAGCCAACGCTGACCGCCAGCACATACTTTATGTCGGTTCCAATGATGGAATGCTGCATGGCTTCGATGCAGGTTTAAAAGATGCTACTACCGGGCTTTTCAGTTCCGGTACTGGCCTCGAAACTATTGCTTATGTGCCTAGCGTGGTCTTCAAAAACCTGAAGCTGTTGACCAGACAGGATTATAATCCTACATCCGCAAGCACAGGCGCTTCAGCGAATGCTTTGAATAACTCTATGCATCATTACTATGTTGACAGCCGATCAATCATCAGTGATGCATGTTTCGATGCTGCGTGGCACTCAGTATTGATTGGGCGATTAGGGGCTGGTGGCCGAGAAGTATTTGCCCTGGAGGTGACTAAACCTGCCGACTTTGCTGAGTCCAAGGCCGATAGTCTGGTGCGCTGGGAGCTGACTGCCGATGATGATGCCGATCTAGGCTACACCTTTGGCGGTTCCTGGATTGTCCAGATGAATAATGGTGAATGGGCTGCGGTTTTTGGCAATGGTTATAACAGCGATGAAGCCACTGGCCTATGTAGTGACGGCTTACCGGTTGGCAATGGCTGCGATAAACACACACCTTCGGCCACTCTTGTCAAAGGAAGCGGTAATGCCGTTCTGTTCATTGTGAATGTCAAGACCGGAGCAGTGATCAAGAAAATTGCCGTTCCCACGCCTACCGTCTGTAGTGACGACCTTCCTATCGGTTCTGGCTGTGATACACATACTCCTCCCGCCAGTTTGATGAGCAATGTGGGTCTATCTTCGCCCTACATCTACGATGTTGACGGCGATGGTAAAACTGACTGGATTTATGCAGGCGACATGGCTGGTAATCTGTGGAAATTCGACGTAAGGAGTAACACCCCTTCGGCATGGACAGTCAATCTGTTGTTTACCGCCAAGAATAGCGCTGGAGTCCGGCAGCCGATTACCAGCCCTCCCATTGTGATGGGACATCCGCAAGGCGGTACGCTGGTGCTGTTTGGCACCGGACGTTATCTAGGCAGTACCGATCTAAGTAATCACGACGTGCAGAGCTACTACGGAATCTGGGATCGGGAGTATTGGGGAGCGGACCAGAAATGGGGCACCAGTGATGATGTGGCGTTCGCTAAAGTGGACTCCCGTAGCGATCTACGAGCACAAACTTTTGCAGCGGCGAACGTAACGATCGATGGTTCTTCGTACCGCACCAGTTCTGCCAACGAAATTTGCTGGAAGGATAAAGGGACCTGCACGTTCGTCTGTAGGGAGGATAAGTGCACAACGGATACTGGCGCCGTCGATAAAGACGCAACCTACACCTTGTCGCCGAAATACCTGGGCTGGTACATCGATCTACCTTATACGACGGCGGAGGGTGGTAACGAACGAGTCTATGATGATTCAGAATTGGTTGGGGGGCGGATTCTCTTCGTCAGTAAAGCGCCTACCCCGCAAGATCCAACAGCTTCTGTTCAACCCTGTGATTCCATTTTACCGGGGGGCAAGAGCTGGGTGAACATGATCGATGCCCTCAGTGGTAAGCGATTAGCAACCTCTTTCATCAAGGTGGATGAGAAGGGAAAGCAAACTGCGCTGAAAGATTCCGCCACTGGAAACGCCCCAAGCAGTTTGGTCATCGAGGGGATCGCTACTGGTTCCAGCACCGGATCGGGTAAGAGCGATGTTGATTACGCGATGATTGGCACAACCAACCCAGTCACAGGCAAAGTCGAGATCCAGGTTATCGGAATCCCAACCAGCAGTGAGCGGCAATCCTGGAAGCAACTGGAGTTCCAAGGCAATTAGGATTTTCCATAAACGGGCAAGGAAGCCCACACAACTCCAGTCCAGTTTGCTTAATGAGGTATAAGTTCATGCGAATCCAATACTCCAAGGGTTTTACCTTGATCGAATTGATGATTGCCGTCGCGGTTGTTGGTATTCTGGCCGCCATTGCCTATCCGTCCTACCAAGACAGCGTCCGCAAATCACGGCGGGCAGATGCCAAATCAGCATTGCTCGACGCTGCGCAACGAGAAGAACGGTTTTTCACTGAAAACAACCAATACACCGCAACCCTTGGAACCGGGGGTCTAAATCTGTCGGCAACCACAACCGATGGTTATTACACCTTAGCGATTACCAATGCCGCAGCCAATGCCGCTGGCAGAATCTCTACCTACACGATTACTGCCACGCCGGTAGCCGGCACAACGCAGGCGAAAGACACAACCTGTAGCGCATTCAGTGTGAATCAGATTGGCGTAAAATGTGTCAAAGGTGGGTCTTATTGCAGTAACGGCGACACTGCCGCCAAGACCGCTGTTGCCGCTTGCTGGTAATCAGCATTCCACAAAAAAGCCGACCATCGTCGGCTTTTTTATTTGGAAAAGGCGCTATTTACAATAGGCTAGGAAAGCGCTTGCTTAGCACGCTTAAGCCACCTTGGCGAATGCCTCAATCACTTCCTGCGGCGCCTGAATCAGCTCAATCAACACCCCTTCACCAGATAGCGGCGTGGCGTCATTACCCTTGGGATGGAGAAAGCAAACCTCGTATCCCGCTGCGCCCTTGCGAATCCCACCGGGCGTGAAGCGCATCCCTTTCGCAGTCAGCCATTCCACTGCCGCCGCCAGGTTATCAATCCACAGCCCGATATGATTGAGTTGCGGCTCATGCACCTTGGGAGCCTTGCCCGGATCAATCGGCTGCATCAAATCTACTTCTACCTTGAACGGCCCGGAGCCGATAGCGGCGATATCCTCGTCCACATTCTCCCGCTCGCTGCGAAAATTGCCGGTCAGGGTCAGGCCCAAGGTATCGATCCACAACCGGCTGAGCTTGGACTTATCCAGCCCGCCGATGGCGATCTGCTGGATGCCCAGCACTTTGAAGGGTCGGTCAGCCACGAAAAACCTCCTGAATGGTTACAATTGAAGAAGGCGACAGCGCCTTCATTGAGTATGTCATTCAAGTTTGTGATTGCAACTGTGCCCGCCCCTGCGGAGCGCCGGGCATCAAAGCAATCTTCAGTTATACTTCGCCGGTACTGACAACCCCTTGTGTTTCGGCTCCTTTGGAGGATGTGCATGGCCAATCAATCCCAGACGGACGTGGCGATCCCGACGTTCGACGAATTTCCCCCGGTTTCTTACGCTGACTGGCGCAAGGCCGCTGAAAAGGCTCTCAAGGGTGCTCCGTTTGAGAAGCGACTGATCACTAAAACCTACGAAAACATCGACCTGCAACCGATCTACCGGCAGGAAAATCTGGAGGGTCTGCCGCATCTGGGGGGGTTGCCCGGCTTTGCGCCCTATGTGCGGAGCACCACCCCACTCGCTTTTGTCGCCCAAAGCTGGGATGTCGCCCAGGAAATCGCCTGCGGGACTCCGGCAGCATTCAACGCGGCGGTACAGGCCGATCTGGCGCGGGGTCAAACTGCAATCAATCTGGTGCTGGATCACCCCACCCTGCACGCGGTCGATGCCGATCAGGCTAATGCGGATGAAGTCGGCAAAGGGGGGCTGTCGATCTCCAGCGTCGCCGATCTCGCCGTGGCGCTGGCTGGCGTCGACCTGGAAGCCACCCCGATCTACGTCCAGGCCGATACCAGCGCCCTGAGCTTCACCGCACTACTGGCGGCGCTGGTGCAGCAGCAGGGCAAGTCACTCGCCAAATTACGCGGCGCGATTGGCATGGACCCACTCGGTCATCTGGCTGGTCACGGTCATCTGCCCCGCGATCTGGCCGGCGTTTATGACGCAATGGCGCAACTGACCGGCTGGGCGGCAACCCAAGCCCCGCAGATCCAAACCATCACCGTGCAGGGCCACCCCTACCATAACGGCGGCGCGTCCACCACGCAGGAATTAGCCTTCGCCCTGGCGACTGCGGTGGATTATCTACGAGCGATGCAGGCGCATGGTCTGAGCATTGACGATACCGCGCCCCGCATTCGTTTCTCGCTGTCGATTGGTTCCAATTTCTTTATGGAAATCGCCCGGTTGCGGGCAGCGCGGCTGCTGTGGGCCAAGATCGTCGCGGCATTCGGCGGCAATGCCAAATCGCAAAAAATGCGTGTTCATGCCCGGACTTCGGCCTGGAACCAGACGGTATGCGACCCCCACGTCAACTTGTTACGCGGCACCACTGAAGCCTTCTCGGCGGTGGTCGGCGGCTGCGACAGCTTGCACATTTCGCCCTTTGACGAACTGGTGCGCGTCCCGGATGAGTTCTCCCGCCGCATCGCCCGCAACACCCATGTTGTGTTGCGTGAGGAAAGCAATCTGGCTCGCACCGTCGATCCAGCCGGCGGCTCCTGGTATGTCGAAACGCTGACCGACGCCGTCGCTCGCCAGACTTGGGCCATCTTCCAGGAAGTTGAGAAGCAGGGAGGCATGGGCGAGGCGCTGGCCGCCGGCTGGCCGCAGGCTCAGGTGGCCGCTACTGCGGCACAACGCGCTGCCAATCTCGCCAAGCGCAAGGATATTTTTGTCGGGACCAACATGTACCCGAACCCGAAGGAAACCCGGCTGGAAGTGCCGCCAGTAGACGCGTTGGCGATCAAGGCAGAACGGACAGAGGCTTTGATAGCCTGCCGAGCGGCAGCCGATACCAGCAAAAAGCAGGCGGCTCTGGCGCAACTGGCCCAGAGTGGCCGTCCGATGGATACCGCAATTCAGGCGGCGCTGGCGGGGGCTACCCTCGGCGAGATTGCTCAGGCTGCACGAACCGGCGCCCAACCCGGCCCGACGATTAACGCCATTTGCGCCCAACGCGGCGCAGCACCATTTGAGCAGCTGCGCGCCGCAGCCGACGCCTTTGCTACCCGCGTCGGCCAACGTCCACAAGTGTTCCTGGCGACGATGGGGCCGTTGACCCAGCACAAGGGCCGCGCTGACTTCGCTACCGCCTTTCTGGGCGTGGGCGGTTTTGAAACGATTTATCCCGCCGGTTTCAACAGCGCAGATGAAGCAGCAACCGCCGCGTTGGCCTCCGGGGCCAAGGCGGTGGTGATCTGCTCCACTGATGCGACTTATCCCGAACTGGTCCCGCCGCTCGTGCAGAAACTCAAGCAGGCTAATCCTGGCCTGATGGTTTTGCTGGCGGGTTATCCAACCGATCAGATTGACGCCTTCAAAGCCGCCGGCGTTGATGATTTCATTCACCTGAACGCCAACTGCCAAGCATTGCTGTCCACTCTGCAACAGAACATGGGAGTCGCCCAATGAGCAAGTCACCGGATTTCACCACGATGGCCTATGACGTGGACTTCCCAAAACCCAGCTTTGCGGAATGGCAAGCGGCAGTGGAAGCATCCACCGGCAAGTCTCTGGATCAACTGGTTTCGGCCACAATGGAGCTGATTGATGTCAAACCGCTTTATACCCAGGAAGACATCAAGGAGTTAAAGCATCTCGGTTATACCGCCGGGGTGCCGCCCTTCCTGCGCGGCCCGTATCCGACCATGTATGTCGCCCAGCCGTGGACCGTGCGCCAATATGCCGGTTTCTCCACTGCCGAGGAAAGCAACGCCTTTTACCGGCGCAACCTGGCTGCGGGTCAGAAAGGCTTGTCCATTGCTTTCGATTTAGCGACCCACCGCGGCTATGATTCTGATCATCCTCGTGTAGTCGGCGATGTCGGCAAGGCCGGGGTGGCGATTGACTCGATTCTCGACATGGAAATCCTGTTCAACCGCATTCCGCTGGATCAAATGTCGGTGTCCATGACCATGAATGGCGCGGTCCTGCCGGTCATGGCTTTTTATATCGTCGCAGCGGAAGAACAGGGTGTGCCCCACGATAAACTCACTGGCACTATTCAGAATGATATTCTGAAAGAGTACATGGTGCGGAACACCTATATTTACCCGCCGGATCCCTCCATTCGGATCATCGGCGACATCTTCTCTTACACCTCCAAGGAAATGCCCAAGTTCAACAGCATTTCGATCTCCGGCTATCACATGCAAGAAGCCGGCGCGACGGCTGATCTGGAACTCGGCTATACCCTGGCCGACGGGCTGGAATATGTCCGCACCGGCATCAAGGCCGGGATGGATATTGATACCTTTGCTCCGCGCTTGTCCTTCTTCTGGGCGATTGGAATGAATTACTTCATGGAAGTCGCCAAAATGCGGGCTGGGCGACTGCTGTGGGCGAAAATCATCAAGCAGTTCAACCCGAAGAATGAAAAGTCGATGGCGTTGCGGACCCACAGCCAGACTTCAGGCTGGAGTCTGACTGAGCAAGATCCCTTCAATAACGTCGCCCGCACCTGTGTTGAAGCGATGGCGGCGGCGCTGGGTCACACCCAGTCATTGCACACCAACGCCCTCGATGAAGCGATTGCCCTGCCGACTGACTTTTCAGCCCGGATCGCCCGTAATACCCAGCTCTATTTGCAGGATGAGACCAACATCTGCAAAGTCATTGATCCGTGGGGCGGTTCCTACTTTGTCGAAGCATTGACTAATGAACTGGTCAAGCGGGCTTGGGGCCACATTCAGGAAGTGGAAAGCCTCGGCGGCATGGCGAAAGCGATTGAGACCGGCCTGCCCAAGATGCGGATTGAAGAAGCGTCGGCCCGCCGTCAGGCTCACATTGACTCCGGCAAGGAAACCATCGTCGGCGTCAACAAGTACCGGATGGCCAAGGAAGACAAGCTGGACATTCTCAGCATTGATAACACCGCCGTGCGTGAATCGCAGGTGCAACGCTTGCAGAAGCTGCGCGCCGACCGCGAGGAAAGCAAGGTCAAAGCAGCATTGAGCGCCATTACCGAAGCCGCGCGCGCCGGTACCGGCAATTTGCTGGAAAAAGCGGTGGAAGCAGCGCGCGCCCGCGCCTCGCTGGGTGAAATCTCCGACGCGATGGAGAAGGTGTTTGGCCGGCACAAGGCAGTCATCCGCGCCATCTCCGGCGTGTACAGCAGCGAGTTCGGCGAGGGCGACGAAATCGTCAAGGTGCGGGAAATGGCTGACGAGTTCGAGCAGCGTGAAGGTCGCCGCCCGCGTATTCTGGTCGCCAAGCTCGGTCAGGACGGCCACGACCGGGGCGCAAAAGTCATCGCGACGGCTTTCGCCGACCTCGGTTTCGACGTGGACATCGGCGCGCTGTTCCAGACCCCGGAAGAAGTGGCCCGGCAAGCGGTGGAGAACGATGTGCATGTGGTCGGGATGAGTTCGCTGGCCGCAGGACATAAAACTCTGTTGCCGCAATTGATCGCGGAACTGAAAAAGTTGGATCGCGAGGACATCATGGTGGTCATTGGCGGCGTTATTCCCGCCCAGGACTACGAGTACCTCAAGGCCAATGGCGCAGCGGCGATCTTTGGCCCCGGCACGGTGATTCCGGTCGCCGCGCAGAAGGTGATCGCGGAGTTGAACGAACGGCTGGCAGCGTAATGCGGTAAGGAATGGCAGGGTGGGCTTTGCCTGCCCTGCTGATATTTTTCAATTGGACTGAGAGTGCTTGACCCGTGCAACTCGATGATGTTATCGAAGCCATTCTCAATAATCGAGTCCGCATTACTGATCATGTGGACGAGGAAGCGCAAGCTGACTCCCTTGGATTCTCAGAGATTTACTTTAGCGTATTACATGGCGAAATTATTGAAGACTATCCAGACAACAAGCCTTTCCCAAGTTGTTTGATATATGGCGAAACATTTTCCGGCGAATCCGTCCATAGCGTTTGGGCCTATAATCCGGCTAATCGCTAGGCCGTATTGATATTTACCGTCCTGATCCGCAGCGTTGGACTAATGGACGCCAAAGGAAACCAAAATCATGATGCCTCTTTTACTCAGTGTCCGGTTTGCGGTGGCGAACTGGTCGAGAAGCAGGTCGAAAAATTATTACGAGGTGGTTGTCACACAGCCGTAGTCTGTATTCCAGCCGAAGTTTGTTTGCATTGTGGGGAGCGTCTGTATTCCCAGGATGTCGTCAGGCGTTTTGAGTAAATCCGCATCAAACTGCAACGGCAAGAAGTCTCAGAGTTTCAGCTTTTAGGTCAATCATTCCGAGTAATTGAGAGTGGACTGACACACGATCATGCTTGAAATGGTGATTCCGGTCGCCGCGCAGAAGGTGATCGCGGCGTTGAGCGAGCGACTGGTGGCGTGAGGTTGGTGTGAAAATAGGCAGGGTGGGCGTTGTCTCGCCCTGCTGATACTATCGGAGTTATACGAAAATAATATAAACATTATGTTAGGATAATCTCTTATGGAATCACAAGCGCAAGAAAAGAAACAAATTGCATTAGGGCTATTCCTAGTTTGCTTATTAGCATTCACTGTCTATTTGTTGTTTTCTAAAATATGGAGTGTCTTCTCTTCAATAAACCCAATACTGGGGGCTGGTTTTGTTGCCGCATCGGCGACCATTATTGTATCTTTAATGTCAGTTTTAGTTTCAAAACACCTTGAAAGAAGGGCAACTATATCGGCGCATTTAAGAGAGAAAAAAATCCCAACATATGAAAAAATAATCAGCTTTATATTTATAATTACATTTGCCGATAAGCTTGGCAAAGATCGTCTAACTGAAAAAGAAGTAATGCAGTTTATGGCAAAAATAACTCAGGAGCTTGTTATATGGGGATCGGATGATATGCTTGAGGCATTTTATAACTTTAGAAAGAAAAGCATAGAAAATTCAAATGAAAATAAAGAAGACTCTTACAAAATATTATTTATCGTAGAGGACTTGTTATTAGCAATCAGAAAAGATTTAGGGCATGCAAATAAAAAAATATCAAGGGGTAAAATTTTAGGGCTTTTTATAAATGATTTACCAAACATACTCAAGTAAACCTAACAGGTTCTTGGCTGCGCGTAGCGCGTAGATGAGATTAGCGCAGTGTAACCCGCTGAAATTGAATGACTCCGCAATCAGCAGGTTACGGATTCGCGCCCTAGCCCGCTCTACTCTAAATTTGCAATGCAATTCAAGCTTACAAGATACCAAGAAAAATCAGAGAGCTTATACAAAATTTAAAGAATGCTGGCTTCTACGAAATTTCGGGTAGCAGCAAAGAGTCACACCGCAAATTCACCCATAAAAACTACGCCGGTGCAGTCACTCTCAGCGGAAAAGCCAGCGAAGATGCAAAGGCTTATCAAGAAAAACAAGTGAAACTAGCTTTAGAACAGGTGAATTCATGAAAAAAAGCGACCTATATCATAAGTGGGCAGAATGGAACGAGCAAGACCAAATATACATTGGAAAATGTCCTGATTTAATCACTGGAATTCACGGTAATGATCCAGTGCAACTATATGGCGAATTATGCGAAGTTATTGAAGATGTCATTCAACACTTTGAAATTGAAGGGCGTCTACTACCTAGCCCTCGTGTTCGCGCCATGCAAGAAGTAGCCTGAGAAACGATATAGCTCGCGTAGGGCGGATCAACGCAGCGTAATCCGCCATAACCTAGCTGTCCAGTCCTTAATAGCATGTTATTGAAGACAAGGTTAATAGTGGTATGGATTTGCTGGTTGAATTGGCTAACCTCATCAAGGTATTTGATGAAGATGAAATAGATTATGCACTATGTGGTGGTTTAGCACTGGCTGTATACGCGAAACCAAGAGCTACCCTTGATATTGATATTATGGTACAGCCTGATTATCTTGACGAAATTAAGCAGAAGGCGGAAAAACTTGGATTTACTGTTCATGCTACGCCGATGAAATTCAAAGGAGGCGCTGTTCAGATTCATCGAATGACAAAATTTGATGATGAACTCGGAGAGTATCTATCACTCGATCTATTGATCGTAACTCCTGAAACCCGATCATCATGGGATAGTCGAATTACAGTTGAATGGGAAGGAGGAAGATTAAAAGTTATCTCCCCAAAAGGTTTGATTGAGTTGAAATTATTAAGGAGAAGTGGTCAGGATGAAGATGACATTAAGTATTTATCAGGCTTAATTGATGAAAATTGATATGAGTAAGAAAGCGATTACCAATCGCTTGAAAACAGTTAATCAATTAAGGAAAGTTTGTCTTTCGCTCGCCACTTCGAGTGCGGGAGAAGAAATCAGAAAACAAACAACTGATATGCAGCAAAAGAATCAAACACAATTCAGCCCATAGTTTAGGTACCGAACGTCCTCTGAGAGAAAATCCCGGCTTTGAAAACGAAGGGTATCTACTACCTAGCCATCGTGTTCGCGCCATGCAGGAAGTGGCCTAAGTAATTCGAATATTTATGAAAAATATCTCTATTGATTACGAAAATGATTTCCACGCCTGGACGCTTGAGAACGCGGCATTGCTGCGGCAACAGCGTTTTACGGAGATTGACGTGGATCATATTGCTGAGGAATTGGAGAACATGGGGCGCAGCGAACGGCATGAATTAACCAATCGCTTCGCCGTATTGCTCGCCCACTTGCTTAAATGGCGTTTTCAACCCGAACGACGCGGCAATAGCTGGCGATATACGATTGAAGAACAAAGGCGACGTATAAAGCGCCTGCTGGATGAAAACCCCAGTTTAGGCTCCCGCTTGGAAAAAGCTTTTGAAAACGCCTACGGTGATGCAGTTTTAATCGCGGCGAGAGAGATGGATTGTGATAAAAATACCTTCCCAACTGCTTGCTCTTTTACACAAAAACAGGCGATGGACAGTGATTATTGGCCTGATTAAATCACTTCCAAAAAGCAAAGACAAAGACCAATGAACGATAAACACCACAAACCCGATTGGGTGCCTGAAAATGCCGGTGCTGAATTCACCACATCCGTGATGACCGGGGTCGAAGGTGGTCACGATGGCATTCCCGGCCAAGCCAGCGTGGCCGTATCACGCCGGCCTGTCCCACGTCGTCGCCGTCTGAGCGTCGATGAGTATGTGGCGGGAGTTTTGGCCGGCGACCGCAATATCGTGGCGCAGGCGATCACTCTGGTGGAAAGCAACGCTCCAGCCCATTTTGAAATGGGCCAGGAAGTATTGCGGCAACTGATTCCCAGCACCGGAAATTCGATTCGAGTCGGGATTACCGGGGTGCCCGGAGCCGGCAAAAGCACCTTCATCGAAGCGCTCGGCCTGCAACTCTGCGAACAGGACAACAAAGTCGCCGTGTTGGCGGTGGACCCCAGCAGCACAGTGACACGCGGTAGCATCCTCGGCGACAAAACCCGGATGGAACTGCTTTCCCGCGACCTTCGCGCCTTCATTCGCCCCTCGCCCTCCAGCGGCACTCTGGGTGGCGTGACCCGCAAGAGTCGCGAAACCATCCTGATCTGCGAAGCTGCCGGCTTCAACGTGATCCTAGTGGAAACCGTGGGTGTCGGTCAGAGCGAAACCACGGTGCGGTCAATGGTTGATTTTTTCCTACTGCTGATGCTTTCCGGCGCGGGCGACGAGTTGCAAGGCATCAAGAAAGGCATCATGGAGCTGGCCGACGCCCTGCTGGTCAACAAGGCCGATGGCGACAATAAAATTCGCGCTAATGCCGCCAAGGCCGATTACAACCGCGCCCTGCACTATCTTGCTCCTGCGACCAAGGGCTGGCACACCCGCGCCTACACCTGCTCGGCGGCGAATGGCGAGGGCATTGACGCGATTTGGAAAGTGATCGGCGATTTTCGCCAGCAAACCACCGCCAGCGGCGTGTTCGATAAGCGCCGGCAGCGGCAGACTCTGGATTGGGTATACTCCATGGTCGAGGAGCATTTGCGCGCCAGTTTCTTTAGCCACGCCGGGGTTGAGAGCATTCGCGCTGAAATCGATCAGGCAGTGCTTGAAGGGCATATTCCCCCAACCGTGGCCGCACAGATGTTAATCAGGAAATACGAAGGCATTGAAAAAGTGAGCCTGGAACCGGCGCTATTTCGTATCAACCAATAAGCTCGGCAGTTGCAAATCAACCAATAGGAGAAATAACTAATGCTGCGCAGTCCCCGTGATTTCTTCAAACCCAAAGTCGTTGGCGCCCCAGAACCACTCCGCGAAATTCCGGTATTGCCTTCACGGATGATTCATTTCTTTGATCCCAGTAATCCAAAAATGGCGGTTAAAGTTCCGGACATCGCTAAAACAGTTGACATCATGCTTGGCAATCTTGAAGACGCTGTGCCAATTGATCGCAAGGAAGCGGCCCGCGAAGGTTTGGTGCAAATCGGCAAGAACGTGGATTTTGGCGATACCCAGTTCTGGACCCGGATCAACAGTCTTGATAGCCCGTGGTTTCTGGATGATTTAACCCGACTGGTTGGTGAAATCGGCAACAAACTGGATGTGATCATGCTGCCTAAAATTCAAGGCGAGTGGGATATTCACTTTGTCGATCAACTGCTGGCGCAATTGGAAGCTAAGTATGGGGTGAAAAAGCCGTTGATGATTCATGCCATTCTGGAAACTGCATTGGGCGTTGCTAATGTCGATGAAATTGCCAACGCCAGTCCGCGAATGCAGGGCATGAGTCTCGGCCCGGCGGATTTAGCCGCTTCGCGGAGAATGAAAACCACTCGTGTCGGCGGTGGTCATCCCGATTATGTCGTGCGGACTGATCCCGATCCAGCCAATCCTAATGCGCCCCGGCCTACTGCCCAGCAGGATTTATGGCATTACACTATGGCAAAAATGGTGGATGCCTGCGCCAGTGTCGGCGCTCTGCCGTTTTACGGCCCATTTGGAGACATTGCTGATTTAACCGCCTGTGAAGATCAGTTCCGCAATGCCTATTTAATGGGTTGTGTTGGCGCCTGGTCATTGCATCCGAACCAGATCGCCATTGCCAAACAGGTATTCAGCCCGAAGCCGGAAGAAGTCATGTGGGCCAAACGGGTCATCGAGGCTATGCCCGATGGCAGTGGCGCGGTGATGATTGACGGCAAGATGCAGGATGACGCGACCTGGAAACAATGCAAGGTGGTGTTCAACCTCGCCAAGTTGATCGCCAGTCGCGATACCGAGTACAAGGCGCTGTACGGGTTCTAAAATCAGGAGAATGTCGTGTGCTTCAAGGGGCGGCGGGAGCGGGACGATCCGGCAACAACGCAAACTCCACCAGCAGGGTTGCTTGCCAGAATTTGCAATTGTCATCGCTGACCATGAAAAACCGCTGCCCCCGATAGCGAGTGAGTCCTTCGAAATTATCCAGCAGCCAGCCCTGGCTGCTGTTGAAAACCGCCACATCCGCTACTGACAGCGGTTCGGCCCTATCCACCGCCGGCAGCATGACGCGGCGCAGGCTGATGATCAACGGACGCAGTGGGGCGACAAAAGCCCGTTCCAAGGTCAACAGGCTACCGTCCGGCAGGGCTTCCATCGCCACCAGCGCACTGTTTGGTGCCGAACTGAGCGGGTAACGCCAGAACCGGCCATTCATCTGGAACAAGCGAATCTGTCCATCCGGGTCATGACGCAACGGCGTTTCAGTCCCCGTCAGCACACCCCAACGCGGATCGACCGTCACCGCTTCCAGAGCTTCATTCGGATGCCGGTAGTTGCGGAGATCGCGCAGCGGAGCCGGTAGTCGCTTCTCGCCTTTCCACAAACCCGCAGGGCTGTAGCGCACTACTCGCGGTTTACCCTCGAACGAGATCAGTAGTTCCGTATCGTCCGGCTTGCCGTTATCGCCATTGAGGATCGCCAACCCTTCCGCATCCGTCCACGGCGAACGCAATGGCTGATCGCGCACATCACGCAGCGGGTAGGCAGCGACCAGTCGCGCTCCGCTTAAAGCGTCATTGGCGTCAAATTCCGGGCGTAAATGAAATAAATTACCTTGATCGGAGATGGCGTACAGCAGTCCGGCATCTTCATCCCAAGCCAGTCCCGACAGCCCGCACAGCCGCAAGCCATTGCGCTCGACATCGTTTAGCCGCAACGCGCCGAGCAACCGAATGCCCTGATAAACCTCGCCGACACTGACCTGATCAGTGAGCGTGATCGGGGTCGCCTGGAATTCCGGGGTGGCGCAAGCGCCTTGGAAACCAAGAACCAGCATGAAAATCAGCAGCAGGCGGGGCATGAATCGGAGGCTCCAAGGGGTTGACTGCGGTGGCGGCAAAGGCGGCATGGTACCATTTCCACCTGATCCCCAAATTGAACCCCGTGTCCGCATCACAAGAACGAAGGTAAAACTGATGAACGCACCGGTCTGGAACCCGGCGGTGGAATTCATGGAGCGGGAAGCGCTGGAGCGGTTGCAACTCGCTCATCTGCGCCAGACTGTGGCGCAGGCGCTTAAGACGCCCTTTTACCGGCGTCGGCTTGCGGAAGTCGGCCTGACTGGCCCTGAAGATCTCGGCAGCCTACGTGATTTGGATCATCTACCCTACACCACCAAGGATGACCTGCGCGAAGCCTATCCTTACGGTCTGCTGGCGGTAGACCGGGAACAGGCCGTGCGGCTGCACACCTCCAGCGGCACCACCGGGATGCCGACGGTGATTTACCACACCCGGCGCGATCTCGAGGGCTGGACCGAACTGGTCGCCCGCTGTATCGCCGCCACCGGCGCAACCGCTCGCGACGTGTTCCAGAACATGACCAATTACGGGCTGTTCACCGGCGGGCTGGGCTTGCACTACGGGGCCGAACGGGTGGGAATGCTGGTGATTCCGGCCAGTTCCGGCAACACCAGCCGCCAGATTCAGTTGATGAAGAATTTTGGCGTCACCGTAGTTCACGCTACCCCCAGTTATCTGCTGCATCTACACGCGGCGCTGGCAACAGAGGGCGTCAGCCTGGATCAGTTGCGCCTGCAAAAAGCGTTTATCGGGGCTGAACCGCACTCGGAGCAGACCCGCCGCAAGATCGAAGAACTGTTCAAGATCAAGGCTTACAACTCCTACGGCCTGAGCGAGATGAATGGTCCCGGCGTCGCCTTCGAGTGCCTTTACCAGAGCGGCCTGCACCTTTGGGAAGACGCCTACCTGCTGGAGATCATCGATCCGCACCGCTTGCAACCTTGCGCTGAAGAGGAAACCGGCGAGATCGTACTGACCACCTTGCAACGGCAGGCCACCCCGCTATTGCGCTACCGCACCCGCGACCTGTCCCACCTGGTTGGCGGTCATTGTCCTTGTGGGCGCAGCCACCGCCGGCTGGCGCGGATCAAGGGCCGCAGCGACGACATGCTGATCATTAATGGCGTGAATCTCTTCCCATCGCAGATCGAAGAGGTGTTGATGAAAATGCCGGAAGTCAGCAACAACTATCTGATTCAGGTCGAAAAGCGCGGAGCAATGGATCGGCTGGCGGTCAAGACTGAAATTGATGCCCAGCTGTTCACCGGCAACTCGCGCACCCTAGACGATCTGCGCGAACGGATCAGCGAGTTGTTGCGTTCGGCTATTTTGGTCAAGCCAGTCGTCGAATTGCACGAGCCGGGCAGTTTGCCGGTGTCCGAAGGCAAGGCTAAACGGGTGGTCGATTTGCGGCCCGCATTCTGAACGGGCAGGAGGCGTTGGCGATGGCGGAACAACTGAGCGTGTTTATTGATAACCGGCCGGGGCGGCTGAACGCCGTCACCGGTATTCTGCGCGATCAACAAATTACGATCCGGGCGATGACTATTGCCGATCACCGTGATTACGGGGTGGCGAAACTGCTGGTCAGTGACCCACAACAGGCGCATCAAGCGCTGACGGAACACGGTTTTGCTTGCGCGCTGCAACCGGTGCTGGCGGTCGCGATTGCCGATCAGCCGGGCGGGCTGCATGAATTGCTGGAAATTCTGGCAGCGCATCAGATCAACGTGCTGGATGCTTACGGATTCGTGGTCGTGCCAGGCCAGCAGGCAATCTGGTGTATGGCGGTCGCCGATCCAGTGGAAGCCGCCCGGCTAGTCGCTGAGCAGGGATGGCCAGTGCTGGAGGAAAGCAAACTATACCGGTTATAGCGTCCGATAAAACATCCCGCTTTATCGAGAAATCGCGATTGGATTGGTACAAAAACGCCTTTTAGGCGTAGTTGGTTCGCCGACTAGCGGCAGTCGAGGTTGTCGCAATCGGCACCCCTTGCTTCATCCAGCACGGCGTTGCAGCGCTGCAACCAGCTTTGGGATGTTCTGATCGGTGTTGAGATAGCGCAGGTCATAGCCGGTCGGGGCGATATTACGGGCCAGAGTGCGCCTTTGCCCGAGTAGTGTGACTGAACGATCCAGCGTTTGCAGGACTAGATACTATAGTCACGAGATTTTATATATATGAAAATAATAATGTTATAGAAGGATGGCTTCATGAAAAAGGCCGTTC
Organism: Candidatus Competibacteraceae bacterium; assembly: GCA_003989085.1. Classification (GTDB taxonomy): domain Bacteria; phylum Pseudomonadota; class Gammaproteobacteria; order Competibacterales; family Competibacteraceae; genus RXIV01. The sequence continues at coordinate 84,904 of RXIV01000009.1, forward strand.
CCGCCTATCGCCGTCACAATATGTCCGACGAAACATAGTAGGTTACTGGAGCCGGCACTTGCCCGGGCACAAAGGCGTCTGGGGCAGCATCGATAAAGACAACAGATTGTTTATCAACGCAGTTTTCTGGATTTTGCGGACGGGTGCGCCATGACGGGATCTGCCGCCCGATGACGGCGGTTGGCGCAACACACACCGGCGATTTATCCGGCGGCGGAACGCGGGGGTGTGGGAGAAGCTGCTGGAAATTCTGATAGATGAGCCCCCAATTACGAATGGCTGACGATCGACGCCAGCCATTGTAAGACGCACCCGCATGCGTCCGGCGCGAAGGACGGGAATCAGGACATGAGCCGCACAAAAGGGGGCTCAACACTAAAGATCCATCTGGCGGTGGATGCGTTTGGTCTGCCGGTCCGAGTCCTTGTCACTCAAGGTACAGACGCGGATTGCACGCAGGCTGGCCGCCTGATTGAGGGGTTGAGCGCGGACTCTCTGCTGGCGGACAAAGGCTATGACACCGTTGCGATTCTGGCGCAAGCCGCCGCCCTGGGCAGGGTCGCCGTCATTCCGCCGAAGAAAAACCGTGTCGTTCAGAGAGCTTACGACGAAGCGCTTTACAAGCTCGGCCATCGGGTCGAAAACGCGTTCCTTCACCTCAAACGCTGGCGCGGCATTGCTACACCATACGCTAAAAACAGCAAGTCCTTCCTCGCCGCCGTTCAGAACAGGCGCCTCGCGCTCTGGCTCAAAATATCGTGACTACGGCATCTAATGCCATTCGTGCAATCACCGCGTCATTCAAAGCCCAGGCGCAGCAAAAAACCGACAAAGCTGCGCAATGGAAAGCTCGCCTGATCGATCTCAAACAGCGCAATCCCTGCAATCCGGTGAAGGAAGCCAAGCCCCAAGATCGCTACCAGATACTGAGCAAAGAAGCCCGTGAATTAACCGCCAAGACGCAAGAGTTCGAAGACGCGGTTTATGACCTGAAAGCCGTCAACTCGAACGCCAAAGCGAACCAAGACACCCGAACCCCGCTTGAATTGCTGGATTTGATCGTAACCAAAGGCTGCGAGGTGATGGCTACCTTGGATCGATTGTGGATGTAATACAGGTGGGTAGTATGCCCGTGCCACTATGGCGGCGCTTTCACCTACAATCCGCGCTTTCCTCGCCACTTGCCAAGGATCGTTCATGCCTGCCCTCCGCTACATTCTGACCATCGCCTGCCCGGATCGGGTTGGCATTGTCGCCGCCGTCTCTGGTCTGCTGGCCGCCCATCGTGGCAACATCGTCGAATCCGACCAGTTCAGCGATACCGAATCCGGCCAGTTCTTCATGCGGTTGATGTTCGATCTGGATGAAGTGGGCGAGCCGGCACTGTTGCGGGATTTCAGCCCTTTGGCCCAGGAATTTGCGATGGACTGGCGACTGTATGATCCGCGCCGCCGGCCCCGGGTGATGATTCTGGTCTCCAAGGCCGAGCATTGCCTGAATGACTTGTTGTATCGGCATCGCACCGGGGCGTTGGCGATGGACATCACCGCGATTGTCTCCAATCATTTGGATCTGGCGTATCTGGCTGAATGGCATTCGATCCCCTACCACCATTTGCCAGTCACGGCGGAGACCAAGCCAGCGCAGGAACGGCAAATTCTGGCGCTGGTTGAACAGACCCGCACCGAGCTGGTCATTCTCGCCCGCTATATGCAAATCCTGTCGCCGGAATTGTGTCAGGCGCTGGCCGGACGAGCGATCAACATCCACCATTCTTTCCTGCCCGGTTTCAAAGGCGCTAAGCCCTACCATCAGGCTTATACGCGAGGCGTCAAGCTGATTGGGGCGACCGCGCATTTCGTAACCGCCAATCTGGACGAGGGGCCGATCATCGAGCAGGAAGTGGAACGGGTCGATCATGCCCATACCCCGGAACATCTGGCGGCAGTGGGACGCGACATCGAGAACATTGTGCTGGCGCGGGCGATGCATTATCACCTGGAGCGGCGGGTCTTCCTGAATGGTAAAAAGACCGTGGTGCTGCGGTAGGCGCTTTTGCGTTTTTGAGTGGTGGACTTTGTAGGCCGGACCCCTGCGCCACATCAATCCAGAACAACAGGACAGAATAAATCATGCTGCTGATGATCGATAATTACGACTCTTTTACCTACAACCTGGTGCAGTACTTGGGTGAATTGGGCGAGGAGGTGCAGGTCTACCGCAATGACCAGATCAGTCCGGATCAGATCGCCCAACTGCATCCCGAACGAATCGTCCTCTCACCCGGCCCCTGTACGCCCACCGAAGCCGGCGTGTCATTGGCGACCATTGCCGCCTTTGCCGGCCAGATTCCAATCTTCGGCGTCTGCCTTGGTCATCAGAGTATTGGACAGGCCTTCGGCGGCCATATCGTCCGCGCCGCTCGGGTCATGCACGGCAAGACCTCCGAGGTCTATCACCACGGCCGGGGCGTCTTCGCTGGCCTGCCCAACCCGTTTACCGTCGTCCGCTATCATTCATTGGTCATCGATAAAGCCACCGTGCCGGACTGTCTGGAGATCACCGCCTGGACCCAAACCCCGGATGGCGCTATCGACGAGATCATGGGGGTGCGGCATAACACCCTGCCGGTCGAGGGGGTGCAATTTCACCCGGAATCGATCCTGACCGAACACGGCCACGCCCTGCTCCGCAATTTTCTGACCCGGCATTGACCCGCCCCGGAGACCCTCTCATGTCCATCACTCCGCAGCATGCCCTGCAACGCGCCATCGAACACCGCGAGATTTTCTACGACGAGATGCTGTCCTTAATGCGGCAAATCATGGCCGGTGAGATTTCCCCGGTGATGACGGCCGCCATTCTGACCGGCCTGCGGGTCAAGAAAGAAACCATCGGCGAAATTGCCGCTGCCGCTACCGTGATGCGTGATCTTTCCACCAAGGTTCAGGTTCCGCCGCCGCACGATCATTTCGTAGACATCGTCGGCACTGGTGGCGATGGCGCGCACACCTTCAACATCTCTACCGCCACGATGTTCGTCGCCGCCGCCGCCGGGGCCAAAGTCGCCAAACACGGCAACCGCAGCGTGTCCTCCAAGTCCGGGAGCGCCGATGTACTGGAAGCGCTGGGCGTCCGTATTGATCTGAACGCAGAACAGGTCGCCGCCTGCATCGCTGCTACCGGTATTGGCTTCATGTTCGCCCCGAACCATCATTCGGCGATGAAAAATGTCGCGCCGGTGCGCCGGGAAATGGGCATACGGACGATTTTCAACATCCTCGGCCCGCTGACCAATCCAGCCAATGCACCCCATCAGCTTATGGGCGTATTCCATCCTGATCTGGTCGGGATTCAGGTGCGAGTGATGCAGCGACTGGGGGCGCAACACGTTCTGGTGGTGTGGGGTAAGGACGGCATGGACGAAATTTCTCTGGGCGCAGCGACGCTGGTGGGTGAACTGAAGGATGGCCAGATTGTGGAATATGAGATTCACCCGGAAGATTTCGGTTTGGCGATGCGGTCGAATCGCAGCCTCAAGGTTGAAACTCCCGACCAGTCCAAGGCGATGCTGCTAGGCGCATTGAATAACGAGCCGGGGGCAGCCCGCGACATCGTCGCGCTGAACTCCGGCGCGGCGTTGTATGCCGCCAATGTGACCGGCTCCATCGCTGACGGCATCCGGCTGGCGCAGGAGGCATTGGCCAATGGCGCAGCACGGGCCAAGCTGGATGAGTTTGCCCGATGCACTCAGAAGCTCGCCGCATGAGCAACCCGCCCGACATCCTGCAAAAAATCCTCGCCCGCAAGGCCGAGGAAGTCGCCGAGCGCAGTGAGCGGCTGAATCTGCGCGAATTGGCCCGGCAAGTGGAAAAGCTGCCGCCGCCACGGCCATTCCGGGCGCGGCTGGAACAGGACATCACCCAGGGTCAGCCTGCGGTGATCGCCGAAATCAAGCGGGCCTCGCCGAGCAAGGGCTTGTTGCGCGATCCGTTTCTACCGGCGGAGATTGCCCGTAGTTACGCCGCCGCCGGTGCCTGCGGGTTGTCGGTGCTGACCGACCGCGACTTCTTCCAGGGCCATGAGGATTACTTAAAGGAAGCACGGGCGGCCTGTGAGCTGCCGGTATTGCGTAAGGACTTCCTAATCGATCCCTATCAGCTTTATGAAGCCCGGCTGATTGGCGCAGATTGCATCCTGCTGATTGTCGCCGCGCTGGACGATGCCCGATTGCGCGAACTGGCGAGGTTGGCGGCAGAGTTGCGGATGGATGTTCTGGTGGAAGTCCACGACGCCGAGGAACTGGAGCGGGTGCTGATCCTGGATCTTCCGCTGATCGGCATTAACAACCGCAATCTGCGAACGTTTGCCACCCGGCTGGAAACGACGCTGGAGCTGCTGGCGCGAATTCCTGTCGGTCACACCGTGGTCACTGAAAGCGGGATTCATACTCCGGCCGATGTGGCCTTGATGCGCGAGCATGGTGTTCATGCCTTCCTGGTCGGCGAGGCATTGATGCGAGCGGATGATCCCGGCGCAAAGCTGGTGGAACTGTTTGGAACGGGCTTTGGAGAATCCTGATGAAAACCCGCATCACCTGGCTGGAAGACATGACTTACGTTGCCCAATCGCCCAGTGGTCACGCGCTGGTCATTGATGGTCCGCCGGAACTGGGCGGCCACAATATCGGTCCGCGCCCGATGGAACTACTGTTGATGGGCATGGGCGGCTGCACCGCGATTGATGTGGTGAACATCCTGCGCAAGGCTCGCCAGGAGTTGCGCGGCTGTGAGCTACAGATTGACGCTGAACGGGCGGACAGCGATCCCAAGGTATTCACCACGATCCAGATTCATTTCATCCTGACCGGCAAGAACCTGAGTGCCAAGCACGTTGAGCGGGCCATTCACCTGTCGGCGGAAAAATACTGTTCAGCCTCGATCATGCTCGGCAAGACTGCTCAAATTACCCATACTTTTGAACTCCGCGAAGGCTGAACAGTTCGGTGACACCCTTTATAATACGGCTTTTTATAATACGGCTTTCTTCCGGGCTTTCCGTGGAAACCATCATTTGGCATTTCGCAGAGCGCCCCGGATAACCCACGACGCAATGTCAGACCGCTGAACGGGAATCCATCGCCATGTCCCATCCCGCTGCTTCAAGCCAGGCTCATGCTGCTCATGGTCAGGATGACCGATGGTCATGGGTTCAGACCACAACGCTGAGTTTGCTGGCGTTGCTGTCATTTGCAGCGGGGGCGCAGGAGAGCGATTTCTGGGCGCAGCGTCCCGGCGGGCGGTCCTTGGCGATTCCGGATTATGTGGAGCCAGCGCCAAGGGCGCTGGACCTTCCCAAACCCTTGCCACACCACGATCCCCCGCTGTCCGCTCGTGAGCGGATCAGAGTGGATCGCTTTGCTCTGACCGGAAATACAGTCTTTAGCGCCAGCGAATTGGCGGCGGTCACCGCGCCTTATCTCCATCGTATGCTGACTGCTGAGGAATTGCAGGATGTACGGCGACAGTTAACGCTTTATTACGTTGAGCGTGGTTATCTTAATTCCGGCGCGGTGATTCCCGATCAGCCCGTTGAGAATGGCGTAGTGCAAATCCGGATCATTGAAGGCCGATTGACCGCACTGGAAGTGACCGGTGCTACGCATCTGGCTGATGATTATTTTCAGCAACGCTTGCGTCCTGAAGCCGATGCGCCATTGAATGTTTCGTACTTGCAGGATCGGCTGCAATTGCTGCAACAAAGTCCATTGATCGAACAGCTTCAGGCTGAACTGACGCCAGGGGTTCAGCCGGGCGAAGGCGTATTGCAGTTGGCAGTCCGGGAAGCCCGTCCTTATGAAATAGGTTTGGCGGTGGCGAATAATAATCCGCCCAGTATTGGGCAAACTCGGGCCTATCTGTATGGGCTGGATCGCAATCTGAGCGGGGTCGGCGACAGTCTTGGACTGAGTTACGGCCACAGTCTGGAAAGCAGCACGGCGGACTGGCGGGTCTTTTACGCCAGGCCTCTAAATGCCCAGGACACGACCTTGCAGGTATGGGCTGAACAGAATGAAACTTCAGTTATTGAAGACCGCTTTGATAGCCTGGATATCACTAGCACCTTGCAAACTTATGGGGTTTCACTGACTCATCCTGTTTACCGGACGCCCCAGCAGAGTTTATCGATGGGTTTCAATGTGGAGCGGCGGCACAGTGAGTCTTATCTAGGCGATATCCCTTTCTCTTTTGCGCCCGGCGAAAATGAAAACGGTCAGGCGACGATTGCCGTGGCGCGATGGATTCAGGAGTGGCTGGATCGACAACTGGATCAGGTCATTGCCGCCCGCTCAACGTTCAGTTTCGGTTTCGATGCATTCGGCGCGACAGTCAACACGCTGGAACCGGATGGTCGCTTTATCGCTTGGCTGGGGCAACTTCAATGGGCGCAGCGTTTTGGTGAACAGGATTACCAGCTTATCTTCAAGAGTAATTTACAACTGGCTAATCAGCCGCTGTTGCCGATGGAAAAATGCGCACTGGGTGGGATGAATACAGTGCGGGGCTATCCAGAAAATACTTTAGTACGTGATCAGTGTTTCAACGCTTCGCTGGAATTTCGGGTGCCGGTTTATCAATTGCCACTAGCCGGAGTCAGTCGTGGATATCATGAAGGGCAAGTGCAATTAGCGGCGTTTGCTGATTACGGTCATGCCGATAACAAGGGACAGTTTAATCTGGAGCCGCATTCGATTTACAGCGCCGGTTTGGGTATCCGCTGGGATCCAGGCTCAAAAATCAACGCGGCGCTGTATTGGGGATATCCATTCCAAGATGTAGCTGAAGGAGAAACCGGCTGGCTGAGTCCGCGAATCAGTTTTGCGGTGCAGGCAGCTTATTGAGCAGTGGTTAGCAATGTGGAATGTACTGCCAAATCCAAATGGGATTTGACGTGACTGGAGATTGCTTTATCACTCCAAGGCCCGACTCGATTATGGATTGCCCGCATTCGCCGCTTGGGCCGTCGCGATCAAGGCCGGGTCAATCTGTTTGGCGAATAAGGCCCACACCGGCATCATCGCCTGACGCCAATTAGCCCGCTCCTGATCAGTCAGTACGATAATGCGAGTCTTGCCCGCAGCAAGGATTGCCTGTCGGTCCCGGTCAGCCTGTTCAGCAGCTTGCGTTTTGACCTCTTCGGTGACCTGCGCCAGAATCGTGTCCAGTTCACTGCGGAGATCTGCCGGCAGTCCGTTCCAAAAGGTTTTGCTGGTGATCAGCATATAGCCTTGGAAACTGTGGTTAGTCTCGGTAATGTCCGTCTGCAAGGTTTGGAATCCTTGGGAATAGATGTTGCTCCAGGCGTTTTCCTGCCCCTCGACCAGTTCGCGGCGCAGGGCGTCCCGGGTATCGGCCAATGGAAGCTTGACCGGAATGGCCCCGAGACGCTGGTATTGCGCTTCGATGACTTTGGAAGGTTCGATGCGCAGGGTCAGGTGCCGAAGATCCTCTGGGCTGCGGAGTGGTTTGTTGGCCGAAATGACCCGCATCCCGTTGGGCCAGTAACCGAGGCCTTTTAGTCCCTTGTCGTCCAGCGCGTTCAGCAGACGCCGACCGGTCTCGCTGTTCTGAAACCATTCTACCGCAGCCAGATCATTGAATAGAAAGGGCAAATCGTAAACCTCTAGGGCTTTGGTGAGAATGCTGAATTTGGACAGGGAGGGTGCTGCAAGCTGGACATCATTGTTCAGCAGGGCGATAAAGACCTCATCATCGTTATACAGTTTGGCGTCCGGAAACACCTCGACCTTCACCCGCCCCGCCAGTTTTTCCTCGACCAGTTGTTTGAAGCGGTTAGCGCCACTGCCCTTGGGCGTCTGTTCAGCGACGACGTGGGAAAAACGAATGACCACCGGCTCCGCTCCAGCACCGCTTAGGGTGAATGAAAACAGTAGAATGAAACTCAGGACGGCTCGCATTTTCAAGATATGGCACCTCGCATGAACTGGTTGAGATATTAACAAGTGGACTACAAATGGCGTGGCGAATCAGGAGTGCATTATGGATTCGCTCTCGTCGGCTGGCCGGCTTTCTTCGCCAGAATAATCAACGATTCCCATTGCAGGGATGTCCCCCGGACGCCAATGAACTCGACAACAGTAAAGCCTTGGGATTCCAGCTGTGTGGTTAGGGATTTCCGTGACCAGCGTTGCAGATAGTTATTATCCCATGCTGCGAAAAAGGGTAGTTGCCACCCTTCGTACAGAGTGATCAGCAGATTCTTCAGATAACCGCCGTAGGGTATCGACAGAATAAAAACGCCATCAGGCGCCAAATGCTTGGCAGCCATAGCAACCAGCGCCGCTGGGGTATTTGGCGAGGCATCGGATTCGATACTGATCGCCATATCGAAAACCACGCCTGCAACTGAGCCAATCTCCGGGAATGGTGGACAGAAACGGCCCGCCTCGCCATTTTCACTCAGTTCTATCACTGCCACCTGATAGCCGGAGTGCCGCAAATCATGGCACAGTGGCTGCGCGCCGCGACCAATGCCCAGAATTCGCACCACTCCATAACGGGCGCGGAGGTGCAATATCACTGACCGGATGCGCGGATTCAGGCTGACTTCTTCTGCATCATGCTGATAGGCAGAATCCGTTGTAATTACCTGATGAGCGACCATTGGTTTTCACTCCAGAGTCGGATCGGTGCTTCGTTTTCCAAGGTATATTCCTGGAAATCATCCCAAATGTTGGGAATAATCATCATAGTGGTTTTACCGTCAAAGAGGGCGCTACCGTCTGCAAAAATAAAGAGCGCGCTTTGGGAATCAAAGAGGATATGCACTACATCCTTATCTCCTTCTATAATCCCAAAACTAAATCCTAATTCAGCCATGCTTTGCATTGGTGACTCCTGTTATCAGTCAGATTATGGAAAGATAATTTTCTCAATCGCAAAGGCTACGCAACCGCCAATCACGTTGATGTGTAGACTCAGCAAGAAGGTAGATCATGATCGCCGAAACTATCCAAGCCATTTGGATTCCGGCGCGCAACAAAAGAATATGGAAGGTAGCGCCTAACCCAGCAATCCAGCCATAGATAGTAAAGAGCGCCATTGGTTTCCGCACGCTCAGGATGTCTCGAAGCACTCCACCACCAGCGCCAGTTAAAAAGCCGAATAAGGCGGCTGTAGCCACCAGGATGCTCGTTGGCTGTACTCCCAACAATAACGCTTTTTCTGCGCCCAGCGGGGCAAAAATCGCCAGCGCTGCCCGGTCTGCCGCATTCCAGTTCTCTTCACAATGAACACACATTCTGGGTTCCCAAAGCATGGCCAGCAAAAAACCGATAATCATGGCAATCAAGTAGTCAGCGTTATTAACCCAGAATAGATCGTTAAAATCGAGTCCTAATAGCAAGGTGCGTACAGTTCCCCCGCCAACCGCAGTAATCAGGCCACTAATACCTCCTGCTACAAATGCCATTCCAATACGCATGTGTTTAAATTGACGGAAACCGATCAAGCTGCCAGTAAATGTAAAAATTGTGGTGCCCGCTAGATCAGCAGCAGCGCGAAAATTTTCAATCCCAGACCATATGAAGCAAAGACAAAAAGCCAAAAACAGGCACGCGCCAGTAATAAGAGAAGGGCAATTCCGCCATAGGGTCGTCAGGGTAGAAAAGAGAAAAATCTCTTGATCGAAGGTTGAGTCCCTTTCTCCATCTCTGGTTTGGACGGTGTTTTGGTGCAGGCACATGTTCAAGCCTCCAGAATGGATTACCCAACACCTGGTTTTGTCTATTGGTATTGGTTCATGCCTTGCCAGGTCTGTCATAGCGGACCGCGCTGGTGTTATTCAGCAGGGCGCTATTGCTTTCCAAGCATCATTTAGGAGGCTATTCACGCACTTTCCCTAGTCCCTGGTTGTGAACTACTTCACACTGGCGCGTTTTTTTATGGGGCGGGCTGTGAGATCGCGGGAAATCCGGCTGGATCACGGGTAGAGCTGACGCTGACCGAAGCGGCCAACCGGTGTAACGCCGCAGGCTGCAAAAGGATGAAGCAGCCGTGTTCGACGGTCAGCAGATCTTCCTTGCGCCAGATTTGCAGTTGCTTGTTGACACTCTCGCGGCTGGCGGCGATCAGGCTGCCGATTTCCTGTTGTGAGATCCGGTGGGCAATGCGGATGCCAGTCGGCGTGGAGACGCCGTGGATCTCGGCCAGATTGAGCAGTAGGCGGGCTAGCCGGGCGGGCAGGTTCTGGAAGACCAGCCGCTCAATAAACATGCTGGCGGTTCGCAGTCGCTCGCACAGCACCGCGAGCAGACCTAGCGTGGCCTGGGGATGGCAGAGTAAAAACGGGATGAAGTTGGCGCGAGCCAGGGTGAACAATACACACTGGCCCACTGCGGTGGCGGCGGCGCTGCGAGGCTGGCCATCAAGCAGGGCAATTTCGCCGAAACATTCTCCCGGCTGGATCAGGTTAAAAACCAGTTCCTTGCCTTCTTCCGACAGAATGCTGATCCGAACCTGGCCGCGCAGCACCAGCATCATGCTGACCCCTGGGTCGCCTCGTTGAAAAATAAGCTGACCATCGTTAAACCGACGATCCATGCCCAAGGCCAGAAGCTGATCGCGATCCGCCGCGTCCATTCGGCTGAATAGTGGGTGTTCGGCTAACGCAGCGCGGTGATCAATGAGAGGCATAAGCCGGTTTTGTCCCGGACGCAAAAAACTTTTGATCCTGCCAAGCGACGGTGTTCAGTCCGACCTGCTCCAGCAGGGCCACCCGCTGTTCCCGCCAATGATGATCTGCCGGGTTAGCGTCAATCTGTTCGGACAGGACAGCGAGAGCGTCGTACCAGAAGCCCTGTTCGGCGTACAACAGCACTTGTTCACCCGGGCTGGCGTTGTCAAGCTGGGCGGCGAGGGCGGGGGTTGGCTCAACCCGCTGGATCGTGCCGCCGGCGATCAGATCACCGGCTCGCTGATTAGGATCGGCCACAGCGGCGATAGCCCATTGATATTCCACGCCAGTTTTGAGGGGGTAGGTGAGATGCAGCGCATGAATCCCTGGCTGGGCGGCGTTCAGCTTCATTTCCACCAGCGGTTTGATCGAGTGATCGTCATTCAGGCTGAATTCCAGCGGCGTGGTCAGGCTCTTGGATGAGCACCAGTACAGCGTCGGCTGGGCGCGGCGGGTCAGTCCGGTGCTTTCTGGAGCGAGAACGCTGAGCGTCAGGCCATCATTATCGGGGCTACCTCGGCTAGCGCCGCCGACCCGGGTGGCGGGAGCGCCCAGCATCGGCGGCCTGTAAATCGGGAGCCGAGTCGTAGTGGATGGAGGAGTTGCCGCCAACGCGGACGATTGCGCCGGAGCAATGCCGGGCGTTGCGAGCATGGGCAGGGCCAGGGTTAAGCCGATCAGCAGTCGGAAATGGAGAGCATGCATGGCGGGAATCTCCTGAAATAGTGGTTTTTTAAATCTCATGAGTCATCGAAGCTAGCGGTGGCGATTGCGAAACGGGTTGCGTGGACGGTGATTTTATCCACCGTCCACGGTAAGAGCGTGGTATGCACCATTGCTGCAATGCTGCGCCAATGCAGGCATAGCTTATTGACTTGACGGAGACACATTAACTTAACGACCGCGCACCACGCCTTTAATCGTTAGCAGGCTGCCGGGGTTAGCGCTATCCCGCAATGGCAATTCCGTCGAGAATGCGCCTGGACTGCTGGCGTCGATCTTGAAAACAAAATCGGCCGCATAGACCTGCTCTTTTTTCTCAATGGGCTTCAGCACCAGTTTCATTTCCACTGGATTAGCGGTTTGCTTGATTACGCCAAAGTCCAGAATGTATCGGTTCGTTTTGGTGTCGCGCCGGAATTTCGCCTTAGTTGCGCTATTTTCAAGCGGAAATTGAGAACCCTTGGATAGGCTCTTGAGCGAGATTTGGGGTGAGGAGTTTCTTGGCGCCAGCATGGCACTCGTGTTGGCAAGGTCGCCTATCAATAAATTGGAAAGTACCCAAGGAGCAGAGTATCCGTGGTACGGCGGCGGCGGCGGCGGCGGTGGTTTTATTGGCACTCCCCATCCATTTGTGGCTCCCCAACTGACGCTTCCTGCTTGAAGCGGAACACATCCCGATGATGATGGGTTGCAATTGAACAGACTGGCTTTGCTTTGGATTTCGAGGAGGCCCGGCGCTGCGAACGCAGAAGCGGCAGAACCCAGGAGACCTCCAACCAGCAACATCCATCGGACAGTTTTCGTATTCATGGCAACACTCCCTGATGATTTGGATGATTGAGAAAGGTCATAGGCACATCAGTATAGATTTGAAGTATTGAACCTCCGTAGAAGCTAAGGGGTATTATCGGAAGACCCTGTTATCAGCCTTGGGTCTGGCGGCAGTGAGCATCGTCTGACTGGAGCCGACAGCATTTCATCCGGCGCAGGCGGCAGTCCCTCACGGCTCTGCACTGTGAAACGGCTGCGTTCATCTGCGCTGTTCCCTCCGCAGCGGCGGCTCAATTGTCCGGCGGCGTCGAGATAAGCGACCGGCAATGCCGTGAAGTTGGCGCTGATGTCGGTCACAGGCGCGTTGTTCTGCACCGCGCCGTCATTGCCGGCTATCCCGGAGGACGCATCCAGCACGTCCTGCGCCGTCGCAGCGTTGAAGAGGAAAATGTCGGTATTAACGGTGATTCGCCCACCCAAACCCTGAGTGGCGGTAGCGGTAACTTTGCCTCCGTTGAGGGCAATCAGTTGCGCCCCATTGATTTCAACATTGCCACCTTGGGTTTTTTGATCGCCGAACACTGAAGCGCTGATCTGGCCGCCGTCCAGCAGTAGGCGATCCGCGTTGATCAACAGGTTGCCGCCGGCAGTTCGTTTTGACGTGGCGAAAATACCGCCACCGTTGCTAATCGAGAGTTGGGGAGTGGTGAAGCTAATGTCGCCCGCTTGGCCGGTTCCCTCGGCGCTGCTCAGCAGGCGGGAGGGGCGACCTGTAGCGTCGGCGCCCGCAATCGTGGCTGCACCGCCGACGCTGATGTTAATGCGGCCACCGGCACCTGAACTGAAAGCGCCAGCGACAATGCCGCCCCCGTTCGCAAGTGACAGCGTATCTGCGACAGTGAGCCTGATTTCACCCCCCGCGCCGGTGGAACCGGGGTACGCGCCGCTGGTGATGCCGGTGAGAGCGGTGGATCCCTGCCCGTCCACTAACAGGTTGCCGGCATTCACGGTGATAGTCCCGGCATCGCCATCGGCGAAGGTGCCGGCGCTGATAGAGCCGCCGTTCGCCAGCGACAATGTATTGGCGACACCGATATTCACTGCTCCCCCTGCGCCGGTGGAACCAGAGTACACGCCGCTGGTGATGCCAGTGAGGGCGGCGGATCCCTGCCCGTCCACTAACAGGTTGCCAGCATTCACGGTGATGGTCCCGGCATTGCCATCGGCGAAGGTGCCGGCGCTGATGGAGCCGCCGTTTACCAGCGACAATGTATTGACCATGATATTCACTGCTCCCCCCGCGCCGGTGGAACCGGGGTACGCGCCGCTGGTGATGCCGGTGAGAGCGGTGGATCCCTGCCCGTCCACTAACAGGTTGCCGGCATTCACGGTGATAGTCCCGGCATCGCCATCGGCGAAGGTGCCGGCAGTGATGTTGCCGCTACTAACAAGGGAGAGGGTGTCAATGACGCTAATCGTTATATCGCCACTCGCGCCAGTGGAACCAGGAGAGGCAATACTGCTGATGCCGGTCGGAATGGTGGATCCCTGCCCATCGATGAACAGGTTACGAGTGCGCACACGGATCGCGCCGGCGTCTCCTGCGTCGTAGGCACTGGAATAGATGAAGCTACCTCCACTCAGATCGAGGCGACCCACATCCACCACCACCGATCCGGCGTGACCGGAACCATAGGACTCCGTTATCAGCGAGGCGTTATTTTCAAACTGCATTTCGTCCTGAAGAGCGACGTTGATGTCGTACCCGTCCCGACCCCCGAAGGAGTCAGAGACCACGACACCGCTTTGGCTGTACCACTTTCCACCGCGAATGAAAATTGCCCCGCCGCCAGCGCCGCTGGTATCTATATCGGCTAACGGCACGTCGCCAAAGGGATCGCCGCGATTGACGACAACCCGATCCGCTGCACCACGCTCCAGCGTCAATGTCCCCAACCGCCCAAAGCCCACCATCGCCAAATCGCTATCGGTTGGCGCCACTTCTCCTGCCGAGCCGACCGAAGCCAGATTGATCCGGCCTGCCGAAGCGTACAGCGTGGCGTTGTGCAAACTGATGTCGCCGCCGATCAGCGAGAGCGTCTGCCCTTCAGGGACGCGCAGGAAACTGCCATTGACGGCGATCGGCGCTGGCGATGCGCTCAGAAAGCCGAACGCCGCGACCGGCGCAACCGTCAACACGCTGTGGGCGGGATTACGGGCGTCAAACCGTCCACCGTCGCTCAGGCGCAAGGCGTCGGCGGTGCTGATATGCACCGAACCGTTCACATCCAGCCTCGCGTTCTCTCCAAACAGCATTCCCGCCGGATTGAGCAGATACAGGTTCGCCCCCGGAATGGTGGAGCGGAGCGTCCCGTCAATCAGCGACGCCTGGCCGCCGGTGACCCGCCCGATAATGTTGCTGACCGAATTTGGGCCGCTGAAGGTGGCGGATTCGCCCGTGTTGACTGAAAACTGGCCGAAGCTGTGGAACAGGTTACCGCCGACTTGCCGGCCCAAATCGGATGTGATCTGGTAAGTTGGCCCCGACAACGCCCCAGCCCGGCCTAGCGATCCGTCGGTGGTCACGCCGCCGTAAGCGGGAACCGTGAGCGTCAGGGTAAAGGCAACCGCGCCAGCTGCGCCGACAAACCACCGTCGGGCGTCAGTAAAATGGAAGGCATTCATCAGGGATGACCTCTTACAGCCAGTTGCCAATCAGCAGGAACGGCGACCAGTAGCCGGGATGCTGATAGCGGCGGTCGGCCAATAGCCGGACTTGGGCCTGTTGCAGCGCTCTGACCTTGGACTGATCCGGCCGCTGCAATTGTTGGTAAAACTCGGTCGCCAGCAATCCTGAAGCCTGATCGTTGACGAGCCACAGCGTGGCCAGCACACTGCGGGCGCCGGCCTTGACCGCCACCCCGGCCAGACCCAGGGCGGCGCGATCATCGCCGGCAGCAGTCTGGCAGGCGCTCAACGTCAGCAATTCCACCGGCTGATCGCGGTACTGACCGATGGCGATCAGCCGCTCCAGCCGATCCAGAGTCAGCTTGTCATCAAAGGTCAGCAGGAAAGTGTTACGCACGTCGCCAACAAACTGGCCGTGCGTAGCGATGTGAACAATGGAATAAGGTGTTGCTTTCAGTGCCTGCTGGAGGTTGGCCAGTCGGAAGGTCTCGTTCTCCAGCACCTTGCCGCCATAAGCGGTATGAATGGCCGCCAGTTCCTCCTGAACGTAATCGAGCGCCGGGAACCCCTGCACTGCCTGGGTCAGGCCGGCAAGCAACGGCTGAATCTGATGGCGCGGGATAGGGCGCAGATCGGTCAGGGTCAGCCCCGGCGTCGTGGCGATGGCGTAGCGGCGGATCAGAAAGTCCTGGCCGTCATGCAGCGCCGCCAGCGGAATGGTGCGTAACGGCCCGTCCGGGACGATGACCAGTGTTTCGATCCGCCCGGCATCAAGTGTGGTTTGCAATGGCCGAATCAGCCAGCCATAGAGCTGTTGCGCCGGTGGCAGATATTCGCGGCTGGTGCGCTTTTCCAGCGTGCGCCGGAACTCGCGCACCACGCTGGTGAAGGTGTTGCGGTCAACCCGCACCGTGATTTGCTCAAGGTTGTCCGGAGTGCTGAGCAGCAGTTCTAGCCGGTTAGGCAGCAGAATCGGGTAAAGGACGGCGGTGTGCGGCGGTGGTCGATCCAGCGTGACGGTGCGCGATTGCAGCGCGGTTATGCAATCATCGCGGAAATAATCCCGCACCTCGGCAGTTTTCAATGCCTCCATTGTGTCGCGGGCCGCCCGCAGGTCGGCATCGCGCGCGGCGGGCGCAGCCTGGCCGGCAGCGCGTTGCAATAGCAGATCGGCCAGTTCAGTGAACGCATCGCCGCTATTGGCTTGGAGGGAAGCAGCATGGTTTTTGGCGCGATCCGGCGCGAAATCCTGGCGGATCGTCTGCAAATTTACGACCGCCTGCCGGTAAGCCAGAATCGCGCCGTCGTGGTCACCCTGCGCTTTCAGCAGTCGGCCAATCGGCCACTGCCAGCGATAGAGCAGTTCTGGCGCGTTGGCTTGCTGAGCGGCGAACACGGCCTGCCGATACAGCGCCAGCGCCTCGGTGGATCGGCCCGCGTCCCGTTGCCATTGCGCTTGGTAACCCAGCGCATAGGACAGACTGCGCTGATCCTCCAGTTGCCGGGCAATGGCGGCGGCAGCCGTGAAATGCTGCCAGGCTTGCGTCTGCTGCGATACCGAAGCGCCAGGCAAGGTGCGGCGCAGTTGGCCGATAGCCAACAGGTAGTAAGCTTGGTCATGGCTGGCTGGCAGGGTTTGGGTCTGGCGAGCGGCTTCAGCGAGCAGAGTTTCCGCCGTTCCCGAATCGCGTTCCTGCGCCGCCAGGCGGGCTTGATTGATCAGCACGGCGGTAATCAGCGCCGGGTCTTGGACTTGTCGGGCCAAGCTTAGGCTCTCTTGCCAGGCGACGCGGGCGGATTGGGCGTCGCCCTGATCGGCAGCCAGATTACCCAGATGATTAAGGCCGGCGGCGGCGATGGGCAGCGCATTGGCTTGCCGGGCCAGCGCCACACTGCGCTCCAGTGCGTGGCGGGCTTCAGCAGTGGCGCCCGTCCGCCACAGGGTCTCGCCCAACTCGCCCAGCACGGTGGCATGGCGGGCCGGATCGGCAAGTGGTTCGGCCAGGGATTGCGCGGTGCGCAGGGCGGCAAGGGCGTTCCGGTATTGGCCCAAGGCCTGATCGGCTTCGGCCCGTTGCAACAGGGCGTCAACTTGCCGAGTTTGATTGTTGGGGGGTGCTGTGGCGCTTTGAGGCAATGCCTCAGCCGATAGGCCGGTGGGGACTGCGCCCAACGACCACAACAAGAGGCCGATCATACCGGCCAGTGAGGAACGCCAAGACAGGTAGGGATTGAAAGGCATCTTCGGCGCCTATAACCAAGCGGTGTGGCGAATGTTCAGAGGCGCCGGGCGGTGTATCGCGGTGACGATCCAAATGGATCGACACCACGCGGCCAGTCGCTACTTTTTGCGCTTTCCAAGTAAGTCAAAAAAATGGATTTATTGCAAGTATGTATTTTAAAAACAAATACTTGATTATGTATTTGAATGGATGCAAAACCAGGTTTTGGCCGAAGGAGGGCTGTGTCCTACTTACTCCCTGCTTTGAGGAACCCGTTTCACCTTCTTGTCAATGTCAAGAGACGATTTGGGTTCTCGGAGGTCGATCCAGGCCAGCCGTTATCCTGTCAAAAATACAGTCATTCTCCTCTACAATGTGATAATTCATTCGTCGATCAACACGCTGCCGCAAATTCATAGATATGGCATGGCGGTCAAGTAAATCTCATGGGCTGGATAAGTAATGCGAGGTTAAACCGGTGGTTGCCGGAATGGCCCGCGCCGGCGGTCTGCCTGCTGCTCGGCTATTTGACGTTCATCGGTTTGCTGGCGTTGTGGTATGGCGGTGCGCTGCAAACGCTGGAGCTGCTGGCCTACGATCACGGCTTGCGCGGACAGGCGCTGCCGGCGCCGGATGAGCGAATTGTAGTGATCGGTGAAACGGAAACTGACCTGCATCGCTGGGGCTATCCACTGTCGGATGGCATCCTGGCGCAGGCGTTGGAACGGCTGGCGGAAGGGCGGCCCCGGGTCATCGGGGTGGACAAATATCGCGATCTGCCAACACCGCCGGGCAGCGAGTCGTTGGATCAACTGCTCCGCCGTCACCCGGAGATCATCTGGGTCACCAAATTCGGCAACTTCGCCGCCCACGATCCCGCTATTGCTCCGCCCGCCGCCTTGGCGGATACCGATCAGGCCGGTTTTAGCGATGTACCCCTCGATGACGATGGTCAGGTTCGGCGCGGGCTGCTGTTTCTCGACAATGGGCGGCAAACTGCGACCGCCTTCGCCCTGGCCGTGACCTTGCGCTATCTCAAGGCGGAGCGGATCGTTCCCCAAGCGGACCCCGATCATCCCGATCAGATGCGGCTCGGCACGACGACGATTCCACCGCTGGCGGCCAACACCGGGAGCTATATCCACGCCGACGCTGCTGGCTATCAATACCTGCTGGATTATCGAGGCCGAATCCGCTCTGCGCAGATCTATACCCTGACCGATCTGCTACAGGGTCGGCTGCCGACGGCGCAACTGGCTGACAAGATCGTGCTGCTGGGCGGGATGGCCGAAAGTTTGCGCGATGACTTCCATATCCCCGTTCCTCATATTCTGGTGGATTCACCGGCAGACGATGCGCCCGGACAGATCGCCGGCGTTCTGCTTCATGCCTTGCAAATCAACCAGCTACTCCGGTTCGCCTTGGCGGGCGATGCGCCAGTTCGCGGCCTGCCTGATGTAGCCGAAGCGGGCTGGTTGTGGCTATGGTGCCTGATCGGGGTTGGGTCGGTGCTGGGCCGGCTGCGCTTTCGTGGCGTGCTGCTATTGATGGCGCTGGCGCTGGCGACGCTGGCAGGCATTTGGCAACTGGCGTTTCGCCACCAACTTTGGCTACCGCTGGTTGCGCCGGCGTTGGGCCTGAGCATCACCGCCGCCCTGTCCGGGGTTTATCTTTCGGTCCGTGACCATGCCGAAAAACGGGCGTTGATGAAGCTGTTTGCCCGCCATGTCGCCCCGGAGGTCGCCGACGCCTTGTGGCGCGAGCGCAAGCAGTTGATGGCCGGCGGGCGGTTATTGCCGCAACGGCTAATCGTCACCGTACTGTTCGCTGACCTGCGCGGATTCGCCGCGATTGCCGAGGCGCTGGAGCCGGTGGTGCTGATGGACTGGCTGAACAGCTACATGGCAGCGATGACCGAGCTGATCATGACGCATGGTGGAGTGGTGAAACAGTACGTCGGCGATGAGGTGATGGCCCTGTTTGGCGCACCAACCCCGCGCTGGAGTGGGGCGGAAATCAAGGACGATGCAGTGCGGGCGGTGCGGTGCGCACTGGCGATGGGCGAGCGGCTACAACAGCTTAATGCCGGATGGACGACCCAGCGTCTGCCGACGGTCGCGGTGCGGATCGGGATTCACACTGGGCCACTGGTGGCGGGCAGTCTGGGCAGCCACCGCCGGCTGGAATACACAGTAGTGGGCGATACCGTCAACATTGCCTCGCGGCTGGAGAGCTTCAACAAGGACGCCTCGGAGGCAGCGCAGCGTCCCTGCCGGATTCTGATCAGCGCAGCGACCTTCCATATGCTGAATGGTCGGTTTCGAGTGACCGAAGTAGGCCAAGTCCAGTTCAAAGGCAAGCAGCAGGAAATAACGGTTTACCAGGTTGATGGGATCAGCGATTACTGATGAAGTTGTCGTCCCAGGCTGAGGCCGTTTCGTCTACCAACTTCATCCTGACAAATCAGCGATTTCCCGGAAACTCTGATTTTGATGTTTTTTCAGTCAACCAGCCGCAGACCCGGTGGCAGCGTTTCGCCGAACACTCGTCCAGCGTCCGCCTCATCCAGCTCCATCACGGTTTCGACCATCCGCAACCATGTGGCAGGCGCTTTGGCGATGCGCAGTCGTTGCATTACCCGTGTCCGCTGGTTGTCATCGATATCCCGCTCACGGTCGCCACTCAATCGCGCCAGCAAGGTTGCGGAAAATGCCGCCGGCGCAACCGCCTTCCAGTCCAGGTCCAGCACCCGATCCAGCCAGATCGCCGCTGTTGCGGTGGGAACGACATCATGGGCGCTGCCGTAAGCCGGAACCCGCGTCCCCAGTCGCCCGACCGCCCACCACAGTTGCGGCGATGCGCCTTTGCGCGCCAGCCGCGCCAGCAACATCGCGCCAAGCTCAGCCTTCTGCGCCGCCGGCAACCGTTCCAGCACCGCCGCCAGCCGCGCCATGTCTTCAATGCCCGGCGGGTCTTTGGCCGCTTTACCGGTCAGCGGCCGTAATGCTTTAAGCAAATCTACGCCGATTCGGGCTTGCGCCGCCGTATCCAGTCCGCCAGCGACTCGCCGCCACAAGGTCCACCATTCCGCCCAGTTCTGGCTTTCCTGTGGATAGTGCAGACCTTGTTCGTAAAGCGTCCACAGTTGCCCGGCCCGCCACTCGTCGAGCGGATAGCCGAAACCAGGCCGCAAACAGATACCGGTCAGGCTGAACCAGAGTCGTTCATGATCCGCCGAGCGCCGCCGCCGCCGGGCGCCGTTCCACAATATCCCAAACAATGCACGCAACAACGGCGGCTCCCAGTGCTCGCGCTGACCAAGCAGCCGTTCCAGATCGTTCCGCAATGCTTTGATCGCTTTTGGATCGACTGTCGGGGCGCGAGGGCCGTAAAATTGCTCCAGCCGCGCCGCCGCATCCGGAAAGCGTGGATGCAGCCGGGCCAGCGTTGCCGGATCGCCGCCTCGCAGTTGAAAAGCCAGCCGCCAGCGCTGGGCGGAATCGTCCACCGCCACGCAATCCACGTCCAGCGTCCCTACCTCGGTCAGTTGCGCGACCAATTGCACCGGCACTTCACCTATCCCTGCTTCACTCTCCAGCACTGTCGCGATCGGCGGCAACGGGATGAACTTTTCCGCTATCCGTTCCACTACTGCACCGGGTAGATCAACCGGGTCGCCCGTTGAAGCCAGCAGATGAAATTGCACTGGTTCGCCGAGCCGCAGCGAAAAAGTGCGCTGGAGACGGATTTCCCGGCCTTCCTCTATGCCACGCGGCAACAGGCAGATAGCGGTTTTTTGCCCCCGGTCGCCGGCCACCTGCAACACATAGCTTCGCGCCGAGCCGCCGCCAATTTTCAAACCCTGACCACGCCGGGCCAATCCATAAGCCACTGCGCCCCGCGCCACCGCCAGATCCGGATCGGGATTGTCTAGGCGTTGCAGCGGAGCGCCCCGCCAGCCCGCCAGAATCGCCAGCAATCGTTCAACCAGGACTGCGCCGTGAAACACTCCACCATTGAGCAAGACGGCATCGGGCAGGGCAGGTTGATCGGTTGCGACTGATTCGCCCAGCGCCTGCCGGGAGGCGGTGGCGTGCTGAGCCAGAAACGCCGCCAGATGACGGCTGATCGCCGGATCAGCAGCATAGGGCAGCCCAAATTCGACCATCGCCGCCCGGCGACTCTGCGGATGTTCATTCGCCGCCACCACCGGCAGAAAGCCATCCACCAGCAAGCGCTGTACTTCGTCGCGACTGAGTTCCGCCGACCGCGAACCACCGATCAGCCGCGAACCGCCGCCCAACACCGTAACCGTAGTCCGCTCTGGCGCATTCTCCGCCAGCAACCGCTCCTTGGCGCTCCGGCATTGCTGCCAGAGCTGTGAAAGCTCGCCGGTACTCAACCGCCCGCCGCCTAATCGCGCCTCAACCATCCGGGCCAAGGTCAAATCCATGTTGTCGCCGCCCAGCATCAAATGATCGCCGACCCCGATTCGGGTCAAGCGCGGGCCGGATGGACCGGTTTCAATCTGAATCAGGGTCAAATCAGTGGTGCCGCCGCCCACGTCGCAAACCAGCAGCAACCGCGCCTTGCCCAACGCGGTCGCCAGATCGTCACGATGTCGTTGGAGCCAGTCGTAGCAAGCGGCTTGTGGTTCCTCCAGCAAGCGCACTTGCGGCAACCCGGCCAACCGTGCAGCTTCCAGAGTCAAGACCCGCGCTACTTCGTCAAACGAGGCCGGCACGGTCAGCACCAGTTCCTGCCGCTCCAGCGGTTGCCGGGGAAAGTGCGCATTCCAGGCGGCGCGCAGGTGAGCGAGGAGGCTGGCGCTGGCGGCGACCGGCGAAACTTTGGCGACCTCATCCACCGCGCCCCACGGCAGGATCGGTGCAGTGCGATCCACGCCGGAATGCGACAGCCAGCTTTTAGCGCTGGCGACCAGCCGTCCTGGCACTCGCGATCCCCGCTCCCGCGCCAGTTCACCGATGATGACGGTGGCGACTCCGCCGGGATCGTGGAACGGCCAAGGTAGCGGGATATCGGCTGTCGCCAGTTCACCAACCGCCGGGTGGTAGCGTACCGAGGGCAATAAGGGTCGGGCAGCCACCGCGCCGGGCGCGATCAACTGGTCAATGAGGAACAGGTGAATTTCAGCGACGGCGCGGAGATCGGCGTAGGCCACTACCGTATGGGTGGTGCCCAGATCGATGCCCACCAGATAGCGGGATGTAGCAGAACGGGCGATGACTCAATCCTCCGCTTGGCAATGACCGAGGCCGGGCAGATCGCGGCCAAAGCACTGCTGTGGCCGCTTGACTCGGGAAAAGTCCAAATCTGCTTTGGCGGATTTACCGATGCAAAATCGCTATCAGCCCTTCAGATAGCCTTGAACGATCTGATCGACGCTAATCTCCTGTCTGCGCGGCTTCAACCCTCGCCACGCACATCAAACTCGATCTTCCAGCTTTCCGCGCCTACTCGCGGCACTGCTTCCAGCCGCAAGGTGCCAACCTCCGTGACCGCCGCGTGCAGCCGCACCGGCACCACTTCGCCGGGTTGCCGATCTTCGGCGGGCAAGATGGCGGCGATCTCTTCCAGCTCTTCCAGCTCGTCCGGTTGCCATTGCTCCAGCACCGCACCCACCTGATCATGACGCCGCACCGAGGAACTGAAAAAGCGGAATCGCACCGGCTCGCCGACCACCAGCCCGACTTCCTGCGGCGGCAACTCGGCCTGAGTGCCTTCCTCCATGCCAAACGGCGCGATGCACAGCGCCTCAATCGGTGGCTCCATCCCCGGCACTGCCGGCATGGCGCTTTCCACCCCGACGTAATACGCCTTGGCCGTGCCGCCGCGAATCCGCACTCCACGCCCGCGCCGGACATGGCCGTAATAGGCCGCCCCCAGCGCCACCGCCAGATCAAGGTCAATGCCTTCCAGCAACCGGGCGGGCGGCGCATGTTCCGTCGCCAGCCAACTGTTCAATATGTTCAGCGTCCGGCGCAGCAGGGACGGAGCCTTGAACACGCCGCCATTAAACAGCACCGCGGTGGGATGCAGGAAACTGGCGTTGTCCGGCGCACGATTCTCAAATCCGGCCAGATCGCGGGTCGCACCGAGCTGTCGGGTCAGGAACGCGGCCAGGTGGCGTGTCACTGCTGGGTCCTGGGCATAGGGCAGACCGATCTTGGTCAGCGCCGCCCGTGCCCGGCCCGCTGGATGCGCTGATGCTGCAACCTCCGGGAAAAAGCCTTCAACCAGAGTGTTAGCGACTTCAGCGCGGGTCAGTTCGGTCCGTAAGGTGCCGCCGATCAATTTGGAGCCACGACTGGGAACGACGACCGGCGCGGCATCCAGCGCGGCATCGCTCAACAGGATTTCCTTGGCGTGGCGGCAACCGTGTGTCAGCGCCTGCACCTGCCAGGGATCAAGACGGGTTCCTGATTCCGCCAGCTTGGCGCGAACCGTATGGGCCAGCGCCAAATCCATATTGTCGCCGCCGAGCAGGATGTGATCGCCGACCGCGATTCGCACCAGTTCCAGCGCCCCGTCGCGCTCCGTGACGGCAATCAGCGAGAAGTCGGCGGTGCCTCCGCCCAGATCAATCACCAGAATGATGTCACCGACCCGGACTTGTTTACGCCATTCGCCCCGGGCCGCCAGAATCCAGTGATACAGCGCCGCCTGTGGTTCCTCCAGCAACACCAGATGGCCCAGTCCGACCGCTGCTGCGGCCTCAGCGGTCAGTTCCCGCGCGGCCGGATCGAAGGATGCCGGCACTGTCAGCACGACGTCCTGTTCCGGCAATGGCGCATCAGGATGGCGATGATCCCAGGCCGCCCGCAAATGACTGAGATAACGAATCGAAGCATCCAGCGGCGAAATGCGCGGCACTTCGTCCGGCGCTTCGACCGGCAGAATCGCCGCCCGCCGATCCACGCCGGGATGACACAACCAGCTTTTGGCGCTGGCCGCCAGCCGGATCGGCGTGCGGCCGCCCATGCCCCGGGCCAGTTCGCCAACCACCAGCGGCTGCGGCTCACCCCACGGCAGGGCCCGATCTTCGGGGCGCAGTTCATCGGGATGCGGCAGATACAGGAATGACGGCAACACGGGCCGCTCTTCGACCGAACCGGGCGCGGTCAACTGCGGGATCAGTTCGATGCGATCAACCACCTCGTCACCGTCACTGGTGTTCAGATCGACCGCCGCCATCACACAGTGGGTCGTGCCGAGATCGATGCCGACGGCGTAGCGGGCCTCGCTCATAGCTCCACCTCCGCCGGCGCCAGCACCCGGACATCGTGGCTTTCGGCAATTTTCGGCAGGGTTATCCCGGTGGCCCGCCAGCCCCGATGCATCAATGTTCCGGTGAATGGCGGCTGACCGACTACATTGCCGGTGAGCCGCACGGCGGCAGCGTCAAACCCGGCGGGCAAGGTCAACTGCGCTCCTTCGACCTCGGTCCGCACCGGCTCCAGATGCAGATAATCATGGATAACCTTGCGGCATCCTTCATGAACGACCCGCGCCGCACCGCCGATCTCGGCGTCGGAATAAGCGGCGACATTTTCTTCCAGAAAATCCACGAAGCGCCCCTCCTGCTGCAACAGGGCCAATAATTGCAAGGCAGAGTCCGGCGAGGTCTCGCGCAGCGGTGGTTTGGGCGGTTCCTCGACCACTGGTGGTCTGGATTCGCCACGATCCAGCCGCAATACGTCACTGGCAAAGTCGCTCTGGGTCAGAATTCGCCCGAAGGCGCGTAACGCCAAGGTCAGGCGGGTAAAAAAATCAGGTTGTGAATCGTACATGCAACAAACTCCCATGAATCAGGCTAAACTTTCCAGTATCCTATCATGTGCCGGCGAGTCGCTGACGCAGATAACACCGTCCCGCTTTAGTCGAATTAGCTTATGATGAAGTCATGGCGGACGTTGGTTTGGTCAGCTGGATTCTCGGGGGTATAGCGACACGGATTGTCCGGCGCTACCCCATCGGAAAAAACCGCTGCATGACAAGACACGCAAGATGATTCCAGGAGTGGCAGCATGGCCCGCATATTGATCGTCGACGACTCGCCTACTCAGACCCTGAGTCTTTCCAAGGTATTAAAGCGGCATGGACACGAGATTTTAACCGCCAAGGATGGGGAGGAGGGTGTTGAAGTCGCCAAGGCTGAATTGCCAGACTTGGTGTTGATGGATGTGGTCATGCCCAAGATCAATGGTTTTCAGGCTACCCGGCAGATCACCAAGAACCCCTCCACCAGCCATATCCCGGTTATTATCGTGACTACCAAAGATCAGGAAACTGACCGGATTTGGGGAGCGCGGCAAGGCGCCAAGAGTTATGTCACTAAACCGGTTGAAGAAGAGTTGCTGATGCAGGCGATTAATCAGTATCTGCCCAAGAAATAACGACAAAAAAGCCCCTCTCTAAAGGGGCTTTTTAATGGGCGGGCTGCTGGTGATTTCCAGCCTCTGGCGTCGGTAAGCCGCGCGATCTTCCCTGCGGGCAGTTTTCAACTTCATCAAGGACCTTTCACCGGATCATCTGCCCCTGTGCTTCGCCTTTACCGGGAGCCAGCGCCTTTGCCAGACCAACCAGGGTCAGAAATTCACCCCGGTAGCCGTAAGGGTCATCACCCCGCGCCGCCCGGGCCAGCGTCTGCACCTCGTCATAGCCGAAAGCGCCGGTATACTTGCCGCCCCGCAGTAGTTGCCCGAAGCCGGCCACTGCCGCCGCAAAGCGGAATCGGTCGCTGGTCTCCTGCCAGTGAGTGAGCACCTGATCGCGGCGGATCGGCCATTCCAGCAATTGGCTTGCGTCGCTATCAGGCTGTTTATAGCGCAGCCGCAGAAAGGCTATCTCATCGTTGCCCTG
Source organism: Candidatus Competibacteraceae bacterium (assembly GCA_003989085.1). GTDB lineage: Bacteria > Pseudomonadota > Gammaproteobacteria > Competibacterales > Competibacteraceae > RXIV01. The sequence continues at coordinate 110,946 of RXIV01000009.1, forward strand.
CGGGGCGGCGTCTTTGGCGGGTTTGCCATAGCGCAACGGTTCAGTCAATGCGCCGCCGCTGCCTTTCAAGGCAATCTCGTACAAGGCCGTCACCGTGTGGCCGGCGCCGATATCGCCGGCATCCACCGCGTCATTACTGAAGTCCTCGCGTTTCAATACCCGATTTTCGTAGCCGATCAGCCGATACTCCTCAACCAGCGCCGGATTGAATTCAATCTGGATTTTCACGTCCTTGGCAATCGTCAGCAGGGTGGCGCTCATCTGTTCAACCAGCACCTTGTTGGCCTCCTGCAAGGTATCAATGTAGGCGTAGTTGCCGTTACCGGCGTCAGCCAGTTGTTCCATCAACCGATCGTTGTAGTTGCCGGTTCCGAAGCCGAGCGTGGTCAGGGCGACGCCGCTCTTGCGCTGGGTTTCCACCAGATTCTTCAATGCCTCGAAATTGACCGTGCCGACATTGAAATCGCCGTCAGTAGCCAGGATCACCCGGTTGACGCCGTCCTTCACGAAACTCTCGCGAGCCAGGTTGTAGGCCAGTTGAATGCCAGCCCCACCGTTGGTGGAGCCGCCGGCGCTGAGTCGATCCAGTGCCGCTTCGATTTTAGCCTTCTGACTGCCGGGGGTAGGTTCCAGCACGACGCCCGCTGCCCCGGCGTACACCGCTATCGCTACCTTGTCCTCGGGCCGCAGTTGCTGGGTCAGCAGTTTCAGTGCGGGTTTGAGCAGGCCGAGCTTGTCTGGTGACTCCATCGAGCCGGAAACGTCCACCAGAAACACCAGATTGGCCGGTGGAAGCCCGGTTTTGGGGATGTCGTAACCCTTGATGCCAATCGCCAACAGCAGGGTTTTCGGGTTCCACGGGGTCGGCGCCAGTTCGGTGCTGACCCGGAACGGCGGCTGGCGACTGGCGGGCAACGGATAGTCGTAATCGAAGTAGTTGATCAACTCTTCGATTCGCACTGCGTCATGCGGCGGCAACTGGCCCTGATTAAGGAAGCGGCGGACATTGGCATAAGCCCCTGTATCCACGTCAATGCTGAAGGTCGAAACCGGCTGTTCAGCGGCGCGCTTGACCGGATTGTCTTCCTGATGCGCATACTGCTCGCGATCGGTGGGTTCACTGGCGGCGCGGATAGATTCCAGCGAGGCCGCAGGCGTGGCGGCCAGTGTAACCGCTCGCTTACCCTCGGCTACCCTGTTTGCCTTGGCCCCGCCCGAAGCCAGCGCAGGAGAAGGCGGTGGCGGGGTGGCGACCGGCAATGCCTCTACTGGTTGAGCCGGTTGCATCCGGGCGGCTTCTTCGCGCTGTGGGGCAATAGTGGGTGCGTTCACCACGTCGGATTTGCTCGATGGTTGCGTCGGTGGGTCGGCACTCGGCGAGCAGGCCAGCAGCAGGGTGGTGGTGACAAGGACGCAGAAGGACAGGTTTCGGCTCATGGTGTTCTCCACGGGGTTGGGGACAGTGACTCAACGGCTAGCCAGTTCTTCATCGGTCAACAGGGAACCCGTTCAAATTCCCGCAGGCTATTAGCGACCAGCACTGCATCTTCGGCAGGGCATAAGCGGCTATCAGTCAATCCATCGCACCAATCGGCGTCCCCTGTGTTTTGAGATCACGGTGCAGCCGCTCAGGCTGTCATCAGCCGGACCAGCGTGAACACGGCGACTGCCGTGATCATGACCGAGAACAGCTTTTGCAGCATCGGGCCAGCGATCCGTCTTCCCAGCCCGATGCCGATTGCCATGCCGGCCAGCCCTCCCAAGACAAAACCGAGGGTTACGCGGAGATTCAATACTTGTCCGGCGACGAGATGCGATGCAAAGCCAATCGCACTGATGAGTACGATCACCCAGAGTGAAGTCGCGACCGCCCGCCGCATCGGCAAGGAGGCAATCATGACCAGTGCCGGCACGATCAGAAAACCGCCGCCCACTCCGAACAGGCCAGACAGCAAACCGGTGAGCGCCCCGGTCAGAATGAGCCGGAGGGCGCAGCGCGAGCTGAGCTGCAACCGACCACTAGCGTCGTAACGGCAAGCTGGAGCAGCCACGTTATGATCCAGATCGCAACTGGCGCGGATGAGGCGAGTTTCTTCCGGTTGACGACTGGCCTGCCGCCACATTCGCGTCGCGACTACCAGCATCAACAGCGCAAAAGCGGCTAGCAACACCGCTTCAGGGAACCGGGGATGCAGCCAGGCTCCCAACGGTGCGCCGATGATGCCGGACAGACCAAACAGGGTCGCGGTATACGGTTCAGCCTGACCGTCGCGTAATCGCGCCAGCCCGCCGCCCAGCGCCGTTGCGCCCACCGCCGCCAGTGAAATGACCACGGCCTCATGCAGCGGTATTCCCAGACCGTACACTAACAGCGGCACGGCAAACACCGAACCGCCACCACCGGTCAGGCCCAGCGCGAAACCGGTCAGTAAACCAAAGAACAGGCTTTCAATCATGGCGGGCATCCTTTCTCCGGTATGCCCGCAGGGTAGTCAGGGCCATCTCGTAATCGAAATGAGCGATCTGGCGTAGCAGAACATCGCCGGTCGCGCCAAACTCCGCACGCAAGAGTGGTTCTTCAGCTTGCACCAGAGTGCTGGCTGTAATGTCTCCCGTCTCCAACAGCGAGTCCAGACGCGCCAGCACTGCGTCCAGACGGATCGGGTCCACGGCAGCAGGAGCAGGGTGGCCGGCGACCAGAGGCAGTGGTTCGACAGCCAGCGCGTTCCGAATACCGTCCAGCAAAGGCAGCAGTTCAGCATTCAGGGTCTGGACGCAACGGTTAATCTCATCCTGCCCGGCGTCCTGGCGAATCGCGGCCTGCAAAACCTCGGCGGCGGCCTGGACCCGCGTCGCCCCTAGGTGGCCAGCAGATCCTTTCAAGGCGTGGGCCAAACGTCCGACTTCGGCCCGGTCATCGGCCTGTAGCCGCTCGTGCAGATGTTCCATATCCTGCCCGTGACGATCAAGGAACAGGACCAACAGGCGGCGATAGAGCGATAGATTGCCGCGCACCACCGCCAGCCCGCGTGAAAGATCGAGGCCGGGAATGGCCGAGAAGCGCTGCCGCTCGCCAGCGTCATCTTCCACGGCGGGCGCGGCGCTGGACGGTTGGGGAGGAGTGTCGGGCACGGTCGGCAGCCAGTGGAGCAAGGCAGCGTAGAGCGCAGCGGGATCGACCGGCTTGCCGATGTGGTCGTTCATGCCCGCAGCCAGGCACTGCTGTCGATCCTCGATAAAGGCGTTGGCGGTCATCGCCAGGATGGGCGTGTGTTCCCAGCCCGGCAAGGCGCGGATAGTCCGGGTGGCCTCCAATCCGTCCATGACCGGCATCTGTACATCCATCAGGATCAGGTCGTAGGCAGTGATGCGGGCCTTGGCGACGGCTTCCTGGCCGTTTGCCGCCGTGTCCACACGGAGGTTCACAGCATGGAGCAGTTCCAATGCGACCTCCCGGTTGATCGGGTTATCTTCCGCCAACAATATCTGGGTGCCGGCAGGGCGCCGGCGGAGTGCGGCCTCGGTGTCTGCCGTGCTGGCGTCCGGTGCGGCGGGGAGAACGCCATACCCTCGCTTCAGCCGGGCGGTAAACCAGAAGGTGCTGCCTACGCCGGGTTGGCTCTCGACCCCGGCTTTACCATTCATCAACCCGGCCAGCCGCTGGGTGATGGCTAGCCCCAGCCCGGTGCCGCCGTGTTGGCGGGTAGTCGAGAGATCGGCTTGCTCGAAGGCCTCGAAAATCCGGGTTTTCTGCTCCGGGGTAAGGCCAATGCCCGTATCCTGGACCTCAAAACGCACCAGGAGATCATCACCATTGGCGTTCAGCAGGATGGCGCGCAGGGTAATGGCGCCCTGCTCGGTGAATTTGACGGCGTTGCCGGCGTAATTAAGCAGGGCCTGGCGCAGCCGGGTCGGGTCGCCACGGAGCCAGAGTGGAACGGCGTCGCTGTCGGTCTCAATCGTCAGCCCTTTTGCTTTCGCCGGATCGGCGATCAGGGAACGGATGTGATCGAGGATGGTGGAAAGGTGGAAATCGGTGTGCTCCAACTCCAGTTTTCCGGCTTCGATCTTGGACAGATCAAGCACATCATTAAGAATCGCAAGGAGGTGCCGGGCGGCGGTAGCAATCTGGTTCAATCGCCCGGCCTGCTCGGGGGTCGGTCCGGTCCGTTGCAGCAGGTGGGTCAGCCCCAGGATCGCGTTCATTGGGGTGCGAATCTCGTGGCTCATGTTGGACAGAAAGGCGCTCTTGGCCCGGTTGGCGGTTTCGGCTCGCTCCCGCGCCTCAGCTAGCTGCGCGGTGCGCTCCGTCACCAATTCTTCCAGGTGATGGCGGTGGCGGTCCAGCTCGACGCCAATCCGCTTCTTTTCGGTGATGTCTTCTTTCACCGCGACATAGTGGGTGACCTGTCCGTCCGCCTGGCGGAGGGGCGTGATGATAGCGAATTCAGTGTAGTGGCTGCCGTCCTTGCGCTGGTTTTGGAACTCGCCTTTCCAAACCTGACCTCGATGGAGGGTATTCCACAGGGCGGCATAGGTGGCCTTGGGCGTTTTTCCCGAATTCAGGATTCGTGGATTTTGGCCCAGCACTTCATCGCGGCTGTAGCCGGTGGTGTGGAGGAAGGCTGCATTGACGTATTCGATGCGCGCGGCGAGGTCGGTGATGACGATGTTCGCCGGACTCTGCTCCACGGCCAGAGAAAGTTTGATTAGCCAACTTTCCGAACGGCGACGCTGAGCGATCCGCCAGATTTCGTTGGCGACCAGTCGGACGGATTCTACGTCCAGCTCGATGTAGGGCGTGGCCTTGTTACCGACGCCGGCGAGCATGACCACCTTGCCATTCTCGATCACCGGCACGCTGATCAGCCGCTTGAGTTCCGCATGACCCTCTGGAAGGCCGCGCCGGTTGGGTGCGCTGAGGTAGTCGTTGAACACCACCGGCGCTCTCTGGCGCAGAGCCTCGGCCCAGAGGCCGGCTTGGCTGACCGGGTAGTGCTGGTCGTAAACCGCCGTGCAGTAGTGCGCCACAGTGCGGCGCGACCAAGTGACCAGCTCGATAGTTTGCTCGTCGTTATTGACGAAGTGGATGAAAGAAACCTCGCTGCCGGTCAGTTGTTCCACCCGTTCCAGACCGCGCTGCATGAAGGCGGCCTCGTCCATCTGCTCGGCGGCACGGGGCAGTTCCAGCAGGGCCTGCGCCCGCTGGGCCTGGAGCGCCTGGATAGCCTCATGACGCCTGTACTCAGTGATGTCGCGGGCGACGCCCAGCACGCCGACGAGCTGCCCTTCGGCGTCGAACATCGGGGTCTTGATGGTTTCCACCAACTCCCGGTGGCCGTCGTTGGCGAAAATCAACTCTTCTTCGCTGATGGAGGGCTTGCTGGCGGCGATGGCCGCGCGATCATTCTCGCGGAAAAAATCGGCCAACTCCCGATCCACGAAATCGTAATCGGTCTTGCCCCGGATCTCCGCCTCCTTGGCCCCGTAAAGCCGCTCGAAACGGGGGTTACAAGCCAGATAGACGCCCTCCGGGTCTTTCAGCCAGATCAGGTAGGGTACGGTCTGAATCAGTATTTTGAGGAAACCACGCTCCCGCTCCAACGCTGCTTCCACCCGCTTGCGTTCGGTGATATCGGTATGGATGCCGAGCATGCGCAGCGGCCGACCATCGGCGTCGCGCTCAACCAGCTTGCCCCGCGACAAAATCCACTTCCACTCGCCCGACTGGGATCTTTGGCGGAATTCCACCCGATATTCGGGAATGCGTCCGGCGATGTAGTCCTGGTAAATCTTGACGGCGTCGGCGCGGTCGTCTGGATGCAAGCGGGCCGTCCAGGCCGAGAGGGTCTCCTTGAATTGCGCCGGGTCATAACCGAGCATGGCGGCGTATTCGGGGCTGACGATAGCCTCGCCGGTTTGCACGTTCAGGTCGTACATGCCTTGGTTGGCGGCGGCCAGCGCCAGCGCCAGACGTTCCCTGGATTCCAGCAGCACATGCTCGGCCTGCTTGCGCTCGGTGATGACTTCGAACACGGCTACGAAATGCTCCCGCTGCGGGCTATACACCGAAATCGAGAACCACATCCGCAAGGCTTTCACGAATATCTCGAAACGTTCGGGTTGGCCGGTCGTGGCGACCCGGCCGTAGATCTCGAACAGTTCCGGGTCGGCCTCGCGGATGCCCGGAACGATCTCGGAGATCTTCCGGCCGACGACGTCCCTCAAGCCCGTCAGGGTCGTGAAGGCTTTGTTGACGCTGAGGTAGACGAAGTCTTGGGGGTGGCCGTTTTTGAACAGCATCCGACAATAGGCGAATCCGTTCAGCATGTTGTCAAATAGCGAACGGTAGGTCGCCTCACTCTCGCGCAGCGCAGCTTCCGCAGCGCGCTGGGCGTGCTGGTCATTCTTCTCCCGCAAGCAACGCTCGATGGCGGGAACCAGACGGGTCAGGTGGTCCTTGAGGATAAAATCCCAAACCCCGACCTTGAGCAGTTCCACCGCCCGCTCCTCACCTATCAGACCGGATAAGAGGATGACCGGTAGTCCGGGCTGGTGGCGCTGGATCAGGGCCAGGCTGGACTCGAACTTCATGCTGGGTACGTTGTAGTCGGCCAGGATGGCGTCCCAGGAACGTTGCTCCAACGCGGCTTCCAGTTCCGGCGTGCTCGCGACGCAGGCGCAGGCGGCTTCCAGCCCCTGCTTGCGCAGATGCCGTTTCAGCAGCAGGAAGTCGGCCGGGTTATCCTCGATGATCAGCAGGTTCAGGGCGGCATCGGTCATTTTTCAACTATCAATCGATGGGGGGATCGTTGGTGGCGAGCCAGTAGAAACCCAGGCGCACCACTGTCTCGGCGAACTCGGCAAAGGCCACCGGTTTGCGCACGAAGCTGTTGGCGCCGTTCTGATAACTCTTTAGCCGATCCCGTTCCTCATCAGAGGAGGTGAGGATGACCACCGGCAAAACCGCAGTGCGTGGCTCCGCACGCAGGCGTTCCAGCACCTCCAGCCCGGACAGACGGGGCAGACCGATATCCAGCGCGACGACCGCCGGCAGATCCTTCGGGTCGCGGCCAGCGAACTCGCCTTCGCAGAACAGGTAGTCCAGCGCCTGCTGACCATCCCGCACGATCTCGATCCGGTTGGCTACATTGGCCTTGCGCAGCGCCCGCAGCATCAGCATCTCGTCCTGGGGGTTGTCCTCGACGACAAGAATAGTCTTGTTTTTCATTTGGTTTCCTTGCTAGTGGTTTCCGCAGTGGGTAGGGTGAAGCGGAAGGTCGCACCGTGTCCCGGTGCGCCTTCGGCGCGAATGGCGCCGCCGTGGCGGTGGATGATGCGCTGCACCGTGGCCAGGCCGATACCGATGCCGGGGAATTCATCCTGCCGGTGCAGGCGCTGAAACGCCTTGAACAGTCGATTGGCATGGTTCATGTCGAAGCCGGCGCCGTTATCGGCGACACAGTAGCAGCGCTGGCCTTCCTTATTCTCACTGTAGACACGAATCGTGGCGTTAGGTGTCTTAGCGGTGTATTTCCAGGCATTCTCGATCAAGTTGCGCATCACCACTTCCAGCATGACCGGATCGCCCCGGACGCATAGCCCCGGCTCCACCTGCCAGCTTACCGGGCGTTCCGGCTCGACGGTGGCCTGATCCATCAGCAGCCGTTCTGCGAGCGCGGTGAGATCCACCAGATCCCGGCGCAATTCACCACGGGTGCTGCGCGACAGGGTCAACAGACCATCGACCAGCTCGCTCATGTGGCGGCTGGCAATGATGATCTGGTCGAGATAGATCTTGGCCTCGCCGTCCAGCCGCTCGCCATAGTCTTCCAGCAACGCTTGGCTGAAGCCGCTCATGGCGCGCAAGGGCGCTCGCAAGTCGTGGGAAACCGCGTAGGCGAAGCTGTCCAGTTCCTGATTAGCCGCGACCAGTTCAGCGGTGCGCTGACCGACCCGTTCCTCCAGTTCGGTGTTGAGGCGGTGGACTTCGGCCTCGGCCTGCTGGCGTGCGGTGATGTCATCGACAAAGATCACAATTCCGCCAATGACGCCATTATCCTTATACCAAGGCAGCACCACCCGCCGCAGCCATTGAACGGTGCCGTCTATTCGAGTGAGCTGGTCCTCATCGATTTGAATAGTATCTCCTTCCAGTGCACGGCGATGCACCGCTTTCCAATGGTCTGGAAGTTCAGGGAGGAGATCGTAGTGGGATCGTCCGATGATCTCCTGGTCACCGATGAAAGGGCGGTTATCATCGATCCAGCGGCGACTGACCGCGATGTAGCGCATTTCACGGTCGAACATAGCTAACGCGACGGGTGTATACTCAAAGAGCAGCCGTAGGCTCTCTTCACTCGCGCGAAGATCCGCCTCAGCCTGTTGGTGTTCTCTGATCTCGGCTTCCAGCCGAGCACGCGATACGGTGGTCTCCTGAATCTGATCCAGCATGTGGTCGAAAGCATTGGCCAGTTGACCGAATTCGCCCCGGCGGCGGCTGTGCAGACGGAAGTCCCATTGACCGGCGGCGACGAGAATCGCAGCCTCATGCAGTTGTTGCAGGGGAACCAGGACGCCTTTTCGCAACAACAGGAACAGGCTGATCCCCAGACCCCCCAGACCCGCCAGCAGCGTCCAGAGCGTCATTTCTTCATAAGAATGGGCTTCCAGAAGGTCACTGACCACCAGACGATGGATCTGGCCGATGGTGAGGATCAGGGATTCGCTGCTCAACAGAAGCAAATCTGCAGTGCGCTGCTCTTGTTCCCGTGGCGCAGGCGTGGCTTCCCGGCTGCTCAGATCGGCAAAGAGGGTCTCGCATTCGGCCAGCAGCCGGGATACCTCATCCCACAGGACCATTGACTGCGCATCATGCAGGAGATGTGCGACGGTCAATTGCATTTGATCTCCCAGCAAATGATGGAGGTCGCTGAGTTTGGCCTCGGCCTGGAGGCGGGGCCGGGTTTCCCTATGTAGCAGGTAGTCGGAGAGCGTCCCGCGGAACTGGATCGCATCGGCCATCAGCGTATCCACCCGCACGATCTCGCGTTCGACCTGGGTTTTTTGCAGGCGGACGAACAGGAACACGCTGCATAACACCGCAACGATGAGCAAGGTCATCATTGCGACGAGGTGGGTGCGGCTGCGCAGGTTCATGGTTTTCCTTGAATGATGGATACCGCCTCGGGCCGCAGCCGGCTCAGGACGGAAGCGTCGATGTAGTCGAGATAATTGGGCATGGCCGCCGCCGGCGCGAGGCCAATGTTCATAGCCCAGCGGGCCTCAGCCTCCAGCAGGAAGATAAGCGCCTGGTTGAGGGCCAGCGCCGGACGCAGCGCATCCCAGGTTTCTTCCACCTCCGCGACCTTCATGCCCAGTTCCCGCGCCGAGAAATCGATGGCCTCCTGCCGGTGGTCGCGCATCCAGGTGATCGCCCGGTCGGTAGCCCGCAACAGACGCAGCACCGCCTCGGGCCGGCGCTGGGAAAAATCGCGGGAGGCCACCAGACAGCTAAAACCCGTGTAGCGAATCCCGGCGGGGAAAGAAATGGCGTTGCCCTGGAGCGCCACCCGGCTCTGGGTGGTGTGAGGGGCGAAGGCGGCGATGGCATCGACGCGGCCCGCCGCCAGCGCCGCCGCCTGATCCGGCGCCGGTATGGGCACCAGTTCAACATCGGCAATCGTCAGGCCCTGGTCACTGAGCATAACGTGCAAGAAGTAGTGGGCGGAGGTGCCGATGCTGACGCCGATCCGCCGGCCCCGCAAATCGGTCACTTGGCGGATGCCCCGGTCGGCGCGGGCTACGATGCTGTGTTCGGTGCTGGTCATGTAGTGGGCGATGACGCTGAACGGCGTCTCCTTAAAGCTGGCGAATATGATGGGAGTTTCGGCGGTCATCGCCACATCCGCCTCGCCGCGCAGCATGGCTTCCAGGGCGGGTTTACCGAAGGGATGGCGCTGGAGGGTGACGCGCAGACCTTCATCTGCGAAGAAGCCCTGCTGCTCTGCAATGAAGAACGGCATACCGATCAGGTTTACCGTGGCCGCCACCACTAGCGGCTCTGGCGGCGGTGGGGCTGGTTTCCGCGTCCAAAAGACGGTGAGCGTAGCCAAAATAATCAGGATGCTTGCTGCGACAGAGACGAGGAAGGATCGCGAGTGAATCATGGTGGGTTCTCCTCGGGAGCTACTTAATTTTCCGCGAAATCCCAGGTTGTTAACGGCTAATCACCGTGATAGCGCTGGGCGATGGCCTGAAACTCATCGAAGCCGGTGAGAAAGGCGTCGGTCATATCCGGATCAAAATGAACGCCGCGCCCGGCGGCGATGATGTCGCGCGCCTGGTCGAAGGACATCGCCGGCTTGTAGACCCGGACCGAAATCAGGGCGTCGAAGACATCGGCCAACGCCATGAGCCGGGCGGAAACTGGAATAGCGTCTCCGGCCAGACCGTCGGGATAGCCGCTGCCGTCCCATTTCTCATGGTGCCAGCGGGCGATTTCCTTGGCGAAGATCAGAAAGGGGACCGTCTCCTTGACATCGATTTCAGCCTGCTGGATCGCGTCAGCCCCAATCTGGGAATGGGTTTTCATGATCGCCCACTCTTCAGGAGTGAGCGGGCCGGGCTTGAGCAGGATGTGGTCTGGAATGCCCACCTTGCCGATGTCGTGCAGGGGCGCGGAACGGGCCAGGAGTTCGATGCTGCGCTCGGTCAGGAACGCCGCGAAGCGCGGGTGATCTTTAAGCCGCATTGCCAGAGTACTGACATAGCTCTGGGTGCGCAGAATGTGGTTGCCAGTCTCCGGGTCGCGGATTTCCGCGAGGTGCGCCAAAGCCCGGATGCTGACCCGTTGGATCAAATCATTCTCGGCCACACGTCGGGTCACTTCGGTTTCGAGAAAGGCATTCTGATTACGCAGCCAGTCGCGGGCGCGTTTGGCTTCGAGTTGGGTGCGCACCCGAGCCAGTACCAGGGTAGGCAGAAAGGGTTTGGCGATGTAGTCGGCGGCGCCCTGCTCAAGACCCCGTTCTTCGTTCTGTATGTCGTTCAGGGCGGTGAGGAAGATGACCGGGATGAAGCGGGTGGCGGGGTCGGCGCGCAGGCAGGCGAGAACCTGGTAGCCATCCATCTCCGGCATCATGACATCCAGCAGGATCAGATCGGGCTGAGGGTGCTGGGCGGCGTAGCGCAAGGCAGCGCGGCCGGAATTAGCCGCCTTGACCTGATAGCCCGCGTCACGCAGCAGCTCCCCCAGTACGGTCAGGTTTCCGGGGACATCATCCACCACTAAAAGGGTGGCTAATGGAGCGTCAGGGAACATAGCGGCTATGGACATCAGCGCAAAGCGGGACTTTCCGAAATGAGCAGGCCTGTTCATGATTGAATCGGTCTATAAGCAATTTATAGTACGATACTCCCAATTTTGGACTGGTAATCTGTTTTGCCCAAAAAAAAACGTTTCCGCCTGGCCCATAGGCCACTGCGGAAACGCCGTTTTTTTACCCTAATCCGGCGTATAGATCAGACGTCCGGTCCCCAGCCAAACACCTCTACGGTGCGGAACAGATCGTTGTCCGTCACCATGCCCACCGGTTTGCCGTCCATCTCGACAATCACCCGCCGCACATTCGCTTCAGTCATCCGTTGCGCCGCCTCGGCCAGCGCCATTTCCCGCTTGGCCGTGACCAGTGGCCGGGTCGCGATTTCACCGACCTGGACTCGCGCCGGCGACCGGTTGAGGCTGATGATCTTTTTCAGCACATCGCGGTCGGTCATGATGCCCCAATGACCGCTGGCGTCCGGCTCGACCATCACCGCGTTGACGCCCTTCTCGATCATCTGATGCATGGCGACATTGACCATCTCATGGTTCTTGACGGTGATGACCGGCGACATGATTCCGCCAACGGTATTCGGCATCCGCCCCGAGGCGATCATCGCCTGCACCGGATCGGCGACCCGAGCGGCTTCCAGCATCCGGCGGGCTTCTGCCAACGCCTGGCGCCGCCGGTCAATTTCCTGCCGCAACGCCGGCCCCTGCTCGCGCATCTTGACGATGATCAAATCAGCGAATTTGCTGGTGGGAACTTCGGTGCCGCCGTCCATCAGCCGGGCAAAGTCGTAGGTGACAGTCTTGTCGGCAATCACCTGGGTCAGCGCTGATTCGATCAGTTCAGCCGCTTCCGTCCAGCCCATGTATTGCAGCATCATCACCCCGGACAGCATCAGTGAACCGGGGTTGACCTTGTCCAGATTGGCGTACTTGGGCGCAGTGCCATGCGTGGCCTCGAACACAGCGATATAGTCGGCCATGTTGGCGCCGGGGGCGATGCCGATCCCACCCACTTCCGCCGCCACTGCGTCGGAAAGGTAATCGCCGTTCAGGTTCATGGTGGCCAGTACCGAGAACTCTTCCGGACGCAGTTGCAGTAACTGGAAAATAATGTCGGCGATCCGATCCTTGATCACCACCTTGCCGGGGGGTTGCTTGCCGCCATAAACGCTGTACAGGTCGTTTTCGGTGATGGTTTGATCGGGGAACTCATCCCGCGCCAGTTCATAGCCCCAGTTCCGGAATGCGCCTTCCGTGAACTTCATGATGTTGCCCTTGTGCACCAGGGTCACGCTGTCGCGACCATGATCAATGGCGTACTGAATCGCCTTGCGGACCAGGCGCTTGGAGGCGAATGGCGAAATCGGCTTGATGCCCAGCCCAGCCGCATCGAAGAAATCCGCGCCCATTTCTTCACGCAGAAACTTGGCCAGCTTGACGTTTTCTGGCGAGCCGGATTTGTATTCGATGCCAGCGTAAACGTCTTCGGTGTTCTCGCGGAAAATGATCACGTCCACCTTTTCCGGGTGGCGCATCGGCGAGGGCACACCGGGGTAGTAGCGCACCGGGCGGACGCAGGCGTAGAGGTCCAAATCCTGACGCAGCGCCACATTCAACGAGCGGAAGCCACCGCCAATCGGCGTCGTCAGCGGCCCTTTGACGGCGACGACCAGTTCCTTGATCGCCTCCAGAGTTTCCTCTGGAAAGTAGTTGCCGTCGTAAATTTCCGCCGCTTTCTCACCCAGAAAAATTTCGCACCAGTGGATCTTGCGCTGACCGCCATAGGCCTCTTCGACTGCCGCATCCCAAACCCGCAGCGAAGCCTTGGTAATATCCGGGCCGATGCCATCGCCTTCGACAAAGCCGACAATAGGTTGATCGGGAACATTTAGCTTGCCGTCCTTGACCGTAATTTTTTCACCACTGGCGGGAATACAAATGTGTTGGTAAGCCATGCTCACTCCTGACTTGTTGTACGTTCTGCGGGGGGTTGATCCAGACTGCGGGACTGTGCGGCGGGTTAGGTAAAATGCCGCGTTGGGCGTGAAAAAAGCGCGTATAAAATTACAGGCAAACGTCGATTCTGTCCATGACGACGGCCTATCGCTCACTCTCAACCTAGGGTCCTATCCTGCGCTATCACTATGACCTTGAACGAATTACGCTACATCGTCGCGGTTGCCCGCGAACAGCATTTTGGTCGAGCCGCCGAGGCCTGCCATATTAGCCAGCCCACCCTGAGCGTTGCAGTTCGCAAGCTGGAAGAGGATTTGGGCGTGGCGCTATTCGAGCGCAATCCCGGCGAGGTGGCGATCACCCCGGTGGGTCGGCGGATCGTCGAGCAGGCGCAGCGGGTGCTGGAAGAAACAGCGGTGATTCGCCAGCTCGCCAGCCAGGGTCAGGATGAGCTGACCGGAATGTTGCGGTTGGGCGCGATTTACACCATCGGACCCTATCTGCTGCCACACCTGATCCCGCGCCTGCGTCGCCGCGCGCCGGCCATGCCGTTGCAAATCGAGGAGAACTACACGGCGGTTTTGAGCGAGCGCCTCAAGGACGGGGAACTGGATGTGTTGATTCTGTCGCTGCCGTTTGCAGAGCCAGGGCTGCTGACTCAACCACTTTATGAGGAACCGTTCGTGGTGCTGCTGCCGACCGGTCATCCACTGGAGCAGGCGGCGATCATTGATGCGCCGACCCTGGGGCAACAGAACTTGCTGTTACTCGGCGCCGGCCACTGTTTCCGTGAGCAGGTGCTGCAATTCTGCCCGGAATGCCGCCAACTCAGCGTGAGTTCCGACAGTATGCAGCACACGTTGGAAGGCGGTTCGCTGGAGACTATCCGGTTGATGGTGGCGACCGGAATGGGCGTCACCGTGCTGCCCTACACCTCGGTCAGTGGTTATGCCCATATCAGCGACTTGCTAACCGTCCGGCCCTTTGCGGAACCCGCGCCAACCCGGATCGTGGCGCTGGCCTGGCGCAAGAGCTTTCCCCGGCCTCGGGTCATCGCCCTGCTGGCCGAGGCGATTCGCGCCTGTCCGCTGGGCGAAGCGGTGCGGACGCTGGTGTAAAGCGGAGTTATTTTTCCACGGAAAGCACGAAGCCTGTTGAATCCGCATGAAGCCGTCAGACCTTGGCCGCCGCTTCGACCCCTGGCGGCAGCCGCTTGGGCGCAGCGACCCGGAACCGCTTTTCCCGCCCGGTTTCGCCGCTCAATAAGGTCACCCGGCTTTTCGCGACCCCGCACAGCCCGGCCAGCCATTCCCGCAGATGGGCATTGGCCTGTCCGTCTACCGGCGGGGCGGTAATGCGAACGCCAAACCGCCCATCCTGCAATCCTGACCAGTGGTCACGGCTGGAGCGCGGCTGCACCCGCACCCGCAGGATCAAATCCGCACCGTCCCAGACATAGCCGTGACTGTCCATCGCCTCACCGCAACCCGTCGGCCCACAGTCCCAGCAGGTCCTGCAACAGCAGGCTGAGGAAGATCAGCGCCACTACCACCACCATCGGCGACAGGTCAATCCCGGAGATCGGCGGCAGCCACCGGCGAACTGGGCGCAACAGTGGATTGGTCAGTTGCGCCAAGACCCGCGTCGCCGGATGGCGGGGATCAGGATTAAACCAGCTCAGCACCGCTTGAATCACGATGCCCCACAAGTAGATATTGATCAGTAGCTTGAACAGCTCCGCCACGGTCAGCAGCAAGACGCCATCTACGCTAAGGCGCTGATTGAGCAACAGGATAATCAGCATCGCCTCAACCAGTTGCAGCGCGAACGCCAGCAGGACCGAGGCCAGGTCCAGTCCTCGGTAACCGGGAATGATTCGCCGCAGCGGCAACAATGGCGGGTTGGTGATCCGCACCAGAAATTGCACCAGCGGGTTGTAAAAATCGGCGCGGACGCACTGCAACAGGAAACGCAGCATCACCGCCAGAATGTAGAACCCGAACACCGTCTGGACCAGGAAGATCGTGGCAGTCACGGCTGTCCTCCCAGCAGGTTACCCAGCTCTTCGGAACGATGCCGGGCCGCATCCAGCGCCCGCGCCACCAAATCGTCCAACTGGTCGGTCAACAAGGTGGGGGTTTCCATGATCGCCAGCGAGGCGGCCAGCGATCGGGCGATCAGAACCTCCAGCTCCTCATCCTGGAATACGCTGATTGCCCGCTCGGTGGTGCCGCCCGGTGAGGTGACCCGCGCTCGCAAAGCGGCAGCGTTTTCGGGAATCTCCAGCGCCATTTTGGCCGCGCCGAATGCCGTTTGCAGGGTCAGCAACCGGGCGGTTTCCATCGTCAGCCCCATGCGGACCCCCGCTTTTTCCAGCGCTTCCATCAACAGGAAGAAATAGGCCGGGCCGCTGCCCGACAGCGCGGTCACGGCATCCAGCAGCCGTTCGTGATCCACCCAAACCGCCAGACCCACTGCCCGCATGATCGATTCAGCTAACTGACGCTGATTTTCGCTGACCCAGGGATTGGCGAACAGGGCCGTGGCGCCGCTGCCGACCAGCGCCGGCGTATTGGGCATGGTGCGGACAATGGCTACCTCGCCGCCCAGCCAGTGGCGAAGATCCGGTTCACGCACTCCGGCGGCGATAGAAATGATCAGTGGCTGACAGGTGTGGACGATTTCAGCCAGGTCTTCAACCACGGCCCGCAGTGCTTGCGGCTTGACCGCCAGCACCAGGACTTCAGCCCGAGCCGCAATGTCCCGGTTGTCGGGGCTGGTATGAACGCCGAAACGGCCGCGCAGAATCTCCCGTTGACCAGCGTCGGGTTCGGCGACCCAGAGATGGTCGGGATCGCTGCCGCTGGCCAACAGGCCACCGATCAGGCTGCGGGCCATATTGCCGCCGCCGATGAAGGCAATGGAGACATCTTTCATCAAGGCTCCTTATGGGGTGCCGGAAGCTGAGCTTCAGGGTTTGTCGCTGGTCAGCTGGATGATCTGCTGGCTGATAGCGGAGAGGCGGTTGTCTTTCTGGTAAGAGGTGTAGACCTTCTGCCGGTTAGGGGCGGAAAGCTGCTGATAGAACGCATAGGTTCCTGGCAAATTCTCGCGCAGGGCTTGATCAAATGCGGATTGATCCAGCCCGGTCGCCAATCGGTCGTCGGTCACCACTGCGGGCCCCTGTTCGGGCGCAGCTGGACCCGTGATCAGGGTTGCCGCCTGTTGTTTAGCCTCGTTTTCGATCTCGCGCAGGTAGCCGTTATCCGCGCCGATCAGCAGCGGCCCAATCAGCAGCAGGCCAGCCCAACGGTGGTGCGCAGCGAATCTGGACAGCGAAGTGAGTAACAGCATGGCGATCAGTTTCCCGTAGCGGCGAAAGGGCTCCAGAACATTGGGCGGGTTGGTGCAAGCAGCCAGGCTAGCATAGCGCAAGCCGCCACTCAGCCGCGCGGTCCAAACAAGGCAGTCCCGATCCGCACCCAGGTTGCGCCCTCGGCAATAGCGGCCTCCAGATCGTCGGACATCCCCATCGACAGTGTGTCCAGCGCCAGGCCGGCGCTGTTCAAGGACTCCTGCAATTCCCGCAGTCGGGCTAGTGGCCGGCGTTGCGCGGCGAAATCAGCGACGGGCGCTGGAATCGCCATCAACCCCCGCAGGCGCAGATTTGGCAAAGCCGCCACGGCCTGAGCGACGGCGGCGACTTCACTGGGATCTAGCCCATGCTTGGCAGGCTCCCGGTCGATATTGACTTGCAGGCAAATGTTCAGCGGCGGCAGCTCGATGGGCCGTTGGACGCTCAACCGTTCAGCGATTTTCAGCCGATCCACGCTGTGAACCCAGGCAAAGCGCTCGGCCACTGCCCGGGTTTTATTCGCCTGTAGTGGGCCGATAAAGTGCCATTCCAAGCCTAGCGTCGCTAGCGCGGCGATTTTATCGAGCGCTTCCTGTGCGTAATTTTCACCGAAGGCGGTTTGGCCCGCTGCGGCCAGGGCGGCGATGGCGGCGACGGGCTGAGTTTTGCTGACCGCCAGCAATTGCACCGATCCTGACGGGCGGTGGTGGCGTTGCTCGGCAGCGCGAATCCGGGCCAGCAGGGATTGGCGGCGAACCACAAAATCAATGCGCATGAATGGCTCTTTACTTGACAGGCTGACAGACGGTTATCACGACGTTGCGCTATATACTATGGGAAAATCCGGCGCGCCGGACCGCCAACCAACGTTTTCGTGGGAGCAACACCATGAATCTTGATGAACTGTTGACTTTTTCGGTGCAAAACAAGGCTTCGGACTTGCACCTGTCGTCCGGTTTGCCGCCCATGATCCGGGTGGACGGCGATGTGCGCAAAATCAACGTCCCGCCGCTGGAGCACAAGCAGGTCCATGGGCTGATTTACGACATCATGAACGATAAGCAGCGCAAGGACTATGACGAGTTTATGGAGTGCGACTTTTCCTTTGAAATCCCCAAGCTGGCCCGATTCCGGGTCAACGCCTTCAACCAGAACCGGGGCGCGGCAGGCGTATTCCGCACCATTCCTACCCAGGTACAGACTCTGGATGAACTGGCCTGCCCGGCCGTGTTCCGCGAACTGGTCGATGCGCGACGGGGATTGATTCTGGTGACTGGCCCAACCGGATCCGGCAAATCGACCACGCTGGCGGCGATGGTTGATCACATCAACAAGGAGGAATACGGCCATATCCTGACGATTGAGGATCCGATTGAGTTTGTGCATCAAAGCCAGCGTTGTCTGGTCAACCAGCGCGAAGTGCATCGTGACACCCTGGGTTTCGCTGAAGCGCTGCGTTCGGCGCTGCGCGAAGACCCGGACATCATTCTGGTTGGTGAAATGCGCGACCGGGAAACCATCAGCCTGGCGCTGACCGCCGCCGAAACCGGGCATCTGGTGTTTGGCACCCTGCACACCAGTTCTGCGCCCAAGACCATCGACCGGATCATCGACGTGTTTCCGGCAGGTGAAAAACCGATGGTGCGGTCAATGTTGTCGGAATCGTTGCGGGCGGTGATTTCGCAAGCGCTGCTGAAGAAAAAAGGCGGCGGGCGGATAGCCGCGCACGAAATCATGGTCGGCGTTCCAGCCATCCGTAACCTGATCCGCGAGGACAAGGTGGCGCAGATGTATTCGTCGATCCAGACTGGCTCGGCTTATGGAATGCAGACGCTGGATCAATGCCTGCTGGAACTGATCAAGAAGGGCATCGTCGGCCGTGAGGAGGCGGTGTCCTACGCCCAGAACAAGAATTCCTTCAAGGCGGGCGTTTAACTCAGGCGGCGGGTAGCGATTCCTCCAATCCTCCGGTGGCGACGGGGGATTCATCAGCCGGACGGTTCAGGGCAATCGCGCTTCTTTCCGTTGTATTCCGTAGAAAAACGCTTAGTTCTCGCCCTCAGCCGCGTAAACTATCCGTCCTTCCAACAGGGTATGTGTGACCCGTCCTTGCCATTCCCAGCCGGTAAACGGGCTATTCCGCCCCCGGCTGCGAAGGTCGCCCGGTTCCAGCCGCCAGTCGATATCAGGGTCAAAAATACAGACATCGGCGACTGCCCCCACGCCAAGCTGACCGCTGTCCAACCCCAGAATCCGCGCCGGGCCATGTGTCAGTCGCTCGATCACCGCCGGCAGCGGCAGCACGCCGTCCCGAACCAGTCGCAGACTCAGCGCCAGCAGGGTGTCCAGCCCGGAAATGCCCGGTTCAGTGTCGCCGAATGGGGCCTGCTTGGCATCCGGTTCATGCGGCTGATGGTCCGAGCAAATCGCGCCAAGCACCCCATCCGCCACTCCTGCTCGCAGCGCTTCCTTGTCCCGCAGGCTCCGCAACGGCGGGTGAACATGGCAACGGCTGTCAAAGCCGGTCAAATCGATTTCGCTCAAGTGCAACTGATGAATGGCTGCGTCCGCCGTGACCGGCAATCCTTCCGCTTGGGCGCGGGCGATGAGTTCGACGGCGCGGGCGCTGGACAGCCTCCCGAAGTGAACCCGCACACCCAGATCGCGCACCAGCTCCAGATCGCGGGCAATGATCCCGGTTTCCGCCGCCACCGGAATCCCGGATAAACCTAGCCGGGCGGCAATCTGGCCCTCGTGAGCCAGGCCGTGACCAAGTTCGGGATCAAGTGGGGTCAGGAACACAGTCAGGTGAAAGGTGGCGGCGTATTCCAGCGCCCGCCGCAATACCCGGCTGTTGGCGACGGGATGCCCCCCATCGCTGACCCCGACGCAGCCGACTTCCTGCAAAGCCGCCATTTCCGCCAGCCGCTCGCCGTGCAAGCGATGGGTCAATGCGCCCAAAGTCAGCACCCGCGCCTGCCCGGCAGCCTTGGCCCGGCGACGAATCCACTCAACCACCGCCGGTTCGTCAATCGGCGGATCGGTGTCGGGCGGACAAACCAGCGTGGTGATCCCACCCGCCGCTGCTGCCGCGCTCTCGCTGGCAATTGTCGCTTTGTGTTCCTGCCCCGGTTCGCGGAGTCGAGCGCACAGATCGATCAAGCCAGGACAAACAATCCGGTTGCGGGCGTCGATGATCTGATCGGCGACAAAACCAGTTGGGGCTTGACCGAGACCGGCGATCCGTCCAGCGACGATGAACAGGTCAGCCACCACATCGATCCGCCGGGCCGGGTCAATCACCCGCCCGCCCTGAATCACGGTTTGCATCAGGCGCTCTCCCCGATAGACCGGGCATGATGGCCGAGGGTGATCGACATAATCGCCATTCGCACTGCGATGCCGTTGGTGACTTGTTCCAGAATCACCGACTGCGGCCCGTCGGCGACTCGTGAGTCGATTTCCACCCCGCGATTGATCGGGCCGGGGTGCATGACGATGGCATCCGGCTGGGCCAGCGCCAGCCGTTCTTCGGTCAGTCCGTAGCGCTGGAAAAATTCCGATTCACTCGGCAATAGCGCCCCCTCCATCCGCTCCCGCTGTAATCGCAGCATCACTACCACATCCACCTCTCGTAGCCCGAGGCGCGGATCGTGGAAGACCTGAACCCCCAAGGTCTCGACCTGGGCCGGCAACAGGGTGCGCGGTGCAATCACCCGAATTTCTCCGGCACCAAGAATGTTAAGGGCGTGAATCAGCGACCGCGCCACTCGCGAATGCAGCAGATCGCCGACAATAGCGACGCGCAGACTGGGAAAATCGGGCTTGTGGCGGCGGATGGTGAACACATCAAGCATGGCCTGGGTCGGGTGGGCATGACGGCCATCGCCAGCGTTGAGGACAGCGATATGCGGCTTGACGTGGCGGGCGATGAATTCCGCCGCCCCGCTCTGCTCATGCCGCACTACGAACATATCGCACTGCATGGCTTCGATATTCCGCAGGGTATCCAGCAGGCTTTCGCCCTTGACCGCCGATGAAGTGGCGATATTGAGATTCAGCACGTCAGCCGACAGCCGTTTGGCCGCCAGTTCAAAGGTGGTGCGGGTGCGGGTGCTGGCTTCGAAAAACAGGTTGACCACTGTTTTGCCGTGCAGGGTCGGCAGTTTCTTGACCTGTCGCTCGGCTACTCCATGCAACGACTCGGCGGTGTCGAGAATCTCGGTCAAATGGCGGCGGGTCAGCCCTTCCACCGTCAGGAAGTGTAATAGCCGGCCTTGCCGGTCGAGTTGGAGATGGGCGGCGCTCATCAGGTGGTTCGCAGGTGTAGTTGCAGCGGATCGGGGCCGCTCAGTTGAATTTGATCGCCGCTCGGAAGTTCGAGCCGGGTGCCGATTGCATTGGCTTCAATTGGCACTTCGCGTCCGCCTCGGTCGACCAGCACCGCCAGCAGCACCGAGGCCGGGCGGCCATAATCAAACAGCTCATTGAGGGCGGCGCGGATGGTCCGTCCGGTGTACAGCACATCGTCGATCAACACGATATGGCGGTCGTCCACATCGAACGGTAATTCCGAAGGCCGAACCTGGGGATGAACGCCAATTCGGCTGAAATCGTCGCGGTAGAAGGCAATGTCCATCTGGCCGAGCGGCGTGAGGATGCCGAGTCGCCGCCGCAACCGTTCCGCGATCCAGACCCCGCCCGTGTGAATCCCGACCAGCGCCGGATCGGCAATGCCGCGCCGGGTCAGCAACTCGCGTAATTGCCCGGCGAGGGCTTCAATCAGGAATTCGGCGTCGCCCATGATAAATTGGTGCTCCGTTGATGGTTGAACCAGCTTTCCAGAATCACCGCCGCCGCTTGGGCATCCAGAGTCTGATCCGGGCGGCGACGCTTCGTTGGGGTGGTTTCAAAGCAGCGCTGTTCAGCCTCCCACGACGATAGCCGCTCGTCAATCGTCGCCACCGGCAGCCGAAAGCGTTCGCCCAACTGACGGCTGAACTGCAACGCAGCTTCGGTCACCGCATTGGCGCTGTCGTCGGCCTGGCGCGGTACGCCAACTACGAGTCGATCAGGCTGCCAGTCCTGAATCAGTCGGGCGATAGCTACCCAGTCGGGTTGTTGCTGGCGAGTGGGCAAAACGCACAGAGGGCGGGCTGATCCGGTCACGGCTTCACCAATGGCGACCCCGATCCGCACCCGACCAAAATCGAAGCCCAAGGCAATACGGCACGATAGAGGAACCGTTGGCAGGGTAGGAACGCCCGCTGATGGGGCGTCTGATTCAGGCGTGGCCGGCATCGGGAGACAGCAGTCGCAGGTCAACGCCCAGTAGGGCGGCGGCGGCCTGCCAGCGTTGTTTACTGGGAACCTGGAACAGGATGTCAGGATCGGCGGGAACCGACAACCAGGCGTTTTCGGCCAGTTCCCGCTCCAGTTGGCCCGGCCCCCAGCCGGCGTAGCCCAGCGCGACCAGCAGCTGTTTTGGACCTTCGCCATCGGCCACCGCTTGCAAAATGTCGCGGGAGGTGGTGACGCCGATCTGGTCGGTAACCGGTAGGGTCGCACCCCAGTGACCCAACGGACAGTGCAACACAAAGCCCTGTTCGGGTTGCACTGGACCACCGTGGTAAATCGGCAGCGCCGCAATACCAGGCTGGTTGGCGGTCATTTGCAGATGCTCCAGCAGCTCGCCGAGGGTCAACGCCAGCGGCCGGTTGATCACCAACCCCAGCGCGCCCTGGGCGTTGTGTTCGCCGATGTAGGTTACGGTCTGGGAAAAATTTGGATCCGCCAAGGCTGGCATGGCGATCAGGAATTGGTTGGTGAGGTAGCTCGATTCGATCATACGACATAGTATCGAGATTCTCGCCGTTCCATCAATCCTCCCGCTAAAAACCATTTGGAGTAGTGGACCGAACTCCGTGAACAAGCAGCTGGTTTTTATTTGGCCTCCAGAGCGCAATGCCAAATCCTGATTTGCCGGGAGCGATCCTCCGTTGAACTGCCGTTCGCTCGACTCCTCCTGCAACAAACCAAGCCGAAAGTTTCGGCGCCAAGTGTGACTTAGTTCACCGGCAAGGCGCTGGAAACCCATCATGAACGCCTTGCACCCTGGGGTGCACCCAACAAAAATTTTACAAAAAGTATTGAAAAAGGTGCTTGAGTCACCCTTGATAATCTTGGACAAGATTATCTTTAATAGGACTTTCGCTCGTAATTAATTCAAGAGCTTACTTTGGATTAAACTGGCTTTCTGATATAGTCAGCGAATGAAAA
>RXIV01000010.1 GCA_003989085.1 Candidatus Competibacteraceae bacterium
GGTCTTGCCGTGATCCACATGGCCTATCGTTCCCACATTTACATGCGGCTTGCTGCGCTCAAACTTTTCTTTGGACACCGGACTCACTCCATCTGATTCAAATTCTTCTGATTCAAATTCTTCAGCAACCGCTTCAGGATGCTTTCTTAATCACCGCCTCCGCGATAGTCGCGGGGGCCTCGTTGTATTTGGCGAACTCCATGGAATAGGTGGCGCGGCCCTGGGTGGCTGAGCGCAGGTCGGTGGAATAGCCGAACATTTCGGCCAATGGCACCTCAGCGCGGATCACCTTGCCCGATGGCGAATCATCCATGCCTTGCAATATCCCGCGCCGGCGGTTCAAATCGCCCATCACATCACCCATGTAATCCTCAGGCGTCACCACCTCGACCTTCATTATAGGTTCCAGCAGCACCGCGCCGGCCTTGAGCGCCCCATCCTTAAATCCCATCGATCCGGCAATCTTGAAGGCGATCTCGCTGGAATCCACCTCATGATAGGAACCATCGAAGATCGTGACCTTAACGTCCACCACCGGAAAACCAGCCAGCACACCCTTGCCCATCTGTTCCTGAACACCCTTGTCCACCGCTGGCACATATTCGCGAGGAACAACACCACCAACAATCGCGTTGACAAATTCGTAGCCGGTCCCCGGCGCCTGCGGCTCCAGCCTCAGCCAGACATGGCCGTACTGGCCGCGCCCACCGGACTGGCGCACAAACTTGCCTTCCTGCTCCACCGCCTTGCGGATGGTTTCACGGTAGGCGACTCGGGGTTTACCAACATTGGCGTCCACCTTGAACTCACGCTTCATCCGATCGACGATGATTTCCAGATGCAGCTCACCCATGCCAGAAATAATGGTCTGACCGGATTCCTGATCAGTATGAACACGGAACGAGGGGTCTTCCTGAGCCAGCTTACTCAGCGCCACGCCCATCTTTTCCTGATCAGCGCGAGTTTTGGGTTCTACCGCCACCGAAATGACCGGTTCCGGAAACTCCATCCGTTCAAGGGTAATGACTTGATCGGTATTGCAGAGGGTGTCGCCAGTCGTCACGTCTTTCAGGCCGACGCAGGCGGCAATGTCGCCAGCACGAATTTCTCTGATCTCTTCGCGACTGTTGGCGTGCATCTGCACGATCCGGCCGATGCGCTCGCGGCGGCTTCGAACCGGGTTGTAGACCGTATCGCCAGAATTAACCACGCCAGAGTAGCAACGAACGAAAGTCAGGGTGCCAACAAAGGGGTCTGTCGCGATCTTGAACGCTAGTGCCGCAAAGGGCGCATCATCATCAGCCTGACGCTCACCCTCACTTTCAGCGGCATCATCCAGGATGCCTTTGACCGGCGGCTTGTCCAATGGCGACGGCAGGTAGCGGATCACCGCATCCAGCATCGCCTGCACGCCTTTGTTCTTGAAGGCCGATCCGCACATCGCCAGGACAATCTCACCCTTGAGGGTGCGGGCGCGCAGTCCGGCGTAAATTTCTTCCTCGCTGAGGGCCTGGCCTTCCAGGTACTTCTCCATCAACTCGTCAGAGGCTTCGGCAGCGGCTTCCACCATTTTCTCACGCCACGCCGCGCAGTCCTCCCGCAAGTCAGCCGGGATGTCAATGTACTCAAATTTCATGCCAAGGCTGTCTTCGTCCCAATTGATCGCCTGCATCTTGACCAGATCAACGAGACCCTTGAATTTGTCCTCAGCGCCGATCGGCAACTGAATCGGCACCGGGCGAGCGCCCAACCGATCCTGAATCTGCTGCACGACTCGCAGAAAGTCTGCTCCAGCGCGATCCATCTTGTTAATGAACGCTAGTCGTGGCACACCATATTTGTTGGCCTGCCGCCAGACCGTTTCTGATTGCGGCTCAACTCCACCCACCGCGCAGAACACTGCACAAGCGCCATCCAGTACCCGTAGCGAGCGTTCGACCTCAATGGTAAAGTCCACATGGCCCGGGGTATCGATGATATTGATACGGTGTCCGTCAAACTGACCGGCCATACCCGCCCAAAAGCAGGTGGTCGCCGCCGACGTGATGGTGATGCCGCGCTCCTGCTCCTGCACCATCCAGTCCATGGTGGCGGCGCCGTCATGCACCTCGCCCAACTTGTGGGAAACCCCCGTGTAGAACAGGATGCGCTCGGTCACTGTAGTTTTTCCGGCATCAATATGCGCCATGATGCCGAGATTGCGGTAGCGATCGATGGGGGTTTTGCGCGCCACGACGGAGTCCTCGAAACTTACCAGCGATAGTGAGCGAAAGCCTTATTGGCCTCCGCCATGCGATGTACATCTTCACGCTTTTTGACAGCTGCGCCGCGACTTTCAGCGGCGTCCATCAATTCACCGGCGAGGCGGCGGGCCATGGATTTTTCGCCGCGCTTACGAGAGGCGTCGATAATCCAGCGCATGGCCAAGGTATTACGGCGCACCGATCGCACTTCAATCGGCACTTGATAGGTCGCGCCGCCAACTCGGCGGGACTTGACTTCCACGACCGGACGGACGTTATCCAGCGCCTGATCCAGCAGGCTCATCGGGTCATCCTTACCCTTCTCGGTCATTGCGTCGAGCGCGCCGTAGACGATTTTCTCGGCTATCGACTTCTTGCCGCGCTCCATGACCATGTTAACGAATTTGGCGAGCATCAGGCTCCCGTGCTTGGGATCAGGAAGGATGACGCGCTTGGGAACTTCTCTTCTTCTCGGCATAACCGCCTCAATCTCTTGGAAGCTGACGCAAAAAACTCAGGATTTTGGCCGCTTGGCGCCGTACTTGGAGCGCGACTGCCGGCGCTTGGTCACACCGGAAGTGTCCAGGCTACCGCGCACGATGTGATAGCGGACGCCGGGCAAGTCCTTGACGCGACCGCCACGGATCAGCACCACTGAGTGTTCTTGCAGGTTGTGGCCTTCACCGCCGATATAGCTGGTCACTTCCTGGCCGTTAGTCAGGCGCACGCGCGCCACTTTACGAAGCGCGGAATTAGGCTTTTTCGGCGTCGTGGTGTAAACGCGAGTGCAGACGCCGCGCTTCTGCGGGCAGCTTTCCAGCGCCGGCACGTTGCTCTTGGCTTTCTTGCTGACGCGCGGCTTACGCACCAACTGGTTAATTGTGGCCATGCCCCCTGCTCCAAAAAATAATGCGCCGTAATGGCGTCAAAGGCCTGCTGAATCGGGTAGCGAACCGGATGTTGATGAAATGTCCCGGTTTGCAAAGAGGCGGAACTATAGGCAGGCACACCATTGATGTCAAGTTGATTGATGTTAAGCCTAACGCCGGATAGTCCGATGCGGATCAACAGTCGCGGTTAAAACAGCGGCTTCAATCGGGCCAGAATATCCTCTCGGGCCTGGGCCAGCAGCGATTCCCGATCCAGGCTATCGAGAATGTCCTGCACCGCCCTCTTCGGCCCACCCTCGCCCCACGACTTGCCTTGGGCAAAATACTGCTCGGCGGCTTTGCCCACGACATAGGTGCCGTACCAGGCAACTGCGCCCTGCGCCCCGGCAGTCACCACTGTAGACAGTCCCAGGCTGATGCCCTTGAGCGCCGCCGCCGCCAGGTTCATCGCCCATACCGTTCCCATCAGGAAGGCCAGCTGGATCGAGATGGTCTTGAGTAGCGAGCCAGCTTCGCTGCGACTGATCGGTAGCCCGTAGACCCGGCTGAGATGGATGATCATGGCCGCATCGGTGGCGACAGCAGCCAGAATGTCGGCAATGGGGATCGGGTTCAGCGCCACCGCGATCCCTTTGGCCAGGCAGTATTTCCGCACTACGCTATCCGCCAGGTCACGGCGAATCACGATGATCTCGCGGCTCAACCGATCAGAGAACCGCCCCGCGAACAAGCCGGCGTTGATCGCAGCCATTGTCTTACCCTCAGCCTTGAGGATATCCCAGATCCGCTCGCGCAAGGCGTTCACATCCGGCGGCGGACAGCGCCTGGTTTCCGTTTCATTGCCCTCGGCGTCCACCAGAATCACGATACGTTCCGCCGGATGGGCCGCAACGGTGACAATATCCTGCGACTGGATCAATCCGGTCGTGCGCCGGCACAAGGTATCCAGCAACAGGTCGCGCTCGGCGCGGCTATAACGGTCGATCTTGTTCAGCACCAACAATAACCGTTGCGCGGCGACCTTCACCTGTCGCAAGGCCCGCAACTCGCTATCCGTCAGATCGCCATCCACCACGAACAGGACCAGATCGCTGCGGCCCGCCACATCATGCGCTAATTGCTCCCGCACCTCACCAGCGACTTCGTTGATGCCGGGCGTGTCAATCAGGAACACACCGCCGGCATCGTATTCCTGCCAGCGAGCATGGGCGGCGTGGGTTGTTTCGCCATGTAACGGGCTGGTGGAAAAGCGGGTCTCGCCGAGCAGGGCATTCAGCAACGCCGACTTGCCGACGCTGACCCGTCCGAACACAGCGATATGAATATGCCCATGCTCGATTTTTTCCAACAGCAGTTGCAATTGCCGGTAATCGTCGGCCAGCGCTGCCCGCACCGGTGGCGGCACCCGTTGATCATCGAGCAACTCACGCAGGCTGTCGCAGGCTAATGCCAAGTGTGTATCGCCGCTAACCGGGCGCGGCTCCGGCATGGTCTCCGTCCTGCTGCCGGCTCCAAACCAGTTGGGCCAGGCGTTTTGCACGCGCTTCCAGATCTTCACTCAGATTATCCTCGAACATCCGCAGGGCGGGACCGTTCGCCAGTTCGCCACGACTATCCAGGGATCGGGCCACGGCTTTCCCCAGACTCTCGAATATCAGGCCGTAGACCACGGCGTGCATCATCCCACCCACCACGGTGCCGATACCGGGAAAAGCCTTGAAGATGTTACCGACCAGCGCCAGCAGCAGGTTCATATTGCGCTTGATCTGGTTACCCGCCAGATCGAGGAATCGCTGCATATCCACTTCCCGGGCTGGAGCCTCATACAACGCGCACAGCTCCTTAATCAGGTTAAAGCCCAGATAGCCTTGAATCAGGATGTCAGTGCCCGGACTGACCGCCGCCAGCGCCCCGAACACCGCCTTACGGGAGTAACTCTGGACAATGGCATCAGCCTTCTCATGGCGGTGCTGGGCGACCGCTGCATCCAGTTTTTGCTGGGCCAGCACGAACACCGCCGTATCGCGCAGCGCATCCAACACCTGCTGGTCGTTGTCGAGATAGCGCTGCAAGGTCCGACGCAGTTCCTCGACCCGAGGCTGCCGCTCGCGCCGGGTGGTTTCCTCGCGGCCATCGTGATAAATGCGAGTCACTTCCTCGAAACCACCGCATTGCACTGGCGCGACTTCGAGCTGTTCACCAATCCGTTCGGCTAGTCGTTCCCGCACCAGATTCAGTTCCCGGTCGGTGTAACGGTCCATCTTGTTCAGCGCCACGATCAGCGGACAACCCAGATCGATCAGGGTCCGCAGCGCCGCATATTGATCGCGGGTCAGATCGCCCTCGCAGACGTAGAGGACCACATGGGCACGCAACGCCTCATCGCGAGCCAGCTGATCGAGGCTACCGTCGGCCTCGTTCAACCCGGGCAAGTCGGCCAGAATCAATCGGTCGCCGGCAGAACTGGTCCAAGTGTAATAGTTGACCTCGCGGGTGGTGCCGCCGCGCACATCCACGGCAATCTCGGTTCCCGGCAGCAGGGCGCGAATCAGCGATGACTTGCCGGCGCTGATTTCGCCAAATACCGACACCACAATTTCGCCTGCTGCCCGCCGCCGCTGCAACTCGTCCAGTTCGCGATGAATCAAATCCACCGGCACCCCAGCCGCGCTGTGACGTTCCAGCCGCTCACGCAAAGTTGCTTCGTCCGGCGGCTTGGCAGGCGCCTTGGAGCGGGATTTGCTAGCGGGTCGGCCCCAGCGCAGCACCCGCCAAACCCCATAAGCACCACCCGCGCTCATCCCGGTCAGTAGCAGCAAGTAAATAATCCAGAACGCCGGCCCGCGCTGTTGCAGCCGATCCCAGACCGACAAGCCGAGATCGGTGATATACAGCACCAGTACCAGTAAGAATGCCACGCCGACGCTGGCGCCAACCGCCAGTAGCAGGCGGATCGGCAACCAAGCCTTGGCTGCGGGAGACAGTGGGAGCGGGGGAAGTTTAGGCAGCGACGACATCGGGCGGGAATAGATCGCGGAACGGTTGCGGCACTTTCTGAACAGCGCGTTGCTGATAGTCGAAAAAGACGATGCCCGTCTTGGCGCGGGCCACTTCGCGGCCACTGGTTTTTTCGGTGACCCGGTAGACGAAATCGCAGCCATAGCGGTTGAAATCGGTCACCGCAACCGCCAACACCAGCTGTTCACCAGGGAACGCCTCGGATTTGTAGACGATCACACTGTCCGCCATGATGATCCCGGCTCCACAAATGTTCAGTTCGCTGAAACCATACTGGGTCAGGAACCGCACCCGCGCTTCATGCAGCAAGCCAAGCAGCGCGTCATTACCCATGTGGCCGCCGTAGTTAACGTCGGTGATTCTGACCCGCAACTCGGTGCTGAAAGGAAACTGCTCCGGCAGGTCCAACTTGATTCGCGCCATGCGCCGCCTCGATCAATCCAATAGAAAATTTACTAAATTTAATTAATGTGTTAGCTAAGAAACCGGTAAGAGACCCGGAAACTGCACCGAGGATTGTAAACGATTATCGGGAAAAGCGGCTGTGCAGCTATCGGGAAAAGCGGCTGTGCAGCGTCCGGTCATTCCCCACCACTGCCCGCCGGAGCCGGCCCATCACGCCAGGATGTTGCGGGATAGTGATTCAATCCTTCAGGGTTGCCAAAAACGCGATAATTCTGGCGCGTTCCGCCGCATCGGGCACACCGGCAATGGTTTTCGTGGTGCCGGGCAGAAACTGACCGGGAGCGATGAGATAAGCGTTGAGTTCCGGTATGGTCCACACGCCGCCCGCATGAGCTAGCGCCAGCGAGTAGCCATAGCCCCTGGTTCTACCCTTGGGCGCCCCGACGATGCCCCACAAATTGGGCGCGACCTTGGTCAGCCCGCCTTTTTCGAGACTGTGACAGACCACGCATTTCCCGGCTGGACTATCCCAACCGGGCGGTTTGGCGGCATAGCGTTCGCCTTCCGCCACCGGTTTGAGCGCCTGCCATACCCCGCCCAACACCAGCAGAACGACTGCCGCGATCAGTATCGGCCACCGCCATTGCCCGTGCATCTTGTAAGCCCTGCCCTGATTTTATTCACTTAATCGAATATTGAACTATATTTTTCCGATTATAGTCTTGATTCCGAATATGGCTGGAATGCTTACCAAAACGGAATTTAAGTCCAATAAAAATAACCTGTCTTTTCATAACACTATAAAAACGCAGCAGGCCCTCATCGCAGACGAGCCTGCAACGAGGATAACCAAAGGAGATCGGATAATGGCAAAACAACGTGGCCATCTGCGCGGTGCGAGTTGTTTAACCTGTCAACTGCGCCAGTGCAATGAGTGGCGTGTACTGAATGAGGAGGAGACCCGGTTGCTTGCCCACCACCGGAAAAGCCGGGACTATCGGGCAGGTGAAAGTATTTTCTCGGTAGGCGAACCCAGTCATGGCGTCTACTGCATCGTTTCCGGGGCGGTCGCCATCCGCAAGAGCGATGCCGAGGGTAATGTGGTTCCCATCCGGATCTCATACCCCGGCGATATTCTGGGTTATCGGAGCCTGTTGCTGAACGCACATCGCCGCTACCACAGCGAGGCGCTTAGTCCCAGCCGACTCTGCTTTATCGACAAACCGACGGTCAAGATGCTGCTGGATCACAACCCAGCGCTGGGGCAGCAGTTTTTACAGCGCATCGCCAATGATCTGAGCGATGCACACGATCATTTGGTGCGCAACGCCACCTTGTCCAACCGGGGCAAGTTCGTCCATCTGTTGCTGGCGCTGATGAATCGTCATGGCTGCACGGCGACCGACGGCAGCCGGTTTATGGAATTGCCTCTGTCCCGGCGTGATCTCGCCTCAATGATTGGCGCCCGCCATGAAACTCTGTCCCGGATTATTGGCCGACTGGAGGAAGATGGCTTGGCCCGTTTTTCCGGGCGCACGGTCCACCTGACCCGGCCCCATTCGCTGCTTCAGGAAGTTCGGCAACCCTCGCCGTTAGATTAAACCAATCGAGCGGGTTGGCCTGAATGCTCAACTCGCATCAACCGCTAGGGAATGGTTGCCGACCAGCCAGCGGTGTGCGCCATAAGCCAGTAGTCCACAACCGGCGATGACCGCCGTCATCGGCAACGCTGACTTGTTACCCAACAGTCCGACCGTAGCGCTGGACAGCGTGGCAATCCCAAATTGCAGGGTTCCAATCAATGCTGAAGCGCTGCCGGCCCGCATTCCCTGATGGGCCAACGCGCTGGCGACTGTGTTCGGCCCGGTGAAGCCCAGCGTCACCAGATAGCCAAACAACGGAATCAGCAATCCCGGCAGACCCCCTCGACCACTCACCGCCATCATAACCAGCACCAAGCCGAGGATAACAGTGGCGCGATTAGCCCGGCGCAGGATTGTATCGGCGCTATGGCGCAGCAGCAGGCGGCGGTTGTATTGCGAACCGGCGATCAAACCCAGCGCATTCAGCCCAAAGAGCCAGCCGTAGTCTTGCGCGGGTACGCCGTAAAGAGTGATGAACACCTGTGGTGAACCCGTGATATAAGCGAACATACCCGCCGAAGCAAAACCGCCGCTGAGGGTGTAGCCGAGAAACCGCCGGTCGCGCAGCAACACCCCATAGACCCGCAGAGCAGGGCCGATGCCGGCGCTGGTGATATTGCCCATTGGGCGGGTTTCCGGCAAATAGCGCCAGACTGCGGTCAACACGATTATCCCAAACAACGCCAGCATTCCAAAAATGGCCCGCCAACCGGCCAGGGCCAGAACCCATCCGCCGATAAACGGCGCCAGAATCGGCGCCAGGCCCATAATCAACATCAGCAGCGAGTAGATTCGCGCCGAGGCAGTCGCATCGCAGCGGTCGCGAACAATGGCCCGCGTAATCACCACTCCTGCACAGCCGCCGACCGCCTGCACAAACCGCAGCGCCGTCAGCGCCGTAATGTCCGGGGCCAGCGCACAACCGACCGAGGCGGCAATATACAAAACCAGCCCACCGTACAACGGTGGCTTGCGGCCATAACGGTCAGCCAGTGGCCCATGCACCGCCTGGCCCAGCGCCAGCCCGATAAAGAAGCTGGATAAGGTGAACTGCACCGCAGACGCCGTCGCGCCAAATTCAGCGGCGATGGTCGGCAGGCTGGGCAGATACATATCAATCGACATCGGCGCAAAGGCGATCAGCGCGCCGAGCAGCAGCAACCAGGATCGAGGCAACGTGGTCAGGGGAAACTCCGGGACAAGGGACTGGCGCGAGGCCGGTTAGTAGCGTGGCGCTTGCATGGTCGCCAGTGCGGTGCGAATTGGCTCCAGCTCCGATTCATCCAACTGGCGCATCAATTTGCCAATAAACTGCAACTGGCGCTTGCGCCCGCCCCGCTGGGCAATGGTCTGGGCCAGGCGCACCGTCGCTTGCAACTCTTCCGGCAATGGAATCCGCTGCAACTGCGCCGGGGTCAGTTTCACCAGTTGTTCGCCTAACTCCTGCAAGGCGGTGGCTTCCCGCTTGCGTTGGCTCTTACTGGGCGGCCGTTCGAATTCGGGTAAATCTTGCTCAGTTTTGTCATCGTTCATCCCGGTATTATCCAACACAATTCCTGCGATTCTCGCATTTAGATCACACCAGCCAATCACATCGACTCAGTAGGGAGCCTTTCATGCCGTCGCCGGCGCACTCGCCAACTCCACCCCAAACCCTGCCGCTGGCGCTGCTACTGCGGATTTTCCTGCCCTTCGCCGCCGGTTATTTTCTGTCCTACGCTTATCGCACCATCAACGCGGTGCTAGCGCCGCATTTAGCCGCCGACTTAAATCTGGACGCCACAGCGCTAGGCTTGTTGACGGGCGTCTATCTGCTCGCCTTCGGCGCGTTCCAGTTACCGCTGGGGGTGCTGCTCGACCGCTACAGCCCGCCTAAAGTCGAAGCGATCTTGTTGCTGCTGGCCGCCGCCGGCGCCGGCCTGTTCGCCATCGGCGACGGACTAGGCGATTTGACAGTGGGTCGGGCGCTAATCGGCTTAGGTGTGTCGGCCTGTCTGATGGCGAGTCTGAAAACCTTTGTGCTGTGGCTTCCACCACTGCGGTTGCCGGCTGTCAATGGCTGGGTGCTGGCCGCTGGTGGTCTAGGGGCATTGGCCGCAACTGCGCCAGTGGCAGCGGCGTTGCAATGGACCTCATGGCGAGGAGTATTTGCCGGACTGGCCGGACTGACTGCGGCGGCGGCAATCGCCATTTTTCTGATCGTGCCCGAACATCCGGCGACCCGCCATCGCAGCGACTGGCCGGCGCAATGGCGCGGGGTGGCGGCGATTTTCAGCAACCGGCTATTCTGGCGGCTGGCTCCACTCGGCGCTCTGGCGCTGGGCGCTCATCTGGCGATTCAGGGCTTATGGGCAGGACTGTGGTTAAAGGATGTGGCGGGCTATAACCAGACTCTGATCGCTCATTATCTGTTCTGGGCCGCCGCCGGAATGATCGCCGGATTTCTGTCCTTGGGTACGTTGACCTACCGCCTGAACCGGCTGGAAGTACCGCCGATGGCGGTGGCCGTGGTCAGCATGGTGATTTTCATCGGAATTCAAGCAGCGCTGGCCGCCGGTTACACCGGGACGCCACTGCTGCTGTGGATCGCTTTCGGGTTCTTTGGAACCGCAAGCACCCTGAGCTACGCGATCCTGTCACAGGCCTTTCCACCGGGGCTGGCGGGTCGGGTGAATACCGCGTTCAATCTGCTGGTGTTCATCGCGGCGTTCGTCATGCAGTGGGGTTTGGGCGCGGTGATCGGACTATGGCCCCGGACGGCAGCGGGTGGTTATGCGCCGGTGGGTTACAGCGCCGGGCTTGGACTGGCCGTGGCGTTGCAAATCACCGCGCTGGTCTGGTTCTGGTGCGCCGGGGCAGGTTCCAGACAGCCCGATTAAACCAAGAGGCAATCGAAGCGCTGCTAGGAACGAGTCGCCCGCAGCGCCTGCAACAACCGCTCATGAATTCCGCCAAAACCGCCATTGCTCATGATGAGCACCTGGGTTCCCGGTTGCAGCCGGGTTTGAATGGCGGCCAGCGTCGCTTCCAGCGAATGGCAAACCTGCCCGCGTGCGCCGAGCGTCGCCGCCACGGCATCAAGCGACCAACCCAGATCCGGCGCCTGGTACAGAACTACCGCATCCGCCACCGCCAGCGCCGGGGCTAGACTGTCCTTGAACACGCCCAGTTTCATGGTGTTGGAGCGTGGCTCCAGCACTGCAATAATCGGTTGCGAACCCACCCGCGCCCGCAAGCCAGCCAGCGTCGTGGCAATCGCCGTCGGGTGATGGGCAAAATCATCGTAAACCGTGATCCCATCCACCGAACCCCGCAACTCCAGTCGCCGCTTCACTCCCTGAAAATCCCGCAGCGCCGCAAGAGCAGCCGCAACCGGCACCCCAATATGGCGGGCGGCGGCGACGGCTGCGAGGGCGTTATGGACGTTATGCCGCCCCAATTGTGTCCATTCCGCCCGGCCTTGTACTTCACCCCGATCCACGACCGTAAAGCTACTGCCATCCGGCGCAATATCCCGCGCCTCCCAGTCACCACTGCCGAACCGCTCCACCGGCGTCCAGCAGCCCATCGCCAGCACCTCGTCCAAATTCGCATCCTGGCCGTTGGCGATAATCCGGCCATTGCCCGGCACGGTGCGCAGCAGATGGTGGAACTGGCGCTGAATCGCCGCCAGATCGGGAAAAATATCGGCGTGATCAAATTCCAGATTATTCAGGATCAGGGTGTGTGGCCGGTAATGGACAAACTTGGAACGCTTGTCGAAAAACGCCGTGTCGTACTCATCGGCTTCTACCACAAAGCATGGCGCTGTCCCCAGTCGCGCCGAGACCCCAAAATTGGCCGGAATGCCGCCGATCAGAAAACCCGGTTCCAAACCGGCAGACTCCAGAATCCAGGCCAGCAGGCTGCTGGTGGTGGTTTTGCCGTGGGTGCCGGCCACCGCCAACACCTGCCGATCACGCAGCACATGCTCCGCCAGCCAGGCTGGCCCGGAAACATAGGGCCGGCGGGAGTTCAACAACGCCTCGACAATAGGCCGGCCTCGGCTCATCACATTGCCGACCACCACCATATCCGGTTGGAACTCGGCGAGCTGCTCCGGGGCGTAGCCTTCGCGCAGCGCGATGCCGGCCTCAGCCAGTTGGGTGCTCATCGGCGGATAAACGCCGGCGTCGCAGCCGGAAACACGATGCCCGGCCGCTCGCGCCAGCAGCGCCACTCCGGCCATGAACGTCCCGCAAACGCCAAGGATGTGGATGTGCATCAATAAAATCTCCCTGCCGGCTTGAACCCGAAATGGGGTGACTCAGCGCCAGACAATCAAGGACCGGACGAACCAACCCAGCCAGTGAGCTGCCAGGACAGGAAGGTATAGCTCAAGGCATACAAGGCGCCCACCCACATTGGAACATTAAGCGCATGGCGCAGGATATGCGCCATTACTGCAATGCTCCACACCATCAACGCCAGCAACAACAGCGCTGGCAACTCCACATTCCCACCCGGCGATTGCCCGCCGATCCAGAACAATAATGGCAAGGCCAATACGCTGATCAAAGCGCCCACCCCGGTCAGGGCGCTCAGGGTTTGCTCAAAGCGCCGGGGATGCCGATACAGCCGCAGCGCCAGATAGAGCAGGCCACTCAGCAACGCCAGATCCACCAGAGTTTGCAGCAGGGCGACCAGCGCAGAGGTCCCGATCAGCAACGCCAGCAGACTGGTCAACCCATAAGCCGCCAAACACATTTTCAGGAGCGCCAGCGACGCCGGCGTATCCTGTGGCCCCTTGCGGAACAGGCAGATATCCAAAAACAGATTGAACAGAACACGCATGGTTTTAATAGCGGATGGCAGGAAAGTCAGGGCGGGAATCAGGGGGCGGTCCGACAATGCAGCAGCATCGGTCAGCGCCGGGGCAAGTTACCTGCTTGCCATGCTTTTAACAAGGCGGAGTCCATTACGAACTAGCCCACTCCGTTAAGATCATTTGTGCATTGTTACATCATTTGCACAAATCCCGCTCATCCGGTCGACTAACTGTGTTCATCTCAGTACCCATTTACCGCCAGTAATTTCCTTTAAAACATAACACTATGTATTTAAATAGCATTTTAAAAAAACCCCCCTTGACTTTTCTTGACAGTCCCCGGTTTGCCTACCTATAGTGCGTGGAGAAAAGTGGGGAGAAGTGGGACGCAAAAGCGCCCTGGCGCACTAAAGGCCTAAGGCATTGTTTCGGGGCATCAATCCACTATCGCTGGATAGCAAGGGCCGATTATCGATACCGGCGCGGTATCGCCAGCCATTGCAGGACGCCGCTGGGGGGCAGGTCATTTTGACGGTCGACCGCGACCGTTGTTTGTTGTTGTATCCGCTGCCGATCTGGGAAGAGGTTGAGCGCCAGTTGATCCGTTTGTCCAGCACTAATCCCCGCGCCCGCACCCTGAAACGGCTGTTGCTGGGCCATGCTGAGGAATGCCGTGTGGATGCTGGCGGGCGGATCCTGCTCCCAGCCCCCTTACGGGAGTTTGCCAGTCTGGATAAGCGAGTGGTGTTGGTGGGGCAAGGCAATAAATTTGAAATCTGGAATGAACCGGCCTGGCGCGATTGGCGGGATGCCGCGCTGTCCTGCGCCGGAAACGAAAAAGGCGATCCACTGCCTGATCTGGACTCACTGGCGTTCTGAGCATGACCGACACGCATTTACCGGTATTGCCGACGGAAACGCTGGCGGCGTTGAACCTCCGTCCGAACGGCGTCTATGTGGATGGCACCTTTGGCCGGGGTGGTCATACAGCGGCGATTCTGGAAGGACTGGGGCCACACGGCCGGTTGCTG
Source organism: Candidatus Competibacteraceae bacterium (assembly GCA_003989085.1). Lineage (GTDB taxonomy): Bacteria > Pseudomonadota > Gammaproteobacteria > Competibacterales > Competibacteraceae > RXIV01. Next base: position 14,038 of record RXIV01000010.1, read on the forward strand.
GCGCTGGATCGGGACCCGGACGCGGCCCGCTGGGCGGCGCAACAGTTCGGCGATGATCCTCGGTTTACCTTCATCCAGACCCCGTTCCGCCGGCTGGCGACGGTGCTGGAAGAGCAGGGCTGCCTGGGCCAGGTGAACGGCATCCTGCTGGATTTGGGGGTGTCCTCGCCCCAGTTGGACGATGCTGAACGCGGCTTCAGCTTCCGGCGGCATGGGCCACTGGATATGCGGATGGATCCGCTGGCCGGGGTGAGCGCCGCTGACTGGCTCAACCGGATCGGTGAAGCGGAACTGGATCAGGTGCTGGTGGAGTACGGCGAAGAACGGTTTCATCGACGCGTGGCCCGCGCCATCGTCTCTGCCCGGCAGCAAACGTTGCTGACCACCACGACGCAGCTGGCGACCCTGGTCGCTGCCGTCGTCCCGACACGAGAACCCGGTCGCCATCCTGCCACCCGCACTTTTCAGGCGATCCGGATCGCAGTCAATGACGAGTTGGGCGAGTTACAAGCGGCATTGCCGCAAGCGGTGTCGGCGCTGGCGGCGAGCGGGCGATTGGCGGTGATCAGTTTTCATTCGCTGGAGGATCGGATGGTCAAGCAGTTCCTGCGGGAACAAGCCAAGGGGCGGGAACTTCCGCTGGGTTTGCCGGTAATGGGCAAACCAGAAGGTCAGACGCTGCGATTGATCGGGCGTGCGATTCGGCCCGGCGCGGCGGAAGCAGCGGCCAATCCCCGCGCTCACAGCGCCACTCTGCGGATCGCGGAGCGGTTGGCATGAAACACCACACCCTGCTGATCGCGCTGTTGACTGTGCTTGCGCTCGGTTCCGGGATCGGGCTGGTTTATACCCAGCACCGCAACCGCCAGTTATTCATGCAGTGGCAAAAAGTCCAGGCGGAGCGCGATCAAATTGCGAGCGACTGGGAATTATTGCGATTGGAGCAAAGCACCTTGGTAACGAACATTGCTATTCAGGACACGGCGCGGACCCGGTTGAATATGCTCAATCCGGATCCGGGCGCCGTGCTGTACATCACCCCATGACCGTGCCACGACTACATCCCCGCGCCGTCCGGGCGGCGTCCCGTCCGCCAGCAAAATGGCGAACCCTGACCCGCGCCGGATTAACTCTGATCGTGCTGGGCATCGCCGCCAGCGGGATAGTGGTGCGCGCTGGCTATCTGCAACTGGTGCATAAGGACTTCCTGCAAGACCAGGGCGATGAGCGCTTCCTGCGGGTCGTCGAGACCCCCGCCCACCGGGGGATGATCCTGGATCGGAACGGCGAACCACTGGCGGTCAGTTCTCCGGTGGATTCAATCTGGGCGCAGCCAATGGAACTGCTGCAACAACGCGAACGCTGGCCGGCGCTGGCTGCCCGGCTCGGGATGAGCGTGACGGAACTGGAACAGAAGCTTGCGGGGAAAGAAACCCGTCAGTTCGTTTATCTGCGCCGCCATCTGCCGCCCAGCGCGGCTGAACCCATCCTGCACCTGCGGATTCCCGGGGTGTACTCCCTGCGTGAATACCGCCGCTATTACCCGGACGCCGAAGCCACCTCGCATCTGCTCGGATTCACCGATATTGACGATGTCGGGCAGGAAGGGTTGGAAAAAACCTTCGATGCCCAGTTGCGGGCTATTCCGGGGCAAAAACAGGTCATCAAGGATCGGCTGGGTCGGGTCGTCCAGGAAGTCGGCATTCTGCGAGCGCCGCAACCAGGCCAGACCCTGACGCTAAGCATTGACCGGCGTTTGCAGTATCTAGCTTACCGCGCTCTGAAAGCGGCGGTGCTGGAGAACAAGGCCGACGCCGGATCGGCGGTTATGGTCGATGTCCGCACCGGCGAAATTCTGGCGATGGTCGATCAACCGGCGGGCAATCCCAACAACCGTAACGAGTTACAGGGTGATTTACTCCGCAACCGAGCGGTGACCGATGTTTACGAGCCGGGATCGACCGTAAAGCCGTTCACCATCAGCCTAGCGCTGGAAAGCGGCAAGTGGACTCCGACGACTCCGGTGGATGCGCGAGGACCGCTCAGGGTCGGGCGTTACTGGGTGCGCGATACCCACAACTACGGGATCATCGACGTGACCCGGGTGATCAGCAAATCCAGCAATATCGGCGTCACTAAGATCGCGTTTTCCATGCCAATGGAGCGGCTGTGGAAACTATACAAGGACATAGGCTTTGGCGTGTTGACTGGGCTGGGCTTGTCCGGTGAACAACCCGGAGTGCTGCATCATTTCAGCCGCTGGGGCGGCGAAATCGGCCACGCCAATCATTCTTTCGGCTATGGACTGTCAGTCACCATGCTGCAACTGGCCCAGGCCTACACAGTGCTGGCGGCGGACGGGATAAGGCGACCATTGACCTTGCGTAAGCGCGAGCAACCGCTGGACCCCAGCGAGGAACGACGCATTCTGTCGGCGTCGGCAGTGCGACAGGTGCGCTCCATGCTGGAGTTGGCGGTCAGCAAGGAAGGCACCGGATCCAAAGCCGACGTCCCTGGCTATCGGATCGCAGGCAAGACCGGCACCGTCCATAAAATAGTCAATGGACGCTATTCTCGTAACCGTTACTTCTCGCTGTTCGCCGGCATAGCGCCGGCCAGCGATCCCCGGCTGGTGATGGTGATCATCATTGATGAGCCAAAGAGTGGAGCGTATTACGGTGGGACGGTGGCGGCTCCGGTGTTTGGCCACACTATGGGTGAGGCGCTGCGGATTCTGAACATCACCCCCGACGATCTGCCGAGCATGAAGATCGCTGGCGGGCCATCGGCAGCGGGAACCCGGCCATGAGCAACGCCTTCTGCACCTTGGGATCACTGTTGGACGGGTTTACCCAGAGTCCAGAACGGTGGACGGCGCAACCCGTGCGAGGTTTGTCCTCGGACAGCCGGGCAGTGCAGCCAGGCGACCTGTTCTGCGCGGTGCGGGGCGGGCAGCGGCATGGTCTGGACTTTCTGGACGTCGTACGGGCGAGCGGCGCAGCAGCAGCGATCTGGGAGCCGCCTTATCACGGTTCTCTGCCGATAGATACGGGGAAATGGCCGCTGCTGGCCGTCCCCGACCTGGGCCAGAAGCTGGGCCGGATTGCCAGCCGCTTTTATGGCGAACCTTCGCAGCACATACAGGTAGTCGGCATCACCGGCACCGACGGCAAAACGTCCTGCGCCCACTTCATCGCCCAAGCCCTGAGCGATCCCGAAACCGGGCCCTGCGGGCTGCTCGGCACCCTTGGCAGCGGCGTCTATGGCGCGGTCGCAGCGGGGCTGCACACCACACCCGACCCGATCCACGTTCAGCGCTGGCTGGCCGGGCTGGCGGCCACCGGGCGGCGCTACGCAGCGATGGAGGTTTCCTCGCACGCCCTGGATCAGGGCCGGGTCAACGGGGTGCGCTTCGCAGTGGCGGCGCTGACCCAGTTAAGCCGCGATCATCTGGACTATCACGGCACGGTGGAGGCTTACGCCACCGCCAAGCGCCGATTGTTTACCGACCATACCCCGCGCTGGGCGGTACTGAATCTGGACGATCCATTTGGCCGTACTTTGGCCGACGATCCTGCCCTCCAGGCCCGGATCATCGGCTATGGACTGGGCGAACGCCCGGCCCGACTGAAACACTTCGTCTGGGGCGAAAGTCTGCGCCTGAGCCCAACGGGGCTGGAAATGACCGTGGCTTCAAGCTGGGGTGCAGGTGAGCTGCGGGCCGGACTACTGGGCCGCTTCAACGCCCACAACCTGCTGGCGGCGCTGGCGACCTTGCTGGCGCTGGAGTTGCCGTTTGACGAAGCGCTGGCGCGGCTGGCGCATACCGCACCGGTGGCCGGGCGAATGGAACGGCTCGGCGGTGGGCCGGGACAACCGCTGGTGGTGATTGATTATGCCCACACCCCCCATGCGCTGGAACAAGCCCTGACCGCGCTGCGGGAACATCGCGCCGGGCGGTTGATCTGCGTATTTGGCTGCGGCGGTGACCGTGATCCCGGCAAGCGCCCGCTGATGGGGGCAGTAGTCGAGCGGCTGGCCGACCAGGTCATCGTGACCGACGACAACCCGCGCAGCGAAAACCCGGAACAAATCGTCAGCGCTATCGTGGCCGGGATGCAGCGCCCGGATGCAGCCACCGTGATCCACGACCGGCGTCAGGCCATTAGGCAGGCGCTGGCCGCAGCCAAGGCTGGCGAAACGGTGCTGATTGCCGGCAAGGGCCATGAGAATGATCAGATCATTGGAGCGGAGCGACTGCCGTTCAGCGACCGGGCAGTCGCCTCCCAATTTTTGTTTCCAGAGGATTCCATCTGAATGAGTGACGCTTTTTCGCCCCTGCGCGTGCAGGAACTCGCCCGACTACTGGACGGCGAACTGACCGGCGCTGACGCCGCGTTCACCGCCGTCAGCATTGACAGTCGCCGATTAGCGGCTGGGGCGCTGTTCGTGGCGCTGACCGGGCCAAACTCCGACGGCCATGCCTTCATCGCTGCCGCCCGAGAGCAGGGCGCAGTGGCAGCCTTGGTCAGTCGCTTTGTGGCCGATCCGTTGCCGCAAGTCCGGGTCACCGATCCCCGGCTGGCCTTGGGCCGGTTGGGTGCAGCGTGGCGTTCCCGCTTCACCGGGCCGCTGATCGCCCTGACCGGCAGTAACGGCAAAACCACGGTCAAGGAGATGATCGCGGCCATTCTCCGCCAACGCGGCCCGACCTTGGCGACGGAAGGCAATCTTAATAACGATCTGGGCGTACCGCTGACCCTGCTGCGGCTACGGGCGAAACACGCTTACGCAGTAATCGAGCTGGGCGCAAATCATCCTGGCGAAATCGCCGGCCTGACCCGTTTGGCCCGACCCGACGTGGCGATCATCAATAACGCCGGTCCCTGTCATCTGGAAGGTTTCGGCGATGTGGCCGGGGTGGCGCGGGGCAAGGGCGAGATCTTTCAAGGACTGGGGCCAGAGGGCATCGCCATCATCAACCGCGACGATCCGTATGCGGACTACTGGCGTGGCCTGAATCCGGAGCGGCAGATCATCGACTTCGGTCTGGATCAACCCGCAGCAGTACGCGGCGAACTGCTGGATGCAGCTAGTAGCCAGTTTCAGCTCATCACGCCGGCGGGTGAAATGACCGTACAGTTGCCCCTGCCGGGGCGACATAACCTCCGCAATGCCCTGGCGGCGGCAGCGGCCACCGGGGCGGTGGGCGCGAGCCTGGACGACATCCGTCGGGGTCTGGAAAGCCTGTGCGGGGTCGGCGGGCGGTTGCAAAGGCTGCCGGGGCGGCATGGCGGGGCGGTGATTCACGACGCCTATAACGCCAACCCGGCCTCACTGGCGGCGGCGCTGGATACGGTCGGAGCCGGGCCAGGCGAACACTGGCTGGTGCTGGGCGATATGTACGAATTAGGGCCGACAGCGGAGGAGCTGCACGCGGAATCGGGGCGGGCCGCCAGAGCGTCCGGTTTTAGCCGGCTCTATGCCTTGGGTGAGCACAGCCGGGCGGCCGTCGCGGCGTTTGGCGCAGGAGCCGCTCATTTTGCCGATGCCGAGGCGCTGATTAGCGAACTCAGCGACGCCTTGCCGCAGAACGGCGCATCGCCAACGGTGCTGATCAAGGGATCGCGGGGAATGCGGATGGAGCGAGTGGTCGCGGCGCTGACCTCGGCACCGGTCAGGAGCCATACCGAATGTTAATGCTGCTGGCCGAATGGCTGACCGAAAACATATACACCGGCTTTAACGTCTTTCAATATCTGACTTTCCGGGGGATTCTCGGTGTTCTCACCGCGCTGCTGATTGCGTTGCTGGTGGGGCCGGCCATGATCCGGCGCTTGAGTCGCGACCAGATTGGTCAGCAAATCCGTGAAGATGGCCCTAAAAGCCACTTTTCCAAGGCCGGCACCCCGACTATGGGCGGAGCGCTGATTCTGGTGGCGATTGCGATAGCCACCCTGCTCTGGGCGGATCCGCGTAACCGCTATATCTGGATCGCGCTGCTGACCACCTTGGCCTTCGGTGCGATTGGCTGGCTGGATGACTATAAAAAGCTGGTGTTGCGGAATTCCAAAGGACTCGCGGCGCGGTACAAATACGCGTGGCAATCCGCCGCCGGGCTAAGCGCGGCGCTGCTGCTGTATGTCACCGCCCAAGCCCCGACGGAAACTCAACTGATCGTGCCCTTTTTCAAAACCATCGTTCTGGATCTCGGCTGGCTGTTTGTTCCGCTAACCTACTTCGTGATCGTTGGAGCCAGCAACGCCGTCAATCTTACTGACGGCCTCGATGGGCTGGCGATTGTCCCGACTGCGATGATTGCCGGAGCGCTGGCAGTGTTCTGCTATGCCGCTGGCAACCGGATTTTCGCTGATTATCTGGGCATTCCCCATGTGCCGGGCATCGGCGAACTCACTGTATTCTGCGGCGCAATGGTTGGCGCCGGTCTCGGTTTCCTCTGGTTCAACGCCTATCCCGCCCAAGTCTTCATGGGCGATGTCGGGGCGCTGGCACTGGGCGCAGCGCTGGGTGTGACCGCAGCAGCCGTGCGGCAGGAACTGGTGCTGTTCCTGATGGGCGGGGTCTTCGTGATGGAAACCGTGTCTGTCATCCTGCAAGTCGCCTCGTTCAAGCTCACTGGGCGACGGATCTTCCGCATGGCGCCGCTGCATCATCATTTTGAACTCAAGGGCTGGCCGGAACCCCGGGTGATCGTCCGGTTCTGGATCATCACCATTATTCTGGTGCTGATTGGGCTGGCGACGTTGAAGCTCCGCTGAAAGGTTGAAGAATCCTATGTGGCGACAGGAGATGGCAGGGATCACGCTGGTGGTCGGCCTGGGTAAAAGCGGCGAGTCGGCGGCGCGCGCATTGCGGGCGCTCGGTGTGGCGTTCGCCGTGACTGATAGCCGCGCTAACCCGCCAGGTCTGGCCACATTGCAGGCCGAATGTCCCGAGGTTCCCCGGTCCCTAGGCGGCTTCGATCCAGCCGCCTTCGCCAAAGCCGCCCGATTACTGGTCAGTCCCGGCGTTTCAGTCAAAACCCCGGTGATCGCGGCAGCGGCGGCGCGAGGCGTACCGATCTGGGGCGACATTGAGCTGCTGGCCCGGTTGACCACTGCGCCGATAGCCGCCATTACCGGTTCCAATGGCAAAAGCACAGTCACCACGCTGCTGGGTTTGATGGCGGAACGTGCAGGCGTCCGGGCGGCGGTGGGCGGCAATCTCGGTGAACCAGCGCTTGATCTCTGGCTGCAACAGGAACGCAATGCGGGCAACCCCCCGGACTGTTATGTGCTGGAACTGTCCAGCTTCCAGTTGGAAACCACCCACAGCCTGAAGGCCCAGGTCGCCACCGTGTTGAACATCAGCCCGGATCATCTGGATCGCTATGACGGGCTGGAGGAGTACATCGCGGCCAAGCAGCGGATTTTTCGGGGCAATGGCGCGATGGTGGTCAACGCCGATGATCCAGCGGTCATGGCGATGGTTGAGCCTGGCCGGGCGGTGGTGCGCTTCACCCTGAACGAACCGGACGAAGGCGACTTCGGGTTGTGGCGGGAGGGCGGCGAAACCTGGCTGGCCTGCGGGCAAGAGCGCTGGATTGCAGCTTCCGAACTGAAGATCAGCGGCGATCACAATCTGGCGAACGCCCTGGCGGCGCTGGCGATGGGCCAATGTCTCGGACTGCGGCGGGCCGGAATACTGGCGGCGCTGCGTGAGTTTGCCGGATTGGCGCATCGCAGCGCACTGGTGCTGGATCATCACGGGGTACGCTGGTTTGATGACTCCAAGGGCACCAATGTTGGCGCGACGGCGGCAGCCGTGCGCGGCTTGCCCGGACAGATCATTCTGATCGCCGGCGGCGAGGGTAAAAATCAGGATTTTAGCCCGCTGCGAGCGGCGCTGACCGGCAAAGCGCGTGCGGTCGTGCTGATCGGACGTGATGCGCCCTTGATCGCGGCGGCGCTGGGCGACAGCGTTCCCATTCAGTCGGCGGCGGATATGGATCAAGCGGTGACTATGGCCGCCGCATTGGCCCAACCGGGCGACAGCGTCCTGCTCTCGCCCGCCTGCGCCAGTTTCGACATGTTCAGCGGCTATGAGGAACGCGGCGCGGTGTTTGCGGCAGCGGCCCGGAGACTGGCGCAATGCTGAATGTCGCCCAGCTCACGCCCACTTGGGCCAAAACATCCGGCGAAGCGCGCAATGCCTTGCCGTTTCCCGATCCGTGGCTGCTGATTACCGTGCTGTTGCTGCTGGCGCTGGGGCTGCTGATGGTGACTTCGGCGTCGATGCCGATGGCGGATCGCCAGACCGGTCAGCCGTTCTACTTCCTGATCCGCCAGGGCGCCTTCGTGCTGATTGGCCTGTTGGCGGGCGGTCTAGTGTTTCAGATTCCAACCGGACAGTGGCGACAAATCAGCCCGCTGTTGTTGCTGGCGGCGCTGGTGCTGTTGACTCTGGTGCTGATTCCGGGCATTGGCCGGGAGGTAAACGGCAGCTTGCGCTGGATCGGGGTTGGACCGATCAACATCCAGGTCTCGGAACTGGCCAAATTGTTTGCGCTGATTTATGTCGCTGGCTATCTCCAGCGACGAGGCGCAGAACTGCAAACCGCTGATTTTCGAACCTCAGCCCTGGCGCTGTTCCGGCCGATGGCGGTGCTGGGCGTGCTGGCGGTGCTGCTGCTGCTGGAGCCGGACTTTGGCAGCGTGGTCGTGCTGATGGCGGCGGCAATGGGCATGGTGTTTCTGGCCGGAGTCAATCTCTGGCAGTTTGGGACGCTGCTGTTTGGCACCTCGGCAATCATGGCGATGCTGATTGCTTCCTCGCCCTATCGCCGCGCCCGCGCTCTGAACTTCCTCAATCCGTGGGACGATCCATTCGGCAAAGGTTTTCAGCTAGTGCAATCGTTGATCGCCATTGGCCGGGGCGAATGGACTGGGGTCGGCTTGGGCGGGAGTGTGCAAAAGCTGTTCTATCTGCCAGAAGCACATACTGATTTTCTATTTGCAGTGCTGGCCGAGGAACTGGGTTTGATCGGCATCCTGACCGTTGTGGCGCTGTTTATAACGTTGGTCTGGCGGGCGTTCATCATCGGACAGCGGGCCGAGCAGCTGGGGATGAAATTTTCCGCCTGGCTGGCTTATGGGCTTGGCCTGTGGTTTGGCATCCAGTCCTTATTCAACATGGGCGTCAACATGGGCGTGTTGCCCACCAAGGGGCTGACCTTGCCATTCATGAGCTATGGCGGCAGCAGTGTGGTGGTCATGTGCATGGGCATGGCGCTATTGCTGCGGATTGACGTGGAGACCCGCGCTGGTGGGAACCCAGGCTGAAGGCTGAAGCTTGAAGAAGTCTGGCCCTGATTTTTTATCCTGTGTTTTCCGTGAACAAGATTTAGAGGTTGAATAATGTCTGGTTTCGGGAGTGAGCGTTGATGGGAATGGAGGAGACCATGCCTACTGATCGTCCGGTCTTGATCATGGCTGGCGGCACCGGCGGTCATGTATTCCCGGCGCTGGCGGCGGCGGACTGTTTGCGTACGCACGGCATCCCCGTGGCATGGCTGGGAACTCGCAATGGTCTGGAGGCGACGCTGGTTCCCAAAACCGGTATTCCGATGGAATGGATTGAAGTTGCCGGCTTGCGCGGCAAGGGGCTGGGGCGGCGACTATGGACTCCGGTCATGCTGACACGGGCGCTGTGGCAGGCTCGGACAATTCTACGCCGGCTGCAACCGCGAGTGATTTTAGGGATGGGCGGCTTCGTCAGTGGTCCCGGCGGGATCATGGCCCGGCTACTCGGCATTCCGCTGGTGGTGCATGAGCAGAACGCGAGGGCCGGTTTGACCAATCGGATACTGGCGCGGATCGCCAACCGGACGCTGGAAGCCTTTCCCAATACCTTTCCGCCGCAGCGGCGCGCCGTGACCGTCGGCAATCCAGTGCGTCAGGTTATTACTGATCTGCCGCCGCCTGCGAATCGCTTCGCTGGACGGGAAGGCCAGGCACGGCTGCTGGTGCTGGGCGGCAGTCAGGGTGCATTGGCGTTAAATCAACTTGTGCCACAGGCGCTGGCGGCGCTGGCGGCAGCGGAACGCCCGGAGGTTTGGCATCAGGCCGGCGGTCAGTTGCAGGAAGCCGCAACGCAGGCTTATCAGAAAGCCGGGATTGCGGTGCGGTTGACGCCGTTCATCAATGACATGGCGGAGGCCTATGGCTGGGCGGATTTGGTGTTGTGCCGAGCCGGCGCATTGACTATTGCCGAATTGGCGGCGGCGGGCATCGGCGCGGTGCTCGTGCCGTTCCCGTTTGCGGTGGATGATCACCAGACCGCTAACGCCCGATTTTTGGAACAAAGCGGCGCGGCGCTGCTGATTCAGCAGGCCGATTTAAGCGCGGAACGGCTGGCAGGGCTGCTGCGGGAATTACTGACCGATCGCGCCCGGCTGCTGCGGATGGCCGAGGCGGCGCGGCGACTGGCAAAAGGGGATGCCGCTGAACAAGTGGCGCGGGTATGCCTGGAACAGGCGCAGTGCGGATCATGACTGAGAGCGCAATTTTAATGTGGACAAACTGGTGATGGCGATAATTCCAGAGGCTTGGCGCGACATGCGTCGGATTCGCCAGGTGCATTTTGTCGGGATCGGCGGATCGGGGATGAGCGGCATCGCCGAGGTGCTGCTGAATCTGGGCTATGGGGTGTCCGGCTCCGATCTGCGGGCCAGCGCAGTGACGGCACGGCTGGCACAGTTGGGCGCAATTATTCGCCCCGGTCATGCCGCCGAACACATTGCCGGCGGCGATGTAGTGGTGATTTCCAGCGCAGTCGCCGAGGACAATCCCGAAGTGATCGCAGCGCGGGCGGCGCGGATTCCGGTGGTGCCCCGAGCGGAAATGCTGGCTGAACTGATGCGATTCCGCTACGGCATCGCGGTGGCCGGAACCCACGGCAAGACCACGACGACCAGTCTGATCGCCAGTCTGCTGGCGGAGGGTGGGCTGGACCCGACCTTCGTGATTGGCGGGCGGCTGAACAGCGCCGGAGCTAATGCCCGGCTGGGCGCGGGCCGCTACCTGGTGGCGGAAGCAGACGAAAGCGACGCCTCGTTCCTGTTTTTGCAGCCGATGGTGGCGGTAGTGACCAACATCGACGCCGATCATTTGTCGACTTACGGCGGTGATTTCGAGCGGTTGCGTGAGACCTTCATCGAATTTCTGCACCATCTGCCGTTTTATGGGTTGGCGGTGCTGTGCGCCGACGATCCGCAAGTGCGGACGATTCTGCCCCGATTAAGCCGCCCGGTGCTCACTTACGGCTTCAGCGATGATTGCGATGTCCGCGCCACTGATTTCACCCCGGACGGATTGCAGACCCGCTTCACCGCCCATCTGCCGCAGGGCGCGGCGCCATTGCCGATCACTCTCAATCTGCCGGGCCGGCATAGCGTGCTCAATGCGCTCGCGGCGCTGGCTGTGGCCCAGGAACTGGGGGTATCGGAACCGGCGATGCGGCGCGCGCTGCTCAAGTTCCAAGGGATTGGCCGCCGTTTCCAGAGCCACGGCGATCTAGCTTTGCCGGGCGGCGGGCGAGCGACGGTGATGGAAGATTACGGCCACCACCCCCGCGAGATTCAGGCGGTGCTAGCGGCATTGCGCGGCGCCTGGCCGGAAAGGCGGCTGGTACTGGCGTTCCAGCCGCACCGCTTCACCCGCACCCGCGACCTGTTTGAGGACTTCGCCCAAGTGCTGTCCGAGGTAGATGCGCTGATCCTGCTGGATGTGTACCCGGCGGGAGAAAAACCCATTGCCGGGGCCGACGGGCGCAGCCTGAGCCGGGCGATTCGCACCCGTGGCAAGGTCGAGCCGGTGTTTGTCGAGCAAACCGCCGATCTGCCTACAGTCGTACCCGATGTGCTGCACGATGGCGATCTGTTGCTGCTGATGGGCGCTGGCGACATCGGGGCCATGGCGGCGCAATTGACGAAAGGTTAATGGTGAAGGAGGGCAAATGCAGCAGACCCAACAGCGGATAGTGAACGATCCGGCGGCCTTCGGCAAAGTCGCCGTCTTAATGGGCGGCTGGTCGGCGGAACGGGCGGTGTCCCTGAACAGCGGCCAGGCGGTGCTGACCGCATTGCAGGCGCAGGCGGTGGACGCCCACGGGATCGATGTGGATCGCGCCATTCTTCACACCTTGGCCGATGGCGAATTTGATCGGGCATTCATCATTCTGCACGGACGCGGCGGTGAGGATGGGGTAATGCAAGGGGCGCTGGAGGTACTGGGCTTGCCGTATACCGGCAGCGGGGTGCTGGCTTCGGCATTGGGCATGGACAAGCTCCGCACCAAGCAGGTCTGGCAGAGCGCAGGGTTAGCGACTCCACCCTACCGGATAGTCGGCAGTCCAGCTGATCTGGCAACGGCGGCCGCAGCGCTGGGCTTGCCATTGGCGGTAAAACCGGCTTGTGAAGGCTCCAGCATCGGCATCAGCCGAGTCACCGATCCAGCCCAGTTTCAGACTGCTTGGGAGCGGGCCGCTGCTTGTGACTCGCTGGTGCTGGTCGAGCCGTGGATTACCGGGCAGGAATATACCGGCGCGATATTGCAGGACGTGGCGTTGCCGCTGATCGGGCTGGATACGCCCCGCGAATTCTATGACTACGAAGCCAAGTACCATGCTGCCGATACCCGCTATCGCTGCCCCTGTGGCCTGCCTGACGCGCAGGAGGCCGCATTGCAGAAACTGGTCAGTCAGGCATTCGCGACCGTCGGTGGCGCGGGCTGGGGCCGTGTGGATTTGCTGGTGGATGGACAAGGCCAGCCGTGGTTGCTGGAGGTGAACACTGTACCCGGCATGACGGATCACAGTCTGGTGCCGATGGCGGCCCGCGTCGCCGGCCTCAGTTTCGCCGATCTGGTCTGGCGGATTCTGGAAACCAGTCTGATCCAGGCCGGTTGAGTCGCGCCGATGCTGGGTTTTGGATCGAAACGGCGGCGGGGGGCCACTCCGCTGCGCCGCCCTTCCCGGTCTACCGGGCAGTCCCGGCGAGTGTGGGCAACACCGTTACGCTGGGCAGGGGTGGCTCTGGTGCTGGCTGGAGTAGGGTTCGGGCTATGGGTCGGCAGCCAGAAGCTGCGTGATCCCGCCGCCTTTCCGCTACGTCAGGTGCGGATTGAGGGCGTATTGCGCAATCTGGCTGAATCCGATTTGCAGCCGGTCGCCAGTAATTACTTGGGCCAGAACTTTTTCATGGCCAATTTAGAAGCGCTACGGACTGCACTGGCGACCAATCCGTGGATAGACACAGTAGCGGTGCGGCGTAGTTGGCCGGAAACCGTAACCATCACCCTGCGCGAGCGAGAGGCCTTTGGCTACTGGGGCGAGGGTGAACAGGAGATGGTCGATGTCGAGGGCCGGCGGTTTCGCCCGGAAGTGGTGCGCCAACCCGGACCGTGGCCGCATCTGGCCGGTCCGGTCGGTCATGAAGCCGCATTGATCCGAACCTGGGGCGAGCTCCAGGCGCTATTTAATCCGGTCGGGTTGCAACTGACCCGGTTGACTCAGGATGAGCGGCGGGCCTGGCGACTGAGTTTTGCCAATGGCCTGGAAGTGTACGTCGGGCGCGATCAGTTTGAGGCGCGGCTACGGCGGCTGGCGCAACTCTATCCCCGGGTGCTGGCCGGCCAGATCGACCAGATCGCGGCGGTGGATTTGCGCTACGGCAACGGCTTCGCGGTGCGCTGGAAAACGGCAGCGCCACCACCAACGGCGGGTTAAGCGGTAACAGGAACAGTCATGCCCAGAAAAACAGATCCAAATCTGATGGTTGGCCTCGACATCGGCACCTCCAAAGTCGTGGCGATGGTCGGCGAAACCAGCCCGGACGGGACGATAACCGTGGTGGGCCTCGGTGTGCATCCGGCCCGGGGCCTCAAAAAAGGGGTAGTGGTCAATATCGAGTCCACTGTCGAGTCCATCCGTCAGGCAGTCGGTGAAGCCGAACGCAGCGCCGGGTGCAAAATTCATTCGGTGTATACCGGTATTTCCGGCAGCCATATTCGCGGCATCAATTCCGACGGCGTCACCGCGATCCGCAATCGGGAAGTCACTGCCGAGGATGTCGAGAACGTGATCGAAGCCGCCAGGGTGGTGGCGATTCCGGCTGATCAGCAGATTCTGCACATTTTACCGCAGGAGTTTGCGATTGACGGCCAAGAGGGGATTCAGGATCCGATTGGCATGGCTGGAGTGCGGCTGGAAGCACGGGTTCATATCGTTACCGGGGCGATCAGCGCCGCCCAGAACATTGTCAAGTGCGTCCAACGCTGCGGACTAGCAGTCGATGACCTGATCCTACAACCACTGGCTTCCAGCCGGGCCGTGCTAGCCCCCGATGAAAAAGACCTGGGGATCTGTCTGCTTGACATCGGCGGCGGCACCACCGATCTGGCGGTATTCACCCACGGCGCGATCCGCCATACCGCCGTACTGCCTATTGCCGGCGATCAGGTGACCAGCGATATCGCAGTAGCCTTTCGCACCCCGATCCCGGCGGCAGAAACGCTCAAATTGCAGTATGCCTGCTGCCTGAAACAGTGGACCCGGCCCGATGAACGCATCGAGGTGTCCAGCGGCGGCGACCGGGCTGCACGAGTTTTTTCCCGCTATGACCTGGCCGAGGTGATCGAGCCGCGTTATGAAGAATTCTTTGATTTGGCGCTGGCGGAATTACGGCGCAGCGGCTTTGAACCCCTGATGGCCGCCGGTCTGGTGCTGACTGGGGGCAGTTCGCGGGTGGATGGGGTGGTGGAACTGGCCGAGGATGTGCTGCACCTGCCAGTGCGGCTGGGATTACCGCAGCAAGTCGCTGGTTTGCAAGACCCGCAGCACCATCCGGGCTATGCCACCGCAGTGGGCTTACTGCTATTGGGCAATGACAACCGGACGGCGCGCTCAGGGCCGTCGGTGCGGACCAGCCGCTCCGGCCTGTGGGCGTGGCTGAAGCGCTGGGTGCAGGGCAATTTCTAGAGGTTAGGGGTTAGGTTGTACTTTGTCGGGTCGAGAACCATCGTTTGAGGAGAAGCGGTCATGTATGAACTGGTGGAAACCAAAGTGAAGAACGAGATCATTAAGGTCATTGGAGTCGGCGGCGGCGGGAGCAATGCCGTACAACACATGCTGAACGCCAATATTGACCAAGTGGACTTCATCTGCACCAATACCGATGCCCAGGCATTGAAAATTTCGTCAGTGCCCATCACCTTGCAGATTGGCAATAACATCACCAAGGGCTTGGGCGCCGGGGCCAACCCTGATGTGGGGCGGCAGGCCGCGCAGGAAGACTGCGAGCGGATCCGTGAAGTGCTGCAGGGCGCTGACATGGTGTTCATCACTGCCGGGATGGGCGGCGGCACCGGCACCGGCGCGGCGCCAGTCGTCGCGCAACTGGCTCGCGAGATGGGCATCCTGACCGTGGCGGTCGTGACCAAGCCGTTTCCCTTTGAGGGCAAGAAGCGGATGGCCGTTGCATTACGCGGGATCGAGGAGCTCCGGGAGACCGTCGATTCGCTGATCATTATCCCTAATGAAAAGCTGCTGACGGTATTGGGCAAGAGCGCCAGTCTGCTCGATGCGTTCAAGGCCGCCAATGATGTCCTGCTCGGCGCGGTGCAGGGCATTGCTGAACTGATTACCCATCCGGGCCTGATCAATGTGGACTTCGCCGATGTGCGCACCGTCATGGCGGAAATGGGCATAGCCATGATGGGCACCGGGCGGGCAGTCGGCGATGGTCGGGCGCGTGAGGCGGCGGAAGCGGCGATTGCCAGTCCGTTGCTGGAAAATATCAACCTGTCCGGGGCCAAAGGCCTGCTGGTGAGCATCACCGGCGGAATGGACCTGACCATCGGCGAATTCGAGGAAGTCGGCAACACCATCAAGGAACTGGCGTCGGAGGACGCCAACGTGGTAGTCGGCACCACCATTGATAATGAAATGCGTAACGAGCTGCGGGTAACTATTGTCGCCACCGGGCTTGGTCAGGGCGCTCCCGCCACCCGTCCGGCCAGCTCCCGCGAACGGGACATTGGCGCTCGCCACGTCAACGTCAAACTGGTGCCGCCGCCATCCGAGTTGAGCGGGCGCTCCCAGCCCGACTGGCTCCGCCCCAAGACAGCGGTTGTCGATGGCCCCAACGAGAACCGGGAAGCGGTGACCGATTTGGACATTCTGGATATTCCGGCCTTCCTGCGCCGGCAGGCAGAATAAGCCAGCCCGGACAGGCATCGGCCGCCGCCTGCCCATTCAGACCGGGCGGTGGTCGGTTCCGAGTACGGTACGGCTTTCGCAAGTTAACAACAAATGCAGTTGTTAAAGGGAAACAAAAGTTGCAATCATGCTACGAAGTGCGGTACCTTTAGCATCGACTACCGGGGCACTCCAATTACCGGCAGGCTGCACCAGGCTGATGGCAAATCAACCCGCCCCATCTGCGTCGCCAGCCACCGCGCCCTGCTCCAGATTACCTTGTGTTGGGGGACTCGCATGATTCGGCAACGCACCTTGAAAAACGCCATTCGAGCGACCGGCGTCGGCTTGCATACCGGCGATAAGGTCTATCTCACTCTGCGGCCAGCGGCGCCTGATGTCGGTATTGTCTTCCGCCGGGTTGATCTACCCGAGCCGGTCGAGATCAAGGCCAATCCGCAGAATGTGGGCGACACCCAGCTTTCCACCTCCCTGGTCAAGGGCAAGATCCGGATTTCCACCGTCGAGCATCTGTTATCGGCTTTCGCTGGGCTGGGAATTGACAACGCCTATGTGGATGTCAGCGCCGCCGAGGTACCCATTATGGATGGCAGCGCTGGGCCATTTGTGTTTTTGATCCAGTCAGCGGGCATCCAGGAGCAAAATGCGCCTAAACGCTTCATCCGCATCAAGAGGTCGGTGCTGGTCGAAGACGGCGATAAATGGGCGCGTTTTGATCCCTTCACCGGTTTCAAGGTGGAATTCACCATTTCCTTTGATCACCCGCTGTTCAAAGGCCGCAATCAGCATGCGGTCGTCGATTTCTCCACGACATCCTTTGTCAAGGAAGTCAGCCGAGCGCGGACCTTCGGTTTCATGCGTGATTTGGAATACCTGCGGGAGCGGCGGCTGGCCTTGGGCGGGACGCTCGACAACGCCATCGTGGTGGACGACTACCGGATCCTCAACGAAGACGGGCTGCGCTATGAAGATGAGTTCGTCAAACACAAGATTCTGGACGCCATCGGCGATCTGTATCTGCTGGGCCGCAGCCTGATTGGTGCTTTCAACGGTTATAAGTCAGGCCACGCATTGAATAACCGCTTGGTGCAAACCTTGCTGGCCGACCGCACCGCTTGGGAAGAAGTCACCTTTAGCGATGAGCGGCAAGCCCCGATTTCCTATCTGCAACCAGCCCAAGCCACCTGCTGAGCAACCGCTTCACCAGTTTCCCCATTGCTTGAGCGGCTTTCCAGCCTTGGAAAGCCGTTTTTTTATCCTGCCGAAATACTGGCCCTGCGCCTCTGCAACAACCATTACACCGGCGGCTCCAGCACCGGTTGCCAACCCGCTTCATCAGGCGCAGCGGCGCTTTCAGCGGCCACATCCAAACCCACCACCGCCAATAACACCCCCTCCCAATACAGCAGCGGCAACCGATCCCGGCGCCACGGTGGAATGCCGGCCTCCTGCAATAGCTTCTTCAGTTCCTGGTGATGACGGCGACCAGCGGGATGAAACCGTTCCCCACCCCGCCGGAAGCGGATAGTCAGCGTGACGCCGGCTAGCGCCGCAGCACTCAAGCCCGCACCCACCGTGGCTTGCATCCGCAACCACCCCACTCGCCCTACCTTCAGTGGCGGCCAATTTCCCGCATCTGATCGCCAGACCCATGTCTGGCCAGGATCATGACCGACAAACGGCGGCATGGCGTACAGCGCCGCCCGGTAACGCCGTAGTTCGCCACCCGGCCAACAACCGTAAGGTTGCCGGTCAGGGCCGGCAGCCAGCAGATCATGGAGAAGCTGCGTCAATTGCCGGGCATCGGGGATCGGTAACTGCAACCGGCGCAACCAGCGCCGCAGTAAATTGCGCTGGCGCGCTTCGCCCAGTTCACGCACCGCTGAAACCGGCAAGCAATCCAGACCCGGCGGCGCAATACGGGCTAAATCGGCGTCAGCTTCGGCATCCAGCCCATGAGCGGTTTCGGCGCACCATCGGGCCGAACGGGCCAAAGTACGGCTTGCCGCCGGCCAGCGTTCCCGCAGCAGCGGCATAATCCGCCAACGCAGATAGTTACGGTCAAAATCAAGGCTGGCGTTGCTGGCATCCTCGATCCAGCGCAAGTCGTAACGGTGGGCATAAGCCAGCAACTCGCTACGCTCCACTTCCAGCAGAGGACGCAATAGCCAACCCTCACCGAGCCGGGCTGCCGCCGGCATCGCCGCCAACCCATGTGGCCCCGCGCCGCGCAGCAACTGCAGCAACAAGGTTTCGGCTTGATCGTCGCGGTGGTGAGCGGTCAGCAAGGCAGTGCTGGAGTCAAGTTCAGCGGCGAACGCGGCGTAACGGGCGCGGCGCGCAACGGCTTCGGGACTTTCTCCTGCGGGTGGCCGGGCCTGCACCCGCAGCACTCGGAACGGGACGCCCAACTCACGGCATACCTTGGCGCAGTGTTCACCCCAGCTTACCGAGGCTGCTTGCAAGCCGTGATCGATATACAAGGCTTCCATACCACGTTCCGGCCAGCGGGAACGGTGGGTTGCCAGATCATGCAGCAGAACATGAGAATCAAGCCCGCCGCTATAGCCAATGATCAGCCGGCGAACATGGGGATAACGGTCAAGCAGTGAATAATTGTCCACGGAAAATACGGAAGGCGCGGAAAAGACGAAAAACCACAAGTTGGGGTGCGGACCATTTATTCCGCGTCTTCCGTGGAAAAATCAGCCTGGCATCTTTCAACCTTTGACCTGATCTTTCCCCAGCAGCGCCGCCACACCACTTTGCCAAGCCGATTGCAGCGAGGCCGCTGGATCGGCTTCCCGAAATGCGCCATAGGCCATCAATCGTCGGTAACGTTGCTCTAACAGATCATCCACATCCAACCCTGCTAATTGCCGCAGGTGGTCTTGCAAGGCGACGCCAAGCGTTTCGGCCATCTGCGCCGGGTTACGATGCGCGCCGCCCGGCGGTTCCGGGATGATACCGTCAATCAGTTTCAGCTTCAGCAACCGGTCGGCGGTCAGGCCCATCGCCTCAGCGGCTTCGGCGGCCCGCTCGGCGCTGTTCCACAGGATCGCCGCGCATCCTTCCGGGGAAATCACCGAGTAGGTGCTGTACTGGAGCATCAGCACCCGGTCGGCGACTCCAATCGCCAGCGCCCCGCCCGAGCCGCCCTCGCCAATCACCACGCTGATAATCGGAGTACGTAACCGGCTCATCTCAAACAGATTCCGTGCTATCGCCTCGCTCTGCCCACGTTCCTCAGCGCCGATACCCGGATAAGCGCCGGGAGTATCAATAAAGCTCAGCACCGGCAGCCGGAACCGTTCGGCCAGTTTCATCAGCCGGAGCGCCTTACGGTAACCCTCCGGGCGCGGCATCCCAAAGTTGCGGTAAATTTTCTCCTTGGTGTCGCGGCCTTTCTGGCAGCCAATGATCAGCACCGGTTGACCATCCAGCCTCGCTAACCCACCCACCAGGGCATGATCGTCGGCAAAAGTCCGGTCGCCGTGCAGTTCCTGAAATCCGCTGAACAGCCGTTCGACATAGTCCAGCGTGTAGGGTCGCAGTGGATGGCGAGCGATCTGGGCAATCTGCCAAGAAGTCAGGCTGGCGAAGATCGAGTCGGTCAGCGTCTTGCTCTTGGCCTCCAGCCGGGCGATCTCATCGCTGATGTTCAAATCCTGTTCGGCGCTGAGATGCCGTAATTCCTGAAGCATCGCTTCCAGTTCGGCAATCGGCTTTTCAAAATCCAGACAGTTATTCGGATGCATGGCGGCTTGACGGCTCATTCCTTTTCCGGCAGGCGCATCGCCAGGTACAGCGATTCGTTCTCGCGCCGCACCAACAGGGGAATCGCCTTACCTTTGGGCAAATCCTTGGCTATTTCCACAAAGTGGGCCGCGTTCTTCACCGGGACGTGGTTGAGTTGCAGGATGATGTCATCCGGGTACAACCCGGCATTAGCGGCGGGGCCTTCACCGAGAGTAGCGACCAGAACACCTTGATCCTCGATGCCCAGGGTACGACGCTGGTCATTGCTGAGATCGGCGACGGTGATTTTCAGCCGGGGATCGCTGTGTTCATCCATCGTGGATACCGCTTCCGCAACCGCTTCCAGCCGGGCAATCGTCGCCTTGATTTCCAGCGGCTCGCCGTTGCGCAGAATCGACATTGCCACAGTTTTACCCACTGGAGTTGCACCGATCATGCGCGGCAGTTGCGAGGACTCCTCCACCGGTTCACCGCCATAACGCAGGATAATGTCGCCTTGTTTGAAACCGGCGCTGGCTGCCGGGCTATCGGGCAGAATCTGCGCCACCAAGGCGCCGCGTGGCCGGTCCAGGCTAAAGGCTTCGGCCAAATCATTATTCACTGCTTGCAGCAGAATCCCTAGCCAGCCCCGCGTCACTTCACCGGTGGCTTTCAACTGCTCGACCACCTGCATCGCCAGCTTGATCGGAATGGCGAACGACAGCCCCATGTAACCGCCGGTACTGCTGTAAATCTGCGAGTTGATACCGACCACCTCGCCGCGCAGGTTGAACAATGGCCCGCCTGAACTGCCGGGGTTGACGGCCACATCGCTCTGGATGAA
Organism: Candidatus Competibacteraceae bacterium; assembly: GCA_003989085.1. Taxonomy (GTDB): domain Bacteria; phylum Pseudomonadota; class Gammaproteobacteria; order Competibacterales; family Competibacteraceae; genus RXIV01. The sequence goes on from RXIV01000010.1 coordinate 34,895, forward strand.
CGGGACATAAGCGCCACTGGGCAGGTTGCGGCCCACCGCGCTGACGATGCCCTGGGTAACGGTATGCTCCAGCCCGAATGGCGAACCGATAGCCAGCACCCATTCGCCAACCTCCAGTGCGTCGGAATCGCCAATTTTTACCGCCGGCAGGTTCTCGCCTTCAATCTTGAGCAACGCCACATCGGTTAACTCGTCGGCGCCGATGACTTTGGCAGGCCGCTCCCGCTGATCGCTTAACCGGACAATGATCTTGTCAGCGTCCTGGGCCACATGAGCGTTGGTTAGCACATAACCATCCGTCGAGAGAATAAAGCCCGATCCCAGCGAGTTAGCCTGCCGGTCGCTCGGTAGTTCGGGACGCTCCTGGAAAAACCGCTTGAAGAAATCCAGGTAGGAGTTGTCCTTGCCCGGCAATTCCGGCAGGCCGGGCAACCGGGCCGACGTTTGACGGCGCGGGGCCTGCGTTGAGCTGATGTTGACTACAGCCGGCTCATTCTGCTTGACCAGCTTGCGAAAATCGGGAAGCTGCTGTTCGGCGGCAGGTCGGGCGGCCGAGGCAGCCGCCACCCAGCACAGCGTCAACAGCAGTAGCAAAAATCGAGTTGGGCGGCGGTTCATCGCGGCGAAAATCTCCTTGGGATGGACAGTGGGCAGGCGGTGGCGGGACGTTAGCATCGTGCTAACCGGACGCAAGCACGGTCGGTGAAGTATAAGGCGGCATACAGTATAAAATAGTGGGTGAATACCATCGTGGGTGAATACCTTAGCAAGAGAGGAGACACAGCATGGAACTGAATCTGGAACAGTCGGCGGTCAGCGATCATGACAAGGCCACCCGCTTTGTTTACGAATTGGCGCTTAAACTTCTGGAGCTGGGCGGCTCAGACATTTTTATCACCGCCGGCAGCCCGCCGGCGTTCAAGATCAAACAGGAAATTCACCCGTTGGGAGGACGGAAGCTGACGCCACAGCAAACTGCGCTGCTGGTGCGCTCGATCATGCACGATAACCAGGCACGGGAATTTGACCAGCATCATGAACTCAATTTTTCCCTGAATTTTCCCGATGTCGCCCGCTTCCGGGTCAGCGCCTTCACCCAGCGCGGCAGCGCCGGGATGGTGCTGCGTCTGGTGCAGCAGCGGATCCCCACCATTGAGGAACTGCAACTGCCGCCGTTGCTCAACGAGATCGCCATGACCGAGCGTGGGCTGGTCATTTTTCTGGGCGGCACCGGCTGCGGCAAGACGACCTCTATGGCAGCGATGCTGGACTATCGCAATGAAAACTCTCGGGAACACATCATCACCATCGAAGACCCTATCGAATTTTTCCACCGGCACAAGCAGTGTCTGGTCGATCAACGCGAAGTGGGCACCGATACCGATGGTTATGAGGCTGCCTTGAAAAATATTTCGCGGCAATCACCCGATGTGGTGCTGATCGGTGAATGTCGCGACCGGGAAACTATGGAAGCGGCGATTAACTTTGCTGAAACCGGTCATCTGTGCATCACCACCTTGCACGCCAATAACACGGATCAGGCATTCGACCGTATCCTCAACTTCTTTCCAGATGAAAAGCGGCCGCAAGTGCTGATGGATTTGTCGTTCAACATCAAGGCGCTCATTTCACAACGACTATTGCCGTGCGAAGATCAGCCGGGGCTGATTCCGGCGATGGAAATCCTGGTCAACACCCCGTTGATAGCGGAGCTGATTTTTCAGGGCCGGGTCAAGGAAATTAAAGCCGTTCTGGCCCGCTCCAGCGCCCAGGAAGAAGTTATTACCTTCGATCAGGCGTTGTTTAACCTCTATGAAGCAGGCCGAATCAGCTACGACACCGCGATCCGCCATGCCGATTCCGCCAATAACCTGCGACTGCGGATCAAACTGGACGGCAAGCGGCCACCACCGCAGGTCGAAGGCGTCAGTCACTTCCAGATTGCGGCAAGAGAACTCCCGGGTGGACGCATGGGAAACGAGAGGATCCGTTAGCAACGCGCCGGGGGCCGAAACCTGCAGGCCGCACTAATGCAGGATAACCCCGCCAGCAGTCGCGATAGTGGCGAAGAGTGGTTCGCGCCGCCCAAAACAGGCGGTGTACCGGGCTACACCTCGCCATAACGAGCGCCAGCGCCGATCCAGCGCCGGATCAGTGACTCCACGCAATCCGGGCGCTCGCGCAGTAATTGATCGGCAACCTGGCGGGCGGCGGGTAGCAGATCTTGATCGCGGAGCAGATCAGCGACCCGCAAGGTCTGCTCCCCGGACTGACGGGCGCCGAGCACTTCGCCGGGGCCACGCAGCTCCAAATCGCAGCGCGCAATCTCAAAACCATCATGGCATTCGCGTAATGTCGCTAACCGGCGATGCGCGACTTGGGACAGCGGGGGCCGATACAGTAATACGCAACTGCTTTCGAGGGTTCCGCGTCCGACCCGCCCGCGCAATTGATGCAATTGGGCGAGACCCAATCGTTCGGCGTTCTCAATGATCATCAGACTGGCGTTCGGCACATCGACCCCGACTTCGATCACAGTAGTGGCAACCAAGAGATCCAGCTGCCCCACCTTGAAGAGGCGCATCACTGCTTCCTTGGCTGCTGCCGGCAGCCGGCCATGCGCCAGACCGATCCGTAGTTCCGGCAGGATTTCGCTCAGCCGTTCCGCCGTGGCCGCCGCCGCCTGGCATTGCAATGTCTCGGATTCCTCAATCAGTGGGCAGACCCAGTAGGCTTGCCGGCCACTTTGGCAGGCCTGGCGAATCCGGACGACCACGGCATCACGGCGACTGTCAGGAATGGCGACTGTTTTCACCGGTTGCCGGCCCGGCGGCAGTTCATCAATCACCGAGGTGTCGAGATCGGCGTAGGCGCTCATCGCCAGAGTGCGCGGGATCGGTGTGGCGGTCATGATCAACTGGTGTGGATGACTGTGGCCCTGTTGGCCCTTTTCGCGCAGCGCCAATCGTTGATGGACGCCAAACCGGTGTTGCTCGTCAATGATCGCCAGCGCTAGTTCAGCGAAAGCAACGTGTTCCTGAAACAGGGCATGGGTGCCGACCACCACCTGAATCTGGCCGGACGCCAGCCGATCCAGCGCTGTCCGCCGGGCCTTACCGGTCAGTCGCCCGGTCAGCCAGGCAACCTCGATGCCCAAGTCGCTGAACCAGCCGTCGAAATTGCGGTAATGCTGTTCCGCCAGCAGTTCGGTAGGGGCCATTAACGCGGTTTGAGCGCCGATTTCCACCGCCCGGATCGCAGCCAGCGCCGCGACCACGGTTTTGCCCGACCCAACATCGCCCTGCAACAACCGCAGCATCGGACGCGGTTGGGCCAGATCAGCGGTAATTTCATCCAACACCCGCTGCTGAGCGGCAGTCAGAACGAAGGGCAAGCGCTCCAGAAAGCGCCCGGTCAACCCGCCATGCCCCGCCAGCGGCGGCGCAACCTGCTGTTTCATCCGCTGACGCAGCCGACGCAGACTGAGCTGGTGCGCCAGCAGTTCCTCAAAGGCCAGACGTCGCCGGGCCGGATGGCGACCGCTGTCCAGATCTGCTAACGCGGTTGTGGCGGGCGGTTGATGCAGTAGGCGCACGGCATCGGCGATAGATGGCAGGCGCAGTTGCGCCAGCACCGCCGGCGGCAACAACTCCGGCAACAGTTCCGCCATTTCCAGTTGTTCAAGCGCCTGCTCCGCCAAACCACGCAGGGTCAGTTGGTGCAAACCGGCGGTCGCCGGGTAGATCGGCGTCAGACAATCAGCGACGAGGGATTCACCCAAGCTGATCCGGCGGCATTCAGGATGGATCATTTCCAAACCGGCATAACCTTGGCGCACCTCGCCGAAACAGCGCAGCCGCGCCCCGGTTTGACCAAGCAATTGCTGCTGGCCGGGGCTGAAATGGATAAACCGCAGGGTCAGAACGCCGGTGCCGTCGGTCAGATGACAGAGCAGGGAGCGGCGGCCACGGTTGCTCACCTCGCTACTTACCACCTCGGCCTCGATTTGTGCTTCTACACCGGGTTGCAAACGTCCGACCGGGGTGAGGCGGGTCCGGTCCTGATAACGTAGCGGCAAGTGCAGCAGCACATCAATGATGGTGCTGATGCCCAGTCGGAGCAAGCGATCTGCCAGTTTCGGTCCGACACCTTTCAAGGTGGCGACGGACAATGGATCAGGCATGGGCGAGGTTCTCGGTTTGGGCAGCAAACCAGGATCCAATTCCGGATCAAAGCGGCCAAAAACTAACGAAACCGGTTCAAAGCCGGCATGAATCACAGCCTTCATCATATTATGCTGAAGTCAACCAGCCGGAAACGGTAGATTTGAAGCGTTCAAACCCCTGGACGCTGGCTGCGCTGGTCGAGCAGCTTGAATTTGCCCCGAGCCTTGGGCGCGATCATCCTGGCGGCAACACTCAACCACTTTTGGCTCTGGTACGCATGGATACTCTCAAAATACGCGGCGCACGCACCCACAATCTACAAAATATTGATCTTGACCTGCCCCGCGACCGACTGATCGTCATCACCGGCCTATCCGGTTCCGGCAAATCTTCGCTGGCCTTCGATACGCTCTACGCCGAAGGTCAACGCCGCTATGTCGAATCACTGTCGGCCTATGCTCGGCAGTTTCTCTCGCTGATGGAAAAGCCTGATGTCGATCATATCGAAGGTCTGTCGCCAGCGATTGCCATTGAACAGAAATCCACCTCACACAATCCCCGCTCCACCGTCGGCACGATTACCGAAATTTATGATTACCTGCGGCTGTTGTACGCCCGCGCCGGCATTCCCCGTTGCCCGGATCACGGCCTTGATCTGGACGCACAGACCGTCAGCCAGATGGTCGATCAGGCACTGGCGTTACCTGAAGGCGAGCGGCTGATGTTGCTGGCCCCAGTAGTCAAGGAGCGTAAGGGTGAACACGTCAAACTATTACAGGAATTGCAGGCGCAAGGCTTTGTCCGCGCTCGGATTAACGGTGAAATAGTGGAGCTGGACAACCCGCCGCCGCTAGATTTGCGCCGCAAGCATAGTATTGAAGTGATCGTGGATCGCTTCAAAGTACGCGGCGATCTCGAACAACGGCTGGCTGAATCATTCGAAACCGCATTGCGGCTGGGCAGTGGTGTGGCGCGACTGGCGTTTCTCGATGAACCGGCGCGGTCTGATCTGCTGTTTTCCGCCGGTTACGCCTGCCCGGTGTGCGGCTACAGCCTCAGCGAACTGGAACCCCGGTTGTTCTCGTTCAACAATCCGGCGGGCGCTTGCCCGGACTGCGACGGACTGGGCGTGAAGCCGTTTTTCGATCCGGAACGGATCGTCCATCCCCACCTGAGTCTGGCGCGGGGCGCGGTGTCGGGCTGGGATCGCAACAACGCCTATGCCTTTTTATTCATCGAAGGACTGGCGCGGCATTACCGATTCGATCTGAATCAGCCGTTTCAGGAACTGCCACCGCGCATTCACCAGATCATTCTCTATGGCAGCGGCAATGAAGCGATCGCCTTCGATCAGGTCAATCCGCGAGGAGAGCCATTTACTCGCCATCGACCGTTTGAAGGCGTTATCGCCAATATGGAGCGTCGCTACCGCGAGACCGATTCCAGCCTCATCCGGGAAACGCTCGCCAAATATCTCAATAATCAGCCTTGTCCCTCCTGCCGGGGCGCGCGGCTGACCCGTTCGGCCCGGCATGTCTTCATCGCTGGCCGTAGCGTCCCCGAAGTGGTGGCTCTGCCGATTGGCGCGGCCCGCGAGTGGTTTGCCGAACTCCAGTTGCCGGGCCGGCGCGGCGAGATTGCCGCGCGGATTGTCCGTGAAATCAGCGAACGGCTGGATTTTCTGGTCCAGGTCGGGCTGGATTATCTGAGTCTGGAGCGCAGCGCCGATACCCTGTCCGGCGGCGAAGCGCAGCGGATTCGGCTGGCGTCGCAAATCGGAGCCGGGCTGGTCGGCGTGCTGTATGTGCTGGATGAGCCATCGATTGGCTTGCACCAGCGCGACAACGCCCGATTGCTGGCCAGCCTGCGGCGGCTGCGCGATCTGGGCAATACCGTGATCGTCGTGGAACACGATGAAGAGGCGATCCGCACCGCCGATCAGGTGGTGGACATGGGGCCGGGCGCGGGCATTCACGGCGGGCGGGTGGTGGCGCAAGGAACGCCGGATGCCATTGCACATCATCCCGATTCATTGACCGGCGCTTATCTGAGTGGGCAGCGACAGATTGCATTACCAAATCAGCGTACTCCGCAGAATCCGAAAAAACAGTTACGCCTGATTGGGGCCACCGGCAATAATCTGAAAAATCTGACGGTCGCCATTCCGTTAGGGTTGTTGACCTGCATTACTGGCGTATCCGGCTCTGGCAAATCCACGCTGATTAACGATACCTTATATTGCTATGCAGCCCGCGATTTAAATGACGCCAATGAATCGCCCGCGCCCTGCAAAGATGTGCTGGGACTGGAGCAGTTAGACAAGGTAGTCAACATCGATCAAAGTCCGATTGGCCGCACGCCGCGATCTAATCCGGCGACTTACACCGGCTTATTCACCCCAATTCGGGACTTATTCGCCGGAGTGCCGGAATCTCGGGCGCGAGGTTATTTACCGGGGCGATTCAGTTTCAATGTCAAGGGTGGGCGGTGTGAAGCCTGTCAAGGCGATGGCGTGATTCAGGTGGCGATGCACTTTCTGCCCGATATTTATGTACCATGCGATCAATGTCATGGCCGGCGCTATAACCGGGAAACGCTGGACATCCGCTACAAGGGCCGCACCATTCATGAGGTGCTGGACCTGACCGTCGAGGACGCGCTGACGTTTTATCAGGCCGTGCCGGCGGTAGCCCGCAAGCTGCAAACCCTGGTGGAAGTGGGCTTGAGTTATCTCCGGCTCGGCCAAAATGCTACGACGCTGTCCGGCGGCGAGGCGCAACGGGTGAAACTGGCCCGCGAATTGTCCAAACGCGACACCGGCCAGACTCTCTACATTCTCGATGAACCCACCACTGGGCTGCATTTCCATGACATTGAGCAATTATTAAAAGTGCTGCATGAATTGCGGAATCGCGGCAATACAGTAGTAGTGATTGAACACAATCTGGATGTAATTAAAACCGCCGACTGGATCATTGATCTGGGACCAGAAGGCGGTGGGGGGGGGGGTGAAATCGTGGCAATTGGAACGCCGGAACAAGTAGCGACGCAGCCGAAAAGTCATACCGGGCATTTTCTGGCGGCGGTGCTGGGACGAAAAAATCGCCCTAAGATGGGGCCAAATTAAAAGGGAGACCAATCAAATCTATCCTAAACGGGTCATGCGTCTAGCCACAAAATCCCCCATGACACACCTTTTTTCATCACACCATGTTCAATTCCAGCTTGGCCCGCATCGACATTTTTTCTGTGTTCCACGGGGGTTCCCACACCAGATCAACCGTGACTGATTCAATACCGGGAACACTGCGGGCTGCATTCTCTACCCATTCCGGCATCGCTCCAGCCACCGGACAACCAGGCGCAGTCAGGGTCATTTGAATATCGGCATGACCGGTCAGCGGATCCACATTCAGGCCATAAATCAGCCCCAGTTCATAAATATCCACTGGAATCTCTGGATCGTAGACATTTTTCAGCGCCTTGATGATTCCAGCCTCCAGTTCACCGACATCCGGTAAGTGCGTCGTCGCAGTCATCTGAATCCTCCTGCCTATTCCGTTGCGACCGGCTGTTTATGTTGCTCCAGCGCAGCACGGACGGCATGCCAAGCCAAAGTCGCGCACTTGACCCGGCTCGGATAATCGCGCACTCCAGCTAATACACTCAACTTACCCAATCCTTTCGGACATTCGGCATCGGTCGTCACTACCGTATGGAAGGCATCAAACAAATGGTCAATTTCGTTAACCGGTTTTCCTTTCAGCGCCTCAGTCATCAATGACGCAGAGGCGCTGGAAATCGCACAGCCAGCCCCTTGAAAGGAAATATCCCGGATCACGCCATCATCAATATCCAGAAATACGCTAATCCGGTCGCCACACAACGGATTAACGCCATCGGCATGATGAGTCGGCTGTGGGAGAATTCGGAAATTACGGGGCCGCTTATTGTGATCGAGGATCACTTCCTGATACAGATCGCGCAAGTCGTTCATTATGCAAATAACTCCTTGACTTTCCAGAGAGCTTTGACCAAAGCGTCGACTTCATCGCGGCTATTGTAAACCGCAAGCGAAGCCCGCGCCGTAGCGGGAACGCCATACCGTTGCATGACCGGCTGGGCGCAATGATGACCGGCGCGAATAGCAATGCCCTCCCGGTCGAGAATAGTTCCGATGTCGTGAGGATGGACACCTTGTAGAGTAAACGCTACCAGCGCCGCTTTATCCCGTGCAGTCCCCATAATAATCAGGCCAGGAATCTCCAACAATTGCGCGGTGGCATAATCCAGCAACTGTTGCTCATGCGCCGCTACTGCATCCAGCCCGATAGCATTCAACCAGTCCAGCGCCGCCCCCATTCCAATAACGCCAGCAATATTCGGCGTTCCCGCCTCGAATTTATTAGGCAGGTCGGCATATTCAGTTTTCTCAAACGTGACCACACTGATCATGTCTCCGCCACCTTGATAGGGCGGCATCGCGTCCAACAGCGCCTGCTTGCCATACAGTACACCGACGCCGCTAGGTCCATACAATTTGTGGCCGGAAAAAGCGTAAAAATCGCAATCCAGATTCTGCACATCCACTGTCAAATGGGGAACAGACTGCGCCCCGTCGACTAATGTTGGAACGCCACGAGCATGAGCCAAATCAACCATCATCTTAACCGGGTTAATAGTGCCCAGCGCATTGGAGATGTGAACAAATGCTGCTAGTTTGACCCGGCCGCTATTCAACAATCGCTCGTATTCCTCCAGAATCAATTCGCCAGTATCAGTAAATGGCGCCACCTTCAATACTGCCCCCATGCGATCGCACAGCAATTGCCAAGGGACGATATTAGAATGATGCTCCATACCAGTAATAATGATTTCGTCACCCGCTTTTACCGCACTGCCGCCAAAACTGCTGGCAACCAGATTGATGCTTTCCGTGGTGTTACGGGTAAAAATAATCTCCTGGGTGCTGGCTGCATTAAGAAATGCCCGAACTTTCTCCCGCGCTCCCTCATAGGCCATTGTCGATCGTTCCGACAGCAGATGAACGCCACGATGAATATTGGCGTAATAACCGCTGTAACATTCGCTGATGGCGTCAATCACCGCTTTCGGTTTTTGCACCGAGGCCGCGTTATCCAGATAAACCAGTGACTTACCATGAATCCGCTGCCGCAGAATCGGAAAATCGGCGCGAATGCTGGTTAAATCCAGTTCAGTCTTGTCGGCAGGCGCAATAGTCAATGCAGGCAAGGCGCTCATTCGTTAATTCCCCTCAATGCTATCCAGCCCCAGCCATACAGCCAGCAACCGAGCTAAGCGCTCACGCAATGGCGCTAAGATAATTCGATTGAGACTATCATTAGCGAAAGCATGAACCAGCAAAGCACGGGCCTGAATAACCGGAATTCCTCTCGCGCGGAGATAAAACTCGGCGTCCGGATCGAGAAACCCGGTACTGGAACCATGTCCACATTTCACATCGTCGGCCAAAATTTCCAGCCGGGGGTTAGAGTGGGCTTTAGCCTGCCTGGACAACAATAAATTACGGCTCGTCTGGCGAGCGTCAGTCTTCTGAGCATGTGGCCGGACGTGAATCATGCCGTCAAACACTGCCCGCGCAGCGCCATCCAGCACACTCTTGAAGACCTGTTCACTGGTTCCGTGTGGCTGAGTGTGCTCGACGCGAAGGTGACAATCACCAGTCTGGTTTTCCTGACCCAAGGTCAAGCCATTAAGAAGGCATCCAGCATGTTCGCCATCCAGCAGCACCTCCAAATCAGTACGGCCCAATTGCCCACCACTGGAGAATAAATGCAGATGAGCCTGACTCGCACGGGATTGATGAACCCGAATTCCACCGAGATGAAACGCCTGAAGCGACTCTTCCTGAACCTGGTGATAGTGCAGCACTGCACTACTGCCCAACTGTAACTCGGCTAATGGCGCATTCAGAGAACGGCCCTGCCCCTGGTATTCAACAACGACGGTTGCCTGCGCTCCATCCTCCAGCGCCAGCAACAGGCGCGGATAAACCGCCATGTCACCGCCAGTCGTATAAAAGACCAAGTGAATCGGCTCTTTAATCACTGTCCCTTGTGGTACATAAACGAATGCGCCATCCTCCCAGAACGCCGTATTCAATGCGGCAAATGGATGGGACTGTAAACCAGGCAATGAGTCAAGAACAGATGAGATTCTGTCAGAGTGGCTTAATAACGCTTGGCTAAAATTGCTAACAATCGCCCGATCTGGTAATGGCTGCATTGGTGATAAGCTGGGCGCAAAGTAACCATTAACAAAGACTCGTCGGTGAGTTGTGGTTTCCAGCGCAGGCAATGTGATGGCGTCAATCAACGCATTACTTGGCCGTTGCAAAGCTAATGCTTGCAACGCGGCAAGATCAGTGAATCGCCAGGCTTCCTGACGGCGGGTTGGCCAGCCGAGAGTCTCAAACCGAGCGAATGCTGCACGGCGCAATCGAGCAATAGCATCCGGCTCACGACGCTCCGTCATAAACGCGGCAAAGGCCTGGTAGTACGGGTCGGAAAACAGTGGAGCGATGGCAGTCATGGCAGGTCTCTCTCAGGCCGCCCGGCGAGCGCGACCCGGTTCCTCGTTGTATAGCGCATAGCCTTGTTGCTCCAGTTCTACCGCCAGTTCCTTACCACCGGAACGGGCAATACGGCCATTGACTAATACATGCACATAATCCGGTACGATATAATCCAGCAGCCGCTGATAATGCGTAATCACCAGAAAGCCGCGCTCTGGACTCCGCAAAGCATTCACGCCATCAGCAACAACTCTCAGGGCATCAATATCCAGTCCTGAATCTGTTTCGTCCATAACGGCAAAGCGTGGCTGCAACACCGCCATTTGAAACACTTCATTACGTTTTTTCTCACCGCCGGAGAAGCCTTCATTGACAGAACGCTTGAGCATGGACTCATCCATTTTGACCAACTCCATCCGTTCATGGATCAAATCCCAGAAGTCCATTGCATCGACTGATGGCTCGCCACGATATTTACGCACTGCGTTCACAGCAGCCTTAAGGAAATAAAGATTGGCGACGCCGGGGATTTCAACCGGGTACTGGAAGGCTAGAAACAGACCCTCACAAGCACGAGTCTCCGGATCCATCTCTAACAGGTTCTTTCCGTCGAAGAAGATGTCGCCTTCGGTGACGACATAGCCCTCACGCCCAGCAATGACATTAGCCAGTGTACTCTTACCAGAGCCATTTGGCCCCATGATGGCATGAGTCTCACCAGGACGGATAATGAGGTCGATGCCGTTAAGAATTTCGCGGCCTTCGACTGTAGCGTGTAGATTGCGGATTTCCAGCATGAGTGGTTGATTCCTTTGATCTTGAATCTCTAAATCTTCTTAGCCGACACTACCTTCCAGCTTCAACTCAATCAGTTTCTGCGCCTCAACAGCGAATTCCATTGGTAATTCCTTGAATACTTCCTTGCAGAAACCATTGACAATCAGACTCACTGCGTCCTCAGCGCTGATGCCGCGTTGTCGGCAATAAAAAAGCTGGTCTTCACTAATTTTTGAGGTACTGGCTTCATGCGCCACTTGGGCACTCGGATTCTGCACCTCAATATAAGGAAAGGTATGGGCGCCGCATTGATCGCCTATCAGTAGCGAATCGCACTGTGAATGATTACGAGCGCCCTCAGCAGTGGGCATGATTTTTACCAGTCCACGATAGGCGTTTTGTCCATGACCCGCAGAAATACCCTTGGAGACAATGGTACTGTGGGTATTCTTGCCGATATGGATCATCTTGGTGCCAGTATCGGCCTGCTGATAATCACGGGTAATCGCGACTGAATAAAACTCACCGACTGAATTATCACCGCGTAACACACAACTGGGGTATTTCCAGGTAATGGCTGAACCAGTTTCAACCTGCGTCCAGGAAATCTTGGAATCGTGGCCCTTGCATAAGCCGCGTTTAGTGACGAAGTTGTAAATACCGCCACGTCCTTCGGCATCGCCTGGATACCAATTCTGCACCGTGGAGTATTTAATCGTTGCATGATCCAGCGCTACCAACTCCACTACTGCGGCATGGAGTTGATTTTCATCACGCTGCGGCGCAGTACATCCTTCCAGATACGACACATAAGCGCCTTCATCGGCAATAATCAGCGTCCGTTCAAATTGCCCGGTATTGCTGGCGTTAATACGGAAATAGGTGGACAACTCCATCGGACAGCGCACGCCCGGCGGGATATAAACAAACGAACCATCAGAAAACACGGCGGAATTAAGCGTAGCGTAGTAATTATCACGGTACGGCACGACAGAACCAAGATATTGCCGCACCAGTTCGGGATATTCGCGCACTGCTTCAGAGAACGAACAGAAGATGATGCCGAGTTCCGCCAGTTTACCTTTATAGCTGGTCGCTACCGAAACTGAATCAAATACGGCGTCCACCGCCACGCCTGCTAAAATGGCTTGTTCAGCCAGTGGAATGCCCAGTTTTTCATAGGTGCGGCGCAATTCTGGATCAATCTCATCCAGACTTTTCGGCCCCTCGCTTTTCTGCTTGGGTGCGGCGTAATAGGAAATAGCCTGGTAGTCAATGGGTGGATAATGGACTCGTGCCCACTGTGGTTGCTGTTGAGTTAACCAATGCCTGAACGCCGTCAATCGCCACTCCAGCAACCAGTCCGGCTCCTGCTTCTTGGCCGAAATCAGCCGCACCACGTCCTCATTCAACCCCGGCGGCATGGTTTCCTGTTCAATGTCAGTGACAAAGCCGTATTGGTAATCGCTGTCAGCGAGGCGTTCGAGCGTTTCGGTACTGTCAGTCATAGCAGGATTCCTGGGGCGAAAAACGGCAATTCAAACCGGTCGGCCAGCAATCTGGCCGGCCATTGCCCGATGAAGGGGATGAAAATGCAGCGGTTGCAGCGGATCCGGATGGCTCATCTCCACCAGACTCACGCTTTGCAGGGCGGCGTGAATGGCCCGGTTAATACGCGACCAATGTCCGCTGACCTCGCAATGCTCCATCCGGGCGCAACCGTCATGGGACTCGTCGCTGCATTCTGTAATGGCGAGGGGGCCTTCCAGAGCACCGATGATGTCGGCAGCGGAAATCTCTGTCGCTGGCCGCGCCAACTGGTAACCGCCCTGTACACCGCGCAGCGAAGCCAGCAACCCGGCGCGCGCCAGCGCTTTGAGAATTTTGCTGACCATCGGCAGCGGCAAGCGGCGCTGCTGTGCGAGAAGCGCGGCGCTGCGCGGTTGACCTTCCGCCTGCGCCAGCGCGGTCATCAGCACAATGCCGTAATCGGCTTCCCGGGTAATGCGAATCATCGGTCGCTCCTTGGGTCCGGCTTAATCAGTACTGGATTAGTACGATTTGCGGTTAGCATAATTCCAAACCGGGCGATTGCCAAGGGGTAGCGAGTTTGAATGTTCCCGGCCCGGTCAAGGCCGCTGCAACATATTATAAATAAATAACTTTTAAGAGGCGGCGTTCCTACCCGTCCCGCAACGCCCGCCACGGTGGTTGATTTAGCGCTGAGCGGGCACCGATCAGTCCGGCTAAACCCACGCCCACCACTCCGGCACCGCTGCCCAACAACCAGAGCCACGGGTTACCGTGATAGGGAAAATCAAATACCCGTGTGGCAAGAACATAGCCAATCCCGGTAGCAGCGCCGGCAGCCAGCACCCCTGCCAGAAAACCCAGCGTGGCGAATTCCGCCAGCAGGCTACGCCGCACCACCGCCCGCGATGCCCCTAAAGTTCGCAACACTGCGTTTTCAAACCGCCGCTCATCTTGGGTCGCCTGAATCGCTGCGTACAGCACGACCAGCCCCGCCGCCAGAGTAAACAGGAACACATATTCAACGGCGGCGATCACTCGATCCACGATCTCGCGCACCTTGTCGATCAATGCCGCCACATCCAGCACCGTCACCGACGGGTATTGCCGCACCAGTTCCGCCAACAACGGTTTTCGCCCTGGCGGCAGATGAAAACTGGTGATCCAAGCGGCTGGATAGCTATCCAGCACACCAGCCGGAAACAACACAAAGAAATTGGCTCGGAATGAATCCCACTCGACACTCCGCAAACTGATGACCTTGGCTTCCAGCGCCTGTCCGGCAATCTGGAAGTGCAGGGTATCGTTGAGGACAATGCCCAAGGTTTTCGCCAAATCCTGTTCCACTGATGCAAAACCCTGACCCTGTTCATTGGCATTCCACCAACGCCCAGCAACGATCCGGTTATCGTCTTGCAAGCGGTCGGCCCAGGACAAGTTGAACTCGCGCTCCACCAGCCGTTTGGCGCGGGGATTCTCATAATCATCCGGCCCGACTGCCCGATCATTGATCGCAGTCAGCCGTCCACGCACCATCGGGAACAATTCAACTTGGCCCAAGCCGTGTTCACTGAGAAAGGTTTTGATCCCGGCGACTTCATGAGGCTGAATGTTGATCAGAAAATGGTTGGGCGCATCGGCGGGCAGACTGGCCCGCCAACTGCTCAATAAGTCCGTCCGCACCAAAGTCAGCATCAGCAGCGCCATCAAGCCCAAGCCAATCGCCACCACTTGCGCTGTGCTGCCGGAGCCACGCCGGGCAATGTTGGCCAGCCCGAAACGCCAGGCCACGCCGACCTGACCGCGCAGCAGGTTCAACGCCTTCACCAGTCCCCACGCTCCCAGCGTCAACGCGGCGACTGTCCCCGCGACACCGGCGCAAACGTACAACGCCAGCCGTGCTTCGCCCGCCTGCCAGACCAGCAACATCACAGTCGCCAGCACAGCGGGGCCGTACAGCGCCAGCAACCGGGGATTCACCGGGCCGAGATCGCGGCGCAGCACCCGCAACGGCGGCACGTCGCGCAGCCGCAGCAGTGGCGGCAACCCAAAACCGAGCAAAGTCACGAAGCCGGTCACTAGCGCCGGCAGCACCGGTTGCCAGGATGGCGCGGGCAATACGGTATGGCTGAGCAGTTGCCCAAGCAGTCCGTTCAGACCGTATTGAGCGAGGTAGCCAACGGCCAGGCCGATCAGACCAGCGACTGCCGCCAGTGTCAGCAATTCCAGAGTGAACAGCCGGATGATTAAACCCTGAGTCGCGCCGACGCAGCGCAGGATCGCCACGCTGTCCCAATGGCGGGCGGCAAAGCGCCGGGCAGCGATGGCAATCCCGACCCCGGCCAGAATCACACTGACCAGCGCCGCCAGAGTCAGAAAACGTTGCGCCCGCTCCAGCGCCGACCGTAATTCAGCACGGGCGTCACGGACCCCTTGCAGCTTTTCGCCAGTTTTCAGCCGGGGTGTCGCCCAGGTCTTGAACGCCGCCAATGCCGCTGGATCACCGGCCAGCAACAAACGATGGTCTACCCGGCTGCCGCGTTGCACCAAACCGGTTGACGGCACATCCGCCAGATTCAGCAACAGCCGGGGCGCGAGACTGAACAGATCGCCCGCTCGATCCGGCTCGTAGGCCAGCACTTGAGCAATGCGAAAGCGGCGAGAACCGAGGTCCACCGCATCGCCCACCTGAAGGCCGAGGATTTGCAGCAACCGTTCGTCCAGCCAGAGATCGCCGGGGTTGGGAATCGTCGTCACTGTGCGAGGCGGGGCGAACGGCTGGTCGCTGACCTGCAATGCGCCACGCAACGGATAGCCGGGGCCAACCGCTTTGACCTCCGCCAGTTGGGTGATCTCGCCGGCTACGACGACACTGCGGAAATTCAGGGTCTCGGCAGTTTGCAGACCTTGCCGTTGCGCTTCCTCACGCAAAATCGGTTGCAGCGGGTCCGACGCATGGATGACCAGATCAGCGCCCAGCAATTCGCTGGCCTTACGCTCCATCGCCTGCCCAATCCGGTCGGTGAAAAAACCGACCGCAGCGACACTGGCGACGGCGATCAGCAGCGCCGCCGCCAGCACTCGCAATTCGCCGGATCGCCAGTCGCGGCGCAAGGCGCGAAAGGCCATACGACTGACATTGGGCCAGGTTGGAGCAGTCATGGAGCGTCTCTCATTTGGTCGCCGTTTCCGGCCAATTGGATGATCCCGGCATGGCGTTAACGATGCCTATGGCATGAGCAAATCGATTACTTTTTCCTTGTAATCGGCAAAACCGAATGCGGGGAAATTCGTGCTTGAGATTCAGAGCGTAGGTTTCACGGCGCAGCGAGTGGCGGAGGACGGCATAGACGTAATTAACGGCATAGACGTAATTAAATGCTGTTCCTGCCTACAGGCCTCCAGCAGTCCGGCAAAGGCCGCTTTGACTGCCCCGACGACGCGCTGCAATCAGCGGTAATCGTGGATACAAAGCCAGCATGGAGCTTCAAACCCCGTTGCTACGCTAGCTATCCCACAACTCACTGAAAATCGCTGGAAGGTCTGTCAGGGGGGTTCAATGCAGCTCACAACACCATCTTAATCTGCGGATGGCGGCTGAGTTCCTGATAGAGAGCATCGAGATGGGCGCGATTGCGGGCCATGACAATAACCGTTACTGATTGATAACGCCCGGCCCGACTGGAACGAATGCGAACTCGGGCTTCATCCAGATCGGGACTGTGCCGGCGCACCAGCTCCAGCACCAGCGGGCCAAATTCCGGCCCGCCAGCGCCCATGATCTTGATGGGAAAATCGCAGGGGAATTGCAGCAGCGACGTATCATTCATCGCATAACCCACCGCCAGATTTCAACTAAACAGGGAGTAGAAAAACATCAGGATTGAATCGATCATCCGCCCAAACCAACCGCTTTCCGGTACATCTTTCAGCGCAACCAGTGGCGTCTTGCTGACTTCCTGATCACCCATTTTCACCACGATTTCACCGAATGCCTGATCCTTCTGCACCGGTGCAACGATAGTCGGCTGGACGGTGGTGGTGGTGTTGACCTGCGGAGCCTGGCCCTTGGCAACCGTGACGTATAACGGTTGGGCAACGCCCAGTGGCAACTCGTTTTGCTGCCCCTTCCAAATACGGGTCGTCACAATCGGCGTATTGGCGTCGTACAGTTTACGACTTTCAAAAAAGCTGAAACCGTAGTTCAACAGCGCCTGACTGGCCTGAAAGCGCTCTTTCTCCTTGTTCGCCCCCAGCACCACGCTGA
Source organism: Candidatus Competibacteraceae bacterium (assembly GCA_003989085.1). Lineage (GTDB taxonomy): Bacteria > Pseudomonadota > Gammaproteobacteria > Competibacterales > Competibacteraceae > RXIV01. Next base: position 52,191 of record RXIV01000010.1, read on the forward strand.
TCAGCCGGGTATCGTTGCGCTTGGCCGAGGCCACCAGACAGTAACCCGCCGATTCGGTATGGCCGGTCTTCATTCCATCGACCGAGGAATCCGTCAATAACAACCGGTTGCGGTTTTGCTGCTCAATGTTGTTGTACTTGAAGCTGCGTACTGAATAGCGCGGATAGTGTTCCGGGAAGTCCTGAATCAGCGCCCGCGCCAGTAAAGCGATGTCGTGGGCTGACATGTAGTGATTGGGATCCGGCATCCCCGGCGCATTGGCGAAGTGACTGTTCGTCATCCCCAACCGCTCCGCCTCCTGGTTCATCAACCTGACGAAGGTCTCCTCAGAGCCGGCGACGTGCTCGGCCAGCGCCACGGTCGCGTCATTGCCAGATTGCACCACCATCCCCATCAGCAGGTCTTCCACCGGCACCTGGCTGCCGATCTTGACGAACATCTTGGATCCCTGCGTCCGCCAGGCTTTTTCACTGATGGTGACCTGATCGGTTAGATGAATCTTTCCCGATTTCAGCGCCTTGTAGATGACATAAGCGGTCATCAGCTTGGTAATGCTGGCCGGCTCCATCCGTTCATCGCCTTTCAGGTTTGCCAGCAGATTGCCGCTTTGATAATCCATCAGAACATAAGCCCGCACCGGAACCTGCGGTGGCAGCGGGATGGTCTCGGTTTTCTGGGCTGGGGCGGCAGCTACGCCCAAATTGACACAGAGGAAAATCAGCAACAGTGGCAACAGCAAAGGGCGAAAGATCGTCGGAAGCAACATGGGTCGTGAACGGTTCCCAAAGGTTAAGAATCGGTGATTTTAGCCAGAAGCCCGGCCCGCAAACAAACGGTTTGAACCGTCAGAATGTTGCTCGGTCAGCGCCGCACCCCAAGGTTAGGCGCTATCGCCAGTCAATCCGCTGCAATTCGGGAACGACCTGATCGCACACTGGCGACCCGTACCGGTGGATGGCCCTTCCCAACTGGCGCCGCCGCCACAGGCTCTGACGACTTCGCCTTGCCCTTGGCCACCACCTCGGCGTGTTCTGACGATTTCATCCTGCCTTTGCCAGCCGACGCGACCACGACCCGATCGTTCGCTTTGCCTTTATCCTTGGCTACCGGTTTAGCCACGACCACGCGCCCCGTCGGCTTCACCTTAGCCTTGGCCGACGGCGCAGCGGCTACCGTGCGTTCCGCGAATTTCGCCTTGTCCTTGGCTAATGGCGCCGAATTCCGGATTACGTTCGCCATCGCCAGTCGGCTGGATGCGCGCCCGGCCACTGGCGCCTCATGGGCAAACTCAATGGTCGCCGCCCGCTCCCGCCGTAGCGCCAGACTAGCTAACCGGCGTTCCTGCGCTTCCTCTCGCCGCAACGCCAGGCTGGCTAACCGGCGTTCCTGCGCTTCCTCTCGCCGCAATGCCAGATTCGCCTGTCGCTCACGCTGTTCGCTACGGCGGGCGACCAGATCCGGCAAGTATTGATATGGGGCCAGCGCCACAATTTCTACTTGGGCGGTACCCTGTTCCAGCATATCCAGCCGGGCGGCGGCGGCGTAAGACAGGTCAATCGCCCGGTCATCGATGAACGGGCCACGATCATTAACCTTGACGACGATGCTGCGGCCATTTTCCAGATTAGTGACCCGCACATAGGTCGGGATGGGTAAACTCTTGTGAGCAGCGCTCAGCTCAAACATATTGAACGGCGGGCCACTGGAAGTCTTACGCCCGTGGAAATCCCAGCCATACCAAGAGGCAGTGCCGGTTTCCCGATATCCCTCGCTACTATCCTTAACCCGGTAGCGACGGCCAAACACCACATAGGTATCCGGGTTGCCGCTGCGGCTGGGCGGTTCAAACTGCGGAACTGGCTCGTCGACCGCCAGCGCAGTGGCCAAGGCGGCCTCGACCGACGAACTCGCCACCGGCTGTTGATCAGGCACGCTGCTGCAACTCGCCAACGCGCCCGCCAATGACGCCCCGATCAGGGCGCGGCTCCAGAAATTCACCATAACAATCATCTCCCTGTACCCGTCCTACGCAACCGGTGCTGGACTGGTGCGATTTTTTTGCAGTCTTTCAGAATGGATTCAGCGCTATTGATTCGCGCTGCTGCGGATGGCCTGACTGAGCTGATACACCGCCAGGGCGTACAGTTGGCTGCGGTTGTAACGGGTAATAACGTAGAAATTGTCGAAACCCAGCCAGTATTCGGGGCCGGTGCGACCCACATACTCCAGCAGCATCGCCAATTGCGAACCGCTGACCCGCCCGTCTGGCGTCACCCCTTGCGCTTGCAGATCCGCGACCCGGTCTTTGGGTTGGCTCAACTGGCGACTGACCAAGTCCAGATAACGGCTGCCGCTCACCTGAGCCGGGACGGCCACCGGTTCGCCAGTTCGCCAGCCGCTCTTTTTGAAATAGTTGGCAACGCTGCCAATCGCGTCGCGGGGATTGCGCCACAAGTCGCGATGGCCATCGCCGTCAAAATCCACTGCGAACGCCTGGAAGCTGCTCGGCATGAACTGGCCGTAGCCCATCGCCCCGGCATAGGAGCCGCGCGGCGTCAGCGGATCAATACCCTCGGCGCGGGTCATCACCAGGAAATTTTCCAGCTCCTTGCGGAAATAGGCGGCGCGACGCGGGTAGTCAAAAGCCAGTGTCGCCAGCGCCTCCAGCACCCGGTATTTACCCATGTTGCCGCCGTATTGGGTTTCTACGCCGATGATGGCGACCACGATTTCCGCCGGCACGCCATAAACCCGTTCGGCTTCGGCCAATGCAGCGGCGTTGGCCCGCCAAAAGGCGACACCGCCCTGAATCCGTTTGGGATTAACGAAAATCTCGCGGTAGGCGTACCACGGCTTGGCCTCAGCGGGCTTCGACATGGCGGCAATGATGCTGGGCTGGACGCGGGCCTGGCTGAATGTAGCCTGCAACTGGCGGGCGTTAAAGCCGTATTTGGACACCATTTCCCGAATAAACGCCTGTACATCAGAGCGACGGGACAGCGGTTGGCCGGGGTTGACGGTGGTCGATCTGGCGGCGGCCAGGTCAGGTGTAGAGGCAACTGGGGTGTCCGGGACAACCGGCGTTTCGGAGGAGGGGCGGACTGCGGCAGGTGGAGCCGCGCAGGCGCTTAACAGCAGAATAATTGAAAATGTCAGCAGATACAGTCTCTTCACGCGCAAGTCTCATCGTCGTTCAGGGCGGTGCTTACCGCGACCGGGGCCGGCGGTGCGAATAGATGCTCATCAGGATACCGAAGCTAGCCATGATCGTCACCAGCGACGTGCCGCCATAGCTGAATAACGGCAGCGGCAAGCCTACCACCGGTAACAGCCCGGAGACCATGCCGGAGTTAACGAAAGCATAGATGAAAAAAATCAGAGCCAGGCTGCCAGCCAGTAATCGACCGTAAGTATCCGGGGCGTAAGCGGCCATGTACAGGCTGCGAGCGATAATGAAAAAGTACAGCGTCAGTAGCAGGCTGCCACCCACCAGGCCGAATTCTTCGGAAAAGGCGGCAAAAATAAAGTCGGTGGAGCCTTCCGGCAGAAAATCCAGATGCGACTGCGTGCCGTTCAACCAGCCTTTGCCGTAGATGCCGCCGGAACCAATAGCGATTTTCGACTGGATAATGTGGTAGCCCGTACCCAACGGATCGCTTTCCGGGTTAAGGAAAGTCAGCACCCGCTGCCGCTGATAGTCGTGCATGATGAAAGTCCAGAACAGCGGGATCGCTCCACCCAGCATGACCGCCAACCCACCCATCAGCCACCAGCTCAATCCGGCCAGAAACAGCGCTGACGCGCCCGCGCAGCCCACCACCAGCGCAGTACCCAAATCGGGCTGTTCAGCAATCAGGACAAACGGAATAGCCGTCACCAGCGCCCCGCCCAGCAAATGCGGCCAGCGCGGCGGCAGCGGTTTTTCGGCGAAGAACCAGGCCATCATCATCGGCACCGCCAGCTTCATGATCTCGGAAGGCTGAAACCGCACAATGCCCAGATTCAGCCAGCGTTGTGCGCCTTTTGAGACATCGCCGACCACCATGACCGCCAGCAACAGCACAATCCCGGCCAGATAAATCCACGGCGACCAGAACCGAAAATAGCGGGGGGGGAGCTGCGCCAGTATGAGCATGACCGTGAAGCCCAGCCCCAGGCGAATGGCCTGGCCGATCACCAGATCCAGCTTCTGTTGTCCGGCGCTGTAGAGCACCACCAGCCCGATCCCGGACACCGCCAGCAAACCGATCAGCAACGGGAGATCAAGATAAATCAGTTTCAGAAACCGGCCATCATCGGGCTGATCCATATTATTCCGTTCCATGCGGCGACGGTTCCGGCGGTGCAGCCACGGGCGCAGCAGTCGAATCGGGTGCGGTTTCTTCGTATCGGTTCAGTAGCCAGGCGTCCATGACTTTGCGGGCCAGTGGCGCAGCGGTCGAACTGCCACCGCCGCCATGTTCGGCGATCACTGCGACCGCGATGCGTGGCTCTTCGACTGGAGCAAAGGCGATGAACAGGGCATGATCCAGCAAATTTTTTGAGAGTTGCTTGGCGTTGTATTTCTCGCCCTGACCGAGGGTGAACACTTGGGCGGTGCCGGTTTTGCCCGCGATCCGGTATTTCGCGCCAATCCCGATTCGGTGGGCAGTGCCGCCTTCAACCACATGGATCATGCCGTTGATCACCGGCTCCCAGTCGCGGGAATTCTTGACGACCACCGGCGGGGCGGACCGGGGCGGCTCCAGCGTTTTGAGCCGGGTGCCAGGGTCTTCGGTGGCGTACAACACCCGGGGCAGAAACCGCAGCCCGCGTTGCGAGAGCGTCGCCACAGCATGCGCCAGTTGCAGCGGAGTCGCCAGAAAATAGCCTTGGCCGATCCCGGCGCTGAGGGTGTCGCCGGCAAACCAGTTTTGCTTGTAGGACTTGCGCTTCCAGGTCTGCGAGGGCAGGACCCCGCCTTTTTCGCCGGGCAGATCGATGCCGGTGGGCTGGCCCATGCTGAATTGCTGCAAAAAGTCATGGACGCGGTCGATACCGATATTCAGCGCCAGATCGTAGAAATACACATCACAGGACTGAGCAATCGCCCGATCCATGTCGACGCTGCCGTGCCCCCCGTGCTTCCAGTCGCGGAATTTGTGGCTGACGCCGGGTAAGCGATAGAAACCGGGACAAAACACCCTGCTGTAACGGTTGACCACACCATAATCGAGTCCGGCCAGCGCCATCAACGGCTTGATGGTCGAACCCGGCGGGTACATGCCGCGCAGGGCGCGATTCAGCAATGGCTTGTCTTTCGAGGTATTCAGTGCGCGGTAGGAAACGGTATCAATGCCGTTGACGAAGGGATTAGGGTCGTACACGGGCTGGCTGGCCAGGGCCAGCACCTCGCCATTGCGCGGATCGAGGGCGACGATTGCACCGTTGTAACCTTCCAGCGCCTTTTCCGCCACCGCCTGCAAGCGAATATCGATACTCAGATAGATATTCTGGCCGGGAGTTGGCGGAGTGCGGCTCAGCACTCGCAACGGTCGCCCTTCGGCGTTGGTTTCAACCTGCTGCCAACCGGTACGCCCGTGCAGCACTTCTTCGTAGGAGCGCTCCACACCGATCTTGCCAATATGGGTGCTGCCGCTGTACTGACCCGGATCGATCCGCCGCAACTCGTTTTCATCAATCCGCCCGACATAACCAATAGCATGCACAGCGCGGCTTCCCAGTGGATAGCGGCGGGTGAGGTCGGCCTTGATATCCACGCCGGGCAGTCGATACAGGTCAATGGACAGTTTAGCGATTTCCTCGTCGGTCAATTGAAAGCGCAGCGGCACGCCATCATATGGGGCGCTGCGCCGGGACAACCGGCGAAACCGCTCAATGTCGGCGTCGGTCAGGGCGATGCGATCGCGCAGCTCCGCCAAGGTTTCGTCTAGATCCTTGACCTGCTCGCGGGTGATTTCCAAATGGTAGGAAGCCAGATTATCGGCCAGCAACACCCCGTTACGGTCGAAGATGAAGCCCCGGGTCGGAGGCAACGGTTGCAGGCGAATCCGGTTGCTGTCAGCCAGTGTGGTGAAGCGGTCATGATTGAAGACTTGTAGATAAACCAGCCGTCCCGCCACCGCCAGCAGCGCTAGAAACACCGCCAATAGCACCACCAGCGCACGGTGGAAGAACAATTCGCTTTCAGCAGCGTTGTCCTTGCCAACCCGGGTTTTCAGTTCATCCACCGGCGCTTTGGCGCGACGCCACAGATTCACGTTTACTCTACCTGGAAATGTCGGCGCAGGTCGCGCAGGACTATAAACAACAACGGCCAAACCACCATGCCGCCCACCGCCGGAGCCAGATACCAGCCGTCACTGGGCGGGTAACCGATCACCCCACTGATCCAGAACACCAGCACCTGCTCAATCAACAGCAGTACTAACACCGTCAACGCCTGTCGCCACGGCGGAAACACCCGAATCCGCCGGTACGCTTGCAGGGTCAGGTAAGCCACCACCGACAAGGCCAGCGCGTACTGACCAAGCAATGCGCCGCGCGCCACATCCAGCAACAGACCAACCAGCCAGCCCATGCCGATCCCAATCCGGTAGGGCAGCGCCATACACCAGTAGATCAGGGTCATCGCCACCCAGTCCGGGCGAAAATGATCCAGTGGACCCGGCAACGGAATCCCAGCCAGCAGGAACGCCGCCAGCAAGCTCAGCGCGATGATCCAGCCACCCTGGGCGCGGTCGGCGATCATGGCGTGACCGGCGCTGGCGCGAGAACGGTTCCATCCACTCCATTTTCCAAGAGCATCACTTCCCGAATCCGATCCAGTTGCGCCAGTGGTTTGGCGATGATCCGGGCGAAGGGGCTACCAGGATCAAACTCGACCTTGGTAATCGTCCCAACCGGATAACCTCGAGGAAAACGCCCACCCAACCCGGAAGTCACCAACAGGTCGCCAACTTTGACATCCTCGCTGTTGGGGATGTGCGGCAAGTCCAGCTCCTGAAAATTACCGGTGCCACGCGCCAAGGTGCGAATCCCGGTGCGGTTAATCTGGACCGGCAGGGCATGATTGGGATCGGTGATCAGAATAGCAGTCGAAGTCAGCAGATCCGCCCGCATAATCTGGCCGATGATTCCATGCTGGTCGATCACCGGCTGGCCAACTTCAATGCCGTGCCGGCGACCTCGATTAAGCAAAATGTGGTGTCGGTACGGGTCAAAGTCAACTGCCAGCAATTCGGCCACCAGCATCCGTTCCGGGGTATTGACCGCCGATTCCAGCAGCGAACGCAACCGGCGGTTTTCCGCTTCCAGCGTCGTTAGTTTTTGCAACTGGGCGTTGAGGAAAATCTGCTTCTCACGCAACCGAGCGTTTTCTTCCAGTAGCGTGTCGCGATTGACTAGGTTTTCACTAAACCAGGTCCGGGCGGCGGCCGGAGCCTGCATCAACGCCTGGAGCGGATAGACCGCGGTAGACAGCAGATCGCGCAGGCCATCCAGCGAGTGATAACGATGATCCACCACCATCATCCCAATCGCCAGCGCTGCCCACAGCCCCAGCCGCAGGGTTGCCATCGGGTTGAGCATGAATAAGTAGCGGAATCGCTTGCTGGGTTTAAGCTCAGCCACCGTTTATTCAATAGCGAAAGCGTCAATAGCGCGTTCATCCTTGGCGATCAGCTCCAGAACCCGCCCACCGCCTCGCGCCACGCAGGTCAGTGGGTCTTCAGCGACCACCACATTGAGGCCGGTTTCTTCCATCAGCAGCCGGTCAATGTCACGCATCAACGCCCCGCCGCCCGTCAGGACGATGCCGCGTTCGGCGACATCGGCGGCCAGTTCCGGCGGCGTCGCTTCCAGCGCCATTTTTACCGCGCTGACAATCCCTGACAGTGGCTCCTGCAAGGCTTCAAGGATTTCATTGCTGTTGAGGGTGAAGCTGCGCGGCACGCCCTCGGCCAGATTACGGCCCTTGATTTCGATTTCGCGCACATCGGAGGTGGGATAAGCGCTGCCGATCTCGTGCTTGATCCGTTCGGCGGTTGGTTCGCCGATCAGCACTCCAAAGTTGCGCCGCACATAGTTAATGATCGCCTCATCAAAGCGGTCGCCGCCGATTCGCACCGCACCGGCATAGACAATGCCGTTAAGCGAAATCACCGCGACTTCCGAGGTACCGCCACCGATGTCCAGCACCATCGAGCCACGCGCTTCTTCCACCGGAATGCCCGCACCAATCGCCGCAGCCATCGGTTCGGGAATCAGGTAGACCACCCGCGCCCCGGCCCCCATCGCCGATTCACGGATCGCCCGCCGCTCGACCTGGGTTGAACCGCAGGGCACGCTGACCAGCACTCGGGGACTGGGATTAAAGAACTTGCGGGCGTGGACCTTGCGGATAAAGTGTTGCAGCATCTTTTCGGTAACAGTGAAATCGGCAATTACGCCGTCCTTCATCGGCCGGATAGTGGACAGGTTACTGGGAGTGCGACCCAGCATCCGCTTGGCTTCAGCCCCGACGGCAGCGATGGTGCGAACCCCGCGCACCGGATCCTGGAAAATGGCGACCACTGAGGGTTCGTTGAGGACAATGCCGCCGCCTCGAACATAAATCAACGTGTTAGCGGTGCCCAGATCGATGGATAAATCGCTGGAAAACTTGCCGCGCAACCATTTGAACATGTTGTTGAAAACCCCTGTGGTCAAAAGTGGCGAATGCTAACAAGCAGGGGGGTTGGGAGCAAGCCGGCTAAAAATATGCTAGCTTAGACACTTGATTCCGTTGCTTAAGGAGAACTTGTCCGATGTCTTTGGGAGTTGCCGAAGTCGCCAAAATCGCCCATCTGGCGCGATTGGCTATTCGCGCCGAGGCTGCGCCGGCTTATGCCCGCAATCTGTCGGCTATTCTGGAGCTGGTGGAGCAGATGAACGCCGTGGACACCACCGGCGTCGCGCCAATGGCCCACCCGCTGGATATGGCGCAACGGCTGCGGCCTGATGTGGTCGCCGAATCCAGCCAGCGTGACCGCTTTCAGGCCATTGCTCCCCACGTCGAGGCCGGTTTGTATCTGGTCCCGAAAGTCATCGATTGAACTCGCCCGCTCCTGCCGCCATGTACGAAAAAACCATTGCCCAACTTAGCGCTGGTCTGGCTTCCGGTCAGTTCAGCAGTGAAGAACTCACCCGCGTTTTTCTGGAACGGATTGAACGCAGCAATCCACAGTTGAATGCTTTTATTACTGTGACCGCCGAATCAGCGTTGGCCCAGGCTCAGGCCGCGGATCAGCGGCGGCAACGAGGCGAGGCGGGGCCGCTGACCGGTATTCCTATTGCGCATAAGGATATTTTCTGCACGAATGGCGTCCGCACTTCTTGCGGTTCGCAGATGCTTGACCGGTTTATTGCCCCCTATGATGCGACCGTGGTGGAGCGGCTCAATACTGCCGGCGCTGTCATGCTGGGTAAAACCAACATGGATGAATTTGCTATGGGGTCCTCCAACGAAACCAGTTATTACGGTCCGGTGCGGAATCCCTGGGATTTGAATGCGGTGCCGGGCGGATCCTCCGGTGGTTCAGCGGCAGCCATTGCCGCCCGGTTAACCCCCGGTGCAACCGGCACTGACACAGGTGGATCGATTCGCCAGCCAGCGGCTTTATGTGGCATTACCGGGATTAAACCGACTTATGGCCGGGTATCGCGCTGGGGGATGATTGCTTACGCTTCCAGTCTCGATCAGGGTGGACCAATGGCGCGCACGGCTGAAGATTGCGCGTTATTATTGACGGCCATAGCGGGATTTGATCCACGTGACTCTACCTGCGTGGACCAGCCGGTTCCTGATTACGCTGCGGCCTTGAATCGGCCATTGGCCGGATTAAAAATCGGATTGCCGAAAGAATATTTCGGGACTGGGCTGGATAATACCGTAGCGGCGGTGATTGAAACGGCAGTGACCGAATACCGTAAACTCGGCGCAGAGACTGTAGAGATCAGTTTGCCCAATAGCCAATTGGCGATTCCGGCTTACTATGTGGTAGCGCCGGCGGAATGCTCATCGAATCTGGCCCGTTTTGACGGGGTACGTTACGGCCATCGTTGTGATAATCCCAAAGACCTTCTGGATTTATATACCCGTTCCCGCGCCGAAGGTTTTGGCGCAGAAGTCCAACGGCGGATTCTGGTAGGTACTTTTGCGCTGTCAGCTGGTTATTACGATGCCTATTACCTTAAAGCGCAACAAATCCGCCGACTGATTAGCGATGATTTCCGCCGGGCATTTGATCAGGTTGATGTGATTGCTGGGCCGACTTCACCCACCGTTGCATTTAATCTCGGCGAAAAGGTGGACGATCCTATCACGATGTATTTATCTGATATTTACACTATTGCGGTCAATCTGGCAGGTTTACCGAGTCTGTCTTTGCCCGCCGGATTTGTCGGGCAGCGCCCTGTTGGTTTGCAATTGATTGGCAATTACTTTGCTGAAGAACGATTGCTGAGTGTCGCGCATCGCTACCAGCAAGTCACCGATTGGCACAACCGCGTCCCCGCTGCCTTTGCTTAATATCCCACCTCCTCTCGGGGTGAAGTAGGATGCTTTCAACTCAAAATCAGCAGGATCAGAAATAATGGAATGGGAAACTGTGATCGGGCTGGAAATCCACGCCCAATTAGCTACAAAGAGTAAAATCTTTTCCGCTGCTGCTACGGCTTATGGCGCGGAACCCAATACCCAGGCGTGCGCGATTGATCTGGGAATGCCCGGCGTATTGCCAGTATTGAATCAGGAAGCAGTGCGAATGGCCGCCATGCTCGGATTGGCAATTGGCGCTAATATCGCCCGGCGTTCAATCTTCGCCCGCAAAAATTACTTTTATCCTGATTTGCCGAAAGGCTACCAGATTAGCCAGTATGAATTACCCGTGGTTGAGAAAGGCGAATTGCTCATTGATCTGGACGATGGTTCGAGCAGGATCATTGGCGTTACCCGCGCCCATCTTGAAGAGGATGCCGGTAAATCATTGCATGAGGATTTTCACGGCCAGTCCGGGATTGACCTGAATCGTGCAGGTACGCCCTTGCTGGAAATCGTCTCGGAGCCGGATTTGCGTTCGGCAAAAGAGGCGGTCGCGTATATGAAGAAATTGCATCAGATGGTGGTTTATCTCGGCATTTGCGATGGCAATATGCAGGAAGGTTCATTCCGTTGCGACGCCAATGTATCGGTGCGACCCAAGGGTCAAAGTCAGTTCGGCACCCGCGCTGAAATCAAGAATCTTAATTCATTTCGCTTTGTCGAACGAGCGATTGAATTTGAAATCGAGCGACAGATCGATCTGATTGAATCTGGCGGAAAAGTCGTGCAGGAAACCCGGCTATATGATCCCGATAAGGGTGAAACCCGGCCCATGCGCAGCAAGGAAGAAGCCAATGATTATCGCTATTTCCCCGACCCGGATTTACTGCCACTGGCATTAGATGAGGCGTTTATCGAAACGGTCCGGGCCAGTTTGCCGGAATTGCCGGATGTCAAAAAACAGCGATTCATAACGCAATATGGCTTATCGGCTTACGATGCTGAAGTATTAACGGCTGGCCGGCCGCTCAGTGACTATTACGAAGCCGTAGTCGCCCTGCTGGGTGGTGAGCCAAAATTGTGCGCCAACTGGGTCATGGGCGATTTCTCAGCCTTTCTGAATAGGGATAGCAAAGAGATTGCTGCTAGTCCGGTAAATCCGGAACAATTGGCAGCTTTGCTACGGCGGATTCAGGATCGAACCATCTCCGGCAAAATCGCCAAGGATGTTTTTGAAGCAATGTGGATGGGTGCAGGCGATCCGGACGCCATCATTGAGCAACGCGGCTTGCGGCAGATTACCGATTCGTCGGCGATTGAAAAAGTGATCGATGAGGTGATCGCAGCTAATCCTGATCAGCTTGCCCAATACCGCGCTGGCAAGGACAAGCTATTCGCTTTTTTTGTCGGGCAGGTAATGAAAGCATCCAAAGGAAAGGCGAATCCACAGCAGGTGAATGATGTGCTTGTGGAAAAATTGAAGGGCTGACTCCAATTCTATTGGTTAATTTACTGGAGCTTGTCATGTCCAAGATTTGGCGGCTGATCACACATCATAAATATCAACGGGACGCTCTGGAATGGTATAGGAATGAACGCTTCATAGCCTTAAACTGGGGTTGGACCGGTGATCTGCGAATCCATGAACCCACCGGTGAACCAGCGATTCATAGCCTGATCGGGCCAACGGATGACCATCACGCGGCGCGATGCCTGTGGGATTTTTTTCGCGTGATGGAAATCAATGATCTGGTCATCTTGCGACTGGGTGATGAGTGCATTAATGATTGCGTCGTCCGGGTGGGCGGCTATTTTTGGGATAAAACCTATCCGCCAAAACTCAACCACTACCCGGACTGTCAAGAATACGAATGGCAGGGTTATCTTTACCGGAAAAACTGGGAGTATTTTCACCGCCGGGAAATGGCCTTTGTTGGTCAGGCCGCAGAAGCAAAACAGTTGTGGGAAAGCACCGAAATGGCTCCTGACTATTCCGTTTATATGGCGCTGAATCAGCGGATTTATAAGTAAGAGCCAGGCCGTCTCCACGAGTGATTTATGGCGCTCGCACTAACCGGAATCCCAGGTCATCGCTCAATGGATCCGCTCCCGCCCGCCAGTGACCGCCGCGAATCGCTGCCGCCTCCGGCAGGCGATTCGCGCAGCGCTGTTCCTGCCCGCCGTAATCGCGCTGATATTCGGAGCAAGTCCATTCCCGATCCTGCCCCTCGGGATCGGTCGTCAGCACCCCCGCCCGAGCAGCGGACTCCCACTCCGCTTCAGTCGGCAGGCGATAAGCCTGACCGGTGCGCCGCGCCAGCCACCCGGCATAATCCACTGCCTCCTGCCAAGTCACCCGCGCCAAATCGCTTGGATTTGAGCCAGGATCGGGCGACGGCGCTTCCCGACCAGCAGCTTCGGCAAACCGGCGATAGGCGTCGAGACTGACCGGGCGACGACTGATGACGAACCGTCCGCCCGGAACCTGGGTCATTTCCGGCCCTTCGCTGGACGGGGGAGCGGTTTGCGACGTAGGAACTACCGCCGGCGCTCCTGCTTGCGGCTCAGCAGGCATCGGAATCGCCGCCGTTGCCGGCAGAAAATAAAACTCACCGCGCAGCGAGGACGCTACCCACGGAATCTGACTGCCGCCAGTATCCCGCTCGACGGCCACCAGCACCTGCTTGAACACCTGCTCCAGACTCAGCCCCGGCGTATTGAGCGCCTCCAGCAAATGGCGGGTATAGGGACTGTTACGGCCCGCTCCGCCATCTTGCGAGACCGCGCCCGGCCCGGTCGCGTAGGCGATGAAGGTTCCCGCCGGGCCGTCCATCCGCGCCAGCCCCCGACTACCGAGGCTACGGGTGAAAGGATTATTGCGGCAGGCGTCCAGAATTACGATATTGAAGCCATTGCCAGCCGCTTCCATCGCCCGCAGCACCGCCTCGGCATCAACGCCCTCGTCGGGAATCTCGAACTCCTGGCGAATATCGACTCCCACGGGAATCAGATAATTTTGGCCCTTGAGCTGGACGCCATGCCCAGCGTAATAGAACAGCCCGACCCCACGCTGTTGTCGCAACTGCTGCTCAAACTCGCGCAGCGCCTGACGCATGGTCTGCCGGTCAGCGTCGATGCGCTCGATGACCTGAAAACCCAGTTCGCGCAGCTTCGCCGCCATATCCCGCGCATCATTGGCTGGATTGCGCAACGGCGCATCCTGGTAAGCGCCATTGCCGATCACCAGCGCGGTGCGGGTCTCAGCCATAGCAACGGTCGCAACAGCTATCCATAGCAGCAAACCGATGGCGCTGGTCAGTAGACGTTCAGAAAAGCGGTTCATCATGATAATTCGTTACCGAAAAAGACTTATCTTGAAGTGAATGACCCCAGTGGGCGATCTGCACATTATCCACTGAATGCGACCTTAATGAACCGGGGGACCGCCCTGCTGACCAAAGGCGTCTGCTCATGGTGAAAATGAAACCGATGGCGAAAATAATTAGGAAAATCAACTTGTTTCTGGCAATCGCCTTGCCAATGATTCTGGCGCTGTGGATTGCCGGTTGTGCGACTCCGCCCGCAAAGCCACCCGCGACCCCCGTTGTCGATCCAGTGCAGATCGGCAATCCCAAAGCCGGTTTTGCGGTAACGCTCCGCTGCGACCGCCAAGCGCTACATATCGGCGAAGCGGTACGGCTGGATTTGCGAACCGCCGCCCCCGGCTATCTCAATCTCTACTTCATCAATTCATCCGGCCAGACCGGCCAGTTGCTGACCAATTATCCAGTACAGGCCAATGAACCGGCTACTTTTCCACCTGCCGGCGGTAAAAAGCTGCGCTACGCGCCCAGTTCGCCGCCCGGCGTCGAAACCTTCATTCTGGTCGCCACTCGCCAGCCGCTAAATCTGCTGAGGCGGGCCGACATCAAGAATGTGAAGAAGCCGCGCACCCCAGTCGCGGAATTGAACATGAACGGTTCACAACTGGTGAACCGGCTGCGCGGCGCACTGCAACGGTGGCCGACGCCGGACTGGAACGCCACCAGCATCCGCTCCCCACTCCTCGCACCCGGCAGCCGAACGTAACGGCGGCGAAGCGATGGCTCGCGTTGTATAATTTCGTTCTCACTGACATGGATTTCCGCGCATCTGCATGAAAGAACTGATCAAAGGGGCTAATGCCCCCCTGGCGGCCTCCGGCCTGGTTCAAATCCGCCTGCTCTGGCGCGCCGCTCCGGGTGAACTCGATCTGGCCTGCTTTGCGCTGACTGCCCATGAGCGCGTTCCTGGCGATGACTGGTTCGTGTTCTACAACCAGCCGGCCAGTCCCAAGGGGGCAATCCTGCTGGATCCGGATCGCGCCGCCTTCCTGATCAATCTCGATGTCCTGCCCGCGACCATCCGCAAGTGCGTTTTCACCGCTACTCTGAGTCACGGCAGTTTCCAGGCGGTGGTGGATGCGACTTTCATCACGGCCCCGACTATGGGCGATGACGCCGCCCGGTTCCGGCTGCTTGAAACCGCTGACTGCCGCTCAGTGCTGATCGCCGAGATCTATCGCTACAACGAGCAATGGAAGGTGCGCGCCAAAGGCGAAGGACTAAAACTCGATTTGGCCGGCCTGAGTCGGATGTTCGGAATCAATGTGCTGGATGAAACGCCCAGTGTTCGTCCAGCGCTGACGCCGCCTGTTGTACTTCCCCCGACGCCTTCCCCACCGCTGGTTCGCCATTCAACGCAACTCCCGGCTGTGCAACAACCGCCCCCGCATCCTCCCAGCGCTGCCCCGGTCCCAACGCCCCCGCCGGTTCCGGCTCATCCTGCGGCCCCGCGTAGTTTTTATGAGCGATACACTCCGCTGATTGCATCGGTGTTAGGCGCTTTCGCCTTAATCACCGGCAACCTCCTTGTATCCAGGTGTGCGCCGCCCCCACCTATTCAGCCGGTGGTCATCGTCCAGCCGCCGACCGTGGCAACCTCTCCCGCTATCCCACAGCCGGTCAACCCGGCCAAAACTGCTGAATCACCACACGGAAAATCGCAGTCATCGCGCTGATTTCGTCCCGCCAGTGGATTGCTTTCCCCGCTAGCACATCCCAAAATTTCCCGATGAAACTTCTTCCATCCACTCGCACCAACCGGAGTCCTCCATGTTGAATCCTTCTGGAAAAAACCTTCTCATCGCCACTGCCATCAGCATGTCGTTATCCGGTTGCGCTGGCATGAATGACCAGCAGACCACCGTCGCCCAAGGCGCGGGCGTCGGCGCGCTCCTCGGCGCAGGTTTGGGTTACGCCATTGGCGGCAATAGCACTAGCACTTTGATCGGCGCGGCAGCGGGCGGTCTGATTGGAGCCGGCATCGGCAGCTCAGTCGCTGATCGCAAGGCCCAGTACGCCCGCCAAGAAGATTTCCTGGTCGCTGAAATCCGTCGTAACGAAGAATTTATCCGCGAAGCCGACGCCGAAAATCGCAAGCTTTATCAGGATATCGCCCAACTGGACCGTGAATCGCGGCGACTGGCGCGGGACTACCGATCCGGTAAGGCCAACCGCGACGCCCTGGTCCGGCAGAAAGCCACTGTGGAAAAGCAGTTGGCGACCGCCAAAAAAATCAACTCACTGGCTGAACAACAATTGGCGGACGCCAATCAGGTCTATGGTGAAACCAAGCAACAGCGCGGGCCACGGGATCAATACACCCAACAACTGGAATCCAACGTGGTCAAACTGAAGGAAACCCGTCAGCAATCCAGCCGGAATGTGGCCAGCTTGCAGCAGATGTACGACACCATGTCGATCTGAACCCACCCCACGATCCAATCACCCGCACCGCCCCCTCCCGCTACTGGCGGGAGTCCGGGAACCGGAGGTCTGCTTCATGAAAACCATCACTACTCTGTCTGGCAGCGCCTTGAGCCTGCTCATCCTGGCTGGCTGCGCCACCGATCCGAACAACGATCCGCACTCCGGCGGCTTTTTCGGCGGGGTACATGGGCTAGCATCCGGGGACTACGACGCCCGCCAGCAAATCTTGCAGGAACAGCGGGGTGAATCGCTGAACCAATTGCGCGCACTGCATGAAGAAGGCTCCTATCTGGAAGCCGAACGGCAGATGAAGGCCGAGGATGTCGCCGCCCAGCGCCGGCAACTGGCGGCGCTCAAGGCTAAAAACCGGGCGCTGGCCAACCGGATCAACCAATTGAAATACTCCAAGACTATGACCGAACGGCAGACGGCGGATCTGCGCCGCAAACAGCAGCAATTGACCGGCAACATCCAGCAATTTGAAACCCAGTTGGAACGGGGACAGCTCACCGCCACCCAGGCTGACGCCAAACGGTTGAGCCTGGAGCGGCAGTACGACGCCATCAAGGATTTGTAAACGGCTGCTGGGCGCAAGGATCGGAAGCATCAGACGAGAGGAGACAGGCGAAGATGACTCACTTACGCAAACCAGCATGGCTGCTGGCGATGTGGCTGGCGGCGATCCCGGCCTTCGCACAGAATCTCGAAAGCAATCGATTCTATGTACAACAGATGATCGAGCGGGCCGCCGCCAACGATGAGCACGGCGTCGTCGCCATGCAGCGGATGCTGGAGCAAAATCCGCGTCCAGCGGCGGCTGATCCGGCGGCAGCAAACGCGATGTTGCAAGCCGGACTGGCGGCGCTGCGCCAGGACGATTCAAACGCAGCCCTCACTGCATTCCAGCAAGCGGTTCAAATGGATCCCGGCAATATTGAAGCGGCCAATCACCTGGGGCTGGTCTATCGTAAGCTAGGCCAATGGACTGAGGCGGAGCGCGCCCTGCAACAGGCGCTGTCCCTGGAACCGACCCGGGCCGTCGCCTGGTTCCAGTTGGCTCAGGTCTATGGCCTGCAAAATGATGTCCAACGGGCAACCGGGGCCTTGGCCAATACTTACCGCTATGCCCAAAACCCAATGCGGGCTGAGGAAATTTTGCGCAACATTGCTGAAAACGAGGCCGCCGACACCCTGCGTAATGCCGCGCTGGCGACTTTGCGCCTGCAACAGTTGCCGGTGGCGGACCTCATCATGCCGCCACTGGCCCCGAATTCTGACATGATGCCGATGACTACGCCGGCCAATCCCCTGCGCCCACCCCGGTCCGCGCCATGAAGGCCCGATGGGTGGTTCCGGCGCTGCTGGCGCTGGTCAGTATGGCGGCGACTGGCGCAGGTCAGTATGAAAAATTCGACTATTACGTCCAGCAAATGATCGCTGCGGCAGTCGCCAAGGATCCGGCCAGCGTGCAAACCTTCCGGGAACAGCTGGATAACCTGCCTCGTCAGGAACCGGGCGATGCGGCCCAGGCCCAGTCGTTCCGTCAACGCGGGCTGGATCAACTGGCCGGCAACAACTTTAAGGAGGCGCTGGCGGCGTTTCGTCAAGCCTTTATCACCGATCCTGCCAATGCGGACATCGCCGGCCAACTCAGTCTAACTTACCTGCGCTTGCGTCGTTTCAAGGAGGCTGAGCGGCTGGCGGTCTACACGCTGGCTCTGGCGCCGGGCCAGTCGGCTGCCTGGCTCACCCTGGGCCAAATCTACGGTCAAACCGGCGATGCCCGACGCGCCGCCGGCGCTTTCGCTAATGCTTACCGCTTCGCCCAGGACCCAGCGCAGTTGGCCGAACAATTGCGGCAACTGGGTGCAACCGATACCGTCGATACCGTCCGAATCGGCGCATTGCAGGCGCTGCAAGCAGTCCAGCCTGGTTCCGTCCTGCCCGATCCTCCGACCCTCGCACCGACCCACCCTGCGGCTCATCCGGGAACCGGAAGCACCGCGCCGGCAATGGCGACTACTCCGTTATCAGCAAACCCACCGCTGCCTGATGCGCTGAAACGGGGGCTAACGACATCCAGCCAACCACTGGCAGCCAATTCCGCGCCCAAGCCCAGCCCGCCAGTGAGCAGTGACAATCCGGGGCAGCGGATTTACCGGCGCAGCCTGCCGCTCACCTGCCTGATCGTCACCTTTCGCAACGGCAAAAGCGACAACCTGGGCAGCGGCCTGCTGGTGTCAGTCGATGGCCTGGTGCTGACTAACGATCATGTGATTGAAAAAGCCGATAACCTGGCAGTGAAGTGCGGCGACCGGGAATCGGTAGCCAAAGTGATCCGGCGCGGCAAAGCGCCCGATCTGGCGCTGTTGTCCACGACCCTCAATAGCGCAGACAGTTTGACGCTCAATCAGACATACAACCAGGATCTAGTGGGCCGGGATGTCTTCGTCCTTGGCAATCCCTATGGCCTGGAAGGCACCTTTTCCACCGGCGTCATCAGCGGGCTACGGGCGATTGATGGGGTGCGCTATATCCAGATCTCTGCGCCGATCAGCCCCGGCAATAGTGGCGGGCCAGTCATCCTGAGCGATGGCACCGTCATCGGCATTGCCACCATGGGCCTTAAGGTGGGCCAGAACCTCAACTTCGCCATCGCCGCCACCGAGGTGATCGCCGCCGGTTTTTTCGACCCGGGCCGGACGAAAAACCTACCGTCGAAAGGCAAACCCTGAGGTTTCGCCAAAACGGGCAATGACGGCGTTACTCCAGCCGCAAGTGCGGGAACAACAACACATCGCGGATGGAAGGCGCATCCGTGAATAACATTGCCAACCGGTCAATGCCGATCCCTTCCCCCGCTGTGGGCGGCAGGCCATATTCCAGCGCCCGGATGTAATCCGCATCATAGTGCATGGCCTCGTGATCGCCGGCAGCTTTCGATTCAGCTTGGCGGCGAAACCGTTCAGCCTGATCTTCAGGATCGTTCAACTCGGAAAAGCCATTCGCGATTTCCCGCCCGCCGATAAATAATTCAAAGCGGTCGGTAACGCTGGGATCCTGATCATTGCGCCGGGCCAATGGCGAGACCTCTGTCGGATAGGCTGTAATAAAAGTTGGATCGCGCAATTGATGCTCAACCGTTTGATCAAAAATATCCAGTTGAATCCGCCCCAGCCCATAATCTGCCGGTACTTTCAAATCCAGATGTTCCGCAATCCGTCGGGCGCGATCCAGGTGATCCAGATCAGCAGCGGCAATAGCTGGATTGAAATGCAGAATGGCCCCCTTGACCGTCAAACGACGGAAAGGCCGGCTGAAATCGCAGGTCTCGCCCTGACAGGAAATCTGGGCGCTACCCAACAGGACTTCTGCCATTCCACGCAATAATTCCTCAGTCAAATCCATCAGGTCGCAGTAGTCGGCATAGGCCTGATAAAATTCCAGCATGGTGAATTCTGGATTGTGGCGAGTGGATAGCCCTTCATTACGGAAATTGCGGTTAATCTCGTAGACCTTCTCAAAGCCACCCACGACCAGCCGCTTCAAATATAGCTCCGGGGCAATCCGCAAATACAACGGCATATCCAGCGCATTATGATGCGTAATAAAAGGACGAGCCGTCGCGCCACCGGGAATTGGCTGCATCATCGGCGTTTCGACTTCCAGAAAGCCACGCCGGTTAAAAAACTCACGGATATGAGCCATCATCGCCGAGCGCAACCGGAAAACCGCACGGGTTGATTCATTCATGATCAGATCAACATAGCGTTGCCGATAACGGGTTTCCTGATCAGCCAGACCATGAAATTTTTCTGGCAAAGGCCGCAGTGATTTAGTCAGCAATCGCAGCGTATCGACTTTGACCGACAATTCGCCGGTTTTTGTTTTAAACATCGTGCCTTCTGCGCCGAGAATGTCGCCCAAATCCCAGGTTTTAAATTCCTCATAGAGTCCATCCGACAGGGCGTTTTTCTGAATGAACAACTGCATATCGCCGGACAGGTCGCGCAATCGGGCAAAGCTGGCCTTGCCCATGATCCGTTTGGCCAGCATTCTTCCAGCAATGGCAACCCTCTGGGGTTCAGCTTCGAGTGCGGCGCTGTCTTTACCGCCGTGTATAGCCTGCAATTCCGCAGCCAGGGCATTACGGCGAAAGTCGGTAGGATAAGGATTGCCGCGCCGGCGCAGCTCATTAAGTTTCTGACGACGCAGGGCTATCAATTTATTTTCGTCAAACTGTTCTTCAGAGGAAGTCATAAGGTCCTTCATTGGAGATATAAATTCATCAGTTCGGAGATTAGGCTGATAAATGCGGCGACTGGAACCGGACGATCCATCACAATGGACTAGCGCAGGGTTTTAATCCACTCGGGGAATTTTTCATCATGCAAAATGATTGAGATTACCATCCGTAGAATTACAATCCACTCTTCAGACTGGCTTCGATGAACTCATCCAGATCACCATCCAGCACAGCTTGGGTATTGCTATTCTCAATACCGGTACGCAAATCCTTAATCCGGGATTGATCTAACACATAAGAACGAATCTGGCTGCCCCAACCAATATCGGACTTAGTGTCTTCCACTGCCTGCGCTTTAGCATTGCGCTTCTGAATCTCCAGTTCATACAGCTTGGCTTTCAGTTGCTTCATCGCGGTAGAGCGATTTTTATGCTGTGAACGATCATTCTGGCACTGCACCACGATATTAGTCGGCAAGTGGGTAATCCGAATGGCAGATTCAGTGCGATTTACATGCTGGCCGCCCGCCCCGGAAGCCCGAAACACATCCACTCGTAAATCTGCTGGATTAATCTCCACTTCAATACTGTCATCCACTTCTGGAGAAACAAAGACCGCCGCAAATGAAGTATGACGGCGATTACCGGAGTCAAAAGGTGATTTACGCACCAACCGGTGAACACCAGTTTCTGTCCGCAACCAGCCATAAGCGTAACTGCCTTCATAGCGAATGCTGGCGCTCTTAATACCGGCCACTTCGCCCGGCGACAGATCCAGCAGTTCGGTTTTGAATCCGCGCCGCTCACCCCAGCGTAAGTACATCCGCAGCAGCATTTCGGCCCAGTCTTGCGCCTCGGTGCCACCAGAACCAGCCTGAATATCGACAAAGGCGTTACTGACGTCCAGTTCGCCAGCAAACATCCGCTGGAATTCCAGATCGGCCACTACCCGGTCGCACTTCTCCAAATCCCGCACTACTTCAACCACTGCCGCTTCATCGTCTTCTTCGCCAGCCAAGGTCAGCAATTCGGCGACTTCATTCAAACTCCGGTCAAGATTTTCCAGCCGATGCACCACCGCTTCCAGTTGAGCGCGTTCCTTGCCAAGCGCCTGCGCCCGTTCCGGATCGTTCCAGACATTGGATTCCTGCAACTCCCGATTGACCTCGTCGAGCCGTTCACGGCGGGCTTCAAAGTCAAAGATACCCCCTGAGAGACGCACAGCGTCCCTGCAAGTCGCTAATCTGATTAAAATAGGGATTGAGTTCTTGCATGACTGCCATCATCCAGAGAGTTAAAGGGTTGAGGATTGTAGCGAGCGATAGACTTCATCTCTAGCGCAATCTTGGTGCAACCTCAGCGTTCAACCAGAACTTATCCAAAGCCCCGGGTTATTCATTCGGCAGCGTGTTATTCCAGCTTACTCGCTCCAGACCCGGTCGATCCTGCCCTACCGGCGGGATCAAGCCTCATCCCCTACCAAATTCAAGGTATACTTTGCGCCATCGGTGCGCCCGGCGCTTGACCCCCTGACAAAGCAGACGCCCGCTATGGCCCGATCCCCAGGCAAGACCGCGCCGCTTGCGCCCATGCCCACCGGCCTGCCCTGGTCTGGAGCATCCGCCACCGCCGGGCATAGCCTCAACCGTCAACAGAAAACAGGAATAGAAACGTGACGAGCCCGAAACTCCAACCTGAACTGCAACGCATCCTTGAAGCCCGCCACCACGATCCGTTCGCCGTGCTGGGCCGCCATCCCCAGGACAAGAAGGTCGTGGTTCGCGCTCACCTCCCCTACGCCCAAGAGGTGCATATCGCTGAAGGCAACTTGGCGATGCAGCGCATTCCCAACACCGATCTGTTTGAATGGCAGGGCAAGCCCGATCAGATCCCGGAACGCTACCGGCTGATCTGGCGCGACTCCGATCACCATGAGCATATCTCCTACGATCCCTACTGCTTCCCGCCACAGATCGGCGATTTCGACCTGTATCTGTTCGGCGAAGGCAAGCACTGGCACGCCTATCGCTTCCTCGGCGCTCATCCCCATCAGGCCGACGGCGTCGCCGGCGTGCTGTTCGCGGTCTGGGCGCCCAGCGCCGAACGGGTCAGCGTGGTAGGCAACTTTAATCGCTGGGATGGCCGGGTTCACCCGATGCGGGTACGCGGCGGCAGCGGGGTCTGGGAACTGTTTATCCCCAATCTCTGCCCTGGCGATCTGTACAAGTTTGAACTCCGCCATCGCCACAGCGGCGCGATTCTGCTCAAGTCTGATCCCTACGGCCAGCACTTTGAGCTGCGGCCCAGCACCGCTACCATCGTGACCAAGACGGACAGCTACTCCTGGAGCGACTCCGGCTGGCTGGAGCAGCGCAAAAATACCGACTGGTTGCACGGTTCGATGTCCATCTACGAAGTCCATCTGGGTTCGTGGCAGCGTGGCCCGGAAGGCGAGTTCTTGAACTACCGGGAACTGGCCCATCGCCTGGTCGAGTACGTCAAGGACCTGGGTTTCAGCCACATCGAACTGCTGCCGATCACCGAGCACCCTTACGACGCATCCTGGGGCTATCAGACCACCGGCTATTACGCCCCGACCAGCCGGTTCGGTACACCTGATGACTTCCGCTATTTCATCGACTACTGCCACCAGCATCACGTTGGTGTAATTCTCGACTGGGTGCCGGCGCACTTCCCCAAGGATGCCGCTGGCCTGGCCCGTTTCGACGGCGAGGCGCTGTACGAGCATACCGACCCTCGCAAGGGCGAGCATCTCGACTGGGGCACGCTGATTTTCAATTTTGGCCGCTACGAGGTAAAAAACTTCCTGCTGTCCAGCGCCCTGTACTGGATCGAAGAATTTCATCTGGACGGACTGCGGGTGGATGCGGTCGCCTCGATGCTCTATCTCGACTACTCGCGTAAGGAAGGCGAATGGATTCCCAACAAGTACGGCGGGCGCGAGAATCTGGAAGCCATTGATTTCCTCCGTGAACTGAACACGGTAGTGCATAGCGAGCATGCCGGCGCCCTGGTGATCGCCGAAGAATCCACGTCCTGGCCGCAAGTCACCCGTCCGACCTATCTGGGCGGCCTTGGCTTCAGCATGAAGTGGAACATGGGCTGGATGAACGACACCTTGCGCTATATGGCGCAAAACCCGATCCATCGCAAATACCACCATGACTTGCTGACCTTCAGCATGTTGTACTGCTTCACCGAGAACTTCATGCTGCCGTTCTCGCATGACGAAGTGGTGCATGGAAAAGGTTCGATGATCAATAAGATGCCGGGCGATGAATGGCAGCGCTTTGCCAATCTGCGTCTGCTGTATCTGTACATGTTCACCCATCCCGGCAAGAAACTGCTGTTCATGGGCACCGAATTCGGTCAGGGTACGGAATGGAAAAGCGCCACGACCCTAGACTGGTATGTGCTGGAATACCCCTTCCATCAGGGGATGCAGCAACTGGTCAAAGACCTGAACCGGCTCTACCACAGCAGCCCGGAACTACACCATTACGAATTTGAGTGGCAGGGCTTCTCCTGGATTGATTGCCATGACGCCGAGCAATCGATCCTGAGCTATCTGCGGAAGAAGGACGATGACTTCCTGGTCGTACTGGTCAACTTCACGCCGGTGCCGCGTCACGGCTACCGGATTGGGGTGCCGCGTCCGGGCCGCTATACCGAAATCCTCAATTCTGACTCGCATTTCTATGGTGGCAGCGGCGTGGGGAATGGCGGGATCGATCTGATCGCGGAGGAACGGCCGTGGATGGAATTGCCTTATTCCATCACGATTACCGTGCCGCCCATGGGCGGGCTGGTGCTGCGCCCGGATCCGCTGCCGAAACCGGCGCCGATCGTGGCGCTGCTGGCCGAAGACGTTCAACTGGCTGAACTGGCCGAACTGGACGAAGAATCGCTTGAAGTAGCGGCGAATGATAACGATGAGGAACTGGCCCAGCCGGAATAAGTTCCCGGCGAGAAAAGGCGGGTTGATGGACAGGGCGCGGCTAATCCCGCGCCCGATTTATTTGCGGACCAGTTGAATCAGCGCCAGCACGAACACCACGACCAGAGCGATGGGAATCAGCGCCGCCGGCCAGTCTTTTTTCGCAGTTTTGCCACGTTCCATTGCCGCTTTAATCCCAGGCCGGAACCACAAAATCACCAGCAGCGCCGCCAAGCCGCCGAGCAAAATTTCCCACCATGCCGCTGTCGCCATCATTATCCCCACAGGTTGGTTGATCGGATCATGGCTGGTCTGACCGCTCAATTCGCGCTTCGGTTGCCGTAGCCTACAAACTGATCGCCGCCAAAACCAGGTCTCCGGGTCAATAAAGCCAACTCTTACAAGCCAAAATCCGGCGGAAACTGGCTATATCAGAAATCATTTCCGGCCCGAGGAGCGCCCCATGAGCACCTCTCAGACTTTTGATCTCCAGCAAACCCTCTGCGTCAACCCCGCCACCGGCGACATCATCGGCTATTCCCGGATGAATACCGTCGAGGAAGCCCGTGAAGCCATACGCCGCGCCCGCGCCGCGCAACCGACCTGGGCGGCGTTGCCCTTGGCCGAACGGGTGCGCATTATCAACCGGATCCGTGACTATCTAGTGGACCATGTCGATGCAGTGAGCGCCACCGTTGCCAACGATGTCGGCAAGACCCGGGTCGAGGCCTTGGCGACTGAAGTGCTAACCAGCGCTATGGCGACCGACTACTACGCCAAAAACGCCCGGCGTTTTCTCCAGCCGCGCAAGGTGCGTAGCGGTTCTCTGCTGTTTCTGAACAAGCGCAGCCGGATTTTCCGCATCCCCTTTGGCGTGATCGGCATCATCGCGCCGTGGAATTATCCCCTCGGCATTCCGATGCACGAGATTATTCCGGCGCTGCTGGCCGGCAATACCGTCATTTTCAAGACCGCCCCGGAAACTCAGATGGTCGGACGCACCATTGAGGCGATGATCCAGGCCGCCGGATTGCCTGCCGACGTGTTCATCCACCTTAACCTGCCCGGCGCAGTCATCGGTCAAATCCTGCTGGAGCCGGAAAATCACGTCGACAAACTATTTTTCACCGGCTCAGTGCCGGTCGGCAAGAAACTAATGGCCAAAGCCGCAGAAAGTCTGACGCCGGTTTCACTGGAGCTGGGCGGCAATGATCCGATGCTGGTCTGCCCTGACGCCCATCTGGAACGGGCCGTCAACGGCGCGATCTGGGCCGGCTTGCAGAACAGCGGCCAGTCCTGCGGCGGGGTTGAACGCATCTATGTTCATCAAGCCATTTACGAACCGTTTATTGCCTTGTTGAAGCAGAAGGTGGAGGCGCTGCGGCAGGGACCGGATCTCGATCATCAAGTGGACATTGGCGCGATGTGCACCGAACGCCAGATCAAGACCATCCGCCGCCAAGTCGACGATGCGTTGGCGAAAGGCGCGACCATTCTCGCCCAGGCCACGATCGATCCGGCCCACGCGCACGCCAATTTTTACCCGGTCACCCTCCTGACGAAGGTCGATCACACGATGGAACTGATGCGTGAAGAAACCTTCGGACCGGTGCTGGGGGTGATGAAAGTGGCGGATATGGCGCAGGCGATTGATCTCGCCAATGATTCCAGTCTAGGACTGACCGCTTCGGTGTGGTCGGGCAATACGAGCGCGGCGGTGGCGCTGGGGCGGCGGATTCATGCCGGCGTGATCACGATCAACGATCATCTGCTCACGCATGGCATGGCCGAAACGCCGTGGGGCGGCGTCAAGGAATCAGGGATTGGCCGCAGCCACGGCGAACTCGGCTTTGATGAGATGACCCAACCGCAACTCGTGACTACCGAGTTGCTGCACTTCGCCAAACGCAACCTGTTTTGGCACCCCTATGACGCTAAACTATATGAAGGTTTGAAGGGGGCGCTGTATCTGCTGCATGGCCGTGGACTCGGTATTCGCCTGCGCGGTTTTCTGCGTTTTGCGGCGCTGCTGCCCCGGATGTTCAAGGACTGAACGGCCGGACTTTAGGCAATTTCCTGAATCAAGGTTATAAAGGCTGTCACGGTGGGCCGGGTTTCAAGCTGACTCACCACGGCCCTGCTTCCTGTTGAGGTCTTCGGCAGGAATCGCCTGAACCTTTCATCTTTCACCTTCGGCCTTTAACCGTAATCATCCATGCTCCCCGTTATCGCTATTGTTGGCCGGCCCAATGTCGGCAAATCCACCCTGTTCAATTCTCTGACCCGCACCCGCAATGCACTGGTGGCGGATCTGCCCGGCCTGACCCGCGACCGTCAGTACGGCCTCGGGCAGCGTGGCCCGCAACCGTACATGGTGGTCGATACCGGCGGACTGACCGACGACGATGAAGGTCTGGCCGGTATGGTGCAGCAGCAAGCGCGGCGGGCGATTGAAGAAGCTGACGCGATTCTGCTGCTGGTCGATGGCCGGGCCGGACTGACCGCGATGGATGAAGAAATCGCCAGTCAATTACGCCGCGCCGGCAAGCCGCTGCATCTGGTCGTCAATAAAGGCGAACACCGCGATCCTGACCTGCTCAGCGCCGACTTTCACGCGCTTGGGCTGGAGTATTTGCACGTTATCGCCGCAGTTCACAATGAAGGCGTTGAAACGCTGATGGCGGCAGTACTGGCGGCGTTGCCGGCGGTGGGTGCGGCCGATGAAAAAGACGAGTCGGAGGGGCCGCAAGATGTCATCAAGCTAGCGGTGATCGGGCGACCCAATGTCGGCAAATCGACGTTGGTCAACCGGCTGTTGGGCGAAGAGCGGATGCTGGCCTGCGATCTGCCCGGCACCACCCGCGACAGTGTGGCCGTACCCTTTGAGCGTAACGGGCAGCGTTATCAGCTCATTGATACCGCCGGGGTGCGCCGGCGGGCGCGCATCAGCGAGACGCTGGAGAAATTCAGCGTGATCAAGGCGCTGCAAGCAATTGAACAGGCGCACGTTACGGTACTGGTGCTAGATGCCCAGCAGGGGATCAGCGATCAGGACGCCAGTCTGCTGGGGTTGATTCTGGATCGGGGCCGGGCGCTCACCTTGGCGGTCAATAAATGGGATCACCTTGATGCCGATACCCGTGCCAGGATCAAGAGTGAACTCGACCGTCGCCTGACCTTTATCGACTTTGCCAAAATCCATTTCATTTCAGCCTTGCACGGCACCGGCGTTGGCGAGTTGCTGGGTTCGGTGCGGGAGGCGTATGCGGCAGCGACTCGCAAACTGTCCACACCCGAATTGACCCGCATTCTCGAAGCAGCATTGACCGCACATCAGCCGCCCCTGGTGCATGGTCACAGCATTAAACTGCGCTACGCGCATCAGGGTGGCCAGAACCCACCCATGATCATCATTCACGGCAATCGGATTGATCATGTCCCGGAGTCCTACCGGCGCTATTTGGCCGGTTTTTTTCGCAAGCGGCTGGACTTATGGGGAACGCCTATCCGAATCGAATTTCGCGGCGGCGAAAACCCTTATAAGCCGACCCCCACGCTGGGGCGGCCTAAGCCTAAAAACGATGGGTGGCGTAAACCGGGCCGCTGATGTAGTGCGGATGGAAACCGATGGCGGCATGACAAGCCGTTCATTCCCTGGTTGGTGATTCGTCAATCAACCATGTCCGAAATACCGTGTTCAGCCATTCCAGATCTGGCTTGACTGTGGGTCCCAAGGCCGGGCCACTCGCCAGTCGCGCCAGTTCAGCTGCAATCCAGTCATTCAACACTGGAATCCGTGGCCCCCAGGCTAATTCATCACCGCTCTGCTTCCATATCAGCAATTGTTCAATGGCGTCACGCAATGGACCGGGCGCAACCAATGTTTCCACCAACGTCCGAAATAACATAGGTACGATACCGCGCCCGCTCTCCAGCCATTGCACCGCCAGTAATGGCCGCAACACATACAGGTATTTTTTCAGGCGCACTTGCTCGCCTTGCAGATGTTCCCGGTTATTGCCTCGGGCCATGTGCAGATAATGCCAGGCGCAGGCCGGGAATGAATAACAGGCTGGCGTCAGCGCCTGCATCGCTTCCTGAAACCCTGGTTGCGCCCGGTAAACCATCGGCGAATACAGCCACTCAAACAGCGGCGGATTGGATTTACGCATTAATTGCAGCGCTTTGCGAAAATCCCAGCCGTTAATATCCAGCACATCCTCAATGGGGCATTCGATGACATCACGGCAGTATTCCAGATCGATACGCAGATACCAGTCACGGGGATGCGCGTAGATAAAACGCACGTCATAATCACTATCCGGCGAGGCGAATCCCCAAGCCCGACTACCCGATTCACAGGCATATAAAATGCGTACCGCATAGGTTTGTTCAATCGCCGCCAGCCGCTCCAGAACGGTTGGAACAATCGCGACCGACGGGCATTGACAGTTAGTATCAGAGAAAACAGAACTAGTAGTCATGGCAGGTGCTCTTCGCAATGGGCGGATAATCGCGACAATGCTAACAAAACCAGCCCGCGTCCGTTCCCGGAACTGGCCCCATGCGCGCCCTATAATTGGACGGGTCGTTCTTCACCCCATGCTGCGTTTAGGAGTCCCCATGCGATCTTTCATTCCGCCAAACATCTTCACCCTGAACGCTCATCGTCAATTGCCGCTGCGCATCCACATCGCCACCTTGTTCATCGCCCTGATTCTGCTGCTGGGCGGCGCGGTGATCTGGAACAATTACACCGAAACCACCCGGCTGATGCTGCATGTGGCGGACGAGCGCTTCGAACGGATTGCCGACCAGACCCGACAACAACTCCACAACCTCTATGCCCCGGTCACGATCACGGTCGATTTACTGGCATGGCAACGGCTGACGTTCGCCCGTTCACTGGACGAACGGTTGAATAGCCTCCACTACTTGCGGGAAGCCTTGGAGCAAGCCCATCAGGTGTCCGCATTATTTATCGGCTACGACAACGGCGATTTCTTCCTGCTACGACCCCTGCCGGTGGATTCGCCATTGCGTACGGCATTCAATGCCCCGGAACTGGCCCGTTACCTGGTACAGAGCGTGGAACGCGACGCGGCGGGCGCCACCATCGGGACTTTCCTGTTTTACGACAACGCCCTGAACCTGCTGCGCCGCGATCCCCGGCCCGATTACGGTTTTGAACCCCGCAGCCGACCCTGGTACCGGATGGCGCAGGAACGGACAGAACGAGTGCAAACCGATCCCTACCTGTTCTTCACCAGCCGTGAAGTAGGCGCCACCATTGCCCGGCGCACCGCAGCCGGAACGGCGGTGGTCGGCGCTGATCTCACTTTAAACCAGGTTTCCGCCGTGCTGGCCGCCAGCCGGTTCCTGCCCCGCGCCGAACTGGCGCTGTTCGATGAACGTGGACAGGTACTGGCCTACCCGGAGGCAGAACGGCTGCTGCGGCTGGAAGGGGTGGATGAATCGCGATTAGCCGCCCTGTTTGAGCTGGACGCGCCGGTGCTGGACCGTCTGGATCGCGATCTGCGCGATCCCCAGCGCCGGGCAGTGCGGTTGGATCCGGCGGGCTTTACCCTGGATATTGCCGGGCAACTCTGGCGGGGTGCGGTGAAAACCCTGCCGGTTCAGGGCGGGAAAAACCTGTATCTGGCGCTAGCTGTCCCCCAAATCGATCTGCTGGCCGATGCGGCGCGGATCCGTAATCAGTCGCTATTGATTGCGCTAGGCCTGGTGTTGCTGGCGCTGCCGGTTGCCTGGTTGCTGGCGAACCGCATCGCCCGCCATTTGCATAGCTTGGTCGGTGAGGCGGCGCGGATCCGCCGCTTCGAGTTTCAGGAACCGATTGCGGTGCGCTCGATCATCACCGAAGTTAATCAATTGGCCCAGGCAATGGAGCTGATGAAATCCACTATCCGCCGCTTTCTCGACATTGGCGCGGCGCTAGCGGCTGAACAGCATTTCGAGCGCCTGCTTGACCGGGTGCTGGCCGAAACCCTGGCGCTGGCCCAGGCTGATGCGGGTCTGTTGCTGCTGGTCAGCGATGACGAGCATGAACTGCAACCCGCCGCCGTCCGGTTGCGGCGCGAGGCTGATCCGGTAGCGGTCACTCAACTCGCCGCCTTGTCCCTGACTGATCCTGCACCTCATCCGCTGGTTCAGGCTGCCCAGGCTGTTGCTCCTCAAGTGCAAACACTCGTGGACAGCGAGCTGCTGGCCGACTATCTGGCGCCGCTAACCGCTGCACCAGTGGAACACCCGGAGCAGTTGATCATCGTGCCGCTGCGTAACCGTCAGCAGGAACTGGTCGGCACTCTGGTGCTGCTGATTGCCGAAGATACGAAGCAGGTTAAGCGGGGTGTTTCGCCGGAACTGCTGGCTTTTATCGCCGCGCTATCGGGCACCTCAGCAGTTTCCATCGAAAACCAGCGTTTGCTGCACGCCCAGAAAAACCTGTTTGAAGCCTTTATCCGACTGCTGGCCGATGCC
This sequence comes from Candidatus Competibacteraceae bacterium, assembly GCA_003989085.1. Taxonomy (GTDB): domain Bacteria; phylum Pseudomonadota; class Gammaproteobacteria; order Competibacterales; family Competibacteraceae; genus RXIV01. The sequence goes on from RXIV01000010.1 coordinate 83,284, forward strand.
ATTGACGCCAAGAGTCCCTACACCGGCGGCCACTGTGCCCGGGTGCCGGAATTGACCAAACTGCTGGCCCAGGCGGCCTGCGCCACCCGCCAAGGCCCGTTCCGGGACTTCACTCTCAGCGAGGCGGAATGGGAGGAGTTGCACATCGCCTGCTGGCTACACGACTGCGGCAAGATCACCACCCCGGAGTATGTGGTGGATAAGGCCACCAAGCTGGAAACAATTTACGACCGGATTCACGAAGTACGGATGCGCTTCGAAGTGCTCAAGCGCGATGCCGAAATAGACTACTGGCGGCAAGTGGCCGACGGTGGCGACCGGCAGGCGCTACGAGCGGAATTGGAAGCGCAATGGCAAACCCTCGACGAGGAATTCACCTTCATCGCCCGCTGCAATCAGGGCGGCGAGTTCATGAGCCCCGAACAGATCGCCCGCGTCAAACGCATCGCTGAACGGACTTGGCAGCGCACCCTCGACGACCGGATCGGCCTCTCGCACGAGGAGCAAGCACGCAAGGAACGCGTCCCAGCACTACCGCTGCCGGTGCAGGAACCATTATTAGCCGACAAACCGGAGCATCGCTTCGAACGCGGCCCGCAGGATCGGATTGAGCCGAATAATCCTTGGGGATTCCAACTGGACACGCCGGAACTGCTATACGACCGGGGCGAGTTGCACAATCTGTGCATCGGACGCGGCACCCTGACCGGGGAAGAGCGTTACAAGATCAACGAACACATCATCCAGACTATCATCATGCTGTCGCGGTTGCCCTTCCCCAAACCGTTGCGGCGGGTGCCGGAGATCGCCGGCGGTCACCACGAGAAAATGGACGGCGCTGGCTATCCGAAACGGCTGCGCCGCGACCAGATGAGCTTGCTGGCGCGGATGATGGCGATTGCCGATATTTTCGAGGCGCTGACTGCCGTTGATCGGCCATACAAATTAGGCAAGACCCTGAGCGAAGCCCTACGGATCATGGCCCGAATGTGCGAAGAGGGGCACATTGATCCCGATCTGTTCGCACTGTTCCTACGGGCCGGCGTCTTCCATCGCTATGCGGAAGGCTTTCTGCGCCCGGAACAGATCGATGCGGTGCGGATTGAGGACTACCTGACAGCGGACTTAACCGGCCGCTCAGCCGCCGTCCACACGAATCCCACTGCATCCGGTTAGATCGGAGAGCGGAACGCGGGCAGGGAGTGCTCACGTTCCGTCTCAGAGCTTTCGCTTCGGCCATTCGCGCCGGAAGCGAAAGCTCTGCAATACCGTTCAGCTCAATCTGGAGCCTGACAAAACGCGATCAGTCCCAGGGTTGACGCATCATGCTCGCCAGCGGGCCGCTCACCCTTCAACTCCGGCAAAATGGCGTTCGCCAGTTGCTTACCCAGTTCAACGCCCCATTGATCGAAGGAGTTGATGTTCCAGACCACACCCTGGACAAAAACCTTGTGTTCGTACATCGCCAGCAGCGACCCCAGAACCTGCGGAGTCAGCCGACGGTAAAACAGGCTGGTACTGGGCCGGTTGCCGGGGAACACCTTGTAGGGCAGCAGTTTCTCCAGCGCCTCACCGCTCAAGCCCTGCTTCTCCAGTTCAGCGCGGGCTTGCGCTTCCGTTTTGCCGACCATCAACGCCTCAGCCTGGGCCAGCGCATTGGCCAGCAGAATGGCGTGATGATCGCCAATCGGATTCGGGCTGTGCGCCGGGGCCAGAAAATCGGACGGAACCAGATGAGTTCCCTGGTGCAATAACTGATAAAAAGCGTGCTGGCCGTTATTGCCCAGTCCGCCCCACAGAATCGGCCCGGTGTTGACCTTGACCGCTTGTCCAGCGCGATCAATCGACTTGCCATTGCTTTCCATGTCCAGTTGTTGCAGATAATCCGGCAGCGAACGCAGATAGTCGTCATAGACCAGCGTGACCTGACTGGCTGCGCCAAAAAAGTCGATATACCAGACCCCCAGCAAGCCCAGAATCGCCGGCAGATTCTCCTCCAGCGGCGCAGTGCGGAAATGCTCATCCATCGCATGAGCACCATCCAGCAACTCGATAAAATGATCCATGCCCAGATAAACCACAATCGGCAGGCCGATGGCCGACCACAGCGAATAGCGCCCGCCCACCCAGTCCCAAAACTCGAACATATTGGCGGTATCAATGCCGAATTGACTCACCCCCGCTGCATTAGTGGACACCGCCACGAAATGCCGGGCCACCGCTGCCTCATCGCCTAATTCCTTGACCAGCCAGGCGCGCGCGGTATGGGCGTTGGTCATGGTCTCCTGCGTCGTGAAGGTCTTGGAGGCGATGATAAACAAGGTGCTTTCCGGGTCGCACTCGGCCAGTACATAACTGATGTGCGCGCCATCGACATTGGAGACAAAGTGCATCCGCAAGGTCGGATCACCGAACGGTTCCAGAGCCTGACAGACCATTTTCGGGCCTAAATCGGAACCGCCGATACCAATGTTGACCACATCGCGGATTCGCTTGCCGGTATGACCGCGCCACTTGCCGCGGCGAATCTGGTCAGCGAACTTGCGCATATGCTCCAGCACCGCGTTCACCTCCGGCATGACCTCCTGGCCCTTGACCTGGATGGGCCGGTTGCTGCGGTTGCGTAAAGCGATATGCAGGACCGAGCGTTGCTCGGTATGGTTGATCATTTCGCCATTGAACGCCCGGTCGATCCATTCCGGCAATTGCGCCTGGCGAGCCAGTTCGATTAACAGAGGCAGCGTGTCATCAGTGATGCGGTGTTTGGAAAAATCAACCAGCAGATCGCCGAAGTACCGGGAGAATCGGGTAAAACGGTCTGGATCGGCGGCAAACAGCTCGCGCAAATGCAGTTGAGCGACCTCAGCATAATGGGCTTGCAGTGCTTGCCAGACCGGCAGGTTGCTGGGAGCAGACATGGACAGCTTCCTTATCAGGTGATTGGAACTGAAACTGGAACGCCGGCAAAACCGGATGCGGGCCATGCGGGGCGTCGGGCGGCGGTAATGCGCTCAGCCCGCATGACTCTCTGCTTGAATATAGTGTCCGCCGGGTTCGCTGTCGAATGGTGCGCCCCAAAATCGCCCCACGCCGTGCATCTTCTCCAAAACTGCGAATAATGCGTCATACTCATCACCACTCTCATTGTATGGGTCAACCCGAGCGACGCTACACATGAACGACGCTGCCGAATTTGAGACTTCACTGACCGGGGCAATCGACTTTTTCCAGAACCTGCGGCGGAAACTGGGGACGTTGGATGCGGAGACTGGTGTTCAGCACAGCCAGTTACAGGATCTCGCCACTTCGATTGCGGCGATTCAGCAGGATCAGCAGCAGGTGGAGCACACGCTCGCCGCCTTGGCCGGTAACCTGCAAATCCAGGGCGATGCCTTGCGTGAGGAACTGCATACGGCGCTGGAACAGCGGGTGCCAGCGGAACAGCTCGCGGCGCTGGAAGCGCAACTGCTCGGTCACAGCCACGACTTGCACGATCTGATCGCGGCGATCCACAGCCTTGGTCAAGACTCGCAAACGATTCGGGATCAGGTTCAGGCGCTGGAAGCCAGTCTTCAAGCGCTGGAAGGCCTGGCTCCGACTGTTGAGGCGGGTCAGGCGCAATGGCAGCAGTTGCAGCAAGAGATTGCCGGGTTGAAGGTTGATCTGGAAACCCAGCGTCTGGCGCTGACCGACGCCGGCCAGATTCAGCAAAGCCTGCAACGCCAGCAAGATCGCCTCAAACACGTTGAAAGCTTCATGGGCAAGGTCGCGGCGGATAGCAACTCCACCCGCCAGATTCTGAATGTCCTGCAAACCGATCTGACCACTCAGAGCGATACGCTGCGGGAATTTGACCAGTTCTGGCGGGATAGCTTTGCTGCCGGTCTGGATCGGGCGCCGTCACCGGAAACGCCAGTGGCTGCTACCTTGGACCAGAGTCCCGCTCCTGAATCAGCCGCCATCGCCCAGCAATCACTGGACCAGAGCAGCGCAGCCACTGCCGCTACTGATCAGGAATACGCCGATATTCAGCAAGAACTGGCCGCTGTTCAGGCCGCGCTCACCGATCAGGGCGAGCGTCTGAACGGTCAGGATGCTGGCCTGGTCGCACTGCGTAGCGCCCTGTGGGAACAGCTGCAAAATCAGCAGGATCAGCTGGGCGAGCTGGCGTCCGTCCTGAACGATTTGCGACAGACTCCAGTTCCCGCCGCCACTGAAATGGACGAACTGGCCGCCGAACTGAGCGCCCTGCGCGAGACCCTGACGCCCCGGATCGAGACGCTGGACGAGTTGCAACAGTCGGCGCAGCGGCAAATCCAGAACCAGTGGGACCAGATCAGCGCGCTGGAAACGACACTCAATGAATTGCGGCAAGCTCCGGTTCCGGCCTCTACTGGCTTGGACGCTTTCGCGGCTGATCTGAGCGCCTTGCACGAAACCCTAACGCCCCGGATCGAGGCGCTGGATGATGCCCAACAAGCGCTGCGGCGCCAGAGCCAAACTCAGCAGGACCAACTCGGCGAGCTGGAAATGGCCCTCAATGACCTGCGACAAGGGCCGGTTTCTGAAAGTGAGATCCAACTATTTAATGCTGAACTGGCGACACTTCATCAGGCGCTGGCCGATCAGAGCGCGGCGTTAAATCACTTGCAACGGGCTGCCGATCAGCGCTTTGCCGATGTGAGTGCGGCGCTTGAAACACAGCGTCTGGCCGAGATGCAGCGGGAGTTGATTCAACCTGTCCCCGTCACCGCGCCATCGCTGCCCACCGACGCCATTCAACAGCATCTGGCGGAACTTCAGGACAGTGTCGATGCGCTGGAAAACCGGCTGGTCAGCCAGGCGCAAGCATTCAGCGGCAATTTCGAACAATTCCGGGGATTGCGCAACGATATTCAGGCGGTGCAGGAGCAGATAGCCAAGCTGGAATCGACGCCCCAGCACTGGATCGCTATTGAACAGAATCTGGCTGATCAAGAACAGGAAGTCGCCCAACTGAAGGACGCTCTGCAACAAGTCCAGGCCGATGCACAACAGTTGTTCGAAGTCACCGTGCAGAGCAGCGCTCCGCAAGCTGTCGATCTGGAAGCCCGGCTGGTGAGTCACTCCGAACAACTGGAAGCGCTAAGCGCTGTGGTTGAAACCATCCGCACCGACGCCAAGGCGACCCAGGATAAAGTCGTCACCATGGCCTCGAATGTCGCCAAGCGGATGCACGAGTTCCAGAATCAGGTGACCGCTATCGAAACCACCCAGGGCGAACGGCTCCAGGAGCTTGAACAGAAAATTATCTGGTTGCAGGCAGCGCTGGAGACGGTGGAGAGTCAGCGCAAGCCGCGCCGCTGGTTCAGCATGCCGGCTTCACTCACCGTACTCGTCCTGACGGTGGGCGCGACTCTGATGGCGCTGGCCACCCAGGCGATCCGGGCTGCCGGCTGATTCAGCCCAGTTTTCCCTCATCAGATAGAGTTATACGCAGGTTTTTAGCTGGCATAAGGCTGGACAGTATGCCCATGATGCAGCGGGCCGCGTCCCTGACCAAGGCTCGGCGCAGTGCGAATGGCTTCCCGCACATAAGCCAGCGCCCGTCGCACCGCTGCATTCAGCGCCAGCCCCTGCGCCAGCCCAACCGCAATGGCGGAGGCCAGGGTGCATCCGGAACCGTGGGTATTGCGGCTCTCTAACCGGGGCGCGGTAAAGGCTTCCTCGCCGCTGCGCCAGATCAACCAGTCCGTCACCATGTCGCCGCCCAGATCGCCCCCCTTGACCAGCACTGCTGTCGGCCCCAGTTCCAGCAAGCGCCGACCCGCCACCGCCAGATCATCCGGCTCCCGGATGGTCAGTCCGCTCAGCGCCTCGGCCTCGCGGCGATTGGGCGTGATCAAAGCAGCGCGGGGTAACAGTCGCCGGATCAGGGTCTCGACTGCCGCTGGATCGAGCAGGGCATCGCCGCCCTTGGCGTACATCACCGGATCGACCACGACTGGAATCCCTGCCGCCGCGCTGTCCAACACCGCCGCCACCGCATCAATGACCGCCGCGTGATGCAACATGCCGGTCTTGACGCAATCAGCGCCGATGTCGTCCAGCACCACCTGCATTTGCTGGGCGATGAAGGCCGGCGCTACCCCAACGATGCCGAACACACCCTGAGTATTCTGTGCGGTCAGCGCCGTGATTGCAGTCGCCGCATAGCCGCCCAGCGCCGTTACTGTCTTTAAATCGGCTTGAATTCCGGCACCGCCGCCAGAGTCCGAACCTGCTACCACCAGCACCCGTCCGCTCATCAAAAATGCCTTTTAGTGTCGAAGGTTTAAGACCATTGCGCGAGGCGACGAAAACCAGTAGCGTACCGCGCTTTCTTCACAGCCCCCGATGATTATACCCATGCGGATTGAATCCCCCTTGTGTCTGTACACTGGCGTCGTCCCCCCTGAATGGATAGACTACAATGGTCACATGAATGTGGCTTACTATGTTCTAGCATTTGATCATGCGACCGACGCTTTCATGGACGCGCTGGGCATGGGGCAGGCTTACCGGGATCGCGAGAATTGTTCGGGGTTTGTGGTGGAAACCCATGTGAACTACCAGCGCGAGCTGGTAGCGAATGATCCCATGCGGATTAGCACACAGCTGCTTGGCTTCGACCGTAAGCGGATTCATTGCTTTCACCGCCTGTATCACGCTGCTCGGGGATTTCTAGCGGCGACCACCGAACTGATGCTGATCCATGTCGATTTAGCCGAGCGCCACAGTACGTCGATGCCTCTGCCCGCGCTGGATCAATTGGGCGCTATCATGGCTCAGCATATCCAGTTGCCCCGGCCACCCCAATCCGGCCGGGTGATGGGGGTGCGCGCCAAATCGCCCACCCTGCAACTGGAACTGCCGGCCCTGCGGCGGGCCGCCCGCTAAATCCCGCTAAATAGCGTATGGATCAGCCGACATTCAGCCTGGTCAGCCTATAGTGATGGTTAACTAAGTTCACTGCTGGAGAAAATAGCCATGATCAAACAGGCGATACCGACCTTGCTGTGCGCAGCGCTGCTCAGCGTTCCGGCAACGCTCTGGGCGGGCGGCAGAGGCGATGCCATTCTGGGCGGCGCAGTCGGCGGCGCACTGGGCGCAGCGATTGGTTCCGAAGTGGGCGGGCGCGACGGCGCAATTGTGGGTGGGGCCATCGGCGGCGCCACAGGAACGGCCCTCGCCACCCGGCGTCACCGGTACTCATACCCGGAGCCGGTGAGCGCGAGTCGCTACCGGTATGTGGAGCGACCGGTCTATGCCGGGCCACGCGACTACGGCCCGCCGCCTGGCTATTATCGGGGTCGGGGGCAAGGCCACGGACACCGCCATTATCACGGTTACGACGATTAGGTCAGCAGCGGCTGGCCCTGCCGGTCAACCGTCACGGATCAAGCGCTCACACATCCGCTCTGAACGGAACCCGAAAGTTCGGGGCTGATCAGAGCGGATTTTTGTTATCCTCGGCTTGTTATTCTTAACCCGTGATGGTCAGATTTAGCTTTGATCCGGTTTTCAGTGAATCCCGCACGACATTCCTTGCCGGCTGCAGTGCGGCGCAGTTGGCCGGCGTTGTTTCGCCCAGAAGCTTGGCAACAGCCCGCCATCACGGTGGCAACCATAATCCTGGTGCTGGCGCTGGCCCGTTCGCTGGCGGGATTAACGGTGGCGCTGTTGTCCGGGTCAGCGTTGCCGGTCGGGATGCTTGCGCCGCCGCAATCCTCTGCTAGTCGGACAAGCGATATTCAACCTGATGCTGACACGGTTATCGCCAGCCAGCATCTCTTTGGTCAGGTAGAGACCGGTCAGCCCCCGCCGCCAACCCCCGTCGCCATTCCAGTGACCCCGCTCAATTTGCGGTTGGCCGGGGTGTTTTTCGCAGAACGCGGCAACCGACGAGCGCTCGCCCTGATCGCTGAAGGCAATGGTTTGGAACGTGGCTACCGGGTTGGCGAAGCGTTGCCCGGCGGCGCGAGGCTGGAACAGATTCAGCGCGACCATGTGCTGGTCTCCCGCAGTGGCCGGCAGGAAGCGCTCTACCTGCCCAAGCTGGATGAAAACGGCCAGACTTCCCCGCCGCCGCCTCCCCCCGCAGGGGCTGAACCGGAGTCCAATCCGGTTGCTGTTTCCCAGGTTATTGACGCCAGTACGATCGCTAGCCGGTTGCGGGGAGAAATACTGAGTCGCCCCCAGGCGCTGGAGGACATCGCCTTTGCCAGTCCCTATGTGCAGAACGGCCAGTTTCTGGGTTTCCGGTTGCGACCGGGGCGCGACCGGCAACTGTTTCAGCAACTGGGTCTAAATAGCGGCGATGTGCTGACCGAGATCAATGGAACCCGCCTCAACAGTCCGGCCCAGGGTTTGATGATGGTGCAGGAACTGATGAGCGCCAACCGGCTTGACGTGCGGGTGTTGCGCAACGGCGCCGAACTTCCTCTGACTTTTTCCCTGGACAGCGCCGCTCCCGCCGAACGGAACTGACCACCAGCGCTACGATCTCCCAACCATGACCATAAATCACGGGCTGAACCACCGCCGTATCTTTCGCAACTATGCCTTGGGCTGGTTGCTGCTGAGCGTATTGCTTCTCTTGCCGGTGCAGGCCGCGCCAATCACGCTCAATCTCAAAGATGCCGACATCAACGCGCTGGTGGAGAGCATGTCGGTGCTAACCGGCAAGAACTTCATCGTGGACCCTCGAGTCAAGGGCAAAGTCACCATCATTTCCGCCAAGCCGATGGATGAAAAGGAACTCTATGAAGTGTTCCTGGCGGTGTTGGGAGTGCATGGTTTCGCCGCTATTCCTGGCAATAACGTGATCAAGATCGTGCCGGCGGCGGGGGCTAAACAGGAAAGTGTCCCGACTGTGGATTCGCGCAGCCGGGCTGAAGCGGATCAGATCGTGACCCGGATCATCCAGGTCCAGAATGTATCGGCGGCGCAGATCGTGCCCATTTTGCGGCCCCTGATTCCGCCACAGGGTCATCTGGCCGCCTACACACCCACCAACGTCCTGATCATTTCCGATACCGCCGGCAACGTCGAACGGATTGCCGCCATCATTGCCCGGATTGATTTAGCCAGTAACGAAGAAGTGGAAATCGTGGCCTTGCGCCATGCCTCGGCGACAGAAATCGTGCGGGTGCTGACTGCGCTGGAGCAAGGCAAGGGCCGCAATGATCCCGCCGCAGCAGTGGGGACGCCGCCGCGCATGGTGGCCGATGAGCGCAGCAACAGTATTTTGCTGAGTGGCGACAAGGCCTCGCGATTGCGGCTGCGCGCCTTGATCACCCATCTGGACACCCCGGTTGACAGCGGCGGCAATACGCAAGTGGTCTACCTGCGTTATGCCAAGGCCAAGGACTTGATGACGGTATTGCAGGGGGTGAGCAAGAGCCTGAGCAGCGAAGCCGCCCGCAATGCGCCAATGCCGACAGGACAACCGGGAATGCCGCCGGGCGGGAGCAGCAGCGGGGGATCCAGCCTGGTCGATATTCAGGCTGACGATTCCACTAATGCCTTGGTGATCACCGCGCCGCCGGACTTGATCCGCTCACTGCGCTCGGTGATCGCCCAACTGGATGTGCGCCGCGCCCAAGTGCTGGTCGAGGCGGTGATTGCTGAAATTTCCGCCGAGAAAACCGCCGAACTGGGGGTGCAATGGGTAGCTTACGGCAACAGCGTGATCGGCTTCACCAATCTGGGTTCGGGCAACGCCAGTCTGGCTAATATCGTGAGTCTGGCGGCACAGGTTGATGCCGGCAGCACCACGCTTCCCGCAGTGGATCGGGTTCCGCAAGGGCTGCACATGGCGGTTGGCGATTTTTCCGGCGACAACCAGTTTGGTGCCCTGATCAGCGCTCTGGCCAAAGACGCCGACACTAACGTGCTGTCCACTCCCACCGTGGTGACGCTGGACAACGAGGAAGCCGAAATCATCGTCGGGCAGAACGTCCCCTTTGTCACCGGCAACTACACCACCAGCACCAGCAGTACCGCCGCCAGTTCGGTCGGCAATCCGTTCCAGACTATCCAGCGTGATGACGTGGGCATCAAGCTCAAGGTCAAGCCGCAAATCAACGAGGGCAATGCCGTCAAGCTGGAAATATCCCAGGAGGTGTCCAGCGTGGTGCCCTCAGCCAATGCCGCCACCCAGGGGCCGACCACCAACAAGCGCTCGATCAAGACCAAAGTGCTGGTGGAAGATGGTCAGGTGCTGGTGTTGGGGGGGCTGATTGATGAAAACCTGAACGAAAACGCCCAGAAAGTGCCTTTTCTGGGGGATATTCCCCTGCTCGGCAATCTGTTCCGTTATCGCGGCACCACCAAACTTAAACGGAATCTGATGGTGTTCCTGCACCCGGTCATCTTGCGCGACGCCACTCAAGGCACGCTGCACACCAACGACAAGTACAGCTACATCCGCGATCAGCAGCTTGCCGCACGGGCGCGCGCCGATTACCTGCTGCCCAGCGAGCAATCGCCGCTGCTTAAACCGCAACCAGAAGTCAAGACGCAAGGCACGATTCTTAACGTCCAACCGGAGGCCAAGGTGGAATCCACGCCGCCCCCGGCCCCGGTTGCCGAGGTTGAAGCCGGGTTCGGCAACAAATGAGCATTGCAATGCGCGTTGACCTGATGTCCGGTGTTGCCGTCGAACCCGAATCCGGGTTACCGCGCCATTTGCCCTACGCTTTCGCCAAACGACACGGAGTCCTGGCGCTGGAGGAGAGCGACGATGGGATCGTCATCGCCTGCCGACCGGATGTCAGTTGGCGCGGCCTGGCCGAATTACGCCGCTACTTTCATGCGCCGTTGCGCCCGACCCTGCTGCCTGCCGCCCAGTTCGAGCGGCTGTTGCAGGATCACTACGAAGGCGACAGCAACGGCGCGGCGCGGATGATGGAAGACCTCGGCGAGGAAATGGATCTCAATCAGGTGGCGATGGCGTTGCCAGAGCCAGAGGATTTGCTGGAAAGCGCTGATGATGCGCCGATCATCCGGTTAATCAACGCCTTGCTGACCGAAGCGATCAAGGAAAACGCCTCGGACATTCACATTGAGTCGTTTGAAAACCGGTTGCTGGTGCGGTTCCGGGTGGATGGCGTGCTGCGTGAGGCCTTGCAGCCGCCCCGGGCTTTGGGGCCGTTGCTGGTGTCGCGGGTCAAAGTTATGGCGCACCTGGATATCGCCGAAAAACGTCTGCCACAGGACGGGCGGATTTCGCTCAAGGTGGCCGGGCGGCCAGTGGACGTGCGAGTCTCAACCCTGCCAGCCGGACATGGCGAACGGGTGGTGTTGCGGTTGCTGGACAAGCGCGAGGGCCGGCTGGACTTACAGCATCTGGGCATGGAGTCCGGCGATGAAACCCGGTTGCTGAAACTCATCCATCGCCCGCACGGCATTTTACTGGTGACCGGCCCAACCGGCTCCGGCAAGACCACTACGCTGTATGCCGGGCTGACCCAACTGAATGACCGCAAGCGTAACATCATGACGGTGGAAGACCCCATTGAGTATTACCTGGATGGCATCAGCCAGACCCAGGTCAATACCAAGGTCGAGATGACCTTTGCCCGGGGCTTGCGGGCGATCCTGCGCCAAGACCCGGATGTGGTGATGGTCGGCGAAATCCGCGATCTGGAGACTGCCGAGATTGCGGTGCAAGCCTCATTGACCGGTCATCTGGTGCTGTCCACCCTGCACACCAACAGCGCAGTCGGAGCGATGACCCGATTGCGTGACATGGGCGTGGAGCCGTTTCTGCTGTCGTCGTCGCTGATCGGTGTGCTGGCGCAACGGTTGGTGCGCAAGCTCTGCCCGCACTGTAAACAGGCCCATCCCGCCAGTCCCGCCGACTGTGCGGTGTTGGGCGTGAGTGTTGCCACGCCGCCCACCCTGTATGCGCCGACCGGTTGCGAACACTGCAATCAGTCCGGCTACCGGGGCCGCACCGGCATTTTTGAGCTGGTGACGGTGGATGAGCGGATGCAGACCCTGGTTCACGAAGGCAAAGGTGAACAGGAACTGGAGCGCCACGCCCGCCTGTCCAGCCGCAGCATTCGCGATGATGGTCGACGCCGGGTGCTGGCCGGAGATACCGCACTGGCGGAGCTGGTGCGGGTCACGCGGGAGGATTAATGCCGGCCTTCCAATATGCCGCGCTTGATGCCAAAGGTCGCCAACGCAAGGGCCTGATTGAAGCCGACACCCCGCGCATGGCCCGGCAAGCCTTGCGTGAACGCGGTCTGAATCCGTTGGGGGTTGAAGAAATCGCCAGTCAGGAACGGCGACGGGTCCGGCAATTGTGGGGATTACGGATCAGCCCGACCGATCTGGCGCTGATCACCCGGCAACTAGCGACCCTGGTGGCCTCCGGGTTGCCACTGGAGGAAGCGGTGGGCGCGGTGGCCCGGCAGGCAGAGCAGACCCGGTTGAGCGGTTTGCTGCTGGCGGTGCGGGCGCGGGTGCTGGAAGGACATACCTTGGCGACTGCGCTGGGCGATTTCCCGCAAATTTTCCCGGAGTTGTACCGAGCGACGGTCGCCGCTGGCGAACAGTCCGGCCATCTGGATGTGGTCTTCGAGCGGCTGGCTGATTACACCGAAGCCCGGCAGCAGATGCGCCAGAAGGTCGGGCTGGCGCTGTTTTATCCGCTGTTGCTGACCGGCGTCGCCATTCTGATCGTGACCGGGCTGCTGACTTATGTGGTGCCCCAAGTGGTGCAGGTCTTCAGCAATCTCAATCAGCAGTTGCCGGCGTTGACACGCGGACTCATTGCCCTCAGCGGCTTCCTGCGGCAATACGGCTGGCTGGTGTTGATCGGGCTGGCCGGGAGCAGCATCTCCTGGGTCTATGCTCTGCGCCGGATCGGGTTTCAACGGCGGGTGCATCAAACCCTGTTGAAGCTGCCGTTGCTGGCGCGGTTAGTACGGGGTATCAATACCGCCCGTTTCGCCCGGACCTTCAGCATTCTGATGGCCAGTGGCGTGCCGGTGCTGGACGCGATGCGGATTTCCGCGCAGGTGATGAGCAATCTGCCGATGCGCGAGGCGGTGGAACAGGCGGCGGCGCGGGTCAAGGAAGGCGCGAGCCTGTTTAAGGCGATCAGTAACAGCGGCTATTTTCCGCCGATGACCTTGCAACTGATCGCCAGTGGCGAGGCCAGTGGCCGGCTGGAAAATATGCTGGAGCGGGCAGCGGTGCAGCAGGAGCGCGAAACCGAGACGCTGATCGCCGCCCTGCTGGGGATTTTTGAGCCGATGCTGATTCTGGTCATGGGCGGGGTGGTGCTGATTATCGTGCTGGCGATCCTGCTGCCAATTTTTGACCTCAATCAGCTGGTGCATTGACGAGGTAAAAATCCCGGTAAGGTTCGGGCGGTCGGCAGGCTTTGCTGCGCAGCCAGCGAAATCTGACTACACTGTCTAGATGGACTCAATGACTAACCGGCTAAAGCCACCCGATTACCCACAATTTCCAACTCATTGTTAAGCTATGGTTTTTATCAGGTAGTGGGAAGGTGACATGAATGAG
>RXIV01000011.1 GCA_003989085.1 Candidatus Competibacteraceae bacterium
TAATCTTGCGGAACAGCTTCGGCGCATGGTCAACCAGTTCCGGGCTTAATCAGGAACGCGGATGTCCACGCGGGGAGAAATGCCATGCAATGCCATCAAGAACCTGATGAAAAAGAACTTGATGAAGGGCTGTTGATCACCACGTTCATGTTGGGCGATGCGCTGTTTGGGGTCAATGCCTGGCTAGTTCAGGAAGTGGTCAAGGTCGGCGACCTGACCCGTGTCCACCATGCGCCGACGGCAGTAGCCGGGATTCGCAATCTGCGCGGCAGGATCGTGACTGTCGTCGATCTGGCGCTGCGGCTTGAGCTAGGCTGCGTTACCCTTGGCCCTGACGCCCGGCTGCTGATCATGGAATGGCAGGGCGAACCGGTCGGCTTCCTGGTAGACACCGTCACCGACGCCATTACGGTCAGCGAGGAGCGGATCGCCCCACCGCCAGCCAGCATTGATCCCGTGCTGCGGCGCAGCCTGCACGGTATTTGGCGCGAAGGCGACCGGCTCATCGCCATCCTCGACCCACCGGCGCTGTTCCAGTGGGATGATGCTGAAATCACTAAATTACCCCAAGACCAGGAGCGCAACCATGCGGGTTGTGGTCGCCGATGATTCGGCGCTGTTCCGTCGCCTGATCACCACGGTATTGGCTTCGTTGCCCGAAGTCGAGGTCGTCGGCCAGGCCGCCAATGGCAAACAGGCGTTGCAACGGGTGCATGAACTGACCCCCGATCTGCTGACGCTGGATATGGAAATGCCGGAGCTCAATGGTCTGGAGGTGCTCGACGCCCTACAAAAATCCGGCGAAAATGTGGCGGTGCTCATCATCAGCGCCTTCACCCATCAAGGAGGACGACTGACTATTCAGGCTTTGCAAAAGGGCGCCTTCGACTTCATCACCAAGCCGGATCTGTCCGGCCTTGAGCAGATCCGCGAAGCTTTACGGGCTGAGTTGGCGCCCCGGCTCAAAGCTCAGTCGCTACGGTTCAAAGTCCGCAATATTCTCCGTAACTCGACGGCTGCCGCTCCCATCCATCCCGCCGCATCCCCCGTTCATCCTGCTGCGCCTCCTATTCATGCCGCATCTCCCACCTGGATGACCTCCCTGGAGGGAATCAATACCCGCATGAACCGGCTGGCCGGGACGATCAAACCAGAAATGGTCTTGATCGGGGTTTCGACTGGTGGGCCAAATGCACTGGCTGGGCTACTGCCGGCACTGCCGGGCGATCTCGGCGTTCCGGTGTTGATTGTCCAGCACATGCCGCCGCTGTTCACCCAATCGCTGGCGGAAAACCTGACCGCCAAATGCGCATTGCAGGTTTGTGAAGCCGCCCATGGCGAGAACCTTGAGCCGAACACTGTTTACATTGCTCCTGGCGGAAGACAGATGCGATTGGCGCCGGGCGATGGCGGCCGCAAGATGATCCAGATTACCGACGACCCGCCGGAGAATAATTGCCGGCCATCAGTGGACTATCTGTTCCGTTCCGTAGCCAACCAGTTTTCCGGGCGGGCAATGGCGGTCATCCTGACCGGCATGGGCAGCGATGGGATGCTCGGTTTGCGTCTGCTCAAGCGGCACGGTTGTTTTGTGATCGCCCAGGATGAACCCAGTTGTGTGGTCTACGGAATGCCCAAGGCGGCCGTGGACGCCGGCGTGGTGGATATGGTGTTGCCGCTGGAAGCAATTGCCGGGCCGATTGTCGCCGCCATCCAAGGCCGCATGGCATGAGCGGACCCGTACTGACCCGCGATGAATTAGCGATTTGGAGTCGCTACATTCATGAAATCTGTGGGGTGTTCCTGGATAGCTCCAAGGGTTACCTGATCGAAACCCGACTAAGCGATCTGGTGCGAGAGACCGGAGCCAGCAGTTTCACCGAGTTGTTGTCCAAGGTGAGGGCTGATCCCAGCCAGACCTTGCGCCGCAAGGTCATCGACGCCATTACCACCAACGAAACCTCGTTTTTTCGGGATGGGTCGCCGTTTGAGCTGCTGCGGCGCAAGCTGATTCCCGAACTCATCGACCGGCTGAACCGGGCAGGCCGATGGCCCGCGCCGATCCGCATCTGGAGCGCCGCCTGCTCGACCGGTCAGGAAGCCTACAGCACGGCGATGGTCCTCAAGGAAGTGCTGGGCGATTTTCGCGGCTACGATATCCGCATCCTCGGCACCGACATCTCGGATCGGGCCATCGCCCAGGCCAGTTACGCCCATTTCAACCGGCTGGAACTGGAACGCGGCGTGACCCCGGCGCAATGGGCGCAGCATTTTGAGCCCTCCGGCGAGCGCTGGAAAGTCCGTGACGAGCTGCGGGCCACCGCTTCCTTCCGCCGGCTGAATCTGTTGGAACCGTTCGCGTTTCCGATACCTTTCGACCTCATTTTCTGCCGCAATGTCGCCATTTACTTCACTGAAGCGGATAAAATTCGACTGTTCAGAAACCTGGGGCGCTGCCTGGATCGGAACGGGGCGTTGATCATTGGCGCAACTGAATCCCTCGCCAATCTGTGTCCTGAATTTGAACCACACCGCTATCAGCGAACCGTGTTTTATCGCCACAGGCGCACTCCGGCATAACCCCCAGCCCGATCCGGTGGTGGGTTGAATGATTCCGCCGCTTGTCGCTAGACTGACCGAGTATGTGGCCTGCCCCCGCGACCCTGCCCAAACTTTGGAAACCCATTGTGAACGCCGACTTTCAACGCATCAAACGTCTGCCGCCCTATGTCTTCAACATTGTCAATGACCTGAAGGCTCAGGCTCGCGCCCGGGGCGAGGACATCATTGATTTCGGCATGGGCAATCCCGATCAACCAACTCCGCCGCACATCGTCGCCAAGCTGGTGGAAGCCGCCCAGCGCGACGATACCCACCGCTACTCGGTGTCACGAGGCATTCCCCGACTGCGCCGGGCGATCTGTCACTGGTATCAGACCCGTTATGGCGTCGATCTCGACTTTGACCGTGAAGCCATTGTTACGATTGGCTCCAAGGAAGGACTGGCGCATCTGGCACTGGCGACGGTAGGGCCGGGCGATGCGGTGCTGGTGCCCAATCCGGCCTACCCGATTCATCCCTACGGTTTTGTTATTGCCGGGGCCGATATTCGCCATGTGCCGCTGATCCCCGGTGTGGACTTTTTCGCCGAACTGGAAAAAGCCATCCGCGATTCCTGGCCGCGCCCGAAAATGCTGGTGCTGAACTTCCCGGCTAATCCGACGACCCAGTGCGTTGATTTGGCGTTCTTCGAAAAAGTGATCGCCATCGCCCGTGAGTATGAAATCTGGGTGATTCACGATCTGGCTTATGCCGATCTGGCTTTTGACGGCTACGTTGCCCCATCGATCCTGCAAGTCGCCGGGGCCAAAGACATCGCGGTGGAATCCTTCACCTTGTCCAAGAGCTACAACATGCCAGGCTGGCGGGTTGGCTTCATGTGCGGCAATCCGACACTGATCGGGGCGCTGGCGCGGATGAAATCGTATCTCGACTACGGGATGTTCACCCCGATTCAGGTGGCGGCGATTGCCGCGCTGGAAGGGCCGCAGGAGTGCGTCGGCGAGATTTGTGAGCTGTACCGTAAGCGCCGTGATGTTTTGTGCGACGGGCTGAACGCGCTGGGCTGGAGCGTAGAGCGGCCCAAAGCCACCATGTTCGTCTGGGCGCCGATCCCGGAGCCCTACCGGGCGATGGGTTCGCTGGAGTTCTGCAAAAAACTGCTGGTCGAGGCCAAAGTAGCGGTGTCGCCGGGCATCGGTTTTGGCGAATACGGCGATGATCATGTCCGCTTTGGCCTGATTGAGAACGAACAGCGTACCCGGCAAGCGGTACGCGGCATCCGTGAAATGTTCCGCAAGGATCAACGGGATATAGCCTATGCGCCGGTTGCGCCAGTGGTGGCGCCATGAACGCGAGCGCCTATCCGCCGGTCAAGGTCGGCCTGCTGGGTCTGGGTACGGTCGGCGGGGGCGTGACTCGCGTGCTGGCCCGCAACGCCGAAGAAATCAGCCGTCGCGCTGGCCGCGAGATCATCATCACCCATGCCGCCGCCCGCAATCTCGACACCACCACCGCCAATCTGAGCGGACTGAAACTGACCGGCGAGGCGCTGGAGGTAGTGGACGATCCGGAAGTCTCGATCATCGTTGAACTGATGGGTGGCTACGAACCGGCGCGGAGTCTGGGTTTGCGCGCTCTGGCAAACGGTAAGCATGTAGTCACCGCCAACAAAGCGTTAATTGCCCGACATGGCAATGAAATTTTCGCCGCCGCCCGCGCCGCCGGGATGATGGTCGGCTTTGAGGCAGCAGTGGCTGGCGGCATTCCGATCATCAAGGCGATCCGCGAAGGTCTGGCCGGCAACCGGCTGGAATGGGTGGCGGGGATCATCAACGGCACCGCCAATTTCATCCTGAGCGAAATGCGCGACAAGGGCCGCGACTTCCCGGAGGTGCTGGCCGAAGCGCAGGCGCTGGGCTATGCCGAAGCCGATCCAACTTTCGATATCGAAGGCATCGACGCTGCTCATAAACTGACCATTCTGGCCTCCATCACCTTCGGGATTCCGCTGCAATTCGATCAGGTTTACATCGAAGGCATCAGCCGGATTACCCGCGAAGATGTGGCTTATGCCGAACAACTCGGTTACCGGGTCAAACATCTGGGCATCGCCCGCCGTGATGTTAACGGCGCTCAACTGCGGGTCCATCCGACCCTGATTCCGCAACGGCACCTGCTGGCCAATGTGAACGGGGTGATGAACGCAGTGCTGGTCAAGGGCGATGCCGTCGGCCAAAGCCTGTTCTACGGAGCCGGGGCCGGGGCGGAACCGACCGCTTCAGCCGTGGTGGCGGATATTATTGATGTAGTGCGAACCTTGACCGCTGACCCGGAAAACCGCGTCCCGCATCTAGCTTTCCAGCCTGACGCATTATCCGACCTGCCGGTATTGCCGATGACCGAAGTGGAAACGGCCTGCTATCTGCGCTTGCAAGCCCTGGATCGGCCTGGGGTGCTGGCGGACGTGACCCGGATTCTGGCTGACCGGGACATCAGTATCGAAGCGATTTTACAAAAAGAACCACGGACTGGCGCCAGCGATGTACCGATCATTTTGCTGACCCATCGGGTTCGCGAGCAGCGAATGAACGAGGCGATAGCGGCAATTGAGGCGCTGGGCAGCATCCGCGCCCCGGTCATGCGAATCCGGCTGGAGCCGCTTGATGCGGATTGAGTGGCGAACGGCAAAAACCTGGGACGGTTGAGGTTAGCAATGGGTCCAACGGAAACCGCCAGCTGGCGGCTCCTGAAGATCAGCGCCTTGCTCAATAGCCTTGTCGCCTGGCTGCTGGTTGCGGGAACTGCTGTTGTTAGCGCCCAAACTTTCCCGTTAGCCCCCGGCTATGTTGTTCAAACCCTCGCCGTGTTCACCGGCCTGCTGTTCGTGCTGGCCCCGTTCCTGCCGCAGCATCTGCCATTAACCCGCTTCGGCCCGGCCAATCAGGTCACCCTGCTCCGTGCCGGTATCGCCGCATTAATGGCCGGTCTGGTGGGGGGGCCGATCCCGGAATCGGTACTGGCCGGGTGGATGGCCGGTCTCGCGGGCCTGGCGATGTTGCTGGATGGCCTGGATGGTTGGCTGGCGCGGCGCGGCGGCTGGGAAAGCCGGTTTGGCGCACGGTTTGACATGGAGATCGATGCGTTCCTGATTCTGACGCTGGCCGTATTAGTGTGGCAGTCCGGCAAGACCGGCGGCTGGGTGCTGCTGTCCGGGGCGCTGCGCTACGGCTTCGTTGCACTGGGCCAGGTGTTGCCCTGGTTGCGGCAACCGTTGCCGCCACGCCGCCGCCGGCAAGCGATCTGCGTCATTCAGACCGCAGCACTGATCTTGTGCCTGACCCCGTGGTTGACCCCACGGTGGGCGACCGGGTGGGCGGCGAGCGCTCTGGCGCTGCTGACCCTGTCCTTTGCAATAGATGTCATCGGGCTAGCGCGGCAAGCCTGTACGGGGCCGTCAGCAACAGGCCAAACCGGTTAAAAACCCCTCAGACATTGCCCATTCGCCCATCTTCGGCGCACTGGGCTTGGGTCAGCGCTTCAGCGGCGGCAACATCCCCGGCGGTAGTTTGCCCTGCAAGCCCCGCAGCATTTTCATCATCCCGCCGCCTTTCATTTTCTTCATCATCTTCTGCGCCTGGTCAAACTGTTTGAGCAAACGGTTCACATCCTGAATTTGTGTCCCCGAACCGGCAGCGATCCGGCGCTTGCGCGACCCCTTGATGACATCCGGGAACCGACGTTCCTGCCGGGTCATGGAGTTGATGATAGCGATCAACCGTTTGACTTCCTTGTCAGCCGCCTGATCCTTAAGCGCCGCCGGCGCCGCATTGAAGCCCGGCATTTTCTCCAGCAATCCGGCAATCCCGCCCATCGTCATCATCTGCTGCATCTGCTCGCGGAAATCCTCCAGGTCAAAGCCTTTACCCTTCTGAACCTTCTGCGCCAGCTTCAGCGCTTTTTCCTTATCGACCTTCTGCTCCAGCTCCTCGACCAAGCTCAGCACATCGCCCATGCCAAGAATCCGCGAAGCCACCCGGTCGGGAAAAAACGGCTCCAGCGCAGCGGTCTTTTCACCGACGCCGATAAATTTGATCGGCTGGCCGGTGATCTGCCGAATGGACAGCGCCGCGCCGCCTCGGGCATCGCCGTCGGTCTTGGTCAGCACCACCCCGGTTAACGGCAAGGCGGCGTTAAACGCCTGAGCCGTATTGGCGGCATCCTGGCCAGTCATGCTATCCACCACGAACAGCGTTTCGATGGGGTCCAGCGCCGTGTGCAACTGCTGAATTTCCGCCATCATCGCCTCATCAACGTGCAGACGACCGGCGGTGTCCACGATCAACACCTCAATCCCTTGGTGGCGGGCCTGCTCCAAGGCTTGACGGGCAATGATTTCTGGTCGCTGATCGACGGCGCTGGGGAAAAACTCCGCGCCCACCTCGCCCGCCAGCTTGCGCAACTGCTCAATGGCGGCGGGCCGGTACACGTCGCAACTGACCACCATCACTTTTTTGCGCTGGCGCTCCTTCAACCAGCGGGCCAGCTTGGCGACGCTGGTGGTCTTGCCGGAGCCTTGCAGCCCAGCCATCAGCACCACTGCGGGCGGCCGGGTCCGCAGATTCAGTTCGGCATTGGCCTCGCCCATCGTCCGAATCAGCTCCTCATGGACGATCTTGATCAAGACCTGGCCGGGGGTCAGGCTGAGCAACACCTCCTGACCGATCGCCCGTTCCCGCACCCGATGGATGAACTCCCGCACCACTGGCAGCGCCACATCCGCCTCCAGCAGCGCCATGCGGACTTCGCGCAAGGCATCCTTGATGTTGTCCTCGGTCAGGCGACCTTGGCCGCGCAGGTTCTTGACGGTGCGTAACAGGCGTTCACTGAGATTTTCAAACATGCGGGATCAAGCCTCGATGATGATGGAACCAGCGGGATTATAGGGAAACCGGCAGGTCAGAGCATTTCACGCCCGGTTCCGCGCTTCAAGCCGTCCCGATTCCGTGCCATGATGATCCTGAACCATCAGTCTACGGAACTTCGGTATGAATGCGGTGATTGGCGGCCTGGCCGCCCTGCTTTACCTGTTGGCTGGCGGCTGGCTGGCCGTGCGCTTAGCCCGCGCCAACGGCGGCGCTCGGCCCAAGGGTGGCCCACTGATGTTGGGCTGGGGAGCGGCGCTGCTGCACGCCATGATTCTGGCCCAGACCGTCTTCCAGCCGGCTGGCCTCAACCTCGGTTTTTTCAATGCCCTGTCGTTCACCGCCTGGCTGATCAATGTGGTGCTGCTGGCGGCGGCAATGGTCCGGCCCGTCGAAAACCTGGGCATCATTATCCTGCCCTTTGGGGCGACGACCGTGCTGCTGGGCCAGCTGTTCCCCACTGAACGCATCGTCGCCGATCCCGGCCAGTGGCCGCTGGAACTGCATATCCTGATCGCGATTCTGGCCTACTCACTGTTTTCACTGGCGGCGGCCCAGGCGCTGCTGCTGGCGGTGCAGGACTACCGCCTGCGCCATCGGCGACCCGGCGGCTTCCTGCGCGGCATTCCGCCGCTGACCGTGATGGAAAGCCTGTTGTTTCAGATGATCGGCATTGGCTTCATCCTGCTGGGCATCACCCTGATCAGTGGGCTATTTTTTCTGCATGATCTGTTTGCCCAGCATCTGGTGCACAAAGTCGTGTTGTCGCTCATCGCCTGGATTGTGTTCGGAGTGCTGCTGTGGGGGCGTTGGCGGTTTGGCTGGCGTGGGCGCACCGCCATCCGCTGGACCCTGAGCGGCTTCAGCTTTCTGGCGCTGGCCTATTTCGGCAGCAAGCTGGTGTTGGAATTGATCTTGCAAAAGCATTAACTCATTGCAAGCCTGTTTGCCCCGCTCCGATCTTGACAGCCTGCGCCGGCAAACCGTAAAAACAGCCTGTCTATTTTATTGGAGGTCATAACGGCTTGGACGATATTCATATTGGCGTCCTGTGCATTGCGCTGGTCGCGTTGATTGGCTGTTCCGCATTCTTTTCCGGCTCTGAAACCGGATTGATGATGATGAACCGCTACCGTCTGCGCCATCGCGCCAAGGCGGGCGACAAAGCGGCGCAGCGGGTTGGTCGCTTGTTGGAACGACCCGACCGGTTGATCGGCTTAATCCTGCTCGGCAATACCTTTTTCAACATTCTGTCCTCCTCGCTGGCTACCGTGATCGCTATCCGCTTTCTGGGCGAGGCGGGCATTGTCGCTTCCACTGTTGTCCTCACGCTGATCTTACTGGTCTTCGGCGAAGTCGCGCCCAAGACCTTGGCGGCCCTGCATCCCGAGCGTATTGCTTATCCGGCGTCCACTGTCCTCACGCCAATGCTCAAGCTCTTCTATCCGCTGGTGTGGCTGACTAACCTGGTGGTCAACAGCCTGTTGCGGTTGTTCCGGGTCACCATTCAGACCACCGGCAGCCAGCAATCGCTGAGCGCCGAGGAACTGCGCACCGTGGTGCTGGAGGCTGGCGTCATGATTCCCAAGCGCCACCAAACCATGCTGCTGAGCATTCTCGAACTGGAAGAAATCACGGTTGAGGACATCATGGTGCCGCGCAATGAGGTCGCGGGCATCGATCTGGAAGACGACTGGGAGGCCATCGTTGCCGAACTGAACCGCAGTCCCTATACCCGGTTGCTGGTGTACCGCGACACTATTGATCAGGCAGTGGGTTTCCTGCATCTGCGCAAGGTGTTGAACCTGATGACCCAGAAGCCGGACTTCAACCGCGCTGATCTGGAGAGTCTGATCCGGGAACCGTATTTCATCCCGGAAGGCGCATCCCTGACCCGGCAATTACTGAATTTTCAGCAACAAAAGCGGCGGATCGGCCTGGTCGTGGACGAATACGGCGATGTGCTGGGGCTGGTGACGCTGGAAGACATTCTGGAAGAGATCGTTGGCGAGTTCACTACCGATCCGGCCACCAATGATCAAGGCAAACTGACCGCTCGGGCAGACGGCGGTTATCTGGTCAATGGCCGGACTGCGATCCGGGTCCTGAACCGGGCACTCGGCTGGCATCTGCCGACCGATGGTCCGCGTACCCTGAATGGACTGGTCATGGAGCAACTGGAAGCGATCCCGGAACCGGGCGCTCGGCTGACGCTGGTCGGTCACCCCACCGAGATCATTGAAACGGCGGACAACCGAGTCAAAACCGCAGTGATCTGGCCGAATCCAGAAACCGGGACGAAGAAGGAACATCCTTGATCCTTTTTAACCTTCTTCATCTGGCCCCGCCCGCCATACCCAGTCTTCGATGCCGTTCTCCGGCTGATAACCGGTCACTGTTTCCTGCAACAATGCCCGCACCGCAGGGTAATCAAATTGGTGCGCCGCCTGATCCAGCCGTTCTAGCGCCTCCCGGATCACCGGCCAGGGTGGATGATCCTCGCGGGCGCGGCGGATCATCGGATGTTCGGTCGGCAAATCATCGGCGCCGATCAACAGTTCTTCGCGCAATTTCTCGCCGCTGCGCAGATTGGTGACGCAGATTTCCACATCGCCGTCGGGATGCTCGGCATCGCACACCGTCAGCCCCGACAAGTGAATCAGTCGCCGCGCCAAATCAAGAATCCGCACGGGTTCGCCCATATCCAGCAAAAACAGATCGCCGCCCTGAGCCATCGCACTGGCCTGGATCACCAGTTGCGCCGCCTCCGGGATCGTCATGAAATAGCGTTCGACCTCTGGGTGCGTCACCGTCACCGGCCCACCCTTGCGGATCTGCTCGCGAAACAGCGGCACCACCGACCCCGATGAATCCAGCACATTGCCAAAACGCACCATACACAGCCGGGTTGGACCAGCCTCCTCGGCCAACCCTTGCAGAATCAGCTCCGCCAATCGTTTGGTTGCGCCCATGACGTTAGTGGGTCGCACCGCCTTGTCGCTGGAGATCAGCACGAAGGTTTCAACACCGGCGGCCAGCGCAGCTTCAGCGGCGCAACGGGTGCCAAACACGTTATTACGCACCCCTTCAATGGGATTATGTTCAACCATCGGCACATGCTTATAAGCGGCGGCGTGATAGACGGTCTGCACCGCAAAGCGCTCCATAGCCATCTGCAAACGCCGGCGGTGAACCACTGACCCTAGCAACGGAATCAGTTCAACCGGCGCTGACTCGCCCATGTTGACCCGCATCGCGCTCAACTCCTGCTCGATGGCGTACAGCGCGTATTCGGAGCGTTCAAATAGCACTAGCCGACGTGGCCGCAACGCCAGAATCTGTCGGCACAGCTCAGCGCCGATGGAACCACCTGCGCCCGTCACCATCACGCTTTTACCGCTGACCCGGGCCTGCAACAAAGCCGGGTTGGGCTGGACCGAATCCCGACCCAGAATATCCTCGACGCCAACCTCACGGAATTCATCAATGCGCCGAGCGCCGCTGGTCAACTCGGCCAAGGTCGGCAGCGCCATCACGCGCACCGGCAATCCCGCCAACGTCTCCAGAATCTCCCGGCGACGATGGTGGGATACCGAAGGCAAGGCCAGCAGCATTAACCGGACATCGTAGCGGGTCACCAGGCGCGGCAGTTTGAACGGCGCCCGGACTTTCAGCCCCAGCACCACACTACCCCACAGTTGCGGCTTATCGTCTACGAAAGCGACCGGTTCAAATTCAGTGCTGTAGCGCAGGGCATGAACCAGTTGCGCTCCCGCCTCGCCCGCACCGTAAATGATCACTGGCGTCCGAATTGCCGCCCGGCGAAATCGCCGCCGCAAAAAGCGGCGCAGCAGCAGCCGGCCACCGCCAACCAGGGCGACCAACACCAGCCAGCCAATCAACCAGGACGAACGCGGCACCAGCCCTTCACGCAGGAACACCCACATCGCCATCAACAACAGGATGCCGGCGCTGACGCCCAGGACAATGGTGTACAGCAGGCTTTCATCGGCATAGCGCAGGATGGGCCGGTACAGACCGACCAAGGCGAAAGCAGTGATCAGGGTGACGACGGCCAGCGGAAACAGCCAGATCACCTCTTGCAACATATCGGGCCACCACTCGCCCAAGCGAATGGCGAACGAGGCCCACACTGCAACCAGCACCGCCAGCGTGTCGCCGATCACCAGCAACAATCGCCGGGCCAGAGGGGGAAGGTTAAACAGCGCTTCGAGTTTCACTGGGCGGATCCGGTCATCGGTCGCCGCTCCAGCCAAGCGACAGCCATCATCAGCAGGCCATAGATCACGATCCAGACGCCCGCCAGCACCGTCTGATCAGCCGGCGGGAGTTGAATCGCCAGCAGGGCTGAAGCAGCGCAAGCCAGCATCAGGGCATATTCCACCAGTACGGTGCGACGGTGGCCCCAACCCAGCAAGACCAGCCGCTGGTAATAATGACTGCGATGCGCCTTCCAGACCGGTTCGCCGTGCCATAACCGACGCAGCAGAGTCACGGTGGCGTCGACGATGAAGGGCGAAAAGATCAGCAACGCCGTCCAGAACGGGAACAGTCCGGCCTGGCTCCCCCACAAACTGCACGCCGCCGCCAGAAAACCCAGGGTGGTCGAGCCGCTATCGCCGAGGAAGAGTTTCGCCGGTGGAAAGTTGTGGAGCAGAAAGCCGGCACTGGCCGCCGCCACGACCAGGCAGAAGGTGGAGAATCCGATATCAACCCGCCCCAGCCAGGCCAGGGTCGTAAAGCCGATCACAGCCATACCACCGGCAAAGCCATCCATCCCGTCCATGAAGTTGTAAAGGTTGATCATCCAAACGGTAAACAGCACCGTCAGCGGGATGCCAAGTCCGGCGGAAAGTGGCAAGCTCAGACCGGGCAGGTCAAGACGGCCAGGAACCAAGCCGGCCACCGACAGACTGATCGCCGCCCAGCAATGAATCATGAGGCGCAGTTTGGCGGCGATGCCGTAGCGATCATCCAGAACCGACACCAGCGCCAGTGGCGACAAGCCCGCCCCCAGCCCGACCGCGAGAACTATCGGCGCATCGCCTGCGCCGATCCAGACTCCACCACCCACCAGGATACCGGCCAACACCGCCAGACCCCCGGTCCGCGGCACTGGTTTGGTATGCAGGGATCGGGAATTGGGATAATCAACTATCAGCAATCGGCTGCCCGCATTCGCCAGAAAAGCACTCAATAACCACGCCATGCCAAAAGCCGCCAAACCGCTTGTGGTCGAAGCGCTGATGGCTTACTTCTCCCGGAATGAACGGGCTGCCGAATCCAGCGCTGGCTGCAACAGATATTGCAGGAAGGTGCGTTCACCGGTCTTGATGATGACCTCGGCGGGCATTCCCGGCAGCAACTCTAACCCCCGCTCTTTCAGCTTTTGTAACTCCGTATCCGGCACCTGGATCCGCGCCAAGTAGTACGGCATGTTGGTGGCTCGATCCACCAACCGATCCGCTGAAACATTCAGCACCCGGCCTTCCAGCACCGGCGTGGTGCGGGAGTGGAACGCCGAGAATCGAACATCAGCTTTCAGACCTGGCAACACCTTGTCGATGTCGGTCACCTGGACATGCGCTTCCACCACCAGTTGCTCGCCCTGCGGCACGATCTCCAGAATTGGCGTACCCGGTGAGAGCACCGCGCCGACGGTATGCACCGCCATGCTCACGACCGTTCCACTGGCCGGCGCCCGGACGGTGGTTCGCGCTACAGTATCCTGCAAGGCTCGCATCCGCTCCCGCAGGTCAAACAATTTGGTCTGCACTTCACGCAACTGCTCAGCGACATCGGACTGAAAGCGCTTTTGCAATTGCAGGATTTGCAGTTCTGCCTCGCCTATTTGCAGCTTGGCGCGGGACACGTCCGACAAATGCTGGGCGCGTTCACCTTCCAGCTCGGAAGCCGCCCGCTCCAGTTCGCGCTGGCGTAATTTATCGCTGAACCCCTGCTTGGCCAGTTGCCTGAAATCATTGGCTTCATTGGTGTAGGACGTAATGCGCTCTTGCTTGCTCTTGGCCAGCGCGTCCAGCCCACGAGCCTGTTCCTGCAACTGATCGATTCGCTGCCGCAATAGCGTGGTCTCGCCCTTGAGCGTGGTGCGCCGGGTGATGAAGGTCTGCTGCTCAGCCTGAATCGCCTCGCGAACCCGGGGATCGCTCTCCTCAGCTTTCAATTCTGCGGGAATCGCGATGGTCTCAGCCTGATTGCGCTCGGCCAGCAACCGCGATTCCAGCGCCTGCGCAGCAAAATACTGCACTTTGGCGATGCCAAGCTGGGCGCTGGCCTGAGTGCCGTCCATCTGCAACAGAACATCATCTTCCTTGACCGTATCGCCATCACGCACCAGGATTTCCCGGACAATGCCGCCTTCCAGATGCTGCACGGTCTTGCGGTAAGACTCGACTGTCACCAGGCCAGGAGCGACCGCAGCACTATCAATCCGGGCAGTGGCCGCCCATCCGCCGAACCCGCCAAAAGCCACGATCAGCACGATGAAGCCAAACCAGCGCAGCGCGCGATCATCGGTGGGCGCCGGCGGAATGGTCAGATTTTTAGCTGGGTTGGGAGAGGTCAGGGTGAGCGCTTGGGACATGGTTTACCTCGGTTCAGGAAGGGCGGGACTGGCTGATCGGCTGGACCGGCGCAACCGGGTGCGCCGGCGTAGCCACCGGTCGGATAAACTGGGCCAGCACCTGATCACGGGGACCAAAGATCTGCACTTGGCCTTCTCGCAGCACCAGAATCTTGTCTACCGATCCCAGAATGCTGATTCGGTGGCTAATAATCAGCACCGTGCCGCCCACCCGTTTCAGATCGGACATGGCTTGAGCCAGCGCCGCCTCGCCCTGGTCGTCCAGATTGGAGTTCGGCTCGTCCAGCACCACTAGCACCGGATCGCCATACAGGGCGCGGGCCAGCCCGACGCGCTGACGCTGGCCGCCAGACAGCACCGAACCTGCCTCACCGATCCGGGTGTTATAGGCGTTGGGTAACTGCAAGATCATCTCGTGAACGCCGGCCTTGCGGGCGGCGGCCACCACCTGATCCGGATCGACCTCGCCAAAGCGGGCGATGTTTTCAGCGATGGTGCCGTCGAACAGTTCGATGTCCTGTGGCAAATAACCCAGATACGGCCCCAGTTCATCACGGTTGATGTTCTGGATGTCGGCCCCGTCCAGCCGGACCTTGCCGGCGTACAGCGGCCAGACCCCCAGAATGGCGCGGGCCAGAGTGGATTTACCGGCGGCGCTGGGACCAATGACGCCGATGACCTCGTTGGCTTCGATTTGCAGGTTGATCCCGCGCAGCGCCGGAGTCTGTGCGCCCGGCGGCACCACCACCACGCCTTCCAGGGTCAGCGTCCCAGTGGGCGGCGGCAGCGACATATAATGTGGCCGTTCAGGAATGGCGTGCAGCAGATCGTTGAGGCGGTGGTAGGCGGTGCGGGCGGAGATAAAGCCTTTCCAGGTGCCAATCAGCAGGTCAATTGGAGCCAGCGCCCGGCCCATCAGGATGGAACCGGCGATCATGATGCCGGGGCTGACTATATGCTCTACCGCCAGCAAGGCGCCCAACCCCAGAATCAGCGATTGCAGCAGCATTCGCATCATTTTACTGGTCGCGGCCAGCGCCCCGGCCCGGTCACTGGCCAAGGCTTGCAAACCCATCACCCGGGTATGGCGCTCCAGCCAACGCTGACGGATGCGCGGGAGCATCCCCATAGCCTCCAGCACTTCGACATTCCGCAAATTGCTCTGGGCGTAGCCGGCAGCAGCAATCGCCTCGGCATTGGCGGCAGCCAAAGGCTTGCTGGTGGACAGCTCAGTTGCCACGGTCAGCGCCACCATAATCAGCGCTGCAATGATCGCAAACCAGCCGAACCAGGGATGGAGCAGGAACAGCACCGCCAGATAGACCGGCATCCACGGCACATCAAAGAAGGCAAACAGGCCATTGCCGGTCAGAAACTGACGCAGGTTGTTGAGATCGTTTAGGGGCTGCGCCGAAGCCGTGCCGGGGCGACGCAAGCCCAGATCAAACATGGCCGAGAACAGGCGGGCGTTGATCAAGGAATCCAGCCGCGCACCCACCCGGATCAGGATTTGTGAGCGCACCCAGTCCAGCGCACCCATCACGATCATGGTGCCAGTGAGCAACAAGGTCAGCATCAACAAGGTAAATTCGCTACGGCTGGCCAGCACCCGGTCATACACCTGGAGCATGTACAGTGAAGGAGCCAACATCAACAGGTTGATGAACAGGCTAAAAAATCCCGCACTAACAAAAGATTGCCGACAAATGCGCAGGATCTTCTGCAAATCGGAGAGTTCGGTTTTGGGTTTGATCATGAAGTGAAGACGCCAGGTAATGAGAAGGATAACTGGTGGATGATCATAACGTGATTGGCCTGGCGGATGTTCATCAGTTGAGGGGCAACCTGGATTGCCCCGCCGGGCACTCTACCAGAGCCCGCACATGGCCTAGCCGTTGACCACAAATTCAGGTCGGCGTGTAAGTTGACAGCAACCCAGTGACAACAGAATGCCGAAAATGGTGCGCCGATAGTGAGCGCGGAAGCCGCTGAACTACTCCCGGCACTCGATCTTCAGCACAAAATCGCGAGCTTCGGCGGCAATGTCGGTAGCGGCACGGGCGTTCCCCGACAAGCGGCTCTGGTACTCGATGCCCGCCGCTTCCAGAAAGCCTCGCGCCAGCATCCCCTTGATGGCGAAATTAACGTTCTGCGGCACGTCCCCGGTCATTTCATGAACCCGCAGCGCATTCAGCTTGGAACTGACCACGCCCACCACCGCGCCATCGCCGTCAAGCAACGGCCCGCCACTGTTGCCAGCCTGGGTCGGGGCGGTGAATTGCAGGGAGCGGGTGTCATCGCCGGGGCCAATCAGCGAGCTGACATTACCGGTGGTCACTTGCGGCCCGGAACCGAGCAGCCCGCCCAGCGGATAGCCCATCACGATGACGGTTTCACCCAGTCGCGCCTGTGGCCCGTCGCGGAATCGGGCGATGCCGGGAGGCGGCGGATCAGCCCGCAGCAGCGCCAGATCATTGGTGGGATCGGCGAACACCAGCTCCAGCCGGCAACGGTGACGCGGCGACCGGGCCAGCATTTCACTCGTGCCTTCGATGACATGGTGATTGGTCAGAATGTAGCCGTCGGGATGGACGCAGAATCCGGTGCCGCTGAATGCGCCATTGCCGGCAGAGCGATCCGCCTCGCGCCGCCCGTTAGGGCCACCGAGCGCTGGGGTTTTCGGGGGCGGTTCCGGCAGTCGCAGTCCAAAATGAGCGGCCAGTGCCGGCAAACCGGCTGAGAAACCTTGCCCGACCGCCCGGAATTTCCATTGCCCCTGATGGCGATAGAGTTCCGCCATGATCAGGGCGGTTTCGCCCCGACTGGCCGGCGGCAACGAAAACAGTAGCAGCAATTTGCCAGACGCATCGGCCAGCCAGGTCCGCACCGCGCTGAAGACGCCAAAGGTGGTGGCCGGCGTGAAACCCGGTTTAACGGTCAGCACAACGGCGAGGCGGGTAATGGCCTCCGACACAGCATCCAGGTCGATCTGCAACTCGCCCGGAAAACCGGCGAAGATGACTGCGCCATCGCGGGAACGCGGCTGCTCGGCGCTGATCAAATCGTCCGCATCCCGAACCCGCCCGGTCATATCCAGCAGAGCAGCGCCGAGTTGAGTTTTGGCGGCGAACTCATCACCCGGCTCGCCGCTAACGCCCACCGCGATCCGTCCGCCGCCCAGCGGACGATTTTGCCCCGGCTGAAGTTCCTGCATGGCCGCGTTACCCCACAATGATCGTTCTCTTTGCTGCCTCAAGCATAGGCTGGGCCGGACCCGAAATCCGCCAGCCGGGATAAATCCAGCGCCGACGCGGCGACTTCAGAGTTGAAGTCGTAAGGCATCACGCCCAGCAAGGGCGCGTTCAGCCGGGTTTGCAAGGTGGACAGATTAGCCTCGAAGCGGGCCATTTCCGGATCGATCCGGTTGGCGATCCAGCCCGCCAACATCAGCCCACGCCGCTCAATCGCCTCAGCGGTCAGCAGCGCATGATTCAGGCAACCCAGCCGCATGCCGACCACCAGCACCACCGGCAAAGCCAGAGCCACGGCTAGATCCGCCGTGTCGTAGTCATCATCCAGTGGCGCCCGGAAGCCGCCGACGCCTTCTACCCAGACCACATCGGCTAAATCCTGTAACTGCGCGAACGCCTGCTGAATCTGCGCGATCTCAATCGGGCGGCCCGCTTCCTGCGCGGCGAGATGCGGGGCAATCGGTGGTTCATAAAGGTATGGATTCATCAGGGCGACCGCTGGCTGAATGGAGCTGGCTGCCAACAGTTGCACGACATCCTCGTTACGCCCGTCAGCCTCAACCCCCGCCGCAATCGGCTTCATCCCGACCGCAGTCAAGCCCAACTTTCGGGTAGCGTACAGCAAGGCGCAGGCGCTATAGGTTTTGCCTACGCCGGTATCGGTGCCGGCAATGAAAAAGGCGCGCTTCATGGCCGGATCGCGATCAGCCAGACCGCATCATAGGTCAGCGGCAAACCGTCCGGTTCCCGCAATGCTTCATAACGGGCGGTCAAGGCTTGCCAGGTGGAACGGCGCAACGGGGTGGGCCGGCGCTGTTCCACTTCGCGAGCGCCAACCGCCTTCACGCTATGGAGCAGGGTTCGCAGATCGGGAAAATAGCGACGCACCGGCTGCCGGTCCCATCGCCACACTTCCCAATCACTATCCTGGCAAATCGCCAGCAGGTGTTCCGGGGCGGGCATGGTCAGCACATGGTGGTAATCGTCCAGCGTGGCGAAGGCGTGGCGCAATTCGGGAAAGTTATCAGCGCCCAGGGTCGCCACCGCCAGCGCACCGCCGGGTTTCAGCACCCGACTGGCCTCCGCTAGGCAACGCTGTGGGTCGTTCCATTGCCAGGCCAGACTGGACCAGTACAGATCGTAGTACTGTTCAGCAATGGGCAGGCTCTCAATGTCAGCGCAAATCAGCAGGGCTGCGTCCAGTTGAGCACGGGCGGCCTCCAGCATCCGGGGGGCGAAATCAACCACGGTTAATTCAGCCTCCGGCCAGCGGCGTTGAAGCTGCCTGGCGCCATAACCGGTGCCGCCACCGGCATCCAGAATAGCTTTTGGATTGAGATTGCCGCCAATCTGAATGAGGTGTGCGGCTAATCGGTCGGACACTTCGCGCTGTACCTCCGCCGCTGCGTCATACGTCGTTGCGGCTTGATCGAAGGCTTGGCGAATCCGCTGCTTGGTGGGCAGAAAGGGAGGTGGATTAAGCATTGACGACATATTCCCTCAGCGTCTTAATCAGCGTATCAAGCTGCGCTTCGCTATGCGCCGCCGATAGTGAAATCCGCAACCGGGCGGTTCCAGTCGGCACGGTCGGCGGTCGAATCGCCGGCACCCACAAGCCGCGCTCAAACAGTTGTCCGGCTAATTGCACTGCGGCCTCATTGCCGCCGATGATGAGCGGCTGAATCGCGGTCGGCGATGGCAATAACGGCTGCGCCAAGCTGCTCAATCCCGCCTGCAATCGGGCAATCAAGCGCTGTAAATGCGCCCGTCGTTCATCGCCACTGGCGATCAGTTCCAGACTGGCGATCAAGGTCGCGGCAATCATTGGGCTGGACGCGGTGGTGAAAATATAGGGCCGCGCTCGCTGCATCAGCCATTCCATCACTCGCCGGTCGCCGGCGACAAACGCCCCGGACACCCCCGCCGCCTTGCCCAAAGTCCCCATCAGAATCAGGCGTGGCGACGGCGGCAGGCCAAAATGCGCCAGACTGCCGCGCCCGCCAGGGCCGAGGACGCCAAAACCGTGCGCGTCATCGACCACCAGCCAGGCATCGTAGCGTTCGGCCAGCTCAAACAGCTCTGGCAGCGGAGCCAGATCACCGTCCATACTGAACACGGCATCGGTGAGAATCAGCTTGCGACGAGCGGAACTCTGCGCCAGCCGGCGGGCGAGGGTCTCTAGATCGCCATGCGGATAGCGGATATGTTCGGCGCGGGCCAGTTGCGCGGCGTCAATCAGCGAGGCGTGGTTGAGCTTGTCAGCGAAAATGGCGTCATTGCGCTCGACCAGGGTAGGGGCAATCGCCAGATTCGCCATGTAACCGGTGGTGAAGTACAACGCTCGTTCCTGGCCAACAAACGCCGCCAGCCGTTCTTCCAGTTCCGCATGTGGCCGCAAATGGCCGCTGACCACATGTGATGCGCCGCTACCAACGCCCCAGCGTTCCGCCGCTTGCTGTGCGGCGGCGATCAGGGCCGGATGATTGGCGAGACCCAGATAATCGTTGCTGCAAAAGGCGATGACTCGTCGGCCTTCGATCACGGCTTCCGGGCCACAAGGCGCATCCAATGTTCGACGGCGGCGCAGCAAGCCCTCGCTCGCTAATTGAGCCAGTCCGGTTTCTAACTCATCCCAAATCATTCGGTTCGGTTCCTTATACCGTTTTCCAACAGGTTGTTCCCCCCTTTAGCAGAGGGGGGCAGGGGGGATTTAAACACCGTGGATGAAGCGCAGCCTGCCTAAATCCCCCCAGCCCCCCTTTTTCAAAGGAGGGAGGTTCTCCGCCGGTCTCAAATTCCGGGCGCAACTCGAAACACCTTCATCACTTCGTCGCCCAGATGGTTGATGACTTTCACCGCGATCCGCCCGGACTTGGGTTTAGCAAAGGGGCGGGAGGTGTCGCTATTCAAGGTGGCCCAGGCTTCTTCGTTGATCTCGGCTTTCAGCGTGGTCTTCAGCGCCTTGTAGGGGTCGTTAGCGCCGAGAAAGTAGGCGTGGCGGACGAAGAAGGATTCCATGTTGTAGTCGGTGTCGATGAACCAGCAGGCGATGCCGTCCGGGCCATCGCTGCGGATTTCACCGCTTTGCGGATGGAACACATCGACGCCATTCACCTTGACTCGAATGCTGCCGTCGGCGTTGTCGAGAAGGGTGATGTCGGGTTCGCCGAAGATCACAAACAGGTTGCCTTTGCCGGTGTTTTTCAGGTCTTCGGCCATGTGCAGCTCGGCGTTCATGCGGGCCTTGAGTACGGGGATGCGGCCCAGTTTGTTGAACTCGGAGGAGTGGGCATCGTAGTTGAAGGCGCAGGCAATGAGTACGTCGAAATCAGCATCGCCGGCCTCGCGGGCGGCTTCCACTAAATCGGGGCGGGAGACGGTGCCAAACTCAGGGCCGATGAAAATGGCGGCACGCTTTTCACCCCCGGCGTCTTCATAGCGGCCTTCGGCGCAGACCAGTTTGCCCGGCCAGGGCATCAGCGCGGTTAAGCTGATCTTGTCTTCCTTGTGAGCCTGCTGGACGCCGGCGGTCTTGAGGTTTTCCAGGATCATCTGGACGAAATCGCGTTCCTCGCCGTAGCCGGGTTCCGGTTCAGCCACCTTGTCGATTAGTTCGTCATTCTCATCAACGGCCAGCACGCGGTGAGGCGACAGGCTTTCCACGGTGAACGGGCCGGCGACTCGCACCCGCTTTTTGTCCTCGTAAGGCTTGTCGTAGAGGTATTCGTAGTCGGCCTTGGCGGCGATGGAGGCGTCGATTTCCTTCTGGCGGGCGATGCGGGCCTGCCACCAATCGGCATGGAGTGTCCGGGTAGCGTCCGGCCATTGGGCGTCAGCGTCGCGGGGAATTTCCCAGTCCTGCCAGTGCTTGCCGAGCGACTGGTTGAGCTGTTCGCGCAGCGGTTCCAGCTTTGCCTGCCACTGATCCCAGATGACGTCGATCTCGGCGTTGTTGGCGATGGATTTCAGGGTGATGTGGGGCACGCGCTCATAGACGAAGCCGTGGCGGAGGTTGCCGCACGTGGGTTGGCTGGAGGGCGCGGTGCGCGTGACCTCCGCTTCCTTGATCTGGCCGTCGCGGCTGTCGGCAAGCAGGTAGTAGGGATAACGGGCACCCATGATGCGGGCGCGAGCCAGTGCCAGTGCGACGCGGGAGGTGTCGAGAGTGATCCAGCGGCGGCCCCATTGTTCGGCCACATATGCCGTTGTGCCTGAGCCGCAGGTGGGGTCGAGAACAAGATCGCCGGGGTCTGAGGTCATCAGGATGCAACGCTGAATTGCCAAAGTCGTAGTTTGAACGACATAGGTTGGAAACTTCTCTCCATGCATGTCAGCCCAGATATTGGACTTTGCAACTTGATTCCAGTCGTTCCAATAAACCACGCCTCCCAGGGAGGCTCCTCCCCCATCAAATAATCGGTCCGCTTTTTCTAATCTGCGCATACCGTCATCCGGGCCGAATCGCCACTGCTTATTGCCGCCGCACGTTTTGTTCTTCCCACGAAACAAAAAATCGACGCTGCGGGTATCGCTGGGGTGTTGGCTTACGATAGGGTAATTCACCCGCGCCCACATTCCGTTTCGCTTGATAAGTTCTTCAACCCCAAAATCGGACAGCTTTGATACGTTATGAAATGTGAGGTCTGGTGTGACAACGGTATTGAACTTCGATTCTTCTTCAGGGGCTGAACGAGCGTCATAGAGGTCACGGACCTTTATTTGTTCTCGGTTTCGGCAATACCAGATTAGGTAGTCGAATACCGTTTCAGTTGAGTAGGTGGCGCTCTTCTTCTTGAAAACGATGGTGTTCACAAAATTTGGCTCTCCAAACACCTCGTCCATCACTGCCCTTACTCGGTGTACGTTCTCGTCGCTAATCTGCACGAAGATCGACCCGGATTCGGTCAGCAAATCCCTCGCCACAGTCAGCCGGTCTCGGAGGTAAGTCAGGTAGGAGTGGATGCCGTCTCGCCACGTATCGCGGAATGCCTTGACCTGTTCCGGCTCACGGGTGATGTGGTCGGTGTTGCCGTCCTTCACGTCGCGGCTGGTGGTGGACCACTGGAAGTTGCTGTTGAATTTGATGCCGTAGGGCGGATCGAAGTAGATGCACTGCACCTGACCGCGCAGACCTTCACGCTCGGCCAGTGACGCCATGACTTGCAGGCTGTCGCCCAAAATCATGCGGTTGGCCCAGTGGGCATCGTGCTGATAGAACTCGGTCTTGGCGCTGTCATCGGGCAGGCCATTGAAGTCGGCGAAGAGATCAATCTGTGCATCGGCTGCCTTGGCATCCGCCGCGCTTTGCCGCAACAAATCATCCATCAGCGCCTTGGGATGAATCTTCTCCTGGATATACAGCGGCGGCGCATCAACCACCAAGTCGGACCAATCCTGCTGATCCTTGCCGCGCCAAATCAGTTGCGGGTCGAGATCGCGATTGCGGCGCTCATAGGCGAGGCGAATGGGCGACTGCTCATCCTTCTTCATCACCGACTGGTATTCAGCGGTGGGGATGTTCTTGCGGGTGGCCTCGTCGTGCTTGAGGGCTTCGACAGAGAGTTTCGTCGCCGGTCTGGTGGGTTTTCTGGTCATGATTTCTTCTCGCCCAGCGGCTTGATGTTCCTGGGTGGGCTGAAGCCGGGCCAAAGCGCGTTATCGGTATCGAGGAAGGCCAGCTCCATTTCCCGCAGGCGGCGCAGATCGCGGCTACGAGTCTTGTCGTTGCGCTTGAGGTAGAGGCTGGTGTACCAGGGCGCTTGGCGGACCTCGTCGAGTGGCAGCGGTTGCCCCCGGTCGAGAAGCTGGCAAAGAATGGTGTATTGCCGGGCGTTGATCCGCTTCTCGTCCAGAGCGCGGCGGATGCCGCTTTCGTAAAGCAGCGTGGCAACCAAACGATTGACGCGATCTTGCAGGCTGTTGATGGTCAGGCGCAGGCCTTCGAGATGGAAATCGACAAATGCCTGATTGGGCGCGGGCCGCTTTTTTTCGGCGGCCTTGCGGCAGGTGTTGAAGAGCGTGAAGTAGCTATCCATGTTCGTCAGGTAATAGCGGGCCAGCGCGAAGGGTGCGTAGCGGTAGCCGGCAGCCTGAAGCAGCGTGGCCTCGATGACGCGCCCAACGCGGCCATTGCCATCCCAGAAAGGATGTATCTGTTCGTAGT
Organism: Candidatus Competibacteraceae bacterium; assembly: GCA_003989085.1. Taxonomy (GTDB): domain Bacteria; phylum Pseudomonadota; class Gammaproteobacteria; order Competibacterales; family Competibacteraceae; genus RXIV01. The sequence continues at coordinate 23,524 of RXIV01000011.1, forward strand.
AAAGGTGTACCAGCGGCGCACGGATCGGAGCCGGGACGCCGACCGCCTCCAATTCCCCGTGCCAGGCGACCAAGGCCTCCAGCAGACGTTCAATGTCCCTGCCGTATTGGGGCGGCTTGTAACGGCCACCATGAGCCTCGTCGCCGACATAGGTGATGCGCGTCTTGGGGTTGTCGCGAATGAGGCCGGGGCGGTTGTCCGAATGGGGAACATCCTTGGTGAGGAGACGATGCAGATCGATGATGAATGACGTCGTCAAGGACCAGCCCGGCGTTCCGGCCACAGCTCGCGACAGGTCGTAGGCCGCCTTGATGTTGAGCGCACGTTGTTGCTCGACTTCCTGCACTTGGCCGGGATCGAGAGCCAGGGCGCGGGCGGTCTCGGCCTCAGACAGAGCGCCGCCTTCGATGGTGTTGGTACCGAACACGCTGCTGACCACAACCTCTTTCTCCAGACGGTTAGCCACCTGGGAGAGAGAGGAAACCACGAAGCGTTCGTGAGCGTCTTCGACGCGCTGGAGGGCCAACCTGACATCGGCGGCTACGAAGCCAGGCTGGAATGTGAAGGGGCCGAAGCGGTCCGTTTCAACCCGGCGGTAAAGTTCAGAGAGGCTTTTGGGCAGCATTTTGTCTGCAAGAATGTCCGGCGCTTTCTCGCTATATTAGCGTATATTTTCATTCGGTTATCGAGACATACCCAAACACGGTATCCAAAAATATGTCCGCCTTACTGAAGCTGCGCCTTGATTATCTTGCCGAACCCGGCTTCGATCCTCTTCGCAAAATCATCCTGCATCTCCCAAACATCGGTGAATTCAGCGAAGGCCCAGCGCCCGTATTGCTTGAGGTTGTTCACGCCGGGCGCCCAGTAGTTTTCCATCGTCGCCTTCTTCTCCTTGGCGTCCTCGCGGCGGTAGCCCTTGATCTCAACTACGAGATGCAACAGGTCATCCTCACCGTGGCCGTCATCCACCAGAACGATGAAATCGGGAAGGTAGACGCGCATCCCGGAGCCATAGCGGTACGGTACTTCCAACCCCAGGTTGTGATTCTTCACATAGGCTTTTACGAGTGGATGGGCTTCAGCCACACGGCAGAATTCACTTTCCCAACCGCTGTCCAGCACGATCCAGTCGATGTGGCAGCGGCGTGAGTCGGTTTGCCAGCGGTCTTTCTTCGAGGTATTGAAGTTGACGTGAGCAGTGGAGCCGGTGGGGTTATAGGGGTCGAGTACCGCCTTGATCGGGCGCTCACCGATGAGGGCGCGGGTGATGCCGGCGGTGATGCGCTCACAAGCCATGTCGGCCAGAGCCTGATACATGAGCTGGGCCGGGTAGGTACCACCTTTGCAGACCAGACAGGTATCCAGCCATTGTTTGGCGATGCGCTTCAACTGGCCGAACAGGTAGAGCTTGGGTTCTTCGCCGGGGTCGCGCCATTTCGTGTAGATCAAGCGCTGGGTGAGGTGGAATAGCAGCGTCGAGTGGCGCATATCGCCGGTATGGACGAGGTTCAGATCAACGTCCTGACCGATGATGCCGGCGTTCTTGGTAATGGAGGGGCCAACCAGGTCGGGAGTCAATTCCAGCACCGAGTCGGCGTTGAACTCGGCGGTGAGCCGGTCTTCCGGGAGTTCCACCCGGTAGCCCTGAACGCGGGGAAAGCGAATCTCCAGTGGATCCCGGTCGGGGCGGATAGCCTTGACCTGGATGGTTTCGCGGGGCGGTTGCGGCGGCGCGACGACGGGCTTGGCGGTGAAGTCGAAGGGGATACCGAGCACATCGGCGTATTCGACGCTGAACAGGCCGTCCTCATTGAGATCGTAGGACTGGCGGCGCAAGGCCCGGCCAATGACCTGCTCGCACAACAACTGGGTGCCAAAGGCGCGCACGCCCAAAACATGGGTCACGGTGCTGGCGTCCCAGCCTTCGGTCAGCATGGACACCGAGACCACGCAGCGGATGGAATCACCCAGCCGGCCCGCCTTGCCCACGGTGTTCATGACCTCACGCAACAAATCCTGATCGCTGATGTTCTCGGCCTGACGCGGGTCGCCGGTGCGCTCGACGATCTCACGGCGGAAGCGCTCGATCTCATCGGCAGCCATGCCCCGGAAGTGGTCATCCAGGGCGTCGCCGGATTCCAGTTGTTCGCTGTCGATCAGCAGGGTCCTGGGACGACCCAACGGGTTGCCGCACTCATCAAAGTTGCGGAACAGGGGGAGCCGACCGTTCTCCAGTGTGGTGGCGCCGTTATCATTTTGCCGCTGGAAACCGGAGATGTAGTCGTACACCAGCTTGGAGGTGGAGGTGTTGTTGCAGACCACGATGAAACAGGGCGGCACTTTAATTCCGGCCTGTTCCCACAGGTCATAGGTTTTCTGGTAGTGGCCATAGAGGGCTTCGAGGGCGGTTTGCAACCGGGTCGGCAACTTGAGCGGATCAAGCCCCTCGGCCTTGCCGCGCCCCTTTTTCGGCATGTCCTTACTGATGTGCTTCCAGAGTTCGCGGAAGACGGGTACTTCAGCACCGGGGATGTTGTCGGCCACCGGCACGCGCGGCAGCTTGACGATGCCGCATTCAATGGCGTCCATCAGCGAGAAATCGCTCAGGGTCCAGGGGAACAGAGTGCCCTCGGCATAACCTGATCCGCGCAGGAAGAAAGGGGTGGCGGACAAGTCGAAGACCCGCGCCAGGCCGAGCTTGCGATGAACCGATTCAAGGCCGGAAATCCACAATCGGGCGGCTTCGTTGTTCTGTTCAGCCTCCTTCTTTTCTTCGCCCTTCAGCTCATCATCTTCGGCGTTGGGCTTCTCGCGGTAGCAGTGGTGAGCCTCGTCGTTGATGACCAGAATGTTCTTCAGGCCCATCAAATCGGGCATGACCCGCTGAATCATCTGGCCTTCCGATTCCAGGGTGTCGAGTGCTTCGCCGCCACGACCTTGCAGCAACAGCCGGCACCCCTTGGACAAGGGCAGGCGCGCGCGCAGCTTAAAAGCGTGGTAGTTGGTGATGACGATCTTGGCGCGTTCCAGATCGCCTATCAGGTCGCCGGGCACCAGTTCACGGCTGAGGTAATAGCTGTCCGGATCGTTAGGCTGAAGTACGCGCAAGCGATCCTTGATGGTGATACCCGGCGCGACGATCAGAAAACCACGGGTGAACTTCCTGCTGCCGGGGCGTCGCGCCGCGTTGATAGTCTGCCAGGCGATGAGCATCGCCATGACCGTGGTCTTGCCCGCGCCAGTCGCCAGCTTGAGAGCCAGCCGCAGCAGTTCCGGGTTGGCGTCGTTGTTGGCATTGGCTAGGTGTTCGAGAAACCTTGCGCCCGACTTGCCCAGTTGGGGAACGACCTCGGTCAGCCAGATTGCAGTTTCCACCGCTTCGACCTGACAGAAGAAGGGCCGGATACCGCTGAATTTGTGATGCCGCCAATGCTGGAGCAGGCGGGCGGTTTCCGGCGTGACGCGCCAGTCGTTGGTGTTCTGGATGCCGCGCCACTGGTCCACCTCCTGACGAACCGCGTTGATCATGGACGCGGTTTTTTCGTATTCCTGGGCCTGAGTGGAGAGTCCGGCGTCATTGTCGAGCAGCAGCGTGGCTTGTACCGCCTGACCTTTGCGCTTCTTCGGCTTGGGGATCGGGGTGATGAACTCCGCTCTGCGTCGCCGCTCGATGATCTGCTGAGTCGGCTGACCCTGCGGGTCAAGTTCCCAGTGCCGCGCAGGGTAGCCATAGGGCGAATTGAGAATCGGGCGTTCAAAAAAAGGCTGATTCATCAGCATGTTCCGCGAGAGACCCTGCCCTAAAGGCCGGGGCTTGTGGCTGCACTCAGACAGTCCTTTGTCGTGAGAGGTGGGACAAAACCACGGCTCAGGTCAGCGCCGCCTTCAAGGCCGCGACCGCCCGTTCTGCCAGCAGCGCCGTCTCGTCATCATCGAGAATGTAGGGCGGCATGAAATAAATCGTGGTTCCCAATGGCCGCAACAACACATCCCGGTTAAGCGCCTCACGGTAGAACCGCAGCCGGAATTCGGGATCATCCGTCTCAATATCCACCGCCCAAATCATCCCGGTCTGGCGGAAATGCCGGGCCTGCGGATGCTTCGCCAGCGGTTCCAGCAACGTGGTGAAGCGTCTGGCAAAACGCCGGTTGCGTTCCAGCACCGCATCCTTGGCAAAAATGTCCAGCGTCGCCAGCGCCGCCCGGCAGGCCAGCGGATTGCCGGTGTAGGAATGGGAATGGAGAAAACCGCGAACCACGGCATCATCGTAGAATGTGGCGTAAATCGGGTCGGTGGTCAGCACCACCGATAACGGCAGATAACCGCCAGTCAGCCCCTTGGACAGGCAAAGAAAATCGGGACGGATACCCGCCTGCTCATGGGCGAACAACGTCCCGGTGCGGCCAAAGCCGACCATGATTTCATCGCAGATCAGATGAACCTGATAACGGTCGCAGAGCATCCGGGCCAGCCGCAGATACTCCGGGTCATACATAATCATCCCGCCCGCGCCCTGCACCAACGGTTCCACGATCAGGGCAGCGATAGAGTCATGGTGTTCCGCCAGATGATTTTCCAGAGCCACGGCGGCGCGACGAGCCACATCAGCGGCGCTTTCACCGGGTTGCGCCTGGCGGGCATCGGGCGAAGGCACGGTTTCCGCTTGCCGCAATAATGGCGCGTAGGCGTCCTTGTACAGCGCCACATCGCCGACGCTCAACGTCCCCAGGGTTTCGCCGTGATAGCTATCAGCCAGGCAGAGAAAGCGGTTTTTCGCCGCCTGCCCGTGATTGCGCCAGGTGTGGAAGGACATTTTCAAGGCGATTTCCACCGCCGAAGAACCATCCGAGGCATAGAAACAATGGCCAAGCGCGTGGCCGGTCAGCGCCGCCAGCCGTTCCGACAGCTCCACTACTGGCGCGTGAGTGAAACCGGCCAGAATGACCTGTTCCAGCCGATCCAGCTGATCCTTGATCGCCGCGTTAATGCGCGGGTTGGCATGGCCGAACAGGTTCACCCACCACGAACTGATCGCATCCAGATAACGCTGCCCGCCAAAGTCATAGAGCCACGCGCCTTGTCCACGGGCAATGGCAATCAACGGCAAGTCGCCGACGGCGTGCTGCTTCATCTGGGTGCAGGGATGCCAGACCGCAGCGCGGCTGCGGCGGGTCCAGTCAGGATCAGTCATGGCCGGTTTTAAACCCCGTGCAGACCCAGGTTCGCAAACAGCGCATTGTCCCGATCCATCTGCGGGTTGCTGGTGGTCAGCAAGTGGTCGCCGTAGAATATCGAGTTGGCCCCGGCCAGAAAACACAGCGCTTGCTCGGCTTCAGTCATCTGCTCGCGTCCCGCGGACAAGCGCACATAGCTGCGCGGCATGGCGATGCGGGCGGCGGCGATGGTGCGAGCGAACTCGAAAATGTCCACAGACTCACTGCCCGCCAGCGGGGTGCCGGGAATCGGCACCAGATTATTGATCGGCACGGATTCCGGCGGCGGATCGAGATTGGCCAGCTTGGCGATCAGGCTGGCGCGATGACGGCGGGTTTCGCCCATCCCGACAATCCCGCCGCTACAGACCTTCAGGCCAGCCGCCCGGACCTTTTGCAGGGTGTCCAGTCGATCCTGATAGGTGTGGGTCGTAACGACATCGCCGTAAAACTCCGGGGCGGTGTCGAGATTGTGGTTGTAGTAATCCAGTCCGGCGGCTTTCAACTGTTCAGCCTGGCCATCCTTGAGAATGCCGAGGGTGACGCAGGTCTCCAGCCCCAGCGCCTTGACCTCCTGCACCATCGCCATCACCGCCGGCAAATCCTTTTCTCGTGGCCCGCGCCAGGCTGCGCCCATGCAGAACCGGCCTGCGCCCTGATCCTTAGCCGCCTGCGCCGCCGCCAGCACTTGCTCGGTGGACAGCAGGCTTTGAATCTCCAGCCCGGTCTGATAGCGCTTGGACTGCGAGCAGTAGCCGCAATCCTCGGAACAGTTGCCGGTCTTGATCGACAGCAGGGTCGAGCGCTGAATGGCGTTGGGATCGAAATTCGCCCGCAAAGCCTGTTGCGCCCGAAACAGCAGATCGGCGAAGGGCAGTTCATACAGCGCCAGCACGGTGTCTACCGTCCAGGTCGGGACAGGGCGGAGCGACGGCTTGACGGACGGGGCAGGCTGCGAAGCAAGGACGGCGTTGGTCATGGATTTAGGCACTCGGAAAGGAGCTGAAAAGGGTCAGGGGCGGCAGTCGGGACTCGCGCAATACCGATGCGGGGATCACCGTCCAGCAGTTTCGCGCCCCTTGATGGACGCCAGGTTAAGATAACATTCCCGACTCGAAAAACTACCCAACTTGCACAGAGGGAGTCAAACCAATGGCAACCATCCGCATCCTCTTTGGTCTTTTCCTGCTCACGATGATCGCAAGCGTGCAAGCCGATCCCCATCCCGTATTGATTGGCATTGACGCTGAGTTTGGCGTGGTCAACAGCACCTCGGCGCAGGCCATCCGCCTGGGGGCGCAGATTGCGGTGGATGAAATCAACGCGGCAGGCGGGGTGTTGGGCGGTCGCTCGCTGGCGCTGGTGGAAAAGGACGACCGTTCGGTGCCGGCGCGTTTTGTCAAAAATCTGCGGGAGTTCGCCACCGACCCCAATGTCGTTGCTGTACTTTGCGGCAGATACAGTCCGGTGGTGGTCGAAGCTATCCCCGAAATTCATCGACTCAAACTCCCGCTGCTTGATCCCTGGGCCGCCGCCGACCCGATCACCGCGCATAACTTCCGGCCAGATTACATCTTTCGCCTTTCGCTGCGGGACACCTGGGCGATGCAGGCCATGATTCGCTACGCCAAGCAGCGCGGTATGCACAAGCTCGGCCTGCTGGTGCCCACCACCGAATGGGGGCGCAGCAATCTCGCCGCTGCTGAAACCCTCGACCAGACTGATCCCCAGGTCACCGTCATCGACACGCAGTGGTACAGTTGGGGCGACAATTCCCTGTTAGATCAATACCAGGCGCTGCGGAAAGCCGGCGTGGAAGGGATTCTTTTTATCAGCAACGACCGGGAAGGCGTTATCCTTGTCAAGGAAATCGCGGCGCTGCCAAAGGCGCAACGCCTGCCTATTCTCGCGGCCTGGGGCATTACCGGGGGAAATCTCTTTCAGAACACCGGCCCGGCCCTCAAAGAGATCGATCTCGCCGTGGTGCAGACCTATTCTTTTGTCGGCGCTAATGACCCGGTGGCGCAACAGGTTGTGCAAGCAGCCCGGCGTTATGGCATTGACGCCCCACGGCACATCCTGTCCCCGGTTGGGGTCGCCCACGCCTACGATCTGGTCCACATCCTGGCGCGGGCGATCCAGATGGCCAACTCCACCGACCGGAGCACCATTCGCGACGCGCTGGAAAAAGTGACGAATTATGCCGGTCTGGTTAAAAACTACCCGCAACCTTTCGCACCTGACCGACATGACGCCTTGTCGCTACAGGAGGTGTTCATGGCCCGTTATGCTGAGGATGGCGCTATCATCCGCATGGACTCCGAGTAACGCGGATGAGTTATGAGCACATGGCTTCAGCAAGGACACGAGTGGATCAACCTCCGGCTTGAACGGCGGATCGTCGCCTATTCCGTTGCGGCAAGCCTCAGCATCAGTCTGGTGTTCGGCACCCTCGCGCTCGCGGCAAGCCTCTGGCTGGTCAGGCAGAACCAGCGCCTTGATCTGGATCATCGCCTCGATCGGATTGTGGCGCAACTAGATGATAAAGCGGATGTTTTCGTGAGAAACGTCCGGGATTTATCAAAAAATCCCCTTGTACTCAGCGCCCTGCTCGATTCCAAAGGGCGCAGCGTCTACTTGGCGCCTTTCTTTACCCATTATCGGATTCCGCTCACCGAACCACAGAGTCTGGCGCTGTGCGATTTTGAGGGGACACTGCTCGCCCAGCAGGATCTGCATCCGGTAGGTTGCCTGGCCGAACAGCCGCAGAGCCGGACGGTCATTGATACGGAGCAACTCCAGGCCGAGATCGTCCTCATCGCGCAAAAGCCGCATTTGGCGTTATTTCAGCCGGTGTTTTACCCGGCTACCGGACACGCCGAAGGCTATATTCTGGCCACCCTGGATTTGCAGGCGCTGGTTGCTGAAAAGAATCTGGCGGGGCCGAATGCGACTTTAATACTTCACTCGCCGGACGGAACGCTCGATTTCGCTAGCCGAGCCAGCCTGCAGGCATCCTCAGCGCCGTCCGGCACGCTGCCTACCCGCCCTCTGTTTGCTACGGGACCGTTCGCTACTGCCGGGTTAACGCTGGCCTTCTGCGAACCCTCCACCCTGTTCACTGGTTTTGGGTCTCTGTTGTGGGGCTATGGTCTTGGTACGCTCGCTCTGGTGGCGCTGACCCTGGCGCTGGCGCGGCGATTGGCGTACCGGTTGGCCGAACCCCTGCTGACCCTGAATCACACCGCCCGCCGGATCACTGTTGAAGGTCCAAGCGTCGGATTAGCACGCGTTGATCGCAGCGATGAGATCGGCGAACTGGCGAAGTCGTTCAACCACATGGTCGTGGCCCTGCGGCAGGCTCAGGAAGGGTTGGAGGCACAGGTTCAAGCACGAACGGAAGAACTCCAGCAGGTGCTTGTCAGGATCGAACAAAGCGAGGAACAGACCCGCGCCATTCTGGATTCAGTGTCCTACCACATTGCGGTGCTGGACCGCGACGGCGTGATCGTGGCAGTCAACGAACCTTGGCGGCGCATCGCGCTGGCGAACAAGACCGAGTCCATTCAACCGGCGTGGGGCGTCGCCATCGGCGTCAGCTATCGGGAGGTCTGCCGGGCAAGCATCGGCGAGGCGGCGGCAGCCTGGGACGGCATTCAAGCAGTGCTAACCGGGCAACGGTCATTCTTTAGTCTTGACTATCCTCGTCATTCGCCACAGGAGCAGCGCTGGTTCGTGATGCGGGTGACGCCACTGAGCGCAGAGAGAGGTGGCGCAGTCATCGCCCACGCGGACACCACGCACCGGAAGCAGGTGGAAATGACGTTAGAGCGGGAACGCGTTTTTCTCAAAACGCTGGTTCAAACCATACCTGATCTGATCTGGCTGAAGGATCCGGAGGGCGTCTACCTGGCCTGTAACCCCCGTTTCGAGCAGCTTTATGGAGCCAAGGAAGCGGATATCCTGGGCAAGACCGACGACGATTTCGTGGATCGGGCGTTGGCCGAGTTTTTCCGTACAAAGGACCGTGCGGCTATCGCCGCTAGCCGGTCCTGCACCAACGAAGAAGAGTTAACCTTTCGCGAAGATGGTCATCGGGAGTTGGTGGAAACCATCAAGACCCCGATGTTGAACGCCGAGGGACAGCTCATCGGGGTGCTGGGCATCGCCCGCAACATCACCGATGCCCGCCAAACCGAAGCGGCGCTGCGAGAAAGTGAGTCCCGCTTCCATACCCTGGTGGATTTGTTGCCCTGTGGGGCGCTGGAAACCGACCTAACCGGCCGGGTGATTTTTGCCAACCCAGTGCTGGAACGCCTGTACGGCTACGAGGAAACGGGGTCCGTAGTCGGGCGGTTCATCTGGGATTTTCTAGCGGACGAGAACAAACAGGGGTTCCTCCGCAACTACCTGCAATCCCTGGTGCGCGACCAGCCACCACCTATGCCCTACTTCGCGAAAAATCGCCGCGCCGATGGCAGCATCATCGATACGCAGGCGGATTGGAGCTATCGCCGTAACCAGCACGGTCAGCTGCAAGGCTTCATCGCGGTAGTAACCGACATCACCGAACGCAAACAGCTGCAAGCAGCCCTACAGGAACAGGCGATCCGCGATCCGCTCACCGGGCTGTTCAACCGCCGCTATCTCGACGAAACCCTGCCACGCGAATTGAGCCGCTGCCAGCGCAATGGTGAGCCACTGGTCGTCGCCATGCTCGATCTGGATCACTTCAAGCGCTTCAACGACACCTATGGTCATGAAGCCGGCGATGCCGTGCTGCGGGCCATAGGCGATCTGCTGGGCAAAACCTTGCGGGCCAGCGATCTCGCCTGCCGGTACGGCGGTGAGGAACTCACCCTCATCCTGCATGGATCGACCCTGGAGGATGCAAAACTGCGGCTCGATAGCTTGCGGCGGGCTGTCCGTCAAACCCGTATTGTTTACCGGGGCGGTGAGTTACCGGCGATTACCGCTTCCATCGGAGTGACGGCAGCGGAAGCGACAGAAACGGATGCGACGGCGCTATTGAACCAGGCCGATGCGGCCCTATATCAAGCCAAGGCGCAGGGTCGTAATCGAGTCGTAGCGGCCGTCGGCGGGCAGCCCTCGCATCAGCCGATCGGCAACAGCTCGGAAAAGTGGTGAATCGCCGGGAACTCACCAGGCAGATGAGGTGGCGCACTGGAATCGGGTTGCAAGACCGTCACCAGATGCGCGATGCCGAAAGCCCGCGCCGTGTGCAAAATCGCTGGATTATCATCCACCAGCAGGGTCGTAGCCGGATCGAAGGGTTCAATGTCCTGCAAACAGGGCCAGAATTCCGGCTGTTCCTTGACCAGACCCAGATCGTGGGCGCAAATCATCGCGTCAAAATACCCGGCCAGCCGGGTTTTCTCCATCTTCAACGCCAGACTGTGCGGGTGAGCATTGGTGACGAGGATGATCCGCTGGCCGGCGTCGCCTAGCGCCTGGAGAAAGGTCAATACATGAGGATGCACCGCGATCAGATGGGCGATCTCACGCTTGATGGCAATGATGTCCAGCGCCAGTTCCCGACTCCAGTAATCCAGGCAATACCAGTTGAGCGTTCCTTCTACGACCTGGGTGCGGGTTTTCACCTCAGCCTGGGCCTGAGCGAGTGACAGGCCGTGCCGCTCGGCATACCGCCGGGGCGCCAGTTCCCGCCAGAAGTGGTTGTCAAACCGTAAATCCAGCAGGGTGCCATCCATATCAAGCAGCACGGTCCGGATTTGCGCCCACGGTAAATGCACCGTCATATTGAATACTCCGCCAGCAACCAGCCTGGGTTTGAATTGTGTAGAATTAAGCTAGGGTGCAATGCAGCATTCATAGATTCTCAATTCCTTGCACGAGGTTCCCCGTGTCATGAGCGCCGCCCCTCTGGATTTATCCGCCCTGATCGAGCCGGTTCAGGCCATCGCCCGGGAGGCGGGGCGGCGCATTATGGCCGTGTACGCCGGCGGGTTCAGCGTGACCGCCAAGGCCGATCAAAGCCCGGTGACGGAAGCCGACATGGCCGCCCATCGCTGCATCCTGCACGGTCTGGCCGAGCTGAGTCCCGATATCCCGATTCTGTCCGAAGAAGCCTCCGAAGTCAGCTTTGCCGAGCGCAGCCGGTGGGATTGGCTGTGGCTGGTCGATCCGCTGGACGGCACCCGCGAGTTTATCCGCCACAGCGACTATTTTTCGGTCAACATCGCCCTGATTCACCAGCATGAAGTGGTTTTGGGACTGATTGTGCCGCCGGTTGAGGGTTCCTGCTATTACGCCTGGCGCGGCGGCGGCGCCTGGAAACAACCGCGTGGTCAATCGGCCCGCCGCATTCACGCCACAACGGTCTGCCATCAGCCGATCCGGGTGACCAGCAGCCAAGCGTCCTACCGCAGCCGCCGCTTGCAGGCGTATTTGCAGCAGATTGGCGACTACCGGCATCTGTTTATGGGCAGCGCTCTGAAATCCTGCCTGATCGCCGAAGGTGAGGCCGATCTGTATCCCCGCTTTGGCCCGACCGGTGAGTGGGACACCGCCGCCGCCCAGATCATCGTCGAGGAAGCTGGCGGTCAGTTGACCGACATGCAGCTGCGGCCATTGCGCTACAACGCCCGACCCGTGTTGATTAACCCGGATTTTTTCGTCTTTGGCGACGCCAGCCACGACTGGTCCCGCTATCTGTCGCCACGAGCGACAGCCCTGTCCAACCCTCAGTAACGAGCGCTTGCGAGTTTCGCCATGCCCTACGAACGCTATCGCCGCGATTTGCAACAGGAAGGTTTCCGGCACGACCCCGCTCAGGAACGGGCGGTTCAAGCCCTGCAAAAAATTTACGATCAATTACTGGTTCAGCCACAACCGGCAGTCGCTGAGAAACCGGGCTGGCTAGCCCGCCTGATCGGGCGCGGTCAGCCGGCGGCTGTCGAAAGATCTGCGGTGCGCGGATTGTATCTGTGGGGTGGGGTAGGCCGGGGCAAAACTTATCTGGTCGATACCTTCGTGGATGCGCTGCCCTTGCAACGCAAGCAGCGCATCCACTTTCACAGCTTCATGCGGGCGGTTCACGCTGAATTAAAGCAACTGAAAAACCAGCAGGACCCATTGCGAATTGTTGCCCGCCACTTTGCGGACAAGGCACAGGTGATTTGTCTGGATGAATTCTTCGTAGCCGACATCACCGACGCCATGCTGCTGTACGGGTTGTTAAAAGAGTTGTTCGCCAATGGTGTCACCCTGATTACCACTTCCAATATTCCGCCCGATGATCTGTACAAGGGTGGTTTGCAATGGGCGCGATTTCTGCCGGCGATTGAATTGCTCAAACAACACCTGGATGTGCTGAATGTAGACGGCGGGATGGATTACCGATTGCGTTATCTGGAAAAGGCCGAGATTTACCACTGGCCGCTGGACGACCGAGCTGACCGGGTGCTGGAAGATGCTTTCAACCATTTGGCCCCGGAACCAGGGCATCGCGGCGGCGATCTGGAGATTGAAGGCCGATTTATTCCGACGCTGGGCGAGGCCGATGGCGTGATCTGGTTCAACTTTCGGGCGATCTGTGACGGGCCGCGCGGCACCAATGATTACATCGAAATCGCCCGTTGCTTTCATACTGTGCTGATTTCCAACCTGCCAGTGATGGACTGGCAGATGGAGAACCAGGCCCGCCGCTTGATCAACCTGGTCGATGAGTTTTACGACCGTGGCGTGAAGCTGATCCTGTCCGCTGCGGCGCCGCCGCTGGAGTTATATCAGGGCGAACGACTCAAGTTCGAGTTTCAGCGTACTGTCAGCCGCTTGCAGGAAATGCAGTCGCACGAGTATCTGGAGCGGCCACATCTGCCGTAGTACTACCCTGTTTTTTCCGGAATTCATCAGGGACACATCTTGTCACTGTAGCCATTCTAAACTGGTTGTAAGTAAGCGCAGGGCAAACCTGCGCTACGACAAATCCCACGATGTATTAAGAGGTCCCGTAAGGCTCAACCAACGATCGAGCCGCCAAGCCGCCCCGCCAAATCTTCTTTTGCCCTGCAGCAAAAGTCAAAATGACATTGAACATTCATTAAATTTTAATCCATCCAGTAGTACATTTCTGCCTGTAAAACTACCCTGTAAAGGTAATTCTTCCATTTACCTAGCCAGCAAGTTGCTGGCTGGATCGCGGGAAAGCCTACCAGAAGCGTTACTCCAACTGACGAGGCTCATCTGTTCATTATGAATGCCGAAACAGTCCAGACTATCAGTCCTGAGAGAGACCTGAACTTATCGTTCGCGGTCTCCGATCATCTTGAAGATAGTTTAACAGAAGATGCAACCATTAGAAAACTGGTTGAACAAACGCAAACCTTTGGCCTTCAACTACACGGGAATACAATACATAATTTTCTTACCGCCTATCCAGAAGTTGAGGGCGTCGTGATCATGGATGGCGGTAAACCGACGGGTTTAGTGATGCGTAATGACTTCTATCAGAAAGTCGGCACTCGCTATGGCCGGGAGCTGTTCATGAATCGACCGATAAAATTGATTATGAACCCCCACCCACTCATCGTTGATATTTCCGTAGACATTGCCACGATTGGTTTAATCGCGATGAATCGCGATCAAAGTACGCTTTATGACTTAATCATTGTCACCGATAAAAATGAGTATGCTGGTGTCGTCAGTATTAAGCGATTTATGATCGAGCTTTCTAAAAATAGGGGAAAGGAAATCGAGCTACTCAGGGTGCAAAAAGATATTCTTTACCAATCAAAACTCCAGGTTGAATCAAAAAACAGTGAACTTAGTGAGAAAAATAACTCATTCAAAAACCTTCTTGACAATGCAGACCAAGGCTTTTTTTCTTTTGGGTCCGATTTAATTATTTCTGAAGAATACAGCTCAGGGTGTATGCAACTTTTTGGCGATGCTATCGGAGGAAAGAATTTTACCGACTTGATCGAAAAACATGTTCCAGATGACATCAAGAGAAGCATACTATTGATTCTAAATCATGTCTTTTCGTCTGAAAAGACCTTACAACAAAAAATCTATCTGTCTCTAATGCCTAGCGAGATCAGTATCAATGCCCAAGTCATCAGGATTGATTACAAAATCATTCAACATTTCTCACAGAAAAAGGTCATGCTCATTTTGACGAATATTACTGATAAAAAAAACCTGGAAATGCAAGCAGCTGAGGAGAGAAAAAACCTTGCAATGATTGTGAAAGCCATCGCCGAGAAATCTGACATTAAGTTAGCTATCGAAGAATTCAAGCACTTCATTCATAAAAGAAGCCCAGTTATTATTGCCTCCTCCACCGAGCCTGCCACCGAACTGTGCCGGCTTGTTCAATTACATAAAAATGATTTTGCCCAGCTAGGCTTACATAATACTGCCAAGGCATTGCATGAGATGGAAGATTTTCTTGCTTCAATGATGCGCCAGCCGGATGAGAAAAGTAAAACGCTCCTTGAATCCGTAACAGCGACATGGAATGCCAACTCGATTCTTCAGGATGATCTGCTGGTTTTGACAAACGCGCTAGGAAAAAACTTCTTTGAGAAATATGAAAGACTCTATGTCAGTAGAGAAAAATTGCTTGAAGCAGAGCGTAAAATTGAGATGATACTTGCTGGGGAAGAACGCAATGAAACTTTGCAACAGCTTCGCTCTTTCCGATATAGCAGCCTCAAAGACTCACTGAATCAATATGAAGACTATGTTTATGCTGTAGCGAAACGTCTAACCAAGAGTGTTAAACCCATTCTGACAGGCGATGATATTCTTGTTAATATGGATATTTATAACCTATTCATTAAATCCTTGGCGCATCTCTTTAGAAATATGATTGACCACGCTATTGAAAGCGTTGAGGAAAGAATTATAGCTGGCAAAAGCAGGCTCGGTAAAATCCATTGCCATATTGCTGATCATGGCGATAGCTTCAGTCTAAGTATCTTTCATGATGGCCGTAGCCCTGATAACGACAAGATATACCAAAAAGCGATTGAAAAAGCGATCATCAGCCCTGAAGAGGCCATCGTGATGAGCCGCGAAAAAATCTATGAAATGCTCTTTATGGAATCGTTATCAATCAAGGACGGCGTGACAATGATTTCCGGCAAGAGAGTGGGTCATTCATCGGTCAAGACTGAACTGGATAGGTTGGGCGGTAAAATCCGAGTTAGATCTGAAATAGGAAAAGGCGCTGGTTTTGAGTTTTTAATTCCCTTGACTGAGCGCCATCAGCATCCTCTCTAAGCGATCTCACCTGATGCATTAAGGAATCGCTATACCTCAGCTCTCCCGCAACAACGACGCCCGTAGCCGCTGTAATGCCTGCAACACCAGCGCCGGAGTTAACATCGTCATACAACTGTGATGCGAGCAGGTCTTGCGGTAACAGTTGATGCAGGGCAAATCAGCCTGTAACGTTATCACGTTATCGCCCAGCGGCTTGACCCGACGCGGATCGGTTGGGCCGCACAACACCAACATCGGAGTTGGCGCAATAGCAGCCAAATGAGCAGTTCCGGTGTCATTGGCGACGATAAACTGCGCCGTTTCGCAGAGCAGCGGAATATCGAGAATCGTGGTCTGCCCGCACAGATTCACCAGCCACGACCCGCATTGCCCAGCAATCCGCCGGCATTCCTCCACCTCATCCGGACCGCCAATCAGCACGATCCGCGACACACCCTCCTGACGCAACTGGTTAGCCAAAGCCGCATAGCGATCCGCGCCCCACCGTTTCAAATAACCATTCGCGTTACAGCCAGGCAAAAACACCACATAGCCGCCCGGATACAGATCGTGTTGCTGTCGTAAGGCGCGAACCTGCTCCCGACACTGTTGGGAAATCGCCAATATCGGACGGGGCGTGGTGGCTGGAATGCCGCCCGCTTCCAGCGCCGCCCGGCTGCGGGTGATGGTGTGCACCGGCGGCGGAAATTCAGCCGGCGCGATGGTGTAAGGCCATTGCTGGCGATTGCCGAGACGGTGCGGGATCCAGCAACCAACCAGTGGCAATAGTCCCAACAACAATCGTGAGCGATCGTTGCACTGGAGATCGATCACCAGGTCATAGCGGTGCGCCCGCACCTGCCACAACCAATCCAGCAAGCCGCGGATTCGGCGGCGGCGCTCCCGCCATTCAACCGCGAACACCTGCTGAAACCGGGGATCAGTAGCGAACAGTCCCTGCCAGGCTGGCGAGGTATTCAGGTGAATAGCCCGACCCGGAAACGCCCTGGCAATATCCTCAAACAAGGCGCTAGCGATGATCACATCGCCCATCGCGCTCCATTTGATGACCAGGATGCGGCGAATCGCCGGATCAGCGGGCAGATCAGCGCACCAGGGCCGGGTCAAGGCTTGATCCCGTACTTGCGATAAATTTGCCGGCGTTCATCCTTGGCGGCGCGGATTTCCCTGGCGCGACTGGCGGGTGTGCCAAAGGTGGAAGACGACAGCCGCCGGATATCGCTGTTGAGATTGTCAATCTTGGCCTGATCGGTGTAGCTGATTTCGACCGGCTCCTTTTGCTTCGACGGGTGTCGGGGTCGGTCGAGCTCGCTAACCGGAATATCTCGGTTAACTGCCCGTAATGCGCGCAATTCGCGCACGGCGCGCCGCATCTGCCGCGAGTTGTCAACGCCGCCCGCTGGGGTCGGTTGCGAAGGGATATTGAGCGTTTGTGGGGCCTGAGCGGCAGCGGGCGGCGGGGCGCTGCCGTAATGCACCTTACCCTCGGCGTCAGCCCATTTATAAACCTGCGCCTGAAGTGGAAGAATCACTGCCGACAGGAGCAGCAGGCCGGCAAACAACGCGATCAATGAGAGAGGAGAGCGGCACATGGATCAAACCCTCGGAACAGTGGGAATTTTCCCGATTTTCCGCATGAGTTTAGCGGCAGTTAACCGTCGCGCCAGTCAGTCAGTTGTTAAATCGGCTCACTGCCACGCAGGCTAAGGATCGGCCAACCGCGCTCAACGGCCTGGTCGGCTAATATCGCGTCCGGGTCAACCGCTACCGGATGAGTCACCTGATTGAGCAATGGCAGATCGTTGTGCGAGTCGCTGTAAAACCGGCTTCCGCGCAGATCATGGCCGGTTTCCGCCAGCCACTGGTTCAGCCGCGTCACCTTACCCTGCTGGAAACAGGGAATGCCCACTGAACGGCCGGTGTAACGCCCATCAATGAATTCCGTCTCGGTGGCCAGCAGGTTGGCGATGCCAAACAACTCGGCAATCGGTGCAGTGATGAAGCGGTTGGTGGCGGTGATGATCAGCAGCGTATCGCCAGCGGCTCGATGCCATTCCACCAGCGCCGCCGCTTTCGGCAACAGGATCGGACGAATTTTTTCTTCGATGAACTCCGCTCGCCAGGCCAGTAGCTCGGCCAGCGGATGTTCCGCCAAAGGCCGCAGCATGAAGGTCAGAAAAGCGTCAATATCCAGGGTTCCCGCCTGGTATTGCTCATAGAATTGTTGGTTTTCCCGCGTGTAGCGCTCACCATCCACCAGGCCACGCTCGACGAGAAATTGCCCCCATAGATAGTCGCTGTCATCGCCGATCAGGGTATTGTCGAGATCGAAAATCGCCAGACTCATGCGCGGTCCGCCTGATCCAGAAAGCCATGCTGGCGGAGTTTTTTCCGCAACGTCCCGCGATTGAGGCCGAGAATTGCGGCGGCTCGGGTCTGGTTGCCACCGACCAACGCCATGACGGTTTCCAGCAGCGGCGCTTCAACCTCGCTCAACACCAGCTCGTAAAGATGGCTGGGAGCCTGACCGCCCAGGTTGTGAAAGTAGATTCGCAGGCTCTCACGCACTTGGTCGCGCAACGGGGTTGCGGACAGCAGATCGTCCAGGGGTTCGGACTGGGGGATGCTCATGCGGCCAGGCGCTCCTTGTTCGCCGGATGGTTGAAGAAAGCACGGGCCAGCGCCAGTTGCTCGTGGCTGCGCTTGCTGGAATTCACTTGCGCCCGGAAGGCGGCGGCGTTCGGCCAGGGCCGGCTGTACCAGCCCAGATGTTTGCGAGCGATGCAGACTCCAGCATCCTCGCCATAAAACGCATATAGACTCTGCAAATGTTCGCTAACCCAATCGCTGATTTCCGCCTGCTCCGGCGACGGCAGCCGTCTGCCTGTCGTCAAATAATGGGCGATCTCGCCCAACAGCCACGGTTGGCCCTGGGCGGCGCGACCGATCATCACTGCGTCAGCGCCGGTCTGATCCAACACCCAACGGGCTTTCTCAGGGCTGTCAATGTCGCCATTAGCGATGACCGGAATGCTCACGGCCTGCTTGATGGCGCGGATGCTTTCGTAATCCACTGATCCTGTGTAACCGCAAGCGCGGCTGCGCCCATGCACGGCCAGGGCTTGAACACCGGCCTGTTCGGCAATCCGGGCAATGGCAACCCCATTGCGCTGCGCCAAATCCCAGCCAGTGCGGATTTTCAGGGTCACCGGAACGGCTACTGCGCTGACCACCGCCACCAAAATTCGCTCGACCAGCGCCTCATCGCGCAACAAGGCCGCCCCGGCTTGCGCCCCGCAAACTTTTTTAGCCGGACAACCCATGTTGATGTCGATAATCTGCGCCCCGCGTTCGACGTTCAGCCGGGCAGCCTCGGCCATCTGATGCGGATCAGCGCCGAGAAGCTGGACACTGCGTGGTTCCGGCTCGCCGGCATGATCCAGCCGCAGCCGGGTCTTGCGGTTATCCCACAACCGGATATCGGCGCTGACCATTTCTGCTACCGCCAGTCCTGCCCCCAGCCGCCGGCACAAGTACCGGAACGGCCGGTCGCTGACGCCGGCCATCGGGGCCAGAAAGACCGGTGGAATCAGGGAATAGGGGCCAAGCTGCATGAATGTGAGTAGGAGCTGCGCGGCGGAAAGGGCGCTCATCATACCGGAATGCCATCGGGTGATGAACCGGAATTTTATTGATTCTAGTCAATTTTATGGGTTTTCTGGGTGACCGCCACTGTGAGGTCAGATGGTTGTACGGCCACCGGCAGAGCCACCCGATCATCCCTTTCGCCGCCCTGATGGGTCCAGCGCCAAGGTCAGCGCCGTCATGGACGATGGCGCTGACCTACACTGCTTTTACCGGGCGCGGTGCACCGACGCATGTTTCCAAGCTTAACGAGAATCATTCTCCCCGGTTGAAGCCTTAACCATAGCTCCCCGAACAGAAGGTGAAGCCGATGACTCCTCTGCGTAGATGGATCAAGAAAACCCTGATCACCCAAATCCCCACCGGGACGATTTGGTCGGACACCCACCCGGCAGCATTCGTGGCGCTGACCGGGGTCAGCCACAAGGACTTGCTGGAGAAATGGTTTAAGGTCAACGAAGATAAAACGCTGGATTACGAGCAGACGGGCGTCGATCCCCGATTCACGACGTGCAGCTCATTTCTGCCCCGGTTCGCTACGCAAGTTCGTATCGCCGGCCACTTGCCGACCAAGAAACACAATCTCCAGCTGAACAAGGACTTCGACATTGGACTCCGTGGTTTCGAGCTGAACCGGGAAATCGGCTGGACCCCGGCTTTCCTCGGCGATGCTGTTGCCGGCGGGCCGCAGGAAGGCGATTTCTTCCAGCTGGGACACAATGGCATGACAGATCATGTCGGCATTATCGTGCAGATTCAGGGCAATCTATGGAGCCTCGTTGCGGGCGGCGCCGGCGGGCGGCGCTCTAAACACGACGGCGTGAAACGGACACCGTTGGAGCCGAGACCCGGCGGGGTGCTGGGTTGGCTCGATGTGGATGTCTATTTCAGTGGCTGGTCCGGCCCCGATGTCGGCGACATTTAATTCCAGTACAAAAGCTTTCAAGGTGAGCCGGTCAAATCCAGACCCTCGTCAGCCAAATGGCTGGCGAGAAAGACTCGTACTGGCACTTTTATGGAGATGAATCTGCGTGACTGAGCACAGCAAACCGCATCACACTCGACACCCACGCTTGCGGAGAGTGGGTCATATTCTTGGCCTGATCTATATTCTCGTCACGCTGCTGTTTGGGCCAATTCAGGCGCTGGCCCGCTGGCTCGGACGGCAACAACTGATTCAGCGCTATGAACAGTGGGTGGCCCGATTCCCTCCGGTGGTAGGGCTGAGCGTATCGTTGCTGTCGCTGAGCTTGCTGGAATTCGCCAAAATTGCGGTTTTGCTAAGCTACCACCGGTTTGGGGTGTGGGCTGCAGTCATCGTCACCCTCTGCGCCAAAGCCAGTCTGGGGTATTTCGCCCATCTCACTTGGCATGCCGCCCGACCCAAAGTGATCGCGACCTATCCCTGGGCGGCGCGGGTAGATACCTGGGTTGGGGCGCAACTGGCGCAGATCCGGGGTTTTCGCAACCAGTGGATGGGCTATCTCAACAGCCGTTCCTGGTATCCCGACGTGGTCTATACGATCACCCTGTTGCGGAAACGTGCCGTGGGCTGGGCGGACCAAATCAAACGCAGACTGGCAACCCATTTCAGCTAACGGACTGGCGCAGCACGGCGGAACAACATATTGGCAGGGTGAAATAACATGACTGGAGACCTGCAGAAACGCAGCAGAAGCCTGATTGGCATTCCATTGGGAGATATTGCCGGAGTTGGCCCGGAAATTGTCGTCATGGCGCTGGCGCAGCCCGCAGTTTATGAAACAGCCCGGCCGCTGGTCATCGGCGAGATCAACGCCTTGCGGCGGGCGTTGCGAATCACAGGGCTGAGTCTAGCCATCCACTGCCTGGAAAACCCGACCCAGGGCGAATACCGCTATGGCGTCATCGATCTGGTGGATCTGGACAATGTCGAAGCAGAGCAGGTGAAATTTGGCAAAGTGCAGGCCGAAGCTGGGCGGGCGGCGTTCGAGTTCATTTGCAAAGCCGTGAATCTGACTCAGGCTGGCCTGATCGATGCGATAGCAACCACGCCCATTAACAAGGAAGCCTTCCACGCCGCAGGAATCCGCGACATCGGCCATACCGAACTGCTGGGTCGGCTCACTGGAACCGCCGATCCGCTGACCCTGTTCCAGGTATTTGACTTGAAGGTCTTCTTCCTGAGCCGGCATCTGTCGTTAGCCGGCGCGATCCAGCAGGTCACCCGGCAGCGTGTGCTGGATTATCTGCAACGCTGTACCCGCGCCTTGCAAAGTCTGGGCATCCCCAAGCCCCGGCTGGCCGTCGCGGGGCTGAATCCTCATGGTGGCGAGCATGGCCGCTTCGGCGATGAGGAAGGGCGAGAGCTGGAACCTGCCATTGCCGATGCGCACGCCTTGGGCCTGGCGGTGGCCGGCCCCATTGCCGCCGACTCGGTATTTCATCTGGCCCAGCAGGGCGCATTTGACGCAGTGCTGGCGCTTTACCACGACCAGGGCCACATCGCGACGAAAATGGTGGATTTTTACCGCACCATTGCCATCACGCTTGAGCTGCCGTTCATCCGCACCTCAGTTGATCACGGTACAGCCTTTGACTTGGCCGGCTCCGGACGGGCTAATCCGTTGAGCATGGTGGAAGCAATTCGGGTGGCGGCGGCTTACGCGCCACATTATCGGCAGCATCGGATCGATGGGATCTGACCTAATCGAAAAATACTTATAAAATCAAATTATTAATGATTATGGCGATGATGAATGTCTGGAAAATGAGCGTGGGTGTGCCATAACCTGGCATGGCGATGAAGGTGGGTGTGTGGTTCGCGTCCCTCCCACTGGAAGTCATGGTGGTGCTGATGGTGCTCGTCATGGGTATGCGGATGATCATGTGCAGTCTCATCATGCGTGTGCGGGTGATCGTGTCGTTCCGAAAGATGCAGCCATAGTCCCCATGCCATCAAGATCGTGGCGAGCCAGAACAACCTTCCGGGAGCTTCACCGAGCACGAGCAACGATAGAGCCGCACCGCTAAAGGGGGCCAGCGCAAAGTAGGCGCCGGTACGGGCAGCGCCAAGATGGCGCAAGGCCAGAATGTACAGCGCCAAACTCAGTCCGTAGCCGAGAAACCCGACTACGGCGGCAGCGGTGATAACTCCCAGCGAAGGGAACGTCATACCCATCCACAAGGCCATGAGCGTATTGACGCTACCCGCCACTAAACCCTTAAGGCAGGCGATGTGGAGCGGACTGTAAATCGATAACTGGCGGGTCAGGTTGTTATCTGCGGCCCAGCATCCGCAAGCGCCGATGATGCAGATCGATCCCCAAGGAGAACCAAACTCCAGGACACCCTGCCACGAAAGCAGCCAGCTGGCCATGACGATCACCAGCATTCCGGTGGCAATCCGGCGATCAAAGTTCTCCCGAAACACGAACCAGGCCATTAAGGTCGTAAAAACGCTTTCCAGGTTGAGCAGCAGGGCAGCACTGGTCGCTGGCGTCAGCCGTAGGCCCATCATGAGCAGAATTGGCCCCAACACCCCACCGCTTAGAATCGCTCCGCCCAGCCACGGCAACTCGCTGATCGATAAAGTAGATTCATTGCTGCCCAAGGCATCCAACCCACGGCGGGCGACGATCCACAAAGCCAATCCCACGCCTGCGCCGAGGTACAGCAACCCGGCCAAAAGCAGCGGCGGCGCTTCATTCAGCAACAACTTGGCAAATGGTGTGGCGGCGCCAAAGAGAAGCGCTGCCTGTATCGCATAGCCAATTCCCTTGATTTCGGCAGGCTGGCCTAACCGCAACATCGCTCGTTTCCATCATCCTGCAACCGTTCCCGCAACTGCGCCAGCAACACCTCTCGTGAGCGCGGTGGCCGCCAAACCTCATCACCGCACTCCTCCCGCAGCAGTTGCGCCAGTTCCAGCAGCAATGGGGGGCGCAGTCTCGCTCGCGACATGACTTCAATATCCGCCAGCACCGCTGCCGTCTCGCCCTGCCGTAACACGACGCCCTCGTGGAAAATCGCCACCTGATCAGCCCAGGCGTAAGCCAGTTCCACATCATGCGTAGCAAACACCAAGGTTGCGCCGGCTGCGTGCAACTGCTGCAAGGCATCCAGCAAATGCGCCACCCCGTGCGCATCCAGACCAGCCGTTGGCTCGTCCAGCGCCAGCAATTCCGGGCGCATCGCCAAAATGCCGGCAATGGCGGCCCGCTTCTTTTGGCCGAAGCTGAGGGTATGGGTTGCCCGGTCAGCCAGCTCATTAATTTGCAATGCGGTCAGCGCCTCGGCGACCCGCTCGCGGGCTTCCCCGATGGTCAAGCCCAGATTCAGCGGTCCAAACGAAACATCTTGTCCGACCGTCGCGGCAAACAGTTGATCTTCCGGCTCCTGCATGACCAGCCCCACCCGCCGCCGCCAGTCGGTTAGAAAACGGCGGTCGTAGCGCACCGGTTGCCCGCTCAACAGGATCTCGCCGCGAGTGGGCTGCAACGTTCCATTGAGATGCAGCAGCAGCGTGGTTTTTCCCGAGCCATTAGCGCCGAGAATCGCCAGTTTCCGGCCCTTCGCCACAGTCAGGTCAAGACCATGCAGCGCCATAACTCCACCAGGATAGGTGTAATCGACGCCACACAACGCCAGTAAGGGCGCAGTCATATCCAGTAGCCTGCCAGCCCGACCAATCCCACCAGGGTCATAGCCCATAGCAACCACGGCCAGGACAGTACATGCTCCGGCTGCAACACCCGCAGATCACCACTGTAGCCTCGCGCCGCCAGCCCGATTTCCAGCCGCCGCGCCTGCTCCAGGGATCGCTGAAACAGACTTCCCGTCAACAAGCCCAGCGAACGCACACTGCGATCCAGGCGCGAATAACCTAGTCGCGCCGTTTGCGCCTGTCGGCCAGTCAGCGCCCGTTCGGCGAATACGAAAATCAGCCGGTACACCAGCAGGATCAGTTCGACGATTCCGGCAGGAATTCCCACCCGCCGCAACAGCGGCGTCCAGTCCGCCAATGGTGTAGTCAAGGTCAAAAAGCTCAGGCAACTAACCGCTGCCAGCGCCCGCACACTGGTTTCCAGCGCCAGTTGCAGACCTTCCGGAGAGAAATGGAGACTGAATCCGTCGTTAAAGCGCAACGAAATCGCCAGAAACGGGACGCCAGCCAGCAGAAACGCCGCCGGTGCCGCCAGCACGCTTAGAGCGGTCTTTAGCGGGATGCCCGCGCCGCACACTGTCGCCAGCGTCGCGCCCGCCAGCGCCAGCGGGCCGATCTTCAACGGCGGCAGCGCCAGGGTCAGCACTAACAGGCTCAAGGCAGGCAACAATTTTTCGAGGGGATGCCGATCGCGCCAGTGGTTGGTCCAAGCGTGATGATCAATCGCCTGCATCAACCCGATCCTGTTGTCGAGTCTGGGACTGTCCACGCCGGAGACCCAGGTAGTAACCCAGCAATCCTGCGCCCAGCGCCGCTTGCAGCGCAAACAACAGGCCTTCAACCTCACCGCTGGGCGGTTCCCAGAGCGGATTAAACCAAGGTTGGTAATCCGGGTTGGATGTGGTCACTGCATTCATACCCTGATCGTCCGCACCCGCGAAAGGCTCCTTTAAACCATTGGGCGCCGGCAACAACAGTGGCAGGATCGCTAATAACAAGGCTATTGCCAACAACATGAAGTTGGTGCGTTTCATTTTGCGCCTCCTAGTGCAAAAGCCAGATTATCCAATTCGTTGCGGCTATATTGCTTCAAAAGATTAACGGTCACTACCGTGAGCAACCCTTCGATCACGGCTAATGGCAATTGTGTTGGGAGATACACAGCAGCGAACTTGATAAACGCTCCCCCAACCCCGCTCACCGGATCAGGAAAGGCCAGCGCCAGTTCCCCGGCCGTCACAGCGTAAGTCGCCAGATCACCCAGCATCGCGGCCAGAAACACGCTAATCGCCAGCGGCGCATTTATCGCCAGCGTCCCGTGAAATACTGCATAGGCAACCCACGGACCAACGATGGCCATCGAGAACACATTCGCGCCTAAAGTGGTCAAACCGCCATGCGCCAGTAATAACGCCTGAAACAATAGGACAATGGTTCCCAATAGCGCCATCACCGAGGGGCCAAACAGAATCGCGCCCAGTCCAGTGCCGGTGGGGTGGGAACAACTGCCGGTCACCGATGGCAGCTTGAGCGCCGACAGCACGAAGGCAAAAGCGCCCGACGCGGCCAACAGTAATTTGGTTTGCGGCTGATCCTGCATCAGACGAGTAACGCGGCGAGCGCTGAAGATGACGAACGGTAGCGAAATTGCCGTCCATGCGGCGGCGTGCAGCGGCGGCAGGAAACCTTCAGCAATATGCATAACAAACCTCCCCAATAATTGATGGGCAGGTTCGGGCCGGTCGTCTTGAGAAAGCGGTCACCACACTGCAAATCAAGGCGACGCACTGGCTAGGACGGTCCGCAACCCCGGAACACCCCGCCCGGAATGAAGCTGGAAAACAATCCCGGCAGGTCTCCTGGCTCACAGGTCATCGTCGCTTTCCCAACCTTCCCAGCCGGTTCGGCCAGTGGTGCGCGGGGGTGACTCGCTGTTTACAGTTGCGGGGGCAGCCCTGGAATTGGCAACCTTGCGGTTGCCGCACCAGATTCCCTTTTCATCCTTTCTGGCGAGCGCCATCAGGGAAACCGGATTGTTAAGGATTGTAATGCTATGCCCGCCTGGCAAGGGCGTCAACCGGGCCACAGTGGTGATTGAATTTATTGATGCTGCACTGCACAATTATCTAAAAAGTGCTTGCGGCAGGTGCGGAAAGTCCAGAAAAATTCAAAGCCAAGCCCCTTTAACCTTTAACCTTCCTTGTAGCGACGATGAGTAAACGCCTGTTGATCGTTGATGACGAGCCCGACTTTGGCGAATTCGTTCGCCAAGTTGCTCAAACGCTTGGTTATAAAGTGATGGTGACTACCAATGGCCGGGATTTTCAGCAAGGCTACAATGATTTTCAGCCCAACCTGATCCTTCTTGACATGGTCATGCCCGACATGGATGGCAATGAAGTGCTACTCTGGCTCCTGCAAAAAGGTTATTCCGCCGGCCTGATTATCACCACGGGCTACAGTCCAGACTATGCTCAGGAAGCCAAGACCCTGGCGGAATTCAATGGCTTGCAAAAAGTCAGCACCCTGACTAAACCGGTGAGATCGATTGAATTGCGCTCAGTGCTGACCCGCGATGAGCCTTTGGGGCCAGATCACCGCCCCGCTGCTGTTTAATCTGGATTCATCCGAAGCTTTCACCTCGTATGAACCTAGCCCCCTGGCTTGATGAGCGCCAACTGCTGCCCGCCATGACCCCCCCATCCCAAACGCCTGAACCTACCTGGCGCCCACACCCGCTCCGCCGGCAACTGCTGTTGTCCCATTTATCAGTAGCGGCCGTCGGGCTGGGCATGTTGTGCATCGCCCTGATCTCCACTTTTGAACTCCGCGCCCGAATCAGCCTGCTGGCTAACGAAGGGGTGCCGTTGATGCAAGCCTCGGCACAGATGCTGGTCGGCGTCCAGCGTTCACTGGCGGACCTACGCGGCTGGGTCAGCCTGGGCGATCCGAAGGTGTTGGAGGATGGTCAGGCGGCTTGGCGCGAAGACATCGACCCAGCGCTGGTCATACTTGATCTGGAATGCCCGCATGTTTTGGAGCAGGCCTGCGACCCGCAGCGACTGCGCCGCCTCAAAGTGTTGTTGGCCGATCTCAGAAAATCGCAGACCTGGGTGCAAAACATAGCCCACACACCGGGCAACGAACCAGCGCGAGTGATTTATCAGCGGGATGCCGCACCCCGCGCTGATCAAGTGGATGCGGTGATCACTGCCTTGCTTCGGGAGGAAAGCGGTCAGGATGGCAACCCCGAGCGTAAACGTCAGATTGTGCGCCTAGCGGAGCTGCAAAGCGCCTTCGCCGCTACCCGCCTGCAATTACGAGAGTTGCTGGGCGATAACGGCTTGGATCATGAAGCACAATTCCAGCAGCGCCTGGAACAGACCACCGTCGCTGTCGCTCAATTGGTCGCCGACACAGAACCGAGCGCCAAGCAGCGTCAGTTACTCGAAGAATTACAAACTGAACTGAGCGCCTTCACCGGGTTTGCCCAGGATGTGATCCGCATCCGCCGCTCGCCAGACTCGAATATCGCCATCCACACTTTGGCGCAGCAGACCGACCCACTGGCCCATCAGGTCATTGCGCTGGCCTCGGCGCTGACGGCTGATTCCCGCCAGCGACTGGAGCGAGAAGCCGAAGCCGCCCGCGCCGCCAGTTCGATGACGGTCTGGAATCTGACAGCGATGATTTCCATCATGCTAGTTGTCGCCTATGTACTGTCTCGGCGGCAGGCTGAAGCCGTCTCCCGCCCCCTGATCTCGCTGGCTGAGGCAACCCAGCGGCTAGCGGATGGACAGTTGCACGATGATTTACCGGTCAGCGCCGACGAACTGGGCGAACTAACCAACTCGTTCAACGCCATGCGGACCTCGCTGCAACAGGCGCAAGCGGAATTGCGCGAAGCCAACGCCCGGCTGGAGCAACGAGTCGCCGAACGCACTGCGGCGCTGAAAGCCGCCAATACCGCCCTGAATCTGGAGATCGCCGGCCATACCCAGACCGAAAAAGCCTTGCGGGAAAGCGAGGCGCGGTTGATCGCCATGACCAAGGCGATCCCTGATCTGGTCTTTGTGGTCGATGAGGACGGTCTATATCGGGAAATCCTGGCGGCGCGGCCGGACGCGGTGGCGATCGGCCCGTTGCGAGGAAAACGGCTGATCGAGGTTCACTCACCGGATATGGCCGATTATTTTCTCGACATCATTCGTCGGGCGCTGGCGACCGACAGCATTCAGGTCGCCGAATATGAATTGCACACCGCATCAGGGATGCGCTGGTTCGAGTCGCGTACCGCGCCACTGGATGTCGAGTTCGACGGCAAGGCTGCCGCCATCGTAGTGGCCCGCGACATCACTCAGCGCAAACAGACCGAGACCCAGCTTCGGCAAGCGCAGAAAATGCAGGCCATCGGTCAGCTTACCGGCGGTATCGCCCATGATTTCAACAACCTGCTGGCGATTATCATGGGCAATCTGGAACTGCTGCATGAACAGCTAACGGCGCAGCCCCGGCTGCTTGATTTGGCCCAGCAAGCGCTTAAGGCCGTTGATCGGGGCGCTAATCTCAGCCGGCGGTTGCTGGCGTTCGCCCGTCGCCAACCCCTGCTGGCGCAACCGACTGACCTGAATAAGTTGGCGCAGACCATGCTGGATTTGATGCGCCGCACCCTCGGCGCCACCATCCAGGTGGACACGGCGCTGGCCCCGGATCTCTATCAGACACTAGTCGATCCGGGGCAGTTTGAGACCGCTCTGCTCAATCTGGTGATCAACGCCCGTGACGCCATGCCGCACAACGGAAAACTCATCCTAGAAACGGCCAACGTCATCCTCGACCGCGATCATCTGGTCGCTCATCCTGATGTGCGGCCTGGGCCTTACGTCATGCTGGCGGTCAGCGATTCAGGCGTGGGCATGACCCCGGACCTGCTGGAACATGCCTTTGAACCATTTTTCACTACCAAGGAAGCCAGCAAAGGCAGCGGGCTGGGCTTGAGCATGGTGTATGGCCTGGTCAAACAGTCGGGTGGGCATATCGCTATCTACAGCGAACCCGGCCAGGGCACTACGGTTCGGCTCTATCTACCGCCACTGTTGCGTCCAACGCTGGCACTGCCGGAAGCGCCGATAGCTGAAGTGATCCCCCAGGGCCAAGGCGAGACCATTCTGGTGGTGGAAGACGACGCCGATGTCCGCCAATTCGCGGTCAGCGCCTTACGGAACCTGGGTTATGACAGCCGCCAAGCGGGCGACGCCGAAACGGCGCTCCGGGTTTTGGAAACGACCCCTGAAATCGATCTGTTGTTCACCGACATCGTATTGCCCGGAGGAATGGATGGCGTGGGGCTGGCGGCTGAAGTCCAGCGCCGTTATGTCGGCCTGCCAATCCTGTTCACCTCTGGTTACACCGAACACACCCTAGTCGGTGGTGGCCAGTTGGTCGATGGGGTCGAGGTGCTGACCAAGCCATATCGAAAGGTGGAGTTGGCCGGCAAGCTGCGGGCATTGCTGAACCGGCGGCCCGAGACCAAGATCCGCTCAGAATCCCGTGCTTGACCAAGGATTGGCTTGGGCGCAGTGGCTGGTTATTATGCGCCACGCTCATGACTCAATTCCACTAAATTACTAAGGAAATTTGATATGCCTCTGACCAACCGTCTCGCCGCTGAATTCATCGGCACCCTCTGGCTAGTGCTGGGCGGCTGTGGTAGTGCTGTGCTGGCCGCCGCTTTTCCCAGTGGCGATCCCACCAATCCTTTCGGCATCGCTTTCGTCGGTGTGTCGCTGGCTTTTGGCTTGACCGTACTGACTATGGCTTATGCCATCGGCCACATTTCCGGCTGCCATCTGAACCCAGCCGTTTCGGTAGGATTATGGGCGGGCGGGCGCTTTCCGGCGTCTGACCTAGTACCCTACATCATCGCCCAAGTGCTAGGCGGTCTGGCCGGCGCCACTATCATCTACCTGATCGCGACCGGTAAACCGGGTTTTGACGTGGTGGCGAGCGGCTTTGCCGCCAATGGTTTTGGTGAACACTCGCCGGGCAAGTACGGGCTGAACGCTGCGATCGTCTCTGAAATCGTGATGACCTTCATGTTCCTGATCGTGATTCTCGGCTCAACCCACAAGAACACCCCGACCGGATTTGCGCCGATTGCCATTGGCCTGTGCCTGACGCTGATTCATCTGATCAGCATCCCGGTCACTAATACTTCGGTTAATCCGGCTCGCAGTACCAGTCAGGCGATCTTTGTCGGTGGCTGGGCTTTGCAGCAACTGTGGCTGTTCTGGGTAATGCCGATCGTCGGCGCCGCCGCTGCCGGCTTCTTCCATCGCTGGATGGCGAGCGACCATCCATCCGCTTGATCCGGTAGATGACGCCGGGTGCTTTCCTCGCACCCGGCGTCAGCCCCCTTACCGCGCCGTGAAATAAATATCACCGTACCAAGCGGCAGCGCGCTGACCACTGTTGTCGGTGTCAGTCATCAGCGCCACGGCGTCCACAGCATCAATCTCCTCGCCAAACAGTTGCCGGAAGTCGACGCGGATATCGCGTTTCTCGCTGACCCAATGGCCGGCGTCCCTGGTTCCAGACCGTAACGCCATCACCCGGGCGTTGCTGGTAAAAGCGTTATTCCAGGTGGCCCCCACCGGCTGATTGCTGGACCAGACATAAATCAGCGAGCGGGTTTTCCAGAACGCCGCCCCACCGGAGACGACTATGTAGACCCGGGCTGGATAATCATCTCCGGCCTTGCTCCGCTCATCCACACCGTCCAGCACCTGATCGACCCGCCAGGACCAGTTCAGCCAGGGAGTACGGTTCAAATCGACCCGGATTTCCCGGTACAACCCGGACGCCGCCCCTTGGCTATCCGCAAACAGCGCCCGCCGCCCACTTTTATCGTCAATGCCATAGCGGGTTTCGCCCTTGAAAACTTTGGTCTGCCAGTCCGTCATCTCGCCGGCGGAAAACCGACCCATCATGACCGATTCATCCGCTGCGCCCGCACCACTGGCAACCGCCAGCAGCACTGCACTCAACAGGGTTGGGTAGCTCATGGTTGCTCCCTGACCGGTGTGAACAGCCGGTCCAGCAAATCCGCATCATCAAAATGGCGTTGCCCCACGAAGGCAATCGCGTGTCGCCCCTGTTCGCGCATGGTGCCGGGCGAGGGAACGCCTGTCGGCCACAACAGCCAGCGCTCGGCCCGCTCGCTGCCCTCTACCAGCCCATCTGGCCCGAACAGGCTGCGTCGTCCGCCGCCCTCCACGGCCGCCGCATACAGCATTGCGTAATCACGCGACGGTAGAATAGTCACCGCGCCCGGCTGGTCGCCGTAGACCCGTTGCAGCGAGTGACTACCGGAAGCCAGCCGGAGGATTATCCGCTCACCCGGTTTGGGAATGGGCGCGGGTTGTGGCGCTAACGGGGGTTCGGCCCAATCCGCTGTTTCCGGCCTCAACCGCAAAGCCGGCCCCGGAAACAACAGGTGATAACAGCCACAGGGATGAATGCTGTCGTAGAGCAGGGGCTGGCCCGACTGATCCAGCGTCACCCGCCACAACATCCCATCCAACGGCCCGCCCAACAGATCGAATGCTCCGGTTTGCGGGCGGGCAGCGAACCAAACGAGGTAGTTCAGTTGCAGCACTGGTTCACCGCGCCAGCGAGTATAAGAGACCGAGCGATAGACTACCGGTTCGCCAAGATTGACCGTCGGGATGCCATCAGCCCGCCAGTACGGGGTTCCAGGCTGGTCGGCATCACTGGCGACGTCAATTTCCCAGATTGGCGCATGAGCCGCGAACAGGAGTTCCAGTTGTGCCGGTGTGGGTTCAGGAATGCCGAGCGCATCGCGGGGCAAGGCGGCGAAATCGGGGACATCGGGCTGTTCAGGAGAACCATAGCGGCGCAATTCACCCTGAATCGGCAG
Organism: Candidatus Competibacteraceae bacterium; assembly: GCA_003989085.1. Taxonomy (GTDB): domain Bacteria; phylum Pseudomonadota; class Gammaproteobacteria; order Competibacterales; family Competibacteraceae; genus RXIV01. Next base: position 55,241 of record RXIV01000011.1, read on the forward strand.
TTCCGCCAGTGGTTGCGCGAACCAGGCGCGGGTTTCTGCCTGATAGCGGAATACCCCGAAATCCACCGGCAACATGGTCAGCGGATACAGTCCCACCACCTGATTCACAGTCAGGTATTCATCCGCGACTTGCGCCCGCGCCCGGATCAGCGCCAGCCGTTCCTGATCGTGCAGATCAATAGCGCGCAGCGTAGCCGCACAACGCTCCAGCCGGGTGAGCATTCCGGTCCCCGGCGCATGACGGCGGTTTAACTCGGATTGAATCACGACCGGCAGCGAATTCCACTCCACTTGCCGGGCAGCCTGATCCAGCCGGTTCAGGCGTGTCAACCAAGCAGCAGTTGCAACCGGGTTCATGGGTTGATTGCGGTAGCCCGCCAGAAAACGATCCACCCGCAGGTAGGGAAATCCGGCGATCCGGACCGGCGAGGATGGTGTAGTTCCCGCTGCCGCGACAGCGGTATCCAATGCGGCGTAAGCCTCCAGACAGTGTGCGGCGGCAGAATCCGCGGGTAGGCTGGGCGGATTCAGGGCGCAGCCGGCCAACATTGCCACCACTAATAAAAGTATGGGCAAGAACCACCGCAGTACATTCATCGTATTCGCCTCGTGTATTCTCGATCCCAAAATCCCACCCAATCCCAATTTGGAGAAACCATGCGGGTTCATCTGCTCTCGACGGCGGTTGCGCCGCTCGGTTCCGGGCTGGGCGGCGGTGTGGAAACGATGGTCATCAACGCCGCTTCCCAGTTGCAGACTCTTGGCCATGTGGTACAGATCATTGCGCCGATAGGTTCAGTCGCCGCCGAGGTGACAGTGATTACCCTGCCGGGCCGGTTGGCGCCGACTGCGGTGGGATGTGGCTACGACGCGCCGGCTACCCTCCAATCTGACGCCTTTCTGGCCCAAGCTCTGCGCTGGCTGGCTGAACAGGCCCGTTCCGGCGATGTCATTCTGAACTTCTCGTATGACTGGCTGCCGCTGTTTCTGAGCGATTTCTTACCTTGCCCATTAGGAACGCTGATCAGCATGGGTTCGCTCAATCGCTCGCTGGATGAGGAAATCCGCCGCCTCGCCGCCGGGCATCCTGAACGGCTGGCTTTCCTCAGCACGGCTCAAGCTGCCAGTTTCGATCTAAATGCGCCGATCCGCCGGATTCCGCCAGGGCTGGATTTGGCCCGATATCGCTACAATGCCCATCCTGGCCGCAACTTATGCTGGCTGGGGCGCATTGCGCCGGAAAAAGGGCTGGAAGACGCCTTCATCTTCGCTGCCCGCACCGGCCATGCCGTCACCGTGTTGGGCGTCCTGCAAGATCGCGACTACTGGGAACACTTGGTGCAAGGTTATCCCAAAGCCCCGGTTGATTATGGTGGCTTCCTGCGCCTGCCGGCGCTGGCTGAAGCGGTCGGGCAATTCCAGGCGCTGCTGATGACCCCGAAATGGCTGGAAGCATTTGGCATTGTTGGCATCGAGGCGCTGGCCTGCGGGACGCCCATCATCGCTTACCGGCGTGGCGGAATCAGCGATTATGTATTGGACGGAATCACCGGTTGGCTGGTGGAACCGGACGATCTGGACGGACTCTGCGCGGCGGTAGCGCGAATGGGCCAGATTAACCGGAACGCCTGCCGGGCGCAGGTGGAACAGGGCTATACCTTGGTGCAGTATGGGGCGGCGCTAGTGGACTGGTTGCGGACGATGACAGCAGGAACAGAACACTCAACAGGGGATGCAGGATGACGGGGCAGAATGGACAGCAGCAGTGGCTGATTCACATCCGCAAGGATCATCTCAAATTCGCGGCGGCGCATATGACCGTGTTCCCCGACGGCGGCAAGGAAAGCCTGCACGGGCATAACTATCAGGTTGAGCTGACGGTGGAACTGACTGAACCGGCGCTGGCGCGGATGCTCAGTTACGAGGTTTTTAAACAGGCGTTAAAGACCGTGTGCCGCGCTTGGGATGAGAAAGTGCTGATCGCCGCCGACAATCCGTGGCTGAAATGGCTGCCTGCCGAGGCCGACGAGTACGCCTTCCGGCTATGTGGCAAACGCTATGTGCTGCCGGCGGATGAAGTAGCGATGTTGGAGGTAGACAACATCAGCGCTGAAAATCTGGCCCGGCTGCTGTTTGAGCGGTTCTGGGCGGAACTGACTACCGACCGCGCCGTGCCGTGGCGGGAACGGATTATCGCCGTCAGTTTGCGGATTGATGAATCACGCGGACAGGGCGCGACTTACGCGATTCGGTTCAAGAATTGACGGTGGCGAACAGGTCCCAGTGGCCGACCACCAGCCGCGAATCACCTTGCTCAATGAGATGCTCGCGCTGCTTGGCCCAAATCCGCAGCCAGTCTGCCGGCTCTGGCGTTATTTCCCGCACCGCCGCTGCCCATCCGCTCAGTAGCGCATACTGCAACGAGGCGTGTTCCGGCCCCAGCTGCCACGGGCTTGGCTGCAATTCCACCTGATAACCCCGCTCTTCCAACATCGCCGCCAGCATCGGAGCCGCGTCAGGACCCAGCGCCGGGCCAAACCCCTTATCCGTGTGTTGATGACGATTGATCAATTTGCACACTCGATCATCGCCGGCCAGCGCCGGTTCCCAGTGGATCGTCCCATCGTAACTCAACACGATGAAGACCGCTGCCTGCCAGGTCTGACATCGCCGGGCCAACCGCGCCAGCCCGTCGGTCGAAATCAGATCCAGCAGCGCCGAGGCTGTCACCAGTTGCACCTGCGGAATATCCAGCCTTTCCCACGATCCTGCTAAATCCAGACAGATCGTTTCCAGTTGGAACGGGCCGGGGCAATCCGGGAACGGGGCGATTCGCGCCAGCAGTCCCGGATCATGATCAATCAGCCGCCAGTGCTGGCCGCCACCGAGCAACGGCGCTAGAAAGCGGCCATTGGCTCCGGCGCCACTGCCCAAATCCAGCACCGACAAGTGGCCTTGTCCCCGCCGCCAGTCGCACAACCGGGCGGTGAGTTCCTGGTTGCGGGAGGCGGCGTCCACCGGTTCGCGCAACGCCAGCCAGTCGGCGGAAAAACGACCCATTGCGATTTACGCCCGCACGGCTTCAAGCGCCGCCGCAAACCGGGTGCAGGCTTGCGGCCAGTCGGGCAAGGTGTGTCGGGCAGCCCGCGCTCCAGCAGCCAGTTTCCGCCGCAGTTCCGGTTCATCCAGCACCCGCGCCAGCGCTTCGGTCAGCGCCGCGACATCCCCTGGCGGCACCAGCAAACCTGCGTCTGCTGGCACAGTGTCGGGAATCGCCCCAGCCGTGGTGCTCAGGATTGGCAAACCCCGCGCCAGCGCCTCCGCCAGCACCATGCCATAACCTTCGTGGAAAGACGGCAGTACGAAAGCATCCGCCTGCTGGTAAGCAGACTCCAGCGCCTCATGATCCAGTTCTCCCAGTAATTCAATCCGATCCGTCAACCCTAATTCCCCAATCAGCGCCTGCAAACTGGCCGACGTGACGGGATCAAACACTAGACTTCCGGCGCAGCGCAGTCGCCATTCATACTGTTTCAGCCGGGCCAAAGCGTGAAACAGCACGGCATGGCCTTTGCGTGGGGTCAGGCTGGCAACGCATAACAACACCAGCTCCGTACCCACCGAACCGCTCGCCAATGACGCGGGATCGGTACCCGGCAAAACGACGGCGCAATGTTCCGACGCCACCGCGTAATCGGCCAGCGCCTGCGCCGTGCTGGGACTGGTGACGATAACCTGTCGGACATGGCATAACGCCTCGCGCTCGCTGGCGTAAAACTGTTGCCGCTGCCGCCCGTCCAGCCCGGTTTCCAGCGCCAGCGGGTGATGCACCAGCCCGACCAACCGCAACCGCCGCCCGTGAGCTGCCGCGACGGCAGGCATTGCGCCCAGCGCCAGCCCATCGATCACCACCCGCGCCTGATTCGGCAACGCCGCCAACACCGCCTCCGCCTCCAGCAAGGCGCTTGCATCCGGATAGGGAAAGGTCGCGCTCAACCGATGCCTTTCGACTTGCCAACCCAAGCTTCCCAAGCCGTCCATAATCCGGCGGTCGTAGCGATAGCCGCCGGTGCGGGTATCGGGATCGCCAGGAATCAGGAAATAAACCACTTTCACGGCAACGATCCCTCGTAAGACGCCCAAGCGACGTGCGATTCATGCAAGGTAACGCGCATCGAACTGAGGCCAGCAGCGCCAGTTCCCAATTGACCATCCTCAATCCACATCGCGATGCGATCAAAAATCACCCGCGCCAGCGCCTCGGTGGTGGTGTTGTGCCCAATAAATTGCGGCAGCTCGTCAAGATTGCGGTAATTCAGCTCATCCAGTGCGGCCCGCAAAGCGTCGCTGAGCTTGCCAATATCCACCACCACGCCGTCCGGGTCCAGTTCGGGCCGGCGCAGCTCCACGTCAACAACATAGGTTGCGCCGTGCAGGCGCTGGGCAGGGCCGAAGGTTTCGCCCCGAAAACTATGGGCGATCATGAAATGATCGCGGACGCAAATGGCATACATGGCGGATTCCTTATGGGTTGCTCATGGAGCATTGAGACGTTGAGCCAGTACGCAAGATCAGCGCATCAGGCATAAACAATCCGCCGGCACAGTACACCTGTGGCCTTCTGACTCACTTCAGTCATGACCTGCGGCAGATCAGTAAAGGGACTTTCCCCGCTAATCAGCGCGTCCAGCGCCGGATCGTCCAGCAATTTCATCACGGTCGCCATGCGTCGTTGATGGTTCCAGCGACTGCGTTGCGCCGTCGCAACCTGGCCGACCTGGGAACTGCGGATGCAGAGCCGTTTAGCGTGGAAGTCCTCGCCCAGCAGCAGGCTAACCGGCTGAGTCCCGAACCAGCTGGCTTCCACCACCATCGCCTCAAACCCGGCCAACCTGAGCGCTGTCGCCAGTCCAGCCGGCGAACCACTGGCATGGATCAGCACATCCTGCCCGTCTTCCGCCTGTTCTGGCACGGCGAAATGGACGCCCAGATGCGCCGCAAGCAGAGCCTTGTCCGGATCAATATCGATCAGTTGCACCCGGCAACCCGGCAATTTTCCCGCCAGCCGGGCGATCAGGCTGCCCACCACTCCAGCGCCGATCACGCTAATCCGATCGCCCAAACGTGGCGCGGCATCCCATAGGACATTCAGCGCGGTTTCCATATTAGCGGCCAACACGGCCCGACCCGGAGGAACCGATGCTGGAATGGGAGTGATCGCCGTTGCCGGAACGATGTAGCGATCTTGATGGGGGTAGAGGCAAAAACCGACTTTTCCCTGCAAAGCTGCCGGACCGGCTTCGACGATACCGACATTGCAGTAGCCGTACTTGACTGGCGCAGGAAATTCACCCTGCTGGAATGGCGCCCGCATGGCCTGATACTGGCTAGGAGGAACTTCGCCGCGAAACACCCGGCTTTCGGTGCCGCGACTGATGGCGGTGTACAGCGTCCGCACCCGGACTTCATCGGGATCGGGCGGCGGGAGTGGTTCAGTGCGAAGCTCACCCCGACCAGGCGCGGTCAACCAGAAGGCCCGCGCTGTCATGTTGGGAGCACAAATTTGGCAGCGGCAGAACCAGAAGAATCCAACTCAGGATCGCTGCAACGCCGCTTCCACGGCATCGCGCTGAGTCCGCCCGCACAGCAGTTCGATAAGGGTCAAGCTGAAATCCAGCGCGGTGCCGGGGCCCCGTGACGTGATAAAGGTTCCGTCGCGCACCACCGCCGCGCTGCTCAACTGGATCTCCGCCCGCCCATCGAGAATGCCCGGATAGGCGGTGGCTTCCCGATCATTCAGCAACCCGGCCTTGGCCAGCACCCGAGGCGCGGCGCAAATGGCGGCGACATAGCGGCCCTGTTCGGTCATCCGCCGCAACAACGCCGTAATCCGCCGATCCGCTTCCAGCCGTTCCGCGCCGCCCAGCCCACCGGGCAACACCACCAGATCGAAATCCTGATCCAGCACTGCATCGAGTGTGGTTTCTGGCAGCAGCACGACCCCCCGCGAGGCTGTGACCGGCCCGGCCTCCAGTCCGGCGACCACCACCGTCACGCCAGCGCGGCGCAGCAGGTCAATGATTGTGACCGCTTCCAGTTCTTCACAGCCCTGAGCAAGGGGGACCAATACGGTAGTCATGACCGGGTTCTCCTGGGGTTATTTCTGGATCGGGGATTGGGCGGATTCCGTCGTCTTGAGCGGTTGCAGCAGCGTCATGCCCTTGAGTAGGTTCAAGGCCTCATACAGTTGATAATCGCTGTGGGCCAGATCGCTATCGGGCGCTTTGGCGTCTACTGCGCCTGGCGCATCCTCAGCGGCTTTGTCTGATTTGTCGTTGCGCAGATGGCCGGTCAGATCGGCTTCCTTGATGGCATCGGTGTCGGCGCCATTATCAGCAGCCACTTTCATCGGCTTGAGCTGGATGTCAGGAACGATGCCTTCCGCCTGAATCGAACGGCCATTCGGCGTGTAGTAGCGGGCGGTGGTCAGTTTGACCGCCGTACCGTTGCCCAACGGCAGAATGCTCTGCACCGAGCCTTTGCCGAAGGTGCGCTCGCCAACGATCAGCGAGCGCCGGTGATCCTGCAAAGCGCCGGCGACAATTTCCGAGGCCGAGGCAGATCCGCCATTGACCAGAGTGACGATAGGCGCTGCCTTAAGCAGATCGCCCGGGGTGGCCTTGTAGCTCTGATCGGAGCCATTGCCGCGCCCTTTGGTCTGGACGATCACGCCGTCATCGAGGAAGTCGTCGACCACATCGACTGCGCCATTGAGCACCCCACCCGGGTTGTTGCGTAAATCCAGCACCAGTCCACGCAATGGGGCCTTGTTTTGCTGCTCCAGCTCCTGAATCGCCTGCTCCAGATTCTGGGCGGTCCTGGCCTGAAACTGGGTGATCCGCAAATAGCCGAAACCAGGCTCCAGCAAGCGGCTCTTGACGCTCTTGACTTGGATCACTTCACGAATCAGCTTGATTTTGAGCGGCTTTCTGGCCCCTTCCCGGATAATGGTCAGGGTAATGGCCGTGTTGGGCTTGCCGCGCATTTTCTGGATCGCGTCAGCCAGCGCCATGCCTTTCACCGACACATCATCCAGCCGGATAATCAAATCGCCGGCGCGAATCCCGGCGCGTTGGGCTGGGGTATCGTCAATCGGGGCGATAACCTTGAGAAAGCCGTCTTCCTGCCCGACTTCGATACCCAGCCCGCCAAATTCCCCGGTGGTGCCGATTTGCAAATCCTGGAACGCTTCGGCGTCCAGATAGGCAGAATGCGGATCAAGATTACTTAACAGGCCGCGAATGGCGTTTTCCAGCAGATCCTTGTCCTTGACTGGCTCGACATAATCCTGCTTGACGGCATCGAGTACGCCAGTAAAGGTGCGCAATTCGTCCAGTGGCAGTTGATTGTCCGGCGGGGGTTCTTTCCCGGCGGCGGCCTGCGCCGGGCTTAGCGCTATGCCCGCCAGCAAGCTCAACGCCAGCGCCAGGCCGTGGCGGGTGGCAGTACGGATGTTCAATGCGGAGTCCCTCAAAAGTAATGACCAATTACAGCGGATAAAACCGGGCAGGCCGGCGACGATGGAATAAGACCACCGGTAGAACCCGGAAATTGCGGGGCCGGGATTTAATTTTAGGCGGGAAGTGATGGCGAGAGCGCCCTGGTGTTCAATCCAAAGAATTAAACACCAGGGATGAGGGGCAGCGAAATAACCGTTACTTGGCCTTGCCCTGGTTGGCAACCGCTTCCATCAGTTTCTTTAATTCTTCGGGGTCGGCGATGTAGCTGCCGCCCTTCTTGATCGGGCGCAGGTTGGCGTCGAGTTCATAGACCAGCGGCACTGCGGTCGGGATGTTCAGGGCGATGATCTCCTCGTCGGACAGATCATCGAGATACTTGACCAACGCCCGCAGACTGTTGCCATGCGCAGCGATCAACACCCGCTTGCCGGAGCGAATCGCCGGAACGATGGTGTCGTGCCAGAACGGCAACACCCGGTCAATGGTGGTCTTGAGGCTTTCAGTCGCCGGCAGCACCCGGGCGTCAAGGCCAGCGTAGCGCGGATCAAAGGCCGGATGACGCGGATCGTTCAGTTCGAGCGGCGGCGGCGGAATGTCAAAGCTGCGCCGCCAGATCTTGACCTGGTCCTCACCGTGCTTGGCGGCGGTTTCGGACTTGTTCAGCCCGGCCAGCGCCCCGTAATGCCGCTCGTTCAGCCGCCAGCTTCGTTGCACCGGAATCCAGGCCAGATCCATTTCATCCAGCACCGTCCACAGGGTATGAATGGCGCGCTTCAGTACTGAGGTAAAGGCGACATCGAAACCATAGCCTTCCTTTTTCAACGCCTGTCCACCCTTGCGGGCTTCTTCACGGCCTTTGTCGGACAGGTCTACATCGACCCAGCCGGTGAAACGGTTTTCCATGTTCCATTGGCTTTCGCCGTGACGGATCAGCACGATCTTGTACATTATCGATGGCTCCTTGGTTCAGGGGTTCGGGGATTGCTAAAATGGCGGCAACATCCGGAGATTGGCAAAAATTAAACTGTTTGATCATACCCCTGGCCTGCTGGTTTCGCCAGTTGCGCCCTGTTGCGCACGATCCGCGCAACTTCTCAATGACACACCATTCCGCTATGCTGATTCACGCTAATTCCCGGAGACCGGGTTTATTCAAGGCAAGGTGCGTAATGAGAGTGCGAGCATGATGCTGATGAGCGCCAGCCATCCCCCAATGGATGCGCTGATGCATCACGATGAGGAAATCGAACGGGCTTCCCGGGCGCTCAAAGCGATGTCGCACCCGTTGCGGCTCAAAATCCTCTGTACGCTGGGGGATCAGGAAAGCAGTGTTCAGGATATTGTTGATCAGGTGGGCACCTCACAGAGCAATATCTCCCAGCACCTGGCTATTTTGCGCGACAAGGGGATTTTGACCTGTCGCAAGGACGCCAACCGGGTCTATTACCGGGTAGGCGATGCAGGCACACTGTGTCTGATTGGCATGATGCGGGATGTGTTTTGCAAACAGACCTGACGGACCACGGCCTGGCGATCAGCCCGCTCCAACCTTAATATCGAGATTAATCTAATGAACAGCGAACGGATTATCCGGATCATGGCCGGATCTTTCATCCTGATTTCCCTGCTGCTCGGCGCACCGGCCAGCCCGCTTTACCACAGCAGTTACTGGCTATGGTTCACCGTCTTTGTCGGTTTCAACCTGTTCCAGAGCGGCTTGACCCGGTTCTGTCCGGCAGAGCTGATCCTGTGGAAGCTGGGCGTCTCGAAAGCCGGTGACCAAACCACTGGCTGCCCTCTGAAGTAGCCTTCGCCAAGGACTGTCATGAGCGATTTTGCCGAATTTGCCGTCCATAACTGGTTATTGTTTGTAGCGCTGTTCGCCATTCTGGGGATGCTGGCCGGCAACGAGATTCTGCGCAAAATGCGCGGGATCCACACCCTCAACGCGGTCGAGGCATTGCGGTTAATCAACGATCAGGATGCCTGGATCATTGATATCCGCGATGGCGGCGACTACAAGGACGGTCATATCCCACAGGCCCGGCACATCCCATTCGCCGCGCTCAAGGATCGGCTGGACGAGCTGGGCAAGGCCGCTGGCAAACCGATCATCGTCTATTGCCGCACTGGCTCAACTTCGCAATCGGCCTGCGCCCTGCTCCAGAAAGGCGGCATCGCCAATGTTTACAGTCTCAGCGGCGGCTTGCCCGCCTGGCAGGACGCCCATCTGCCAATCAGTCGCAAGAAAGCCTGAACCGTCCACCAGATTGGCCCCTGTCATGCCCAACATCGTCATCTACTCCGCCGACTATTGCCCCTACTGCCGGCAAGCACGGGCGTTGCTGGATCGCAAGGGCGTGAGCTATACGGTGCTGGATGTCAACCGCGATCCGCAGTTGTGGCGCGAAATGACCGCACGCACCCAGCGCGATACCGTACCGCAGATTTTCATTGGTGACCGGCATATCGGTGGTTGCGACGATCTGTTCGCGTTGGATCGGCGCGGCGGACTGGACCCGCTGCTGAGCGATTGAACTGGCCCCGCCCCTTGCGGCAGGCATTTCCCGGATTTCCCTTCCTCAACCTTAACCAAGGCATTCCGCATGAGCGAACAACCACAGGCTCCCCAGCAGCACTTCGATATCCAGAAAGTCTATCTCAAGGATGTGTCGCTGGAGACCCCTAATTCTCCGACGATTTTTACCGAGCAATGGCAACCGGAAACCGAAGTGCGGCTGGAAACCAACGCCACACCGCTGACCGAAGATTTGTTTGAAGTCGTGCTGACCGTGACCGTCACCGCCAAGCTAGGCGATCGCACCGCCTATTTGGCCGAGGTGCAGCAGGGTGGCCTGTTCACCCTGCGCGGCTTTGACGATCCACAGATGGGTCACATGCTGCACGCTTTCTGTCCCAATATCTTGTTCCCTTTCGCTCGCGAAGAACTGGGTTCGCTGATTGGCAAGGGCGGCTTCCCGGCACTGCTGCTCAACCCGATCAATTTCGACGGCCTGTATATGCAGCGCTTGCAACAACAGCAAGCGCCAATGGTGCCGGACGTATCCCACTAGAGCCGGGCTTGGCATGAACACGACCGTCACGGTGCTTGGCGTTGGGTCTTGGGGGACGGCGCTGGCGCTGCTACTGGCCCGCAACGGTCACACGGTGCGGTTGTGGGGCCATGATCCTGATGAACTTGCGCTGCTGGGCCAGTACCGGGAAAACCGCCGCTATCTGCCGGGAATTCCATTTCCCGACTCGCTGACGATCGGCGTCGATCTAGCAGCGGCGCTGGTCGGCGTCGATCTGGCGCTGGCTGTCGTCCCCAGCCACGCCTACCGGGCGACGCTGGAGCGGATGCGCCCGCACCTGCCAGCCACTGCCGGGCTGGCTTGGGCGACCAAGGGCCTGGAACCGGGCAGCGGCCTGTTTCTGCACGAAGTCACCGCGCAAGCATTGGGCAGAGAGTGGCCGGCGGCAGTCATCTCCGGCCCCAGCTTTGCCGGCGAGGTAGCACAGGGTCTGCCGACGGCCGTCACTGTCGCTGCTCGCGAAGTCGATCACGCCCGCCGCGTGGCGACGGTGCTGCACGGCTCTAATCTGCGAGCCTACACCAGTACGGATGTGATTGGCGTCGAACTGGGCGGGGCGATCAAGAACGTGCTGGCGATCGCCGCCGGAATTGCGGACGGACTGGGGTTCGGGGCCAACACCCGTGCGGCGCTGATCACCCGTGGTCTGGCGGAAATGGTGCGGCTGGGGCTAGCGGTAGGCGGCCAGCGCGAGACCTTTATGGGCCTAGCCGGGGTCGGCGATCTGGTGCTGACCTGCACCGATGATCAATCCCGCAACCGGCGCTTTGGGCTGGCTGTTGGTCGGGGCGAAACAGTCGAGGCGGCGCTGGCGGCAATTGGACAGGTGGTCGAAGGCGCGGTGACAGCGCGGGAAGCCTTGTTGTTGGCCCGCCGGCTGCGGGTGGAAATGCCGATTACCGAACAGGTGGATCGGGTGCTGCATCACGGCCAGAATCCTCGCCGGGCGGTGGAAATTTTACTGGCGCGGGATTTGAAGCCGGAAATCCTGTAGTCGCCAGACGATAGGCCAGAACCGCAATCCTAGTCAGGCTTTGGCGCTATAAAGATCGTTCAGGCAACGTAGCCTGGAATCTGGTTGAGGTCCACCTCATCCAGTTGTTCCGGCTGCAAGTACTGCCGGGCATAGTCCAGCCAGACGCCTTCCCGGATGAAAACATCGAACAAATCCGGATCCAGCTCGTGGTTTTGCACCATCCGACCCAGGATGGTCAGTGTTTCGCTAAGCAGTTTGCCGGGTTTGTAAGGACGATCGACGGCCGTCAGGGCTTCAAACACATCGGCCAGACAGATAATCCGCGCCGGCAACGGCAACGCCGAGGCGTACAAGCCGCGATGATAGCCGCGCCCGTCGAGCTTCTCATGGTGGCTACCAGCGTATTCAGGCACCTTGCGCAAGGCTTTCGGCCACGGCAAAGCCTCCAGCATCTGCATGGTCAGCGCCACATGCTCCTGAATAATGATCCGTTCGTCGGGATTCAGCGTGCCTTTGGGAATGCAAAGGTTGCCGATTTCCTCATCCGACAGGAATGGGCTTTCCCGACCATCCGGCCCTATCCAGCGCCGGGCGCCAATCCGCCGCACCCGCTCCTGCGCTGCCTCATCCATAAATTCACCACCGATATTGCTTTGGCGGAGGAAGGCGCGATCCGCCTCCAGTTCGTCCACCTGTTGCCGGAAACGCTGCTCCAGCGCCGGAATCGCCGTCAGTTCGCCACGTTCGAGCGCGGCCAGTCGTCCTGTCAGCCGTTCAATCTCTGCGTCGCGCCGGAGCACCTCGAAGCGGGTATCCACCAGAGCAATCCGGTCGAACAGAGTTTCCAGCTTGGTTGACTTGTCCACCACATGCACCGGCGTGGCGATCTTGCCGCAATCGTGCAACAGCCCGGCAATCTTGAGTTCATACAGTTCGTCCGGGGTTGGACGAAAATCCTTGAGCAATCCCCGCTCGGAATGGCTGGCGGCGGCAGCGATCATCATGGTCAGCACCGGCACCCGCTGGCAGTGTGCGCCGGTATAGGGGGATTTATGATCAATGGCGGTATTGATCAGCTGGATCAAACCCTCGAACAACTGCTGGAGCTGATCAAGCAACTGGTGATTGGTCAGGGCAATGGCCGCTTGGGAAGCCAGTGATTCCGCCAGTTGCCGGTCATCGGGCGAGAAGGTCCGCACCTGCCCGGTTTCCGGGTCGAGGGCGTTAATCAATTGGAAGACACCGATAATCCGCCCTTCATGATTTTTCATCGGCACGGTCAGGAAGGACCGGGAGCGATAGCCGGTCTTCTGGTCAAAACGCCGAGTCCCGGAGAAATCGAAGTCCTGATCGGTGTAGGCGTCGTCGATCATGATCGTCTTGTCGTGCAATACGGCGTAAGTGACGACCATGCCGGTCTGGGGTTGACCGTCCGGTGTGTATAGCGGAATCGGCGGGAACGGAATCGGCGAGCCACTGGCCCCGCCCATATAAAGTTGCAGTGAATCGCTGCGTAGTACCTCAAAGCGCAGACTCTGGCTCTCCTCATCCAGCAGATAGAGTGTGCCGCCATCGGCGTTCAGCAGGCGCTTGGCCGCGATCAGGATAGTTTCCAGCAGCTTGGAGGTATCGCGTTCCTTCGACAGAGCGATGCCGATCCGGTTGAGCTGTTCCAGACATTGCGCTAAATCCCTGGAATGGGATGGATGCATGATCGTACCTTTAACAATGCGCGGAGTCGAAGTTGAGGATGGGTCGAAAGACGATGCCTAACGCCATTATAGGAGGCAAAATGATCGAATATGGTGACTGAACGGCGGAAGATCGCCTCCACCCAATCTTCACACCTTCCTCACGCTTCGCTCATCGCCGCCACATCCGGGGTCATTAAGCTGGCCGCCTCATTCACCCGGAGGCGTTGCCATGCGAAGCAGCCTGTTTGCCAAAATTGCCCTGATTTTCCTGATTACTCTCATTCTAGCCGCTGGTCTGACCCGGATTAGCTTTCTGGTCGATGAGCGGACGGCGCGGCGTGACAGCGTGGTCGCCGACATCGCCGCCGCGACTGCGCGCGATCAAAGTGTGATCGGGCCGGTGCTGACGATTCCCTATACCCGGATCGTCAAGAGTTGGAAACCGAGCGAGAAAGATGAAAACCGGATGATCGAAATCGAGAAACGCTTTACGGAGCAACTGTATCTGCTACCGGCGGATCTGGATATTCAGACCACTCTGAACACCGAAGCCGTGCGGCGCAGTCTCTATCAGGCGGTAGTTTTCGGGGCCAGCGCGGTCTTCAAAGGTCGGTTTGTCACTGACGGCGAGTTGCTGAAACCCGGTCCAAACGAGCAGATCATCGTCGGTGAACCGCAATTGATCGTGGGCATTAGCGATCCACGCGGCATCCTGCGAGCGCCGGAGTTAACCTGGGCCGGTCAGCGTTTCGACTTTCTACCCGGCACCGGCGAAGAGCAAATGCCCAATGGCATCCACGCCCGCCCCAGCGGTATCCAGGTTAAGGAACCGTGGACTGCCGAATTTAGCTTCACGCTCGATCTGCGCGGCACCCAGTCGTTTGGTCTTGCGCCGGTGGGCGACGCCACCCGAATCGGGGTGCGCGGCAGTTGGCCGCATCCCAGTTTCTACGGACAATTCCTGCCGGAAACCCGCGAAGTCACTGATACCGGTTTTACCGCCCATTGGGCCACTACCCGGCTGGCGACCAATATGCAACATCAGATCAGCGCTTATCTCAACCATAATCAGGCGTTTAACACATTGATTGGGGTACGCTTTATTGATCCGACCGACAGCTACGCCCAGACTGACCGGGCGATGAAGTACGGATTGCTGTTCATTGGCCTGACCTTCGCCGCCTTTTTCCTGTTTGAAGTCCTCAAGCGTCTGGCGATTCATCCCTTCCAATACGGACTGACCGGCGCGGCGCTGGTCCTGTTTTACCTGCTGTTGCTGTCGCTGTCCGAGCACCTGGATTTTGGTCTTGCCTATGCGATAGCCACCCTCGCCTGTGTGGCGCTGCTTGGCTACTATCTGGCTTATGTGCTGGGTAACTGGCGGCGGGGAGCCGGATTCGGGGCGTTGCTGGCTGGCGTATTCGGAATGCTGTATGTGCTGATCAGCCTTGAAGATCATGCCTTGCTGGCCGGCTCGTTCAGCCTGTTCGGATGCCTGACCCTGACGATGGTGCTAACCCGCAAGGTGGACTGGTACCAGTTGGGCGAGACGCTGGGACAACGACGCAGCCCGGCCGCTGCGAGCGAAGCGCCGAATCGCTGATAACCTTTGCTATGCTTTGCGCCATTTCCGCCCCTTGCCGCCCTACCGGCTTACTTGCCCGCTTCGAGGTCTGATGAATATCCCGCAACACAGCCTGGCGCTGTACAAGAATGGTCCGGCCCGGGTGGTCGCGCTTGGCGATAAACTGGAAATTGAACTGGAGGATGGCCGGACACTGCGAGTTCGCCCCAAGGATATCGTATTGCTGCATCCCGGCCCGGTGCGTAGCCTGCGCGAGGTCGCGACCGCGCCGGTCGGCGCGGCAGAGGCGGAAGCGGCCTGCGAGTTGCTGGATGGCGGCCAAACCACTTTGGCGGAACTGGCGGAACTGGTGTGCGGCGACTACACACCAGTCACGGCCTGGGCCACCTGGCGTCTGGTGGATGAGGGCTTGTACTTCCACGGGACGCCAGAGGCGATTACCGCTCGGCTGTTGGCGGATGTCGCACGGGAACGAGACTTGCGTGAGGCGAAAGCCGCGGAGCGGGAGGCTTGGAACGGCTTCCTGCAACGGGCGCGAGCGGGCTGCTGCGCCGCCCAAGATGCCCCTTATCTACGGGAAATCGAGGAAGTAGCCTGGGGTGAACGCGAGCAGAGCCGGGTATTGCAGGCGCTGGAAGTCAACCAGACCCCGGACAGCGCCCATGCCCTGCTGTTGCGGCTCCGGCACTGGGATGGGACGGCTAATCCCTGGCCGCGTCGGGTGGGAGCCATCTTGAGCCTGCCGATGATGGAGCTACCGGATCTGCCGGATGAACCGCGCCGGGATTTGACCGGACTGCCAGCCTTTGCCATTGACGACGAAGGGAATCTCGATCCCGATGACGCGCTCAGCCTGGATGGCGACCGCTTGTGGGTTCATGTCGCTGACGCCGCCGCCCTGATTGGGCCGGACAGTCCTGCGGATATCGAGGCGCGGGCGCGAGGCGCCACCCTGTATTTGCCGGAAACTACCATCCCGATGCTGCCGGCGGCGGTCATTCCCCGACTGGGACTGGGTTTGATCGAGATATCGCCGGCGCTGTCTTTCGGCTTAAACCTGGATGCGAATGGCGAGATCATTGACGTAGAAATCACGCCGAGCTGGGTGCGAGTGCAGCGGTTGAGCTATGAAGACGTGGAAACGCGGCTGGATCAGGAGCCATTTCGCCGCCTGCATGAACTGGCCGAACGTCACCAGGCACGCCGTCGCGCCAACGGCGCTGTTTTCATCGATCTGCCGGAAGTGAAAATGCAGGTGAGCCACGGGGAGGTCAGTATCAAACCCTTGCCCCGGTTGCAAAGCCGGAAGCTAGTGGCCGAGGCGATGTTAATGGCTGGCGAGGCCGCCGCCCGGTTTGCGCTGGCTCAGAGGTTGCCCTTTCCGTTTACGACTCAGGAGGCTGCGGCGGATATTCCCGACCGGCAACCGACCAGTTTGGCGGCGATGTACGCCCTGCGCCGCAGCCTGCGACCACGTCAGTACCGCAGTCTGCCGGGGCCACATGGCGGGCTGGGGCTGGAAGCCTATGCCCAAGTGACCAGTCCACTGCGCCGCTATCTTGATCTGGTCACTCATCAGCAATTGCGAATTCTGTTGCGCGGCGGCGACCCGTTGGACGCTCAGGCGATTATTGAACGGGTCGGAGCGGCGGAAACGGCGGCGGGAGGGGTGCGACGGGCTGAGCGCTTGTCCCGTGAACACTGGACTCTGGTTTATCTCCAACAGCATCCGCACTGGCAGGGCGAGGGCATTTTGGTGGAGAAGCGGCCACCGCGCAGCGTGGTGCTGATTCCCGAACTGGCGATGGAAACACGGGTTAAGGTCAGTGAAAATGCATTGTTGGACAGTGGATTGCCACTGCGATTAACAGGAGTTGAATTGCCGGGGCGTGAGGCTTATTTCCGGATGGGATGAGGATTACGATGGACTCTGCTCAAATCCACCAACTGTTTAGCCGCTTGCAAGCCACCTGCCCAAAACCGACGACTGAATTACGTTATCACAGCCCGTTCGAGTTATTGATTGCAGTCATCCTGTCAGCGCAAGCCACCGATAAAAAAGTGAATGAAGCGACTGAATTGCTGTTTCAGGCCGCCTGTACTCCACAAGCGATTCTGGAGCTTGGCGATACGCGGCTGAAGGCGTACATCAGGACTATTGGTCTGTACAACGCTAAAGCCGCCAACATCCTCAAAACCTGCGCCTTGCTGCTGGAACAGCATGGTGGCGAGGTTCCCAGCAATCGGGCGGCGCTAGAAGCCTTGCCGGGAGTTGGACGCAAAACCGCCAATGTCATGCTCAATACCGCGTTTGGTAAACCGACGATTGCCGTCGATACTCATATTTTCCGAGTCGCCAACCGGACTGGGCTGGCCTCGGGTAAAACCGTCCGGGAAGTCGAGGAGGGATTGCTGGCGGTGACGCCGGAGGAATTTAAACTGAGCGCTCATCATTGGCTGATTCTACACGGACGCTATGTTTGCACCGCCCGCAAACCGCATTGCCTAGCGTGTCCAATCCGCGATCTTTGTGCTTATCCGCCACCGGAGACAAGTTGAATGTTTGGCAATGACCGCAATAGCCTGCGCCGCTATTACTACACTGTTTGGGAAAAAGCCAATACCGGTCAAGCACTGGAACCGCTGGAACGCCTGATTGCCGGAATCATCAGCGATCATCCCGAGTATCAGCCCATGCTGGTTGATGCTGAAGCCGCATTACACCGGGACTATCTGCCGGAAATGGGGCAGACCAATCCGTTTTTACACCTTGGAATGCACATTGCCATCCATG
Organism: Candidatus Competibacteraceae bacterium; assembly: GCA_003989085.1. Taxonomy (GTDB): domain Bacteria; phylum Pseudomonadota; class Gammaproteobacteria; order Competibacterales; family Competibacteraceae; genus RXIV01. The sequence goes on from RXIV01000011.1 coordinate 72,905, forward strand.
AACAACTGGGTAGCGACCGGCCTGCCGGCATTCTCGGTGTTTATCAGCAGCTTTGCCGAAAAGCGGGCGACAGCCATGAGGCTGAACACCAAATGATGGACTGTCTGGGCGAAACTTTATGGGAAGCCCAGCGCAATGGCCGGGAGCCAGATGAACAAGCGTATCTGGCAAGACTCATGCGGAAGCTCAGAAATTAAAGGCTAAAAACTACAGAGGCTCCGCAGAGCCTCTTGAATCATCCGCTCTAAGTGCAGCTCGACCGGCTCAGCTCCGGTTGGGTCGCAGCCGGCGATAGAGATCGTAAGTCTGCTGGGCGATACTCCGCCAACTGTAGTACTGCTCCACTCGTTCGCGGCCCGCCTGACCCATCCGTTCGCGCAGTGCGGGATCAGCCGCCAGTCGGTTAATGGCGTCGGCCAACCCATGCTCAAAACGGGCTGGCGCGACGGGATCATGCGGCGATTCCGCCGACAGGTGCGGGTCCACCAGAAAGCCGGTTTCGCCGTCCACCACCACTTCGTTGATGCCGCCCACCGCGCTGCCGACTACCGGAATGCCGCAAGCCATCGCCTCCAGATTGATGATCCCGAACGGTTCGTAAATCGACGGGCAGCAGAAAATGGCGGCATGGGAGTAGAGCGCGATGGTGGTTTGCCGCGACACCATCTTGGGAATCCAGACAATGCCGTCGCGATGGGTTTGCAGCTCTTGCACCATATCTTCCATTTCGCGTTGCATCGCCAGGGTGTCGGCATCACCGGCGCACAGCACAATTTGCAACTTGGGATCGAGATGCGGAATCGCTTGCAGCAGATAGTACAACCCCTTTTGCCGGGTCATCCGCCCGACAAACAGCACATAAGGCCGGTTGGGATCAACGCCGAGCGCGGCAATCGCTTCAGGGGCGTGAACATCCCGGTATTCTTCAGTATCAATCCCGTTGGGAATGACGACGACCCGGGTCGGCTCCACGTCAAACAGCCGCAGAATATCGTCGCGGGTGCTGCGCGACACGGCAATGATCGCGTCGGCCGTTTCCAGCGCGGTTTTTTCGATCCAACGCGACAGATCGTAGCCGTGACCCAGTTGATCACGCTTCCAGGGCCGTAGAGGCTCCAGCGAATGAACGGTGATCACCATCGGGATGTTGTAGAGAATCTTGGCGAGAATCCCGCTGAAGTGGGCGTACCAAGTATGACAATGGATGATTTCAGCCGCCCCTTCCAGATCGCCAATGCCTTGGCCAACGAATGCAAGACAAGTGCTGAGCGCCTTGAGCGGCGAGACAAACGATTGCGGGCAGCCGGCAAAATGAGTGGTATCCATCTTGATGCCGCGCACATGCAACTGGCCCTCGTCTACGGTCTGGTCGTGGAAGCTGCGGACTTCAACCGGGGTCAGCTTGGCCAGCTCGCGGGACAGGTATTCGACATGGACGCCCGCGCCACCGTAGACGTAGGGGGGATATTCATTGGTAGTCAGCAGAACGCGCATTGTTGTTGTACTCCCTTGGCCGGGTGTGCGGCGATAGGTGGGGACGAGTTGCGATGGAGCGTCAGTCAGAATCAATCAACCTTTGAATTATGCCAAGCGAAACGGGGTTTTTGAACGGGTGACCGCAGCCTCATTCAAAATGCCGCCGCCAACACCCGAACCTCTTCCAGCATCGCCCGCCGCGCCGTCTGGGTCACGCCAGTGACTTCATAGAACGCCTGGTACGTGACCTGGTGGACCCCACAAGCTCTGAGAATACCTTCGGTCATTGGCCGCGCCAGCAGTTCATGCCAATCCTGTCGATGGTAGCTGGCTTCATCGCCGCCCAAGGTGTTGAGAATCAGCGCCCGCTCATGGGTCAGCAGCCCTTTCATGCCCTCGGCACCGAAGTCGAAAGCGAATTTGCGGGTGAACACCCGGTCGATCCAGCCTTTCAGAATCGCCGGCGGCCCAAACCACCAGATCGGGTAGATGAACGCCAAACCCTGCGCCCATAACACGGATTCCTGTTCCCGCCGAACATCTTCTGCAGGTTCACCGCGCCAGTTGCGATTCAAATCGTCGCTGTCCAGCACCGCACGAAACCGCATCCGATACAGATCATGGGTTTGGGTCAGGTGGCCCCGGTCGCGCAAAGCAGCGTCCAGCGTGTGCAAAATAGCCTGGTTAAAACTGCGGGGGTTGGGATGAGCGTAGACGATCAGGACGTTCATGCGCAGGCGCTCAGGCCAGCCGCGCACTAAAATCGTGATCCGCCAGACGAAGCAGCAACACATCGCCAGAGTGTAACGGTCCAACGCCAGCCGGGGTGCCGGTCAGCACTACATCACCCGGTTGCAGGGTAAAATGGGTCGATATGTAGGCCATCAGTTCAAAGATGCCGATTATCATCAACCGGGTGTTGCCTTGTTGCCGCCATTGGCCGTTGACCTGCAACGCCAGATCGGCGGCCTGTGGTTCGGGTAAAGATTCAGGTTTCAGGAAGGGTGACAAAGGGCAGGCGCCGTCAAAGGCTTTAGCGGTTTCCCAGGGATGGCCTTTGCTCTTTAACTCGTTTTGCAGCGCTCGCAAGGTCAGATCGAGCGCGACGCCATAGCCGGCGACAGCATCCCGCGCCCTTTCAGCATTGGCGTTGCGCAGTTCCCGCCCGACCAGCACTGCCAGCTCCACCTCATGATGGCATTCACCCCGACCGGTGGGCCACGGAATCGGCTCATCGAGACTGACCAGCGCCGTCGCCGGCTTCATAAACAGGATCGGCGTTTCCGGCACGGCATTGTTCAGTTCGCGGATATGGTCAAGGTAGTTGCGACCAATGCAGACCACCTTGCCGACCGGCAAGGCGAGCGGGCTGCCGTCCAGATAGCGATGTTGGTAAACCACGATGTTCTCCCGATCAATGACTTATGCTGCCTATTTCAGTGATATTTGGTTTTTTTCGCTCACACAGGACTTGAATCCTGACGATCCGCCCTTCAACGTCGTAGTCCATCACAACGCCGGGCTGCATTTCCCTGGGTTGCTCTACCTCAGCATCACTTCGTTCCAGATGGGATGTATCAGCCTGGGGATCAAACACGAATTTAATCAGGATGTTGACTTCAACTGGTCATGTAGTCCATTTTGCAAGTTTAAACTTTTTTTCCTGGCGGGGGCATATCCTGTTGACCGGAAAATAAAAAACGCCGACGCGAGGGTCGGCGTTGAGCCAGTCTGTAGCTGAAACCAGGGCGGATGGAACTCAGGCAGATCGGGGTCCCCATAATCTGCACCATCCATTGGCGCTTACCAGCAGTGATTTATTGTCCTTGTTCACCCGGTAAGAGAAGATAGCGCAAGGTCCCCACAGCACGCCTTCCCGGCCGCTGTAATGATGACAATTATGACAGAACTGATCATCGCTTTTTCGGAATGACCCATTTGCAAGAGTGGCGTCCTCTGCGTAATAAATTGCTTTAGCCTGCGTATCATTTACATCCACTTTCGGCACATCTTTGGAACCAGTTCGTTGTGCGGAAGCCGCCTGTACAGGCCGGTCTATCAGTAGCTTACCTAAAGGCGCCGCAGTGAGGCCCATGATGCCGAGTTTGACAAATAACCGACGATTGACTTGGTTAGACACGACTAGAACTCCGCAGTGGCTGATTTTCAACACCGGATTTTTCACCAGTTTATTTGGCGAGAGGAATAGATCACGGTAAAGTCGCTCAGAATCATTAGGACGCTATAAACATCCACTCTTCGCGCATCCACTCACTGGGATTATTAACGCATTTGCTCCGACCCTCGTTTGTGATCTACTTCACACCCAGGGTGGTTTTTCCGAAAAAACGCCGACGCGAGGGCCGGCGAATCAGGTGTTCCTGAATGAGCAGAAGCCCGCTCCCAAGAGGAAACCCAAGACTTTCAATTGACCGGTGTGGTGCTTACGCGGAGAAACCGCTATGCCGCCTCTTGGTTAAACCCGAAACTGACTGACCAAGGACTGGATCTGCTCGGCCATCCGC
>RXIV01000012.1 GCA_003989085.1 Candidatus Competibacteraceae bacterium
GTGCGGATTCCTTTGTCCGTGCCGCCGCGCCGGGCGCGGCGGTGTTTGCGGTTGCGTCCTTCGGTGCTGGCCGCTCCGCGTTTGCGCGGCGTTCCGCCGCGCTGGTTCGCTCCGTTGCGGCGGGCGGTCCAGGTTCCGGGCTGGTGGCGTTTCCCGCCGTGCCGTGTCCGCCGGGGTTGGTGCCGTCCGCTTCGGTTTCCGCCTGCTTTTGTGGGTTGGGTTCCGGTTCTTGGGCGTCCGCTGCGTTCGCTGCCGGGTTGGGGTTGCCTGTGGTGGTGTTTCCCTGCGGCTTTTCCGCGCTGCCGCCTTGGGGCGTTTGGCGTCCGCTTTCTGGCGCGTGGTCGGGCGGGTTTTTGTTGGGTTGAGTCGCTGAGTTGCTGTTTCGCCGCCCATCTTGGGCGGTTTTTTTTCAGCATTTAATACATAAACGCTTTAAGTTAATGCGTTTATGTATTATAATCATTGCGTGGTTTAGCTAACAACCGGCCACACCCTTTAATCCTTTTTGGAGTTAAAAAAATGTCACAAGTAGCTTATGCCATTGGCCCTAGTCTCCATGACTGGGAGCGTGAGAAATGGGAAAAGCAGGACATCGAGAAGGAAATCGAAGAGAGCCGCTTTGAAAGCTATTACACAGCTTGGCGTAGCTGTAACTACACCGACCTTGGCTGTGTATTCACAAGACCGGAAAAGCGGGAAAGCGTGAAAGAGGAAGTTGCAAGCGTTGTTTCACTTGCGATGAGCAACCTTGAATGGAATAGCGTTGATAGCGAACGCTTGAATGTGTTGCTGTTTCAGTTTATTTGCAGCGAAGACCATACACAAGAAGTAAAGGAATTGCTTGAGAAATATATCAAACCGGCTTGCCATGAATTGATGAAAGAACACTGGCAAAACTGGTAACAAAAAGGCGCTTTCGTTGTTACAGCAACGAGAGCGCCGGACTTCAACCCCCAACCGTGAAGAAAGGAGCAATGTATGAAACCACAGGGCAGCACATCAACGCAAGCCCCCAGCCAATGGCAGGAACTCGCCGACTATCGCAAATGGAACGACCAGCGCGACGCTGAAGACCAGCAGGCATTTGAAGATTGGCTAGACAGCCCGGAAGGCCACGAGTGGATCAACGCAAAAGCCGAAGACCAGGACGAACGCGATGGCAATAGCTGGTGGAATCACGACGGATTCAGCCCGGAGCCGCGTTATGCCCATTAACGCCAAATTGAAGGAACTCCCGTTATCACTGGCGGTTTCCCTCGGATTCAGTTTTCGCTGGCATAACCGCCAGCTTGAAATCAAAACCAGCAAAACCGCATGGTTGACCATTGACCGAATGGAAAACCTTATCAACTTCATTAACGCAAACTAACTACGAGGAACCGGCCAGCAATAGCCGGTTGAGAGCAATGAGCATGATGACTGAAATCAGTCTTGACGATGTCACCAAAATTGAACCCGGTCAGATTCTAGCGGATTCAATAAGGCAATGGCGGAGCGACTGTCAGAGCGGACAATTCAAAATCGGCTGTAGCACGATGAAAGGCAGCAGGCTGGATATGGAACTTGTGGGCGCACAGATTAACGAAGGCGAGTTTTTCGGCTATCCGTTGCAAAGATGGCTAGCGCTGCTCTTTGTTGACCCTGATGGCGTGTTGTCAACCATTCTCTTCAAGACCGAGAGCCTTGATCAATTCGATGAAATGCGCCGGCAATATCGACTGAAAGGAGAAAGCCTGCTAGGCAAAACGATTCGCGCAACGATGAGCAAACGCGCCAGCAAGGCCAGCGGCAACGGTTATTTTGCTGTTGAGTTTGAAGTGGTCAGCAACGGCAAATATGCAGAAGCCATCGCACAGTTCCGACAGCAACACTATAGCCCGGAGTTTATCCGGTTGATTGAAAGCAAGCCGGAAGAAAAGAAAGCCACCTAACCCTATCCGCGCCAAGGAAGGCGCTAACTTGGAGATAACGAGATGAACGAAATGAATTTGCAGATTACCGAGTACAACGAAACCGCCGCTGCCATTGCCGTGTTGCGTGAGAAATACTGCACTGTTTTCGATGTGCAAACGACCAAAGGCATGGATGAAGCCAAGAAAGCCCGCGCCGAAGTCAAGGGGTATCGGGTTGCTCTGGAAAAATTGCGCGTTGAATTGAAAGCGCCGGCTTTGGAACGCACCCGCCTGATTGACGCAGAAGCGAAGCGCATCACAGCAGAACTGCTGGCGATTGAGGAGCCGATTGATCAGGTGATCAAAGAGGAAGAGAAGCGCAAGGAGGAAGAGAAAGCCGCCAAGGCGCGAGCCGAAATCGCCCGCATTGCGGAAATTGCCGCCAAGATCAGCATTATCCGAAATCAAGTCGGCGCAGTAGCCAATCAACCCGCCGCAATCATCAGCGCAGAACTCGATAAGACGATGATGCTGGAATTATCAGAGGCGGAATTTCAAGAGTTCCTGCCCGATGCTACTGAGGCATTAAATGAAACCAGAAATGGCCTTCAAGCAGCCCTGAATACCCGGTTGCTCTATGAAGCCGAACAGACGCGCATCCAAGCTGAGCAGGAAGTGGAAGCGGCCCGGATTAAAGCCGAGCGCGAAGAACTGGCGCGGTTGAGAGAAGCAGAAGCCGCCCGGCAAGCTGAACAGGCCCGGATGGAAGCCGAAGCCCGTAAGATTGAAGCGGCCCGCCTGCAACAGGAACGGGAACGCCAAGAAGCGGAATTAAAAGCCCAGCGGGACGCGATGGAAGCAGAATTGAAAGCGCAACGTGAAGAACAGCAACGCAAAGAACAGGCCGCCCGACAAATCCGCGAAGTGGAAGAAGCGCGGTTGAAAGACGAACGGGAAGCGATGGAACGGCAACGCGCAGAGTTGGAAGCGCAGCAACGCAAGCTAGAGGAATCCGAACAAAAGGCGCAAGCCGAAAAGTTCAAAAAACGGGGCAAGGCAAAAGCCGATCCACTCGCTGACCTCAAGCAAGCGCTTAACGCCAATGCGGAAACCGCTAACGCCTTGGATGAAGCCTATCAAAGAGGCTTTCAAGCGGGGGTGAATAGCACTCAACAAGCCGCATAACTAACCCGCGCCAGGGACGGCGCAATCGCTGGAGGTGCTGAAATGGATAACGCGACCTATCAAGAAATGCCCTGCATATCATCGCACTGGCTGAAAACGATGCTGAAATCACCCGCAGAATGCTACTGGACACACATTGACCCGCAACGGCAAGTGAATGAAAGCACAAAGGCCATGCAGTTTGGAACCTTGGTACATTGCCTGGCCTTGACGCCACTGCAATTAAGCGAGGAATTTATCATTTTCAGCTACGAGCGGCGCACCAAAGCCGGCAAAGCCCGCTATGCAGAACTCGCAGCCACCGGACGGATCATCATCACGCCCGATGAGTTTGAACGGGCACAAGCCATCGTGGCTGCAATGAAAGCCCATCCCGACGCCAAGTTGTTACTCACTGGCGGCAAGAAAGAAAAGACCATCATTCAGGAACGTGGACACGGCTTATTGCCGCTGAAAGCCCGCTTGGATATTCATCACGAGAATCAACGCTTGGTTGGCGAATTAAAGACCATTCATGATATTAACCAGATTAAGACCACCATGCAGCGCTACCGCTATCCGCTATCCGCTGCATTTTATGCCGATCTGTCCGCTTCACAGTCCGTTCACTTCATTTTTGTTCAAACGTGCGAACCGTACCCAATTTCTGTGTTTGAAATGCCCAGCCAGCAACTACAGGAAGGCCGAGAGCAATACCAATCGGCGCTACAACGCTTTGATGAATGCTGGAAAGCGAATCATTGGCCGGAAGCTGAACCGACTGCGACAGACCTTGATGAAGATCCGCTGATGATGGATTTCATGCCAATGAATCAGAGTAACCAGCAGGTTGAATGGCCGGTTGGCGAATTAGTACTGTAACTCTAACCGCGCCACAGATGGCGAACCTTGAGAAACCGACGATGAACAAGCTACCCGCCCTACCGTGGAAATGGAAAGAAAGCAACGGCCCTGATCATGTGCCTTCGGAAATGGAAACCCGCCATCTTTTCTACACACTACGCATGATCTGGAACCATACCATGCCAGAGAGCGTTCGGTTCCATCCGTACCAGCATTACGCATTCAGTGCGTTCTACACGCCTGAATATCTGCAACAAGCCATTCACTTTATCGGGCATGAATTACTCAACCGGCCCGATATAAAACCAAAATGGCAAGCAGAGTTAGCGTCTATGGCTGAACACTTTGCAGATAGGCCGCCCGAGGCTCTTGTCACGGACTTAAAAGTGGGCGAATTAGCCCTGTAACCCTCACCGCGCCACAGATGACGCTAGGAAACCCCAATGAAACACTACCTGCACCGCAACTATTGGTATGGCGTCAAAGGCGACCTGACCAAAGCCCTGGCCGACCTCGACGCCCCGACCCCCAACGGAGGCGAACGCCTGATCGCAAGCGACTTCGAGGCCGTCAGCGCCGAGGAGTATGACGAGGCCATCCTGGATCTCCGCTATGAAAACGGAGAATGGCAGCAATGAATCATTTTTAACCCAATCGGACACGGACGGCGCAGGAGAACAGGCCATGCCCATCAAGCCGGAAAACCGACATCGCTATCCAAAAGACTGGAAAGCCATCCGTGCAGCGATTCTTGAACGTGCAGGCCATCGTTGCCACCTCGCGCACGACGCTGAGCACCACCAGCAGACCGCCTATGAAACCCGGCGCCGGCCCCTCGCACTGAGAGACCTCTTCGATCATGCCTGACGCCCTGCTCTGGAATCTCGATGAAGCCGCCCGCCAACTCGGCGGTATCAGCATCAAGACCGTTCGCCGCCTCGCCAAATCAGGCGCGTTCCCCCTCGTAAAAGTAGGGCGGCGCGTCCTGATTCCCGCCCTCGCCGTGACGAACTGGGTCAACCATACTCCACAGGCGCGACCGGCGCAGGAGAATGAGAAATGTCACTCTACAAACGCGGTAACGTCTGGTGGATGCGCTTCACCACGCCAGACGGCCGAGAACTACGGGAAACTACTGGCACTGCCGACCATCGCCAAGCCCAGGAATACCACGACACCCGCAAAGCGGAATGCTGGCGACAAGTCAAATTAGGCGAGCGGCCCAGGTATACATGGCAACAGGCTGTCGTCCGTTGGCTCAAAGCACAACCAGACAGCCCTTGGCGCGATTATGCAAAAAGCACCTTGCGGTATGCCGACCCCTTGCTAGGCCATCGCTATCTTGATCAGATTGATCGGGAAATTCTTGATCAACTAAAGCAACAGAAACAGGCCACAAAGGTGACGCCAGCCACGGTAAACCGAATGCTCGAAGTCATCCGGGTTATTCTGAATACAGCTCGTCAGGATTGGGGCTGGATCGATACCACTCCATCTATCCACATGCTGCCTGAACCGCAACGGCGGATTCGCTGGCTTACAAAGGACGAAGCTGACCGGCTGCTAACGGAACTCCCGGAACACTTGGTGGCAATGGCGCAATTCACTTTGGCGACGGGACTCCGGGAGCGAAATGTTGTAGAGCTGGACTGGAAACAAGTCGATCTGGAACAGCGTCGGGCATGGATTCATGCCGATCAAGCCAAGGGGAAGCGAGCCATTGCCGTCCCTCTCAATGCCGAGGCCATAGTGATCCTACGCGAGCAACAGGGGAAACACCCACAGCGCGTATTCACTTTTGAAGGCCGCCCGGTAACACGGGCGAATAACCATGCTTGGCGAAAGGCGCTCATCAGGGCTGGGATTGAGAACTTTCGCTGGCATGACTTGCGGCATACCTGGGCGAGTTGGCATGTACAGGCCGGAACGCCGCTACCGGTATTGAAAGAACTTGGGGGATGGGCAACGCTGGACATGGTAATGCGATATGCGCACCTAGGTGCGGACCATCTGGCCGAACACGCCGAGCGGATTGCCCGCCCACGCCTGATTCGCACAAATTCCGGCACACCAGAAAAAAACGCCCTGCCGAAAATTGCGGCAAGGCGTTGATTATTTGGCGCGCCCGGAGAGATTCGAACTCCCGACCCCTTGGTTCGTAGCCAAGTACTCTATCCAACTGAGCTACGGGCGCTTTAAAGCGGGATGCGGATTATGCGGATCGGGTCAAATACTGTCAATTCCCGCAGACTTCATAAAACTGGCGGAGAGAGAGGGATTCGAACCCTCGATGGAGTTTTAAGCCCCATACTCCCTTAGCAGGGGAGCGCCTTCAGCCGCTCGGCCATCTCTCCGGGATAATAATGCCCGCAACCACGGGCATCACAAGCTGTTAAGCATACCGCCTGAACTCTCTGGGGTAAAGACCCGCTGATTCAGGCTTCGGGTTGCGGCTGGCTAACCTCGGTTGGCGCGCCGTCCTGCTCACGTTTGATTCGTTCATAGATTTCTTCGCGATGCACCGCGATGTCCTTGGGCGCGTTGACCCCAATGCGGACCTGATTACCTTTCACGCCCAACACCGTTACGGTGACTTCGTCACCGATCATGAGCGTTTCCCCAACTCTGCGCGTCAGTATCAACATATCAAGCTACTCCTTGTGTTCCATCAACAGCACCAGGTCATCTTACGGTTTGAACAGTCCGCGTCTGTCATTGCTCCCCAACCCGGTTCAGGCGGCTTTGTCCAACTCGAAGGCTTCATGCAGGGCGCGCACCCCCAGCTCCAGGTATTTTTCATCCACCACCACCGAGATTTTGATTTCGGAAGTCGAAATCATGCGAATGTTGATGCTCTCCTTGGCCAGCACCTGGAACATCTTGCTGGCGACTCCGGCATGAGAGCGCATCCCAATCCCAACGAGCGATATCTTGGCAATTTTATTGTCGCCGGCCACCTCACGGGCGCCGAGTCGGCTGGCCTGGTCCCGGAGAATGTCCAGAGCGCGTTCGTAGTCGTTGCGATGAACGGTGAAGGTGAAATCGGTAGTGCCATCACGGCCAATGTTCTGGATGATCATGTCCACTTCGATATTGGCGTCGGCCACCGGCCCCAGAATGCTGTAGGCGATACCCGGTCGGTCAGGAACGCCCAGTATGGTGAGTTTGGCTTCGTCGCGGTTGAACGCGATACCGGAAATCAGTGCCTTCTCCATCTGCTCCGCCTCCAGGGCTTCCTCGAAAGTGATCAAGGTGCCCTGTCCTTCCTGGAAGGTAGAGAGCACTCGCAATGGGACATTGTGCTTGCCGGCAAATTCCACCGAGCGAATTTGCAGCACCTTGGAACCGGCGCTGGCCATCTCCAGCATTTCCTCAAAGGTGATGCGATCCAGCCGACGGGCCTCCGAGACCACACGAGGATCAGTGGTGTAAACCCCATCCACATCAGTGTAAATCTGGCATTCGTCGGCTTTGAGCGCAGCGGCCAGCGCTACGCCCGTTGTGTCGGAACCGCCCCGACCCAGTGTGGTGATGTTGCCGTCCTCGTCCACACCCTGAAACCCGGCCACCACCACAATCCGCCCGGCGTCAAGATCCGCCTGCATGGCCGCCGCTTCGATAGCCTGAATACGCGCCTTGTTGAAGGCATTATCGGTGAGGATGCGCACCTGGCTGCCGGTATAGGAACGAGCGGGACAGCCGCGTTTTTCCAGTGCGATGCACAGAAGGGCAATGGTGACCTGTTCACCCGTCGCCAGTAGCACATCCAGTTCACGCGGATTGGGGCGGGGCGTAATGCCCTTAGCCAGACCGATTAACCGGTCGGTTTCACCGCTCATGGCGGACACCACGACGACCATCTGATGGCCGCGCTCACGCCAGCCGATCAACTTTTCAGCTACATTCTCGATCCGTTCAAGGGTGCCGACCGAGGTGCCGCCGTATTTCTGGACGATAAGCGCCATGCTATCCCTGTTCAAAAATCGAAATTAAACCGCATTCCGGCGCTCTCTAGGCCAGAATGGTCGCGAAAGGCGCAATTATTCACGAAAGACCGGCAATCGCCAAGCGGTTCGCATGAGGTGTTGAGTAATAAGGCGACACTTCATGCCGGAAAAATAGCCAAATCGTCCAATTGAATTGACGAAATGGCTGATTGTTCTGCAACAAAAGGGTTGCTCAGACTGGCCTTCAAACTAGCTGTTCCCGCACCCAATCGGGTACCGCCTGAAGCGCGGCATCCAGATGAGTCGGATCAGCTCCGCCAGCCTGAGCCAGGTCGGGACGACCACCGCCTTTGCCGCCGACTTGCTGGGCGACCCTATTGACCAGATCGCCGGCCTTGATTTTGGCGGTTTCCGCCGAGGTCACCCCGGCCACCAGCCGCACTTTACCGTCTTCGACCGTGGCCAGCACCACTGCTGCATTTTTAAGTTGTTCTTTGCAGTGATCCACCGCCTCGCGCAGGGTCTTGGCGTCCACCCCGTCTAGCCGGGCGGCCAGCACCTTGATTCCGTTGACCTCGACCACCTGACTGAGCAAATCTGCGCCCTGACCGCTGGCCAGCCGCCCCTTCAACTGCTCGATCTCCTTTTCCAGTTGCCGGTTGCGCTCGACCAGTTGCCGAACCTTGTCAGGAAAATTGTCGCGGTCGCCCTTAACCAGTTGCGCGGTCTGCCGGGCGCGATCCTGTAGTGCGGCGATGGTGTCCAGCGCCCGTTCGCCGGTGACCGCTTCGATGCGTCGCACTCCTGCCGCGACGCCGCTCTCGGAAATGATCTTGAACAAGCCAATATCGCCGACCCGGCGCACATGGGTGCCGCCGCACAGTTCGGTGGAAAAGTCGCCCATTCGCAGCACCCGGACCTGATCGCCGTATTTCTCGCCAAACAGCGCCATCGCCCCGGCGGCAATCGCCTGTTCCGGGGCCATGATCGTGGTTTCCACCGCGACGTTGCCGCGAATCTGGGCGTTGACCAGCCGTTCAATGGCCTCCAGTTGTTCGGGGCTGATCGGCTCGAAATGCGAGAAATCGAAGCGCAACCGCTGCGGATCGACCAGCGAGCCTTTTTGGCCGACATGGGTTCCGAGAATTTGGCGCAGCGCGGCGTGCAGCAGGTGGGTTGCGGAATGATGCAGCGCGGTGGCTTGGCGGGCGGCGCCGTTGACCTGCGCCAGCACGGTTTGGCCGCATTGCAACTGCCCCTGGTTCAAAACGCCAAGGTGGGCGAACACGCCCTCACCCTGCTTTTGGGTATCGCGGACGGCGAACTCCAGCCCGTCGCCCCGCAACCAGCCGCTATCGCCGACCTGACCGCCGGATTCGGCGTAGAACGGGGTGTGATCCAGCACCACCACGCCCTCGTCGCCGAGATTCAGCGTCTCCACCGCCTGGCCGTTGCCGAACAAGGCGATCACCGTCGCTTCTTCTTCCAGCCGGTCATAGCCGTGGAATTCGGTGCAACCGGCGATGCCCAGATCGGTGGTCTGACGCGATCCAAATTGACTATGAGCGCGAGCACGATCCCGTTGCGCCGCCATTTCCCGCTCAAAACCGGCGTGATCCACCTGCAAACCCCGTTCGCGGGCAATATCCGCCGTCAGATCGACCGGGAAGCCGTAGGTATCGTAGAGCTTGAATACGGTCTCGCCGGGAAGGGTAGCACCGGACAGCTGGGCGATGCTGTCTTCCAGCAATTTCATGCCGTGGGCGAGGGTTTCGGCAAACCGTTCTTCTTCCTGCTGAATGACGCGAGCGGTTTGAGCAGCGGCGGCGGCCAGTTCCGGGTAGGCGTCGCCCATTTCTGTCACCAGTGGCGCAACCAGCGTGTGAAAGAAGCTGCCTTCCGCGCCGAGCTTGTAGCCGTGGCGAATCGCGCGGCGCATGATCCGCCGCAGCACATAGCCGCGCCCTTCGTTGGAAGGCAACACGCCGTCAGTAATCAGGAACGCGACGGCGCGGATGTGATCGGCGATGACGCGCAATGAACTGGAATGCAGGTCGATCGCGCCGGTTGCAGCGGCGGCGGCCTTAATCAGGTTCTGGAACAGGTCAATCTCGTAGTTACTGTGGACGCCCTGCATCACTGCCGCCAGCCGCTCCAGCCCCATGCCGGTATCGACTGACGGTTTCGGCAACGGGGTTAGCACCCCGTCGGCGCTGCGGTCGAACTGCATGAACACCAGATTCCAGATTTCGATATAGCGGTCGCCATCCTCATCCGGGGTGCCGGGCGGGCCGCCGGCGATCTCCGGGCCGTGGTCGTAGAAGATTTCCGAACAGGGGCCGCAGGGGCCGGTATCGCCCATCGCCCAGAAGTTGTCGCTTTCATAGCGCTTGCCGCCGGGCTTGTCGCCGATCCGGGCGATGCGCTCGCGGGGGACTTTGATTTCATCGGCCCAGACCTGATAAGCCTCGTCGTCGGTCGCGTAGACCGTGACCCACAGCTTATCCGCCGGCAGTTTCAACACCCCGGTCAGAAATTCCCAGCCAAAGCGGATCGCGTCGGCCTTGAAGTAATCGCCGAAGCTGAAGTTGCCGAGCATCTCGAAGAAGGTGTGATGGCGGGCGGTGTAGCCGACATTTTCCAGATCGTTATGTTTGCCGCCGGCCCGGACGCAGCGTTGGGCGGTGGCGGCCCGGCGATAGGGGCGCGGATCGCGGCCAGTGAACACGTCCTTGAATTGCACCATACCGGCGTTGGTGAACAGCAGGGTGCTGTCGTTAATCGGCACCAGCGGACTGCTGGCGACGATTTCGTGGCCTTGGCGGCGGAAGTAGTCGAGAAAGAGGGTGCGGAGTTCGGCGCTGCTGGTCATAGTCGGGTGTCGGGCAATCAGAGGTCGGGAATCGGGTCAGAAGTCAGGCGTCGGCTGCCTCAAACAGACATTTGATCTGATCGAGAGTAAAACCGTGCTGGCGAAAAACCCGGGTTTGCTGTATCCGGCCAGCGGCATCAGCGGGAATTTTGGACTTGAAGCGTTTACGGTGTAGTTCCCGGAGTTTCGACATCCAGCACTCGTCGAGGACAGTCATGGCGGCATCAGTTAATTCATCCGGGATGCCCCGCTCGCGCAATTCGCGGGCAATCCGCAGCGGACCGTAGCCTTTATCCGCCCGGCTACTGGCGTAAATTTCGGCATAGCGGCGTTCATCGAGCAGCCGTTCCGCCACCAGTTGATCCAGCGCAGCGGCGACCGCTTCCGCCGGATAGCCACGCTGGATCAGTTTCTGCCGCAGTTCCAGCCGGGAGTGCTCGCGCCGGGCCAGCAACTCCAGCCCTTTTGCGCGAACCACCACCAGATCGGCGGCGCTGGCGCTCTCAGAGATCCGCGTCCAGTTCATCGTCGCCGGGGAGTTCGTCGTCTCCGCCCAGTTCAGGAGTAGCTGGCAGCGTGTCAGGCTTGGCCAGGAAGTGGGCGCGAATCTTGGCCTCCAGTTCACCGGCCAGTTCAGCATTCTCCTTGAGGTAGGAACGGGCGTTTTCCTTGCCCTGACCGATGCGGGTGCCGGCGCAACTGTACCAGGCCCCGGATTTTTCAATCAGCCCGGCCTTGACTCCCAGATCAATGACTTCGCCCAGTCGGGAAGTACCTTCACCGTAAAGGATTTCAAACTCGGCCTGTTTAAACGGCGGGGCCATCTTGTTCTTGACCACCTTGACGCGAGTCTCATTACCAATGACTTCGTCGCCTTTCTTGATCGCACCGGTGCGGCGGATGTCGAGTCGCACCGAAGCGTAGAACTTGAGGGCATTGCCGCCCGTCGTGGTTTCCGGCGAGCCAAACATGACGCCGATTTTCATCCTGATTTGATTGATAAAAATTACCAGGGTATTGGAGCGTTTGATGTTGCCGGTGAGCTTGCGGAGCGCCTGACTCATCAGTCGGGCGTGCAGACCCACATGGGAATCGCCCATGTCGCCCTCAATTTCCGCCTTGGGGGTCAGCGCCGCCACCGAGTCCACCACCACAATATCCACCGCCCCGGAACGCACCAGCATGTCAGCGATTTCCAGCGCCTGCTCGCCGGTGTCCGGCTGCGAAATCAGCAGATCGTCGACATTGACGCCCAGTTTGCCGGCGTAAATCGGGTCCAGCGCGTGTTCAGCGTCGATAAACGCCGCGCAACCACCCAATTTCTGACTTTCGGCAATGACTTGCAGCGCCAGCGTTGTTTTGCCAGAGGATTCCGGGCCGTAAATTTCGGTGACCCGGCCACGGGGCAGACCGCCAATGCCGAGCGCAATGTCCAACCCTAGCGAACCGGTCGAAACCGTCATCACATCACGGGCTACGCTGGTGTCGCCCAGCCGCATGACGGCCCCCTTGCCGAACTGGCGTTCAATCTGGGTCAATGCGCCGGCCAAGGCTTTTTTCTTATTGTCGTCCATTTCACGAATCCTCTCTGTTGATGATGATTCAACTGGTCATTGCTGGATTATTCCATAGCCTGGCGGCCTAAACCTAGCCCGGCGGCCAGCGCCGCATTATGCGATAAGCCGAACCGGTGTCCTGCCGCAATGATTCCACCAGTGTGACGTGACGGACTTGCCAGTGAAGTGGGGTGACCAGCGGCTGCGTCGGGGCCGGGCCGGGATGCTGGCGGGCCAGGGTGATATGGGCCTGGAATGCTCGTCGTTCGGGCGTGAAGCCGCAGCCGCGTAAGCGCGAGTGTAACTCGGCCACCAGTTCGTACAATTCCGGTGGGGTGCGGCTGGACCCAAGCCAGAGGATGCGCGGTTGCGGCCAATAGCCATAGCGATCCAGGGTTAGTTCCAGCGTTGGCGGCGAGAGATCGGCCAGCGCGGCTTCATAAGCGATCAGGCGGGCCGGATCGGTCGCACCCAGAAACACCAGAGTGAGATGCAGGTTGGCGTCAGGCGTCCGTCGCCGACCAGCTACGCCTGTCGCCAGTTCAACCAGTTGCCGGCGCTCGGTATCCTCCGGCCACAGCGCCAGAAACAGTCGGCGGGCGGTTTGATCACTGCCGGGCGAACACATCCAGCACCCCTTGCAGGGCGGCGGCGACCGCTTCCAGCCGCACTTCGTCGCGGTTGCCGGGGAAATGCCGGATTTCGGTTTGCACCGGGCCATCACGCAGCGCCCAGGCCAGGTAAACCGTGCCGACAGGTTTGTCCGGGGTGCCGCCTTCGGGGCCGGCAATGCCGCTGACCGCGATGACCAGATCGGCCCGGCTGCGCTCCAGAGCGCCCGCCGCCATTTCAGTGACCACTTCAGTGCTGACTGCGCCATACCGGGCAATCGTCGCTGCCCGGACACCCAGCAGGTCGGTCTTGGCGGCATTGCTGTAGGTCACGAAGCCCCGATCAAACCAGCCGGAGCTGCCGGATATATCCGTGATCTCTTTGGCGATCCAGCCGCCGGTGCAAGACTCGGCAGTCGCCAAGGCGCAGCCGCGGGTGCGCAGGGCAATGCCTACTTGCGCAGCCAGCTCATACAGATGCTGATAAGCGGGATTCAGTGCGGACATGGTGTTCTCCGGCGAAGCATGAGGGGCGAAAGGAAAAAATGACGCCCTAACTATAAACCCAACAAGCCGGCGTTGCTTTTCGAGCCTGGCTATTTTAGCCAGCCTTTCTTACGGAAATACCAGAATGGCGCGATCACCGAGGCGAGCATCAGGCCGAGCGCGAATGGATACCCCAGGAACCATTTCAGCTCAGGCATGAACTCGAAGTTCATCCCGTAAATGCTGGCGATCAGCGTGGGCGGCAGCAACGCAACCGAAACCACCGAGAAAATCTTGATGACCTTGTTCTGGTTGATGTTGATGAAACCAACCGTGGCGTCCAGCAGGAAATTGATTTTCTCAAACAGGAACGAGGTGTGGCCGTCCAGCGATTCAATATCGCGCAGAATCTGCCGGGCGTCTTCGACCTGTTCAACGGTCAACAATCGCCGCCGCATCAGAAAGGAAATAGCCCGGCGGGTATCCATCAGATTGCGGCGAATCCGCCCGTTCAGATCTTCTTCGCGAGCGACGCTGGCCAGCACCTCGGCGGCGGCTTCATCGGTCAGGCGCGCTTTCAGCACCCGCCCGCTGATCTCTTCCAGCGCCGCGTAAATGCCCTCCAGCGCATCGGCGGAATACTCGGCATCAGTGGCGTACAGTTCCAGCAGCACTTCCCGGCAGTCTTCGATGTAACCCGGCTGATGGCGCGCCCGCATCCGCAGCAGTCGGAATACCGGCAAATCTTCTTCATGCAGGCTGAACAGGATGTCCTGGCGCAACACGAAGGCGACGGGCACGTTGCGCGACTCGTCGGCCTTGTCGATCAAAAAGTCGGAGCGGATTTGCAAAGCGCCACTCGCATCCTCGAAACAGCGGGCACTGGCTTCGATGTCGCCGAAGTCGTCTTCATCCGGCAGGGTTAAATTAAACTGTTCCTTGGCCCAGCGCCGCTCTTCATCGGTCGGATCGTCAAAATCAATCCAAATCGGCTTGACGTGTTCCAGGTCGGCCTGATCCTCAATCGGAATTTGGCGAAGCCGACCGGTTTGCAATTCAAAGGCGTTGATCATGCGGTTAGTCCCGCTCGTAGAAATGGCGAGGAAAATAGTCGGAAATTAGAATCCAGAGAGGAGAATAACTGGCGGTCGCGCCGCTTAACCCCGGCTTGTACCCCCGTCCTTATAGGGCGGGGAGGATGTCAAGGGCTGGCTCTACTCGATATTTCGGGCCTTGAGGCTGGGAGGGTGGGTGTCCAAAGCGCGAACGCCATTGCGTGGCTAGCGCGGTTGAGCCGTAGCGATTGGATCGGCCAAGGCCAGCCCCCGACCCGCCATGCCCCGCTGCGCCAGCCGCGCTATGGAACCTGCCGGCAGCCAGACCAGGGTTCCTGCGGGCAATGCCGCTCGCCCGGTCTGGGCCGCCGGGTTCCACGCCGGATTGACGCTGCTGATCTCCCACAGGTTGACCTCGTAGTAACCCGCGAGGGTGGGAGCTGCAACCGCTTGCCGCAACCGGACCCGATCCAGGTTCAGGGGCGGTTCGTAATGGATTCCTTCTGGGAAAAATTGTTGCGGATTGTGGGCGATTTCACGGGCGGCGAGAAATTCAGCGTAAAAATTCCGCGAGGCAAAGCCAAAACCACGTCCCGAATAACTCCGCACAATGGTGGCGAAGTCATTGCCAAACTGTTGTTGGGCCCGGGCCATGCCGCCTACTCCGTGATTGTAGGAGGTCAGCGCCAGCGGCCAGCTACCCAGACGTTGATAGGCATTGCCCAGATAGCGGCTTGCGCCCTGCGCTGAAGCGACCGGATCGCGCCGCTCGTCCAGCACTGCATTGACTGTCATCAGCCGCCGAGCGGTGTCCGGCATGAACTGCCAGACGCCCACCGCCCCGACTGAAGAAGTGGCGTGGGTTTGGAACGATGATTCGACATGCGGCAGATACGCCAGATCTTCAGGCAGGCCAGCTTCTCGGAATACACTTCTGAATGCGGCATCGTAGCGCCCGCTGATTTCCAGGCCACGCTTAAACCGCTCCCGCAAGCCGCGCTGGCTGCGCAGCCGGTCACTGGCCCCGGCAATGGCGCTGGCACCACCGAAATTCTGGAACCGGGCCGCCAGAGCCTGTTCTTCCGGCGTGAGGGGCGCATTGGCGGCGGTCTTGAACTCCAGTTGGCGCAAGCCGGCTTTCAGATTCTCATAGCGGCCCTTGACCAAAGCCTGCTGATCAGTGGTGTAGCCTTCTCCGACTTCGCCCGGCAGGGTGACGACTTCGTAGATCAGACCCATGTAGCGGTTATCGTGCAGCGCCACCTGATGACGTCCCCAGACCGCATAGACATTACGCCAGAACGCGACCTGTGGTTGCAGCTCCGGCGGCGTTGGAAAAGCAGCATCGGAGTAGATCAGGGCGGGTGGTTTAGGTGGCGGCGGCGCTGGCGGCGTGGCGCAGGAGGTCAGCACTAATAGAGTCAGGATGGTCCAGAATCCGCGCAGTCGGAATGACATCAGCGTTTCCCTCTTGGTTGATCTGATGAGTAGGCTAGTCTGACGGGTTGAGATGGAAACAGTCCAGCCGGGGAATGCCCGCGATTCTGGCGATTCTGGCCGCTACCAGGCCAGGATACCGGAGAAATTCAAGGGCCAGCGGCCATGATCGTCCGGTGGCCCCAGCAGATTCATCGCTTGGCGCAAGGGCTGGTTGCCTGCGTCGCGTACTGCCGCCTGGCCGCTGAAGCGGTAACGACCATCCGGTAGCAGGCTGAAGTTTCCTTCCAGCGCCAGCGGTCCATCGCGGTCCTGTACCTTGCCCTGAATCCCGTCCGGGACTGCCGGCGTCGCCTGGATCACAAAATCCCCCAGTGTCAGTGGCTGGCCCAGGGTAATCTGTACGTTGAGCAGATGCACCACGCCGTCCGCCGTGGTGGGCCGCCTGGCGGCGTTCAGGCGCAGTTCCCGCAGCTTCAATTCCACCATGCCCTGTAATGGTAGTTTCGGCTGACCCGCCAAAGCGTACAGTTTTTCGAGTGGCGCTCGACCGGCCAAGTTTTGGAAGCGCCATTGCCGATCCCAACCAATAGCCGCCTGTCCGGTCAGTTTGAAATCGGGATCGTCGGCATCCAGCCGGAAGCCCAATCGTCCGGTCGCCAGCGCCAGTGGTCGCCAGCCCCAGCTCAGTTTCTCGATCCGCGCCCCACGCCATTGCAAGCCCTGCATGACGCCCTCAGTCGCCGTTCCCGCGACGGTTTGTACGGTGAACCCAGGCAGATGCGCCCCGATCCGGTCAGTGATCAACGAAGCCGGCGCCTGCAACAGCAAAAACAACAGGAACGCGCCCAGTCCTAGCAGCCCATAACGGAGGATTTTCATGGCCGGGAACCCAGGATGAGGCGGACGTTGACCCGCCCGGCAGCGGCGGTGCGATCCGCACTGAGGTTAATGATGACAATGCGCTGGTTACGCTCCAGCGTCGCCAGCCAGGGAATGAGCCGATCAAACTCGACCGCATCCAGTTGAACGCTGAGTTGCTCGTTGCCCTGCGGCGCGATCCGTTTTAGCGCCGGGCCGAAGCCGGCAGCCCGGGCAGTCTGATCGACGCGGGTCAGCAGGGAACGACCGTCCGCAGTGGCATGAGCATTTTCGCCGGCGCCACTCAACCGCTGAACTTCTTGGGCTACCTGCCGCATCCAGGCTAGATCAGCCCGCTGTTCAGCAACGCTTTGTTGCAGGCGGTGATAGCTAGCTCGAAACGGCTGCCACGCCAGCGCGTAGATCAATAACGCCAGGGTCAGCGCCATTCCACTGCCGATCAGGTGGCGTTCACGGCGACTCAAGCTATCCCACCAGGCTTTCATGACGCCGCCTTTTTCAACGTGACCTTACTTTCCACCTGGCCTTCCCGTTGTGTGGTGCGTACCTCCGCCTTCAGGCCGGGCTGTTGCTCCAGTTGTTGGCGGAGCCGATCCAGCACCGCCGGATTGCCGCCATCCAGCGCCAGATCAATCTGCCCATCCCGGTAGCTGAGGCCGCGCAGAGTCAGTTCAGGAAAGCGGGACAATGGCTGCCCGCCCCGGTAAAGCAGGTCGAGAAACCCGCTATTGCCGCCGCTGGCTGGCGTCAGCTCCCGTAGGCGGGCCTCCAGCTGCGCTTTGGGATTAACGATCCGGGTCGCGCCGGGCACAGCGTCCTTGTAAATCTGCTCCATACGAGTTTGCAGTACACCCAGTTCTTGTTTCAGTCGCCAGTAGTCATCCGCCTGGATCAGGCCCTGAACCAGTAGCCAGAGACCTGTCAGCGCCGCCACTGCTCGCCACGGTCGCAACCGTCGACCCCAGTGTGCTTGTCGGCTGTACGGGCCTTGCAGCAGATTGAATGTGGCGGGAGGACCCACCGTGGCGAAGCACTGGAGCAGGTCGGGTGAGTGATCCTCGATCTGCCATTCCAGATCAGTCTCGGCCAGTTCTGGCGGCGCCCCGCCCCACACCCGCAAGCGCTGTGGTTTAGCTTCGCCGGCTTCAGCCAGTGCTTGGTTGAGCATGAAATTTAGCGTTTCCCGTTCGGTGGCAAAGCCGTCCCAGCGTCCGGTTCGCACCACGGCCCGCTGCGCCTCCAGCGCCAGGCTCCAGTCACCCGGTTGCCAGGGCAGCAGCAGCACATCAGGGACGATGGCGACCGGGTTTAACTCTGCCTGGGTGCAGTGCTCGAGCCAGGCGCGCAATTCGGCATGAGCGACGGCCGCTACCGGTAGCCGACCCTCATCTGGAGCAGCCCCCAGCGCGAAATGCAGCGTCTCGATGTCGTCGGCCAGGCCATCTTCCAGTGCATAGGGAACAGCCCGCGCCCAGGTGGCCCGGTTGCGGCTGGGCAGGGGGAGCGGATGCAGAGTGACGCTTTCCCCCGGCGCTACCAGTAACAGTCGGACGTGAGCGGACTGCGCTGCCAGTTCGCTGAGAGGGCCGCGCTGGATTGCGCCATCGGGGGCGAGCCATTCAGCCTGATCGGGGGTGCTGAAGCGGAAGAAGCCAAGCGGGGTGGGCACGTCGTTTGCCGTTTCAGTCTTGGTTGCCAAAGCTGCGCCGCAGGACACGGACGCCATTTTCATCACGAAAAAAACTACTGTATAGCATCGCTCGCCCATCGCCCACCCGAGCTTCGGCTCGCAGCGAAAAATACTGGCTATCAACACTGAGTAACGCTTTAGTTGGCGCATCGACAGTTAGTTTGGCTGCGCTTAGAAACTCGTCGACGGTTTCATAAGGTTTAGCGACCTGATTTTCGGTTTTGCTTTCCTCGCGCAGCCGCTTGAGTTCTACCGGGTCTCCTGTTTCGCTTAACGCCGCCAGCACCGGAATTGGCGCGGTGTTGACGTTCAACGGCGTTCCAGGCGGCAAGGCGCAGACCAGCGGCGCCAGTTTGTCGTAGGCCTCGCGATCCACGCCCTTGACCAGTCGTAGCTCTGAAACGCTGACAAAGGGGTGATTGGCGGCCAGATAGGAGGGGGTCATCGTCAGATAGTCGCTGTCCTCAGCGCCATCGGGGAACAGTACATCCGAGTCGGGATCAATCCAGTCAACAATGGCCTGGGCCAGTTCCGGTTTCAGTTCCAGACTGGTCAACAGCCGCTGCAAGATTTTGATCTGGGCTTCGTTGGGACCGGCCTTGCCGGTTTTCGGGCTGCCGGGATCGGTAAGCGATTTAGGTTTATTGGCTGTGGATGAGGCCGATGAGGTGTCCGCGCCGGTGGCGGTGGACTCTCCTTCTTGCTGCGATACGTCCTCCGGCTTCTTATTGGGCGTGGGTTGCTGTGTTTCACCCGGGGCGGGTTGCCACAGATTGTTAAGGTTAAAGCAACCCTGCAAATCGCGGACGCGACCGGAGAGCGTACCGCCCTCGACTGGCAATGCCAGCGGCAGATTGGCCCATGCTTCGCCGGGATGATCAATTTTGTTGTTCTGGCGGTCGCGGATCAGGATCAGCAGGGCTTCCTGTTCGATGCCCAGGGTATAGAGCCGAGCCTGTTGCTGGTGCAGCAACACGCCGCTGCGGCGGATGGCGAGTTGCTGCATCGAGGCCAGGCTGATCGCAGCGACGCTGGCGAGGAAGACAATCAGTAGAACCGTGATCAGGGCGACGCCGGTTTGGCGGCGCATGGCGATTTCAGCCGGGAAGGAGCAGCAGGCGGGTAATTTCACCCCAATCCTCCAGGGTCAGGCTGATTTCCACAGCGCGGGGCAGCTGATCAGGTTTAGGTTTACGAGCTGGATCGCTCGAATTATCCGCAGGGGGCGGCCAGTCGTTGCGCCAGGTGTTATCTTGATCCAGAAAGCGCAATCGTAGCTCCCGAACTCGGTCCAGCAGCATCATCTCGTGGGGTTCGGCCAGCCCCCCCCGGTCCAGCACGGTCCAGTACAAGCGCCATAGCCGACCCTCCCGCAGCCGGTAGGCCACCCGTTGCAGCGTAGCGCGAGGCTGGCCTAGCGGATTGTCCCAGCCGGCGCGGGTGAACAACAGGGCTTCGCTGTCCTGGACATTGCCGCGCAAGGCCGGTTGCGCTTCGCCGTACTCATCGCGGACGCCGCGTTGAACGACTTGTTCAAGGTCTTGCGCCAGCCGATAAAACGCCAGCTGCGTCATCGCCAGTCGGCGGTTTTCCGTTTCTACAGCGGCGCGGGTGAACAGCACATTGCTGAGTCCGCTGTAGGCGGCTATCGCCATAATGGCGAACACCGCCAGCGCAACCAGCAGTTCCAGCAGGGTAAAACCACGCGCCGGGGCGTTCATGAGGCCGGTTTCGGCGTGGGTGGAGCCGGTGGCTGGCCGGCAGCATTGGGCGGTTTGGCTGGCGGTGGTTCCTTGGGTGGGGTGGCCCTGAAGGCCATCAGTTTGCTCAGCTCCGGGCCATTTTCGCCAGCGCGAACCGTCATCACCACCCGGCGCAAATCGGGATCTTCGGTTTTGGCGAAGCGGGCTTCCCAACGCCAGGCGCGACCCGCCAGATCGGCCTTGCCGGCGCGGCTGCCCTCCTCCGACCAAGGTTTGGCGTCGAGCAGCAGTTGATTCACCTGATTGAGCGCAACCCAACTGGCGAAGGTTTGCTCACGCAGAACGGAGACCGTTTCGATGCTTTGGGTGGCGGCGCGGATGATCGCACTCATTGCAATCGCCAGCACCGCCAGCGCCACCAGCACCTCCAGCAGGGTGAAACCGGCCCGGTGCTTCACCGTTTCACCTCGCCAACGGTTATCCGGCCTAGAGCATCGCCGGCGACCCGATAGAGCGGCGCGTTCGGCCCCTGTGCGTCGGCCAGGCCAAATATCGCGACAAACTCGGTGGCCTCGCCGCTGTTGAGCAACCACACCTGCGGCCCGCCAGCAGCCCGCAAATCCACCGGACGGTTTTCAACCCAGAGGCTTAGGGTGAGATCGTCAGGCAATTCGTGGCGGATCAGCAACGCTTCGGCGGCAGGGGATTGCCATGCGCCTTTTTCATTCTGACTGAGCAACACATAGCCGTTGCGGCTAAAGCGGACGCCGCGCACTTCGCCGCGCAGGATGGCTTCCTGTTGGTGCAGCTCCAGCAGCGCCGCTAGGCGTTGTCCTTCTTCGGCCAATCGATCCCGTGACCCGCCGCCTACCGACAGCACCGCAAAACTGGTGATGATGCCGATGAGCACCATGACCACCATGACTTCCAGTAGGGTAAAACCGCGCGGCCATCGCTTCATCGTGATGCTTTGACGCCTCAGCGGTCGGTTTCATTCGTCCAGATTCCAGTTGCCGACATCGGCGTCTACTCCCTCGCCGCCCGGTTGACCATCCGCGCCCAGTGAGTAGATATCGATATCGCCATGTTGTCCAGGGCTGAGGTACTGATACGGCTTGCCCCAAGGGTCTTTGGGCAACTTGTCCAGATAGCCGCCATCTTGCCAGTGAGCGGCGTCGGCAGGTTTTTGCACCAGCGCCTCCAGTCCCTGCTCGGTGGTTGGGTAGCGGTAATTGTGCAGTCGGTACAAGTCGAGCTGATTCTTGATCACCCGGATATCCTGCTTGGCCTTGACGATGCGGGCCTTGTCCGGGTTATCCATGATGCGCGGCACTACGACCGCCGCCAGAATACTGAGAATTACCACCACGACCATCACTTCGATCAGGGTGAAACCACGTAAATAGCGCGGGAAGCGCCGCTGGCGCGGGAAAAGTGTGGTCATCATCGGGAATCTCCGAAAGCCGGTTGACCGAAACAATAGGCGCAGTGGTTCAGGCGCGACCCAGCCGGTACAGGGCAATTTCACCAAGCAGGTTGGGCCACAGGTGCGGCCAGGACCGGGGTTGATGGGCGTGATCCAGCACCATGCGTTGCAGAATGTCGATGCGCTTGCGCCGGCACAGTTCCTCGAAATCGCGCAAGGTGAAGAGATGCACGTTCGGCGTGTTGTACCACTGGTAGGGCAAAGTCTTGACCACCGGCATCAGTCCGTGCAGGGCAATCTGCAACCGGCAACGCCAGAAACCGAAATTGGGGAAGGTGACAATGCCTTGCCGACCCACCCGCAGCATTTCATCCAGCAGCGACTCAGTGTGCTTCACGGCCTGCAAGGTCTGGGTCATGATCACATAGTCGAAGCTGCTATCGCCAAAATCCGCTAGCCCAGCCTCAAGATCGGCATGGATCACGTTGACCCCGGCCTGAATACATCGGACCAGGTTGGCGGCGTCAATTTCCAGACCATAGCCGCTGACCTGCCGGTGGTTGTGCAGATAAGCCAGTAATGCGCCATCGCCGCAACCCAAGTCCAGCACCCGCGCTCCGGGGCGAATCCACTCGCTGATCAGCTCCAGCTCAGGCCGCATGCGCGTTCACCTCGCGGGCGACCCGCGCCAGATAGCCGCGCAGGATGTCGTGATACAGCGGGATCGGCATTAGAAAGGCGTCGTGCCCGTAAGCCGAGGGAATTTCGGCGTAGCTCACTTCACGCCCCGCCTGCACCAGCGCCTGTACGATTTCCCGCGAGCGGGTCGGCGCAAACCGCCAGTCGCTGGTGAAGGAAATGACCAGAAACCGCGCCAGAGTTCGGTGGAAGGCCGCTGCAAGATCATGGTCAAAATCGGCGGCCGGGTCGAAATAATCGAGGGTTTTAGTCATGAGCAGGTAGGTGTTGGCGTCGAAGCGGTCGACAAAGGCATGACCCTGATGGCGTAGATAGCTTTCTACCTCGAACTCGGTATCAAAGTTGAAGTTAGGTTTGCCCTCGCGCAGCTCGCTGCCAAACTTGGCCCGCATCCCTTCTTCGGACAGGTAAGTGATATGGCCGAGCATCCGCGCCAGCATCAGCCCGCGTCGAGGCACTACCCCAAACTCGTAGTAGTGGCCGTGGTGGAAGTCGGGATCAGACAGGATCGCTTGGCGGGCGACTTCATTGAAGGCGATGTTCATGGCCGACAGGCGCGGCGCGGCGGCAATGATCAGGGCATGGCGCACTCGATCGGGAAAAGTGATTGCCCACTGCATGGCTTGCATCCCGCCCAGGCTGCCGCCAATCACTGCCGCCCACTGTCGGATGCCCAGCTGGTCGGCCAGTCGCGCTTGGCTGCGCACCCAGTCCTTGACCGTGACAATGGGAAAGTCCGGACCGTAGGGCTTACGGGTGTCGGGATTGATCACGGTCGGGCCAGTCGATCCTTTGCACCCACCCAGATTGTTGCAGCACACCACGAAGAATTCACGGGTATCCATCGCTTTGCCGGGGCCGATGCAGTTGTCCCACCAGCCGGGTTTGCTCAGATCGGCATCCTGGTGATAACCGGCGACATGATGATCGCCTGACAACGCATGGCAGATCAGCAGCGCATTGCTGTGGTCGGCATTCAGGGTTCCATAGGTTTCATACACCAGTTCATAAGTATTCAGCATCCGCCCGCAGTCCAGAGCCAGCGCTTCGGTGAAATGGGCGGTTTGCGGGATGACCGGTCCGACGGAGTCCGGGGGAAAAGTAGGCGGCGTGGGCGGCATTGCGGCTCTGACCGTGGCTGTCATGTTCTTGGGGCGGGGAAGTCTAATGGGCGCTGGGCTTGGCGGCAAGGAACGCCCGGAAAGCAGCCCCATCCAATTCGGTCTGTTTTGCCATCAGGCCGTCGCTCTCCGCCGTGTTCAGGAGGTCTCCAGCAACTGGCGGACCTGGGTTTTCTGTTCGGTGGTCAGTTGTGCGGCAAGCTGTTGCTGGAACTGCCGGGCGTCGGCATCGCCCTGCGCCGCCGCACGGGAAAACCAAACATAGGCCATCGCCAGATCTCTAAGAATGCCGGCTTGACCTTCAGCGTACATCACCCCCAGATTGAACTGGGCCGGCGCGTAGCCATCTGCGGCGGCAGCCTGATACCAGCGCAAGGCTTCCTGGAAGTCCTGACGCACCCCATGACCCTCGGCGTACAGAGCGCCCAGGTTGACCTGGGCCGGCGCGTGACCTTGTTCAGCCGCCTTGCGGTACCACTGCACGGCTTCCTGGAGGTACAGCGTTCCCGGACTTTGCTCATACAGCAGTCCCAGGCTGAACTGGGCCGGTGCGTTGCCCTGGTCGGCGGCCCGGCGATACCAGTGCATCGCTTTATCGAAGTTGCGGGCTACGCCTTGACCCTCAACATACATCGCGCCCAGATTGAACTGCGCCAGCGCATCGCCTTGCTCGGCGGCCTGGGCATACCAGTGAACGGCTTCCTCTTCATCCTGTGGCCCGCCCTCGCCGGCGACGCACATGACCCCCAGGTTGACCTGGGCGGAAATATGGCCCTGTTCTGCTGCCTGGCGATAGTACTGTCGCGCTTCCGCGTAGTTGCCTTCAGCGTAGTTTTCCTCACCTTGGTAAAAATCCTGTTGCGCTTTGGTTCGGGCGCGGCTCACCGGTTCGCCGTGGTCGTTGAAACGCTTCGCGGCGCCGGGATGACGAGCGCCACCCGAGCTCCAATCGCCTAGCCGCAGTTTACGGTGGCGGTAGCGCAGGCGGGCCTGATAGACAAACACGCCGACGATGATGAGCAATACGCCGCAGGCCTTGCCCAGGATCGGGTCGGTGCCAGTCACCGCCAATACGCCGACGAGAACATAACCATAAGGAAGGACTTCGTAGATGGGTTTCGGGATCATGGTGGAACTCCTGAAGCGAAACGGAACTTCTGAAGCGGACTTGATAACCTCTGGCCGGCTGAGTCCGTCGCTAGAGCGGATCATCCAGCAACATCGCACAGGCAGCGGCAGGATTGGCGAAAAATCCATGTCCGTTCACTCTGTCACGGTTGCGAAAAAGATAAACCAAGAATAACAGGCTCAGGCGACTTTGCATCAGCGCTGTTGTATCGCGACCGGATCAGACGGAGGAATCGTCGCAGGCGGAAGAACAGTCAGCCCGGTGAGCATCAGGAAACAACCGGTAAGGTTGAGGCAGTACGGTTCGCACCCGCGCCGCTCTTGTCCACCAGACGCAGAAACAATTCTTCCAGCCGGTTTGCTTTATTACGGAGACTGGCAATCTCAATCCCGCGTTCCGACAATTCCCGAAACAACGTGTTAATGCCCAATTCCTTGGCCACATCTACCTCTAGCGCCCACTCATCGAGCCGCCGCAATGGATAACCGGGAATTTCGGGGGTTTGTAACAAAGGATTGCGCAAGTTCAGGACAAAAGTTTCGACATGCAGCCGACTGAGTAAAGTCTGCATTCCGGTATTCTCGATGATCGCGCCCTGGTCAATAATAGCGATATGGCGGCACAGGCTTTCCGCTTCTTCCAGGTAATGCGTGGTGAGAATAATTGTCACGCCTTGCCCGTTAATTTCACGCAGAAAATCCCACATCGAGCGACGGATTTCGATGTCCACCCCGGCAGTTGGCTCGTCGAGGATCAGCAGTTTCGGTTCATGCACCAGGGCACGGGCGATCATCAATCGTCGCTTCATCCCGCCAGACAACTCTCTCGCCATTTCCTGGCGCTTGTCCCACAACCCCAGTTGCTTCAGACAGATTTCAGCGCGCTCACGGGCGCGGGAGCGGGGAATGCCATAATAGCCAGCCTGATTAATGACGATTTCGGCGGTCGGTTCGAATTGATTGAAGTTGAATTCCTGCGGCACCAGACCAATGCAGTGTTTGGCGGCAGACAATTCCTGATCCAGATCATGGCCGAAGATTTTTACGCTGCCGCTGGTTTTTCTCACCAGCGAACTGGCAATGCCAATCGTCGTGGATTTACCAGCGCCATTTGGGCCAAGCAGGGCGAAAAACTCCCCATCGGCGACTTCCAGATCAATGCCGCGCAAGGCTTCAAAACCATTCGCGTAGGTTTTACGCAGATTACGGAGTGTCAATGCGGGAAGCGTCATGGCGGGATAGCGGGATCACGGTTGTTGAGGCACAAGGTACGGTTCAAATTCCGGCGTATAGCGTTCCTGAAAAGCGCCATCAGAGCCAACCAGAATAAAAAACGCCGCCAGATGATGCTCGCTTGCCAGGCGGAAGCCGAACTCTGGCCCGGCAGCCATCAATGCAGTCGCGGTTCCATCCGCTGACATGGAACGGTCGCTGATCACCGTGACCGACGCCACGGTCTGTAGAACCGGCCGGCCCGTCCGGGGATTGATGAGGTGGGAGTAACGCTGCCCGTTCTGTTCAAAGAAATTGCGGTAGTCGCCGGACGTGGAGATGCTGTGATCGCCCAATCGCACCAACCGTTCTACCGCCCGCTGACCGGGGGCCGGCTGTTCAACGGCAATCGTCCAGGGCTGGCCTTTGCCGTTGTGGCCCTTGGCGCGGACTTCGCCGCCGATGGAAAGCAGAGCATCATTGAATCCTGCCGCAGTTGCCAGCGCCGCCAGTTGGTCAACACCATAGCCTTTGGCGATGGCCGACAGATCAACATAAAGATCGGGCCGATCCTTCTTTAAGGCCGGCGGCGCTTCACGGGTATGCAAGCGCCAGTAGCCAACCCGCTCACGGGCCTGGGTAATGGCGGCATCGGAGGGAACCTGATCATGGCGCGGTTCTGGTCCAAATCCCCACAGGTTGACCAGCGGCCCAACAGTAATATCGAACGCGCCGCCGCTGAGTTCGCTAATCTGCAAGCCCTCGGCGACCACCTGATACAGTTCTGGCGATACCGTGATCCAGTCGGCGCTGGGGTTGCGGTTGAAGCGCGACAGTTCCGAGTTCGGGTCATAGGTGGACATCTGCTGGTTGACGCGGGCCAGCAGGGTTTCCACTTGGGTTTTGAAATCGGCGGGAACGGTCTGATCCGGTCCCGGAACCAGCTTGAGATCATAGCTGGTTCCCATCGTGGAGCCGGAGATGCGGACTGTCGGATCGGGCGGCGGCTTTTCGCAGCCGGTTAGAATGAGCGCTGTCAACAGCAGTAGTCCGTAACTGGCAATTTTTGTCGCACGCCCGGCAATGGCGATGTACCCGTTGTTTTTCACGAAAGCACGGCTACCTTTGAGGTTGAAGGCTAAAGGGTTAAGGTTAAAAGTTCGGTCTTTCATCGTTCCGTGTCTCCCGCGGATCAGCTTAAAAAACAGTCCCTGTTTCCCGAAACCACCCGTAAAGGGAATCCGCATGTCCGACCCAACGGTGCAAGATAATACTCCTCTGCCGGATGATCCCGAATCTGCCGCGAACTCAGAGGCCAACCCGGAACCTGCTAGGTTGCCATTGACCGGTATCCGGGTGATCGATCTGGGAACCTTTCTGGCCGGTCCGCACGCCGCCTCGGTACTGGGCGAGTTTGGCGCGGAAGTGCTGAAAGTCGAGCATCCCATTGCCGGCGATCCGATGAGGCGTTTCGGGACGCCGACCAAACGCCATGACGCAACCTTGGTCTGGCTTAGCGAAGCCCGCAACCGCAAATCAGTTACGTTGGACCTGCACCAACCGGAGGGTGTGCAACTGTTCCTGCGGCTGATCGGAAAATCCGACGTGCTGATTGAAAACTTCCGGCCCGGAACGATGGAGGCATGGGGACTGGGCTGGCCGGAACTGAGCGCGGCCAATCCCCGACTGATTTACTTGCGGGTGTCGGGCTATGGGCAAACCGGGCCGTATCGCCACCGTTCCGGCTTCGCCCATATTGCCCATGCCTTCGGTGGCCTGTCCTATCTGGCCGGATTCCCCGGTGAAACGCCGGTGTTGCCCGGCACTGTGCCGCTGGGCGACTACTTCTCCAGCCTGTACGGGGCTATCGGCATCCTGATGGCGCTGCGTCACCGCGATAAAAGCGGGCGTGGGCAGATTATTGATGTCGGCATTTACGAGGCGGTCTTCCGGCAACTGGATGAGATTGCCGCCTCCTACGGTCTGTTGGGTAAGGTGCGGGAGCGGGAAGGCTCCGGCAGCTTCGTCGCGGTGCCGCATGGTCATTTCCGCACCCAGGATGACAAGTGGATCGCGATTGCTTGCACCACCGACAAGATGTTTGAGCGGCTAGCTGAAGCGATGGAACGCCCGGAGCTGGCGTCTTCGGCCTTGTACGGCGAGCAGCGTAAGCGCTTGGCGGCCCGCAATGAAGTCAATCAGATCGTCACTGAATGGGTGGGATCGCTGCCCCGCACCACGGTGTTGAATCGCTGCCTGGACAAGGAAGTGCCGGTTGGCAAGCTCAACAGCATCGCTGACATCTTTGAAGATGAACATTTTCAGGCGCGAGGCAATCTGGTCACTCTGGAAGAACCTGGTTTGGGCGAGGTGGTGGTTCCCGGCGTCACGCCCACCTTGTCGGCAACTCCCGGTCGGGTTCATAACCTGGGGCCGGCGTTGGGCAACGCCACCTACGAAGTCATGCGTGAACTGCTAGGGTTGGCCGCTGACGACATCAAGCGACTACGCCAGCGCAAGATCATCTAATCCAAACTTTCCGGGAGAATGCGATGAGCACTGTTGATGAAACCGAACTGCCGTTGGCCGGGATCTTGGTGATCGATGTCGCCACCGTGATCGCTGCGCCTTATTGCGCCGGCATTCTCGGTGAATTTGGCGCTGAAGTGCTGAAAGTCGAGCATCCGGTCGGTGGCGACATTTGTCGGCGTTACGGCACGCCGACGGCTCGGGGCGACACTCTGGCCTGGCTCAGTGAGGCTCGTAACAAGAAATCGGTCACCATTGATTTGCACCGCCCTGATGGCGTTGCAGTCTTTAAGCGCCTGATCGAAAAGGCTGATGTCCTGTGTGAAAACTTTCGGCCCGGCACTTTGGAAAAGTGGGGTTTGTCTTGGGAAACTCTGCACGCGATCAATCCGGGCCTGATCATGCTGCGCGTCACCGGCTACGGCCAGACGGGCCCTTACAAGGATCGGCCCGGTTTTGCCCGGATTGCCCATGCAGTCGGCGGTATTGCCTATCTGTCGGGAATGCCCAAGGGAACGCCGGTCACGCCCGGCTCAACCACACTGGGTGATTATCTGACTGGATTGTATGGCTGTCTGGGTGTACTGATGGCGTTGCGGTATCGGGAGCAGACCGGTATTGGCCAATACATTGACGCTGCCCTGTATGAGTCGGTATTCCGCTGCACCGATGAATTAGCTCCGGCCTATGCAATGTACGGCACGGTACGCGAACGGCATGGCCCAACCCATAATGATTTTGCTTGTCCTTATGGACATTTTCCGACCAAGGATGGTAAATGGATCGCGATTGCCTGCGCCACCGACAAGCTGTTTGTGCGTTTGACGGAAGCAATGGGCCGAACTGAACTAGCCTCTTCCGGCTTATATGGAGAACAGAAAACCCGGTTGGAAAACCGGCATGATGTTAATGAAATCGTCCGGGATTGGTGTGGTTCATTAACTCGTGAAGAGATTCTGCAACGCTGTTTCGCGACAGGAGCACCGGCGGGGCCATTGAATAATATCGCTGATATTTTTGGGGATCGTCAATTCCACGCCCGACGTAATCTGGTGGCGATAGATGAGCAAGATTTAGGCGAGACTATTGTGGTCCCTGCGGTGATTCCACGCCTGTCGGAAACTCCGGGGAAGATTCGCCATTTGGGGCCAAAGTTGGGACAACACACTGAAGAAATTCTGGAGAATCTGCTGGGGATGAGCCAAGAGGAAATCAGCGGATTAAAAAAGAAACGAGTGATTTAACACTTAGAGATCATAAAACAAGAGGAGAATCAAAAGCAATGAGCGAAGTTAATGGTCAGGATTGGGTTGGCCGCGTTGAAGAACGGTATGACCGGATTGATCCGACACCGGTACTGGCAATGGCTCGCACCCTGGATGATCGGGATTTTATGGTTAAGGAGGGAGAGTCATTACCGGAACTCTGGCATTGGCTGTATTTTCTTCCGACAGTCGCCCAGTCTGATATTGGTGCTGATGGACATCCAAAGAAGGGTGGGTTTTTGCCGCCTATTGCCCTGGAAAGACGAATGTGGGCCAGCAGCCGACTGACTTTTCATCAGGACTTGATTGTGGGCAAGAAAATCCGCAAGACTTCAGAGATTCTCAAAGTTTCAGAAAAACAGGGTAAAACTGGCAGTATGGTTTTTGTTACTGTTCAGCATTCGACTTATTCAGAAAAAGGGCTGGCAATTACTGAGGAACAAGATATTGTTTACTTACCAATGCCAAAAATTTTTACCCCACCACCGCCCAATTCTGTTCCAGAAACGCTGCAATGGCGAGAAGACTATTCGGTTGATCCGGTTTTGCTGTTCCGTTTTTCTGCATTGACCTTTAATGCGCATCGGATTCATTATGATCGGAATTACGTCACTGAAGTGGAAAAATATCCGGGACTGGTGGTGCATGGCCCATTACAGGCATTATTACTGATGGAATCAGCGAAGAAACATAATCCAGGACGGAAACCAGCCAGTTATAGTTTCAGAGCAGTAAGACCACTGTTCGATTTTGACAGGATAGCGGTTTGCGGCCAGCTAAAATCCGATGGCAGCCATCATTTATACACGGTTAATGGCGATAGCCAGATCGCCATGCAAGCCGAGATTGTTTGGAGATAAAAAATGTCTGAAAAATTAGAGCGTTCTGTTTTATTGGCTCCGGGTTCCAACTGGAAAATGATCGAGAAAACTGCGGCATCCAAAGCCGATGCTGTTTGTATCGATCTGGAAGATGCTGTTGCTCCTGAAGAAAAACCGGCAGGTCGGGCGAATGTGATTCGCGCCTGTCAGGAGCTGGATTTCGGCAATAAATTACGGATGTTCAGGATGAATGGACTGGATACCCACTTTGCCTATCGCGATCTGGTGGAAATTATCGAAGTGGTGGGTGATCAGATTGATCTGGTGGTTGTGCCGAAGGTCAGTCGTCCGGAAGATATCCTGTTCGTGGACACACTGCTTGGACAGATTGAAAGTTATAAAGGTTATTCGCGTAAAATTGGTATTGAGGCTCTGATTGAAACTGCACTGGGTTGCGTTAATATCAAGGAAATTGCTGCGTCTTCTGAACGACTGGAGGGATTAGTTTACGGCCCTGGCGATTATGCTGCTTCGGTGCGAATGCCATTGGAGTCCATCGGGGAGATGGATGAAAATGATGTGCTTTATCCCGGCCACCGCTGGCATCATGTCATGCAGTCACTGGTGAGTGCAGCCAGAGCCTATGGCAAGCGGGTCATTGATGGACCGTTTGCCGGAATCAAAAACATTGAGGGTTTGACACAGGCCTGTAAAATCAGCCGGGCGATGGGCTTCGATGGCAAGTGGTGTATTCATCCGGGCCAGCTTGAGACCGTCAATCAAACTTTTGTTCCATCGCCAAAAGATATTGCCTGGGCGCAACAAGTCCTGGATAAGTATGAAGCGGCATTAAAGGAAGGGCGGGGCGCAATTAGCGTCAATGGCAAGATGATCGATGTCGCCTCGCTTAGAATATGTGAAAACATCGTCAATAAAGCGAAGTCAGCTGGATTGTTGAACTGAACAGCAAGGTCACGAATTCAATGAGTAAGATACTGGAAGGATTGCGTATTGTGGAGGGATCCGCCTTTGTCGCTGCGCCATTGGCCGGGATGACTCTAGCGCAGATGGGTGCAGATGTCATTCGCTTTGACCGGATTCAGGGCGGGCTGGATTATCACCGCTGGCCGGTGACCAATGAGAATAAAAGCCTGTTCTGGGCTGGATTGAATAAGGGCAAGCGATCGATTGCGGTCGATTTGAACAGTCCACAGGGTCAGGAAATCATTACTGGCCTCATTTGCTCTCCTGATCCCAATGCCGGTATTTTCCTGACCAATCTCCGGGTCCGTGGCTGGATGGATTATGAACACCTGAAAAAGCACCGCGATGATTTAATCATGATGACAGTGTTGGGCAGTCGGGACGGTGGCCCGGCTGTCGATTACACGATCAATCCAGGCGTGGGCTTTCCTCATGCCACTGGCCCGGAGGATTCCATTGATCCGGTCTGTCATGTATTGCCCGCCTGGGATTGCATCACCGGTCAGATGCTGGCGCTGGGACTACTGGCGGCGGAGCGGCATCGCAGAATAACAGGACAGGGTCAGGCAGTTGAAATTGCGCTGAAGGATGTGGCGTTGGCGATGCTAGGCCATCTGGGAATTATTGGTGAAGTCGCCATTAATGACTTTGATCGACCCAAATACGGCAATTATCTTTATGGTGCTTATGGACAGGAGTTTCAAACCGCTGACGATAAAAGGGTCATGATCGTGGGGTTAACCCGGCGGCAATGGGAGGGACTGTGCAAGGTTACTGGATTACAAGCGGAAATACAGTCTTTAGGAGAACAACTGGGCCTGAACTTAAACCACGAGGGCGACCGGTTCCAGGCCAGGAAAGAGATTACCGCTTTGCTGGAGCCGTGGTTCCGGGCCAGAAAAGTCACCGATTTCGCCCGGCCTTTTAATGAAGCTGGCGTGACCTGGTCGGTGTTTCGCACCTTCCGGCAAACTCTGGAACAAGACCCGGATTGCTCGCTGCAACACCCGATGTTCAGCATGGTGGAGCAACCGGGCATCGGCAGCTATCTGACACCCGGCAGTCCATTTGAATTCAGCCGCTGTGAACGGCAACCCCCAAGACCGGCAGCTGTCCTGGGGGAGCATACCGACGAAATTCTGGCCGGGATTCTCGGCCTGAGCGATGCGGAAATTTCGCGGTTGCACGAGGCTAAAGTGGTAGCCGGGCCACGCCTTTAGAAAGTAGAAGCCCGTGGTTCTGCCCCCTCGTAATATGAGGGGGAGTCGTGACGTTGGGTCATGCTCAGCCAGCGGCTTCCATGACGGTAATGGCGTCGGCCATGCCGACCACCCGGCGAGCGCTTTCAACATGGAGGTTTTCGACCAGCCGTCCGTCCACCACTACTACGCCTTCACCCCGCGCTGCGGCCGCTGCATAGGCTTCGATGATGCGGCGCGACCAAGCGACATCCTCCGGGCGAGGGGTAAAGACTTTATTGCAGGGCGCAAGCTGTTTCGGGTGGATCAGCGTCTTGCCGTCAAAGCCGAGTTCGTGGCCCTGCTGGCAGGCAAATTCAAACCCGGCCTCGTCATTCAGATCCAGATAAACCCCATCGAGAATGGCTAGACCTGCGGCGCGCGCGGCCAGCAGACACAACCCCAGCGACGCCATGAAGGGCAGGCGTTCGTGAGTGTGGGCGCAATCCAGTTCCTTAGCCAGGTCCGAAGTCCCCATCACCAAGCATTCCATACGCGGGGTCGATTCGGCGATCCGCTGTGATTCCAAAATGCTGCGCGGGGTTTCCATCATCGCCCAGATGGTCATCGACTCCGGGGCGCCGTTGGCCCGCATGATCGATTCCATGTGCCGGATCGCGTCGGCGCTTTCCACCTTGGGCAATAGCAGGGCGTTGGCCCCGGACTTTGAAGCCAGGGCGATGTCGTCGTAGCCCCATTTAGTCGACAGGGCGTTGACCCGGATAATCAGTTCGCGCATTCCAAAACCGCCGGCGGCGACCGCTTCGCACACCTGCTTACGGGCCAGTTCCTTGGCATCCGGGGCGACCGCGTCTTCCAGATCGAGAATCAGGCCATCGGCGGCCAGAGCGCGGGCTTTTTCAAGAGCGCGGGCGTTGGAGCCAGGCATATACAACACACTGCGACGGGGGCGCACGGATTTAGGCATGGGGATTCTCCCTAGGTTATGAACAATAAAACGCCAATCAAACACTGAAAGTAAGGGTAGCACAAGCCACACAGTCTGGCCGAGTAGGGTATCCAGCGCTTTCCTGTTGTTTACCGGATGCAGCGGCTTTGGTTTAATAGCCGGCCCATCAAAAAACTGCGCTACCTCTTAGCGAACCTGAATCAGCACATTATAAAGTCCCTGCCGCCTATGAAAATGCTTGAAACCCTACTGGAACGCACCATTTTGCTGAGTCGCTGGCTGCTGGCGCCGCTGTACCTGGCGCTGATTGCCGTGCTGATTCTGTTCACGGTCAAAGCCTTCCAGGAAGTCATTCACCTGTTCACAATCATCATCACCGTCAGCGAGGTGGAGCTGGTTTTGTCAGTGCTGGCGCTGATCGATCTGGCGCTGATCGCCAATCTGCTGGTGATGGTGATCCTCAGCAGCTACGAAACCTTTGTTTCCAGGTTGGATGTGACCGAGGATCAGGAAAAACCGGCTTGGATCAGCAAAACTGATGCTGCGACGATCAAAATCAAGCTGGCCGTTTCCATCGTTGCTATTTCTTCCATTCACCTGCTCAAGGCGTTTATGACAAGCGTGGCGCAGAAGGATGATGTGTCGTTATGGAACAACCAGGTGTTCTGGCTGGTGGTCATTCACCTGACGTTCGTAGCGTCAGCGCTGATGATGGCGGTGATTGACCGGGTTGTGTTTGCCCAGCATCGGGATCACTGATCAGCGAAAATCTGCCGGCCCACCCAGTCGCGGGCGAACTGCCAGGCAACCCGGCCACTGCGCGATCCCCGCTGCAAGGCCCATTGCAAAGCCGCTGTCCGTGCGGTCTCCTCCAGTCCAGCGTTCCACCCCAGTTGCTCCAGCCAGTAGACGACAATCGCCAGATAGTCGTCCTGGCTGAAGGGGTGAAAGGCCAGCCACAGCCCAAACCGTTCTGACAGCGAGATTTTCTCCTCCACCGCCTCGCCGTAATGCAGCTCGCCCTCGATAAGGTGGGCATCCTGATTTTCGCGCAGATACTCAGGCAACAAGTGACGGCGGTTGGAGGTCGCGCACAACAGCATGTTGTCCGGGACGGCGCTGATCGAACCGTCCAGCATCGCCTTGAGCGCCTTGTAGCCGGGATCATCCGCTTCGAACGACAAGTCGTCGCAGTAGATGAGGAATCGTTCCGGGCGCTCAAACAGTGGATCAACGATGTCCGGCAAATCTAGCAGATCGTGCTTTTCCACTTCGATCAGTCGCAGTCCCCGGTCAGCGTATTCATTTAGCAGCGCTTTGATCAGCGACGACTTGCCAGTGCCTCGCGTTCCCCACAATAGTGCGTGATTGCAGGGCTGTCCGGCCAGAAACTGCCGCAGGTTCAGATCCAGCGTCGCTTTCTGGCGATCGATTCGTTGCAGATCGGCCAGTCGCAGTTGATGAGGATGCCGCACCGGTTGAAGAACGCCGCGCTGACCAAACCGCCGCCAGCGGAATGCCCGGTAGCGTTGCCAGTCTGGAGATTCCAGTGGCTCAGGCAATAACGCATCGACCCGGTCCAAGGTCGCCACCAATCGCACCGCCAG
Source organism: Candidatus Competibacteraceae bacterium (assembly GCA_003989085.1). Taxonomy (GTDB): domain Bacteria; phylum Pseudomonadota; class Gammaproteobacteria; order Competibacterales; family Competibacteraceae; genus RXIV01. Next base: position 35,100 of record RXIV01000012.1, read on the forward strand.
CGTCTCATCCACGATCAGTGGCTCATGACTAGTGTGCTGTTGGAACCGAGCAGCCCGATCAGGTCAGCGACGATCCGGGCGCTTTCTTCGAGCGATGCATCCGGGATCACGCTGTCCTTGCCTTCGGGGATCTCATCACCCGCCTTGAGCGGCGGCAGCCCCTTGGCGGTGCGGTAACGGTTCTCACGCTCTCGTTGCCAAGCCTCAATCTGCTCTCGTTCTGCCCGGCGCTGGCTTTCCAGCAACGAGACCGTGGTCTTATCCCGTTGTTGCCGGGTGAACTCAAGATCATGCAGGAACGCCTGATAGTCTGGATCGTTAGCAATCCGGGCCTGATGCCGCCGCACCAGTTCTGGGGTCAGCGTAGCCAGTTGCCGGTTATCGCGGTAGCGGGTCGCGGCGATCTCATCCCAGGGCAGCGCGTTTTTCTGGGCGCTCTCGCCGGTTTCCGCACTATCCACGGCCGAGGGAATAGCGATGTCGGGTTGTACCCCGCGATGCTGAGTGCTGCTGCCGTTGACCCGATAGAACTTGGCGATGGTCATCTTCAACTGGCCCTGTGGGTCCTTGGCCCGAGTGAGGCGGTTGAGATCGACCAGGGTTTGCACCGTGCCTTTACCGAAGGTCGGATCGCCGATGACAATGCCACGCCCATAGTCCTGGATGGCGCCGGCGAAAATTTCCGAAGCTGAAGCGCTGGCGTGATCAACCAGCACCGCCAGCGGCCCGGTATAGACGGGGGCCGGTTCGTTGTCCTTTTCGACCTCGACATCGCCATCGGACTGCCGGACCTGCACCACCGGCCCATCGCCAATGAACAGGCCGGTTAAATCCACCGCTTCTTGCAGCGAGCCGCCGCCGTTTTCGCGCAGGTTCAGCACCAGCCCGTCGATCTTGCCATTGAGATCATTCAGCAGTCGCCGGACATCGCGTGTGGTGCTGCGGTAATCGGCGACACCGCGCCGGGCCGCGTCGAAATCGCTGTAGAACGCCGGCACGGTGATGACGCCGATCCGCAGCTCACGACCATCGGCACCCTTGATAATTTTGATTTCGCTCTTGGCCGCCTGCTTTTCCAGCTTGATGGTGTCGCGCACCAGTCGTACGGTTTTTTCCGCCGCCGCCGCGCCAGCCTTGCCGGGCAACACTTTCAGCCGCACCACGGTGCCGCGCTGGCCGCGAATCCGATCTACCACGTCATCGAGCCGCCAGCCGACCACATCCAGCCAAGCGCCATCGTCGCCTTGTGCGACCGCCACGATTTTGTCGCCGGATTTGATCTGCCGGCTGAGATCGGCGGGACCGCCGGTTACCAGTTCCACCACCGTCACTTGTTCATCTTCCATTCGCAATACGCAGCCGATGCCTTCCAGCGACAGACGCATTTGAATGTTGAAATTCTCGGTGTTGCGAGGGGAAAAGTAGGCGGTATGCGGATCGAAAGCTTGGGCGACCGCGTTCATATACAACTGGAAGACATCGTCGCTGCTGGATTGCAGCGCTTGGCGCCGCCGGTTGTCGTAGCGCTTGCTCAGCAACTCACGGGCCGCAGCCTGATCTTTGCCCGACATCATCAAAGTCAGCATTTCATGCTTGAGCCGCTTGCGCCAGAGTTCATCCAGTTCCGCCGGGGTTTGCGCCCACGGGGCATCCTTGCGATCGACGATCAGTGTTTCGTCAATATCGAAACGGATGTTCTGTTTGAGCAGGGCTTGAATGCGGGCTGTGCGATCCACTAGCCGGCGCAGGTAGAGATTGAAGATATCGTAGGCCGGCTGGAGATTGGCAGATTTAAGCGCATCGTCCAGGGTCGTGCGGTATTTCTCGAAGTTGGCGATGTCGCTGGCTAGAAAATAGGAGCGGCTGAAGTCGAGATCGTCGAGGTAAGTAGTCAAAATCAATGAAGACAGCCGGTCATCCAGTTTGCTTTGCCGGTAATGGTGCTGCGCCAGCAGGGTAGCGATGGTCTGATCCAGCGAAGTCAGCCGGGCGGTGGGAGCCAGCGGTTTGACGTTGAGGATATCTGCGCCTGGATCGGCGGGTTTAGCGAAAGCTCCCGGCAGGCTTAGCGCCAGGGACAGCAGAGAAAGCAGGAAGTAATGTTTCAGGGTTCTAATGTTAGGCATGGTGTTTCTCGACGGGTCTCGACTGCTGGCCGCGTCGCCCGGAACCGCCTCAGGACGCTGAGGGCGCTGAGGACGCCAAGGGCGATGAAGACGACGACGGTGACGGTGATGAGGATGATGGCGGTAATGAGGACGCTGAAGGATGCACCAGAGCGATATCGGTGGCGACGGGCTGTTTGCCGTTCGGTTCAGCCAGGGTAAATTCAAAAATATGGTTGCGGGACGGCAGTTTCATGACGTTGAAATTGTCCGGCAGGCTGGAATCATGGAAAAACGCCGTCCGGTAGGGAGAATCGGCGTCGCGAGAGTCGGTTTTCCACAGGTAGGGTGACAGTTTGACCAGAAAGCGCATGAAGCCAAAGCTTTTGTTGTCGTCGTGGTGATAGCAGTAGCCGCGCACTCGCGACCCCATTGCTCCCCAAACAGGGGAAAAGTAGTCATCGCCTCGCGTCGGCAGCAGGCCCGGCACCAGGTAGCCGGAAACGTACATGTCGGATTCACGGCGCAGTTCTTCGGACACATTGTCGAAGGCCAGAGTTTCCACCCGGCAGCCCTTGTTTTGCAGGGCGCGGACCACCTGGACAAAATCGCCGTCGCCGGTGACCAGCAGCACCCGGTCCAGGTTCTCAGATTGCAGCAGCACGTCCACCGCCATGTCGAGATCCGCATTGGCTTTGCCATAGCGGTTGCCTGCCTCGTCCTGGAACCATTTGACCCGTTTTTCAATGACTTTGTAGCCAAGTTCGCGTAAGGCCGACTGATAGGCGCGGGCCTTGTCGCGGTAGACCGTGTTAGTTTCGGCGCGTTCCTCATCGTAGGATAAGTAGACGTTCAGACGGAGGGGTTCAGCATGATCGCGGCAGGCGAATTCGCGCAAGACGTCATATTGCATGCGCTGCCCGCCGTTACGGGAGATATTGGCGGCATCCACATAAACGCCAACTTTGGCGTGGGATTTAAGTTCGGTAGTCATGTGTTGGTTTTAATACTCGTTAATGTTCAGGTGAAATTAATGCACTGTTCTGCTGTTGACAGCGGTTCGCATGATGTTTCTGATCAGAATCCCAGGTCGGCAGCCCCGGCATTTTAGCAATTTTAGAGGCGGTAAAAACTGACTGATTCATTACGGGCGCTCGCTTGCGGGCAATGAGCCGTCAAAATTACCCGCAAGCAGATAAATTAATTTCTAATATATTGATTTTAGATTATATTTTATATAATCTTCTGTGGATTATTTCAGTTTCTGGTGGATGTCAATCAACCGAGCTTCCTCGCCCATCACCACCAGCACATCGCCCGCTATCAGCAGGTAATCCGGATCGGGTACGAAGGGCGCGGTTTTTTCCGCCGCCGGCTTGATGGCGATGAGTTGCGCCCGGTAGCGGGCGAGCAAATCCAAATCAGCGACTTTTCGCCCAACGAAGCTGGCCGGCGTTAGCACGGTAATGACAAAGTAGCCACCGTCCAGCGCTACTGCATCCAGCAATTTTGACCGGGAATAGTGGAGCAGGTGGGCAGTTTTGACCGCGATTTCCTGTTCTGGCTGCACCACATCGCTCGCCCCAATCAGGGTCAGAATCTTGGCCTGATCGGCGTTGGCGGCCTTGACCAGCACCCGGGGAATGCCCAGTTCCCGCAGATAGTGGGTCAGCAGCACGCTGGTCTCGAAGCGCTCGCCTACGTCCACCGCCACCACGTCCATGCCGCGAATGCCGAGATCTTTGAGCGCCTCGCGGTCGGCCACGTCAGCGACGACCGCCTTGCTAACATGGCGCATGATTTCCTGTACTCGCACCTCGTCGCGATCGACGGCCATCACTTCATCGCCCAGGTTAGTCAACACCCGGGCCAGATGAAAGCCGAAGTCTTCCAATCCCATGACCGCAATACGCATGACGCAATCTCCAGTGCTGATAATGGAAAGTGGATGGTTAAGAAACCCTGCTTTGCCTGTCGCGAGCAAAGGTTAAACGTCAGGCGTAATCATCGACTGCTCCTGGCAACCGGCGGGCGCGTGGACGTAGTTCCACCTCGCTTACCACGGGTTCCCGCGTCGGAGAATAAGCCGGTGGCCGGTCATCGTGCTGACTGAATGAAGGGTGCCCGCCACTCCCTGCTTGCTGGTGGGCCAGCGATTGATCGGAAACCTGAGCTTGGTTCAGGGTAATGCCCTGACTGCCCAGCATTTCCCGTAACCGAGGCAAAGCAGTCTCCAGCGCTTCCCGGACTGCGGCTTCATGGCAGAAGAACGTCACGCTGGTTTGGTTATGCTGCAACGATACCCGGAGTTCAATAGGTCCCAAATCGGGCGGATTGACCCGGATTTCCGCTTGCTGTAACTGGTTATTGACCATCCAGCTCAGTTGCTGACCGAGCGTTCGCCCCCAGTTTTTCTGGTTCAAGTCAACGACATCTGGCGTCGTCGGCGGCACAGTCGGTGGAGTTGCTGCATCAGGACGAAGCAGCGCAGCGGTTGAGGAAACTCCGGCTTGGAGTGGCGATCCAGCGGTTGGCAGGGCCACCGTTTCGACCGGGCGAGGCGTTGTCGCCGCTTCCGGGATCGCCGGTTCCTGACGCGGGCTGGTTGCCGCATTGATCGCTTCAGCTGGTGAGCGGCGGGCTTGCGCGACATCCGGGAGCGGTGGAACGGAAGCTTGATTGAGCGCAATGGCTGGGTGCTCCGACCTCGCGGCATTTAGCGGCGGCGCTTCCTCCGGTAATGCCGCTGTTTCAGCTGGCGCGGCTTGAGTCGTCGGCAGGCGTTCGGAACCCGTACGGGCAAAAGGTTCTGCAATCAGCGAATGCAGTGAGAGTAGCTGATCACTGGCAGATCGCGGTGCTTGTTCATTTCTGACGATGGCAATATTTTCAGGAGTTCTATCGGTATACCCAACCCCAACAGCAGGCGTAGTTTTGACAGTGGCTGTTGCCACCGGGCTGGCTTTATCCGCATCCACCAGTTGCGCGACCGGGTTGAGCGGCGTCGTTTCGCTCCGCGCCGGTTGGACCGAAGTCGCCAGTTGCGCGACCGGATTACGCAGTTTCAGCGAACCTGGTTCCAGCAGTGCCGTTTGATCCGTCGGCTCAGTCTGGCTTGTCGCCAGTTGCGCGACCGGGTTGAGCGGCGCCGTTTCGCTCCGCGCCGGTTGGACCGAAGTCGCCAGTTGCGCGACCGGATTACGCAGTTTCAGCGAACCTGGTTCCAGCAGTGCCGTTTGGTCCGTCGGCTCAGTCTGGCTTGTCGCCAGTTGCGCGACCGGGTTGAGCGGCGTCGTTTCGCTCCGCGCCGGTTGGACCGAAGTCGCCAGTTGCGCGACCGGATTACGCAGTTTCAGCGAACCTGGTTCCAGCAGTGCCGTTTGATCCGTCGGCTCAGTCTGGCTTGTCGCCAGTTGCGCGACCGGGTTGAGCGGCCCCATTTCGCTCCGCGCTGGTTGGACCGAAGTCGCCAGTTGCGCGACTGGATTGAGCGCATTCAGCAAACCCGGTTTGGATTGCCCAGGCTGGATCGCTGGCAATTGAATCCCGTCTGGTGTAGATGCCGATTGCTTTAGATCCGCTGATCGCATATTGAGGGGAGCTACGCTGTCGGCATGATGAGCGGCAGCCTGAATCTGAATGCCGAAACCGGCCGCTGGCGATAACTCATCGATGCTTTCGCCAGACGCCATACCGGTATCAGCCGCCGTTTCAATCACGGATGGGCTGTCCGGCAACTGTCCCGCTATCCAGCCCTCGCTATCGGTTTGGTTCAACGTCCGGGTCGATTGCAAGCTGAATTGCAGCCGGGTGGTTCCCATCGCCACTGTGCTGGCTGTTATGGTGGACGCTACCGGAGGGTTTGAGGCGGGTTCGCCGTCGCGCAGCGCCGCCCGCGCCTCAATGAACAAGGGCAATCCGGGCCATACCGTCAGATCCAACGCTGGTGCGACCTCCGCATCGTCCGCGCTGGTGCACCCATCCACATCATCCTTGCCCACACCCTTCTTGCCTGAACCTGCCTTGCCCAAGCCGGCTTCATCAGACGCTGCCGTTCCCATCAGCGCCTCAGCGGCCTGTTGCAGGTCAATATCGGTTGCGTCGGAACTGGATGGATTCGATGGATTGGCGTAGGCAGCCGGCAGCGCTGGATCAGCCGGCAATGCCCGCCACCGGCCCGCGTTCAGCACCGCCAGTCCGGGCGTGACTACATCGGCAGAAGTGTCTCCAGCGCTGGTTTGCAACAACCGGTTGAGAAAGGAAGGCGTTGCGGTGGATCCATCCGCCACCGCGCCAGTTCCCGTCGCCACCGCGCTGCTGACCGTACTAGCAGTTGGTGAAAGCAGAGCAGCAACTTCAAGAGTGGCCATGACGTGGTTTCCTCCAGTGATGGTTCAAGAATCCAGACTGCCGTCAGCCGCCATCGCCGCCGGTCGCCCGCTGCCGGGCATCGGGATTGCGGAGATTGCGTTCATCGTTATCCCGTTGTTCGCGCTGCCCTTCCCGCTGTGTCTGGGCTTTTCTTTCGCGATCAATAACTTCCTCAAGCGCCTTGGTTTTGGCGCGCATCTGCATCCAAATCTTTTGTCGGCGCTGGATGTCCTGCCGCAAGTTCATTAACTGTTGCTGGGACTGAGCGATGCCCTGATCCAGATTATTCAGAAAGGCGGCATAGTCCTGAAATCGCCGCGCCGAAATGCCGCCGCTGCCTTCCAGTTGAAATTGCATCGCATATTCACCCCGGAATAGGGTTAATTGCTGCAACCGCTGCTGTTGCTCCACTAATCGTTGCTGCGATTCCGCCAGCGCTTTCACGGCAAGGCCTTCGCGGGAGTGGGCAACATCAGCGGCTGCCTGCAACGGATGGGGCTTGCCGGCCATCAGCTTCTACCGGCTTTGACGTTGGGCGACAGCAAGACCTGCTCCAGTCCCTTGAGACTGTCCGCCAGCGTGACCTGTTCGTCGATGCCCTGGATCAGAAACTGCTTGAGCCGAGGGTAATAGTCGCGGGCCTCATCAACCGCCGGGTCGCTGCCGGCGACATAGGCGCCGACATTGATCAGATCACGGTGCTGTTCATAGGTTGAGTAGATGTGCTTGAAGCGCCGCGCCATTTGCTGGTGGCGGGGGCCGCTGATTTGCGGCATCACCCGGCTGATCGAGGCTTCAATGTCAATCGCCGGATAATGCCCGGCCTCGGCCAGTCGCCGCGACAGCACCACATGACCGTCGAGAATGGCGCGGGCGGCGTCGGCAATCGGGTCCTGCTGATCGTCGCCTTCGGTCAGCACCGTGTAAAACGCGGTGATCGAGCCGCCGACCGTATCGTTGCCGGCTCGTTCCACCAGTTGCGGCAACTTGGCGAACACTGAAGGCGGATAACCCTTGGTGGCGGGCGGTTCGCCAATCGCCAGAGCAATCTCGCGCTGGGCTTGGGCATAGCGGGTCAGCGAGTCCATCAACAACAGCACTTGCAAGCCACGGTCACGAAAATACTCGGCGATGCGGGTCGCCAGCGCCGCACCGTAGAGCCGCTTCAAGGGCGGATCATCCGCCGGCGCCGCCACCACCACCGCCCGAGCCATGCCTTCAGGGCCAAGAATCTCCTGAATGAACTCCTGCACTTCACGGCCACGTTCACCGATCAGCCCGACCACCACCACGTCCGCATTGGTGAAGCGGGTCATCATCCCCAGCAACACGCTCTTGCCGACCCCGGAGCCGGCGAACAGACCCATCCGCTGACCGCGCCCAACCGATAGCAGGGCGTTAATCGCCCGCACCCCGACATCGAGCGGTTCACGGATCGGCTTGCGCAGCAAGGGATTGATCGTTTTAGCGCCCAGCGACACCCGCTCGGTTTCAGGGGCGGGCCGACCATCCAGAAAGTGGCCTGCCCCATCCAGCACCCGGCCCAGCAGGGCGGTTCCGACTGGAGCCTGGCTGGCCCCGCCGGTAGGAATGACCCGTGAATTGGGCGTCAGTCCGTGGGTGTCGCCGCTCGGCATCAGAAACAGTTTGCCGCCAGCGAAGCCAACCACCTCGGCTTCAACCTGACTGCCATCAGGATTTTTCACCAGACAGCGTGCGCCGACCGAGGCCACGCAACCGGAGGCTTCCAGGGTCAACCCGACAATCCGGGTCAACTGGCCTTCGACCACCAGTCCCGGCGCTTCAGCAATCCGGGTCCGGCGCTGCGCCAAGTGCGCCCGCCACCGCTCAGAGCGGCCTCGCTCAGGCGTGTCCGGAAGATTCACGCTCATCCCCCATGACCGTTGCGATCAGCAGGCCCAGGCGTTTTTCCAGCGTCGCATCAATCCGCGATTGTTCAGTGTTGACCAGGCACCCCCCCCGGCTCAAGGTTTGATCCTCGATGATCCGCCAGACGGGTTCATCATCGCGGCCCAGCGACAGCACCTCGCGAATCAGTTGGGCATCTTCTGGATGCAGCCGAACCTGAATGCCAGCGCTGGCGACGGGTAGCAAAGCCACTGCTTCGCGCACTACCGCGACGATTTCACCGGGCGAGCTGCGCAGTTCGCGCCGCACCAGTTGCCGGGCGATTTCGGTCGCCAGCCAAGTCAATTGATCTTCGACGGCACTGTCCAGTTGTTCCAGTGGCTGGTGCATGAAGGCCACGATTTGGTCGAGCTTTTGCACCCGCAGCGCCACTTCATCGCGCCCGGCCGCCAGACCCTCAGCATAGCCGCGCTGATAGCCTTCGGCGTGGCCTTCCTGCTGACCCTTCTTGTAGCCCTGCTCACGACCCTCCCGGCGACCTTCCTGATAGCCGGCGGAAAAGCCCTCTTCATGGGCTTCGCGCTGGATCGCTTCGATCTCGTCCAGGGTGGGCGGGGTCGAAGCGGTTTTCGGCCGCCGGGGAACCGGCGGGCGGACCTCGATCCCGGCGGGAGGGGTTGCTGGCGCTGCTTCCGGGGCCGGCGCGGGTTCCGACGGCTGATCAACGCTGGGCAATTCCCAGCGCTGGTATGCGGTCAGGCGGTCGCCTGAAATGACCTTAGACAAGCTGGTCTCCCTTGGCGCTCAGGGTAATTTCGCCGGCCTCGGCCAAGCGTTTGGCGGTGGACATGATGTCCTTCTGGGCGGTTTCCACATCGCTGAGTTTGACTGGCGGCATGTTTTCCAGATCGTCGCGCAGCAGATCGGCGGCCCGTCGGGACATGTTGCTCATGATCTTGTGGCGGACGGCCTCGTCGGCGCCGCGCAGCGCCACCAGCAGAACATCCGAGGACACCTCGCGCATCAGCGCCTGTACATCGCGGTCGCTGAGGTTGAGCAGGTTCTCGAACACCACCATCATATCCTCGATCTTAGCGCCCAGATCGGCGTCAGCCTCCTTGATGTTGTCGAGAATCTGACCTTCGACGCCCGCTTCCAGCCGGCCCAGGATTTCAGCAGCCCGCTTGGGACCGCCAATTTTGGATTTCACCGCCGCGTTGATATTCCTCATCACCTGTTTCTCAATGAGATCATTGAGTTCAGTGAGCGCATCCGCCGGCACCTCTTCCAGCGTCGCGACCCGCAGCAGGGCCTCATCACGCAACCCTGCTGGCAGTAAATTGACGATTTGGGCGGCCTGCTCGACTTGCAGGGAAGACAGCACCAGCGCCACGACTTGCGGATGCTCATCGCGCAGCCCGCCGGCAATCGCACTGGCGTCCATCCATTTGAGCGAGTCGACCCCGGACTGGGGTTCGCCGCTGAAAATGTGCTCCAGCACGCCCTTGGCCTTCTCGCGGCCCAGCGCCCGGGTCAGAACCCCGCGCACATAATTTTCGCCATCGAGCATCAGTGAACTTTGATTGCCTACTTCTTCGTTGAAGGTATGGACGATCTCGCTGATCTGCTCGCGGTTGACGCGAGTCAAGCCGGCCATTGCGACGCCCAGCTTGTGCAACTCATGTGGATCCAGATGCCGGAGGATTTCGGCGGCGTGGCTTTCGCCGAGCGCCATCAGCACCACCGCCGCCCGTTCCACGCTCTTGAGGGTTGCTGTGAGTTCCGGCATTGCCTACGCCTCGCTGGTCAGCCAATTCTTGATGACATGGACGGCCCGTTTCGGGTCTTCGGCCACCAGGGAGCGAGCCAGGTCCATGCGTTGTTCGAGTTGTTCAATCGCTTGGCCCGGCGACATCGAGTGTCGACCGTTTTCCAAAGCGCCGCTGATCTCCACCTGATCTTCCAGCAAGCCCTCGACTCCTTCTTCACCGGGGCCGGCCAGCGCAGGCGTGGCGTCATGGCCGTTTCCGTTCTTGCCGTTGCGCGCCTCAACCGGAACCGGCGGCGGTAACAGGCGGCGCATGACGGGCCGCACCACCAGCAGCAGGATCGCCAGTGCCAGCACTGCAACGACAGCCCATTTCACCAGTTCCAGGAACCAGGGTTGTTGCCACATCGGCAGCGGCGGATCATCGAAGCCGGAAGGCGCAAAGGTCGCGTTCAATACATTAACGCTGTCGCCCCGCTCGGCGCTGAACCCGACCGCCTGCTTGACCAGGGCGGTGAGGCGCTCTATTTCTTCCGGGGACAGTGGTTTGCGGACGGGTTGCCCCTCTTCGAGAGTCATCCGGTCATCCACCACTACGGCGGTCGAGACCCGCACAATCCGCCCCGGCGCGTTGCGGCTGTGGGTCACCCGCTTGTCCAGTTCGTAGTTACGTGTGACTTCCTTGCGGGTGGGCGGCGGCGGGGGCGCGGTGGTTTGCGGCGCAGCTCCCGGAACAGCGGGGGTTTGTGGATTCTGGCTGGCGACTTCGGGGGCCGTCGCCGCGCCGGGCGGTTGGTTGGATAGCGCACCGGGAATGCCCGCCGGCGGTGTCCGCGGGTTGGTTTCTTCCAGTAGCTGTTCGCTGCGCACCGGGCGCGGTTCCTGGCGGGGTTCGTAGCGCTCGGCGGTTTCGTCACTGGTGGTGAAGTCGAGTTCCAACGAGATTTGGGCGCGGACCCGACCCGAACCCCAGATCGGGGTTAGCAGGTCTTCGACCCGCCGGGCGTAACGATCTTCCAGTCGCCGGGTGTACTCCAGTTGATCGAGGTTCAGGCTGGAGCCGCTGTCTCGTTCAGGCCGGGTGAGCAGGTTACCGGCTTGATCGACGACGGAAACCCGTTCTGGAGTGAGCTTGGGAACGCTGGACGCGATCAGATGGATGATCGCCGCGATTTGGCCTTCATCCAGAGTCCGGCCGGCGCGCAGCCGCACCAGTACCGAAGCGGTGGGTGGCTGCTGCTGGCGGGCGAACACGGTTTCCTTGGGAAAGGCCAAATGAATCCGGGCAGCTTCAATGGCGCCAATGGTCATCACCGAGCGGGCCAGTTCTCCTTCCAACGCATGTTGATAGCGGGCGGTTTCCATAAACTGGCTGACGCCAAAGCTGTTTTTCTGCTCCAGCGCCTCCAGGCCATTGACGGTTCCTCGCGGCAAACCCTCGCTGGCGAGTTTCAGCCGGGCCGGATGGACCTGATCGGCCGGAACCATCAGCGCGCCGCTGCGTGGATCAACCTTGAAGGGGATGTTGGCCTTTTGCAGGGCTTCCATGATCTGGCCGGCGTCGGCCTCGGCCAGCCCCCGGTACAGCACATCGTAGCTTGGCGCATTGAGCCACAGCACCGCCGCAACCAGCAGCGCCAGCAACGCCGCCAGGCCCGCCAGAATGCCGATCTGGGCAGGTCCGGGCCGGCGAAACTTGGCGAGTTCGCCCTGCCAGTCAAAGGGGACAGGCGGATTGGGCGCTGAACCGTTCTGTTCTTGAGCCACGGTGCGTTCCCCTGGTCACCCGTTCAGCGGCAACCAGCTCAAACCGGCATGTTCATGATGTCCTGATACGCAGACATCAGCTTGTTACGAACCTGCAAGGTCGTTTGAAAGGCCAATTTGGCTTTTTGCTGATCCACCATCACGCCAGCGAGATCCTGATGTTGGCCCAACTCGAAGGATTCGGCCATACGAGTAGCGTGCTGCTGGGTCTGGCTGACATCGACCAGCATTGATTTGAGGATGGTGGCGAAGTCGGCGGATTCCAGGCGGTCGCCGTCGGCAGCAGCGGGTGCGGTATTGGTCAGGAATTGCGGACCGTCTAAGGCGTTGGTCAGCGAGTGGCGGGTATCAATAGCGTTCATGAGCGTTTGCTTCCTTAAGCGGCTGAGGGACCGTTGAAGGCGGTATGAATTGCGCCAAGCAAAAAGGACGCCATGATTTATTGTTTTATTTAATCGCTAGTTACTGTGCTTCTTTAGTGAATGTCAATTTTCTGGCGGTGCGTGGGAGCTGCCGGCTGTCGGTAAAGTGATGTTTAGGCTTCGTCGTCATCACGCCGGATGCTGTACTTGCGCATTTTTTCCACCAAGGTAGTGCGGCGCATTTTCAGCAGGGAGGCGGCATGGGCGACGACACCATTGGCGTCTTCCAGCGCAGTCTGGATCAGCGAGGTTTCCAGATCGGCGATGTATTGCCGCAGGTCGAGGCCATCGGGCGGCAAGGTTGTGACTGGCTCGCTCGGAACGATGGCGTCGGCGGTTGAAACGGAAAGGGACGTGTTAGGAACGGAAGCGGCGGCTTCCACCGCTGCCAATTCGTCCGGGTAGTACGCCCGAAACTTGGCCGGCAGGTCGTTTAGATCGGCCCGGCCGTCGGGTTTCATGATAGCGAGGCGCTCCATCAGGTTAGCCAGTTCGCGGACATTGCCGGGCCACGGATAATGACCCAGACAACGCAGCGCGGCTGGGCTGAGTGCGAACCGTACGCCTTGTTCATTGGCGGCGCGTTCGACCAGTTCCTCGATCAGCAGCGGCAAGTCCTCGACCCGGTCGCGCAGGGTAGGCATTTCGATGGGAAAGACGTGCAGCCGGTAGTACAGGTCTTCGCGGAAACTGCCGGCTTTGATGAGATCTTCGAGATTGCGGTGGGTAGCAGCGATGATCCGGACATCGGCTTCCAGACTGCGGTCACTGCCGACTCGCTCGAAGGTGCGCTCCTGCAAGACCCGTAGCAGCTTGACTTGCATGTTCAGCGGCATGTCGCCGATCTCATCGAGAAACAGGGTGCTGCCTCGGGCTAATTCAAAGCGCCCGCGCCGAGTGGAAATAGCGCCAGTAAACGAGCCTTTTTCGTGGCCGAACAGTTCGCTTTCCAGCAGGTTATCGGGAATAGCCCCACAGTTGACTGGGACAAAAGGCCCCTGACTGCGGTGAGAGTAATAATGGATATTGCGGGCGACCACTTCTTTGCCGGTGCCGGATTCGCCCAGAATCATGACGGTCGATTCGGATGATGCGACCCGTTGCACCAGCTCCCGAATATGGGCGATGGTCGGGCTGTTGCCGATCAGGCTGCGGAACAGTTCGGAATGGCGACCCAATTGGGTGTTGCGGGCTTCGCGGACCGCCGCTTGCTGTAATTTGGCTAGAATCTGGCTCAGCTGCGGGTAACGGAAGGGATGAGTCAGCCGGGCGCTGCAACTGGCTTCGACGACGATCGGCAGATTGCGCGGCTGGCCGGCGTCTTCGACCAGCACCAGCGCTGCGCGGGGCGCTAGCGCCCGAATGGCGTGAATAGCGTCAATGGGCGGCTGGTCATCGTTGGAACCGTATTGGCCCAGGAGGATACAGCGCAGATCCGGGTTATTTTCGGCGAAGCCCGTCCAGTTGGAGGATTCCGCCTGGGCGATACGGGGTTCTTCCAGAAAACGCAGCAACAAGCACAGTTCATTAGCCCTCGCTAGGTTATCGTCAATCACGAGCAATGCGGTTTTCACCGTTGGATATCCTGGAATGGATGGGGCGCGGCTTTTGGCGTTGAGTTAGCCGACGCGGCGATACCCGCGAATATCCTTGGCCTCAAGATTTTAACCTATTAAATTCAATGCGGAGCGCCATGTGGTTGCAGCATGGTCGGAAGGCTATTTTAACTATGACGGAACCTTAGCGGAGATCCTTCACGTCATCTGCCTGCTGTTGCAGAAATGGCGGAAAGTCGTGAACCGTCTTTGAGAGATTGTAGTCAGGCCTACGCGAGCGTCGAAGTTTTAGCGCGGGTTGTGGCGGCGGCTGTTGGCGATGGTGCGGCGGTGCTGGAGGAAGATGTAGCGTTCCAGGGCCTCCTGGAGGGCAGGGCTGGGGGCGTGGAAGCGGGCCTGAACCCGCCAGCCATTGGCGGCAGGCGTGATCTCAGTCACTTGGGCGGGGAGGAGCAGCGGGCGGGGATAGTTGAGACTGCAATACAGTTCCAGCCGCAGCAGACTGTTGAGCGCCAGCGCAGCATCAGCTGGCCAGCTCAGGCTGTCTACGGTGAGGATCAGCAACCGTTCCGGGGGGATATTCTGCTGACGGGCGAACAGTTGGCCAACCAATTCCAGCAGCAGACTGACTTTGAAATCCAGCCGTTTGAGTTCAGTGGCGTTGGCGAGGGCGGCAGGATCATCGCCAAAATCGCCGGCGTGAATGTCCAGGGCAAATAAGGTGTTCAGTCGCTGAAGGTTGCTGCGATCCAGCTCCCGCAGTTCCAGCTCATCGGGCAGCGCCGCCATTTCTTGCCAGGCCAGCGGCAAGCGTCCAGCGAAGACCAGACTATTGGCGGCGAGATCGGGGGAAGGGGGGATCATGGCAACAGATCATCCAAGCACAAGCAAAGCGCGAATTTTCGCCGTGATCTCGGCCATTTCCACCAGACTTGCTTTTCCCTTGAACTCAACCTTTCGTGCTTGCCAGTCCATACTTTTGACTTGGTCGGACAGCGCCGCGCCAGTCGCACCGGCGCCACTCAACACAACCTCGAAAGGATATCCTTTAATCTGGTTGGTAATGGGGACACAGACCAGTAAACCGGATTTAACGTTGTACGCTTTAGGGGAAAGCACCACCGCAGGACGTCGGCCAGCCTGTTCGCGACCGAGCTGAGGGTTAAAGTCCATCCACACGATATCCCCGCTATCTGGAACGTAACGCGCGGGCATTAGGTAAACTCGCGCCCTACTGGTGGGCCAATATCAATTTCCTGGTGCCGGTTTTCCGGGGTAATTCCAGCCAGCAGGACATCGAGAGTCAATTCCTGGGCCGCTGGTTCGACAATGATCCGCCCGTTCTCTGCGCGTACCTGAACCGCTTGATTGAGCTTCAAATGGGCAGCTTCCATGACTGCTGCCGGAATGGCTACGACCGGACTATCGTCCCATTGCCTGATCACTTGCGATGTCATACTTCTCTCCTTCAAAAATTCTGATACGCCTGCATGGCGCGCCGACCTTGGCCTAATGATTTGAGATGGTCGCTCAATTGCTCTCTTTCGGCTTGGGCCAGTTTCAGCAATTCGGCATCGCTCGACAGTGTGGCGCGAGCGGCGGCTTCAAGCTGGGGGGCGAGATCGGCGGGTGGCGCGGTCTGGAACAGTTCCTCCAGCAGTATCCGCCGCTGGACCTCCCGTTCGGCGACGGCATCCCAGTAACCGGTCTGAGCCAGTTCCAGCAGTTCGGCGCTGAGCGAGCGCAGCCGGTCGATCCGCTGCACCCACTCAGTGGGCGTCATCACGCCGGCGCGTCCACTGGCGCGGGCGGCGGGTTGGCTTCCGGGCTGTTGCCAATCGCGTCCCAGCCTTCCTTGATCGGGCGGAGCAAATCGGCGACTTCGTCGATCATCGCAATGTCGGAGTACAAATTAGCTTCCAGCAACCGCCGCTCCATGTAGTCATACAGCGCTTCCAGATCGGCGGCCAGGTCACCGCCAATTTTATGGTCGAGATTCTCGCGCAAGCCGCCAAGGATGCCGATGGCTTTGCTGATTTGCTCGCCCTTGCCAGCGATTTGACCGCGCTGGATATGCACCTTGGCGGCGATCAAGCGATCCTGTACGCCTTCCATCAGTATTTGAATGATGCGGTGCGGACTGGCGTACACCGCTGCTGATTGGTCAATTTGTTGATACTGCCGCAGGGCTTTGCTAGCGCGGGGGGCAATCATGGGCAACCTCTGGTGGATAGATGGATCCGGTCGTCGCGGTGCCAGCGGCCGGATTAAAACGATTAGTTGTCATTTATTACTATTGTTGAGAGCAGTCATCTGTTGGGTCAAAAAGGCACTGGTGGTGTTGAGTTGGCCGATAATCTGATCCATGTTCAGGAACTGAGTGCGGTAGCGGGCTTCGAGACTATCCAGCCGTTTGGTCAGTGCAGTGCGCTGGGTGCCGATGGTTTCGATCCGCTGATTGAGATTGTTGGTCTCGTTGCTCAGGGGGCCGGTTTGGCTCAGGAAATTGCCGAGCAGGCTGTCGAGTTTTTGGGCGATGCCCCCCGAAAACGCGAGGGCGCCACGGGTGCCGGTACTGCCGCCCAGTACTTCGACATTGAGACCAGCGGCAGCGCCCGCACCGGTCAGTTTGCGCCCGGAACCGGTGGCGGTTGCGCTGCCGATTGTGCCGGCGACATCCTGGCCGTCGACCTGGCCGGTTTGGCTTTGGCCGAGGCTGATGCCGAAGGTGGTCTGAAAGCTGGCGCTGGCTTGGGTGAATTCGATTTTGGAGGCGCTGCCGTAGAGGTTCGAGGTGAAGGTAAAAGCGCCGGATTGATAGCCGACGCTGATGGAGGCGCTGGCGGTTTGCAGGGTGGAATTGGCGTTGATCTGGCTTTGCAGTTCTGTGGCGAGGGCTGCGCTGCTGGCGTAGGTTTTCTGGGTGAGGGTGATTTCGCCGGATTCGACACCGTTGACCTTGAGTTTGAAGGTGCTGTTATCCGCGCCGATGGTCAACTCGCTCGCGGTGCTGCCGGTGTAGCGACCTTGGGTGCCGAGTTGAGAGACAGTGATCGGGTAAATGCCGGGTTGACTGGCGCTGCCGGGGCTACTGGCGCTGATCAGGGGATCCGTGGTGCGCGTGACCCGGCTGAACAGCCCGGCGACGGCTTGGGGATCGGCTTTCAGCGCGGTGTCCAGCTTGCCGCCGTCCAGCTTGAGGGTGCCGTCCCGCTGGAGGCTGATGCCGGCGTCAGCCAGAGAGCGCATCGTACCGGTGGTACCGGTGATTGCGCTGGTGAGGGCGTTGCGGATCTGGCTGGTGATCGAGCGCACACTGGCGTTGCCGATCAATGCGCCACCCTGGCCGGTTTGGGCATTAAAAAAGGTGAGCGATTTGTGGGTCTCCATCAGCTTGTTGTAGCCGGCCACGAATGCTTCGACGGCTTTGGTGGCGGTGGAGTTGTCCTGGGCGACGTTCAGGGTGGTCGCGGTGTCCGACGTGCTTTTCAGGGTCAGGGTGACGCCCGGCACAACGCCGACCACGCTGTTGCTGGCGCTGGTGATGTCCAGGCCATCAACGGTTAATTCGGCGTTTTGGGCGGCGACGGTTTGCACCATGTTTTTGCCCGCTACGCCGTCCGCCAGGGTGGGGTTATAGGCGAGCATGGACAGGCCGGTTTGATCGGTGGAATTGCCGTCGGTGTCGGTGACGCCGATTTTCAGGCTGTTGGCCGCGCCGGCGTCGGTTGCGCTGATGGACAGCCGGTATTGATCCCCGTCCTTGATCAGCGTGGCGCTGACTCCAACATCAGCCTTGTTAATGGCGTCGCGCACCCCGGCCAGGGTGTTGTTGGTCGGGTCAATGGTGACGGTTTTGGTGGTTTTGGCGGGATTTGCGGTGAATTCGCCGCCGGCCAGGGTGCCAAATTGAAAAGTCAGGGTGCCGGAGCCGAGTACGTCTGAGATGGCGGTAAAGTTGGCGTCTTTGGCGGTCGCCAGTTTTTGGGCCTGGGCTAGTTTGGTGACTTTGATGTCGTAACTGCCGGCTTGGGCGGCGCTGGTGGCGCTGGCGCTGAACAGGTCGCCGTTGCTCACCGTGGCGCTCAGGTTCTGGAATTTGGTGGCGCTGCTGATCCCGGCCACGGCGGCGCGGAAGTCGGACACCGCGCCTTTGAAGGTGCCGATTCCGGTCAGCTTGGCCTGAATCTGGGCTTCCTGATTGTCCAGCCGTTTGGTGGTGGGCGCCCGCTCGGCGTCCATCAGTTTGGTCAAGATGCTGTTGATGTCGAGGCCGGAAGCGAGGCCGCTGGAGGTAATGGTGGCCATAGTCTTCTCCTGGGTATGGGCGGATCAACATTAATGCTAGGACCGCTCAAACCGCCAACAGAATCGGACTGGTTGCGCGATCAAAAACGGGTCAGGCCGTGGCCCGGAGCAGCCAGCCGTCCACCGGTGAGCGCGGGTTGCCTGGGTTGCCGGTTTTACCGGGAGGGCTGGGGAGTGATTCCAACTGGTTATTGGCTTCCAGTTCCTTGAAGGCTTTGGCCAGGGCCAAGGCGGTCTCGGTCGGGATCTGCAGCACCACGGCCTTGGTCTCCTGATCCACGACGCGAACCACCATTTGCTGGTATTGATCGTCCATGTCGAAGCGCAGGTTGGTCTGGTAGTGACTCAGGCGCTGGTTGAGGTCGTCGAGGGTGGCGGCAAGTTGCTCGGGGTCGGGCGCGACGGGCGGGCGCGGGCGCTGACTGTTGGGATCACTAGGGGGTAGCCACTCGGTGCTGCTGACCGTGGGGGGTTGGGTAACGGCGGTTTCGGGGGTGTTGATCGGCTTGCTTACCGCGTCCTGAATCGTGGCCGAGGCAAGCGACTCGGCACGGGCAGCGGGGACGGAACGGGCGAATGCGGAATTAGCGCCGGCCAGGTTGCTGATATTGCCGAGGTCGCTCATAGCGGTCTCTCCTTCTGAAAAGCCGAAAGCGGGGCTTGGCGTTAGTGTAAGCCCAAGCCTCGCTTAATTCACTACAACCGGTTTACCGTAGCAGCGACAACAGTTGCTGTGGGGCCTGGTTGGCTTGCGACAGGATGGCGATACTGGCCTGTGACAGAACGCTGGCCTTGGTCATGGCGGCCGATTCCTGGGCGAAGTCGGCGTCCATGATGCGGCTGCGGGCACCGGTGAGGTTTTCCGACCCATTCTGCAGGTTGGCGATGGTCGAGCTGAAGCGATTCTGCGTCGCGCCGAGATTGGCCCGAATGGTGTCAATCTGGCTGAGGGCGCCATCGGCCAGTTTGAGCGCGGTGTTGGCGCCGTCGACCGTGGAGATGTCGATGGTGTTGATCGCTACCAGTGACGGTGTACTGGTTTGCAAGCCCGCCTTGGTCAGATTGTTGCCGGCGAGGGTAAACGCCTTGGCGGAGTTCAGTTCCAGGATGCCTTTGCCGCTGAGAGCGGTATAAACACCATCAGTACCCGCAGTAGGAACCACACTAGTCGTGACCCCAGCTATTCCCGATGAATACGTCGGAGTGATATTGGCTATAGTAGTCCCCTTCAGATCCGAGGTGAGTTTGATGACACCACCGGTTTCGTCAGTCGCCTGTATGTTGGTTTTAATCAGGGCGTACTGGTTATTGACCGCAGCAGCGAAGCTTGTTCCGACAGCGGCATCAGTAGCTCCGAAGTTGACCGCGACGTTGCTTCCCGTCCGGGCCACACCGTTGAAACCAAACTCGTAGGTCACACCACCGGCATTGATCGTATCTCCGACCGCCAGACCGGCCCCTGTAGTAGTGTGAGTTATGCCAGTTATGACTGAACTTGACTCCGTTATGAGGGTATGGCTTTCGGTCTTAGTCATCACGGTTGACGTAAGGCTGAACGTAGCGCCGGCACCACCAACGGTCACGTCGTGCAGGGTTCCAGCAGCCAACGCAGTAGTGAACGCCGTCCTGATATTGGCAGCTGAAGTTGCTGCATCGGTGCCAATATTAATCTGGTTTCCAGTGGCACCGGATGCGACAAACGTGAATAACTGACCGCCTGCAGTCAACGTTTCGCCTGCAACCGTGGTAGCTGTTACGGTGCCGGTATATGCGCTTAAAGCACCCGCAGCAAAAGTGGCTTTACTAAAAGAAGCTGATGCCGTAGAACCCGCCACTTCCAAGCCAGAGGCGTTCTCCACGCGATTAGCGCCTGCTGTGCTGGAGCTGGTGATATCAATGGTTTTGCCGGTAACGGATTTAAGCGTCAGCTTACCGTCGACCTGATTGGCTTCCGCAGTCACGCCGGTCTCATTACTCACCGCATTGATCGCAGCAGCGACGTTTGCCCCTTGGGTGGCGACGCTATTCGAACCGGACACGCTGCCGATAATCGTGCCATTGATGATTAAATCGCCGGCCAGCAGGCTCTGGTTTCGCGCCAGTGCATTGGCGCTCGTCAACTCGGTCTTTGCAGTCGCGCCGACGCCGGTCTGGTCAGCGATGCCATTGATGGCCTTAGCGATGGATTCCGCCGAACTATCTGTCGAGGCACCTACGTCCAGCCCATTAATGGTTACATCACCCCCAACCAGTGCGGTGCTGCCCAGAACCTTTTGTGCACCTTGTGCCTGATAAGAACCGAGCGCCGAGGTTTGAGCGTTGCCGACATTGACGGTGATGGTCTGGGCGGCATTGGCGCCGATCTGGAACTGGGCCGCGCTGAAACTGCCGTCAATGATCGCCTTGCCGTTGAACTGGGTGGTCTCGGAGATGCGCTGCATTTCCGCCAGCATGGCTTGCA
Source organism: Candidatus Competibacteraceae bacterium (assembly GCA_003989085.1). Classification (GTDB taxonomy): domain Bacteria; phylum Pseudomonadota; class Gammaproteobacteria; order Competibacterales; family Competibacteraceae; genus RXIV01. The sequence continues at coordinate 55,727 of RXIV01000012.1, forward strand.
CTTCGCTATTTAGCGCATCCCGATCCGAAGAGGTGTTGGTGTCGTTGGCGGATTGCACCGACAGTTCCCGGATGCGCTGCAAAATGTTCGTGGATTCCTGGAGCGAACCTTCTGCGGTTTGCGCCAGCGAGATTCCGTCATTAGCGTTGCGAACCGCCTGGTTCATGCCTTTAATCTGCGCGGTCATGCGGTCGGAGATCGCCAAGCCCGCCGCGTCGTCCTTGGCGGAGTTGATCCGCAGACCGGTGCTGAGGCGCTGCATGGCGGTGTTCTGCATGGCCTGATTGGCACCCATGTTGCGTTGTGCGTTCAGGGCGGGAATATTGGTGTTGACGGTGGCGACCATGATTGCTTCTCCAGATGGATGACCGAGGCTGAAATGAGGTGGGGTTGGCCGGGTGTGGCTGTGGCGCGAACCCCTGAACTTGTTCTCAGCTATCGGCGGCGGCGGGCGGGGCTTTAGGGGCGAGGAGAAAATTTTGTAGGGGCAGCAAGCTTAGGTTGGTCTGGCTATGTTGCTATTGGTGCATGTCCCCTAGACCCTTACTGAATTCTTGCTGATCGGGTGTTCCAAGACGGATTTTGGCTCGTCGATCCGACCTGTGGTTCGGTGGATGCCTCCGTGAGTCTTATGTATAAGACGTTTAAGCCTCGGGTTCCACCAGAACCAATCAGCCGTTACTCCCGCGCTGTTTCTGCAATGCTTGATCCAGATTACGGTGAGCCTCGTTGAAATCAGGCCGTAGCGCCACAGCTTGACGGAAACAGGTGATTGCTTCCTCCCACTGACCTAGTTCCAATTGTACCTTGCCAAAATTATTACAGGCTAGAACGTGGTTTGGATTCAGTTCCAGCGTTCGCCTATAGCTATCTGTCGCTTCCTCCAGTCGCCCCAAGCCCTGTAGTGCCTTGCCCAGATTATTATGATAAGTATCCGAGTTCGGATTTTCCCGCAACGCCTGTCGGATGAGCCGCTCCGCAGTAACATGATCGCCACGCTGCGAATAAATTACTCCCAGCAAATGTAATGCATCGATGTATCCCGGTTCTGCCTCGAATACTTGCCGATAAACTGCTTCGGCATCGTCCAGACGCTTGTCTCTATGCCACTGCGCCGCCTGTTCCAATAACTGCCCATAAATATGTTGAGCCTGTTGAAGTTATTGGGCTTTTAATCGCTGTTCGGCCAGCGCCATTGCTTGGGTGAGGGTTAACAACTGCTCATTGATTCGCACTGTAAGTTGCTGTTCATTGCTACGCACCAAGCTTTGTAGCAATGTGACCGCAGCATTACGGGTAGCCGGCGTGGCGGAGGAGCGACTGGAACTTCTAGGTTTGCGTGGTTTACTCGTCATGGGAAGGGTTCTCTGCTGTGAGGGTTAGCATTTACGCCTAACGGCTTCTGACCAAAATATGCTTCATCAATCCGGCAGCAGTGCCTTCATCCATTCGTCGAGATGCTGATCCAGCATCCAATTCGACAGCACCCATTCACGCAATTGCTCGCCGGACGTGTGAGTAGCATCCAAGTCGTTAATATGAGCGCGGATGGCGTTAATCCAAGCTTTTTGGTTATTAGGGACACGAGTAATGGGAGCATTCCGGTACGGCAGAATATCAGTAGCAATCACCGGATAACCGATTGCGCCGTATTCTAGTAATCGCAGGTTGCTTTTAGCAGTATTGAAGCGGTTGAGTTCAAGTGGAGCAATGGCCAGATCCAGATCAAGCGCAGCCAGCCCAGCCGGATACTGATCAAATGGAACAGCGTTATGCACCTCAGCAACGTGATAACGAAGCTTTGGCGGACACAGGCCCATGAAAATCCAGTAGTCAGCGCATAGTCTACGAAAAAGGTGGCGGGTAAATAGCCATCATTGACGCTGGCGATCAGATCACTACGCTGAAGATGTCCCTCCAGTAACGGTTTAGCGATGAGTGCCCAATCCTCCGCAGTACCGTCCGCAGTTTCTGGTAGAGCCACTGCCAGTTCATCAATGTGCCCGAGAGTAGCTTCACCACCCGATTCAACAGCCCGCAATGCCGCATCGAAGGCGAAAGCACAGGGCATAGCGGCAAGATAAAGATTGAAGGTTGGCCATAGCGCCCGATGGGTCAGAACCGCATGTCCAATGTAGGCCGAGCTGCGTAGCAATTCTATATAGGACTTTCGCTCGTAATTAATTCAAGAGCTTACTTTGGATTAAACTGGCTTTCTGATATAGTCAGCGAATGAAAA
>RXIV01000013.1 GCA_003989085.1 Candidatus Competibacteraceae bacterium
GGCAGCAAACTGGTGGATCGTGCTGGGCAGACCCTGCGCACGATCATGGACTCGGTGAAAAAGGTCAGCGACATCGTAGCCGAAATGGCCGCCGCCGCCCGTGAGCAAGCCAGCGGGATTGAACAGGTCAATAAGGCGATCCTGCAAATGGATCAAGCCACACAGCAGAATGCCGCGCTGGTGGAGGAAACCGCCTCAGCCAGCCAGGCAATGGGTAGCCAGGCCCGCGAACTGCAACAGTTGATGGCGTTCTTCACGCTGGATCAGCATAAACCGGCTGCACGGGTGGCGACCGCTAATCCCCGCAATGAAGATCGGGTGCATTCGCCCACCGCCGCTAAATCCACCCCCAAACCGGGGATGGCCAAATCGGCCATACTCAAGGCTCATGCCGCACCGCCGCTGGCCGCCGCTAACCCTCCCGCCCGGTCTGCGCCGGTCGACAAGAAACCCTCGGCCCACGCCGCTTCCGAAGAATGGGAAGAGTTTTAGGAGTTGCTTATGGCGATCATCGAATGCCAGCCTGAACTGGATATTGCCACTGCCAGCACACTGCATCGGCAACTGCTCTTGGCGCTGCAAAGTCAGGCGCCGGTGGAGATTGACGGGCAAGCGGTGCGCAGGGTCCACGCCGCCGCGCTACAGTTGTTGTTGGGCTTGGTGGTCGAGGCTCATCTGCGCAAGCTGCTGGTGCGCTGGCGCAACCCATCGCCGGCGCTGATGGAGGCCGCGCAACTGCTGGGTTTGACGGATAGCCTGGGGCTTGCCGAAACCGGCAATGATGCATGAAGGGGAATCGGCGACCGGCGCCCAACGGGTCCGGATGTAACGATAGGCTCTGAACGGAAGGAGAATTTATTAGATGGCGACAATACTCATAGTGGACGATTCGGCGTCCATGCGGCAGATGGTGGAATTTACCCTCAAGGAGGCGGGGCATCAGGTCATGGTGGCGGAAGACGGCTTGGCGGCGCTTAACCTGGCTAAGGGTGCGGCGTCTGATCTGGTGATCACCGACGTGAATATGCCCAACATGGACGGGATTACTCTAATTCGGGAATTGCGGGCGCTGCCGGCCTACAAGTTCACGCCTATTCTGACCCTGACTACCGAATCCACCACCGACAAGAAAATGGAAGGCAAGGGCGCTGGCGCCACCGGCTGGATCGTTAAGCCATTCAATCCCGAGAAGCTGCTGGCGACGGTCAACAAAGTGCTGGGATGACACCACATGGCCATAGACATCGGGCAGTTCGTCCAGACCTTCTTTGAAGAAAGCCTGGAAGGGCTGGATATCATGGAAGCCGGGCTGTTGGCCTTGCCTCCCGGCGCGGCTGACCTGGAGCAGATCAACACCATCTTCCGGGCCGCCCACTCGATCAAGGGTGGCAGCGGTACTTTCGGTTTCAAGGAGGTGACTGACTTCACCCATGTCATGGAAACCCTGCTGGACAAGATGCGTGAAGGCCAATTGGCGGTCACCGGTGAAGCGGTCAATAGCCTGTTGGAGTCGGTGGACTGTCTGAGGGAAATGTTGATGGCGGTGCGGCAAAACACCGATATTGACAACGCGCGGGTCGGCGATTTGCAGGGACGGCTAACCCAACTACTGGAGCGCAAAGGCGCTGCATCCGGGACGGCAGACGCGACCGGGCATCGTGGCCCCGTCGCCTCTCAGCCACTGCCGCCCGCCGGAGGCTGGTTGATCGGATTCCGACCGCATCTCGATCTGATGCATCGTGGCAATGACCCGGTGCGCATCTTCCGCGAACTGGCTGCGCTGGGCGATCTGACGGTTCGTCCTGATTTCAGCCGGTTGCCACGCCTGGCAGAGATGCAGCCTGAAGACTGCTATCTAGCCTGGGAGCTGGAGTTGCGCGGCGACGCCGGGCATGAGGCAGTGACTGAAGTTTTTGCCTGGGTCGAAGATGACTGCGATCTGAGCATTGAAGCCTTGGTCGAAACGATCGTTCCGCCGGCAACTGGCAAAACCGCTGCTGAAGAACCCGGTCAGGGTGAGTTGCTGCTGGAGAGACGGGGTGGCGACCGGCGCAAAAGTGACCGGCGGGGATCGGGAGCGGCGGCTGACGGTGGTTCGATCCGGGTGGGTATCGATAAGGTCGATGCAGTCATTAACCTGGTCGGCGAGCTGGTCACTACCCAGTCAATGCTGAGCGCCTTGGGCGTGGACTTTGATATGGACCGGATCGACAAGCTGCATGAAGCCCTGGATCAGCTGGATCGCAACACCCGCGACTTGCAGGAACACGTCATGCGGATTCGCATGTTGCCGGTCAGTTCGGTGTTCAGCCGCTTTCCGCGCATGGTGCATGACATCAGCGAGAAACTGGGTAAACGGGTCGAATTGCAGATCAGCGGCGAGCAGACCGAAATCGACAAGACCGTCATCGAGAAAATCGGCGATCCACTGATCCACTTGGTCCGCAACAGTCTTGATCACGGCATTGAGCCGCCGGGCGAACGGGGGACGAAGCCGCAAACCGGAATCATCACCCTGAACGCCTACCACAAGAGCGGCAGTATTTTTATCGAGGTGGGCGATGATGGACGTGGTCTGGATCGGGACGCACTGCGGCGCAAGGGCTTGGACTCCGGTCTGCTCCGGCCCGGCGAAGAGTACAGCGATGAACAAATCCACGAATTGATCTTCCATCCAGGGCTGTCGACCGCCAAGCAAATCAGCGATGTGTCCGGGCGCGGTGTTGGCATGGATGTGGTGCGGCGCAATATCCAGGATGTGGGCGGCAACATCCAGATCGCCAGTCAGCCGGGGCGAGGATCGATGATCACTATTTGTTTGCCGCTGACCCTGGCGATTCTCGACGGACAACTAGTGAGCGTCGGCCAGGATTGCTACATCATCCCGCTGTTGTCGATTGTCGAGTCAGTGCAAATTCGCGCCGAAGCAATCAACCGGATGGCTGGCAAGTGTGAAGTGCTGCGGTTTCGCGGTCAGCATCTGCCGATTCTGCGCCTGTATGAACTCTTTGGCGCGGAGGACGCCGTCACCGATCTGGAAAAAGGACTGCTGGTGGTGGTGGAGGCCGATGGCCGTCAAGTCGGGCTGTTTGTAGACGATTTGCAGGGGCAACAGCAGGTTTCCATCAAGTCCCTGGAAAAAAACTTCCGGCGAGTGTCCGGCGTGGCGGGCGCTACTATTCTTGGTGATGGCCGGGTAGGCCTGATCCTCGATATCTCCGGGCTGATCCGGGTCAACAATGCGGCGATGTGAGGCGGACAATGGCGACGAAAACCACTGAGTTAGCGACTGTGGGCACGCATCTCAAGCGCGAGGCGACGACAGCGGAAGGTCTGCAATACCTGACCTTCACCTTGGCCGGGGAATCCTATGGCATCGATATTCTTCAGGTGCAGGAGATTCGTGGCTGGGTGCCGGTGACCAAAGTGCCGAATGCGCCGAGCTTTGTGCGTGGGGTGATGAACCTGCGCGGCGCGATCGTGCCAGTGATTGACCTGCGGCTGCGCTTCGGGCTGGAATCGGTCGAATACACCAAGACCACGGTGGTGATCGTGGTTACAGTGCGCTCGGAACAAGGTGGACGGATCGTCGGCATGGTAGTGGACGGGGTTTCGGATGTGTTGAACATCAATAATGCCGCCGATATCAAGGATCCCCCGGACTTCGGTACGGCGGTCAATACCGAATTCATCAGCGGGCTGGTGACGATTGAAGCCGAAATGGTCATGTTGCTGGATGTCGACCGACTGTTGAGCATTGAAGAAATGTTCGCGATGGAATCTATCCGAGGAGTGGATGCCGCCCGCGCCACCGCGTGACGGTGCGGCGTTCCTGATCGGAATGGCCCGCCGGACGTGGCAAAGCTGGATTGCCGAACCTCATCACCTGGCAAGTCGTCACATGAATTCCCGGACGGGGTAATGGCGGCTTTCTGAAAAACTTGTCCCGTCTGCTCCAACAGGTAAAAACATGGATACCGAGTTTGAGTTTTCCGAGCAGGATTTTCAGCGCATTCGGCGAATCATTAACGAAGCGGCGGGGATTTCCCTGGGGGCTGGCAAACAGGAGCTGGTGTATGGCCGGTTATCGCGGCGTTTGCGACAACATGGCCTACGGCGTTTTGAGGATTATTGTAATCTGCTGGAAAGCAGTGGCTATAAGTCGGTGGAAATGGGTGAGTTCGTCAACGCCTTAACCACTAACCTGACCTCATTCTTCCGCGAGTCGCACCATTTCGAGTTTCTGGCCCAGGAGCTGATTCCAGCGCTGATTCGGGAACGAAACTTCGGCAATCGGCGGATTCGAATCTGGTCAGCCGGCTGTTCGACTGGCGAAGAGCCGTATTCCATCGCGATGGTGCTGCGCGAGACTTTACCGACGACTGGCTGGGATGTGAAGATTCTGGCCACTGATCTGGATTCCAATGTCCTGGCGACTGCTGAACGGGGCGTTTATGAATGGAACCGGGTTAAAGAGTTGCCGGAAACACGGCTGCGGCGCTGGTTCCAGAAGGGGGGGGGTGAACAGGCAGGATTGGTGCGGGCCGCACCGGTGTTGCGCAGCCTGATTACCTTCCGGCAATTGAATCTCATGGATGACTGGCCGATGAGCGGGCCGTTCGATGTGGTGTTTTGCCGGAATGTGGTGATCTATTTCGACAAGCCGACACAACGAACGCTATTTGATCGGTTTGCTGATTTGCTTATTGAACAAGGCCATCTGTTTGTGGGGCATTCTGAATCGCTATTCAAGGTGACAGAACGCTTTGCTCCTTTAGGCAAAACCATTTATCGCAAGTGTCGCTAGGGAGTCGATCATGGCTGCAGTTTTGCGCCCCTCCCGACAGTTGAATCACCTGCGCTGGCCGGAATTTGCCCATATGAACAGTTATTGGGATCCGGTGCAGAATGTTGAAGTAGTGCGGATTCTGGCGGGAGAGTATTACGCCACTCATCGCCATGAAATGATCACCACCGTTCTCGGTTCCTGTATTTCGGTGTGCGTTCGCGATCGGGCCGCCAACATTGGGGGAATGAATCATTTTATGCTGCCCGTGGAGCGGGAAGGGCGGGAAAATACCGGTTTGCATGGATTGAGCGCCGATGCAGCTTATGGCGGTTACGCCATGGAACGGCTGGTTAACTGCATTCTCAAATACGGCGGCGGTCGGCGCGAGCAACTGGAAATCAAAATTTTCGGTGGTGGGCGCATCATGAATGGCATGGCGGACATCGGCTTGCAAAACATCACGTTCATCCGCGCCTATTTGCGCACCGAGGGGCTGACTATGGCAGCCGAGGATGTGGGCGGCGATTGTCCGCGACGCATGGCCTATTTCCCCATCACTGGAAAGGTCCTGGTCAAAAAACTGCGGAATATCCGCAATGAGACCATTATCCAGCAGGAAACCGCTTACTTGGCCAATTTGCGGCGGGAAGCGACCCAGGGCGGTGATGTTGAACTGTTCGGAGATTTCAATCATGGCCGGCGGTAAAATCCGGGTGCTCATCGTGGATGATTCGGCGCTGGTTCGCCAGATTCTGACGGAGATTCTCAACAAGGATCCTGAGATTGAGGTCATCGGATCGGCCACTGATCCCTATGTTGCACGAGACAAGATCAAGAAGCTCAACCCCGATGTGCTGACCCTGGATGTGGAAATGCCGCGCATGGATGGCCTGACTTTTCTGAGCAATCTGATGCGCTTGCGGCCAATGCCGGTGGTGATGGTGTCGTCGCTGACCGAACAGGGCGCAGCGGTTACTTTTCAGGCGCTGGAATTGGGGGCAGTGGATTTTGTCACCAAACCCCGGGTGGATCTGGCCCATCGGCTGGACGATTACGCCGTGGAGATTTGCGAGAAGGTCAGGATTGCGGCCCGAGCGCGGGTTCAGGCTCAGGACCGGCGACCCTCTCCCGCGCCAACCGCCAAACCGATAGCGCCGGCTGGCGAAAAATACTCGGCGGATGTCATTCTGCAACGCGAAGACCCGCGCCGGCACTTCAAAACCACCGAAAGCCTGGTCGCGATTGGTGCCTCCACCGGTGGCACTGAGGCGATCAAGGAAGTGTTGATTCGGATGCCGCTGAATTGTCCGGGGATTGTCATCACCCAGCATATCCCGGAAGCCTTCAGCGGACCTTTTGCCCGGCGGATGGATTCCATTGCCGCCATCGCGGTCTGCGAGGCGCAGGATGGCCAGCAGGTTTTGCCGGGCCACGCCTACATCGCCCCCGGCAACCGACACCTGATGGTGGTGCGCGATGGCGCCCGCTATGTGTGTCGCCTGAATGACGGCCCGCCGGTCAACCGGCACCGGCCCAGCGTCGATGTCCTGTTTCGGTCGGTAGCGGCCAACGCCGGAATGAACGCGGTTGGTGTGATTCTGACTGGTATGGGCGATGATGGCGCGCAGGGGATGAAGGAGATGCACGATGCCGGGGCGCATACCATCGCCCAGGACGAACAGACCAGCGTGGTCTGGGGGATGCCCGGTCAAGCGGTCAAGCTGGGCGGGGTGGGCAAGGTCATGCCGCTGGAGGCGATTCCGGCCCAGATCATCCGGTTTGCTGAGGAGCGGTTCCGGTGAAGCGTGATACAGCGTGGTCCCAGTGCAGGATACCGGTATGACGGGCGTGCGGGCAGCAGTAACCGAGGAGGTACTGCAAATAGTTACCGAGGTGTTCGGCGCCTTGCAGCAGGCGCTGGCCTTGAAAGATATCAAGGTGCATGACGACATCCGTCGAGGCAAGACCATTATCAGCGATGCGGTGGTCAAACTGGGTAACAGCTTTAATGGCCTGAATACCCAAACCCGCACCCAGCAGCAATTGGTCGCCTCGTTGATGGATGAGGTTTCCCAGGATAATCCGCTGAAGGCACGCAGCAACCGTTCCAGCGTCAAGGAAATCGCTGAAGGCATGTCGGCGATCCTGCAAGGCTTTGTCGATACGCTGGGTCAGGTCAGCGCCCAGAGCAGCGGGGTCATTGCCAAGATGGAAGCCATGACGGATGTGGTCAATCAGACTTTTTCGCTGCTTGGTCATGTCGAGATGATCACCAAACAAACCAATCTGCTGTCGTTGAATGCCTTTATTGAGGCGGCCCGGTCCGGCGAGGCGGGACGAGGGTTTCAAGTGGTGGCGACCGAAATGCGCAACCTGTCGCAGAGTTCGGCGAAAATGAACGAGCAGATTCGCAACCAAGTGGAACGATCCAAGAAGATCGTCCATGAAACCCGGGATGTGGTGAACCAGATGGCCATGCGCGACATGAGTTCGCTGGTTGAAGCCAAGGATCGGGCCGATGCACTGTTCACTAAACTGGATATGATGAACCAGTTTATTTCTGAAAGCCTCGGTCAGGTTTCACAAGTGACGCAGGGGATTGATCGCAGCGTCGGTCTAGCGGTGCAATCCCTGCAATTCGAAGATATTGTCGGCCAGTTGTTGACCCACGCTGACCGGGAACTGAGCGAGCAGGAGCAGGTGCTGGCCGATGTGTACGGTCGATTAAGCCGGTTTAGCGAGCGGGTTCAGAGCGGCGGCAATGTCCAGACCGCGCTGCTGGAACTCAACAATGGCTTACAAGCACTGTGCGGGGCTACGCTGATCCAGAAAAGCGCGGCGGTTTTGCAGGAATCAATGGATGAGGGCGATGTTGAGCTGTTCTGAGCAGCTCGCCATCATTCTCATTGGAAGGTTCCGCGTAAGCCCCGGCCTTTTCGCCAGCAGTCTAAAGGGCTGTCTTGCGCCGCAGTCAATTGCCAAAGAGCCAAGCCTTCGGCTGTATGAAAACCGTCATTGACATGAAAACGCCGGCTCCTGAGCAACCAGCCCCTGACCTGTCCCAGCATACCCCGATGATGCAGCAGTATCTGCGGATTAAGGCAGAGCATCCCGGCATTCTGCTGTTTTACCGGATGGGCGACTTTTACGAGATGTTCTACGACGACGCGCATCGCGCCGCCGATCTGCTCAACATCACCCTCACGACTCGCGGTCAATCCGCCGGTCAGCCCATTCCCATGGCCGGCATCCCGTTTCACGCCCTCGATAATTACCTCGCCAAATTGGTCAAGCTCGGTGAGTCGGTGGCAATTTGCGAACAGCTGGGCGATCCGGCAAGCAACAAGGGGCCAATGGAGCGGCAGGTGGTGCGCATCGTTACCCCTGGTACGCTGACCGATGAGGCGCTGCTCGATGAACGCAGTGACAACCTGCTGGTCGCTCTGCACCAAGTGAAAAATGTCTATGGACTGGCTTGGCTGGATTTGAGTGGTGGGCGATTTACCCTCATGCAGGTTCATGGCGAAACAGCTTTGCTCAATGAGCTGGCGCGGCTGAAACCGGCGGAATTGCTGATCAGCGAAGAGTTGAGCTTGCCTGAAGGATGGCGGCATCATCCTGGATTGCGCCGGCAAGCACTGTGGCACTTTGATCAAGACAGCGCTTTTCGCGCCCTGTGCAGTCAATTCAAGGTGCGCAATCTGGACGGTTTTGGCTGCGCCGATCAACCGGCAGCCATCGCCGCCGCCGGTTGTCTGCTGCACTATGTCAAGGATACCCAGCGCAGCGCCCTGCCTCATTTGACCGGTCTGCGGGTCGAGCGCCATGAGGACAGCGTGATTCTCGATGCCGCCAGCCGACGCAATCTGGAATTGGAGCAAAGTCTTAGTGGCAGCCGCCAACACACACTGCTGGGGGTTCTCGACCGCTGCGTGACGCCGATGGGCGGACGATTGCTGCGGCGCTGGCTGCACTGGCCGTTGCGCGACCGGCAGCCTCTCCGGCAACGACAGGACAGCCTGAGGCAATTACTGGAAAACGGTGGTTATGAAGTCCTGCGTGGCCGGTTGCGTGGCGCTGGCGATGTTGAGCGGATTCTGGCGCGGGTGGCGCTGAAATCAGCCCGGCCCCGTGATTTGACCCTGTTGGCGGACGCACTGGGTCGATTGCCCGGCCTGCAAGAATGGCTTAACCGGGCTGATGCAGCGCTGTTGCAAGACCTCGCCAGGCGAGCGGGGACGCATCCTGATCTGACTGATTTGCTGAACCGGGCGATTATTGCCAATCCACCGCAACTACTGCGTGATGGCGGCGTCATTGCAACCGGCTATGACCAAGAACTGGATGAACTGCGGAGTCTCAGTGAACGGGCCGACCAGTATTTAGTAGGGTTGGAAGCGCGGGAACGACAACGGACTGGCATCGCCAATCTTAAAGTTGGTTTTAACCGAGTGCACGGTTATTACATTGAAATCACCCGCGCCCAATCGCAAGCAGCGCCCACTGATTACCAACGCCGGCAAACTCTGAAAGGCGCGGAACGCTATATCATCCCGGAATTGCAGGCGTTTGAGCATCAGGTTTTGCACGCGCAGGAACAGGCGCTGGCACGGGAAAAGGCGCTGTATGACGCTTTGCTGGATCAACTCATTGCCCGGTTGCCGATCTTGCAAAGCACTGCTGCCGCTTTGGCGGAGTTGGATGTGCTGAGTAATTTAGCCGAACGCGCCGCCGCACTAAACTGGAGGTCGCCAGAATTAACCGACCAGCCTGGAATTGATATTGTGGCCGGGCGACATCCGGTGGTAGAACAGGTGCTGGATGAACCTTTTGTACCCAATGATTTAACGCTGGAACCACAGCAGCGGCGAATGTTGATCGTCACCGGTCCCAATCTTGGCGGTAAATCCACTTATATGCGTCAGACCGCCTTAATCGTGTTGCTGGCTCATTTAGGCAGTTTTGTCCCCGCCGAACGAGCAATCATTGGTCCGGTAGACCGGATTTTTACCCGGATTGGCGCTTCTGACGATTTGGCTGGCGGACGTTCTACATTTATGGTGGAAATGAGCGAGGCCGCTAATATCCTAAACAACGCCACGCCATATAGTTTGGTGTTGATTGATGAAATCGGGCGTGGCACCAGCACTTTTGATGGATTGGCGTTAGCCTGGGCTTGTGCAGTGCAATTGGCTCATGTTGTGCGGTCTTTTACGCTATTTGCTACTCATTATTTTGAATTAACCCGCTTGCCGGATGAACAGCCCGGTATTGTCAATGTGCATCTCGATGCGGTAGATCATGGCGAGGCCATTGTTTTCATGCACCGGGTTCAGGATGGACCGGCTGATCGCAGTTACGGTTTGCAAGTGGCGGCATTGGCAGGAGTGCCACCAGTGGCGATTCAACAGGCCCGCCAGCGCTTGCGGTTATTAGAACGGCAAATGCTGCGTCGAGAGTTACCAGCCCGCCCACGCGCCAGTTCACAGATTGCATTGTTTAGTGAAACTTCGCATCCAGTGATCACCGCACTGACTCATCTGAATCCTGACGCGCTGACTCCAAAACAGGCATTAACCGAATTGCAGCGGTTACGTGCATTATTGGACTGATGGAAAATATCCCACGCGGAACCTGCCCGGCGTATTCAGTTCCTCTAAATGATGCCGCACTTTCACGAATGCCTGCCTACCAGTTTGACTCGCGCTCTGGTGTCGCCGTAATTTTGTGGATGGTCAGGTCAGCGCCATTGAACTCCTGTTCCGGATCGAGGCGCAGCCCCACGACTATCTTGAGCACCCCATAAATCGCGAATCCGCCGCCTAGCGCAATCAGGATGGCCATCCCGGTCATCAGTAGTTGCGGGAGGAATGCAACGCCGCCAGCGCCGCCCAATGCTTTCAACCCAAAAATCCCGGCCGCAATCCCGCCCCATGCTCCGCAGAGTCCATGCAGCGGCCAGACGCCCAGTACGTCATCGATCTTCCAGCGGTTCTGAGTCAGAGTAAACATGATCACGAACAGCGCGCCCGCACCCGCGCCCACCATCAACGCCCCAATCGGGTGCATCACATCGGATCCAGCGCACACCGCGACTAGTCCGGCCAGCGGCCCGTTATGGACGAAACCGGGATCATTGCGACCCAGCCACAACGCCGCCAAAGTGCCGCCCGCCATCGCCATCAGCGAGTTGATCGCCACCAGGCCGCTGATTTTCTCCAGAGTTTGCGCACTCATCACGTTGAACCCGAACCAGCCGACCGTCAGCACCCAGGCGCCCAGCGCCAGAAACGGGATCGATGATGGCGGATGCGCGGAAATCTGCCCATCGTTGCCGTAGCGGCCCCGGCGCGCACCGAGCAGCAGCACTGCCGGCAAAGCAACCCAGCCGCCCATCGTATGAACCACTACCGACCCGGCGAAATCGTGAAATTCTGCCCCAAAAGCTGCTTTTAGCCCGGCTTGAATCCCGAAATGCTGATTCCAGGCGATGCCCTCGAAAAATGGATAGACCAGACCGACCAGCAGAAAGGTGGCCGCCAATTGTGGATTGAACTTGGCGCGTTCAGCGATGCCGCCGGAAATAATGGCGGGAACAGCGGCAGCAAAGGTGAGTAAAAAGAAGAACTTGGTTAGTTCATAGCCGCTTTTCTGCATCAGCGTTTCTGCGCCGCTGAAGAAATTAACGCCATACGCGACGCTGTAGCCAATGAAAAAATAGGCGATGGTGGAAATAGCGAAATCACTGAGAATTTTGACCAGGGCGTTGACTTGGTTTTTCTTGCGTACGGTGCCCAGTTCGAGAAAGGCGAATCCGGCGTGCATCGCCAGCACCATGACCGCGCCGGCCAGAATAAACAGCGTATCGCTGCTCCATTTATAGGCTTCCATCGGTTCCTCCCGGAAAATGAACCGCCCCGTGTACGCAAACCCTGTTCCAGAAATTAAATTGTTGCTGATCAAACAATTATATTTATTTTGGTGCTAATTTTTGCTCTATAATAGTGCGTTGGTGTCATGTCTGAACTTTATTAGTGCGTTATCCAGCAATCATGAGCCGCAACGGCGCAGACAGTGACTTTTTCACGGAAGGCACGGAAGGCGCGGAAAAAACGGTAGGACTTTCGCTTAGGCTGGCTGGTAGGCGCAAATTCGCGGGTTGTGTAATACGCCATGTTATACAAAATCCCGATTTACTGGAGGCCACTTTCTGTGATAACTAATTGAAATATCTTGAAAGTCCGCTCCAACAAAAGACCAATACCTATCGGGAAATGGTATTAGGGCGCATTGTGTGGTCCAAGAAACCGCTCGCCATTGAAATGAATCAGATGTGACGGCGCATCAGCTACCCATACCTCGGTTTCCAAAGCGATTTCAGGAAGGTATCGCGCCATGATTTCCCGATTCGGGAAAGCGGTCACGCGCGGCATCAATGTGGTTGTTCTTATCGTTCATGCGGTCAGGGATGCCAGTTTGGCGTCGATCTGGTCTTGCGTGAGCGCTTCTTGCCGCATGGCCCACTCGCCAAGCCCGATGAGGGCGTCACGGCTTGGGTACTTCATCCGCTTGAGGTCGGTTGCATTGACCTGGGTGTGGCCATTGAAGCGCCGGAAATGTTCATCTACGGCGGTCGTGTTCAGGAACACGGCCAGCCCGTGGGCCAACCGTTCGGGTAGGCCGCGTTTGTTCTCATGGAATAGGTTTAAGTGGTTCTCGAAGCCCAGCATGGGCGTATTACCAAATACCCCCGGTTCAACCACGCTCGCCATGATGCGGCGTTTTTCTTCCTTGGAAGAGAAGCGCCGCACCACGCAATAAAAGCCGTTTGGGTAAAGCCACTTTTCGGTGTCGGCGTTGCGCTCTATGGCGTTGGGTTTCTTCATGCCCTCGATGGGCCATGTGGCGCCGCTACCGCTGAAATGGCCGGGGTAGAGCAATGGCGCGGTACTCGGCTCCGGCCTGTCGCGCAGGTGCGCTTTCAACCGGAAATCGACCACAGGCCCGGTCGATACTTGGATGCCAAGATCAGTCAGCGTGTAGCGGATTACCGGGGATAGCTCGATGACACTCTGCTCAGGCGACGTAGGTATATGGATAAACCGCTCGTAGTCATCCGGGAACACGATCCGATCGAACGGGTGTTCATGGGCTATGAGGTCGCTAAAACTATCATCGGTTGAAGTCGAAACCGTCACCGGCCCCTGCTGGCCGCCACGTTCTAAGCGGATAATGATGTTCTCTTGTAGAACCTTGTCATCCTTAAATGCTTTGTTGCGCGACTCAAACAGATGAATGTGGCGGATGGCTGTTCGCGCGAAAATGAAATCACGAAACGGGCGGTAATACGGTCCATTGCAGAAGCTACGCGGGATGATGGCTACGACTTGTCCACTGGGCGCGGTCACGGCTACAGCCAATGCCACAAAAGCCGAATACAGATTGACTGTCTCGATACCAACACGACGCAAGGCCAACCGATGCGTGGAATTGCTGTTTAATTTCTTGTAAGGCGGGTTAAGAATTACGTGTGTATAACGGGGCGGTTGATCAGCAAATAAGTCTCCCGAAATCATTTCTGCACTCGCAAGAATGAAATCTTCGTGTCGAATCCTTGCGCTAACATTTCCATGCTGCTCATACTTTCTAATGCCTTGGCTAAGATGTGGATGCAAAGTTCGATCAATTTCAAAGGCATCAAGATCGATATGATCGAAATGAAACCCGCCAGCACGCCATCTCTGAAGAAATGCGACCGAGAGCGATCCAATTCCCGCTCCTGCATCAAGCAGGCGGCAGCGTCCATTTGCATCAGGAAAAAGGCTGGACATGAAAGCAGCCGTTTTTTCAGGCGTAAGAAACTGACCAAGTTGCGATTTCTTATTCGCTTCGGTGTTCCTGGAAATGTATAGCCTTTTTTCCTCAATCGCGGACAGCAATTTTGCGCCTCCTGTTTTATGCCCTAGCGATTATGCTCGCCACAGCCGCGCCACTCGATGAGCGTTCAAGTACCCGCTAGGCTATAATTCAGCAGCAGTATTTGAAAATTCGGTAACAGTGAGTCCCGCTGAACGGATAAGACTCCTTCTGCTGCCCATTAATTTTAGGAAGACCGCTCATTAAGCAGCTACCTCAATCTGGCGAGTTTCAATGGTCAACGGTAGACCCCGTTCTGCACGAACTTCAAGACAAAGTTGAATAGCTTCTTGAATATTATTAAGCGCTTCTTGTTTACTACTACCTTGAGTTATGCAACCTGGAATAGAAGGGCATTCTACAATCCACACCCCATCCTCATCCCGATCTATCGTTATAAAAATTCATGTTAACTCCTCTAATTTTCAGTTCTTTTGGGATTGCGGGAGTACATAAAAATGGTTGCAGAATATGCTGGATTTGACATCACACCTGTGCCAGAAGGGTGATCCATGAAGCCGCCTAACGAAGGGCGTTCAGCGGCTAGTAGTGCCTCGCCCCGCGAGTCCGCTGGAACGCCGGGTTAGGCGTTTTAGAACTGCCTGCCATAAACAGTTACCTTTGACGCGACTTTTAATCTGTCTTCGACAAATGACTTATGACGGATGAATAAGGTATTTCCTGAATTTAAGTTCTTGCCTTCAAGGTTGATCAGTGTTCGGTTAAACGGGTTGTATGAATACGTTCTAAAACCGTGACTAAGCATCAAGTCAAGGATTTGTGATTCATCGAACCCATAGCGAGCGCCACTCCCATTTAGCTCCATAATCACGGCATTTAAGGTGTGGTTCTTTAAAGTTTCTTGCGCACCTTCTAGGACTGGAGTCTCAAATCCCTCAACGTCAATTTTTATCAGCGATGGGCACTCAGCGTGCAAAGCGGTATCCAATGAAGTCACCTCCACGGTTACTTTATTGTCACATTGCTCACCAGACGCAAGCGCGTGGTTTGTTGTGTCACTATCGCTAGTGAAAGCGATTGTTCCTTGCTCAGCGCCCACACCTTTATTTATGCATTTTACTTTTTCGTCCAAATGGTTAAGGCGCATGTTTTCGACAAGTCTCTTGTAAGTGCTTGGGACGGGCTCAAAGGCAACGCCTCTAGCCCCAACAGCAGAACACGCAAGAATGGTGTATGAACCAACGTTTGCACCAATATCAATAAAAAGGTCTTCGGCTCGCAAAAAATGGAGCAAAAAACCCATATCCGGAAATTCATGGAGGCCAGTGTAAATGTTTCCGGTTAATCCTGTTTCTCCGGTTTTGACCAAAAATTTGGAGCCGTTGACCCAGTCGTAAACGATTGTACCAGGAACCAACCGACTTCCGACCTGCCACTTTGTAAAGCGGATGATGGAACTGAGCTTGTGCCCACGGTTTAGCGGGTGGTCTGTAATGAATTTGATTGTATTTAAGAGCGACATGACGATTCCTTACTTTACGCCTTAACTATTGAGCAGCCCCCTAAAAAGCAACTTCAAACGCACCACCAAGGGGTGTTTTTCGTCCGGTCATCCTCTAACCAACTGATTCTAATTCATCACACTCAACACAACGCTCCCTAAACCGGTCAGTAAATACCCCATCAACCGTATCATTTCGTTACGAGTATACATCTGAAATTATCCTGCGTGGTCTTTACGGAAAACTATCGCGAAAACCAGGAAAAAATTAACCGATTAAACAGATGGTTACAGAACGCCCGTGCTTCAACTGCCCCGCCGGTACAGCCAGAAGCCGGCCAGAACCAGACCGCTCCCGACCAGCCAAGCATCGGTTTGCGCCAGCGTCAGCACCCCGCCCAAAATACAGGCGGCGGCCATGATGGCGCTCCGCAACCCGGCCAGCGGGTTTATGCTCGACGACGCGGGGCGATCCAGCAACCGGGCGGATTGCGTCAGCAGTTCCGGCAACCGACTGACCAAATCCAGCAATTCCGGCCCATTGCGCCACAACTCGCGAGTCAGCCGCTCGATTTTGAACTGGGCGCGGAAGATCGATGCAATATGGGTCCGCGACAGCGCCACCACATCCAGATCGGGATCGACCATCCGCCCCACCCCCTCAAACGTCACCAGCGCCTTGACCATCAGTACCAGCTCCACCCGGAAATACATCCGGTAGCGCCCGCCCAATTGCAT
This sequence comes from Candidatus Competibacteraceae bacterium, assembly GCA_003989085.1. Lineage (GTDB taxonomy): Bacteria > Pseudomonadota > Gammaproteobacteria > Competibacterales > Competibacteraceae > RXIV01. The sequence goes on from RXIV01000013.1 coordinate 15,906, forward strand.
CGACTCCAGAATCAGCCGGGCAATGCTGAAATCGCCACGCTGGGCGCGCAGCAGGAATCGCCGCGACAACTCCACGACCGCCCGCCGAAACTCCTCCGGGTTGCTGCCAGGCCCGATCCGGGCAATCCCGCCGAGATGTTGCGCCGCTTTTTCGACATCGCCGCTGACCAGCGCATGGTAGTAGTACAGCAACCGTCGCCGGGTTTCTTCTTCAAACCGCCCGACCATGCCCAGATCGACAAAGCCGATCCGCAGCGGTCGGCCCGGTAGAATCAGCAGATTGCCGGCGTGCAGATCGGCGTGAAAAAAACCGTACTGGTACAGCATCCGCAGAATTGCCTGGGCGCCGAGGTTGACCACCCGCGCCCGCTCCGGCCCGCTAAGGTCAAAAGTCGCCGGCGCACCGGGCTTAAAACCATCCAGAAATTCCATAGTTAACACGCTGGCGCTACTCAATTCCCGGTGCATTCGCGGAAAGACAATCGGCGGTGTGGCATGAAAGTAGGCCGCAAACATTTCGCCGTTGTCCGCTTCAGTGGTCAAATCCAGTTCACGTACCGTGTAACTGCGAAATTCCTCGATGATCGCAGCCGGTTGATAGTGCGGCAATAACCGGTTCAGCACCGCGCCCAGCCCGCGCAGCAAGGTCAAATCCGCCAGCACCATCTCACGCACGCCCGGTTTCAGCACCTTGATCACAACGGCCTGACCGGCATGGGTCGTCGCCCGATGCACTTGCGCCAGCGAAGCGGAGCCAAGCGGCTGTTCCTCAACCCGGCGGAATAACTCCGGCAAAGGGCGGCCCAGTTCGGTTTCAATCAGGGTGCGGAGGATCGGAAAGGGAATAGCGGGAGCCTGATCAAACAGGTTTTTCAACTCGTCAGTCACAGCATGCGGCAACAGATCCTCGCGCACCGCCATAATCTGGCCTAACTTTATATAGGTGGGGCCCAGCCGCTCCAGTCGGCGGCGCAACTGTGTGGCAAACGGCAGATGAACCAGCGTTGGGTCAAGCCGGCGTTGCGCGGCGAAAGCGACGATATTCAATAGCCAATGCCGCCGCTGTTGCTCCAGTGGCAGACTGCGTAGGTACGCGATCACGCCGCCGGCCAGCAAACCGGATAACTGGCCGTTGACGATCAGCAACCGCCGGAGCAACCGTCGCCAGGATACCGACGGCTGAAACAGCGGAACAGCAAGCGGGCGATCATCGGCCATGCGGCGGGGAGGCGTGGGGGAAATTGAGCGTGGCTGACAGTATAGCAACCAAGGGGATACGAATATGGCGGTGCCATTGAGCGTGAGCGACGCGGCATTGCCGGACAGCAGCACGGCGCGGGAATGGATGAGCTATCGCGACCGGACTTGGGCGAGGATGGATACTCCGGAACAGCCAATGGTGGTGACGATTGTATTGCTGCTGACCGCGCCGCTTGATCAGACACGGCTGCGAGCGACGTTGCGCGACCGGCTGTTGCCGTTTACCCGATTCCGGCAACGCTTGGTCCTGGACGGCGCTCGCTACGTCTGGATCGATGATCCGGCGTTCAATCTGGATGCGCATTTACACTGGTCGCGGTTACCAGAACCGGCAGATCAGCGGGTGTTGGAAGAACGCGTGGGCGAACTGTGCGGCGAGCCACTGGATTTTAGCCGGCCGCTATGGCGTTGCGTGGTGGTTGAGAACTACGGCGCAGGTGGGGCGCTGGTGTTTCGGATCCACCACTGCATCGCCGATGGCGTGGCGTTGCTACGAGTGTTTTTAACCCTTGCTGACCGGGGGCCGGAGCCCTCTTCGCCAATCGCCATTCGGGAAGAACGACGCGAACAGGCCCGGCTGGCGGCGAAAACCGCTAAGAGGTCGGCCCGCCCCTCCGGCTGGCTTCCGCGTCTGCGCTGGAACATGGCCTTCGCCGGAACATTGCTGCGGCAGTCGCTAATGGGACCCGATATCCATACCGCGTTACGTGGACGGTTGAATGGCCGCAAGCGGGTAGCTTGGGCAACGCCGATCCCGCTGGCGGAAATAGCTGTGATCCGGGAGCGGCTGGGTGGGCGAGTGAACGATGTGATGCTGACTGCAATCGCTGGGGCGTTGGGCCGCTATCTGGAGGCACGGGGCGGGTTGCGGCCCAAGCTGGCGGTGCGGGTGGTTGAGGCGGTCAATCTGCGGCCCTATCAGGATGAAATCCGCTTGGGTAACGAATTCGCAGTGATTTTCCTGACGTTGCCGCTGGATCTCGCTGATCCAGTCGCGCGACTGGCGCTGGTGCGGACGCGAATGGCGCAAGTCAAGGCGTCGCCGGAGGCAGTGGCCAATCTGGCGCTGATTGATTTGGTGGGTCGGCTGCCGGCCTGGCTGGAACGGGTCGTGCTGCGGCTGTACGGAATGCGGGGAACCTTGGTGATGACCAACGTGCCAGGGCCAGAACATCCCCTGTATCTGGCGGGTGCGCCGGTCGCGCGGGTGCTGGCCTGGGTGCCGCAAATCACTGGTATTGGCATCGGCGTTTGCGTGTTGAGTTACGCTGGGGCGATCACGGTCGGCATCGTTACCGATAGCGGCGTGATTGCCGATCCGTGGGAATTGGTAACCGGCTTTGAGGCAGAAATAGCCCAATTGCGCACCCATGCCTTAGAATGAGAATGCAAAGTTTAGCCGGCGGCCAGGAAGGAGCGGGAAATGTACACTGCCTTTTTCGACTTTGAACGCAAACCCTTCAAACCGAAAGACCCGAAAGACTTTTATCACAATGCCAATTTTGACGCGGCCTCCGCCGATCTTCTGGACAGCATCCGGGAGCGGCGTGGGTTCGCGCTGTTGACCGGCGAGTCAGGGGTTGGCAAAACCTGCCTTCTGCGCCGGTGTATGGCCGAGGCGGACGATATCCGCTTTGTGCTGCTGACCGATCCGAATCTCGATTTCCCCGACCTCCTCCAAGCCCTTTGCTCTGGCCTGAATTTGCCGGTGGAACCGGATAAAGCCAGACGGCAGCAGGCCCTGCTGGAGTTGCTTACCGCGCAGGCGCGTCGTCACCAGCCGGTTGCGCTGATCATCGATAATGCCCACCGGTTGCGCGTCAACGCCCTAGCCGGTCTGTGGGATTTCGTCCAAATCCCGGTGATTCCGGGTCAACGCCTGCAAGTTGTGCTGTCCGGGTTGCCAGATATCGAGGGCAAACTACGCCAACCTGAATTGCAGCCGCTGCGCGAGGGCATCCTGACCCGCTGCCGCCTTGACCGGTTGAGCGAGGCCGAAGTGGGTCTGTATCTGGCCCAGCAGTTCGCAGCCGCCGGCGGTGGCAACCGCAATTTTTTCTCGCCTGCCGCTATTGAGCGGATGGCCCATCACAGCCAGGGCATACTGCGCGCCATCGCTGTCTTGGGTGATGCAATCCTGCTGCTATCGAGTTTGTATTCAGAACGCGAGATTACCCCGGATTTAGTCAACGAAGCCGCCTTGAACTGTTTTCTCGGCGACCGGCCCACGCCGGCAGCGCAGACTGCCCCGGTGCTGACCGATAAGATTGAGGCAACGCCGGCGCCCAGCGCGGTCAACATCGATTTTGATCTGGATTTGCCCGAATCCGGCGCGACTGGCGATATGAGCTTGCCCCGATTTGACTTTTCGTTTGATTTTGATCTGGAGGAAACCGCGCCTAGTAATGGGGCGAACACAACGCCGGCTCCCGCACCGGTTGCCCCGGCGCCAGTCCCAGCCGCAGCGTCAGCCGCCGCATTGCACGTGGGCGAATTTTTACGTTGGCTGGATGAAATCGCTGGAAAACGGGCTTATCGGACAGAGCGGGACCGGGCGGCGCTACAGTATTTCCGCAACCGTTATCTGCGGCTAGCGGACAGTGGCCCCCCGGAACGGGTGCAGGAATGCGAACAGCGCCTGACCCGGCTCAACGAGCGCCCGCAATCAGTGCTGGTCAGTCTGGCGGCGGCCTGGTCGGCCTCGGAATCGTCCGGTGTCCTGTGCGCCTTGCTGCTTAATCCAGGCTGGTGGCAATGCCGGGAAATTCGCCTGCGGTTTTCCAGCCCCGGCTTGCTATTCGCTAATAACGGACAATTACCGCCGTTGCGCTTGCTGGATGGCCGGGATGCCCAACCGATCTACCTGAACTATCAATCCTCTGGCGCGGATGCCGGAGCGACCGAGTTGACCCTGGAACTGGACCTGCGCGACCACCGTGGGGAATGGCATTCCTTTGACAGCCCGTCGATTCAACTGGACAGTTCCGTAACCGCGCCTGATGGCGCCGGGTTCTGGCCGGATCCGGACCCGGAAACGGCCGCCCCGTGGGCCGGGCTGGCCTTGGCTGGCGGTAAGCTGGCAGGAACGCCGCTGCTGGAGCTGACGACCAATACCGAGCGCAGCGCCTTGCTGCAAGCGGGCATTGCGCCAGGCGAGGGCTTTGAACGCGGCGCGCTGTTGACTCGGGCGCTGCTGCTGGCTACCGAGCCTGCCTATACCCCGGCCCGGATCGAAGTGGTGTCGCGTCCCTTCATGATTTTTGGCCGCCACGGTTCCGCCACTGCGTCTGGCTTCGGTGATTTCACCTTGGGCTTCGTGCCGGATTACAGTCAGATTTCGCGTCTGCATTGCGTGGTCTGCGCTTTGGGTGACCAACTGGCGCTGATGCCGGCTAGCGATCAGGGGCCGACCTATACCGGACGCAATCATCGGCGGCTGGAACGAGGTCGCTGGGAGACGCTGGCAACGAACGATGATCTGGCTATTGGCGACTTGTACCAGCTGAAACTGACGCTGGCCTGGGACCGCAAGGGCGAAGGCGAAGCGCCGGTTTGGGATACTGGTGAGCCGCGCGACAAGTTTGGCCACTATCTGCTCGATTTGATCGAGGTGCTGCGACAGCGTGACCGGCAGACCGGTAACGACGAACTGCGGACTGTGCTGGGCCTCCGCTACGCCCGACTGTTACAAATGCAGGATCGGGTCGCGGCGCTGAACGGGGTTGGTAATCCGGGTGCGCTGTTGTATGCCCGCTTTGAGCGCAACGACGAGGCCCGCCGGCAGATTGTTCACTACTACGTTCCCAAATGGTTGCCCATCGGCAATTCCGCCCAAGCCGGCCTGCGGATTGACGCCCCGGATATTGCCCCGCGCCATGCCGATTTGCTGTTCCGGGATGGGATGTACTGGATTCAGAACCTGGCGCGGCCAGGTTCGGTGCAGGTCGGTTGCCATGCGCTGGCGACCAATGAAACGCTGGTGCTGGAAACCGGTGATACGTTGACCATTGGCCCGGCGCACTTTGTGTTCGAGGCGTACTGACTACCAGCTACCCATCGGGTGGATGAGGCATCGTCGCCTCGGCCAAAAATCCGCCCAGGTCTTTGGAACGCCCCAGCCGCAAGACCCCGCCATACTGGCTGACGATATCGGCGGCAATCGCCAGCCCCAGCCCGTAGCCGGTCCGGGATTCATCGATCCGCGCTCCCCGTTGCCGCAGCAGTTCCAGTTGCTCCGGGGGACAACCCGGTCCGTCATCCTCGACCAGCAACCGGACCTGTTCCCGCTCGGCGTCGACCGTCAGTCGCGCTGTGGTTGCGGCCCATTCGCAGGCGTTGTTGAGCAGGTTGCCCAGCAATTCCAGCAGATCATCGCGGTCGCCGGCAAACAGGCTGTCGGGCGGGATCCGCGCCTCGATCCGTAGGTTGCCGCCGCGATGGATCAGGCGCAGGGTGGCGATAAGATCGGCGACTTCCTGGTTGAGCAACACCCGTTGGCCGGGATTGCCACCGCCGACGATCCGCGCCCGTTTCATCTCGCGTTCGATTAGGGAGCGGATTTGCTGAGTCTGCTGGCTCACCTCTTGTCGCCAAAGGTCTGCTGTGCCCAGCGGAGGCGGTTGTTCAGTCAGTTGCGTCAGTGCGGTCAGCGGCGTTTTCAGTGCGTGGGCCAGGTTGCCAAGGGCGTGTCGAGCCCGTTGCTGGCGTTGACCCAACAACTCCAGCAATCGGTTGAGTTCCGTCACCAGGGGCCGCACTTCGTCTGGCGCGACGACCGGCAATTGCGGGATTTCTCCCCGGGCCAGTCGGGCCAGCTCGCGGCGAATCTGATCGAGTGGCGCCAGACCCCGTCGCACAATCAACCGTTGGATCAGCAGCAATCCGCCAAACAGGATCAGCGCAATCAGACCAAATTGCAGCAGCAGACGGCGGAGACCAGCGCTCACCGGGCTGAAATCCTCGGTGGCGAGCAGGGTGACGGGCCGGCCCTGAACCTGGAAAGCACGGCCTACCAGTAGCAAGTGTTGACCTTGGGGTCCGTTGGCGAAGGTGCGGGTGAAGCGATCAGTGGCGAAGGGCGGCAGCGGCAGTTCGGCGTCCCATAGTGAACGGGAATAGAGTTCGACTCCGGCGCTTTCAATGCGGTAGTAATGGCCGGAATAAGGCTGGCGAAAGGTAGCATTGATCCGGTCAGCAGCGAGTTGTGGGTGACCGGCGGCGTCAAATTCCAGCGCGGCCAATAGCGTTTCTATATCGTGCTCTACTCGACTAGCGACAAAATCCTCAGCCAGTTGCCGTAGCGAGTAACCGCCAATAACGACCGCCAGCACCGTCAGCATCGCTAACACCACGATCAGGCCGGCGGACAGCCGGGTTTGTAGCGAGGTCATCCCGCGTCAAGCCCGAAAACGTAACCTTGACCGCGTCGGGTGGCGATCAGATCGCGGCCCAGCTTGCGGCGCAACCGGTTGATGTAGACCTCCAGCACGTTGCTGTCGCGCTCGGTGTCGAAATCATAGATATGCTCGGCCAGCCGGGACTTGGACAACACCTGGCCTGGATGCAACATGAAGTAGCGCAGCAGGCGAAATTCAGTCCCGGTCAGATCAAAGGTTTCGTCGGTGGCGAGAATCCCCACGGTTTGGGTGTCCTCGTCCAGCGCCAGTCCGGCAACCCGCAACGGGCCATGCGGCCGGGCAACGCCGCGCCGCAGCAGGGCTTGAAGGCGGGCAATCAGTTCGGGCGAGTGGAATGGTTTGCCAAGATAGTCATCTGCGCCGGCCTTGAAGCCATCAACCTTTTCATGCCAAGCATCGCGGGCGGTCAGAATCAACACCGGCAGCGGGTTACCGGATTCCCGCCAGTGGCGCAGCACCTCCAGCCCTGGCCGGCCCGGTAGTCCCAAATCCAGCACCGCAATGTCGTAGGGTTCCGACTCGCCCATAAATGTGGCGTCGATCCCGTTATTCGCCACGTCGACTGCAAAGCCGGTCTGCTCCAGATCAGCCCGCAAACGGCTGCTCAGGGTGGCGTCGTCTTCAACCAATAGCAGGCGCATGGCGGCTTCCATTATTTTTTTTCAAAGTGCCATAACTCGCCCGTTCGGGCGTCGTACTCGAATTCCCGCACTACGCCGTCTTCACCCAGCAGTTTGAGATCATAAATATGACGGCTCTGTTCAACTTCCAGCTTCGCTTCCAACAACTGGCCGTGCGGGTACCGCCGGCGGTGATTGGCGAGGATTGTTTCCAGCGACAGGATTTGGCCGGCGTTGCGCAGCTGGCGTAATTGATGGATTTCGTCATGATCGCGGTCGGCAAGCGCCGGCCCCGCGACGAACCCGCCGACCGCCAGCAACGCGCCGGCAGCCAGCTTGAAGAGGAAGCGCATCCACCCGATTCCGCAGACAGAGCCGGTTTTCAGGCCCGTTTGCGGCCGGTGATCATGGCGCGAGCCAGATTCTCGCGGTGCAACAGACTTTCCCAAACCACCCCAATCAAATGGCCGATGACCAGAATTATGGTGAAGTTGGCGAAAAACTCATGCACCTCCTTGAAAGCATCAATGGCGGCGTCGCTGCTGCCCGCCAGCAAACCGGCCAGCGGTCCCAGACCCTTTTCCGCGCCATACAGCAGCAGACCGGCGCTGACCGTAATGGTCAGACTCAGCAGCAGGATAATGATCATGGCTCCACCGGCGGGGTTATGACCGAGATGGCGCGGCGCTCGCAGGGTCAGCACGGCTTTGGTGTAGGTAAAGATCTTGCGTGGTCCGTAGATAAAGTCGCTAAACCGGGCGTAGCGTGGTCCGATCAAGCCCCAGATCAGTCGGAACAGCAGCAGTCCGACAATGGTGTAGCCAGCCCAAACATGGAAAGCTTGCAACCACTCTTCGGGCAAGAGTGATTCGCGAAGGGTTTCAAACCAGTCGCTCTGGCTACAAAAAGCGAAGACGAAGGCGAGAACCAAGGTCCAGTGAAACAGGCGAACCAGCGGATCCCAAACCGTGATTTCAGTCGTGGCGCGATCAGTCATGGGTTTAAAGCGTCCGGTAGACCCTCCGCCGCCAGCTCGGCGCCTCGGCGACGGAGGGATTGGGTGCGGGGACTATGGATCAGGAATTACTTGCTTTTTTCGTCGACCAAGGCGCCGGTAGCGATTTCATAGTACACCTCCCACTTCTTGCCATCATCGCCAGTGATTTTGATTTCCCAGGTCTTCTTACCCTTGTGGCTATCCTCATACGCCTTAGTCACTTTGCCAGGATGCGCCTTGAGCGCCATTTCGGTGGCTTGTTCCTTGGTAATGGGGGCTGCTGGCGCAGTGGCCGCCATCGGCGCAGCCATTGGCGCAGCCGGCGTCTCGCCAGCGGCAAAGGCGCTGGCGGCAGTGAAGCTAACAGCGAGGGCGAGGGCGGTGAATAGCGGTTTACGAATGATCATGGGAAAGCACCTTGGTTACGGGATTAAAGGATTAGAAATAGCGGTCCGGTCATCTGACTCCGCAGGGCTGATTCAGCCCCGCCAGTGACCGTGGCCTCACTTATAAAGGCCACGCCTGAATTCAAACTGAAAGGGGTGATCATTCCCGCAGCCGCCGGCCATCCCACAACCCGCCACCGATCTGATTTATCCGGGTGGGTAATGGCGATTCGTCAGCGCCAGTAGAAATTCAATCGGGTTTGCCGGGCGCCATCAAGTCGAGCCGTTTGCCGCTGGGCTTGCCCCATTGTCTCCGCTTCCACCGTATAGGTTCCGGGCGGCAGGTCTATTAGGAACCAGGGACCTTTCGATTGAGCGGTCAGCGCCAATTCGCCGCGTCCGTCCAGCACATTGACCCGGACATCAGCGACATAGCTGCCACTGCCCTGCATCGCAAACAGCAGGCGCAGGTTAAAACGGCTGGACAAGGCGTTGAGTTCGGCCCGCTCACCTTCGCCCACTCCGCCCGATACATAAGGAATCCCCCGATAGTGTTGAATAGCCAGCAGGTTATCAGGCGGCGACCAGTCAGAACTGGCCGCTTCTTCGCTCAGATCGGGTGGTAATGCCTGAGTAGCCGGTTGCGGTAGTTCTTCGTAGCGGGTTTTCGGCGCGGGCGGTGGAGCGGACACCAGCGGCGGTTCCGGTGGCAGATCTTCGTAGCGCAGTTTCGGAATGGGCTGCGTGTCGGCATCAGGCAACCGACGCGGCGTCTCCGGCAGGGCTGGCGCAGCTTGCTCTTCTTCCAGTGGCCGGCTGTATAGTTGAATTTCACCACTGACCGGTGGCGGATAGGAGGATTGTTGAGCATCGGCCAACGCCGGCACACTGCCGCTCAGCGCCAGCATTGTCCAAAACATCTTGCGGGTTCGTGTCATGGCTGAAATCTCCTCAAGTTTTGATCGGCTCGAGTAACATCATTATGGACTCCCTTCCCCGCCGGCTGTTGCATCAAGGCCAATCCGTCCATCAGTTCTCGTGTCTCTGATGTCGGATGGCCGTTATGGTCAGTTTCCGGCATCCCTCCACGCGGGACGGCGAAGAGTATCTGCCGCACCCTAAAATGCCGCCTGATGAATTACACCCCACTCCGTTTCTCCAGTTCTTCCCAGCGCTGATAAGCCGAGGCCAGGTCGATTTCCAGCACTCGCAATTCAGCCAACTGTCGGGTGACTTCAGCAGATTCCTGTTTATAAAACGCCGGATCAGCCGTGCGCATATGTAATTCTTGTTGCTGCTGTTCCAGTGCTTCAATTCGCGCCGGCAGTCGTTCCAGTTCTCGTCGTTCGTTATAATTCAGTTTCCCAGTAGCATCTGTTTTCAGCGGCTTCTGGACAGGCGCAGACTTGGGTTTAACCGTAGAAGCCGGTATCAGGGCGGGGCGTTGCCGCAGCCAGTCGCTATAGCCGCCAATATACTCTTGAACACGCCCGCCGCCCTCAAAGACCAGACAGCCGGTGATTACGTTGTCCAGAAACGCCCGGTCGTGACTGACCAATAGCAAAGTGCCCGCGTAGTCCAGCAACAGTTCTTCCAGCAATTCCAGCGTCTCCAAATCAAGGTCGTTCGTTGGCTCGTCCATAACCAGCAGATTAGCCGGCTGACTGAAGAGTCGCGCCAGCAATAACCGATTGCGCTCGCCGCCAGACAGCGACTTGACTGGTGAACGCACCCGTTGCGCCGTAAATAAAAAATCACCCAGATAACCAATGATATGGCGGCGTTTGCCATTGATCTCGATGGTTTCCCGACCCTCCGCGACGCTGTCCAGCACGGTCTGTTCCGGATCCAACCGTTCACGCAGTTGATCAAAATAGGCAATTTCCAGTTTGGTTCCCAACCGCACCTGACCTGTATCGGGAGTCAGCCGCCCCAGCAGCAGATTCAGCAAGGTGCTTTTGCCGGAGCCGTTAGGGCCAATCAGGCCAATCCGGTCGCCACGAAAAATGCGCGTCGAAAAATCGTGGATCAGTGGTTCATCTCCCCAGGTGTAGCCAAGATGCCTGGCCTCAATGACCAATTTGCCCGAGGTTTCTGCCTGTTCCAGAGCAAAACCGGCCTTGCCGGTCACTTCACGGCGCTGCCGGCGATCCTCGCGCAAGGCCAGCAAGGCTCTGACCCGCCCTTCATTGCGGGTGCGGCGAGCCTTGACGCCTTGCCGGATCCACGCTTCTTCCTGCGCCAACACTTTGTCAAACTTGGCGTTATGTCGATCCTCTACCTCCAGCAGCGCGGCTTTCTTCGCCATAAATGCGGCATAATCGCCCGGCCACGAACTCAATATCCCCCGATCCAACTCCAGCAGCCGGGTCGCCAATCGCTGCAACAGGGCGCGATCATGAGTCACAAACAGCAGCCCACCGCGAAATTCCAACAATTCCTCTTCAAGCCACTGAATCGTTTCCAAATCAAGATGATTGGTCGGCTCGTCCAGTAACAATAGATCCGGTTCGCAGATCAGCGCCCGCCCCAGTAACACCCGCCGCCGCCATCCGCCGGACAGTTGCGCCAGTGGGGTATCCGCCGGCAATCGCAACCGGCTGATGATGGTTTCGACTCGTTGCTGCCAGCGCCAACCGTCCCGTGCTTCCAGTTCGTGCTGTAGGCGTTCCATCCGTTGCATTGCTTCCGGTGTGTGGTCATGACTGAGTTGCGCCGCAGCCTCATGGTATTCAGCCAGCAGCGCCCCCAGTCCTTCCAAACCACTGGCGACAATCTCAAAGGCGGTCGCAGTGGTGTCCGCTGGCAGCTCCTGGGCCAGTGTGGCAACCCGCAACCCGGGTTGCCGCCAAAAGTCGCCGCTATCCGCGTGCAGCTCGCCGGCCAGCAACCGCAGTAACGTGGTTTTGCCCGCGCCATTACGGCCAATCAGACAAACCCGTTCACCTGGATCGAGTTGAAAATCAGCGTTATCCAGCAATTTTTCTACACCGAAAGCAATCGACACCTGGTCAAAACTCAATAACGGCATGGTGAAAACTACTCCTGTTTTATACGATGGTTCAGGGCTTATTAATGGCGCTGGTTCCGCCATTCTAACCTGCGGAACAGCCAGGCCAAGCCAAAGCAGAGTAAGAAATACAGCGCTGCTACGGTTAGCCAGACTTCAAACACCCGCCCTGATGACACCGCCAGTTCGGTGCCACTAAAGGTCAGCTCCTGAATGGAAATCAGTGAAATCAGTGAGGAATCCTTAATCAGAGAGATAAACTGTCCGGCCAGTGGTGGAATAACTTTCTGGACCGCCTGTGGCAGGATGATCTGCGTCATTGCCCGGTATGAACGCAAGCCTAATGCCCAGGCTGCTTCCCATTGACCTTTGGGAATTGCTTCAATGCCGGCCCGGACAATCTCAGTCACATAGGCGCCTTCAAACAGCGCCAGACAAATCAGCCCAGACAGAAAATTTGGCAATAACTCTGGTGGGCCAAACAGCCAACTGATTGTCGATAAGGCGCTTGGCCCGGCATTGGCAATCCAGTCTTCAAGGTTCAGCACCGGCATCATCTGGCCGCTGATGAAAAAATAGAAGATGAAAATGAACACCAGTGGCGGGATATTACGAATCAGTTCGACATAAGTTCGGCTGATCAGCCGCAGAAACAGGCTGTTGGACACTCGACAGATCCCCATCGCACCGCCCATCAGCGCCGCTAGCAGACTGCCCCAGAACGCCAGGCGCATCGTCGCCAGTAAACCTTGCCCAAGCAGATTCAATACCCAATGACCTTGATGGGCGTCATAGCGAAGGAAATAGCCCGGAATCAGCCGCCAGTCCCAGTGGTAATTGAAGTGGCTGTGCGCCCGGTATAGCACATAGCTAATCAGGCCAAAGACAATCGCCAGAATCAGCGCGTCCAGCCAGCCAAAACGTAATGGATGTGGGGCCACGATTCAGTGTTGTCCAATGCTGCGTGTGGACAGGCGGCGCTCCAGCACACTCACCAGTAGTGATAAGCTGGTGGTCAAGACTAAATACATTGCAGCGATGGTGAACCAGAGTTCAAAGCTCATAAAGGTGTCGGCAATAAGATTGCGGCCTTCGGTGGTCAGATCAGCGACGGCAATCACGCTGACCAGTGCTGAATGCTTGATCAATGAAATCACCAACCCAGTTAGTGGCGGTAAAACCAGCCGAATCGCTTGGGGGAGAATCACGCAGCGATACACTACATAAGGCGATAATCCCAGCGCCCGGCCTGCTTCCCACTGGCTGTGGGGAATAGCCTCAATGCCAGCGCGGAAAATCTCGGCAGCAAAAGCACCCTCAAAAATTGCTAGCGCCAGTACTGCCACAACGAAGCGATCCAGATCAAGAATCGGGGCGAGAACAAAGTAAAGCAGATAAAGTTGTACTAGCAATGGCGTATTACGGACGATTTCAACATAAACTCGCGCCACAACATGACCGGCCCAAGATGACGAGCGTTGCAGCAGAGCCGCCGCTAATCCTAATCCGATAGTTAATAATAGGCTCCAGCCCGTTAATTCCAGGGTGATGGCTAATCCATGCAATAGCGGGCCGGCATAAAAAACACCGTGATCGATGCGGTAAAAGTATTGCGGGATTCGGTACCACTGCCAGTTGTAATGTAAATCGCCAGCTCCTGCGACGATCAACCAGCCCAATCCGGCCAGCACTGCCAGAAACGCCAGACTGTCGAACAGGGATCGACCACCGGATCGCACGGGCTTCATCTAATCGCCAAAGCCGCAACCGCCAGCACTGCCAGCGGGAGTTGCGGCGCAGTCGCCGGGCGGGCGATCAAGGCATTCGCTTTGTCACGGGCCACTGATTTTTTCGGGGTCGCCGCCAGCTGTTCCAGCGCCTGCCGGGCCATCGGGTCCGCCACGACCCGCCCGGTTTCATCCAGCAGCGCCGCCAGCCGATCCAGCGCCAGTGACTGTTTGCGCGGCGGAAATCCGGCAACGCTGCTTATCGCCTGTTCCAGCGCCAGCAGCGCTGTAGCCTTTCCGACTTCGCCGGTAGCCCCCAGCTCGGTTAGTGCTTGCGTCAGCAGGCTGAAGCCCAACTCGGTGTCCCGAATCAGGTCGCCCAACACTGCGGCTGTTTCCTGCGGTGTCACCCGGCCATCGCCTAACCAGTGTATCCAGCTGTCAACGCAACTTTGGCGCTGGGCTGGATGGGTGGATAGCAGCCCTTGCGCCACCCGGTTCAACATCGGGCGGATATCAACCAGGGACGACCGACCTTGTGCGAGCAGCGCCTGGGTGAGGTCGCGGTAATAATCGCCCTTGAGGGCGCGGCGGCATAATCCAGCCTCGAACAGGCGTTGCGCCAGCGGCGGGAACCGGTAGGCGAGTTCGGCCACCTGATCCGGCATTGCAAACTGGTGTGGGTGGGCTAGCAGGTAGGGCCAAAGAAAGGGATAGGCGGTGTCGCATCCCAAGGAGGAGGACCAGACCGGGCGCAATGACTTGACCAGTGCTTCAGTCACCGGCGCGGGGGCAAACAGCAGTTCGGCGAGCGGCGCGAAACCGGAACCGCTTTCAGCAGCGCGGTGGCGTGGCGCGTCCGGCAGCGCTTTGATGGGCTGGTCCAGGTGAGCGGTCAGTTTGCGCAGTTTGCGCATCAAGCGGGGTGAGCGACGGGCGATCCCTGCGTCGCTCAAGCCGAAGCGACCGCGCAGCGCCGCGTTGAACAGCCGGAAGGCGACATTGGCGGGAGCGTCGTGATCGGCTTTGAACCGCTCGATAGGCGGTATTCCCACCCGCTCGCCACTGAGAAAATCAGTGGTCAGATAAAACAGCGGTTCAGTTGGCGGTTTGCGCTCAAAGCGGGCCAGGAACCGGGTCAGCACCGGCCCGACCTGATCCTCCGGGGCCAAGGCCAACCGCAGGGCTTCGCCGTGTAGATCATTCTCATCGCAGGATTCAAGCCACGGCGCCAGCATCGTCCAGGCGACGGCCCGCTGCTCCGGCAGGGCGGGCAAGCGGTATAACGCAGCGCCGAGTTCTTCCGAATCCAGTAGCGCGGGCGGTAGCCGGGCGAGCCGTTCGGCGAACACGACCGGTTTTAGCCAACCGGCAGCATGCGTTGGCAGGGACAGCAGGATATTTTGCCCGGCGGCCAGCAACTTCAGCACCTGCCGCAGTCGGCGTTGCAGCGGCAGGCTGAAGTGCAGGTTAAGCAGTTGTTCACCCCGACTGCCGACGGCAAAACGGGTGATATGCCGCTCCCGCCAAACCTGCGCCAACAGCAGGGCGGGCAGTTCTCCAGCCTGCGCCCAACCGGGAGGAACACCATCAGCCAGCGGCTTTTGCCAGAATGCCAGCCGTTTCATCAGCGGCGCCAGAATAGCCTGAATCGGGCTGGACTGTGCGGCGTCAGCGAACCGCAGCATCCCCGCAAATAGTCGATCATAATCAGCCCAAGTGAAGATCCGCCGCTGGGTCCGGGCTAGGTCCAGCGCCAGCGCCTCGGCGCTCTCGCAGCAGACGTTATCCGGCGGCGTTAGCGCAGCGCTGTGATCAGGAACGGTGGTTTCGAGAAACCCGCCCGGCGCGTTCGCCAGACAGCCGTCCAGAAATGCCAACCGTCGCTGAAACAGCGCCGCGCCGGAATGCGGTTCAGTCCGACGCCGAAGATTGGTGATCTGCGCGTGCAGAGCGGCGCGTTGATCGATGAATTCGGCTACGGTTGAAACGACAGCCGCTTCCGGGTCGTCAACGAGCAGATGGGCTATCGGGCCAAGTTCGGCGGCGGGTAAGCTGACGGCCAGCTCGTGCAACTGCCGGCGGACCTTTTCATCGAACTCATCGGAATGGTGCAGCGGGAGCGCACCCAGCCAGCGCAGCAGCTCGCCGCGCAATCCGGCGTGCGGGCTGTTCAGACCGGTAATCACCGCCGGGACCACGGGCTTGTGCAAATCGGGAAGCGCCCTGAGCTGTTTTTTCAGCAAGCGCCAAGCCTCTTTGGCGATGCTTTGCAACCGGTTTTGCAAAGCATGACCCAAAGCAGCGACCCGCTCCGCTGCCCGATCAGGGTTTCGGAGAAAGTGCGCTTCGACGATTGAAAACGCTAACTTCCCGGCGGCGGCAGTCGGTGCAGTCATTAGAGCGGTGAACGCTTCGGCGTGACGCTGAAACTCAGCATCGGTCAACGCTAATCGTCCGAACAGGTTTATCCAGCATTTGATGCTGCTGGGCCGCAGCGGTTGGTTCAATTTACTCAGGGTCAGGGCGATCAGATCAGAGCGCAGCAAACTGCCATCGGTCATACGCCGCAACAGTGATGGGATGATCTCCGGGTCCATCAGCGGCTCAGAACTGGCTTGTTGAGCCGGTGGTTCGTAATCCAGACCAGCCAGAATCAGCGCGGCGTCATAGCGATCCAGCGTCCGGTTGAGGAAGCCATCCTGACGCATCATCCGACCCATGCCGGAAGCAAGAACGCTGATCCAGTCCGGATGGCGCTGCAATGCCTCCTGCATCAGTTGCGCCGCGCCCAAATCACCACTTGGAGAACGCATCCAGTGCGGGAACTCATCACTCAGCCGAATGAAGCTTTGCTGAACCCACAGCTCTGGGCGATCCAGCAGAATGCGGCCCGCATGTAGCAGAAAGTGTCCGGTTCGCACCGGGTCGGCAGCATGCGGCTGAAATGCGCTTAATACTCGGCTTTTTGCCGCCAGACCGACGTGCAGTAATTGCAGGCGGCTGAATAGCCCCATTAGCATGTCATAGGAGTGATATTGCACGGTGTGCGGATTGTTGAGTGTGCCGGGCAGCGCCAAGGTGGCTGCCTGATCCCGCAGAAACCCAGCGGGATCTTGGCGAATAGCTTGGTAAAGGCAAGCCAGCCTGACCGGGCGGGCGTCAGGCTGGTAGCAGCAAGCCCGGCGCAATACTTTTAACAACGGACTAAATTCGCCGAACAGCGCCTTGCGTTGCGCCGCAGTCAGCGGTTGTAGACGGGAGCGCATTCCCTTGTCATCGCCTTGAAACAATTCATTCAACAGGGATTGAAACAGTGCTTCAGTCAAGGCGTCTACTCCGCGACAAAACACAGCGCCGGCCAATGCGATCTGAGACTTCGTTGCAATGAGTATGGATGAACCCACTCTTTTGCGAAAAAGGAATAGGGGAGAGAGTTTAATTACAGTCGCCGCTTCCCGAATGGAAAATCAGCTTGCCGGCCTGTGTGGCGGCATTGCCAGTATACCCCGCTGGGGTCAGCGCTAATAGCCGCTGTTTGGCCTCGTCAGGAAGGTCCAGATCGCTGATAAAGGCCCGCAATGTTTCCTGATTAACTCGCTGGCCGCGAGTCAGCGCCTTCAACTTCTCATAGGGTTGTTCAATGCCGTAGCGGCGCATCACGGTTTGAATGGGTTCAGCCAGTACTTCCCAGTTATCAGCCAAATCCGCAGCCAGCACTGTTGTATTGACCTCCAATTTATTCATTCCTTTGAGAATAGATTGCCAGGCGATCAGTGTGTGCGCTACACCGACGCCCAGCGTTCGCAGCACCGTGGAATCTGTCAAATCCCGTTGCCAGCGCGACACCGGCAATTTGACGGCTAAATGATCCAGCAACGCATTAGCAATACCTAGATTGCCCTCAGCATTCTCAAAATCAATCGGATTCACCTTATGTGGCATGGTGGACGAGCCGATTTCACCGGCGATCGGGCGCTGCCGAAAATAGCCAATCGAAATATAACTCCAGATATCGCGGCAGAAATCCAGTAATATGGTATTCATCCGCATGAGGCTATGAAACAATTCGGCAAGATAGTCATGAGGCTCAATCTGGGTAGTGTAAGGATTCCAGTCCAGACCCAAATCATCGCTCACAAAACGGCAGGCGAATTCCGGCCAGTCTACTGCCGGGTAAGCCGCCAGATGGGCGTTGTAATTACCTACTGCGCCGTTGATTTTTCCCAATAGTGGGATGCTGGCTAATTGCACCCGCTGGCGTTGCAAGCGGCAGGCAACATTTGCCATTTCCTTGCCCAGCGTGGTTGGCGACGCCGGTTGGCCGTGAGTACGAGCCAGCATGGGCTGTTCTGCATAACAATGCGCGAGTCCGGTGATCTCGTTGCCCAACCGATCCAGTCCAGGCAATAGAATTTTGGTTCGGGCTTCACGCAATATCAGTGCATAGGCCAGATTGTTAATATCTTCTGAAGTGCAGGCAAAATGAATAAATTCACTGATCGCTTCCAGCTCAGGATATCCACTGATTCTCTCCTTAAGCAGGTACTCAACTGCCTTGACATCATGATTGGTGGTGCGCTCGATATCTTTGACGCGCTGCGCATCAGCAGGGCTGAACTTTTCCACTAAATCGTCAAGAACATGGATGGCTGATTCACTGAGTGGCGGAACTTCAGGAATACCAGAATGGCGCGACAGGGCTTGTAGCCAGCGTACTTCAACCAGCGCTCTATAGCGGATTAAGCCGTATTCGCTGAAGAACGGCCGCAGCTCAGCGGTTTTTTCAGCATAGCGGCCATCAATGGGAGAAATGGCGGTGAGTGCGGTGAGTTCCATAGCGGATCCTGAATGGTTGGACTGGGAAATTTCTTGAACCCTGAGTAGGTCTTATGCTTGAGATTCCTGCCGGAGTGCGGCGAAATCATCCGGTTAGTCTGGCCCCGCGCTGCGGGGTAGGGCGGAATCATGATGGATCGTCATCAGCGCGCAGGGGAACCAGTAAGTCTGTTTTTAGGATTGAACTTAGCGTTTCACCTGAGTTTTTGCCTCGCGCAACTTGGAGACTGCTTCGCGCTTAGGCTAGACTCAAAAAGTAGCGACGTTGGCAGGATACCTTGCCGCGCCTGAAATTCATCATGCGATTCAGAGGACTGTTTCATGCCGAAGAAAAAAGAGCCGATCAAGCAAGCCGCTAAGAAGGCTGAAAGTACGCCAGCTGCAGCGCCAGTTCCGACTCCCGCGCCCGCACCGGCCAAGCCAGTGGAAGCGGCCAAACCCGCAGCTCCGGCTCCCGCACCGGCCAAGCCAGTGGAAGCGGCCAAACCCGCAGCTCCGGCTCCCGCGCCCGCACCGGCCAAGCCAGTGGAAGCGGCCAAACCTGCTGCGGCCCCGGCTCCTACATCCGCTTCGGCCAAGCCAGCGGAATCCGTCAAAACCACGAAACCGGCGGTTTCCGCCAAGGCCGCCAAATCAGCGGCTCCAGCTAAAACCGGTGCGCCGGTGACGATCATCGTCGCTAAACACGATGCTGGCTATGGTAACAACCTGTACATCCGCGGCGAAGGCGCTGGTCTAAGCTGGGAAACCGGCGCTTTGATGAAAAACGTCGAAAATGACGTGTGGGTCTGGACCACTAACGAAACAGCCAAGGGCGCTATCTCGTTCAAATTCCTGCTCAACGACAGCACTGAACACTGGTCGATAGGTGATAACCTGTCCGCTTCGACCGGTGAGACCACCACCGTCATCCCATATTTCTAGTCTGCGCACGGTGCCGACCGCTGAAACGCTGGCGGTCGGCGCGTTCTTCGCCTTTAGCCGCAGCCTCTCTGCAACCGTTCCCACTCGACCCGCGACCGGCAGATGCAATCTTCGATCGCGACTCCGGTGAAGTAGTTACCGGTTAGCGCCAATTGCGTCCCCGCCAGTATTCGATCCAGGTTGCGCGCCCATTCGTCATGTCCGACTCGTAACGCTGGCAACTGATTGGTTTTGCTCACTACGTTTGTCAGCTCCTGACGTGGCAGACCCAGAGTTTGCGCGATGCAATCCAGCTTGCCGGACTCGTCCAGTACGCCAGGCCGGAAGTGGAAGGTGAACCCGCGCCAGACCGGATCAGGGACAGTATCGCGGGACACGGCTGAATAAAACGCCTCATTTCGTCCAATCAATCCAGCCACCAGCGGCAGTTTCAGTTGCGCTTTGGGAACCGCGACCCCGACCGATTCCACGGTCGCAGTTTGAATCTGCGCCAAGGCGGCGGCCAATTCCGGGAAGGCGGGTTGCAGCAAGCGGGCTGCGTCTGCAACCGGGGTCGCCAGGCACAAAGAACGACTGTGATATTTGCCGCCATCGGCTGCTGTGACGATGAAACCGTCATCCGTCCGCCGGATGTCCCGCACGGTTTGATCAAACCGTGCGGGGAGTCCGTCCGCTAAAATCCCGGCGATGGTTTGCAGACCGCCCGCCAAAGTAAAACTGCGCGGAATATCCTTGCGCCGTGGCCTGGATCGGAACAGGCCATCGGCTGGAAAACTACCGGCTGGCTGACAAATCACCGCATTGAAAGCGGGTTCGAACACCGCCGTATAGTTACGCTGACCCACGATCCGCTTGAAATAATCGGCGACGCTACACCCGGTTTTTTTCAGTTTAAGCCATCGGAACGGGGCCAGCAGCAGTTCAGAAAAAGTCAGTTGTGAGGAAATACGGCGTACTGCACCGTCAGCGAAAATACGGAAACCGACTTTGGCGCGAAGTTGCAGCCGATCCAGGCTCTGCGCCGTTTCCAGCATTTCCAGCAGCTTGCCATAGGAGTTAAAGGCGCTATGCGCCCCCAGCTCCAGCCAGAATCCGTCCAGTGCCCCACGAAATCGGTGTGAATCCAGACAACCGCCTGCCTGGCGCGCCTGTTCCAGTATCAGTGTGTCCAGACCAGCGCCAGTCGCGTAGCGGGCCATGCTCAGACCACTGATGCCCGCGCCAATAATCAGCAGGTCATGGCGCGATTCGGGAGTGAGAGACATAACCGGCTCCGGGAATAGGAAATAAGCACCGGCGATTCTCGACACTGGCAATGCAATGGTCAAGTTAGCCAAACTGTGCTAGGTGTATCACCGTTATTTTCTTAGGCTTTAACGGTTTACCACACTCACCAGGAAATGCCATGAACATCACATCCTGTTTTACCAAAGACCTGTTTCAAGGCAAGACCGTCTTTATCACCGGTGGCAGTAGCGGCATTAATCTCGGTATTGCCCGCAATTTTGCGGCAGTGGGAGCCAACCTCGGCATCGTTGGCCGGGCGCAGGAAAAGCTCGATGCGGCAGCGGCGGAACTGCGAGCGCTTGGGGCGCGGGTTTCGACCCATTCCGTTGACGTGCGCGACTACCCGGCACTGGAAAAAGCCATACAAAACTGCCGTGATGAACTGGGGCCGATGCACACCCTGATTTGCGGCGCCGCCGGTAATTTCCCACTCGCAGCGGAACAGATTAGCCCGAACGGCTTTAAGTCGGTGATTGATATTGACTTGATGGGTTCGTTTCACGCCTGCCTGGCCGGATTTGAACAACTCAAGGAAACCCAGGGCAATATTATTTTTATCTCCGCCGGACAGGCGTTCATGCCTTATGCCTTCCAGGCCCATGTTGGGGCGGCCAAAGCCGGGATTGATCAGATGATGCGTAATCTGGCGCTGGAATGGGGCCGGTTTGGAATTCGTTGCAACAGCATTGCGCCAGGCCCGATTGAGGGCACCGAGGGCGTCCGCCGACTGGTTCCCGCGGGCAGCGCCGACCAGCTGAAGAAGATGATCCCGTTGGGCCGGTTCGGCACCCCGGATGACATCGGCCAACTCAGTGTGTTTCTGGCTTCGCCGTTGGCGGCGTATATCACCGGGACGCTGGTGGTGGCTGATGGCGGCCAGAATTTGCCGGGTTCCGGGGCGTGGACGCAGTTGATCATGGCGGAAATGGCGAAAGCTGGAAAACCGTAGTCATGCCACCCTAGCCTGGGTGCAATGCCCAGGCTAGGGTGGCGCGGTCTTGGATGCACTGCGGTCCTTGGCTGGGCTGTATTGTCAAAATTACGGCGCAATCTGTCATCATTGCGGCATACTATGGATCAGGTGATCGAAACCAAAATCAAAATTAAATCCGATCAGGAACCTATTCGATCTATTCATGCAAAGCCCGTCAACCGCCTTCCACGCCAAGTTACTGTACGCAGCGCTGTGTCTGATCCTCACCGTCGTGATGGCGCTGGAGCTGGCTGATGCCTATCACAAGGCCAATGCCGCCGCTGAGGTTCGGGCGGAAAACACCGGTCACCTGATCAGCGAATGGCTGCGAAGCGCATTCCAGCTTTCCGACTATCTGCTCCGTGATGTCATCAGCCATGTTGACCCGGACGAGCTGCAATTTCCCCATCCCGATCCGGCGCAGCAGGCGTGGCGCACCGTTTTCCTCCAGCGAAAAATGGCGACATTGCCGCATCTGACTAATCTGTTTCTGGCGAATGGTCAGGGTCTGGTAACGCACTCCGCCAGTCCAGCGCTGCCCCTGGGCTTTAACGCCAGCCGCCGCCCGTATTTTATGACGCTTCGGGATGACGCTTCAGTCGAAACACTGGTGTCTCCCATCTTCTGGTCCAAAGCCTACGGCAGCTTCCAGACCGCGCAAGTCCGGCGGATTCACGACGCGGCAGGCCAATTCGCAGGTATCGCCGGCGTCAACTTCAGCCTCGACTTCTTCAATCACTGGCTGGACCATATTCAGGTTGGGCCGCATGGCTCAGTCCTGATCATTGATAATCAAATGGCGCTGCTGGCCCGACGCCCGGCCCTGCTGGACGGCCAGATTGGGCAAACGGTTGATGAACCGACCGTCAAGCATCTGATCGCTTCCAACCAGTCCGGCCTGGTTTTCACCATGATCTCCCCGTTGGATGGCATTCGCCGTGTCTTCAGTGTGCGCAAGGTCGAAGGATTGCCGTTCCTGCTGGTTGTTGGCGAGGCCAACGAGGATTTCCTGAGCGATTGGGAGCGCAAGTTGTGGGTCTACCTGATAGGCTGGATCCTGATCGTGACCCTGGGACTGATGGCGCTGCGGGATTACTTGCAGATCCAGGAATATCAGGCCGCCTCGGTCGCCATGAACCGGAAATTGATCAGCGCCAATCAACAGCTTCACGCCGAGATTACCAAACGGACGCTGACCACGCAGGCCTTACGAACCAGTGAAGCCCTATATCGGCTGCTGGCCGAAAACGCTCGCGACGTGATCTTCCGCATCGGCTTGGTCCCGAAACGTCGCTTTATCTACGTCAGCCCGGCAGTGACTACCCTGACCGGCTACGCGCCCCAGGATTTTTACGCCAGCTTTACCTTGTGCCTCAAGTGCACCGATCCTGAAAACTACCCACTGCTTGCCACCCTGTTGATTGGGGAGACCAGTCCACTGGATCAAGTCGCCATGCGCTGTATCCGCAAAGATGGCGCGATTCGTTGGATCGAGCAGCGTAGTACGCCGATTTTCGACGCCGCCGGACGGCTGATTGCCCTCGAAGGCATCATTCGCGACATCACCGAGCGCAAGTGTCTGGAAGATCAGTTGCGGGAGCAGGCTGCCACCGACGAACTGACCGGGCTGCACAATCGTCGTTTTTTCATGCAGGCGGGCTATCAGGAAATCGAACGCGCCCGCCGCTATGACCAGCCGCTGTCCCTGCTGATGATTGATGCCGATCATTTCAAGCAGATCAACGACCAGCACGGCCATGCCGTCGGCGATGAGACGCTGAAACGCCTGGCCTGGATGATTCGTGACACGGTGAGGGCAATGGACATTCCCGGCCGGTTGGGTGGCGAGGAATTCGCTGTGTTACTCCCTAACACCGACCTGGAAAGCGCTGCTGCTTTCGCCGAACGCCTGCGCCAGACTATCGAGCAGAACACGCTGGAATCGGGCCATCCAAGCCCGTCGATCACAGTGAGTATTGGCGTGACGGCTTATCATCCAACCTTGGCCAGCTTTGATGAATTGCTTCGGATCGCTGATGATGCGCTCTATCAGGCCAAGGAAAACGGTCGTAACCGCGTCATTCAAAAGGTGGAAATAGCGACCGCCTGATACCGGCTACAATGAGCGCATTTCACCGTAAGGACTCCCGATAATGCGCTACCTCAGCACCCGAGGCGGCATGGCCTCCGCCACCTTTTCCGACATCCTGCTGGGCGGCCTGGCGCCTGATGGCGGCCTGACCCTGCCGGAATCCTACCCCACAGTGACCCCTGGCGAGCTGGTCAGTTGGCGTCACTTCTCCTATCCGCAACTGGCTTTCGCCCTCCTCAGTCGTTTTGCTGACGACATTCCCGCTGCTGATTTGCAAGCACTGATTGATAAAACCTACACGGTCGAGGCATTCCACAACACTGCAATCACTCCGGTGACGCCCTTACGCGATGGAGTTTGGCTGTTGGGTCTGGCCAATGGCCCGACTCTGGCGTTCAAGGATATCGCCCTGCAACTGCTCGGCAACCTGTTTGAAGCTGCGCTGCTCAACACCGGTGGGCATCTCAATATTCTCGGCGCAACCTCCGGCGACACCGGATCCAGCGCCGAATACGCCCTGCGCGGCAAACGCGGCATCCGGGTGTTCATGTTGTCGCCGCACCAAAAAATGAGCCGGTTCCAGACCGCGCAGATGTTCTCGCTGCAAGATCCCAATATTTTCAATATCGCGGTGCGCGGCGTCTTCGACGATTGCCAGGATATGGTTAAAGCGGTCAGCAATGACAGCGATTTCAAGACCCGTTACGCGATTGGCACGGTCAATTCGATTAACTGGGCGAGAGTTGCAGCGCAGATCGTTTACTACTTCAAGGGCTGGCTGGCGGTGACGAGCCGCGCCGATCAGGAGGTTTCGTTTGCGGTACCGTCCGGCAATTTTGGCAACATCTGCGCCGGCTATATCGCCAAGCGGATGGGCTTGCCGATTCGCCGGCTGATTCTGGCGACCAATGAAAATAACGTGCTGGATGAGTTTTTCCGCACTGGCGTCTACCGGGTGCGGCCCACGGATCAGGTTGCCCAAACCAGTAGCCCATCGATGGACATTTCCAAGGCGTCCAATTTCGAGCGGTTCATCTTCGACATGGTGGAGCGCGATCCGGCAGTAGTGCGGGCGCTGTGGCAGCAGGTGGATACGCAGGGCTATTTTAATCTGTCCGCTACCCCGTATTTCCAGGCGGTGTGGGAATCGGGCTTCGTGACCGGCTCCAGCACCCATCAGGATCGTATGGCTACGATTCGGCGGGTGCACCAGGAATCCGGGATCATCATCGACACCCATACGGCGGATGGCGTGAAAGTGGGACTCGAATACCGTGAGGAGGGAGTGCCCTTGCTGTGCCTGGAAACCGCCCTACCAGTCAAGTTTGAGGATTCGATTATCGAAGCTTTAGGGTGCCCGCCGGAACGCCCGTCCGGTTATGAAAATATCGAAACACTGCCGCAACGATTTATCGTCATGGACGCCGATGCGAGTGCAATCAAGGATTACATCGCGCACCACGCGAGTTGAGCGGCAGGGCTACACTCAAATCAAGCCAACTGAAACCTTGAATCCGGAAGCGCCGCCATGACTGTTGCCCATTTCCAAGGTCATTCCTGCCCCGTCGGGATAAAGAGGCCGCTGCTCGGCGTGAGCGGATTTCGCCAACCCACTTCCCCCACCGGGATCACCCCAGCAACGGGCCGAAGCTGAACGCTGCTGGGCTAAAGCCACCCAGTGAGGCGCTCTGGGTGCTGATCTCGAGACCCTGCCCGCTGATAAAGGAGAGCATGATATGCCCGAACAACTGATCGACCGCACTCCGTCCGCACACTATCACTCGTTATTAATCAAGAACCTGCTTGACAATCCGGTGCGTCAGTTTCCTGATCAGGCGATTGTTTACGGCGATTTCAAGCGCCAGACTTACCGGGAAACCCGCGAGCGGATTGGCCGGCTGGCCAGTGGATTGGCTGGGCTGGGTGTCAAACGCGGCGACACGGTGGCGGTCATGGACTGGGATAGCCACCGCTATCTGGAATGTTTTTTCGCCGTGCCGATGATGGGCGCGGTGCTGCACACCATTAACGTCCGTCTGTCCCCGGAGCAAATTCTCTACACCATCAATCACGCCGAGGATGACGTGATTTTGGTCAACACCGAATTTTTGCCGATTCTGGAAACCATTCGCGACCGGCTCGAACCGGTCAAAAAGCTGGTGTTGCTGGATGACGCCGGCCAGCCCCCGGCGACCCGGCTGGACATCAGCACCGAGTACGAAGACTTGCTGGCGGCGGGCGATCCCGACTATAAATTCCCGGAGTTCTCCGAAGAAACCCGCGCTACCACCTTCTACACCACCGGTACCACCGGCCTGCCCAAGGGCGTCTATTTCAGCCACCGGCAACTGGTCATGCACACCCTGGCGATTGGCACCGCGCTGGCGGGACCCGGACAGGGCCGCTTCAACCGCGATGACGTATACCTGCCGATCACTCCGATGTTCCACGTCCACGCCTGGGGCATGCCCTATGTGGCGACGATGCTGGGCGTCAAGCAGGTTTATCCGGGTCGCTATGCGCCGGAGCATTTACTACGGCTGATTCAGCGCGAAAACGCTACTTTTTCCCACTGTGTGCCAACCATCCTGCAAATGCTGCTGTCCAGTCCTCAAGTAGAAAAAACCGATCTGTCGCGCTGGAAGGTCATTATCGGCGGCGCCGCGTTGCCCAAAGTTCTGGCTAAACAGGCTCGTGATCGGGGCGTGGATATTTTCGCTGCTTACGGGATGTCGGAGACCTGCCCGATTCTGGTGTTCGCCCAACTCAAACCGCACATGCTGGACTGGGACGAGGAACGGCAACTAGAGATTCGTTGCAAGACCGGTCTGCCGATTCCGATGGTTGACTTGCGGATCGTCGATGAAGAGATGAACGACCTGCCGCAGGATGGCGTTACACAGGGTGAAGTGGTGGTGCGCGCACCGTGGCTGACCCAGGGTTATCTCAAGGACCCCCGTGCTTCCGAAGCGTTGTGGCGCGGCGGCTATCTGCACACTGGCGATATTGGCGTGATTGATAGTGAAGGCTATCTGAAAATCACTGACCGCCTGAAAGACGTGATCAAGACCGGCGGTGAATGGATCTCTTCGCTGGAGCTGGAGGATTTGATTCTCAAGCACCCGGCGGTCATAGAAGCGGCAGTGCTTGGCATTCCCGATCCGAAATGGGGTGAGCGGCCGCTGGCGCTGGTGGTTGCCAAACCAGAGCAGACTGTGGATGAAGCGACGATCCGGGCTTGGCTCCAAGACTTTGCTGATAAAGGCATTATTTCTAAATGGGGTATTCCCGACCGGGTGCTGTTCGTTGATGGCATTCCCAAAACCAGCGTCGGCAAGCTTAACAAAAAGGCGATGCGCGAGCAGTACTCGGAACTGATTCGGGGTTAGGCGCTGCTGCCTGCTCTCGGCCTGAGTGGCGGCGCCTTGGCAGACTATGGTCGGGAAGCCTGCCCGACAGTCCTTGTTGCCGTGCTGGGAGGCGATCCAGTCGCTTATCAGAAAAGCACACGGAAAAGGGTTAGCCGCTATTCGCGGCTAACCCTTTTTGTCTGGCGCGCCCGGAGAGATTCGAACTCCCGACCCCTTGGTTCGTAGCCAAGTACTGTCTGAAATTAACATTTAACATCAACCCTTTAACCGCGCCCGGTCGCGCCGTTAAGGACTGAAATGGACAGGTTGAGCCGGCATCGCCACTGACTTCCGCACAAAATCCGGCACAGTTTCTTCACCCCACCGCGTGCTGTTCCACACACGCCAGCGCCTCGGCCAGCGAACGGGCCGGGAAGCCGTGTTGCGCATCCGGCCCCTGCCAGATCGCCACTTCTGCTTCGGGGTCAAACCACAGCCAGTTGCGGCCATTGGCGACCAGTTGCGCGGTCGGGGTCAACGCGGCGGCGGGCAAGCCCAACACCGTCGCAGTCTGTTCATTGAGCGGCCACGGTTCAAAACGGGAAGACCGCATGGCAGTGTCTCCAATCGACAAGCATTTCCAATAGTTTTAGCCGTGTGGCGCGCCCAGCGCTCCGTAAGCATGGCGTTCCAGGACGACCCGCATATATTCCCCCACCGCCCGACTATCCGCACGGGCCAGTTGGGCTAAATCGTCATACAGCGATTCCGGCAGATGCAGCTTCACATCGCGGTCGCACTTGGCGCGACGGGGTTTTTCGGCGGCAGACGCCAGACGTAGTGGAGCATAAACGGCGGACTGTTCAGACATGGCGGCGGTTTCCGTGCAACGCCGCGCAGGTTGAGGGTGGCGTGGCCTCAACTACCTAGCATAAAAGCTGGTGGGGGTTATTCGCGCCCGGCAAGCCGTGCCTTATTTTCCCCTCTCGACCACGCCCTCGGGGCGGTTCAAAAAGATTCACGTTCACTGCCCCAAAGTTTGGGGCAGTGAACGTGAATCACCGCTTTATCGGGGCGACAGCCGTTTATGCTAGGTAGTAACGCCAAGGTAGGACAGGACAAGGCGGGTGTCAATGTGGCTGGCAACAGGTAGGTAGATGGGTTACCGAAACGCCATAACCCGCAGTTGGTGGACGGTGGCGGCAGGCGCCAAATGGCGCTTCAGCGCGTCTTTTTCGCGGAATTCAACGCGCAGGAAGGTTTGAGACAAGCTGCTGTTGGCGGGCTTCGTGAGGTTTATGGCGGAAAACGTGCAAACGTCGCCTGGAATGGTGAAAGTTTTTGGCTACACTGTTTGAAGTATAGAGCGGTAGCAGGACTATCGGGAAACCTTACGCTTCACCAACCAACATCTGTTTCAACTTGAAACATCGTGAAACATGGGCGCTCCGTCGGTGATGCAACAAATGCTGTGTTCGGCTCAAGGTGGCGGCGAGGTCATAACCGTTAAGCCACCCAAACCCGGCGACAATAGCATCGCTGAATCTACCGCACGGATGAAAGCATTCTCCGGCGTTCTCAATAAGGATTGGGATAAGCAGGCCGAAATTGACAAGGCGGAATGCGACCGACGGGCGGCGTTAGCTGCCGAAAATCGCAAAGCCCGCGCCGCTGAGGAACAAGCAGCGGCGCAACGCGCCACCGCCAACGCGATTTGGGCAACCGGACGGCGTTATTGACCGCCATGCAAGCCCATGAGAACCGGATTCGGCAGCTGCTGGACTGTGGCCAGCGATTCATCGTCCGTTTGTGTTTTTTTCCATCCAGAATAAGGTGGTCTGCCATCAAATTAGGAAGCCTTCATGGCTGATTTGATTGAAAACCCGATTATCAATTCACCATTTGAAGAACCGAAGCGGCATTTTCGCTTTGACGATAACGGTATCACTGATGAGATTGTGCCAGGTCGGCGGCGCAGCACCTATTTCATCCCTATTGCCCAGCCGAAGCTCAAGGCCGTTCAGAAGGTGCTGGATTTAGCGATTCAGCACCGGGCCGAAGAGAACAAGCTGATTAACGACTTGCGGGAGCGAGTGGCTTATTGGCGTCAGGCCGGGCGACCTTACACCACGGCCACGACCCGACGCTTGCTGGAGTACTGGACTCGGCCAGACCGAGAGCGGCGGCTATTTTTCTGTCAGATTGAAGCGGTGGAAACGCTCATTTATTTGACCGAGATAGCGCCGAAGCAAGACGCCAACTATGGGACTTCCACGCTGGAACGGTTCAAGCAAGCCAACGCCGGAGCCACGCCGGACAGCCATGCCCCGTTACCACGTTATGCCGCCAAGATGGCGACGGGCAGCGGCAAGACCGTCGTGATGGGAATGTTGATGGCTTGGCAGGCGTTGAACAAGCTGGCGAACCGTCAAGATCAACGATTTTCCGATGCGTTCCTCATTGTGTCGCCGGGCATCACCATCCGTGACCGCTTGCGCGTGTTGCTGCCGAATGATCCGAACAATTACTACCGGCAACTGGACTTGCTGCCGCCAAGCTTGTTGGAAGAATTGAGCAAGGCCAAAGTCGCCATCATCAATTACCACGCCTTCATTCGCCGTGAGCGCAATAGCGCCGCGTCGTTGACCAAGAAGCTGCTACGCACTCCGAGCGAAGCCAGCCCGTTTCAAGAAAGCGCCGGGCAGATGGTGGTGCGGGTCTGCGCGGAACTGGGCAACAAGAAGCAGATTGTGGTGCTGAACGATGAAGCGCATCACTGCTACCACCGCCGCCCGCTGGATGGCGACGAGAAGTTAAGCGGCGATGACTTGCAGGAAGCAAAACAGCGCGAGGAAGAGGCGAAAATCTGGGTTAGCGGCTTGGGCGCCGTGCAGAAGAAGCTCGGCATTCGGGCTGTCTATGACTTGTCGGCAACGCCCTTTTTCCTGCGCGGTTCCGGTTATGACGAAGGAACCTTGTTTCCCTGGGTGACTTCGGACTTCTCGCTGACCGACGCGATTGAAAGCGGCATTGTGAAGGTGCCTCGCGTTCCGGTCGCGGATAATACCGATCAAAGCGAGAATCCGACTTACCGCAATCTGTGGCCGCACATTAAGCAGGATATGCCCAAAGGCCGGGGCAGCAAGGATGAGCAGCAGAAGGAGCCGGTGTTGCCCAAGGAATTGCAAGGGGCGTTGCATAGCCTGTACAGCCACTACGAAAAGGCTTATCAGCAGTGGCAAGTGCAAGTCCAGGAGTATCCGGCGTTGATGCCGCCGGTGTTCATCGTCGTCTGCAACAACACGCGCTCCTCGAAACTGGTGTTTGATTACTTGGCCGGTTGGGAGAAGCCGTTGCCGATAGTGGACCCGGCCACCGGTCAAGGTTTCGTGCTGGTGCCTGGCGCGTTGCCAGTGTTCAGCAACGTCGAAAACGGCCACTGGTCGATCCGCCCGAATACCTTGCTCATCGATAGCTTGCAACTGGAATCCGGCGAGGCGCTGACCGAGGAGTTTCAGGCGGTGGCTGCCCGCGAGATTGAGGAATTCAAGGATGAATTGCGCGCGCGTTATCCGGGTCGCAATGCCGACGACGTGACTGCCGAGGATTTATTGCGCGAAGTGATGAACACCGTCGGCAAGCGCAATAAGTTGGGCGAAAACATCAAGTGTGTGGTGTCCGTGTCCATGCTGACCGAGGGCTGGGACGCCAATACGGTGACGCACGTCCTTGGAGTTCGGGCCTTCACCACGCAATTGCTCTGTGAGCAGGTGGTCGGGCGGGCGTTGCGCCGAGTCAGCTATGAACTGGAGGTGCATACCATCATTGTCAACGGGCAACCGGTGACGTTTGAAGCGTTTCCTGTCGAATATGCCGAAGTCTACGGCGTTCCGTTTGAGTTCATTCCGACCGCTGGCGTTGGCAAGCCCCAAAAACAGCGCAATACCACCCACGTTTGCACCATTGAAGCCCGCCAGGACGCACTGATGACATTTCCGCGCCTGAGTGGCTATCGTTATGCACTGGCGAGCGAAACCCTTCAAGTGGCGTTTACTCCGGCCTGTGGCTTGACGTTGACCACCCGGCAAATTCCAACCGTGGTTGAAAATGCGCCGATTGTTGGCGAATCCACGATTCACCGGCTGGACGATCTCAAACAGCGGCGGTTGAACGAGGTGGCGTTTCTGCTGGCGAAGCTGGTGCTGGAGAAGTATTTCCGGCAAGAAATCAACACGGAATATGCCATCGGTGGCCCGGTGGTGAACGACGCCAAGGCGTGGCTGTTGCCGCAAGTGCTACGGATTGCCAAGTGTTGGCTGGCGGAATGCCTGACCCTCAAGGATGAAACCTTTCCGCAACTGCTGTTATTGGTTGAACTGGCGCATGATGCCGCCGACCGTATCTATCAGGCCATTGTCGCGGCGGATAGCGGAGCCAGTACCCTCAAGCCGATTCTGCAACCGTACAACACCGTGGGCGATACTTGCGGGGTCAGCTTCAACACCAGCCGCGAGACCTACCCGACCAATTTCAAGTCGCACATTTCTCATGTGGTGCTGGATAGCGGTTGGGAAGGAAAAATGGCGCAGGCGCTGGAATACATGGACGAAGTACACAGTTACGTCAAGAATCACAATCTGGACTTCAAGATTCCGTATACCTTTGAAGGCCAAGCGCACCATTACCTCCCGGATTTCATCGTTCGTATTGACGATGGATGCGGCAAAGCGGATTTGCTGAACCTCATCATTGAAGTCTCCGGCCCGCCCTTGCCCGCGAAAGCCGCCAAGACCGCGACGATTCAGAATCTTTGGGTTCCGGCAGTGAATCATAGCGGCCAGTTCGGGCGCTGGGCCTTCGTGGAAGTCAATGATCCGTATAGCGCCATGCAAACCGTGCGGGAGTTTTTAGGCGCACGTCCACAGGGATGATCTCCGATGAAAAGTTTCCTTTGGCGTGAACACGCCCTAGCGCGGATGACGGAGCGCGGTATTGAACGGCAAGCGGTGATTGACGCTATCAAGCAGGGTGAAGTGATCCGCGACTATTCCGACGATAAGCCGTATCCCAGCCGTTTACGGTTGTACTGGATAGATGGGCAGCCCTTGCATGTCGTCTCCGCATCCGCGAGCGATGACGTTGAGATTATCATCACCGCCTATTATCCCGACCCGGCCTTATGGGAACCGGACTTTAAGAGGAAGCTGCCATGAAGTGTGTTATTTGCAAGACGGGTGATCTGCAATCACAAACGGTTTCGGTGAACCTTGAACGGCAAGGGGCGTTGCTGGTGGTTCAAAATGTTCCGGCTCGCGTGTGTGATAGCTGCGGGGAACGGTATTTTGAGGATGACGTCGCTCAGCAATTACTGGATACGACACAGCACACCCTACAACCGGGTGTGAGTCTGGATATTCGTCAATATCAAAAAGTCGCTTGAGAGCTATTTCTATCGGCGCACGTTAGCCCAACTCATAACCAATAAGAAAAACCGCTTGACCATGCCCCCCAAGAAGAAAAACTCCGTTTCTAGTCAAACCATCGCGGTGGACAGCCTCAAGCACACTACGGCCACCCGTACCAACATCCCAACTGAGGAGTTGCGGGACTTCGTAGTAGAGGACGAAACCACGCCGAAGACGATGCGCTATCCCCGCAATCCCGACCTTGATCCGCAACTGGTATGGAAAGGCAAGGATAAACAGGACAGCGCAGACTTAGAAGTGCCGGTCGTGCCGATTTACCGGCAAGAGCATATTCATCCGCAGGCGTTGATTGAGGACGTGCGGGCCAGCGCCAAAAAGAGCCAGCCCGGTACGCTGGATTTCTTTTCGGACTTTAACGGGCTGCCGAAGGACTTTGCCGACCGAGTAGATTTCTACCACCACAACGGCAAATGGCAGAACCGGATGATTCTGGGCGATTCGCTGTTGGTGATGAGCAGTCTGGCCGAAAAGGAACCGCTGAAAGGCCAAGTGCAGATGATTTATCTGGATCCGCCTTATGGCATCAAGTTTGGTTCCAACTGGCAAGTATCCACGCGCAAGCGGGATGTGAAGGATGGCAAGGCCGAAGATGCGACGCGCCAGCCGGAACAGATCAAAGCGTTTCGGGATACCTGGCAACTGGGGATTCATTCCTATCTAGCGTATTTGCGGGATCGGTTGGTGGTAGCAAGGGAGTTGCTGACGGAGAGCGGTTCAATCTTTGTGCAGATTGGCGATGAGAATGTACATCTGGTCAGAAGTTTGTTGGATGAGGTGTTTAAGAGTGAGAATTTTGCGGGAATGGTCGTCTTCGCAAAAACGACAAGCCAAACTAGCGAACTTTTACCTCCTATATTTGATTATCTTGTTTGGTATACAAAGAATCGCGACAGTATAAAGTTCCGCAAACTTTTCAAAGATAGAGATAAACGTGAGTCTGTTCTAACAACGTATAAAAAACTGGAAATGTTCGATGGAACGATACGCAATCTAAGTTCTGATGAGTTGGTTAATCCAAGTTTCGCAGATAAGAATGGTCGAATAATGTGTTTTGGGGACATGGTTTCTCAATCCGGCAGTGAATCAACGCGACAATCTTTCAACCTGAAGGGCGTATCTTATGTCCCACGCTCTGGCGGATGGAAGACCAGTTCATTAGGTCTAAAAAGGCTAGATTTAGCAGAACGCCTTGGCGCAAGTGGAACAACGCTTCTTTACAAGCGATATTTCGATGATTTTCCTTATGTTGAACTAGGAAATTTATGGGAAGACACCCAGCTTGGTGGTTTTCTTAGAGGTGAAGAGAAAATTTACATTGTTCAAACTATAGCCAAGGTTATCGAACGCTGCCTCTTGATGACCACCGACCCCGGCGACTTGGTTCTCGACCCGACTTGCGGCTCTGGCACCACCGCCTACGTCGCTGAGCAATGGGGACGGCGCTGGATCACTTGCGACACCTCCCGCGTTGCCTTGGCCTTAGCCCGCACTCGGTTAATGGCCGCCCGCTATCCCTATTACTACTTGGCGGATTCCGAAGACGGCAGCAAAAAGCAAATGGAAGTCACCGGCAAAATCCCGCTGGCCGAAGTCAAGCCCACTGGCGACATCCGCAAAGGCTTTGTCTACAAAACCGTCCCACACGTCACCCTCAAAGCCATCGCCAACAACTCGGAAATTGACGACATTCATTCTCGCTGGCAGGAGAAGTTGGAGCCGCTACGGACGGCATTGAACGCCCTGCTCAAGCAGCACTGGCAGGAATGGGAGATTCCGCGAGAAGCGGGCGAGAAGTGGCCCGCCAACGCCAAAGAACACTTAACGCAATGGTGGGAGTTGCGCCGCCAGCGCCAGCGCGAGATTGACGACGCCATCGCCCGCAGCGCCGATACCGAAACGCTCTACGACCAGCCCTACGAAGACAAGAAGCGGGTGCGCGTGGCGGGTCCGTTCACTGTTGAAAGCCTGTCACCGCATCGCGTGTTATCCACCGATGAGGAACGCCCCGCGTCCGAGACTGCCGCTAAAACCGAATCGGCCAGCGGCCAATTTGAGACCATGATCCTCGACAATCTCCGCAAGGCGGGCGTCCAGAATACCATCAAGAACGAGCGGTTGAAGTTTGATGCTTTGGAACCATTCGCTGGCGCATGGATTCACGCCGCAGGTGAATACACCGACAGCAGCGGCACCATGAAACGGGTTGCCGTGTCCATCGGCCCGGAACATGGCACGGTTGGCCCGGAACAGGTGAAGGAAGCAGCCAAGGAAGCCGTGCAAGGCATCAGCTTTGACTTGCTCATTGTCTGTGGCTTTGCCTTTGATCCGCACGTTTCCGAAGAAGCCAAACGCTACGGCAAGCTCATCGTATTGCCCACCCGGATGAATCCCGACTTGGCGATGAGCGAGGAACTGCTAAAAAAGACCGGCAGCGGCAACCTGTTCATGATTTTCGGCGAGCCGGATATTCATCCGGTCGATCCGAAGACCGGCAAAATCAAACCGGGCGCGGATGGCAAGATTCAGATCGAGATCAAAGGGCTGGACATCTACGATCCAACCACCGGACAGATTCGCAGCAACTCCACTGCCGATATTGCCTGCTGGTTTATCGACACGAATTACAACGGCGAAACCTTTTTTGTCCGTCATGCCTATTTCACCGGCGGCGATAAGCCCTATGAGAAACTGCAACGGGCGCTCAAGGCAGAGGTGGATGAAGCCGCTTGGGCAGAACTGTACTCGACGAAAAGCCGCTCGTTTGACCGGCCAGACACCGGCAAGATTGCGGTGAAGGTCATCAATCACTACGGCGATGAAGTATTGAAGGTATTTGGTGTGGGGTGAAAACGACGATGCTTGATAATATTGTTTTTTAACGGAGAGATATTTCAATGACGGCAAAAGTGTTTTTTTCTTATTCTCACAGAGATGAAGAGCTAAGGAATGAGCTAGAGATTCATCTGTCTACACTTAAACATCAGAAAATCATTGAAACATGGCATGATAGAAGGATTGGTTCTGGAAAAGAATTAGATAAAGAAATAGATAGTAATCTTGAAGAGGCAGATATCGTTCTTTTGCTAGTTAGTCCGTATTTTATAGCTTCTAGTTATTGCTATGAAATTGAAATGCAACGCGCCTTAGAAAAGCATGAGAAAGGAGAAGCAAGAGTAATTCCAGTGATTTTGCATCCGTGTGATTGGCATAGTACCCCATTCGGAAAGGTTCTAGCTATGCCAACGGATGGTAAACCAATTTCAAAATATCCTAATCCACATGATGCGTTTCTTGAAGTTGCTAAAGCTGTTAGAGATGCAGCTAAAAATATTAGCCAAGAAAATGATACTCAACCAATGTTGCCTAGTGTTGTTAGTTCGGAAAAAAAGAAAATTATCCAAAAACCTCGATCCAGCAATCTCAGAGTTAAGAAAGATTTTTCCGAACGAGAAAAGGATGAATTTTTAGAGAAGTCCTATGAATATATAGCTAACCATTTTGAAGGATCTTTGGAAGAATTAGAGAGCCGCAATAATGTAATTAAAACTAAATTTAAACGCATAGATGCAAATCACTTCACCGCAACGATTTATAAAAATGATAAAGTTGCAAGTGAGTGTAAGATATGGCTTGGAGGAAGACGCTCATTTTCTAATGGAATTGCTTATTCAACAAACACTTCGTCAAATGATAACTCTCTTAATGAATCGATGTCCGTTGAAAATGATGGTTATGATCTTTTTTTAAAACCAATGGGTATGTCTTTTATAAGACAAGGGGAGAATGGGAGAGGTTTATTATCTCAGCAAGGAGCAGCAGAGTATTTTTGGGAGATTTTAATTAATCCACTACAATAATTATTAAAAAATCAGACTGTTGACCATGACCATTTCCCTCCCTCAAGGCGGCAATGCCATCCTTGCCCAAGTCGATTCAACGGCCCAAACGGTTTTTATCGGCCTGAACTGGGAGTTGCCTGTCACCACACCGCAAGTTGAGATCGACGCCAGTCTGTTCTTGCTCAATGCGTCCGGCGTGGTGCGCGATGATCAGGATTTTGTGTTCTACAACCAGGAAACCGACGCCAGCGGCGCGGTGTATCGGATTCCGGCGCTTGAACGGACTCCCGACGACCGGGACGGCTTCATCGTGACCTTGCCGGCCTTGCCTGATGACGTGCAGCGCCTGGCTTTTTGCCTAACCTTGGATACCACCAACGCTCATAACGCGACCTTTGGCGCGGTATCCTGGATACAGGCGCGAGCGGTCAACTCCACCAGTGGTCAAGAACTGATTCACTACCGGAGCAGCGGCGAACTGGGCACGGAAACCGCGATTATCGTGGCTGAACTCTACCGCCACCGTGAGAGTTGGAAATTCCGGGCGGTTGGGCAAGGGTTCGCCGGTGGCTTGCGAGCACTGGCCGGGCATTTTGGCGTGTTGGTGGCCGATGAAGATTCACCGAGCGCTCATGTGGTGGTCGCCGATGATGCTTTCTCATCCGTGGCGCTGACGTTGGATAAGGACGCTGATGAAGAGGCATCGGTCAGTGACAATCCAAAGCGCCACCGTCGGCGCACCTTGCAAGATGTCTTGGCTACGCAGGTTGAGGACATCAAAACTCGTTACCGCACGTTCTCGCCGCTGTTAAAACGGGCGATGCAGGACAACCCGAATGAAAGTCAGAGCCGACTGCTGCTTGACCGGATTTTGCAGGATGTCCTCGGTTATGCCCTGAACGAAATCAAGACTGAGCAGAAGATTCAAGGGCGGATTGCGGATTATCTTTTAGCGCCGGGCGGTATTGATTCTTTAGTGATCGAAGCCAAGCGCCTCGGCGCTGCATTGCGCGACAAGCAAATCTTTCAAGCCACCTCCTATGCCGCCTATGCCGGTATCCGCTGGGCGATATTAACCAACGTCATGAATTGGCAGATTTATCGGGTCTCGACCGAGGGTAAGGTTGAAGCGGATTTGGTATTTACCTTGGAATTATCGGCGGCTCTGGATGATGAGAACGCCTATCGGTTAATGTTGCTCTCGAAAGCCGGGATAGCCCGTTGCGAGTTGCTGGAGAAGCTCTGGCGGAAGAAAGTGGCGCTCAGTTCGGAAAGCCTGATGACCGCGATCCTGAACGACGAAGTATTGAGCAAGATTCGCACGGTTCTGTTGCGAGAGCGCGGTTGTCCGCTGACGAATCAGGAGATTCAGGAAGCCATTGAGCGGGAGTTGTTGCGGTAAAGGGGCCTCGATACCCTTACCCTTTCGGCAAGGCGGGCGTTGTTTTTGTTGTGGCCAGCCGCTCCCGCGTGAAGATGCCTCGGTAGATGGTCACGGCTCGTCGACGGTCTCTCGATTTCACCGACACAGCGCCTCACACGGTACGCCATCCTTATTCCTATCCAGCCGGCTTACCCCACATTGCGTGAGATAAAACCGCGCTTCCTCACAACTCGTCATTTCGCCGCAGGTGCGTTTCGCCCCGCAGCGCCCCTCAATCATTGGCGATTCTGGCGGATCTGCCCGACCGGGGACAATGGGCGACCCACACGGCTCCTTGTGCCGCCAGTCCCACGGCGGACAACGCTGATCGGGTTGCAATGCCCATAATCCCCGTTTCGCCGCTTGCGCCTGTGCTTCCAATGCCTCCAGTTCCGGCGGAAACGGATAGGCCCGATACACCCACGCCGCGCCCCGTTTCACCAATTCCGCGTTCACATTCACCGCGCCCACAAACACTGTTCCCAGTGTCCGGCCATATTTATCCGGCCCCGGACTCTCCACTCGCGCCGATTTGCCGAACGCCAAGGCCGACAACGCCTGTTTCGCCTGCTGACCATAGGGTTGCTTGAGTTCGGGCGCATCAATGCCCGCCAGTCGCACCTTGACCTGGTGGTTGCCCGCTACCAGCAAGGTCAGCGTGTCGCCATCATTAACACCGACCACCTGGCCGGTCAGGGTTTCCGCCGAAACGGGTAAACCCGCAACGATCAGCAGCAGGGACACTATCCAGCGAACCAGGATCATGGCTACTGCGGTCTCCGTCGTTGATGGTGCTCAACCAACACATACGCCGCCGCTATCTCCCGCACTATCTCACGATGTTTGAGCGATACCTGACGATAGTCAGTCAGCAGTTTCAGTTCATCCGACGGCAAGTACTGCAACTCAGGCTCAATGGCCGGCTGCGCGGGCGGCGTATCGGGATCAATGCTCATCGATCCCACCGACAGCCCCAGCGCCTGCTCAATCCGCCGGGCTACATCCTCGCCCATATCACGAACGCCAGTTACCAACTGGCTCAAATGGGACGGCACCAGCCCAGTACTGTGAGCGAACTGGCGCTGCGACTTATAGCTACTGACTAATCGGATCAAGTTATCCCGTCTGATCTCGTGAATCGTCTTCATGGTTCACCTCTGAAAATCACCCGATAAATGATTTTCACTATGAAAATGATAGCTGTGGCTACTATTTTGTGGTTAGTAGCTATTGCTATTGATTTATTAGTAGCTGTTGCTATCATGCTGGCATGGACATCAAGACCTATCTCAAGCAACACAAACCACGCGACCGGCGCGCCCTCGCTGACGCAGCAGGGACAAAGCTGATCTACTTACGGCAGATCAGCGCTGGCCTACGTCGGGCAAGCGCCGACCTCGCGATTCGTTTAGAACACGCCAGCAACGGCCTGATGACCGCTCGTGAAATTCGTCCAGATTTACCTTGGCGGGAAATAACACCGAATGGCGTGGTTCAGCCACATAGCTCGCAGAGCGGTATTAACCACACCACCTCCCCACAGGAGGTGGCCTGATTTCGCGTGGTGGACCTTCCCGGTCTCGGCGCATGACCCCCGATAAGCCGCGACCGGGCTTTTTCATCAGCCGGAGACCCGCCCATGCCTCACCGAGAGAAATGCCTGGAATCGATCCACGTTCACACCGGCGAAAGCCTGAAACGCGACCTGCAAGATTTGGCAATGCTGGAAGGTCGAGCGGTCGGCGAATACATCCGAGCGACGCTGGAGGCCCATGTCTATGGGGCCAAGACCAAGCTGCTCCCTTTCTCTGCCAAAGACCAGGCGTGTTCAGCGCCTTAACGGAGCGGCGACCATGAATCCTTGCCCGACCGGTAAACAGCCCTATCCGAGCGTCAACGCCGCCTGGCGCGTCATCCAGCTTTTAACCCACAAAACCGCACTTCACACACACAAACGCCACGGCAAGGCCGGCGGCTACGCCTACCGCTGCCTTGAATGCGGGCAATGGCACATCACCAGCCAACACCATAACCAACCACTCAAAGCCCAATCGAGGCAATGGTTAGAGGAGGCACAGGGATGAGCCGCATTCGCACGGTCAAGCCTGACCTATTCCGCCACGAAGACCTGTTTGACGCAGAGCTGGAAAGCGGATTACCGCTACGGCTCGCATTTATCGGGCTGTTCACCGTCGCCGATTGCGCGGGGCGTTTCATTTGGAAGCCTCGCACCCTCAAGCTCGATGTGCTTCCACACGATAGCGTGGATTTCTCCGCCGTATTAAATGCGCTGGAGGCCGGGGGCTTCATCCAGAGCTACACGGTCAACGGTCAGCGCTACGGCTACATCCCGTCTTTTGGGAAGCATCAACAAATCCCCACTCGGGAGATAGA
>RXIV01000014.1 GCA_003989085.1 Candidatus Competibacteraceae bacterium
CGCGTTAGCGACCCCTCTGTAGCCGCTTTGAGCGGCTCATAATCTAAAGCCCCCGGCTCTGCCGGGGGATATTTACTGAGGACACGCTCTAGCACCATTGGTTAAAAGTTGACCCAAGTACCGCCGTGGCACCCTTGCCGATTTGTCCAGCCATCGCGATTGCCATTAACCCAATTTCGATCTGGCCGGTTGCCATTCCGAGAATCCCTGCTATCCCCACCTTGCAACTCAGTTCCATACTCATTGCCATTGATCCAGTGACTACCACTGCCACTACTGTTGAGCCAATTCCGATCATTTCGGCAATCATTCCAGTTTACTGCCTGTGCTGGTGTAATCAATCCACCACCAACTACTCCGGCAATAACTGCCTGTGACCATTTCCCCAAGCTGTACAGAAATGCGCGCCGCAACGGCATCAGCAGTGGATTAACGGCTGATTGCTGAGTCATAAGTTTGTCTCCCCGGTTCCTACGCACTGCTAGTATCACCAATTTACTTCATACCGCTTCTGAGCTTGTATCTGCTTCACCCACTGCGCCTGGTAAGTCCGCAATTGGTTCTGCACAAACACCTCATAAGCCGCACGACTGTCCTGCAACCGCTTAATCTCGGTTTTCAGCGCCTCAATCTCAATCTGGCTATTCTCATCCGCCTTCCTCAAGGATTCCAGATCGCCGTTCCATTGATCAACCGCCGTTTTTAACTGTTGTAAATAATGAGTTTGAGTCTGCACCATTTGTAATTCTTGGCTGGATTGCGCCGCCACCTCGGCTACAGTCCGATCCTCCCGCCACAAATGCCAAAGATATGCATTAGTACCGATACTCAATGCCAGCAGAATCAGGCACACCCATTGCCGCACATTGATAGGTGAAGAGGCCGCAATAGGAGCCGGTGCAGAAACCATTGGAGTTACACTTTGATTGGTCATGGTGATTTACCGAAACCGTTGATTTGAATCCATGAAAGCGCCAAATGAGCATGATTGATTTTCGCCATGACGATAATCGGCTGTTTCATCATCGATCCCCTGACCATGCGCTTAATGAACAATCGCCGTTGCTTCTGGAGCTGGATACGGATGGGTGGGCGAGCGGATCGGCAACGGGGTTTCCACCATCTGTTCATGCCACAGCAAGAAAGTGATCAACATCCATAGTTTGAGACCGTGACGAGCGCCGGGCACACCGTCGATCTGATAAGCCAACAGCTTCTCGACATACGCCGGATTGAATAGACCTATCCGGCGTAAGTAGGCGCGGGATAGCAACTTTCGCCCATAACCACGCATCTCGCCCCGGAACCAGAACCGCACCGGCACCATCATCCCGGACTTGGGCCGAGCGATGATGGGTTCCGACACCCAGTCCCGCACCGCCTGCTTGAGAACATTTTTTTCCACCGCACCGGCCAGTTTCGTCCCGGGTGGGCACATCATGCTGGTCTCAATGATCCGCCGCGAGAACAGCGGCGGCAGCGCCAATAAGCCATGGGCTGAACTCATTTTGTCCACCTTGACCAAAATCAGGTTGGCGCCCTTAAGCCGGATGTTGATGCTCATCAGCTTGTTGACAAAATCGTCTGGCTCCGGGGCGTTGAACCACGGTTCCAGCAACTCAGTTAGCGCCTCAATTCCGCCTGCCTCACGCAACAGCGCTGGGTCTAGTAGTTCGGTCAAATCCTGATAGCCACGCTGGAAGGAACGCAGGTAATTGCGTTCCAGCCAACCCTGCGTCGGTTCTCCGGGCAAGGGGCCGTACAGCCGGGCCAGCAGCATCGGGAGGTTTTTGGGGCCGCCAAAACACGGATCGCCGCCTTCACCGTTGAGCGCCACCGGCGTCAGCGCCGCCGCAGTCCGGGCCAACAGATAATTGGGGACTGTGACCGGATCGCCAATGGGATCGTCCAGGGTCCAGATAATCTCCCGTAGTTGCTCCAGAAAACCGGCTGGGCGGATTTCCAGCCAGTGATGATCGGTGCGATAGCGCTCGACCATCAGCATCACGAACTCATTTTCCCGGGCATATTCCGCGCCGAAATGCGCCGAAAAAGTGGGAAAGCGGACTTCAGGCTGTTGCCGGCAGGCAGTCGCCAGCACCGCGCTGGAATCAATTCCACCGGACAGGAATACCGCAGGTGTTTGTTCCGGACGCACTGCCAGACATTCGGCCACCGATTGCTCCAGCGCTTCCCGCACCAGCGCCGGATAATCGCTGTTCGGATCGCCTGTTTCCGCCGCCAACGTTTCAAAGCGGAAATGGCGGCGAAGCTGTGTCTGACCCTCGGCAAAGTGCAGGATTGAACCGGGTTGCAGTTCCTCAATGCCCTCAAATAGAGTAGGAGCGCCGGGGACAAAGCTAAACGCCAGATATTCTGGCAAGGCGCTCAGTCGCATCCGACGTGGCGTCGCAGGATCAGCAAACAACGCTTTGATTTCACTGGCGAACAGCAACCGGCCTTGCTGTACTGTCCAGTACAACGCCTTGACTCCTGCGGGATCGCGCACCAGATAGCAGGCGCGATCCTGGGCCAACGCCAGCACAAACGCGCCATCCAACCGTTCCAGCCCCGGTTCCGGCAGATGCCGCAAACAGTGCAGTAGCTGTTCGGCAGGTCGGACTTCGGGTTGAGCACCGGCGACCGCTTCGACGTTAAACAATGCCCCGCCGTAACCCAGCGCTCGCGTTCCTGAATAGGCCAATTGCGATCCCTGGCCCCAGGGGGCGAAACCATGACCGATCTCAATCCGGTTTTGCCCGTCCGCAGCAACGCTCACCTGTTCCCAGCCGAGCGGGCAACGGTGGATCAACAAGCCCGCCATGCACGTCAGCAGTTCCGGCATCGGCGGACCGTAGTAACCAAACAGACAGGCCATTAGCCGTAATCCGCTTCAATATCAAAATCGGTATGCCCGGCTTTGGCGAGCGGCAACGCTAGACTGCCGGCAATCACCGCAGTTGCCAGCAGATTCAGCAGGGGCTTGGGCGGAATACAATCAACCGGAACCCGCCGCCCGTCGCGCAGCATGGCGTCATGATTCGAGCTAAGATCCCCGTCGCTGGTGACCGAGCGCGGCAGCCACGGCAGGCGGGTTTTATCATGGAGCGTCGACCGGGACAGGCCTAAATCAACCAACTGGTCGCGAGCAAACTGCCATTGCGGGTCAGCCGCCAGTTGGGCGCTGAGGGCGAAGCCGGACAACGAGGCATCGTGCAGCACCTGAACCGGCGTCACGGGATGGCGGGTCAGGAAACCCTGACAGGCAGCGAAGATCGGGGCGGGATAGCCGGTGCGGCTGACCACGACCACCTTGGCGCTGAGGTGAAAGCGGTTGCGAATCAGTACGTCGGCCAGATCATCGCGCTCCACCACCAGAATCCGCTCCGGCGCATAGTAGAAATCCTGATCGACAACTTCGATGCTACGCTCGATGAACGCCTGACCGTCGGCCAGTCCGGAAATCGGATGAGCATTGCGATACTTTTTCAGCAGATCACCGGCTTTTTTAAGTGGCAATGATCGAGCCTGCTTGCGACGCAGCAGCAGCGCCGCGCCGATCAGCAGGCCCATTAGCACCAGGCCGATCCATAACTTCCATTTCGTAATGCTCCAGATCACCCCGCCAACAATCATCGCGAGAACCACCGCGACGACCGTCAGCGCCGTATTTTGCTTGCGCCAATAGCGACAGATTTCCAGCAGCAACTGGATCCGGGTGAAGCAATGCAGATCATTCTCTGACAACCGATGAATGATCTGGCGTAAGGCGTAGTCGCTGATGCCGTCGGTCTTCTTTCGCAGGGTGAACGCATAACCGCAGTGGGCGCAACGTGTCCCATCCTTATACTTCTGCTGATGCTGGCAATCAGGACAACGCATGACGGCAAGTCCATTTTCACCTTAATTCTAGGGTGGAGACGGCTCATCGGCAGCGGGAGACGTGGACTCAAGTGGTAGCGCTTCCACTACACCAGGATCGGCGACGGGCGGCTCTGGCGCTTCCGGTAGAGATACTGCTTCTTCCACCACAGACTCTGGCTCGACCGCTGTGGTCACGGCAACCCAGCGGTTGCCTAAGATCGCTTTGGCCTCACCCAGATGCCAGGCCACACTGTCCAGATCAGCATGCGTCTTGTGA
Source organism: Candidatus Competibacteraceae bacterium (assembly GCA_003989085.1). Lineage (GTDB taxonomy): Bacteria > Pseudomonadota > Gammaproteobacteria > Competibacterales > Competibacteraceae > RXIV01. The sequence continues at coordinate 4,142 of RXIV01000014.1, forward strand.
ACCCAGGCTTCGCCCCAGTAGAAATTACAACTGGTTTCGGCCCGCAACAGGTGCCAATGCGCTTCGTGTAGCACCCGCGCCAGTTCCGGGTTGGGATCGTGGGTTTCCGCTGCTGTTTTCACCACCGCGTGAAATTCGCGGCTGAGATCGTGAACACGAACCATTGTGTCGCGCTGAACCCAGGAGCCTTGCCACTGGTGGAAATCCCAGCCGTGATGGTCGTCGGTGTTCCAGGCTCCACGCCGTACTGTGACCTGACCGTGAGCGCCAAACTGGTTCAGATAATCGGTGATGAAGGTCGGGCGCATGGTCGAATGACCGGCGCGAATTTCGTCCATCGCCTGCTGGTAAAAATAGGTCCAGAAATTGGCCTTCTCGGACAGGTTACGGAACCAGCCGCCGTTGTCACCGTCCGTGGCTGTGGTTACCAGCGGCGGAAATTCGCACCATTTGGTCCGCTCATGCAGCTCGTGATAAAACCAGCCATAGTCCATCCCGGACAGTTGCGCGTCGGATAACTCGCGGTCGCGGACAATGATCACGATCTGTTCACCGCCGTACTCGGCGATATGAGGCCGGTAGCGCAGTTCCTGCCAGTGCATCGAACCGACCGGATCGACGTATTCGCTATCCACCAGCACATAGCGATACCCGGCCTTTTTCAAGTGTGGAATCATCCGCATATCGAAACCCATTTCCGGCGGCCAGAAGCCGTTAAACGGGTTGCGCCACAGCAGATGACGGGCGATGCCTTGCCAGCGGGCGATATGTTCGTCCCAGTCGGCTTCCGGGGTCAGCGCCAGCACCGGGTGGTAATAACCGGTGCCCAAAACTTCAAACAGGCGATCATTTTGCAGGTGCCAGAGCAACTTACCGCAATCGACTGTGCCATAAACCCGGCTTTGAAATTCGGGGTTGGACAGGCTCTCCAGCAAGGTTCCGGACAGGGATAAATGGACACGGGCGATATCCTGATAGTCCCATAGCACCCGAGGCATCCGGTCATAGGCGAACAGGATTTCCTTGGCTTCCCATTCGTTGGTGTCCAGCAACGTATCGAGATTGCTGGGGGGCTGGTGCATATTCAGCACCAAGGCATGGTGAACATCCCTCATCGCACGACTCCTCGTTCTAGTTTATGGGGCGATGGCGAAGCCGGATTTGGCTGCGGATAAGCATACAGCAAAGCATCCGGGCGGGTGGTCATGCGGTGGTCAGCAAGTGACCGGTGCGGATTGGAGACCGGCGGGCGCTGGAGCCACGCACTTGCAACTCCCCCCGCAACACGACCCGGCGCACCGCTTGATCCGGTTGAGCAATCCGCTGCTGCAACAAGTGAATCGCCGCCCGACCCAGATCGTCAGTCGGCTGGGCGATCACGGTGATGGCCGGTTCCACCAGTCGGGTCCAAGGCAAGTCATCGAAGCCAGCCAACGCTACATCTTCGGGAAACCGCAACTGAGTTTCCCGCAACGCCTCAGTTGTTCCGAGCAGGATCAGGCCACTGCTAGCCAGCAAAGCTTCCGGGCGGGGCTCCTGCTGTAATAAGTTCACCGCCGCTGTCCGGGCCTGATCGATCGTCGCCTGCACCGCGATCGCCTGCGGTTTGAGCCCATGCGCCGCCATAGCCGCTGCATAACCCTCCTGACGTTGATGACCGGTGGCGCTTACCGCACCGTACAGACAGCCAATCCGCCGATAGCCATTTTCAATCAGATGTACGGCCAGTCGGTAGGCCGCGTTTACATTATCCAAAACTACCGCATCGGCGGTGGTGTCGCGTTCGCAACGATCAATCAGCACCACCGGAAACGGGTAGTCCGCTGGATGAAAACCGGCCAATCGCGCCAAGGTGGGCGACAGGATGACGCCGCTGACGTTTTCATCCCGCATCAGATCAAGATAAGCGGCTTCCTTGTCCGGGTTTTCATCAGCGTTGCACAAGATGACCCGCCACTGCTGCTGATAAGCCACATCCTCCACCGCCCGGCTGACCTCGGTGAAAAACGGATTGCGAATATCCGACACGATCAGACCAATCGTATCGGTGCGCCGTGAGCGTAGTCGCCGGGCGGCCAGATCAGGCCGGTAATCAAGCGCCTTGACCGCCGTCAACACCCGTTGCCGGGTGGCTTCGCTGACTCCGGTATGCCCCGCCATCACCCGTGATACCGACGCTACCGACACCCCAGCATGGTGGGCAACCTCCTTGATGTTCGCCATGACTTCTGCTCCTGTCCCTCTCAATAGCAAGTAAACGATTACAATAATTATCACGCGCAATGAGGCAAGAAGGCAAAAACGGGCCTGTTTTCTCCGCTGGCGACCGCTCATGCATCGCGAAAAAACCACGGACGGAGTTTGCGTCCGCCCGTGGCAAGGTGTGGGTTCGAGTCCCCACACGGTTCCACCACCAAAATCAGTCATCAAGCACTGGTTAGTAATAGGTTTTCCTTGGTTTCCAGTGGCCGTTTGAAGAAGAACAGGGCGGCGGTCGTGATCAGCGTTCCAACCACGATGGCGATCAGGTATGGACCCAGATGCGTCACCGCGTTTGGAATCGGCAACACGAACACCCCGCCGTGCGGCACCCGCAAGGTGCAGCCCGCCACCATCGAAATCGCCCCAGTGACCGCCGAACCTAGCATCAGCGCCGGAATCACCCGCAGCGGATCCTTGGCGGCGTAGGGAATCGCCCCTTCGGTGATAAACGCCAGTCCGAGAACCGCCGTAGCGCCGCTGGCCTCACGCTCATCCAGTGAAAAGCGGTTCTTGAACAGCGCCGAAGCCAGCGCCAGCCCCAGCGGCGGCACCATGCCAGCCGCCATCACCGCCGCCATCGGCGCGTAAACCTGGCTGACGATCAAGCCAGTGGCGAAGGCATAGGCCGACTTGTTGACCGGCCCGCCCATATCAAAGGCCATCATCGCCCCCAGCAGCAGACCCAGAAAGATCGCGCTGCTGCCCTGCATCCCTTGCAACCAGCCGGTAATCGCGGCCAGCGCGGCGGCGACCGGTTCGCCCACGACGTAGTACATCAGCAGCCCAACGATCAGTGTGCCGAGCAGCGGCAGAATCAGCACCGGTTTAAGTCCCGCCAAGGTGCGCGGCAGCGGAATGTGATCGCTCAACCATTTGACGACATAACCGGCGATGAATCCGGCAGCAATCCCGCCAAGAAAGCCGGCGCCAATGGTGCTAGCGATCATCCCGCCGATCATGCCGGGGGCGATGCCAGGCCGGTCAGCAATCGAATAGGCAATGAAGCCGGCCAGAATCGGCACCATTAGCGTAAAACCGGCCTTGGCTCCGATTTGGAACAGGGTCCAGCCCAGCGTGCCCTTATTCACATCCTCGAACACGTTGATTCCACCCAAGGCGAAGCTGACCGCGATCAGCAAACCGCCAGCGACCACAAACGGAATCATGTAGGACACGCCGGTCATCAAGTGCTTGTAGAAGCCGGTGCGGGCGGCGGCCTGCTGGGTTTTGGCCGGCTGATCAGCAGAGGACGCGGCTCCCATGACCTTGGCGTCGGCAATCGCGGTCCGCACCAGCGCCGCACCGTCGTGAATCGCCGCCTTGGTGCTGGCTTCATACAGCCGTTTGCCGGTAAAACGGGTTTTATCCACTTGGGTATCGGCGGCGATGATCACCAGATCAGCGGCGGCAATCTCTTCAGCAGTCAAGGAATTTTTAGCCCCGACCGAGCCTTGGGTTTCCACCTTGATCGCGTGGCCTTGACTCTTGGCACCCTGCTCCAGCCCTTCGGCGGCCATGAAGGTGTGGGCGATTCCGGTTGGGCAGGAAGTAATGCCGACAATCTTCAAACCAGCGGTCACCGGCGTGGCGACTTGAGCCAGCGCCGCTTTGATGACTTCAGCCCCGGTGCGGATCGCCGGTTCAGTGCTGGTTTCATACACCGGCTTGTCGGCAAAACGAGCCGTATCCACTCGGGTATCGGCGGCGATGATCACCACCTCGGCAGCGGCAATATCCGCTTCAGCCAAGGTATTTCGGGTTCCAACCGAACCCTGCGTTTCAACCTGGATATCATGACCGAGCGCCTTGGCGGCTTGTTCCAGCCCTTCAGCGGCCATGAGAGTGTGGGCAATGCCGGTGGGGCAAGCCGTAACGGCAACGAGTTTAGCCATCGGAGTTTCCTCTTGGGGATGCGCGGGATTCGTGGCAATCAGTGCAGCGGAGTGATGATGATCTGGCCGGCGAGAGCGCGAACCTGCTCTGGCGGCGGCAGATGCGGCCCGAGTCGGGTCAGCTTGGCGGCGGCGAACGCGGTGGCCAGTTGCGCGGTTTCGGCCAGCGACCGGTTTTCCAATTGCGCGGCGACCAGTCCGGCCACCATCGCATCGCCGGCCCCGACCGTGCTGGTGACGGCCACCGGCGCAGGATGCGCTTGCAGCGCTTGCTCACGGGTCAGGAACAACGCACCGTCGCCACCCAGCGACACCACCACCATGACCGGCGACTGCGAGCGATTCAGCAGCGTCCGTCCGGCAGCGACGACGGCTTCGAGGGTATCCAGCGGTTGGCCGGTTAATTCCGCTAGTTCGTGCCGGTTGGGCTTGATCAGTCGGGGGCCAGCAGTCAACGCGGATTCGAGCGCCGCGCCGCTGGTGTCCAGCAGCACCGCCGCGCCGGCAGCCTGCACCTGGGCAATCAGCGTGGCGTAAGTCGTGACCGGCAAGCCTGGCGGCAGGCTACCGGACAACACCACCCAGCGCGCCGAACTGAGCAAACGATCCAGTTGGCGCTGCACCTGATCCAGCAGTTCCCTGGCGGCGTTGAGGTCAAAGTCGGGTCCCGGCATGTTGAGATCGGTGGTTTCGCCGCGCTCCACATCCACCACCTTGGTGTTGATCCGGGTCAGGCCGTCCTGGTAAAGGCAGTGATTGGCGATCTGCTTACGTTGAAACAGGTCTTCGAACAGCGCGGCGTTATCCCGGCCCAGCGGGCCAGTCACCGCGACGCTGATCCCGAAATCGGCCAGACAGGAGGCGACGTTGATCGCCTTGCCGCCGACATCGACTTGCATCCGCCGGGCGCGGTTAACGGCGCCGGGTTGCAGATCAGCCACTTCAATGGTGTGATCCAGCGCCGGATTCAGCGCGACGGTCACGACTTGCGGGAGAACAGTGAGGGGATTCATAGCGCACGCACCTCGTCGGCCGTGCGGGCGCGCAACGCCCGCCGGGCTAAATCCTGCATCGCAGCGCGCGATTCGCCGCGCAGGGCCGATTTAACCGGCGCAATGTCCTGAGCGCTCATGCTGAGTTCATCGACACCCAACCCGGTCAGAATCCGGGCGCCCAGCGGATCACCGGCCAAACCGCCGCAAACGCCGACCCACCCGCTACCGTTGGCCCGCCTAGCTTTCTGTGCACCACGCACCGTGGCGTCAATCAGATTCAGCACCGCCGGATGCAGGCTGTCGGCCTGAACCGCCAGTTCAGGATGTTGCCGATCCACCGCCAGCGTGTACTGAGTCAAGTCGTTGGTGCCAATTGAGAAAAAGTCCACCAGCGGCGCAAACTGATCCGCCAGCACTGCGACGGCAGGCACTTCCACCATGATCCCAAGCGGAACTTCCGGGCCTTGCACCTGCTCGCGGGCTAGATCGCAATGCCCGCGCAGCGCCTCGATCTCGCTCAAGTGGGTGACCATCGGGAACATGATCCACAGCGGGCCGTGCTGGGCGGCGCGATACAGCGCCCGGAGCTGGGCATAGAGCAAGTCCTGCCGGCGCAGCAGCAGCCGAGCCCCGCGCACCCCAAGAAACGGGTTGTCCTCATGCGGCAGGTTCAAATAAGGCACTTGCTTGTCGCCGCCAATATCCAGAGTGCGAATGATCAGCCGCCGCCCGGCCATCACCTCCACCATTTCCCGATAAACCCGGTATTGCTCATCTTCATCCGGAGCGCTGTTGCGTTCCAGAAACAGGAATTCGGTCCGCATCAGACCGATGCCTTCGGCCCCAGCTTCCAGCGCTGCGGCGGCTTGTTTGGGATTGGCGACGTTGGCGGCAATTTCGATGGTGTAGCCGTCGGTGGTGGTGGCCGGCAAGTGACGGGTGGCTCGCAAACGGTCACGAGCCGCTGTCTGGCGGGTAATGACCTCGGCGACGCTGTGTTGATCGGCTTCGCTCAAATCGAGATAGAGGCAACCGGCCCCGCCATCGACCACCGCGATCCCGCCATCGGGTACGGTCATCAACGCCGGGCCGGCGGCGACAATCGCCGGCAAACCGAGAGTGCGGGCCAGAATCGCGGTGTGCGAAGTCGGGCCGCCAACACTGGTCACCAGGCCCACCACATGGCGGGTATCGAGTTGCAAGGTGTCGGAAGGCGTCAGGTCTTCCGCCGCCAGAATCGACGGTTCAGTGAGCGTCAGCCGTTGCCGTTCGATGCCGAGCAGTTGCGCCAGCACCTGTTCACCCACATCGCGCAGATCGAGGGCGCGAGCAGCCAGCAGCGGATCGGCCAGTTGCTCCAGTTTTTCAATCCGCGCCCGCAATGCCCGTTGCCAAGCCCAGGCGGCGCTATGGCCCTGCATGATGGTGGACAGCGCCTCGCGCACCAGCGCTGGATCGGCCAGCAATTCACGTTGGGCGGCGAAAATAGCGGCTTCGGCGGCGCTCAACCGTTGCCGGGTCCGCCCTTCGAGTTCCTCCCGATCCGCTCGCACCGCCAGCAACGCCTGTTCCAGCGCTTCGCCCTCGGCCACTACATCGCCTGGCTGATCACTGATTTCAAAGCGTTGCGAAATATGCCGGACCAGTTTGCCGACCGCTAAACCGGGACTGGCCCCAATCCCGTACAGCGTTCGCGTGGCGCCGCCCGGCGTCCATTCCGGCGCAGTCTGGCGAGCGGCCAGTGCCGACTGGCGGGCGCGTTCGGCATCGGCCTGTTCGCCAGCGGAGAGTCCGCGCAGGGTGTCATACAGCGCGTTCAAGGCCCGTTGTGCGTCCGACCCCCGCGCCGCCAGTCGTAAGGTCGCACCACAACTCACCCCCAGCGCCAGCAATTCAGTTAGAGCCTTGGCGTCGGCAAACTCAGCGTCCTTATAAATGCGTAACTCGCAGGGAAATCGCTTGGCGGTCTCGACCCAGCGAGTCGCTGGACGGGCGTGCAACCCGTTCGGATAGTCCACCGTCCAGGTCATCTCGGCATCAGCGGGCCAGGCGGGCGCTGCCGGTTGCGGTGCGGCGGATGGGATCGCGGCATCGTCCAGCGCGGCGATCAGCACCAGCGGATTGTCGGCCTGAATCAGCGCATCCAGCGCTTCGGGCTGTTGCATCAACCGGGTCAGGCGGCGCAGCAGGGCGATGTGTTCATCGGACTGGGCGGCAATCGCCACCACCAAGTGAACGATCTGGCCGGGATTCCATTCCACCCCATTGCGCACTTGCAAAATGGCGATGCCGGTGTGATGGATGAAATGGCGATCTTCGATCATCCCATGCGGAATAGCCACGCCATTGCCCAGGAAGGTGTTGGCGACCTGTTCCCGGCGCAACAGGCTGTCAATGTAGGCTGGCGCGATGTAGCCGGCATCGGCCAGCAGGCGCCCAGCCAATCGGATCGCATCATCTTTTGTAGCGACTTTGGCGTCGAGCTGAATGCAGGATTTAGTAATCGTTTTCATCAATTCCTCCTCAGTGCCATGCTAGTCATATTGCAATTAATTTGTAATCGTTTACATAAAAACTGTCAAGCAAAAAATTTTGGCAATTTGCTGGTTCCCAAACGATGGGATTTGAGTCTATCCCGGAGATGGGCGGCCAGCGCCTGGTTTTGCTTCTTGAAAGAGCATGAACAGGCGCTTAGCTACTCTGAGATTATTTTGATTAAAAGCAACGAGTTATATATGAAATTATTGCTTTATACTGTGCCAAAATTTAAGGCGCTGCCAAAATGACAAGTAGCAGCGCGTTTGAACTTACCCCGCACATGAACTCGCCCTATTCCGCCCCTAACCCGCTGAATGGCAGATAATTAACTGGATCGCCGGGGGCGACTCCGGCGCATTCTTCGGGCAACTCCACTAACCCATCAGCCCAGGCCAGCGATGACAGGGCCGCAGAGCTGTGGGTGTGATAGACGCCGACCAGCGGCCCCCGTTCAGGGTCGAACCGTAGCTGCGCTCGTAGCCATTCGCGCCGGCCCGGTTTGCGGCGAAACGCAAAATCGGCGCTCACCTGCCACCGCACCGGTTCTACCGGTTCTGCGCCCATCTGTTTGAGCAACAGTGGCCGGGCGAACAGGAGAAATGTCACCATCGCTGACACCGGATTGCCCGGCAGACCGATGGTCAGGCAGTCGCCAATCCGTCCAAAAGTCACCGGTTTGCCCGGTTTGATCGCCAGCCGCCAGAAGTCGATGGCGCCAAGTTCAGTGATGATCTCCTTGACCAGATCGGCCGTACCCACTGACACGCCACCCGAAGTTAACAACACGTCATGCGTCGCCGCTGCGCCACGCAAAGCCGGCAGGATGATCGCCCGGTCATCGCGCAAAATCCCCAAATCAGTCACAGCACAGCCCAAGCGCCGCAGCAGGCCGATCAGAATCCGACGGTTTGACTCGTAAATCGCCCCCGGTGGGAGTTCAACACCCGGTTCATACAATTCATCGCCGGTAGACGCGACCGCCACCCGCAAGCGGCGAATGACATCCAGCGCCGAGATGCCTTGTCCCGCCGCCAGCGCTACATCCTGCGGACGCAGCCGCCACCCACCCGGCAACAGCACCGTTCCGACTGACACATCCTCACCCCGTCGGCGAATGTTTTCCCCCAGCCTGAGTTTGGCGGCGACCGCCGGATCAACTTCGATCCAACGTTCATCCGGGGCGATCCGACACTGCTCCTGCATGATCACCGCATCGGGGCCAGCCGGCAGCCAGCCGCCGGTCGTGATCCGCAGCGCCGCGCCTGCCGGGACTGGATTTGAATACGGATGACCCGCCAGCACCCGGCCAATCACTGGCAGCCGGGTAGGCTGCTGGACCGACAAATCGGCCAGATACAAGGCAAAACCATCCATTGCCGAGTTGTCGTGGGGTGGAGAATCCAGTTGGGCAATGACATCAGCAGCCAGCACCCGACCATCGACCTCGGTCAACGACGCAGTTTCAGTTTCGTGGAGAGGGAAAACTGTTTTCAGCGCGGTGGCTAATGCTTCGTGCAGCGTCAGCAGCCGGTCGCCAGAATTACGGTGGGACATGGGCAAACCTCACTAAGAAGGCCAGTTTGCCGATCATTATGCGGGAAAAGCCGAACGAAAAAGGCCGGGCGCAGAATGGAAATGGGCACCCAGCCGGTTTACAGAGGGGGAGGCGAAAAAATCAGAACCGTCGACGGCTGCCGCCGCGATCCCCGCCTTCTTTTTTGGGCCGCGCCATGTTCACGGTTAATGGCCGACCTTTCAACTGAGCGCCATTCAGCGCCTTGATTGCGGCTTCGGCCTCAGCTTGCTTGGGCATTTCGACAAAGCCGAAGCCCTTGGCTTCACCGCTAAACCGATCCTTGATCACTGCTGCAGAAGCGACTTCGCCATGCGCTTCAAAGGCTTCGCGCAAGTCTTCATCTTTGGCCTGGTACGACAGATTACCGACATAGATATTCATTGGCTCGTTATTCCACTCGAAAAAACCTGCGCCATAAGGGACAAAACAACCGAGATCTCAATCCATGGCGCGGACATCAAGATTCGATATCGATGCAACAGCGATGCGGCCTGCTGAACGTCGCCGGCAGTAACCAGTGTAGGCTAAATTGCTGCATTCTGCCGCACCGACGATTCAACCCAGTTTTTCCAGACTGGCGGTTGACGGCTTAACTGCGTCCAGCACCGCTTGCAGCGCGGCCTCATCCTCGTGAGACAACGAGGTTTTTAACAGTCGGCCACCGGTTCCCTCCAGTTCAGCCATCACTTTATCCGGGGTAAAGTGCTTGACCAGCACAAATAGCACGGATGCGCCGGGCTTCAGTTCAGCAGCCAGGTGTTTCATGAAGTTATCGTCGATACCGATATCGGTGAGCGCCCCACTGAGCGCTCCGCCTGCTGCGCCTGCCGCTAATCCCAACAGCGGATTCATAAAAATCAGCCCGATCAACAGTCCCCAGAAACTGCCGGACACTGCACCGGCAGCGGTCATGTTGTGAATCTGGTGCAGCTTGACCTTGCCCTGCTCGTCACGAACCGCGACCACTGCATCTTCCAGATCAATCAGGTATTCCTTCTGCATTCGCAGTAGCCGTAGCCTGACTTCCTGGGCGGTGTACATATCATCGTAAGCAACTGCGACAAACGTGTTAGTCATGGGGTGATTCTCCGAGGGGGCAATCCAACAGGGATGGGGCTTGGTGGCAATTCAACTGCATGTCCATTCAACGCCTTGGCAAGGCAGTAGCCAAGCAATCCACTGCCAAACCACGATCAGGATAGATAATTTTCAGCCGGTCTGCGTAAATTTCCTTGGGCAAGTCATGGTAATAAGCCTGATAACTCAGACGCTCGAACTGGACACGGGCTTGCGGCGTCTCGAACGGCAATGCGCCGTAACGTGGACCACACCGTGCTTCTGCCTGAGATAGCCAGTTCTGGAATTGCGGGTCATTGCCATAGCCCAGAGCGCAACCTCCGCCTATCAGCGCCGCTAGCAATCCTACCCTTTGAAATTTCATCGTCGCTTTCCCCATGTTCACAAAATTGGATCAAACAGCCGTGCGGCCCGCACTGCCCAGCGAAATGCCCGGCTCCGTTTCCGCAGATCAGCGGCGGAGGTAGGTTTTGCCTGCCGGAAATCGCGCTCCAGCATCGCCGCGACCTGACTGGCAAAGATTTTATCCACCGCTACCGCCATCACTTCAAAGTTGAGCCGTAACGAGCGGTTATCCAGATTGGCGGTACCGACTGCGGCTATATCGTCATCCACCAGCACTACCTTTTGATGCAGAAAGCCATCCTGATAGCGGTAAATCTGGATGCCGGTCCGGTCCGCCGCCTCCAGGAATGAAAACGAGGCCAGATAAACCAGCAGATGATCTGGTTTGGCCGGCAGCAGGATGCGCACCTCCACGCCCCGCAGCGCCGCCAGTTGCAAGGCGGCGAACACAGGCGGATCAGGTACGAAATAGGGGCTGGCGATCCACAATCGCCGCCTCGCGCTAGCTATCGCCTGCTGAAAAAACAGTGAGCAACATTCCAGCGCATCCGCCGGCCCAGTAGGGTAAATCAACACAGTTTGATCACGCTCGGTCATCGCCACCATTGGTTGCCGGTCCACACCGGGCGTTTGCCGAGTCGCCCAGTACCAATCTTGGACGAACACCGCTTGCAGCGCCTGCGCCGCCGGCCCCTCGATCCGCAAATGGGTATCGCGCCAATGACCGAGCGGGCCGCGCCCCAAGTATTCATCGCCTACGTTCAGTCCACCGACGAAAGCGATTTGTCCATCCACCACGACAATTTTGCGGTGGTTGCGGAAATTCAACTGAAAACGGTTACGCCGGCCCTGGGTGGTGTGGAACGCCGAAACGGTGACGCCGCCGGCCCGCAGTGTTTCGACATAGCGGTTGGGCAGCGCATGACTGCCAATCTCGTCATACAATAATCGGATCACGACCCCGGCAGCGGCCTTGTGCAATAACCGGGTGTGCAGTTCGCGACCCAGGGCGTCATCTTTGATGATAAAAAACTCGATTAAAATGTAACGCTCGGCGCTGTCCATCGCGGCGAAAATGGCCCCAAACGTGGCTTCACCATCCACCAGCAGATCCAGTGCATTGCCACGGGTGTAGGGGGTCTGGCTTAAATGGGCAAGCGCTGCAAGATCACCGATGCGTTCGGGCGGCAGCTCCGCTTGAAAATGGCGCAGCCGCTCCAGAAACCGGAGTACGGTTTCACGATTGGCTGGATCGGCCATGCCGCCGCACAAGGTTTCGGCATAGCCGTGAAACCGGTTGCGGCCAAAAATCCAGTACAGCGGCAGCGCCAGCCAGGGAAAGATCGCCAGAGAAATAGCCCAGGCGATAGCGCCTTGCGGGGTTCTGACGCACGCTACGGCATGAATCGCCGACAGTATGCCCGACAGATGAACCAGCGCCGCCAGTGCGGCGATCAATCCGATGAGATGATCAGTGAGCATCAGTGCAAATTCGGTAGGAGTATGAATCAGGAGGCTTGAATTATGCCTGACATTGTTCTTCCTTGATTTCTAATCTGTAATCCGAAATGCTGACTTGCGCCAGAATATCGGCTGCGGCATTGTTTGCTATCCCACGTTCAGGGACCGCGTCACGCTTCATCATTCGGAATTCAAAGCAATGCTGGAATCTTTGCCATTCCTGTGGCTCCTCGTGCTGGGCGTACTGCCTGGCGCTATCGGTATGGCGGCGTTCAGCGCCCGTCATTACCGGAAACGGTTGGCCGTGTTGCGCGAACAACAACAGACCATCTTGCGCGATCACCAACGCCAGAGTCGGGCATTGTTGGACCTGCTGCCGCAGCGTCTGTACCGAGTGGACGTTGAAGGTCGCGTCGTCTTTCTCAACCAGCCCATGCTTCAGGACTTAGGCATCCCGCTAGAAGACTGTCTGGGTAAAACCGCTAACGACTTCTATTCGCCGGAACTGGCGGAAAAGTATCAGGCCGATGATCAGCGGGTGTTGGCGGGTGAAACCCTGACCCTGGTTGAAGAGAACATCGCGCCCGCCACCGGTCAGAAGCGTTACGTTGAAGTCACCAAGGTTCCTATTCGTGATGCGGCTGGCGTGGTGATCGGTATCCAGGGGATTTATTGGGATATTAGTGATCGAATCCAAACTGAGCAGGCGTTGTTGCTCTCGGAAAACCGCTATCGGGTGCTATCGGAACTGACTTCCGACTATGTGTATTCTTGTACGCTCAGCCCCGGTCAAAGCGCGTATCACTTGGAGTGGATGGGCGGCGCTTTCGAGCGGATTGCGGGTTACAGCATTGCCGAGATCAAGCAACAGGGCTGCTGGCTGGTAGTGGTACACCCGGAGGATCGGCCTAAAATCGAGCGATCCCTGTTCGAAATCACGCCGGGACAAAACCTGGACTGTGAATTTCGCCTGATCCGCTCCGATGGAGAAATCCGCTGGATTCACGATATCAGTCGCTGCGAAGCGCACGAAACCGAGCCTGGTCACTACCGGCTGTACGGCGCCGCGCAGGACATCACTGAGCGCAAGCAATCCGAGGAGAAACTGCGGCAGGCATCGCGGGTGTTTGAGAGTACCGTCGAAGGGGTAATGGTGACCGATGACTCAGAACGGATTCTGGCGGTCAACCGGGCTTTTACCACGATCACCGGCTATAGCGAAGCGGAAATACTGGGGCAAACACCGCGTCAGCTTAGGTCGGGGCGGCAAGACACCATGTTTTATACCGCGATGTGGGCTTCGATCCGGACCACCGGTCACTGGCAGGGCGAACTGTGGAATCGGCGCAAGAACGGCGAGTTCTATCCGCAATGGCTGACCATCAGCGCAGTGGAGAACGGACAGGGCGTGGTGACCCACTATGTCAGCGTATTCAGCGATATCAGCTCGATTAAGCAATCACAAGAACGACTGGATTTCCTCGCGCATCATGACCCGCTGACTGGACTGCCTAACCGATTGCTGTTCTGCGCCCGACTGGAGCACAGCATCCAGCGACTTCGTCGTGTCCGCGATGGACACCATGAACCACTCATGCTCGCCGTGCTGTTTGTCGATCTCGACCACTTCAAGAAGGTCAACGATACTCTGGGTCACACCGCCGGTGATGAACTATTGCAGTGGGTGGCCCGGCAATTGACCGCGTTGGTGCGCACCGAAGACACCGTAGCCCGGCTGGGCGGCGATGAATTCACGCTGCTGATCGAGGCAGTGATCGGACCCGACAACGCTGCGACCGTAGCCCGCAAGTTGCTTGATCTGTTTGAGCAACCACGCTACATCGGCGGCCATGAATTCTTCATCACCGCCAGCGTCGGCATCAGCCTGTATCCAGGTGACGGAGCCAATGCCGACACGCTTATCAAGCACGCTGACGCCGCGATGTACCAGGCTAAAGCCAAAAACCGCAATAACTATCAGTTCTACAAACCAGAAATGACCGCTCGCGTCATCGAGCGCCTGCAACTGGAAATGTCTCTGCGGCGAGCCGTCGATAATGAAGAGCTGATCGTGTTCTATCAGCCACAGGTAGACATTGCATCCGGGCGGCTGATCGGCGCCGAGGCGCTAGTGCGCTGGCAGCATCGTCAGCATGGCATGATGCCGCCAGCCAGTTTCATCCCGATTGCCGAAGAAACCGGTTTTATCAATACGCTGGATACTTGGGTCATGCGGGCTGCCTGCCGGCAGGCGCAAATTTGGCGAGAGCAGGGCTTGGTCTTGCCGCGCCTGTCGATCAATCTGTCAGTCAAGCAGATCGAACAAAGTGATCTAGCATCTTTAGTCGCCGCCTTGCTCAATGAAACCGGACTGGAGCCAGCCAGCCTGGAACTGGAAATCACCGAATCGCTGATCATGCGCCAAACCACGCAGGCGATTCGCACTATGGGCGGTCTGCGGGCGTTGGGCGTCCGGCTGGCGGTCGACGATTTCGGCACCGGCTATTCCTCGTTGAGCTATCTCAAGCAATTGCCGCTGCACCGGATCAAAATTGATCAAAGCTTTGTGCGCGACATCACTTCTGATCCCAATGATGAAGCCATCGTCCGGGCTATCATCGCCTTGGCGCACGGACTGGGGCTGGAAGTGATTGCTGAGGGCGTCGAAACTCTGGAGCAGGCCGAGTTCCTGCGACAACAGGGCTGCAACGAAGCGCAAGGTTATCTCTACGGGTATCCAATGCCTGCTGACGAGTTCGTTGCGGCTTATCGCCATTGGTTAGGCTAAAAGCAGCGGGTGGGCTGGGTTGACAGCAGCAATCCTAGCGGCGCTTAAAGCGTCAGATTTGCTTCCGGATCGATCTGGCCGCCTGAATCTGTCCTAAGCTAATTTAACAGTCCAAAGGGCAGACGCCCAATCCACCCTTTTCTGTATTTTCCGCCATTCCGCTGGAGGGTCATCCCTGATGTGCCTCGCCATTCCTGCCCAAGTTGTCGAAATGGTTGACGACGAACACGCCGTGGTCGATATGAGCGGCGTTCGCAAGCTGATTTCTACTGTGCTGCTTGATGAACTGGCGGTGGGCGACTATGTCATCGTCCATGTCGGCTACGCGCTCAGTCGCCTGGACCCGGAGGAAGCGGCGGAAACCTTGCGCCTGTTCAGCGAATATTCGGCCTTGACCGCCCAAGCAGCCTGAGTGAATGCAGGCCAACGATGAAATATATCGACGAATTCCGCGACGGTCAGGTAGCCCAAGGATTGGCTGCCCGCATTCGCCAGGAGGTGGAGCCGGGCCGTGATTATGCGCTCATGGAGTTTTGTGGCGGTCATACCCACGCCATTTGTCGCTACGGCATCGAAGACCTGCTGCCGGACAAGGTGCGGCTGATTCACGGTCCCGGTTGTCCGGTATGTGTGTTGCCAAGCGGGCGGCTACAATCTGCGATTGATCTAGTGGAGAAAGAGCAGGTCATCTTATGCAGTTACGGCGATCTGCTGCGGGTGCCCGGCGCACAAGGCGATACCCTGCTCAAGGCCAAGGCCCGGGGCGCAAACGTGCAGATGGTCTATTCAATCAGCGATGCGCTGGACATCGCTCGCGCCCAACCTGATCGGCAAGTTGTCTTTTTCGCTATTGGTTTTGAGACCACCACCCCGCCGACTGCCGTCGCCATTCTGCAAGCCCGGCGTGAAGGGCTGCGCAATTTCAGCGTGTATTGCAATCACGTCCTGACCCCGCCGGCGCTGCGGGCAATTCTGGCGAATCACCGTCCCGTGTCCCTGGCTGAAGTCGGGTCGGGAAAGAGAGAGCATGGAACCCTCGACGGCTGCATCGGCCCAGCCCATGTCAGCACCATCATCGGCAGCGAACCTTACCAGTTTGTCGCCGCCGAATATCGCCACCCGCTGGTCATCGCTGGGTTTGAACCGTTGGATGTATTGCAAGCGATCCTGCTGTTAATTCGCCAGATCAACGCAGGCGAGGCCAAGGTCGAGAATGAATACACCCGCGCCGTCACCCCGGAAGGCAACCGCAAGGCGCAACGGTTAATGGCCGAGGTGTTCCTGTTGCGACCGAGTTTTGAATGGCGTGGGCTGGGCGAGTTGCCAGACAGCGCCTTGGCGATCCGGCCTGAATTCGCCGAGTGGGACGCCGAGCGCCGCTTTACCATTCGGGCTATTCAAGCGGCCGATCATAAAGCCTGCGCCTGCGCCGAAGTGTTGCGCGGGATCAAGCGCCCGCAAGATTGCAAAGTGTTTAGCACGGCGTGTACCCCCGATCACCCGCTCGGCTCCTGCATGGTGTCCGCTGAGGGCGCGTGTGCGGCACATTACCACTATGGCCGGTTCCGGCAGGCGGCGGCATGAATCTGACCCGCCAACGCTTTGCTCATCCACTCGATGTAAAGAACGGTTGTATCGAACTGACCCACGGCGGCGGTGGTCGAGCGATGGCGCAGCTGATCGAAGAACTGTTCCTGGCTGCGTTCGATAATGACTGGTTACGAGCGCAGGATGATTGCGCTCGGCTGCCGGTGTGCGGCGGACGTTTGGTGATGGCGACCGATAGTCATGTGGTTTCACCGCTGTTTTTCCCCGGCGGAGACATTGGTTGTCTATCGGTTCACGGCACCATCAACGATGTCGCTATGTCTGGGGCCCAACCACTTTATCTGGCCGCGACCTTCATTCTCGAAGAAGGCTTTCCGCTGGCCGATCTCAAGAAGATTGTAGACTCAATGGCGCAGGCGGCGCGGCAGGCCGGCGTTCCCATCGTCACTGGCGACACCAAAGTGGTCGAGCGTGGCAAGGGCGATGGAGTATTTATCACTACCACCGGGGTTGGCGTCATCCCGCCGGGGGTGGAAATTTCGGCCAGTCGGGCCAAACCGGGCGATGCCATTCTGATCAGCGGCGCACTGGGCGATCACGGTATGGCGGTGCTGTCGCAACGGGAAAATCTGAGCTTCGATTCGCCGATTGTGTCGGACACTGCCGCGCTGCATGAACTGGTGGCGGCGATGATTCAGGTTGCACCGGGGATTCACTGCCTGCGTGATCCGACTCGTGGCGGGTTGGGCAGCGCCCTGAACGAAATCGCCCAGCAATCCGGAGTGGGAATGCGGCTGCGCGAGGCGGCGATCCCGGTCCATGAGCCGGTACGGGCCTTGTGCGAGTTTCTGGGGCTGGACCCGCTCTACGTCGCCAACGAAGGCAAGCTGCTGGTAATTTGTCCGACGGAACTGGCAGAAGCTGTGCTGGCGGCGTTGCACGGTCATCCACTCGGTCGGGAAGCGGCGATCATCGGTGATGTAGTGGAGGACCGGCATGGTTTCGTAGAGATGGAAACGACCTTCGGCGGACGACGACTGGTGGACTGGTTGAGCGGTGAACAATTGCCGCGCATTTGCTGAGCAGCGGCAGAATGGGAGGGCAGCATCCATCGTCGCTGCCCCACTCGTTGCCCGCCTGGGTTAATGCGCTACTGCGTGCGCCCTGCCAAAACCAGTTTGAGCGTGAACCGTCTTTGATAGCACAAAATCAACACCGCCGAGACATGCCAAGGAGTACATGATCCATGTCCATGCCCCCCGAATCCGCTTCGCCTATTGCTGGCGGCTCCGAACTTCACCGGTTTCCCTGCACCCAGTGCGGCGCGGTGCTTGAATACCGGCCCGGCGCTGAAGTGTTGCGTTGCGGGCATTGCGGCCATGAAAACTGCATCGCCACGTCCACTGCGCCTATTCTGGAGCAAGATTTCCGCCAAGCGTTGCAGACGCTGGCCGCCGCCGCGCCGACGGATGACCGTATAGCGATTCACTGCGACTCCTGCGGGGCGTCCTACAGCTTTACGGCGGCAGTTCACGCCGGCCAGTGTCCATTCTGCGGCGCGCCAGTGGTTGCAAAAACCACTCAGCATCGCCAACTACAGCCCCAGGCTCTGCTGCCGTTCAAAGTGACTCGTGACGAAGCCCGCACTGCGTTCCGGCACTGGCTGGGTCGCCGCTGGTTTGCTCCAAGTGGTCTCAAGGAGTATGCCCGCGCCGATACCGGCCCGGAGGGCCTCTATGTTCCCTACTGGACTTACGACGCCGAGACGACTACCCATTACCAGGGCGAACGTGGCGACGATTATCAAGTTCAGGAAAGTTACCGGGTGGTCGAGAATGGACAGGAAGTCGAGCGCAGCCGCACCGTAACCAAAACCCGCTGGACCCCGGCGGCAGGCACGGTATCGCGGTTTTTCGACGATGTGCTGGTGTTGGCCAGCCAATCCTTACCGCAGAAAGTGACCGAAGGACTGGAACCCTGGGATTTGGCACATCTGACGCCCTATCAGGAAGACTACCTGAGTGGATTCCGCAGCGAGATGTATCAGGTGGAACTCGGCGATGGTTTTGAGCGGGCCAGGGCGATCATGGCGCCGATCATCCACCGCGACATCGAGCGCAACATCGGCGGCGACCATCAGCGGATTCACGCAGCCGACACCCGCTACGACGCCATCTGCTTCAAGCATATCCTATTGCCGGTTTGGCTGGCAGCGTTCCGATTCCGGGATAAAAGCTACCGGTTTGTGGTGAATGGCCGCACCGGCAAGGTGCAGGGTGAGCGGCCCTACAGTGGATGGAAGATCGCCTTCGCGATAGTGCTGGCCGCAGCGTTGATCGGCGGCGGCCTAGCGGCCTGGCGATATTATTCAGCAGCGCCCCCACACTCGGCCCCCCTTCCCAAAGCGCGGCTTTATCAGGGATTGTTGCTGCCGCCCCCGTCACCCGTGACTGCCCAAGGACAATCGTTCATCTTTTTTAGTGTTTAGCTATCTTTCCGGTCGCCGTTGCACGGTGACCGATTGGCTGTCTACGATCCCCTGCCAGATCGGCTGACTAGCCGCCTTGGCCTGCTGAACCGCCCGGAAGGCGCTGCTTAGGCTGGTGGTCCCCGTCACTGTAAATTCACCCAAGCAAATCTCGTGCTGTTGATCCTGCTGATTGTCGGGTTGGGGAATGCCGCCGATGATCTCGCGTTGTGGCTCGTTGCCATTGAACCATTCCAACACCACAACCCGGGTATCCGCCGTCCAAGCGCAGATCGCCACCGTCAAATCGCTTCCGCCGGATAAGCTGATTTCCTCAGCTCGTCGGGCAATTTTCTCTTCCAGTTGCTGGAATGATTCGGCGGTCATGCAAGCGACTCCGGTGTGGTCAGGTCAAGGAGGAAGGGAATGGACCATTGAGCAGGTCAAGGATTCGCTGGATGGCCCGTTTTGCGGGCGGTAGCGATAGCACGGATATGTTCAGCAAAGTCGGGATGACGATCCAGAACGCGATCAAATTCGTCCCGGTTGAGGACAAACAGCTCGCAATAGTCGACAACCCGCGCTGTAGCGTTGCGCGGAGCATGATCCAGTAGCGCCATTTCCCCGAAAAATGCGCCACTTTGCAGCTGCGTCAGGATCTCGCCGGTGGCCGAAATGATGTCTACAGTACCGCGCTCAATGACATAGAGAGCATCCGCCAGATCGCCAGCCCGGAACAGCACCTCGCCCGGTGCGGCCAACCGGGGTTTAAACGCCAGCACAATGGCTTCGACAGATTGACGCTCAGCTCCCTGAAAAAAGGGCACTCGTTCGATCAGTTTGGCATGAAGCGCTAGCACGATCTCGGCGCGAAGGGCCGGCGGCAACGTCGCTAGCACGGTACGATCATCGTAGCCATGACGGCTTTCCCACAAATAGCGGTAATAGTCGCGGACCTTGACCCGCAACGGTTTGGCAATCCGATGATGGGACATGAACGCCTCGGCCCGGTCCACCTTGGTCAGATAGCGTTCCCGTTCGCCATCCAGTCGTAGCAGCAACGTCGCTACATTGCCCAGGACAAAGCCGAAAAAGCCGACGCCTACCATCATGATCAGGCAGGCATACAGCATTTGCGCGATGGTTTGTGGATGAATATCGCCGTAACCCACCGTCGCCAGTGTGGTGATGGTCCAGTACCCCGCTTGTACATATTCAAATACCGGATCAATACCGGTTCCGGCGGAGCCGCTGCCTAGCCCAATCCAGCCGCAGGCGATCCAGTGGACCAGTAACGGCAGCACTGCGCTAAATCTGCCCAGTCGCGCCACTACCGGATGGTACGCATCGAGTCGATGACGGAGTCGCCAAGCTTCGCGGAAGCCGCGTAGCAGGGGAAGTTTAGCCAGATAAAGAAGAGTAGCGGCGTGACCAAGGGTGGGTTCGGCTACGCTGACCAGTGGCAGGGCGGCTAGTCCCAGCGCCGCGAGCCAGCCGATCTTCCGGCCAGTCACCCTGAACTCGCGCCAGGCAAACCAAAGCGGAATCACTAGCAGAATCAGGATAATTTGGTCGAATAGCGCATCGGCCCAGGCTGACTGGAGCAACATCGGGAACGCCAGCCGCAACGGAAGCCAGATCCCGCTGAGTAGAGCGGCGATGATTAGGCTTGGCCGGTTTAACCGGGGCCACTCCCAGCACTGGTGGGATATTGGCGCTTCGGTGGCTACCGAAAGCGGGGCGGTTGCGCCCATCCCACCGTCATCCATTGTTGGTGGCGCTCGCAACGCCGGCGATGTTCAGCACGAAATCGGGCATAGCTTTTTGGCGGGGGCATCAGGTCAATGGTTGAATGCAGGCACGGTGGTTTGCGGGCAGATCATGAAGAGCCAAAACGTGGTAGCGATTGATGAGACGCATCAAATTCGATTCTCTGGCTAAAGGTCGCTGTTGCTCAAGTATAGGGTGCATTATCCGCCGCCGGGAAAAGCCGGAGAATAACGTTCGTTTCAGCTCGCTGCCCGCACCAAGGCGTCAATGATCGCCGGTGCAACGCGCCACAAACCGTCCGATGTGCTCGAATGCTTCCCGCGCTTCCGGCAGGATCGGCCTGAACAGATGCCAAACATGCAACATCTCCGGCCAGGTTTCCAACTCAGCGGGGGAACCAGAGGCGCGGGCCTTGTTGACGTAGCGCTGGGCATCGCCCAGCAGCATCTCCGCTTCACTGGCCTGGATCAGGATAGGCGGCAACCCTGACAAATTGCCAAAGATTGGTGAAATCAGTGGATTAGGCGGCGTCATCCGGTTGATAGCCCAGATCAGCAACAGCCGGATGGAGCGCGGGGTCTTTAGAAACCATTCCAGACTCGGCCCCAACATGCGATCCGTTTTGCGGTTGGTCTTAAAGGTGGGGCTGGAAAAGGTCATATCTACCCCCGGTGAGATGGCGATAACACCATTTGCTGCACGTAGCCCCGTTTCTTGCGCCCAGGCGATCAGCATCAGCGCCAAGCCGCCGCCTGCTGAATCTCCGGCAATAAACCATTCTCGAGCTGGGGTTGAACCGTCTGGGCCATGTCCTAAAATCCAGCGATAGCCGGTCTGACAGTCTGAAATTAATTCCCGGCGGGTATGTTCTGGCATTAACCGGTAATCCAGCGCCAGTACTGAGGTGCCGGTAACCCGTGCCAATTCAGTGGTGATCACCCGATGCCCGCGTGGGCAACCGCTGATGAAGCTACCGCCGTGCAGGTAGAGCAGGCGACGGTTTGGATCAGCATGTGGCCCTAGTACCCACTCACCGGGTATGCCGCCGACATCAACGGCCTGAATTCGGTAGTTCAAGTCGCCCGCTAGCAAGGGGGGTTCGCAAAAGCCCCTCGCCATAACCTGGCGGATGGCCGCTAACCGCTGTTTTCGAGGAACCGAGCGGATTTCCGCCGAGGCCTGCTCTACCAGGCGCACAGCCTGCTGATGTTCAGGGCTGGCGTGTTCCCGTGATCCGGCGCGGCTGTCAGTAGGCGAATGGTCATAAGCCAGCAGCTTCGGGCCTTTTAGAAATATTTGGATTAGTAGCCAAATTATGCAAAGGATGGTTAGCAGTCCAGTCAGTAGAGTCCAGTTCAGCATCAGTTTCTACTCCTTAAATTATTGGGAAAATTGAGGCTTGAAACTGGTTCAAACCTCTGGGATTGTAGTCATACGGACGACATCCGCCGCAATGCGATAATAGGTGGCGGGCGTCGTTGGAGACTCTAGCGGAGCGTCAGCTCAGGTTGCCACGATCCAATCCGCTGCTTCGGTAAATTTGCTGTTGGAAAAAGTTTTGACTGGACAGGGTATGGCAAATCCAAAGATGTGGGTCGTGCTGGTCACCCATTCAAGGTCTGTGACGATGGCGATCTTTTCCCATGCCTTTAGATGGGCAATACCCAATTTCATATCATCCCACATCGCTCCAGCGGAAAACCCGGTGAATGCCGGCCCCAATTGATAGAGAATACGAACAGTTCCGTGTGATTTCAGTGCGGATTCGATGGCTGGGATAATGACAGTTTCATAATCACTTGCAGTGATCTGGCCTGAAGCAATAAAACCTATGACATTGGTGGGAAGGTTAGGTATGAGTTCAATCATGATGATTGCTCCTAAATAGATCAATTGATCTGTCTTGTGAAGAAGACACTAATTTTCAGGGGTAACTACAGCTTAACGCATTTTCTCGATTCTCCGTAAAATAGCCAGTTGATTGGCGCGATCTCGTCTGCGACCGGCTACACTCTGGACGCTGATGGGTGTTATGGAAGACGAGCCGTTTACCTAATGATTGGAACCTGCCGCCTATTGCTGGTTAGTGTTCTGATCTGCTGATCCAGTAAGGATTGCCTGTCAGGAGGTAGCCTTTTCGCTGCTCCCATGTACTTTTCAAGGATTTACTATGACTGCCCGAACCCTCATGAACTCGCAACCGGTTGTGTTGCGGCCTACTGACACGGTAGCGACTGCTACTGCGCATATTCTCAAACACCATCTGCGTCATTTGCCGGTTATTGACGAGGAGGGTTGCTATATTGGCACGTTCAGCATTTATTCGCTGTTGCGCCTAACTTTGCCTAAGGCGGTCACGATGAAGGAGGGGTTGACTGACGTGTCGTTTGTTAATGAAACGACACAGGATTTAGCCCAGCGTCTGCGTGAACGTGGTAGCGAGCCAGTGTTGAATTGGCTGAGTAAGGAAGAACCGGTGATGCATCCTGATGTTTCCACGATGGAGGTTATGTTGCTGATGTTGCGCGCTCGTACTACCAGCGCACCTGTGGTGGATAAAAATAGCCACCGATTGGAAGGCATCGTTTCATTCTGGGATGTATTCGAGAAGTTGATGGGGGAGGACGCCTAGATGCATGGTTCTAGTGAAGTTGCCTCAGTAGGTACGATGTGGTTGGCTGCTATTTTGTTTGTGATCACCTATGCGGCGATCATGAGTGAGAAGATCAACCGCGCTATTGTTTCGCTACTGGCGGCAGGGTTGATGATTCTACTGGGTATTCTTAATCAGGAAGCGGCAATTCGTGGTATTGATTTTAATACTATCGGTTTGCTGATTGGAATGATGGTAATTGTTGCTGTTACCCGCCAGTCCGGCGTTTTCCAGTTTATGGCGATTTGGTCGGCAAAAAAGGTTAATGCTAATCCTTGGGGTATTCTGGTGATGATTTCGCTGGTTACAGCAGTCACCTCGGCGTTGTTGGATAATGTGACTACGGTGCTGTTAGTGGTGCCGGTCACGTTGTTGATTACCGAAGAACTTAAGGTTAAGCCGTATCCATATCTGTTTGCGATGATCTTTGCTTCCAATATTGGTGGCACCTCAACTCTGATTGGTGATCCACCTAATATTATGATCGGTTCGGCGACTGGTCTGACATTTAATGATTTTGCTTATCACCTAACTCCAGTCATTCTAGTGATTATGGCGGCGACATTGCTTCCAATTTACTTTATCTGGGGCCGGCATCTTCAGGCAACATCGGAAGATCGACAGCGGGTTATGCAGTTTAATGAGTATGAAGCAATTAGCAATGTGCGGTT
This sequence comes from Candidatus Competibacteraceae bacterium, assembly GCA_003989085.1. Classification (GTDB taxonomy): domain Bacteria; phylum Pseudomonadota; class Gammaproteobacteria; order Competibacterales; family Competibacteraceae; genus RXIV01. Next base: position 28,185 of record RXIV01000014.1, read on the forward strand.
GCTTAAATACTGCTTAGCTGTGATTGGTTTGGTAATTGGTGGATTTGTTTTTGCCAAGCTTCTGCACCTTGAAGCGGCTACGGTTGCTATGACTGGTGCGGCGCTATTGTTATTGCTAGCCAATTTTGGTCATGATCCGGAACATCAGAGTAAGCATGTTTTGGATGCTTTTAATGAAGTGGAATGGATCACTATCTTTTTCTTTGTTGGCTTGTTTATTGTAGTGCATGGGGTGGACGGTACAGGTTTGCTCAAGCTGCTAGCGGAGAAAATGATGGCGCTAACTGGTGGCAATCTGACGGCGACTACGATGGTAATCCTTTGGTCTTCTGCCATTCTGTCAGCAATTATTGATAATATTCCCTTTGTCGCCACCATGATTCCGATGATTAAGGCGATGGCTCCGGCTTTTGGTGGATCGGAGGGATTGATGCCATTGTGGTGGGCTTTATCGCTGGGTGCTTGTTTAGGTGGCAATGGTACTTTGATTGGAGCTAGTGCTAACTTGGTAGTTGCTGGGTTTGCTGAGCGGGCTGGTCAGCCGATTCGCTTTGTCCAGTATACCTTGATGGCTTTTCCGCTGATGCTGCTGTCTATCGCTATTAGTGCGGTCTATTTATACTGGCGCTATCTCTGAACTAATGTCCATTCACCTTATTGGTTTCAATAGGGTGGATGGCTATGTCTTGGCTAATTTAAGTCAGGATCGCGGAAGTAGCGGGCACCCCAGTCTGCTTGTACTGATATGCCTTTTTCATCTAATTTGTAGACTTTGATGCTGGTGTCGTGGGAGGCATCAGTTGGGGAGCCTGCGGTGACAAATTGCTGCATTCGTTTTGGATCATGAAATACTAATACCTGTCGGTATGGTTTAACAGTGATGCCGGGTCCAATATCGGTGCGGGCTAGCTGCATATAGGTTGTTCTGTTACGTTTGTCGATAATGACTCCGCGTCCATGGTTTTCTGCTAGTACTGCGTTTAGGCCGTTGATCTCGAATATGCCATAACCTACCGATGCATTAATTTCGGTCTGAGTAGATGGTTTTAGCTTATAAAGTTGTTTTATGGTCTGGTTGCGAACTTTGAGAATAGCTTGTTGCTGTTCCTGTTTGGCTTTTTCGCTGAGTTTACTGATGGATGGTTTTTGGTTAGGTAGTGGTAGTGGTGTGCTGGCGCAGCCGGTTAGTAGGATGGCTAAGACTAGTCCAGCCTTGGTAGATGTTTTCCGGGTGACGCGGTGAAGGTGGAGAGGCATGGCGTCTCTGGGTAGTAGTGGATAGGTTGGGGAATCTAGTGTTTTGTCGGTAGCTTTCTGATGTTATTTTAGTTAATCATCGTCAGAAGATTGGAGATAAACCGTTATATCAAAGTGGTTGAGTGGATAGAGTGCTCGTGCTTTCTGGTAGGCTTCATCTTCGTGGTTTGCCGCTACTGTGTCTTCGATTGTTGGGCCGCCTTCGAGTGGAGTGGCATAGACTAGGTAGAGAGTGAGGTGATGTGCGTTTAGTGGTTGTTTGTTCATGGTTTTAGCCTTGGTTTTTCATTGCGGTAGAAGATGATGGTATAAATTATCTTTTATTACTGATCACCGCATTCCCACACCAGGGTGTGGGAACACACTATGGAGAATTCCGCTTCAATAACGTGAGATCATGCCAGCTTCCGATACTTAATCCGGTGTGGCTGATCGGCTTCCACGCCTAATCGTCGCTTGCGATCCGCTTCATAATCAGCGTAATTGCCCTCAAACCACAACACCTGTGAATCGTTCTCAAAGGCTAGAATGTGGGTGGCAACCCGATCCAGAAACCAGCGGTCATGGGAAATAATCACCGCACAGCCGGCAAAGGTCAACAACGCTTCTTCCAACGCCCGCAAGGTTTCTACATCCAGATCATTGGTCGGCTCATCCAGTAATAGCACGTTGCCGCCGCTTTTCAGCAGCTTGGCAAGATGAACCCGATTGCGCTCTCCGCCGGATAAATCCTTGACAAACTTTTGCTGATCCTGGCCCTTGAAATTGAAGCGACCCACATAAGCCCGCGAATTGATCTGGTAATTGCCAATGACGACCAGATCCAATCCATCAGAAATTTCCTGCCAGACGGTTTTATCGGGCGCGAGGCTGTCCCGCGATTGATCGACATAAGCCAGCTTGACGGTATTACCGATCCGCAGCGCCCCACTGTCGGGCTGTTCCTGTCCGGCCAGCATTCGGAATAGCGTCGTTTTACCCGCGCCGTTGGGACCGATTACGCCGACAATGCCACCCTTGGGCAGATTAAAATCGAGGCCATCAATTAACAGCCGGTCGCCGAAACCCTTACATAATCCGGTCGCTTCCACCACCAACTCGCCCAACCGTGGCCCCGGCGGAATGTAGAGCTCTTGGGTTTCGTTGCGCTTCTGGAATTCCTGCGATTCCAGTTCCTCAAACCGGGCCAAGCGGGCCTTGCTCTTGGCATGACGGCCCTTCGGATTAGCCCGCACCCACTCCAACTCAGCTTTCATCGCCTTGGTATGCGCGGTTTCCTGCTTCTCCTCGATTTCCAGTCGCTTCTCTTTCTGATCCAGCCACGAGGAGTAATTGCCTTCCCACGGAATGCCGCGCCCGCGATCCAACTCCAGAATCCAGCCAGCCACATTATCGAGGAAATAGCGGTCGTGAGTCACAGCCACCACAGTTCCGGGGTAATCCTGAAGAAAACGCTCCAGCCAGGCCACCGATTCTGCGTCAAGATGGTTAGTCGGTTCATCAAGCAGCAGCATATCCGGCTTGGACAGCAGCAACCGACACAACGCCACTCGCCGCTTCTCGCCGCCAGACAGCTTGGATACCTCCGCCTCCCACGGCGGCAGGCGCAGCGCATCGGCGGCAATGTCCAAGGTGCGATCCAGATTATGTCCATCGGCAGTTTGCAGCCAGGCTTCGAGATCCGCCTGCTCAGCAGCCAGTTTGTCAAAATCAGCGTCCGGGTCAGCGTAGGCGGCGTACACCTCGTCCAGCCGCGCCAAGGCGGTTTTAATCGGTTCTACTGCTTCTTCGACGTTGCCTCGCACATCCTTGGCCGGATCAAGTTGCGGCTCCTGCTGCAAAAAGCCGATCCGGATGCCGGCTTGCGGGCGGGCCTCCCCGAGGATTTCAGTGTCGATGCCGGCCATAATCCGCAGCAGGGTGGATTTACCGGAGCCATTCAGACCGAGGACACCAATTTTGGCGCCGGGGAAGAACGACAGCGAAATATCCTTGAGAATCTCCCGCTTGGGCGGCACAACTTTGCCCACGCGGTTCATGGTAAAAATGTATTGGGCCATTATGACTCATCGGGTAGTAGGTGAAAGAGCGGCCATCCGGGCGATCGCTGAATCTCCCGAACCAGTCCGGCAAAATCTTTTAGTCCGACAACGCCTCCAGTTGCGCGGCGACGGCGCTGAAATCTGCATTGGAATAGACGTTCTGGGTGTCGTCTAGGTCTTCCAGCACATCCAGCAGCTTGATCATCTTCTGGGCATCCTCCAAACCCAGCTTGATGCTGGAGCCGGATCGCATGGTCACTTCGGCCTCATCCGGGGCGAGACCAGCGGCGGTCATCGCGGCCTTGACCGTTTGAAAAGCGCTCGGCGCGGTCAATACTTCCACCGAACCGTCCTCGTCACTCACCACGTCATCCGCCCCGGCCTCAATGGCAACCTCCATGATCCGATCTTCGTCGCTGCCGGACGGGTAACTCAACACCCCCTGTTCGGCGAACTGAAACGCAACTGAACCGCTGGCGCCGAGATTGCCGCCGTACTTGCTGAAGGCATGGCGCACTTCGGCAACGGTGCGGTTGCGATTGTCGGTCATGGTATCCACGATCACCGCCACGCCGCCCGGCCCATAGCCTTCATAACGGTTCTCCTCGTATTCCATTCCATCCAGCGCTCCAGCGCCACGCTTGGCGGCGCGTTCAATGGTGTCACGGGGCATATTGGCGGCCAGCGCCTTGTCCATCGCCAGCCGCAACCGGGGATTCATATTCGGATCACCGCCACCCATGCGGGCCGCGACCGTAGTTTCCCGAATCAGTCGTGTGAACAGTTTGCCGCGTTTGGCGTCCTGGGTATTTTTCCGGTGTTGGATGTTTGCCCACTTGCTATGTCCAGCCATGCAAAGCCTCTTGCTTTAATATCTTGAATACTTGATGGATTAGTCCAGCAGTTTGCCATCGCTGCGCGGATGCCGGAACCGTCCGGTGGCAAAAAACGCACAGGCTTGCGTCACCGTCGTCGGGTCCACCAACATCTGCATATGCGACACAGGCAGGCAAAGATGATCAGTCATCCCCGGCAATTGGGTTTCCACCACCGCGATCATGCCGTCCGCCGGTTCCGGCATTCCAGGAAACAGCAGGCTGAAACCGACATTCAGCGTACCCGCGATAGAGCCTATCTGATTAGGCGCGGTCCAGGCCGGCGCGCCGCCCATCAGTCCCTCACCCAGCGCCTGGCCGACAAAAAAGCCGAGGCCGCTGTAGTGCATCATCCGGGCGGCATAGCTGCCCTGATGAGGGGTGCCTAGCGTTACGACCCGACCAGGCCGTTGTTTGGGATAATCATGGAACAGATGCCGTACCACCAGCCCACCCATGCTGTGCGCCAGAAAATGCACCACTGGTGTCTCTTGATGCTCCAGCAAGGCATGCAGATCGGCAGCATTCTCGGCCGGGGTGCGGGTCATGCTGGGATAGGAAAAATTGACAGTGCGATAGCCGGATTGCTCTAGCCAGCATTCGAGCAGGTACATCCACAGGCCATGCACATACAAGCCATGCACCAATACCACAGTTTCCCGCTGGGCGGTCATTATCATTTCCCCGGTTCGTCGTTATGGAATGGCGGATTTTAGCCGAAATCCGCCGGTAGAATGTTCACTATTGACCCGCAATAGTGTCAAAATAAAACTAATAGACGGATAGCCCCTTCCCGGAGAACTTCCATGAGCGCGTTGACTGCCGAACTAACCCTGAAAGACTATCGCCTGAACCCAACTCAGGTGCCGCCGACTGTGGTCGAGACCCTGGAAGCGGCGGAAAAGGCCGAGCTGATCGCCCGAATCCAGCACCTGCTCGCCAAACAAGACGCCACGCTGGTCGCACATTACTACACTGCCGCCGAGTTGCAGGAACTGGCCGAGGCGACCGGCGGCTATGTGTCGGATTCGCTGGACATGGCGCGGTTCGGAACCGAATGCCGATCCAGCACCCTAGTGGTGGCCGGGGTGCGGTTCATGGGCGAAACCGCCAAGATTCTCAACCCGGAAAAGCGGGTGCTGATGCCGGACTTAAACGCCGACTGTTCGTTGGACTTGGGCTGTCCAGCGGATGAATTCACCGCGTTCTGCGACCAGCATCCTGACCGCACTGTGGTGGTTTACGCTAATACCAGCGCGGCGGTGAAAGCCCGCTCCGACTGGGTAGCGACCTCCGGAATCGCCTTGGAGTTGGCGCGCTATCTGGCTGAGCGCGGCGAGAAACTGATTTGGGCGCCGGATCGGCATCTGGGCGCGTATGTGCAGCGGGAAACCGGCGTAGATATGCTGTTGTGGAACGGCGCTTGTGTAGTGCATGAGGCGTTCAAGGCGGATGGACTGAAGAAACTGCGAGCTGAGCATCCCGATGCGCTGGTGCTGGTTCACCCGGAATCACCGCTGGATGTGATTGCCCAGGCTGATTTGGTCGGCTCAACCACCGCTCTGGTCAAAGCGGCGCGGGAGTTGCCCGCCAAAACATTCATCGTCGCCACTGACAACGGCCTGTTCCACAAGATGAAACAGGCTGCCCCGGACAAAATCCTGCTGGAAGCACCGATTGTCGGCAAAGGTGCGACCTGTGTTAGTTGCGCGCATTGTCCGTGGATGGCGATGAACGGCCTGCGCAATTTGGCGCGGGTGCTGGAAACCGGGAATAACGAAATTACGATTGACCCGGCGATTCAGGAACGGGCGGCGCTGCCGATCCGCCGGTTGCTGGATTTCGCCCAACAGCGGCAGCGCGTCGTGCTGGGAAATAATGATGCGTAGACGGGGTCCAGGCTGTTGCAATGCCGGACCGATTAGCGTTCCGCACCGGACGACGAAGGTGCAGCATGATCGGTTGGCGAGTCCTGATCGGGTAAAAGGACCTGTCCAGTAATGGGAGCCGTGCCGGTCAGCTCGGGGCTTTTAGCCTGACCAGTGACCGGGCGGTTGACGTTAAGCGTCATGTCGCCGCCGTGTGTGGTCACCGGACACGGCGCATCCTGATAGATCACCCGCCCTCCCGCGTCAATGCACTTGTTTGCCGCTAACACTGGTGCGGCGAACGAGGTCATCAGCAACACTGCCACTGCCCAATCCTTATTGCCTTTCATCAAGATTCTCCTGAGCCTGAATACCCCAATGCGTCGGCATTCTATCCGGATTTATCGTTGTCCCGGATAAGCTGCCGTCGTGATCATCGTCCGCATTTTCCTGATAGTTCCCACAGCATGAACTTTGGCGACTTGCCGTTCCTGACACTGGGCCGTATCGGCGTTGACGAATCGCAACAGTTGCGGTAGGTAGCAAGACCTCTCACGTCCACTGGAAACCACCGCTACCCGCATGACCGCTCAAACTCCCGCCCAGCTACCCCCGACCATCCGCGCCGTCAATCCCTGCTGGAGTCCACTGGTGCAACGGCTGACTCCCTACCTTCCCGGCGAGCAGCCCAAGCTCAATAACCTGGTCAAACTCAACACCAATGAAAATCCCTATGGGCCATCGCCCCGGGTGCTGGAAGCGATCCAGGCGGAATTATCCGATGCATTGCGACTCTACCCAGACCCGAACGCTGATCGGCTGAAACAGGCGATTGCCGATTATTATGGTATGACGCCGGCGCAAATTTTTGTCGGCAACGGTTCCGATGAAGTGCTGGCGCACGCCTTCCACGGTCTGTTTCAGCATCCTGCGCCACTGTTGTTCCCGGACATCAGCTACAGTTTTTACCCGGTTTACTGCGGGCTGTACGGGATCGACTTTGTCACCGTACCGCTGGCCGACGACTTCACACTGCGGGTACAGGACTATGCGCAGTCCAATGGCGGCATCATTTTCCCCAATCCGAATGCCCCTACGGGTCGCCTGCTACCGTTGACTGACATCGAATGGCTGCTCCAACGCAACCGTGATTCCGCAGTGGTCATTGACGAAGCCTACATTGATTTCGGTGGCGAAACCGCCATTACGCTGGTGGATCGCTACCCGAACCTACTGGTGACGCAAACCCTGTCCAAGGCGCGATCACTGGCCGGATTACGAGTTGGATTCGCGGTCGGTCATCCCGAATTGATCGAGGCGCTGGAACGGATCAAGAACAGCTTCAATTCCTATCCGCTCGACCGCTTGGCCATCGCCGGTGCGGTGGCGGCGTTTGCCGACCGGACGCATTTTGAAAACACCCGGCAGGCAATCATCGCCAGCCGTGAGCATCTGAGTGCGACGCTACGGGAGATGGGTTTTGAGGTGCTGCCTTCGACGGCGAATTTCATTTTTGCCCGCCACCCGGATCGGGATGCCGCCGAACTGGCCGCCGCCTTGCGGGAACGAAGCATCATCGTCCGTCACTTCCGCCAGCCGCGCATTGACCAGTTTCTACGGATCACAGTCGGCGACCCGACGCAAAATACGGCGTTGATCGCTGCCCTCGATCAGATTTTAGCCTAGCGGTTTATAGGAATTCCTCGTCCGCATCCGGGCGAGGAGTGGGATTGAAAGTTTACCTCCACCAAGCCCAGCGTGATTTCCCGCCCGCCTTCCGCTCCAGAACCTCCCTGACCCGCGCCAGCCAGGCTCTGAACCAGATCGGCGCGTCACTCGAACCGTCTTCCAGCAGCCGGATCACTTCCTTGCCTTCCTTGACCAGTTTGGCGGCGGATTTGCCCAAGGCCTCCAACTCAGTCAGCGCCTCTTGCATCGCCGCCAGCAACTCGACCGTGTCCAGCACCGACGCCTTCGCCAGCGTTTCCAGCCGTTCAAACCAGGGCGGCAACGGTTTCGGTGAAGTCGGCGCTGCCTCGTAGACCGACGCCGGTTCCCTGGGTGCGTCGCTCGTTTCACGGCGCAGAAAGGCAGGAATATCCAGACAATCCATATCACCTTCCGCTGCATCGGCTATGAAGCGGTGACTGGCCGCCATCATGCGCCGTGCGACTGTTGACATCCTCATCGACGGCGGCGGTGCGCAGGGCGCACAAGCAACTACTCCCGCCATCATCGGCGTCGCCCACTGCGACGGCAATTCCACTGGCTGCACGATCTGTTGTACTTCGCCGCCGGGATTGACCACCTCGGAACGATCCACCGCCACAAAGGCGGTAAAGCGGCACAGCACCCCGTATTTCAACGAAAACGCGGTAATAGCGTCGCTCAGTTCGGGATTGCGATGACCCGCAGCGAATTGATGCTCCAAATCCAGCACCCGCGCCCGTGCCCAGATCGTCTGCACTGCGTTATCCACCGTTTCGACCGGGGTCAGGGTTTGCCGGAACGCGCCGCCATCCGCAGTCCGTCCGGTCACCGTCACTTGCACCGGCGGCGAACCGGGCCACTGTCCGCCCAGCCGCAGCGGCGCACCGGGAAACAGGTCAGCAACCTCCGGGGCCATTTCTTGCAACGCCGGCTCCAGCCGCACCTCGGTCAGCACCGGCGCACCCAATCGGCGATGCACTGCGCATAACACCTCATCGAGCCGATCTTCCGACTCCACCAGCTCAAAATGCCCACCGCCATAACCGGCCAGTCGCTCGAGCAGCGACACATTCACTGCCCGGTCGATGCCAACGGCAAAGATTCGGCAACCCTGGGCAGCTTGCTCGACTTGTCGCAGCAATTGATCCTCATTGCCCACTTGACCATCGGTGACGAACAGCACGACCCGCTCGCGGTCAGGATCTGGTGGGTTGGGGAAATAAGCGAGGGCGCGTTTCAGTGCCGGGCTAATTTCAGTGCCGCCCCGCGCCTCCACCTTGGCCAGAAATTCCACCGCCCGGAATCGGCAGCGGTCCGTCGCGACAATCAGTTGTCCGGCGCTGGGTGCAGGCTCCTCCAGACGATCATCGAACAGAATCACCCCAAACCGGTCCCGCTCGGTCAGCGTGTCGATGATCCGCCCCGCCGCCCGCCGCGCCGCCACCATTTTCCAGCCGTTCATTGACCCGGAACGATCCAGTACCACCATCACATCACGAGGCCGGAACGACGCAGGCAACGCGGCCGGCGGAACTACCGTCAGCAACGCTGTCGTTTCGCCATCAGCATTGCGGTAGACGCTCAAGCCGCTGCGGACTTGTTCCTCACCGACTCGGAAGCGCAGAATCACATCCCGATCCAGCCGCTCCACGCCCGGCGCCAACTCAATGACATGCAGTCCCTCTTCGGTCTGGCTCAAACACAGTGCGTGCAGGCTGGCTCGCAGATCGCTGAGCGGCAAACCGGCGGGATCGAGTTCGAGGCGGAAGCGCAGATGCACCGGGTTCGGCTGGCCCAGTAGCAGTACTGGAGGACTAATCCGGCTGGCGTCAGGGACTGCATCCGTGTCCAGCGCCGTGCCCAATCCGACCGCCGGACCATCCAGCGGAACGCCAGGGATGTAGCGCGGCGCAACGACCAACGGAAAGCGGAAGGTCGCTTCGCCATCGGTCACCGCCAGCGGCCCGGCCAGTTCCAGTTCCACCGTCACCGCTTCGCCGGGCGGAATGTTGCCGACCCGCATCGTGAACACTTCCGGGCGCTCTTCCTCAGCAATCGCCGCCCGGCGACCCTGCTGGATCGCCTGGTCATATTCGGTCCGAGCCGCGCCACGTTCTTTCAATACCCCGTCAATCACCCGTTCGCCAACCTGCAACCGGAACCGGGTCACGCCGGCTCGCGCCGGCAACGGGAAAATATAGGTGGCTTCCAGCGGATCGGCATGAACATTGACGAAGCCCTGCATCACCGTCAGCCGGTACAGCAGGCCGGTGATTCGCCCCGCCACCGCCAGCCGGCACAGCGGCAACCCGCCCTGCGCCGTCTCCAGACCGCCAAAACCTGCGTCCTCATCGTCATCGCGCCGGATAGGCTCCTGATCCAGCACCGAGATTTCGTCAAGCATCATCGTCATCAGGATTCTCCTATTGCGGGCAGGAAACTATGTTCAACGCCCATCGAAGCGTGGTTTCCTCTTCTCCCGAAAAGCGTCCAATCCTTCCTGATAGTCATGGCTGTCATACACCACCCGGCGCAGACCCTGCATCCGCTCGAACAGATCCGGCGTAATGGCGTGTGCGCCGCTCAGCAGCCGCAATTCTTCCTTCATCACCGCAATGCTCAAAGGTGAATTCACTACCATGTGCGCTGCCAGATCGTAGACAAAGGCTTCGATCTCCTCGGCAGGTTTGATGTAGTTAATGATGCCCAGGTTCAGCGCTTGCGCGGTTGGAATAGGTTGCGCCGTGAACAGCATTTCTTTCAGCACCGGCAACGGGATCATGTTCATCAGCGTCAGCACTCCGCCCAGGTTATAGGGGACACCCAGCTTGGCCGGAGTAATGGCAAAAGTCGCTTCGGGCGTGGCAACCAGCACATCGCAAGCAATCGCGACTTCACAGGCACCGCCCCATACGCCGCCCTCGATCAGAGCGATGACCGGCGCGGGAAATTCCTGAATGGCGCGCACCAGCACCCGTAGCGAATCGCTCCAACCCAGCGGATCGCGGCCCCGGTCGGGCAGTTCGCTGACATCATGACCGGCGGACCAGACCTTGACCCCTACCGGCGCTCGCAACACGGCGGCACGGATGTTGTCTTCCCGAAAACGGTCCAGCGCTAGCGTGATTTCCTCAATCAGCGCGTCGCTGAGCGCGTTGCGCTTTTGCACGTGGTTCATCACGATAGTTCCAATGGCGTCCCTGGTTTCGGTGAGGATCAAAGGCATGGCGTTCTCCTTAGGTTATCGGTAGCAGCAAAGGACGCTGCGCGGGCAGAGCGGAGACGCCCGAGATTAGAACCACCTGAGCCAGGATGGATCGTCTGGGCGGATTCGGTTTGGCTACGGGATCAGTCCCCACTGGAGAATCAGTGTAGCCGTTCAACTGATGGGACGCGGTTGGGCGGCGACCGGTTAGAATTCAGCATCCGCCGATTGAACATACCTATGGCCGAGAATGGAGAAAACCATCATGAGCGGCTGGGGTTGTCCGCATGAATTGAATGGGACGCGCCAGCACGTCAAAGGCCGGACCTGCGATCCGGGGATGAAGGGCTGCGTGCTGGCCGGGCGATTCCCCTTCAGCGACGAGACCAAGAACCGCCTAGCGCGCCCGGCGCGAGCCAACAATGGCGGACGGGTGAATCCGGGCCGCCGGGCTGGCAAGGACTAACCACCATACTGGAGTTCACGACCAAGGCGTGATAAACAGATCCCATCCGCTATCCCCCCAGAATGACTGACAGCCTGTTTATTCCGGCTTTTTAAGAGTTTCCTCTTCAAGAAGCTTGCGAATCTCCTGCAATTCCTGACGACGCTGCTCACTCACTGCCGGATAACGCAGATTTAATTTCTTTAAAGTGTGGACAATAATTTCTGACACAGCGAGACGGGTAAACCACTTGTTATCCGCCGGGATAATAAACCACGGTGCCCATTCGCTGCTGGTCTGGTTAAAACAGTCCTCATAAACCTTTTGATAATCGTCCCAGAATCCGCGCTCTTTGACATCGGCTGTCGAGAATTTCCAATTTTTTTCCGGTCTGTCAATGCGTTCCAAAAACCGCTTCTTCTGCTCATCCCTGGATAAATTCAGGAAAAATTTCAGCACAATAACCCCATTTTCAACCAGATATTTTTCAAATGCATTAATCTGCTCATAGCGACGCTTCCAGATATTTTCACGGGCTGGCAACGGGATTTTCTGCTGATCGAGCAATTCGGGATGGACCCGAACCACCAGAGTTTCCTCGTAATAGGAACGATTAAAAATACCGATACGACCCCGCTCCGGCAGACATTTCATGCTCCGCCACAGATAATCATGATCTAGTTCTTCCGCCGATGGGGTTTTGAAACTATAGACTTGGCAGCCCTGCGGATTAATACCCGACATCACATGCTTGATCGCGCCATCCTTCCCGGCGGCGTCCATCGCCTGAAAAAGGATCAACAGCGCATAATTATCTTGGGCGTATAGAATATCCTGATACTCAGCCAACTCGGCGATATTGGCTTCCAGTTTTTTGCCGGCGGCCTTTTTATTTTTGAAACCGGCGGTGAACCCCGGATCATAATCATCCAGCAAAGAAATTTTCTTTCCGGGCGGGGCCATAATATGCTTTAACCGTAATTCCAATTCGGTGTCTTCACTCATCGAAACCGTCACTTTCTGGTCTGGATCGGGGAACTGAGGCATGGAATAACTCCTGGAATGGAAAAACCCAACGCGGGCTGGGTACGGCGAAGCACTAATGGCGAATCCCAGCGTATTCTAAAGTCTAGTTGAAGCCCAGGCCTTCGCCGCCCAACCCGCTTACACAACCATTTGACCTTTAACCTCCAAGCCTTAACCTTGATTTTATGAACCTCAATACTGATCAGATCGTCGCCCTCGCACCCGATGCGGCATCCATCAAAGCTGGACGCGGGCTGGTCAAGCCGTCGAAATGGCCAACCCTGGGCCAATCGGAGGACATGTTATGGGGCGAATGCCAGGGCAGCGGCAGCACGCCTTATCAGGTGTCGGTGGATTTGAAGGCGCTGGTGTGCAAATGCACTTGCCCCAGTCGCAAGTTTCCCTGCAAGCATGGCTTGGGGCTGCTGCTGCTGGCGGCTGAAAACCCCGCCACGGTCAAAACGGGTGAGCCGCCACTGTGGGCAGCGCACTGGCTGGCGACGCGGCGTGAGAAAGCGGAAAAAAAAGCGGCGGCGATCACCGAGAAGAAATCGGTGCCTGTCGATGCCGAAACCGTAGCCCAGCGAAACGCAAAACGATTGAAGCAGATGCGTGAAGGCGGCGTGGAACTGGCGCTGTGGCTGGTGGATCAGGTGCGTCATGGTTTGGCGAACTGGCCCCAGCAATCGCCCGCCTATTTCGCCAGCGTTGCGGCGCGAATGGTGGACGCCAAAGCGCCGGGTCTCGCCAATGAAATTCTCCGCCTTGGCGAGATGATCCCTTCCGGCACCGGCTGGTTGCAACGGGTTCTCGGCCAGCTAGGCCGGCTACATCTGTTGACCGAGGGCTTGAGCCGGTTCGAGACCCTGCCTGCACCGGTGCAAGCTGATCTCCGTACCTGGCTGGGCTGGCCGCTAAAGGAAGAGGAACTGCTGCCAGACGCACCGCGCCGCACTGATGATTGGGCCATCGTAGGACAAGTTTTTACCGAACGCGACCGACTCTGGGAGCGCCGTACCTGGTTAATAGGCCAGCAATACGCCCAACCGGTCATGCTCCTTGATTTCATGCACGGCCAGCGCAATTTCCCGGTTCCGCTGGCCGTCGGGACCCAGGTCAAAACCACGCTCGCCTTCTATCCAGGCGCTTGGCCCCTGCGAGCATTGCTGACTGAGCCGCCGCAACAAACCTGCCCACTGCATGGACCGTTCCCTGCCCACTCTGATTTTGACGCGGTGCTGGCCGATCGGGCCAAAGCACTGGCGGCAAATCCATGGTTGCTGACCTATCCTTTCGCGAGTGAGGGGGTGATTCCGGTGCGCCGGGGCAACGACTGGCGATTGCGCGATGTTCAAGGCGTGGAATTATCATTGAAAATAGTGGATCAGCAGGCTTGGCAATTGCTCGCAATCTCCGGCGGCCAGCCGATCCGCATCTTCGGCGAATGGAGCGGCAACGATCTCCGGGTCTTGAGCGCCTGGACTGACAGCTTCCACAGCTTTGCAACGACGCCATGACGATTTGGAACGGGCTGACTTCCGCCGCACTGCTCGGCTCCGGGCGCGGTCTTCCCCCCATCCACCTACCGGGTCGGCTGAATGCGTTGCTAGCCGAGACCGAAGCCGAAAACCGACTGTTGCGGGCGGCGGGCATTCTGGCGGTCGCTGACCTGGCGGCATGGACGGTCAGCCCGGCCACCGATCCGACGCCGGCCCCCGCCCTGCCTGAAACCGCCGCGCCGGTAACAGAACCGAAATTGACCAGCGTGCTGGCCCAAATGATTGAGAATAATCAGACCCTGTTGCTGGCCGAAAGCTGTCGGTTGCTGGCCGCAACTGGGCGCTGTCTGCCGCCTCGATGGCTACCGCCAGCGCTGGAGCTGGGCCGCAAATCAGTAGCCTTGCGGGAACCGTTGCGACAGGCATTGGGGCAGCGGGGCGTATGGCTGGCCGCCCAGAATCCCGACTGGAAATTCGCCACGTTGGCCGGGACCGACCCGGACGAGCAACGGTTATGGGATGAAGGCGACGCCGAGCAGCGAGCGGCCTTTCTGCGCCGGCTGCGGGCCACCGATCCTGTCGAGGCGCGGCAACGGCTGGAATTAGCATTTCCTGGCGAAATCGCCCGTGCGCGCGCCATCCTACTGCCAACCTTGGGTGAACATCTGACCTTGGAAGACGAGCCATTTCTCGCCGCCGTCCTCGCCAATGACCGCAGCAAGGAAGTTCGCCAATGCGCCGCCGCTCTGTTATCCCGGTTGCCAGCCAGCGCATTGGCCCAACGTATGATGGCCCGGCTGGATTCCTGCGTTCGCCGTGAGCGCAAGCTGTTGCGCACCGTGACCCTCATCGAGCCGCCCGCCGCTTTCGCACCGGACTGGAAGGATGACGCCCTCGAAGAACAGCCCCCCGCCGGCCTGAAGCTCGGCGAACGGGCCTGGTGGCTGCGCCAGATAGTGAGTTATACGCCGCTGCGCTGGTGGGAGGACAAACTGGCGCTCGACCCGTCCGGGGTTCTGGCCGTTGCTGGCAAAAGCGAGTGGAAGGCGGCGCTACTGGCTGGATTTCGCACCGCTCTCAATCATCAGCCCGGTCATCCTGCCTGGACGCTAGCCGTGTTGGAACACGGTGGTTTTTCCCACCAAGATGCGGCGTCACTGGCGCTGACCCTGCCTCCGGCGGAGGCCGACGCAGCGCTGCAACGGATTCTGGCTGCAACTGATAAGGCCAGCCTCGCCGTGCAGGTCATTGAGAGCGCCGATTTCATCTGGAGCGCGGCGCTGTGGCAAATAGCGCTCAAGAAACTACCGGGCTGGCTGGCGCAGTCCGACTGGCGATTCCAGCAATCCTTGCCGCTGCTTGCCCATCGCGTTCCGCCAACGGCGCTGGCAGTCGATCTCAGCGGGCCGGAACTACTCTGCTTCGCTGACGCTTTTACCGCGTTCTCGGCCATTCTAAAACAACGGCGAAGCTTGTATCGCTGTCTCGATCTTTTCCCTGCCGCCTCCGTTCCTTCCGCTCTAACGCCAGGATAGATAAAGAAACTTATGAGCCAGGTTCTCCGCCAACACGCCGAAACCCAGTTCGCCCACGAACTGGAAGAGCTCCAGAAAAGCGATACCCGCCAGCGTCCGCAAAACTGGGTGCTGAGTCCGTGGGCCGTAACCGATTATTTGTTAGGCGTGCGGCTGGATAACGGTTTCGAGGTCACGCCGAAATACATCGGCAACCGCCGGCTGGTGGAAATCGCTGTCGCCACATTGGCTACAGACCGGGCGCTGCTGCTGTATGGCGTGCCCGGCACTGCTAAATCGTGGGTCAGCGAACATCTCGCCGCAGCGGTATCGGGCGATTCGACCCTGCTGATTCAAGGCACCGCCGGCAGTAGCGAAGAACAACTTCGCTATGGCTGGAACTACGCGATGCTGCTGGCCAAGGGGCCATCGCATACTGCTCTAACCCCCAGTCCATTGATGCGGGCGATGGAACTAGGCAAGACCGCCCGCGTCGAGGAACTGACCCGGATTCCGAGTGAGGTGCAGGACACCCTGATCACCATTCTGTCGGAAAAGACCCTGCCAATCCCGGAATTGAATAGCGAAGTGCAAGCCACCCGGGGCTTTAACGTCATCGCCACCGCCAACAACCGCGACAAGGGTGTGAACGAACTATCCAGCGCCTTGAAACGGCGCTTCAACACCGTGATTCTGCCGCTACCCGCCAGCGAGGATGAAGAAATCGCCATTGTGCAAAAGCGGGTGGCGGAACTGGGCCGGGCGCTGGAACTGCCCGCCGAGCCGCCGGCGCTCAAGGAAGTACGGCGGGTGGTGCAGATTTTCCGTGAGTTGCGCAACGGCCTGACCAGCGACGGCAAGACCAAACTCAAGTCGCCAACCAGCACCCTCAGCACCGCCGAAGCGATTTCGGTGATCAATAGCGGTATGGCGCTGGCGGGGCATTTCGGCGATGGCGAACTCAAGGCCGACGACTTCGCCGGCAGTCTGCTGGGCGCGGTGGTGAAAGATCCAGTGCAAGACGCGATGGTCTGGCGGGAGTACCTGGAAACGGTAGTGAAAGAGCGCGACGACTGGCGGGATTTGTACCGAGCCTGCCGCGAGCTGGACTGAAGATCAGCCGCACGCAGGCGACAGACTGTCCAGCGGCCAGCGCGGCAAGACCTCAACTGCGGCGGTTTCGCACTGACCCGCCGCCAGTCGCCGCCAACCGGCGTAGGCAATCATTGCGCCGTTGTCGGTGCAAAACTCCAGCCGAGGGTAATAAACCCGCCCGCCCCGTTCCGCCGCCAGTTCTCGTAACCTTTCCCGCAATCGTCGGTTCGCGCCGACCCCACCCGCAACCACCAGTCGCGCCAGTCCGGTCGCCTGCAAGGCCCGCTGGCACTTGATCGCCAAAGTGTCCACCACCGCTTCTTCAAAAGCGCGGGCCACATCAGCCTGATTTTCCGGGGTTGGCTCCAGCGCCCGCCATGCAGTGAGCGCAGCGGTTTTCAGCCCGCTAAAGCTGAAATCACAGCCGGGTCGATCGGTCATCGGTCGCGGAAAGGTAAAGCGGCGCGGATCGCCCTGCTCCGCCCGTTTCGCCAGCGCCGGCCCGCCCGGATACGGCAAGCCGAGCAACTTTGCGGTCTTATCGAAGGCTTCCCCAGCAGCGTCATCCACCGATTCGCCGAGGATTTGATAGCGGCCCACCCCGGCCACTCGCACCAGCAGGCTATGCCCGCCCGACACCAGCAGCGCCACAAACGGAAATTCGGGTGGCTCGGCTTCCAGCATCGGGGCCAGCAAATGTCCTTCCATGTGATGCACCCCAATCGCCGGGATATTCCATGTCCACGCCAAACTGCGTCCAATGGCCGCACCGACCAACAGCGCCCCGATCAATCCTGGCCCACGGGTGTAGGCTACGCCATCCACCGTCGCTGGTTTTAAATTGGCCTGCCGGAAAATCCCGCGCAGCAAGGGCAAGGTCTTGCGGATATGGTCGCGCGAAGCTAGTTCCGGCACCACGCCGCCATATTCAGCGTGAAGCGCAACCTGGCTGTGCAGCGCATGGGCCAGCAGACCGCGTTCGCTGTCATACAGCGCCAGGCCGGTTTCGTCACAGGACGTTTCAATACCCAGAATCAGCATAAAATTTGGCAACTTTGCATTTAGGGGGCAGGGTGACTACACTTTACCGTTTTCCGATTATACAACCGGATATAACCCGTTCAGACCATGAAGAGTGAGGTAAAGGTTTAATGCCTGCCGTGAAGATTAAGGAAAATGAACCGTTTGATGTTGCATTGCGCCGCTTCAAACGCTCCTGTGAAAAAGCCGGCGTCCTGTCCGAGGTGCGCCGCCGCGAGTTTTACGAAAAACCCACCCAAGAGCGTAAACGCAAGCGGGCCGCTGCCGTCAAGCGGCATTTGAAGAAGCTTTCCAGGGAAGTCGCCCGCCGCACCCGCCTGTTCTGAATCGGCCTATCCCTCATTTTTTCCGCCCGCGAGCCTACCCGCATGTCGCTTAGAGATCGTATTCAGGAAGACATGAAAACCGCCATGCGCGCCAGAGATAAAGATCGCCTTGGCGCCATCCGGCTGATCTTGGCCGCGATTAAACAGCGTGAGGTGGATGAGCGCATTACGCTCAGCGATGTGCAAACGCTCGCGGTGCTGGAAAAGATGATCAAGCAGCGCCGGGAATCGCTGACGCAATACCAGAACGCTGGCCGCGCCGATCTCGCCACACAGGAGGCGTTCGAGATTGACTTGATCCAGTCCTACCTGCCGGCGCCGCTGGACGATGCCGGAATCGAGGCGCTGATTGCGGAAGCCATTGCCGCAACCAACGCCCAGTCGGTGCGCGATATGGGCAAGGTCATGGCGATCATCAAGGAACAGGCGCAGGGTCGGGCGGACATGGCCGCAGTCAGCGCCCGAATCAAGGCTCGCTTCGGCGGCTGAATGCGTGACCGCCGACACCGATTATTTCCCGACCGCTGACGACCGGGCGTTTCTCCACTAGGCTCTTAGGTTATGGCTGGCCGCATACCCCAAGAGTTTCTCGATCAACTGCTCGCCCGGACGGACCTTGTCGAGGTCATCAACATCCGGGTTCCGTTGCGTCGGGCCGGACGAGATTTTATAGCCTGCTGCCCGTTCCACACTGAAAAAACCCCTTCCTTTTCCGTCAGTCCCCAAAAACAGTTTTACTACTGCTTTGGCTGCGGCGCTCACGGCACTGCAATCAGTTTTCTTATGAGCTATGAGCGGCTGGAGTTCCTGGATGCCGTAGAGGATTTAGCTCGACTGGCCGGCTTGGAGCTGCCCAAGACCAGCGGCCAAAACCCGCTCTCTACGCAACCGTTGCGCGACAGCCTGACCCAGGCCGACCGATTTTTCCGTCAGCAGTTGCGTGAGCATCCAGACCGGCAGCGGGCGGTGGACTATCTGCGCCGGCGTGGCTTGACCGGCCAGATTGCCGCCACTTTTGGCATCGGCTACGCCCCGTCCGGTTGGGATAACCTGAGTCGGGCGTTACGGGGCGTCGGCATCGAAGCCCAACACCTGATGGATGCCGGCCTGGTCCACCGCGATGAACAAGGCCGGCTGCGCGACCGCTTCCGCGACCGCATCATCTTCCCAATCCGGGACCGCCGGGGTCGGGCAATCGCCTTCGGCGGGCGGGCGCTCAGCGACGAGGTAACGCCCAAGTACCTGAACTCCCCTGAAACACCGCTATTTCACAAAGGATCAGAGCTGTACGGCCTGTATGAAGCGCGAATTCGGCCTGGAGTCTTGCCGCAACTGCTGGTGGTGGAAGGCTACCTAGACGTGGTGGCGCTAGCCCAGCATGGAATTACTTACGCCGTGGCCACTCTCGGCACCGCTACGACTGCTGAACATGTTGAACGGCTGTTTCGCACCGTCAATACGCTGATCTTCTGTTTTGACGGCGACCGGGCCGGACGGGCGGCGGCTTGGCGGGCGCTGCTAGCGACGCTGCCGTTGCTCCGTGATGGCCGCCAGGTTGGGTTCCTGCACCTGCCGGAAGGCGACGATCCGGACACGCTGATACGCCGGGAAGGTCAGGCGGCATTCGAACAACGACTGACGCAAGCCATGCCGCTGGCCGATTACCTGTTCGCCGAATTACGGCTTCAAGCTAATCCAGATACGCTGACTGGTCGCGCCCAGCTGGCTGATCTGGCCGCGCCGTTGCTGGAAAAACTGCCCGAGGGTCATTTGCGCGATCTGATGGCGGAGCGGTTACGGCAGGAAGCTCAGTTGATCAACACCCGGCTGCGACCCCACCCGGTCAGAACTGCCCAGCCGGTCGACCATCATCTACGCTTGACCCGCACCCCGTTGCGCAAAGCGATTGCGCTGCTGCTGCACCGACCGGATCTGGCGCGACTGGCGCTGGCCGATGACGCGATTCGGATTGACGACGCCGAGCCGGGGCTGAAGTTACTGGCGGAACTAACGAGAGCGCTGAACGCCAATCCCGGTTTGAGCATCGCTGCGTTACTGGAGCGTTATCGGAGTACTCGCGAAGGTTCGATTCTGGAGCAATTAGCGCAGTGGCGGCCCGAAGGGCCTGATGAGGATTACCAGTTTGAAGCTGAATTCGCTGATATCCTTTCTTATTTGCGGCGGCGCGATAACTTGCGGCGGCGCGACGATCCGGACAAGCGGTTACTGGAAACCCTACTGCGGCGTAGTACGCCACGCACACTGAGCGCCGAAGAACGAGAGACATTGCGGAACCTTGGCAAGTCGAAAAAAGTCTAATTAAATGATTTTCGTCAGACGCTGATTTAGTTATTGTGCTATCATTAATAGTTTATCTTTGACGTGGACAGGTCATGAATGAGCCGCAACAATCACAGTTAAAGAAATTGATCGCCCGCGGCAAGGAGAAGGGTTTCCTGACCTATGCCGAGGTGAACGACCATCTGCCTGATGATATCGTCGATCCAGATCAGATCGAGGATATTATCTCAATGATCAATGATATGGGCATTGAGGTGCATGAGTTTGCTCCCGATGCCGAAACTTTGCTGCTCAATGAAAACCCGGCGAATGCCGACGATGATGTTGTTGCCGAGGAAGCCGCCGCTGCGCTGGCGGCAGTGGATAGTGAATTTGGTCGCACTACTGACCCGGTGCGCATGTACATGCGTGAAATGGGCACGGTGGATCTGTTGACCCGTGATGGCGAGATCCAAATCGCCAAACGGATTGAGGAAGGCATGGGTCAAGTGCTGTCCGCACTGGCTGGTTACCCGCTCAGCATCGGCGAACTGTTACGGCTTTATGATTCGATCAGCGAGAACGGCGCCCGACTGGCGGATGTGATCAGCGGTTTCAAAGATGTTGAGGAAATCGCGTTGCCCTTGCCGGATGTCGAACTGCTTCTAGCGGCGGATGATCCGGACGCTGTAGTCGTTGGTGACGAGCCGGTGGTCAGTGACAGTGAGGATGAGGACGAAGATGGCGCCCAAACCACCGTTGAAAATGGCCCTGATCCGGAAGAAACCGCCCGCCGTTTTCTAGATTTGCGTACTCTCTATGAGCAGACGCTAAGCAGCGTGGATGAATTGGGAGCACAACATTCACAAACCCAGGTGCTGCGCCAACAACTGAGCGAACGCTTTTTGCAGTTCCGACTAGTGCCGAAGACCCTGGATCACCTCATTGCCTGCCTGCATGAAACGGCTGAACGCATCCGCGCCCATGAAAAGGCGATCATGCAGGTCTGCGTCTATAAAGCGCAGATGCCGCGCAAAACCTTTATTACTTCGTTCCCGCAGAATGAAACCCGGCTTGAGTGGGTAGGCGAGCAGATTCAATCGGGCCGAAAGTACGCAACCGCACTAGCTGGATACCGTGAAGAAATCGCGACAGCGCAGCGACGCCTACAAGCCATTGAACGCGAAACGCGGCTATCCATTCACGAAATCAAGGATATCAACCGCCACATGTCGATAGGCGAGGCCAAGGCCCGTCGCGCCAAAAAGGAAATGGTGGAGGCTAATTTGCGGCTGGTGATTTCCATTGCCAAGAAGTACACCAATCGGGGCTTGCAATTTCTCGATCTTATTCAAGAAGGCAACATTGGCCTGATGAAAGCGGTGGACAAATTCGAGTACCGGCGTGGTTACAAATTCTCAACTTATGCAACCTGGTGGATCCGCCAGGCAATCACTCGATCCATCGCCGATCAAGCTCGGACGATCCGTATTCCAGTCCACATGATCGAGACCATTAACAAGCTGAACCGGATTTCCCGGCAAATGTTGCAGGAGATGGGCCGCGAACCGAACCCGGAGGAACTGGCCCGACGCATGGAAATGCCTGAAGACAAAGTGCGTAAGGTCTTGAAGATTGCCAAGGAACCGATTTCGATGGAGACGCCTATTGGCGATGACGAGGATTCGCATATTGGCGATTTCATCGAAGATGGCAATGTGATGTCGCCGGTCGAGGCTGCCACCGTCGAAGGCTTGCGTGAGGCTACTCGCGAGGTGCTGGGAACGTTGACCCCGCGTGAGGCTAAGGTGCTGCGGATGCGGTTTGGCATCGATATGCCCACCGATCACACGTTGGAGGAAGTCGGCAAGCAATTTGATGTGACCCGGGAACGCATCCGCCAGATCGAAGCCAAGGCTTTGCGAAAGCTGCGGCACCCCAATCGCTCGGAACAGTTGCGCAGTTTTCTGGATCTGGAATAATCGGGCTGAGAATTACAGCCACCATCAAACTCCAGTTCTGTTAAACCCTGGCGTTGTCTCGCCAGGGCCAAAGTTACCTACCTGAAATCATCCACGTTCAGGGCCCTTAGCTCAACGGTCAGAGCAGGGGACTCATAATCCCTTGGTTGTAGGTTCGAATCCTACAGGGCCCAATTTAAAATCAAGCCCTTAGCCACTATTGGCGATGGCTTTTTTTTCGGGTGTGCCGGGATTTGTGCGGATTATTCTTGGCTTGGCAATCCGCTCGGCATATTCCGCCAAGTGGTCTGCGCCTAAATGGGCGTATCTCAGCACCATGTCCAGCGTCGCCCATCCCCCCAGTTCTTGAAGCACATTGAGCGGTGTTCCGGCCTGAACGTGCCAACTCGCCCAGGTATGCCGCAAGTCATGCCAGCGAAAGTTCTCAATTCCTGCCCTGATCAGCGCCTTCCGCCAAGCGTGGTTATTCGCCCGAGTCACGGGGTTTCCCTCGTATACAAACACTCGCGTTGAATGCTGGCCCTGTTGTTCACGCAACACCACGATAGCTTGCGCATTGAGCGGTACTGCAATCGCTCGCCGCTGGCCCTTGGCTTGATCAACATGAATCCATGCCCGGCGTTGTTCAAGATCAACCTGTTTCCATTCCAGTTCCACCACATTCATTTCCCGCAAACCAGTGGCTAAACTGAAACGCACCATCGCCGCGAGGTGGCCGGGCAGTTCTATCAGCAACCGAACTGCCTCGTCGTGGGTCAGCCAGCGGATTCTGCGCTTTGGTTCAGGCAGCAATCGTACCGCCGGAACGGTGTCGATCCAGTCCCATTCTTTGCGGGCGGTGTTGAGGATGCCGCGAATCACTGCCAGCATCCGATTAACCGTTGCGGGGGCCACGTCGGTTTTGATCCGGGCTTGTGTCAGTCGATCCAGTACATCACGGTCAATCTGCTCCAGTGTCAAGAGGCCAAGGATGGGATCGGCTTGGCGTAAATGCTGCTTTATGTTGGGTAGCCATCGGCTGTGCGGGTGTTCTTCCAGCCAGCGGACGACAGCCTGTTGCCATGTATATCTTGGCCGCTCGCCTAATTTGACTTGTCGCCAGCATTCCGCTTTGCGGGTGTCGTGGTATTCCTGGGCTTGGCGACGGTCGGCAGTGCCAGTAGTTTCCCGTAGTTCTCGGCCGTCTGGCGTGGTGAAGCGCATCCACCAGACGTTACCGCGTTTGTAGAGTGACATTTCTCATTCTCCTGCGCCGGTCGCGCCTGTGGAGTATGGTTGACCCAGTTCGTCACGGCGAGGGCGGGAATCAGGACGCGCCGCCCTACTTTTACGAGGGGGAACGCGCCTGATTTGGCGAGGCGGCGAACGGTCTTGATGCTGATACCGCCGAGTTGGCGGGCGGCTTCATCGAGATTCCAGAGCAGGGCGTCAGGCATGATCGAAGAGGTCTCTCAGTGCGAGGGGCCGGCGCCGGGTTTCATAGGCGGTCTGCTGGTGGTGCTCAGCGTCGCGGCGCGGATGGCTTGCCAGTCTTTCGGATACCTTTGCTTGTTCTCGGCCTTTATCGGCATAGTGCTGTTCTCCTGTGCCGTCCGTGGCACTTGGTGTATTAGTCGATCCAAACCTGTTCTCCTACCTGTGGGATGTCATATTTTGCGTAGCGGGTGATGGTGACTGGTTCGCCGGTTTCGGCTTCCAGTTCATCTGAACGGTGTAGCGCTTTCTTTGCTTCGCAAAGCTCTACGATGCGCCAGCATCCGGTAGTTCTGTCATACTGCGCAAGTCCTGAACATTCGTTCATAGTTCTAGCTCTCCTACTGGTAAGTTGATTTGCTGGTTGTTCTGATTCATCGGCATGAAATTCATCATCAGTGGGTCATCTTCCATGTCGGGCGTCATCGGCTCGGCCTCCGGCCATTCGTTTTTCAACCAGCAGTCATCAAAGCGTTGTAGCGCCGATTGGTATTGCTCTCGGCCTTCTTGTAGTTCCAGGGGGGACATTTCAAACACGGACATTGGGTACGGCTCGCACGTTTGTACAAAAATGAAGTGAACAGACTGTGAAGTGGACAAGTCGGCATAAAATGCAGCGGATAGCGGATAGTGGTAGCGCTGCATTGTGGTCTTAATCTGGTTAATATCGTGAATGGTCTTTAATTCGCCAACCAAGCGTTGATTCTCGTGATGAATGTCAAGGCGGGCCTTCAATGGCAATAAGCCGTGTCCACGTTCCTGAATGATGGTCTTTTCCTTCTGTCCGCCAGTCAATAATCGTTTTGCGTCGGGATTGGCTTTCATCGCGGACACTATGGCTTGTGCGCGCTCAAATTCATCTGGCGTGATGATGATTCGTCCGGTGGCGGCCAGTTCGGCATAACGGGCTTTTCCGGCTTTGGTGCGCCGCTCGTAGCTGAAAATGATAAATTCCTCGCTTAATTGCAGTGGCGTCAAGGCCAGGCAATGTACCAAGGTTCCAAACTGCATGGCCTTTGTGCTTTCATTCACTTGCCGTTGCGGGTCAATGTGTGTCCAGTAGCATTCTGCGGGGGATTTCAGCATCGTTTTCAGCCAGTGCGATGATATGCAGGGCATTTCTTGATAGGTCGCGTTATCCATTTCAGCATCTCCAGCGATTGCGCCGTCCGTGGCGCGGGTTAGTTATGCGGCTTGTTGAGTGCTATTCACCCCCGCTTGAAAGCCTCTTTGATAGGCTTCATCCAAGGCGTTAGCGGTTTCCGCATTGGCGTTAAGCGCTTGCTTGAGGTCAGCGAGTGGATCGGCTTTTGCCTTGCCCCGTTTTTTGAACTTTTCGGCTTGCGCCTTTTGTTCGGATTCCTCTAGCTTGCGTTGCTGCGCTTCCAACTCTGCGCGTTGCCGTTCCATCGCTTCCCGTTCGTCTTTCAAGCGGGCGGATTCTGCTTCACGAATTAAGCGGGCGGCTTGTTCCTGTCTGGCCTGTTCCTCGCGTTGCGCTTTCAATTCTGCTTCCATCGCGTCTCGCTTGGCCTTCATTTCTGCTTCCTGCGCTTCGCGTTCCGCTTTTAAGCGGGCTGCTTCTGCTTTCCGAGCTTCGGTTTCAATCCGGGCCTGTTCAGCTTGCCGGGCGGCTTCTGCTTCTCTCAACCGCGCGAGTTCTTCCCGCTCGGCTTTAATCCGTGCCGCTTCCACTTCCTGCTCGGCCTTAAGCCGGGCCTGTTCTGCTTCATAGAGCAACCGGGTATTCAGGGCTGCTTTAAGTTCTTTCCGGGTTTCTTCCAATGCTTCTTGAGCGTCCGGCAGGAACTCTTGAAACTCTGCCTCGGACAATTCCAGCGCTTGGGCATTTTCAAGTTCTGCGCTGATGATTGCGGCGGGTTGATTGGCTACTGCGCCGACTTGATTTCGGATAATGCTGATCTTTGCGGCAATTTCCGCAATGCGGGCGATTTCGGCCTTGGCCTTTGCGGCTTTCTCTTCTTCCTTGCGCTTCTCTTCCGCCTTGATCACCTGATCAATCGGCTCTTCAATCGCCAGCAGTTCCGCTGTGATGCGCTTGGCTTCGGCGTCAATCAGGCGGGTGCGTTCGAGGGCCGGCGCTTTCAATTCAACGCGCAATTTTTCCAGCGCAACCCGATACCCTTTGACTTCGGCGCGGGCTTTCTTGGCTTCATCCATGCCTTTGGTCGTTTGCACATCGAAAACAGTGCAGTATTTCTC
>RXIV01000015.1 GCA_003989085.1 Candidatus Competibacteraceae bacterium
TGGGTAACTTGGCCCACCATCGCCTTGAGCTGCTGCACCATGTCGCGCATGGCGGCATAAACGCCGGTCTCTTTCCCGGTGTCGGTGAAGCGCACGGTGAGATCACCGTGGGCGATTTGTTGCGTGATCGCCGCCATTTCTACCGGTTCGCCGCCAATCGGACGCTGGATCAGTCGGGCCAATAACCAGGCCAGCGCAATTCCTGCCAATACTGCTGCGACGGTAATCCAGATGACGATCTGCATGACCCATTCATTATTGCCCTGCACCAATGCACCGAGACTGCGCTGATCCGTTTGGTAAGTGCCCTGTAACTGCGTCGTGATCGCCACGACCTCAAGCCCAATTCGATCCAGAGTGTTCTGCACTTTTTCATCACTCTGGCTGATCAAGTGGGTCAGTTCAGGTATCAGTGCGCTAAGCGTGGCGTATTCTTCGCGAAATCGATCAAGGTGTGTCTGGTAAGCGCCATCGGACTGCGCGATGAGCCCGTTGATGACCCGGCTGATGCCGCCGATTTCCTCCTGGACTGGCGCAAAATCCGCCGGCGTGCGCGATTCAAGATATCTGGACAGAAGATAGCGACTGTTCAGAAGGCGTATTTGCAGTGTGTTGGTCAGTGAGACCAGGATCCGATCGTCGCCGACGGTGACCGCATCATTCAACTTGACCAGGCTTTGCTGGAAACGGGCCATGCTCTCAAGTAGGCGTTTCCTGACTTCATTCCCCTGCTGGATCAGCGTAATCACCTGATTAAACGCTTGGTCATACTGGAGTAGTTGTTTACTCAGTTCGGCGACCATTTTCACTCTCGTCGGTTGACGGATAGTGCTTTGCATCTCCTTGAGGGAAACCATCATCCGATTGAAGTGTTCATGGTAACTCTGAACGGCCGCATCGCTGGCGCTGACCACGACGTTTTTAACCGACAGCCGTGTATTCAATAGACTCTCTTGAAGCTGGCTGACCCGATTGGAGTTAAGAGCCCGGCGCCGGTATTCGGCGAAACCGTCCAATGCGCTCTGTAGTCCCCACCCAGCTGTGGCCGCCACTACAATCAGCAGCACAATAACCGTAGTAAAACCGAAGCTCAGTTGTGTACGCAATCTAAGGTTTTTGAACATGATCCCTCATCTCCGGGCAGTGATCGACAGGATTCCCTGCTAACCCAGCAGCATTTTGCTTCCCACAGCGGCTAGAAACACGGCGAAGACCTTTTTCAGGCTGTTGGTCGGCAGGGTATGAGCTAGCTTCGCGCCCAATGGCGCGGTCAACATGCTGGCGGAAGCCACGCCGACCAGCGCCGGACCATAGACATAGCCCAGGCTCCAGGCAGGTAGATGAGGCGCGTTCAGGCCGGTCACGATAAAACCTAGCGCCCCGGCTAAGGCAATTGGCAACCCGCAGGCGGCTGAAGTCGCCACCGCCTGCCGTATGGGGATATTGCACCAGCTCAGAAATGGCACGGTCAGCGAACCGCCGCCGATGCCAACAATGGCCGAGACCATCCCGATCACAGCGCCGGTAATCGTCATGCCGGTTGGTTTGGGCAATTCGCGCTGCGGGGCTGGTTTCGCGCCAAAGGCCATTTGCGCCGCGACCATCAACACGAACACCGCGAAAATCTTGGTAAGCGCCGCACTGGACAGAACATCAGCCACTGCTGCGCCTAACCAGGCACCGATCACGATGCCTGGCGTCAATCGCCAGAATGCCGGCCAGAGCACCGCCCCTCGTTGATGATGGGCGCGGATGGAGGAGATAGAGGTAACTACAATGCTTGCCAGCGAGGTACCTATGGCTAAATGCATGATCAGCGCATCGCTCACCTGCTGGCGTCCGAAAATCCAGGCCAGTACCGGCACGATAATCAATCCGCCGCCGACGCCCAGCATTCCGGCCATGACGCCGGCAAATGCGCCTAGCGCCAGATATAACAACAGGATGGTTAACATCGCGTCCAAGAGGATAATCCTTATGAGTCAGGGGTTCCGGGGAGAAGCGGGCGGGTGATATATGGTAGATTGCACCGTGAAACGCGGTCGCGCAAAACTTAACGAAGCTTATTGCAAAAGGGATTGCCGGGCATATCCCCGTCCCGATCACCCATGATTCCGTGGCGCTCACTTGACCACGGGCGGCGCAAAAACAAGCGAGGAGCAGGCGCAGGCATGAAAATCAAGAAAATTTGCGTATTGGGCGGCACCGGTTTTGTTGGCCGGCACTTGACGACGCGACTGGCCAATCGAGGCTATTCCCTCAAAGTGCTGACCCGGCATCCGCAACGGCATCGCGAAGTCGAAGTGCTGCCCGGCACGGAACTGGTCGAGGCCGATGTTCATAATCCCGCGATCTTGTCGGATCAGTTTCGGGGCTGCGATGCGGTGATCAATCTGGTCGGCATCCTGCATGAATACTCCGGCCAGAGCTTTCGCGCCGTCCATGCCGAACTGCCGGGCAAGGTGGCGGAGGCTTGCCGGGCTGCCGGAGTTCAGCGTCTGCTGCACATGAGCGCTCTGGGAGCCGATGCCGCCAAAGGGCCAAGCCAATACCTGTTTACCAAGGGTGCGGGCGAACAAATGGTCATGGCGGCGGCACAGGGTTTGGCCGTGACCTGCTTCAAACCCTCGATTATTTTCGGGCCGGACGATCATTTCTATAACCAGTTCGCCACTCTGCTCAAGCTCAGTCCGGTCTTGCCGGTGGCCTGCCCGAATTCCCGATTTGCGCCAGTTTATGTCGGCGATGTGACCCAGGCCTTCGAGGTCGCGTTGGAAAATAATGCGACCGTTGGCAACAGCTACGAGTTATGCGGGCCGCGTATTTACACCTTCAAGGAACTGGTGGAGGACACCGCCCGGATGCTGTGCCTGAAGCGACTGGTGGTCGGCTTGCCTGATGGGCTGGCGCGGTTGCAGGGCAAGATCATGGGCATACTACCGGTCAAGTTCTTCACTACGGACAACTACCTGTCTTTGCAGGTGGACAGCGTTTGCAGCCGCAATGGCCTGGTCGAACTCGGCATTACCCCGCACTCGGTCGAGAACATCATGCCGATGCATTTTGCCGGTGATAAGAGCCAGCGTCGTCGCTACGACGCCCTGCGCCAGACTGCCGGGCGGGCCTGAAGACGCCACTGCTCCCGCCGTGGTCACGAACCGTGATCAGGCCGCAGCCATTGGCGTCCTGGCCGTAGACCCCGATTCGTGACTCGGCCTTGCCGCTGAGAAGAACCGTCATGCGTCTTGAGTTCCTCATCATCGACCCACAAAACGATTTCAGCGACACGCCGGGCGCGGCCCTGCCGGTGTCGGGAGCCAGTGCTGATGCTGAACGACTGGCGCAACTGCTGAACCGTCTGGGCGACCGGATCGCTGCAATCCACGTTACCCTTGACACACACCAACTGGTCGATATTGCTCATCCGATCTTCTGGCGGAATGGCGTCGGTTGTCCGCCCGCGCCCTTCACTCAAATCACGGTCGCCGATGTGGAAAGCGGGGTCTGGCAGCCATTTCGCCCGTCACATCGGCAACGGGCGTTGGATTATGTCCGGGCGTTGCGCAACAACGGGCGCTATACCCTGACCATCTGGCCGCCGCATTGCCTGATCGGGACTTGGGGGCATGGGGTGATGCCGGTGGTGGCTGAGGCGCTGCGGTGCTGGGAGGAAGCCGGTTTCGCCCGGGTGGATTACGTTATCAAGGGCCATAATCCCTGGACTGAGCATTATTCGGCGGTACAGGCCGATGTACCCGACCCGGACGATCCCGGCAGTCAGTTGAATACCCGCCTGATCAGAATGCTGGAACAGGCTGACCAAGTGGCGCTGTCCGGTCAGGCGCTCTCGCACTGCGTCGCCAATACGGTGCGGGACATTGCCGATTATCTTGGGCCAGAAGGCGTCCGCAAGCTGATCCTCATCGAAGATACCTGTTCAGCCGTGCCCGGCTTTGAGGAACTGGCCCGGCAGTTTCTGCGCGACATGACGCAGCGCGGGATGAAAACGGCTAAAGCCGCCGAGTTCCTGCCCGGATGAGCCACGGTTTCATCCCGATGGATCAGCGAGTCGCAGCGAGGCGTGGAGTGCTGCATGTACAAGGGTGAATGGTTCAACAGCATCAGCCACCTGATCGGTGCTGTGGCGGCGCTGGTCGGGCTGGTGATCGGGGTGGTGGCCGCCTCGTTGCAAGGCGATCCGTGGAAAATCGTCAGTTTCAGCGTCTACGGAACCACCCTGTTCTCGCTTTACACTATTTCCACGCTCTATCACAGTTTGCAGGGCCGAGCGAAGCGCATTTTCCGTACGCTCGACCACATGTCGATTTATTTGCTGATCGCCGGCACCTATACCCCTTTTACCTTGGTCACTCTGCGCGGGGCGTGGGGCTGGGCCATTTTCGGAATTATCTGGAGTTTGGCGCTGTTTGGGCTGGTGCTGGAAGCCTTGCCCCGACGGAGCAACCGGGCTTTGTCGATGGTGGTGTATGTGCTGATGGGCTGGCTGGTGCTGGTAGCGCTCAAGCCCTTGTTGGCGGCCCTGCCCACCGCCGGTTTTTGCGGGCTGTTGCTGGGCGGGATTTGCTACACCGGTGGTCTGGCGTTTTTCTTTTTTGACGAAAAAGTGCGGCATTTTCATGGAATCTGGCATCTGTTTGTGTTAGCTGGCAGCGTTAGCCATTACTTGACCATCCTGTTTTATGTGGCCTGAGTCGGCAGCGCCGGTGGCTCTCCTTTGCTCAAAGCGGTTTTCGATGAACTCTCCGTGGTCCAATCAAGGTCAGCTTTCTGACCAGACAGCCTCCACCATCCCTTTGCTGGAAGTCCGCGATCTGGCGGTGAGCTTCGGCAAAGTGCCGGCAGTAAAACAGGTTTCCTTCACGCTCCATCGGGGTGAAACCCTGGCGCTGGTCGGGGAAAGCGGTTCGGGGAAATCCGTCTCGGCGCTGTCGATCCTGCGCCTGCTGCCCTATCCCCATGCCTGGCATCCCAGCGGCAGTATCCGGTTGCGCGGTGAGGAATTATTTGGCGCAGTCCCGTCCCGGTTGCGCGAGATTCGCGGCAACCAGATCGCGATGGTATTTCAGGAGCCGATGACCTCGCTCAATCCGCTGCATTCCATTGAGAAGCAGATCGGTGAGACCTTGACCCTGCACAAGGGTCTGGGCGGAACGCAGCGGCGGGCGCGGATTCTGGAGCTGCTGAATCTGGTGGGTCTGCCCGACGCAGCCCATCGCCTGAACGCGCTGCCGCATGAATTATCCGGTGGTCAGCGGCAGCGGGTGATGATTGCGATGGCGCTGGCTAATGATCCCGATATTCTCATCGCCGACGAGCCGACCACTGCCCTTGATGTCACCATCCAGGCGCAGATTCTGAAACTGCTCAAGGATTTGCAGGGTCGATTTGGCATGGCGATCCTGTTTATCACTCATGATCTTGGGATTGTCCGCAAGATAGCCGACCGGGTGTGCGTGATGCGAGCGGGCGAAGTGGTCGAGACGGGCGCAGTCGCCGAACTGTTTACCAATCCGCACCATTCTTATACCCAGGAACTGCTGGCCGCTGAACCGAAAGGCGAACCGCCGCCGGAGCGTGCCGATGCCCCCGAAGTCATGGCCGGGGATGATCTGCGGGTCTGGTTTCCACTCAAACGCGGGCTGTGGGGGCGGGTGAAGGATCACGTCAAGGCGGTGGACGGAGTCAGCGTCAGCGTTCGGGAAGGGCAGACCTTGGGCGTGGTGGGTGAAAGTGGCTCCGGCAAGACGACGCTAGGGCTGGCTCTGTTGCGGCTGTTGTCCAGTGAAGGCGCGATCCGGTTTGAGGGTCAGCGGATTGACCAATGGCCCAATCACGCTCTGCGACCCTTGCGGAAAGCGATGCAGGTCGTGTTTCAGGACCCATTTGGCTCGCTCAGTCCCCGACTGTCGGTAGGCGAGATCGTCGAGGAAGGTTTGCTAGTGCATGGTCTGGCTGGCGACCGCACGGCCCGTCGCGCCCGCGTCACTCAGGCGTTGATGGAAGTAGGCCTCGATCCCGCGACCCAGAATCGTTATCCGCATGAATTCTCCGGCGGGCAACGCCAGCGGATTGCCATTGCCCGCGCTCTGGCCTTGCAACCGCGTCTGCTGATTCTCGATGAGCCAACCAGCGCTCTGGATGTGTCAGTGCAGGCGCAAATCGTCGATTTATTGCGGGAGTTACAGCGCCGCTATCAGTTGGCCTATGTCTTCATCAGTCACGATCTGCGGGTGGTGCGGGCGCTGGCGAATCATCTGCTGGTGATGAAAAACGGGCAGGTGGTAGAAGCCGGCCCGGCCCGGCAAGTGTTCGCTAATCCGCAGCATCTTTACACCCAGTCGTTGTTAGCGGCGGCGCTGAATCTGGAAACCTTTCAATCCTTGTCCACGGAAGACACAGAGAACGCGGAAAAGGATTGAATGTTGCCGCTAATATCCTTTCACCTTTGCGAGAGTAGCTCTTGAACGATCACCACGAGATAGCTGTATCGTCGCCTGATGAGGATTGGGTGACGTTATTTACCGATGGTGCTTGCTCCGGCAATCCAGGCCCCGGTGGTTGGGGAGCGCTGTTGCGTTATGGAGCGCATGAAAAAGAACTGTCCGGCGGTGAACCGGCTACCACCAACAATCGCATGGAAATGCTGGCGGTGATTCACGGCTTGGAGGCGCTGAAAAAACCGGCGCAGGTGCGGATTTATACTGACAGCCAGTATGTGATGAAGGGCATGACGGAATGGCTGGCGGGGTGGAAGCGGCGCGGCTGGAAAACTGCCGATCGCCAACCAGTCAAGAATATGGACTTATGGCAACGGCTGGAGGCGGCAATGACTCCACATCAGGTTGAATGGCAATGGGTGCGCGGTCATAGCGGCCACCCAGAGAATGAACGGGTCGATCAATTGGCGCGTGCGGCGATTGTCCTGAATCGCCGCACATGAGTTGAACCCGCGTTATTCTGAACCTTCACGCCGCCGCTGTTCCAGATAAAAAGTTAGCGCTAAGGCTCCGCCTCCGGCAATCAGTAAACTCAACAGTAAACCCAGATGCTCAGCCAAGTGGGCAAAGAACAGCGTGTAAATTTGAATGATCAGGAAGGTCGCGCCATAGCCGGTCAGCATCCGCATCGCCCATCGCGCTCCCAGCCCGATCAGCCCGATATTCAATCCCGCCCATAGTACATTGAACACCACCAGCTCGGCAGCGCTGGTCTGATGCCAGTGGTCGCCTTCGAGATTGAAATTGCCGAATAATGCCAATAACCACAACGCCATTTCCGCAAAAAACAGTCCGGCAGACAGCCAGACTTTGCAAAATCCACGATACCGCGCCAATACCCCGGCTTCGCTCTGCTGATGAATGATCGCGATGGCGATCATTGCGATGGCCGCCAACAGAAACCGCAGCGGATAATTCATTCCGAACCAGTACGCGCCCCAACCAGAGGCATAGCCGGTGAATCCGCCGAACCAGCAGAAAAATACCACCGCGCTCAACACCAACAGTAACCCATTCCGCAGCGCATAACTCAGGCCGATCAGCAGTAATAGATCTATCAGCAGCAGCGCCGGCCAATTGCCGGAACCGGTCGAATAAATCGCCCCAACGGTGAAGGTCAGACCAATGAGCAACAGCCCGCCCAGCAACTCCAGACTGAGCCCGCTCCAGATCAAGGTGGGGCGGTGATACTTGAGCCATTGCCCACCACCGAATCCGGCCAGCATGGCGATGCCCAGTAAAACCGCCAGCTTATTTAGGGTGAACTCAAACAGCGTCCGGCTAATCAACGCTAGTCCGGCCATCATGCTGATTGCGCCGAAAATCAGGAACCAGCGCCCCAGTGAGCGCCAATCCCAGCCGTCGGTTGGGTAACGCTCCACCAGTTGGCTGTACAGCGCCGCGCTCAACACCTCCTCGCGCAACAGGGCGTCCAACTCTCGACGGATACGACGGTTGCGGGAGTGCGGGTTCATAGCTGCCGCTCCGGTGAGTGAAGGTATGTCTGGCGTTCAAAGGCATAGCCGAGAATCATCGCCAGCGCTCCGGCGATCAGAAAAAACATCCCGGCGGATAACCGATCCCAAAAATGCTCGAATAACCGGGTGTATAAATCAATTGCTAGAAACACGATGCCAAAGCCGGTGAAGCGGGCATCATGCAAGCGGGCGCCAGCGACAATTTGGGCGATCCCAGCAGCGGTAAAGAGCAGCACCCAGTCCAGCGGTCGGCCAAACAGGGTCAGAAACCACAGCGACAGGTTGAAATACAGCAGCCCGAAAATCAGGTACAGCCCACCGAAGCCGACGCAACGCCGTAACGGGCCACTTTCCAATAACCGCTCGTGCCAGAGACCCAGCCCGATAGCGACCAACGCAATCACCGCCATCAGCCGCTCATCCTGAATATGGGCGAAATACGCGCCATGTCCGCCGTAGGCGTGCCACGCACCCATCCCGTGAAAGGATAGCAGCAGCGCCAGCAACAACGGCCAGCGCAGGTGATAGCGATAAGCGGTCAGGGCGCTGAGGATGCCGGTCAATACTAGGATAGTGGGAATCGCTTGACCTTCGGCATCGCCATTGAGGGCGATATTCAGCAGCATGAACCCACCGCCCGCCGCCGCCAGACTGGCCGTCACCAGGACTGATCCGGTAAAGGGATGCCGTCGACGGGGGTCGGTCGCCAGCCGCACCCCCAGCCACCACAGCCCTATGCCGATACCGCACAACATCAATGCCGCCAGCAGGGCGGATTGCGCCAGTGCGGCGATGGCGGCCAGCACCGCCAGCCCCAGTTGAAACAGGGCAAACAGACCGATCCATTTCAGTAGCGCAGCCAGGAAACGGCCCTGCGTTTCATAACGCGGCAGCAGCACCTCCAGCAGTGGCCGGTCGATCAAGCCCTGCTGATGCCAATCGGTGACTTCACGGGTCAACACATCGCGAGTGATGGAGCGCATAGCGAGGTCTCCTGGAACAATAAATACTGTAGACAGGCGCAGATTCGGGGCTTTGGCCTGCTGGATTCGGGCAAATTCGAACCAGTGGTGGAGTCCATCGGAAATTAGCGCAAATTTCGTTCGGGGCAAACGAGTATTATCGTTACAAAACACAGATCAATTTCCAAAGTCTGTACTTCAATCGAGCCACTCGCCATGACTGTCGGAACCCTGTACATCGTCTCTGCACCCTCCGGGGCTGGAAAAACCAGTCTAGTCAATCAATTATCAGCGTCAATGTCTGATGTCGCCGTATCGATCTCTCATACTACCCGCCCGCCTCGTCCTGGCGAACAGGACGGCGATCATTACCATTTCACCTCGCCCACCGTGTTCAAGGCGATGATCACGGAAGGCGCATTTCTGGAATACGCCGAGGTCTTTGGTAATTACTATGGCACCAGTCGTGTTGAAACTGAGGCTAAGCTGGCCGCTGGGCTGGACCTGATTCTGGAAATCGACTGGCAGGGCGCCCGGCAGGTGCGGAGCTTGCTGCCCGATAGCCTGAGCATCTTCATCCTGCCGCCTTCGCGGGAGGCCTTGCGGCACCGGTTGAGCAACCGCGCCCAGGATCACCCGGAGGTTATCGATCGGCGCATGGCGTCGTCGCTGGACGAACTCTCGCACTATGCCGAATTTGACTATCTGGTGATCAACGACGATTTTACGGTCGCGCTGGATGCCTTACGGGCCATCTTGATCGGCAACCGCCAGCGCCGGGCTATCCAACAGGAACGACAGTGCAAGCTGTTGCAAGCGCTCCTGTCCTGAGTTCACCCTGGTTGTGCCGCGGGGCAACTTGGCGGCTTAGGGGCATTCGCGGATAATCCGCGCTTTCACCGCCCCGGACATTGCCTCATGTGGTTCAGGAATCTGACGCCGTTTCGCCTAGTTGATCCCTTGCCGCTGAATGCCGAGGCGCTAGCGGCCCGGCTGGAATCTCACGCTTTCCAGCCCTGCCTCAGTCATCAGCCCAGCTCCACCGGTTGGACCGCGCCACTGGGCCGCAAGGCGCAGGATTTGATCCATGCAGCGGCGGGGCGATGGCTGTTGTGCCTGCGTACTGAAGAAAAACTGCTGCCCGCGATGGTGATCAATCAGGAGCTCGCCGAACGGGTGGCAGTGATTGAGGATGAGCAGCGCCGTCCGGTGCGGCGGCGTGAGAAACAGGAATTGCGCGAACAACTGGTGCATGAACTGTTGCCCCGCGCCTTGACGCGCAGCCGGCGCAGCTATGCTTATCTGGATACGGCGGCTGGCTGGTTGGTGGTGGACAGCGCCAGTCCGCGCCTGGTTGAAGAACTGACCGGAACCTTGCGCAAAACTCTCGATTCGCTGCCCATCGCGCCGCCCAAGATCAAGCACCCCCCGGCTGTTGTCATGACCGCCTGGTTGGTGGCCGGGCAGGCGCCCGCCGATTTTACGTTCGGCGATGTCTGTGAGTTGCAGGAAGGTGGTGAGAGCGGTGGGGTGGTGCGCTGCCGAGGCCAGGATTTGACCGGCGATGAGATTCGCGCCCACCTGGATGCGGGTAAGCAGGTCACCTTGCTCGGTTTGATCTGGAAGGAGCGGGTCGCATTCGTGCTGGACGAGGCGCTTATCATCCGCCGGCTCCAGTTTCTCGATGTGGTGCGCGAGTCGCTGCGGGACAGCGCCGACTCGGCGGCAGCGCTATTTGACGCCGAGTTCGCCTTGATGACCGGCGAACTGGCGCTGCTGCTGCCGCGTCTGCTGGATGTGTTCGGCGGCGAGACGAGCTGAGCGATTCCACCCAATGAGGAAAAGCCACGCATGGGCACTTGGCAACTGACAGGCATCATTTTCGGGATCGGCGTGGCGCTGGGCGGCGGGCTATTGTTCCACCATGTCCGACACTGGAAGCAACGCACCGAGGAGCGGTTGGCGGCGATCCGGCAGGCTGTCGCCGAGAAGTCTGCCGCCGAGCGGGCCGCCGCCGAGCAGGAGACGGCGGAAAAAATAGCGATAGCGCGGGTGGCGGCGGAGCGAATGGCCGCGAAACGGGCGATGATGGAAAAGGCCGTCGCGGAGAAAGCGGCGGCGGAGAAAGCCGCAGTGGAGCAGGCGATCGCCGAGTGGGCAGCGGCGGAACAGGCCGAAGCCGAACGGGTGCAGTTGCGACGGGCCACTGAAGAACGGCGGGAGGCCGAGGAGCGGGAAGGGCGGTTACGGGCAGTGGAAGAGGCTATTGCTGAATGGGTGGAAACTGAACGGGAAGGCAGCCGGTTGGCGGCTCCGCCGACCGTGGCCGCGCCGAGCCGGTTGAACTGGGACAAGCCGACCTATACCCGGATTGAAGCTATCCACCAGCAGGTGCGCTTGACCGCCGCCGTTGTGGAAAAGGAGGTCCAGGAGCTGGACTACATCAAGAATCGGATTCAGGCTGGGGTAGATTTTCTGCCTATGGAATTCCGCCAGACCATTGATGAGTGGAAAGCCGGCAAAATCATGCGGCGCAGCACCTTGGACGACATCAAGCTCAAGTTTCGCTACAAGGCTTATTCGGTTGAGGACGGTTACGAGCTGCTGTATCTGTACAATCAGTGGCTATCGCAGCAGCGGCAAAAGCTGCGGGTGTTTGTGCGGTTGCTGGGAACCGAGGTCGATTTGTCGGAAAGCATTCAGGCCGCGATTGAACGGGCCGAGCTGCGCGAGCAGGAGAAGCATCTGGAGATGGATGTGGATGTGATTTTCACCTTGCGCGATATCCGGGCCATTGTGGAAAAGTTGTTTAGCGTAGAGGTGATCCTTAAGGATCTGGAAGAAGTCTGCCGCAAACGCACCGACCAGATCATCGCGCCATCATGGGAGGCGCGGGGTTCCTCACGGTAGTGCATATGCGCGCAAATCGTGGTTGCGCCGCTATAATCAGGACGGGCGATAATCCGGTTTATCTTGCGCCTTGGCCTTTCCCAACGACTTTCTGGAGATCAGGACTCATGAGAAAAACGCTGTCCCTGCTGTTAGTTTCAGCGCTGCTTGCCGTTGGCGGCTCCGCCTGGGGCGCTGAAAAGACTCTGAAGCTGGGCGTCATCGCTGAATTGACCGGCGATATGCCGGCGGTGGGAACCTCCTGTAAGAATGCCGCAGAACTGGCGGTCAATGAGGTCAATGCCGCCGGTGGTCTGCAAGTCGGCAAGGAAAAGATGAAGGTGCAACTGGTGGTTGAGGATAACGCCGGTAAGGCTGACCAATCCGCCGCCGCTGCCCAGAAGCTGATCACCCAGGATGAGGTGTTGGCGATTGTTGGCCCCAACGCCAGCCGCTACGCGATTCCTGCCTCGGAAATCGCCGAAAGTTCTGAAACGGTGCTGATCACGCCGTGGTCGACCAACCCCAAGACCACGCTGGATGCCAATACCAATCAGCCCAAAAAATATGTGTTCCGGGCCTGCTTCATCGACCCGTTCCAGGGCGGGGTGCTCGCCAAGTTTGCGCTGGAGAAGCTGAAAGCCAAGAAAGCCGCTGTGCTATATGACGTAGCCTCGGATTACAACAAGGGCATCGCCGAGGTGTTTAAGACCAACTACGAGAAGCTGGGTGGCAAGATCGTCGCCTTCGAGACCTACACCACCAACGACAAGGACTTTTCGGCCCAGCTCACCAAGATCAAGGACGCCAAGCCGGACGTGATCTTCCTGCCCAATTATTACAGCGAGGTGCCGTTACAGGTGCAGCAGGCCAAGCGCTTAGGTATTACCACGCCCTTTATCGGTAGTGACTCCTGGGGTAGCGCCGAACTGCTCAAATTGGGCGGGGCTGATCTGAACGGCTATTACTTCAGCACCCACTACGCCGCTGATAACGCCGCGCCGGTGGCTAAGAAGTTCATCACCGACTATGAGAAAGCCTACGGCGCCAAGCCGGATGACGTGGCTGCCCTGACCTATGATGCGTTTGGACTGCTGTTTAACTCGATCAAGAGAGCGGGCAAAGCTGACCGTGAGGCAATTCGCGCTGCATTGTCTACGCTGCCCAGCTACAAGGGTGTGACCGGCGATATGAAGTTCCAGGCCGATTCCCGCGATCCGATCAAGAGCGCAGTGATTCTGCAAATCAAGGACGGTCAATTCACTTATTTCACCAACGCCAATCCCTGAGTGATTCAGGCAGTGGCTTGAGCGTACGCAAAGCGGCCCAATGGGCCGCTTTTCTTTGTCTATCGGCATGACAGGTTACGAGCTTGAGCGAAGGCATAGTTTACTGGCTTCAGCAAATTCTGAACGCTTTGCAACTGGGCAGTATTTACGCCCTGATCGCCTTGGGTTACACGATGGTCTACGGCATTTTGACCATGATTAATTTTGCCCACGGCGATGTATTTATGGTTGGGGCGTTTTTCTGTTTTCTGGCGGCGACCTATCTGGGTCTGCCGTTTGCGCCAACTCTATTGCTGACCATGATAGGCGCTGCGCTGGTTGGGGTGCTGCTAGAGCGGCTGGCTTATAAGCCCTTGCGGAATGCGCCTCGGGTGTCGGCGATTATTACCGCGCTAGGTCTAGGGCTGTTTTTGGAAAATTTTACCTTGGCGCTGGCTCCTTATCCTAAACACATCCCGCCGCTGCTGGAAAACGTGAGCTGGGATTTGGGCGGAGTGTCGCTGTCCTCACTACAGGTCATCATTATTTTTCTGTCGCTGGGGCTAATGTTCCTGCTTGATTATGTTGTGCATCGCACTCCGGTCGGAATGGCGATGCGGGCCATTTCCTGGGATAAAACTTTTGTGCCACTGATGGGTGTGCCAGTGGATTTAATCATTTCCGTGACCTTTGCGATTGGCGCAGGACTGGCGGGCGCAGCAGGCACCATGTATGCCTTGGCCTATCCGGTGATCGATCCTTATATGGGGATCATGGTCGGCTGGAAAGCCTTTATTTCGGCAGTGATCGGCGGAATTGGCAACATTCGCGGCGCGATGATTGGGGCGTTTATTCTGGGCGGAGTAGAGATCATGGTCACGGCGTTCTTCCCCTCGACTTACCGGGATTTCGTCGCTTTTACCCTGCTGCTGCTGCTGATTGTGGTCCGGCCCTATGGAATTCTGGGCAAACCCAGGACGCAGAAAGTATGAATATCGCGTTGAAGTATTGTTGGAACGAATTGCTTGAGCAAGCCTGGTTAGTGCCAGTGTTGCTGCTCATTGGCTTCGGCCTGGCCTTCGCTATTCCCGAATACAACTGGTTGAACAAATACATTCAACTGGTGCTGATGTACATTGGGATCAACATCATCCTGACGGTCAGTCTGAATTTGGTCAATGGTTATATGGGCGAATTTTCATTGGCTCATGCCGGGTTCATGGCCGTCGGAGCTTATACCGCCGCCTTGCTCACTATGAAAGTCTTGCCAGTCGCTGCTTATCCAGTACTGTTCCCGTTAGCAGTGCTCGCTGGAGGTATGGTGGCTGCGGTTATGGGACTCATCGTGGCGGTGCCATCTTTCAAGATTCGCGGCGATTATCTGGCGATCATTACCTTGGCTTTTCTGATGATTGTTAAATCAGTAATTGAGAACATCGACTATATCGGTGGGCCACGAGGTATCCCAGGCATTAAACGATTGACTACGCTGCCTTGGGTATTTTTCTGGACGGTGGCGACAGTATGGATGATCCGCAACTTTGTTTACTCCAAATATGGGCGCGGTGTTCTTTCAATCCGTGAGGATGAAATCGCCAGTGATTTGATGAGCGTGAATACCAAGCGGGTAAAGTTT
The DNA here is from genome assembly GCA_003989085.1 of Candidatus Competibacteraceae bacterium. GTDB lineage: Bacteria > Pseudomonadota > Gammaproteobacteria > Competibacterales > Competibacteraceae > RXIV01. Next base: position 14,752 of record RXIV01000015.1, read on the forward strand.
TTGGCCTTCATGTTGTCATCATTCTGCGCTGGAGTTGCCGGAGCGCTATTTGCTCATCTGCTGCAATTCATCAGTCCGAGAGTGTTTGATATCATTAAAACCACTGATGTCTTGATCATGGTTTATCTGGGTGGAATTGCCTCAATCGGCGGTTCTATTCTCGGCGCAACGGCGTACACCGCGTTGATGGAATTGCTGCGGCCATCGACAATGGCGGCACTGCTGGACTGGCTGCCGGAGTTTGTATTCAATCCGCTGAATCAGTACATTATCCAGAATCTTGGCGTGTGGCGGATGGTGATCATGCCCTTGTTGCTGGTGCTAGTGATGCTGTACTGGCCACGGGGCATAATGGGCCAGCGGGAGTTTCGTGGCTTTATTCCCCGGCGAGATCGGGTGGCGCATCGCCGACTCAACGATCCGGGAGAAAAACCATGACATTACTGGTGGCAACCCAGGTTCGGCATTTATTCGGCGGATTGTGTGCAGTCGCTGATTTTAATCTTGAGCTTCAAGCTGGGCAGTTGATGGGGATTATCGGCCCTAATGGTGCAGGGAAGACGACGATATTTAATCTGATTACCGGAGTTTATCAGGCGACAGAAGGGAGTATTCGGTTTAATGGCACTGAATTGGTGGGCCTGACGCCGCATCAGATTACCGCGCTGCGGATTGGCCGAACCTTTCAGAATATTCGGTTGTTTCGCGATTTGTCGGTGCTGGATAACGTGCGGATCGCTCATTACGCCCAAGCCAATTACAGTCCGCTGGAGGCGCTCTTGCACATTGGCCGCTATCGCCGTGAAGAGCAGCGGATTATTGATAACGCCCGGCGCTTGCTGGCGATTTTCAAGCTTGAACATTTAGCCGGCGAGACAGCCAAGAATCTGCCTTATGGCCTGCAACGGCGACTGGAAATTGCCCGGGCGCTGGCAATTGATCCGGAGTTGTTGCTCTTGGATGAGCCAGCCGCCGGAATGAATCCTAACGAGATCGATCAATTGATGGAGTTCATTCAATGGATTCGCGCCGAGTTCAAATTGACCATTCTGCTGATTGAACATCAGATGAAACTGGTCATGGGTATTTGCGAGCGGATCAAGGTGCTGGATTTTGGTGAGACCTTGGCCGAAGGGCCGCCCACGGCGATCCAGAACGATCCCAAAGTGCTGGAAGCCTATTTAGGCGAGGGACCGGTCGGATGAGCAAGCCATCGCCAGAAATTCAACTGGATGTGCGCGATCTGGAAGTGCATTACGACGGCATTCGGGCGCTGCATGGCGTGTCATTCAGCGTGCCAAAAGGCGAAATCGTCACCCTAATTGGCGCGAATGGCGCGGGTAAAACCTCGATTCTTCGGGCTATTTCCGGGCTAACGCCCTGCACCGGCGCTATTGCTTTCGAGGGTCAGGATTTGCGGCGGGTTCCAGCGCACCGGATCGTTGGGCTGGGCATTGCTCATGTCCCGGAAGGGCGCGGTATTTTCGGCAACCTGACCGTACAGGAAAACCTGCGACTGGCAACTTGGCAACGTACCGATAAAGGTGAGATTAACGCCGATTATGACCGGGTGTTTGGCTTGTTTCCCCGGCTTCGGGAACGGCGGGAGCAGCCGGGCGGCACCCTGTCCGGTGGCGAACAGCAGATGCTGGCGGTAGGTCGGGCGCTGATGAGTCGGGGGCGACTGCTGTTGCTGGACGAGCCGTCGATGGGGCTGGCGCCGCGTCTGGTGCGGGAAATTTTCCGGATCATCGTGGATATCAATCAAACCGGAGTCACCGTGCTGCTGGTGGAGCAGAACGCCAACATGGCGCTGCACATCGCCGCTCGCGCCTATGTGCTGGAAACCGGGGCGATTACCCTGGCGGGCACTGGGCAGGAGCTGCTGGGCGATCCCCGGGTCAAGGAAGCCTATCTGGGGGCTTAGCCAGCGGGAGAATTGGAATCAACAACGCCTGTAATCGCGCTTCCCGTTCCCGTGGCGGCAATTGCCCAATCCGCTCCGCCGCCCGGTAAAATGCCGCAAAATTCCCTCCTTCTTGCGTGAACAACGCCAAAAAGGCCGGAGCCAGCCGGTAATAAGTGCTGACGCCAGCCAGTTTGGCGTTGTTCAAATCCTGGGCGAACCAGCGGTCATAGCCGGCATAGCCGCCCCAACTCTGCTTCAATGCCTGATAGCGGTCGCGCAATTCCGCCAAAATCCGCTGCTTGTCCACTCGCTGATCGGCCTCATTTCCTGACCCGGTATAAACCGCCATCAGCCGCTCGCGGGTTTCCGCCGTCAGTTGCAAAAACTGCTCACGCCGCCGTAAATCCGCTTCATAATTCTGCCGTTCACCTTCGGTGGCGTGTTGCGCCAGCCAGCGTTCCGTCCCCAACCGGCCAACGACGGTGGCGAAGGCTTCGTTAAACGCAGAATCATCGGCAAGATAGAGACGCTGATGGGCCAGTTCATGAAACAGCAGTTCCGCCTGCCGCGCCGTCGGCCACTGAATGAAGGTATTGAGCAACGGATCGTCGAACCAGCCCAGAGTTGAATAGGCTGGAATATCGGCGAGATAGACATCATCACCCGCCGCTCGTAATTCCCCGGCCAATTGCTCGGCGGCGTCAACATCGAAATAGCCACGATAGCTCAGGCAACCGATCCACAGAAAACACCAGTGCCGTGGCTCCAGGCTTAGTTCCGGGGCGGCGAACAGGTTTTTCACCACCCAGGGCCGTTGCAGATCAGCATAACTCCGGTAACTACCGTTGTCCGGTAACGACAGTTCTACACTGGCGAAGGTGCGTAACTGCTGTGCGGTTTCCAGCCGCTGCCGCAGTTCCGGCGAAGTCGTTGGATTGGCCAGCACCTCCACAACCGGTTGACGGGCTTGCAATAAGTGCCACTGCCCCGCTGCTGCCTGCCGGTAATAAGCCAGATCAGCGCAGCTGATCAGCAACCCTCCCAGACCAGTGATCATTAAACCCAGTCGGCACAGTCGCCACATCATTCACGTCGTCCACGGAATAGACGGAAAAAAACCATCATCAACCAATCCAGTGCCGGACATTCGCTGCATCATTCGCAAAACCTGCCAAAATTAACGATCAGCGATTTGAAGCCAAGGCTGTCGCTATGGGCGCAAATCTGTGTTGAAACGGGAGCAAGATGCCCGTCCGTTTTGCAACGTAGCAAGCGAAAGTTCTAAAGTTTAGGACCTTAACCCGCCATGAACCTAATCTCCAAGCCGAAACACAGGAAAATCCAGGAAAAACCGTTCTCATCGGAAGCGGCTTACGCCTCTCTCAACCCGGACCCGATCCCGCCCGTGACGGCGCATCGTCCCCATGCGGCGATCCTGCGTGGCGCACTCATCGCCCTACTGCTTATCAGCGTGGGCATTTTGATTTATGTCGGGCCAGAGTACTACCGGCAATACCGGGAACAACAGGCTTTTAATCATGCTGATTACGCTGATGCAATCAGTGACTATGAACAGTATAGGCGCGACTATCCACAAGGCATTCATCTAGCCGAAGTGCAACAGCGGATTGATGAAATCCGCCGCTTTGAAACCGCATATAGCGCTACAGACTTGAAAGCTTATCTGGATCGTTATCCGCATGGTCGAAGGGCGGGACAAGTTCAGCAGAAACTTGCTGAATTAGCAGATGATCAGCTCTTTGCCGCTGCGCAAAAGGAGAACACACTGACTGCTTATCGCGATTATTTAAAACGCTTTCCTCACGGCCAGCATTTGTCTGAGGTTAATGAAATGCTGATTCGTCAGGATGACCGAGCGTTTCAGAATGCCCAAGCGTTTAATACGGTATTGGCTTATCAGGATTATCTGCGCCAGTTTCCGCAAGGGCGACATCATAGCGATGCTGATCAGTCGCTGATTCAACTTGATGATTACGCTTTCAAGAGCGCACAACAAGCCGGCTCGCTGGAAGCCTATCAGGAGTATGTCCGCCGCTTTCCTCAGGGTCGCCATCTGCATGATGTGAATAGCGCCATTGCTCAAAAACAAGGCCAGGTGCTAGATGATCAAGCCTTTCAGGCGGCGCAGTATGCGCATACTGTAGCGGCTTATCAGGAGTACATTCGCCAGTTTCCACAAGGCAAATATGTTGAGAACGCCCGCACTGCAATGATTCAAAAAGATGATGCGGCATTTCAGGCAGAACGTAGCACAGACACCATTGACGCCTATCAACGCTATTTGCGCAGCTACCCTCAGGGTCTGCATGTTGCAGAAGCCCGTGCCGCCATTGCTAAAAAAGCACAGGGTATTCAGCGGCAAAGAGTCCTGTCTTTATCCAAGCCGGAAGTCAATATTATCAATAATACCGGTTATGCGCTGACCATTGATATCGCCGGGGAAACTTATCAGCTTGATACTGACACCAGCCGGATGATTTCATTGTCGCCGGGTGATTATTCGTTTACCGGATCGGCGCATGGTTTGACCGATACCGGGAAATTTCCGTGCCGCGCTCAAAGCCGTTATACCTGGACGTGGACCATTCAATCCGGTCACGGTGGTTCATTACCCACTATTCCGTCCATCCCAACGTACATTCCGCCGCCCATCCAGTATCGGCGGCTATGAACAACCAGCCAAGTGAGTGCTAATAAGACGATGGAGATTTATCTGGTCGGCGGTGCGGTGCGCGATGAATTGCTGGGGTTGCCGGTCAAGGAGCGCGATTGGGTAGTGGTCGGCGCAACGCCCGATGATCTGCTGCAGCGGGGCTTCCGCCCGGTCGGTAAGGATTTCCCGGTGTTCCTTCATCCCGACACTCATGAGGAATACGCGCTAGCCCGCACCGAACGTAAAACTGCGCCGGGCTATTACGGGTTCAGCGTGCATGCCGCCCCCGAAGTGACCCTGGAAGACGACTTGCTGCGCCGTGATTTGACCATCAACGCGATGGCCCGCGATACCCAAGGCCGGTTATTCGACCCCTATCGGGGCCGCGCCGATCTCGACGCTCGCCGGTTGCGGCATATCTCACCGGCCTTCGCTGAAGACCCGGTGCGGATGTTGCGGCTGGCTCGTTTCAGCGCCCGTTACGCGCCACTCGGTTTTCAGATCGCGCCAGAAACACTCGATTTGTTGCGGAGCATGGTCGCTAATGGCGAGGCGGATTGTCTGGTGCCAGAACGAGTATGGGCGGAAACGGCGCGGGCGCTTGGCGAGAAGCAGCCGGGGCGGTTTATCGAAACTCTGCGTGAATGCGGGGCGCTGGTGCGGATTTTCCCGGAGCTGGATCGATTATTCGGGGTGCCGCAACCCCCGTTGCATCATCCTGAAATTGACACGGGGGTTCATACCCTGCTGGCTTTGGCGCAGGCCGTGCGGCTCGGCGCCGATGTGGTAACCCGCTTTGCAGTACTGGTCCATGATCTGGGCAAGGGAACGACGCCACCCGAAGAGTGGCCACGCCACATCGGCCATGAACAACGCGGTGCAGAGGAAGTTCGGTTGTTCTGCCAGCGCTTGCGAGCGCCGAATATGTATCGGGAACTGGGGGTGTTGACCGCCCGCTTTCATACCCACTGCCACCGTGCCCTGGAATTGCGCCCAAAAACTCTGCTGAACACACTGCAAGGACTGGACGCCTTTCGTAAACCGCAGCGCTTTGCACAGTTTCTGGTCGCTTGCGAAGCCGATGCGCGGGGTCGGCAAGGTCAGGAAGATCGGGATTATCCGCAAGCGGCCTGGATGCAGCAGGTTTATCAGGCTGCGGCTCAGGTGTCGGCGCGGCCCCTGATGGATCGCGGTTTGACCGGGCTGGCGCTGGCTGAGGCGTTGCAGATCGAGCGACTAGCGGCCATTGTCGCGGCCCGCCGCGAGTTCCGAGAACACTGAACCACCCCGCGTTGTACAGTTCAAATCGCCTGCAATCCACTGACTTGCTCTCGGAGAGTTTGCCCATGATCCACGCTTACGCCGCCCACCAGGCCAAGGGCCAATTAACCCCGTTTGAATACGATCCCGGCGAGTTGAGGCCGGATCAGGTCGAGATTGACGTATTGGCTTGTGGGGTCTGTCATTCTGATCTGTCGATGCTGAACAACGAATGGCAGTTCAGCGCCTATCCACTGGTGCCGGGTCACGAGGTAGTCGGCGCCATCGCCCGCATTGGCGGCAATGTGAAACACCTCAAGGTCGGCGACACGGTCGGGCTGGGCTGGTTTAGCGGCAGCTGCATGACCTGCTATCAGTGCATGAGCGGCAACCATAACCTGTGCGCCAGCCATGAGCAAACCATCGTGGGTCGTTTTGGCGGATTCGCCGACAAGGTGCGCTGCAACGCCGAGTGGGCGATGCCGTTGCCACCCGGTCTCGATCTAAAAAAAGCCGGGCCGCTGTTTTGTGGCGGGATTACCGTGTTTAACCCGATAGTGCAATTCGACGTGAAACCTACTGACCGAGTGGGCGTGATCGGTATTGGCGGGCTGGGTCATCTGGCGCTGCAATTCCTGAACAAATGGGGCTGCGAAGTGACCGCTTTCACCAGCAGCGACGCCAAGCGCGAGGAAGCGCTGGCGATGGGCGCTCACCGAGTGGTCAATTCCCGCGATCCGGCGCAACTGGGCGCTGTCGCTGGTGCGCTGAATTTCATTGTCTCAACCGTCAATGCTGATCTGAACTGGGCATTGTTCCTGAATGCGCTAGCGCCCAAGGGACGACTGCACATGGTCGGCGCAGCGCCTGCGCCAATCCCGGTGCCGGCTTTTACCCTGATCGGCGGACAAAAAAACATCTCCGGTTCGCCGCTCGGTTCACCGGCCACTTTGAGCAAGATGCTGGAATTCTGTGCCCGGCACCAAATCGAGCCGATCACCGAGCATTTCCCGATGAGTCAGGTCAACGAGGCTCTGGCCCATTTGGAATCGGGTAAAGCGCGGTATCGGGTGGTGCTGGACAACGACTGGAGCTGAGCCGCCAGAGGTGAGGTCGATCCCTGCAACAAAAAAACCGCCCGGAGGCGGTTTTTTTGTTGCAGACTAGGCAAGTATCTGGTAGGCGCGATTGGACTCGAACCAACGACCCCCACCATGTCAAGGTGGTGCTCTAACCAACTGAGCTACGCGCCTGCAATAGGCGCGGGAAGATAGCCTAATGCGGCACAGCTTGGCAAGGGGCGGGACGAAAAAAGCTACTGGCAGCCATACCAGATTCATACTGCTTCGCTAGAATGACAGCGATAGCCATCCATTCTGCGACCCCATCCACCGTTTCTTCAGGAGGCTTATAACATGTCAAAAACCAGCGAAACTGACAGTTTGCCTACTGTCCCCGTACCGACAAATCCGGCGCTGATGCCGACGTGGGGGCCGGTCGGCGAATATGTGACCGACACCCTGCAACGCACTATCCTGTTCTGGGACGTGCTGCGCCAGCGTAGCGACGAGTATTTCCAGCACAAGGCGATGGCGGTGCCGAATGTCCTCAGTTTCCATGCCGAACTGGTGCTGGATGGCCGCACTCTGGCCCGACCGGTCAATTACGGTCTGGCCCGCATCCAGCCGCCGGTTGGCGTGGTGATTGATCAGAAAAAGCGGCCTTTTGTGGTGGTTGACCCTCGCGCTGGGCACGGCCCGGGCATCGGCGGATTCAAGGCCGACAGCGAACTGGGTGTGGCGATGCGGGCTGGTCATCCCTGCTATTTCATCGGCTTCACCCCCGATCCGATGCCCGGTCAGACCATCGAAGACATCATGCGGGCCGAGGCCATCTTTCTGGAGGCGGTCATCGCGCTTCATCCTGAAGCCGATGGTAAACCCTGCGTGATCGGCAACTGTCAGGCGGGTTGGGCGGTCATGATGCTGGCGGCGACCCGCCCAGAACTGTTTGGCCCGATCATCATCCCCGGTTCGCCGCTGTCCTACTGGGCCGGGGTAGAAGGCCAGAATCCGATGCGCTACACCGGCGGCCTGTACGGCGGCAGTTGGTTGACCGCACTGACCAGCGACCTCGGCCACGGCAAGTTTGACGGCGCGTATCTGGTCGGCAATTTCGAGAACATGAACCCCGCCAATACCCTCTGGACCAAGAATTACGACCTGTGGGCGAAAGTGGATGGTGAGGGGCGGCGGTTTCTCGACTTTGAACGCTGGTGGGGCGGCCACGTCAACCTGAACGCCGAAGAAATGCAGTGGATCGTCGATCAACTGTTTATCGGCAACCGGCTGTCCACCGCCGAAATCGTCACCAGCGACGGGGTGCGGATCGATCTGCGCAATATCCGTTCGCCCATCGTCTGTTTCTGCTCCAAGGGCGACAATATCACTCCGCCGCAACAGGCGTTGGGTTGGATTATTGATCTCTACCGCGATCTGGATGACCTGCGGGCCTGCGGTCAGACGATTGTTTACGCGATCCATGAAAGCATCGGCCATCTGGGCATTTTCGTATCTGGCGGCGTTGCTCGCAAAGAGCATGAAGAATTTGCTTCCAACATTGATCTGATCGATGTGTTGCCGCCTGGCTTGTACGAAGCGGTGATGACCCCCAGGACCGCCGATGCGGTCAACCCGGAGCTGATCGGGGGCGAGTGGATTGCCCGCTTTGAGCCGCGTTCGCTGGACGATATCCGGGTGATTGTCCAGCCCAACCCAGAGGATGATCGCCGTTTTGCGGCGGTGCAACGGGTGTCGGACATCAATCTGGGCCTGTATCGCACCCTGTTCCAGCCGTTTGTTCAGGCGTTTGCCAGCGACAAGACAGCCGAATGGCTGCACAAGCTCAATCCCTCCGAACTGCCTTATGAACTGTTCTCGGATCGCAATCCGTTAATGCGCCAAATCGCTGAACTGGCGGAACAAGTGCGCGGTCAGCGCCAGCCAGTTTCACCCGATAACCCGTTGCTGCAAGTGCAGGCGATGATTTCAGATGGCATGATCGCGGCGCTGGATGGTTGGCGGGATTTGCGGGATCACAGCATGGAACAGATATTTCTGGCGCTTTATGGTTCGCCGCTGTTGCAAGCGCTGGTTGGGTTACGCGCTTCGGACGAAAATCCGCGCCGCCGACCGGGGATGGAACCGGAGCGGATTGCCTTCATTCAACAGCGGATCGGTGAACTTAAGGCGCGGATTGCCGAGGGCGGGCTGACTGAGGCGGCGATTCGCAGTCTGGTCTATATCGGTATGGCCGGGCCGGGAGTGGATGAACGGGCATTCAATGAGTTGCGGCAGATTCGCGCCGGTCACGGCAACATGACCCTGGCAGAGTTCAAGCAAACGCTGCGCGAGCAGTTTTTCGGGCTGCTGCTGGATCGGGATGAGGCGCTGGCGGCGATCCCAAAGATGTTGCCTGCCGGTGCCGAGGCGCGGGCTACGATCTTGGGGGTCATTCGGAATGTCGTCATGGCGGCGGGCGAAGTCAGCGGCGAACGGGCCGAGCGGCTGGCGCAGGTCGAAGCGCTATTTGCCGTTCCGGCGATTGGCGGCGCAGCGGGTTAGCCGGAATCAGGCAACAGCGCAAGTCAACCGGTGTCCTCGGAGACCGGTTGGCAGAGCGACGCTCAGTAAGTCTTCAAATGACTACCGGACGCTGAGGCGTGTCCCGCGCGGAGCGCGGGCCAACTCCTCGTTCGAACGGACACCGCTCACTGCGTTCGCAGCTTGCGCCCGCTGGGGGTTTCCAGGCCGGCCAGCAGTCCTTTCAACTCGCGCCCTGTTAGGCTATTCAATAAGGCATTGGAGAAAATGAGATGAAGAAAAAGAAAATAGCTTCAGTCGCGTACATGATGATTACTTCTACTTCTATTTTTGCTCAATATGCGCCGGGCAGTATTGTAGAAGAAAATATTGACACATTTCTTGCTGAACCAGCAGTTGGTGCAAAAACTACAATACCGGTTATCATTTTGCGATACCTGCCAACTAACGACGGCATAAATCTTGATGTGTCAAAAGCTACTGATTTCTATAGCCTGGGAGAGATCACTCTCACACAACTTAAGCGCAACATAGACGCCTACAACATTCGCGGAAAATTCATGCTAGAGGAAGGATCAAGATTTAGAGGTTATAAAGATGCTAGTGCCAAGCCCTATCTTGGATATAAAATTGTTAAGTCTTGGACGATCTATAGTCAAATACCAATTAGTAAAACATTCAAAACAGGAGATGGTGTTTTCTATCCTGATCTTTTTAAGATTGCAGACGACTTTAATTTCAAACACTATATTGAAGATGTAGGAGTGAAAGAGATTTGGCTTTGGTTTGGACAGTCAGCTATGCCGGGTTGGCCTTCTTATAATCCACAGCTTCATAAAGCTGAAAATTTTGTTGAATTTATTGAATCCAATATGTCCAGCCCTACGACAGGAGATATTTCCAATAGCTATCGACAAGATGACCTGCCTTTATATTCAAAAAGCTACATTGTATATTGTTATAATTTCCGGAGGACTCAAGCTGAAATGATTCACAATCATGGACATCAGCTTGAGTCCATTTATAACTACGTAGCTGAACGACAAGATGGAACCAATGATTTATTTGCTAAAGATTTTTCAGGCTGGGGGGCAAACTATTCATCAGCGCCTATTGGGAGAGCGGGTGATACCCATCACCCACCAAATACAACAAAAGATTATGATTACTATAACCCAGATTTAGTCAGCAGCGATATTGAAGATTGGCGGCCTGATGCTTCTGGAGCAAAGAAATTGGTTAATATGGATACATGGGGGAATATCAATTATCCTTGGCCAGCAACGGATATTTTCCTTCAACAAAGGGGAGAGTCGCAGTGGTACATCTACTGGATGCAAAATATGCCCGGCTATCAGAATATGATCCGTTACCGAGCAACAAGCAACATGACAAATTGGTGGGAATTCACAGCGGACTGGGATAGGGTTATCAAAGAAGGAAAGGGGCTTTATGGTTCTTCCGCACCGCCCGCCACGGGTGCGTCTGTGGGTGTGTTCCGGGCCGGTACTTGGTTTCTTGACGCCAACGCTAACGGCGCGTGGAATGGTTGCCAGCAGGATGGCGGGCAAGACCTCTGTCTGTACAGTAGTTTTGGTCAGGTCGGCGATATGCCTGCTGCGGGCAACTGGTCTGGTGGGGCGAAGAGTTCTATCGGAGTGCTGCGTTCCGGCACCGGCGAATGGTTCATTGACCGCAACGGTAACCACCAGTGGGATGGCTGCGCGGTCGATGGCTGCTATGTCGGCTTTGGCACGGCGGGGGATTTACCAGTCGCCGGGGACTGGAATGGCACCGGTTTTGCCAAAATCGGTGTGTTTCGTAACGGCCAGTGGTTCCTGGATGCCAACGGCAGCGGCGCATGGGATGGCTGCGGCACTGACCTCTGTCTGAACTTCGGCCAGCTTGGTGATTGGCCGGTCGCCGGCAACTGGGATGGCGGTTTGAAAACCGGAGTCGGCGTGTTCCGGGCCGGGACTTGGTATCTGGATTACAACGGCAATGGGGTATGGGACGGTTGCCAGCAGGACGGTGGGCAGGATTTATGCCTCTACGGCAGCTTCGGACAAGCGGGCGATCTGCCGGTGGCGGGCGATTGGAACGGCGATGGCAAAGCTAAAGTCGGGGTGTTCCGCAACGGCACCTGGTATCTGGACTACAACGGTAACGGGAAATGGGACGGTTGCGTTGTGGATCGCTGCTACGAAGGCAGTTTTGGGATCAAAGGTGATTTGCCAGTCGCCGGTCGCTGGTAAGCTGATTGTAGGGTGAGATCAACCCCGCCTAACTGTTGTAGCTTGCACCTGATCCGGCGTAGCCGGCAGGTGAAGCAGGGCGTTGACGCCGCATTCCGCACGGCGTCAACAGGGCGTGAGTTGAGCGAACTCGGCGTGTCCCGCGCGGAGCGCGGGCCAACGCCTCGTTCGAGCAGACACCGCTCACTGCGTTCGCGGCTTGCGCCCGCTGGGGGTTTCCAGACCGGCTAGCCGTCCTTTCAACCCGCGCGCGGGTGCCGCTCAACTCGCGCCCTGTTAGCCGCCTTTTCACTCCTCGCCACCACATGCAAATCCGAGAAGCCTCAATCGCAGACTTGCCAACAATCGCAATGCTTGTCCGCGAGTCAAACAAAGACGTTGCGGTCAAGTTCAATCTAAATGCCGAGAACTGCCCGAAACACCCTTCCTTCTATACCGAGACCTGGGTGCAAGCCGATCTCGCTCGCGGCGAGACGTACTTCATCTTAGAAAAGGATTCCGAACCCATTGGTTGCGTGGCGTACGAAAGCCCAAGTCCTGGGCTCGCATACCTGAATCGCCTTTCTGTTTTGCCAGCGCACAGGAACAAAGGTGCAGGCGCTCGCCTCGTTCAGCACATCGTTGAACACGCACGTAGCTTGTCAGTTCAAACCATCAGCATCGGGGTTATTGGGGAGCACACCGACCTTCAGCGCTGGTACAACAAACTTGGCTTCAAAAGCGGAGAGACAAAGCGCTTTCCTTATTTGCCGTTCTCGGTGAAGTACATGTCCTATGTGCTGCCAGGCGGCTAACCCTTCCATCGAGAGGACGTGCCCCGGCAAGCCGGGTCACGCCTCTCATGTCAAAGTTACCCCCGGCAAAGGGACTCTCAGCTTACCTCCAACACTGCGACGACCGGATCGTGATCGCTGGCCGGTATCGGCCCACCGGGCGCAGCATCGCTATGCAAATGCGGGATTCGTACGGTCGCGCCATGCCGCAACGCAGGACTGACCAGAATATGATCCAGCGCCTGGGGCTGATGACCATGGCGACGGGTATAGCAGTGTTGATGGGGTAGATCGTCCAGCAGATTATGAAACAGCTTGCCCTTGAGGAGTTTCAGGGTTTTGGAGCCAGGGATATCGTTCAGATCGCCCAGCACCACCACCACCGCTTGGGGATCGCAAGCCAGCAGGTCGGCCGCGAAGCCTTGCACAATTTCCGCCTGAACGTGTCGCTGCTTCTTGGCGTAATCCGCCTCTCGGCGGACTTGTGAGCGCATGGATTTGAGGTGACAGACGATCACGAACAGCCGCTGTCCCTCCCAGGCAAATTCTGCCGCCAGCGCCTTGCGGCTGGGCATCCAGTGACAATGATCATCTCCGGTGAACGCTGGATGAAGGGGATCGATCCGGCCCGGATTCAGCGTCAATTGGGGGTGGCCCTCGCTAAACAGAATTCCAGCCCGATCGTCCGGCCCGGCTTGACCTCGATCCGGGAACCCCAGCCGCGCCGGATTAAACAGCAGTCCGACCCGGATGTTGGCTCCGACCATACCGCCATCCTGCTGCGCTAGCGGCGCCACTTCCCGGAAGTCATAACCGGGACCACCCGCCACGCTAATCGCCTCAATCAAGGCCTGATAGGTCTCATCTGCAGGAACTGGGCCATCTACTACCCACCGACTGGGTACCGCGATTTCCTGCACTGCCAGAATGTCGGGCACTCCCAGTTCATCAACCACAATCGCACCCAGTCGCTCCAGCCGTTTCGGCGATGCGTCTGCGCCCAGATTGCAGAGGTTGAAGGTGGCAATGGTCAGCATGGCGGGTTTCCTTGACACAACCGGGTACGACGGGTCAATCAGCAAACTGCGGTTGACGCTTTTCCATCGCTGCCGCAATGGCTTCTTGGGTATCGGTGGACAACAGCATTGCCGCATTCCAGGTTGCGACTTGCTCCAGGCTATCGGTGACGCGATGATCGCGGCCGTAGTTGAGCGCCTGCTTAATGCCGCGTACCGTCAGCGGCGATTTGGCGGCAATGGTGGCGGCCATCGCCTGCACATTGTCCCGCAAGGCATCATGATCGGGGTACACCCGGTTTAACAGGCCCATGCTCTGCGCTTCGGCGGCGTCGAACTGGCGGGCGGTCAAAGCCAGTTCCCGCACCTGGCCCTCGCCGATCAGATGCGGCAGCCGTTGCAGACTGCCCACATCCGCAACAATCGCCAGATCGGCTTCCTTGAGCGAAAACGCTGCATCGGCGCTGGCGTAGCGCAGGTCGCAGGCGGCGATCAGATCCAGCCCGCCACCGATGCACAGGCCCTGAATCGCCGCCAGTACCGGTTTGCGACAGATTTCCACCGCAGTGAATGCGGCTTGCAAACCGAGGATGATCCACCGCAACCGCTCCTCACGCTGGCCGGGGTTCAATGCCTTAACCTCGTCCAGTAGCTCGCCCATCAGCTCAAAATCAATCCCGGCGCAGAAATGGCGACCCGCGCCACTCATGATCGCCACTCGCGCTTCCGGGGTTTCATCCACCCAGCGGCAGGCTTCGCCAATTTCCCGCCACAAAGTTCCATTGAGCGCATTGGCCTTGTTGGGGCGATTAAGCTCGATTCGGGCAATGGCATCGGTCAGAGTGAGATTCAGACAGGCAAATTCGGGCATGGGCGCTCCGCTCATCGAAAGCTAATTAGATCGCCCGCACATTTAATACGCCCTGCACCTCGGCAATCTGCGCCACCACTTCCGGGGAAATCGGTGCGGCGGTATCGACCAAGGTGCAGGCAATCTCGCCCCGCGACTTGTTGAGCATATCCACGATATTGATGCCAGCGGTGGAGATCGCTTTGGAAATTCGCTCGATCATGTGTGGAACATTAGCGTTGACGATGGCCAAACGCGGCCCGCCATTACGTGGCATGACCACTTCCGGGAAGTTGACCGAGTTGTGGACGATGCCGTTTTCCAGATAATCACGCACCTGATCGGCCACCATGATCGCGCAATTGTCTTCCGCCTCGGCGGTCGATGCGCCCAAATGCGGCAGCATGATCACCCGAGGCTGATCCTTGAGCCGGTTGGTGGGGAAGTCGCAGACATAAGCTCGCAGCTTGCCGGCCTGCAAGGTTTCAAACAGCGCTTCCTCATCCACCACGCCCTCGCGGGAGAAGTTGAGCAGAGTCAGGCCGGGCCGGCTGTTCTTCAGAAACTGGGCGTTGATCAACTGGCGGGTGGCGTCGTTCAGCGGAACGTGCAGGGTAATGAAGTCGGCTTGCGCGGCCATTTCGTTGACGCTCAACACCTGCTCGACCTGCGAGGACAACTGCCAGGCGTTGTTGACCGTGATGTGCGGATCATAGCCAATCACCCGCATCCCCAGCGCACGGGCGGCATTGGCAACCTTGACGCCAATCGCGCCCAGCCCAATCACGCCCAAAGTACGGTTGGGCAGTTCGATACCGACAAACTGTTTCTTGCCGGATTCGACCTGCTTGGAGAGTTCAGCATCCGTTCCCCGCAACTGGCGGGTGTAGTCCCAGGCCGGGCAGATGTTGCGGGCGGCCAGCAGCATCCCGGCGATCACCAGTTCCTTGACTGCGTTGGCGTTAGCGCCAGGGGCGTTGAACACGCAAATGCCCTTGGCGGTCATCTGCGGTACCGGGATATTGTTGACCCCGGCCCCGGCCCGGCCAATCGCCTTGAGGCTGGCGGGAACCGGCCAATCGTGCATGGCGTAGGAGCGCAGCAGCACGGCGTCGGGATTCTGGATTTCGGAGGCGATTTCATAACGGTCGCGGGGGAGGCGTTCCAGACCGGAAACGCTGATGTTGTTCAGGGTAAGAATCTTGTACATGACGGGTCGCTACCTGAAAAAAACAAGGCCCCGGATGGTGAACCTCCGGGGCGAGTGGATGGAAAAAAGGGTTTAGCCGCGCCGCTTCTGGAAATCGGCCATGAAATTGATCAGAGCTTGAACGCCCTCCATCGGCACGGCGTTGTAAATGCTGGCCCGCATCCCGCCCACAGAGCGGTGGCCGGCCAGCGTGAGTAGTCCGGCGCTCTTGGCTTCGGCTAAAAACGGCTTGTCCAGCGCCGCGTCGGGTAGAGTGAACGGTACATTCATCCACGAGCGGTAGGCGAGATCGACTGGATTCTTGTAGAAGCCGGATTCATCAATGCTCCGGTACAGCAACTCGGCCTTGGCCCGGTTGCGCTCGCCGATAGCGGTCAAGCCGCCTTGCGCCTTCATCCATTGAAACACCAGGCCGGCGATATACCAGGCATAGGTCGGCGGAGTGTTGTACATCGATCCTTCCTTGGCCTGCACCGCGTAATCGAGCATGGTCGGCGTACCGGCCACGGTCTGGCCGAGTAAATCTTCGCGAACGATGACGATGGTCAGTCCCGCCGGGCCGATGTTCTTCTGGGCGCCGGCGTAAATGATGCCGAATTTGCTGACATCGATGGGCCGCGACAGCAGGGTCGAGGAGAAATCGGCCGCCAGTGGCACGCCCACTTCGGGAACAGTGTGCAGTTCGACGCCACCGATGGTTTCATTGGGCGTGTAGTGCAGATAGGCCGCGTCCGGGTCGCATTTCCAGCTCTGGCGGGCCGGAACAGTCGTAAAGTTGCTGGCCTCGGAACTGGCGACGACATTAATCTGGCCGTACTTCTTGGCTTCGGCGATGGCCTTTTTCGACCACATTCCGGTATTGAGATAATCCGCCTTGGTCTTGCCGCGCAGCAGGTTCATCGGCACAGCGGCGAACTGGCTGGACGCGCCGCCTTGCAGGAACAACGTCTTGTAATGGGCTGGGATCGCGAGCAATTCCCGCAGGTCGGCTTCAGCCTGTTCGGCGATAGACACGAACTCTTTGCCGCGATGGCTCATTTCCATCACCGACATTCCGGAACCCTGCCAGTCGAGCATTTCGGCCTTGGCCTGTTCCAGAACCACCTCGGGCAGCATGGCGGGACCTGCGCTAAAGTTGTATGGACGTGGCATATTGGACATCCTTTATAAGGGGTTAGGGTGTGCTAAAAAGTGGCGAATAGTAGCAGAAACGCCCGACGTGAGATCACGCAGCAGGGGGTCAACTCGGCATCGTCAGACCAGAGGCGCGACTGGCGATAACCCGTTAAGAATCCCATCCCACTATGATCCAAAGTTTACGTCACCTGCGGATCCTGCTGCTGATGGTTGCCTTGCCCTGGCTGGGGGCGGCGACGGTGGCTACCGGGTCAGCGGCGACCGGCAACCGGCAACCATCAGGCAGCGGAATCGCCGCCATGCCACGATTTTGGCAATCCTTCCGCCGCTGCTGCTAAAGCAAAAACCTGCCCGCCGCCCCGTTCTCAACAGTTTCGCAAGAGCGTCAGGCGGTAGGCTTCCGAAACTCATAGGTTATGGTGGAAAGCAGTAAACAGCGATCCCGCGTCTCGTTGCTAGGCATCTTTGATACTGAGCCTAATCTGTGAAACGGAAGTTGATTTATATACACCCATCGCACAGGGTGCTGGGTCGGAAGTGATGCGCCGGATGGCCGCGCCGATGGTCGGCGGCATGATCTCGTCCACCGTGCTGACGCTGATCGTGATTCCGGCGCTGTATGCGCTGGTCAAGGAGGCGGGATTGCGGCGGGTTTAATGGGACGCTGTTTTGAGTGAGCGTGTTAGTGGGGGCGATTTTCGGCTAGGCGCTGCGCAGTCTGGTCGAAAGCGACCATTGCTGCTGGTAAAAGTTGCAAGATATCCTGAAGATATGGCGCTATTTTAAATCTTGGGTATTCTTACAACAAAGTGCGAGGTATTCTTACAACAAGCTCGGTTTTCCGTCCGCGCTAATCTCCACAAAAAAGACCAGATAGCCACCACGGAGTCACTACCATGCATCCTGATCATTACCGCCGCTTACTGTTGGTTATCAGCTTGGCGGGGGCGCTCGTCACCACCAGTCAAGCCTACGCCTCAGGCTTGCAAATCACCGAACAGAGTGTGACCGGCCTGGGCCGGGCGTTTGCGGGCGGCAGCCTGCCCAACGACGACGTATCCGCCGTGTTCTACAACCCCGCCGACATGATGCTGAGTAAGGGGATGCAGACGCAGGTGGGTTTGGTCTACATCGATATTAGTATGAAGACGGCTAATACCGGTTCGACTACCCGGCTTCCGGCTAATCTGGGCGATGTACTCACTAAGCCCGGCACGTTGCCGGTGTTCGTGACGATTCCGAGTCTGGGAAGTAGTGATAATGGGGGTACAGGCAACTTCGTGCCTAATGCGTTTTTTGCAATGGATATTAACGACCAGATGCGGTTTGGCCTGGGCATTACCGCGCCCTTTGCGGTGAGCACAGACTACGGACGGGATTGGGTGGGCCGTTATCATGCTGTGCAGTCAGAGTTGAAGACAGTCGACATCAACCCCTCGATCGCTTATCGGGTTAATGAGAACTTCTCGGTTGGAGCGGGCGTCAGCGCCCAATATGCCGACGCCACTCTCAGCCAGGCGCTGTTCAATCCCTTCACGCCTTTCGTGAAAGATGGTTTCGCCGAGGTCAAGGCTGATGGCTGGGCCTTTGGCTACAACCTGGGCGCTCTGTACGAATTTGACCCCAATACCCGGATCAGCATCAGCTATCGATCACGGATCAATCATTCGGTTGAGGGTGATCGCACCATTAGCGACTACATTACAGGTCGTAATGGCGAGGTCGGCGCCCAAGCGGATGTCACCTTGCCGGATTGGCTGGGATTGGCCGCTTACCGGCGGCTCAACGATCAGTGGGCGGTCATGAGCAGCGTGCGCTGGACCAACTGGAGCCTGTTTAAGAAACTACAGATTGATTTTGCCGATGGATCGCAGAGCTTGACCGAAGAAAACTGGGAAGATAGCTGGTCATTCAACATCGGCGTGAGCTACGATTACAATCCAGAGTGGACTTTCCGGGCCGGTTACGTCTATGACCAAACACCGATTTCTTCCGCTGAATACCGGACCCCGCGTATTCCCGACAGCAACCGTAACGCTTTCGGGTTAGGCTTCAGCTACCACCCCGGTTCGCAACTGTCGGTGGATTTTGGTTATATGTATATTGACTTTGCCAAGGCCAGCACCGACAACACCGTCAATCTGATCCCATCGCCCGCCGGGCTGATCACCGACACTCTGCGGCTTGACTACACCGGTTCAGGCAATCTGATCGGCATCCAGGCCAGTTACCGTTTCTAAGCAGCGTTTCACCCTGACCCCGCCCCTCTCCCGCACCCGGACGAGGGGTTTTTCATTTTGAGTGTCTGACAAAGCGCATAACCTTCCCACGCCATCGGTGATTAGCCAAATCAATAAAGCCGACACCGGGTTGCTGGCCTTACCTTTAGATCAGCTGTTCACCTCCTGCTGCCCCTTCGTGGACGCGGGGTTGAAGTAATCAGGGCGTTTCAACCGCCTGACCAGAGGACATCCAGACTATGAGCAACGCAGCATCCATCCGCCGGGTGGCGGTTCTGGGCGCGGGCGTGATGGGGGCGCAAATTGCCGCTCATCTCGCTAACGCTGAAGTGCCGGTCATGTTATTTGACCTGCCGGCCAAAGACGGCGATCCGAATGGGATCGCGGTCAAGGCTATTGCTAATCTAACTAAACTCAATCCAGCTCCGTTTGCAGTTAAAGAACGGGCGGAGTTAATTAAACCCGCTAATTATGACCAGCATCTGGAAGAATTGCGGAATTGCGATCTGCTGATTGAAGCGATTGCCGAACGCCCGGACTGGAAGGCTGATTTGTATCAGCGCATCACTCCTTATTTGAATGATCGGGCGATTTTGGCGACTAATACCTCTGGCCTGCGGATCAACCTGCTGGCTGAATCGGTGCCGGATTCACTGCGCTCCCGGTTTTGCGGCGTGCATTTCTTCAATCCACCGCGCTATATGGCGCTGGTCGAGCTGATTCCCTGCCAGCAGACCGATCCTGCTATTCTCGACCAGCTGGAAACCTTCCTAGTTAGCACCCTCGGTAAGAGTGTGATTCGCGCCAAGGACACGCCCAATTTTATTGCTAACAGAATTGGCGTGTTTTCAATGGCGGCCACCATTCATCATACCCATACTTTTGGACTGAGCCTGGATTTGGTGGATGCGCTGACTGGCCCGGCGATTGGCCGTCCCAAGAGCGCCACCTATCGGACTGCTGACATCGTGGGTCTGGATACGATGGGCCATGTCTTCAAAGGCTCGGCGCTGGCGCTGCAACATGATCCGTGGCGGGCTTATTACACCTCACCGGATTGGCTAAATGCCTTGATTGAAAAGGGCGCATTAGGCCAGAAAACCGGGGCCGGAATTTATGCCGCCAAGGGCAAGCAGGTGTTGAATCCAGAGACTGGCGAGTATCAGAACGCTGGTGTCAAGCCTAATGAGGCGGTGCAGGCCATTCTGAAACTCCGTAATCCCGCTGACAAGTTTGCAGCATTGCGAGCCAGCGACGATCCGCAAGCGCAATTCCTGTGGGCGATTCACCGTGATGTATTCCATTACACGGCGGTGTTGCTGGCGGAAATTGCCGATACTGCTCGTGATGTCGATTTGGCTATTCGCGGCGGCTTTGGCTGGAGTATGGGGCCGTTTGAAATCTGGCAGGCAGCGGGCTGGAAACAGGTCGCGGCCTGGATTAGCGAAGACATCGCTGCCGGCAAGGCGATGACGACCACCGTGCTGCCGGCTTGGGTCGATGATGTGGAAGGCGTCCATAGCGCCAAGGGGTCCTATTCGGCGGCGGAGTACGCCTACAAGCCGCGGTCCACCTTGCCGGTTTATCAGCGTCAGCTTTATCCCGAACAGGTCTTGGGCGAAGCGCCGCCTTGCTATGGCGAAACGGTGTTTGAAAATACCGGCGTGCGGCTGTGGACGACCGGCGATGGGATCGGCGTCCTTAGCTTTAAGAGCAAAATGCATGTTATCGGCGATGATGTGCTGGACGGAGTGCTGGAGGCGCTGAACATCGCCGAACAGCAGTTTAGCGGGCTGGTGCTGTGGCAGACCGAAGCGCCATTCAGCGCTGGGGCCAATCTGGCGCAGGCCGTGCCAGTGGTGCTGGCTGGCGGCTTTGCGGCCCTTGAAGGCACCGTCGCCAAATTCCAGCACACCACTGCTGCGCTGCGTTATTCGGCGATTCCAGTGGTGGCGGCAGCACAAGGCCTGGCGCTGGGCGGCGGCTGCGAGTTCCTGATGCACTGTGACCGGGTCGTTGCGGCGCTGGAAAGCTACATCGGGCTGGTCGAGGTCGGGGTTGGGCTGATTCCCGCCGGCGGCGGCTGCAAGGAATTTGCGTTGCGGGCAATGACCGAGGCCAAAGGCGGTGATTTGCTCCCGTTCCTGCGCCCCTATTTCGAGGCGATGGCGATGGCCAAGGTCTCGCGCAGCGCCGA
The DNA here is from genome assembly GCA_003989085.1 of Candidatus Competibacteraceae bacterium. Classification (GTDB taxonomy): domain Bacteria; phylum Pseudomonadota; class Gammaproteobacteria; order Competibacterales; family Competibacteraceae; genus RXIV01. The sequence goes on from RXIV01000015.1 coordinate 35,875, forward strand.
GGAGTCCAAGCAACTGGGTCACCTCAAGGCGTCTGACGTGATCGTGTTCAATGCCAATGAGTTGCTGTATGTCGCCAAGGCGCAGGTCCGGGCGTTGGCCGAAACTGGTTATCGTCCCCCGCAACCTCGGCCTATCCGGGTCGCAGGCCGCACCGGCGTGGCTGCCTGCCAGATGGCGCTGGTGAATATGCGTGATGGCGGTTTCATTTCCGCCCATGACTATCAATTGGGCCTCAAGATCGCGGAGGCGCTGTGCGGCGGCGATGTGGACCCAAACACGCTGGTCAGCGAGGACTGGTTGCTGGGTCTGGAGCGCAAGGGCTTCATCGAACTGGCCAAAAATCCGCTGACCCAGGCCCGCATCGAGCAGATGCTCAAGACCGGCAAGCCGCTGCGTAACTGATTGGCAGGAGAATTGATGATGAGCAAGCAAATTCAGGACGCCTACATCGTCGCTGCCGCCCGGACTCCGGTCGGCAAGGTGCGCGGCGCGTTTCGCAACACCCGCCCAGATGATCTGTTGGCCCATGTGCTGCGCGGCGTCGTGGCGCAATGTCCGGGGCTGGATCCGAAATTGATCGGCGATGTGATCGTCGGTTGCGCGATGCCGGAAGGCGAGCAGGGGATGAATGTAGCCCGGATTGGCCTGTTGCTGGCTGGGTTGCCGGACAGCGTGCCGGGTCTAACCATCAACCGGTTCTGCGCCTCCGGAGTGCAGGCGGTGGCGCAGGCTGCTGACCGCATCCGGCTGGGCGAGGCTGATGTGATGATCGCTGCCGGGACCGAGACCATGACCATGATCCCAATGGGCGGCAACAAGATCGCCCTGAATCCCGAGGTGTTTGCGACCGATGAAAATATTGGAATCGCTTACGGGATGGGTTTGACGGCGGAAAAAGTCGCCGAGCAGTGGAAGATTTCCCGCGAGGATCAGGACGCCTTTGCGGTGGAAAGTCATCGTCGGGCGGTGGCGGCGATCACCGGCGGCGAGTTTAAACAGGAAATCCTGCCCTATACCGTGCTGGATCGCACCCCGGACACCCAGACTATGCAGGTGCGGATTCGGGAACGGATCGTAGAGAACGATGAAGGGCCGCGTCCCGACAGCACTCTGGCCGGACTGTCCAAGCTCAAGCCGGTGTTCGCGGCGCGGGGTAGCGTCACTGCGGGTAACAGTTCGCAAATGAGCGATGGGGCCGGAGCGGTCGTGTTGATGAGCGAGCGACTGGTCAAGCAATTGAACCTGAAACCGCTGGCCCGCTTCGTCAGCTACGCGGTGGCGGGGGTGCCGGCCCGGATCATGGGCATCGGCCCGCTTGTGGCGATTCCCAAGGCGCTGGAGTTGGCCGGGTTGACCAAGAATGCTATCGACTGGTTTGAGCTGAACGAAGCGTTTGCCGCGCAAAGTCTGGCGGTGCTGCGCGATCTGGACCTCGACCCGGCTAAGGTTAATCCGCTGGGTGGGGCGATTGCGCTGGGGCATCCGCTGGGCGCAACTGGCGCGATCCGCACCGCAACGCTGGTTCATGGTATGCGCCGGCGTGGCGGCCAGTACGGCATGGTGACGATGTGCATTGGCACCGGCATGGGCGCAGCCGGCGTGTTCGAGGCGTTGTAGCCGGTTCGTCAAGTGGCTGAAGGGCCAAATCCTACTGTAATGACGTGTTATAGGGCAGGTTTCAATCCGCTAAAGCCGGTTGAAATCTGCCCTGTTTTTTGCATCAATCAGTTGCTTAAAACTAATCGATCAATGCCGTATTGCTTCGCCAAGTTATTAATCTCATTGCCTTGGCTTTCCCAGTCGGAGCCATGCTCTTGCGTGGCCTGCTACTCCTTGAATAAGGAGCGAGTCATTAGCGCCGCTACGGCGATGCAGCCAAATCCTAATAACCAGCCTATATCAATAAAATTACCAGTAGCATACTGTCCCTTGACGACAAGATAGGTATAAATTAAATCGGCTGTGTAGTACAAGATCAGGCCGATCAGTACAAACCACCAAGGACGACCCACTGCGCCACCCGCTAATATCGAGCCTATTATTATAGTACCCCCCAGCAGTAACGGATCGCCTATTGTATAAAGCAAGGTAATTGTGTAGGGAAGAACGGTATTGGAATCAGCAAATTTGCTGAGATTAAAGATAATGGAAAGCGCGAGTGCAGCAAGAAAAAAAGCGGCTGCGGTTACCCATCCCCATACTGGAACTTCTACATGCAGACTTTTCTTGAAAACAAAAAATGCAGCCAATACAAAAGGCACCAGAAAGAGATAGCCAATGTCTGAATACCAGGGATAAGGAGTTTCCTGTCCTTCGTAGATTAATGGGTAAGCGGCAAATAATATTGCCCCTATTCCCCAGCATAACATACCTATACCCAGCAACATCCATACCTTGCGCATGGCATCATCTTTTGGGAAAACAAGGCCTGTTATGCAACAAAAAACAGCCGCTGCTGTCGGCGTAATAATTTGCATCAACAAAGAATAGTCAAAAAGAATTTTCTGATCGACGCCTAGCAAAGGGAACAGTACAATTGGAGCTGACAGGATGATCCAAATGATGGCTATCGCAATTGTCATTGTTATTTATTCCTTCTGATCAAGTAGTTGCTGTAACAGGTTGACTTCTTCAGGTTTCAGCAGGGCCAATGCTTTTTTATAGCAGGAATGACCCATTGCCGTTGAAACGGTTTTGGTAATGGTTTGGTTGAGTAACATGGCCCATGCTCGGTAGGGCGCTGTGCCATAGATTCGATCATAAGCACCATACACTCGATCATAATTTTTGTGTTTGGGAAAATTTGGCCACTGCTCATCCATTTCTTGCGATAAACGCTCTTGGTAGAGTTCTGCCACACGTTTTCCAAGAATCTTTTGTAGGTTAGATATGATAAGGCTCTGAATTTTTAATAAAAATACACTCAGATTTTGACCATAATCCCCCATGATTTCTCCACTACCCATGAGATGAAAAAGACCATTCCAAAGTTCTGGATGTGAGACTGCTTTTTTTATCTGGGTAATGTCGCTGCTAACACCGCTACGCACATTATTATAAATAAGCTGGCCTATTTCCATAAAGATAGACTTTTCCTGCAAAATAAATTTACTCTTTTCCAATGAAATATTTTCCATGAACGGACATCTGTCAGGCATTGGTGGACTATATTTAATAATTGATTGATCCATGTCACTGATATAATCCCAATCGCTTACTGTGTAAGTCTTTGGTATAAGATTAACCTCTCCTTGATGAGCCCAAAGTATTTTATCAAGCGCATCAGTTATTGTTAAATCTTTATAATAAATGTTGATTAATGTGCCTTCAGCGAACTGAAGATGGGCCGGCATAGATTCAATGCGTATATCACAATCCCCAGAAAATTTGCGGTTTCTTAGTAAGCCTATTATTTGGATAATAAACAAATCTTCAAATTTTGACATTAGCAATTCCTTTAGTCAGTTTTCATGTCTTGCCACCACGACAATGGTTCAGACTGTTTTGGCGATCACAACCCATCATTGAGTCTCTATAGGAAGCATCCAATCAAATCAGGGTTTTGATCCGAGTTAAACAAGTCAAATAAACAGAACCTGAGCTACTCCAAAGTCTTACCCTAAAATGTATAGTAATCCAGTAAAATTGTCCAAACCATCATTTTATACTGTAACAAAAACCCGCATGCCGCTCATTGTTGGAAACCCGTTGGCACAAGTGGGTAGGCTTTGCTATTGAATCGATGCCAAGAGAGCTTTAAGCAATTCCTCGCGACTGTTAGTCCCCAGCTTTTCATGAATTCGGCGAATGTAAGTCACTACAGTGGATGGACTGAGGTGTAATCGGGCGGCGATAGCCGGATAGGACAGATTGTCGGCTAGCGCCAGACAGACATCCTGTTCCCGGATCGATAAGCGTGAACCGCGCATGGCTCGGCACAGCCGCAGGCGCAACGGCTCCTGATGGTCGATGGTGACGCCGATCAAGGCATGGGCGGCAGGGGATACCCCAAGACCATCGCCGCTCGTGTTAAGAGCTAGCGGCTCCAGCCAGTGGGCGCGAAAGATGAAGCGGCCACCGGCGTTGGTCTCGACGCTCACCGGGGGCGGCGCATCCTGCTCTTGGAAAATTCGATCAAGACGGGCGCAGACCTGCCGCAGCGCGGGCGGCATCGCCACTGCACGGCTGAATTGAATCTGACCCGCCGGCAACGCGCCATAAGTCGCCAGAAACAGCAGGGTTCGAGCCGCTTTGCTAAGTGAAACTATTGTGCCGTCGCGGTTCAGGATGACCAGCCCAGACCGGCCACTGTCTACATAATCCTGATCAATTGCACTGCACGCCACCTGCAAACCATGATCGAGATACGGCAGCATCTGCTCAAACTGCTGGCGATGGCTGGTGTTGAACGGCGACTGATTGGGCGGGCGGCACAGCACTATCATGCCCACGACGCGCCCATCTTGATAAACAGTTCCTTGCAGGGCGTAGTGATGGTTGTTGAGCCGCAGCACCAGGTGGTAGAAGTCACGCTGGTAAAAACGATCGTCCAAAATTCGGAAATCAGGCAGAACCCGGTGGGCGGTGAACCATTGCACCGCTCGGACGTTATATTCAGGCGTAAACAACTGGGCGGGCTGGTTCAGGTACACATCCAGCGCCTCGAATGTAAACTGCTCGGCGAGGACGTAAGCCGGACTGTAGTTCTGGTCAAGGCCTGCGAAAAAGTTATCTTCCGAGGGGATCAGCGAATGCAGGGCACGGAGCAATTCTGAAATCATGATTTCCCTGCTCAGGCCCAGACAGCACAACTGACGAACATAGGCTTGCGCTTTGCTCTGTTTCATCGCCAGATTTTCTCCATCTTGCTCAAATGTCCCTCAAATGCCCTCTAACGAGAGGACAGATACGAACCGCTTTTCTTTATAGGCTAGCTCCATCAGAGGTATTCTTAGGAGGATTTAGCCATGTTTCCAAAGCCGATCTATGAGATTTTGCCCTATGTCTACCTGTTGCTTGGGCTGTTTGGTCTAACTAGGCTGGAGAGCGGTTGGGGCAAACTGTGCGGTGTGACCCTGATCATTAGCGGCATTATTATTCACCAGATCCGCGCCCGTTATCGTTCCGAGGATCGGCTGTTTCAAAAGAAGGCGTCACTTCGCCCCTTGCCTCATCAAGACCGACGCTCGACACGGACAATGACCAAACCACCGGCGCGAAGCTATGGGCGGGTTATTTCCTGAACACGGCCAACAATGGCGGGAATCGCCGGATTCAGCCCACTGCTCCCAGCGCCAGCACATAGCCGCCCGCCACCAGCAGCTCGCCCGGTTTGGCGGCAGTGGCGGTGTCGATCCCCGGACTGAGGACATCCAGCAGATCGCCCGACGCCGCCAGTCGGTAAACCGGCATATTCTGGCTTTCCAGTTGCACCCACCAGTCATCACGGCGCACCTGCAAACGCAAATGGCGGCGCGACAGACCAAGGTATTCAGCGCTGATGCCCAGTGAGGTGGTGCGGTTGCCATCCCAGCGCAGCGACCGCGGATCCGCCAGCAGACGTGGAGCAATATCGGCTTCCGAGCCGCGGCCAAAAGTTACGGCTCGTTCCCGCGGCACCGGCAACGTCAGTGGCGTTGGCAGCCGCATCCAGCCCAGGTAATGCGTGGTCATTGGCCCTGGAGCCGGGTACAACGCCAATTCCAGCTCCGGAAACGGCTGCCACATCCCTGGCAGCGCTAGTGGAGTAGAAAGCCCCACCACCTCACCAAATACCCGGTCGGCACTATCGATTCGCACCCAGGCGGCCACGTCGGGATGACCGTCCGGGGTCAGTTCGCCGATCCGGTTGAAACTCAGCCGCCAGTCGCTGATCCCGGCAGCGGCGTAGGTGGATAGTCGTTGCAGGGCAATGCCGGTCACATGCAGATAAGCCACTGGTCGCCGGGGAATCCAGGTGCCTTGATCCGGTTCCACCGGAAGTACCTTGCTCTCATTACTGACCAGCGCCGGTGGGATGACCGATGAAGGCGAGGGCGGCTCCTGTAACGGGGACAGCGGCGAGGATGGCGGCGAAGACGGCTCGTCCAGAATTGGCAAGGGCTGAGTGGCGTCGTCGGGATCAGTAGGGAAGCCCAGCATTGGCTCGCGCCGCCCCCAGGGATCAATCAGCGGATACGTCTCGTCCAGTCGGGTATCGGCAGTTTCATCCGGCAGCATTGGAGGTGTGGCGGGCGGTGTAACGACCCGATCCAATGTTCGTGTCGCCCAATTGGAACGCACCAGCGCCAAGTCTTGGGCGGCCAACGCGACCGCTCGCACCCGCACCCCCCGCCCACGCCGATCCCGCAGGGTAAAGCCGCTTTCGCCATCTGGACCGACAGTCAAGCTATCCGGCGGTTCAGCGCCGACATCGACCAGTGGCGGCATTCCGGGCCGCAACACCAATAGTGCCGATTCACCGCTTAAAAACGGCCAGCCGGTGACGGTGACGCTGCTAGCGCGCCGGTCGCCATTGATCAGGGTCAGGCGCTGACCGGGGTAAATTAATCCGACCTCACGCCAGTCACCCGACCCGTCCGCCGCGATCTGTATCCGAAACAGCGGCAGATCGCTGGCAGCGGGAACATAGATCGCCCGCCCAAACAGAAATTGCGCCTCACCCGAACGCAGGATCGGGTCCGGCTCCAGCCGATAGCGAATCGCAGCGTCATCGGCCAGATAGCGGCCTAATTCCTGTTCATGCCGGTGTTCAAGTTCCTGCACCAGCGCCCGTCGGCCAAAGCCGTCTTCCAGCCGATCGTCGCGCACATAATCGCGTTCGGGGATACGCACGATGATATGACTGTAGCGAGTCTCCTTGCGCTGACGGGCGCGGACGGTGCGAGGATGGCGCTTGAGCGCCTCCATCAGCGCTATACCATCCTGGGTGCTCCGGCCACGTTCCCACAGTAGATCGGCGTTGAAGACATCGGCCACCTTGCGTAAGGTGGCGCACACCACATAATCGGAGGCGATCAGCGCCTCAGTGTGAGTCGTCATAATTTCGTTCCTCAACCGCGACCGCCAATGCGATCACCGGCAACACAAACAGCGTCAGGTGACTGCCAGCAGCCGATAACAAGGGCATCGGCTGGCCCATAACTGGCAGAAACCCCAGATTGGTCCCCCATGAAACCAGAAAATGCGCCCCCAACAAAGCAGCGCCGCCATACACCACCCATCCGGCGAATCCGGCGAATCCGATAAATCCAGGCGTCACCAGACGGTCAGCATCCTGGTTCCGCTTCAGGGCGCGACCGGCGATGATTAACAACACGCCAATCAGCGCCGCCTGGATTCCCACCAGAACCAGACCGGCCAGACTGCCATAACGGTTCAGGAAAAACGCTGGAGTAAAGTCATTTTCCAATGCCGGGAGGCCCATGACCCGGCCGTTAGCCGCCTCAGTCCAAACCGTTCCCCACCACCCACCCGCCCGGATTGCTTCCAGCGCTCGCCGCAATTGGTAACCGGCATGGGGATAACGATCCGGCGCGGCCCAGACCCGAATCCGATCTGCCTGAAAATTCAGCGGAAAATTTTCGGGATGCTTCTGTAACCCGTTCAGGCCTATTGCTAGCGCCACGACTAGCCCTAGCAACGCGGCCTGACCGGCGCGGCGGAGCGGTGGGTGCGGCTGAACCGCCAGCCAGGCCCACCCCATCGCCAAGGCCCACAGCAACAGCAACGCCAGCGGCGAAAAATCACGCAAGAATAGTAAGGCAAAACCGCCGACCGCTATCAATAGCACTGCGGGACCGAGATAACGCAGTCCATTCAACCAACTGCCGCAATCGTCACCCGGTTCTGGACGCGCTCGTCGCATCAGCGTATGGGCTACTGTCATGATCAACACCAATTTAGTCAATTCAAAGGGTTGCAGGCCAATCCATCCCTGTTCATTACCCCACAGAATTTGTCCTGCCAGCAATAGCACCGCTGCACCGCCGAGTAACCGTAAGCTCCAATGTAGATTCAGCCTGCCCGCCCACCGCCGATCCTGCCGGACCGTCCAGGTGGTCCAAGCCAGCCAGCCGAACAATCCGGTCAGCGCTGCATTGTCCCCCCCGTAGCGCAGCCAGCCAGATTCGCTGGCCCCGACACCCAGTTGCAGCAGGGTGATCAAACCGCCACCCAGCAGCAGGGTGAGCGCCGCCAGTAACCCGGCGTTCCACGGCGAGCGCACTGTCACCAGCCAAAGCGCCAGTACCGGCCAGGCCAGCAGATACGGCCACAGCACGGGCAGGCCAGGGCCACCCAGATACATCGCTAGGCAAGCTCCAGCCAGCGCTAGGGCAATGGCCATTTTCCAGCGGTTTCGCCCCGGCCAGATCAAGCCAAGTAGCAAGGGGGGTAATGCCAGACTCAATAGCCACCATCCGTCAGATGGATCAATCGGCCATAGCCAGGGAATCGGTCGCCATTGCCCGGAGACCACTGACGCTGTAGTTGGAGGAGTGGCATCAGCGAGGCGGCGCTGGACGCGGGCCAGCACCGCCAGTTCCAGATACGGCGCGGTTTGTGCTACTTGGTAGCGGGTGCGGCCAACGATGAGCCGGTCGCCGATGCTCAGTGGAATGGAACGCTGCTCCAGCGATTCCACTTCCGGAGTTCCCGTCGCCGTCATGACCAGCGAACCAGAGGATCCCGCCGCGCCCGGTTGCAACACGAAGCCGGTGCGGGTAGGCATCACGGCGGCTGTATCGACCGCCACCCCCTCGATACCCAGTCGGTCTGCACAATAGACTCCGCCGCCCAGCCGCAACGGGCGCTGCACCAACGAGCTCAGGCCCAGCGCCGCCCAACCGTTCCGTAATCGGTTCCGCCAACCGGGGTAGCATTCGGGAGCGGGCTGACCGTCCCGTTGCAAATGAACGCCATCGTATTCCCAGAGATGGTGATCACTTTGCAAAGTGAGCTGCTGGGCGTTGGTCGCCTGCACCGTAAACGGCACCGTTCCGACCGTGAACATCGCGCCGGGTCTCAGTAGCCATTGCCGGATCGGACGGTAGCGGGCTTCGCCGGCCGGTTGCCACAAGACTTGTTTGCCGGGCGAGAGATTGATCAATCGCCAGCCGCCCTTAGGCTCGCGACGCAGCAGGATATGATCGCGGTCCGCCTGCACTGCCCATAAAGCCTCGTGACCCAGGACAACCGACTGTCCCGGCTCCAGGGTCACCTGCAGCAGGTGTGGCTCCAGCCAGGCTGGCGCATGGCAGGCCGTCCACACCATGCCGAGCATCGGCAACCACCCGATCCACCATCGCCACCTCAGACTGAAATGCCGCTGAAACCCGCCGCCGGGCTTTGTTGCGAGGGGTGATCCGGATTCAGTCATCGCGTTCAATCTCCACCACGCCCGTCCCAACCCAGCGCAGCCGTCTATTGCCCAGTGGCCCCGAATGCCGGGCATTGAAAATGGCAATCTGCTGGCGCACATAACGGCCCGCCAGGCTGAAATGCAGTGCCCGGTGCAACCGGCGGCTGGTATCGTCCCACGGGCGGTCCAGCCAGTCCGGCTCGGCATGGCGCGGTGTTAACCATTCAGGATGCTCACGCTGGTAGCTTTGCCGCAGCGGTAAATCTGCTGGAGCAATGGCGATCTGCCCATCGGCATCCTGGCGCAGCAGACCAGCGGTCAGCGCCTGTTCGAATAGATCGGCATCCTCGCGGCGCGGCAGCACGGTGGCCGGGCTGGACATCGGCAGGGTTGCCGGTCGGGCATGGATCGCCGCCAGTTGCCGGTACAGCAGCCCAACGCTGAGGACAATGCCCAGCGCCAGCCACCGTGTTGGTCGGGCAACACCATCATTCAGCTTCGGTATGGGTCCCATTGTGCTAGTAAGTGACAGGATGTCTGGAATGGCTTGACCCGGCTGTCGCCGGCTAGTTTACTGAACGGTAGCTTGGCTGAATGATTAAGTTTTGTCCGAAAACAGCCGGTTTGGAGAATCTCCCCCATGTACAGCGGCGAAGCACTCACGATTAATGACCGGGACTACTGGCTGGAAACCGTGCTATCAACCGGCGCCAGCAGCTATGGACAGGTCTGGGCGGCGACGGACGATGCCGGTTGCTCCGTCGCCCTCAAGTTTATCAATGCAGAGGCGATGGCCCAGGTTGATCCAAGTCTGCGCGGTCACTGGCGGGCGCATCTGGAGCGGGAGATCGTATTTCTGAGTGGCTTGGACGCCGATCAATCCCGCCACATTGTCGCCCTGATCGATGCCGGACTGATAGACGGCCAGCCGGTGCTGGTCATGGAGCGGCTTCAGGTTGATCTCGGTCAATGGCTGGCGCAGCAACGACGGGATCAGGCGCCGCCTCCCGATCTGGCGCAGATTCTTGACTGGGCCGAGCAGATTCTCAATGGGCTGGAGGTGGTGCATCAGGCCGGCTTTGTTTACCGGGATCTGAAATTCAGCAATTTGCTGGTGGGCCAGGACGGCGCATTAATCAAACTGGCCGATTTCGGCGCACTCAAGCGTGAGAACGGCGACAGCACCCGTTCGTTCATCGGTACTCCGGCGACTATGGCCCCGGAACAGGTATTGCCGGTGCGCCAGAGCGTGGCTGGCGGCTGTGAATACGCGGTGGACTATCGCGCCGATTACTACGCGCTGGGACTGCTGCTGTTCATTCTGTTCACCGGCCAGCCCACCACGGCTGCCCAGCGCCGGCTTGGTCAATTGCTGGTGCTGCACGGCCAGGAAGGCGCCGGTCAGCATCGTGAGCAATTGGGTGGTCTGGAGGATGAGGAGCGCGAGCTGCTGCGCCGCGCCATCGAATTCTGGACGACGCCGGTCTCAACCGTTCCCAGCAGCGCTGCGGCGCTGTTGACTGATCTGATCAGCCAATTACTGGCCCGCGATCCGGCGGACCGCCCGCAACACAGCGCAGCGATTCGAACGCTGCTGGAAGCCGCCCGCGCCGGGCAGCCGGTTTTGTCTGCCTCAGTCCCGGAGTTGGTCGAAGCCGCCATTGTTGCAGACCGGAATCCGCTGCTGTCAATCGGCGGTCATCGTCCGCCGCGCCGGACTGAAATCGCCACCAATGGGTCCCCCTGGCTGCGGCGCGGCGTCGGGCTGGCCAGCCTGTTGGCTTTGGTCGGAGCCGTCGCTTGGGCGATCCTCCCTCTGGAGCCGTTGTCCCGCTCGCATCACGTTGATGCGCCAGCTACTGTGATGACGCCGGTCAGGCCAGAGGCGGCCGCTGATCCCGCGCCGCCACAATCCGAACCATCGCCGACCATACCAGCACCGGCCATCGTCCAGACTCTGCCGCCCGCTCCTCCCGCCGCGCCAGAACCAGCTGAAACACAAGAATCGGCTGCCAGTGTGACCGTGCCCCCCGAACCGGCAGCGGCAGCGCCCGTCGCTGACGCGCCACCGCCCAACGATCAGGAATCGCCGCAGCCGCCGATTAGTGTTCCGCCGCCCGTAATCCAGCCCGCCATAGTCCAACCGACCGTGCGGGTTCACACTCCAAAACCGGTACGAAAAAGAACGATTGAAAGAACGGTCAAGGCCACGCCGCCCCCTGAACTGGTCGAAAAACCGATCAAAGCCGCGCCACCGGCTGAACCGGTTGAAAAGCCGATTGAAAAGACAGTTAAGGTTGTGCCGCCGGTTGCGCCGGAGATAACCCGCAAACGGCCATCCGTCGCCAAGGCCGCACCGGTGCTCCGTGAACGCAAAACGCCGGCTTCCACCGCCCGCATCACCCGAAATCCAACGCGGGTTGCGCCACCTGTTCACCCAGTCGATGCACCCAACCGCCAAGTGGCTCGCCCTCAATTGCCGCCACGCGCTGAACCACGGCCATCGCCGCCCGCCTTGCCGCCGATTGAACTGGAGTCCCGACGGCCATCGCTACCGCCAATCAAACTGGTCAGTCGGTCCGAAGCTACGCCGGCGGCAGTTCCGGTGCGCCCGGCAGCCCCAGTGACTACACGAGGTCAGCCAGCGTCAAGGCAGAATCCATCACCACCGCCTGTCCGTTCCGATGATCCGATCAGCCAGTTCCAGAAAGACGCGGGTCGTGCGGCGGCTGACCTTCAACGCGAGGCGGAGGCTATCGGCAACTGGGCCAGTCGCGCCGGCAAGGAAGTTCAGCGCAGCCTCGATAGCGCCAACCGGTCAATCAATCAATGGGCCGGAAATTGTGGTTCAACCAACGACTGCAACCGGCGTCCCCGGGTTGAACGCCGCGATCGCTGGGCTGATCGGACCATTGGAACGGTTCCCCAACGCCAGTCCCCCCCGCCTGATGAAGAAAGCGGGTTTGCAGCAGCGCCGCCGCAGCGTTATCGCTAAAAAAAAACAGCGCATCGTTAAAATAGCGCCAATACTAACTTTGAACGATTCCTGACTTTCCCGGTGACGCAATGTCTTCAACCACGCTTGCCGGCGGCGATGGTACGGAAATTATCATTGCCGCTTCCCCGTCCCGATTACGGGTCCAATTTGAAACGATTGAGTTACGGGTGGTGTCCGGCGCTGATGTGGGGCTGGAAATCAATCTGGGGCTGCCGAACGTGCGGATTGGCTCGGCCCCGGATAACGACCTGGTGCTCACTGACCGGGCTGTGTCCCGCCGCCACGCTGAAATCCGCATGACCCCGAACGGGCTGCTACTGCGCGATCTGGGTTCCACAAATGGCACCTTCATTAACAATGTCCGTATCACTGAGGCTTATGTCCCGGAACTGGCTGAATGCCGGCTTGGTTATTCGCAATTACTGATCCGCCGGCATACCGAAGAACGCAAGGTCGCAGTGCCGTTTCAGGATCATCTGGGCGAACTGGTTGGATCGAGTGAGCCGATGCGGGAACTATACGGCCTGATTCGGGCAGTGGCACCGACTCCGGCCACCGTACATTTGCATGGTGAATCCGGTGCTGGCAAGGAACTGGCGGCCCGCACCCTGCATACCTTTTCCGGGCGGTCGGGGCCGTTCGTCGTATTCGACGCTTCGGTTTCGGATCCGGAGATGGTGCGTAACGATCTGTTCGGCCATATCAAGGGCGCATTTACCGGCGCGACTGGCGTACGGGAAGGTGCATTCCGCCAGGCGCACACCGGAACTCTGTTCATCGACGAGATCGGCGAGTTGCCGCTGGATTTGCAACCGCGCCTACTGCGGGTGCTGGAGACCCGCGAGGTAACGCCTATTGGAGCCGATAAGCCGATCCGGGTCGATGTGCGGGTCATTACGGCAACTCATCGTGATCTGGAAGCGATGGTTCAGACCGGCGCGTTCCGTGCTGACCTGTTTTACCGGCTGTCGGTTGTGCCGGTCGAATTGCCGGCGCTGCGGGAGATACCGGAAGATATTCCACTGATCGCCCGCTGTCTGTGCCAACGCTTGCAACTGAACTGTCGGATGTCAGCGGCGGCCATGACCGTGCTGCAAAACTATGCTTGGCCAGGCAATGTGCGGGAACTTCGCAACGTACTGGAACGGGCAGCGGTGCTGTGCGGTGATCGGGAAATCCAGCCGGAAGATTTACGGCTGTCCAGGGATGCCAGGTGGTCCCGGGAACCTGCCATACTTCCAGCAGCGGCGTCATTCCAGCCAGCAATGGCCGTGGAATCGGTGCCGGCGGCCAAACCCAGTGCGGCGGACGCTAGGGCTCACCTGAAAGATATGGAGCGGCAGATGATTCTCGACGCCATGATCCGTAATCAGTACAACAAAGCGGCGGTGGCGCGGGAACTGGGCATTCCTCTGTCCACCCTGAAACGCCGGCTCAAGGACTATCTCATTAGCGATGAGGAGTAGGTTTTATTGTCTCCCGCCAGGAAGCTGGCGGGAACAAGCCTTACGGATCGCCCATTAAAAAAGCCCCGCCGAAGCGAGGCTGGCCTGCGCGTGATTGACTTACCAGTGACCGGCTACGGGCAAGTCACCTTGGATTCCAAAACTGCCGACGTAGCAGCGATCCACGCTACAGCCATCCCAGAGGCCGTTGCCGTTGTAGTCCAGATACCAGGTGCC
>RXIV01000016.1 GCA_003989085.1 Candidatus Competibacteraceae bacterium
GGACTGTTCGGCTGCCGCCGCAACAGTCGCCGTCCGCGAGGACAACGTCTGGACGCTCTGGGTGGTCTGGACGCTGACCGAGGACAATTCCGTCGCGGAAGATGAAGCAGTCTGGATCCCATCCACCAAGTTACGCAGCAAACCACGCAGATTGCCGAGCATGGTCTGGAAGGCACGAGCCAGTCCACCGATCTCGTCACCCCGGTTGCCAAAGACCTCCGGCGGGTTGTGGGAGAAATCACCTTGGGCAAGTTGTTGGGTGGTGAAGCGGATCGCCTCCGCTAATGGGACCGTGATGCTGCGCAAGATGCCCATCCACAGCAGGACGGCAATCATCAAGCCCAGCGCCGTACCAACGCCCAATAGCCAGCGAATCCAGCCATAGGCGGTTTCAGCGGAATCTTCAACAGCCCTGATTCGATTCGCCCCCCAGGACAGGAACTTGTCAACCGTCGCTCCGAGTCGTTCCCGGCTGGGCATTCCTTCACGGAGAAACAAGTCCATCGCCGCGTCATCCTGCCCGTGGACCGCCAGATCCACCACCCGGAGGTTGGCATCACGGGCGGCGGCAATAGCCGCATCAACATTGGCGAGCAACTCTTGGCCGGATTCAGTCTGGATCTCCGTTTTCAGTTCTTGCATCGATTTTTTATAGGTGTCCCGCAGCGTCTCGATTCGCGCCTGGTGTTCCTGTTTATCCGTCAGGCTCTTATGCGCAACTAAGTTCCACATATTGAGATAGATGCCGTCAATCGCGGTACTGACGCCTCGCGCTTTCAACGCCTGGCTGGCTTCCGCGATCACCGTACCCGTCGCTTGGTTGAGCCTGTACGCCACACCCCAAGCAGTCGCCGCCAGCAGCATCAACAGGAAGGTCATGGTCCCGAAACCCAGTCCCAAGCGCCGCCCGATAGAGAGGTTGTTCAAACTCATTGAATAGGTTCTCGCGATGGTTGAAGGGGAGCGCAGACGTTCACGCAGGCATGGACGCCGGCCAACAGATGGTCACGATCGAGCTTGATCTGATACTGGTTGATTCCGATGGCCTTGCCCTTGGCAATGTCCTCTTCGCCAGCCAACGAGGTAACAGCGATGATCGGCAAATGGGCGGTGCGTGGATCGGCGCGAATCCGGCTCGCTAGGCCCAGACCGGTCAGGCGTGGCATCTCGATGTCGGTCACCACCACCCGCACCCGTTGCCATTGGTGCAGCAACAAGTCCCAGGCGACCTCGCCATCGACTGCGTCCAGCACCGTAAAGCCGTCTTCTTCCAGATACCGCTTGATCTGGGCGCGAAAGAAATCCGAATCCTCCACCAGCAGCACTGTTGCGCCGCTGGTGATTGCGGGCTGGCATCCAGCAGCGGCGGGCCGCCAGTCCGGGTGAATCGTGTCTACCAGCTCATACAGGTCCACGATTAAGGTAGTACAGTAGTTAATCAGGGCAGAACCGGCGATGCCTTTTTGCCGGTGGGTAGCCTGATCGATAAGCATCTGTGCATCAACTACATCGACCGGCATGCCCCCTAGCAGGCCGACCTCACGGCCATGAATACTGAACACCAGCACCACCAGGTCTTGGGCGTCGTCAACCGGGCTAACCCCAACCACATCGGCCAGCATCACCAGCGGCAGCGAACCGCCCCGGTATTGCATGGTGCGCTGCCCACCCAGTCGCTCGACCCGGTTGGCGGTAATCCGCTCGATACGTTGCACTCTCTCCAGCGGCACTGCGCAGGGTTCATTGGGAGCGTTGTGGAATAACAGCAGGGAATGGGTTTCCTGCTGGCGATCAGCTTCGGCTTGGGCGAGCAGTTCAAGGGCGCGGGCTGATCCGGCCACCGCATTCAGCCCAGCCCGGGCCGCCACCCCGGCGATATCCAGAATCAGGGCGACCGAACCATCGCCAAGAATGGTGGCGCCGGAATACTCATGCAGGTGCTTGAGCCGTCGGCCCAATGGCTTGACCACGATTTCTTCCGTGTCGTGAAAGCCGCCGACCACCAGCCCATAGGTCATCGAACCGGTGGTCACCACCGCAATTTCTAGCGCCGGATCGGCTTGGTCGCAGCCGCCAGCGGCCGGTTTGTCACCGGAGGGAATAATCCCCAGCACCTGTTCAAACCGGGCCAGCGGCAGCATCCGGTCGCGCAGCAGCAATACCTCGGCGTCACCCACCACTTCAATCCGGCGCTGGACTTCTTCAGCCCGCAACCGCAGCAGTTCCTCGATATTGGCTTGGGGAATGGCAAAGCGCTCATCCCCTACCGACACGATCAGCGATGGAATAATCGCTAGAGTCAGCGGTAGCTTGATGCGGAACAGCGATCCCCTGCCGGGTTCCGATAAGATTTCGATCTGCCCGCCGAGACGATCCAGATTGGTCTTGACCACATCCATGCCAACCCCACGCCCTGACACATCAGATACCTGGCTGGCGGTGGACAAGCCGGGCAGGAAAATCAGCGCCTGTTGGTCGCGCTCCGATAACCCTTGGGCCTTTTCTGCCGAAATCAGGCCTTGGGCGATGGCGGCGGCGGCGATCCGGTGCGGATCGATACCCTTGCCGTTGTCGGCAATTTCCACCACTACTTGACCGGCCTCGTGGCGGGCTTCAATCCGCAGCAACCCGACCGGGTTTTTACCAGCGCGGACCCGCTCCTCCGTGGTTTCAATCCCGTGGTCAACCGCATTGCGGACCATGTGCGTCAGCGGGTCGGACAAGCCTTCGATCAAACTGCGGTCGAGGGCAACCTCCTTACCCTGAATATCAAGTTCGATGTCCTTGCCCAAGGTCCGCGCCAGGTCCCGCACCACCCGGGGAAACTTCGCGAACACATTGCCAATCGGTTGCAAGCGAGTCTGCATGATGACGGTCTGCAATTCCGAGGTCACCTGGTTGATACGCTGTTCGGCGGCGGCGAGGGTCTGCGGATTGTTCTGACCCACGGCGGCGCGAAGCTGATTGCGGCTCAACACCAGTTCTCCGGCCAAGTTCATCAGGGCTTCCAGCAAACTGACATGAATCCGCAGGGTTTGGGTTTCATCGGCCAGAGCCACGGCTTCAGCGGTACGGACCGTGACCGGCAACGCTGATTTTTCCGCCGGCGGCAATGGCGAAAACGGCAGAGCCTCGGGCAATGCGATCGGCGCCGGGATCGCGGCAGGAACATCCAGCCTGTGCGGAGTCTTGACCAGCGCTTTCTGGTCCAGGGCAAGGCCGGATGACGCCAATTCGGTCAGGCTGGCGACCAGATCAGTAATGTCGATCTGGGCGCTACCCGTGGCGTCGTTAAGCATTTCACGGAGTTTATCGAAGGTGATGAGCAGGACATTGATGATCTCGGCGTTGGGGATCATCTTGCGGGAGCGTAACAGGTCCAACACGGTTTCGGCTCGGTGCGCCAATTCCTTGACTTTGCCCAACCCGAAAAAGCCGCCGCCGCCCTTGATCGAATGAGCGGCCCGAAACACCTTGTTGACCAATTGTTCGTTGATATCCGCCCCGCCCTCCTCGATGGTCAACAGGTCGGCCTCGATGGTAGCCAGGTGCTCCCGTGATTCGTTGATAAAATCATTCAGCAAATCATCATCCACCAGATTCACCCTGAGGTCTTTATGGCGATACCGTTTGGTTCTTTAAATCAGGTCGGGTTGTGTGGTTCAGGATTTTGATTTCATCCATTCGCCCTGAGTGGCGGCGCCCCTGTCAACATTCATCCGATTCCCGATTCCTTCTTTCACCCTTCATTAATCTTCCGTAATCTTCCGTGGAAAATAATCCCGGCGCTCCACTACGAAGCAGCTGATAAGCAGCCGGGCAAAAAAAACTCCCCTTGTCCATTAAATGAACGCGGGGAGACAACGTTAAAGATTGGCCGGCCCACTCCACTACACTCCAAACATCCGCCCTCGGTTATCCTGATTTTCCTCGTGAATCGCCAGATCAGCCATCCCGGCTGATTTAGCGCTGCCGGGTTCCATGCCTTCGGACAGGCGGATTTTCAGGCCGACATTGTTCTTGGAGTCGGCATTCTTGATCGCCTCTTCCTTGGAAATCCTGCCCTCTTTGTACAGCTTGAACAATGACTGGTCGAAGGTGATAGTCCCAGATTCGGTGGACTGTTCCATCGCGTCCTTGATGTAGTCAATCTTGCCTTTCTGGATCAGGTCGGTGATGTAGGGGGTATTCAGCAGCACCTCCACTGCCGGGACCAACCCGCCGTCCAGCGCACGAATCAACCGCTGTGAAATAATGGCTCGCAGGTTCAGCGCCAAATCCATTAGTAACTGAGGTCGGGCGTCTTCCGGGAAGAAGTTGACCACCCGCTCCAAAGCGCCATTGGCATTGTTGGCGTGCAGGGTGGACAGCACCAAATGGCCGGTTTCGGCGAAGGTCAGCACATATTTCATCACTTCGCGGGCGCGGACTTCCCCAACCAGAATCACGTCTGGAGCCTCACGCATCGCGCTGCGTAAGGCATTTTCGTAGCCGTGGGTGTCAATGCCGATCTCGCGCTGAGCCACCACCGATTTTTTATGCTGGTGGGTGAACTCAATCGGGTCCTCAATCGTGATGATATGACCAGGCGAACTGGCGTTGCGATGGTCAATCATCGCCGCCAGGGTAGTGGACTTGCCGGAACCGGTCGCGCCAACCAGCAGGATCAGACCCCGCTTTTCCATAATCACTTGCCGGAGCAACGGCGGCAGACCCAGTTCTTCAACTTGTGGGATGTCGCCCTTGATGTAGCGGATCACCATCGACACTTCGCCGCGCTGCTTGAAGACGTTGGAACGAAACCGGCCCACGCCTTGCAATGGAATGGCGAAATTCAGCTCCCACTCGTGCTCAAAATCCTTGATCTGATCATCCTTCATCACCGAGTAGGCGATCTCACGCACCTGACCTGGCCCCAGCACCTTGTTGCCGATGGGCCGCACCACACCGCCAATTTTGATGTTGACTGGAGCGCCGACATGAAAAAAAAGGTCGGACGCGCTTTTGTCGACCATCAGTTTGAGATAGGGGGTGATGTCCATAAGCTTCCTCCAGTTCAGGCCAGCCGATTCAGACCGTTGAGCGCCGCTACCCGGTACGCCTCGGCCATCGTCGGATAATTAAAGGTGGTATTGACGAAGTACTGAATCGTGTTGGCTTCGCCCTTCTGGGCCATAATTGCTTGGCCGATATGGACGATCTCCGCCGCCTGGTCGCCAAAGCAGTGAATACCAAGAATTTCCAAGGTATCACGGTGAAACAGCAACTTGAGCATTCCTACCGTGCGGCCGGTGATCTGGGCACGGGCCAAGCTCTTGAAATAGGCGTGGCCGACTTCATAGGGCACTCGCGCCTGGGTCAGCTCCCGTTCGGTGCGACCGACCGAGCTGATCTCCGGAGAAGTGTAAATACCGGTGGGAATGTAATCCACCAGATGATGATCGCAACTGCCATGAATCAGATGAGTCGCGGCGAACCGGCCCTGATCATAGGCCGCGCTAGCCAGGCTGGGATAGCCGATCACATCGCCCACCGCGTAGATGTGCGGCAGGGCGGTGCGATAGCTGTCATCCACTTTAACCTGGCCGCGACTATTAGGAACGATGCCCAACGCCTCCAGCCCCATGTTAGCCGTATTGCCGGTGCGACCATTGGCCCACAGCAACACATCCGCCTTGATCCGCTTGCCAGATTTCAGATGCAGTAAAACCCCGTCCTGTAAGCCTTCGACCTGCTCGTAATCCTCGTTATGGCGGATCATCACGCCCTGGTCGCGCAGGTGATAGCTCAGAGCATGAGCAATTTCATCGTCAAGGAACGACAGTAATTGGGCACGGGTGTCGATCAGGTCCACCTTGCAGCCCATGTTGCGGAAGATGCTGGCGTATTCACAGCCGATCACCCCGGCACCGCAAATAGCGATGGATCGCGGCGTCGTAGTCATGCTGAGAATGGTATCGCTATCGAAAACGCGGGGGTGATTGAAGTCAATATCCTTGGGTCGGAACGGGTGCGAACCGGAAGCGATCACGAAGGCGTCGGCAGTCAGCACAGTGGGTTCGGTTTTATAGCCGGAGCGCACTTCGAGGGTCTGCGCGTCAAGGAAATTAGCGTGGCCGTGATAGATCCGAACCCGGTTGCGCTCGTAGAAGTCACGGCGCATGGCAGTCTGGCGGGCGATGACCGATTCGGCGGAGCGCAGTAGATCGGGATAGGACAGTTTGAGGGTATGACCGAGAGCATTGCGAAAGGCTGGGCTGGTGTTAAATTCGAGCACCCGGTTGATGGAGTGGCGCAGCGCCTTGGACGGGATGGTGCCCCAGTGAGTGCAGCCACCGCCAACCAGCGGGTGTTTTTCGACCGCCGCCACTGATTTCCCTTCCTTAGCGGCTTTCATGGCGGCCCCTTCGCCGCCGGGGCCGGTACCAATTACGATGACATCATAGTTCTGGTCGTTCATTGTCGCGCTCGTCGGGGTTGGCGCGGAGGGCGGCGGGTGGAGCCTCCGCTGGACTATTCTCTTGTAACGGTAGTGTAGACCTTTTACCAACCGGCGAAAAACGGACAGTCGCTACATCATCATGGGCAGCAATGGGCAACAATGGGCAAGGGTGAATAGCGGCATCAGGCGCAGCGCACCGCGCTAGCCCTCAGATTCATCGAGCGGGTGAATCGCCACGATCCGGGCATCGAAGGTCTCTACAATATCCCGGACATGCGGGTCATGACGGGCCTGATCTGAGATCACCTGCCGCCGTTCCGCCTGCTGCTGTTGACGCCGCTCTTTAGGCGTTGCTGTCGTGACACTGCCAAACTGGAACTTCAGATCAACCGGCTCCCCCAAATGCCGTTCCAAGGCAGATTTCAATCCATCCTTAACGTGCTGGCTCAACATGATTTCAAAGCGGGGTTCGAGCATCAGACAAAAATGGTTGCCTTCATGCTTCACCAGCTCACAATTTGAGGCCAAATCTTTTTCCCGGCCATTGAGCACCATTTGTTTGACCAGCAAGTCCCATTCTGAACCTGAAGCCGGTTGTGCCGAAACAGCAACCACTGGCGGCGCGGGGCGTGGGATCGCGGCAATAGCCGGGGTCGGGACCGGCACAGGCGCTGTTGTCGCCATCGCCACCCCCTCGACCGTCGCCGGACGGAAGCACAGCATTCGCAGCAGCACCATTTCAAAGCCACCGCGCAGGTCGGGATTCAGCGGCAGGTCACGCCGCCCCAGCAAGGCAATTTGATAAAACAGCTGCACATCCTCCGGCGCTAATTGACCGGCCAGCCGGCACAGTTCTTCGGGATCGGCCGCGCCATCGTCCGGCGCGGCGTTCGGCACGACCTGAACCAGCGCCACCTGTTGCAATAGAGCCAGCAACTCGGCCAGTACCGCCGCGTAATCGGGGGATAACTCGTCCAGTTCCGCCACCCGCTGTAACAATAGCGGCGCGTCATTAGCCGCCAGCGCTTCGAGTAAGCCGACCACCTGCTTCCTGTCGAGGCTGCCCAGCATGGCACTCACCGTCACCGTTTCCACTCGTCCGCCGCCGAAGGCAATTGCCTGATCCAGCAGACTCAGTGCATCGCGCATACTACCGTCGCCGGCGCGGGCCAGCAGTCGCACTGCCGCTTCTTCACCCGTGACGCCTTCGCGCTCCAATACCTGATTCAGATACCCGGCAATCAGGGGAGTCGGCAGTCGTTTGAGGTTGAATTGGAGACAACGCGACAGCACCGTCACCGGCAGCTTTTGCGGATCGGTCGTCGCCAGCAGGAATTTGACGTGCGGCGGCGGTTCCTCCAAGGTCTTCAACAGGGCGTTGAAGCTGTTGCGGGAAAACATGTGGACCTCATCGATCAGATAGACCTTGAAGCGACCCCGGCTCGGCGCATATTGCACGTTCTCCAACAGTTCGCGGGTGTCATCCACCCCGGTACGGGAGGCCGCATCCACTTCGATCAGATCAACAAAGCGTCCGGTATCAATCTCGCGGCAGGCTGAGCATTCGCCGCAAGGCGTGGAGGAAATACCGGTTTCACAATTCAGCGACTTGGCGAAGATGCGGGCGATGGTGGTTTTGCCGACCCCGCGGGTGCCAGTGAACAGGAAGGCGTGATGCAGCCGTTGCTGATCGAGAGCGTTGGTCAAGGCGCGGACCACATGTTCCTGACCGGCCAGTTCGTGGAAAGTCCGCGGCCGCCATTTGCGGGCCAGAACCTGATAGCTCATGTCGCCTCCAGACAGCGTGCCGACTTCATAGTCATTAAACGAAAGCGCAAATGGCTCCGGTTATGACCTGCATCACAGGATCGCCGGTTTTCAGCGTATGATTGATCCGTGCTGAAGCACCGAGCCGGATTCTGAACATTCACTTAGCCGAACCAACACGCTTTGCAGATTAACAGGTTGAACAGAAGCGCATGACCAGAACCTCGCATCGGGAAAGCCGCGTAGTCGCCATTGCCGCCGAAGGGCTGTTCGACCTAGTCGCCGATGTGGAGCGCTACCCGGAATTCATCCCGCTGATGCGGGAGGCGCGGATCATTCAGCGCTATGATCGCGGCTACGAGACGGAACAGGTCTTGGCGCTGGGTTTGCTGGAGCGACGATTCCGCACCCGCACTGAACTGGATCCACCACGCTCCATTGTCGTGACTTCAGCAGACCGGATTTTCCGGCGCTTTGACATCCTCTGGTCGTTTGCGCCCGTTTCCGAGGGTCAGTGCCGGATCGATTTTGCACTGGACTGCGAAGTGCGCTCGATCTGGCTCAAACCCATCGGCGATGCGCTGGTCGGACCGATGGCGCTCACCATGGTCAACGCCTTCGTGCAGCGGGCGCGAAAAATCGTGTCGGCTCCGCCGCCCAACCACCTCATCGGGTGATGACCACCTTCTGATACAGCCCGCCGAAAAAGGTTTGCTTGTCGATGTGCGCCGGACGCACCGAGGCGGGCAGCCAGTCTGTAATCTCCTTATTCCATAGGTCCATCGCGAAGGGTTCCAGGGATTTGAGGATCGGAACCATGACATAACGGAAGGGGTTGACTCCGGTGGGACGATGGTAATCAACGAAAATCACCTTGCCCCCCGGCTTGACCACCCGCAACGCCTGGGCGATGGTTTGCACCCGCGTCTCCTCCGGCTGCTCGTGCAGCAGGAAAAACACCACCACACAGTCATAGCTGGCGTCAGCGAAGCGCAGATCCGTTGAATCCTGGTGATGGACACCAATCCGAGGCGCACCGTTGAGCTTGGCCTTCAGATTTTCCAGTTGCACTGGCGCTACATCCACCACATCCAGTCGCCCATGCGGGGTCAATCGCTGCGCCAGATGTTCGGTAAAATTCCCATACACGCAGGCGACTTGCAAAATCGAGCCGTCAATGGTTGCGCCAATTTCATCCAGGGCGGCATCCCGCAATTCCGCGAAGTTACCCCACAGAATCAAGTTGACCAACCATTGCCGCTCAAACACCCACACCGCATTGGGATGCAGATAGGCCCACCAATAGGTTTGCTGCAAATAGGCCGGCAATAATGGAACATGCGTCGAACCGTCAACCGCGCGACAGGTTTCCTCAAAAACAGCGGCGTTTTCGACACCGGCCAGCGCCGGCTCCAGTCCAGCCACCTGATCCAGCGATGAGGAGCGGGACAAGGCGGCGGCACACGGTGCAGATTGGGAACTCATTAGCGACTTTTCCTCTGAGCCTGATCAAAATGCCCCTCTCCCGGCGAAGGACGAGGGGGCAAGGCGCGAAATCAACCGGGCACAGCGTCCCGGTTATGATGGGTCAGATATACAGCAAATAGTACAGCGTCAGCAGCGTTCCCAAGCCGGCCAGCGAATAAACCACGATGGCGACCAGCCCATCGGCGCGAACCCCGAAGTCATGGACCGTGACCCGCGTCCGGTGCGCGGCATGCCACAGCGACAGCAAGATCACGCCAAAAATCACCAGCTTACCCAGCCAATGGGCAGCGAACGCATGGATCGCCCCATAAGTAAACATATCCGGCGAGAAACGCATGGCGGCAAATAGCGTGATCAGCGCCAGCGCCGGAGTAATGAACGCCGTAACCGTGCCGCCGGCGGCGAACAGCCCCCAGAAGATCGGTTTGTTGGATTTAGCCATGACTCATACTCCCAAGATCAGCACGATCAGGGAAACCACCGCCCAGACCGCGTAGTGAGCACCGACGATGATGTTGCCCGGCACAAACTCTTCGCCGCGCATAATAGGCATCGCCTGCGGGGTCACGTTGAACCACGAGGTGCTGTGATACACCGCCGCGATCAGCACCGCCAGATTAAACAGCACCCCCAGCGGACTATGTAGAGCGTTTAGAAAGCCCTGGAAGGCATCCGGCCCTTCAGCCAGCCGTTTGAGGCCCCAAATCAGTAGGAAGGTGTAGGCAAAGATAAACAGGCAAGTGACTTCCCGCGCCATATACCGCTTGTAGCGGGGTTGGGTGAGAAACCAGCCGGTTTTCGACAGGCTGCGAACGTAGGGTTTGTTCATTTCTTCATCCACGGCATCAAGTGTTCTTTGTACCAGTCGATGGTGCTGGCGACCTTGACCTGCTGCAATGCGCCCGCCGGGTCAACGTGCTTGGGACACACTTCGGAGCAGGCTCCGACAAACGAGCATTCCCACACCCCCTCGTCAGAGGCGATCACTTCCTGGCGCTCATCCCGCCCGCCATCGCGGGAATCCTGGTTGTAGCGATGCGCCATGGAGATCGCCGCTGGGCCAAGGAATTCCGGCACCAAACCATATTGCGGACAGGCGGCATAGCACAACATGCAGTTGATGCACAGCGTGTACTGTTTGAACTTCTTCAATTCCGCCGGCGTCTGCTTGAATTCGCCGGCGCTCACAGGCTGATCCGACTTGGGGATCAGGTAGGGCTTGACGCTGGCCAGCTTGGTGATGAAATCTTCGACCGACGTAACCAGATCGCGCTCGATGGGGAAATTAGCCAGCGGATCGACCCGGATTTGATCGGTGTATTCATGGATGAACGCTTTGCACGCCAGCTTCGGTTCGCCATTAATCATCATCCCGCAACTGCCGCAGACCGCCATGTGGCACGACCAGCGATAGCTCAAAGTCGGATCGAGATTGTCCTTGACGTAGTTCAAGGCGTCGAGCACCACCCACTCGTTCAAACAGGGCACGGAGTAGCTCTGATACCGGGGTTCGCTGTCGGTTTCCGGGTTGTAGCGGAGCACCTCCAGTTGGATTTGGCGTTCGCTCATTTCTTGGCTCCTGAGTAATCGCGCACCCCGGGCTGCGATTGGGTAATCACCACATCGAGATATTCGATGCGAGGCGGATCAGTCGGATGGTAGTGAGTCAGCGTGTGCTTGAGCAGGTTTACGTCATCCCGTTCGGTGAAGTCGAGCCGCTGGTGCGCGCCCCGCGATTCCTTGCGTTCCCGTGCTCCAACCGTGACCGCCTCGGCGCAATCGAGCATCGATTTCAGTTCCAGCGCTTGCATCAGGTCGGTGTTGTAGACGTGAGTCTTGTCGTGCAGGGCGATATTGGCGTAACGCTGGCGCAGTTCGGAAATCTTGTCGCACGCCGTCGCCAGCTCCGAACCGGTGCGGTAAATGCCGACATTGGTTTCCATCGTCTCCATCATCTCTTTCCGCAGCCCGGCGATGGTTTCGGTTCCGCCGGTCTTCTTCATCAGCGCATCGATCCGCGCTTCCGAAGCCTGCGCCTGGGCTGCCAATGCGGCATCCTTGCTGGTCGGGAATCCGGACTGGATATGCTCAATGGCGCTCAACGCCGCCCGCTTGCCAAATACCAGCAATTCCGTCAGCGAGTTGGAACCGAGCCGGTTGGCGCCGTTGATACTGACGCAAGCGCATTCGCCGGCGGCGAACAACCCCGGCAACCGGGTCGCGGCCCTGGTATCGGTGTGAATGCCGCCCATCATGTAGTGGACGACCGGACGGATCGGGATCGGCTCCTTGACCGGGTCCTTGCCGAGGTAGCTGATGCACAGATCGCGGACCAGCGGCAGCCGCTCGTCGATCTTCTTTTCGCCCAGATGGCGCATATCCAGCAACACGCAGTCGCCCCACGGGGTCGAGACGGTGTTGCCTTTCTTCTGCTCGCCCCAGAACGCCTGACTAAGGCGGTCGCGAGGACCGAGTTCCATAGTTTTCAGCACCGGCTGGCCAATCGGGGTTTCCGGCCCCATCCCGTAATCCTGCAAATAGCGGCGACCATGCTTGTTGAACAGCACCCCGCCTTCGCCACGGCAGCCTTCAGTCAGCAGAATCCCGTTATTGGGCAGACCGGTCGGATGGTACTGCACAAACTCCATGTCCTTAAGCGGCGTTCCCGCCCGATAGGCCAGCGCCATGCCGTCACCGGTCTTGATATTGCCGTTGGTGGTGAACGGAAACATCTTGCCCCCACCGCCTGCGGCGATGATCACCGCCTTGGCCTGGAACTGCTTCATCTGGCCGCTGCGAATTTCCAGCGCGGTCAAGCCCTGGCAGCGCCCGTCCTCGACCAGCAGATCAGTGGCGTAATACTCATCAAAACGCTGGATGCTCGGATACTTGAGCGAGGTCTGAAACAGGGTGTGCAGAATGTGGAAGCCGGATTTGTCAGCGGCGAACCAGGTGCGCTTGATTTTCATCCCGCCGAACGGCCGCACGGCGACCGATCCATCAGGTTCGCGGCTCCACGGACAGCCCCAATGCTCCAGTTGGGTCAGTTCCTTGGGCGCTTCCTGGATGAAATACTCGACGGCGTCCTGATCGGACAGCCAGTCGCCGCCACCCACCGTGTCGCCGAAATGCAGGGCCATACTGTCATCCGACTTGATGACGCCGGCGGCACCGCCTTCCGCCGCGCAGGTGTGGCTACGCATGGGATAAACTTTTGAAATCAGTGCGATGCGAAGTTTTGGATCTGCTTCGGCCAAGGCGATGGCGGCTCTTAGCCCCGCGCCCCCCGCACCGACGATTGCGATATCGGTCTTGACGATCTCCACTCTTCCCGCTCCTCGGCTTGATGCCTATTTGGATTTACTAAGGCTTACGCGGGTAATCATATCGGATTGATCGCCGAAATATACCCCGCCAGTTGTTGGGTTATGGGCTACCGGCACTGACCTTGAAGCCGGCATCGATTCAGATGGCATAACGCAAGTGGTCTTATTGAGGTCGGAACCATGTAAAAATTCCGAACCTCTCTTAACCCAGCGACATCGGAAGGAACCAGTTTTAACTTTCCAGCCGACGAATATGCCTGCTGGACCCTTGCTGATTCATCGCTCGAAAAGTCGCTATCATCCGCCCTGTTCACCCCTCAACCATGCCCTGATCTGATGCCCTCATCCACTACTCTCCACCCCATTATTCTTGGCATGACCGGCGCGTCCGGGGCCGACTACGGCCTGCGGTTGTTGCAATGCTTGCTGGAGGCGGGTTGGCCGGTGCAGTTACTGCTGAGCAAGGCCGCGCAAATCGTGATCCACATGGAAACCGATCTGCGCCTGCCAAGCCGAACGGGAGATATCCAGCGGATGCTGATTGATTATTATCGTTGCGACCCCGGTCAGTTGCGGGTCTACGGTCAGGATCAGTGGACCGCTCCGCCCGCCAGTGGCTCGGCTCTGGCGCGAGCGATGGTCGTCTGCCCCTGCACCACTGGCGCATTGGCCGCCATCGCCAACGGCAACAGCGACAACCTGCTGGAGCGGGCTGCCGATGTCAGCCTCAAGGAAGGCCGCAAGTTGATTCTGGTGTTGCGGGAAACGCCGTTTTCCGTGATCCATCTGGAGAACATGTTGCGGCTGGCCCGGGCCGGCGCGGTCATTCTCCCGGCCAACCCCGGCTTCTATTACCGTCCGACCACCGCAGCGCAACTGGTGGACTTCATCGTCGCCCGTATTCTTGACCAGCTGGCTATTCCGCATACGCTATTGCCGCGCTGGGGAGAAGAAGGTTGAATACCAGATAAAATTGGCCCTACTCCTTAGTTTTTTGGCTTTTTCCATGCGTTCCGTGGACCAGAGCCCCAAGGTTAAAGTCTCACGATCAACCGTCATCGATCTCGCCATGACTGCTCACATTCAACGTCATCACTTCTATTTTCGCGCCGCCGGTCGCCGCCTCCATGCCGAGCGGTTGACTCCACCCCAAGCCGCTGTTGGCCCAACCCTGGTTTTCCTGCACGAAGGTCTCGGCAGCATCGGTCAGTGGGGTTCCTTCCCGGCCCAATTGTGCGCCCTCACCGGCTTGCCGGGCCTGGTCTACGAACGCTGGGGTTATGGCCGCTCCGAAGGCTTGACCGGGCCACGTCCTGACGACTACCTGCAACAGGAAGCGCAAAACAGTTTGCCCGAAGTCCTAACGGCGTGCGGCATTATCGATCCGCCGATCCTGTTCGGTCACAGCGACGGCGCATCGATCGCCCTGTTGTTTGCCGCTTTCCATCCTGACCAAACCCAGGCAGTGATCAGCGAAGCCGCTCATGTGTTTGTCGAAGAAGTGTGCCTGGCCGGGATTCGTATGGCCCGCTCCGCCTACGAACAGAGAGATTTACAAATCGGGCTGCACCGCCACCACGGCGATAACACCGAATGGATGTTCCGGGGCTGGAGCGAGGTCTGGTTGCAGCCAGGTCGCCGTGACTGGAATATGATGGCGGAACTATCCGCTATTGCTTGCCCGACCCTGATTATCCAAGGGCAGGATGATGAATATGGCACTCGCGCCCAAGTCGACGCTATCGCCAATGGTATCGCTGGCCCGACAGAAATCCTGTGGCTACCCGGTTGCGGCCATTCACCCCACCATCAGGCGCGGGGGACCGTGCTGGACGTCACCAGGCGCTTTATCAATGAGTCATGCGCTAAACTGTGCGTTACTCCACCTTGAACCATGCATCCGGCGAGGAATCCGTCATGTCTGAATCCGCACCACTCCCGGCGCCTACAAAATCCCGCCTGTTGCGGCGACTATTTTCCCTCAGAGATATTGGATTTTACCTCATGATCGTGCTGGCTTGGATTGGCGCCATTTACGCCACGTTCAGCATTGAAAATAGCCGTTGGTACTGGCAGTGGATGATTCCGATCTTTGGCCTCATCTGCATCATGACCCAATGGAACAACGTTGAGCCCACACTCAAAGCCCGGCTGATCATGGCCGGACGGCAAATCCTGCATTGGGGGGCGGTGCTGCTGATGGTGCAACTAGTCTTCATGGCGTCCGGCTCGGATCAATATCTCGACGCCCTGGATGATCGACAGGCCAGTTTCATCCTGATATTTTCCATGACCCTGAGTACTTTTCTGGCCGGGATTTACTTCGACTGGCGGCTGTGCGTGGTCGCGGTTTTCCTGATCATGAGCGCGATCCTCAATATAGTTCTATCCAATGTCGCGCCGATGCTGGTCTGGATCATCGGCATTGGAACCTTTGCCGCCTATTTCATTTGGGCCTGGTGGCATAGCCGCCGCCAAGAGCAGCAAGCCGCCGCCCATATGCCCTAATCTGCCGCTGCGCTGTCAGGATTTACTGAATTAACTCTAAACCCAGTCTTCCAAGGAGGTTTTTCATGCTGACCTACACTCGCTTTGCCACTGCCCTGCTCGCTCTAGGCCTGACTTTAGGCATGAGCGGTTGGGTGCAGGCTCAAACTGCCAACCCAGCGCCGCCCGCCGCTGCGTCAACACCGCCGGCGCCAGCTAAAATCGACCTCTCGTTCCCCGATGGTGAAAAATGGTCTGCTGCCACCGAGCGGGAAAAAATGGCTTACCTGCTCGGCATCCGCGATATGGCCTCGGCGGAATACCAATTAACCGGCCCCAACCCGAAACATCGGACTTTGGTCGAAAAACTGGTCAAGGCGCTGGATGGCATGACGTTGCGCCAGATCATGGAGGCCATCGACGCCTACTACAAGGCTAATCCCGACCGGCAGAAACAACCGGTTTTCGAGGTCATCTGGTTCCAACTGGTCACGCCCAAGGTCGGTCCAGCCAAGATCAAGACAAAGTAAGGGGCATTTCATGAACAACATGAGCAAGATGGGTTATTTGATCGCGATCCCGACGCTGGCGTTGAACGTTGGCTGCACCAACATGACGCCCACTGAGCAAAGCACCTTGAGCGGCGCGGCGATCGGTACCCTTGGCGGTGCGGCAATTGGCGGCCTGACCGGCGGCAACGCCGGCGTCGGTGCTGTGATTGGCGGGGCTGCCGGCGCGGTCGTCGGCAACATCTATGGTCAGAATCAACAGAAAAAGAACACCCAACGCAACCGTTACTGACATTGCCGCCCCGCAATCAGTCTTCAAAAACCGATTGGCGGCTGTAGAAGAAACAAACTAACGCCCACTTGGCGATTCAGCCTGGTGGGCGTTGGCGTTTACAGTTAGAACAGTTTGAATATGGGGCCAACCACAGCAACAGCGGCGACTAGAAGGGCGATGAGACCCACCACCAGTGCGGCAGTGGCGCGAGACTGGCCGGAACCACCCCCTTGCGCGGCGAGATTGGCCGTAGCCTGGCTGACCGAACGATCCGCTGTTTCACGGGCGATGGTTTCGATCACCGGCTGAATGCCGCCCCGCACCATCTGGATAATCTGCTGTTTGAAATCTGGAGCGCCGGTCGCCAGACCTATCGCTTCATGCGTCTGGCGCTGCACCTGGATTTCAATTTCCTTGAGCAGTTCGTCCCGGTTAATTTCCAGGCCTCGGGCAACATTGCGTTGCGAAACACCCTCGCTGACTTCGCGGGCGGCCTCCTCAGCGACAGCACGAGCGCTTTCTTGGGCGGCAGTGCGGGCAGTGCGCTCGGCAGTGCCGCGAGCGATTTCAGTGGCAACCTGTTTAGCGGCCTCCTGCGCAGCCCGTACTGCGGCATGAGCGGCCCGCCGTCCCAGATCCTCGGAAATGCTGCGGGCCGCCTGGATAGCGGCTTCCCGCGCCAAGTTGGGAACCAGTTCCTGAACGATGTCGCGGGCCACCTTTTCCGCAGCAGCCCAAGCGGCGCGCTCAGCGATCTGCTCGACATCGGTAATGGCAAGACCAGGAGCCGCCTGCGCGGTTTCAACTGCCGGCGCTTTGACCACCGGGATGCTGATCGATAGCTCAGCGGGTTTTTCCGGAGCCGGCGGCGGGGCTTTTTCGACCACAACTGGCGTGGGAATCGCCGGGATAGCCGCCACTTCGGTTTCCATCGAGATAGAAGCAATGCCAGCGCCGATTTTTTTCAGTACTTCGTCCAGTTCACCCGGCGTATACGGCTTGGAGAGAAATCCGACCGCACCGCTATCCTTGGCATCCCGCTTGTCCTCGTCGGTCGCATTAGCGGAACACATGACGATGATCGGCATTGAATCCGGGTTACGCCCCGCGATGGTCCGATTGGTTTCGAAACCATCCATTCCGGGCATCATGACATCCATGAAAATCAGCTGAGCCTTCTTAGTCTCCAGATACTTGATGCAATCCTCGCCCGATCCGACCAAATCGACCTCGATGCCGCGCTCGGTCAGCAATCTGCGCAAGGTCAGGCCGGCGACTTTGGAATCGTCCACCACCAGCGCCTTTTTAATATCCATGCGGGCCTCCTACGGCATGAAAGTCATCAGTTGCTATTGCAAGAGATAGTCAAAGAAGAACGGTGCGGACGCCAAGCCTGCCACTGGGTTTGCCGTGCGCCGACCGGCACTGGAAACAACTATAGCGCATCTTGTGCAGGGTAACGCATGGAACAAGAGGAGACGATCGCTGACTGATCCTGTCCACGCTCAGGGCTGATCGTCGGCTGTTTCTTTGGCTCGCGGCAATAGATCCTCGCGGCTGATCCCCAAATACAGAGCGCTGGCGCTGGCGATGTAGATCGATGAGTAGGTGCCGACCACGATGCCGACGATCATGGCGATGGAAAAACCACGCATCACCGTTCCGCCGAAGAAGTACATCACGATCACCGACAGCAGGGTCACCAAGCTGGTCATGGTAGTGCGCGACAAGGTCTCGTTAATTGACAGATTCATCACTTCAATGACCGACCCTTTACGCCGCTTGCGGAAATTTTCGCGGATCCGGTCCAACACCACCACCGTGTCATTGACCGAGTAACCGATCACCGCCAGCACCGCCGCCAGCACCGTCAGATCAAAGTCCAGTTGGAACAGTGAAAACCAGCCGATGGTAAACAGCACGTCATGGACGGTGGCGGCGATGGTGCCGACCGCCAGCCGCCATTCAAAGCGGAACATGACGTAGACCAGAATCCCGAGCAGTGCGCCCAGCGCCGCTAGTCCGCCTTGTTCGACCAGTTCCTTTCCGACCTGCGGCCCGACGAACTCAGCCCGCGCCAGCGTGACCCCGGTCCCGCCTTCCGCGCCCTGCAAGGCGGTCAACACCTGATTACTCAGGGTGGCGGCGTTCATTTGCTCGCGGGGCGGAATGCGGATCAGCACATCGTGCGAAGTGCCAAAATGCTGGGTCTGGGCATCGCCATAGCCGGCCTTGACCAGGGTTTCGCGCACCTCCGGAATGGCGACCGGATGAGGATATTGCACCTCGATCACGGTGCCGCCGGTAAAATCGAGGCCCAGATTCATCCCGCGAATCAACAGCGAACCAACCGCGATCAGCAACACCGCGACCGACCAGCCCATCGCCAGTTTGGCCCAGCGCAGAAAATCAATCTTGGTGTTGTAGAAATCAAATTGCCAGATAGCTCGTTTCATACGCTGCTCAGACCGACAGTGTTTGCAGCTTGCGGCCGCCGTAAAGGAGATTGACCAGCGCCCGCGACCCGGTGACGGCGGTGAACATCGAAGTCACGATACCGATACTGAGGGTGACGGCGAAGCCCTTGATCGGGCCGGTGCCGAATCCGAACAGCATGATCGCTGCGATCAGTGTGGTCACATTGGAATCGATGATCGTAGAGAAGGCTCGCTCAAACCCGGCGTGAATCGCCATCTGCGGGCTGTTGCCGTTGCGCAGCTCTTCCCTAATTCGCTCGTAAATCAACACGTTGGCATCAACAGCCATGCCCATGGTCAGCACGATGCCGGCAATGCCGGGCAAGGTGAGAGTGGCCTGCAACATCGACAAGGCGGCGATCAGCAGCACCACGTTAGCAGCCAGCGCGGCGGTGGCGATCATCCCGAAGTTCTTGTAGCGCCAGGTCATGAATCCGGCGATGACCACTAGCGCAATCGCCGCAGCCCGGAAACCCTGCGCGATGTTTTCCTTGCCGGCGCTGGGACCAATCGTGCGCTCCTCGATAATCTCAATCGGGCTGACCAAGGCTCCGGCCCGGAGCAGCAAGGCCAGATCACGGGCTTCGCGGGTGCTGTCCAGTCCGGTGATCTGAAACCGCCGACCCAGCCGGTCGCGAATGGTGGCGACGTTGATGACTTCCTCAACGGTGTAGGCGGTCTTTTTCAACTCGTCGCCAACCCGCTTGGTCTCGGTCTTGTTCTCGATAAACACCACCCCCATCCGCTTACCGATGTTGTCCTTGGTGGCGTCTTCAAACCGTTTTGCGCCCTTGCCATCGAGACTGACGAACACGGTCGGTCCGCCGTTCTGCTGATCGATCCCGGAAGATGCATCGACGATAGCATCGCCAGTCAGCATCACCCGCTTTTGCAGCAGCACCGGCCGGCCATTGCGATCCTTGTACAGCCGGGAATTGAGTGGAGCGCGACCGGTGGCAGCAGCCTGATTCCAGTCGTTTTCCTCATCAGCCAGCCGAAATTCCAGCGTCGCGGTCGCGCCCAGAATCTCCTTGGCGCGGGCGGTATCCTGCACGCCGGGGAGCTGAACGACAATCCGGTCGCTGCCCTGCTGTTGGATGATCGGTTCCGCCACGCCCAGTTCATTAACCCGATTGCGCAGGGTAGTGATGTTCTGTTGCAGGGCGAAATCGCGCTTTTCCTTAATCTCGCGCTCGCTGAGAGTGAACTTCAGACTCAGCGGCCCCGGTTCGGATGCTTGCAGGCCCGACAGACTCTTGCGCAGCAGTTGGGCAGCCTTATCGCGCTCGGCGGCATCCTTGAACTCGACCTGAACTCCGCCGCCACCAGCGCGGCTCACCGCACTGTACTGAATCTTGTCACTGCGGAGCTGGGCGCGAATCTCCTCAACGTAGCTGTCTTCCACCTGCTTGATGGTAGCGTCCATATCAACCTGCATCAGAAAATGAACGCCGCCACGCAAATCCAGGCCCAGGTACATAGGATTAAGGCCCATCGCCCGCAAAAAGCCAGGCGCCGCTGAAGCAAGATTTAGCGCAACAATGTAATCACGGCCCAGCCGATCCCTGAGGATGTCAGCGGCCTTGAGCTGTTCTTCCGTGTCGGCGAAGCGGATCAACAGCCGGTCGCCGTCCAGCTCCAGCCGCTGGTGGGGGAGTTTGTCGGCATCCAGCAGCGCCGCAACCCGATTCTGAAACGCGGCATCAACAGTGATATTGGCGCGAGCGCCGGAAATCTGCACCGCCGGGTCTTCACCGAACAGGTTCGGCAGGGCGAACGTCAAGCCCCAGAGCATGACCAGACCGATCAGCAGGTATTTCCACCAGGGATATTGATTCAGAGAATACGGGGTAGGCATGGAACAGAGGTTTCCGATGGCGGGCGGTGATTCAAGGATTACCCTTGAGGGTGCCCTTGGGCATCAGCGAACTAACCGCCTGCTTCTGGACCTTGATCTGGACGCCCTCGGCGATTTCAACCTGGACAAAGTTTTCGCCGATCTCGGTAATCCGGCCCAGAACACCACCGCCCGTGACGATCTCATCGCCTTTCTTGAGCGATTCGACCATCTGCTTGTGTTCCTTGGCGCGTTTGGTTTGCGGGCGGATCAGCAGGAAATAGAACGCGCCAATTAGGATGATCGGGAACAGCAGGTTCATCAGACCCATGTTGCCGCCAGCGGCGCCAGCTGTCTGGGCCGCCGCGTCCCGGATCAGGAAGTTCAAAATGCTTTCCATTGGAATTCCTCAGAATTTGACCGGGGGCGTCGGATGCTGAAGCGAGGCCGACGCAAGCCCGATAGCCTTTTCAAAGGGCGGCATTATACACAGGCGACAGTTTTTCCGTGCTTTTCATCAAGATTCTCCACGAGCAACAAAGCCGGGGTTCAACCCACTCACTCCAAACGGGCTTTGAACTACCCACATCCTACCCGGTTCAATCCAGCGCCTGCGCCAGATCGGCGATCAAGTCCGCCACATCCTCAATCCCTACCGACAACCGCACCAGCCCGTCATCAATTCCCAGCGCCCGGCGGACTTCCGGGGGCACAGAGGCATGCGTCATGATCGCCGGATGCTCGATCAGGCTTTCCACCCCGCCCAGACTTTCGGCCAGCGTGAAAACCCGGCAGCGAGTCAGAAACCGCGTCACTTCCGCCAGAGTGCCACGCACCACGGCACCGATCATTCCGCCGAAGCGTCCGGCCATCTGCCGCCGCGCCAGTTCATGCTGGGGATGACCGGGCAGACCAGGATAGATCACCCGCTCAATATGCGGATGCTGCTCCAGCCAAGCGGCCACCTGGAGCGCATTGGCGCTATGCCGCTCCATCCGCACCGCCAGAGTTTTCAGGCCACGCAAGGCCAGAAAACTGTCAAAGGGGCTGGCAATTGCGCCAATGGCGTTCTGCAAATAACCCAGCCGTTCCGCCAGCGCCGCTTCCCGGCACACCGCTATCCCGCCAATCAGGTCGGAATGACCGTTCAGATACTTGGTGGCGGAATGGATCACGAGGTCGAAGCCGGATTCCAGCGGACGTTGCGCCCAGGGTGTGGCAAAGGTGTTATCGGCGACAGCCAGAATGCCGCGTTCGTGGGCGACAGTGGCGATCATTGCCAAATCGACCAGCCTTAACAACGGATTGCTGGGCGTCTCCACCCAGATCATCCGGGTTCGCGGGGTCAGCGCCCGCTCCAGCGCGGCCAAGTCGCCCAGATCGCTGTAGGAAAAACTCAGCCCGGCGCTGCGCCGCCGCACCTGCTCAAACAAGCGTCGGGTTCCACCGTAAATATCATCCAGCGCCACAACATGGTCACCGCTATCGAGCAACTCCAGCGCGGTCGAAGTGGCGGCCAGCCCGGAGGCAAAGGCGAAACCAGCGATGCCGCCTTCCAGATCAGCCACGCAGCGTTCATAGGCGAAACGAGTCGGATTCTGGCTGCGCGAATACTCGAAGCCCTGATGCACGCCTGGACTGGACTGGACATAGGTCGAAGTGGCGTAGATCGGCGTCACCACCGCGCCAGTTCCCGGATCGGGTGGCTGGCCAGCGTGAATGGCGCGGGTAGCGAAACCCAAAGGGCGGGAAAGGTCAGTCATAGCGCCAAGCCTCGAACTTTCAACGCATCTCAAACTCGGCGCGGCAGCCGTGATTCACCCACACTCCGTCCCGGTTATAACCCCAGGTCTGATTTTGCTGGCAGGGGGTCTTGCTCAATTGCCGGGTTAGGCGCACGCCACGCCGGGTATCGGCCCGGCACAACCGGTAACCAGGGCCTTGGGCGTCACAGACCAAACGCCAGCCACCGCCCTTATTACGCTCGCCCTCCCGGTCATAACCGCCGTCACTATTGCGCTCGCCGGCCCGATCACGATTCCGATCCGAATGGTAACTACCACTGCTATTCCACTCACCGTCCCGATCACGGCCCCGATCCGAGTGGTAACCACCGCCGTTATTCCACTCGCCCTCCCGGCCTCGGTTATAGCCGCTATCGCCATTTCGATCGTAACCCCCCCCCACGTCGCCAATAACGAACTCGGCGCGACAGCCGTTCTTCACCCAAATCCCGCCCCGGTCATAACCCCAACTCAGGTTCTGGATACAGGCTGACTTACTTAACTGCTGTTGTAGCCGCACTCCGCCCTGGGTGTCGGTGCGGCAATACTGGTAATTGTTGTGGCGCGACTGGCAGCTTTCATAACGGGGCCGGGCCTGGGCATCCTGAACCGGCAATCCGGTCAATCCTACCGTTGCCAGCGCTACACCCAACAGGGGTCCAGCCAGGGTCATTTGGTTCATTTGCATAGCATCGCTCCATAAGGCGAGTGGGGGGCGTTATCCAAGTCCATCAGGGTGATTCTAGCGACATTTTTTAGCCGTGCCCGGACCGCGCCAGTTCCTCCAACAATAACTGAATTTCCACCGCATATTGGTAATGCAGGTTCGCATCCACCGCCAACGCCAGGTTGCGTTCGCCGGCCAGAATTGCCTGGAGCTTTTTGATCAATAGCTTGCCATCTGCGGGAACATTCGGGCTGGTCACGATCTGGGCCAGCTTGGCGGCCATCGCTACGGTGTCGCCGGCGTGGATTGCCTGGCTGATCTGGGCGCATAACTTGGCGCCGGCGTTGGCGTTCTCACCCCCAACCCGCCGGTACGCCAGATACTTCTGAATCGCCTGCTGCCGCGCTTGGTCCGCCACGTTGGGATTCTGCACCAATTGGCTCACATCACGCAGGCCACGCCGAATTGCCCAATTGCGGGCGGTGGGGCTTTCCGGCAGATTGCACTCGCTGGCCCGATACAACTCCTGTCGGGCTTCATCCGGCTGTCGTAGCTGGATCAGCACATTGGCCAAGCGGTTACGGCTGGTTTCTTCACCGCGACCATCGCCCATTTGTTGATAGAGTTCAGCCATTCGCCGATAGGCCAGTACCGATTCTTCCAGCTGACCAAGCACCTGATGCAGGTGGCCCAGCTCGCCCAGCACCTCGGCTACGCCAGTACGATTGCGCTGCTGTTCATAGCGATACAGCGCCTGCTGGAAGGCGGTCAGTGCGGCTTCCATCTGCCCGTCCAGCTTGCGGGCCAGGCCCAGTTGCCGCCAGGCCTGGGCGGCACCTTCCGGTTCGCCTAATTTTTCAAAGGCGTGCCGGGCCGCCTCATACCGCAGCGCCGCTTCGGCATAACAACCCTGGCGTTGACGCACCAGACCCAGTTGCATCTGGTTGGCTGCTATCGCCGGGCTAATCGTGTTCGGTTCGGCCTGAGCCAAGGCGGCTTCATAGGCAGCGGCAGCTTCTTGCAACCGCCGCAGATAACTTAGACAGTCACCGATTTCTGCCCCAGCGACCGCCGCCATCCGCCCAGCACTGGCATTACCCGCCTCGGCCAAGGTCTGGAACTGGCTCCGGGCTGCTTCCAGCTCCCGCGCTGCTGGTTCAGCCGCTCCAGCCAGCTTGAGCAACTTGCCCAGTTCAAACCCGGCCCGAGCCAAATCATAGGCCGCACCGGGATAGGCATTCGCGCCGGCTACCTGAGCGCGGCGCTGCAATTGCCGGATGGATTGCAAGGCATCTTCCAGCGAGCCGGCATCGCGCAACCGTTCAATCCGCAAGCGCTCAGTTTCAAAACGGGTGCGGCTCCACTCCGATAAGGTTTGTCCAGCCCGTTCACGGGCGGCAACCGCTTCGGCCAGGGCGGCGGGGATGCCTAGCCCGACCAGCAGTTGCTCCAGTTGTCCAGCCAGCCGCGCCAGCACCTCCGGAGCAGCGCTTTGCTGAGCGTCGCGCAACAGCGCCAGCAGATTGGGTAATTCCAGCCGCAGCAATCGGGTCGTGCGAGCGCCGTCCTTGAAGTATTGCGGGTAGACCACCGACAGAAACTGGGTCATGCCGTTGCGCCAGCGCTCCCGCCAGAGTTTTTGCTGGTCAGCGTCCAGGGTTTTTGCCAAGTGATGGGCCAGAGCCGGATCGAAACGCAGGTGGCCGTAACCCTGATCCTCGACCAGCCCCAGCCCAATCAGTCGGTCCACTAGAGCATTGATAACAGAGGTATCGACCCCAAGCGCGTAGCCCAGCGCCAGCCGGTTGACGCCTTGCCGGAAAAACGCCAGGACCGCCAACCGCTCCCGGTCGCTCTCCGGCAACCGGCGCAAGGTCAGTTCCAGGCTCAGATACAACGGCCATTGCGGGTCATCACCATGTCGGCGCAACAGTTCGCTCCGCAACGGCCGTAACAGCGCCAGAGTAGCTTCCACGCCGCGTTCGCTGAGTTCATGGGCCAAACGGTGCAAGGCTTCGGGATGGCCGCCCGCCAAGGCCGCTAGCTCGTGCAACGGGCGAAAGCCGACGCCGCTGTCGGCGGCGGGCGGCGCTTCGTGGGCCGCTAGCAGAATTTGGCTGAGCAGGGTAATCGCATCGCTTTCGTCGAGGGACCCCAACTTGATCTCGGTCCAAGGCCGGGCAAAGGGCGGTGGTCCCAACCGGCCCAGTCCCAGTAGTCGCAAGCCCGGCCAGTCATCCAGCCATTGCTTCCAGAACTGGTCAAACAGCTCATCATGTTCCGAGGGCCATAACTCCAACTGATCCAGCACGATCAGGGTCGGTTGAGGACGCAGCGTCTGGCGGAGAAAGTCCAGAGCCTGCCAAACGGTCGGATAGCGATCCACAGACCAATGCTGACTGCCATCGGGAAGCAGCTGCCGGCCCAAACTTTCCAGCAGCGGATGCAGGCTCCCGGCATCGCTGCTGTGGACATAGGCTACGCGATAAAAACGCCCGCAACCGGCTAGCCAGCGACCCAGCGCCGCCGCCGCTGCGGTTTTGCCACTCCCCCCTGCACCCCGCAGAAATACGGTGCTCCGGTCTTCCAGCAAGCGCTCTATATTGAGCAGATCGCGGCTGTGACCGATGAAGCCGGTCGCTGGCAGTTCGGGCAACGCTCCGACCACGCCAGGATGGGACTGACCGGCCAATCGTCGCCACAGGTCCAGCGGCGGACGCACGATCAAGCGTGGATCGCAAGTCCCCAGATACAGCTTACAAGCGAATCCATCGAGCAATTCAACCCCACCGCCGCCCAGCCCCGGTGCCCGGTAGCAGTCGGCAGCCAGCCGGCGCTGACCAGCGAACAGCGCTTGACCAAGGCGTGCGCCCCGCAGCAACTCTTCGTAGAACGCGGTCCAGAACCGGTGCAGGGTTTCCTTCGCGGCATCGGGATGGACGTTCAGCACAGCGGGAATCCCGGCTTCAAGCAGAATGGCGGCTAGGGTGACAGCGGCGCTCCCGGCTCCGGTGACCACCACCAGGCGAATGTGATAGGTCACCAACAGTGTGGCCAACGCCAGGCCGGCGACAAAATGGGCATCGCGGCAAGCCGGGGCGCCCGGAATACCGGGCGCTTCAAACCCGAAGCAGAGGGCAGCACTGGCGTCCTCCTCACGCAGAAACCCGTCAAGATACAGAACTGTAAATGGTCGCCCGGCGGCCCAAGCATCGTTCAACTGCTTTTCCAGCGCCGCCAGGCTGGGAGGCGTTAGCACCGCTGCTTCCGCCAGACCACCCAGACTGCTCAGCGCGGTAAACAGTGGCAAGGCGCTACGCCGGTAGTCGGCATGGCCGGTCGGTTCGGCGTCAGGACGCGGGCTGATCGTCAGGATTCGCAGGGGCGCGGGGGTGGGCGTAAACGGATCGCCACCTCCAGCCCAGCGGCGCTGCAATGACGCGGGCTGTTTGCCCTGGAGCAGGAAACCCGCCGAATCACTCAGCAGTTCCCAAGGTAAATCAAGCAGCACAGCGTATTCTGGATCGTCAGCTTCGGTGCGGATCGTCAACCGGCGCTCGACCAGATCCGACCCCTCTTCGCGCCAGGCAGCGACCAGAGTCTGGATTTCCGGCGCGGCGAACGTGACCCGATAGAGGGTTTGGCCCCAGGCTGCCAGCCAGGCGTCTGTGCGCCGGGCGACTTGCCGGACTATGTCAGTGGGCCAGCGCGGCAGGTCTTGCCAGTAACCTTGCAGCATCCGGGCGGTGGGCGGCAACGGCAGCGGACCGATCACAGTAGTCGCTTCAGCCGCCGGCCTCAGTCCAGGATGGCGGTATAGACGGGTCGTCAATCGCCGGCGACCGGCAGGCAGCGCCGCATCGTCGCTGAAGGTCAATTCCAGATCGATCAGTGGGGGTGGATTACGCCCGGAAATGGCCTCCGCCGGCGGCGGTTCATCCAGCGCCGCCAGCAGGTCTGGCAGCACCGCGCCCAGTCCACCGTTACCTAACCGGATCGGGGCGCTGCGCGGTGGTGAACTGAACCATGCCGCCAGCGCTGCATCATCCACACCCGGCAACAGCAGCGGAATCACCCGGTAGGCGCCGTTCCCTCGTCGCTCCATCTCCTGGGCGACTTCGATTTCCCGACGCAACCAGGAAGGATCGCCGCTATTCAAGCCGATGATCACAATCACCTGACGGGCCTGTTCAATCGCCCAGCGCACGTCAGGCGCCAGGCGTTCGCTGCCACGCTGCTTGCGCTGATCCCGCCAGACGCTGAGACGGAATGTTTCCAGCGCTACGGCTAAATCCCCGGCAAACGCCGCGTCGGGAACAGCGTGGCAGATAAAGAGGGCGGCGGCGGTCATCGGGCAGCTCCATGAACTCGAAGAGAAGGTCAGGACTTTGAGTAGCTTAGTCCAAAAATACCCGGGCCGGAGGCTTGAAAATCAGCTCTCAGACCCCATTTATCCAGCATTCCAAGGGCGTTATTCGAAACGCCGCAACACCTGACATGAGGAGAGCCATCATGACACTGATGCGTTATGAACCTTTTAACCTGTTGAGCCAATTCCAGCGTGAAGTCAATCATCTGCTGGACGTCGGCCGGTTCGGCGATGAAGAAACCGGGCATGGGCTGGCGGACTGGGCGCCGGCGGTGGACATCAAGGAGGAGCCAAACCAGTTCGTCATTCACGCCGATCTGCCCGGAGTTGAAGTCAAGGACATCGACATCGCGCTGGAGAACGGCATATTGACTCTGAAAGGCCAGCGGGCCATGGAGCAGAGAGAAGAAAGCAAAAACTATCGGCGGGTTGAGCGAGTGCGCGGCACTTTCCTGCGGCGGTTCTCGCTGCCGGACGCCGTCGATGCCGAGAAGGTAACGGCCAAGTGCCGGGATGGAGTGCTGGAGGTGCTCGTCCCGAAGCGTGAAACGGCGCAGCCCCGCCGGATCGCAATTGAGTCGTGATCCGGGGCCGGGAAGGGTTATCGCCTTTCCCGGCGCGGCTGGACATTCAACCGATCAACTCAACCCCACGCCTGCGCGCAGGCGTGGGGTTTTGCTTTTTCTCGGCCCAATTCAATCCCGTTGATGGACGATCTCGCCCAGCCCGGCTTGGTGCAAGGCCTCATCCAGCAAGCAGCGCACCTGACGAGCGGTGTCCAGCTCCAGCGCCTGGACCGCCAGATTGCGGGCTTGCGCCAGGGTCACGCTGCGGATCGCCCATTTCACCCGGGGTACGCTGGCGGGGCCGGCGCTGAGACTGTCCACCCCCATCCCCAGCAGCAGCACGGCCGCACCCGGATCTGCCGCCATTTCCCCGCACAGGTTCACCGGTCGCCCGGTCACCCGCCCTTGCTCGACAATGTACGCCACCGTTTTCAGCAACGCCGGATGCAGGTTGTCATACAGTCCCGCCACCCGAGCGTTATCCCGATCCACCGCCAGTAAATACTGGGTCAGATCGTTGGTGCCCACCGACAGGAAATCGACCCGCCGCGCCAATTGCCCCGCCTGCCAGGCGGCGGACGGTACTTCGATCATCACCCCGACTTGAGGCCGCGCCGTCGGCCAGCCATCGGCCAGCAATTCCTCATGCGCCTGCTCCAGCAAGCGCAGCGCCTCATCCACTTCCTCGACTGTGGTGATCATCGGGAACAACAGGCGCAGGTTGTTCCACTCCGCGTTCGCTCGCAGCATCGCCCGCAACTGGGTCAGAAAAATGTCCGGGTGATCGAGTGTGAAACGCATCCCGCGCCAGCCTAAAAAGGGGTTGTTCTCCTGAATAGCAAAATAAGGCAGGGTCTTGTCGCCGCCAATGTCCAGCGTCCGCATGACCACCGGCTGCGGGGCGAAGGCCGCCAGCATCTGCCGGTAAGCCTGGTATTGTTCCTCTTCGCTGGGGAACGATTCACGCACCATGAACGCAAACTCGGTGCGGTACAGACCGATGCCTTCGGCCCCGCAGTCGCGAGCGGCGGCGATGTCGGTCAACAACCCGGCCTTGGCGTACAACGGGATGTGGTAGCCATCCTGAGTGGTCGTCGGCAACTCGCGTAATTCCTGCAACCCGGCGGACAATTCGGCCTCCGTAGTGATCAGTTGCTGGTACTCCGCCCGCAACGCCAGATCGGGATTCAGGTAGACCCGGCCCTGATAGCCATCGACGATGATCGCGCTGCCCTCAAAGCGGCCCAGTGGCCGGTCGCCCAGCCCCATGACCGCCGGAATGCCCATTGCCCGCGCCAGCAGCGCAACATGGGACAGGGCTGAACCACGCAGGCAGACAATGGCGGCCAACTGCTCGGTAGGAATCGCAGCCAGATGGGCCACGCTCATCTCCTCGGCCACCAGCACCCAGCGTTCTCCAGCCATGATCGGCGTCGGCTGGATCGGCGCGGCGCGCAAGTGATTGAGCACCCGTCGGCCCAGATCGCGGATATCTTCGGCACGGGCGCTCAGATAAGGATCTGCCGCCTGTTCCAGCAGCCGCACCCGGGCCAGCACGGCATCACGCCAGGCGGCCGGCGCCCACTGGCCGGCCTGGATGCCAGCGCGAGTCTCGCCAAGCAGACTGTCGCTGCCCAACATCATCCGGTAGAC
The DNA here is from genome assembly GCA_003989085.1 of Candidatus Competibacteraceae bacterium. Lineage (GTDB taxonomy): Bacteria > Pseudomonadota > Gammaproteobacteria > Competibacterales > Competibacteraceae > RXIV01. The sequence goes on from RXIV01000016.1 coordinate 29,647, forward strand.
AGTGAACAGCGCCTGTTCGGTAGGAGGCAGATACGGGGCCAGCCGGTCGCTGGCTTCGCGCAGCTCGCGTTCAACAGTAGCGATGGCGGCCTGAAACCCGGCTTCTTCCGCCGTTGGATTGAGGGTTGGGCGATCGGGCACATCACCCAAATCGGCCATCAGGTGGGGAATAGCGACGGTGCCGATCACGACCCCCGGCGCACCGGCAACCCCTTGCAGGGCGCGAGAACCGCTTACCAGCGGATTGAGCAGCTCCTGAGTTGCGCCGCTGAGAATGGCGTGGTTGAGAATGCTGGCCAGTTGCGCGGCAACGGTGACCAGAAAGGCCACTTCTTCCGAGGCGAAATGGCGAATTGTGGTGTGCTGGACCAACACCACGCCCAGCACTCGGCGATACTGGATCAGCGGTACGCCCAGCAAGGCGTGGTAGCCCTCTTCGCCAATGTCGCCAACCGGGTGGAAGCGCGGGTGACGCGAGGCGTCCTCCAGATTCAACGGCTCCTGCCGTTCTGCCACCAGCCCGACCAGACCCTGCCGCCGGTCCAGCCGCACCCGTCCAACCGCCTGCGGATTGAGACCGGCAGTCGCCATCAGCACCAGTTCGCGATTGTCTTCATCCGCCAGATAAATGGTGCAGGCGGCAACCCGCATCGCATCCCGAATCTGATTGACGGTGATCGCCAGTGCACTAGGCAAATCTGGCGCGGCGCTGACCTGCTGAACAATGCGGCGCAGGGTTTCAAGCATGGATACGGGGTTCCTTGAAGTTGAATTGTAAATAACGACATTACCGCTGGTGTTCTATTAGTTAAATGATGAATCTGCCGTTCATCCATCGCAAAACAATCAGGACTTTCAGTTGCTGTGGTATAGAATGGGCATCTTGCCCGTTTCAACCTGGGCTGGCAGTCCATGTTCGCCCAGTTTTGCGATCAAGGCGAAAGCCCTGACCATTAAACTCTGCGCTGATTTCACCAAGTGATGCCTTGCGCAACATAGCGCAGAAAAGCAACTGCCCTTTCCTTATCCTGAAAGGAAGCGTCGATCTTGTCATTATTCGTATAGTGAACAATAATTTCATACTTCCTGAACGTGCCATTAAGTAAGGCATCTTCTCGATAATTTTTTACGAATGTGATTGCATCGACAACAGTTTCAAACTCACTCTGCTGTCCATGTAGTGGAATAAGAATGACTTGCTCAATTTGCCGGTCAAGCGTAGTTTGTAACTTAGTGAAAAACTGGTCAAGCAAAACTTGGTTGCTTTCAACAAGATGTCGCTTAAAACTAGTGCGGTGTTCCGAAGTTAGCGCGTTGATTTGTTTGATCGTATTCTGAAAAATAGCATCCGGCGTCTCTTCGTCAAACTTTGCATCAATGCCAATCGCGGCGAATGCTGCGATGATGCTGTCATAGGGAAACAACGCTACCTCAAAGCCAGATGTTCGCATTTGAGTGAGGGAGCCATTAGTGAAAACACCGGCCAAAATCACCCCTAAAAAAGGCTTATCCCAGTCGTATTTTTCAGCAATTGGCAATATAGCACCCTGAATTTCCTGAGCCTTATTGCGTGAGTGTTTGGTGTAGCGACGCCAAGCAGCCTCAATAAATGCTAATGGTCGGCCACGAATATTTTCACTACCACCTTTTTCAATAACAAAGTCGAGGTCATGATTATTACCATACTTATCTATCCATGAAACTTTCTTTCCATCTCGTGCTTCACCCCGAGTTCCTTTTTTGTCCAGATAGAGACCACGATCGTCACAGAATGACTGAAACTGTGGGGTCATAATTTCTTCCAGTAAATCGCCGATAATCTGCCCGAAACGATGTGAAGGTGAGTGAGCCACGATTACCCCTTAATCCAAAGCCGACCTTCATGCAGAGGAATCCGGTGCTTTCGGTTTTTCCACTTGATATTTCTGTCTCTAACTTTTTCAAAAGAAAAAGATTTAAACCCAGCGGCAATAGCTAACCTTCCCAGCCAGTCGTCAACGGGTACATACACCCCATAAGGTGCTGAATCACCAATGACAAAACAAACAGTGCTTCCTAATCGACAAATAGGGCGCAATGCCCGGAACACTTTTGACAGGTCACAGAAATAAGCGGCAATCATAGTATGATATGCTTTCTTTCCGCCTTTTGTTTGTCTAACCTCCGCTAGTTCGTTGCATACATTTAATAGCTCTTCGCGGATGGGCTCTATACAAGAGTCCGTCAGTAGTGTCTCCAGTTGCAGTTTTTCGGCAGTAGCGTGTTGGGAGCAAGAACGAATGATAAATTGGCGAACCACATCCTGCAGATCGCCCCATCCACGAATCTCCGCCCAAAAGGTCATTTCAAGTCGTGTTGCATCCGCATAGTCATAGTTGTTAGGGTAAGGGGGCGATGTAACGACCAGATCGATGCTATTCAGCGAAACATTTTCTGGTATAACACGAGCGTCATGCAGAATAACCTTTGCGTCACTGCGACAACCAGTGTTTCGCAACACCGCCATATCGGCAACCATATCAGCAATCTTTTGACTGAAAGCAGTCAATACGCCTAACGGTTTTGACTTGCGCTTGTTGGGAAGAACGTATTGCCATTGTGCTGTGCCAACAAAGCTACAGGAACGCAGGATCGCCGTAAGCGCCAGCCATAGAAGTTGAGAGATTTCAGGATCGAAGCGGTTTGCACAAGAGCGATAGGCTTCACGAAGCGCATATAGTTGTTGCAGGACTTCAGGCATGTAGCACTTCACCAAGAGATCAGGAATAACTCCCATGTCAGGAGACGGCCTTTGAGCAGCGATGTTCAGTAATTCCTTGGCCGCGTCAAACAGTTTTCCCTCGATCTGATTCCAGTGGTTTTTTGCAGTGGCTATCCGCGCTACAAATGGATGACTCTCATAGCCGTAGGCTAGTACTCCGGCAGCTTCTGCAGCAAGAAGCGTGGTGCCTGACCCGGCAAATGGATCGAGAACTGCGGACGGCGATAATTCGCGGATCAGTTGCTCGACCCATTCCGCAGAAAACCCTGCCGAATAGCGGTACCACCGATGAACCGGCAATTTCATATTGTCAGTAAAGGTTCCAGATCGAGCGGAACGCACCGCAATTTTGGTTTGAATGGGTGTGCCGGTTGGCAGATCAAACAAGCATTGCTGTTTCGGGCTGTCCATCGGGATTCCTAGTCGGTGCATTTGATACAGTGTGCAAAACGATGGATGAAGGCAATGGCCTATTTAATTAACCGCTACCACCACAATATGCAGCCGCAAGGGTCCGTGAGCACCGAGTTGCATGGTCTGTTCAATATCGCCGCTGCGCGAAGGGCCAGTAATGTAGTTGACGGTGCGTGGCATGGCTTCGCCCGCCGCCCGCAGTAAATCCCAGCCGTCTTCGTAGCTGCCGACAATCCGCCCAGCGGGTAACAGAACGATATGCGTATCGGGCAGAAAGTTCAGCGTGGTCGGCCCATCCTGCCCGGAGCGCAGCAGCAAGGTGCCGGTTTCGGCAATCCCGGCAAAGGCGGGCGTGATGCTCACTTTATCGCCATCCTGCGCCGCCCGGCGTTCAATTTTAAGCAGCGGCTGGCTTTCCCAGGGCAATCCCGCCAGTGCGGCATCCGGGGCCATGACCACCTCCGTCGGTAAATTCTCCCGCGCCAGAAACGCCGCCACCGCTGCCGGAATCGCCTGCTCGTCAGTCACCCGATCCAGCGTTGCCAGTGCGTACTCGGCCATCTTGATAAACAATGCCACTCGCTCCGAAGGTGAGCCTTGCCCCCGTGCGGGAATGAGATGACGTGGCGGTTGCGCCAGCCGTGCTTCAAGTTCCGCCCGTCGCGTTCCTTCCAGCGGGCCGCGTTTTAGCCCGCGCCGAATCGTCGCCAGTACCTGTTCCCGTGCTTCGTTCATGGCCGCTGCTCCCGACGCGCCGCCCATTGCTGCTGAAAAGTTCGCCCCGGCGGGGCCGGCAGATCGCGCCAGGCGGTCCAGCCTTTCGCCAATGGCAGACGCTTGATCCGCCCCGCCCCACCGGCCAGCCGCCGCAATGCCCATGCCGCAAAACTGGCCGCCCGCCGGTACAACTTCGGGCGCTTGGCGAAAAAAGCCCAGACACCCAGCCCAAAGCGGGTGGGCATCGGCGTCAGATGCCGCTCAAACTCCCGTTCCCGCCAATGTCGCATCAGCTTTGGCAACGGAATCTGCACCGGGCAGACCTCCTCACAGCGCCCGCAGAACGTGGACGCATTCGGCAACTGGCCGGCGACCTCGATCCCGATCAGTTGCGGGGTCAGCACCGATCCCATCGGCCCCGGATAGACCCAGCCGTAGGCATGGCCGCCAATCGCACTGTAAACCGGGCAGTGATTCAGGCAGGCGGCACAGCGGATGCAGCGCAGCATGTCCTGAAACTCACCGCCGATCATGCTGCTGCGGCCATTGTCGAGCAGTACAACGTGAAACTGCTCCGGCCCATCGACATCTGCCGGGTGGCGCGGCCCGGTGGAAAAAGTGGTGTAGACCGAAAGCTCCTGACCGGTGGCAGAACGGGCCAGCAATCGCAGCAACAGGCTGACATCTTCAAGCGTGGGAACAACTTTTTCGATGCTGGCCAAGGCGATATGCACCCTCGGCAAAGTCTGGGTCAAATCGCCGTTGCCTTCATTGGTGACGATGACGGTGCTTCCGGTTTCGGCGACACAGAAATTGGCCCCGGTGATGCCGACATCCGCCTGCAAAAACTGCTGACGCAGCACCTGGCGCGCCTCGTCCAGCAGCGCCCTCGGCTCCTCATGCCGTTCGGTGAAGCCGTAGGGCGCATGATGGGCCTGAAACGCATCGGCCACCTGTTCGCGGTTCAGATGCACCGCCGGAGCGATGATGTGACTGGGCTGTTCGTGGCGCAACTGGATGATGTATTCACCCAAATCAGTTTCCACCGGGCGGATGCCGTTGGCTTCGAGGAAGTCATTCAGGCCGATTTCCTCGCTGACCATGCTCTTGCCCTTGGTCACCAGTCGGGCGTTCACCGACCGGCAGATGTCCAGCACGATTTGATTGGCCTCGGCGGCATCCCTCGCCCAATGCACCTGACCACCACTTTCAATGACCTGCGCCTCGAACCGTTCCAGATAGAAATCCAGATGGTCAAGAACATGGTTTCTCAGATCACGGCCCGCATCGCGCAGCAGCCCAAACTCCGGCAGTTTGGCGACGGCGGCAGCCCGTTTGCGGACAAAACCAATCTTGATGTTGTTCAGCGCTTTTTGCAGCACCGGGTTGTTCAGCGCGGCGATGGCGTTGCGTTTGAAAGCCAGACTGGTCGCCTGCATCACTCGCCTCCTTCCGCTTCGCCCACGGCTGGAACCCCGGTCAATCCAGCCAGCACTTCGGCAACGTGACGGACTTTGATCGCCACGCCGTCGCGCTGGAGTTTGCCGGCGATGTTCAGCAGGCAACCCAGATCACCGGCCAGCAGCGTATCGGCCCCGGTGGCGAGAATGTGGGCGACCTTGTCGCTGACCATCCGGTTGGACAGTTCCGGGTACTTGACGCAAAACGTCCCGCCAAAACCGCAGCACACTTCGCTTTCTTCCATCTCACGCAGTTCCAGCCCCGCGACTGTTCCAAGCAACCGGCGCGGCTGAGTTTTGACACCGAGTTCCCGTAGCCCGGAGCAGGAATCGTGATAAGTCACGGTTCCTGCGTAATCGACATTGGCTTGCTCCAGCCCCAGCACATCGGTCAGGAACGAGGTTAGTTCAAAGGTTTTGGTACTCAACTGCTCGGCACGAACCCGCCAGCCGGAATTAATTTCAAACAGGGACGGATAGTGGCATTTGATCATCCCGGCGCAGGAGCCGGACGGCGCGACGACATAATCAAATGACTCGAACGCGGTAATAACCTGCTGCGCCAGAGTCCGGGCGGTGGCGCGATCCCCAGTGTTGTAGGCCGGTTGGCCGCAGCAGGTCTGCACCGGGACTTCGACCGTGCAGCCAGCTTCCTCCAGCAGCTTGAGCGCGGAAAACCCGACCGTCGGGCGAAATAAATCCACCAGACAGGTCACGAACAGGCCGATTTTAGGTTGTGCAGTGATCATGGCGGTTGGCTCTAGCGGGATCATTGAGGTTTAACAACTATCACCATCATGGCCTGCCTTGATCTGGCCCACCGCCAGTCGCCGCAAATAGCTCAGGCCAATAATCGCCGGCGTGTTGTATTCCCACTGGCCCGGCGGCAGTGCATTAAGGCGACTCTGACCGTAACCAGCAGCGTCATGGAACAATGTGGAGGATCACGGCGAATCGATCAGTCACCGAACCATCGCCTTCCCAGACCCGCCAGTACTTAAACTGAAGCGTCATTTCACCGGGCTGGCGGGCAGTAAACTGGAAGGTGCGCTGACCTTTAGCCCCGATGAACCCCACATCCGGCGCGAGGTAATCAGAACCGTCCAGCGTCAACAACCGGCGGTTGGTCTCGTCAATCGCCCAAGTGAAGCCGGTGGTGGGGTTTTCGGCCAACCGCACCGCGATCCGCTCGCCAACCCGGACTTCAGCGATACGGTTATGATCAGCTCGGGTCAGCACCAGCCAGCCATTCTCCCGAACACCCGCCGGGATGATCTTCGCGGATTCGTTGTTGGCGGTGCAGGCGCTGAGCAGGATCGAGGTCAATAAAACCGACAGTAGAATGAGATTTCGGCAAAACGGCGGCAGACGGCGAGTAGTGGACATGGCGTTGCATCAGAGACAGATCGGTTGGTGAGATGTTGATAATGAAGGACATTTAAGCTGCTGACAATAGTAACCCTACATGCGCTTTGATGGGTGCGGTGCAGTCTACGACCAACCTACGGGCATCGTACGCTGGGCGACCGATCCAGTCTGTTCAAGGTCGCAGCGCCGATTGCCCGGCTCTCAGCGGAAATCGCGGCGGCGATGCAGGATTAAAGACTTATTGCATCTTCGTCGGATAACCGCGACGCCGGTGTTCATCGGTGATCAGATGGTTGACCGCTATCCCGACACGATCGCCACCGCCGGGATAATTGCGCAAGGAGAAAATCCGGGTCTCGCCTTGCGCCAGATTGGCGCGGCACAGGCTCGCTGCTGACCCCGGCCCGCCACAACTCCTGCAATTCCACGATTTCCTCCTCCTCGGCGCCACCTTGAAAGACATCGTTCCAGGCCACATAGAGCAACGCGCCTAGATAAACCGGCAACGGCAAGGCTAAGACCTGGGCGGGAATGGCCAACAGGTTGAAAAACGGCAGCGCCGCCAGCGTCAATCCAGTCAGACCCAACACCGGGAATAGCCACGGATTAAGCTGCATCGCCAGTGCGCTGCGCCGCCAGCACACTGCCAATGGCAATTCGCGGAACAGTTGCAGCGGGATCGCAAACCAGACCAGCAGCGCTTGCAAAACCAGCACCACGCTACCCAATACGCTGAGCTGCGTTCCCAGCACCGTGCTGGCGACTCCGAAACTGGCCGGCGGCGGGGCGGGAGAGCCGCCCTCAATTGCCGCCAGATCAACGGGCAGCAACTGATCCTGAATCCAGTAGACCACCAGATAGCCTTGCAACAGCAGCAAAAACAGCAGCAGCGTGGTGCGGGCCAGCGCCTTGAGCGCCGTCCAGTTCAATAGTTGCCGAACTGACGGAGCCTGTTTACGGTTGGCAGCGCGAGCCAGGCCGCAGGCCAGCATTACAGTGAAGCTCAGTGGCAAACCGTAGCAGAAGACCGTGGCGATCAGCGTCACCCAGGCTCCTAATGCCGGCAGCCACCAATCCCAGACGGGCAAGGCCAGCAGCAAGGCCGTTCCCGCTGGTGCGAACAGAGCCACCGCAATAAACAACCAGAGCCGTCGCCCAATCAGTTGCCCTGCCTGGATCAGCCAATCCCGACCGTCGCCGGGGGTCAGTGCCCGTGGCCCGAAACCTTGCATGGTGATTGTCCTGTGAGATAAAGAGTGTGCAGCGAAGACGCCCAAAATACCCAAAAAGCATTTTATCGGTGGAAAAATATCGGTATTCTGGCTAGAAATAGTTCTGATGGAATCTGTTCTTGTTTTTAGGCTCGTTCGTCCAACCCGGCAAACAGGATTCGCATGACGGCACGTAGCGCGACGGTTCAGCGCGATACCTTGGAAACCCGGATTCAGGTTAGCGTCAATCTGGACGGTTCTGGCAACGCCCGACTCGCCAGCGGCTTGCCCTTCCTCGACCATATGCTGGATCAGATCGCCCGTCACGGGTTGATCGATCTGGACATTGAAGCGCAAGGCGATTTGCAGATTGACGCCCATCATACTGTCGAGGATCTCGGGATCACGCTGGGTCAGGCGGTGCGCCAGGCCTTGGGCGACAAGCGCGGCATCCGTCGCTACGGTCATGCCTATGTGCCGCTGGACGAGGCGCTGTCACGGGTCGTCCTGGACTGCTCCGGACGGCCCGGTCTGGAGTACGCCGTTGAATTCTCCCGCGCCCGGATCGGCGAGTTCGATGTTGATTTGTTCCGTGAATTTTTCCAGGGCTTCGTCAACCATGCCCTGATCACGCTGCACATTGATACCCTGCGCGGGCGCAACGCTCACCATATCGCCGAAACCGTGTTCAAAGCCTTTGGCCGGGCGCTGCGGATGGCGGTTGAGTTCGACCCGCGCATGACCGATATTCCCTCCACCAAGGGCAGCCTGTAGCCCGAAATCCCCTGCATTCCCACTCCCGGCGAGTTTTCCAGATGACCCGCATTGCGATCATTGATTACGGCATGGGCAACCTGCGCTCAGTCGCCAAAGCGCTTGAACACGTTGCGCCACAGGCGCAGGTGATCGTAACGCACGATCGCTCCACTATTCTCCACGCCGACCGGGTAGTTTTTCCCGGCCAAGGCTCAATCCGCGACTGCCTGCGGGAACTGGCGCACTGGGATTTGCTGGAAGTGGTGCGCGAGGCGGCGTTCAACAAGCCCTTTCTGGGACTGTGCCTAGGGCCGCAGGCGCTGCTGGAGTTCAGCGAAGAAAATGGCGGCGTTGAGTGTCTGAACGTATTGCCGGGGCGGGTGGTCTGGTTTGGCGAACTGCGTGATCCGGCGAGCGGTGAACGGCTCAAGGTGCCGCACATGGGCTGGAACCAAGTCCATCAACTGAGTGATCACCCACTCTGGCGGGACATTCCCCAGGACAGCCGCTTTTATTTCGTCCATAGTTATTACCTGCAACCGGCGGATGCGGCGCTCACCGTGGGCCGGACGCATTACGGATTCGGGTTCGCCTCGGCCATTGCCCGGAACAATTTGTTCGCCGTGCAATTTCACCCGGAAAAGAGCGCCCAGGCAGGATTGCGACTACTCGCCAATTTCGCGGACTGGAATCCCTAAAAAGATTAACCTTCCCCCATCAATCCATGCAGAAACAGGCCATGCTGCTCATCCCTGCAATTGACTTGAAAGACGGTAGATGCGTGCGCCTGCGGCAAGGGCGCATGGAGGACTCCACGGTATTCTCGGACGATCCGGTCGCGATGGCTGGACGCTGGGTAGAAGCCGGCGCTCGCCGCCTGCATCTGGTGGATTTGAATGGAGCTTTTGCCGGCAAGCCGGTCAACGCCCAAGTCATCCGCCGCATCGCCCAGACCTTCCCTGACCTACCGATTCAGGTCGGCGGCGGCATCCGCGATGAATCAACGGTAGACGCTTATCTCGACGCCGGCGTCCAGTTCGTCATCATCGGCACTAAGGCGGTGCAGGAGCCGCATTTCATCAATGAGCTGTGCCTGGAATATCCCGGCCACGTTATCGTTGGGCTGGACGCGAAGGATGGGCGGGTGGCGGTCAATGGCTGGTCCAAACTGTCAAAACATGATCTCATTGATCTAGCACTGATTTTTGAGCGAGATGGCGTGGAGGCGATTGTCTACACTGACATTGGCCGCGACGGCATGATGCAAGGCGTCAACGTCGAGGCGACGGTCAAGCTGGCCCAAGCAATTTCAATTCCGGTGATCGCCTCCGGCGGGGTCAGCACACTCGACGATGTGCGGGCGCTGTGCGCGGTGCAGCAGGAAGGGATTATGGGCGCAATCATTGGTCGGGCGCTGTACGACGGCGCTATTGATCTCGCCGAAGCGCAACTTATCGCGACAGACGGGGAGAACGGCTAATGGGCTTGGCCAAGCGGATCATTCCCTGTCTGGACGTGGATCGCGGACGGGTGGTGAAAGGCGTCAAGTTCGTGGAAATTCGCGACGCTGGCGATCCGGTCGAAATCGCCCGCCGCTACGACGAACAGGGTGCGGATGAGCTGACTTTTCTCGACATCACCGCCAGTTCTGACGACCGCGCCACGATGGTTCACGTTGTCGAACAGGTTGCCAGCCAGGTCTTTATCCCGCTGACCGTGGGGGGTGGCATTCGCAGCCTGGATGATGTGCGACGGATGCTCAACGCCGGGGCGGACAAGGTATCGATCAATACCGCCGCGATTGCCCGGCCTGAATTCGTGCGTGAAGCCGCTGAACGATTCGGCAATCAGTGCATCGTAGTCGCTATTGACGCTAAATCGGTGGATGCCGAAGGCGCAGCGCCGCACTGGGAAATCTTCACTCACGGCGGGCGACGACCGACGGGTATCGACGCAATAGACTGGGCGCGGCGGATGACGGATTACGGCGCAGGTGAAATTCTGCTGACCAGCATGGATCGCGACGGCACCAAACGCGGCTTTGATCTGGAACTGACTCGCGCCATCAGCGAAGCGGTCAGTGTGCCGGTCATTGCATCCGGCGGCGTCGGAACACTGGATCATCTGGCCGACGGCATTCTGCTCGGCAAGGCCGATGCGGTATTAGCTGCCAGCATTTTCCACTTCGCCGAATACAGCATCGAACAGGCCAAACGTCATCTGCAAGCGCGGGGAATTGAAGTCAGACTGTGAGAAACACTGGAGATCTGGCTTTATCCATAAACCTTCGATCCTAAAACTTAAATCTTGAAATAATGACCAACAACTGGCTGGATCGCATTAAATGGACGGCAGACGGACTGGTTCCCGCCATTGCCCAGGACGCTAGCAGTGGCCGGGTGCTGATGATGGCGTGGATGAACCGCGAATCCCTACAACGCACCGTTGGCTGCGGCGAGGCGGTGTATTGGTCCCGCTCCCGGCAACAGCTCTGGCATAAAGGCGAAACCTCCGGCCATACTCAAAAAATCAAGAGCATCCGACTGGACTGCGACGCCGATGTATTGCTGTTGAGCATTGAACAAATCGGCGGCATCGCCTGCCATACCGGACGGCAAAGTTGTTTCTTTGAGGAATTACAGGATGGCGCATGGATCGCCACTGATCCGATTATCAAAAACATGCATGAGATCTACAGCGTATGAGTGACCAGACACTGCATGAACTGGCGGCGGTGCTGGAAACCCGCAAACAGGCCGATCCCGATAGCTCCTATGTTGCCCGGCTGTACGCCAAAGGATTGGACGCCATTCTCAAAAAGGTCGGCGAAGAAGCTGCGGAAACGCTGCTCGCCGCAAAGAATGGCGATCCTGAACATCTAGTGCGAGAAACCGCTGATCTATGGTTTCACACCTTGGTCATGCTGGCCCATCAGGGACTTGGCCCGGAGGCGGTGCTCAATGAATTGCAGCGCCGCTTTGGCACTTCCGGTCTGGCTGAAAAGGCCGCCCGCCCCGCCGGTTGATTCCTTCTTCGCCGGCCCCGTCATTTGAGGCAAACCGTCATGCGTTTCAGTGTTTGGGAATTGCTGTTGATTTTGATCATTGTTCTGGTGTTGTTTGGCGGAACTCGCCTGAGAAACCTTGGCTCCGACCTGGGTTCAGCGATTCGCGGTTTCCGCGACTCCATGAAGGAAGGCGCCAAAACCGAAACTGCCGAGGAACCCCCCAAGAAAATCGAGCAGACCACCGCCCAAAACCAGGAAACCGGCGCTGCGCCTACGACGACGCCAGACTTGTCTAAGGATCGCAACAAGGTCGGATGACCGGATCGCACTGGCATGTTTGAAATCGGCTTTTGGGAAATGGTGATGGTCGGGGTAGTCGCGCTGATTGTGGTCGGCCCTGAACGGCTGCCTGGTCTGGCCCGCACTGCCGGCTTGTGGATCGGCAAGGCCCGCCGGATGTTCGCTGAGGTCAAGGCCGACGTAGACCGGGAACTGCATCTGGAAGAAATCAAGCAATCACTTCGTCAATCTGCCGATCTGAACCCCTTGCAGGATGCGGCCAACCAGATGAAAGCGATCCGGGAAGACTTGCAAGCCGAATTTGATGATCCCGGCCCGCCACCGGGCTGGCAGCCGGGTCAAGTCAACGCCCCGCCTCCGCCCGGCTGGACGCCAGCAGATTCCGGCCTGGCGACACCGACCGTTTCGTTGCAGAAACCGGAACCTGCACCACCTCCCGCCGCCACGCCCGTTTCCCCAGAAAACGCATCCGGCGCTCCGCTGTCCCCGTCGCCGCCAGTTGAAACCCCGTGTCCAATCCCGACCACGAACAATCCTTCATCAGCCACCTAATCGAGTTGCGTAGCCGATTGCTGCGAATCGTCGGCGGAATTTTGCTGGCATTTGTGGCGCTGTCGCCGTTTTCCAACCCGATCTACACTCTGCTGGCCGATCCGCTGCTTTCGCATTTGCCGGCCCAGAGCAGCATGATCGCCATTGACGTGCTGTCTCCGTTCCTGACCCCGCTCAAGTTCACCCTGATTCTAGCGGCGTTTCTGACCATGCCGTGGTCTCTTTATCAGGTCTGGGCCTTCGTAGCGCCGGGCTTGTATCAGCAGGAAAAACGGCTGGCGCTGCCCATCGTGTTGTCCAGCACCCTGCTGTTCTACTGCGGGATGGCGTTCGCCTACTTTGTGATCATGCCGCTATTCTTCGCCTTCCTGACCGGCACTGCGCCACAGGGCGTGGCGGTGATGACCGACATTAATCATTACCTCAACTTCGTACTGACCCTGTTTTTCGCCTTCGGCGTCGCGTTTGAAGTGCCGGTCGCCACCGTACTGCTGGTTTTGGCCGGAATATTGACACCCGACGCGCTAGTCGCCAAACGGCCCTACATTATCGTGGGCGCGTTCGTGATTGGGATGTTGCTGACCCCGCCGGACGTGATTTCGCAGACTTTGCTGGCGGTGCCCATGTGGCTGCTGTTCGAGGTTGGCGTCTTCGTTTCGAGGTTATTACTACGCCGTAAAGCTGAGGCGCGAACGGCAGAATCTTCCAGTGAGCATTGACACCGTCCTTGCCCCAAAGGATGAGATTTTTCGCGCAATTCTGCCAGAAAGTTCTGTTGTCGAATCTTTACACGATTGACACTATGCTATGCGCCGCCTAGCCAGCCTCCAAATGCGGTAGCGGTCAGGCGGGGAATTTGAATGCGGTTCTGGCGATATCCAGAAGTGCTCACTTAAGTTTAATTTTTTGCTTTATCGGAACGGGAGAAAATGATGAAAAAACGTATTGTGGCTGTTTTGGGGGCGCTGAGCCTGCTAGCGATGGCTGGCTGCGCGAGTACGCCAGACAAGGCGCCGGCCAAGGACAGCCAACCTGTTGCTGCAACTCAGCCTGCTGAGCCGGATATGGCTATCCGCAATAAAGTGACCGTCACTGCCACGGTCAAGGCAATTGATCTTGAGACCCGCCAGGTCACGCTCCAAGGCAAAAAGGGCAAACCGTTCACAATCACGGTCAGCGATGCTGTCGTCAATTTGCCGCAGGTGAAGGTCGGCGACAAGGTGGTGGCGACTTATTATGAGGCGCTGATGGTGCAGCTCACCGGCAAGGCTGGCAGCGGCATCACGATGCGAACTGACACCCTCGGCGCCAGCAGCGCCGGGCAGGGCCAAATGCCGTCTGGCGCGATGCGTGACACCGTTAAGGTCACAGCTAATATCCTTTCGGTCAACAAGAAGACCCGCAAGGTCCTTATTCAAGGCCCCAAGAGAGCGATCACGGTGACGGTGCCGCAGGATATGGATATCAACAAGGTCAAGGCCGGCCAGCAGGTCGAGGCAGAATATATGCAGGAACTGGCGATCAGCGTTGAACCAGCTCCCGCCAAGCCGAAATCAGGCTTCGATAAAAAGCAGCATTAAGAGACTACCGTTTTTTCGGTAGCCTGCATCAGTCAAGCAAACCCGCCGTGAGGCGGGTTTTTTTGATCAGGGCGATTTACGGTCTAACCGTCGAACCCAGCCAGCAATCGCCCGGATATGATCCGGCCTGGTGCGGCAGCAACCGCCAATCAATCTGGCGCCCTCAACATACCAGCGCTCCGCTTCAGCGGCAAAGGCCGTACTGACGGAGACGCCTTGCCAACTATGGCTTTCCGCCTGCCAAGTCTCGCCTGAGTTTGGATAGACCACTACAGGCTTGTCAGTCACAGTACAAGCAGCGCGGATCAAAGCAGGAAGATGTTGCGGAGCGGTGCAATTGATCCCGACTGCTGCAACTTGTGGGCAAGCGTCCAGCCACGCCGCGCACTCGGCCAAAGTTTCGCCGTGGCAGAGATGCGCCCCGTCCCTGGCGCTGAAACTGATCCACGCCCAAGCCGTAGGGAATTCGGCCAACAACCGCACCAAGGCCCGTGCCTCGATAAAGCAAGGAATGGTCTCACAGGCCAACAGATCGGGATCGGCCTCCAGTAAGGCCGCCATCCGTGGACGGTGAAAATCCATCAATTGCGTTTCGCTCAGACCGTAATCACCGCGATACTCCGAGCCATCAGCCAGAAATGCACCATAAGGCCCCACCGAAGCCGCTACCAGAGGCCGAGGCCGTCCGGTGTGATGGGCCGGCTCCTTCCAGAAGGCATCGCGAGCTTCCCTCGCTAACCGGACGGCACGGTGTAACAGCGCTATACTCTCCTCCCGGCGCAGGCCACGCTGCATAAACCCATTGATGGTTGCCTGATAACTAGCGGTAATGACAATATCGGCACCAGCAGCCAAGTAATCCTCATGCACCTGTCGGATGAGATCAGGCGTTTCGATCAGCGCCTTGGCCGACCAAAGCGGGTCGCGCAGATCGCAGCCCCGGTATTCCAGTTCGGTGGACAAGGCGCCATCCACGACCAACGTTGGGTACTGCTCCAGCAAAGCAACTAGTGGATTGATGGCGCGATTTTTGCTGAACTCGCTTGTTAAATTTGACATCGTAGTCCTTACCCACGGTTTTATGCTCAACTTCAGCGGTCTTTGACGCTGCCGGCGGAACCACCACTGCACTCTTCAGGAAACCCTTGCACCATGTCTGACGATTTCAACGAACGCGCCTTGCGCTACCACCGCACGGCTCCCTGCGGCAAGATCGAAGTTACCCCGACCAAGCCGCTCGCCAACCAGCGCGATCTGGCGCTAGCTTATTCGCCCGGCGTCGCTGCTGCCTGCGAAGTGATTGTCGAAGACCCCCGCGAAGTCTCTACCGTCACCGCCAGAGGCAATCTAGTGGCGGTTATTACCAACGGCACTGCGGTTCTCGGCCTGGGCGACATCGGCCCACTCGCTGCGAAACCGGTCATGGAAGGCAAAGGTGTGTTGTTCAAGAAGTTCGCCGGCATTGACGTATTCGACATTGAAGTTAGCGAGCGCGATCCCGACAAGCTGGTGGAGATCATCGCCAGTCTGGAGCCAACCTTTGGCGGAATCAATCTGGAGGATATCAAGGCTCCAGAATGTTTCTACATCGAACGTCAGCTACGTGACCGGATGAAAATTCCGGTATTCCACGACGATCAGCACGGCACTGCCATTATCACCGCTGCTGCGGTGCTCAATGCCCTGTCACTGGTGGGTAAGGATATCGGCCAAGTGAAGCTGGTCACCTCCGGGGCCGGGGCAGCGGGCATTGCTTGTCTCGATCTGCTGGTTGGGTTAGGCCTGACCCGCAGCAATGTCATCGTCTGCGACAGCCGGGGCGTGATCTATCAGGGACGTGGCCCATTGGATCCGGAAAAAGCCGCCTATGCCGCCGACACATCAGCCCGCACCCTGGCCGATGCCATTGTGGGTGCGGACGTGTTTCTGGGTTTGTCCAAGGCCGGGGTGCTGACCGGCGCGATGGTCAAAACGATGGCTGTCCAACCGCTGATTCTGGCGCTGGCTAATCCGATTCCCGAAATCATGCCAGAAGAAGCCAAGGCCGCCCGGCCCGACGCGATTATCGCCACTGGTCGCTCTGACTATCCCAATCAGGTCAATAACGTCCTGTGCTTTCCCTACATTTTCCGGGGAGCGCTGGATGTGGGTGCGACCACCATCAATCAGGAGATGCAACTAGCCTGTGTCCGCGCCCTTGCTGAACTGGCCCGCGAGCCGCATTCCAAGGAAGAAACCGCTTCTTATGGTGAACAACCGATCAGCTTTGGGCCTGAGTATCTGATCCCTAAACCGTTCGAGCCGCGCCTGTTGTTAACCTTGCCTATCGCTGCCGCCAAGGCTGCGATGGACAGTGGCATTGCTACCCGCCCGATTCAGGATTTCGACGCTTACCGCCAGCAACTTAGCCTGCATGTTTACCGCTCCGGAATGGTGATGCGCCCGGTGTTTGATCGCGCGAAGACGGATCGCAAGCGGGTCATCTACGCTCAAGGCGAGGAAGAGCGGGTATTGTGGGCGGTGCAAGGGGTCATTGACGATGGTATTGCCCAACCGGTGCTGATTGGTCGACGCGAGCGGGTGGAGCAGCAGATTCAGGAACTCGGCCTACGCATTAAGCCCGACCGTGATTTTGAGCTGATTGATCCGCAGAATAATCCCTATTACGAGGAATGCTGGCAGGAATATCATCGGCTGCGTGGCCGCTATGGAGTCGATCCCAACAATGCCCGGATTCGGGTCAATACCCGCGCTACGGTGATTGGCTCGCTGCTGTTGCGGTTGGGGTACGGCGATGCCCTGCTGTGCGGACTGATCGGTAACTATGCCGATCATGTGGACTATGTGCTAGACATCGTTGGCCTGCGGGAAGGTGTCCATACCCCAGCGGCGCTGGATTTGCTGATTACCCCGCAGGGACCACTGTTCATCAGCGACACCCATCTGAATGAGAACCCCAGCGCCGAACAGATTGTGGACATTACCTTACAGTCGGCGGATGAGGTGCGGCGCTTCATCACACCTAAAGTGGCGCTGCTGTCGCGATCTAATTTTGGATCGTATAAGTCACCGCAAGCCCGCAAAATGGCAGAAGCCCTGAATATGATTCGCCAGCGGGCGCCGGAATTAGAAGTGGAAGGCGAGATGCGCGGTGACGTAGCGCTGTTGGAAACCTTGCGCCAAAGTATTTTGCCGCAATCACTGCTCAAAGGCGCTGCTAACCTGCTGATTATGCCTAGCGTCGATGCCGCCAATATCTCCTACACCCTGTTGAAGATGCTGACCAATAGCGTCGCCGTAGGGCCGATCATGTTGGGTTTGGCCAAACCGGCACATGTCCTGACACCCTCATCGACAGCACGGCGAATCATCAATATGACGGCCATTGCTGCTGTAGATGCCCAGGAATACGGACTCCGCCAGCAGTCTGTCTGAGCCTAAGACAGAAGCGCGGGAAAGCCTTAAAGTTCGCAGGCGTTAGTCGTTAGCGACTGCGCCTTCGAGCTTTCACACTAGCAATCAGGCGGTTCGTCACGCTGCTACCTTGCGGAAATAGGGAAAAACAAAAACCCAACCTTATCTGATAAGGTTGGGTCGGGATAAAAAGCCTGGCGGGGACCTACTTTAGCATGAGTAATCTCACACGATCATCGGCGCGACACGGTTTCACGGTCGA
>RXIV01000017.1 GCA_003989085.1 Candidatus Competibacteraceae bacterium
CCTTTAGGTGGTTCCTAAGAGTTGGGGCCGCGTTAGCGACCCCTCTGTAGCCGCTTTGAGCGGCTCATAATCTAAAGTCCCCGGCTCTGCCGGGGGATATTTACTCTCGTGCTTCGGTATAAAGCTCTGAGGACTGTTCTTCAAGGGTTCTTGTGCTCAAACCTTCAAATGGCAAACCGTATTTACAAAGCAATTGCCCAAGGTGAGTACTATAGTGAACTAAATCGCCGATATCGCTTAGAACCTGCGGCAAGAAATAATCAAGCGTTTCGTTATTCATTGTCCGGTCCTCTAATTCTTTTCTACAATTCTGCCAGCTTCGCGAGCGTTCTTGGAATACTCCAAGAGACTCTTTGTTGCCTTGAAAGAAAGGTCGCGTTCTACAGGTAACCCAAGATTCCCGCGCAATCGCGCAATTTCTGAAATACTCACATAGCCCAATTCGGGAAAGCCTAAGCCAAGGTCGCAAAGACCAAAAGCAATATCAGGGTCTTCGGGGTCAAGTTCTGAGAGTAACCAAGTACAACCGGCATCCGGTGTAAACAGTTTCACTACCGGCCAGTGATTGCTATCTTGGTTTTTCTGGCTTTCTATTCCGTTCTCAATCATCTTGATTCGCTGTTCGTTGGTTAATAATGGTTTCATATTGCCTCCTTATTTTTTATTGGCGTTGAAGTTAATTGCGATTAACTTCTGCCTGTCTGGCGAAGACCGGGGAGGCAAACGCATAGGCCAAAAGCAAGGGAGGGGAATCACCCGACTTGCACGAAGCGCAGCGTAGGAAAGTTGGGGAAACCCTTGCTGAAGCGCCTTGCGTGCGCTAGGGGCGGAGCCCCTTAGTCCGGGGCGTTACGGGGTGTCCCCGTAGATGGGGGTAGCGGAAAACAGCTTCTGGTTGCAGCTAGGGGGAAGGCTTTCCCCTCTTGAGGATTAAAGCTGAATATCAAATAATTAACGGCGGTAGATATAAAGCGAATATGCTTTATAAAGTGCTTTATTATTAGCTTTACGAATGTAAAGTACCCGATCTCGCTTGCCGGTTGCGGCTAGGAACCAAGGTCGGGAGAGAGATTATTTATCGAACGTGCCGCGCCTGGCGGCTTAGCTTCCCGTGCCCTTCCTCCCGTTCGTGAAGATTGAGGGCACGGGGGATGGGTGGGGTATCTCCCAAGCGCGAGAGCGCGGGGGAATACCGGGGGGCCGGGCTTTGCGGATCTCCCGCGAAGTCGGGAATCCGCTTAAAGCCCTTCTCTACCGACATTGTAATGCTGGATATGTACCTTAACTCCGTTTTCTGAAGCGACCCCACTAGGTAATTTCGCCAAGCAGATCAACTGAAATTTATATACTCAAGCACTTCCTCTTATTGTGAATTATAACAAAGTTATTATATGTTAGTGAAAAATACTAACTTTAGATAACTTTGTTATACTTGGACCCAAGAACTAATCCCTACTCTCCCGGTGCTGGTAATCCTCCTCCTGAACTTGCAGGTCGGAATGATCTCATTGAAAAAGCTACTATTGCACTAGACCGGCTTCGAGCGGGCCGTTCTACTAGAAGCATGTTGTTTGTAGGTCTTCGCGGAGTTGGTAAGACTGTGTTGCTTAATCACATGGCAATGCAAACCGAAGCTCAAGGGTTTGTTGTTATGTTCATCGAAGTTCCAGAGAAACGGTCTCTCCCAGCGGTATTGATTCCCCCATTACGAACGGCTCTCATCAAGCTTGACCGCATTGCTGCTAGCGGGGTGCTTGCAAAACGGGCTTTAAAAGCTCTTGGCAGTTTTGTCAGTGCAATGAAGGTAAAATATCAAGATATTGAATTCGGCGTTGATATCGGTAAAGAACAAGGAACCGCAGATACTGGTGACCTGGAACACGATCTTTGTGAACTCTTTGTGGAGCTGGGCCAAGCGGCAAAAGAAAAGAATACAGCCGTCGTGCTTTTTGTTGATGAGCTTCAATATGTCAAAGAAGATGAACTTGCTTCTTTGATTACTGCTCTTCATCGGTGCTCTCAGAGACAATTGCCGATTGCTCTCATGGGAGCTGGCTTGCCTCAACTTGTGGGACAAGCAGGGCGTGTTAAGTCCTATGCAGAGAGGCTATTTGAATTTCCAGAGATAGGACCACTAATAGCATTAGAGCTACCTGCTAAAAAATTAGGTGTTGCTTATACTAAAGAAGCCTTGTCGGAAATTTTGTTGCAGACACAAGCTTATCCATATTTTCTCCAAGAGTGGGGCAAGCATAGTTGGCAATGTGCAAAAAGCTCTCCCATTTTACAAGAAGATGTAATTGCAGCTACCGAGGTAGCTGTTTCCGATCTCGACGCCAGTTTCTTCCGTGTTAGGTTTGATCGCCTAACACCAAGAGAGAAAAAATATTTGCGGGCAATGGCCGAACTTGGGGCAGGCCCACATCGCTCTGGGGATATTGCTCAGCTCTTGAGCAAGGGAGTCCAAGCGGTCGCTCCTACTCGGTCATCTCTCATCGCTAAGGGAATGATCTACAGTCTGTCGCATGGCGATAATAGTTTTACAGTCCCTTTGTTCGACGGCTACATGAAGCGAGTTATGCCCGACTGGCGTTAGTGTCTTGCCTCACTGCCATTCAGTTAAGCGAATCTCTTTTAATAACAATGCTTTTTCTGTCGACGATGGAAATCGAGCAAGACTCTAGCAGAAGTTTTCTGACGGGGCGGACAGCATTGCGGACGCGCGCAAGTCGGATGGGTCAGAAACAACACGGTCAACCGCTCGATCAAGGGTTGGGTGTCCAGGTTGCTCGACAACAGGTCCAGGGTGTGGTGTTTGATGGCATTGAAGGAGACCGCCCGATTGACCGTCTGGGGATGACGGGTTTCTCTCGCATCGAATTGGGCTTGTGCCGTCTCGGTCAAAATCGATTCCAAGCCAGTCAAGTACACGGTCACATGAAAGTCCTGCCGGACGGCTTGGGCCCCGAGGCCCGAGAAATTTTCCAGGTCCAAGCGGGTCTTGAGTACGCCATAGAAGGTTTCCACGCCCCAGCGCCAATGGTACAACCACGGCAAACAGCGTACCCGCGTGAACGCTGCGGCGCAGAACCGCATCACGCTGGCCCGCACCTGGGGCGGCGGCGATGTGGCCTCGGCCGACGGCATGCGCTTCGTGGTGCCGGTGCGTACCCTCCACGCCGGGCCAAACCCGTTGGCGCAAGCTATCGCCGAGATCGGCCGCATCGACAAGACCATCCACACGCTGAACTTCATCGACGACGAGACCCGTCGGCGTGGCACGCTGCTGCAACTCAACCTCGGCGAAGGTCGGCACAGCCTGGCAGGCGAAGTCTTCCACGGCAAGCGCGGCGAACTCTTCCAGCGCTACCGCGAAGGGCAGGAAGACCAGTTGAGCGCGCTCGGCCTGGTCGTGAACATCATCGTGCTGTGGAATACCCTGTACATGGACGCTGTGCGTGGCGAGCTACGGCCGTTGACCAAAATGGATGATGACTAAAGCTTAAGTCGGTTCCCTGTTCCATTGCTCCCCGAACCCCAATTTGGACGGACGGAATTTTCTGGGGTTTGGGCTTACAACCCCGATTGGTTGTGCCGGACTCTCGATGTACAAGCTTGAGCGTACTTTTCGCCCAGATCGGCGATTTGCTCGTTCAACGCGGCGATGGCTGAATCGGCGTCACGCGCCTGAAGCGCGGCTAGGATGCTTTCGTGTTGGGAGACTAGGCGCTGCCGTTTCCGGAACTGATACACCACCATATTGGCAACCGGCTGCAGGGCGTCGATCACCGTCAGCACGATAAATTTCAGCAGTGCGTTATCCGTGGCGTCCGCCAGAACGCGATGAAAGCGCACATCGGATGCGCAGAAATCCACATCGCTGAGCTCGGGATCACGCTGAATATCCAGTTCCACTGCCAGTGCGACCAAATGAGCGTCCGTCCGTCGCTCCGCCGCTAGGCGACAGCACAAAGTTTCGAGCCCTTGGCGGGTTTCGGCGATGTCAGCCAGATTGAACTCCCCCATCCCCACCAACAGGGTCATGGCGTTGGTCAGGTTGAGGCGTACTTCGTCCTGACTGGGACGATTGACGAAGGTGCCTCCGGTCGGGCCACGGCGCGAGCGGATCAGATGCTGGGCCGCCAAGCGTTTGAGCGCCTCGCGGATGGTCGGGCGCGACACCTCGAAGCGAGCCGCCAATTCTTCCTCGGTCGGCAAGCGTTCATCCACCTTGAGACTGCCTTTGACAATTGCCTCACGAATATTTTCCGCGATCTGCTTGGCCAGACTTTCCGTGATCAACGGTTCGAATTTGATGGACATATCGTTACCTGCACTGGGTCCGCTGCAATAGCATCGACCGTTGATATTTCATAACTACTTGTCTTTATTTATTTAATGATCAGCATACCAGACTTGCAGTGATTTGTTAATTTATTATTTCAGTATTTGTTTGACAAATAAACCTATATTCAAATAATATTTGTTCATCGACCCCAACCAACGCAAGGTCGTTACCACTCCCATCGGATTACGGAATCCACACAACCTCAAACCCTGCAAAGGAGACACCTACCATGCCCCAAAACACCTTCAAAGCCCTGGTCCTGACCCAGGAAGGCAAGAAAACCGTTGCCACCATCCAACAACTTGCTCTCGACGATCTGCCCGAGGGCGATGTGCTAGTGGCGGTGGAATACTCCTCACTCAACTACAAGGATGGTTTGGCGGTAACCGGCAAGGGCAAGATCGTGCGCCAGTTTCCGATGGTGCCGGGTGTCGATCTGGCCGGCACGGTGCTGGAATCCAGCGCTCCCGACTACCAAGTCGGCGACAAAGTGGTGCTGACTGGTTGGAGCGTGGGTGAGCGTTATTGGGGCGGTTATACCCAGAAAGCCCGGCTGCAATCCCGCTGGCTGGTGCCACTGCCAGCCGGGATGGATACCAAAACCGCCATGGCCATCGGCACCGCCGGTTTCACCGCCATGCTGTGCGTCATGGCGCTGGAAGAGGCGGGCATCCTCCCCGACGGCGACAAGCCCATCCTGGTGACTGGTGCCAGCGGCGGGGTCGGCAGCGTGGCGGTGGCGCTGCTGGCCAAGCTCGGTTACACGGTGCATGCGGTCAGCGGTCGCCCGGAAACCGAGGGCTATCTGCGCGAACTGGGCGCCACCGGCTTTGTGAGCCGTGAGGAAATGAATCAACCCCCCAAGCCGTTGGAAGCACAGCGCTGGGCTGGGGCGGTGGACACGGTCGGTAGCACGATGCTGGCGCGGGTTCTGGCCGAAATCGACTACGGCGGCGCGGTGGCGGCCTGCGGGCTGGCCGGTGGCGCGGATCTGCCGACCACCGTCATGCCGTTCATTTTGCGTGGCGTCAAGCTGCTCGGCGTGGATTCGGTGATGTGTCCCTTTGCCCGACGCCAGCAAGCCTGGGCGCGATTGGTCCAAGATCTTCCCGGCAACGCCTTGCAAAGCATCTCCCATGTCGCTTCGTTGGAAGAGGTGCCTCAACTGGCTGATGACATCATCGCCGGTCGGGTACGCGGCCGGATCGTGGTGGACCCCAATGCTTCCTGAGAAAAGCAGCCGCTAACGATAAGAACTTACGACAGCGAAGGTCCTGAGAACCTACCAAAGTGAGGAGAAGAGACAATGCGCGAACATATCATCGGTTTTGCGATGGCCCCGATGCTAGCCTGCTCTCTGGCCCAGGCCGCGAATTTTCAATGTCAAGATGACGTGAAGCCACCACAGTACACGGCCGAAGAGCAGCAGCTTGTCGACCAGTTCTGGGATGAGGCACTGGTTTACCTCCGTGAATATCTGCAGGTGCTGGAAACACCCACCGGCCAGTGCAAGGACTCGGCGGAGGCCACGATCCAAACCTATCTTTCCGCAACCCAGAAAAAGCAGACCCGCTGCATTCTGAAATACCGGGATATGGAATTGATAGCGAAGCACCTCAAGGCGATTCTGGCTGAGCCGGACAAAGCGAAAGCCTGTTTCGATCCGCAAAAAAACTACAAGGAATTCGCGCTTTATACCCCCAGTCAGGAGGTACGGAACCTGTCGGCGGTCTCGAAATGGCTGGATCGACCCCTGTTGACCGATTACTACCAGAAAATGGGTGGGCCGATCGGCAAGGCGGGTCTGGAACTGAATGAAAACTTCCTGGCGGTCACCTCGCGCACCGATACGACCCCGCACTGGAAAAACGATGTCAGCATCAAGGGATTGCCAACGCTGTGGTCTTCCATTGGCTGGATACCGTTCTACGCGGAAAATCCTGACGCGGGTGGCGACCGGTTCCGCGGCGGTTACCTCTACGCCGAGTTGATGGGACCATGGGGTAACTTGCGGATCGACGAGATCGACGGGGAGAAGGTCGGCGCGGAGATCGGCATGACCGTCCAATTGTTCAATACCTCCTACCCCTACCACTATCACCATCCCCAGGAAATCTACATGACGCTGACCAAGCCACAATGCATCGACCAGAACCAATACATGGTCCTGCATTGGGATAGCGATCAGTTCAAGCAGGAACGGAGCGAGAAGGGCTGGACGGTGGCAATCGATGGTTCCAAGGGAAAATGGAAAAAGTGGTTCGCGAATCAGGATTCCAACAAGGAGTGGCTCACCTATTTCGAGCGAAACGCTATTCATGCCTTCTACGCCATAGAAGGCTGCAATCAGACCATTAAGAATTCTGGTCTGGTGACCGTGTGGGCGCGCTCCACTTCGCGGGATAATGAGCAATCCACCCGCTTGTGTCGCCCTGCCGATAGCGGCAAAGGCGCAAAAACCATGCTGCCAGGAGATAAAGCAGTCTGCGATTTACACGACTGGAAGATCTGATACCAAGAGAGTTTGACGTCTGTTTTGCGTTTTCGGACAAACATTCCACTGAGAAAATGCCCGTGCATCACCGCACTGCCCTCTACCTGCGCATCTCCACGGCGGATCAGAAACCGGATCGGCAGTTCGATGACCTACGCGCCTACGCCGCGCGGGCCCACCTCACCATCGTCCGGGCCTTCGCCTCGGAGCAGGCGGCGCGCCGCCCCGAACGAGGCCGCCGAGCAGCGGATGATGTATCGAACGTGCCGCGCTTGGCGCGGCTTAGCTTCCCGTGCCCTTCCTCCCGTTCGTTAAGATTGAGGGCACGAGGGATGGTTAAGGCGCGGTATCTCCCAAGCGCGAGAGCGCTGGGGAATACCGGGGGGCCGGGCTTTGCGGATCTCCCGCGAAGTCGGGAATCCGCTTAAAGCCCGTATCAACAACGAGTCGCGCCCGTGCGTCCGCCTAGAAAGTGAAACGCTACCCATAAAACCCCTACCAGGGGGGAGCCCTGGTAGGGGGTAAACGGCCTTAAGCCGCTTGTTCAAGCGGTTGGGGTTGCAGCTTGAAAAGATAGTCGGTGGCTTCGCTCGCCTTAGAAGCGGCGGTAAAGAGTGCGCGCTTATCCTGTTTCAGGGCTTTGAGCCAGCCCTGAAGGTAGGCTGCATGGTCGGGCCGGGGCTCAAGGGAAACTCCCAAGTCAGCACAAAGGAAGGCCGCGCCAAGCTCCGCTACCAACTCCTCCATGGAGTAGGCAAAGTCGCCAAAGCGATTTTTGAGGTCGCGTTTAAGCCGGGTCGGGTGGCCGGTCCAGTGGGTAAGCTCGTGGAGTAGGGTGGAATAATAACTCTCAGTGGCGCTGCTGGTTGAGCTACCCGTAAAGAGTTCCCGTTTGGGCATGTAGATGGTGTCTTTAATGGGGTGATAGCAGGCACAATTGCCCTTCTCCATGATGTCAGCATCGGTCGCGGTGATAAACGCTTCAACCCGCTCTAGCACTTGAGTCTTATCGACTAGGGGAGAAACAGGAGAAGCGGTATAGCCTTCTACTTGGTCAGCATTAAAAACCCAACTTGCGGTAGCCACAAAAGAACGCTTTGATTTTGTTTCCTCGGAATCTTCCATCGGACGTTCAACGTCCTTGAAAAACACCACGGTTGCGGCGTGTTCCCCCTTTCGCACTTGCGCGCCGCATTCTTTCCACTGTTTGTAAGTGCCCCATGTTCCGGTAGTGTAGCCGTATTCCATCTGGGCTACCCAAAGGGCAACGGTATTGACTCCCCGGTAGTTCTTTCCCGTAAACACATTAACCGGGCGGGAATGACTAGAGCCACGGTGCCAAGGCATTTCAAACTTGGGAGCGCCGGCTTCAATAGCGGCGATCACGCGGTCGGTAATTTGCTGATAAACATTCTGGTTTGATTTGTAAGTTGTCATAAATATCTCCTTTCTTATCATTATCGGTCCGCCCCATGCGGCCTTTTCATGGGCTTGAAAAAGGCTGGCGGAAAAGGGACTTCTGCACCGGAAGGCCGAAACTCGTGAAGGATGGTTTGCAAGCCGTTTTTTGGAGCGAAGCGCTCGCGCGGAATGTGTTTACACAGGGGAAAAAACTGAGAAGCAACACCGTTGCAGACAGTCCCGACGCCTGCCAAAAAGCCGGTGAAGAAAGGTCGCTAGGCGTTGACCGTTGAAAGGAGATACCGACAACAACAAAAAGAACCCAGAAATAAGCAAAGTACCGTTTCGCCGCCTGAAGCTTGTCGCTGATGCCTTGGCATCGGCGCTTTCCCGCTTAATGAAACGGGAACTTTCCGGGGAGTCAATATTCGTGCCGTAGTCCAGTACGGCAATCGGGACAGGGGGCACTCAAGCGGAATGCGGCGACGGTCGTAAGGGAAGCCGGAACCGTGGTGGTAAAGACTGATGGAACCGGGGAAACTACGTTGTGGCTTCAGCTCGTTGCTGACCAAAGGCTAATTCGCTTCCTTTCTCCCCGATAAGACTAACGGGTTGGAGTTGGGCCGCGTTCAACTCAAGGAGAAGGGCAAAGCTATAATCCCAAGACACCTTCCCCAAACAGGGTGCTTGGTAGCGTTCAGCGCCATGAGGGTTATTACCCGACGGCTTACCCTGGATTGGCTAACTGACCCGGCGAGCGAGCGCCGCTTTGGCTGTAGCCGTCTTGGAAGTGTGGGTAGCGGGCAAGCGGCTTGCGTTCACTTGGGGGTTTCTCTTGAGCCTTAGCCTTGCGGCAATCGGGGCTGGCTTAAAGCTCGGTAAGCGCTCGAAAGCTTCGGGCTAGCGAAGCGATCAACCCTTCAAGCTGCGGCTGCTTGAGCAAGCGGTTTAAGGCCACAATCTGTCCCATACAAGGGGACTTCTGGTAGGGGTGGGGAGCGTTTCGCTGATAAGACGTTAAGAGGTAGCGGGGACCAAAGGCGGGGTGGGTGGCTGGGGTCCAAAGGTGGTGGGGGAAACGATCCGCCGTCCTGGCGGGGCCGCAACTGGTCACGCCCAAAGTTTTGGGCGTGACCAGATCGCCGTCCTTGGCTTTGCGGCTTCGCTACTCCGGGGTGTTCAGAGGGAAGGTTTTTACCCATGAACGGTACTACCGGTTATTCCAGCCATGCTGATAGTGCCGATAATAGCAGCGATGATAGTAACAATAAGAATGGTGATGGTGGCGGTGATGGTGGCGATGGTAATAATGACGATGGTAATAACAGTGGCGATGAAAGTGAGACCAGTAACAATGGCGGTCATAGCGGACCGCCGCCGAAGCGGGAACACTCATAAAAAAAGAGCTGGCGAACAAGAATAGAACCGCGCTGAGAATGGCGCGTACTGGGCGGTTGGCAACCATCATCATGCCCCTTATCGGTTTGTTAGAAAAAGGCAGGTAATTTCAGAATGTTGGAGAGAAAAAGGAACGTATTACATCTGGAAAACAAACCAGTTATGAGCGGTCGCTCATATCGCGCTCATAAATCGTTTATGCCATGAAGGCTAAAGCTCCTTTTGGAAAAGGAGCCGCCGTCTTGGGAACGAGGACTCCAACCGGGTCCATGTATCAAAAACAACTCGCGGCGGCGACTCGCCTCCTGAAATTGACGGTCACGGTCCCAAAATGATTTTCCCAGCCATACGTTTTTCCTCCGACGGTGGTGCTTTCGATGACCGTCACGTTGTGGAGTCCCATTTTCCGGACCCTATCCTGAAGATCCTGGGAACGCCCTTTCACGGGATCATCCGGCCCCACCCAGTAGAAATAAAATTGCGTGGCCGGATGCAGTTTCGGAATCAGAATCGGGAGCCAGTTTGACACCATCCCCATTCCAATAGGGATGTCGTGCAGGAAAGCCGACAGGAGCCATTCGCCAGCGACATCAATGTTTTCGTCCTTCTTTTTCCCTTTGACCAGGATGGAGCGAGAGCCCTGGCCATACATCGTGTCGAATCCCCAGACTTCGCAGATCGGGGTACTCATGGTCTTGACCTGCTGAGACAGAATGCCCCCCGCCCCGGAATGGCCGGCGAGTACCAGGTTGCCAATCTCGGGGACCTGTTTCTTCGCCACATACTGGGGAACATACTTACCAATCCACTTGACGACTTCCGCCAGGAAATCGTCCGCCGCGCCCGCATTGCGAAAGATGCCCATGTCCGAGTTGAGGCCGCTGCCGGGCTTGGCACCGAGGGTCGGCGCAATCAGCACAGCCTGTTTTTTCGTGGCATTGATGTCTTCGCGTAAGCGAATGTTGTGCAAATTCCCGTTCCAGTACTCGTTAATGGTCGAGAATTCACCCGCCTTGTGCCCGTGAAAATACAGAATAACGTTGATCTTGTTAGGAAACGTAAAGCCCGACGGGAAGAAGACGCCCGTTGCGTTGTTTCCACTCGGCATCACCGGAATGGGAAAGTAATACGTGGCCTCAGCAGGTCCCACGGGGGGCGGGAAGGGAAACAGCGAGGTGGGCTGTTGCTCAAGCGGCGGCACCTTGTTGGGGAGCTGGTCCACAAAATCAAAGCGAACATCGGTCCGCACGGGTTTCTTCGGGGGGGCCATGCGTTGTACTCCCGAATCGTTGCATGATGGTCATTTGTGCAACGATGACCGTCTGAAGCGATAACGTCCAAAAGCGCAATTACAGAATTAGATGTGGAGTGAAGACAAATAAGCGTGCTCGTTTATTTGTTAATAGAAACACGCGTGCTCGTTTCGACCTCGTAAAAGTTCGCCTTGCTGTCAGTTCTCCGAAGTTGCTATTTGGATATATCGCTTGCCTAATTGGCTATAATTGGATATTTATAAGCCTTTATGGATAGGAAAATGGCTAAGCTATGAAAACAGGATCGCTCCGGATCACGCCGGAAATGTTGCGGCTCATCGCCGAAATTGACGAATTCAAGGGTGCCTGGCGGGCCATGACGGCGCTCGCGCCGGAACGGCTGGCGGTCTTAAAGCGCGTTGCCACGATTGAGAGTATCGGCTCTTCGACCCGGATTGAGGGGGCGAAGCTCTCTGACCGGGAAGTGGAAGCGCTCCTCGGTCGGCTGGAACAACAGTCCTTCGTCAGCCGCGATGAAGAGGAAGTGGCGGGCTATGCCGAAGTGATGGACACGCTCTTTGAGAGCCACGCGGCGATTCCGCTAACGGAAAACCACGTCAAACAGCTTCATGCCCGGCTGCTCCGGCACGCGAGTAAAGATGAGCGTCATCGGGGCGATTACAAAAAGCTCGCGAATCATGTTGAAGCGTTTGGGCCACAAGGCGAAAGCCTGGGCATCATCTTTGCCACGGCTTCGCCTTTTGACACGCCGCTCAGGATGCAAGAGCTTTTGGTGTGGACCCGCGAAAGCTTGAGTGATGCCAGTCTACATCCGCTGGTGGTGATCGGGATGTTTGTCGTGGAATTCCTCGCGATCCATCCTTTTCAAGACGGCAACGGGCGGCTCTCGCGCGTGCTCACCACGCTTCTCTTACTTCAGTCGGGCTATGGTTATGTGCCGTTGAGCTCGCTCGAAAGCGTGATTGAGCACAACAAAGACGGCTATTACCTCGCGCTGCGGCGAACCCAAGGAACGCTCGCCAGCGATGCGCCCGATTGGGAACCTTGGCTGCTCTTCTTCCTACGGTCGCTCAAGCAGCAAAAGGATCGCCTTGCGGCCAAAATTACCCGCGATCCGCGCTTGGAGGGCCTGCATCCTGACGCGCTGGCGATTTTGGAGCATGTCCGCGTTTCAGGGCGAATCGCCACGGGTGAAGCCGAAAAGCTGACCGGCTCGCCCCGGCCTACGGTCAAGGTAAGGCTCGCGGAACTCGTCAAGCGGGGGTTGCTTATGCGCCACGGACAGGGTAGGGGGGCTTGGTACGGCCTGCCGCCCCAACAGGGGGAGCGGGAAGGCCGGTAGTGCTTAAAAACAGGCGCTAGGGAGAGTTCGGATTATCTCTCCGGCTTACGAGTGTTATCCTTGAATAGCCGGAACGCGAAAGCAATCCAGTGAGCCCCGCGTTTCCATAATTAGGGGCGTCCGATCTCTATTTCTGGCCAGTTTCCATACTGCCGATTGTCGCGCATTCGTCCTATTAAACTAGGATCAACTTGTTTCTTCGAATGGCAATAGATAGCCGGTTACAAAACGGTCTGCATTAAGTGATGATTGCGCCAGAAGACGGCCACATTCTGTCACTAAATCGGCGTCTGTAAGCTGTGAATAGCAAAGACTTGAGAGAAGACCTCTTGCATCTGAAACTAAGGCCGCCAATTTCTCGTACGTAAGCGCATGAGATGCCCCTGCGACGGCCGCCTTTGTTGCCCGATTTTTGGAATGCACAGACACACGCACACAGCCATAATCTTTGTAGTTTTTAGCAAACCATTCCGCTGCAACAAGGAGTTGGCCGTGCTCTTCTTTTGTAAGAGCGTTCTTTTCCTTTTTCCGGCTCTTTGCCTCAATCACAAATCCTATCTTGTTTGGTAAAATCCAGAGGACGTCCGGCCCTTCACCGTTGATATCGTGTCGTTCCGAAGAAAAGCCTATCATGGTTGCAAGATCGGCTAAAGCTTGCTCAAACTGATTAGCCGAGGCATTCGAATTCAACTTTACAACTACATCTTCGAAGGACTGCAAGAAACCTCGCCGAAGTCGGTAACCTCCAATTTGCTGAGCGATGGTTTTTGCTTGCGCACCAGGAATCACCAGAGATCGATAAGGGGGAGGAACTTTTGGCCTAAGAAGATTACTATTATGTGCGTACGCTTGGCGCTGTAGATCTTCAGCTCGCTCAGGATTCCCCCATTTGTCCGCGATTCGTGCTGCTAGCTGCTCCATCCAGCCACATGTTTGAGCATCAAGTGCATCGGAACCGGTTAATGTCTTCTCAATTTTTGTGATTGCTTGCTCATGATAACCGTCGTGCCAGAGATTGATTGCTTTTCTTTCCAAAGCAGCTTGATCTAGTCGCAAATTATCTGGCACATCTTCATCAACTAGATCAGCAAGTGTCTCGGCATGATACTCAGTCCAATCTTTATCTCGGTCAAAACTTCGCCTAATAGTTTGTAATAAATCTTTCAAGTCTTTTACTTCTTTGCTAATTTCAGAACCCATTTCAAGTTGAGCTCTCGTAGCACTGGTTAGAAACCGAAAATTGGCATCTTTAGCAATCCAAGCCGCAAGATCAGCGCCCACGAGCATGACCACGCAATGATCTCCCGATCCACGTGCACCTCTACCGATTCCTTGCTCAATGCGCTGCGCAAGCATTCTCGTAATTGTAGTACCACCATACAGGGCACTCGCTCGAAAAAGCTCATAGTTCGAAGTTCCTGCTGGAAGGCCACTCATGACGAGCAAACGACATGAATCTCCAGGTAAATCAATTCCATCGTATCGATTAGAAAAGACAGCCGGGCCAGACGACTTTCTTTCCTGTAGCTCCGTTACGAGTTTTTCAACTTCTTGAGATCCCTTTGCAACTTTAGCAACTGCCTCCCATTGTGCGGCTGCTTTATCAGAGGAAACGAGAATCACAACTCCAAGGTTCAGCTTGTCTGATGTCCAGCTAACAAATTTCTCTACAGCATCCCTCACTTTAAAAGGAAATGGCATTAGATCGGGAATTAAAATCATTCGTTCGCTGACACCGGCCAATGATCGAGATGTGAGCGCATTTCTAACTGCCTCTGGGGTTGCATCAAAAGTACGAATAATTTCACTATCATCTGCAATTGTAGCTGACATATAAATACGGTGAGGTGCCTCGTAAAATGTCGGGAAGGCGTTGACTAAAGGAAGAATTGGCGTGATTGTAAATGCGGTACGGCTGATAAGAGCATGGCAAAGATGGAGTCTGTCACGCAACAGAGGCCATACAAGTGCATATTTATCAGAGTCTGATTTAAGTTGTTCACGGACTGTATCAATTTGTTCATGCCATGCCCAATAAGGCACCTCTAAAACTGCGTTATCTGAACCAGATATTATGTCATCA
Organism: Candidatus Competibacteraceae bacterium; assembly: GCA_003989085.1. GTDB lineage: Bacteria > Pseudomonadota > Gammaproteobacteria > Competibacterales > Competibacteraceae > RXIV01. The sequence continues at coordinate 14,341 of RXIV01000017.1, forward strand.
AACGTACCTAATTTTTCTGTTTCCCTAAACGCTTTTCGGAAAATATTGGCTAAGTTTTCATATCTTGCTCTGTCGTCATCTGAATTGACATTAAGAGTAAAAGAATCACGCACTACTGAGAATGCAGCATGAGCATCATCGAGTATGATAGCGGCTACGCCTTGTGGCTGAGCCCCACCACGTAAGCCAAATTTACTTCGCCCATTAAATAAAGCCTTATAAGTGCCTACCATAATGGCGTTGCCGTTGATGAAATCATCGTTTAGCGGTTGGCCAAGCTCATATGCTACTGCGGGAACGCCATGCATCTTCGCCTTTTCAAGCGTCTGTTTCACGAGCTGCACTGTCGGTGCTAAATAAAGGACGGGCTCACCAGTCTCATTCAATATCGAGTAGGCTATAAGAAGGCCGACCAATGTTTTACCGCCACCAGTGTGTAGCTTTAACACAATATCGTGCTCTTTCCTGTGATCAAACCACGCATGGAGCACTTCCGCTTGGCTAGTATAGAGATCGTTGATTCCAGGTGGTTTTGGTAAGCGACGGAAAATCTCCAAAGGCTCAATTACTTTGGCTTTCTTTTTCTTAGTCCTCAACTTTTCGAAGTCAACCATAGCAACTCCTAATCTAAATTGGACAAAATTATGGAAAACTATAAACACCTCACACCCCACACCTCACGTTCCCAGTGAAGCGCTTTGCCGGTAGGAAGGGTGCCTACTGGTAAATGCTCTGCCCTGAACCCTTGTAGCTGTCGTAGACGTGGCAGTAGGTAAGATTGATCTTGTCCCGGCGCATGTCGGGTGGATACACCTCGCTGGGAAGGGTGCGCAAGATGCGGGTGATGGTCTGTCGGACCGCCGCGCGGGCCTGCTGTTTCTCGCGCCAATCGAGAACCAACTTGCCGCGCTTCAGTGTCTCTAGCAGTTCCTTGGCAACGGTCTTCACCTTGGCTTCTTCCTTTTTCGTCAATTTGGGGTCGGGCTTGGTCAAGATGTCGAAAATGGCAAGCTCCTCCTCGGACAGTCCCTCGGCGATCCCACGCTTCTCTTCCTCCTTCAAGCTCTGGGCGAACTCCACCAGTTCGGCAAAGAACTCTTCGATGTTCTTGCTGCCCGCGTTATAGGTGGCGATCATCTCCTGGAATTTCTCCAGGAAGTCTACCCGTGTGCGGTTTTCCTTGACCATCTGATTGAGTTTGCGCCCGATCTGGCTTTGCAACTTCTCGGCCTCGGTGCGCTTGCGCCCTTGCTCAAACTTTTGTTGTAGTGCGTCAAAGTCAATCTGGCTGAGATCCACCAGCGGAGTCGGCTGCTCCTGGGCGGCGATGCGGTAAGGCTCGGTGGCTATCGAGTCGTTCAGGAGGGCCTCAATATCGCCCATGACTTGAGAAATATCCGCTTGGGGTAGGAGCGCCCGGATTTTTTGGGCGATGACCGCGAGAATTACGGTCTCCGGGGCAAACCCCTGGGCCTGTGGGTCTGGAAGAATGGCTTTGTAGAGCTTGGCGGCAAGGCTGGCGGTCAGCAGAAAGTGCTTTTTGTCCTCCTCCTGCCGGAGAATCTGTTCAACCGCATCGTCTAGCTTGGCAATACGCGCAAAGCCTTCGGCTTGGCGGATGGCGTCCAAGTCGATCCCTTTTCCTCGGCAAAACTGTTGGGCCTCCGTCAAGATTTCGCGTAAGCGTTCAATGAGGGCGGTCTTATCCTGGATGGGGAACTCCTTCCCGTCTGCGGTGGGTTTGGCGTAAATCGCCAGCGCCCGTTGCAGGTTGCGAAAGATGCCGACGTAATCGACGATGAGTCCTGCGGTCTTCCCTGGCGCGACCCGATTCACCCGTGCGATGGTTTGCATCAGGGTGTGGTTCTTCATCGGCTTATCCAGGTAGATTGTGGAACAGGTGGGCACGTCAAAGCCGGTGATCCACATGGCGCACACGAAGACCAGCCGTAAGTGGCTGTCCGGGTCTTTGAATCTCTCGTCCAAATCTTCCTGAACCATCCGCTTGCGGTGGGGAACAATGTCCAGTCCCTTCTTTTTCAGGTCGGCGACTTCGTTTTGGGACTGCGATACCACCACGGCCTGATCAGTGTTTTCCATGAAGCTGATCTTGGCCAGGAGGGGTTCCTGCGTATTGCCCTTGGCCTGCTGAAGCTCGGTCTTCAGTTCGGCAAGATAGGCGTGCCAGTGCTGCCCTACCTTGTCATACATCTTGACCGCTGTAGCCTTGTCGATGCAAACCATCATCGCCTTGCCGCGATAGCCGCGATTGACAAAGTGCCACACTAAATCCTGGGCGATGATTTCCAGCCGCTCGTCGCGGGTGATCAGGTGATATTCGCGGGCAAACTCCCGCTCAAGTTTCTTCTCTTGCTCTTCATCGAGTTCGGCGGCTTCGAGAAGCCGTTCCATGTCCTCGTTCAAGTGTTCGTTGGTGAGTTGCAGTTCGGGGATGCGGTTTTCGTAGTAAAGGGGAACGGTCGCGCCGTCCTCCACGGAGCGGGCAAAGTCATAGATGGAGACATAATCGCCGAAGACCTCGCGGGTTTTCTGCTCGTCCCCGGCGATGAGCGGTGTTCCGGTAAAGCCGATAAATGCCGCCTGGGGTAGGGCGTTGCGCATGTTCATCGCAAAAGTATCGTACTGGCTGCGGTGTGCCTCGTCGGTGATCACGATGATGTCGCGGCGGTCGGAAAGCGGGGGGTAGGTCTGGCCCTTGGCGGTGTGGAATTTCTGAATCAGGGTGAACACGTAGCGGTGATCCTGGGTAAGGAGTTCCTTGAGGTGCTCGCCGCTCTTGGCCTGCACTTCCGGGCCGGTGACCGCGCCGGTCGCGGTGAAGGTCTTGTAGATTTGGTTGTCCAGGTCGTCACGGTCGGTGATGACCACAAACGTCCACTGGCCGGGCAGGGTGCGCAAAATCTTCTGGGTGAAGAACACCATCGAAAGGCTTTTGCCGCTCCCTTGGGTGTGCCAGAACACCCCTAATCGGCCTCGGTAGTCGCCTAGCGACTCGACCTTGGTAAGGGCCTTGTTCACGCCAAGGTATTGATGGTTCTTGGCTACCTTCTTGATGAGTCCTCCACGGGCTTCCTCAAACAGGATGAAGTTTTCCACGAGGTCTAGGAACCGGGACTGGTCGCAAAGGCCCCGGATGGCGGTTTCAAGCGATACCACGCCCTGTTCGCCCTCGTCGTTGATTCGCTTCCACTCAAAGAAGTGTTCCCATTCGGCGCTGATGCTGCCGATCCGGGTCTGGCTGCCGTTTGAGAGCACGATAAAGGCGTTGGGGGTGAAAAGTTGGGGGATGGCGTAGCGGTAGTCGCGCAAATTCTCGTCGTAAGCGGTTTTGAGGTTCTTATGGGTGGCCTTCAGTTCGGCAAACAGGAGCGGTAGGCCATTGACAAACCCGATCAAGTCACAGCGGCGGCGGTACATATCACCGGATACCCAGACTTGGGATGCCAACAAGAAGTCGTTCGCTTGGGGGTTTTGCCAGTCGATGACCTTCACGGTCTCGGTGGTGGGGTTGCCCTCCGCGTCGGGATAGCTCACTTTCACCCCGTCCTTGAGGAGCCGGTAGAGTTCGCGGTTCGCGGCGACCGGCGTTTGGGTCGAGCGGTCACGGGTCAACTCATCAAAGGCTTGAGCGATGGCTTCGGCGGGAAGGTGAGGGTTGAGCGATGAGAGTGTCCGTTGCAGGCGCTTGGGCAAGATCACCTGATGTTCGGATTCCCGGCCTTCGGGGCTGTGAGGGCCGAAAGTTTCGTGGTAGAGGCTCGCGGTCTGCCAGTTCAAAGCGGCAAACAAGGCAATCGCCGGCTGTTCAACAAGGGTGTTTTCGGAGTAGTCGTCAAACAGGGCGGTGGGACTCATGCGGCGGCGTCCTCCTGCGGTTCAGGGAATTTGGATACGTCAATCTCTCCCGATATGAGCTTGGGGAGAAGGAAATCACGGGTAGTGCGGAGATTGAAGTTTTTTCGTTGGAGAAGGAAAACTCCTCTAAACATTGGGCTTACTAATTCAGTAAAGCGGTTTATTATTTCTTTGTTAGGATGGGCGAAAAGGTAGGAACTAAAACACGATTCTCGAACTCTTTGTCGTCCGGTTGCGCCAGACATACTTTTGATTGCGTTATCTCGGAAGGAATTAGTTCTGGACAACAAATAGACTATTTCAGAAGAAAGCGTTCTTGAACGCAGCACGATAAACTCTGTTGAACCAAAAGCTATAGCATTGTCATTGGGTAAAAATTGAACAAAACCTGTTTTGCCATTTTCTAGGCAAGGTGTAATGCGTGCAAATAACGTATCACCATTCTTAAATTTTGATCCACTGTTACCTTCTCTCATCTCATAGCGAGTAATAACCATTGATTTATCAGATAAGCAATTCATTGGCACAAACGGTTTTTGACCATCTTTTTGTAATTTTGTCGTCGGGCTAATATCAATAGCATCAGGAACGGCTTTTACCTTCCATCCTTCTGGTATCTTTCCCAGTTCTGAATCAACCATCTTAACCATTTCATGGCCGGGAAATTTGAATTTAACAAACCACTCCTCGTAAATCCGCCGTGCCATTTCTTCCAAAATGGCAATACGGCGGGTGTTGTTCTCAATCAGGTCGTCGTAAGCGGAAAGGATTGAGGCGATGCGGCGCTGGATGGGGAGAGGGGGTATATTAACTTGTACCATGGCCAGTTTCTCTCCTGGCAAGTGCTTAATAGTAGCACCCGTAAAATATTGATCAAATCCTTTTGACTTACCGATATTTAAGAGGCTATAGAAAAGGAAACGGTAATCCAAATAATCCTTTGGTCTAATTCTATGAAGGGCTTTTTGTATCATCATTCCATGAATTTGATCCTTCCATATTGCGCAGCGCCCAGGCTCGCCACCTTCACACATAACAATGTCGCCGAACTTGAGGCCATAGCGGTCCTTTTCTTTTAGCTCAAAACGCATAGTTCGTAGGTTATTCAATTCAAATTCCCCCCAGCGAACATTTACGTTTGCTAGATAGGGAAGTGGTTCCCCACGATTCTTATTTTGGTCAAGCATCTTTCCAAGACAAAGATCTGCCACTGTGCCCAACGGTTTTTTTTGCCATTCCATCCTCACCCCTCCAAAATCACACCCACATTATCGGGGTCAACGACAGCCTCTAATTCTATCGTCCGCATGAATCCCTCCTCGATTTAGCGTTGCAACAAATCAACGATGCAATTCGCGATTTGCGCCTGTAATTCGTCGGCTTCGCTGTTCAACAGTTCCAACTCCTCGTTCAGTTCCTCCAGTCGCTCGGCAAAGTCCACGTCCTCGGCTTCCCGATCCGCAACGCCCACATAGCGCCCCGGATTCAGACTCCATCCTTGCGCTTCAATGTCCTTCAAGGTAGCGACTTTGCAAAGCCCGGCTACATCCTGATAACGGGCGTCCGGGAATTTCTCCTTCACGAGTGCCTCACTACCTGCCTCCAACTCCGGCTTTTCGCCGCGATAGAGCCGGGCGATGTTGGCGACGAACTCGATCTGGTCTGGGGTAAATTCTCGGTGCGCTCGGTCTATCTGACGGTAGATAGAACGGGCATCAATAAAGAGCACCTGATCTTGGCGGGCGGTCGTGCGCTTGTCCTTGTCCAGAAACCATAAGGTGCATGGTAGGGTAACGGTATAAAAGAAGTTCGGCCCTATCGACACAATAACATCTACCGCACTGGCTTGAATGATTCGCTTGCGAATCTCAAGTTCCGTACTGCGTGCATCGGCGGCGGAATTTGCCATGACAAATCCGGCTCGTCCGGTGTCATTCAATGAACTGTAAAAAAACTGAATCCAAAGATAGTTGGCGTTATCCGTTGTCGGCAAGCCTAGCGGAAAGCGTTTATCTCCTTTCAAACGCTCTTTGTCTACGCCCGACACATTAAACGGCGGATTTGCCATGACGAAATCAAACCGCTCTAGCGACTTATGCGGGTCTTCGTAGTAGCTGTTTGCTTCCCGAATATCACAAGAAAGGCCGTGAACTGCCAAGTTCATCTTGGCAAGTTTCATGGTCTCGTTTGCCTTCTCCATGCCAAAGAGTGTAATTTCTGACGTGGCGCTTTTGTGATGGCGCTTTACGAATGCGGCGCTTTGGACAAACATACCGCCTGAGCCGCAAGCCGGGTCAAAGATGCGTCCGTGGAACGGTTCGATGATTTCCACAATCAGCTTAACCAAGCTGGTTGGAGTGTAGAACACGCCGCCCTTCTGGCCTTCTTTCTTTGCAAACTCGCCAAGGAAATACTCATACACTTTTCCAAAGGCATCGCCTTCAATCTCGATAGGCGCTAGGCATCGAAGAAGTTCAGTAAGTATTGCGTTTTCGAGCTTTGCATAGGAGCGGGGCAACACGCCCTTGAGTTCCTCGTTCTCGGTTTCAACGGCAACCATCGCCTCGTTGATCGCCCGCCCCAGATTCTCCCCTTCCGCCAATTTGAGCAGGTAGGAAAACCGGGCCTTCTCCGGTAGGTAGAGGACGCCCTCGGCCTGGTAGTCGTGCTTCTCCACCTCGGCGGGGTCTAGCCCGTCCTTGGCAAACTTCCGCGCGGTCTCCTGAAACCGCTTCTCCGCATAGCGCAAAAAAATGAGGCCCAACACCGGGGTAGAGAACTCAGAAGGTTTTAACCCCGTGTTCGCCCAAAGCTGATCCGCCGCACTCCACAAGCGTTTTTCGATGTCGTTGTTTGCCATGATGTCCTTAAAATACAAGATACTCTATACTTTAACCCTTTGGCGCATTTTAATTTGGATGTGATTTTGGATTTGCGTATATAACCGTACATCTTTGCCATATAGGTCTCTTAGTAGGATTACTAAGCTATAGGCTTCTTGCTCCTCTGAAAGCAAGGTTCCCCAAGGCGGGCCGTTACGAGTTACTACAATAAAAAGGCGTTTTTTCTTCCTTTGATCAGAGATTTTTTTCATTATCCATGTGCAGGCTTGAACGGTGCCCTTCGAGCGATCTTTATCAGATAAGCTACGATTGCCGTTCATCTCCTCAATTCTCTCATATTCTTCAGAAGACGTAGCAGCGTTAAAGCAATTCGTTACTTCCTCAAGGTTATTGGCTTCTACTAACTTAAAAGAGATACGAGCTGCTTTATAATCAATTCGCGTAGTACGCACTAGCGGGCAAAAAGCCAGCGCTACTGTAATTTCTCTTTCTCTTTTTCCCTTACTGTAAAAATCCTCTGGAATTGGGATTTCGTAGAAATGGTGATGCTTATCTGGTATTGAAGCTTCTGCGAATAAAGTAACTTCGTTTTCTGTAGAAGATAATAAGCCTGTCTCTTGAATTTGTCCGTAACCACAAACTCGATTTAGATCCGAACTCTCCTGAAAAAGCTCTTTACATGCTTGAGGGTGCCGACAATGTGCTACTAATAAAGCGCGAATCAAATTTGGATTAGCATCCGGTATTTTAGTAAGAACTTTTGTAGCTATATGGGCAATGTTTGGAGCAGCATAACTGGTTCCGCAATCTTGCTGGAATAATTTTCCTCGGGCAAAATCTATTGAAGTGGATATTTCACCTAACCCTCCTCCTGGAAAAGGGTAATTGTTAATTGCTCTTGCATGTAACGCCCAATTCCCTCCATAAGTTACTATTTCTGGCTTGATCGCTCCGTTCACGGAAGGCCCATGACGGGTAAAAGGAGAGGGTTGATTGCGGCGGGCTATTGGGATGTGTTCTATACTATTTGAATAATGCTGGCTGGTAAATGTTTGATCAAACCTAGCAATGCTACCAACAGTAAGAACATTAATGGCAGGCGCGGGGTCTAACAAGGCAGCCTCATCGGTGAGAAGATAATGGGGGTATTCGGCTTTCCAATCTTTTGGTATACTCTCTGTCCCTCCAAAATTTCCAACGGAAACGACAAATAAGATACCGAGTTCTCTTGAGAGGCTATCTAAGGTAGTCGCAAGCCCACGAACATGTTTGCCAAGATAAGGTTTGCGTTTGTCTCCAAAAGAGAGGTTGAATATTCGGCACTTGTAATTCTCATAGAAATAACGTACGGCTTCAATTACATGGTTTTCAACAAATCCACTATCATTTTGGCCTTGGGTATCTAAGATTCGGCCACTGAATAGCCTTAATACTGGTACAAAAAGTTTTTCCTGTATGCACTTTTCAATATCGCCATAAAGAGCTATTCCGGCTACACAAGTACCATGCCCATGATCATCAAAAGCATCTCTACCATTTTGAAAAAATCCCTGAGCATCACCTATCGCTGCTTTAAGTAAGGGGTGGCCTGTCGCTAAGCCACTATCGAGAATAACAACTCCAGGAGCATTTTCAGGAGGTGGTTGAATCTCAGGAATTTCTTGAATTTCAATAGAAAATAATCTTCGATCCAATCCGTAATTAGGCGGTAGATCTACTGTACGAACATCCCGATGATTAAGTAAAAGAGCCGCAGTTTCTCTATTTACTTGAACGCGATACATTAGAAGGGTTGGTTGGTTTACAACATCCTTCTTTTCAATTCCGTTTTCCTTAAGCCAAACTTCAAATTTAACTTTAAGAGTTTCGGCAATGGGCTGTTTAGCCATAGGCCAAAGCTCAACATCCAAGAGAAATAAATCTTTGTCAGGTAACCCTTCCTGCTTAAGAGCCCAGCCTTTACGATCTTCTTCTGTCCAGCTATCGAAATTTTGAAGGGCATAAAGAATAGTCGCACGGATTGGTTTCTCGCCCTTTGCAAGAGAACTTAGGCGTGCTTCAAAATCATCTAATGCTTGTTCTGAAGCAAATGCCAACAACACACCCTCATCTTCTTGGCTTACTACTTCGACACCCGGAATATTTTCTATATCTTCTGGCTTAAACCCTTTGTCAACGGAAAGCTTAAAGAGAAGCCGTTCATCAAATCCACCAATGTCGTGTTTTGCTTGCTCTTTAGCATTGTGAAGCGAGTTCAACAGAATCTTGCCATGAGTAGAAGGATCTTGCGGCGTAAAGCTAGGAGAAAACCCCTTACGAGGACGTTTAGGATTAAGTGGTTCTTCACGAGCTATCCTGATATGGGGGTACAATGGATTGTCCATGAACTGTTAGTTTGCCTTAACTCTTCGCTTTCTTGCATTCTCGGCTATAAGCGCTGCATCAATATGACTGATTCTCAGGAATTCTTGACCTGATAGAATCATGCCTTTTATGGCACGTATGATCACACGTTCTACATCAGCATGTGACATGCCCTTGAAAGACCCAAGTAGGTGATTGTTATCATTAGTAGAAAAATCTTGGCGAACACCACGGAGTTTTACATTCAGCAAGCGGCGTAGTTGTTCTAGGTTTGGTAGTTCAAAAAGCAATATTTCCTCAAAACGTCGCCATATCGCTGAATCTAAAATTCCTTCATGATTGGTGGCTGCAATGATGAGACTTTTACCTCGGTAGGCATCCATCATTTGCAAAACAGAATTTACAACTCGCTTTAACTCTCCATGTTCAACACCATCAGATCGTTCTTTTGCTAGGGCATCGAACTCATCAAAAAGAACAACCATTGGGTTATCGCTGATATAATCAAAAACCTTTCTCAGATTTGCGGCGGTTTCACCTAGATAAGATGATACAACACCGTCTACTCGGATAATTGCAAAAGGATAATTAAGTTCTGAGGCTATCACTTCTGCTGTAAGAGTCTTGCCACATCCTGGAGGACCAAAGAAAAGAATCTTATCTACAGGATGTAATCCGAAACTTCTAAGATGTTCGGCGCGATGATGCTCTAAGAAAATTTCGTCTAACAGTGAGCGATTATCATCAGAAAGAACCAAATCCTCTAGTCGGCGAACTGGCTCCCTGACTACCATTAACGGGAAACCTCGTTCTTGATCAACAGGAATGGCTTCCTGTAAATTCCTGAAGCCGTTTGGCTGAGCGGATCGACCGTATAAAATTTTCTCTAGATCGTTAGCGAGGAGATGATGCTGCTTATCGCGTTCTTCCTTGATGACTTCTTCAGACGCTCTTCGGAAGGCATCGAAGTTTCCCTCAGCACCGTATTTAATCAGTTGTCTCAATATTTTGCCGCTGGCCATGATTCACTCCTCGGCAAGGATTTATAATTATTATTTATCAATTAGTTAGTGATAAAATTGTTGCAACATTGCGCTGTGTATTTCTGAGCGCCTGAGTATTGCAAGCTGTTATATACAATTTAGCATCGAGTTGACCATCTTTAACGCGGCTTCAAATATTCCCCTTTCTTCCCCTACCCTGTTTACACCCGATAATCTATTTTATGTTGTGTAAAAGGAAAACCCAGGGTAGGGTGGGAACATGAGCAAAACCCCGAAACTTTCCCCGCCCAAAACCCCCTCTGCACAAGGGCTTTTATCCTTCGAGCCGGAATCCGCTGAACCTCCGGTCTTGCCGGGCCGGACCCTCGATCCACCCGCGCGGCCTGCGGGGTCGCTGACCCCCCGCGTCCTGACCGCTGCCGAATTCCAGGGCTTGGCTGAAGTGCCGCCTGAACTGGAATGGTTCGCGAACATCGCGAACGCCAAAACCCGCCGCGCCTATCAGCAAGACGTAAAGGACTTTACCGCCTTCGTCGGGATTGCCCGCCCGGAAGAATTCCGGATCGTGACCCGCGCGCACTTCATCGCTTGGCGCAAAGATTTGGAACGGCGCGAACTCGCGCCGTCCACCATCCGCCGCAAGCTCTCCGCGCTTTCCTCGCTGTTTGATCATCTCTGCGAACAAAACGCGATCACCCATAACCCGGTAGATGGCGTGAAGCGTCCCAAGGCCAACAACAATGAAGGGCTGACGCCAGCTTTGGGCGATGCCCAAGCGCGGGCCTTACTGGATGCGCCTCCGGCAAATACGTTGAAGGGCCAGCGGGATCGCGCAATCCTCGCCACACTGCTCTATCACGGTCTACGCCGGGAAGAACTGTGCAAACTGCGGGTTCGCGATCTCCAGCAGCGGGAAGGCGTGCTGCATCTGCGGATTGAGGGCAAGGGCGACAAGATCCGCTTCGTGCCAGTAGCCGCAAAAGCGGCGCGTCTCATCAAGGAGTATCTGGAAGTAGCCGGGCATGGCGATGACCTTCAGGGACCGCTCTTTCGCCCGGTGAAGAACAACTCGACGGGAACGCTAAACAAGCCGCTCAACCCAGCCTCGGTCTATCAGGAAGTCGTGCGGCGCTACGGCCAGCAGGTCGGCATCAACGCCGATGTTCACGGCTTCTGCGTCCATTCCCTGCGCGCAACGGCGGCGACAAACGCCTTGGAGCACAACGCCGATATTGCCAAAGTCCAGGAGTGGTTGGGACATGCCAATGTCTCCACCACACGGCTATATGACAAGCGGAAACATCGGCCTGAAGACAGTCCGACTTTTCGGGTTGATTACTAAGAAGTGTGACTTATTATTGAATTTATAATATTTAGGCGTTCGAAATTATAGTGATGCGAGAAGGTTTAGATGTTTTAATGACCAACTAACGCATCTGAAGATTTTTACAGAGTGAGTTCTATATAATAGGGATAATCGAAATCCTCTCAGTGACTACATATCAATTAACATTAAGAATAGGTCAAGAATCAATATCTGCTCGACAAGAAGTAGAAAATATAATGGGGTTCTATGTCTAAAACCGGGCAGGAAAAGCAGATAATCGAAACCCGCAGAGGCGATACCTTTGGCGGTTGGCCTGCCTATACCCTGCTGGAAGCAGGCGACATTCCCATTGCCCAAATCGCCGAGCTTGCCATGCGTGAAGGACAAAGCTCGAATCCTATCTACAGGGTTCACCGCTGGTTTGCTCGCCGGGTGGGATCTCAGTTCCGTTCGATTCTCACCGCACTGACGCTTCCCTGTGACAAGGCAAACGCCTTTTGGGATACCTATCTCGGCAGGACCTCCGTTCATGGCGCTGTTGTTCTCGACCCGTTCATCGGCGGCGGGACAAGCCTGGTGGAATCCATGCGCTGCAACGCCCGGGTGATTGGTTTTGATATCGACCCGGTCGCGACCATTATTACCCGATTTGAGTTGGCCGCCTCCCGGATGGAGGATCACTACCCGGAAATCGATCAGATTTGCAATGAGGTCGCCCAACTCATTGCGCCGTTGCATCGGACCATGGTGGATGGCGTCGAACGGGATGTTCTTCATCATTTCTGGGTCCAGGTGAAGCAGTGCTCGAATTGCTATAGCGATGTAGAGCTCCATCCCCATTTTCAACTGGCCTACTCCAAAGAGAAGGGCCTGCAGTGGGTATTCTGTAAGGACTGTCATGCGGTCCACGAATTGCCGATTGAACGTAAGGTGCTGCACTGCTATTGCGGCAAGCGCACCACTATCAGTGTGGGCACACACGGCAACGGGATCATGACCTGCCCGACCTGCAAGCACACCCAGAAGATCGCTGTGGATGACCTTGACAGCGCCGAACGTCCCGATTGGAAGCTCTTTGCCCAGGAATATCTGGTTGGAACCGGTAAGAACTGCACAAGGCATTTCAAGCGCGTCGAAGAGGCGGACCAGGCATTGTATGATCGAGCCACACGGAAGCTGCGGATGATCGGGAATGGCTTGCTTGTGCCGACGAGAAGCATTCCCCGGGAGGGGCGCTCGGATGGACGACCGCTGATCCACGGGATTCGGCATTACGCAGATTTTTTCAACGACCGGCAGAAGCTCCATCTACACCTTCTCGGTTCAGCCATCAACCGAGTGGAGAGCGATGAGGCACGGCGCTGCCTTGAACTGGCCTTCAGTGAGCATCTCACTACAAATTGCATGTACACGGCTTATGCGTTTGGCTATCGCCGAACCAGCCCGATGTTTTCCATCCACTCTTACCGACATATCACCCGCCCAGTCGAATTGAACCCCTGGCAAGATGGCATCGGGCGAGGAACGTTCATCAATACGGTCCGGAAAATATCGAAGGCGATTGCGTTTGCCAAAGCGCCCCAGGAGCTGAATCCGGAAGGCACCAGAGTCGCTTATGACGATGATTTCGAGCGCGAACAAGCCTGTCTTGGCTCTGTCGATGATGTATTGAGCGGCAGCGCCACGGCGGCGATTGAAACCCAGTCTTCCGAGGAACTCCATTTACTACCGGACGGCTCAGTGGATCTCGTGCTGACCGATCCACCGTATTTCGACAATCTGAGCTACTCGGAACTCTCGGACTTCTATTTGGCCTGGCATCAGGCTTTGAGGATCGCACCGCCTCCATATGACGATAACGTCACTTCGGCTCCGATTCTTCAGAACCTTGCCATCACGCGACGGTCCGACGAGACCATCAAAGTGTACCAGAAACGGCTTCAACAGATTTTTATGGAATGCAACCGCGTGCTTAAGCCGGACGGGATCTGCGTGTTTACCTATCACCATAAACTCGCATCGGCATGGGATACTCTCGGCACGGCTCTGCTTCATTCGGGGCTCTCGGTAACCAAGGTCTTGCCCATGCGTGGCGAAGGCCAAGGAGGTCTTCACACCTACGATGGGACTATCAAGTGGGACGCAGTGCTGGTTTGTCGCAAGAAGAAAGGCGATATCAAGGGGGGCGTTCCGGTTATCAGCGAAACCGCACTCAAGGAAGCCGTTTTGGAGGTGGGTTCCCATTTCGAAGCCTTGTCCGCAAATAAACGGATTGGCTTCAAGATACCCGACTTCACCAATTTAGCTCGGGCGTTGGTCGTCAGTAGGAGTTTCTTAGGCAAGGTGGATGACAGCACGCAACTGATGTCGGATGCATTGAAGAACTTACCAACCCCGGGAGAATTGTGATGGCGAAACTCGATAAAGGAACGCTTGCCCTTACATTCAAATTCGATTGCGACCGGTTTCTCCGGCTTCGTCTGGCCAGTGATGTTGAAAAACAATCACTTGGTGTCTCGGCCGAAACCTATAAGCGTCCCGGTATTGAACTCATCAAGGCAGCCGGACGGCGTTGGGAGGCCGACAAATATCAGGACCTGATCGATACCTCAGAAAGGGGGGAGGTCGAATTCCATCTTGAAAATAAGGTTGATGATCTTTTGGGGCGCAAGCCATTCAAAAAGATCCAGAACCTTTTTGGCCTCCTTCGTCAACATAAGCCACCGCAAGCCATAATCGAGGCGGAATTCACGGTTCCGACAAACATTACTCCCGGTCTTCAAAAGGCATACGACGATTTCGGTCTCGACCAGGTAAGAGTGCGCCCAGACATCCTTTGGATACGTCCAGGTGGTACTGGTGCGCCGCTAATCGGCAATGGGACTGTTCCTGAATACGAAATCCATATTATCGACGTGAAAATGGCTGCGGAGCCATCCCTGCGGCACTTCACGGAAGTGACCTACTACGCTCTGGCATTGGCCACAGCCATCCAGCAAGAAGGGCTTGGCGGCAGATATGCCGTTTCGGCGGAAGGCACCATCTGGCCAGGAAGCCACGACATCAACGCGTTCAGGAACCTGGTCCAGCTTTATCAGGCCAAGGGAGCCGCAGATCCCGTTTCCGAGGCCCTCGGCGAGACGCTGATTCAGGTTCCCTATGAAGTCTATGAAGTCCACGTGAAGCAGTTTTTCGAGGATCGTCTTCTCCGGGTTCTGCAGACCGACATGGAGGATGCCAGTTGGCATGTCGGTCCCAAGTGCCAGCTTTGCGACTACGTTCGCTACTGCCGAGACAAGGCATCCGAATGCGATCATCTTTCCCGGCTGGCATGGCTCAATCAGGGACAGGCGGAACTGCTCCGTTCAAATGGCATTACCACTACGGCGGGACTGACTGAAGCCGTGACTACCGCCGATGATCGGTGGCAATCCGTTATCGACTCCAGCCACCAGTTGCGGGCGGATGGGCCAGCGCTGGCAACTCGCGCCCGTTCCTTGACCGAGGGGGCACCCTTGCCGGTCGATGGACGGCGCAGCGCCATGATCCCCGCGTGGACTGACCAAAGCATCTTTATCACGATTCATTTCGACCCGGGCTCTGGTATCTCCTTTGCCCTGGGCGCGGCGCGGCTCTATTTCCCGCACGGCCGCAAGCCCGGCGATCCTCCGGTGACGGACGAAAAGATTTTCATCGTTGACCGTGTCGATGCGATGAACCCGGAAACGGAGCGCGAGAGGCTGAAGGAATTTGCGACCGTGGTTTCTGAGTGGTTAGATGAGGTGTCGGCCGTCAATACAGGTCTACCCGCCCGTGACCGGCTCTCTTCCCATATCTTCTTCTGGGACATGCTGGAGGTGCGACAGCTCAAGCGCATGTTCGAGCGTCATATGCAGAACCCTGACGTGATCGAACTGATCGAGATACTTACCCGCTTCTTCCCACCGGACAGCCTGTTGCCCGATCCGGATGCTTTCAAGTCCCAGCCTGGGACAATCGTCAAGGAAGTCCTGCGAATGCTCGTTGGGCTGCCAGTTGCCCACGATTACTCCCTGTTTGATGCAGCGAACAGTTTCTTCCCAAATGTTCGGGAGGATGGAACCCCGTATAAATTCGATCTGCCTTTTGGATTCGCTACCCCAATGAGCGATCAGATCCCCTTCGAACGTGCCTATGAGCTGTGGCAGGACAAAATTTTCGTCCGCCATTTCAATAGACTTCATCCTACTGACCCGTCCAAGTGGAGACGCTACACCCGGGACGAACTCTACGATGGCATTAAGCGGGCCACGAAGGTTCACCTGCAAGCTTTGCAGCACATCGTCCGGCGACTGCGTGAAAATTACAAAGACCGGTTGGTGCTGAAAAAGAGCGGCTTCTCTGCCGCACGATCCTCCCAGGCAAGTGTTCCGGAGGCGGCAAGAAGCCTGATCGCTTTTGAGAAGCTCAATGTTGCGTGCCAGGAAATGGAGAACCGGAACACTCGCTCACTGCCTGTCGATGAACGGGAGGCGAGGTTTTTCTCGATACGCGGGTTGACCTTGAAGCCTCAAGCAGAGGCTGATCCGATCATCGATGAGATCAAGCTCGCGAAGCCACAGTACCAACACGAAACACTCTATGTTTTCGATTTTTCCCCGACCAGCAGGGACTCTCGAATCAAGGAAGGTGAATTTACCGTCGCACTATCCAACGAGAATGAATACGTGGATCTCGACGAACCGTGGCGTCGGCGACTTGGATTTGGCTTCCAGGAGGCAGAGGAACTGCTGGGTGAACAAGGTCTTACAGAGCGGTGGATGACGAACAAGTCGGTTGGGGCAATGCTTCAGGTAGAGGTCATTCGGCTGGAGTCCATGCAGGACAATCCCTATGTGGTCCTTAAGCCGGGTCACCAGGGGCTTTTTCAGTTTGCCGTCGCCCAAGGACTCGTGGTGCTCGACTCACCGCTTGTTCTCGATCCGATGTATCGGGATTTCTCAAGCGACAGGATAGAAAAAGCATTGAAATCTGTCGGTGGCAAGGCAGCACCGATCAGACGTGCCAGGAAGCGGAGGTAAGGCAATGGCTAAGAGACCGACAAAAATGACTGAACCAGCCCATAGCCTGATGTATACCCCTGGCTCGCTGGCGGCAGGAAAAACATTTGCTGACACCAACCAGTTGTATGCGAAGGTAACACTATATCTGAAGGATGCCTTTAACGAAAAGCAGGAATCCCTTTTCCACGATGCTTTCGGAAACAGAATTTCTTTGCTTTGGGGGCCGCCGGGAACAGGAAAGACCACGGTCTTGGCCGGGACTATTCTCGGGTGGTTTGAGCATTATGCCGAAGCGGGAATTCCGCTACGTGTTGGCATCGGGTCCAGCAACTACAACGCTATCGATAACGTCCTCAACGAAGTCCTGGAACTGATCAACAGACGGACGGCCTCGGTCGGAGCGTTAGCTTGTCCGGTTCGTGTCACAAGGGTGAGGAGCGACTCCTCCGCACCTCCTTTGAGTGATCAGATCGAAGATATGCCGAGGACTTCCGCAAGGGCTCAGGGCTTTGTGAATGCCCTGAAGGGCGACGATCCCGGGATCATCATCGTGGGTGGAACCTGGCAACAACTTGGGCGACTTGCCGAGAAAGACCACCAGGATAGTGAACCGACTGCCGAATGGTTTGATCTTCTGGTGATCGACGAGGCATCACAGGTTCAGGTTGCTGCGGCTGCGGCCTACTTTCTGCTTTTGAAGTCTGATGGGCATGTTGTCCTTGCAGGTGACGACCGGCAGCTCGGTCCGATCTACGGCTTCCAGATGAAGGACAGCGTTCAAGGGTTGTTTGACTGCATTTTCTCTTACATGAAGGAGACCCACGGCATTACCCCGGTGCAGCTTAAACACAACTACCGGACCAACGTGGAAATTTCCGCATGGCCCTGTAAGCGTTTTTATAAGAACGAATACGAGGCGTTCTTCCCCGAGAGAAAGCTGGATCTCGCCATCAATATTGATGGCAAACCTGCCGGCTGGCCTGAGCAGTTGCCATGGTCCGACGAGTTTCTCCGCGTTCTTGACCCAGCCTGTCCTGTGGTGGTGATCAGCTACTCCGCCAACACCTATACGTTATCGAACCCTTTTGAGGCGCAGATCGTTTCCGCTTTGACCCTTTTGTACAAGAAGCTAGTCGATGCCCAACAGTCTGGAGTAAGCGCCCAGGAGTTTTGGACGCAGAAAATCGGCATCGTGACTCCCCACCGAGCCCAGATGGCATCCATCAGAAATCTGCTCGTGGACGCAGCCGGTATGACGATGGACCCGCCTCCATTTGTGGACACCGTAGACCGGTTCCAGGGTCAGGAGCGCGACCTAATCCTTTCCAGTTATGTGGTGGCCGACCGGGATTTTGTTGCGTCTGAAGATGCGTTCATCCTAAGCCCGAGACGATTCAATGTGACGCTGACCCGGGCGAGAAGCAAGTTTGTAATGCTTATCAGCGACGCGCTTCTCCAGTATCTACCATCCGATCCGGACGTGGCCCGTGACGCTGCTCACCTGCAGCTCTTTGCCGAGCAGTATTGCAGCTCGGTATGCGACACCATCGACTTGCCGTTTTTTGAACGCGGTGTTCGGTCGACCATGAGATGCAAGAGAAGGGGGCGTTGCGAGAGCAGTGCGTGATGTAGAAGCAACCAATCCCAGAGTTCTGATGCGTGCGTTTCTCTAAATTACCATTAAAAACCGTCCACCATGCTACCTTGCTCAACTCTTATCCGCCAGTGAGCCCTATCCTTGGTCTCACTGCCTAACTTCTTGCTCTCAATCCGCTAACCGCTCGGCTTCCGGCTCCTCCATCTTTGGCTCTTTCACCAAAGCGTAGAGATACTCAAAAGCCTTCTGTGCCTAGCTTGCCGCCTTAACCAGCGCCCGGTAATCCGCTTTGAGAATCTTCAGCCAGCCGCCAATTTACTTGGTCGTGCGTTCAGCCTTGAACAGGCCATTCCCTTTCTTGCTACAGCTTCTTTTTCACAATCTTTACCCTCTCACTTCTTGCCGCGACTGGGCCGCTGAGTCAGGGCCGATCCGGCTGCGCTCTTCGCATCCTTGCTCGCCTTCGGATTGCTCAAAACTCTACCCGCTGCGGAAGCTGCTTTCTTACTTGTCACTTCGTTGTTGTCTTTCTTTGCCATAAAATCACCTCATATATTTGAAATGTATGAAAATTTTTAATTTGCGATCATTTTCGCAAGCTTATCCTATAGTGCGATTATCGAACAGTCAAGTATTATTTTGCCTTTTTTGTTCTTTCGTGCCAATAATTAGGATTAAAGAAAAACTCAGGGAGCGAAGTCATCGCAACCAAAACCCAAGCGGGAGAGTAAAAACCATGTCCTTCAACCCACATACCCTCGGAAGGAGGCTGCGCGAAGCAAGGGAAAACTGCGGATTGAGTCAACAAGTTGCGGCTGATTCCATCGGCATACCGCGAACGGCGGTCACGCAACTTGAGGCGGGCAACCGTGCCGTTTCAACCCTGGAACTGGCCCAACTTGCGGAGTTGTACAAACAGCCTGTAGCTGATTTCTTCGGCGAACAGCCGCTTCATGAAGATGATCTACTGGTCGCGCTGCATCGGTTGGCTCCGGGCCTCGATACCCGTTCGGATATCAAAGAACAGGTAGAGCGCTGCCTGAGCCTCTGTCGGGAAGGTTGCTCGCTGGAAAAATTATTGGGCCGATCCCCACGAAGTGGCCCGCCCGCCTATAACTTGCCCGCGCCACGAACGGCCAGTGAAGCCGTTCGTCAAGGTGAGCAAGTGGCTCTCCAAGAGCGGAAGCGGCTTGGCTTGGGTCAGACGCCTATTTCCAACATGGGAGAATTGATCTCGGATCAAGGAATCTGGTCCTCTGGCGTCAACTTGCCTGATGAAATGTCCGGCCTGTTTCTACGCCATACCTCCATCGGCATGGCGATCCTCGTCAATTTTGACCATGTTCAGGGGCGCAAGCGCTTTTCCTACGCTCATGAGTACGCCCATGCCCTACTCGACCGGGATCGCACGGCCACGGTCTCGACTCGCGATAATGCTTCCGAACTGATTGAGAAACGGGCAAACGCCTTTGCCGCCGCTTTGCTGATGCCCGGTGAAGGGGTCACGGAGTTCCTCCGCGCTCTCGATAAAGGATTACCTAGCCGATATGAACAAACGATCTTCGACGTAGCCACTGAGGGACGGATTGATACCCAAACTCGGCCTGTTCCGGGGTCTCAGGCCATTACTCATCAGGATGCGGCACTACTCGCTCATCACTTCGGGGTGAGCTACCAAGCCGCTACTTATCGGCTAAAGAGCCTGAACCTAGTTTCACAACCAGAATGTGCCAAACTGCTAGAGCGCGAATCGGAAGGGAAAGGATTCCTCGACTTCCTAAGAATGTTGGATGATCTCGATAAGCCCGAAAGCAGAGAACGGCAAGATCGCGAATTGAAGAGTCAAATCGTTCACCTTGCCATTGAAGCGTATCGCCGGGAAGAGATTTCTCGGGGCAAGCTTCTTGATCTCAGCAAGAAGCTGGAATTGCCTGGACGCAAGCTGATTGAGCTTGCTGAAGCCGTTAAGGAAGATTAGTTACTGGAGTGCTGTTAGTGGAAGGTCCATCGCTAATTGTGATTGCTGATACCTCGGTGCTCATCAACTTCCTTGCAGTAGGCCGGATGGACCTGATCCAGCGGCACTCGTGCCGCTTTTTAATCACCGATCATGTAAGGCACGAAATTACAGAACACTACCAGGAACAATTTTCTCGCCTAAAAGAAGCATTAGAGCAAGGCATTCTTGAAGAAATCTCCGTTACTGATCCAGAAGAAGTTGAAACATTCGCCAAGTTGACTAGGCTTGAAAGCTTCGGCAACGGTGAATGTGCTTGTATCGCTGTTGCTCTTCATCGTAGCTACACCCTGGCGATTGACGATAAAAAAGCCATAAAGCAAGCTCGCCTCTCCTGCCCCACAATTAGCATCATCACCACTCAAGACCTGATGGTGTCAATGATTAAAGCTGGACTCATTACTGTGAATGAAGCAGATGCCATTAAAGATAAATGGGCTTCAACGCATAAATTTCAGCTCAAGATGTCTCTGGAGCAACAACGCCGATATTGCCAAAGTCCAGGAATGGTTGGGACATGCTAATGTCTCCACCACGCGGCTCTACGATAAGCGGAAGAATCGGCCTGAAGACAGCCCGACCTTTCGGGTGGATTATTGAAATTAAGCGCCCCTGCTAAATCAACGGCTTGTCTATGCCATAAATCAGAGATAAAACAGGCTCATAAACATCGGCTACACGCAGGTCTCGACCGGAGACTAGAACCCCGATTTGCAGCTTGCTACCTTGTAGAAGGGACACTTGAATGAACGATGATGGCAACACGAAACTCATAGTCCGTGAAGATTATGCAACCCAGCTAAAAACATTTGAGGCTGGCTTTCTGTCGGTGGTAAGCAACTATGGCCTTCCATCACAAAATATCTTTGTGGACGTTCCTCAGCGGGCGATGGTTTTCAAGAATGTTGACGCTGCTTTGTATCAGCTAAATGCAGATCAAAGAAGGAACTCAATATATTTATCAAAATTTTTGGCCGCAGCCGCCAGCGGCTTGTTTGATGCTGCGCTCAACTATCTTTGGGATGAGACAATACAAGAAATAAGGAAACGGGTAATTCAATACGATGTTGGATACTTCTACGACAATGCTACACATGAAGAAAAGCGAAAAAAGCTCAATGACCCAGAAGACATAGTGAAGCTCGACGATGCTGAACTTATTCAAGGAGCAAGAAATATTGGGCTCATCTCTGAGCTTGGATTTAAGCATCTGGACTACATAAGATACATGCGTAATTGGGCAAGTGCAGCTCATCCAAATCAAAATCAACTCACGGGACTGCAACTTGTTTCTTGGTTGGAGACATGCGTAAATGAAGTAATATCCCTCCCACTATCAAATATAGTGATAGAAATAAAGCAGCTACTTGGTAACATCAAACAAAATCAACTAACCACCCAAGATGCCAAGCAGATTGCTCCGTTCTTTATAAACCTAACTCAACAACAGACAAGCAATCTCGTATCTGGTTTTTCAGGCATATACACGGATGAAGGCACAACACCTCAGACAAGACAAAATATTCATTATTTACTTCCTTATCTATGGGAGCAAGTAGATGAGGGGACAAGGCAGTCATTTGGGGTCAAGTACGGTAAGTACATTGCTAATAATGAGCAAGCCAAAGCGGCGCTTGCTAGGCAGTTCCTAGAAATTGTAAATGGCGTCGCTTACATACCCGATAATCTAAAAGCCGCTGAAATAGAGACATCTATTCAAAATCTATTGTCAGCGCATCGCAATCTCTCAAATTTTTATAGCGAACCGGCCTTTGCTCGGCAGTTAGCAAGCTTGATCGGTCAAGCGGGAAATCTACCTATCCAGGTAAGGCACTTATACGTTGTTGGTTTGGTAGAAGTGTTTCTTACAAATGGTAATGGTGTGGCGTGGAATTCTGAGCCTTATTACATCGAGTTAATCAACAAATTTTCACAGGAAGAGGCAATTATCGCAATGCTTTCTTTTACTGTTGAGAATATCGCAAGCCGGTTGCAGTTCTCATTGTGTCAACAGAAATACAAAGAGTTAATTGGCTTGATCAAAGGAAAAATATCTTCGCCCGCTGCACTGGAAGTGCTCACAGCTATTGAAACATATAGTGGCCCACTAGATAAAATGGGACTTGATTCAAGAATGAAACGAAAAATCGGATCTATGAAGGCTATATTAGGATGAAGAATGCCCATCATATGCACTTATCCATTTTCTCATTACATCAATAACCTATGATTCGCGCTGAATCAGGGCGAAAATGTTCGTTCATCGGTCTAAACGCGATAAGTATATTTGTCTTGCGTTTTCCAGCCTGCCGCCTGCAAGCCATTGATTTGATGATATTCCATAACCGTGCGCGGCCACCCTGCTACCTTGTTCAACCTCTGTCCGCCAGTGAGCCCGATCCCTGGTCTCACTGACTAACCTCTGTGCTCTCAAGCCGCTAACCGCTCGGCTTCCGGTTTCTCCACCTTCGGCCCTTCCACCAAAGCGTGGAGATACTCAAACGCCTTCTGCGCAAGGCTTGCGGCCTTGACCAGCGCCCGGTGGTCCTGTTGGAGAACCCTGAGCCAACCGCCAATGTAATTGGCGTGTTGCAGGTCACCCTTCAAGCCCAACTTGGCGCTGAGGAAGGCCGAACCCATTTCGGCCACCAGTTCCTCAAAGGCATAGGCATCGTCGCCAAAGCGCTTGCCCCAGGTCCGATCTAACCGGCGTTCATGCCCCGTCCAGTGGGTCAGCTCATGCAACCCGGTAGCGTAAAAGTCCTCCGCCACATGGAACCGGACCCGGTCGGGAAGCGTGATCTGATCGTCACTTCTCCGGTAAAAAGCCCGTGAACCACCTTCGACAATTCGCGCTCCGCTCTTCTTGAGGAGATCATCAGCCACGACAATCGGCAGAAACGCCTGTCCTTCATTCAGGGGCTTTGGCCGCAAGTGATCCAGGCCGGCGATCTGATCCAAGTTAAAGACGACAAACGTTTTCAACATCGGGATCGTGCGAGGCCGCTTGCTGTCCTCCTGCGCCTCGTCGTCCACCACGAGAGGTTTGTAAATAATCCCGTGGGTCCCCTTTTCATCCTTCTTCACGAATCCGCCCAACTCCTTGGCTTGGCCGTAACCGAGCCAAAAGTTAGTGGTGTACCCTTTCCGGGCAGTGGCTTCCCACAAGATGGGGATGTTGATGCCGTGGTAGTCGTCTCCGGTGTTTAAGTTGCACGGGATGGTAAGTTGCCCGCCCGTGCGATCCCATGCGCATTCCCACGGTTTCACCCCTGCTTTGAGTTGTTCGATGATCTGGGTCGTAACACTGGCGATAATCGCTTGGTTATTCATGACAGACCTCCACAGTAGGAGGCCCAAACGAAGGGAAACAGGCTTCGTGGCCCGTCCCTGCGGTCGGGCCACTTTTGAGAGAAAACCTTTAATAAAACAGTAGCATGGTGCTGCCGCCTTCACCTCGTGGGTCAAGGCGGGAGCTTCCATCCTCTCACTACCCTTAATGACATGGAGCCTTCTTAACTGGGCTCGCAACTCTGGGAAAGAAAAGCGGTGCAACTAACGGATCGAGATCGAGAAATTCTGATTGCACTCACCCATAAGGTGCGGCTCTTGTCGCTAGAGCAAATCGCACGCACCTGGTGGACAGATTCCCCGTCCGGTATCGCCACTGCACGAAAGCGGCTCGCGGTTCTCGCCGATCCGGCGAGTCGCTCCTATGTTATGCAGCGGCTCAAGCTAAATGCGCACCCTGAATTAGCACTTGATGGCCCTATTTTTTTATGGCAACCGGGAGAGCCTGCGCCACATTTTGGAGCGCTTTCCTACCGCTTAAAGAAGCGCTGGAATGAAGCCCCAAAACCAACGACGGTTTATATCGCTACTGAGAAAGCCGCCCGCTACTTCGGCGGCTTTGGGGGAAAGTTGCGGCGTCCGCTGCAAGCCACACACGATCTCCATGTGGCGCAAATTTACTTGCGCTTTCTTAAAACCGATCCGGTGCGGGCGGGTCTTTGGGTCTCGGAAGATCGCTTCGCGCCGCAACGCCGGCGCGAGAAATTGCCGGATGCGGTGATTCGGGATGAGGCGGGTAATATCGCGCTGGTGATTGAATTTGGCGGGGCGTATGACGCAAAGCATGTGGAGCGAGTACACCTTGATTGTGTTACCCGCTCCCTGCCGTATGAATTGTGGTGAGGGGCTATTTACCTAACAAGCCCTTTTCCATCCAAATTTCGGCATATTCTTTAAATTCCGCTAGGCGCTTTTCCATTTCAACCCACTCCGCTTCAGTAGTTGGAGATTTCCACTTAGGCCGGTCGTTATGTTGATCGTTGGCGTCTCTTACAAATCTCTTCACATCTTGGAGTGTTCTGCACAAAAGCATATCAGAATAGGCAACGGGTCCTTTATGGATATCGGTATGTCCATACCGGCAACTATCCCCGCGAAGGATGCGTAGACCTGGAGCCAAAAATGGTTGAAACCGGCTTATTGTCGCGCTGCTAGTTGCCCGTTCAATGAATCGCTGCCGCACGGCTTGTTGCCGCAGTTGCTCCTTCTCCTGATTAAGGCGTTCAATCTCTTGCCGGGCAATCTCTTCTTGTTTGCCGGCCTCTGCCTCGGTAATGCGTTTTTGGACGTTATATTTCGCCTGGTTACGGGCGTTTTGTTGAGCCTCTAACTCCCGCTTCGCTTGCTCTTCCTTCACCTGATCCATTGCTGTAGCGAGAGTAGGCTCATTGGCGCTCACCTGAACGCCCTTACTCCGCTGCAACAACACTCTCCACTTCGCCTGTAGCCGGTCATACTCGATCAACGCTTCTTTGGCATCCTTGCCAGCGGTGCGTATTTCCACCATCAGGGCCTCGGTAGGTGTGTAAAGACTGCTATCGCTTGCGGCCTGGATGGGCGTAAGCATAGTTTTAACTTGACTGCGCATCCCTTCTACCTGACTCAAGGGGTAGCGCTTCGCTTCCTGAAGCTGAATAAAATCCTCAACACTCACGGAATCGCTTGCTAGCGCTCGACCTTCGGCACTGGTGAGAATCGCCTTCATCTGATTTTCCCAGTGCTCAATCGCAGCTTGCAAAGTGTCCAGGTCTTTAAGGACTGCGCTCCCTTCTGCCAGCGCCGCCAAGCGCTTCCCCTTGGCAATGACGACCTGTTCCTCCTTTGCCTGATCCGCATTTTCACCGTTTAAACGCTGATCGAGAAGTTTTCCCACATCCCCTTCTGCGCCAAGCACGAGCGGACCAAAAGCAGTGAGTCCAATAAACAAGAGCCAACCTCTGTGCATCGTTATTTCCTTTGATGGGAGAAGAGAAAAAAAGCTTATTCGCTAGTGGGGACCGTCCCTCGGTCAGCGAGATCAACACCACCTCGCGCCTGGTAGAGCGATTGTAAGTGCTTTGCCCATGGGGAAGCGGTGACCTTTTCGCTCACCTCGGGTGGCGGTTCATCGTCAGAGAGGATAGATGCGGTGCGTAGCGCCGGACTTTCCGGGCGGGCTTCAACTCTCCGCTTGCGGTTAGTTACCAAGGTATTGGAATTAGGAGCCGGCCACGGGGCATTCTTGCGGCGTTCATATTCCTCAGACGTAATGTGATACGTTCCGCGAAGCGGAAAAGCATAGCCGCCAAACTGCGAATACCCCTGCCCTCGGCCAATGAGCGCGATACTGGTATCGGGTTCGTCGCTCAGTGCAATGATGTCATTTGCCATGAGCCGATGGCCGACCTTTTCATCAGCGGTGGTCATCTCGCCCTCGGCGTTCAGTCGCCGGGAGTAGTAAAGCGTCTCCCCGGACGCCTTGCTCAACTCCTCCCGCTCCTGAGGGCTACTCACAGAGAAGATTTGTTTGAACCGGGTATTGCTCTGCACAGTACCTTTCAGATCTACATCCCTTACCCATAAATCACTATCGGTTTGATTCGCAAGAATCAGGCCCATACCCATACTCCGGGCTTGCTGCAAGATAAGCTTAAAATTCAGTGAAGCGATATGCTGAAACTCGTCAATAAAAACCCATAGCTTGGGGGTTTCTTGATATTGGCGCTGATGCTGGTAAGCGCTGGTAAACAGCGTATAGAGCGCAAGCTTTGCAATTTCCCGCACAGTCGTCGTTTCAATCGCAGCAGGTAGCCAGAAATAAATCACTTCGCGGTTTTTAACCACAGTCGCCATATCAATTGCGTGGTCTGTTACCGCATCTTTAGCGAGATGATTGAGCTGCGGTATCGCGGCTAAGGATTCCACCACAGCAATAAGTTCAAACGCATCGCGCTCATCACTGACACTGTTTGTCAGCTTCCCTACTTTGTCGCGTAGCTCCTCAAAAGAAGCAACGTCGGGATACTCTTGGAGAGTGCGCGAAAGCACGTTTCGAGCAACTCGCGTATAGTAGGAGCGTCCATAACCCTCACCGTGCTCAAGGCCCAAGGCACTTAAAAACACTTCACACACTTGGTTTAGGCTGAGGTGGTCGCTTGAAAGTGGCGAAAAAGGATTAAACGCATGGGTCGCCTTCCCCACTTCGTTGGTGAAGAACTTAAACCGATTACCCGCTCCTTTTTGGGCAGTTTGAAACAAAGGCATATCGCCTTTTAAGTCGATCACGACAACCGCCGAATCCTGCAAGCTGATTAGCTGGGCCAGCAGCGGGGCCATGCCCAAGGCCGTTTTTCCACTGCCGCTATCTCCCAACAAATGCGCGTGTTCACCTAAGATGCTGCGGTGTAATAACACCGGATAATCTTCGGTAGCGTGTGCGCCTAACCAAAGGTGCTCACGGGCAACCGCACTTTTCGAGTGTTGCAAGCGATCCACATAGCCTTGCCAATCACTGACCGGACTCTTTAAGGCATCAATGGTCTTTGCATAGCGCGGTAGCGCTCGGCCAAAAACGGCAAGACAGGTCATCAGGAAAATTAGAATGGGAAATAGAAAGCATTGCACAATGCTTAATAGTATTGACCAAACCCCTTGGCCTTTACCCATGAAGGCGCTATCCAGCGTCAGACTAAACCAAGCGCCGGGACTGGTTTGCAAATAATCGGCTGCTTGCTTACTCAAAATATATTCCTGCTGCGAAACAGGGTCTAGCTTTTTCAGAAGCAGGGCTTCACCGGTAGAAAGATTTTTCACTAACTCGGCTACTGTGGGCGGTTCATAATGCTCAAAATAGGTAATGATCCGGGTTAAAGAAATCTTTTTATCTACCACTCGGTGAAAAGCTGCCAGCAGGGGCCGTGAATCGCTCGATAAGAATCCTAGGGGAGCATAAGAGATAAAGTAAATGGTGGAAGTAAACAATGCGCATAGC
The DNA here is from genome assembly GCA_003989085.1 of Candidatus Competibacteraceae bacterium. Lineage (GTDB taxonomy): Bacteria > Pseudomonadota > Gammaproteobacteria > Competibacterales > Competibacteraceae > RXIV01. The sequence goes on from RXIV01000017.1 coordinate 41,732, forward strand.
GTAACTGCTGCCAAGAGATTGCGCCTGATCCAGATTCCGCCCGGACTTTTGAAAAGTCCGGGCGGTGAAATTGGATTAGGAAAGACCGTGCCGTGACTCTGGTATGCGCCATAGAGAGTCCAAAACAGGATATCAACCACTACGAGAAAGACAACGAGCATGACCACTGTAATAGCAGTGCTTGCTTCAGTCGCTTGGGTAAGCGAAAAAATATTCAAAAACAAAAAAATCGCTCCGCTATAAATGACCAGCGGGAATAAAGATACTAAGCAACCAAAAGCAGCTCCGCTTTGATCTTCCTGATCCGAAAAATCAAAGTGAACGGCCTGATAGCGAGTGTAAGTAAACCAGCTAACTATTGCTTCCCGACAAAGTGATAAGCTTTCTCTTATCGCCTTAAATCCCGTCACCCAATAAAAAACACCCAATGCAAAGAATAACGTAATCCAGATAAAATTCTTAAATCCGAGAATCGGTGTTCTCGCAAAAATAATCAGCAACAACCCATAAACAGCAATGATAATAAATCCGTCATAGTGGCGATTCTCCCATTGTGCTTGAGCCATTTTCCGCTTCTCGCCCAAGAGTTGCGGACTTGCCGCAAGCCACATCGCGTAATGGGTAGCGATGCGACTTGCCAGATAACAGGTCAAGCCAAGGCTGAATAAAAACAACCCATACCCAATCACGGGATAGCGATGAACGAGGTGTGGGAGAATCGCAAGTACCCATAATCCCGGTCCCAACAGAGCATAGACCCCGGCGATCCATCTCACCCGCCGGCTAATCAGTTTATATAAACCCGCAAGCACACCCGTTGCGCTAAACATGGCAAAGAGAAAAGGGGTATCCAGATGGGCGCATGGTCAAGGAACTGACCATGCTCAAGATTAAACTGAGAACGCCGATTAACCCTATAATGTAAACAACGAAGTGGCGCTCCTTGCGGATTAAGACTGGGTTTGCCCGATAATCGAGTTCGAGTTCTTCAAGGTTTTTTAACCGTTCACGCTGTAAAACATCCCACTTTGGCGCGGTGCTTGGCCGATAGCCGTTATCGCTCGGTGCTCGGCCTACCTCATGGGTTCTAATCTTTTCGTAGGGCATGAAAATTACGCGGGATGTGGCATTAAATTACCCAAATCGGAAACGACCTCCACCCGACACCAAACCGGTAAAGGGTTCTTTCGCAACTGGACATGAAGCATCTCGCGCTTGCTGTCCTCGGCAATCACGATAGCGATCACAAACAGTTCATCGGCGATGATTTCTTGAAACCCCAGTAGCTCCCTACCCCGATCAATTAACTTCCGGCATTTGTTAAGAAGCCGCTGATACTCTCCACCTTGTTCCACGAGAATTTGGCCCAGTCGCGCGGTTCTTCCATCGGAATCAAGATAGAAATGGTTTTGACCAAGATCCAGTAAATCAGCAAACCGTGAAAATGCCTGGATGAACTCCGTTCTGGTGAAGACCGGTCTAACCGTCTTCCCCAAACAGCAAAAGGCCAACACGCCATAAAGCCTCACCAGCGCTTGAGGCCCAAACGGAGTGGCGCTCTCCTCCGTCTCTCCCAAAGTCTTCGCGGCGGCGGGTGTTAGTTGGTAGTAAACCCGCTTGCCGTAGAGCGGCTGCGGCTGGAGGTATTCACCCGTCAGACGCCGCAAAACGTTCTTCTCGCCGCCCGGTTTGGCATCGGGGAAAAACAACCGGCGCAAGGCTTCGGTCGTGGTCAAGCGGTAGCGCGCAACGTGCTTGAGGATTTCCTCATCCCTTTCGGTGAGCGGCATAACTGGCTCCTTCGATACTTACCGGTAGTGTAAGACATGACCGGATAACTCACCTTTCTGCCTACACCATAGCCCACACCTTGCGCGGCAAGGCATGGTGTGGGCGAAAGAGTCGCTTCGGGGCTCCTACGCAGTGAAATAGCGGCTTCCCAAGGGGGTTACACCACCTTGAGGTGCGCGCCCCAACCGTTAGTCCCCCCTAGGGGACTGCGCCCTTGGCGCGCGTGCGGCCTAGCACGCGGGTACGGAGACCCCGTTCAGGGGTCGGGAGTACCCGGGCAAGCCGGCCTAGGCTTGCCGGCCCCGGCCTAGGGGCCAACACCCCGGCCTAGGGGTGTGCCTCACAGCGTGCCCTAAGCACGCTTGAGGCTGGCCGTTCAGGCCGTGAGCGTCCAGCGAACAAGGGCACTCAGGCTCCGTCCAGGAGCCTGTAAGTGCCCTGGGGTGGGCGGTCTGCGAGTTTTGCGAGCGGAACGCAGGAAGCGAAGCTTATTCCGCGAAGCGGAATAAAGAGTAGCGTGGTGGGGCCGTGACAGGGGAATCTCCCAAGCGCGAGAGCGCGGGGGAATTCCCTGGGCACGGAGAGAAAAAAGAGCTGCGCCATTTATGGCGCATCTGCATAAGGTGGCAAGCGGCGCGTTTTCCGCGAAGCGGAATAAGCAAAGCGCTGGGTGGGGTCGCGGCAAGGAATCTCCCAAGTACGAACGTACTGGGGAATTCCTTGAGCGCGATAAAAGGGCTTTAGCGTATTTCCCGCAAACAGCGGGAATGCGCAAAAGCCCGACAGACAAGAAGCGTCGCGCCAAGGATGGTGCGTCCTATTACTCGGGGCGCGGGCGGCGCAAGCCGTCCGGGGGTTGTGATTCCCGCAAGGGAATAAGGGTGGCGGGTGTGGTGTGGTGGCTGCGGGGGCCGAACGCCGAAAGGATCTCCCAAGCACGAGAGCGCGGGGGAATCCTGAAGGCGTGAGGCAAGATTAAACGAGGCTCGCGAAGCGAGTCCGCTGAGGGGGCGTTGCGGGGTTTCCCCGCTAGAAGGGGGTATGTCGAAAACGGCTTGCCGTTTGAGACTAGGGGGAAGGCTTTCACCCCTCAAAAGGGTTTTAATATAGATAAGAAAACCAGCAGGGGGCGTTATTCATTGGTAAGTAGAGAGTGGATATGAGTCCGTGGTAGCCGGTATATCCAGAGCGCGCAAGCGCGATGGGATACCGCTTACCGGCATTGCGGATTTCCCGCGAAGCGGGAATCTGCTTAAATTCCAAGTAAGAACAAAGTCACGCCAAAGATGGCGTGTCCGCTCAGGGGTGATGCCGCCGATTAGGCAGTTCCTTAAAGGCACCCGATTACCCACAATTTCCAACTCATTGTTAAGCTATGGTTTTTATCAGGTAGTGGGAAGGTGACATGAATGAG
>RXIV01000018.1 GCA_003989085.1 Candidatus Competibacteraceae bacterium
AAGTGGCAATGGCGCATTTTTAAGCAGGGGGAACGGAGTGGCAAGATCGGCGTTAGCGCAAGCATCCGGCGCGGATCGCGTTGGAGTTATCCACTGATTTTGTGGATAAACAGGGCTGGCGGGGGAGCAGCGGCGTATGCACGATTTGACGGCAAATAGTCGACGAAGGCTGCTGAACAGCCAGAACCGCCTGCTGCTGAGGGGCGATGCGGCGCTAGCCACGGAGGTCAGGAACGGTCTCGATAGCATTCTTCAGGGGGATCGAAATCATCCGAGGAGATCTCCGGGTCGTCATGTTTCGTCTTCCACCACTCGACATAATGTCGGTTGGTGCAAAATCCGATTTCTGTCCCTTCATCCGTTACAGTGATTCCCTGATCCGTTTGGCGTCCACAAATCCGGCAAACGCAAGAGATTGACACACAAGGCTCGGTTTTGTCGTGCCAAGGGATGCGGACATAGCCTTCGTAGAGTCCGCTGGCATAAATCCAGCCGATGGGTTCTTCCGCTTTACCCGGTTCCGGGGGCCACGGACTGAAGTAGTTATCGCAGTAGGTCCAAAACGGCTTGGTGATTTTCACATCGCGCAAGGTGCAGAATGACGAAGCCCAAAAGCGGTCATCATGGTTTCCGGTAGGCTCGCCAAGTTCCTGTACCGCCCGGTTGAAGCGGCAATTTCCACAACAATCCGATCCGCCGTTAGGCATGGTGAATTCCTCTGGTTTTCAGAGTAACAAAGTGTTTCTGTTATGGGAGGACGGCCCGTGTCTAACGGGCGATTGAACTGGAATGTGATTCGGCCTGATCTGATCGTCGGGAGTGGTCCGCGTGAGGTAGCCGATCTGAAGGTTATCCAGCAGACCACCGGCGCTACCGCCCTGCTGTCGCTGCAACATGATGAGTGTCTGGAGAAACAGGACATTGATTATCCGCGCCATGTTCGCCACGGCCACCACCTCGGATTAACCCTGGTGCGGGTTCCCCTGCGGGATTTCGATGTTGACGATCAGCGGCGGGGTCTGCCCAATGCCGTCCGGGCGTTGCATCAGTTATTGCAGCAGGGCTGCCGGGTCTATGTGCATTGTACCGCCGGACTCAATCGCGCCCCGCTGGTCGTATCGGCTTATCTGCTGCTGGTCGAGGGCCTGAGTCAGGACGCAATACTCGAACTGTGGCAACGCACCCGTCCGAATGTTTTCCCGGCTTGGGCGGCGATTCACGGGTGCTGTGCCGATTTAACCGCGCAGTACGCTGACCGTATCCGCCAGCGGGTGACCGAACTGGGCGGGGGTAGCGCACCCCTGATCGATGCCGACGTTTGGCGGCAGGCGGAACAGGCCATCTGGCGGGAAGCGCTGACTACTCAACCGGATGGCGCTTGAGTGGGAAGTCAGGCCCCGCACCGCCGCGCTGAATCTCATAGCCGCAGCCGCAAGCGGGTTTCCACCCGTTGCCGATACTCAGCCCACTCGCCCGGCGTCAGGCCCGCCGCCATGCCCAACCGGCGCAGGTTGGCCAGCACATCAGCAACCTCGCCCAGGAAGTTCGGCAGCCACTGCCCATCGCTGATCGCCAGCATCACGTCCTCGACCACATCAATGTCCAGGATGGCGTCAGCTCACGAAACGGAAAAAATCGCACGCTAAGCCGATAGCCTGTTTATGTGGCAGTGCCTGGAGGTTAGCAGCCGACCTGCGAATTATGAAAAAACGTTGCACAAATGACCGTTTGTGCAACGGACAGCAACGTGTCGCAGCATAAGGGTTTTGCAGTTGCATAAACCGGTTGCGATGAAGTTTGGAATGGCAACAGGTTTGTGCTGACCCCTGTAGCAGACCTGAACGATGCGCGGCGAGGCTTAGCGTGCGATTTTTTCCGTTTCGTGAGCTGACCCCTAAGTGGCCTTGTAAAAAAGCTCGCGGAAGTTAAATGAAAGAGCGATAAGCAGCGTAGCTCCAACAGACAGAGCACTTCGTTACCCAACAGAGCAGAGACTTTATGATGGAAAATTATACTATGAGTATTGATAGTGGAAATATCAGGTATTGGCTCGACATCAGTGACCAACCCGTTGCCCTTTTGTTGTACGACGAAAATGCACATCTAAGGATATCTTCTATGTGTCAGTTTGGCCGATATCAATTTGGCAACGTCGGGGGCGTGTGTGTTTTTGCGTCGCCGCTTTTGTACTCTGACCCGGAGGTTCATCAGGTTAAAAATTGGGGCAAAGAAATACAACGGCTTGTCGAACTCCAGGGTGATCGACATGCGTTCATTGGAAGTCTGGAGGATTCAGTTAGATTGGGTGAAAATCCGATATACAACGATATATAGTACCGCTAATTATGATCTATACACAGCTATGGCTAAAAAGCTGCGCTCCGTTTTTGGGTCTACTACACCGTAGAACATTAGACTTTTCGGCACGGCCCGTCCCATGTCACCGCGCGAAACGGCTCCATTTCGCGCGGTTGTCCTCGACGGAATTCAAGATTTCACGACTTGGGCGCCAATCTTGAATTTCGTGGGATGAATGACAAGAGACAAGTGGTTTTTAGGAGAATCTGGACGCGAGCTTTGGCGGATTTTTTCAAGGATAACGACAAGCATCAGCCGACGCAAAAAACACCGCTCGTTCCTCGCTCTGCTTTTTGCGTCGGCTGTATGCGCTTGTTAGGCCGTTTCATTGACTAGCCTGATCCTTTGATTCTTTGCCTTGTACTTATCGATGTGCCCACGTTTCCCAAGAGAGTCAACGCTCCGCATGACTCTCCTTTCAAATTCCAATCGGGGTTTCCCGCGAGTTATAACACCAACTTCTTTTAGGACGTGCGAGGTCACGGAATGCAATGTACATGATTGATTCGGGCACTTCGATAAAGCAGAAAGGACAGCAGCCTGGATTTCCACGGCCGTAATTTCTTCCGCTCGGCGGCCTGATGGACTGAAGTCAGTTTCCGAATCGGCGGATAAGCAATCTTCATCGTCACTAACGCTATCATCTTCGGCAGTATCGTCGTCGAACTCGTTGACGTTGTCTTCCTCCAAACTGTTTTCGGCAAGCGTATTTCCAAATTATGAACCTGCAAAAATGCCTCGTTCCTCCAGAATTTGCCAGAGTCCGGCAAGTGCTTTCTCCTTGTTGGAATAGAATGCCGCCTCCCTGACTCGAAAGAATTCCCAGCCGCAACGCTCCAATTGGCGCTGGCGTTCCATATCGTCTTCATAACGATCAGCGCCGTGCCAATGGTCACCGTCGCATTCGACCGCCAGCCGCGCCTGTCCGCCCTCAACCACGAGGTCAATTCGTTTGCCTGCGACTTCATGCTGAGGAAGCACCGTGAAATCCTTGCGAAGGAGTTCCAAGGCAACATCTACCTCGAACCAGCTTTCAAAGGGCGTGGGAGGACGCACAACGCGCCGATTGTCTTGGGCCGCCCGCCGCTCCAGTTCATCCCTTTCGATTCCGGCAATTTGTTGTGGTCTCGTGTTTTCAAAGAAATCAACCAACTGTTTTCTAAGACACGAGCCGCTGAGATCATCACTGGTTACGGAATGGAAAAGAACCATCATGTCGCGGGCGCGGCTGGCAGCGACATTGAAACGGCGTTCGTCCGCCGCCTTTGTGAGGGGACCGATTCTTTCGTTACGGGCGGCGACAAGGGATAAAAACATAATGTCCCGCTCGTCTCCTTGGAAACTATACGGATTCCCGCAGACTATTCGGCGGCGTTCTATCTCCTCGGCCCCCAAACGTTCGAGCAATTGATTCTCGATCAAAGCCGCTTGCGCGTCACCCTGGAGTACCACAACACCCATTGTTTTGTCGTCATACCGGCTATTGCCGCATATCTTCACGATTCGTTCGACAACGGCTTCTGCTTCCGGTCGGTTTATCACCCGATTGTTTGAACCTTCACGATAGCCACCGCTCACAAAGACATGCTCCAATGGCGGCAACCGGTTCGGACCGTATTGCCTCAAGGGAATCAACGGCGTATCCGAATAACAAAGATCGTTACTGAAACGGATGATCTCCGGCATGCAACGGAAATGCTCCCGCAAAACTATGTGGCCTAAACTGTATCTTAATTCAGCATGATCAAAAAGACTTCGGTTAATATTGAAGGCAGCTTTGTGCTCGAAGTCGTAAAGATATTGACTAATCAGTTGAGTCACAGCATTCAACTGTACACCTTCTGCCTCAGGACTTATTTGTTTATCATCCCCAACGACTAGGATTTTTTTGGCCATATAAAACAATGGCAGAGCTTCGAAGCCACATTGTGATGCCTCGTCAACAATGATGACGTCAAACATGCCCGGCTGTGGCTCCACAGTGTCCCAAACTCGATGCAGTGGCATGACCCACGCCGGAATTGCTTCACGACAATTATTCAGATTCTTCTGAGCTTCACGGCGATGGAAAAAATCTTGTTTTCCCGTGCCTGACTTGGTGATCTTGCTTACGTTCTTTTGCCATGCCTTCATATTCCGGCGATGGTCTTCCTTGAGCCGAGAGAAACAGAACGACCAGGCGTGAAGCGAAGCGAGCTTCGCAATTATGTTGCTTATCTCATCCTCGATTTGTTTTGCGCGCTTGGCGAGCGCCGGAACATCTTCCTGCCGGATGTATTCCTCGATCCAGTACCGCGCCTGCCCCCAGTGCCAGGCGTCGCCAATGCGCTGGATTCGCTCCTCCCAATATGGCTCGTCGTAAGTTTGTTGCAAGGAGTTCGTGAACTGCGGAAGCAGACGACGCAGTTTCGAAAGATATTCGTCCACCTCCTGAAGTCGTCGGCGCTGTTTTTCCAAATCTTGCACAATATTTGTGCAGCACAAGAACTTATCCATGTCGCGGCTACGAATGGCGCTCAGCAAATCATTTGACACCTGATGTACACCATCCTGAGCGACCATGCGAGAAATCGGGTCCTCAATGCTTCGGATTGCATCGGTGGCAAGCCGCTTGCGACTACGAGCTACTGCGAGGCGGCAAGAAGAGACAACCATTTCAATCTGAGATTCGTCGGACCATACAGGCTCGCCCATGCCTGGGCATTGGTTCATCGCTTCCCTGCATTTGCCAATAAGTTCTTCGAGCGCCAATGCCTTTTTGAGCAAATCGCGCAACGACTTTAGATCGGTCAGTTGGCGAGCGTACGGTCCTTCAACCTTATTGCTACGCCCTTTCCAGAAACCCCATGCCTTTTCGCATTCAATGCGAACGAGCAGCGTATTGGTAAGTTTTGACAAATGCTCTACGGTATAACATGGGTGTCCGCCAATCTTCACGGCCTTGATAACATATAACCGCTCCTTCACCAGTTTAGGCCGAAATGCCCACCAGCCCAATTTCCCGCCATTCTCCATGTGCTCTTTCAGTTTCCGAGCGTCTTCATACAACGATCTGATATCGGTACTGTCCGGGAATTCAACTTGGGTCTCGTCGGCGGTTGCAACGAGATCATTAATTAACGCGATAACATCGCGCGTAACACGTAGAAGTTCATGCCACAGGGGCGAGTTGCCGCTCAAAACATCGCATAAGGCTTCATTCATCCATGGATGTGGTGTTGCGAAAAGTCCTCTGCGAGTGTCCCGAAACGTTGAGAAAGCGTTGCGGATCGCCTCGATGATCGCAAGATTGTTCGTTAGCAACAGACCGGAAAGCCTTTCATCGGTCCCGTGCGCCGCACTTTGCTCTTCTTTGATTGCGCTTGCCTCATTTTTCGCGAGATAGGCAAAGCGCTCAGGTATGGAAAACTCTTTAGGCCAAGTGAGGCCCAACTCACGACGCTTTTCTGGCGTGAATTGGCTCAAAGCAGCACGAATGATTCGCAAATCGCTTGCGGATATCTGACAAGTCTTATCCAAAGGCACCGAATCTGTGAACCATTTGTAGTCGGTTCGATCCCGGTTCACAGCTTCAGCGATTCGGGCCGCCGTCCCACGATAAGTTCCTTCTGCGATAGACTGCGTATGTGTTTCAGACTCCCGGATGTCGCGGAGCCGCCGGTTGACCCTGGCCTTCTCCTCGCGGAGTTTACGCAAGCGTTCTTCAAGTTCCATGCGCTCACGGTTGGCGCGATCTTCGTTCCACTCCTCATTCTTGCGGAGAATGCCGCCAACACTGGATTCGAGAGATCGTCGTTCCTCAAGTCCGCTGCCAAGCAGATTAATGCAGAGGGGGCGCAACTCATCAGACACAAGTCTGTCGAGAACCTGAAGCGCGCGCGGCGTTTTTGCCGTGATGAGCGTTCGCTGTCCCGTGGCGAGCAGATGGCAAACCAAATTGGCGATGGTATGTGATTTTCCGGTTCCGGGCGGCCCTTGTACAAGCACGCCGTTTGCTGCTCGGATTTTGTCCACGATGCGGCGTTGTTCATCGTTCGATGGTTTGGGAAAAAAGACCTCTCCATCGAATGCGGTGTTATCCTTTTCCGGTTCGTCGGTCGGTTCGCAGTCATCCTTCGGACGGATTTCCGCAAGATCCGCGAATTCGCTGGGGATGGTTTCGCCGTTTTCTATCTGTTCCTTGATCCGCTTCAAGGTTTCAGTGAGGCCTCTGGCGGACCGCTTTCGAAGGATCAAAGCGGGAGCATATTCCACGACGGGTTTTGTCGAAGCGCGGATGCCTGTCGCTTCCAGCAGATCATAATAATCGCCTTGCGAGTTGATCGAATGCACCAGAGACTGAAGCACACCTTCGACGTAGCTTTTTTCCCACGGATCGTCTTCGGCTTTAGTTAGTGATGCCTTCGCGTTTTCCTCCGCCTGTGCCGGTTGTTCTTCAATGCCCAACATGTCAAGCTCGGGGCGTAGCTTCGCGCCTTCTGCGTGAGGCTGGACGGTGAACTTACCCAAGCGGGCTTCAAATTCAAGGAAGGCGTCAGCGACAACCAAATGACGCCGGACACGCTGGTTGGTGGGGGTTTGCCATGTCAGTAGACCCAGTCCAAACACGAGTTCATATTCCTCGCCAAGCCGCAGTTGTTCTTGATGGATGGCGAAGAGTGCGGAATAGACCTTGTGAACTTTCTCCCACGCATTATGTTCTTGTGCCCACGGCAACCATTTGTCTTCGACATACGGGTCCCATGCTCGTTGAACCTCGGGATACTCATCAAGGCGTTCAGTGTGGAGAATGGTCTCAGGCTGGTCCAAACCCTCTCGCCAGTCGGGGTTCTGGATCTGACGTGTGATTTCCGGAAGAAGTTCTGGTAGGTCGCTCTTGTTTCGGAGCGAAGGAATGCTCACCCAGTTTTTGCACTGAGTGGGAACAGCGGGCAGTTCCGGTTCCCGCCGGCTCTGTACTTCCAGCCATTCATCCGGTTCGTGTTCCTCATCTCGTCCCCATGCCTGCGTGAAGCAACCTCGCTCATGTGGAACGCTCGAAACCCAAAGCACTTTTTCATATTCCGCAATGTCGCGAATCAGCTTTGTGCGTAGAGTCGCAAGCCTTAAGAGATAATCGACAAGGCGAACAACCTTCTGCGCTTCATGACTATGTGCTTGCTGGGTGTTCAATATGTCGCGAGTCTCCATGCGTCCGCCGCCCCGTATACGGGCGCTTCGCGCCCGCACTACAAGTGATTATATGGTTCCGTATAATTCCACTGCTGTGGAGTTATACGGCAAAGCGCGACTCATCGAACAATTTTAACGGATCGTTTCCATGAAGGATCGCCGCGCATCGGTTCAATGGACCCACTGTGGCAAAACGTCCCAAGTCGCGTACACTACCTCACGATTTAGCGGCGTCCCGCCTTGTTGCGACCGCCCAAGACTGGACAAAACGATGAAGGCCGCGCCCGATTCACGCCGACGGCACCTCAAACGTCCACGGATCGAACGTCGCCACCCCGGTCGGCCGGAAATCCGCCCCGTTCCGTGTCGCGACGATCAAGCCATGCGTCAACGCCGTCGCCGCAATCAACGCATCGCGCTCCGAACGCGGGTCGGGAACGTGCAACCGGGCGCAACGGCGCGCGACGGCGATATCGACCGGCAGCATCCGCTCCGAAAACGCCGGCAACACCCGCTCCTCCAGCCAAGCCCGCAACAGCGCCCCCTGCACCGGATCGCGGCGCTCGATCCGCAGCACACCCCATTCCAGCTCCAGCACGGTGACGACCGACAGGAACAGGCTCGCGACCGGCACGCTCGCCGCCCAGGCCACGACACGCGGATCGGCCTTGCCCGCCGTCGCCCGCCGCAGCTCGGACACCACGTTGGTATCGAGCAGATACATCACTCCAAGTCCGCCGGCTGCAACGATGGACCGCTCCAGCGGGGCGGATCGAACTCCTCGAACTCGATGTCCGCCGCCTCCGGCATCGCCAACAGCTCGACGAGACTCGGCCGATTCCCCGTCAAGCGCCGGTATTCCTCGATAGTCAGCAGCACATGCGCCGGCCGGCCCCGGTCGGTGACGAACACCGGCCCCGCCCGCGCCGCCTTCTTCGCCCGCGTCACGTCCCGATTGAACTCTCGACTGGAAAACGTCGTCACCGTCATCGCCTCGCGCCCCGCGTTTTATGTAGTGATGTTACTACCATAGCGCGTCTCCCCCGCTACCGCAACGGCGCGCGTCGGTCGCCCGGAAACCGTCTTGGACAAGGTCGTCGGCGAAACCGCCGTAGACGGCCTAGAACGGCCCTAGCGGCGTTTTTCTGGAGCGAGTAAGGAAGGTGATGAGCTTATCGGTGCATTCGTGGCCTTAAAACGCCGTTACGGCGCTTCTCGGGGCATTGGCGCACGGGATTTGGAACCGACGGAATCTCGATGATCGAGAAAGCGCCGAACCGGTTCCGCTAAGCGGCTTTATCGGACCGGAAAGACCTCGTTCGAGCGATGGTCTAAATGGGTTGATCTTTCTTTGTTCCCCCTAGTGCTGAAATCTCCGCAAAGCGATTTCGAGTGGAGCATCGAAGATCCTTGCTTTCCCTCTTCCTCCCGCCGGCTTTTTTTGGGTCGGTTGCCACTGTCCGTTCCCGTAGTTGCCGACCGTTCCAGTTCCTTCCTAGAGACCGTCTTTTGGTTTTTGGTGGTTGTATTGCCGTGTGTTCCCGTAGTTGCCACCGGTGGTGGGTCTTCGGGGAGGGTTTGGGAGGGGGCTACCGCCCCCTCCCAATCGAACGCGCTGTGAGCGAAGCGAACTCCTTTTTTCATAATTCGCAGGTCGGCTGCTAACCTCCAGGCACTGCCACATAAACAGGCTATCGGCTTAGCGTGCGGTTTTTTCCGTTTCGTGAGCTGACCCCAGGATCACCGGCTGCGTCCATTGTTCACCGCACACATAGCCCAGAATCGCGGCAAAGGTCATGCTCATGTTCGGATAGCGATCCGGATCGAGCTTTTCCAGCAGGCGGGTCGAGGGCATAGGTTAATGAGGCAACGGGTGGGTCAGTCTGACAAGGGTTGATGGTTATTGCCGTTGGCGAATGGCTTGCCAGCGGGCGTCCGACCACCAGAAATTGGAGACGGCAAACAGGGTCGCGTGGGCATCCTGCAAAATCTCAACAGCATCCTGGGTGAAATTGTAGCCGACCACCACCAGCGGATCGGCAGCATCGCCGAGCCGGGTCAGCAGCCGCTGTGCGGCACCGGCAGAAACAACCGCCGATGAAGCCGCCGGAAAAACAGCGAGCGTCACCGGTGCAGTGCCAAGCCTCTTGGCGTCGATCAGCGGGCGGAAGATCGGCGGTAGGCGATCAGGAATCGCCGGCGGCGGAACAGCGTGATGGATTGTCGCTTTCATTGCACCAGTGCGCCCTGACTGCCATGATGGCGAAGCCTAACAGATTCAACCCACGCCACCGATTCGGGTTGTGAACAGTCTCATTCTGTTCGGCGATACCAATTCCCCAAATCGGATCATAGGGGCTGGCTTCAACGAGAATGCGATCCGCAGTGGATTGCAGATAATCATTCAGTGCGGGATTTTGTACAAACTTCGCACGATTGCCTCTGACGACGATCTCAAAACGCTGTTGTTCCCACTCGCTTTGAATAAAGCCACTCACCTTGCGACCAAGCGATTTAACCGTGCCGGGGTCTTTTGCTTGCAGGATAGCCGCTAACGTGGTTACGTCTCCAAACAATCGGGCTTTCTCGGCCATCATGAAGTGTTCAGCAGTCGGGTAGGCGACACCATCAATCTCAAAAGGCGCTGCAAACCATTGGCTCAGGCAATGATGATCCACGGTCTGCCTGATTTTCGGTTGATGCCCCCAGAAAAAGAGAAAATTAAAGGATTCGCCTGCATTAAAACGGCGCAATAATTCGGGTCTGTTCGTTGGATAGGTCATGGTCGTTATCAAGCGGGCTTATTCATCACGGTGCCGACGATCAGCAGTCACTCCAAAATCACTTCATTCGGTACGGACTTTTCATCGCCCAGCGCCCAGTGCGCCACCGAGCGGGCATGAAGGCCGGTCGTGTCAAACAGCGACGCCGGCGCATCGTCCGGCCCTACCAGCAGGGCAATTTCGGTGCAGCCCAGGATGATGCCTTCGGCTCCGGCCTCGACCAGCCGCTGCATGATCTCCCGGTACTGCGCCCGTGATTCGGCCCGGATTTCGCCCTGACACAGTTCCTCATAAATGACGCGATGAACGATTTCGCGGTCGGCTGCATCGGGAATCCGCACCGTCAGACCATGTCGCGCCATCAGCCGGCCCCGGTAGAACTCCTGTTCCATCGTAAACCGGGTGCCGAGCAGGCCAACCGTGCGGATTCCGGCCTGTTTCACCGCCGCCGCTGTGGGATCGGCGATGTGCAACAGGGGGATGGTCACAGCGGCCTCAATCGCCGCCGCGACCTTGTGCATGGTGTTGGTGCAGAGCGCCAGCCCTTCGGCCCCGGCGGCTTCCAAAGCACGGGCCGCGTCCGCCAGGATTCGCCCGGCTTCATCCCACGCCCCGGCTTGTTGCAACCGCTCGATGTCGTGAAAATCGACGCTGTAGAGAATCAGCCGGGCGGAATGCAGACCGCCCAGGCGCTCCCGGACGGTCTCATTGATGATCCGGTAGTACGGCACAGTGGATTCCCAGCTCATGCCACCGATCAGGCCGAGGGTTTTCATGGAATCACCGCAAAGCCGTATACACGTCCGGTGATTGAACCATAGCCGGATCATCCTGGCGACGTTGCAGCGCCCGCTCCCAATACACCACGCCTGGCAACGGGTTGGCGTAGTAAGGTATTCGGCGCTGAAAACCCATTGCGGCATACATCCGCATGGCGCTTTCCAACCCCTCCAGCGTATCAAGGCGCATGACGGCATAGCCCAAGTCAGACGCTTCGTTGACGATCTGCATCGCCAGTCGAAATCCAAGCCCTTGCCCGCGCCAGGCGGGCCGGACAAACAGCCGCTTCATCTCGCAGACCTCATCCTCCAGCGCCCGCAACGCCACACAACCTGCCGCATCGGTTCCTTCTAAAGCCAGCAGCAACCGGCCACTTAGCGGCGCATACCGTCCGGGCAAGGTCGCAAGTTCTTCGGCAAAACCTTGAAAACCGAGATCGACGCCCAAACCACGCTGATACTCGCCAAACAATTCGCGCACCGCGTCCAGTTCAACGGTAGTTTGCGCCTGAATAATCCGCATGGTTCGCCGCTCACCGTCAAATAGATCGTCGATCTGCGCTGGCTACCGCAACAACTCCCGCTGGACCGTGTGCTGAATCTCCGGCGTGGTCATTGGACAGCCATGCTCTCGCCTCAGCAGCATCCGCACCTTGTGGAGCAGGTCTTCGTTGAGCAGGTTAATGAGCACGCTGTTGGGATTCAATGCTGTTTTCTGATCCCAGAGCGATGCCAATAACTCACAACCAGTCATGCCAGCGTTGGACAGCGCCGTAATCCGACAGGCGCAACCATGGTTCTGGCCGGATACCGGTTGAACTAGCCCTTGGTCGGTGACTGCTTGACTCTGCGGCAATTCTTGATCAGTCATTTTGGCATCAAAATGTGCGGCCAAGGCGGCTAATCGCCCGGCAAAGCCTTGGTCTATGCTGCGAAACACCCACCCGTGACCGTCGCGATAGAGTTCAGCGACTATCAGCCCATGTTCCGTACCGAGTTCACTATGGCTGTGGTCATCCACCAGCATGTTACCCGTGTCCAAGTCAATGACTTGCGTCTGTATGGCCGCTACTGCGTTGAACGCCGGAATGTCACCGGTCGCCTCCAGCGTTAAACAAAACATCAGCTTGTGGACGGTGTTCGGAATAGATCGCAAGGCGATCTGAAACGTATCCTGATTCAGCAGTTCTTCATCCTGCGGCTGAACAATAGCATCATGGAGATGGTTTGGTTGATAGTAGTACACCATCGCCCGATCACGATAGGCCACACCATCAGCGTTCAGCAGAAACGCGCTGGCGTCCACGGTGACCGGCAGTGATTGATGGGGAAAACACCAGTTCAGGCGAACGATAATGGATTGAGTGGTGGACTCGCCTAGTGCGAGGGTCGCGGCGCCGCCAAAAGTCAGAGGAATAGGCATCTGTCAACGGTTCCTATGGTGGTCTTTTGTTCTGTATATGTCAGCATAGCGACATTATTCTTTCATTGTGACTTTAAATTAAGAAGTGGACATTATCAACCCTGTTTTAGCGACAATGTAAAGCTAATGACATGATTGGTTTATATTTAATCCAGACTGTTTTAGTCTGAAACAGTGATCTGGGAAAGCCAACGGCGGCGGGCTGACCGGTTATACTGGCCGACATTCAATCCGCGCTGATAACTATGTGGAAAAATCCCAAGCGCCGCCGAAGTCCGCAATGTCAGCGCCGCCCTGATTAACGCCGCCAGTGACTTGGAGTTGATCATTGAGTCCATTCTCCCGTCCGTTGACCAGGCAGCGGCGGATCGGCTCCAAGCAATTGCCGAACATCTGGTCGATTTGGCCGAAATTCTCAACCCGTAGCCGGTTTGCCGGATGACCAATGATGCGGCCATCAGCGGATCGTTGCCCCTGTGGCGCTGACGCCCCTTATGTTGGCTGTTGCGGACGCTTTCTCGACGCCGACCAGTTTCCAGCAACGGCGGAGGCGTTGATGCGCTCCCGCTATGTGGCCTATGTGCGGCAACGAGCGGACTATCTGCTCCGCACTTGGCACTCAACCACCCGGCCGGAAGCCTTGGAGTTCAGCACTGACGGCGGCCAATGGCTCGGCTTGAAGGTGATTCGCGCTGTGGCGGGCCGGGCCGAGGATGAACAAGGAACCGTGGAGTTCGTGGCCCGCTACAAGGTCGGCGGCAAAGCCCATCGTCTGCACGAAATCAGCCGGTTCGTGCGGGAAACGGGTGCGTGGGTTTATCTTGGTGTTCAAGCGACAGATGGAGTGCTGTAGTCAATCATCACTCAAATCGGTAGGAACGATCAGCGTTGGCACAATCAACATGGCGGCGCTGACAATAAGAATCCGTCAGGTTTCCATCAGGCACGGCTCCAAAGTCAGCGATTGATGGAGCCGGACCTTATCCGGCCACCCCTGAACTCCAGATGAAGCGGCTTCAGGGTCGGCCCGTCACTCGTTGCACGATGAGCGGCACAAATTACTCATCGACGCCGCGCTGGATCGCGCCCAACGTCGCTTCGAGGTGGGCAACGGTGGCGGTCGGCGATAACTGGAGGTGTTCGCCCACCGTGGTGCGATCGTCCAGCCAGTGCCATAACGCCTCGCGGGCCGGTTCTGGAAAGACCGCCAATAACTCATCGATTCGTGGGCCGATGAAATCGAAGGACATGGCGTAATGCTGGCCCGGCTCTTCGATGCTGAGGGTGACGCTGACCGTGCGTAAGGCCGGGCGGGTGAGAGGGTCAATCGGCACGTCGAAAAAGACCAGCCGGGCGCTGGGTTGAACGCCTTGGCTGAGCAGAAACAGGCCGTAGTCGGGGAGGAATTGGGAGGGCATGGAAGATTACGGCGCGATCAGCGGATAAATCCAACCGGTAATGCGTCCTCCCTCAGCATTGCGCTGCGTGGTCATCGGCACATCCAGCAACGTGTATCGCCCTCCAACTTCAAAGAGCTGAATTTGGCGGGCGAATCCTTGGGGTTGTCGCCATGGCCGGTTATCGTAGTTTTCTTCGGCCAGTGCGACCTGGCCTTTTTCCAAATCGACCGCCACCACCATCGCCACATGACCATGCCGCCATTCCGGATCAGCCCGATCCGCCGCATAGACCAGCAAATCGCCGCGCTGCGGTGGACGGCGGGCAGTGCCATTGACTGAGCGAGCCAAGGGGATGGTTTCATGCGTTCGGATGTCGCTACCTTCGGTCAGGTAGAGAATGTTGTAGGCGCTATCCACATCGCCAAAGGTCAGATGACGATTCTTCATCCACCATTTGCGGGCATATTCGACGCACTGATAGGTCACGCCGATGTACTGAAATCGCGCGGCGTCCGGCTGTCCCTGATGCACAGCGACTTCGCCGGTCTGGAGATCGAGAAAAGAACGTTCGGAGCGAATGCAGGTTGAAACACAGTTGGATCGCCCTTCGACACCATCCGCCACACCGAGCACGGCGCCAAACGGCGTGACGCACGGCCCTTGACAGGCCCGCTGACCTTCAGTGAACAGCCGTAGCTGTTCCACCGGGGTCAACGCGGGTGGCGGAGATGGAAGTTCATCGCCGTCGGTTCGCGGCAACGTAAGTTCAGTTGCTGAGGGCGGGTTCGAGACCGACTCCAGAACCCGCCCGGTGGTCGATCCACTACTGAAAACCAGCCCAATAGCGACGATCAATGCCAGCGGGAGGCGGCTCATTGCTAAATAAGGGTCACGCTCATCAAAGACCGGTCGGAACATCAGATCCCTCCAGAATAAGCCCGATGCCAAACCGGGATCAGGTTGATTGAAGCATTAGCGGCTGACCAGAATGAGCCCCCGCGAGCGATGACTGGTGTCATCAACACTGCGAACGGCTTCATACAAGTCCTTTACCGTCACCCACACGGGCGGATACTTGTAGCGAGCCACGTCCATCAACAATGCGCTATCCGAGGGAGCATGGTAAGCCGCTACCGGCGACCAGTGGCCGCCGCCCACCTGATAAATCAGCTTGCGGTTGAAATTAGCCAGCGCCAACCGCGCCGGACTGTCAACCCCTCGTTTGAGCAACTCCCGAAAGGACTCCAAACTCAAGTCCTGGCCGAAATGGGGTTCTACGGTAACCGGAAAGGTTTTCAGCACCTCGGCCAGCTGCATCAAGGTCATGCCTTCTTTGGCAACGGTAGCGGGATTCGCTAAGGCCGGGTCAACCTTGGCAAAAAAATCGTCTTGGGTGAAAAAGGTAAAGTCGGGCCAGGCGCTGACCACCGGACGCGGGACGCCCAGCGCATTCAGGACCATCACCGAACTGGCGACGGAGCAATAGGCCTGGTTTTTCTGGGTCTCGAAAAAAATGGAGAGCGGCCAGTAGGCTTGCTTGAACTCACTGTCCAGCAATCGGGACTGACCGCCGGGACTGGTCAGCCCCGTCAGTTCCGGTGGGATGGGCAACTCGGCCCAGAGTGGAGTTGCCACCAGCAGACTGGCTAACAGGCTAAAACCCGCCAAGTGGCGCAGACCGTGGGGAGATCGCAATAACATGGTCGTTTCCCGGTATAAAGATTGGTTGGCGTTGCTTGAGAGTGGTTTCAACGTGATGAATTGAAAGTTGACAGACCCTTTTCCGATTCTGCTTGCATGGCGTAGTGGATCTTCCTTCCGGGGCTTTGACTACACTGGCAACAGACTATAGTGCTATCCAGTGCGTGTTCAACCCTATTCGACCAAGGCGTCTTCACGCTGAAGCGGTTGACGGCAGTAGAAGCAACGCCCGCCTTGCTGAAACAACAGGGCGTCAAAGCTCATGCGCGTATTCCTGACTCCGGCAACTCATCGACCCATGACGACTTTCACCAAATCGGTTGGTTACTTGGCCTTCACCGGGCTATGGCTTTTATTGCTGGTGGGCTGTGGCCAGCAGATCAAACTGCAACCCATCCCCTCGGGCGCGTCGGTGTTGGCCTTCGGCAATAGTGTAACCTTTGGAACGGGCGCGCTCACCGGGGAGGATTGGCCAACCCGGCTGGCCCAGAAGACGGGTTGGCAGATCATCAATGCGGGGATTCCGGGCGACACCGCCGAACAAGCCCAACATCGGCTACCCGATCTGCTTGTTCAAAACCGCCCAGCGCTGGTCATCATCGAGATTGGTGGCAATGATTTTCTCAAACGGACACCCCAAACCGAGGTCAAGGAGGATATTCGGCAGATCATTCATGTGGTCAAAGGGGCGGGTGCCCAAGCGGTGCTGGTGGCCGTGCCGGAATGGTCATTGCTCAATCTATTAACCCGCAAGACCGATGCGCCGATTTACCAGGAATTAGGGAAAGAGGAAGGGGTGCTGGTGATCGAGCAGGTCTTTTCCGCCGTGCTGAGTCAACCGGAACTCTGTGCTGACCGGATTCATCCCAATGCCAAAGGCTATCAGGAAATGGCTGACGGTATCTATCGGGTACTAAAAAAGGCCGGCGCGCTTTGAAGTGATATCGCCTTGAGCCTGTTCATACCACCACTGCTGTTGCGCCGCTGTCCAGATTTCTTCAACGCCGCAATCCCGGCAACAGAAAGGCCGATCTTGGTAATAACCGCGTTGGACAAAATCCGGAATGCCATAGCTGGTCGTGGCCCGCAACCGGGCGGGTGTGACTTCAACGGCGCCAACAGGACGATCCACAGGCCGGGCATTGCTGATCCTGGCCTTCTGAGCGATCCGCCGCAGCCGGTGCGCCTTGATTTCCTGACGGCGTTTCTTGTTGCTTTTCATCGCGGGCCGATTGCTGTAACGGTTAATCCCCAGCCAGCAAGTTGTGAAAAGGATGGTGGTTTTTCCAGCGGTAAGTACGAAAATCCCGCTGATCCGTAGAAACAATGCGCCCATGCCCCAAGTTTTCTGCCAATAACACGAGGGAAGCATCGGCTAAATCCATTGGCAAATCAGCGTATTGGATCATCATTTTTTCAAGTTGAGGCAAGTGAGAATCGTTCATTGAAAACAGGGAAAAATGCCCTTGCTTTTGCAATGTTGATAACAGGGCCAGTAGTTCCAAACCTAATCGAACGGCTTCCCGTCGCATCAGTAAATGCAATGCTTCCGTCAATACTGGATAAGTCGTAATTAAATATCTTAAATATTTAATTATAGCGATGTTGATTGTTGAAGCTGTTCGATGGCATCCATAGCCAATGACTCATCTTTATCAAAAACTGTTTCCAGCATATCAGCATGGCGAGGTCGCCCTAGACCATGAAAACAAGCTATTTCGCGCATAAATGACTTGCTACTTTTCATCAGGTCAATATCTACGCCACTGATTGCAAAACTCATTAATTCCGATGACAGCACTGGTGTTTGTTCATCTCGCTTTACTGCTACTCCATTGAGAAAAAAAACAGCAAGCGCTTGTTCTTCTGCTTCAGAGAATTGCAGCAAAGTTGTAGTAGCCTGCTTGTTAGCAGCTTTCATAGGCTGAGCGGCAGCTTGAGCGGCATTAGTACCCAGCGATAACAGTCGGTCAATATTTCCGCTGGCAACTGCATCCATGACTACTGCGTGAAAATTAAGCTCTGGTAATTCACTCGCCATTGGCGATAACAATGCCAAAGTTTCGTCGGTAGCTAGATAAATCATACGGCCTGCAAAAAACCGCAGTTTAGGAACTCGGCGTTTACGATTAAAATAGTCTAACTCTCCTGCTCCATCGAGTAAATTCTGAAACTCAACCTTGTATGTCTTTTGGAGATATTTGGCTTGGTCTATTAGTGTCTGAATAGTAACAACTTGGCTTTTTCTCCTAAACCATGACTGTCTCACTAAATCTCTTAATCTCTCCAAATAACTAGACTCATAAACTGCCCCAGTATAGTCAAGAACTGGGATGCGAAACCCCTCATTTCTAAATGCTTCACATAAATTTCCACGTTCCTTAAGGTTGCAAAGCAGGAATCTTTTGAGATCACCGATCAGGGTTGCCCAAGAGATTTTTGGACGAACGTCATGGAAATCATTGCGACCTTTTAGCCATTCATCCGTTGATACTTCTATGCTTTTCGGCGATGAATCCTCGTGTAGGTTCAATCCAAGCTGAGCAAGACGGTCACGGATCAGGCTCAGCGAATGAGCAACTGCACCAGCATCACCTACAAGGGTAATATCATCCACGTATCGAAAATATCGGGCTGGTAAAGATTTTGAACACTCTTGGTCTAGTTTTCGCAGGATAAGATTACCAAGAAAGTGACTGAACATCGGGCCAGTAAGAATGCTCTTTTTATTTTCAAATTTGCCGTGTTCATCAATAAGTTTCTCGCCTAATTCTCGATAGCGTACATGGATATTTCCTGAATTTGCCATCCTTCGCCAAGCATCCAGTGCAAGATCTACGCTAATAGATGGATAGAATCTTTTGATATCCGTATAGCGCACGACTCCATTTTGGTTGGCGTCACAAGCCCCAGCGATGGCTTGATGCCGTTTCTTTAACCCGCCGAAATAGGGCTTGAATATGCCTCCCCGATCATGACCTGAATTTAGTTCATAACTGAAAACGCAATCGGGATTGTTAAATAGCTGCGGAAAATTAGTACATTCCTCTAGCAATGCAGCCTCCGCTAAAGCCTCATTAGCACCGGGAAGAGCAATTTGACGATGATCGACTTTTCCATCTGGAGTACTTTCCTTAAAATGCAGGGCGTTAAAGTAAGGTGAATCAGTCCGCGTCATAACTATATCTGGCGCTATTTGTTTAGCCCATTGATCTGTACGTGCTGCGGCATTATTGAGGTAGTACCGAAGTCCCAAGTAGGTTAGCACATCGCGGCGGCGATACTGATTAATTGCTCTTACAGCAAGAATACCAGGATGCGAGTTATTCATGAGGAGCGAGCAAGATCAAGGCGCATAACTGCAAGCCTTACGGGATGGATTTTCTCTGGATTTAGAGGTGATTTAAATCGGGATTCTGATAACAGAAATGGCTTTGAAAAATCGCCATCACTGTTGACTTTTGCAAAACGATACCATTTGTCCTTTACCCATTGGGCTATACCTGAAAATAACCCACTGTCTGCTGTAGCACGATTCATTTGTGGTTCGATCCAAATAACCATTGCACCATCTGTAGATGCATAACGAAAAATCTCTTCAAGCTGCGGCTCTGCTTTAGAGCGGTTCCCTTTCTGTTCAAGGAAGCCATTAAAATTTGCTATTATAAGTAGACGCTTATCTACCGGAGATGCTGATTGAGCGATTCTCGTGTTTAGAGTAGCGTTGTCTTGTTTATTAAGAATATCCCAGCGGATAAACTCAGCTTCGACAAAAATGGCCTGCGATTCAAGAAATATCCGCAACTCTTCAAAAAGTTCTGATGCATAAGCTCTTGCTGGTTCAGAGAGTTCTGCACCAATCAATCGTACATCTAATGGCTGTCTAGGTAATGTCTGGCAAGCACGCAATTCAGCAATAACTGAAAGAAAAGCCAGAGCGGCTGCCCCTGCACCACACGGGGCATCTGTAATACAAACCCTGTTGCCGCTTAGTGTCTGAATGAAGGCATTAGAGGCTCGCATTACTTCATCTTTTGGATCAGTTATAGCCAGTTGTGCTCTAGCAGCCGATCCATCAAATGCCTGTGCAAAATGTTGATCAGTTTTTTCTTATCTAAGCCTCCAATTGGTGGATTATCTGGATCACGCGACTCAGAGAGTTCCCGTAAATTGTGACGGTCAACCACAGTTTCGTAGGCTTTTGCGAGGATAGGTGGTAGCAACAAAGTCTGAGATTCTGGTTCCCAAAGGCTAACAGGCAGTAACGCGGGATCAAGCAAACGTCTTTCTTTAGCACTCAATTTGCCAGTCCTCTAGTTGCAATCCCGGTATGCGGCTAAATTCGCGGGTGTTATGAGTGACCAAAATCAACCCTTGCACTAATGCAATAGCCCCAATTTGCATATCATGATCGCCGATCAACTGGCCTCGGCGTTGTAGATCAACGCGGAGTTGTGCATAGCGTTCGGCGCTGTCCCGGTCGAAAGGCCATTGCGGCAATAATAAGAAGACCTCGATTTGAGCGCGGGCGCAAGCATAGCCTTTGGGAGATAAATGTGCCCCCAGCTCTAATTCCGCCCAGACAATGGAACAAATCGCCGCGTTGCCGTAAGACAATGCGGCCATGCGTGTTTGAATACCGGGATGACGCCCACGAACGATTTCGATGCAAACATTGGTGTCCAGCAAATAGCGGGCAGTCATAATGGGGTGATGTCATTCAGTGGTAATTGATCGGGGCGGTCGGGAAAATCAGGCGCACACCCCCAAGCGCGAGCCAGCCATTCCCGCATCAACAATCGACCTGCCGTTTCATCGACCGGGTCCAGCGGCAAAATAATAATTTCTGCCGCTCCGGTTTTTGGGAAATCCGAAGGTAAATCAATGACCAGATGATGACCTTCTAACTGTTGCACGGTGCGATAAGCGCTCTGCATGATTCTTTAACCTCTCGCTGGATGACAGCACTGTGAATCCGCTGCTGGCGGCTCCAATCGGGTCTGATAGGGCTGACCGGTAGTCATGGCCTGCTGCATAGCATCGTACATATCCAAAATGGCGTCCTTAGTGCGATAACAGCCATGCGCGGCTTCATCCTTGCGTTTGACAATCGGGAAGGTGTCCATGATGTAGGCCACGTCGTCGCGGTCAATGCCGTAGAGATGGAAAAACGCGGCATCCAGTTCGCAACGCAACAAAAAGCGCCGGGCTTCATCCCAGCGAAACGGCGGGCCATTGAAACCGCAGTCTTGCGCAAATGGTTCCAAGTCCCAAGCGGTGTAGGTCAGTTCGAGAACGCGGGGTAAAATCCAGTCGCGCAGGATTTCGCTATTGCCAGACCACGGGCAGGGTTTGGTGTAGGTGGTGGGTGGGAGAACCGGAATTTGTTGAGCGATGAAAAAATTAAGATGACTGCCTCCAATTTTGAAACGACCAACAAAGTCACAAATAAGACTTGAAATAGATGCTGCAAAGCAGGTGTTTGAACTGTCTATAGAAAGCCAAATAGGCAAGTTATTTCCCACAGCAGATAAAGGGAAAACACCACCAACCAGCGTCCGTTCATTCGTGGTATTCGTAATATCCCTAAAACCAAGCAACCATTTCCGATCTGATTTCCCTGCCAACGCCGTTTTAACATCGCTGTCTGGCACCCAATAGCGCGATAATACCGCAAAATCAGCTTGCTGCTTTTCGGCTAAAGCAATATCACGGGTATCGCCGTTTCGCTCATAAGTTGCCCAACGATGATCAAAATGATGAATCATCTTCGCCTCATACAACGGCAAATACCGCTCCCCGTCCTGCTCAAACACATTCCCCACTAATCGCCAGCCTACCGCCTCTAATTGCTCGCGGGTTTGGAACAAGTTGGAGTCGTTGGACATATCAAACATCCGGCAGAACGTAATACCCCACGGATTCACTTCCGGCGGACCTTCTTTTATCAGCACCGGAACGCGCCGATAAATCGCTTTGGTCAATTCCGCATCGTGGCGACTGCGAAAAATCGGACAGGTGCGAGTATTCGGATTCAGCAGCGCAATATCTTGAGGGCTGAGCGTAAAGCGTCGTTTCGGATCGCGTAAATCGTCCACACCATGCGCGAAGAACACAAAATCCGCCGCTTCCGCCGTTGGCCGTTCACCATTGCCTGCGGTGAACAGGCAGAACTTGTAGCTGCTATGAACACTGGGAAAGATATTTTTATTCTCAAAATCAAACAAGCTGACCAGTGATTGCCGTTCCACTACATCCTGAAAATAGAACTTGGTGGTGTCATCGGTGGCAATCCCACTCGGCAACACGCAACCCATACGCCCGGCAGCATTCAGTTGATGCCGCATTCCCTCGGCAAACACCGTGTACACGTTGATGTCGCCCCGCCCACACAACGGATAACGCCCGCTATTCCGCAAGAAGTGGCTTTCCCCTTCGGCTTGGCGCGAACCGTCGAGGAATTGCTGATACAGCGCCGGATCGCCGGCCTTCAATCCCTTAATCAACCGTTTGCGGGCGGCGGCATTCGGCGCATTGGCAATCTCCGGGCTGCGTTCCGCAAACCATTCCTTTTCCTGCAACTTCACCCGCTCCCACGGCGGATTGCCCAACACCGCATCAAAGCCGCCGTTAGCGAACACTTCGGGAAAGGCTAAATGCCCATGAAAGAACTGATACTGCGTCGCCAAGCTCTTAATTTCTTCTTCCATCCACTTCGGACAATGAAACGGATTCTGCTCAATCTTCCGCAATAAATCGTCGAGAATCGGATAAGGCCGGTTCGGCTCCTTGTACTTCTTCCAGACAAACGCCGCGCACCACGCATCCGCCAATAACTGCCCGTGCAAATAGCCGGAATCCCGCACCAATTCCGCATACCGCGCCTGCTTGGCCTGAATCCCGGCCACCGTGTCATCGTCCAGCGCCTCCAACTCCGCCATCGCCGTCGCCAGATTGCCCATCCGCTCCCACGGCGCGGGTTCATGCCCGAACATATCGCTCGTCCGCGACTTACGCTCCTTCTGATTCTGCTTCTTGTACTCCCGACAAAACGCCGGATCATCGCCGGTGATTGGCTTAAAGGCATCATCGGGAATACCCTGAGCAATTAACGCCGGCGTTGCCCCCAACAGGCTATTCCCGACCCGGATATGATGATCCAGAAACGACAGCGGCTTGCCCGGTTCCAATGCCTCCAGCCACAGATTCACCCGGCATAATTCCGCCGACATCGGATTCACGTCCACCCCGTACAAACAACGCCCGATCACCTCCCGTAACGCCGTTTGATAGAGCAGCGGCGACGCCTCACTGTCTCCTTCCGCCTGCGCTCGCACTCGCGCCAGATGCCGCGCCAAGCGATGGGCCGCGCCCACCAGAAAATGCCCCGATCCGACTGCCGGATCGCAGACTTTCAGCGCCAACAACGCCTGTTCCGCCGCAGCCCCGGTCTTGCCCGCAAGCGCCGCTTCAACCACTGGATCGAGCGCCGAATCCAACAGGCATTGCACCAACGAATCGGGCGTGTAATACGAACCGCTGGTCTTGCGCTCATTGCCGGCGAACTCCGCGAAGATAAACCGCGCCCCGCCGCCTTCAATACGCGGCGTCAACGCCAGCAGGCTTTCATACACCCCGCCCAATTCCTCCGCGCCCAAGTGCTTGTAATCCACCGGGCGCAATACATTCCCCTGTCGGGTAAACGCCAACTGCCGCAATGCCTCCAGAAAATCGGCATTGCTCAACTCCACGCCGGTCGCGCCGACCAAAATGGCGGCATTCAAATTCGCGGTACTGGCCGGATTCCACAACCAACTGCCCAGCACCGGTAACGCCAATGCCTCCCGCGCCGCAGCAAAGCGTTCCTCACCCGACAACGCCCCGACCAGCAGGTTGAATTGTTGCCACAGATCGCCGTGACGACTGCCCTTGATGGCCCCAGCCAATTGCCGCAAGCGGGCGGTGCTGTAATGGGTGGTATAGCGGTCACGCGCCACCCCCCCACCCTGACCCTCCCCCGCGAGGGGGGAGGGAAACGCTTCGACTCCTTCCCCCCTCGTGGGGGAAGGTGGGGATGGGGGGGAGCGCAACAGGCGTGGATGCAGCACCGCCACCCCGTCCAGCGTCCGATCCTCGGCCACAAACAGGAAAATCAGCCGATACACCACCCGCAACAACTGGCCGTGCAAGTCATTCAACGCCAGCGTTCCGTCCCGCAACGCCGCCCGCAAATCGGTATTACGCGGATGCCCGACCAAGCCCTGCCCCAAGGTTTGCAGCGCCCGTTCCACGCCTTGCCGCAAGTCGCCTAACGCCCGTGCGCCCTGTTCATTGGCGAGCTTTGTCCACTGCTCCAACCAGCAACTGTCCGGCTTGCCCACTTCACGCGGCGCAAAGCGGGTCGCATGAGCCACCAACCACAGCAGCACAAAATCGGCGTACACCTCGCCGTCAAGCAGCGCCTCCAGATCAAATTCCAAATACGACTGCCGCGACAACGCCTGACTATCGCGCAACACCCGCAACCGCAACCCATTCGCCACCAGCGCCCAGAGATGATCGGGACTGCGATTGAGAAACTCCTGCACCAAACCGTGGGGATTGCCCTGGACGCCGCTCACGCGCCGATCCAGACTCCGGCCACAGCCGATCAGATGAATCGGCGTCGGGCCGGACTGATAATGAATCAGATACCGCCGCCCGTTGATCTCCGGGCCGGGATGAAACGGCAACACCCCAAATCCCAACTCCCGCAACAGCGGCAAATTCCACAAGTCGTTGGTCAAGGTATCGCCGGGCTGGCCTGCGGCTAAATTCGCCGCCGCCTCCCGAAACACCACCCAATGCCGACGTAGCCGGTTCCAGGATTGAGTCAGAACTTCATTCAGGCGCTCGCCCGGCGCTAACCCGTAATCCGCCGGCTGCGTCCCCGGCAATTTCTCCTTCGGCTCCAACAGGCGGCGCAGCAAATCGGGCGGTAATAATCCGCCTTCGGAATGAATCGTCTGGAACGCACCCGCGCGGCGGGTCATGGTTAAAGCCTCGGCAGGAGCAGATAAGCACCCAGAATATCCACCGGCAGCACCGGCTCGATGGTGACGCGGCCCGTGGTCTTCGCCGCCTGGCGCACCCGTTCATGGGCTTCGCGCTGGACGCTGGCTCGCTCGCCAGACACCGCTGCCAGGGCGGTTTGCCAAGCCGGCAAGGCCGCACTGAGTAACGCCAGTTGCTGATGGATCAAGGTCTGAACCAGATTGCTGTCCGGCATCGCCGCGAGCAGTCGCTCGCTGTCCTCAATGCTCAACCAGTGCGGCGCATCGGCGGAACCGGTCGCCGCCAGTGGCGCGATCTCCTCACACAACAGCGTTTCGCCCGCTGCGCCCGCCGTGCGTAAATGAAAGCGGAACCGGGCCAGCAGCAAAGTCACACGGGACTGAACCGCCGCCGTGCGAATCACGCCACAGCGGGCCGCCACTGGCCGAGGCGCTTGCGGATCGCGGGCTGCCGGGTCCAGCGCCTGATCCAGCGTCCAACCCGCCAGTCCTTCAATCATTGGACTGGTGCGGCCCAAATAAACCTCGCCCTCCGCCAGCGGTAAGTCAAAGCGCCCGGTGAACGGTTCATCGCGGCCCAAGGCTTGGCGCAAAGCGCGGGGCGTTTCCAGACTGAGTTCCACGGTGACTGCGCCGGCTTTCTCCACGAACGGCACTTGCGCGGTCTGCATCACCGCCCGAAAAAACCGTTCGACTTCCGCACCGCGCCCAATCGCCTCCTGCACGTTCCGCAATTCCGTGGCTACAACCTCTGGAGCCAAGGTGTGTTGCGCAAACCGCGACCGACTGGCCTTTTCCTGATCGCGGGCGTTCTCCCAGTCCTGATGAAAAGCCCGAATTTTCGGCTGCACTGCGCCTAAATCCAGCCGCAATTGCTGCGCACCGCCGCCCGCATGACCCCGGAATAGCGCGCCCTCGAACAGCGTCCGCGCCACTTGTTCGCTGGAACCGGGCACCGCCACGGTCACGCCCAAATCGTTCTTGATGCTCTTATGCTTGCGAATCAGCACGTCGAGAATCACCCCGTCAATGGGATTATCCTGGCCGTAATAGGTGATGACCCGCACCTCCGGCTGGCGCTGGCCGAACCGATCCACCCGGCCTTCACGCTGTTCATGGCGGGTCGGATTCCAGCACAGGTCGTAATGCAGCACTGCATTGAATGCCTGTTGCAGATTGACGCCCTCGGACAGGCAATCCGTGCAAACCAGCAGATAAGCGCCACCGTCCGCCATCAGCGCTGCAATCCGCGCCTCGCGCTCGGTCGGTGGCAATAATCCGGTCACCGCTTCAATCCGCACTTTCGGCAACGCTGTCCGCAACTGCGTTGCCACATACTCGGCGGTATCCACGAACCGGCAAAACACAATCGGCTGAAATCCCCCCGCCAATAAGGCTTTTACCAGCGGAATCGCCCCCTGCAACTTGCCATCCTGCGGCCCGGCCAGCGCCTCAGCCCGTTGGGCAAAGGCCCGCAAGGTGCGGCGGGTCGCTTCGGCATCCTGTTCACTGGCCGCGCCGGGGCTGAAATCCAGGGTCATGTCCTCATCTTCGCTGTTCAGATCGAGGACGGTCTGATTGCCCAGCGCCTCGACGTCCTCATCATCGCCCGCCGTATCCACCGCCGCCCGATTCCGCAAGGTAGCCGCCGCCGCTGCCGGACTAGAGGACACACAGCGCAACAACGCCAACGCCGACCAATAGCGCACCCGACGATGCCGTTCGCCATCGGCCCCGGCCACAAATTCACGGACAAAATCCACGATGTCATCGAACAGTTGGCGATACTCCCGGCTGAAGGTATAGGTGGCTTCCTTATCGAGCCGGGTCGGAAACGCGGTATCAATGTCCAGAAAGCGGCGAATATCAGAGCGGCGGCGCTGGACCAAATGCCGGGCCAGTTTCTGGCGGATGCCTTCGCGTTCCTTGCGTTCCAAATCATCGGGTAACTGAAAAAACGCCTCGTCCAATAATCCCAACAAGGATCGGAACGCGCCTTCGTTACCGCTGTGCGGAGTGGCCGTCACCAGCACCAGATGCCGCGTCGGGTTGCTGGCGATGTCACGAATCAGCGCAAACCGCTGTTGCCGACCGCGACCCACGCCGCCCGCCAAGGTGCAACCATGCGCCTCGTCCACGATCACGAACTCCGGGCATTTCAGCGCGAAATCCTTTGCCCGACGTTCGCTTTTGATGAAGTCGGTGGACACCACCACAAAGCGATGCCGATCAAACACCGACTGGCCAATCGGCAAATCCCGCTCCAGCCGCTGAATCGTGCTGCTCAAGACCAATTCAGCCTCAATGTGAAACTTGTCGGCCAGTTCCTGTTGCCACTGTTCGGCCAGATGCGGCGGACACAACACCGCCAGCCGGTGAATCTCACCTCGATCCAGCAATTCCCGCGCGATCAAAGTCGCCTCAACGGTCTTGCCAATCCCGACATCATCCGCGATCAACAAGCGCACGGGGTCGAGTTTTAGCGCCATCATCAGCGGCACCAATTGATAGGGTCTTGGCTCCACCGCAATCCGGGCAAAACTGCGAAACGGTCCCGCCGCCGCCCGCGTGGACAACCGCGCCGCCTCCCGCAACAGCCGCCCGGAACGGAAATCGCCGACATCCGCAGGGGAGGGCAACGAAAATGCCGCAGATTCGACCGGTTCAATCGCGGGCAGAATGCCGGCGATCTCCTCATCCAATCCGCCTAAAGGCCGCGCCAACAGCAGATCGGCACTGGATTCCGGCAAGACCACCCATTCCCGGCCTCGGGCGTGAATCAAAGTGCCCGGTTGGGCGAGAGCGACGGCGTTCATGCTTGGGGTACTCCAAAAATATCCGGGTGACGCTGAAAAATCGCCTCCCAATCCGCCCGATGATGAAAACGGATCACGACATAGCCCGCCTCCAGCAAGCGGGCGGTAATCGCTTCATCCGTGCGGATTTGCTCCGGCGTATCATGCGGCGGACCGTCAATGTAAATCGCTGCGCCACCGTCGGCGTAGTAGAAATCCGGTCGAGTAGAACAGGACTCAATCCGGTACTGCCCATCACTCGGTAAGCGCAGTTTTAGCCCGTCCAACCGGTCCAGCCAGCGGCGCTCCAACTGGCTGTCGCAACGCCGATGAAGTTCGACCAGCCGTTCCTCGCGGGAGCCGGTTCCGCCCGCCGGACGACAATCGGCGTGGATCAAGGCCGCTAGAAAATCACGAATCAGATAACGATCCAGCAGCGGGTGATCGGGCTGATTGCCGTAGTCCAGCAGGCATTCATAACAGGCTTTGCCGCAACGCTCGGCGTGATGATCGTGTAGGGTGTCCGGGTCAAAGTGGCAAATCTCCAGCGCCCGCCGGGCCAGCGCCGGAATGACTTGCGGGTCTTCCACCAGTTGCCGCAACACGCCTGCCCCGCCTTCCGCCGCTTCATAGAACAGGATTTCCCGCCGCTCGCGAGGCGAAGGCAACGCTTCGGTCGCCAATTCCCGTGGTTCCAACTGAAAGTGCTTCTGAATCGCTTCGGCCAAGGCCGCTTGCAGGCTGGCCATCTCCTCCAGCGAACGCGCCGGCTCCACCCGCAGCACTAAAGCGTTTTTGGTGTCGTTCACATAGGGGACGACCCGGACGGTACGCCCAGCGGTCGCAGCATCGTCCTGATCCTGATCGTCGGCCTGATTGGATGACCAATAGCCCTTTTCCACGTCCAGCTTGAAGCCTGGAGCCTCGCGCTGCTGTTGATTCGCCCAGCCGAGATTGATGCGATACAGATCGGTTGCGTCGCCATAACTCAAACTCAGCACCGGAACCTCGTCGATCTTCACTTCGGCATCGCGGCGATCCTGCTTGCCGCCGACCTCCGGGAAGCGGTACGCGGTGACGATTCGGTAACCGAACCGTTGCCGTTCTTCCTCATCGCAGGTGATCCGCTGGGCCAGTTTGAGGCTGACATTACGCAGATGCACCAACTGGGAAATCTGCGACGTTTCATCCAGTGCGGTACGGCAGCGGTCGCAGACTTCGGCCAAATGAACGCCCTGTTCCAAGTGCGCGTAGCCACAGGCCGGGCAACGCTTCAAGATCCGGGTGGCCAGCGCCCGACTGGCCTCCAGATCATCAGAACCAAAGTCGAGATTGACCTTGTAGACCCGATAGCGCGCGCCTTCGTGATAAATCAGGGCGCGGGGGCCAAATTCCGCCAACGCCAGAAAACGGGGCCGGGAAATGAACTCGTCGTACCCGCGTTGCCGACGGGCCGGGACATAGGCCGAAATGGGTAGCCGGGGGAAGTTATAGCCGGGCAAGAAGCCTTCGGTGGCAAAATAGCGGTAGGAATAGAAATCGCCCTGGTTTCGGCTACCGATGTCGGTCAACAGTTTGATTTGGCTTTCAGCCTGGGCGCGCAACCGTTTGGAATGCTGGCGCTCGGTTTCGGTGCGGGAATGATCAACGATGATTTTATGATGCAGCTCCCGTTGCTGAACCGCAGCGCGATACAACTCCCGCCACCGCTCGCAGGCGGCATCAAAGGCCCGCTCCAGCGCATCGAGCGTGTCTTTGGCCCAGTGCGGATGAAACCAGGGCGCGGTGTCCAGAATGGGCTGAATGCCGGCCAGCAACGTCTGAGCTTTCGCTAAGGCCACGGCCCGGTGAGTGGGATCGGTCAAGGTGGTTTTCAGTTCGTCCTTGATCGGCAGTGGCTGTTGGCCGGCCTGCGGTTCCATATCCAGCACGGTGGTCAAGGTTTGGCCGAGATCCGGCTTGGCGACCTCCATCCACAGCGCGTGAAGATGGGAGCGCACCAGATCGCGATTGCGTAAATCAATCCGGGGCGGCGCGACCACGCCACCCACCATCTGCTGGGGCCGGTGGTAGTAATACTGATCATGCGGACTGCGGCCCGCGCAGTAGGTATAGACCAGCGCCGGCTGCCCGCCACGCCCGGCTCGCCCACTGCGTTGCGCGTAATTGGCCGGGGTCGGCGGTACATTGCGCAGATTCACCACATTCAGTTGCGCGATATCAACGCCCAACTCCATGGTCGGCGAACAGAACAATAAAGGCAGGTCACCGGTGCGAAACCGGTCTTCGCGATCCTGACGGTCTTCCGCCGCGACTTGGGCGGTGTGCTCCCGTGCTTCCAAACGGGACTTCAACTCGACGAAGTGGCGGTAGCACTCAACGAAATAGCGATTCACTTCCGGCGAGATTTCACCGGTCTCGACCAAGCGCGTCGGGTCGAGAGGCCGAACCTGACCTAATCCCAGCAACCAGCGCAGCGCATCCGGGTTGATTTGGTAACCGGGAATGGGATCCGCCGGCGCAACGGGCGCTGGCCTTCTGCCACGCTCAGCCGCTGCCGGTGGTTGACCATCGCGCACCTCTTCAACGATGCCGTAGCGTTTCAAACCCAGCAACAGGAAGCGGATGACCGCATCCACATCTTCACGCCCGAAAGGTTCGCCCGGCGGCGTGTAGGGCTTGAGACGCCGACGCAGATAGCGGCCATAGCGGCCGTAGGAGGAAATGAACAAGCCATTCCGATCCTCACGTTGCCCTTGGCGGGGATAGGCAACGGTCGCTTTGACCAATTCGCGGCTGTCCTCCAGATACCAGACCGTGTCCTCCCGCAAGCGCGGCTTGGTTTTCTCCACCCAATCGCGCTGCTTGGTTTCATCGAGGACATCGACTTTTACTGCCAACCCATGCCGTAACACATCCAGCAGGGTCCGCAGGAGCTTTTCCCTTAGCTCAGATGGACATGCTTGCAAGGTCGGCGGCGTGGGCACGGAGGTCGCCATTTTTGACGCTCCCGATACCGTCAACCCGGTTTCCCAGATCTCGGTTTCCGCCAGTAATCCATCCGAACCGGTTAAACCGACATAATCAAAAACCAGCAGGTCGCAATCTTCCAGATTGGGCAGCGTCCAGCGCCAACCGCGCTGCAAATCCCGGTACAGGTAATAGTCAATGACTTGGCGCAAAGCGTCGGCGGTCAGTGTCTGGGCCGGGCCGCGAACGTCCGGATCCGCCGCGTAATCGGCAAAAGGGAGCTTGAGTGCATCAAAGACCTGCCGTGACAATTGACCGTGGGTCAATCCGCTCGCGCCTTGAGCCTGCATGGCCTGATGCAGCGCCGAACGCAGCAACATGACTTGGGCAAAATCATTGAAGTGGCCGGCTTGTAGTGAGGCATCTTGCCGGTTGTCGGTGAAGCTCAACAGCTTGCGGGCTTCCGCTTGCAGTTCTCTATCGCTCTGCAACTCAATCAGCGCCCGCACGGCCAGAATCGTGGTCGCCGTGCTGCGATTATCGACGCCCAAGGTACTCAGTTTGCCCCGTTCCGACCGCTGCGTTTTGGTGTACGCCACCCCGCAGTCTGGATTGAGGCAGAACAGGAAGTTGTGGCGAATCAACGCGACTTCCATTCCCGCGCCTTCAGCCACAATACGGCCCGATGGTTCGACAAAGACGACCGCAGGAACATCCTCACGGGATTCCCTGCGGATCCGCTCGACCCCTTGTGCCGTGGTTTCTTTGAAAGACTCGGGTAAGCGTTCCAACAGAGCCAATTCATCGCCACGCGGCCACGGAGAGCGGGCTGACAGGTACACATAGGCGTCGCCTTGACCATCATCGCCCACTTCACGGCGGTCTTCACGCGGGATCAGTCGCCGCTGACCGCTTTCATCGACGTGGTCGGAAACCCGGTAATAGGCCGCGCCACACTGGCGACAGAACACCAGCGGGAAGAGTGGCTTCTCCGGTTCATGCGGTTGTGCGCCCTGCTTGACCAGCGAGAGATAGCGGCTTGATTCAGCTTCCAGCGTGGTCCAGACGGTATCGCCACGGGTAAAGAACTGATGGAGGCGAAAGGCAAAAATCGGGAAGCGACTAAACTCGGTGCGTCGAAGTTGGGAGCCTTGGGTCAGAAACTGGCGTAATACGCGGTCGCAGTGGTTGGCATCCAAGCCGGTCAGTGTCGCCAGTTCAGCCACCGCGCTGCCTTCACCGCGCAATCGGCGGGGCGGTTGGCGAATCCAGCGCCCGGTCGCCGTTTCCATCTGGACGCCAAAGGTGGATTCAATCCAGGAAGCCAGCGGGTGAACGCGGAACGCCTCATAAGTCACGGGCGGTTCCGCATCAGCGGCCAGTGCCGCTAACAGTGCCGCAATCGTAGCGGGATCGGTGAAATCCCGCTCTAGGGTAGCGCGTTCCAAGGTCTCGCCGATCACTTGGTCTGCCCCAATCGCCGTTCCAAACAGGGTTTGTGCGACCGCCGCCACTTCGCGCTGTTGATCTTCGGACGTTCCGGCGCTGGCCATCGTGGCCGAAGTTCCGACACCAATGAAATCATGCCCACCAAACGCCAATCGGCACCGCCGGATCAACAGGGCAATATCGGCCCCTTGCCGACCCCGATAGGTGTGCAGTTCGTCAAACACCAGAAACTGCAAGCCCTGCGCCGCCCGCACCAGTTCGCGGTCTTCACGGCGGGTCAGCAGCAATTCCAACATCATGTAGTTGGTCAGGAGGATATCAGGCGGATTTTTGCGAATGTCCTCACGCTCGGCCCCTTGATCCTGTCCGGTAAACCGGGCAAATCGCAGCGGAGACTGGCCTTCGCCATAGCCTTTCTCCAGAAACTTCTTTAATTCCTCGGCTTGGCTGTTGGCCAGCGCGTTCATCGGATAAACAACAATGGCTTGAATGCCTTGGCCCGATCCGCGCCGCAAAACGTGATCCACAATCGGAATGATATAGGCGAGGCTTTTACCGGAGCCGGTGCCACTGGTCAGAACGTAGGAACGACCCTGTTTGGCCTGGCGAACGGCATCAACCTGATGGGTATGAAGTTGCAGGAGTTGGCCTGTGAAATCATGATCCGTCTTGCCGATCCGGAAAATCCGGGCGCACTCCGGGTGCAAGGTCCCGTCCGCAACCAGATCATCGACTGTGCCGCCTGGAAAGAAGGTTGGATTCAGTTGCAGCAACGGTTCCGGCCACAACACCCCTTGCTGGAGTTGTTGCTCGACAAAGGCTTTGATGCGCGGGTCAGCGATGGTGATGAAGCTGCGGGTGTAATTCGCATAGTCTTCAACGAGGCGGTTGCGTAGATCAAATACGTCCATGCAGTAATACTCGGTAATTTTTCAGTGTTTTTAGGAAATCTTGCTCGGATAAGCATTTACCGAGCCATCCTTGCACTATGGACATAGTTCATTGCTAATGAACGGGTTATCCTTGATGAGGATCGCCAATAGGTACGCGTCTGTTTCAACTTGAAACAGACGCCTGTTGATCCAGCGCAAGTCCGCCCGATGATTTTGCCGCCGCTCTATACTGCAAATAGTGTAGCCCAGAACTTTCACCCTTCCGGGCGACGTTTCCACGTTCTCCGCCATAGCACTCACGAAGCCCGCCAACCCCCGCCATGCCCGAAACCTTCCTGCGCGTCGAATACCGTGAAAAGGACGAAGTCAAGCGCCTCGGTGCGTACTGGAGCCGTGAACAACGGCAGTGGTACGTTCCAGCGGGCCGGGATTTAACGCCCTTTGCCCGCTGGCTGCCGGTTCAGGAATCGCCAGCCGCATATCACCTTGACGAGACTCCAACGCCGCCGGTGCAAGGGCTGTCCTTGCGGGAAGTGATGCAGCGGATTCGTGGTTGCGTCCAACAGGGCTTGCCGGAGGCGCTGTGGATTCGGGCGGAATTGACTAAAGTCGATAGCCGTCTCAATCATGCGTTTCTGGACTTGGTCGAACGCGATGCAACTCGTGAAGTCGCCAGCGCCAAGGCGGTGATTTGGCAACCCGGCCCGATGCTCGCCCAGTTCAGCCAACAGACCGGCCAAGACTTAGTCGCCGGTTTGCAAGTGTTGGTGCAAGCCCGTGTTGAAGTGCAAGACCGGTTCGGGCTGCGACTGGTGATTGAAGCTATCGACGCCACTTACACCGTCGGCGTCATGGCGCAGCAGTTGAAAATCATCCGCCAGACGCTGGAACAGGAAGGCATCATCAACCGCAATCGGCAGCTTTCCTTGCCGGAAGACTTTTTCCGCATCGCGGTCATCAGCCCCGAGGATGCTGCCGGGTTGGGCGACTTTCAAGCCGGAGCCGCGCCGCTGGAACGGTTCGGGATTTGCCGGTTTCATTACTTCACCGCCTTATTTCAAGGCACGAACGCCAAAGATAGCCTGTTGCAAGCCATAGAATCGGCATCGGCATTACCGGATATTCAGGCGTTGGTGCTGATTCGCGGCGGCGGCGCAGTAGCGGATTTGCACTGGCTCAATGAATTGGAACTGGCGCGGGCGGTATGTTTGAGTCCAGTGCCGATTATTACCGGCATCGGCCATCAACGCGACCAGACGGTTCTTGACGAAGTGGCTTGTCGAGTGGCTGACACGCCATCAAAGGTTATTGAACTCATCCGTGACGCGATTCAGCAGCGGGCGGCCCGGACTGAGCACGATTTCCACACGATTCAGACCGCAATTGAACGGCGCTGGCTGCAAGCCGAACGGATGATTGCGGCGGATTGGCAAACCGTGAGAACGCAGGCGACCGGGCGGATTCAGGCCACAGGCGAGGCATTAACCGCCATTCATCACCGCTTCATCGCCCAAGTCAAAGCGTATTGTGTGGTTTCGAGCCGCGACCTGCTGGAACAGCGTCGGATGATTCTGCTGCACAGTCCAGCGCATCTGCATCGGGCGGCGGCGGCATTAACAGCGGCGCATACGGTCGTGTTGAAGCAGGCCACTCGGCTGATTCAGCAAGCCGGTGATCATGCCGAGCGCTTATTGCGCGAAATCCTTGGTCAAGGCCCGGAGCGCACGTTGCGGCGTGGCTTTGCCCTGGTGCGGGATGCGACCGGTCAGCCGGTGACTTCGCGGGCGGTGGCGAATCAACACACCCGGTTGAGTCTTGAGTTCCACGATGGGCGGATTTCAGTACAAAGAGGTGGTGATGATGACCAAACAATGCTCCATCATTGAAGCTCGGCATTCGCTGGGCCGCATGATTAAAACGCTCCAACCCGGCGAACGGATTACCCTAACCCGCCGTGGCGAAGCCGTCGCTATTGTTCTTACTCCTGATGAATATGCCCGGTTGACCGGGGAACAACGCCGTCCGTGGTGGGCAGTCGTTGAGCAATTTCGCCAACAAAACGACTTTGTGGAACTGAATGATCAAGAAATTGACTCATGGCGGGATCGCAGTCCGCCTCGGGAGAGTGTTTGGTGAAAGCCCGCTATTTGCTGGATACCAACATCCTTTCGGAACCGGTTAAACCTAATCCGTCAGCTACGGTCGTTGAACGGTTACGGCGACACCACCATGAATCAGTAACGGCCGCTCCGGTGTGGTTTGAGCTCATACACGGCGTAGAGCAAATGCCAACATCGCATCGCCGGGATCGATTGGCGCAGTATCTTCAGGCACTCAATGACTCTGATTTGCAAGTCCTGGGCTATGACAAAACAGCGGCGGATTGGCACGCCCGAGAACACACGCGGCTCCGGGCTACCGGTCAAATACGGCCCTTTGTTGACGGGCAAATCGCGGCCATTGCTGCGGTGCATGGTCTGGTGCTGGTTTCACGCAATCTCAGAGACTTTCAGTTATTCGCTGGCTTAATCGTGGAAAACTGGTTTAATTGATGACTAATTCCGACTTGAATCCCGACAGTTTCGACCAAGCCTATGCGGTGCTGAAAAAGAATGCCGATTTCCTGAGCAGTCAGCAGGAACCGGGCATTGACCGGTTATTGCCACTGGTGGAAGAAAGTATGCAGGCTTACAGTATTTGCAAAGCCCGCCTGGAAGCGATTCAACAGGCGCTGGCGCAACATTTGGGGCCGGAGAACAATTTACCGGTTACGCCGCCGGCGGATACCGCATTATCGCCGGTAGAAGGTGTGGAACCACGGTATAACCGCCGAAGTCGGCAGGCTGATGACGAAGAGGGGATTCCGTTTTGAGCCGGATTGCCATTCGCTAGTAACGGTTCCGTTTCGGCAATCTGCCCGCTATTTCCCGTCATACTGACACTTGCCCCGCCATGTCCTATTGTAGCGTCACTATTGGTATAAGCGGCTATCGCCCCGATATAAGCGGTGGTTCACGTTGGCACGTCCATTTTCGACGTGCCAACGCGGGTTGTTTCACTGTGCCACCCGAGGGCGTGGTCGATAGGGGCCAGATAAGGCACGGTTCTGCTGTGCGCGAATAATCCCAGCCGACTTATACCGGTAGTTGAGGCCACGCCACCCTCAACTCGTGTGGTGTCTAGTGGTTGGAGACTCCGCCCGTGTCTGAATCTGTGATTTTGCGTGATGCGCCGTTGCGGCTGGCTCGCCCGCGCAAGTGTGACCGTGATGTGAAGTTGCACCTGCCGGAATCGCTTTATGACGATTTGGTTCAACTGGCCCGCGCGGATAGCCGGGCATGTCGGCGAATACATGCGGGTCATTCTGGAACGCCAT
Organism: Candidatus Competibacteraceae bacterium; assembly: GCA_003989085.1. Classification (GTDB taxonomy): domain Bacteria; phylum Pseudomonadota; class Gammaproteobacteria; order Competibacterales; family Competibacteraceae; genus RXIV01. The sequence continues at coordinate 36,153 of RXIV01000018.1, forward strand.
GCTTACGGAGCATTTGGCAGTCAACGGGGCTAACCTAATTTGGAATTCTTCCCTACTGGAGCGGTGGTCATACCCAATTCGCATTTTGAACCGTGGCCGCTCACTGAGCAAACCGCCAAAGTCTTGGGATTGCCTTGCGATCGCCTAATTGAGGGCTTGAGGCCGGTACGCAGACTCGATAGCCTGATCCAGTAGCTTGCGCACCTCTTCTTCGGGAATATCCATTTGTGCGGCGGCTTGAACGCCTTGGACCAACATGGTCCAGGCAACACCGCTCGGTTCCGCACCTTGCGCGATAAGGGTCATAGCCATCTGTTGCAAGGTGGCATAGAGTTCCGGGCCGGATATTTCAGTCATTCGTTAAAACACTCTGTAAGTGAGCTGGATGGGTCGCGGGTTGCTCGATACCGCCTGCATTGTAACCGACCTCGTGCAGGTCATCGCGGATCGGCTGGCGGTGGCCCGCGAGATCGGCGCAGTGAAACGGGCCGGTGGTTAACGCCGAACGCGAGGCGGTGGTCTTTTGCTATTGCTGACCGGCGCATTGGAGTCGCGCAATGCCCGCACTGCTTGAGACCGGACTACGCTTAACGGATAGCCTGACTTAGTACCTCGGCGGCCCATTGATTCAGGCTTTTTCCGGCAGCTTGTGCCGCGATCAGCGCACCGGCATGAAGCTCTGGCGACACGCGCAGCATCAAATTTCCCGATGCCGGTTTTTCGGAGGTAATACCCTGTTTTTGGCTCTCTTCAATCATAAAATCAATTGCGGCTTCAAAGTTAGCGCTTAATTACGTTAGGTAAACCCCCGGCTCTGCCGGGGTGACAGTAGCAGTTTGACAGTTCCGGGAGTCCACCAAGAAA
>RXIV01000019.1 GCA_003989085.1 Candidatus Competibacteraceae bacterium
CGCGTTAGCGACCCCTCTGTAGCCGCTTTGAGCGGCTCATAATCTAAAGCCCCCGGCTCTGCCGGGGGATATTTACTCAGTCACTGTTTCGCCATGAAAGCCGATGATCGCTTTCACACCCAACACCCGCCCCACGAAAATGTTGTCGCGCTCATCAAATTCAATGCGGGCCGTATAGCCTTTGTAACTCATCGCGTTCATGGATGAATCTCCAGTCGATTCAATAATTCGCGCACCTGCTCGACTTGATATTTTTTCGCTTCCTTGCCGGGATGCGGACGATGGACGTGCCACTCCTCACCGTGCAACATGAATTTCATCCGCGACCCTTCGCGTTCACTGACTTGCGCTCCAAGCGCAGCGAGAAGCTGCCTCAATCTCGCTAAAAGCGATTGAGGCGCTGGTAGGCGTAGTGAAAACCCGTTGCAGGATTTTAGCGTGCTTCGTTTTTATGGCAGTAATGATAGCGATTTATGCTTGCATCGACAACGTCATTTTGTGGCACCTCCGGTTGAATCCGCTCTGGTTCACCGCTCGCCCTGTCATGCCCTGCCCTGTTTGCCCCGGAGAAGCTGCTGGAGCCTTGTTCGGGCCGGTGGCCTATCCGGAAACCATCAAAGCCACTGAAACCCGCTTTATGCCGGTTGTGCTTCGATTCTGAGGGTATTACGGATGAAGGCTTTGGTTTTGGATCGCGGATAGCCGTTGCTGCTCAACGGTGCCGAAGGCTGGGGTTGGTCTGGTGTGCGAATGGGTCGGTGTCAGGAAGATCGGATCGGGTTAGGGCGATGGACGGGTCGGTTACGATGCGCTGGTTCAAGCCTCATCCTGGAAAACTGTCTTTTAGCTTTTTGCCGGGCATTACCCCTAACCCGCCTTGGAACCGGTTTGAGGTGGGGTGACGGGTGTAGGTCTTTAGGGTGGGGGGTTGCCGGGTTGCGCGGCTGGCTGGCTCTTTACAAAGTGGTTTTGGATCGGTTGTGCGTCACAGGTTTGGTTTCTAGGGTTGTGGCTCAATTCGGTAGGGGGTTGAGGTTAAGAACTGGAAGCCGTGTAAGCGGCAGGGATTTCTAAAGCGGTTGGTTGGCGATATGCGGTTGGTTGGCGATATGGTCTTGTTGCAAAAAAACTACAAAAACGCTGTTTTGCTGTTGTTGTTTTTATTAGTAGTTATTAGAATTAATTATGCAAAATGCGTACCTGAAAAAAATTTATTTTTTTCAAAAAATTATATGGATTTTTCAGAGAGCAAGTCCTACAACGCGGGGACGCAAGTCCTACAACGCGGGGACGCAAGTCCTACAACGCGGGGACGCAAGTCCTACAACGCGGGGACGCAAGTCCTACAACGCGGTAAAAAAGGATTTGCTAACACAATAAATGAACAGTTACTTTTGCTAGAATCTTTTGACATCAAAATACGTTGGAGCTACATCAATGGATCAGGCCTTGATTGTCAGTCCTCCCTACATTCATAAACCGACTGCTTTGATTCACTTTGAGCGGAAGCTGTCAGTGATCGCGCAGAAGGTGATGACCCTGATTGTGGCCCACTGTCAAAAAGCGACTAAGAATGCTCAAGGATTTTATTTCATTGAAAAACAAAAGGTTTGTGAATTTTTGGGCTGGGAGGAAAGCCATAACCAACCCCGTATAGTTGAGGCCTTCAGGGAGATTTTCAACAATACTTTAGTCTGGAATATGTTCGGGGAAGATCGAACTTTTAAGCGATTAGAATGTAAGCTGATTGTTGCGTTGTTAGTTCCTACAGAAACGGGTTGTTTTATGGGGTTTGCACTATATCCGTTGCTAGAGCCGGTGATTCTTTCACCGAAAGTATTTGGACAGATTTTGTTTGAAGCCCCAGCATTGCTTACTCGATCGGAGTACGCCTTTCCGCTCTATGAACTATTGGCCGATCATATTTCCCGAGACGACGGGTTATTAAGGATTGGCTTGGCTGACCTTAAACGCTATTTAGGTCTCAAGGGACGCTACTCAGATTTTACGTTATTCGTTGTGCGTGTGTTGACGCCTAGCGTGGATAGCATCAATGCCAACACCGATCTTCAGATTAGCTACGAGACTTGGCGAACTGGGCGCGGCGTGGGTGGGCTAGTGTTTCGAGTTAAACGACAATCCCAATTAACAATGCCAGTAAAAACCGCAGTGAAAACTCTGGTTGCGTTATCACCGCCGCCCCCGCTACCCACTCCAATCTCATGGTCCACCGAAGAACAAGCCTTTCTGGACCGCTTGGCCCGGCACCAAATCAGCGCAGAGGACGCCATTCAAGCCTTGCAAACGCATGGCTTAGACGGCGCACGGGAGATTTATGGCTATGTCCGCCAGGAAGTGATGCGGCGCAAAGGCACGGCTGAGGAAATTCGCAATGGCGCGGCGTATTTGGCCCGGTGTCTGCGCGAGGGCTATGGCCGCAAGGGCGACCTCGACCGCGAGGCCGACATTGCACAAGCGCAGCAGGCCGAACAGGCGGCGGCCGCTCAAAGCGCCGCCCGGAGCGCCAAGGCCGAAGCCAATGCCGCGACGCGAACGCAAACAGCGGCAGTTATGGAGCGGTTTACGGCTTTGCCCGCCGCCGACCAGACCGCCTTGGAACGGGCGTTTCTTGAGGCCGAACCGATTTGGGCTGGACGGCCCGCCAGCAGCATGAGCCGCAGCAAGGCGTTTCAACGCTGGTTGGCCGGATCGGACGGGTTGATCAAGGAATCCGCTGGCCTGATCAATTCCTCGATCTGAGCGTCTATCGCGGGCAGCAAGGACTTTAATACTCTTGCAGATTGATGGCGTCGAAACCGTGCATAACAGCACTTGCTCCATGCGGTTTTATGAGGAACTGAACGACTTTCTGCCCCAGGAGCGGCGAAAGGTTTGTTTCAGTCATCATTTTCAGCGGCGCGCCTCGATCAAAGACCTCATCGAGGCACAGGGGGTCCCCCATACCGAAATTGAGCTGATTCTGGTCAATGGCTGTTCCGTGGATTTTTCCTACATCGTGCAGGATGGCGACCGAATCAGTGTTTATCCGATCTTCGAGGCGTTTGACCTCCAGTCATTGGTCCGGGTCCGGCCTACTCCGATGCGGGTCAGTCGGTTCGTGCTGGATGTGCATTTGGGCAAGTTAGCGCGCTATCTGCGGTTACTGGGCTTCGATACGCTGTACCGCAACAACTACGAAGATGGCGAACTAGCGCGTCTGTCCAGCGAAACGCACCGCATTCTATTGACGCGGGATCGGCATCTGCTCAAGCGAGCGGTAATCACCCACGGCTACTATGTGCGGTCCGTCGATCCCCGCCGGCAGATTGAGGAAATTCTGGAGCGATTCGATCTGTATCGAGTCATTCAGCCGTTTCAGCGCTGTGTGCGCTGCAATGGCCGGTTGGCGGCAACGCCCAAACCGCAGGTTGTGGAGCGGTTGTTGCCAGAAACGCGCCGCTGGATTGAAGAATTCTGGGTCTGCGAAGATTGTGCGCAGATCTACTGGGAAGGCAGCCACCTGCCGCACCTCCGGCGGTGGATCGACCGCCTTCAGGCCCGTGCTCATCCGGGATTTGCGGTTGAACCGGGTAACGAGTAGCGCACCACCGGATCATGCGCAACGAGAGGATTGCAAATCGTTGACGGCTTACTCTTTACCGGTCCCGTCGCCGACCGCGATCATCCGCTGAATCTGACCGGGATGAAACCGCGCCCCGGTGCGGGCCTGAAAGCCCCGCTGATGCAAGGCTGCCGAGACCTTGCGCAAGGATAAACCGTTGGCATGAAGGGTTTTGGCCTGCTGGATCACCTGTTGCTCCCACCCATTCGCCACCAATGCCCCATTAATCACCTCGAAGCCATAAGGAATATGGCCGCCGAGGTATTCGCCGTGCTTTTGCTTATGGCGCATCACCTCGCGGGTGCGTTCGGCAATGATCTCCCGCTCCCACTGGCTCACCGACGCCAAAATATTCAGCACCAACCGCCCGGAGGCCGAGCGGGTGTCAATCTGTTCGCTGACCGACAGCAGCTCAGCCTTGCCGGGCGCGAAGTATTCGTCGATCAACCGGCCTAAATCAGCGACCGAGCGGGTCAAGCGATCCAGTTTGATGATCAGCAACGCGGCGGCTTGGCCAGACTGGAGCAAGGCCAAGGCCCGTTGCAAGCCGGGCCGCTGCAAGGTCTTGGCGCTCTCGCCGGCATCCACGATGATCTCGATCAGGTGCAGATCGTAGAGCCGGGCATAGGCCGCTGCCTTGTCCTGCTGGACCTCCAGGGAAAGGCCTTGGTCGGCCTGTTTGCCGGTGCTGACCCGCAAGTAGGCCAGGGTGGGGGTGGGCATGGGGAACGGGCGTCTTTGGGTCAGGTCGGATTCGCCCGATTATCGCCGATTTTTGTCCGGGCGGGGGGGAACTGGACAGCCTGTTGAACGGGGCAAACCCGGACAGCCCGTTGCAACTCTCCAAGTGGCTGTCGGCAAACCTCCCCCCGGATACCTTGGCGACCTGGCCTAAAACCGCAACCGGGCAACTGGCAACCCGCTATTATAAACCGCTTGTAGCTTGAAACGAGATTAAGTATACTTCCCATTAGTTTCAAGTTACCAAGGATATTTCAGCATGGCTACCAAGACGATTGCTTACCTACAGGTTTCAACGGACAAGCAAGCCGACAAGGGTATTTCCCTGGAAGCGCAACAGGACAAGGCAAAAGCCTATGCCAGCCTTTACGACCTCGACTTGGTTGAAGTGATTATCGACGCGGGGGAAAGCGCCAAGACGCTTGAACGCCCTGGCTTGCAACGGGCGCTATCCATGCTGAAAACCGGACAAGCGGACGCCCTGTTAGTGGTGAAGCTGGATCGGTTGACCCGTTCAGTGGTTGATCTGGGCAAGCTGATAGAAACCTACTTTGCACCCGGCAAAGCGGCGCTGTTGTCGGTATCAGAACAAATTGATACCCGTAGCGCGGCGGGGCGGCCGGTGCTGAATATCCTGGCGTCGGTTAGCCAATGGGAAAGAGAAACGATAGCGGAACGGACACGGGACGCCATGCGCCATAAACAAAGCCAAGGGGAATATATCGGCGGCGGCGCTCCCTACGGTTTTGAACTGGTGAATGGCGACCTGGTTGAAGACTCGTTTGAACAGGGCGTCATTCAACAGGCGCGAGAACTGCGGGATAGCGGGCTGTCCTTGGCGGCGGTAGCAAAAGAATTAGACCGGCGCGGCATTCAATCCCGCAACGCCAAGCCGTTCGCAGCAATGCAGATTAAGCGGCTGGTGGCATGAACGGCCCGGTTGTCGATCTGGTTAGGGTATGCAACGCCCTAGCCAAATTAGATCGGCTGGTTGCGGAACACCCCGAACGCTGCAATGGCAACGGCCCCAAGTGGGCGGATCACTTACCGGAATTGGACAAACTGACTATGGGAACCCCAGTTAAGCAGCGCATTAAAGACTATCGCGCCCGGTTGCGGGCAAAGGGTTACAAAGCCGCAACGCTTTACCTACCTGCCGGAATACCGGATCGGTTGGCGCAACTTTCCCAACAAACCGGACTGACTTATGGCGACCTGGTGGCCTTGGCGCTGGACTGTTACGAAAACCAGACCCCGCAACCCGATACCGACAAGGAACCCGATCAATGAACGCGACCCGGCGCAAGCCTGAAAACAACGAAACGAACGCGACCCGGCGCAAGCCTGAAAACAACGAAACGAACGCGACCCGGCGCAAGCCTGAAAACAACGAAATGAACGCGGCCCGGCGCAAGCCTGAAAACAACGAAACGAACGCGACCCGGCGCAAGCCTGAAAACAACGAAACGAACGCGACCCGGCGCAAGCCTGAAAACAACGAAACGAACGCGGCCCGACAAGCCCGGTTGCGGGAACGGCGGAAAGCGGCGGGGTTTAAGCGGATCACACTATGGCTATCCCCGGAACAGGTGGACAGCCTGGAACGCTTAGGCGGCGAACCGTGGTTAGGAACCCGCGTAAAGCAGTTACTCGACAACGCGGTATCGGCGGAACCGTCAGCAGGACGCGCAACCCGGAACGGCACGGCGGCAAGCACGGGCAAACCGGCACCGACACCGCAAAGCCACCGGCAACCCGGCGCACCGCGCAAAAACCGGGGCGAACCGGCAAGCGGCGACCCCAGCAGCGGGCGAACCCCAGCGGCGGCGCCGGAGGGCAAAACGCGCCCTTAGCCCCCCGGCGCGACGCGGGGGAAAAAGCGAGCGTAGCGAGCACGAACGGCAGGGACGCCAAGCCAGGGATGGCGCGAAGCACGGGGGGCGGGATGCCCCCCGGAAGGTTCAAGGGATTTCAGGTGCCGATAGACGGGATGATCGTGCAGCGCGGGGCGGAACGCGCCGCGTCCCGCCCGCTTATTCGGCCGCGGCGCCTAGGAAAATTCGAGTAACCCGACCTTGGTGGAAGGTAAAAACCAGACCGCCATACGCGGTGCCGGCCACCAGCCGTTCACCTGGTACGCTCGTTTCCTTTTCCCGGTCGCGCCCGTAGGCGGCCACCACCTCGCGCTCGGTGCTGCCGATGCCAATCCCCCGTGCGGTTTTCCAGGAACTGGGGCGGGTGAGCGTGATAGCGGTGAGGGTTTTGGATCTGGAGGGTTTAGTAGCGCTTAGGTCCAGGGTCAGCCCGCAGGCCGGCGCGGTCCAGGTTTGATGATATTCGCCATCCGCGCCCCACAATTCCACCGGGCCGCGTTGCACTGGACAAGTGATGAGTCGTTCGGCTTCGGCGGCGGGTTGGTCAAAGCGCAGCGGGCCGATCCGCTCTTTCTTCAGCAGAGCAAATTCATCGGCGGCAGCCGAGTTCAAGATGATGACCAGGAAGAGGGCGGCAATCCGGGTTGTGTTCATTCGCTAATTGCCCGTCAGATCCACAATCTTGGCCTCAATTGCCGGCAGCAGCAGGATCAGGCAGAACTGCTGCGTGCGGGTTAGTGTGTGTTTTTCCAGCTTGGATTCCTGATGTTAAACAGGCCATCAGTACCCTTGCTAGGCTCCATGTGAGTATGTGAGTATGTGAGTTAATACTCATAACAAGGGTGCTTTCATGAAGATTTTAGCAGTGTTGAATGAAAAGGGTGGTGTGGGCAAAACTACGATGGCGACCAACTTAGCTCGTGGTCTGCAACTGGCGGGTCAATCGGCCATCATTATTGATAGCGATCCCCAAGGAAGCGCCCGCGATTGGTATGCGGCGGCTCGCGAAGACAACCAGCTCCCGCCGGTAGTGGGTATGGACCGGCCACCCCTGTTCAAAAATCTCAAGCATGTGGCTCAAGGCTTTGCCTGGGCGGTTATTGACGGCTCGCCGCGCGTCGAAGATCTGGCGGTGGCCGCGATCAAGGTGGCCGACTTGGTATTAATCCCGGTTCAACCCTCACCCTATGATATTTGGGCGACGGAATCACTGGTCGATCTGGTGAAGACCCGACAGGAACTTGCTAACGGTAAGCCCGCCGCCGCTTTTCTCATCAGCCGACAGATCGTGGGGACCAAACTGGCCGCTGAGGTTCGCGAAGCATTGGAAGGCTATCAACTGCCTATCTTACAAAACTTGACCAGCCAGCGGGTTATTTATGCCAACAGCGCCGCACGGGGTTCGACGGTGTTGGATGATGAACCCACGGGTGCCGCCGCTGAGGAAATACGCGCATTGGTTAAGGAGATCATCGCATGGCGCTGAAAGCTGGCCGACCCACCGGGCGGACTCTGGATCATGTGGATCGGATGCGGCAACGTCTGGAAACGGGGGATGAGGAGATGCGGCTCAACGTGCGGATGCTCAAATCAGAATATCAGGCTTTGAAGCGATTCGCGCTGGAACAGGATATGTCGGTTTCCGATGTGGTGCGGTTTGCCGTCCGTAGCTACATGAACCAGTCCAATCCTCAGTGAGTGAGTCAGTAAGTGACGAGGGCGCAACTACATTGCTTATATCGCAGCTTAACTTGCTCCAACCGCTTTACCCCCGCCTTGCGAATAATCAGCTAACAACAACTCTCACTGACCACCGCCTTATTGTGAGTATGTAAGTAGATACTCACAATAAGGCAATCGAGCAGGGATAACAATCGAGCAGGAATAATATGAGCTATAAAATTTCAGAAAGATAAATTTCCGAAAGTTTATTATGAAAAAGTAAGATTTTCTCCGGGTCGCCCCCGCCCTCATAGCCCCTTTTTGGTAGAGTTCGCCTATTCTTTCATTTTAAATATTCAACTTTATCTTTCGGAAATAGGTATTTCCGAAAATTTGCAGCCCCGGCCCAGCCGCTACCGGGTCCGGTGCAGCCCTTGGAGAACCGCCGCCATGTTTGACCGTGAAATTTTCGACGAGGCTCGCCGGGAGTTCCTCTCGCACTTGCTCTACGCCAAGGGCCACCGCAAGACCACCGGCTATGCCTACCACTCCGATCTGGGGATCTGGGCCGACTGGCTTCAAGAGGCCGGCAAGGACTGGCAGCGGGCGCGGGTGGCCGATGTCGAGCAGTTCAGCGCCTGGCAGTTGCGCGACCGGCAGGTCAGCGCCGCCCTCGTCAACCGGCGCCTGAGCACCCTCAACAGTTTCTACAAGTGGGCGTTGAAACAGGAGGTGGTGGAGGGCAACCCGGTCTATCTGGCCGACAAGCCCAAGCGCCCGCTGCGGATTCCGGTGTGGCTGGAGAAGGAGGAGCAGGCCCGGCTGGAAGCGACCCTCAAGGACCGGCGCAGTCTTCCGATCAATATCTTCGGCCACAACCTCCCCCGAATGACCGACACCCGCCGCCGCTATGAACTGCTGTTCGGGTTGCTGCTCAACTCCGGACTACGGATCAGCGAGGCGCTGGGGCTGAAGGTGGCGGACGTGCGGCTGGTGGACGGCGCGGCCCGGTCGGTGCGGGTGATCGGCAAGGGCGACAAGGAACGGCTGGTGCCGCTGCCGGAAGCGTTCGGCGCGGTGTTCGGGTTCTGGCTCAAGGATCAGCCGCGTGGCGAGTTTGTGTTCGCGCGGGCGGCGGGGCAGAAGCCGGTCTCCTCCCAGGCGGCCCGCGCCTACCTGCGGGGGATGGTGCAGAAGGCGGGGATTGAGAAAAAGATTTCCCCCCACAAGCTGCGCCATACCTACGCCACCAACCTGCTCAACGCCGGGGCGGAATTGGTGGACATCAAGACCCTGCTCGGCCACGAGAGCATCGCCACCACCCAGATTTACACCAACGTCGGGCAGGAACGGATGGAGAAGGTGGTGGCGCGGTTGTGAAGTAGGTTCAGTCGCGCAAGGCAGAAGGCAAGACCAGACTCCGCCTTTTTCGCTTAGGCGGCGACCGGCGAACAAAACCACAGCTTGTTACCCTCACTGTCGAGAAAGCTGCCGACGTAGAAAGCCCCGTAGGATTGCACCTCGTCCGCGATGACGATTCCGCGCGCCCGCAAGGTCTGTTGGGTGGTCGGCGCGTGGTCAACAGCCAAGGTAATGCGCGGATTAGGGGCGTTGGTCGGCGTCGCCCAATCGGATTTGAGCATCAGGATCACCGAATCCAACCACCAGCCGACCTGTTCCTCGCCCTCAAACGCGGGCGGCAAGCCCAGTTGCTGGCCGTAAAACTGGTTGGCGCGATTCAGATTAGTGACCGCAAGGGCAATGACCTTGATCCGTTGCAAGCCAAGGGGTGGCAAAGTATCGAGCATGGTCGCTCTCTCCGGTGGCGAATTTGGATTTGTATAGCCGCTGACAATAGGGTCTTCAAAGCTGATTTGCGTATCTGCGCAGTTTTTTCCTGGCTGTAGTGGAAGGGCAATCGAAATAGGCCGGGACTACAATCAGCGCAGTCTTAGGACCACATTATTTTCCCCTCGCAGGGTTAGAGAAACCGCCGCAACTGCTCCGGTATCCTCTCCACCTCTTTCTCCTCCCCCGGCCCCAACGTCACCGCTGCATCACCCGGCCTGAGCCAGAACTGCATCACCACCTCGCCGCGCACCGCCACCAGGTCCAGCCACGGCCCCAGTTCCTGAGCGCGGGCGTAATGCAGTTGCAGGATGCCGCCACGGTACGAGGCCGGGTGGTAGGTGTCCACGCTGTCCAGCCGCCCGACCAGCGCCGGCCCCCGGCCATCGGCGATCTCCACTTCCCCCAGCAGGTAGTAGGAGCGGCTTTGATCAATGCGGCTCACCAGCCAGCGCAAGTTGTGCCCGGCCATGTCCACCCGCTCGGCCATGACCCGCAATGGTTCGCCCGCAATTAGCCGGGCCTTGAGCGGATAGAGGTTATGGCGGGCCGGACTGGCCCCGACCGCCCGCAGTTGCCCCTCCCGCTCGATGATCAGGCCGTTCTGCCAGACCCCGACAATCGGGAACCGGCCCACGACCGGTTGCAGGGTCAGGTTATCGGTGGCGGTCAGGTCCAGGTCGCACCACTGGCTGCCGGCCACGCGCTGATACTGCTCGCGGGCGATGTCGAAGTTCTTGAGCAGGGCCTGCAAACCGTCGCGAAAGCCGATTTGACTGAGCGGAACCAGCGCCGCCGCGATGACCAGCAATATCGCCAGCAGGATCATCTCGCCCTTGCTGCCGACCGTCAGCCGCCAATGACGATTGCCGGGCGTCACCAGCCGCAGCGGCGCGGGCCAGAGCAAATCAATCCCCCGCACGTTGGCCATGTCCAGCCACAGATGCGACCAGTAGCCGCCCACCACACAGCCCCAGTACAGTGGCTGAATCCACGCCAGCGGGTAGGTCAGCACCGCCAGGGCGATGAGCATCACCAGCGAATGAGTCAGGGTGCGATGGCCGAAGCGCCGCTCCAGCGGCACGGAGATGAACCAGAACAACCGGCCGACCTTGGAGGTCGGCAGGTCAATGTCCGGCAGGCCACTGGCGACGGCGGCCAATAGCCCACTGATCCAGTCGGGCCGGTAGCCGAACAGGGTGGCCCCGCCCAGGTAGAGGACGGAAGCGAAGGCGACGTGGGTGCCCAGGGTCAAGGGGCGACTCCGACAACCAGCCAGCGTGTTATAATTTTTGTGATAACCGCAAGGGTGTTTTCCATGGTCAAACTCAAGGTCCGCAAAGTGGGTCATTCGCTCGGCGTCGTGTTGCCCAAGGAAGTGATCAATCGCCTGCACACGCAAGACGGCCAGACGCTGTTTCTGGTTGAAACGCCGGATAGCGGTTACCGGCTGACGCCCTATGATCCCGCCTTTGAGCAGAAAATGGCGAAGGCCGAAGAAATTATTGACCGCTATCGCAACACGTTGCACGTCCTCGCCCAGTGACCGAACCGCGGTGGCTTGAAGAGCGGGACGCCCTCGCGTTGCATGATCGCCTGCTGGCGCTGCACGGCGGCGCGGCGGGCGTGCGGGACTCTGCCTTGCTGCAATCCGCCCTCGCCAGGCCGCAACAGATTCAGGCCTATGCGGGTGCACCCAACCTGCTCGATTGGGCGGCGGCTTATACGGCGGGCATCGTGCGCAATCACCCGTTCATCGACGGTAACAAGCGCACCGGCTTTGTCGTCGGGATTCTGTTTCTCGAACTCAATGGCTACCGCTTCACGGCGAGCGAGGCCGATGCGGCCCAGGCTGTTCTGGAACTGGCGGCGGGTACGCTGGATGAGGCCGGTTATACGAATTTCCTGCGGGCCAACAGCCAACCCGCGGGTTCATGAATCGCTCCCCTTAATTCGCCCGCCCGGCCCCCCGGAACAGGAACACCCGCACCGCGATGACCACCGCCGCCAGCATCCCGGCGAAGATG
>RXIV01000020.1 GCA_003989085.1 Candidatus Competibacteraceae bacterium
TTAGAGCATTTGCCATCGCACTGGAGGCTGGCCGTGCCGCGTATACCGGCGCCGGGTAAGTTGTGGGTAATCGGATGCCTTAAAGGTGGTGAGAACCAAATGGAAGGGGAGAGAGATAGACTCTCTCCGGTTGGGCGCTACAAACCTACATCCGATAGCGCCTACTTGCCTTCATCAGAAGTAAGCGACAGCCGAAGGAAATGTCTTGCAATCACTATTGAATATCTTGCAATCAGGACTGAAGGTAAGATCGTCCGTAGAGCCGATGTAGATATCCAAACCGCATCAGCAGTACCGTTACACCAATTGCCAATCAGCAACAATAACAAGATAGCGCAACTGGTCATAACCACTGTATCCAAGGTATTGTGATACAGATTCGTAATACCTAGAAGGAAGTCTCGTCCGCAAAAGATCATTATAACTTACTCCTTATGTGAATGATGGGAGTTGAAACTAAATCTAGGATTTAATCCCAACTCCCATCACTTGCTCTAAGGAGAATTAACCTCTACTAAACCTTTCGCACCGCGATTCAATTAGGCCAAATAACAGCGATGCTGTCAAATTCCTCCATCTGAATATGCGCTAGAAGAGGTATGTCAAAAACGGCTTGCCGTTTGAGACTAGGGGGAAGGCTTTCCCCCTTAAAGTATTTTGTCTAGCTCCCAAGCACGGGGGAATCCTGAAAGCATGAGACAAGATTAAGTGAGGCTCGCGTTAGTGCGTTCGCAATATTTGAAATGAAATTAATTTTTTCTGTTCATTAACAATTCACTTCCCATTTATTTCGCGATAAATTGTAAATGTCACCACCTAGGAAAACGTGGCTAAAAATAGGAATCCTTGTTTAAGGAGTAACTAACCGTTGTGCAGAATGGCGAACATGTAGGATGCAAACTATGTCATTCACAATGGAATAAGCCACACGGTAATTACCGTGGAGGATATGGCGCAACTCATAGGAAATGAACTCATGATTCTCTGGTGCGAGCGGGCAACGCTCTGGGTTAGTTTGAAGAGATTTAGCAGTTTCTAAAAGCTCCTTTCTCCACTTTGTGGCTTGGCTGGGAGATCGTTCACGAATCCACAAATACGCCTCCTCCACTTCGGCAAGGGCGGTGTCGGTTATTTCAACCCTATACTCCATACTTATTTCCCAGCGCTTCTAATGCCTGCTCAATCGACTGGGTCTTGCCTTGTTCAATATCCTCAAGGCTCTTTTGAATAGAAGTCAGTGATCGCGCACGCTCAGCGAGTTCAACGAGCTGCTGATAAGCTTTTGCATTAAGCACAACTGCCTGTGCAGTGCCATCAACCGTTAAGATAAGCGGGTGGCCTGTTTCCTGTAATTGCTTTATTAAGGCACTTGAGTTGTGCTCAAACTCGGTTAGCGAATATATATCTTTAGATGCGTCCATGATGATGATCAAATCTCCTAGCCATGTAAATCAGAATTTTGCTTGATAGTAGCATTCAAGAATTAGTTTATCCAAACTATCTGACGCGAATTATATTTTTCTGTTCATTAACAATTCACATCCCATTTATTTCGCGATAAATTGTAAATGTCACCACCTAGGAAAACGTGGCTGACATTGTTGGTACGCCGCAATACACCCGGTAAAACTGGCCTCACCAGCCAGAGTAAGGGCATGAGTTGGCTACTCATGGCGTATTGTGCGCGTAGAGCCGGATGCATCGAGAGGTGCTTGTCCGGCTCGACGGAGGCTCGTCGGCGTAATCCTTCAAGGATCGGATTCCCTGGAGAGTAATCCCGACGTTCTATCCGATGGAGTTCTTTTTCATTCTCCCTCTGAGGGTTTTCCCCTCCATGAGGGTTTACCTGGGCGACGGAGAAACCCCCTGTCGAGAGAGCGCTGATCAGCCTCTTAGAGACAGGGCCGTGATGTTTCAAAGCGGGTGTAAATCCCGTCCAAGGGATTCTGGACCTCTAAGGTCCGCTTAACTTGGCTGGCGTGGGGAGTTCATTGTTGGCGACAACAATGACCGGACTTACGACCAAGTCCGGGGTTCTTGTCAAACGCAAGACCGCGAATAGCTCAACCATGAGAGGCCCGAAAGGGCTTGCCAGTAAATTCCATTCAGAGACGGTGCCAAATCGCGAAAAATCTTTATCGATGGGTAAGCGAACGCTTCTAGGTTCGGTTCGCAGAAATCTTGCCTTGTATTTTCAACATGGCAAGTAAACGATGTCGGGGTTGATCGCCTCGCCATACGATAGAGAGTTGGGGATCGTATCCCCTAGCAACGTGACTAATGGAGTGGAGAGCATCACTAATCCGGGAAGCACTGCAAGCCTCCGGTTTAGCCAACCGGTGCCTGAGAATAGTCACTCAGGTGGTTAAAAAGCTGTAGTGTGGGAGTGTGCTTTGAGTAGAAGTTAGCGCGTTGGAACGCGCATCTCAAAAAAGTGAAAGCGCAACTACTTTATAGACATAAAAAAGTAGGCCGCAACCACTTAGAGAATGCGCAACTACAACTAATGAACCTAGTAGTTTTAGTGCCGATAGAAGGCGCGACAAACTACTAGGTTCACGCTAAGCGATGACCGTGGCAAGGCAGTCACGGCTCGTTCGGGTGCTACGGGTGGTGCCGGGCATAACTGACGACGAAAGGAGCGACACGCTTTAAGCGCGTACCAACAATGTGCGGGTGGGATCATGCCGCTCAATTCCGATAAGGATACGGATTTGAGCGCGGGTCCCAATACCTGCTCCTTGGAAAGGAAGTCTTGTGGTGTCATGAGGATCGCCCTGGCGGGTGAAGTTCATGAGGCAACGATGCTGGTGACAAAACATAAGCCGTGTGTTCGCACTCGGCCAAATTAACCGCCTCGTGTGGTTAGTCTTGGAGGTTTTATTTGAGGCTTTGAAAGAGGTTCGGGCGGATAATAGTTTTATCAGCGGTTATCGGCTTTCGAGAGATTGTGCCTGAGGGTCTGTGACCCGAACAATCTCTCTCCTTGGAAGGGACTCTGAGTTTAGCTATGGATTATCACTACACTGCAACTACTGTGGGTGGGTTCGTTCAACAACTCGCTGTGTGCTACGTCGGGCGCGGATACTGGTTCTATGTCCAGGGCACAATCCCCAAGAACAAAGACCCCAAGGCAATTGATGAAAAGCTCCTCACCAAATACCAGATTCCCGCTTCCAAGTTTCAGCGCTGCCGACGCAAGCGCTGGGGGGTGGCAAACCTACAATACCTCCGCTGGGAGAATTCTTTTCTCATTCTCGCGACGCATGGGATACATACGTTTTTCAACGAAGAAGCCAAGCGGATTAAGGACGTGCGCCGGGAACCGATTTACTTTGAGGGCTACTCCATCAGTTACCAAAACGGTCACCCCAAGGTGGGCCTGGCTCAAGATACCTATGAAGACTTAAAAGCCTACTTCCTGGAACTGGCCGTACATCGGCAAGCGAGTTACATTGCGGAAGAAGTTAAGAAACTCCCTTATGAGTCTTATGCGCCAGTGAGAAGGCAATTGCTCTACATCCTCACAGCGGTTAACAAGCGCCGCAAAGCGGCGGGGCTGTCATTGGTTCAATATCAATCCATTCGCTGTAAGCGAAATATCTACCGGCCTTTTGCGCCTGCTCTCCCCTCCCCTACTCCCGATCACTGGATAAGACCCCGCAAAAGGAAGCAGCGGGTGAAGAAGCGGGGGTGATGGGGGCTTGGGTAGCGTAGTTTCCATACCAAGTCTGTGGGAATAGGCATCAACCGTGAGTGCCCGTTAAGCGGCCTAGAAAGCCCTCTGGCCGGCTTCGCCCGTTAGGGGCTAGAAAGGGTGTTCCGTGGGCTTGGTTGGCCTAGGATGGGCGTATAGGAGCTTCTAGCGGCGGTTCCTGTTAGTTCTTTGGGGGTCGCGTCTAATGATTCTTGCTAATGGTTCGGATTACCTGACCATCAAAATTCTACTATTACTAATAATTTCAAATAGTTAAGTAGTTTCTTTGTGAGTTCTTATTCGTAAAGTTGTGAGCCGGGTTTTTGATGAGGGTTCGGTTGTTACTGCCTTACCGATATCTCCACCTCTTTTACCCCTAATTTTTTAAAAAACACCTTGCAATGCTTCGGGGGCCACTTCCGTTGGGAGTTATCCACAGGCTGGTTCGGCCCTACAGGTGTTTATAGGTACATATAGGGTAATATAGGGGGCGCTGATTCGCCAGTTATTTCAAATACTTATGATGGTTTTGTGTGAGTATATATTCGTGATTTTGTGAGTTCTTATTCGTAGGGATGAGCCCTTGCCTGTGGATAACTCTGCCTGGTTTCTGTTGGGGGTTGAGCTATTCTTGATGTTGACAACCCGATGGGTAAGTGTTCATGAAATGTCATGAAAGATAATCAGTTAGATAAGCTAATTACTGAGTCCCTCGCGATTGAGGCTGAAGATGCCAAAGATGCTGGCTCCATCGGGTTCATTTCGAGAGCGCTTACCCAAGCTACGCTGCCGCATCGGCCGATTGCCGGAAATGAGTTTACCCGTCGTAACGGAAACCTTACGCTTTCGATCATGTCGCCTAGCATCATCGGATTGCCCTACGGCATCATCCCTCGCTTGCTCGTCTCCTGGGTGACTTCTGAAGCGGTGCGCACGCGGTCGCCTGAGCTAGAACTCGGGCCGTCTCTATCACACTTCATGCGAGAGTTGGGGCTTATTCCAAGTGGTGGAAGATGGGGAGGTATTACCCGGCTCCGTGAGCAAATGGTGCGGCTTTTTGCTTCTTCAGTTACTTGCATTTACGAAGATAAACACAAGACGGGTATCTACGGGGTTAAGATTGTCAGTGAAGCTAATCTTTGGTGGGACCCGAAATCGCCTGACCAGATACCGCTTTGGAAGTCTACACTCAAGTTAGGAGCGGATTTTTATAAAGAAATTATCAATAATCCAATTCCAATAGATATGCGGGCACTCAAGGCCCTGAGGCGGTCACCAATGGCCTTGGATATTTACTGCTGGCTGACCTACCGCATGTCCTATTTGCGCAAGCCCGCTGAAATTCCTTGGCCTGCTTTAGAAATGCAATTTGGCGCGGACTATGGGCGAACCATTGACTTCAAGGTCAACTTCCTCAAGCAGCTACAAGCTGTGCTGACGGTTTACCCTGAAGCAAAAGTTGAAGAAGGGAATCATGGCCTCTTGCTTAAACCGAGTAAGCCTCATATCGCCCAAGCCTCTAAGTCTTGGGGAAGCGTGGGGGTAGGCCATAAATCACCTCCCTCCCCTTTCGAGGAAGGCCGGATTATTGAATCGCAAGCTCTCCCTCCTCCTGTTCTGGTAAGCCTGCCAACACCTGTTGTAACCCCTCCCAAGATAGCTGAAAGCTCGGTCATCCGGCTTTCAACGGAAACCTACGAGAAAGCCAAGAAGGTTGCTCCGGGCTGGGATGTGTACTTCTTGGAACAAGAGTGGCGCGAATGGGTTGCAGATAAGGAAAGGCCAAAAGATCCTGATGCTGCTTTCATTGGTTTCTGTAAGCAGAGATTTCAGAAGAAAGGAAGGCAGTAAGGTGCTGTAATTGTTTGTTATTTTTATAAATATGTAAAGCTAAATAGATTTATATAGTTATTTATAAATGGCTTTATTCTTATAAAGCAGAATTTACGATCTTGGTATCGAAAATATGGCGATTTTTAACCTCTTCTCAAAGAGACAAAAGCGAGTGCGCGGTGAATTACCAGATGTCTTTGTCTACGATCAGTTACCAAATCAACTTAGGGTCCAAATCATACATATAATCAGTGATGCCATCGGCGAAGATGATTATTCAAGTTACGTAAAAGAAGCTTATGAATTTATCAACGATGTTCTTTGCCGTGAGTATGGACTATTCAGGTTAACCAAGCATTTTAATTCACACGCCCAATCTGTCTTTAACTACTTTCTTGGAGTCAGCGAAGTGGAAAAGGCGCTTGATTTTGTTGAAGTGGCATTCCGAGTAATAGATACGTTTGTGCGAGAGATAAATTATCAATATAATTCTAAAACGAAGATTAAACCTGACGAAGCTATCCGAGAGCTAAATGATCGGTTCAAAGAACACGGCATAGGTTATCAATATGAGTCTGGAAGGCTAGTTCGTATTGATTCTCAATTCATGCACTCTGAGATGGTAAAGCCTACTCTTGCCCTTCTAATGGAGAAAATTTATCGAGGTGCAAATGAAGAGTTTCTAAAGGCTCATGAGCATTACCGGCACGGGCACTATAAGGAGTGTTTGAATGAGGCATTGAAATCATTCGAAAGTGTAATGAAGGCAATATGCACGAAACACAAATGGAATTTTAATCAAACAGATACAGCAAAGTCGTTGATTGATGTCTGCTTGAAAAAAGAACTCATACCACAGTATCTACAGTCTCAATTCACGTCACTTCGTTCAGTATTGGAAAGTGGCGTTCCAACCGTCCGAAACAAGCTTGGTGGGCATGGACAGGGGGTCGAGATTACAAGTGTTACTGATGCAATGGCTCGCTATGCTCTTAATTTAGCTGCTTCAAACATTTTATTTCTGGTAGAGCATGAGAAAAATATGTGAAACTCACAGCTAACCATGCTGCTTTAAGAAATGCTTTACAAACGTAAAGCACTCCCCTCCCCTACCAAACCTCCCTAATCAGCTTGAGCAGCTTTTCCGGCGTGGTCTTCTCCCCTAAGGCTATCAAGCCCTTGATGACGGCTGTTTCGCTGATTGGCCTCTCGCTCTCCCCGTTGATGGCAGTAGTTATTTTCTGCAAGCGCATGATGTCTGTAGGTGTGAGGCGAAAGTTCTTTAGCCTTGGCTGTTGCCGCTGGTTCACCAGGGGAAGCGATTCGCTCTCTTCGGTAGATTTACGCTGTACCGCTTCAGAAAGCTTAGATTTGCCAGTAAGGGGCTTTTTAGCCATGAGTCAAAACCTCCTGAGTTAAAGCCAAGAAGTCTTGGGTTCCATTCCCTTTCGGGTCAAAGGTAAAGACTGGCTCGTTGTTAATTTGGGCTTGGTTGAGAGCTTCTGTTTTGCGAATCACGGTTTTAAGCAACTTATCCGAGAAAGGCTCAAGTTGGGTTTCGATAAACTGATTGGTTTGCTTATTTCTCCCGTCATAAGCATTTCGCAGAATCAGGTATTTGAAATTCTCGCTCTCTTTGACTTCGGCAATCGAAGAAAAGAGGTCTGCGATGCCGTCCAGAGAATACTTCCCGTAGATAGTCGGGATGATGATCTGGTCTGCCGTGTAGATGGCGTTAATCGTCAAAACGCCAAGGTTCGGCGGGCAATCAATCAGGATGATGTCAAACTCGGAAGCTATCTTCTTAATGTGGTTATAAAGCAGCTTTTCGCGGTGGGTCCTCACCGTGATTTGCTCGGCAGTGATTGCTAAGCGGATATTGGAGGGAATGATGAACAAGCCTGGTGAGGGCTCACCGTTCACTATTGCGGGTTGGATAAGCTGGTGAAGGTCTAAGCTTCGGTCGATGAATATCTCCTTGGTGGTAAGTTCCTTGGGGATTTCAGGACAGTAAATCACGCTCGCGTGGGCCTGGGGATCAAGGTCAATCAGCAACGTGCGCTTGCCGGCTTGCGCTAGGCCGTAGGCCAGATTGACCGCAATGGTTGACTTCCCTACCCCGCCCTTTTGGTTAAGGACTGCGTAAATCATAATCTTTACCTCGTTTTGCTAAATCATTAAAAACACTATTAAATATATAAGATTACGAATAAAATGTAAAGTATAAATACTTTATAAATATCTTTCAACTCGCTTTACATTTATAAAGCTTATCTGCTTGCTCTAAGCAGCGATAGTCTGCGGATGGGAACTTCACGAAAAGGATCTCGCCGATGGCCCAACTTCTGCGCGATAAGAAACCTGCTTCTGGGCGAAACGTCGTGTTCCACGCTCCGTGAAATATCTCGCCTGATCACTTAGAAGCTAATAACAATACCGCTCTTTTTTTGCATAACCTTACTGTGTCTTCTTTGAAAATATGGATTAAGGAATAGGGTGTAGGTCACTGGATTTTATTAAGAGGTTAGGTCGCGTTTTTCATTGCCTGTTTAAGGCTGGAAACAGTCGGTAAAAGCAGCATTTGCTTTTCTCGACTGTTTCCAACCTAGGAGTAACAGCGATGAAGACAGCATTAGCGGTTAGAGACTTGCTGGGTGATTATCGGCCTGCGAATTCTGACGAGATTCTCTCTGCTGCCAAAGAGGTCATTTCGCATCGGTTCCGGCGTGGGGTTTGTATCATAGCTCCGTTGATGTCTATTGATTTATTTCAACAGAAACTTGTGCTCCGAGAACAAGAGGTTTTCGCTGCTCTGTTTCTCGATAATAAGCATCGAGTGATTATCTACGAAGAGCTTTTCTACGGTACGATTGATTCGGCCTCCGTTTATCCGCGAATCGTGGCCCAAAAGGCGCTGCAATATAATGCGGCGGCGGTCATTGTGGCCCACAATCATCCTTCGGGTGTTGCTGAACCTAGTCGGGGGGATGAAAGCATTACGCTTCGGCTAAAGGAAGCACTGGCCCTGGTGGAGGTGCGGTTGCTGGATCATATCGTGGTCGGTGATGGCAAATGCGTCTCGCTTGCCGAACGCGGGGTGATATGAAGTCTCTGGCTGAAGGGAAACTCCCTTCAGCCTTGAGGCTAAAAGGTTCCAGTCATACGCCTATTTCACTTTATATTATAAATAGTTAAACATAATATCAGAAAGTAGTAATGCTTTATATTAGTAAAGCATATTTGCTTTCTATTTGTCTTTATCATGTGTAGTCAGAAAGGGTAGGGGAGAGAGAATCAAAATCAAAAATGTGTTGATGTTGTATACACAAATATAGTATACGCAATGTATACATAATTAGGAGTCAAGGCTATGGCCCAAGCAACATCTAATAAGGAATCCGCTTTAGGGCGGGATGTCACTATCAACATTCGCGCTCAGCGGCGGCAAAGAGATTTGATTGACCAGGCAGCGGCCATGCTGGGTAAGAACCGGTCAGATTTTATGTTGGAGATTGCCTGCCGTGAGGCAGAATCGGTATTCCTTGACCGGCGTATGTTTTCGGCGGATGCCGAAACCTGGGAGAAATTCAATACCCTGTTGGATGCGCCACCTCGCGATCTGCCTAAACTCCGTCAATTGCTCACCACAAAAGCCCCTTGGGAAAAATGACTCAAGTGGATCAGGAGCGGCTTGTTCCACCGGAGAGGCTAGGGCCAACTCACGCATTTGAAGATTTTGACTGTGGAGTTCCTTCGCTTAATGAATGGCTGAAGCGTCGTGCTCAGCGCAATGAGCAAGAAGGGGCCTCTCGAACCTATGTCGTGTGCTCTGGCAAGCAAGTTGTGGGGTATTACTGTTTGGCTGCGGGCTCGGTCTGTTGTTTAGACGCACCGGGGCGGGTGCGGCGCAATATGCCAGATCCAATTCTTGTGGTGGTCATAGGTCGCTTGGCCATTCATAAGGATTGGCAAGGACAGAAACTCGGAAGGGCTTTAATCCGCGATGCGGTGCTCAGGACGTTGAATGCGGCTGAAGTTGCTGGTGTCAGGGCAATTCTCGTTCACGCTATCTCTGAAGACGCTAAGCGATTCTACGAAAGCTGTGGATTTATGGAATCTCCAACTAATCCAATGACTCTAGTGGTTACGCTTAGAGATATAAAAAAGGCGCTTGATGTTTGATATTTATTTAAAAATATCAGTAATATATGTCATAAAAGATAAAGCATAAATGCTTTATAAATAGCTTTCTATTTGTCTTTATAATGATGCGGTGAATACCTGATTCCTGAGTTGGCTTTCTAAAGGGAGATAAAATATATGAATACGGATAAACCTGGCGTCATCATCCTGCCCCCGCTACTCTATGGAGTAGCGCTTGTTCTGACACTGCTTCTGAACTGGGTTTGGCCCCTCAGCATCTTGTCGAGTTCCGCAATAGCTATCTGGAGCGGGATTCCGTTGCTGCTCTTCAGTGGGGGACTTGTTCTTTGGGGAAAACGTTCCATGAAGCAAGCGGGCACAAATGTAAGTCCTTTTCAACCTGCTACCAGTCTTGTGATAACGGGACCATTCAGATTTTCAAGAAATCCTCTCTATCTTTCTCTGACCATCCTGTTCGCTGGTTTATCTCTTGTGGTGAATACCTTGTGGGGCTTTATTGCACTCGTGCCGGTTTTAGTGGTTCTGCATTTCGGTGTGATCCTTCGTGAGGAGCGCTACCTAGAAGCCAAGTTTGGTGAGAGTTATCGTCAATATCGCTCTCAAGTTCGCCGTTGGTTTTGATTGCAATATCGCTTACTGGATAGGGGTAGGGGATTTTTCCCCGAACGTGCCGCGCCTGGCGCGGCTTAGCTTCCCGTGCCCTTCCTCCCGTTCGTTAAGATTGAGGGCACGGGGGATGGGTGAGGCGCGGTATCTCCCAAGCGCGAGAGCGCGGGGGAATACCGGGGGGGCTTTGCGGATCTCCCGCGAAGTCGGGAATCCGCTTAAAGCCCCAATTCAATGCAAGTCACGCTAGGGATGGCGTGTCCGCTTTGCGGGCGAAAAAGGGAGAGTTAAACTCTCCCTGGGTGGTATTATTACTTTAGGCGCTCTTCAAGAATGTCGGCAAAGGCTGCGACATAAACCGCTAAGGTGGAGAAGGGTAGGTCATCGCTTAATTACGTTAGGTAAGCCCCCATCATGTGGTGTTTATCCCGAAGTGTCGTCGCCGGACGCTTTATGCGCAACTGAGACGGCATTTGGGAGAAGTGTTT
>RXIV01000021.1 GCA_003989085.1 Candidatus Competibacteraceae bacterium
GGTCTTGCCGTGATCCACATGGCCTATCGTTCCCACATTTACATGCGGCTTGCTGCGCTCAAACTTTTCTTTGGACATCCTGGAACTCCCCTATAAAGCTCAGGCTAGAGATTCGGACTACATTGCCCAATTACTCATCCAATGATGGAGCCCATAATCAGATTCGAACTGATGACCTCATCCTTACCAAGGATGCGCTCTACCGACTGAGCTATATGGGCAAACTTTCTTAAAATAATTCACTATGTTGTGGAGCGGGTGATGGGAATCGAACCCACACCATCAGCTTGGAAGGCTGAGGTTCTACCATTGAACTACACCCGCTTGGCTACGCCGAACTCCGGCTTTCAGCACTCCGGGCTGACGCGCTCCAAACCGACTGCTTTTCATTCTGCTGATTTGGTGGAGGGGGAAGGATTCGAACCTTCGAAGGCTGTGCCAACAGATTTACAGTCTGCCCCCTTTGACCGCTCGGGAACCCCTCCAAAATCGAGTCGCGTATTCTGGTGGCGAAAGCCGAAGTTGTCAATCGCATTTTTTTGGAAAGATCGGAAAAATTGATTATCATTATCCCGATGCGGATTTGCCCGCGCTGGCGTAGCTCAGTCGGTAGAGCAACTGCCTTGTAAGCAGTGGGTCGGGGGTTCGATTCCCTTCGCCAGCTTCAGATTAATCAAAACCTTGCAGAAATGCAGGGCTTTTTCTTTTTTAGCGTGGATCAGGTGGTGGATCGTTGCTACCGATTTCAACCGGTCTGCCTCGGCTGATCCACACTTCAACGTCGGCACTTTGCCCGGCCTGATCCAGCACCGTGATCCGGGCCAGACCTTCACCATCCGGCTGCCAGAAGGCGTCCCATCGCCGGGTAGTGGTCGCCAGCGGCTGACCATTCACCAACCAGCGTAGCGGTTTGACCCCCCCTTTCGCCACGAGCGGCAATTCGGCTAGCTCGCCATTTTGTCCAGGCAGTTCCACCGTCGAACCAGCTATCGGAAAGGTAATGTTCAGTGATGGCGCACCAGTGATGTCCCGTGCAGGGTGGGTGCGGAAATAACGTAATCGCTCCGGCAACTGCTCGCGGCTGGTCTGCAACACGCCGGCGGGTGGAGCAACGGGGTGGGTGGCCGCTTCTGGCAGCAGGTCGAAAATTCGGAACAGCAGTGGGGCTGCGGTGTTGCGTCCGTAGTAGCCGGGACTAGGCGAACCGTCTGGGCGGCCAACCCAGACGCCAACGGTGTATTCCGGGTCAAAACCCAGCGCCCAGGCATCGCGAAATCCGTAGGAAGTGCCGGTCTTGTAGGCAATAGGCCGGGACTGGGCCAGGCTGCTGGGCGTCAATACGTTCGGTGGAGGCTGGGCGCTGCGCAGAATATCGGTCAGATACCAGCAGGCGGCGTCAGTCAGCAAGGCTTGACCCGGTTCAGCGGGATCGGCGGAGCTGAAGCGCAGCGGCGCAATTTTGCCGCCGTTGGCAAGGCCAACATACAGCGTGACCAGTTCTTCCAGGCTCATGCCCACCCCACCCAGGACCAGCGGTAGGCCCGGTTGCGGATGGGCCGCGTTCCAGTGCAGTGGCAGGCCGACCTCACGCAATCGCGCTGCAACCCGCGCTGGCCCTAGTTGCTCCAGCACCGCTACCGCCGGGATGTTCAAGGACTGTTGCAGCGCCTCTCGCACCGTGAGTTGCCCAGCGTAGGTATGGTGAAAATTGGTGGGGCTGTAGCCGCCAAAGCGGGTCGGAGCGTCTTCGATGAGGGTTTCGGGGTGAATCAGCAAATCATCGAAACCGAGTCCGTAAATCAGCGGCTTGAGCGTGGAACCCGGTGAGCGGATCGCCCGGATCATGTCCACTTGCCCGGCGCGGCGTGCGTCGAAAAAATCGCTGGCGCCGACATAGGCCAGCACCCGTCGGTCATGATTGGCGACCACCAGAATCGCCATGCTGCGGTAGGGTTCCAGGACGCTCTGCTGTTGCCTGGACAGAGTTTCCAGATTTTGCTGCAAACTCTGGTCAATGAAACTCCGATGCAGCGCCAGGTTAGGTTGTGCGGTGCGCAGCCGGTCAGCGAGGTGCGGCGCGATGAATGGCAATAGCCGGCGCTGGTGCGGCAAGGGTTCTTGGTGGGCTTCTTCGACCTGCCGCGCGGTCAGTACGCCCAGTTGCTCCATGCGTTGCAGCACCTTGTCACGGGCGGCCCGCGCTCGATTGGGAAAACGATCCGGGCGCAGTCGTGAAGGGGATTGGGGCAGCGCCACCAGTAACGCAGCTTCCGCCGCCGTCAGCCGGAGCGGTTCCTTGCCGAACCAGGCTAGCGCCGCCATTCGCACCCCTTCCAGATTGCCGCCATAGGGTGCGAGGGTCAGGTAAAAGCCGAGAATTTCCTCCTTGCTATAGCGCCGCTCCAGTTGCAGAGCGCGGCACATTTCACCGAGCTTGCCGGCCAGGGTGCGCGGATGCGGTTCCAGCAGGCGGGCGATCTGCATGGTCAGAGTCGAAGCGCCTGATACGATCCGGCCGTGGGTCAGCCATTGCCCCGCCGCTCGCGCTACCGCCAGCGGATCAACGCCAGGATGCGATGGGAAGCGCTGGTCTTCGTAGGCCAGCAACATCCGCAGATAGAGCGGATCTACGTCGGTGACGTGTGCCAGGAGTCGCCAGGTTCCTTGGCGGGTAGTGAAGCCGCGCAGGATGTGATCCTGACTGTCTAGCAGCAGCGCCGAAGTTTGTCGGGCGCGATCCAGCACGGGCGGTGTTTGGCGATCCAGCGCCAGCAACGCCAGAATGAACAGGGCGAGCGCGGCCAGCCCGTAGCAGATGGACCGGCGGTGCAAGCGGGATTGGAGGATCGGCGGAGGCTCAGACATGCTTTGTGATGGCTAGTGATAGAAGCGACAACTGGAAAATTTTAGTGGGCGTCTTGATTTTATCACCCGGACACTGCCCATAATTTCCCGACTAAAGATGACGCTCAACTCTGATTAATCCGGGGAATTAGCACAATCATGAAATTGAAAACACTTGCAGTCATTGTCGCCCTTGTTGCGCTGACTATGGTTGGTTGCCGCAGCGCGGCGGTCTATACCGTGGCGGATGCGCCGGTCGTCACTAGCACTCACAGCTATACAACCAAGGATGTGCGGAACGCCATTCTACAGGCGGGCATCTCGCTGGGCTGGCAAATGGACGATGTGCGGCCCGGACTGATTATGGCTACGCTCAATGTGCGCGATCATATGGCGCAGGTTGAGATTCCGTATGACCGGCATACCTACAGCATTTTGTACCGGGACAGCGTCAATCTGGGCTATAACGGCTCCAGCATCCACAGCAACTACACTGGTTGGGTGCAACGACTCAGCGCGGCGATCAATTCGCGCTTGAGTATGCTATGAGTCACTGTTCCCGCCCGCTGGAAATGAGCTGCTGATGACTATTACCGCTTCGCCTGAGCCTGAAATTACCAGTTTGCCGCTGATTTATCGTGGCAAGGTTCGTGATCTGTATGCCGTGGGCGACCAGCATCTGCTGATGGTCGCCAGTGACCGGTTGTCTGCTTTTGACGTGATCTTGCCAACCCTGATTCCCGGCAAGGGCGCGGTGCTGACGGCGGTTTCCACCTTCTGGTTCGCCCGCAGTCGCCATCTGGTCGCCAATCACCAGCAACAAGCGGAAATCACCTTGGAACAGGCGCTGCCCGATCCTGCTGAACGTGCTCGGGTAGCGGATCGGGCTGTGGTGGCGCGGCGACTGAACGCCTTGCCGGTAGAAGCCATCGTGCGCGGTTATCTCATCGGCTCTGGCTGGAAGGATTATCAGCGCACTGGCGCAGTGTGCGGGATTGGCCTGCCGGAGGGATTGCGGTTGGCGGAGCGGTTGCCGGAGCCGATCTTCACGCCTTCTACCAAAGCGGCGCTGGGCAGTCACGACGAGAATGTCAGTTTTGCAGCCATCGCGAGGCAAATTGGCGTGGAACAGGCCGAACAGGTGCGGGAGATCAGCTTGCGCCTGTACCGGGAAGCGGCGGATTACGCCTTAACGCGGGGGATCATCATTGCTGACACTAAGTTCGAGTTCGGGCTGGACGAACAGGGACAACTGCTGTTGATGGATGAGGTGCTGACCCCGGATTCCTCACGGTTCTGGCCAGCGGATCAGTATCGGCCCGGCGTTAATCCGCCCAGTTTCGACAAGCAGTTCGTGCGCGACTATCTGGAGACGCTGGACTGGGACAAGCAACCGCCGGGGCCGGAATTGCCGTTTGAAATTGTTGAACGCACCGTCGCTAAATACCGCGAAGCGCAGCAACGGTTGATCGGCGCAGGGTGAGTGGATGGCCGCCGGCCCCACAATTTACTCAGCGGCGCGAATCAGCGCCGCCTCCAAATCGGCGATGATCGGCATGGCCTGTTCCGGCGGCAACCGGGCGGCATCGAAATTGACATTCAGAGTCATCCGGTTATTGAAGGTGCCGACCGCCGTAAACAGTACATGGCTGTTCATTGGACACAGGGCGAACGAGAATGCTTCGACCTGAAACGGCGTTGTGGCGGACAAGGGCGCCAGTCGCCCGACATTGCTGACCATCGATACCTGCGGCGCTATCGCCATCATCCGGGTAAACGCAGCAATGCCCTCTGGATTGGCGGGGAACTCGGCGGGCGGCGGAAACAGGCTGAAGAACAGAAATCCGTCGCCACGCTGCATCTGGCGCTTGAGGTCGCTGGATACGGCCCGCGCCAACGTCCAGAACTCTGCGGGCAGCCGGTAAACGCTGGTAACCAGCGTCGCACCCAGCAGCGGTGAGGCATCATCCAGTGGTTCCCGCAAATACCCCCGCAGATCCGCTGGAGTGGTCAGGCCCAGGGTGTGTGGTTGCTCGTCGCCGAAGGCCCGATGCAAGGCCAGCAGTTGCGCGGCGCTGATGACGCCGTGGAGAGTGGTGCCGGCAGCACGGCAGCGATCCGCCAGTTGGTTCAACTGATCCGGTTCAACCCGCAAGGTCTGAAAACGCGGCTGTGTCGTCGGCGCGTGGCGGTTGAAGCCGGGCAGTTCGTCAAACTGGCCGTAGCGTTGCAATTCTTCCTTGCGTTGCGCCTTGAAATGCTCAGCGGCAGCCGCACTGGTGTAGTCCACCGGGTAAAGTTCATGGATGGGCGGGTAACCAGGATGCGGCGACACCGGACGCTCCGGGTGGGCGGCACTGACCAGGATGTCCGCCAGCAACCGGCACCCGGAACGCCCGTCTCCGGCGCTGTGGTGAAAAATCAGCGCCACCGTCCAGCGCCCGCCGTCCCGGTTCAAGCGCAGCATTCTGACTAGAGGTGCACTGTCCAGCGGAAACGACTGCACCATCGCTTCGGCCAGCGGGGTTTGCCAGTCCAGGCCGGTCTCGATCACGGTATAAGTCAGGGGCTGGTCGGGCACTGGGAACCAGATCAACCGTTGCTCGGCGTTGGCGGTGATCCCCGCCCGCAGCAGTGGGTGAGCCTGCTGGGCCTGATCCAGTGCTGCGCGCAGCACTTCATCGTCAAGATCGCCGCAGCCTTCGGCAATCACCGCAAAGTTCATCGCCGAAACGTGATCGAGGAACCAGAAGAACGCCTCGGCGGAATCAAGGCGACGCGGCAGTGACGCAGGTTGCAGAGGAATGGCGACAGGTAGCGGGCTCACAGAAATTTCTCCTGTAACTTCTCGACCCTTCGGGGATCCGAAGGTAGATAATGCCCACCTCCTCTCTTGATCATTATCATTCAACCACTTGGCTGGCCCAGTCGCGGGTTTTGAACCAGTAGTCATGACGTTCCTTTAACCAGCCGTCCTGCTGGCGCAGCAGAATCCAGTTGTTGAAGAAGTTCAGCGCGTCTGGATCGCCCTTACGCAGGGCGAAGCCTTCCGCGCCCTGCACGAACGGCTCCGGGATGGGCAGAAACAGGGTTTCGGGATGCTTGAGCGCCTCGAACGCCGGTGTCGGGGCACTGGTGACGAAAGCATGCGCCTTGCCGTTCAGCACTTCCTGGAGCGCCAACGCATCCTCATCAAACTGGCGGAGCGTCGCTTTGGGCATCAGCCGTTTAGCTGTGGTGGCGGGAGTCGCGCCGCGCCGCACCGCCAGCGTGACCTCCGGCCGGTTGAAATCGTCCAGACTCTTGAAGCCATCGGCCAGTTTCCGGTGCGCCACCAGATGAATGCCGGAGTGGGCGTAGGGCAGGGTGAAATTGACGGTCAGGTTGCGTTCCGGGGTGATCGACAGGCCGCCGATGATCAGATCGAACTTGCCGGCCAGCAGTGCGGGAATGATCCCGTCCCAGGCGGTCGGCGCAAACTCGGCCTTGACCCCCATATCCTCAGCCAGCCGCCGGGCGACATCGATTTCGTAGCCCACCAGTGCGCCGTTCTTATCACGCATCGCCCACGGGATAAATGTGGACATCCCCACCTTGATTGCGCCGCGTTTTTTGATGGTTTCTAGCACGCTGCCAGCGGCAAGCTGCTGATTGGCGCTCTGGGCGCGGGCTGGCGGCACGGATAAAACCGCCAGCATCAACAGGGCGACGGTCAGCACCGTCGATAAACGGTTTTTCATAATGAAATCCTTTCAGCATATTGAGATTAAACGGCTATTTTATAGCTGGTCAGGGAAAGAGTAGTCCACCGACGATGGCGTACAACACCGCCGGCAGCAGATTGCCGACCTGAATCCGACCCAGGTTGAGCAAGTTGATGCCGATGCCCAGAATCAGTAAGCCACCGGTCGCGTTCACTGCATCCAGCACCGCCGGTTGCGACAGGAACGCCAATTGCCCGGCCAACAGGGTGATCCCGCCTTGAACAACCAACACGGGTAGGGCCGAGAACAGCACGCCGACGCCCAGCGACGAGGCCAGCGCGACCGATGCCACCCCGTCGAGCAACGATTTAAGCAGCAGGACGCTGGGATCGCCCACGGTGCCATCGCGGATTGAGCCGACGATGGTCATCGCGCCGGTCAGATACAGCAGGGTGGCGGTGACAAATCCTTCAACAAAGCGGCTGGAATCGGAACGCAGGATTTGCCGCAAGGTTTCCGCCAGCCCTTCCAGTCGTTGTTCAATCCGCAGCAGTTCGCCCGTTACCCCGCCCAGCAACAGGCAGGCAATCGCTAGTAGCGCGTGCTGCGCCTCCAGCGCCATTCGCAGGCCGATAGCGACCACCGCCAATCCCAGTGCCTGCATCAAAATGACTTTGATCCGTTCGGGCAGCCGCGTCCCCACGCTCAGACCAACGGCGCCACCCATCACGACCGCGCCGGTATTCACCAAAGTTCCAATCACCAGAATCAATCCTTATTGGTTTTCGCCCGCGCATCCAGCGTGAAGAATCGCATTAGTTCTTGCAGTTCATACGCCTGATCGCCCATTGCCTGGCTGGCTGAGGCGGTTTCCTCCACCAGGGCGGCATTCTGTTGCGTGGCTTGATCCATTTGCAGGATCGCCTTATTGACCTGCTCAATCCCGCTGGCTTGCTCACGGGCGGCAGCCGCTATTTCGGCCACGATGTCGCTGACCTTTTTCACCGAGTCCATGATCGTGCGCAGGGTCTGCCCAGCACGATCCACCAGTTTGCTGCC
>RXIV01000022.1 GCA_003989085.1 Candidatus Competibacteraceae bacterium
ATACCTGCCCAAGCCTGCCGATGTGACCCGCCACTTGCCAATGACGGTGCTCAACAACGGCCATCCCGGCCCGGATGAAGCCTGGGGTCTGCTGTTGCGCCTGGTGACCGACGAACGCGAAACCGGCGTTCTCACCGACGAAATGCGGACTGGCTGGGCCACATGCCAGCCGATTCTTGACCTGGGCGACGAAGTGGGGGCGCGGATGGCCTTCATCGACGTGTACCGGCGACTGGTCGCCGAAGCCCGTCAAACCGGCCAAATGGCGCATTGGACGCCGACCCTCGGCACTGACCCTACGTTGCGGATTCAGCGCCTACAAGAGGCGGTAGCGGCCCGCAGAATCAGTGTTGACCATGCCCATTCACTGCTGCCCGGCCCGACACCGACGAGTCTGGATGCTGTGGCCGGGTTGCTCGAAGGGCCAGAGGCCAGTTGGCAGGACATCACCACCTCGCAACGGTTGCGGGCGATGGCCGAACTGATCCGTTCCAACAGCGCCGCCGCCGAACAGCGCCGGGCCGAGCACCGCCAGCAGCAACGCGAAGCCGAGGTTGAGAAAAAAAGGCAGGCGATGGCCGCAGTCGAAGCGGAATTGGCGCGACGCAGAGTAATCGCCGGCGGCCATCCGCAGCAGGCCGCCGCATGAACGCCCTGTTTCCCGCCTATGACGCTTGCGCGGAAACCCTGCTGCATTGCCGCTGCACGGCCTGTAGCGGCTGGTGGCATCTCGAAAACGCGAACACCGACCGCCCCTATTGGTGCCCACATTGTGGATTGCGACTCGATCCGCCTGATTATCCCGACGAGCCGAAAAACAGCGCCCCACAGCCACCCAAGCCACCACAGGAACTAGCGCTATGAACGCTCGCCACCGCGCCAGTATCGAGCTTCAAGCGCCAGCGCTTCCACTAGCGACTTACGGCTACCGCGACCCGGCTAGCCTAGTCAGCAGGAAGGTATGCCCCACCTGTCGGCGAGAGTTGGGCGTGTTCATGGTCGCTTGTGACGGCCACGCCTTTGAAACCTACCGTTGCAGCGAACACGGCGACGTACAGCCGATGCGGAGCCACGTCGTAAACGGAGAGTACAAACCATGACCCTGATTTTACGACCTGATTTGCGGTGCCCCCATCGCTGCCATGCCGCCATTGTGGAGTTACGAAACAAAAACGGGTCATTTGAGTACCAATGCAAGGCGCATGGGCCATTACAGCCGCCCCTTCGTCCACTGCCCCGCATCCACCAGCAAAAGGACAAGCCATGAAAAGCCACTCCGTAGCGCCCATAGCGCCTATCTCCACCCGCGAGGAGAGAAACAAAAGCGCCCGCGTGGAGTTTGACCACTGGCGCAAAGCGCATCCCGATTTTACCAGCGCCGAACTGCTGGAGAACTGGCGGCGAATCCGCGCCGAATGGGGATTGGCCCATGACCGCAGCAAGGCCACACTACGGAGCGCCTGACATGACCGCCCGCGTCCTGAACTTTCCATGCCGCCGCCCGCTGCCACAGACCACGATTCAAGCCTCAGTGACTTCCAGCACGGTCATCAACACGCCGGACGGCCCGTTATTGGAAATCGTCCTGACCGCCCGGCTGGCGGAGGTGCCCCCCAAGGAACGCTTGCCACTGGTTGAGGTGCTGCATCGCGGCTTGCCCTTGACGGTCCGCATGGGCGGAGACGTGCCGATCCCGCGACCGAGGCCAATCCAGAAAACGCCCGGAGAGGGGTCAGGCGGCGACGATGCGGCGTAGGGGATGTTCCGGGTGCGGGTCACGCGATTGAACGCCGAAAACGGCTTCTCCGGCGGTTTTGGTGGCATTCCGAAACCGGTCACGCCACCCGACCTCCGGGCGCAAGCCGAGGGCCAGCTTCACGCCCTGCTGCTGGCCGAGGGGATCATGCCGAGGGCGGTCTACCGGCCCGGCGAGGTGTGCCAGTTGCTCCGCATCAGCCCAACCACGCTGCGCCAATTCTGCGAACTGGCCGAGCATCCGGCGGTGAAAAAGTCCGATCCCCGCGCGCTGGATTCCTTTCTGGTCGGTTGCCATCACCGGATTGCTCACGCGGCGCTGGTGGAATGGCTGGTTAAAAACCAGAAGTTTCAGCGCGAGGGGTGAAAGTTGTGGGCGGTGGGTAGGCTAACCGGCTGGCGCGGCTTTATCGGGCAGCGTCCGCGTTGACTGCCGGGTTGGGCCACGATGCCTGTTCATAGCAACACCTATAGAACCGATGGCACAGCCTGAGCGAAGCAAAGAGCGTTAATGCCGAGAAGCAACGGATTCCCGATTATTATCCCCCACATGGCGATGGTGCGTTGTGCCAACGCTGCTTGAATCGGCTTGGGAAAACCTGCCACACCTGCGGTGGCGAGTGCGAATACAGCAACTCCAAGTACGGAAGCCACATAGAAAAAACGGCCAGACACGTCGCGTGCAACGGAAATTAAAACTACAGCTTCCAGGGTGACAGTTGCAGCAAGAATGCCCGAGCAGACCAGCAGTCCCATGAAGAACGCACTTTGTTTGTCGTCGAAGCTGGTGCGCATAATTCGGAGCCCGAGAAAATACAAATACGCAAACGAAAAGACCGCACAAGAAACAAGGGTGACGACCAAACCAAGAATTAGCATAAATGCGTACCAGGCCGAGCGGCCCCCGCGCGCGGGTTGAAAGGACGGCTGGCCGGCCTGGAAACCCCAAG
Organism: Candidatus Competibacteraceae bacterium; assembly: GCA_003989085.1. Taxonomy (GTDB): domain Bacteria; phylum Pseudomonadota; class Gammaproteobacteria; order Competibacterales; family Competibacteraceae; genus RXIV01. The sequence continues at coordinate 2,706 of RXIV01000022.1, forward strand.
CGGGCGCAAGCCGCGAACGCAGTGAGCGGTGTCCGCTCGAACGAGAGTTCGACGGCGCGGAGCGCCGAGAACGCGACGTTCGGCTCAACTCGCACCCCGTTCGTCGGCGCGAAGCGCCGACGAACGACCTGCTTCACCTGCCCCGCGTAGCGGGGTCAGGTGCAAGCTACAGTTAGGCTCCGGTTGATTGAATATTAGGTTGCCAGAAAGATGACGATTCAACCTACGCGGCTAATGTTTGTGTTCACTTGCGCCCAAGAATTTGATCTGAGATAACACCAAGACCCGAAAATTCATTACTCGGCGCATTGCTCAAAATGACTTCAAGCTCAGGGATCGGCAACTCGATAAGCACACGAACAACTTTCGCAAAAGCCTCACTTCTTGTCTTGAGCGTATTCGTAGGCTGACCGTGTCTATCAAGGAAACGGCGGACGTCTTTAAGCTCCGTGAGGAACGCTTTATCTTCGTACCGTGTTTGGATTGAACGAATCACATCTGCCTTCTCGGGATGTGTTCTCAAAACCGACTCAATTGAGAAGCTAGGGGTCTTTGCTGCAGGTGGTTTCTTCGTGCGTGCGTGCCTGATCTTGTCAATATCAACGAGGATTGCTTCAAGGTCACCAGTATCCTGCCCTCGAAGGCTGGCTATCGATTCCAAGATTGCTCGCTCTCCGTGCTGCAACATGAGTATTGCGAGCTGCAAACGCAGCAATTCAGTCTGTTTCATGGAATAGTCTTCAAACCGATAGATTTAAGGAATTCGTCAAAGAAAGTGGAAAATTCGTTTGTAACTTCCCAGCGCACATAGCTGGTGCTTCCAATCGGAGTGCCTTCACGCGCAGCCTTTGGATACGAAGCAGAATACCGCACATGAGTATTGTATATATTCCAACCGTTCTTCTTGGCTTCCACTTTAACTTCCTTGATCGACTTTTCGCCTTCAGGGCCTTCTGAATAAGCGGATGAATGATTAAACACGATGCCACAAATATCTAAAGAATGATCGTTATTTTCGTACTTGAATTCATTAATGGAACGAGCGAGCAACGGTAGGCCGATAGTAGCCATGAATTCTGGTTTTACTGGAACCAATGCATATCGGCTTGCATGATAAGCTGCTTCGGTCAGAATGGACTCTGTAGGAGCGCAATCAAGAAGAATTAAGTCGTATTGATCTGAAATCTTACTCAACGCCTTGGCTAAACGCCGTTCCTTGCTAGTGGGGTTTTTCAATGTGTGCGAAAGTTCGAGTCGACTTGGTATTAAGTCTAAAGTTGTATCTGCCCAGTAACCAGCTTTCTTGATAATCACATCTTTAATATCGACCGGCTTTGGGCTGTCGCTACTATTGCTTGGCGGAAGGTAGCTCTCAAAGATTGCAGATACGGTTGGTTTTTTATCCTTAAGTAGCTTAACGTATTTCTCTGGGCTAAGAATTGCCTGACTCAGATTTGATTGTGGATCTAAATCGACGACGAGTGTTCGAATGTTTTGACGGTCTGCGGCGTGGGCCAATTGTGCTGCAAGCGTGGTCTTGCCGACGCCGCCCTTCATGTTAATCAGACTTACGGTGACTGCCATCGGATATATCCTAATTGTGGAAGTAGTTATAGAAAGTGGCCTAACGCTCCGCTTCACCGGGCCGAAGGCTCCGGTGCAATGCCCAGTTAGGCTTAACGAACATTTGCATAAGACAAAAGCCTGTTAAGCCTTTGAAGCGCCAAATCTTTGGCATTCCGCTCTTCTTCATCATTAGTTGCGAGGTACTCACAAAGATGGTTCATTTTTTCATGTCCACGCCATTCCTGATTAAAGTTTGCGCTGTGCTTACGATATGTTTCCCATGCTTCATTGAAGCCTGCCCGCAAGGGTTTGGGGACGAAAACATTGAACTCAATGAAAGCAACATTATGTCTTTGGAAAGCCTCCAACAAGACGTTGTAAGTAGTACCGGCTTGTTTGGCGATAGGGTGGTTAAGAATAGCAATTTCACTGGAGAAGCCATTAATAAACTTGGCGGAAGCAATACTGAAGTTTTGTTTCCTGTTCAAGTCTACGGCTCCCCACCAAGTAATACTGCTACCAGCAGCGACTCCAACAACAGTGGCGATAAAAACCAAAATGGAATCGGACATATATTTATTTCCCTTTTGCCTTCATTTGGCTTAGTGATAGGCTTGTTTTTAGGTAGATGGTTAGTGAATACATATCACCCGATGATTGGTGAATCAGGGTGGCATAATTTTCTGCCTAACGTAGAGCTAACCGACGCTGCGCCGGGTCGGGTGCAATGACCAGTTAGGCCCGATGTCAATGGGATGAATTTTTAGGGGATTCAAATGCTAAAGCCAGACGTACTAATTAACTCACAAGGGCCATTAGTGGAAATTGCATCGCCATCACCTGATGTGATTCAGATCACCATGTACCCGCTACTTCAACAACCCGATCCTCCGTATGCCTTGGCTGATTTCGAGTCTTACCTTGATTGTTATTTGAAGGATATTTGTGATTCTGTTTCAACTCGGATTAAAGCGTATCGCGCTCTATCAGGTTGAACCGATGTTGTGCTTCTTGGATGATAGTAGCGATACCAGCATCCATACCGCCACTAACAAAAGAGACAGACCAATTGCATCCGTTATCATCAAAGCCTCTTAAACGCTGTAAGTGGCGGATTGAAAAATCGCCGTCATATTCTTCTTTAAGACGGTTATTGATCCAATCAACGATCTCTTGTTCTGACACGAGAGTTTTGCTCATGAAGTACCTCAGTGATTATTGTGAAACTGCCTAACGTGAAGGTAACCGGACGCCGGAGCGCGAAGCGCGGAGGGAACCAACAGCGCAGCTGTTGGCGTTCCGGTTGACCGTAGGGTTAGGCCTCGTTTCGGCAAAGATCTTCACTTGAACGTGATCTCAAATCCGTGGTCGATGGCGAAGTCTTGCAAGACGCGCACGGCCGATGTGCCTTGGGTGGGGAGACTGAAGCCAGTAAGCGACTCGATGCGACGACAAGCCTCGGTTGCGTACCTAATCAATTCGCCGTTTAGCGTGATGTAGGACTTATCGCCTTTGGTACTAATCTCCAAGCGGACGCCCTTTACGTTGCCGCGCATATTTGCTCGGAACTCTGTACGCCTGACAGGCATATATTGCGCCACAACTTTGCCACATTGGATTGTTGCGAAAGTATGCCCAAACTCGGTAAGTACATACTCTCCAGAGCCGCGATCTTCAAAGTTTGCGAACAAGCCCTTCTTGTCCACGGCTGTTTCCAACGCACGCTGGAAATCGCTTTGGTGATTTTTTGACCCAAGTATCGCGTTAGCGACTAGGAAGAGCTGTAAGCGGTAGGCCGGCGAACCTGACGGTTGCATTCCGCACAGCAGGCTCGCCTGCAATAGTTGTACTTCGAGTGATGTGTGCATAGGAGTGGACATTGTAGAGGCCTAACATCTTTGCTCACCGGGGCCGCGCCACTCGATGAGTGTTAAAATGCCACAGTAGACAATGGCGCGGTCTCCGGTGCAGCAGCCAGTTAGGCCCCGGTTGATTGAATGTTGGGTTGCCAAAAATAGGGCAACTTGACCTAAGCGGCTTTCAATTCAAAAACGTGAGTCATTTTCACAAGGTATACCATCGCGATCACCATCCATCTTAGTATTTGGGCAATTTTTAACAAAAAATTCTGCTTCTGCACGAGAAGTCATTTGACTGCAATGGACTCTACCATCACATTTGAAACTTGAACCGCTACTATTTTCTTTACTAGAACTATATCCACTTTCTCTTTCAGTACGGGTTTCGCTAGAAACTACCGTTAATGAACCTTCAATCGGCTCTAATTTTTCACACTGAGTTCCATGCGGTACAGTTCCATATATAACGCTACCCGTTTTAGTAATGCACTTTACCTTTTTCTCGTTCGCTAAATCAGTTGACGAATTTTGCACAAACCCTGTGTTGTATCCACGCTGTTTATATAGATAGTTTCCATACCAACCAATAGCTACAACAATGGCAATCACAATTATGTTTTTCATGGTTGCTGCGATTCTTCCTTTAGCGTTCCGCCTAACATAAAGTAGGCATCATAAATGACGCCTTATTTTGCGTCGAATTTGACGCCTAATCCGGCGCGCTTGCGCTAACCGGCTGATTCTGCACCACCCTGCCCAACGAAACGCCCCCTAAACCGGCCAGCAAACACCCCACCGGCGACCGAGCGTCCCGCGTTCCAAGCGATGCAGCACCTCCGGCAAAGTATACGTCCAAAAAATGGGACTTTGTACGGGGCTATCACAAAAAATAACACCCGTCCCCTGCTGCTCCGGCCTCCCCTCCCTATCCCATTGACCGATTTCTAATAGTTTACGCTTCGCGCTCAATACTTCATGGCCTGACGGGCCGCGCGTTGGGCTGAACCCCGTCCTCACTGCCCGCCCGACTTTTTTCACGGCAACCGTCACAACCGCCATAACCGCCACGACTTTCCCGCCTATCGCCGTAATCCTGTCTCCCATCCTTTCGGAGACAAATTGATGGGCGACTTTCACCGCTGTATTTCCCTCATTCTGGGTGAAGAGGGCGGCATAGCGAACCACCGGAAAGACCCC
>RXIV01000023.1 GCA_003989085.1 Candidatus Competibacteraceae bacterium
TTTCACTTGCTCTTCCGTCACCGCACCTACCGTTGCACAAAAATAGCCTCGCCCCCAAAGATGCTGTCCCCAATACCACCTCTGCAACTTACGAAACTCTCGCTGCAATCGGTACGAACTTCGTCCCTTGAGGTATTGCGCCATCGTTGCAGGCGATAGATGCGTTGGAGCACTGACTAAGACGTGAACATGATTCGGGCGAATATTCCCTTCGATAATCGTCATGTCTTGTTTAACACAGACTTCTCGGAGAATTTGTCGTAGTCGCAACCCAACTTCTCCGCGTAACACTGGGTAACTATATTTAGTCTTCCAGACAAAGTGATATTTCAACTCCGTAACCGTATGCGCTCCATGCCGATAGTGCTCCCGATTCATTCGGGGTCTCCGCTCAAGCTGGACCCTTGAAAGGCTGCGTGTTAAAGACGTTTCCGCCTAAAGGCGGAGGTTTATCACCTGCCGATTGGAAATAAATCAGTTGGTTGTGCGCTTCCTGCGCGGCGTCGCAGAAAATCGGCGGTTGATTCCAAAGTGTCCATCTTTTCGGCCACCGGTCACCGCTCAAACCCCAACGCAAAAGCAAGAGTGCGGATTGCACTCGATCCATGTGGGCATCGCCTAGGGCTGCGATGAACGGTCCGACCTTGGCTTTGGCCACAGTTTGCACATGATCCAGATTGACAGCACACAGCTGGGGCACGCCATCGTCCGGTGTCAGGACCACTTCGCTCGGAATCTGGCGGATCGTTGAGGTGAGGGGGGCGACCGTGACGTCGCCTAGCACGTCTAAAATCGAGTCGCGCGTCAGGATTAGCACGGGCCGCTTCTTGTCAGGGATTTTGAACGTGTACCACCGAATCTCGCCGCGTCGCATCAGTCCCCCAGACCTGTTCGCCTTCCCAAGCGTCGAATTCGTCCGGCGTCACCGGTTGCTGGAGATAGCCGGCCTGATGTTGCTGTTCCCGGGCCTGCACCGCGAGTCGCGCTAAGGCCGTGCGTAAGGCCGCACGTGTGAACGCCGAGCGGGACTGGTCGAGCCGATCCGCCGCCCGGTCAACAGCTTGAACCAGGTCCTCTTCCAGGGTGATCTGCACGGTTCGCATGCGGGTTTCTCGGGGATAGCGATGAATATCCCTATAATAATGTTGAAATGAATAGCGTTCAATCCCGGCTCTGGAATTCAGTACCCGCAGGCAGACCATCCTGCGCGTCAGAGATCACGTCGGATCCCTATGTCGCCTCATGTATCTTTGTTGGGATAGACCCATACATGAAAATTCCGCTTGGCGAGGTCAATCCCGATAACCTTTACAGCACACTCGTCGCTGATGGGGTGTAACAATCATGATGACACTGGTGGCGAATTCATTTTTGCTGCTAGCGGCTGGAGTATTGATGGTAGCGGCTCAGTAAGCCACTGCATGAGAAAAGTTCATACGGCTTGTGCCCTTCACGACCCGGAGGTTTCCATGTCACGTCAACCCCGCATGGCTTTTCAGATTCCGGAAGAAACACAACGGGTCGCGTGCGGCCTTTCCCCGGAGCACGCTCTGTCTACAAATTGCCGATGCGCTGGGGCCGGTCTATGAAGATGAATCGTTTACGGTTCTCTTTCCTCGGCGTGGACAACCGGCCCAGGCCCCTGGACAGTTAGCATGGGTCACGGTCCTACCATTTGTTGAGAGCCTGTCGGAGCGGGCAGCAGTGCAGCAGGAGCGCGAAACCGAGACGCTGATCGCCGCCCTGCTGGGGATTTTTGAGCCGATGCTGATTCTGGTCATGGGCGGGGTGATGTTGATCATCGTTCTGGCGATCCTGTTGCCGATTTTCGACCTCAATCAACTGGTGCATTGAGGAAGGCAAAAATCCCGGTAAAGTTTGGGCAGTCGGCAGACTTTGCGACGCAGCCAGCGAAACCTGCTTGAGCTTCGTCAAAGCCAATCGCAACCCACCGGTACTGGTGGTGGCGGTTGGCGACTTCTCCTTCCATGTTTCAAAATGAAACACACCTGTTTCAAAATTCAACAATCCGCCTTGTTTTTCGCTTCTGGCATTTTCGGATACTTCAGCCACCATTTTCTTCATTCCATTTTATATTCAAATTGTTATCAGCAAAATCGTTCGCATTGAATGCGATTGGCACTGTCTGTTTGAAGTTGGTGTGATTGTTGCTAAATGGCTGACTTCCAGTCCGGTATCACCCGTTGTTTAATAACTATCACCATTTCAGCAGGAACAATACTATGCTTCGTCGATATTTATCCCCACTCCAAAGCTTTTTCTTGTTAATAGTATTGGCTATTTTTGGCCTTCCCGCCGCGCAGGCGGCGACGCTCACCGTCAGCAACCTCCTCAGACTGCCAGACGAAGTTCCCACGTTGCCTGGCTTTGGTGAGGGGGCATAACACAGGTGGATCTTCAAGGAAATTTCCCTGAAAATCACCCGAACCATTGAATAAATTTTATACAAAACATCATGAGGTTGATACTATGAACAGGATAATGCGAAATGTATGTTTTTTTTGGGCCATCAGCATGGTCTTTATGTATTCACCGGAAGTATTTTCTGTTCCGGCTGCTCCGATTATTGGAGAGTTAAGACAACCAGATGGAAGCGTGATAAAGAGCATCACAAAGGGTGATGAGTGGCTCAATTGGACTGAAACAACAGTGGGCTTTACGATTGCAAAAGGCAGCGATGGCTACTGGTATTATGTTAAAGGGTATCAGGGCTTGAATCCAGTTTTAACACCTGTGCCTGCCAATCAACCCCCACCTCCTTCCGTTGAAAATGGGATTAAACCAGTATTATCCGCGCCAATTCAGAACACTCAACCCGCCTTGTTGAGCGGCAATCCACCTGAAAATGTTCCTACTGGTAATTTTTCTGGAAAGGTTTTGTTTATTTTGACTTCCTTCTCGAATCAATCCGGTAGCACCACCGAGGCGCAGTGGGCGGATTTTGTGACTAATAAGCTTGGCGCATTTTACAATGCGGCTTCCTATGGCAAGGTTAACTTGAGTCCTGCTGCGGAAACATCCGGTACCGCCAACAATGGTGTAGTGGGCTGGGTCAATGTGGGCTATAACCACCCCAATACTGGACAAAGTACCGGTACCGCTAATCAACAACTGGCTAAGAACGCTATTCTAGCCGCTGATCCTTACGTCAACTTTGCCGCTTTTGATACGAATCACGATGGTTATGTGGATTCCACCGAACTAGCGGTTGTCGTAATTGTGGCTGGCTATGAAATGTCTTATGGTGGATCGTCAGCGTACACTCCCAATGTCTGGGGTCATCAGTGGTGCATTTGGGCGGTTACTCCACCGGTTGTTGATGGGGTAACAGTTGGTGATTGTAATAACAGTGGAGGCTATGCACAGTTTGGAGAGATTCATCAAAGTTCCTCCACGAATGGTCACATGGCGACATTGGGAATTATGGCCCATGAGTTGGGGCATTTGATATTCGGATTTCCAGACCTTTACGATACGGATTATTCTTCCAGTGGAATCGGCGCTTTTTGTCTGATGAGCGGGGGGAGTTGGGGGCAAGCCAGTTCAGATTCCTGGCAGGGTCAAACTCCGGTATTGCCATCTGCTTGGATACGCTACAAGTGGGGCTGGGTCAGCGGTTTGGAAGGCAACGGCACAGTATCCGTGACTGCGGCGGGTACGACGTCCAGCGGTAATACCAGCGTTTATCGCACGTCGTCATCCTCCCCGAATGAGTATTTCCTAGTCGAAAACCGACAACCTATTGGCTACGATAGAGGTTTGGAAGGACAGTTGGGAACTGGCTTTGGCGGTGTGGTGATCTTTCACATTGATGATTCAATGACAAGTAATACAAACGATGCGCACCGTTGGGTTGATTTGGAGGAAGCGGATGGAACGCTTATGGGGACGGGGCGGGGATCGAAAACAGATTTATGGTATTTAGGAAACGCCACGACCTTTAATGATGCCTCCAATCCTAACAGTAAGCTGTATTCCGGCGCGTCCAGTGGAGTCAATATCAACCAAATCTCAGCCTCCGCCCAGACGATGTCGGTAGCTTTTGGCGCCGATAGTCAATCCTACGCCCTGACTCTCAGTAAAACCGGGACAGGAACCGGCACGGTCAGCGGTGGCGGCAATTATGCCGCCGGCGCGACAGTGAATCTGACCGCCACCCCGGACGCCGGATCAACCTTCGCCGGTTGGAGTCCCAGTCCCTGCGCCGCCAGCTTTACTATGCCGGCCAGCAACCTGACTTGCACCGCGACCTTTACCCTGACGCAAACCAACCTGCCAGACTTGATAGTCACCACAGTTACCAGCCCAACAACGGGCGTGGCGGGCGGGTCAATCGATATTTCGGTAACCCTCAAAAACCAGGGTGCGCAAGCCGCCGGGGCATTTAGGGTTGTTTTTTATCTGTCCACTGATTCCACCATCACCACCAGCGACATTGATACCGGCTGGGGCTGCCCGTTCGACTCTCTGGCGGCAGGAGCGTCCACCGGTTGCGGCGGCCCAATAACCCTTCCAGCGAATGTCGCGGCAGGGACCTACTATTTCGGCGCTTATGCGGATAACGCCAACGCAGTAGCGGAGAGCAACGAAACCAATAACGGCTTGGCGGCGACCCATACGATCACGATCGCCAGTAGTGGCACGACCTACACGCTGACCTTGGCTAAAGCCGGGACAGGAACCGGCACGGTCAGCGGTGGCGGC
>RXIV01000024.1 GCA_003989085.1 Candidatus Competibacteraceae bacterium
GGCTTCAAGCCAGAAGCGTTCAGCAACATCACCACCTATGCCGAAAGCTCGGTGGGGCTATCGCTGATCAAAGCCGACGGCCAGATTGTTCCGCGAGACGGCTTGGGCCATGCGGTCAATTTCCGCATTCGCTACAACGTGCATGGCGACGCCGGCCAGTGGGTCGCGATTGACAACGCCTTCATCACCTTTCAACTGGCCGCGCCCAATCCGCCCACCCGCCTAACCGTTCAACTGCTGCGCGACCGGGTAGATGTCATCACCGACGTGGTGAAAGTGGACTGGGTGAAAGACCTGACGAGTCCCGGCGATGGCATCGAGATTTACGTCACCGACTACCTCGGCAAGAAGCACACGGTCTATTCCAGCAACGGCAGTGAAACCGAAGCCCGCATCGAGAACGTCAGCCGCTTTGTGGTGCAGGACACCGGCCCTGCCGTGGCCCAGCCTTATACCTTCAGCATCGTCGCCACCAACCTCAGCGCCAAGAGCGCTGAAACAATGGCCAGTGCGCCGCTGAACATCACCAGCAAGGTCAAGGAGGTTGCGCCGCCCACCCCGGATGAAGTCGCCGGCACGGCGGTTGATGTGAACTATGCGACCCTCAAGGCCAACGTCTTCGCCGATGTAATGTCGGCACTGGGCAGCTTGCCCGCCGAAGGCCAGAGCATCGTGGATGCGCTGGTACTCAAGGTCAAGGACGTGGTGCGGTTGGGCGGCAGTGTGGATTTGCAGGACTTTGGCGTTGTGACGGCGAAATGGACCAAGGAACGGCTGGCCCGCAATCCTTCGACCGGTGCGCCCGTGGTGGTCCCGGCCTATCGCAGTCTCGGTTTTAGCCCGTCCATCGGCTTCAAGACCGGGACGCGCAACGGAACAATCCTGACCGACGCGCAAGCCAAGGCGTTGCCGTAACCCATCAGGCCGTAACCCATCAGCCCCATGCCTTAATGGCATGGGGTAATTTTTATTAACCGCCAAGATCCCGCCAAGACCCCGCCGAGACCCCCCCATGAGCAACGCCACTGATTTTCTGGAAGCCGCTGTTGGCAACGCCTTATTTCTGAATCAACCCTTGTCCGCCACCCAATGGACGGTGCATCTATTCAGCAACATGCCCAACGACGCCGGACTCAATGGCGTGGAAATTCTGGCGGGAGCCAACGGCTATCAGCCGGTGCGCCATGACCCCGGCCCGGAACGCTGGGTGAAAGTCGAAGCGCAAGACAGCAGTGGAAAAACAGTATTTCGCAACGCGATTCCGGTGCAGTTTCCCATCGCCGTGAGCGCCTGGCCGTCCGTGGCCGCCTTTGGCCTGAAAGATCAAACCGGGCAGTTTTGTTTTGTTGCGCCACTGACCACCGCAAAGGTTATCGCCACCGGCGATGTGCCGGTCTTTCTCGCCGGTGAACTTGAAATCGCCATCGGTTAGCCACCATGTCGGCCCGCGTCGATTTACACATTCTGACCAGTCAAAAAACCCGCCCGGAATGGCTGGAACAGGCCATCGCCAGCGTGACCGGGCAGCCGGTGACCCTGCGAATTATAGAGAATACAGGACGGGCAACAGGCGTCGGACGGGCGCAAGCCTACCGTGAGAGCGCCGCCGAGTTCGTGGCCTGCCTCGATGACGATGACCAGTTGTTACCCGGCTCTATCGCCGCCTGTGTAGCCGCCCTGGATGCCAATCCCTCGGCGATAGGCGCTTACACCGATGCGTTCTATATCGACGAATCCGGGCAGGTGTTAGGGCCAGACCGTTCCACCGGAACCGGCGCATGGTGCGTTGAACGCAGCTTGGAAGGGGCAGGCCAAACCGAACACATCGCGGTCATGCGCCGAAGTGCGGTGCTGCCGTTTCTCGACGAACTCGAAAGCTATACCGGCATGGAACAGTATTTCTTGCACGGAATGCTGGCGACCGTGGGCGACTGGATCCATGTGGAGCAACCCAGTTATTTATTCCGGCTACATGAAGAGAACACCCACAACGCCACCGCGCTGGAAGTTCGCCATGCCGCCCGGCAACTTATCCGGCAACGCTTAACCGCCGCCGGGCGCGTCGAACCGCCACGGATAGATGTTCACGTTCTCTATTGCTATGAGCCGGTGCGCTGGATTGATGACGCGCTCATTTCATTAGCGGCTGAACCGGTCAACGTGCATTTATGCCAAGGGATTAAAGGCAAAGTCGGATTAGCCAGAGCCAACGCCTTTAGATTAGGGACGGCGGAATACGTCGCCTTTGTCGATGCCGATGACGAAGTGGTCAGCGGCGCATTTCAGGCCGCGCTGGACGTTCTCGATGCCCGCCCGGAAATCGTCGCCACTTATTGCGATGTGCAACTCATTGGCGAGCCGGCCGGCGTGGGCTACTTCAAAGCGCCGTGGACGCCACTGGCGCAACTGTTCGGCCCCTCAGAAGTGCATCACCTCCACGTTATGCGCCGATTCGCAGTGGAACCGCATTTGGCCGAGTTGGAATCATGGGACGGTTATGAGGAATACACGCTCATGGGTCTCATCTGCCAGTTCGGCCAGCAACACCATATCCCCTTTCCGTGGTATCGCTTTCGCCAGCACAACGCTTATCCCCGCGCGGGAGCCATTGGCGGTAACCCCCTGCGCAAAGCCGCCGGGCGTCGCGTATTGCCGATCCTGTACCCACTGATTAAAGCCGGAGTCTGTCAATGATTTACTGGCAGAACGACCCGGATGGTTATCTTGTCGCCACATTGACCGCCACCGGAGCGGTATTAGCCGTTGCTCAAAGTGACGCGACTGGCCCAGTACAGTGGTTTAGCCGCTGGATTGCCGAGGGCGGCCACCGCGAAAGCGCCACGCTGCAAATAGACGGCAACACCGCCCGCGTCCTTCAAGGCGAGAAGGCCGGGCAAGGGTTATTGGTGGTCTGGGCCATCGCCGCCGGCATCACATCCAATGAACTGGTCTTGATGCTGTTAGGCGAGGGCTACAGCAGCGCCAGCAATGGCACCATCGGCAATGGCACCGAGAGCACCGAGAGCACCGAGAGCACCAGCAACGGAACCGGAATCACCGGAACGGGTGGAACGGGTGGAACGGGTGGAACGGGTGGAACGGGTGGAACGGGTGGAACGGGTGGAACCACCGAGGTGATACTCAGTGCAATACAAGGACAAGCCAGCCTTGCGCTGAATGTGAAGGGGATAGTAAGAAGCAAAAAATCGCTCAAGGCTAAGGCCGCGCTGCAACTCATCGCAAGGCAAGGCACCGCGCAGATACCGACCGGGTTGGGGATGAAGATGACGATCCTCACCGACCCCTACCGCCCGGACGTGATCCGTGATCAATACCTGATGGTCTGGTTCAACGGAAACCCGAACCAATGCAAGATCGCCTTGCAGATCGATGATGGCGCCGAGTTTCAACCGGCCTTTACTTGGCAGAATCCCAGCGTTACCTATCCAGCCGTAATCAAAATCGACGGGGCAGAAATCCCCGGCGATGGTCAGAGCCACTTGATTAAAGTCAGTGTATGGCAGGCTATCGGCCATAGCACCAGCGCCCGCGCCACCCTCAGCGACTTTGCCAAAACCCCCACCGTTCGCCCGGCCACGCAGCCCTCTTGGTGCGGAGTGACCGCGATTCGCCAGGGCAAAACCCTCTATTCCGCCCCACACGTCATTAGCGGCCATATCAGTGACTTGACCCGCGTGGAATGGCGACATACTGGCGCAGTGCGGATCATGGCGAAGGTGCCGGTGGCGAATGAGAAAACCACCGGGTTTCACGACAGCATCATCAGTGTCGGTTATGCCGACTACGACGAAACCCAGTTTTTCGCCGAAGGCATCGGCAGCAACATCGGATGGCGAGGCGGCGATTTTCATAACGTGCTATTTGGCGTCGCCGCGATTCACGGTGGGCAGTTCGGCCCGATCACCTGGGCCAACACCCCGGTCAAAATTAAAGAGGTCTATCAAAACCCCAGCATCGCGCCCAACAGCCCGGATGACATCGCCGGAACCGCCATTGCAAAAGCCTATTCCACCTTTCGGGAGGAGGTGGCAATGGCGCTGTTTGCCGCGAATGGCTGGACGTATCCGAACTACTGGGAAACCAGTCCACGCCGCGACACGGCAAGAATGGCAGTGGACCAACTACTCCTCCGCATCAAGGACATCATCCGCAAAGGCGGCAGCGTGACGCTGGATGACTTAGGCCGCTTTGAAGCCCGCTGGAATCCAGCCCGCACCGTGCGCAGCATGGCCTTTGTCGCCAGCGCCGGATTCATTGCCGGAACCCGTGCCGGAACCCTCCTGACCGACCAGCAAGCCAAGGCCAGCCCATGATCACCGAGCGGTTGCGCGTCATCTACACCCATGACGGAGACACCATGACCTGCTGGCGCACGGTGAATGGCGCAGTGGTTCAAGCGCGGATTCGACTGGCCTTCATCGACGCGCCGGAGCTGGCCCAAAGCCCGTATGGCATCAGCGCCCGCGCCTATTTCCGCAGCCTGCTGTATGTCAACGAGCCGGTCGAAGCGCGGATTTATGGCAC
>RXIV01000025.1 GCA_003989085.1 Candidatus Competibacteraceae bacterium
AGCACCCGCTCCGGTCTGTTGACCGTGACGCGCTAGCCCATTGTGGATCAAGCTGTCGCTAATCCCTAAGTCCCGGGACACCCAAAGTGGCTGCGTGATCAACTCAAGCATGACCACGACTACAAACTCTTCTTCGAGCGGTATAAAGAACACCTGACACAACAAAACGACCTTCTTAAGCAACTGGCCCATAACTGGGCGGGACGAGTCGCATTAGTCTGCTACGAGCGGAATTACCATGAATGTCATCGTTCAATCATTGCCGAGGCGCTGATTCCATTGATTGACTTACAGCCTATTCATCTCAAGGTCGCAAGGGATAACTCGTGACGATGTCAAATCGTATCAAGGCGTTTGAGAGCCATAGCGCCAATTCAAATCCATAAGCACCGGGGTTAACTTGGCACGATTCCGGGAGATAGGGCAGAAACTGGGCAGAGTAAAATACGATGCGCGTCATGGGGAGATAACCTAATGTTGAAAGTCACCGGTGCGCCACTTGCGGCGCGTCTGGTGGACTGCCGGGTTGGGCATTGATGCGATAGCTGTAGCCATGACGTTCAAAGCCAAGCGCCTCGTAGAAAGCATGGGCCCGCTCTCGCATGAGGTTGGAGGAAAGTACCGCTTTATAACAACCCTTCTCGCCACATATTTGGAGAGCATATTTCATCATGAGCTTTCCTACTCCTCGCCCTTGCCACTCCGGATCAACGGCTACATCCTCGATAATGGCAGAAGGTGAACCCATATGGGCCAAGTTGTCCATGATCAGCAGCGCGAAAGTGCCGACGATTTTCCCTTCACAAGACGCAATGTAGATTGCGTAGTCGGGATAACCTGTGATGCGTTCGAAATGACGTTCTGCATTGGACAAAGAAAGCACTTTCCCACTATCAAGATCAGGCTGTGCATACAAACGAAGCACCTCGGAAATATCTTCCTTTGCAGCCTTACGGCAGGAAACGGGTGAGTCTGTTTCTTTCTTCATACTATGCCTAACAGGGCGCGAGTTGGCCCGCGCTCCGCGCGGGACACGCCGAGTTCGCTCAACTCGCGCCCTGTTGACGCCGTGCGGAGCGCCGTCCCGTGCATTGACTTGTTAGATGGCTCAATCCGCCTTGCCAAATTTCTGGTACAGAATATCAGCCGCATTATGCGGACCATTCCATTTCGCCATCTCCATCGAATATTCTTCGGCCTTCCGTTTTGCTTCTGAATTACTGAGCTGGCTACGGATTGCCTCCTGAAGGCGTTTCGGCAGGTCTTTCGATTTGGACAGGCGCACAGCGAATCCCTTACGCTCAAGACAAGCAATATTAGCTCGCTGCTCCGGTTGCATCCCAACGCCAACGACTGGTTTACCAGCCAATGCAGCTGTCATTACCGTGCCAATCCCACCGTGGATCACAGAAATATCAGCCATCTTGCTCACCTGCAACGCTGGGAGCCAATCAGTGACAAGAACATTAGGTGGAACTTCCAAATCAGGTTTTGTTTTGATTAGCTGCTTTACGGGCGCAATAACGCGATACGGAGCCCCCTTGAAGCTCTCAATGATCTGCGCGACTACAGTTGCAGTGCCAGAACTACCCATTGCGAAATAGACCAATGGCATATCTCTAGGTATGTTCCTCACTTCGTCCGGAATGGGAAAGTCCTGGTTAGCCAGAAGTGGGCCAACATAGAAATGATTTTCCGGCAATGGTATTCCTGAAAATCCCGATGGTTCCGCCACCAGGGTGATGTCGCCCTTAAAAAAATTAAAAACCGGCTTGTATTCTTTGACATCGAAATGTTTCGCGGCAGCATTTACAGGCCGGATAAAACCATACCACATCCAAAACTCGATTCCGATATAGACGAAAAAATCGGCAATCCGTTTCAATGGGGCAAATCGAATACCATCTGTGACCCCGGCACCGGAGGCAAAAAACTCTTCAAACCATGTTGATTGCACAATCCACACCAGCGGAGTGCCGGTTATTTGGCAAGCGACAGGCACACTTAAGTTGCTGCCCGTAATGACAGCTATCGGTTGTAGCTCTTTAAGAGATGCGACATCCCCCGTTACTTTTGTGACCAGTTCCTGCCTTGTAAAGATGGTGCCAATCTTCTCTTCGTCATTGACGGCATAAATGTGGGCGATCTTTTCGTCAGTTAGAGGTGGGCCGGATCGCTTGAGCGTATACCCCTCTTTTTCAATTAGCCGCTCAAACTGCCCGCCTTCGGAAAGAAAATAAACTTCAAAAATATCTTTCGCAAATTCGTGACGTGAAACGCCCCTGGCAATATCAAGCATTCGAGTTGTTTCAGCCAGATTATAGGTGGCGGGGGCAAATAGAATTTTTTTCGGACTGTATCCATTATTCCTCCCATCTAACAGGGCGCGAGTTGAGCCGCGTCGCGAAGTCGGCTTGAATGATGGGATGGACTCCCCCGTCTTTTCATCGCCCAATAGGCGATGCCGGTGCTCATCAAGAGTGTATTCCAAATTCCCCTCCCTGCATTTGTGTTGAGACTGATCGCCCATCATGGCTAATTGGGTCGCACCCACACGGATTGACGCCGTTAACTCTGCCGGCAGCTTGATGCGTGCCGCTTGTAGCGATGGGCGCTCCGTGGGCAGATTCCATGTCGGCACGGGTCATAGAGAACCCACTATCGATGCCGGATATACGACTGCATGCGCTATCCAACGGCCAGAACTATCGATCAGTTTCCTTGACTTTTGGGGGAGTCCATATACGAGGGGTTAGGCGTCACCTCGCGGCAGAGCTTGGCTGCAAGGCTGCGCTCAAGGTGGCCTGCATGTCAGCAGGAAGGCTGGCAACGCCCTTGACGACCCCGGTGCCACCGTTCTGCCAGTGAACGGTGAACTCGCGAAGCACAGCCGCGGAATCGGGCGAGTACTCGGTGACGCGCAAGACGACTTCGGTGCCTCCCTCGACTAGTGCGGCAGATGAAAGAAGCTTGACTACGGGCCCCAGTTCTCGGACCTCGATGCCGACCACTTTGGGCCGGAAGGCTTCCGCGTGTTTCAACCGTGCGATGACGGCAGATGCCTCCAGGCTTGGGACTCGACGCAGCTCAACGCTGGCAAAGCAACCTGACTGGGCAAGGAAGTTGTTCAGGCCAGTTGATGCCGCTTCCTCTCTAGCGGCGACATCTTTCTGGTCGGGGCGCCAATGAGGCGCCCAAAGTACCAACGCTGAAGATGCAGCGTTGCAAACGGGAGCTTGCGGGGACGGCTGGACCGTGACTGCTGTACTCGCACAGCCGGCGAGAACAGCAGTTGCAGACAGGATTTCAACGAAGTGAGCGAGACGATACGGCGATGGCATGTGACACCTAACAGGGCGCGAGTTGAGCGGCACCCGCGCGTGGGTTGAAAGGCCGGTGTGCCGGCCTGGAAACCCCAAGCGGGCGCAGCTGCGAACGCAGTGAGCGGGGTCTGCTCGAACGAGAGTTCGACGGCGCGAAGCGCCAAGAACGCGAAGTTCGGCTCAACTCGCGCCCGTTCATCGGCGCGGAGCGCCGATGAACGCAAAGCTAAGGGGCGCGCCGAAGGCGCGTCCCAGCGACCGGAGGGAGCGAACTTGAGCGTAGGGTTAGGCACTTTACCTGAAGCCATAGATTCGAAAGCCCCGTTCTGTTTTCTCAATTTCGAATTCACCTGCCTCAGATAGAATATTGAGTGCACCATCTATGTCTTGTTGCCAGTGCTTGAACGGAATCTTCTCAAATCCATATGGAATGCCTTTGGCAGGAATTTCAATCCATTCGATGTGCTTGTATGCAAATGGGCCAAGCCCATAGTCGCCCACGTATTTTTCCATAAGTTCATCTGTCTTGGTGAACCAGCCTCGAATCTCTTTATCTTTGTCTATGAACTTCCAATATGCTTGGTTGATATTGAGTTCTGGTCGATCCAGCAAGTTGAATAGTTTCCGCCATTTGGCGTTCGACATGAACGAAGCCGAAAAACGACGGTGGATTATCTTGTCTAGTTTTACGTCAATTCGTGCTGGCACAGCATTCCCTTCTGTTGCCTAACGGGGCGCGAGTTGAGCGGCACCCGCGCACGGGTTGAAAGGACGGCTGGCCGGCCTGGAAACCCCCAGCGGGCGCAAGCCGCGAACGCAGTGAGCGGTGTCCGCTCCAACGAGGGTTCGACGGCAGCGAAGCGCCGAGAACCCGACGTTGGAC
>RXIV01000026.1 GCA_003989085.1 Candidatus Competibacteraceae bacterium
CAGGACTTTGGCGTTGTGACGGCGAAATGGACCAAGGAACGGCTGGCCCGCAATCCTTCGACCGGTGCGCCCGTGGTCGTGCCGGCTTACCGTTCACTGGGTTTCACGCCGTCCCTTGGTTTCAAGACCGGAACCCGCAACGGCACGATGCTGACCGACGCGCAAGCCAAGGCGCTGCCGTAACCCATCAGGCCGTAACCCATCAGGCCGTAACCCATCAGCCCCATGCCTTAATGGCATGGGGTAATTTTATTAACCGCCAAGACCCCGCCAAGACCCCGCCGAGACCCCCCATGAGCAACGCCACCGATTTTCTGGAAGCTGCCATAGGCAACGCCCTATTTTTCGCGCAACCGCTGGTCATCACAGAATGCACCGTGCATCTGTTCAGCACCGCGCCCAACGACGCCGGACTCAATGGCGTGGAAATCCCCACCGGGGCCAACGGCTATCAGCCGGTGCGCCATGACCCTGGCCCGGAACGCTGGATCAAAGAGACGGCGCAAGACGCCAGCGACAATACCGTGTTTAGAAACGCGATTCCGGTGCAGTTTCCGACCGCCGTGAGCGCCTGGCCGACCGTCGTGGCCTTTGGCGTGAAGGATCAGACCGGCCAACTACTGTTCATCGCGCAGTTGACCAGCGCCAAGACCGTCGTCGCCGGGGATGCGCCGGTGTTTATGGCGGGCGAACTTGAAATCGCCATCGGTTAAGCCGCCATGCCAGCCTGGGACTACAGCCAACCGCCCGCGACGGTGAATGGGACAACGCCGTTTCGCCTCAACCCCACCGGCAGCCCGGAGGGCGGGCCGTGTTTTCAGGCCGGGGAGATTCTGGATAACCGCATCAGTCAGGCCCAGTTTATTGCGCCGACCGCTGGGGTGTTGACCATTGGGTATCGGGTCAGCAGCGAACAAGGCTATGACTTTCTAACCGCCAAAGCCCAGTTCAGCACAACTAACCTATTTCAAATTTCCGGTGAAACGGAATGGGCAACTGCCACTGTGCATCTCGCGGCGGGTGAAGCGCTCGACGTGATGTATACCAAGGACGGCAGCGCGTCCAACGGGGGAGATACCGGCTGGATCACCCTGGCGTTTGTATCCGATGCCTTAACCATCCAAGGCCGGGCAGCGTTGCGCCTGACGATGCAGGGCGCAATCAGTGGCGCGGCCACCCCCCGGATATTGCAGGGCCAGGCGGCGTTGTGCCTGACCATGACCGGCTGGCTCAAACAGCGCAAGACGATTAAGGCCCGGGCGGCGTTGCGACTGATGGCAAAACACGGGATGGCCCAGCCACCCAGCGGACTGGGGATGAAGATGACGATCCTCACCGACCCCTACCGCCCGGACGTGATCCGTGATCAATACCTGATGGTCTGGTTCAACGGAAACCCGAACCAATGCAAGATCGCCTTGCAGATCGATGATGGCGCCGAGTTTCAACCGGCCTTCACTTGGCAAAATCCCAGCGTTACCTATCCAGCCGTAATCAAAATCGACGGGGCAGAAATCCCCGGCGATGGTCAGAGCCACTTGATTAAAGTCAGTGTATGGCAGGCTATCGGCCAGAGCACCAGCGCCCGCGCCACCCTCAGCGACTACGCCAAGACGCCCACGACGCGACCGGCCACGCAGCCGTCTTGGTGCGGAGTGACCGCGATTCGCCAGGGCGAAACCCTCTATTCATCCCCACATGTCATCAGCGGCCATATCAGTGACTTGACGCGCATTGAATGGCGACATACCGGCGCGGTAAAGATCATGGCGAAGGTGCCTGTGGCGAATGAGAAAAGCGCCGGGTTTCACGACAGCATCATCAGTGTCGGTTATGCCGACTACGACGAAACCGAGTTTTTCGCCGAAGGCATCGGCAGCAACATCGGATGGCGAGGCGGCGATTTTCATGACGTGCTGTTCGGCGTGGCCGCGATTCACGGTGGACAGTTTGGGCCCATCACCTGGGCCAGCGCACCGGTCCGAATCAAGGAAATTCTCAATCGACCGGCAGACCCACCACAAACGCCGGATGAAATCGCCGGAACCATCCGCATTCTCGATATAGACGGACTCAAGGACGACATCATCCGAGCGCTGTTTGCCACGAATGGCTGGGTCTATCCGGCCTACTGGGAAGCCAGCCCACACCGCGACACGGCAAAAATGGCAGTGGACCGGCTACTCCTCCGCATCAAGGACATCATCCGCAAAGGTGGCAGCGTGACGCTGGATGATTTGGGCCGCTTTGAAGCCCGCTGGAATCCAGCCCGCACCGTGCGCAGCATGACCTTTGTCGCCAGCGCCGGATTCATTGCCGGAACCCGCGCCGGAACCCTCCTGACTGACCAGCAAGCCAAGGCCAGCCCATGATCACCGAGCGGTTGCGCGTCATCTACACACACGACGGAGACACCATGACCTGCTGGCGCACCGTCAACAACGTGGCAACGCCAGTTCGCGTCCGACTGGCCTTCATCGACGCGCCGGAGTTGGCCCAGAGTCCTTATGGCATCAGCGCCCGCGCCTATTTCCGCAGCCTGCTGTATGTCAACGAGCCGGTCGAAGCGCGGATTTATGGCAC
>RXIV01000027.1 GCA_003989085.1 Candidatus Competibacteraceae bacterium
TGAAAGGACGGCTGGCCGGCCTGGAAACCCCAAGCGGGCGCAGCCGCGAACGCAGTGAGCGGTGTCCGCTCCAACGAACGAGGGTTCGACGGCAGCGAAGCGCCGAGAACGCGACGTTCGGCTCAACTCGCGCCCCGTTCGTCGGCGCTTCGCGCCGACGAACGTTGGAATTCAGCGGACGGAAAAAAGCGCAGTTTTTTGACGGTCCGCTGGAATGACTTGTTAGGTTTCACTCGCAACATTTACAACTCGTCTTTGCAAAGCGCCTTTAGCAAATTAGGAGAAATAGACGACTTGATGCTCTTGTTGGCACTGAGATAGCCAAGAATCTTTCTGTTCTTGATGATCATCGGCGGCGTAGACGTGTAGGAATTATGTGGTGAATAGCTGCTGTACTCGCTTCCGAATGTGGCGTACTCGTTCCAAATGGACGATGAACTGTATTCACTCCCGTATGTTCCGTATTTGTTGAATATGGAGTCTGAGTCGTACGGGTTTGTGATTTTACCCAGGTAAGTGTTTTTATCGTCTTGGGCAATCAGCACCGCGCCCTTTACGATGTCACAAACTCCTTCGGCGTCTGCCTGTGGCGCAAGCAAAAGGAACAGGGCGATGGTGGCTATGAATTTCATGGTGGCAAGACCCTAATCGTGAAACCTAACGACCTGCTTCACCTGCCCCGCGTAGCGGGGTCAGGTGCAAGCCCCAGTTAGGCGGGCTGATTGGTAGTTGGGTTGCCAAAAAGATGGCAACACAACCTACTTTGCTGTCCCCTATTTCTGCTATTTCCCCCTCATACCGCTCGTAGTCCGCTTGACTCACTCAAGATTTGAACATGAAGCTACATTTCGTGCATTTATACGTTGGCTTCAAAAGCAATAGGACGAGTCCTATAGGAAATAGAATTATTACAAAAAACCAAATCCAAAATCCCCTACTGCCCTTGGCCACGCTTCCGCATTTTGGACATGACAACTGTGACATACGTTGATCTCCACTAAAGAAAAGTGTTGTAGTTGTAGCTAACAAATGTGCTCACCGGGGCCGCGCCATCAATTCACGTTCAATCACTAGCAACAGTCAATAGCACGGTCTCCGGTGCAGCACCCAGTTAGGCTGTTTTTTCAGTTTTGGCCACCAAGAGATTTATCGATTCCTTCATTAATGTAGCGTGTTAGACCATCATGATCTGGCTTAGGCTTTTTAAGGTCTTCTGTGACCTTATCCATTCTTTTCTTAAGCAACTCAATCCGAGAGTTCATTTTCTTAATAGCTTCTTCCGTTTTTTCGTTTAGAGACTTATTTAGATCATAAGAATCTTTACCCGCAAATCCTTCATAAACCAACAATTCTCCGTTTACTGTTAGTTTATAAACCTTACTCGCCCCAACTTCACAGAAAGCATTTTTCCATTTTGCGGTACTCATGGAAAAAATATTCCCCTCATAAACAACATCAAAATCATCAAGGGTTACTCCCGAAAACTCTTTAGCCGATTTGACACAGGCTGCGATGTTTTCAGCATCTCCAGCAAAAACAGAAGTAGAAATAATCATCATGCATGTAACTAAAGCTAGTTTCTTCATCTCATTTTCTCCAATGCCTTACGGCCTAACAGGGCGCGAGTTGAGCGGCACCCGCGCGTGGATTGAAAGGCCGGCTTGCCGGCCTGGAAACCCCCAGCGGGCGCAGCCGCGAACGCAGTGAGCGGGGTCCGCTCCAACGAGGCGCTCTTGCGCTCACCAGCGGATTGACCGAGCCACCCGCTGATTATTCGCCCTGAAACCCGTCACCGACCACCCCACCGGCGACCGAGCGTCTCGTGTTCCAAGCAATGCAGTGTCTCCGGCAAAGTATACGTCCAAAAAATGGGACTTTGTACGGAGCTATCACAAAAAATAACACCCGTCCCCTGCTGCTCCGGCCTCCTCTCCCTATCCCATTGACCGGTTTCCAATCGTTTAGGCTTCGCGCTCAATACTTCATGGCCCGCCGGGCCGCGCGTTGGGCTGAACTCCGTCCTGACTGCCCGCCCGATTTATTTCAGATAACCACAATAACGGCAACAACAAAAGCGACATCCTGCACAGCAGCATCAATCCTGTCGTCCATCCTTTTCGACGTTCAGGATTCCACTGATGGGCGACTTTCACCGCTGTATTTCCCTCATTCTGGGTGAAGAGGGCGGCATAGCGAACCACCGGAAAGACCCC
>RXIV01000028.1 GCA_003989085.1 Candidatus Competibacteraceae bacterium
GTTTGAAGTTGATTCCCACCAGATCACCCAATGGAAGAGCAAACACCAGGAACGGGCCAGTGCTGTGTTCGCTACGGCGGCAGAGCGGAGCGAATCGGCCGGGCCGGACGTGAAGGAACTCCATGCCAAGATCGGCCAGTTGGCGATGGAGAATGATTTTTTGGCCACTGCGCTCGGTCGCATCGGCGATGCGAGCGCGAAACGATGATCGACCGATCCGATAAACTCCCCGTGGCGCGCCAGTGCGAATTACTGAATCTGTCGCGCTCGTCGGTCTACTATGTCCCGCAGCCGGTCTCCGAGGGTGATCTGGCGCTGATGCGGCGGATCGACGAGTTGCACCTCAACCACCCGTTTGCGGGAGCGCGGATGCTCCGAGACTTCTTGGGCTTGGAGGGCATCCCAGTTGGCCGCCGTCATGTGTCGACATTGATGAGGAAGATGGGCATCGAAGCGCTGTATCGGCGTCCGAACACCAGCCGCAAGCAGCCCGGCAATCCCGTTTTTCCGTACCTACTGCGAGGCTTGGACATCCAGCGGGGGAACCAGGTGTGGGCCATGGACATCACCTACATCCCGATGCGCAAAGGCTTCGTCTACCTGGCTGCGGTACTCGACTGGGCGACCCGGCGGGTACTATCCTGGCGGCTGTCCAACAGCATGACGACCGACTTCTGCATTGAAGCCGTCGAGGAGGCCGTCCACCGCCATGGCAAGCCGGGGATCTTCAACACCGACCAAGGCAGCCAGTTCACCAGCGCTGAGTTCGTCGGCCTGATCCAAGGGCATGGCATCCAGGTGAGCATGGACGGCAAGGGCCGCTGGGTCGACAACGTGTTGGTCGAGCGGCTCTGAAAAAGTGTGAAATACGAGGAGGTCTACTTGCACGCCTACGATTCAGTCGCCCAGGCACGGCAAGGCTTGCAAAGCTATTTCAAGTTTTACAATGAACGGCGCCCACATTCCTCGCTGGACGGCAAAACCCCCGATAGCGTGTACTTTGATTCGCTGCCTATCCAGCAGGCCGCCTAAACCGCAGAAACCCACTTAAGCCCGGTAAAATCCTGTCCAACAAACCGGGGCCACCGCTCTCGCAAGGTTCGGGAAGGTGCCTCTCATCCCGACCGGAACGCGCAGTTTGCGTATATTAACCAGCAAGTGAAAGCCTTTCAGCAGGCGGGACAACCGGTCGTTTCGGTCGACGCGAAGAAGAAGGAATTGGTGGGTGACTTTGCGAATAAGGGCCGTGAATATCGACCGAAAGGTCAGCCTCCGGCGGTCCGAATCTATGACTTTCCCGATAAAGAACTGGGCAAGGTGTGTCCCTACGGCGTCTACGACCTGACCCGGAATCAAGGGTGGGTCAGCGTGGGGACCGATCATGACACGGCTCAATTCGCGGTGGAGTCCCTGCGGCGCTGGTGGTACCACATGGGGCGCAAGGTGTATCCCCAGGCGGCGAAGTTGTTGATTACGGCTGATGGGGGTGGCAGTAATGCGAGTCGAAATCGGTTGTGGAAGGTTGAGTTACAACGATTGGCTGATGAGACGGGGCTGACGATTCAAGTCTGTCACTTCCCACCCGGCACCAGCAAATGGAATAAAATAGAACACCGCATGTTTTGTCACATTACTGAAAACTGGCGCGGCCAGCCACTGACCGATCATGCGGTGATAGTAAACTTGATTGGGCATACCACCACGGCAGCCGGCCTCACGATTCAGGCCGAACTGGATCAGGGCACATATCCAACCGGCATTAAAGTCACCGACCAACAGATGCAGACCTTGAGCCTCCACCCCGCAGACTTTCATGGTCAAGATTGGAACTACAGCATAGTGCCTCAGTGTTACCCAAAACCTTCTATTTATTAATTTACACTTACTAAGCACGCCAAAATCCTGCAACGGGTTTTCACTACACCTACCAGCGCCTCAATCGCTTTTAGCGAGATTGAGGCGCTTCTCGCTGCGCTTGGAGCGGAAGTCAGTGAACGCGAAGGGTCGCGGATGAAATTCATGTTGCGCGGTGAGGAGTGGCACGCCCATCGTCCGCATCCCGGCAAGGCAGCGAAAAAATATCAAGTCGAGCAGGTGCGCGAATTATTGAATCGACTGGAGATTCATCCATGAACGCGATGAGTTA
>RXIV01000029.1 GCA_003989085.1 Candidatus Competibacteraceae bacterium
TCGGCTTTGATCAGCGATAGCCCCACCGAGCTTTCGGCATAGGTGGTGATGTTGCTGAACGCTTCTGGCTTGAAGCCATCCGGATCGGTGATGTCCTCGATGTCGGCTTCGACTTCGAGCAAGGTCGGCACCGGGCCACTCCAGCGAATCAGGATATTGTTCCCGTCCAGATCCGCGCCGGTGATGGGGTCTTTGCCGGCGTCCTTGATGATGGCGACGGGCGAACCCGGCGCTTTGACCGCATAGGTCTTGACGCCACTGCCCAAATCGGTCGGCACGAACAGCAGATGCTCTTGCAGGGCGGTGACGCCAATGGTCGGGCGTCCCGGCGCGGCGCTGTTGAACACGCTTTCGTCGAGTACCTTCTTGAACACGCCGGACTCGTCGCGGCACAAATACAGCGCAACCGGATTGGCCGGATCGCTGAAGGTCGGCGTAGCGAACAGCGGTTCAGACGCAGCGGCAAAGGTCAGGACTTTGGACTTGAAACCGGACGGATCGCCGGAACCATCGGCCATCGTTTGCGGCGTCAGGGCCGCGCCAGTGGCGTCGAACAGCGCAACGCTGTTGACGGTGTTGGTATCGGGATAGAACAGGCGAAAAGAAGTGGCGGGGCTGGACATGGGATGAAACTCCGGGTGTCAGAAGGTCAAGGTACAAACAAGCCCGATTTCAACGGTCGCCAAAGCCGGGGGATTCCAGGTTGCGGGCGGTGTCATCGTCGGATGGCACGGACGGGCGCAACTGGAGAGGAATAGGGTCAGGGTCAGGGTCAGGGTCAGGAACAGCCGCAGGAACAGGAGCCACAGGGCGATGAGGGCCGGTGGTGCTTTGTTCGCCGGCCACGGCCTTGGCGGGTGGGCTGTGGTTTTCATTGCGGAACAGTTCAATGGCGGATAAGCCAGCGTCGAGGACAATCGCAATCTGGGTCACCAACTCTGGGCTAAGGGTGATGCCGGCCATCGACAACAATCCCAGTAGGCCGCGCCAGGTGGAGGGCTGGGTGAAGTCGATGGGGCCGAACTTGAATCTCATGACACAGCCCTCGCCCATGCCCGTCGGTTAATCCGTAATAACCGCCGATACCAACCGCGTCCAAAGACTTCCTCATTCCGATTGAACTCGTAACGCAGCGCCCGTTCGGCGGCGAAGGCGTCCAGAACCTCCGGCATGGCGACTCTGGCAGCGGTTAAGGTCTTCGGGCCGAGTAAGCCGTCATCCTGGATGTGGAGCGCCTGTTGCAGCAGCTTGATGGCGGTGGCCGGACCTTGGTTGATGGCGCAATCCAGCATCAGCAGGTCGAGACCCGATGGAAGCTCATCGCCACGAATCGGGTTCCAGTAGTCGCGGCGATAAATCGCTTTCGCGTCGTCGAGGGTGAGTGCGGCGATGTCGAGCGTGGGGTAACTGCGCTGCGAAATTCCAAACTTCGTCAAACCGCCGGGGTCTTTCCGGTGGTTCGCTATGCCGCCCTCTTCACCCAGAATGAGGGAAATACAGCGGTGAAAGTCGCCCATCA
>RXIV01000030.1 GCA_003989085.1 Candidatus Competibacteraceae bacterium
TATGGCATCAGCGCCCGCGCCTATTTCCGCAGCCTGCTGTATGTCAACGAGCCGGTCGAAGCGCGGATTTATGGCACCGACGCCTATGGCCGCCTGATTGCCGAAATCATCCGCTTGCGTGACTACGGAAATTGCGGTTTGCGGCTGGTGCTGGGAGGTTATGCCGCCCGGTTCCGCTGCCCACCAGAACGAACCGAATACGCCAGCGCCGAGGGCATCGCCCGCTTCAAGAAGGCAGGCATTTGGCGACAACCCGGCCTGCAACAAACGCCGTGGCTATATCGAGGAAATTCATCGTGAACGACCACCTCAACGTGATTCCAGAAACTCAACAAGGCCAGCCCATGAGCGAACAAACCGAAACCATCCTTGGCGTGTTGGGCGTAGTGGGCATGGCCGGCTGGAGCGTTTTGCAATGGCTACAGCACACCGATAAAGCCCGCCATGAAGACCTCAAGGACGCCATCGAAAAGCAATTCGCCGCCGCCGAGCAGAACCGGCAACTGGCGACGGATTACTGGCGCGACCTGTTCAACGAGATGCGAAGCGGGCATGTCGAAATCGCCGAGCGCCTAGCCAAATTGGAGGAACGGGTCGCCGAGATTGAAATCACCCTGATGGCAAAGGACGAACCGGTGCTCCGCAACTATCGAGGGGCATAGTCCTAGACCATAAGAAGGCAGGGAAGGGGGAAGGGGGACTCTAGGGGGATAGGGGCAAGTGGTGGGTAGGCAGGTGCGTAAAAAAGCGGGTGAGAGAGCGCCTACGCGAGCCATACGCAGGATATGCACGGGATGTACACGGGAATGCACGTAGGCCACACGCGGGATGTGCGCGGGATACACACGGGGAGAGAGGGCAATGGGCGGACGGAGCAGCGCAAGACTTTAATTTCAGAATTAGAACCGGAATCCACTGCATCGAGGTATTACCGGACTGGGTGCGGTTGCGGAAAATGACGTAGCCCGTTGATTCTGTTAGAATGGTTGCGTCTGCTGATGTGCTTGAACACACCAGCAGACGACTTCCCATGCTGTTCATCCTGTACCAGAGGAATCCCGTCATGAGCAACGCCAAGCCTAGCAGTTTAGACGCCCAACTGTTGACCGAC